>NZ_FNOS01000001.1 GCF_900107115.1 Salimicrobium album
TGGATACATCCCGCTGCATAAACAGGGAGCTGAACTATTATTTCAAGTCATCAGTCTGTGTTACGAAAAGAGGAGTATTATCATTACGACAAACCTTCAATTTGGGGAATGGAATCATGTATTTGGTGACCCGATTTTAACGGAGGCGGTCGTGGATCGCTTGATCCATCACTCCCACCTCGTCCTATTTAATGACGACAGTCATCGATTGAAAGAATCTATGGCTTTTCAGCCAATGTAGGAAATAAACGAAGGGATGCGAGTGGCTACATAAACGTTTTCCGTTTTATGCATTTTTCTCTTGCCAAATACACCTATAGTGGTGTTTTGGTTGTTAGATAGTTTTTATTTAATGCAAGAAAGAATTTTTCGAGACCTATATAATGAAATCAGAATAGAACCTAACGATTTTAACATGGCTTTAAAAAAAGAAAATGGTACAGTTCAAAGGTTATTGAAAGCTTTTTTTTCTCCAACTATTCTACTATTCTATTTTCATTTATTAATTTTTGTATTTCTTTTTATTTGTTTAAAAAGTTAATGAATACGACCTCCCTAAATGCCTGTTAGCTTTCATGCAGCAGGGTATTTAGGGAGAATTTTCTTTTTATAAACACCCAACCCGTTCGAAATGAGATTGATCATCTTGCGGCGAAGCATGATTGAAAATCTCCTGAAGCAGGGCCACGTCTTTGGGTTGCTTATAAAGATGATAGCCAAAGGTCTTGCGCATCGTAGGCGTGCTGATGTTAGTGTGCTCAAGCCAGTCGGCGGACTCTAGGATGTGATACAACACTTGCATGGCCGAGGGATGTGTGCCTTTCCGGCCGATAAAGAGGTATGTTCCCCTTCAAGGAAGGAGTCCAGATTCTGCCGAATCGAGTCGAGCTTAATTTCTCATTTTTCCTGATGTCCAGAATTTCTCTATTATTACTTAGTTTATTTGTGGTAAAGTCATATTAGAGATTAATACATAAAAATGAAAACGTTCATGTGTTTATTTGCATTCCTAGATACATTTTTTACGCTATCGGTCTTGCAGCCCAACCTTCAAAAAGAGTTATTGATTTCGGACTTAAGGAACTAAAGCGTAATCGAAAATGGATTCCGGCCTATTTTTAAAATACTTAAATTCTGTTTTGAAAAATAAAGCTGATGCATTTAAACTGAAATCACATAATTTTTTAATTATGATTTCATCCCGTAGCTATTATTCTCCCCGGTGGAGGTCAAAAATAAATATACGAATTTAAATATTTCTGTAGATACTTCAGAAGATTTTGAAAAATAAGCGAATTTACGTGTAAAGACGAAGGGTAAAGGGAATAACCGAAGTATCCCGAGCAAAGTGAGGTTTTGCAGATGGATCGTGTAATGCTCGTACGACATGCAGAAGCCGAAGGGCAGCATCGTGATTCCCCCTTGAGCCGTCGCGGGCTGAAGGAGACTGCTGCTCTTGCAGAGGAGCTTAATAACTGGAGCTGCTGCGAAGCTGTTTTTTCCAGTCCCTTTTTACGTGCGATTGAGACTATCAAACCTTTTGCCGAAGAACACGGACTTTCCATCCAGACCGATGAGCGGCTGGAGGAAAGAATATTGAGTGACGTTCCTCTGGAAGACTGGGAAGAGTATATCGAAGACAGTTTCCACGACAGGGAAATGAAAGTCTCCGGCGGGGAGTCTGCCCGTGATGCTAAAGAACGCGTCCGTGAGTTTCTGGAGGAAGTCGATTCCTTTACGTATCCTCTGCTCGTAACCCATGGGGAAATTTTAGTATATATTCTTGAACATTTCGGGATGGAAGTATCATTCGAAGACTGGCTCAGCTTCTCATATCCGGATGCCATTCTTCTTGAGAAAGACGGTAATCAGTGGAAATTCAGGAGAATTTGGCATAAATAATTGCCAGGTTTCATTATAATAGGTATGATTGAAGGTAGTGCTTCTTTCTAATTAAGATAGAGGGAAGAGTTTATCTTATAAAAAGGAGGAATAGAAATGGCATTTGTTATAACATCCCCGTGTAAAGACGAAAAATCAGGTGAATGCGTAGAAGTATGCCCTGTTGATTGCATAGAAGAAGGAAAAGACATGTTTTATATCGATCCGGCTATCTGCATCGACTGCGGGGCCTGCGAAGCGGTCTGCCCGGTAGAAGCGATATATATCGAAGACGAAGTACCGGAAGAAGAGACGCCATATATTGAAATGAACCGTAAGTTCTTCCAGGAATAGAGGAACACATAGGAAAAGCTGCCTGTTCAGAGGCAGCTTTTTTTACTGGAGAAGCTGTATCATCCTACAACTTCAAAATCCTGAAAATTACCCGGACCATCCAGGTCGGTGACGTCCGTTTTTGTAACATCCGCAGCAGGGGCAGGGCCGTTCTCGATTTTCTTTATGAATTCCTGTATTTTTTCTTCTTCACCCTGGGCGATTATTTCTACGGTTCCATCCTCTTTATTCTGTACCTGCCCTGTGATGCCGTGCCGGTCTGCAACCTGCTTGGCAGACATACGGAACCCGACTCCCTGGACTCTGCCGTGCACTGTTATCTGTTTAAGCATACGCTCACTCCTTTCTTTCATCATCAATATGTACCTTTTTCCTATCAATTTTAAACGTGGGAGGAATCACTATGAAAAGTATAGATGTACGCGAGGTCACTCCTTTCCTTTACGGTCACTGCACAGACGAAGAAAATGGGACCGGGACTACTGTCATCATTTACGAGACAGGCGCTGTGGGCGGTGTGTCCGTCCAGGGCAGAGCTCCGGGAACGAGAGAGACCGACCTTCTGAAATCGGAGAACACGGTACAGAAGATTCACGCTGTTACGCTAAGTGGCGGCAGTGCTTTCGGTCTCGAGGCGGCCGGAGGAGTGATGAGGTACCTGTCTGAGAGAAAAATAGGGTTCGAACTGCTTGGCAATACGATCCCTATCGTGCCGGGGGCTATTTTGTTCGACTTTCTTCCCTTGTCAGGAAACGCCTGGCCCGATTCTTCCTATGGTTATGAGGCTGCGCGTCAGGCTTTCGATAAAAATGATGTTCCCTCGGGCAACAAAGGGGCCGGCACAGGAGCCAGTATCGGTAAAATGAGAGGGTTCGATTCCGCCATGAAAAGCGGGTTCGGGTCCTGTGCCGTAGAAGTTGACGGTTTGAAGGTGGGCGCATGTATTGCAGTGAACGCGTTCGGTGATATAATAGACCCTGAAACCGGCCGGATCATTGCCGGAGCCCGGGAAAGCGGTTCCTTCCTGGATACCGCAAAATCTCTCCGGGAAATGGATCCTCCGGACGGAGCGGAAGGGATGAATACAACCATCGGCTGTATCACCACGAACGCGAATATTACGAAGTCTGAAGCCAATCACCTGGCCTCTGCTGCTCATGACGGCCTGGCAAGGTGCATACGTCCGGTACATACGGTGATGGACGGCGATGCTCTGTTCGTCATGGCCGGCGGCGAAGTGAATGTTTCACTCTTGCAGCTGTCAGCTCTGGCTGTGCACGTTGTGGAGCAGGCAGTACTTACTGCCGTTCGTGAGGCGAGAGGGGCGTATCAGCTACCGGCCCTTCAGGAATTATTTAAACAAGAATAAAGGAGATCGACTATGACTACCGTTCAAACATCTGCACATACGATCAAACAACTGTATACGTTCCTCGTGGAAGAAGGTCTTACCGAACAGGCTGAAAAAGTCCTGGATATATACGAAAAGGATATCGAACAGACGTTCATTATCGGATTCGCCGGTCATTTTTCCGCCGGAAAATCGTCTCTGATCAATTACCTGGCCGGGACGGATGTACTTCCTTCCAGCCCGATTCCGACCAGTGCCAATATCGTCCGTCTCCAGAAAGGGGAAGAGATGGCGGTTGCTTATAATCAGGAGAAACGACCGATTGCCAAAGAGGCCTCGCGTGACCTGGAGCGTCTGCAGGCTCTCTGTAAAGATAACAGGCAGATCGCTTCCCTTTCCATTTATAAGTCAGATGTCGACTTTCCTGAAAGCATCATGTTCATCGATACTCCCGGCGTCGATTCGACAGACGATATGGATCGTACGATTACGGAGGGCTCTCTTCACATTGTCGACCATTTGTACTATGTCGTCGATTATAACCACGTCCAGTCGGAAGTGAACAGCAGCTTTTTGACGGAGCTTGAGAATCAGGGGATTCCCTACACGCTTGTCATTAACCAGATGGATAAACACCAGGAAGAGGAAGTGACTTTCGATGATTTCAGCTCCTCGGTCCGGGTGTGGCTGAATGGTTACGAACTACACCCGCAGGACATCTTTTACACGTCGATGCACCAGGAGCACCTGAACCGTCTTGAAGGGAATGCGCTGCTGGGTGAAGACGTAAAGGAAAGGATAAGGGAGAGGGACGGGGAGAACCACATCCAGTCAGTACTTAAGGAATGCGAACAGGCTCTTCGGCAAAAATATGATATAGATGCTTACGAAGCCGAACTGGAAGCATACAGTACGTCCTCGCTCGAAGAAGCCGGGGAACGGATAGAAACGATCAAGCACAATTTTATGGAAAAGAAGAACTCACTTGAAGAGCAGTATAAGAAAAGAGTACGCGGTTTTCTGAAGAATGCCTATATCACCCCCGCTGTCCTGAGAGATGATGCACAGCAGTATCTGGAATCGATGCAGCCGAACTTCAAGAAGGGACTTATATTCACGAAAGATAAAACCAGTGAAGAGCGGAAGAGACGGCTGGATGTTTTTTATGAAAACCTGTCCGCGATTCTTGAAAAAAACCTGGAGTGGCCTCTGCGTGATCGTATGCGGGAACTTGCCGACACCCATTCGCTGACCGATGAACATCTTGAGAAACGGATACAACAGTTTCATGTACAGGTACCTGAGCAACTGCTCGAAGACGTGATTGCGAGCGGGGCCAACGTTACCGGCGAATATGTACTGAGGTATATGGAGGACCTCAGTAAAGACATATTGAAAATGTACCAGCAGGAGACGGAAGATATCTACAAACAGATGAAAGAACAGCTGGACGCCCAGCAGGAAAATGAGCTCGCTCTTTCAGGTGATGAGGAAGAAGAGCTGAATGAGAAACAAAGGGTCGAGGAACAGCTGAATGGACAGAAAGAAAAATGGGAGGAGAAACGGAAACTCCTGTATCGGGTCCATGATGGAGAGATAGAACAAGATGAGCAGCAGGCCGAGGCTGCACTTGCGGCCAGAAAAGAAACCGATTTTGAAAATGATCTGGAACTCGAATACGACCAGCGGCTGCAAAAAGAAGAACAGCCGGAGGAAGCGGGTAGCGGGCCGTCCGGCTCAAAGACCGAAATTAGAAGAAAAGCCGAAGAAGTGCTGCCGGTGCTGCAGGATTACGAATTCCTGGAGTCTTACGCCCGCTCCATTAAAGAAAAATTGAGCCGCGTGGATCATCAGCAGTTTACGGTAGCTTTATTCGGAGCATTCAGTGCCGGAAAATCTTCGTTCATAAATGCGTTACTGGGTGGGGACTACTTACCGACGTCCCCGAACCCGACGACCGCTTCCATCAACCGGGTAGTACCTCCGGAGGATAACCACCCTAATGAAACAGCGACTGTTCACTTTCTTACTGAAAAGGAACTCATCGAATCGTTCGATTTTCTTGACGTTTCCGGTCCGGAAGAAATTTTACGAACGAAAACCGATGAACTGGAAACGAGAAAACGAACGATGGTGCAGGCTTTTCAGAACGGTTATGAGGAACTTAAAGGACACATCGGAAGCCGCCTTGAAGTCTCTCAGAAAGAATTCGTAACATACGTCAGAGATGAATCGCACTCTGTGTTCGTAAAAGCGATAGACTTTTATGTCGATTCCGTTTATGCAAGGGAAGGGATAACATTTGTGGATACTCCCGGAGCCGACTCCGTTAACGACCGCCACACGGACGTATCGTTCGGTTATATAAAAGAAGCGGACGCTATCCTTTTTCTGACTTATTATAACCACGCCTTCACGAAAGCGGACGCCGGCTTTTTGCGTCAGCTCGGCCGGGTAAAAGATTCATTCGCCGTAGATAAAATGTTTTTCATCATCAATGCCAGTGATCTTGCCCAGAGTGAAGAGGATCTTCAGTCCGTACGCTCTTATATCGAATCCCAGCTCACCTTCTACGGAATAAGAAACCCGAGGATGCACGCCGTTTCTAGCCTTAAAGCAAGGCAGGGAGAGAAAGAGGAGAGCAACCTCCCCGCGTTCGAACGCGATTTCCGTACGTTCATTCATGAAGATTTGCAGGCTATGGTCTTTCAGTCGGTCCATTCCGATCTCGAAGAAACCGTGGAAGTGACTTCCCAGCTGCTTGATTTTGCTGCCGGAAATGAAGAAGAGCAGAAAAGACAGTTGGATAAATGGGAAGAGGAAGAGAGACGGATATCCGAAATACTTCTCGAAGAAAAAGGGAAGAAAGAAGCCCCTGCTGTGGGTCAGAAGGTGGACAAGCAGTTCCACTACCTGGAGGAGCGGCAGATTCTGCAGTTATCCGATTTCTTTAAAGAGGAAATCAACCCCGGGTATATACAGGGAGAGAAATCAGAAATAAAACCACAGCTGGTGAGAGCACTGGATCGTCTTTTGAACAGATATGAGAAGGAGCTTCTCGACGAAGTCAGAGCCATCAGTCTTCGTATGGAAAGTTTCGTCGGCGACCTTCTCCGGGAAAGAAGCCGGAAAACGGTGGAACAGGTAAAAGCCGTGACGGACTCCAGACCTTTCAAGGAAGAAAAGGAGGAAGTATCGGTGGAAACCCCATCGTTCACCGTCGAGATAGAGGAAACGGCCGAAGATCTGGATATCTCGCTGCAACGGTACTCGAGTGCCAAACAGCTCTTTGAAGGGAACAGAAAAGAAGAGTTACGCGAAGAAGTGAAAGAACAGCTACCCGGAATTTTCGGGAAAGTACTTACTCCGGTCGAGGAGAGTTTCGCGGAGTATTACAAGGAAGCCTATCTTGATGCGGTCAGCGAACTGATGGACAGGTATGAAGAGAAGGTGAAAGAGTACTACAGGAAACTCCGTAATAACGGAGAAGATGCCGTAAGTACGGAAGAGCTGCAGGAACTTAAAGAAAAGCTGACATCTTCCATCTAAAAAAACCCCCGGATTTCCGGGGGTTTCTTTTATACATTGACTTTAACGTCGGCTTTCTCACGAAGGGATTCAATGTGTTTGTTGACGGCTTCGCTCTGTTTCTGGGAAGCGAGCTGCTGTTTGATCTGGTCTTTCATCTCTTTGAAAGAGCCGAGTTGCTGCTGCTGTGCTTTCTGACCGTCTTTGTTGCCTTCTTCTTTCTGTGCATCCTGCTGTGCTTTCATCTGTTCCTTCATTTTCTCATACTGTTCTTTCGCTTCTTTATCCGTAACTTCCGGAACGTCTACGTTTTTGTCCACGTATTTCTGTGCTTTTTGACTTTTCTTCATTTCCTGTTTAATTTCTTCCTGAGACATATCATTTTTTTTAAGGAATTTTTCCCACTGATCGTTTTCTTTGTACTGTTTTTTCATTTCCTCGAACTGCTTGTTTATTTCTTTATCCGATACTTTAATATCCATTTCTTCCGCCTTCTGCATCACAAGCTCTGTACCGATCAGCTGATTGATGGCGGTTTTATTGATCTGATCTTCCTGCTTGGAAGCGTCCATGCCGAATTTCTTATACTGCTGCTTGACGCTTTCCACATTGGATTCGAATTCCTTCTGGGTAATTTCTTCCCCGTTTACGACTGCTGCCGCTTTGCCTGAATTGTCTTTATTTTCTTTGGAATCCCCGCTGCTGCTTTTTCCGTCATCTCCGGAAGAACATGCTGCCAGAAGAGTGACTGCTGCAACCAGAACGAGTAATAATACTTTTTTCATTGAAAAGCTCCTTTTCGTAAAAACGTTAATTGGAGTGTAGCACACAGGTATGGCGGTGTAAAACCTCCGGCGCGATTTACACATTTGTGCCATATAATTTTGACTTAACCGAAAAAAAGTAGTAAAATTAAAACAATTGTTTATTCTCTAGAATAAGAGGTGAGATAGTATGGCATTCGGAAGACAGAATCAGGAGAAAGCACCAGAGGAAGAAACATCCGTTTGGGAATGTACCGCGGAAGGTTGTAACTGCTGGATGAGGGACAACTTCAAAGATAAACAAGTTCATACATGCCCCGTCTGTGACAGCGAAATGAAACGCGCTACAAAAACGATTCAGGTCGTTGAGAATAAAAGCTTATACTATAATCAGTAGAAACGCGGATGCCCGCGTTTTTTATTTTGTGATTTCCTGATATAATAAATGAGAATTTTTGAATGGAGGATTAGTTACTATGCTACAAGTACAAAACGTAAGTCTGCGTTTCGGGGATAGAAAACTGTTTGAAGATGTGAATATCAAGTTTACGGAAGGGCACTGTTACGGATTGATCGGGGCCAATGGTTCCGGTAAATCGACATTTCTTAAAATATTAAGCGGCGAACTGGATGCACAAAGCGGAGAGGTCGCTCTCGGTAAAGGGCAGCGTCTCGCCGTTTTGAAGCAGGATCACTTCGCTTATGATGAATACAATGTTCTTGAAACAGTCATTATGGGATACGAACGTCTGTATGAAGTAATGGAAGAGAAAAATGCGATCTATGCGAAAGGTGACTTCACGGAAGCGGACGGTATGCGTGCTGCGGAACTCGAAGGTGAATTCGCCGAGATGAACGGATGGGAAGCGGAATCCGAAGCTGCACGACTTCTTACGGGTCTCGGTGTAGATGATGCTCAGCACGATAAAAAAATGAGGGAACTTCCGGCAAACGACAAAGTTAAGGTGCTTCTCGCCCAGGCACTGTTCGGTAATCCTGATGTACTGCTTCTCGATGAGCCGACCAACCACCTTGACATCCACGCCATCCGCTGGCTGGAAGAGTTCCTCATCGAATTCGAGAATACAGTGGTAGTCGTTTCCCACGACCGTCACTTCCTTAATAACGTATGTACCCACATTGCGGATCTGGACTTCCAGAAAATCCAGGTATATGTAGGGAACTACGATTTCTGGTACGAATCCAGCCAGCTTGCCAGAAAGATGGCAGAAGAACAGAACAAGAAAAAAGAAGAGAAAGTCAAACAGCTGAAGGAATTCGTAGCCCGTTTCAGCGCTAACGCTTCCAAATCGAAACAGGCTACGTCCCGGAAGAAAATGCTTGATAAAATTACGCTGGATGACATCCAGCCGTCTTCCAGGAAATATCCTTATATAGCTTTCCAGGCGGAAAGGGAAATCGGTAACGACTTGTTGACGGTGCAGAATCTTTCCAAGACGATAGATGGAGAAAAAGTGCTGGAAAATGTAAGCTTTACACTCAATAAAGACGACAAAGTCGCTCTTGTCGGTTCTTCCGAGACGTCCAAAACGGCCCTTCTCGAAATACTCGCCGGGGAGATGGAACCGGATGAAGGTACGTATAAATGGGGGGTCACGACATCCCAGAGCTACTTCCCGAAAGATAACACGGAATACTTTGAAGGGAACGAGAAAACGTTAGTCGAATGGTTGAGACAGTATTCCCCGGAAGACGAGACGGAGACATTCCTGCGCAGTTTCCTCGGCCGTATGCTTTTCTCCGGGGAAGAAGCACTGAAGAGCCCGAATGTTCTGTCCGGGGGCGAAAGAGTCCGCTGCATGCTTTCGAAAATGATGCTCTCCGGAGCTAACGTTTTGATTCTGGACCAGCCGACCAACCACCTGGATCTGGAGTCGATCACGTCCCTGAACAAAGGAGTGGCCAATTTCAAAGGTTCGGTCATTTTCGCCTCGCACGACCACGAGTTCATACAGACGGTGGCGAATCGTATCATCGAAATCACTCCTAATGGAATAGTGGATAAAGAAATGAGATATGATGAGTATCTCGATGACCCTAAAGCTCAGGCGGAAGCTCAACAAATCTAAGCTTTGTAATGTCTGTGCAATGTGAATGTTAATATTGCAAACAAACTGTTAGCTCCTTGTTCTTAAATTATTCTGTACACCTGTTATTATGGATATTGTGCAGATGAGAGATAACCATCAAGGAGGAATTAACAAATGAAAAAACAGATCGTTACACTAGCAACTACAGCAGCCCTTACAGGAGCATTCGCTACTACAGTAAGTGCTGAGGATCACAACGTAAACAGCGGAGATACACTTTGGGGCATCTCCGAACAATATAATGTGTCGGTAAGCCAGCTGAAATCCGTCAACGGCCTTAACTCCAACATCATTTACCCTGGACAGTCGTTGAGCGTGGACGGTAAAGCGGCAGAAAAAACAACAACAAATTCCAACGTCTATACCGTAAAATCCGGAGATACACTTCACAAAATCTCCAGCAGCCATGGCATCAGCGTGTCTCAGGTGAAAAGCTGGAACAATCTATCCAGTAACCTGATCCACCCTGGAGATGAATTGGCGGTAGGAAGTAAAGCGGCAGTTAAATCAGCTTCTGACTCCAAACAGGAAGAGAAAGCGGCTTCCAGTGCAAGCAGCAGCTCTGCATCCGAGCAGAAACAAAGTAGCAGCACAGCATCTGAAAGCAGCAGTGCCAGCTCTTCTGAAAGCAGCTCCCAGGGAGATGTACAGAAGCAGTTCACAGCTGAAGCTACAGCATATACAGCTTATTGTGCAGGATGCAGCGGTGTTACAGCTACAGGTCAGGATTTGAGAGCCAACCCTGGTCAGAAAGTCATCGCAGTCGATCCTGACGTCATCCCGCTCGGTTCCAAAGTATGGGTCGAAGGATACGGAACAGCTATCGCTGGTGATACCGGTGGAGCTATTAACGGCAACCGCATCGATCTCTTCATGCCTAGCCAGGGTGACGCCCTTGACTTCGGACGTCAATCCGTAACTGTCAAAGTACTTGACTAATATATTTTAAAACGAGAGTCCATCCTTAAAAAGATGGACTCTTATTTTATTTTCCACAGATTATTGGTAAGCTGAAGGTAGTCTTAAAAGAAAGGGGACAGTAATATGAAAGCGATTGTACATGAACACAAGCAGGGAATCTCCGGACTTACATACAGGGAGATGGACGTAAGGACGCCCGGTGCCGAAGAAGTGCTTCTGAAAGTGAACGTGGGTGGACTGAACCGGAGAGATGTGGCGGTCGTCGAGAACAAACATGACCCGGAATCAGGACCTTTCATTCCGGGATCCGATGCTTCTGCTACGATTGAAGAGACGGGAGCGGACGTCAAAGATTTTCAAAACGGGGAGGAAGTCATTATCTATCCAGGTCTCGGCTGGAAAGAGAAAAGTGATGCTCCGCCGGAAGGATATGAAATCGTAGGGTTCCCGAAAGACGGGACATTCGCCGAGTATATCGTCATGCCAGCGGAGAACGTGCGTAAAAAACCTGATCACCTTACGCTGGATGAATCGGGAGTGCTTTCTCTTGCAGCATTGACAGCTTACCGGGTAATGTTCACCCGTGGAAATATATCTGAGGAAGATACGATTCTTCTGCCTGGTATCGGGAGCGGTGTACTGACATATGCACTGAAATTCGCAAAAGCAGTCGGCGCACGTGTCATCGTTACCTCACGTTCGGAAGATAAGATGAAAGAAGCTCTTGATATAGGAGCGGACCGGGCCGTTTTCACCTATGATGACTGGAATGAAGTTCTTCATGACGAGACGATTGATGTAGTAGTCGAGAGTATCGGCGGCGAAACATTCCAGAAGTCCATCGATGCCGTAAGAAGAGGGGGAACTATCGTAACGTTCGGTGCTACAACGAAGGACACTTTCGAACTGGATATCAGAAGTTTCTTTTATGGCCAGTATAATCTTCTCGGTTCAACGATGGGGAGTATGGAGGAATGGGTGGACATGCTTCAGTTCATAGAGAAGCACGGCATCCACCCTGTTGTAGACAAGATGTTTTCAGCAGAGAACTGCCAGGAAGCCTTTACGTACATT
This sequence comes from Salimicrobium album, assembly GCF_900107115.1. GTDB lineage: Bacteria > Bacillota > Bacilli > Bacillales > Halobacillaceae > Salimicrobium > Salimicrobium album. The sequence goes on from NZ_FNOS01000001.1 coordinate 11,985, forward strand.
AAGGAGTCCAAAAACTTGGGTAAAATAGGCATTAAATTTTAATCTAGTTCTACTTTAAACTTAGTAGTAACTCCGAAATAAAAATTTAATACCGGTTAAACAACCAGAAGAGAGTAATTATCTTATATAGAGAAGGAAGCTGATTTTTTCAGCTTCCTTCTTCTAATTATACGTAGTGCATACTGAGAATGATGATATAGGGACTGATTAAAAGCATGAAACTTAACGTAACTAATTTATAGTTCCGTAATAACAGTGCTACCATCCCTCCGAACAGACCACATATAAATGTAAAAAAAACTGTATAAATCACTCCGTAATCCACAAAGAAAAATTGCCAATAAGAGTGAAGCCCCAAGAGAAAGAGGAACCAATAAACAATGTAGGGGAATTTTTCTTTCATTACAGCAGGACTCCTTTACATATCATCTTCTACTTGCCGGACGAGTTTGTAAAAGGTCGTTTTCTTCACTTCCGCCTGTTTCATCGCCTGTGTCGCTGTAATATTTCCTGACTTCCATTCATTGTACGCTTCTAGGAAAGCATCTGTAATCTCAGCTTTCGGGCGACCCAATCGTTTGTAGGGATTGTTGACTTCGCTTTCTTCTTCCTTCTGCAACTCGCTCTCATCGTTATCATTTTTGGCCATCCAGGAAAGCATTTGTGAAACGAGATCGGCAATAAATGTCCCCATGCTGTCTTTATACTTTGTCGTATCCAGAAGAGGCATGTCCAGTACGACAACATCTACTTCAAGCTCTTTCGTAACAGTGTGCCATTCCTGCATAATCTCTTCTTTACTACGCCCCAGATGGTCAAGGGAATGAAGGTAGAGAACATCTCCCGGGTAAAGAATCCGTTTAAGAAGCTCATAATTATCTTTTCGAACGCTTTCATCAGTGTTCACATCTGTAAAAATGTCCCGCCCCTGAATGTTTTTTTCCTTTAGACCGGTAATCTGTTTATTATTATTTCGTTCATTATTGTCGGTATATATGTATCCGTATTTTCTGTGTTCCATCGTACAGCCCCGCTTTTCTTATGTATTATTCATTCATATCATAACACAAACGTTCGCAAACTTTCATCACTTAACTTACTAATTATCTTAACCTGAATCAAAGAAAGCGTACTAAATTATTTACGAACGTTCATCAATTAGTTGGTTGATGGAATACTACCAGTCTTTTTTAGGTTTCGTTTAACATTGCTGTACCTGCTTGTATAATCAGAAGTGACTGTTTCGAAGAGTAACCCACTGGATTGTATGATAAGGAGGTTTTCGTTATGAGACGTTTTGAAAACAAAGTAGCACTGGTGACAGGTGGACGAAAAGGAATCGGCCGCGCCATAGCCAGACGCCTGAGTGAGGAAGGTGCAACGGTCATAACTGCGCAACGGAGTGAGGACGAAGCATTCGACTCTATTACCGCGGACTTCTCCGATCCGGAAGCACCGGGGAGAATTATAAAAGAAGCCATCGCCCGTACTGGTCGACTGGATATACTGGTCAACAATGCGGGAATGATGAAGGAGAGTTCCATTGAAGAAATGAGCCTTGAAGATTGGGAGAGGAATCTCAATGTGAATCTGACAGGTCCATTTTTGATGATTCGTGCCGCTTTGCCATATTTGCGCAGGACGAAAGGCAACATTGTCAATATCGGGTCGGTGGAAGGGCTGGCAGCGAACCCTGGACACGCAGCATATAGTTCCACGAAGGCTGCCATACATGGATTGACTCGTGCGGTAGCTGTAGATCACGGACATGAAGGGATCCGTTGTAATGCAGTAGCACCCGGCTGGATTGATACCGAATTGAATCTTGATTTCATCAAAAGCACACCAGATCCTGCAGCATTCCAGCGGGATATAGGAGACATCCACCCTGTGGCTCGCACAGGTACGCCTGAAGAGGTGGCGTCTCTTGTGGCTTTTTTGGCAGCGGAAGAGGCCGGTTTTATTACCGGGCAGGTCTACCAAGTCGATGGTGGACGAACAACAAAACTGAGTTTGCCATAACGTTAAATCGTGTCTGTCGTTTTTTCAGTCCAGTGATCGGTAAAAGACAGTCTATATCTTGAAGAAGTGGATTGTTTTATAGTCTATTCTGTGAAAGGGAGGCTTTCGATGAGTGAAAGACTCAAAAACGGTCTTCTCTCAGCTGTGGTTTTCGCAGTTGTTTCTATGTCCTTTAGTTACTTTGCTGAAGGAGAGATAAGGTGGAATAACGTTATAGGCTTGGCCATAGGGGGATTTGTTTCCTGGTATTTTATTATACCCAGGATTAATAAGAGGAGAGCTGACAAAAAGAAGGGATGACCCGTAAATTCAAGGCCGGCAAAAGGACAGACACTGTTAGTATTGTTAGGAATTTTAATATTTTGAAAGGGAGGGCCGGATTATCGTTAAGTATTTTTATGGGATACTGGTAAGCATAATCCTATTCACAGGTGTTACAGGTTTAATTTCCGGAAGAGTAGGTGTACCGGGTTTCGTTTTCGGTGTGTCGGCTTTTGTTATTTTAGAATCATTAAGAAGAAGCGGAAAGAAATCCGACAAAACGGAGGAGCGGGGAGAAGTAAACGGGAAAATTTATAAGGTTTCATTACTGGTCTTTTTGGTGTCGACTATAATATTAACGGTAATTCTGACCATTAATAGTTATTTATTAGGAATGAACACTGTAAAAGCTGATTACATCCTTTTGTATCTAATGGTTACTTTTTATATTGCGTTGTTTTTAGGTCCTTCGCTAATAAAAAATAAATAAATGATCGGAAGCGGAGAAAAGACAGACTGCAATGTGTTCAAATGCTAAATATTAAAATAAAGCATTTTAATTTATTACTAAGTAGTTACTCCGAACATAAATTAATATACATAATTATTAAGTCCAGGGTATTACAACAATACGGCATCACTAGTGAAACAGTAGTTGGAAACTGGCTTTCAGATATAAGATGGCACCAATGATAATGGCTTAGTTTCAAAATGTTACTTAGATTATCCAAATAGCTATTAAACTGTACTGAAGGAAAAGGTTTTATTTATTAGAGCTTTCAGGTTTGGAGTGAAATAATTGAAAGACTCAGGTCAGTTATCTAAAAAGAGAAGATACCAAGAAAGATTTGCAGTTATTTATTTTGTGGTAGCTTTATTTTTTATAACAGTAATATTAGAAGATGATTATAACGTTTTTATTGTGGCCGCCATCACTTTATCAATATATGTATTGGTGAAATTTCTGATAGGTGTTTACGTAGAAAAAAACGAGAGGGGGTCGTAATGAAGCGAAAAGATATCCTGGATTCCAGTCATATAGAAGGCCAGGACTCACAGAGGAGAATTTTTAATCAGTTATACAAAATAACGATCGAAGTGACACATCAACTTACTGGTGTCAAAAAATGTTCATTCTCCAACCGTGTTCCACCCTCGTTGCTATCTGTCATATATTCATTGCTTTAAAACAACGGTCATTCATTAACGGGTGGACGTTGAACACCTATATCAAGGCCCGGCTTCCTTTATAACGTAAGGGGACGGGTTTTTTATTGTTCTATGCTATACTAACGCACCTATTATAAAAGTAGAGGACGGAGGGGGATGATGCCAAAGGAACCGTTTTTTTTAGGTTCGATAGGGGAAGAGGGGTGAGAGGAGGGACACAAAATGACTATACTTAAAATAATAGGACCTCCTATTTTTCTTACCGGAGTGATTTTAGTATTAGGTCCACTTTTTGATTATAATATAGCGGAACGTATAAGTGCAGTTATTGTAGCTACCTTATTTTGTTATTTGCAAATTTTTATTTCGAATAAGAAAAGTCAGAATAGTTTTAAATCTTAGTTAAACATCTATCTAAAAGCACTATATTTTTGTATTGAGTTACTGTGTTATCGTTCGTAGGCAAATATGAAGTAGTAACTAGGATATATAAGACTATTGGAAAGACTGCCTTTAGGTAACGTGGAGGAAGTCATAGACGTTTATTCTTATTGTAGCTTTTTTTGCGTTCTTTTAGAGCCGCTATTCCTATGAAAATAAGTAAAAAAGAAATAAGAAGACTTAAAATTATTGTAATTTCTACATAAAAATGTAAGAAGAAAAATGATAGAAGCCCTATAGTTATATAAAAATGCGCCATTTTCTTACTAAATGATTTATAAGGCGGATTTGCTTTCATTAAATGAGCGTTTGTTCTCAATATTTATCACTCTTCCTTTTTAATTAAATGTAATCAAAACCAGCAGATTGAGCGCCAGCCCTTCCACCAGCTACGCTGCCAGCAATTGCTCCAGGAATTCCAAGACCTCCGAATCCGGCAAGTCCGGCTGTACCATCTGTACTTGCAATGCCTAGATTACATTTTAGAGCATTCTGGCTAAAAGCTGCTTGGATCGTACCATCTGCAGTGTATTTTACTACTTGAACTTCAATTGTATTACCATCTTGATCTACTTCATTTGTTGGGAGAGTGGTTTGCTCTCCAGTTTTAGAACTGTGTATTTCAACGGGATCATTAGTATCTAAAGTAATAACCGCATTGTTTACTATTAACTCCATAGTGCTTTCATTTACAAGTTCAAGGTTATATGTAACGTAACCTTTTTTCTTTAAGAGTAGTTTTTTTTCCTCTTGTTCTTCACTATAAGTAAAATAGTCCTTCAATTAAAGACCATTCATTCTATGCAGGTTGCTAAAGAAGGTAAGAAACGTAAAAAAGCCACTTACTAACGATTTCTTAAATCAATAAGATTTCTATTGTGCAATCAATGAAGGGCAGGAGTTCATGAGGAAGATGTTGGAAGTGACTGACATCTAGTATATCAAGAAAGAAGTGAATGGAAAAGGATGCAGCTACTCAGATGTTGCAAGAATGACGAATACGGACGTCCGCACGGTAAAGAAATATGCAGACCAGGAAGGTTTCGTTTTTTGAACAGAACTAAAAAAGAATCAACCAGCCGCTGTCATGGGTTTCGTAAAACCGAAGATTGTTGAAGGGTGATGATTTCAGAGTTTTTGAAAGAAGCGTGTGTACCTAAGTGTCGAGGAGGAAGAGGGAGTTAATTGAGGAAGGGGAAAATGTTTTTTAGATGGGTTAAAACGATTCTTCGATCAAACCTTTCGATTGAAAGGAAGTTATTCCGAATATAATAATAAAAAACATAAGTATATAAAATCAATCACTTTTAAAAAAAAGATCGAATTTTAAAATACAAGTAGAATAATAATTGGTAGTGTTATCACGTACATATGATGTCGTATAGTGGGGAGGGGGGAGTTGTCAGTGAAAATACTTCAAATAGTGCTGGGAGTTACCATAACTGCCCTGGCCGGGTATAGCCTCATAACCGGAACGGCTGATAGAGGACCTTACCTTCTGTTGTTGATGAGCGGGTTGGTTATCCTCATAGGGATCAACGAATATCAAAAGCGGAAACCGGCTGCTTTCACACTTTTTCTTTCCGCAGGTTTTACTATCTTTGTGGCAGTTTATATTTTATAGACCATCTGTACCTTCAGGAGAGAAGTCACTCTTTGTAATTGAATAGTTAGCGCCCGGAAAGAAGGAGGATGTTACTTTGAAAAACCTGTATGTTCATCTTTTGAACGTAACTGCTTTGGTTTTATTAACTGTTTTTAATCTTTTTGCTTATCTCGGGTTGAATTTCACTCCATTAGATGAGCCTCTTACAGCGGAATATACTCATCTGGCCAGCTTTTATGTACTTTTAGGGAGTTTTTATTATTTACAACTACAGCAAATCTCACGGGTTAAATTTATAATTATTATCATGATTGAATTTTGTTGTATTTATACGTGGGCTTTGTTTGGGGAAGGTGTACTGGAACCTTTGATTGAGTAGTGCTTACCGGTTTCTTTTGAACGGAAATTTCTTTAAGCTGCCCGTTGTAGAGTCAGCAGCCATAAATCTCCGAACTTTGAAGCATGTGATATAATTTATACTATATATTCTTAAAAGAAGGGTGACTTTTATGCAAATTTATTCTATTGAAAACGCAAAACAATTTAATGAGGAGCAATTCACTAAAGTCAATCTTATTAAAAATGAACACAGCACAGCGTTCGTACTGAACTTTTTACCTGGACAGCATATGAAAGCGCATAATCATCCACATCGTGAATTGTATTTGTACGTTATCGACGGAGATGGGATCTTCTTAATCGACGGTGAAGAAGTAGCGGTGTCAGCAGGTGATGTAATTTATTGTGACTCCAAGCAGCAGCTCGGCTTTACCAACACCAGCGATGCGCGCGTTTCGATTTACGCAACGATGACAAAATTGCAGGACTGATACAGCGGGTGAACTGCAAAATTAAACCTTGAAAATCTATGTATGTGAACTGTTGGAGGTGGAGGAAAAGTCCCCACCTCTTTATTTATGGTTATAAGAAATTTCACAACGCAGGATTTGGCATATTCGTTCAGGGTTAAATGAATTGATAAAAGAGAAGGTGAAGGGATTATGAAGGTAGGGCAAATGTTCGTCAGTCTGTTTTTTTTTGTTTTTGCTTACCGCTTGTCAATTAACCTCTGACTCCTCGGAAAACGTGTCAAAAGAAAAGGAGAAAGATACTATGAATCAACAATTAATCGACTCCGCTCAACGTGGGGACAAGAAGAACGTCCTGGAGCTTCTGGAAAATGGTGCAGATATCGATGCAACGAATGAACAGGGAGTGACCGCTGTAATGGCAGCAACCCGTGAACATCACACAGGTACTGCAGATGCCCTTATTCAACGAGGAGCGGATATTGATATACGGAATAACAATCAGGATAATGTACTTTTATATGCAGGGGCAGAAGGGTTTCTTGACATTGTGAAACTTGCAGTTGAAGCAGGAGCTGATACGACACTAACGAACCGGTATGGAGGAACGGCACTTATACCTGCTGCAGAAAGAGGTCATGTTGACGTCGTGAAAGAGCTTTTAAACAATTTTGATACAGATGTTAATCATATTAATAATCTGCACTGGACAGCATTATTGGAAGCGATCATTCTAGGGGATGGCGGCAGGGATTATCAAAAAATTGTACAAATATTGGTGGACTACGGGAGTGATCTCAGTATTAGTGACAGGGAAGGTGTAACGCCTTTGCAGCACGCCAAGAATAATGGATATCAGGAAACTGTAAGTATACTAAAAGAAGCCGGAGCCTGATTACTATTGGAATAAAACTGCAGGATAGAAAGGACGACCGTGTTTTTTCAGGGTTACTTTACGTATTATATTAGAAGGGATAGATCAACTGTGAATTCCACATTTCAGGCACAAAGACGGAATGTTTCCATCTATTAATCAAGGACCAGAAGATTGCAAAGTTTGTACCTTCCGCTGAAACGATAACTGATGATTTACCAAAAAGAGATGCGAATCAACTGCTGGTGCTCCCGTCGTTCATCGAAAAACATTGTCATTTAGACAAAACATTACTTGGGGATCGATGGCGTTCTGTACCCTCCGTCAATAATATCTTTGAAAGACTTGAAAGTGAAAAAGAGGTTGTGCCGTCCCTGGAAACTACTACAAAAGAACTTGCAGACCAACAAGCATTACAAACATTTGAAGGAAGACTATCCTATGAAATCGTCGCCTTTCCTCAACATGGTTTACTGCAAACGAAGACGAAAGATTTAGTGAAGGAAGCACTTGATCGAGGGGCGGACTTTGTAGGCGGAGTTGATCCTGCTACCATGGATGGGGATATAGAAGCCTCTTTGAACAGCATGGTGGAACCGGCCGTGGAAGGGAATGCAGGAATTGACTTGCATTTACATGACCCGTATCACCTCGGAATTTTTACAATGAAACGATTGGCTCAGTTTACGAATGAAGCCGGTCTGCAAGGCCAGGTTGCGATTAGTCATGCATTGGGACTCGGAGATATTTCGGCATCTCAAGCAGAGGAAATGGCAGAATTATTGGCTGAAGCGGGGATCACCATTATCTCCAGCGTTCCGATTGATCGAAAGTTCCCGCCGATAAACTTATTGCGTGAGAAAGGAGTAGCAGTTGCCATAGGATGTGATAATATTTTTGACGTCTGGTCTCCGTTCGGTAATGGAGATGTGTTAGCACGCGCCAGTCGTTTAGCAGAAATTTCAGGATGGACAGATGAACAATCGTTAGCACAGACCCTCTCTTTTATCACCAATGGGAAGACCCCGCTTAATTCCAAAGGGACACAGGTATGGCCCAAACCCGGTGACGAAGCCAGTATCGTTTTTGTTGAAGCTTCCTGTTCTGCCGAAGCTGTTGCGAGAAGATCAAGTCGGGTAGCTACAATTTATAAAGGGAACATAGTCTCAAGTTCTTTGGAAGATATAAGAAATAACTGAAAACCTGATATCTGAAAAAAACACTTCCCCAAAACGTCTGCCTCAGGAGACTGATGTTTTGGGGAAGTTTGAAACATTATGAATTTATGAACGGGACTGCATTGATCTTCTTATAATTTTCCGGCCGTGTATCCGCCGTCCACCGGTACCGTCACACCATTAATCTGCTTCGCAAGGTCGGAGCATAAAAACGCAACAACGTTCCCCTGATCTTCCGGTGTGGACATTTCACCTGCAGGGAGTGACTCCAATACGCCGTTATATTGTTCCGGCTGGTTCTGGGCCCATTTTTCAATGGCCGGTGTAATGGTTGCGCCCGGAGCGATTGCATTAATACGTATGCCCTGTTTTCCGTATTCCAGTGCCACGGACTTCGTCAGACCGACGACACCGTGTTTTGAAGCGGTGTATGGTGTCATCTTCGCTGAGCCTTCCAATCCGGATCCTGAAGCGGAGTTGACTATCGAACCGCCGCCCGTTTCCAGCATCTCGTTAATCTGGTGCTTCACACAGTAAAAAACTCCGTACAAGTTTATTTTTATCGTTTTATCCCAGTCTTCGGATTCCATTTCTCCTATTTTGACCTGACCCGCGTTAATACCGGCGTTATTGTGAGCGATATCCAATTTACCAAAAGCGGAGACCGTTTCATCCACTAATGCTTTCACCTGATCTTCGTCACTCACGTCACACTTGAAGAATTGTGCTTCGCCGCCATTATCCCTGATCATTTTAACGGTTTCTTTCCCGCCTTCTTCGCTGACATCAGAAACCATTACTTTGGCTCCGGATTTTGCCAGGGCGATCGCACTGGCACGGCCGATGCCCGATCCTGCTGCAGTGACTAATCCTGCTTTGTCTTTGAGTAATTCTGTCATAACAATCTCTCCCGTACATTAATTTTCAGGACGTGTTACTATCTACATATAGAAAAATTCTACATGTCTATGAATCTATATAACTATTTCAGTTTACCACTGTTATGTGCAGCTTTCGATGATAAGAGATCAGAGGTTCAATGATTGAACGAAAAGGGAACTTATTCAAAAAATCATGAGTTCCATTCAATAAGGAGATTGGAATGAAGAATCTTAACCTAAAGTTCAAAAGCTCCTGGCAGTGTAGAAATTCAACTGTCAGAAGCTTTTAGTTCAATTGATGATTAATTGGAGGATTTAAGCATAGTCTCCACTTTATCTCTATTATCCTCGATCCACTTTTGGGCAAGTTCTTCAAATGACTTATCTTCCTTTTCATATTTCAGCATCATTTCTTCTAGATCTTCAACACTGATTTCCCAATTTGAAAGGATATTGTAGGCTTCAGGATGTTTCTCTTCGAGTCCCTGGTAAGAAAGGACGTACACATTATCATATTTGAAAAGGTCTTTTGATTCTTCGAGAAATTTCAGATCATATCTCTGAAACATAGAGTGAGGTCTCCATCCTGTGATAATAAAAGGTTCTTTAGCCTTGGTCTTTTCATCGACAACTCCCATCATGGCAGATTCACTGGTTGGAACTAGTTCGTAATCGTCAAGTCCGTAGGCTGGAAAAATATCTTTAGAAATTTCTACAATACCTGCCCCGGCTCCGATAGTTACTACTTCATCGGTGAATTGATCTGATTTTCCTTTTAAATCCTCTATAGAGTCTGCTTCCATATATTCAGGTACAACCCAGCCCAGAGGAACTTCTTTGTAGCTGGCCGTTACTTTTTGTAATGAATCTTTGTATTTATTCCATAACTCCTCTTCTGTATGAGGAAGCCAGGCGTCCATAAAAACATCCATATCCTTATTAGCAAGACCCTCGAAAATTAAGGGTTGGGCAACTGTGGTAATCTCTGTTTGATAACCGGCTTCTTCAAGGATCTGACTCGCAATGGCCGTAGGTACCTGAGTACTAGTCCATGTAGTAGCTCCAAAAGTAATTGTTTCATCTTGTTTTGTGTCAGCGGTTTCTTCTTTATTATTACTTTCTTCATTTGATTGAGTTTCTTCACTTCCACATGCTGCAAGCATGAGTAGGGCAAAGAAGAATAGAAGGGCGGTAATTTTCTTCATGATTTATAGTCTCTCCTTAGTATTCGCGATTTTTTGGAATTGCTTTTTCATAGTTTCTGGAGTGAAAGGCAGAGCATCAGGAGAAGGAGCTTCATATACATCGTAAGGGATTCCATTAAGTTTGTTGATGATATTCTTCGTATCGTAAATAGATAAGGTATAAACCCAGTTGGACATAATCAACATGGATGCCATATGCGCTCCTGTATTAGTGGTAGCGCAAATATCTTCAACCAGGTTGATTTGGTAATCTCTGAAATAAGCATCAAAAACAGAAGTCATAAGGCACCCGTCACTAACGAGGCCACCTATAATTATGTTTGTAACTCCCATGTTTCTAAGCATAAGATCAAGGCTTGTTTCGTGAAAAGCACTCCACCGATATTTATCTATAATAATATCGTCTTTTTGAGGTTTTATATCATTTATGATTTCTATGTTTTTTGAATCCGAGGAGTAGTAATAAGGGCTTCCGTCTTTATTTAGGGGTTCCCCTTTAGAAAGTCCCTTTGTATCAGCTCTATTGATTTGTCTTGTATAAATAATAGGAATGTTTTTTTCACGACAAGTATTAATGATTTTTTTTGTTCGACTCACGATTTTTTCAAGGTTGTCGATGTCAAAATTATTTTCTTTTTGAATATCGATAAGCACAAGTGCTGTTTGATCCATAAGTGTGTTAATCCTCTCTTCATTAGTTATTTTTAGGAAAGTATTTGAAAATATCTCCTGATTCCATTGCATTCGCAAGTTTCATTGTCCAATGAAAGTAATTCATGGATCCATGTATCAAGTCCAGATTTTTTTGTGCTTTTTTTTTAATTTCAGGATTCTCACTATTTGTCGACAGGTATTTGAAGGTGTCTTCTGTTTGTTCTACTCCTTTCAAAATTAACTGTCGCTCCTGACGTATTTTCTTAGTGAAGAAATTAATAAAGTTCCGCAAGAAATCTTTTTCAGCAATGTAATGATCTTTTCTTTCTCCTTTTTTCCATACTTTTGTGACCATATCGGTTTCTAGAAGTTCCCTCATACCGTTACTTACACTGGCTTTGCTCATTGCTACTTGAACTTTTATATCGTCGAGAGTCATAGGTTCGTCAGCAAAGAAAAGAAGTCCATAAATTCTTCCTACTGATGGGGTGACTCCGTATATGACCATAGTTTGAGCGAGGGCGCTGATCATCACATCTTTTGATTCTTCCAGTAAATATTCATCTTCATTCGCCATATTCATCCCTCCTTTTGTACAATTAATTAAAATTATTCAATTTATACTGTATAGATTAAACAAAAAGATTGTTATTGTCAACTTTACTTAGAAACATCTGAAATTATTTTATGATAGAGCAAAGGAAGTTACAGAAGAGTATAGACATTTTCCCTCCTTTTATGAGTTAGGAGTATTCCCGAATTATACCCAGGGAGATTGAACAAATGTTCTTATTCATTTAATTCCCCTCGTCTCTGAGGTAAAATGATAGGGAGGAGGGGTGTTTTCGTGAGTCACAAAAATAATCCTAAAAAATTCGCATTGAATATGAGCGCAGCTCAGTTTACCAAGTTTTATATTATGCATCTGCTTCAGGTGAAACAGCCGATGATCAGCGAACACTTCAAAAAGGAATTCAAAACCTTAACAAAAAACTGGATACCGGCACCTTCCACGCTGCTGGATACTTTACATGAGATGACGGAAGAAGGGCTTCTGGCAAGGAAGGAAGACTATAAATCCCATGACAAGAAGCGGCAGAAGGTGTATTGGTACTATTTGACCGATGCCGGGAGAGAAGAGTTCGAAGTTCTTAAAAAGAGATATAAAATTCTCTTTGAAGAGCAGCAGCAGATTTTAGACAAAATAATGCGGGACGTGTATAAATAAACAGGAGGATGTACAGTGATACTTAGTGTGTTGGATCAATCACCGATTTCGGACGGAGGTTCGCCAGGGGTCGCATTAGCACAGACGACAGAGCTTGCACAGTTCACGGAATCCCTCGGATATCACCGGTACTGGGTGGCCGAGCATCACAATACGAACGGGTTGGCCAGTGCCGCTCCGGAAGTAATCATAAATACGATTTTAAGTAAAACGACGAACATAAAAGTAGGGTCAGGGGGAGTGCTGCTGCCACAGTACAGTCCGCTGAAAGTTGCCGAAGTGTTCCGTACACTTGAAGTCTTCTACCCGGGTCGGGTGGATCTCGGTCTCGGAAGATCTCCGGGAGGAGGCCAGAAGACGAGGGCGGCTCTGACTGATGGAGTGAACAAGCCGCTCAGTTCTTTTCAGCGGCAATTGAAGGAACTGCAGCATTTCCTTTACGACGACCTTCCAAAAGGCCACGATTATTATGGAGTAAAAGCAAAACCGGCATCGCCGACGATTCCTGACATGTGGGTGCTCGGTCTCTCGGAGCGGGGTGCCCGGCATGCGGCGAAGCAGGGGACGGGCTTCACTTTCGGGTATTTTATCAGCCCCGATGCGGTGGAAGAGGCCCTGCAGACTTACCGCGATAAGTTTGAGCCATCTCTGCAGCTCAGCGAGCCTTCCGTGAATATGTGCGTCTTTGCTGTATGCGCGGATACGGAAGAAGAAGCGGAGTATCTGGCCAGGAGTCAGGATATGTGGTTACTCCAGGTGGAAAAAGGACTCGATACGAAAGTATATGCGCCTGATGAGATTGATTTTGATAATCTGCCCGGGGACGAAATAGACAAAATACAGAAGAACAGAAAACGAACCATCATAGGCACCCCTGAAAAGGTGGCAAGGAAATTACAACAGTTATCCGAATCGTACCAGGTGAACGAGTTTCTTCTTATAACGAATATTTACGATTTTGAAAAAAAGAAAGCATCTTATCAAAAAATCAAAACGGCTGTCGATCGTCTGTATCAGTAAAACAGCCCGAAAGGAACTAGCTATGAACTTATCTATTATCGGAACCATTCAAAAAGCGGAAGTCACCGGTGACGCTGAGGTTACCGTACACGGAGAGACACTCCCGCTGGAGACGACTGATGGCGCTCCGGCCCTGAATACAGAAATAGAGGTATTCTGCTACTTGAATAAAAACGGGGATCTCGTCACGACGGATTCATTACCGGCAGCTACCGCAGATGCTTACGGATGGGCGGAAGTTGTCAGTATCCTGCCGCATCTCGGAGCATTCGTCCATATTGGAGTGGAAGGCAAAGACATCCTCGTTTCCAAAGATGACCTGCCTCTGATGAAGGCTGTGTGGCCGAAAGAAGGAGACTTCCTGTTTGTTACGCTGGAGACGGACAAGAAAGGAAGACTCGAAGCTAAACCCATTTCGGAAGACGAAGTAATGGCAGAACTTGATAAGGCTCCTGAAGATATGCTGAACAAAGAAGTCGGAGTACGTGTGTATAAAGCTGTAAAAGCCGGTTCTGCTGTACTGACGGAAGAAGGATATCGCGGGTTCATTCATCCGACGGAGCGGATCGCGGAACCGAGGCTCGGGGAAGACTTAACAGCAAGAGTAATAGCCGTTAAAGAAGACGGCACTTTGAATTTGTCCTTGAGACCCGTAAAAGCGGTCAGCCAGAAAGAAGATGCGGAAGTGATCTACGAGTATTTAGAAGAAAATGACGGCGTTATGTTCTTTACGGATAAAAGCGATCCGGAAGATATCCGGGCAACATTCGGCATCAGCAAAGCTGCATTCAAACGAGCATTAGGAAAGCTTATGAAAGACAATAAAGTGATCCAGCAGGAAGACAAAACAGTCATTAAACATTCATGAACAGGACGGGATCAGCGGGGACGATAGATATTCTGCTGATCTTGTCTGTATATAAAAGAGGGGAGTATTAACAATAAAAAGATAAAACCCCTCTCTTATTAACAAAATTACTTAGTTTACATAATATATATTATAGGAAGTTAAGGGGAATTACTTTTCGATGTCTCATAAACTAAGCATACTTATGATAGTGAGACAAAACATAATTTAACAGCTCCCTGATACATACGTAACGGGAGCTGTTTTTATTTGGCTATAGCAATCGTCTTCTTATAGATCTCAAGAATTTGTTCGGAAGGTTTCTCCCAACTGAAATTCTCTGCTTCTTTTCTGGCGTTTTCGCTGAGATGTTCCAGCAGTTCGGGGTCTTCCAGTTGTTCCACAGCATCTATCATGCTTTGAGTGTTCTCATTTTCGAACAGTATTCCGGTTTCGCCGTCTACTACCTGTTCTTTCGTAGGGCCACTCTCAGCTGCTATTACCGGCAGTCCGGATGCCATAGCTTCCAGTATAACGAGTCCAAGCGTTTCCGTCACCGATGGAAAAATCATCGCGTCCCCACTTGCAAACGCTTCTCTGAACTCTTCTCCGTGCAGATTACCCGTAAATACCGTTTTCGTCCCCTCAAACTCTTTCTCAAGCTGCTGACGGATCGGTCCGTCCCCGATGATGGCCAGAGAGACGTCTTTCCGCTTTTCCAGCAGAGGCTTTATTTTATGGATTTCTTTCTCCGGAGCAAGACGTCCGACGAATACCAGCAGTTTATCCCCCGGATTCCCGTTGGATAACCGTTCTCTCATACTCGTGCTTTCGTGCTTCGGATGGAAATGGTCGATAGCCACGCCCCGTTTCCAGACTTCAAGATTGTGTATGCGCTTTTGCTGCAGTTCTTTCAATATCGTTTGCGATGTACATACGTTTGTATGGGCATAGCTGTGCAGTTTCTTGAAATAAGCCCAGAAAATCGGTTTAAAAGGATAAAGGTTATAGTAATCCAGGTATTTCGGCACGTGTGTATGATAGGAAGCCACGAGCGGAAAACCTAATTTGTTGGCATAATATACCCCGGATACCCCTACTAAAGCAGGGTTGACGACGTGAACCACGTCAGGGTTATGTTTTTCCAGCAGGTCCTTTACTTTTCTGCTCGGAAGGGAAAAGTACTTGGAAGAGTAAACGGGTAGCTTTGCGGGTTTTATGCCCTCCACAATCGCTCCGTCGAATTCTTTCACCCCAAGATCGGGGGCTATAATGACCACTTCATGCCCTTTTTTATGAATATAAGTAATAGCCTCCTTCAGACGGGTGACCACCCCGTCTGTAGAAGGCAAAAAAGTTTCTGTGACAATAACGATTTTCATAAAGGTCCTCTATTACTTCCAGGTGACAGACGGAAGAACGTTGTCTTTAATGACACGGTCTTTATGATCAATCACCGTCTGGAGCATGTCTTTGATGACTTCGTCTGTCAGAAGGTGTGGTTCCAGTCCGAGATCACGAAGTTTCGTATTGACTGCACTATAGTAATGGTCTTCTGCTTCCACCCTTGGGTTCTCCATATTATCAATGGAAACATCGATACCTTCTTCTTTGGCTACCTTCTGAACTTTGTCTGCGAGCTCTTTGACAGAGAACCACTCCGTAAACTGGTTGAATACGCGGAATTCACCCGGTTCGGCAGGGTTTTCGGCCGCAATCTCTACACAGCGGACCGTGTCCTCGATGTTAAGGAAAGCACGCGTCTGTTTACCGGAACCATAAACGGTCAGGTCATGTTCGATGGCTGCCTGGTTGATGAAACGGTTAAGAGCCGTGCCATACACCCCGTCGTAATCCAGTCGGTTGTTCAAAACAGGATCCTGCTTCGTTTCTTCGGTATGTAAACCGTAAACGATTCCCTGGTTCAGATCAGTGGCACGGATACCCCAGATTTTACAGGCGAACTGGATGTTGTGGCTGTCATGAACTTTTGACAGGTGATAGAAGGACCCCGGCTGTTTCGGGTAAGGAAGAGTGTCTTTTCTTCCTTTATGTTCGATTTCAATATACCCTTCTTCAATATCGATGTTAGGCGTGCCGTACTCACCCATCGTCCCGAGCTTAATAAGATGACAGTCCGGTGCCAATTCTTTGATAGCGTAGAGTACGTTCAGGTTCCCCATAACGTTGTTCGTCTGAGTGTACACCGCATGTTCACGGTCGATCATGGAATAAGGCGCAGAACGCTGTTCGGCGAAGTGGACGAAGGCATCCGGCTTGAACTGAGTAAAAACCTGCGTCAGGAAGTCATGATGGTTCAGATCACCCACGAACGTTTTGATTTCTTTACCGGTAAGCTCTTTCCACTTATTCACCCGTTCTTCGAGTGTGGCGATAGGTGTTACCGAGTTCGAATGCAGTTCATTATCGATTTTACGTCGTACTAAATTGTCGAGGATTGCTACGTCATGACCCTGCTTGGATAAATACAAAGCAGTAGGCCATCCACAGAAGCCATCTCCTCCGGCTACAATGATTTTCATAAATATCTTTCCCTCCTAAATCAACATACATCTATAGAATAACATTTTCTTCAGTATAAGCGCTATTATTTTATGGAAGATTATTATTCCAGCGGACTTTCATAGCCCACTTTTCTCCAGGCCCCCGTCACATCCCCGTTCTGTTCGGTGTCTATAACGAATGTTCCGTTGCTGTAGCTGTCCTTCGAACGGTACTGCTTCGGTTGGACCTCAATCGCTTCTTTGTCAGTGACGATACGGATATGACTCTCTTTATCAACGACGAGCATTTGTATGAGTGTATGAGGGTTTTTCTTCAGAGCCCGGAATACGACGTTTCCTTTTTTCGCTCTCGTCGTCGATTCAAATTCCCTGAGATCCATCCGTTTCACCGCACCTCTATGAGATACGACGAGAACAGTTCTTTGAGCTTCCGGGTCGAATACTTCCCCGGAGACAATGACTTCCTCCGTTTTTAACTGCATGCCTTTAACACCCGCAGCCCGGGCTCCCACGATATTGATTTCATTTTCCGGAAAACGGAGGCAGTAACCTTTGTTGGAGGCCAGCATAATATCTTTACGGCCGTCGGTGCGGTGAACAGCTACGACTTCATCATCTGCTTTCGTATTTATACCTACGAGAGGTTTGGAGTAGCGCTGCGCCTGATAATCTTTCAGCAGCGACCTTTTCACCATCCCATTTTTAGTGACGAATGTCAGGTAGTCATCCGTTTCGAAATTTCGTACAGGGATAACTTCTATGATTTTTTCACCGGCTTCGACCGGTACCAGGTTCGTTACGTGCTGACCCAGTTCCTTCCATTTTATGTCCGGTAACCGGTGCACCGGGAGATAAAGATACTTCCCTCTATTTGTAAACAGTAATAAAGTATCCGTCGTATTGAGTTCCATGAGGCTTAAAAGATAATCTCCTTCTTTCAGAGGCGGAGATTCTTCCTGTGAAGCTCCGTAGGAACGGAGACTCGTCCGTTTGACGTAGCCGTCTCTCGTAACAGAAGTCAGTATGTCTTCACTCGGAACCATGACTTCCAGGTCCACCTTCAGCTCCTGAACCTGCTCTTCGATGACCGTCAGTCTGTCATCTTTATAGGTTTTCTTTATGGAGCGGAGATCTTTCTTAATTTCTTTCAGCAACAGTTTCTCATCCGAAAGAATACTCTCAAGGTTTCTGATCGTCTCTTCCAGCTCTTCTGCTTCTTCCTGAAGGGCTGTGATGTCCGTGTTCGTCAAGCGGTAAAGCTGAAGATTGACGATAGCTTCCGCCTGAGCCTCGGAAAACGTATAGGCAGACTTCAGTTTTTCTTTGGCATCGCTTTTATCACTGGAGGAGCGGATCGTACTGATCACTTCATCCAGGATCGAAATAGCTTTAATGAGTCCCTGGACGATGTGCGCACGATTTCTCGCTTTTTTCAGGTCGTGCATCGCCTGGTTCCTTACAATGTTTTTCTGATGACTGATATAGGCATCGAGAATCATCGGAAGAGACATAAGTTTCGGTTTCTGATCGGAGATAGCTACCATATTGAAGTTATAGGATACCTGAAGATCCGTGTGTTTATATAAGTAGTTGAGTATCCCTTCACTGTTCGACTCTTTCTTCAGTTCGATCACAATTCTCAGACCCGTACGGTCCGTCTCGTCGCGGACTTCTGCGATCCCTTCCACTTTCCGGTCGATGCGAAGCTCATCCATCCGTTTCAC
Source organism: Salimicrobium album (assembly GCF_900107115.1). Classification (GTDB taxonomy): domain Bacteria; phylum Bacillota; class Bacilli; order Bacillales; family Halobacillaceae; genus Salimicrobium; species Salimicrobium album. The sequence continues at coordinate 30,430 of NZ_FNOS01000001.1, forward strand.
AAGTGTGGATTTATTCACATCATAAGGAAGTTCATCAATGACGATCTGTTCCTTACCGCCTTTGATCTGCTGGATTTCCGCTTTTCCGCGGACGATGATTTTTCCTTTCCCGTTTTCATAAGCTTCTTTGATGCCCTGAGCACCCTGGACGATGCCTCCGGTAGGGAAGTCAGGTCCCGGTAATTTAGTCATCAGTTTATCTACTGAAGCCTCGGGATTATCGATCCTCATAATAACGGCCTCGATTACTTCCCCAAGCCGGTGAGGAGGGATGTCGGTGGCATATCCGGCCGAGATTCCGGTAGAACCGTTAACGAGAAGGTTCGGGAACCTTGCGGGCAATACGGTAGGTTCTTCTATCGTGTCATCGAAGTTAGGGATATGTTCCACCGTATCTTTCTGGATATCACGCAGAAGTTCCGTGGATATTCCGGAGAGCCTTGCTTCTGTATACCTCATGGCTGCAGGCGGATCGCCGTCAATACTTCCGTTATTCCCGTGCATCTCCACGAGCGGATAGCGGACTTTCCACGTCTGACTTAGTCTTACCATGGCTTCGTATACCGAAGAATCCCCGTGCGGGTGGTAATTACCGATTACCGTACCGACAGTTTTTGCAGATTTCCTGTACGGTTTGTCGGCCGTGTTTTTTTCCTGCTGCATAGCATAAAGAATACGGCGTTGTACGGGTTTGAGCCCGTCCCTGACATCAGGCAGGGCCCGTTCCTGGATAATGTACTTGCTGTAGCGGCCGAATCTGTCTCCCAGTACTTCCTCAAGTGGCAGATCCAAAAGTCTTTCTGTTTCAGACATGAGAACTTCCTCCTGTTAGTCGTGCAATTTTTCATTTTCTAAAATATTTTCGCCTTCATCAAGACCGAAAGTAACGTGCGATTCAATCCATTTCCGGCGTGGAGGCACTTTGTCCCCCATCAGAGTTGTCACCCGTTTTTCGGCGGTTGCGATATCATCAATCGTTACGCGAATCAGCGTCCGGGAAGACGGATCCATCGTAGTCTCCCACAACTGATCGGCGTTCATTTCCCCGAGTCCTTTGTAACGCTGGATGGTATAGCCATTCTTAAATTGTTTCAGTACTTCTTCAAGACCGTCTTCATCCCATACATACTCCTCTTTCGCTTTCTTACCTTTCCCTTTGGAAATCTTATAAAGCGGAGGCAGTGCAATGAATACCTTACCTTCCTCAATGAGCGGTTTCATATACCGGTAAAAGAAAGTGAGCAGCAGTACCTGGATGTGAGCGCCATCTGTATCTGCGTCCGTCATGATGATTACTTTATCATAATTACAATCCTCAATGTCGAAATCGTTCCCGACGCCTGCGCCGATCGTGTGCACAATCGTTGATATCTCTTCGTTTTTAAATATATCATCAATCTTCGCTTTTTCCGTATTAATGACCTTACCTCGAAGCGGGAGGACGGCCTGGAACCGGCGGTCCCTCCCCTGTTTGGCAGACCCGCCTGCCGAGTCCCCCTCGACCAGGTACAGTTCATTCTTATTGGGATTACGTGATTGGGCCGGTGTAAGTTTACCACTTAGGAGGGAGTCCTTTTTCTTACGCTTTTTCCCACTGCGGGCATCTTCTCTGGCTTTTCTTGCCGCCTCGCGAGCAGCCTTGGCTTTGATGGCTTTTTTTACAAGCATAGCAGCCGTCTCCGGGTTCTCCTCGAGAAAGTAAGCAAGGCGCTCAGCAATGACGTTATCTATAGCCGAACGGGCTTCCGGTGTGCCGAGTTTGCTTTTAGTCTGACCTTCAAACTGAAGCAGATCTTCCGGTATACGTACGGAGATGATGCACGTAAATCCTTCGCGTATATCGTTCCCTTCCAGATTTTTATCTTTCTCTTTCAGCAGTTGTGTCCGACGGGCATAGTCGTTAAAAACGCGAGTAATGGCCGTTTTTGCTCCGGATTCATGCGTTCCGCCGTCTTTTGTCCGTACGTTGTTGACGAAGGACAATATGTTCTCCGTGTACCCGTCGTTGAACTGAAAAGCGGTGTCCACTTCGATGGACGTATGTTTCCCTTCGAAGGAAATAACCGGGTGGAGCGTCTCTTTCTCTTCGTTTAAGTAGGCTACAAAAGATTCGATTCCATCTTCATAGTAGAATACTTCTTCCTGTTTTTCATCTCCACGTTCGTCTACCAGTTTGATTTCCAGTCCTTTCAGAAGGAAAGCGGCTTCTCTTAAGCGTTCCATCAGCGTCTCGGTGTGAAAGTTGATCGTGGAAAAGATGGACGTATCCGGTTTAAAGGAAATAGTGGTTCCCATTTTCTTCGTATTACCTATCTCTTCCAGCGTGGTGACCGGCAGCCCGCCGTTCTCGAAACGCTGCCTGAAATGGGTACCTTCTCTGAATATATCGACGACGAGCCATTCCGAGAGCGCATTTACAACACTGGCCCCGACGCCGTGCAGACCGCCGCTGGACTGGTAACCTCCCTGACCGAATTTACCGCCGGCATGCAGTACGGTCATTATAACTTCAGGGGTAGGTTTGCCGGTCTGATGAGTCCCGGTAGGCATACCTCTCCCTTTATCACTTACAGAAACGCTATTATCTTTCCGGATCGTAACTGTAATAGTTTCTCCATATCCGGCTAAAGCTTCATCTACCGAATTATCGACAATTTCAAAGACAAGATGGTGAAGCCCCCGGTGATCCGTAGATCCAATATACATCCCCGGGCGTTTCCTTACAGCTTCCAGTCCCTCCAGCACCTGTATGGAACTGTCCGTATAAGTTTGTTTCGACTTCATTTAAATCATCTCCTTCCGTTCCAATATCACCTTACTATCTATATTAGAACAAACGTTCGTGTTTGTAAATTCAAACTTATTCACTCGTATCATTGTAGCTTTTTTTTTCGTATAAAAAAAGTTATTTATGGACAAACAAGAAAAACCCCCTTGTGAAAAAGGGGGTCCGTTGCTATAGAAGAGTTGTATGAGCGACTTTGATGCAGGAATCCATGATGACTTCCTGCTTACTGTCTTTCAGTTCTTCGTACGCTTCCGGGTGGAAGACTCCCTGCTGAGCCCAGAAAGCTTCGGCATCTATCGCTTTTGCCTCTCTGGCCACTTCCGGGAGAAACTCGGAACGCCGGAATACGTTGATGATATCGATCTTCTCTTCAATATCCTGAAGAGAAGAAACTGCTTTTTCTCCTAAAACTTCCGTCACTTTCGGGTTTACGGGGATGATTTTGTACCCCGCTTTCTGCATCGCCTCACTGATCTGAAAAGAAGTCCTGGCGGGATTGTCAGAAAGGCCCACTACAGCAATAGTCGATGAATTTTTCAAGATTTCTGCGGTCGCCTGTGGACCGGGATTGGTAAAACTCATTGAAATTCCTCCTATTTATCGAGCAGCCCTTCTTCTACAAGATAGTCTCTTGCGACTTCCGAAGGAGCTCTGTCTTTTACATCCACTTCATAGTTCATTTCCCGCATTTGATCTTCGGTAATCTTCCCGCCCAGCTTATTCAGTACGTCCTCCAGCTCTGGATACTTCTCGAGCGTTTCCTGTCTCATGAGCGGAGCGCCCTGATACGGAGGGAACAGATTTTTCGGATCATCGAGAGTCGTCAGATTAAGTTCGACCATATAGCTATCTGTCGCATACGCATCGATAATATCCACTTCTCCGTTTTTAATCGCTCCCTGGCGCAGACCGGGGTCCATCGTTTTCACTTCGCCGAATTCCAGATTATACAACTCTTTCATCCCCTGATATCCGTCTTCCCTGTCATTGAATTCAAGAGTGAAGCCGGCCGTTACTTCGTCATCTATCGGAGCAAGATCACCGATGGTTTCAAGATTATTTTCCTGTGCATATTCTTTCGTCGTAGCCACAGTGTAAGTGTTGTTATACTTCATCGGTTCCAGGTAAGCCATATCGTACTCTTCGGCCATGCCCTGTTTGGCCTGCTGGTATACCTCTTTCGATTCGTAACTGTCCGGCTGACGATCGAGAAGGGATACGAGTGCTGTTCCGGTAAATTCCGGATAAATGTCGATACTTCCTTCCTGCAGGGCACTGAAGACAAGATCTGTTTTTCCGAGGTTCGGTTCAAGACCTACTTCAAGATCCGTCTCTTCTTCGATAAGCAGTTCATACATATTGATAAGGATTGTCGGTTCAGCGTTCAGTTTGGCACCGATGGTAATATCGTTCCCTGCTTTTCCGGTGAAAATGATCGGAGCAACGACGATCAGCAAAGCTACAATGATAAGGATAAACAAGGATTTCATCCCGGTTTTAGCAGAAGTTCTCTCAAAGAACCGCAGAACGACATCGAGAAGAATCGCAAGAAGAGCCGCAGGAATAGCCCCGAGAAGAATAAGGTTGACGTCTCCTCCACGGTCAAGTCCGAGAAGAATCAGATCCCCCAGCCCCCCGGCTCCTATTAATGCAGCGATAGTGGTTGTTCCGACAATCAGTACCATAGAGGTACGGATGCCGGCCATAATGACCGGCATAGCCAGAGGAAGCTCAACTTTCGAGAGACGCTTGAAAGAGTTCATCCCCATTCCGGTAGCGGCCTCCAGTAAAGAATTGTCGACTTCGCTGACTCCGGTATATGTGTTCCTCAATATCGGCAGAAGACCGTATGCAATCAATGCGATGATCGCAGGTGTCTGTCCGATACCGAAAAAAGGAATAAGAAATGCCAGAACGGCCAGACTCGGAATTGTCTGAAGGATCGCCGTCACCTGGATGATCGGTTCGGCCGTTCTTTTATATCTGGTTAGTATCAGCCCGAGCGGGACGGCTATCAACGTTGCTATTATTAAAGATATAATGGAAATCTGCAGGTGTTCCCACAGTTTGATCCAGAATTCATCCTGACGCTGCTGGAAGATATCAATAAATTCATTCATTGCTGTACAACACTCCCTTCACGTTCAGCGGATGCTTTTAAGTAATGCACGATATGCTCGTACGTAATGTACCCGAGAAATATGTTATTTTTCGTTACCGGGAGTGTTTCTTCAGGAGTCGATTCCAGCGTTTCTACAGCTTCTTTTAACGTAGTGCTGTTGCCGAGAACCGGCACTTCCACTTCTCTTCCTTCTTTTTCGGCGTATTTATACTGTCCTTCTTCATCTGTCACAAAAGTCATGCCCGCAGGAGTTGTCGCCTCTTTCTTCATTACGACGTCCACGGCAGTCTGCCAGGGACTCTTTCTCTCGCCGATGAAATTCTTCACAAAGTCATTGGCCGGGTGCAGGATGAGTTCCTGAGGGGTGTCCACCTGTACAATCTCGCCTTCTTTCATCAGGCAAACACGGTCTCCCAGTGCAAGGGCTTCATCCATATCGTGCGTAACGAACACTATCGTCTTTTTAATTTCTTTCTGGAGCGTTTGGATATCTTTCTGAAGCTGTTCTCTACTGATCGGATCAAGAGCACTGAAAGGTTCATCCATCAAAATAATGTCGGGGTCAGCAGCGAGTGCACGCACTACTCCTACTCGCTGCTGTTCACCACCCGAGAGTTCCGAAGGTTTTCTCTTCCTGTATTTCTTCGCATCCAGTCCTACCATGTTCATAAGTTCGTCTATTCTCGAGGAAATATTCTCCTTTTTCCACTTTTTCATCTCAGGTACAATAGCTATATTTTCTTCCACGCTCATATGAGGAAATAAAGCTATCTGCTGCAGAACGTAGCCGATGTTCCATCTCAGTTCATGAATGGAATAATCTTTGACTCTCTTGTCGTTTATGTATATGTATCCATCCGTAGGTTCGATGAGTCGATTAATCATTTTCATCGTAGTGGTCTTTCCGCAGCCACTGGGACCTATTAACGTTACGAACTCCCCTTTATTCACCTGTAAATTAAAATTCTTTACTGCAGTAGTGCTGTCGGGGAAAGTTTTGCCGACATTTTCAAATCTGATCATATAATCCCTTCTTTCTGTAATTAAGAAGTAACTATTTGCCTATTCCCTAATTATGTGGTTATAAACTTTCTTTTGTTAATATATTGGAGTTACTACTAAGTATAAAACTATGTACTTTATCCATTCTTTTTTTAATCGACACGTGATAAACTGAAACTATCATTTTTTGTGAATGGAGGTCGTGCTTTTGGAATTTATCAAATTTGCTGCTATTGCATACCTTCTGGGTTCTATCCCCACCGGTCTGCTTGTAGGTAAACTCTTTTACAATGTTGATATCAGGGAACATGGCAGCGGCAACCTGGGCGGCACTAATGCGTTCCGTGTGCTCGGTGTCAAACCGGGGCTATCCGTTACCGTCGCCGACATTCTGAAGGGAACCGTCGCAGCTGCCCTCCCCCTGTGGATGGGTACGGAACTGAACGGCGTAATCATCGGTATTTTTGCGGTGATCGGCCATATGTACCCCGTTTTCGCCAGATTCAAGGGCGGCAAAGCTGTTGCGACTTCCGGTGGAATCATTCTCGGAGTGAACCCGCTTCTGTTCGGAATTATGCTCCTCACTTTCTTTGTCACTCTGTATATAAGTAAGTACGTTTCGTTATCCTCCATGGTGACGGGTGTCGTCACCGTGGCCGTTACTATCATCCAGCAGGAGTTCTTACTGACGGCTGTCGTCTCTGTTCTTACAGCATTTGTCATTTATCGGCACCGTACGAACATCATACGCATCAAGAACAGGGAAGAGCCGAAAATAACGTGGATGTAACCGGCACGGGATAAGCATTTAGTTGTAAATTAAAATTTATATAAGGTATACTTCTTGATAGAAAAGTCGTTGAAAGGAGCCACGGTTATGAATAAAACAGAATCTCATATCACTGATACAATGCCTTCAAAAGATGAACGTCACAAATTATTCGGGTCTGTACCTCCCGGACCGAAAACCAAACCTGTGGAAAAGGATCAGATGGCTGATCTTCAGAATTCCAGACAGGATTTTCTTTTCGACCTGGATGTCGTCGGAATCAACAACGTAAAACATCCCATTACTATTGAAAGTTCGATGAAGCCGTCCACTCAGACCACCATAGGAACCTTCACCTTTTCTTCCTCGATTGCCAAAGGAAGCAAAGGAACGAACATGAGCCGCTTCACGGAACAGTTGACCAGTTATTACGAGCAGGGCTTTACAGTCACGATCGAATCGCTGAAGCAGTTTGCAGAAGAACTCGCAGGCCGGCTGAAGCGGGAAGATGCGTTTATAAAAGTCGAATTCCCGTGGTTCTTTGAAAGAGAAGGACCTTCTTCGTGTCTAGCCGGCATGAATCATGCGGATGCCTTCATTTCCGTAACATGGTCCAAAGCGGGCGGTTTCGATATTCAGACCGGGCTGACCGGTAAAATCACCACCCTTTGTCCCTGCAGCAAGGAAATCAGCGAATACAGTGCGCACAATCAGCGCGGAAATGTCTCGATGGCAATAACGCTTACGGAAGATTTCAACGAAGATATGGTGGACTGGAAAGAAGTTCTGCTGGAGGCTGCCGAGAGCAACGCCAGTGCACGCATTCACCCCGTCCTGAAACGGCCGGATGAGAAGATGGTCACGGAGCAGGCTTACGAAAATCCGAGATTCGTCGAGGATATGGTCCGTCTTGTAGCTGCAGACCTGTACGAAACTCCGTTCATTCACGCTTTTGAGGTTTCGTGCCGTAACGAGGAATCGATTCATCTGCACGATGCTCTCGCCTCCCTCCGCTTCGACAAACGTACGGATGAGCGCTGATGCTGAGGAACGCCATGATAGGACTGATCCGCTTCTACCGGAAAGGCATCAGTCCCTTCACTCCTCCGACGTGCCGCTTCTACCCGACCTGCTCGGAGTACGGTCTCGTCGCTTTTCAGAGACACGGGTTCGTAAAAGGGATGTACCTCACCTTGAAAAGAGTACTGAAGTGTCATCCCCTGCACCCGGGCGGTGTGGACGTCGTACCCGAAATAAAAGAAAAGGAGTGATTATGTGAATATCACTGTATCGGAAGAAGCCGCGCAATGGTACAAAGAAGAACTGGATTTGACAGAGGGGGACGCTATCCAGTTCTTCGTAAGATACGGGGGATCCGGAGGACTTCAGCCCGGATTATCCCTCGGTATGAAAATAGAAACCCCCTACGAACCGGTCGTCGAAACGAATGTCGAAGGGATCCTGTTCTTCGTTGAAAAGGCGGACGAATGGTACTTCGATACCTATTCCCTTAAAATTACTTATGACGAGAGCCTGGAAGAAGCCGCTATCGGCTACGAATGAAGACAGTCAAAAAGCAGCCGCGCCTAAAGGTAGCGGCTGCTTTTTTGATGCAGACGGAATCTTTCAATATGATCATTTCTGTTCTCGGCCTTAAGAATGGTGAACTGATGTCTTCCGAAAAGATCGTAATGGGGGAACCCTTCCTTACGGTCGATCCACTCTTTTTTCAATCCGTACTGTTGCCCCCACTCCGCCAGCTTTTCTATGTCGCTGCATCCGACTTTTGTCACCGTGTCACACCCCGGAAATCTGTCATCCAGCCAGTAGTGGGTCAGGATAGCTATATTCCCGGCACGGACGTCCCGCTTCCATTTCCTCAGTTCTTCCTTACCGATGCCGAAAGCCATCAGTGCTGCCCCGCTGCTTCTTTGTACACGGCGTGCCAGGCGGGAAAGGCTTTCCGCAGGGAAGTCGGGCGGAAATCCTCTTTTCTTACAATGACGTGATCGGAGGTGCCGGTTACAGCTACCGTTCCATCCTCATGGACCACTTCGTACGCATACGTCGTTTTGACTCCCGTGTATGCCTGGATCCACGTCTTCACAGCTACTTTATCCCCGTACCGGACCGGAGTCCGGAACGAAACCTGTACATCCGTAACCGGGGATACCACCCCTGCATCTTCCATATCTTTATAATCGAAACCGAAACTTTCTATTAAAGAAGTCCGACCGATTTCGAACCATACGAGATAATTGGCGTGATAGACGACGCCCATCATATCCGTCTCCTGGTATCTTACCTGTATATCTTTCACATCTAATTTCACTCTAAATCTCCTTTCTTACGGCTTTCCATGCTTCCTCAATATCTTCCCGGGAAAGAACCGGGTCTTTGTATTCCCCTTTATGGTGCCAGGCATGGTACTGAACGGCTTCATCCATCAGGTTTCCGATGAACCTTCCGTTTCCCTGCACCTTCGTTTCCAGCAGCTGCACTTCCAGGTACTCCCGGGCCGCGGGGGACAGAGAATAGTTATATGCCCCTGCAAGCGTGACCATCATTTCCAGCAGCTCTCCGGCCGAATAATCCGGGAAACGGAAAAATTTCTTGAATCTGGAAGCGAGTCCCGGATTACTGTCTATCAGGTCACTCATCTCCCTCTCGTACCCGGCCAGAATGACTACGAGATTCTCGTTGTGCCTCGTCATTTCATCCACCAGTGTTTCCACTGCCTCTTTTCCGAAATCGTCTCTCCCTCCGCTCTGAAGGGCGTAGGCTTCATCAATGAATAAAACCCCTCCGAGGGCTTCTCTTATTTTCTTCTTCGTCTTGATAGCCGTCTGGCCCACATACCCCGCCACAAGATCACTGCGGGAGGCCACTACGACGTGTCCTCTTTTCAGAAGCCCGCATTCTTTCAGTATCGTCGCATACACTTCGGCCACCGTCGTTTTTCCGGTGCCCGGGTTTCCGCTGAATACCGAATGCAGCTGAATGGGAACAATAGGGTCCCCTTCTCTCTTCCGCTGCTGCTGCATCTGTACGAAGGAAGATAGCTTTTCCACCTCGCGTTTCACCGTATCAAGACCGATCAGGGAATGGAGACGTTCCACCCCGGAAATGGCGTCGTCTGCAGAATCTTTATCCCAGTGCAGATCATCTTCCGTAATACGCATGTGATGGAACCAGTCGTCATGAGGTTGTATGACTTCCCGGGAACCCTTGTAAAATATCGTTTTCATGACGATGTTCCGCACGCTTCTCGCGTTCCCGAACGATTCGTCCACCTGTTCCTTCTCAATCAGCGTACCGAGTCGTCTCCGCGCCTCTTTCGTAAAGAAAAAGTCATTGTTCAGCGCGATATATTCTCCGATATCCTCCAGTTCACCGATAGAGTAATCCGGCAGATCGAGGCGGTTCTGCTCCGGTATCCGGCTTCTGAGGCCGGGATTCGCCCACAGAAACTGGCGCATTTCTTCCGGGTACCCCGCCAGTATAAGAGCGAAAGTACCGCCGTGTTCGGTGCTGGTGAGAGCGGAAACGAGCGTATCAATCACTGCCTGTCCGTAATCGTTTCCTCCCTGACCTTCGCGTTTCAGGCTGTACGCTTCATCAATGAATAATATTCCGCCCCGCGCTTCTTTTATATAGTTCATCGTATTTTCCTCACTCTGCCCCATGTAGGACCCGACCAGGTGGGAGCGGTTCACTTCCACCACTTTGCCCGTCGACAAAAGGCCGAGTTCCGTATATATTTCAGCCAGGAGACGTGCGAGAGTCGTTTTACCGGTCCCAGGGTTCCCCGTCATAATCATGTGCAGCGACGGTTCGTCAGGCATACGAAAACCGAACGATTTTCTTTCCTGTTCATACCTCAGAAAGTGATAAAACTGATGGATGTACGTTTTCACGTCACGAAGACCTATCATCTCCTCCAGTTTATCTAGAGCATGACGCCTCTCCTTCCGGGAAAAGGAAGGAGGAAGATAATCCTCCAGTTCCTCTCTCTCATCGTCCAGTTCCCGCACCGCGGAATTGATATCACTCACCGGCATTTTGATACGTTTGGATTCCCTCGTCTCCAGGGCGTAATCGATCGTCTCCTTCGTCTTCAGAAGATATTCGTACAGCCGCTGGTACGTCCGCCATCTGGAACCGGCGTCCACGACTGTCTGATTGACGTAGTTATCATCAAACAGATGCAGCAGAAGACTCAGTTCTTCCTGAATATCAGATATTTTTTTGACTTTCTGGGTAATGTGATCCGTTTCATGCAGCACGGGAATCCGGCCGGATACGTCTTTCATATAATAAATAAGGCGAAGGACATGCTGCAGTTCCTCCGTCTCCCTGATGAGCTTCAGGGAAGGGTCAAGCATTTTCGCTGTTTCCAGTATGTAGGGAGTAAGAGTATCGCCCTCCGGCACTCTTTTCATTCTGTAATAAACTAAAGCGACCTGGAGCAGGGCCCTTTCTCTGTCCTCCCGCTCCTCTTCCTGCAGCAGACGCAGCACCTCCGTTTCCTTCCACGGCGGCGTCGTGTAGAGAGAGGTCCAGGTTTCGAGCTTATCCATCGTTTCACTTCCTTCCTGTCCCCAGTTTACCACAGCTTTAAGCCTTTAAAAAAAGACTGCTACAGGCAGCAGCCTTTGAACACTTACCAGGAGCGCGGGAAACCGGAGATTATTCAAGTTCTTTCATTTTTTCGATCATGTACTCGTACGTCATAGGGCCGAATTTGCGTGAATGGATCGTCCCGTCGCTGTTGATGAAATAGGACGCCGGTACAGAGAACGTCTGGTACTTTTCGGAAAGCTGGTCGTCACTGTCCAGTACCGTTTCAAAAGTGAAGTTTTCTTTGTCTACAAAGTTTTTCGCATTTTCCGGTGAGTCTTCGGTGGAAGTTGCGTTTACGGCTAGAACCGTGACGTCCTCGCCGTACTTTTCATGAAACTTCTGCATCTCCGGCATTTCTTCCTTGCAGGGCGGACACCACGTCGCCCATATATTTAAAATGACCGGTTTTCCTTTGTAGGCATTAATATCCGTTTTTTCCCCTTTGAGCGTCTCGACAGGCATGTTCGGTGCCTCATCACCGATTTCAATCCCTTGGTGTGCTCCCTCGGGCACGATGGACGTCCCTTCCTGCGATGTATTACCCGAAACATCGTATTCCCCGCCTGTCGACTCTTCCTCTCCCGTCAACTCGAACACGCTGTACAGCAGCAGTGCCAGAATCAGGGAAAAAATAGCCATAGTACCGATTTTTTTCATATCCGAGGAATCTCCTTTTTTCATTTCTTCTTTAAGAAGTGTATCACAGAACCCCCTATCTCAGGTATCCCCGGCACCTGAATGTCATAATAATGACAAAAGAGGCATGCACACGGGGGTGCATGCCTCTTTCCTGTACATTATTTATTTTTTCAGCTTGTTACGAAGAACCATCTGAAGGATTCCTCCGTGACGGTAGTAATCGATTTCCACATCGCTGTCAAAGCGGGCAATAACTTCAAATTCTTTCTTATTGCCGTCTTCGTCCGTAGCAGTGACTTTAACGAGATCGTGCGGCTTCACGTCTTCGCCGATTTCCACGTCGATCGTCTCCCGTCCTGTCAGTCCGAGGGACTCGATAGTTTCGCCCTCCTGGAACTGGAGCGGAAGTACGCCCATCATAACAAGGTTGGAACGGTGGATACGTTCAAAGCTCTGAGCGATGACCGTTTCGATACCGAGCAGATCGGTACCTTTGGCAGCCCAGTCACGTGAACTTCCCATACCGTAGTCATCACCGGCGATAACAGCAAGCGGCGTATTATCTTCTTTATATTTCATAGCGGCCGTATAGATCGGCATAACTTCTTCTGTAGGCCAGTATGTCGTATAACCGCCTTCTGTACCCTGAGCCAGCTGGTTACGGATACGGATGTTTGCAAACGTACCGCGCATCATCACTTCGTGGTTTCCGCGACGGGATCCGTAGGAGTTGAAGTTTCGCGGTGAAACGCCTTTCTCCTGCAGATACTCACCTGCCGGCATGCTGCTGGCGATGGCGCCCGCCGGGGAAATGTGGTCAGTGGTGACCGAATCTCCGAATTTACCGATAACGCGCATGCCATTCAATGGTTTGACCGGGTTGGAATCTTTGGACAACCCTTCGAAAAACGGCGGGTTCTGAATGTACGTGGAGTCTTCGTCCCAGTCGTACAGCGGCTCATCCGTTGTTTCGATTTCGTTCCATTTTTCGTTGGAGTTGAACACGTTTTCGTATTCCTTACGGAAGATCTCAGGCGTTACGACGCTTGAAATCTGTTCTTTGATTTCTTCCTGGGAAGGCCAGATATCATCGAAGAAAATATCATTCCCCTGCTGATCTTTGCCGATCGGTTCATTTCTCAGATCGATGTCGACCGTGCCGGCAAGGGCGTAAGCTACAACAAGCGGTGGTGAAGCCAGATAGTTGGCCTTCACGAGCGGGTGAATCCGTCCTTCAAAGTTACGGTTACCGCTCAATACGGAAGAAACTGTCAAATCTTCATCTGCAATCGCCTGTTCGATTTCAGGAAGCAATGGACCGGAGTTACCGATACATGTCGTACAACCGTAACCGACCAGGTTGAATCCAAGCTGGTTCAGGTAGTTCATAAGACCTGAATCTTCCAGATAGCGCGTTACAACCTTGGAGCCGGGAGCGAGTGATGTCTTCACGTATTCCGGTACTTCGAGACCTTTATCCACAGCTTTTTTAGCTACGAGCCCGGCACCAAGCATAACGTGCGGGTTCGACGTGTTCGTACAGGAAGTGATGGCAGCAATCGCCAGAGCTCCCGTCTTCATTTCCGCTGTCTCGCCGTTAGTGAATTCAACTGTCGCTTTTTTGTTGAACTCGGATTTATCGAGACCGAAACCCTGGTTTCCTTCCGGAGCCGTGATTGAGTTATTGAACGACTCTTTCATTTCGGAAAGCGGGATCAGATCCTGTGGACGTTTCGGTCCGGACAGGTTCGGTTCCAGTTCTTCCAGGTTGATTTCGATCAGCTGAGTGAATTCCGGATCTTCGAGTGAAGGATCGTACCAAAGATTGTTCTCTTTACAATATTTTTCGACGAGATCGATCTGTTCTTCCGTTCTTCCCGTAAGTCTCATATAGTCGAGAGACTCTCCGTCTACCGGGAAGAAACCACACGTCGCCCCGTATTCAGGAGCCATATTGGAAATCGTGGCACGGTCTGCCAGCGGCATTTCCTGAAGACCGGGACCGAAGAATTCGACGAATTTACCGACGACGTTCGCTTCGCGGAGGCGCTGCGTCACTTTAAGTGCAAGGTCTGTCGCGGTCGTTCCCTGAGGGAAGCTGCCCTGCAGTTTCACACCGATCACTTCCGGTGCCGGGAAATAGGACGGCTGTCCAAGCATCCCTGCTTCCGCTTCAATTCCGCCAACGCCCCAGCCGAGTACGCCAAGACCGTTGATCATAGTCGTGTGGGAATCGGTACCGACAAGTGTATCCGGGTATGTATCCACACTTCCGTCAGCGTTCTCCGTAGCATGAACGACGTTAGCGATATATTCCAGGTTCACCTGGTGAACGATTCCTGTAGCAGGCGGAACGGCACGATAGTTATCGAACGCTTTCTGTGCCCAGTGAAGGAACTCATAACGCTCCTGGTTCCGTTCGAATTCAAGTTCCATGTTCGCCTGAAGCGCTGTACTTGTACCATACTGATCCACCTGAACAGAGTGGTCGATGACGAGATCGACAGGTACTTCCGGGTTAATCTCCTCCGGCTTACCGCCCATGTCCACCATTGCTTTACGTAGGCTCGCAAGATCCACAACGGCAGGAACACCTGTGAAGTCCTGAAGAATGACACGTGACGGCTTGAAAGGAACATCTTCCTGTTTGCTGTCACTCTGGCCCCATTTAGCGAGACTTTCTACGTGTTCATCCGCTATTACCCGTCCATCGTGCTGACGAAGGAGTGATTCAAGTAAAATACGGATGGAAAAAGGCAGGCGCGAAATCTTTCCGATTCCTGCATCTTCCAGTGATTTCAGATCATAATAGTTGTACGTTTTGCCATTTGATTCAAACTGCTTTTTAGCATTGAATGGATGGTCTGCCATATCTCATATCCCCCTTATCATTCTTGCTGTGAAAGTATTACTTGTTCTTTCACATACTTATAATACTATAATTCGCCATTTACATTGTAAATGAAAACGATTTTAAAGTAAATTCATTATAGTACTTTTTACTAAAGGGAAATTCGTTGTTTTTCCTCCGGTCACCTTTTATAATAAAGGTAATATCAAAGAATAGGTGATGACATGTCTTTAGGGTTTTCGCTATTTATCGTAGGTTGGGTCGTCATTATGGTGGTGCTTATGGGCATCGGAGGTTTCTTCATGTTCCGTAAATTCCTAAAAAGCATGCCGAAAGAAGACGGGAACTCCACCATCGACTGGGAAGAATACTATATTGAACAAACGAGGCACATGTGGAGTGAAGACCAGAAACACTTTCTGGAAGAACTGACCTCCCCCGTACCCGAACTGTTCCGCAGCGTTGCTCAGCAGCGGATTGCAGGCGAAATCGGCAGGATCGCCCTTAAAAGGAAGCTTCGGCACATGACGCAGGATACGATTATCGAAGGGTACATTTTGGCTACTCCCAAACGTGACCACAAGTTTCTCGTGAAGAAACTGAACGAAAAAGAAATCGATATAGATCCGTACAGGGACTACCTGGAAATATAGAAGAAGCACCGCTTTTTATAGCGGTGCTTTTGTCGTTTCCAGACTTTTTTGTATGCGGAGATATTTATAAAGCATAGCAATACGCCAGGATACGATCATTCCGAAAGCAAGAACGAAAAACATCCCGCTCGTCTCCCCGAAAGAAATCGTCTGTCCGATGATCAGCTTAAATACCACCCGGAATGCGAGCAGACCGAACAGAACTCCTATGAAAAGTCTGGACGGTTTAAGATAGATTTCCCCTCCACGTGTTTCAAAACGGGAGGTAAGTATGAGAAAAACCGAAAATACCACTCCGACGCTGAGGGCCTCCAGTACTTGGGACAGACTGATCCGGAAGACCGGGAACAGAAACATCAGCGCCCCCGAGCTCATAAACAATGGAGGGAGCACGATCTTTTTAATACTTGCAGGTCTTTCCGCGACTTTCTTCCGTACGAGTATCATCGTTACCGCCATAAAAGCACCGACTATCGTAGAAGCTATTAATAAAAACGTATTCATCGAATAACCCCTTACTCCGAGAGTTCTTCTTTGTGATCCTCAGCGATCGACAAGATGATTGTCATCGTGATCCCGATAACAGTGAGATAAACCCCAAGATCAAACAGCAGTGCCGTGGCCAACTCGGTACGTCCGAGCACGGGAAGCTGAAAGTAGGCGAATGTCTGACTGAGAAACGGTTCATTGAATAAAAACGACCCCATGCCTGTCGCAAGTGCGATCAGCAGTCCCAGTTTAAACAGAAAACGGAAATTGATCGGCAGGGAGCTCTTCATTGCCTCCTGTCCGTAAGCCATATTCATCAGTACGATGGCAGCGGACGTCATAAGACCGCCGATAAACCCTCCCCCGGGAGCATTGTGCCCGGCAAAAAATAAATATATCGAGAATCCTAGCAGAATAAAAGCGATGATGGAAGTCATCGTTTTCAATATCAAATCATTACTGTTAATTTTCATCGCAAAAAAATCCCCCTGTGATCTTTCAATTACATAGCTGAATACATTCTATCAAAAATTATCATAAAAGACGAACGACATCGTTAGTAATTGTTTTTTTAACATTTCGGAGTTGCTACTAAGTTTCAAGTTAGAATGTTAACGTTTCGTATCTTTGATCACTTTTTCCCTGTTTTTGAGATATCTGTACTGTTCGCTTGGTGTTTTACCACGTAAGTTCTCATCATTGGAGGCTTCCGCGATCAGTTCACTGCAAATCATCTGGTTCGGATCGTTCCATGGTTTTCCGTATTTAATGCCGTACCAGAAAAACAGTCTGAGATCGTAGCGTTTTTCGATGTGTTTCAGAGCTTTACGCGGGTCTCCTTCCACTTCGAGTACTTTGTAATCTTTCAAATCAAAGTGCCTTATCCGGACGCCTCCCGGAAAACGGGAATCGATAATGTGGTAATCCCCCACTTTAATAGCGTTATGACTCCACTTTCCTTTCGTGAAATACTGAATCAGTCGGGACAAAGGAGATGTGTTGCGCGAGAAATACAGTTCCATCCGGATTCCTCCTTTACGTAGTTTCCGAAAACGTCAACAATGTCATTGGAGATGCAGGCATCATCCCGCTTCAGTTTGAAACTTTACAGGTGTATCATACCACACCCTTTATTTGAAAAGCAGAGATACCTTCTTCATTTTTTATCACTATCCTCCAGTTTAACGAAAACCATAAAACAGGCAGAACCCTCGACTGGGCCCTGTCAGTTTTATCCACCGAGCATTTAGACGAATGTTTTTATTTCTGCTGAAAAAGACTCAGTTTCCCCCGCTCATGCACATAAGGAGAGATAATCCCCTGAAGGAGTGTATCAGTAAGCTGTTCTTCGTTAGAAAACATATCTTCGTAAGCTTTTGTGAAAAATCCTTCGATTTCTTTTAAGGATCTATTCTTTTTCGAAGGATGTCCCCTCATAAGTCTCCACTGATTTCCCCTCCATCCCCCCTTAAGAAGACATTTAAATGTAATTTATGTTACTTGCCAGCGTCTTCTCTGACAAAACACAAAAAAACCTGCCCGCCATACCGGATAACCGGCAGGACGGGCAGGGAAGATGGAGCGGCGCTTACTTGTCCATCTGGTTGTTCATCTGTTTCATCATCTGGTTGATCTTCTTCTGTGAAGGTTTCTGACCCATTTGCATCATCAGTGTCCGCAGCATCTGTTCATTGATTGGAGGGTTTTTCTTCAAATAATTCATCATATATTTTCTGGCGATGAAAAAGCCTAAAGCCGCTCCTGCTATTAACGCGACTAATGCAATCAGAATAATCCATATAATTCCTAATTCCATAATAAGTTTCCCCTTTCATAATATATCCCATAACAGTATAGTAAATTGAAACGGGGATTACAATAGACGGGTGAACAGATGCACACAATATTTATGACTCAATAGTTTCGATCATAATTTCCGGCACCCGCCGAACACGTTTGAAAAATTTCAAAACTGTACCCGGGACCCGCTGCCGGACTGCAGTTCCCCAACGTTTCTCTACCTGTATTATACCATATCGTTCCTCCGGGCTTAAAACTCAAGACCTCGGATAACGGCTATGACTTCCACCCGTATAACTGCGGAAGTGAAGAGCCTTATGTAATAAACAGGAACTCCGGATAGTTTTCCGAAGTCCCCGATTCTTGCCCTACTTCACATAGCTTTCTACATGCTTCACAACATTTTCGACAGTAAAACCGAAGTTTTCAATAACGGTCGCTCCAGGTGCCGAAGCTCCGAAGCGGTCAATACCCACTACTTTACCGTCAAGACCGACGAAACGCTCCCAGCCAAAGGAAGAAGCCATTTCAATAGCTACGCGATTACGTACACTGTTCGGCAATACTTCTTCTTTATAGGCATCATTCTGAGCTTCGAAACGATCGAAGGAAGCCATGCTGACAACGCGGGCATCTACGCCTTTGCTCTTAAGCTCTTCTTTGGCTGCCATAGCCAGCTGCACTTCCGATCCGGAAGCCAGAAGAATGGTATCCGGTGTGTCTTTGTCGGAGTCACTGAGTACGTAAGCTCCTTTTTTCACGCCTTCATAAGCTTTCTCTTTCGTCCCTTCCAGCGTCGGCAGTCCCTGCCTGGTCAACACGAGAGCTGTCGGGTTGGACGTGGATTCCAGTGCCAGTCTCCACGCCGCACTGGATTCGTTCCCGTCTGCCGGACGAATGACCGAGAGGTTCGGAATAGCCCGAAGTGCAGCCAGATGTTCTACAGGTTCGTGAGTCGGGCCGTCTTCCCCTACAGCAATAGAGTCATGCGTGAACACATAATTCACCGGAAGATTCTGAATAGCCGACAAACGGAGAGACGGGCGCAGGTAGTCACTGAAAACGAAGAATGTGCCTCCGTATACTTTAAGGCCTCCGTGTAAAGCCATTCCGTTCAGAGCCGCTGCCATAGCGTGTTCACGGACACCGAACCAGATGTTTCTTCCTGCATAGTTATTTTTCGAAAAGTCTTCCTGCGCCTTGACCGTCGTCTTGTTGGAACCTGCAAGGTCGGCACTTCCGCCGAAGAAGTAAGGGATTTTATCGGAAAGAGCGTTGATCGCTTCCCCGGACGTTGCACGGGTGGCCGCTTTGTCACTGGACGTGTCGTAAGCAGGGAGAACCTGTTCCCAATCTTCCGGAAGTTCACCTTTGATGGCTTTTTCAAGTTCTTCGGCCAGCTCAGGGTTAGCTTTTCTGTATTCTTCGAACTGCTTATTCCATTCTTCCTCTTTCTTCTCCCCGCGTTTTTGGATCTTTTCCTGGAAGTCTTCATAAACTTCATCAGGCACATAGAACGATTCTTCGTATTCCCAGCCATAGTAGTCTTTCGTCTGCTGCACTTCGTCTTCCCCAAGAGGTGCTCCGTGCGCATCCGCTTTACCCGATTTGTTCGGTGCACCGTAGCCGATGACGGTTTTCACTTCGATCATCGTCGGCTGTTCGGTATTTTTCTTCGCTTTATCGAGTGCATCGGTGATAGCTTTCGTATCATTTCCGTCTTCTACACGCAGCACCTGCCAGCCATAGGCTTCGTATCTCTTCTCTACGCTTTCACTGAACGCACGGTTCAGCTCCCCGTCAAGAGAGATGTCATTGGAATCATATAGTACTATGAGTTTTCCGAGACCGAGGTGACCCGCAAGAGACGCGGATTCCTGAGATACACCTTCCATAAGGTCTCCATCACTGCAGATGACATACGTATTATGATCAATGATCGAATGTTTATCTGTATTGTAGTTGGCCGAAAGATGGGCTTCCGCCATCGCGAACCCGGTAGCCATGGCAATACCCTGGCCGAGCGGTCCGGTCGTAGCTTCCACGCCATGCGTATGCCCCACTTCCGGATGTCCGGGCGTTTTGGAATCCCACTGGCGGAAATTTTTGATATCATCCATCGTTACGTCGTATCCGGAAAGATGAAGCAGACTGTACTGCAACATGGATCCGTGACCTGCCGAGAGTACAAACCGATCACGGTTGAACCAGTCGGAGTTCTTCGGGTTGTGCTCCATATACTCCGTCCAGAGTTTGTAAGCCATAGGCGCCGTGCCCATCGGCATACCAGGATGCCCCGAACTCGCTTTTTCCACTGCGTCGATCGTCAGTGTACGAATAGTATTAATAGACTTCTGTTCAATATCTTTAGTCAATGCCATTCCCCTTTCTGATGCGGAATATGTAACAAGTATAATCCTATAATGAAATAGGTTTCGTAGCAAGTCAGTAAACCGCTTTCACACAAAAAACCTGCGATTCCCGCAGGTTTTTAATGTTTTTTCTCATTCTGCTGCATACGTTTCACTTTCTCCGGAGTAACGTCCTGTCCTTCCGGATCGATGACCGTCATGCCTTTTAAATGGTTCTTAAAAGATTTTCTCACGTTCTGTAAATATTCCTGACGCAATTCATGCTGTTCGTTCTGCTCTTCAGAAGAAAGGCCCTGCTCTTTTTTCTTATTAGCTAAAGCGTTTATACGATCAAGCTTGTGTTGTGCCAACATGTTTTGTCACCTCTTTACTTACCCTGTATATACTGAAGGGTATTATCTTTACTTATGATAACGCGACGTATTTTCATTTTCAAATGTTTGGCTTTCTTTATATCTGCGATGCACCGTCGCTTTGGAGACATCATACCCCATACCGCGGAGAGTAGCCGCAATTTCCTGAAACGTGAGCTTCTTTTCCCGGAGACGTGCCACTTCCGTCACAGGGAAATCAATACGTTCCCGCCCCCTGGCCTGGTCGATGTTCTTCAAATTTTTGGAAGGGTCATAACCATCTTCCACCGCTTTTTTCATCCCTCGTCGAATTTTCATGTTATGAAGATAACGCTGATACTCTTCCACCACTCCGACGATCTGCAGAACCATGGAATCAGACTCGGAAATCTCCATTTCTCCGCTCCCCGTCACCGTATAGATCGTCACATCGAGCTTTTCGAGCTGGTGTAAAAGGGCGATCTTCGTGTTCCCCCTGCCGAGTCTCGTCTCATCCTGAATCAGGAGTGCTTCCGCTTTTTTCGAGGAGAAAATATCAAGTGCACGAAGTATACCTTCCCTTTCGATGGAGTACCCGCTGGCTTTTTCTTCGATAACTTCCACAATATCCATACTATGGTTCTCCGCAAGTTTTTTAAGTTCTTCCTTCTGTCTCTGTATAGACGTAACCTGGGTTTCTTTTTCCGTACTTACTCTGCAATACAAGACCGCTTTCATCCTTACCACCTCTCCCACAGAGAAATGATACAGGATTTAAACACTGGAAACCATTGCAATGTATAGGAAAACCAGACTCAGAATGAACAGAACGATATGAGTAAGATCCTGCTTGGATAATTTATGAAACATGGAATACCTCCCGATAGAACTATTGTTCCTTAGAACTTATGTTCGTGTAAATATCATTATATACGAACTATTGTTCCTGTCAACACAAAAGTTCGAACGCCTGTTTGTATTCCGGCATCCTACGTGCTACAATATATGTAATAAATTTTCTATACAGGATGTGACATTATGACTAACCTATCCAAACGACAGCAGGAAATATTGAATTTCATAAAACAGGAAGTGATCGACAAAGGATATCCCCCGTCCGTCAGGGAAATCGGTAAGTACGTAGGTCTTGCTTCCAGTTCTACCGTACACGGCCACCTCGCGAGACTGGAAAAAAAAGGTTTCATTCGGAGAGACCCGACGAAACCGCGGGCGATCGAAGTGATAGACCTGGAGGAAGGTACTAAAATCCCTAAAGGGGAAGCGACGTTCGCTCCCGTGATCGGTAAAGTAACCGCCGGTGTTCCTATAACTGCAGTGGAGAACATCGAAGAATATCTTCCGGTGCCGGATACGATAAGCAGCACGGAGGAAGATACTTTCATACTCGTCATCCAGGGAGAGAGTATGATAGAAGCCGGCGTTCTTGACGGAGACAAGGTAATCGTCCGTAAGCAGAACACCGCTCAAAACGGAGATATCGTTGTCGGTATGACAGAAGAGGGAGAAGCTACAGTGAAGCGATTCTTCAAAGAAGCGGATCACGTACGCCTTCAGCCGGAAAACTCCTCCATGGAGCCTATTCTTCTCGATGACGTCACCATCCTCGGGAAAGTGGTCGGATTATTCAGGAACGTACACTGAACAGCTTCCCCATTACACACTTAAAAATCCTCCATTACCGGCCGGTAATGGAGGATTTTCATTTTAGTTTTATGGTCATGTAAATCTTAAACGCTCTCAACGGAAATTCCCCTGAGAGAGAGAGGTTCCCATTAATACGTCTGCAGATACTGTTCCCTCTCCCAAGGGTGTACCTGGGTACGGAACATGTTCCACTCGATTTCTTTCGCTTCGATAAAGTGCTCATACAGGTGTTCGCCCAACGCCTTCACCATCACGTCATTCTTCTTAAGTTCCTGAAGTGCATCATACAGCGTAGCCGGGAGATCGGTCACTCCCGCTTCTCTGCGCTCTTCCTCATCCATCACGTAAATGTTGCGATCCACCGGTTCAGGCACTTCCAGTTTGTTCTCGATACCGTCGAGACCCGCAGCAAGCAGAGCGGCCATCCCCATATACGGGTTGGCAGCCGGATCGACACTGCGTACTTCGATACGTGTACTCACTCCGCGGGACGTCGGAACGCGGATGAGCGGACTTCTGTTCTGGGATGACCAGGCTACGTACGAAGGAGCTTCGTATCCCGGAACGAGACGCTTATAGGAATTCACTATCGGGTTGGTTATTGCCGTGAAAGCCATGGCGTGCTTCAGAATACCGGCAGTAAACTGGTAAGCTACTTCCGAGAGCTGTTCTTTGCCGTTCTCATCGAAGAAAGCATTTCCTTCTTCCGTGAATAGAGACATGTTTGCGTGCATACCGGAACCGTTCACTCCGAAGAGAGGTTTAGGCATAAACGTTGCATGCAGACCGTGTTTACGGGCGATGGTTTTTACAACGAGTTTAAACGTCTGGATATCGTCACAGTGCTTCACTGCTTCCGAATATTTAAAGTCGATTTCATGCTGCCCGGGAGCGACTTCGTGGTGGGAAGCTTCGATTTCGAAACCCATCTCCTCAAGCTCCAGTACGATATCCCGTCGACAGTTCTCCCCGAGGTCGGTCGGAGCAAGGTCGAAGTAGCCGCCTTTATCGTTCAGTTCAAGGGTAGGATTCATGTTTTCATCCATCTTGAACAGGAAAAATTCCGGTTCGGTACCAAGGTTGAAAGCGGAGAAACCGAGTTCTTCCATTCTTTTCAGGTTGCGCTTCAGGTTATAGCGGGGGCATCCTTCGAATGGAGTACCGTCCGTGTTGTAAATGTCACAGATGAATCGTGCCACTTTCCCTTTCTCGGAAGTCCATGGAAGTACGAGAAAAGAATCGAAATCCGGTACCAGATACATATCGGACTCCTCGATTCGTACGAATCCTTCAATGGAAGAACCGTCGAACATCATCACTCCATCCAGAGCTTTGTCGAGCTGGCTGAACGGGATCTCCACGTTTTTAATAATACCGAGCATATCCGTAAACTGCAGACGGATGAATTTGACGTTCTCTTCCTCGATCTTCTTGTAAATTTCTTCTCTTGTTAAGCCCATGCGTGTGCCTCCCATAATTTAGTGAAAGAATCTTGATAATTCTCCCTGTCTGAGTCCAAAATTTCCTTTTCCTGCATCATTCTCAATTTCCTTACGAAGCATTTTCCGTAACTCTTTTTCGCTGAGCTGATGGTAGACTTCCTGTACTTCCCCGGGTTTGTAATCAGGGCGGGGCGTTTCCTGTTTCAAATCGAACACCTGCCTGATACCCGCAAGATTGACCCCTTTTTCTACAAGTGATTTAATCTCAAGAAGCCGGTCTACATCATTAAACGAAAACAGTCGCTGATTCCCTTTGGAACGGGCCGGAGTCACCAGCCCATTCTGCTCGTAATAACGAATTTGCCTCGGAGTGAGGGCAGTAAGGGATTGGACGATTCCCATAGAAAACAGCGGCATGGAACGTCGTACTTCATCACTCACTTCTGCCACCCCCTCCAAGAATTCTTACTATTATTATAATTCAAAACAAACAATTGTCAAGCGATGTCAGGAAAGTTGACATGAAAAAAGCCGGAGTATTCCGGCTTCCTTTCGTAGTGCCCTACGACGTAACAGCATTTACGGCACGCCGCACTGCTATTTTCACGTGTTCCGCCGTTAGTCCTCCCTGGACAAAAGCCATGTAGGGAGGCCGGAGCGGGCCGTCTGCTGTCAGTTCAAGGCTCGCACCCTGAATAAACGTGCCGGCCGCCATAATGACGTCGGAATCATATCCCGGAAGCGGGCCCGGTTCCGGAAGGGCGAAGGCATTTACCGGTGAAGCTTTCTGGATCTCCCGGCAGAAATCGACCATCTGCTCCGCATTGTCGAAGTACACTGTCTGAATCAGGTCCGTACGGTATTCATCATAGGACGGTTTTGTCCGGAATCCGTAACTATCCAGATATTTCGCCGTGTAAACCGCTCCTTTCAGAGCTTCCCCGACTACGTGGGGGGCGATGAATATACCCTGGTACATCTCCTGCAGAACGGAAAGCGTGGCACCCATTTCCTTGCCGAGTCCTGGAGCCGTCAGCCGGTGTGCACAGGCAGTAATCAGTTCTTTCCGCCCGGCTATGTATCCGCCCGTACGTACAATACCGCCGCCGGGGTTCTTGATGAGGGAGCCTGCGATCAGATCGGCTCCCGCTTCCAGTGGTTCCGCTTTCTCTACAAATTCCCCGTAACAATTGTCCACAAAAACAATCGCATCAGGTTTCACTGTTTTTATTTCCTTTACCATTCCTTCAATATCCTCAATAGTAAAAGAAGGTCTGTCTGCATACCCCTTGGACCTCTGGATGGCTACCATTTTCGTTCGTGAAGTGATGACTTCCCGGAAACGCTCTGCATCCACCTCCCCTTCTTTTAAAGGTAAGGCACGATAACTGATGCCGAAGTCGTGCAGGGATCCGTGGTCTGCTCCTTCCCCGGCAGGTACAATTACTTCACGGAGAGTGTCATAGGGTTCGCCCGTCACATACAGAAGCTCATCCCCCGGACGGAGAACACCGAAAAAAGCGGTGGAAATCGCATGGGTACCCGAAACGAGCTGAGGTCTGACAAGCGCATCTTCAGCTCCGAATATTTCCGCATAAACTCCTTCGAGCGTATCTCTTCCTTCATCGTCATAGCCATAGCCTGTCTCCGAATGGAAATGACGATCCGCTACGTTCTGATTTTGAAAAGCATCCAGCACTTTTTCCTGATTATGCAGCACAACGTCCTCGATCTTTTCTTTGTAAGGACGGACTTCCTCTTCTATATTCACAATATCATTCATCTTTATGCTCCTTCGGTATTACTTTATCCCTCAAAGGGTGCAGAGGGTCAATATATCCGCGCACTACGTACTCCCCGCGATCTTCAAGGAATTCACGTACGTAAACGAGCGTGTTAAGCTCCAGTGTTTTTAAGAATTTACCTTCTTCCGCTTTCACATACGTATGGTAGGGATCCCAGTTTTCCGATAGTACTTCTTCAATTGCCGATAATACGTCCCCGACTCCTCTGTCATCTTTAAAGGAAGTCTGGACCGACGGCTTTTCCATCGGTGTAAATGGTCCCTCCACCTTATCCTGCTTATTATAAACGGTAAGCCGTGGCAAATTCTCGGCTCCAAGTTCTTCAAGAAGAGAGAGGACCGTTTTTTCATGCTGGTCATGATCGGAGGCCGAGGCATCCACGATGTGCAGAATGAAGTCGGCTTCCGTCACTTCTTCGAGAGTGGAACGGAAGGCGGCAATCAATGTTGTAGGCAGGTGCTGTATGAAACCTACCGTATCGGACATGAGAACTTCGAGCCCCGATGGGAGCTGGGTCTGCCGCGTCAACGGATCGAGTGTAGCGAACAGCTTATCCTCCTGCAGAGAATCGGCGGAAGTTATTTTATTGAAAAAGGTCGTCTTTCCGGCGTTCGTATATCCGACGATCGCCACCTGAAACGCACTGTTCTCTTTCCTTCGTTCTCTGTATTGCTTCCTGTGCTCCACGACCTGATCGAGTCTCGTCCTTACATCACGGATCCTCCTTCTGATGTGGCGGCGGTCCGTTTCCAGCTTCGTTTCCCCAGGGCCTCGCGTACCTATTCCGCCTCCAAGTCTCGACAACTGAACGCCCTGACCCGACAGTCTCGGGAGGAGGTATTGTAACTGGGCAAGTTCCACCTGCAGTTTACCTTCTTTAGTTTTGGCCCTATATGCAAAAATGTCCAGAATCAGCTGGCTTCTGTCTATTACTCTGACTTCCAGTCGGTTCGTAATGTTTCGGAGCTGAGTCGGTGACAGTTCATCATTGATGATTACCAGTTCAATATCATCTTCCTCTATAACACCTCTCGCTTCTTCCAGCTTCCCGTCGCCAAGATAATGAGCTTTATGAGGTTTTTCCAGCTGCTGGACAAGTACACTCACAACTTCTCCCCCGGCAGTTTTTGTTAAATCTTTCAGTTCTTCCAGTGAATAATCGAATGTTTCTTTTTTTCTCGGGTCTTTTCTTGCTAAAATCAACGCCTTCTCTTTATCCAAAGATAAGCATCCCCCTTTAATAAAAGTCTATATTACTGCAGTCTTCCCGCTGTGGACCGATTTCATCCCTCCAGGAACGGATTCTTTCTGCCTGATATTCTCTCATACTGTATCATCAGGGAAAAAGGAAGCAAATTAAGTTCGACAGGCAGACTTTTTTCAATAATAAAACCGGGCCAAAAGCGCCCGGTTTACATGTCTTCTAATGTAACATTTTTATTCGGAGAAAAAGTGGAAATCGCATGTTTGAAGATCAACTGCTGCTTTCCTTCAGTTTCAACGAGCACTGTAAAGTTATCGAAAGCTTTAATAGTTCCCTTTAACTGGAAACCGTTCAGCAGGAACAGCGTCAATGGAATCTTTTCCTTACGCAACTGATTCAAGTAATTATCCTGAATATTCACTGTCTGGCTCATAAAATGATCCTCCTCCATTCTATCTCTCTAGCTTAACAGTTTATTTCTCCGGCAACATCAAAAATCCTTCTAAATCTGACAAAATTAAAGAAACTTTTTCTGCAAAATTCTCCTCGGTCACTTCATACCAATCTACGGGAAGCTTATTTTTGAAATACGTATACTGTCGTTTGGCGTATCTCCTTGAGTTTCTTTGCAGAAGTGCTACCGCTTCCTCCAACTCCTTTTCCCCCTCCAGATAAGGGATCATTTCTTTGTAACCGATAGCTTTCATCGCCTGGGTCTCTTTCGGATATTTTTCCAGCAGATTGCTGACTTCTCCCGGAAGTCCGCCTTTGACCATGGAATTGACTCTTTGGTCAATTCTGTTATACAACATACTCCTTTCCATCTCGAGACCGATCATTCTGAAGTTGTAAAATGGAGGCTGTTGCAGTGACTCATGCTCGGATTTTGTCTTTCCGGTGACTTCATAAATTTCTAAAGCTCTAAGTACGCGTTTCGTATTATTAGGGTGAACTCTCCCCGCTTCATCCGGATCGATCAAGGTAAGCCGTTCGTGCATCTTCTCTTTGCCTTCCTGTTCGAGTTCACATGCCAGCCTTTCGCTTTTTACAGGGTCCCGCGGAGTGTCGGAAAAGGAATAATCATATAGGAGGCCCTGAATATACATACCTGTACCCCCTACTATCACTGGCACTTTCCCTCTTGAGAAAATGTCTTCGATCAGCTCTCTTCCCCGGGCCTGAAACTCGGCAGCCGAAAACGTGTCATCAGGGTACTTGATATCGGTCATGTGATGAGGCACGCCTTCCGCTTCCGAATTCGTGATTTTCGCAGTCCCTATATCCATTCCTTTATAAATCTGCATGGAATCCCCGCTGATCACCTCCCCGTCAAATGCTTTACAGACTTCTACTCCCAGTTTCGATTTCCCTACCGCAGTGGGTCCCACAATGGAGACAACTTTTCTATTCATTCAAAAATCCCCGCTTTCTAATCTGTATTTTACACCATTCCCATCCCGAACTACAGAGGTAACTGAAAACGTTATGTGTTTGTATCTGAATCCGTTACTTAAAACTAACGTTTTCGGTTACACAAAACTAAACGTTGCCGTTAGTTTTTTTAAAGATTTTCGTTAGTTTCTCTTTCCAAATCCGTTATACTGTAGTACTATAGCATTTAGGAGCGTGATATCGATGCTTAACGAGAGAATCAAAAAGTTGAGGAAAGAAAATCGTTATACACAGCAGGAACTGGCCGAAGAAATTGAAGTCACCTCCCAAGTAGTGTCCAACTGGGAGAGGGCCTACACCTTTCCTGATGTAAATGACGTCAGAAACTTAGCCAGAGCCTTACATACAACATCCGACTACCTGCTTGGTCTCTCCGATTATTCGGTGGATCAATATTCGAGAATACTTCGTCACCTGGAAGAAATAGACCTTTCCTGTCCGCTGTTTCTCCAATATGACAAATTGACGGAGCTGGATGCACAAAATATCCATCAGCTGGAAAACTACTTTCAGTTTTTACTGCAGCAACAGCAGAACTGAAGCCCCTTTTCCGGCATATATTTTCACATAAGAAAAAGGATGACGTTAAAGTAATCTTAACGTCATCCTTTTTACGTATCTGAAATTAATTCATGACCCTTTTAAACATTTTCTCAATATCATATTCGGAAAAGAAGACGATGATAGGACGGCCGTGAGGGCATGTAAAAGGATCTTCGGCAGCTGCAAGATCATCAAGTAACACTTCCATATCCCTCATCGTCAAGTGGTGGTTAGCCTTTATTGATCCTTTGCAGGACATGAGCGCCGCCGCATCATTCCGGAAGCTTTCAATGTTAATGTTGTTGGACTGTTCCAATTCCTCTACAATCTCTTCGATAATCTCTCCTTCATACCCTTTCGGAAACCATTCAGGATGAGAACGAACAATAAACGTATTCGTTCCGAACGATTCGAAGAATACACCGATGTTTTCGAGTATGTGACTGTTTTCTTCAATTTTCAATGCGGTTTTGGCAGGAAATGTGAAGGTCAACGGGACGAGCAGTTCCTGCACTGTCTGATCCGGTTCCCCCAGCTTTTTTTTGAAACGTTCGTATTTGACCCTTTCCTGTGCAGCATGCTGATCTATCATGTACATGCCTCTTTCATTCTGTGCAATAATATAAGTTCCGTGGAGCTGACCGACCGGATACATATGAGGAACTCTTTGCGTGTACTCCTCTTCTTCCTGCCGGATATCTCCGGAGTCTTTCACTGTTTCTTCTGCCGGCTCAGGTTCCAAAGGGAACGGATTTTCTTTTTCCGGCCCGGGAGTACTTTCATCTATACGTTCTGTTTCGTAACTTTGATTGCTGTTGGCTGCAATCTCAGAAACCCGCGGTTTTTCAAAAACCATGGAGGTCTGTTCCCTTTTATCTTCTTTTTTGTTGATCGTCGATGTCCCTTCCGGTATCAGCGTTTCTTCCCGGAAGGCTTGTTTAATCGTATTCTGAATAAGTTCGAAAAGTTCCTGTTCTTTGCTGAATCTGACCTCAAGTTTGGCGGGGTGAACGTTCACATCCAAAAGGGAGGGATCCATATCAATATTAATAAGGGCTACGGGGTATTTTCCTAAAGGAAGCAGCGTATCATAGCCTTTGAGAATCGCCTGGACGAGTTTAGGGTTACGGATAAACCTTCCGTTCACTATCAAAGACATATAAGCCCTTGAAGCACGGGTGATTTCCGGTCTTCCAATCAGCATCTCAAGCTTGAAATCTTTATCTTCGGCAGACGTTCTCTTCATCTTTCTTGCTACGTTGCTTCCATATATTTGAGAAAGTACCTGCAGCTGATCTCCACGTCCGCTCGTCTGGAATAACGTTTTCCCCTGATGATCCAGACTTACTTTTACGTGCGGGTTAGCGAGTGCCATACGATTCACAACGTCAGTGACGTGCCCGAGTTCAGTATGGATAGTTTTCATATACTTCAGCCTTGCAGGCGTGTTGAAAAATAATTCCTCCACTTTTATTTCCGTACCCTGTCTTGCATCGCTTGCTTCATGGTTCTTGACTTCTCCTCCCTCAAGATAAAGACTGATTCCGGAGGTGTCACCGGTGGAAGTTTTTACGCTGAGCTTACTGACAGCCGCTATACTTGCGAGAGCCTCTCCCCGAAAGCCCAATGTTTTCACATGAAACAAATCACGTTCATCTCTGATTTTTGACGTGGCGTGCCGCTGAAAAGCTCTTACCGCATCCTCTTTTTCCATACCTTTGCCGTTATCAGCGATACGGATATATTCAAGTCCGGCTTCTCTCA
This sequence comes from Salimicrobium album, assembly GCF_900107115.1. GTDB lineage: Bacteria > Bacillota > Bacilli > Bacillales > Halobacillaceae > Salimicrobium > Salimicrobium album. Next base: position 60,745 of record NZ_FNOS01000001.1, read on the forward strand.
GTTCTACATTAACTACGGAACTTCCGGCATCTATACTGTTTTCCATCAGTTCTTTAACGACGGAGGAAGGCCTTTCCACCACCTCTCCGGCAGCTATTTTATTTGCCAGCGCATCTGGCATAACGTGAATATTATCCATATATATCCCCCCTTCATTTCACCATTTTTTGCAGTCTGTACAAGGCGTTCATCGCTTCCATAGGCGTCATTTCCATCAGTTCCAAGCTGGAAAGTTCTTTTTTCACTTCGCTATCCCCTTCATCCTCCTGTTTCCGGGGTGTCTCAGGTTCAGGGTGAAATAAAGACAGCTGGGTCTCTTTTGTATCATGACTTTCAAATTCCTCCAGAAGCCGCTCCGCTCTTGTTATCACTTCCGACGGGAGCTCAGCCAGTTCCGCCACGTGGATTCCATAACTTTTATCCGCTGCCCCTTCTTTCACCTGATGGAGAAAAACCACTTTCCCGTCCACCTCTTCCGCACGGACGTGTACGTTCTTCAGGGAACCGAGCTCGGATTCAAGTGTGGTCAGTTCATGGTAATGAGTTGAAAAAAGCGTTTTCGCTTTAATATTTTCATGGATATATTCGACAATCGACTGCGCCAGCGCCATACCATCGTACGTACTTGTTCCGCGCCCGATTTCATCAAACAGGATCATACTCCTGTTCGTAGCATGAGTGATGGCGTTATTAGCCTCCAGCATTTCCACCATGAATGTACTCTGACCGGAAATAAGGTCATCCGCTGCTCCAATTCTTGTAAATATCTGATCGAAAACAGGCAGTACTGCTTCTTCACAGGGCACGAAGGAACCGATTTGCGCCATGACGGATGTGAGCGCCATTTGTCTCATGTAAGTACTTTTCCCGGACATGTTAGGGCCGGTAATAAGAAAGATATTCGTGGACTCATCCATATAAATATCATTGGGTACGAACTCGTCCTCCATCACTTTTTCAACTACCGGGTGACGGCTATTGACAAGATGCACGGTCCGTTTTGAAGAAAAAGAGGGTCTCTCATACCCGTTCATTTCAGCTGCGTAACTGAATCCCTGCAGCACATCCAGTTCACTGATGTCTTTTGCCAATTGCTGAATCTTGTTAACATAATCTTTTACCAGTTCCCTTATCTCCAGAAACAGCTCATACTCAAGCTCAATACTTTTCTCTTCCGCCTGTAAAATAGTCGTTTCCTTTTCTTTCAATTCCGGAGTTATAAATCTTTCTGCGTTCGCGAGCGTCTGCTTCCTTTCGTACCGTTCAGGTACGTGTGTAAGATTAGCGCGGGTCACTTCTATAAAATAGCCGAATACTTTATTATATTTGATTTTCAAAGACCTGATCCCCGTCAGCTCTTTTTCTCTTTTCTCTAAATCTGCAATCCATTTCTTCCCGTTAATCTGGGCATCCCGATATTCATCCAGACTTTCGGAATATCCGCTCTTAATAATGTTCCCTTCACGGATAGTCAGTTTCGCATCCTCATGAACGCTGTTTTCAAGAAGCTGTGCAAGTTCCTCCATAGGATCCATTCGTTGAACAAACGTTTGAATAACTGACACTTCAAGGGTTGAGAGCGATGAAAGTATGGATGGGACTTTTTGTAAAGAACGCTTAAGCTGAAGCATATCTTTCGCGTTAATATTACCAAAAGCGACTCTTCCTGCCAGACGCTCCAGGTCATAAACAGAAGTCAGGTCTTCCCGGAAGGCATCCCTGTATAAGAAATTATCCATGAAACCCTGAACGATTTCCTGACGTTTCTGAATAAGTGATTCGTCAAGAAGAGGACGGTCAATCCATTTTTTCAAAAGCCTGGCTCCCATAGCTGTCACAGTGGAATCGATGACTGAAAGCAGACTTCCTTTCTTTCCTTTCTTCATCAGTGTTTCTGTCAGTTCAAGATTTCTTTTGGAATACATATCCAGCCTCATGTAATCTTTTGTTTCAATGTACTGGACGGGCTGCAGGTGACTCATCGCCCTTTTCTGGGTACGATTGATGTAATTGTATAATCTTCCGAACACGGGGGTGAGTTCTTCACTCAGATTTCTGACAAGATGATGAGAATCCTCCGGGATATGTGTCTCCTCTTCGAAAGAGACGGTACAGTCCAGTTTTTCCCGCGCTTCTTTCTGTACATTTTCGGGAATTTCCCGGCTCATTACAATTTCTTTTACCGGCTGATGATACAGTTCGCCGATCAGAGAATGGGAATCTCTTCCGATATAAGAAGCGCTGGTCTCTCCCGTAGTAAGATCTGCATAACTTAACCCGAAGGAATGATCTTCGAGCAGGGAAACCGCTGCTAAAAAGTTGTTTTCTTTCTCTTCAAGCATCGAGCCTTCCATGACTGTGCCTGGTGTAATGAGTTGGACTACCTCCCGTTTGACTACGCCTTTCGCCTGTTTCGGATCTTCCACCTGTTCGCATACGGCAATTTTGTGCCCTTTTTCCACGAGCTGTTTAATGTAATTTTCCGAAGAATGATATGGGACGCCGCACATTGGTATTTTATCACCGCCTCCGTCTCTTGCGGTAAGGGTGATTTCGAGTTCCTGAGCTGCCTTCAAAGCATCATCAAAAAACATTTCATAGAAATCTCCCAGTCTGAAGAACAGAAAAGAGTCTTTGTAATCAGCTTTTATTTTTAAATATTGTTGCATCATCGGGGTGTATGTAGACATATATCTTCCTCCAGCACGTACTTATATTCGATCTAATTATAGCATAGTTGTCATTTCCTTTAAAAAGGTCATTGTTTCGTATCCATCAGATATTTACAGTTTTTATTTTTATACTTTGGAGTTGCTACTAAGTAATTTTATGAAACAACCACAAAAAAAGAAGTCCCGATTAAAGGACTTCTTTCTCTTTAACATCCGCCGCTTGCCTGCTTGGAGCCGGTCTCTCCGCTAAGGATATTCCCTCCGGTGGACTTGATCACTTCGTTCGTAACTTCTCTTGAGATGGTACGTGAAATCATTTGCAGCAGGTCATTCACTACTACCTGGGAATGCTTGAATTCCGCGACGACCGGAATTTCATCCAGTTCATCCTGAAGCCTGTCAATTTCTTTTTCCACTTTCTCAAGAGCTTCCGTTTTTCCGTAAGCCTGGAAATTCACCGCCTGCTTCTGAAGAGCTTTGATTTTCTTGATATACAGCTGTACTTTATCGTTTTCGTTAAGTTTCGCTTCCAGCTGCTTGAAGCGGTCGATCTCCTCCAGTTCGGAAATCATCTTCGCCAAATCTTTCGCTTCCCCGAGCACCTGTTCTCTAGTATATTCTGCCATTATTCTTTCACTCCTACTGTTGTCTCTGCCATTTCGCCATCCAGAGACCAAGTTTTTGCTTTCGTGATCCTTACGGGTACAATGTTTCCAATAGCGGACTCAGGACCTATAAAGTTAACGAGCTTATTCCTTTTCGTGTAGCCTGCGAGAACGTCCGGGTTATTTTTACTTTCCCCTTCAACGAGGACGTGAACTATTTCATTTTCGTACGTTTCCATCGTTTCTCTGGCCTGTTTATTGATAAGAGCATTCAGACGCTGAAGACGCTCTTTTTTCTCTTCCATAGAAACTTTATCGCGCATTTTAGCTGCAGGCGTGTTCTCTCTCGGTGAAAAGATGAACGTGTAAGCCGCTTCAAAGCCTACTTCTTCCACAAGGGAAAGAGTTTCCTGGAACTGTTCTTCCGTTTCGTTCGGAAAGCCTACGATAATGTCCGTCGTCAGTGTGGCATCTGGCATGGCCGCCCGGATCTTCCGTACGAGTTCCATGTAGTCTTCGCGGGAATATTTTCTTCCCATTATCTTCAGAACGTCACTGCTTCCGGACTGGACAGGCAGGTGGATATGATCCAGCATGTTGCCTCCCTTGGCCAATACCTCAATGAGACGGTCGTCGAAGTCCCTCGGGTGGGAGGTCGTGAATCTGACTCTCGGTATATCGATTTTGTGAAGGTCATCCATCAGATCTCCGAGCCCATAATCCAGATCGAGATCTTTCCCGTAGGCGTTGACGTTCTGTCCGAGCAGCGTCACTTCCTTATACCCCTGGGCTGCGAGATGCCGCACCTCCTGGATGATATCTTCGGGGAGGCGGCTTCTTTCTTTGCCGCGTGTATAAGGGACGATGCAATATGTACAGAATTTGTCGCATCCATACATTACGTTAACCCAGGCTTTAATTTTACCTTTTCTGGAACGGGGGAGGTTTTCGATAATATCCCCTTCTTTGGACCATACATCTATGACCATTTCCTTGCTGAACATCGCTTCCTTCAACAACTCAGGTATTTTGTGAATGTTATGGGTACCGAAAATCATATCGATGAATGGGTGTTTCTGTAAAATACGGTTAACAACCCCTTCTTCCTGTGCCATACAGCCGCACACACCGAGGATAAGATCGGGATTCTCACGCTTCAGCGATTTCAAGTGACCGATTTCGCCGAAAACTTTGTTCTCTGCATTTTCACGGATCGCACACGTATTCAGAAGAATGATGTCCGCTTCCTCCGCCTGTTTCGTCGGTTCATATCCCATCGTCTCAAAAATTCCCGCCATGACTTCGGTGTCGTGTTCGTTCATCTGGCATCCGTAAGTACGAATTAAATACTTCCGGTCTTCCCCGACTCCCTCCATTTCCTCAGGAATCGTGAAATCATAATGAACATCAACATCTTTTTTGCGTCGGCGCTGGGCGTCCCTCATGTTCGGGGGCTGGTATGTCGTTTCGAAATATTTCATGAATTCATCCGTGCTTTTATCTTTAATCCGCTCAAGATTGTTTTTCGGATCTTTCTGTCGAACCTGATCCATCTCTTTTCTTTGTTGTTCGTTCATAATTATCCCCTTTCCACCGTGCAAATCAACTACATAATTATAACAGGTTTTTCAAGATATGATAAGCGACTATAATTAGATGGTGCAAAAAGCGACAGAAATACAAAAGGAACTGGATCTTCGCCTCGAAAACAGCCCGGGTGGAAATGAACGGACACTACACCTTTTTCTTCAGGTACGGCACGATTGTAACATCCACTGCAAAAGCTGCTTTCTTCCATCGTGAGGGAATAATTTTAATTATTCAAGTTTCAACTGAAGAACGGGTGATCATCATTTATCATAATACGTCTGATCTTTTTAGCTTTCCCAGTTTTTTCGTCCACGTCCACGACGACCCCACTGAGCTGCGTCCGTCCGTCCTTAGGTACTTCGAATCTCACCGGAAGCTGTGTCAGAAACCGTTTCATTACAGCCTCTCTTTCCATTCCGAGAATACCGTCATAAGGTCCCGTCATTCCGACATCCGAAATGTAAGCGGTTCCTTGAGGAAGAATGCGTTCATCTGCCGTCTGTACGTGGGTATGGGTTCCTACGTTAACGCTTACTCTTCCGTCTACATACCAGCCCATAGCCTGCTTTTCACTGGTAGCTTCCGCATGAAAATCGAGGAATATGATATTCGTTCTTTTTTTCGCTTCGTTAATCAGTTCATCTATTTTCCGGAAAGGATCATCCAGAGGAGCCATGAACGTACGAGCCTGGAGGTTGATCACCGCAACTTCCGCATGAGGCGTTTTGATGAATGCCAGTCCTTTCCCGGGAGTACCTTCGGGCATGTTGGCAGGTCTCACCAGATAATCAGCGTCATCTATAAATTCAAAAATCTCCTTTTTATCCCAGGCATGGTTTCCCAGTGTGACTGCCTGAGCTCCCTTCTCAAGGAAACGTCTGTAGATCTTTTCATTGATCCCTTTACCGGATGCTGCATTCTCCCCGTTTATCACGGTCATTGTAGGCTGATATTTCTGCTTAAGTTTCGGCAAATATGTATCTATCATCTCCCGGCCCGGAGAACCTACAACATCTCCTATAAACATTATTCTCATCTTCCCACTCCTATCTTCCAAGTTTAAGGTTAAACATAAAGAAAAGCGGCAAGAGCCGCTTTTCCCAGGTTTATTTTGCATACTCTACTGAGCGTGTCTCCCGAATCACGGTGACTTTGATATGCCCAGGGTAATTCAGTTCATCTTCTATACGGCCACGAATATTTCTGGCCAGTTTCGTTGCCTCTAAATCATCAATTTCATCAGGGCTTACCATGATTCTGATTTCACGACCGGCCTGAATTGCAAAAGATTTTTCTACACCATCATATGATTCCGAAATTTCTTCCAGTCTTTCCAATCGTTTAACGTAGTTTTCCAGAGTCTCGCTTCTTGCTCCGGGTCTTGCGGCAGACAATGCATCTGCAGCCGCTACCAGTACCGAGATGATCGAAGTAGGTTCTTCATCTCCATGGTGTGAAGCGATAGCATTGATCACTGTGTCGTTTTCCTTATATTTCACTGCGAGTTCCTTACCGATTTCCACGTGACTTCCTTCCACTTCATGGTCGATCGCTTTACCGATGTCATGAAGAAGACCGGCACGTTTCGCAAGCGTCACGTCTTCACCGAGCTCGGCAGCCATAAGGCCGGATAAATGCGCCACTTCCGTCGAGTGTTTCAAAACATTCTGACCGTAACTGGTACGATACTTCAGACGTCCGAGAACTTTAACCAGGTCCGGATGAAGACCGTGGACACCTACTTCAAAGGTTGTCTCTTCACCGATTTCCCGAATGTAGTCGTCTATTTCTCTTCTCGATTTCTCGACCATTTCCTCGATACGGGCCGGATGGATACGACCATCCTGTACGAGTTTTTCAAGAGAAATACGTGCAATTTCACGGCGTACCGGATCGAACCCTGAAAGAATAACCGCTTCCGGTGTATCGTCTATAATCAGATCGATTCCTGTAAGGGTCTCCAGTGTCCGGATATTCCTTCCTTCTCTCCCGATGATTCTGCCTTTCATTTCATCGTTAGGAAGATTTACGACAGATACCGTAGTTTCAGCTACATGATCGGCAGCACAGCGCTGCATAGCCAGGGAAAGAATGTTTTTCGCCTTCTTATCGGCCTCTTCTTTCGCCTTATTCTCAGCTTCCTTAACCATGAGCGAAGTTTCGTGGGAAAGATCATTTTCCACACGATCCAGGATTACCTGTTTTGCCTGATCCGCAGTCAGACCCGATATACGTTCAAGCTCCGACTGCTGTTTCTCCACGAGCTGATGCATATCCTTTTCTTCCTGTTCCAGCTGTGTCTGTCTCTCACCCAGCATATCCTCTTTCTTCTCTACAGAAAGTTCACGCTGATCGAGAGTGACACTCTTACGGTCCAGGTTCTCTTCTTTCTGGTTCAAACGATTTTCAAACTTTTGCAGTTCCGTACGCCGTTCCCTTATCTCATTTTCCGCTTCCTGACGAAACGCCTGATTCTCTTCTTTCGCTTCCAGAAGAGCCTCTTTTTTAGCTGATTCTGCATTCCTTCGACCTTCTTCAACAATTTGCTTCGCAAGACCCTCTGCGCTCGAAATCTTCGCTTCGGCAATCGACTTCCGGACGAAATAACCTGCAGCCAATCCGATGATCAGGGCAAGCAAGATGAAGATGATCGTGGATACAATACCCATAGTTTCACCTCCTCGTGCTTCTAGAGCCCATTATTAGTTTTAACCATCATTACTTTTTTGTCTGTTTCGTATCGAAATCATAAGTAACATAAATGGAATGATACACGTCTATTTTATGCCTGCCTATAAAGGATGTCAAGATAGTACAATAAAAGCAGGACTCTGTGGAGTCCTGCTTTGTATTAAACGTCCAGTGATTCCTGATCTTCCTCGGAGGATTTCTCCTCTTTTTCAGGCGCACTGTTCTCTTCGTCCATGCCATAGTGCTCACGGATCAGACGTTTCAGCTCACTGTAAACTTCCGCGTTCTCTTTCAGATACTGCTTCGCATTTTCGCGGCCCTGTCCCAGACGATCACCGTTATAAGAGTACCAGGAACCGCTCTTATTGATGAGATCGAGTTCCGTAGCTATATCCACGAGCTCTCCTTCACGGGAAATACCTTCCCCGTACATGATATCCACTTCCGCTTTACGGAAAGGAGGAGCCACTTTGTTTTTGACCACTTTAATTCTCGTTTTATTACCTATCATATCGTTCCCCTGTTTCAGCGTTTCCGCCCGGCGTACTTCCAGACGTACGGAGGAATAGAACTTAAGGGCACGACCGCCCGGTGTCGTTTCCGGACTTCCGAACATTACACCCACTTTTTCACGGATCTGGTTAATGAAAACAGCTGTCGTGTTCGATTTACTGATAGCTCCCGAAAGTTTACGAAGGGCCTGGGACATGAGTCGCGCCTGGAGTCCCACGTGTGCATCTCCCATTTCACCTTCGATTTCCGCTTTCGGTACCAGTGCTGCTACCGAGTCGACTACAATCATATCTACTGCACCGCTGCGTACCAGTGCCTCCGCAATTTCAAGTGCCTGTTCCCCGGTATCAGGCTGGGAGAGGAGCAGCTCTTCAACGTCTACTCCAAGAGCTTTGGCGTACGTAGGATCGAGAGCATGCTCGGCATCGATGAAAGCCGCCTGCCCTCCTGCAGCCTGAGCCTCTGCGATAGCGTGCAGAGCCACGGTGGTTTTACCGGAAGATTCCGGTCCGTAAATTTCCACGATTCTTCCGCGCGGGTATCCGCCCACTCCGAGAGCGACATCCAGAGCGAGTGATCCACTCGGAACGGTACTTATACGGCGACCGGCCTGATCCCCCATTTTCATAATCGATCCTTTACCGAACTGCTTCTCTATCTGTCTTAACGCCGAATCTAAGGCTTGTTTGCGTTCACTCATCAAATTCCCCTTTCCTCTTTTCTATACCCATCATAACTCTTTTCAGTCTGTTTGCCAACTAAAACGCGAATAAATGTTCCCGTTTTTTTAAGACAAAAACATATAGAAAACGAGGAAATCTGAAGGAGAAAATCCTGTTTCTATATGTTTTTCGTTCTTAAACCCCATTATTCAATGTGTGGAATAAAAGTTGATATGCTTTTTTTACTGCTTTGTTCTGTACCTGCTCCCTTGATCCCTGGAGATGTATAAAACGGTGCCACGCTCTGTCTTCCCCTATTTTCACGCCTATATAAACGCTTCCGGGATCCTGGTTTTCACTCTTGGAGGGGCCGGCCACTCCCGTAAAACTTATGCCCACGTTGGAGTTGAAAATATGCTGCGCCCTTTCGGCCATAGCTTCTGCGCATTCGGCACTGATCGTTCCGTAACGGTTCGTCACGTAAGGAGAAACGCCGAGGGCTTTTTCTTTCGCTTCTTTGGTGTAGGAGACCATTCCTCCTGTACAGACTCCAGAGGCCCCAGGGAGACTGATCATCTGATTGATGAACTGCCCCCCTGTTAAACTCTCAGCAGCCGATATTGTCCATCCACGTTCCTTCAGGAGTTCAAACACTTTCTGTTCGATAGTGATGTCATCACTGCCGTAGTAGTAGTCCCCGACTATTTCGAGAATACGCTCCCTTTCTTTTGCAAGGAGGTCATCCGCTTCTTCTAATGAAGCTCCGGAGGCCGTCAGACGGACACCCACTTCCCCGAGGGAAGCCAGCGGGGCGATAGTAGGGTTGGTCTGATTACTGATACGTTCCGAAAGAAGGTCTTCAAGAGCCGATTCCCCTATCCCGATGAACCTGAGCATTTCGGATTTGATTTCTGTACTCAGCACGTATCTCTCCCTGAGATATGGGAATACACCATCTCTCATCAGCTGCTTCATCTCTACCGGAACGCCGGGGAGAAAGACCCACACTCTGCCTTCGTGTTCCACAATCTGCCCGGGAGCCATCCCCTCTTCATTAGTAAGTATATGCGCCTGTTCAAATACCTGAGCCTGTTTATAATTATTCGATGTCATCGATTGACGATTTTTCTTATAAAAGTTCTCTATTTTTTCTTTTGCTGTCTCATCCGTCCGAAATGGCTGGCGAAAAAGAGTGTTTACCGCTTCTTTCGTAAGATCATCTTCGGTAGGACCGAGTCCTCCGGTCACTATGATGAGATTAGAACGATCATGGGCCGTACGGAAAAGAGCAGCCAGCCGGTCCTGATTATCTCCGGCGGCCGTATGATAATACACTGATATTCCGTGAAAGGCCAGCTGCTCGGAGATCCACTGCGCATTAGTATTTGCAATCTGACCGAGAAGCAGTTCTGTTCCCACACCTATTATTTCCGATTTCCACTGTGTCATTTGGAATCCCTCATTACATGCCAGTTTTTCTTAAAGTAATCATATCCTGAGTAAGCCGTAATAATCATAGCCAGGTATAGGGCGATGATACCGAGAGGAAGCCCGACGAACGCAAAGGGAAAATTGTGCAGAAGCATCAAAGATACTGCTACAATCTGAATCCACGTTTTCAGCTTGCCCATCTGACTTGCAGCAAGAACCGAACCTTCCCCGGCAGCGACCAGACGGAGACCCGTTACTGCGAATTCCCGGCTGATGATTATAATAACGATCCAGGCAGGTGCAATTCCTGCTTCCACGAGAACTATGAGAGCCGCACTCACCAGCAGTTTGTCGGCGAGAGGGTCAAGAAATTTCCCGAGATTGGTTACGAGATTATATTTACGGGCTATGTAACCGTCCACCCAGTCCGTGGTGGAAGCGATTATAAATAAGATCGCCCCCAGAAGATGGGATACCGGCAGTTCTCTTTCTCCCATATCGAATGATCCCCAGCCGAACGGGACGGAAACCAGAATAATGAAAATCGGGATCATTAAAATACGGGCTAACGTAATTTTATTGGGCAAATTCATACAAATACTCCTTTTCTGCCCAGTACGAGTACACGCCACCGGACAGTAAAATTTTATAAATACCGTTCGTGTCACCTACTAACAAGAAGCTGCCCTGTAAGGGGACAGCTTCTCATTCAGTTGAAGTTGATAAGCAGCTTCTGTGTGGATACCTCAGCAGGGAATTCAAGCTGTTCCCCGTCCACTGTAACTTTGGTTACGGCAGCGTTTCCGGTTTTCAGATATAGCTGATCTTTCCCCGATACGTCAATCTCGAGCGGACTTTCCTCTTCACTGTAAGGAATAGGATCGATAAGACCCTCCCCGTCCTCGGAAGCAGCGGCTTCCAGATAAGCAGTTCCCGAGAGTTCCACTTTCACCTTTTTATCCGAAGCGCCCTTCACGTTGTACGTGTGCTCCGGAAAGTCCCCGCTTCCTTCCTGCTCCAGCTCAACTTCAGCCGTCGGCTCGCCGGTATCTTCTCCGGAGGAGCCATTTTCCGAGTCACCGGAAGCTTCCGATGCTTCGTCATCCGAGGCCTTTTTATCGTCCTGCTTCCCGTTTTTATCTTCGGAAATGACAACTTCATCCTGCGGACCCTCATCGGCAGGGTTCGTTTCATCAGTAGTTGTGATCTGCTGAGTAAAGAAATAAACGATAAAAGCTATCAGAACTACCAGCACCCCGGTTATAACTGCCGGAAGAATTCTGGAGGTGCTGCGGGAACTCCCGCTCCCCGCAGCTGCACGTACCTCTGTTTTTTTGGATCGCGGATAAACAGCGGCACTTCTCTCATCCACGGCGGGCAATTCATTCTCATGCTCATTCATTACCTCTTCCGGGTCGAGACCGACAGCAGAGGCGTACTCCCGAATGAAAGCCCGCGTATAAAATTTTCCCGGAAGAAATTCGAAATTATTTTCTTCCATGGCCTGTAAATATTTCTGCTGAATCTTTGTGGAAGATTCAATTTCTTCCTGGGAGAGGCCCTTTGCCTGCCGGGCTTCCTTCAACCTTGAACCAAGTTCCATTCTTTTCACCAACCTTTAAAAATCAAACATATTGAAACCGTCACCGAAATCCCCGAATCCGTGCTGCTTCTGTTTTTCTGCCGTTTCATAGGTGATTTCCTGATCTTCATGACTCCTCAACTCGATAATATAATCGAAGTCATCCATCTTATATTCCGTCTCCTGCACGAATATGTCCGGATGCTCAATCACTTTCATAGCCGGGAGCCTCATGATTTCGCGCACCAGCTGCCAGTGTTCTTCATCAGCACTCCTTGCGGAAACCATCCCGTCAATAATGTACACATTCTCCGGATTGAACTCTTCTTTAATCAACTTGTTGCGCACGGTCTGTTTCAGCAGCGTGCTGGAGAGAAACAGCCATCTTTTATTCGCACTGACACTCGCAGCTACGATCGATTCTGTTTTACCCACTCTCGGCATCCCGCGGATTCCAACCATTTTGTGACCTTCTTTCATAAACAGTTCAGCCATAAAGTCGACAAGAAGCCCGAGATCTTTCCGGACGAACCGGAATGTTTTACGGTCGTCTATATCGCTATGTATATATCTTCCGTGACGAACCGCCAGCCGATCCCTTAATTTGGGTTTTCTCAGTTTTGTTACTTCTATCGTATCCATCGTATGTAATATCGATCGCAACCGGCTGATCTGCACTTCATCTTTACACAAAAGAAGCATGCCCCGATGCGAATTTTCCACTCCGTTAATGGTTATGATATTGATGGACATCATGCCGAGTAGTGAAGCAATGTCTCCCAGAAGACCAGGCCGGTTGTATTGAATCTGATATTCGAGATACCATTCCTGTTTTTCCATAATTAGAAGCTCCTCACTGTGCCGGATAATGAGACGGCTTGGACTCACTTACTATCATATATGATTTTCCCCCAATAGGAAAGAATATATGCCACAAAAATGGCAGGAACCAACCGGGGGTTTCTGCCATTTTTCACTATTAAAGATCATGCAAATCGCCATTATTTCCATCCGCCCGAGACATTGAGGATTTCTCCCGTTATATAGGAAGCCTTCTCTCCGAGTAAAAAAGAGGCGGCCGATGCAACTTCTTCCGCCCGCCCCTGCCTTCCGAGCGGAATCTCCTCCTCGATTTCCAGAACGTCCTCGTCACGGAGCAGATGGTTCATTTTTGTATCGATCATCCCGGGAGCGATACCGTTCACCCGGACACCACTCGGACCGACTTCTTTGGCTAACGCGTTGATAAAAGCCCGCTGGGCGCCTTTCACCGAGCTGTAAAGCACTTCCGTACTCGCACCCGTCTCTCCCCAGATCGACGTAATAACGAGGATATTCCCCTGCTTATCCGTTATCATGGAAGGAAGTACGTGTCTCGTAATCTGCCACATCGATTTCACATGTACATGGTGGAGATAATCCATCATTTCCTCTTCGCTGTCCTGAAACAGTCCCTGCAAAGAAATGCCCGCGGCAAACACGACCGCATCCCAGTCCCGCGAAAGACCGGAAAGAAAACTGTCGATCCCCTCCGATGAGGACAGGTCACCCTGGACAGAACAGCTTTCGTCAGGCAAAACAAAATCAGGAGGGGTGGAGTTATAGTGGACGCCGAGAGACCATCCTTCATCGAGAAGTTCCTTACAGATGGCCTTCCCTATGTCCCCGCTTCCTCCGATAACCAGACACTTGTTCATTCCTTTGGTTTCACCTGGAACGTAGTCATCTGACTTTCCTGGATCCAGTTTTCAATAAACTCTTCCATATCCTCTTTTTTCAGTGACTCGATTTCAGGTAATACATTGAACAGGTTCACACCGAGCATGTGGTAATGAGTGTACTGATTCGCGATGAATTCCAGAGAGTTAAGTGCTCTCATGAATTCCCCGATTTTTTTTCGCTTCATTTTCTCGAAATCTTCCGCGCTGATTTTTTCTTCCTTTATGGAAAGCAGCATCTTTTTCAATCTCTTGAGAAAAGCATCAGGCTTGCGGGAGTCCCCTCCAAGAATGGTGAAACCGAATTCTCTTTCCCATTCCGTTTCAAAATGAAAACTGTCATCCACCAGGCCGCTCTGGTACAGCTCATCATAAAATTTCCCGCTCGTGGAAAAATAATGGTCGAGCAGCATATCCGACAGCAGTTCGTTATGCAATATCTCTTCCCCGGACAGACCGTCCACCTGTTCTTTCAGACCTACGTAGGCTTTCGGAGTCGAAACAGCCATTTCAATAGCCTCTTCCGATTTGAACGCGGAGACTGGCTCCCGTGGGAATCTCCGGTTGATTTCGGGTGCTTCCGGAAACTCTTTCCGCTGCTGATTTTCGCGGATGAAATCCATCATCTGTTCAGGTTCGAAATTGCCCGCGATAAACAACACCATGTTCGAAGGATGATAGAACGTTTCATAACAAGTGTACAGATCATCTTTTGTAATGTGCTGGATCGAATCCACTGTACCTGCAATATCGATTTTCACCGGATGCTTATGATACAGACTTCCTATCGTCCCGAAAAATCCTCTCCAGTCAGGCTGGTCATCGTACATGCGGATTTCCTGACTGATGATCCCTTTTTCTTTTTCGACAGACTGTTCGGAAAAATAAGGATCCTGGACAAAATCGACTAACGTTCTGACATTCTCATAGACGTGAGAGGTGGCAGAGAATAAATAGGCGGTTTTCGTGAACGACGTGAACGCGTTCGCCGAAGCCCCGAGTTTCGTAAAATCCTGAAAAACGTCCCTGTCCTCTTTTTCAAACAGCTTATGCTCGAGAAAGTGGGCAATCCCCTCCGGCACGGTTACTTCTTTATCTTCGCCCAGTGGAGTGAACGTCTGATCGATCGACCCGTAGTCCGTAGTGAATATCCCGTATGTTTTCACCATTTCGGGTTTCGACAGTAGAAAAACCTGAAGTCCGTTATCCATTTTTTCTTCGTGTATCGTCTCATTGATCTGATGGAATTCCTGCGTTTTCATTTTAGGCGTCCCCTTTCTCTAAGCTGGTCAGGAAATATACAGTGTCGAGCTCTATCTTCTTCGCAATCCGCACAACATCTTCACGGCTCACTTTTTCCAGACGTTCAAAAAGTTCAGATGCTTCAATCTGTCTGCCACTCAACTGCTGATGGTAAAGAATCTCGATAAGTCCATACGGATGCTCCATCGTTTCTTTAAGCTGGTGAATGATCTGCTGTTTGGCTTCTTCAACATCCTCATTAGTAAAGTCGCCATCTTCTATAGCCTTTTTCTGATCAAGAATGATCGTTTTCGCCTGATCGTAGTCAGCCGGATCGATGCCGCTGAATACGAACATAAGGCCTTTATGACTTTCAAATCTGGAAGCCGCGTAATATGCCAGGCTATGTTTTTCGCGAACGTTCATAAATAATTTCGAACTTGGAAATCCGCCAAATATTCCGTTGAACACCTGAAGTGCATAATAATCTTCTTCTCCAAAGAAGGTGTGGGTACGGAAGCCGATATGGAGTTTCCCCTGACTCATTTCTTCTCTTTCTATGATTTCGCGTGGCTCCTCTACCTGCATATCGCTTACAGTAGTTGCAGGCGCCGGTTCAGCAGCGTGACGTACGAAATACTCATTAAATAAAGGGATCATTTCTTCCTGTGAGACATCTCCTGTAATGTACACGTCCAGCTCGTCTTTCTGCAGCATATTTTTATAGTAGGAATAAAGTTCTTCATTCGTCAAAGGTTCCAGATCTTCCAGATGGCCCTGCGCATGTACCCCGTAGGCTTCATCCTCACACATATGATCGAGGAGACGGGTGTTGGCGTAACTCATCTTATCGTCTTTTATGGAACGGATTCTTTGAGCAAGCGTCTCTTTCTCCCGCTTGAATACGGAAGCCGAAAACCCTTCCCCTTCCGATTTCGGATGGAAAAGAACGTCATTCAGGATGTGTAATGCTTTCTTAAGGATGGAGTCTTCGTCTTTCAAGTAACGGTCATTCACAACTTCCATGCGGAACGTAATTACGTGATTTTCCCCTTTTTTCGAGGCGTCTGCACTTAAAGCGGTGCCGTATAAATCCTCCAGAGCCCCCTGAAGTTTACGGGCGGAAGGAAAATTTTCCGTAGCTTTCTCCATAATGCTCGGTAACAGAGCCCGCCTGGTAATCGTTTCTTTCTCAAGAGGAGCTTTCCACTTCACTACGATGGAAACTGTCTTATATTTATTAGTGGGAAGTACGTGCAGGCGGTATCCCTGCTGTTCTTCTGTGTATTGTTTGGCTGTCTTCATTTTCTTCCTCCTATACAACAACGGTAAGTTATTTCTCCCTATCCTATGCTAAATGATGATTATCCAAAAGTAAAAACATATAGCCCGGATAATACCGGGCTATATGTTTAACGACTTCCTTTAATATAAGGTGTGCCCAGAGATTTCGGAGCTTCGGCCCGGCCGATGAACCCTGCCAGCGCTAAAATGGTGAGCGCATAAGGGAGGATCAGCAGAAACACCTGAGGGATATTGGCGAATAACGGCCAGCTCGCCCCGTTAATGCTGATGGCCTGCGCGAATCCGAAGAAAATTGCTGCTCCGAGTGCGCCAAGCGGATGCCATTTCCCGAATATAACGGCAGCAAGGGACATGAAACCCTGACCGACGATAGTAGCCTGGGAAAAAGCCTGAGCTACTGTCAGAGCGTATGCAGCGCCCCCAAGACCACCCATGGCTCCTGAGATCATGACTGCAATATAGCGCATACGGTACACTTTAATACCGTTTGTATCAGCTGCCATAGGGTGCTCCCCTACAGCCCGGAGTCTGAGCCCGAAAGAGGTCTTGAATAAAACGAACCAGCCTAACAGAGCAACAGCGATAGCGAGATACGTGGAGGGATAATTCTCAAAAAACATCCTTCCGAGAACCGGAATATCCGACAGGAACGGCACGTCCCACGTATAGAACGGGTTACTGATGATATCCGTCTGACCGCGGTCATAAAACTCGCGGGTCAGGAACAGTCCGACACCGAGCGCCAGAAAGTTGATCGCCACCCCGCTTACCACCTGGTCTGCCCGGAAAGTTATCGAAGCTACGGCATGAACGAGTGCAAATATCGCCGAGAGTACCATAGCAGCAAGCATCGAAATCCACGGGGTCATTGATCCGAACATATCCGAAAATGTGAGGTTAAACACGATTCCGACGAAAGCACCCATTACCATCAGACCTTCAAGTCCAATGTTGATAATTCCGGAACGTTCACTGAACACCCCGCCTATAGCCGTAAAAATCAGAGGAGCAGCAAATACAAGTGCAGAAGAAACCATTATAGCCAAAGCGTCTAGAAAGTCCATTTATTTACCCTCCTTACTGAATTTCAGGAACACCCAGCGGATAATGTACCCGGATGCCACGAACAGAATAATCAATGCGATTACGATATCTACAAGTTCGGTAGGAACTCCGGCCTCGGTCGGCATATTCAGGGCCCCTATTTTCAGCGTACCGAATAAGATAGCCGCCAATATCACCCCGATGGCCGTATTCGCCCCGAGCAGAGCAACCGCGATTCCGTCGAACCCGATGTTCGTAAATCCGGAACTGACAGATGCGTACTGGAATGTACCGAGACCTTCCATGGCACCCGCAAGACCCGCAAAACCTCCTGAAATCACCATGGCAACGATAATATTTCTGCCGACTTTCATTCCGGCATATTCCGATGCAAAGGGATTACTTCCGACTGCGCGGAGCTCAAAGCCCCGAGTCGTTTTGTTAAGCAAAAACCACATGGTGAATGCCATTACCAGAGCAACGATAAAACCGTAGTGGATCCGGGAATAGAAAGTCAGTTCTCTCAGCCAGGGAGCAGCTAAAGATGCCGTTTCGGCTACGTTGCTCGTCCGGTCCTCTCCGTCCGTCAGTACACTCCGGATCACAGAGTTGGAAAGATAAAGAGCTATATAGTTCATCATAATGGTTACGATGACTTCGTGGACTCCGAGTTTCGCTTTCAGCAGTCCCGGCACAAAACCCCAGATTCCACCGGCTACAGTGGCTGCGAGCAGAGCAACCAGTACGTGGACGACCGGAGGCATACCAAAAGAAGAACCTATCCAGACAGCTGCCAGCCAGCCCACAATCACCTGTCCTTCCACTCCGATATTCAGAAGGCCGGCTCTCATTGCAAAAGCAACTGCCAGTCCCGAAAGTATGTATGGTGTTACCTGTCGAACCGTCTCACCGAGGAAGTAGGCATCTCCGAACGCCCCGTTCCACATGGCGGCATAACCGGCTACCGGATTGTAGCCGAAAGCCACCATAATAACAGCTCCTGCCAGCAGGCCGAGTAAAACAGATACGATAGGTACGACTATATTAAACGTCCGATTACTGAACATTACGCTTCCCCCTGCTTTTCTGACTTTCTGCCGGCCATCAACAGGCCGAGTTCCTGCTCATCCGTTTCTTCCGGATTAACTTCCTCGATAATTTTACCATCGAACATTACGGCTATACGATCACTGACGTTCAAAATTTCATCAAGTTCAAACGATACGAGCAGAACCGCACGACCTTTGTCTCTCTCTTCGATCAATTTATTGTGTATAAACTCGATCGCTCCTACATCAAGACCCCGTGTCGGCTGCGAAGCGATCAGAAGATCCGGGGAGCGGTCAACTTCCCGTGCAATAATCGCTTTCTGCTGGTTTCCTCCTGAAAGGGAACGGGCTTTCGTGTACTCATCCGGTGTACGGACATCATATTCCTCGATCAGGGATTTCGCTTTTTTATAGATATTCTTGAAATTCAGAATTCCTCTTTTCGAGTTGGGCGCCAGATAATAGCTCTGCATCACCATATTTTCCCCTATCGGAAAGTCCAGAAGAAGTCCGTGTTTGTGCCGGTCCTGAGGAATATGTGCAACCCCTGCTTCCGTCACTTTTCTCGGTTCCAGGTTATAGATGGAACGGTTGTTAAGCGTTATTTCTCCTGAACTGCTTTTCTTCAATCCCGTAAGTGCTTCCACGAGTTCAGTCTGCCCGTTCCCATCCACACCCGCAACACCGACTATTTCGCCCTGCCTGACGTGAAGGTTCAGATCCTTTACCATTTCCACTCCACGGGAGTCTTTAACTTTGAGATTTTTGACACTTAAAGCATTCTCTCCCGGAGTCGCTTTCGTTTTCTCCGTTTTAAACGTAACTTCTCTTCCTACCATCAGGGAGGCCAGTTCCGTCGCATTCGTATCCTTTACATCCACCGTGCCTATGCCTTTCCCTTTACGGATTATGGTACATTTATCACAAACCTGCATAATTTCTTTCAGTTTGTGGGTGATCAGAATAATCGACTTTCCTTCATTCACAAGGTCTTTCATAATTTGAGTCAATTCTTTAATTTCCTGCGGGGTAAGTACTGCGGTAGGCTCATCCAGAATAAGTATTTCTGCACCCCTGTAGAGCGTTTTCAATATTTCGGCTCTCTGCTGCATACCGACGGAGATATCCCTGATCTTAGCAGTCGCATCCACATTCAACCCGTACTTTTCAGAAAGAGCCTGCACTTCTTTTTCGGCTCTTTTTATGTCGACGGTACCGGCTTTATTAGGTTCACTGCCGAGTACGATGTTCTCAGTGACGGTAAACGTATCAACCAGCATAAAATGCTGGTGTACCATGCCGATCCCGAGAGCGTTCGCAACGTTCGGATCTTCCACATTCACTTCTTTCCCCTGAATCCTGATGCTTCCCTTTTCAGGTTTATAAAGTCCGAACAGAACGTTCATCAGAGTCGATTTCCCTGCTCCATTTTCTCCTAAAAGTGCATGAATCTCCCCTTTTTGTACCTGGAGCGTAATGTCGTCATTTGCTACTATACCCGGAAACTCTTTCCTGATATTAAGCATTTCTATTACGTAGTCCATGAAATCCTCCCCCACTCATGCTTATTTCTATTTCCAGATCATCCAGAGAAGAGTTTCCCTGAATGATCTGAAGATAGAAGGAGGCCGGTCATGGAAACCGACCTCGTAAACTTCCATCTATTTCAGAGAAGAAACATACTCTTCTGTTTCATCACGGGTCATTGGCACTTCGACCTCTCCGTCAATGATTTTTTGTTTCCACTCTTCCACTGTAGATATAATTTCTTCTGTCATAGCTTCTTCATTAGTGCGTGCAAGACTTACACCTTCATCTTCGAGTCCATACTCCACGACTTCCCCTCCAGGGAATTCGCCTTCCATCGCCTGTGTGGAAACGTCCTGAACAGCGATATCGACTCTCTTAACCATAGAAGTCAAGGTAACGTTCGTGTCATCGATGGCACCTTCTTCATGCTGGTCACGGTCTACCCCGATCACCCATACTTTTTCGTCACCACCGCGAACGCGGTCTTTCGCTTCAGAAAACACTCCGTTGCCTGTACCTCCGGCTGCGTGATAAATTACATCAGCACCCTGGGAATACATGTTGGAAGCAATCAGTTTACCCTGATCGGCGGAGTTGAAGCTTTCTGCATATTGCACGTCGATTTTAATATCGGGATTTACTGTTTTCGCACCGGCACGGAAGCCGGATTCGAATTTGTTGATAAGTTCACTGTCGACACCGCCTACAAAACCAAGGTGATCCGATTCGGTTTTATTAGCTGCAGCCACTCCTGCAAGGAAAGATCCCTGATGTTCTTTAAAAGTGATGCTTGCAATATTATCTCCCTCCGCTACTGCATCAACCAGTGAGAAGTTCGTTTCAGGGAATTGCGAAGCTACTTTTTCAACGTCGGGCTGTAAAAGGAAACCGATACCGAAGATCAGATTGTAATCTTCGCGTACGAGACGGTTCAGGTTTGTGGTATAATCCGCATCACTTTCCGATTGAGCATAATCATAACCTTTATTTTCTTCAAGGTTGTTCTCTTTACCGAATTCCTGCAATCCTTCCCAGGCTGACTGGTTGAAAGATTTATCATCCACTCCTCCGGTATCCGTAACCATCGCCACGGTGAAGTCACTATTGCCGCCTTCACCGGAACCTTCCTCTTCGGATTTCGAATCGCTTCCGGAACTTTCAGAATCCCCTCCGCTGTCCGAAGAACCGCAAGCTGCAAGAAAAAGTCCAAACGTAAGTACCAGTGTCAGCAAAAATAACGTACGACGCATAATAATTCCCCCTTAATTTTTTGAACATTCAATCTTCATCAATGAGAAAGGTACATCCACCCCGAAGTCTCACCTCCTTAAAAGATTATACTATACTATTGAAACCCCTTACACTCTCCGGCGCAAAACGTGAAAGCTGAACTTATCGGCTCTGAAGTAGTTTAACGATAGAAGCAGCGGTTCATCATCTGCAGTATAATGCATCTGTTTTAAAAGAAGAAGTGCTTCCTCCGGATCGGTGTTCAAAACCGGGGAAACTATCTCATGGTATCCGACAGGTTCAATATACGTCACGGCATAAGCGATCGGCTTCTGAGTATATTCTTCGATTAATCTGAACATAGATCCTTTTTCCTTCACATCCTGCAAAGATATGACGCCCTCCGGCAGTTTGTCCACACAATAGACTACCGGTTCCCCGTCCGCAGTCCGGACCCGTTCCAGTTTGGCTATTTTATGTAACTCTTTCGGGTGAAATCTCTCCCGGTCTTCTTCCGTAGGCTCTACGAGATCCGCAGATAAATACTGGGTACCCGGGGTCATTCCGGAACTTGTGATCATACCGGTAACGCTGTCCAATTCTTCGATTCCGGCTGAAAACATCGGTTTGGGGTTAACGAAAGTGCCCACCCCGTGCCTGCGGGTCACCAGATTGTCTTCTTCAAGAATTCTTAATGCTTCTCTTAAAGTCGCACGTGATACGCCCAGTCTTTTTGAAAGCTGGAACTCGGAGGGTAATTTTTCTCTTTCTTTGTATACTTCCTCCTGTATATCCTTTTTCAACTGCTCAATCACCTGCAGATAAAGATGTCTCGGATCTTGTTTTATTGCCATATGCGCACCTCCTGCTCCTGGAAATTCGTTTCGAATGTTGGAGATCTGACCTCTGACGTTCGACACATATTATTGAAATAAATATAACACTTTTTTCCCAATAAATAAATACTATTGTTGCAACTTTAATAGTTTTTTGAATTCGAAAGGAATTCCCTCCGATATACTCCATATCGAAGGGGCTTTTTATGATTCCCTGTTTTCCTCATCCACTCCGGAAACCAGAACCGTACGTGGCTTACTGCCCTCGGAAGGTCCCACTATCCCGTTTTCTTCCATTGAATCCACAAGTCGTGCTGCTCTTGTGTAACCTACACGGAATCTCCGTTGAATCATCGAAGCACTTGCACTTTGCATCTCTACTACCATCTGAACGGCTTCCGGATACAATTCGTCGTCCACTTCCTGCTGGACTTCCGTTTCTTCTTCAGGGATCATCTCTTCCTGATATTGCGCTTTCTGCTGTTCCACACAAAAGTCGACGATATTTTCCACTTCCTCGTCAGAAAGGAAAGCTCCCTGTACTCTCGTCGGTTTATTTGCGCCAACCGGCGTAAAGAGCATATCCCCCCGGCCGAGAAGCTTTTCAGCTCCTCCCGAATCAAGGATAGTTCTCGAATCAGTCTGGGACGACACGCTGAAGGCTATTCTCGAAGGGATATTCGCTTTGATCACTCCCGTAATGACATCTACCGATGGACGCTGCGTAGCAATAATCAGATGTATTCCTGCAGCTCTCGCCATCTGAGCCAGTCGCGTTATGGAATCTTCCACTTCATTTGAAGCTACCATCATCAAGTCCGCGAGCTCATCGACGAGAACGACAATGTAAGGAAGCGTAGGCTGGTCATCATCTTCCAGTTCATTATGTTTCTTAATATATTCATTGTACCCTTCGATGTTTCTCGTGCCGCTTTCCGAAAACAGGTCATACCGCCTGTCCATCTCACTTACTACTTTCTTCAGTGCCCGGGATGCTTTTTTCGGATCGGTGACGACCGGTGATAACAGGTGAGGAATGCCGTTGTAGACGTTCAGCTCCACTTTCTTCGGATCGATCATCATCATTTTCACTTCATGTGGCTTGGCACGCATAAGTATACTGGTGATGATACCGTTTATACACACGCTTTTCCCACTGCCTGTGGCTCCTGCCACGAGCAGATGGGGCATCTTGTTCAGCTCGGCCATGACAGCTTCCCCGGAGATGTCTCTGCCCAGCGCAAAACCTAATTTCTGATCTTTTTTGAGAGAAGCCGACTCCAGCACCTCTCTGAGTGTGACCATGGAGATCTCCTGGTTCGGGACTTCAATACCGACAGCGGATTTACCCGGAATCGGGGCTTCAATACGTATATCACGGGCAGCCAGTGACAGAGCCAGATCATCGTGCAGGTTAACGATCTTACTTACTTTAACTCCTGTATCGGGATTCACTTCGTATTTCGTGACGGAAGGACCAACATGTACTTTCGTCACTTTCGCCTTCACTCCGAAACTGTCGAAAGTGGCTTCCAATTTCCTGACCGTCTCCTGAATATGGCTTCTGTCTTGACTTTGCGGGGTCCCCTCCGGTGCTTTCAGCAAATCGAAGCCGGGGAGTTCATAATCATGGTTTTCCGTTTCCCCGGTAGCTAACGATACGTCTTTCGTCTCTTCTCCCGTTTCTTTTCCCGATTCCTGAACCGCAGGCACGGGTCTGTTCTTAGTCTGTTCCGTAAAGTCCTGAATAATCGGATGTTCCGTTTCTGTCTCCGGACTTTCCGGCGGAGCAGGTTTCTGCTCCTTACGCTCAGGCTCCACCGATGATTTGGAAGAAGTCTTTTTCTTCTTTCTTCCGGAGACCTTTTTCTTCCACTTTTTGAAAAATTTACTGATTTTCTCTGCAGGCGACCATTCCCTGATCATCATGCTTCCTATGACAATCATAAATACGGAAACTATAATCGAACCCGCCTGTCCAAAAAGAAAGTCAGTTATGCTGTAGAGGACAGCTCCACTGAAACCCCCGCCCATCTCAATGAAGGATACATCGCTTCGATAAATCCCCCAGGTGGCAGAGAACACACCTCCGTTCGACGGGTATAACGCCTGGACGTGCGAAAGAAGCAGTACTCCTGCAACGACAAGGAATGTACCTCCGGGTTTCTTAATGATCGGCCACGACCTCTTAAGCATGACGTATCCGCCAAGCACCAGCAGACCGAGCGGTATCATAAAATACCATAATCCAAAAATCAGCTGGAAAACGAAAGTCAGGAATTTCGGGACTGCTCCCGTTTTGAAAAAGGGCAGTCCGCTCCCAAATATTGCTGTAATAACAAACAGCAGACCGAACAATTCATAACGTATACGATTATTTATCTTTGATTTCTTTTTTCTGTTTCTCTTTCTTTTAGCCATGGAAATCCTCCTACTTTGACGAAAAAACAGGATGCCGTGGTTATCCGGGGCATCCTGGAAGGTTCATTCTATAATTATAGCATATTCCTTTCTTATACACCTATACCCTCCGGTCACAAAAACAGAAGGACTCTGATGAATTTTGCGGAGTGAAACGACTGGAGAATGCTTGAAAATACGTAACGACCGGTCTTTCGAAAAAGACCGGTCGAACATATAATTTCCCTCAACTGACAGATTGGGCACCGGAAATGCTGCAGGTACCGGCAACAGGACGTCAGGGAGATGTTGATGGAGAAGGACAGCCGGGTTACAGGTCGTCCACCAGGTTGTGGATGAATGTTTCTTCCTCCTTTGTAAGAGGCACCATCGGGAGACGTACACCTCCGACATCGAGACCTTTCCTTTTCAAAGCCTCTTTGATCGGTGCCGGCGAAGGAGCTATAAACATCCCTTTGCAGACCGGTACGAGCTTACGATGTATGGCGGCAGCTTTTTTTATTTCACCCTGGTCAAATAAATCAAGCATTTCCTGCATCGTTTTACCGGCTACATGAGAAGACACCGACACCACACCACGACCACCGATAGCGTACGTAGGATATGTCAGATGATCATCGCCGGTATAAACGTTAAAATCATCGGAGGCCCCCTCTATGATTTCAGCCATGGCGCTCAGGTCGCCGGTAGCTTCCTTAACGGCTGCGATATTGGGGATTTCGGAGAGCCTTACAATAGTCTCCGGATTCAAGCGTACGACTGTGCGACCGGGAACGTTATATACCATTATCGGTACGTCCACTTTCTCAGCAATCGTTTTAAAATGCAGATACAGGCCTTCCTGATTCGGTTTGTTGTAGTAAGGAACGACCAGCATCAGACCGTCGACTCCTGCATTCTGAGCCAGAAGGGACAGTTCCAGAGATTCCTGGGTTCCGTTAGTACCTGAACCGGCAAGGACAGGGACCCGTCCGTCCGCTGCGTAAACGGTCCTTTCCCATACTTTCACTTTCTCATCAAAAGAAAGAGTGGCAGATTCCCCGGTCGTCCCGGCTACCACCAGGCCGTCGCTTCCATTATTAACTAGATGGTCGACAAGTTCATCAATTTTCGGAAAATCCACCTGCCCGAAACTGTCAATCGGAGTTGCCATAGCAGTCAGTACCCGTCCGAAATCCATATTCATCTCCCCTTTATATATCTTCGCTCAGTTGAAATATCGAATGAAGAGCATTAACGGCTTCCTTAATGTCCTCTTCCTTGATCAGCATCCAGATGGTCGTATGAGAGTCTGCGGACTGAAGAATCTGCAC
The DNA here is from genome assembly GCF_900107115.1 of Salimicrobium album. Lineage (GTDB taxonomy): Bacteria > Bacillota > Bacilli > Bacillales > Halobacillaceae > Salimicrobium > Salimicrobium album. The sequence continues at coordinate 86,179 of NZ_FNOS01000001.1, forward strand.
TCCGGCACTGCTTAACGTATTAACTATCTTGGAAGTAACACCCGGGACCCCTGAAATTCCGGCCCCTACAGTCGATACTTTGGCACAGTTACGTTTTATTACCGGAGAAAACCCTTCCTGTTCGAAAAGCTCTTTCGCCTTCTCCGTATAAGGTTCGGCAATGGTGAATACAATCGAGTTCGGTGAAATATTGATGAAATCCACCGAGATACCCGCTTCTGCCATCATACCGAAGACTTTTGCCTGAACATTGCCGTTTTCCTCTTCCACCGGAATTTTTATTTGCGTAATTCCCGTCATATGGGCGATACCGGTAACGAGTCTGTCATCGATATCACTGCCATTCTCCCCATCCGTGGAAGCAGAAACGAGCGTGCCCGGTAAGTCCGAATATGTAGACCTTACCCGTAACGGGACTTTTGCGTGCATGGCGATTTCTACAGCTCTCGGATGTATCACTTTGGCTCCCTGATAAGCAAGGTTACTGATCTCATTATACGTAATCTGCTTCATCGTACGGGCCGATTCGACAATTCTCGGATCTGCAGTCATAATACCTTCGACGTCCGTAAAGATATCCACGTATTCTGCATTTAAAGCTGCACCGAGTGCGGCAGCAGTCGTATCACTGCCTCCGCGTCCGAACGTCGTGACATCCCCCTCTTCGGTTTTCCCCTGAAAGCCTGCCACTACTACTACATCTAAATCTTTGAGTTCCTGCAATATTCTGTCCGGTTTCATATCGACTATTTTAGCTTTGGTGAAATCACTGTTAGTGAAGAACCCTGCCTGAGCTCCGGTCAGAGCTGTCGATGAAACACCGGCCTTCGATAATTCATCCGAAAACACGACGGATGATATCACTTCTCCGCAGGACATGAGCAGATCCTGTTCCCTCGAAGACAAAGTTGTATTCGGATGATCCACGAGACTTAACAGAGTATCTGTCGCATAAGGTTCACCTTTTCTCCCCATCGCGGAAACCGCTACTACTACTTTGTATCCTTCTTTCACTGCTTTCTCAATGTGGGACATGGCCCGGGCACGGCTTTCTTCGTCCCGGACCGATGTTCCTCCAAATTTCTGAACTACGATATCCATTCCTTACACCTCTATAGTCATTGGATTACAACCAGTTATTTGTCACGACTCTTTCTGCTATCTGTATGGAGTTCCAGGCCGCGCCTTTGAGTAGATTATCCGAGACGACCCACATGTGAAAACCGTAATCGACATCCGGGTCTTTACGTATCCTTCCGACAAATACATCTTTTTTGCCGGCTGCCGACAGCGGCGTAGGATAATCCTGCTCGGACGGATTGTCCTGAAGTGTCAGACCTTCTCCATTACTGATGACTTTTCTGAAATCACTTACGCTTACTGCTTCTTTATCGATTTCGACATATACACTCTCCGCATGGGAAACCGCAAACGGGAGGCGTACACACGTCGCTGAAACGGGAAGTTTGTCCATATGCATAATCTTCTTCGTTTCGTTGATCATTTTCTTTTCTTCGAAGGTATAGCCGTCTTCTTCGAATACGTCGATTTGCGGCAGAGCGTTAAAAGCTATCGGAAAATGTTTTTCGTCTCCTTTGACAGGAAGTATATTTGTTTCGTACTCTTTCCCGTCGAGCATCGCTCTCGACTGTTCATTCATCTCATCAACCGCATCGTTTCCGGCTCCGGAAACTGCCTGATAAGTCGATACAAGGACCCGTTTCAGTCCATACTTGTCATCAATCGGCTTAAGAGCAGCGACCATTTGAATTGTGGAACAGTTAGGATTCGCTATTATCCCTTTGTTTTCTTTAATATCTTCTTCATTCACTTCCGGTACTACGAGAGGGACTTCCGGGTCCATCCTGTACGCGCTTGTATTATCAATAACAAGAGCACCGCGTTTCACCGCTTCCGGCGCAAGTTTTTTGGAAATCGATCCTCCTGCGGAGAACAATGCGATATCTACATTTTCAAAGCTTTCCGGTTTTGCTTCTTCCACTGTATATTCTTCACCTTTGAAAGAAATCTTTGAACCTGCAGAACGGCTTGAAGACAACAGCTTCAGTTCTTTAACAGGAAAGTCTCTATCTTCCAGTGTTTCGATCATTTTCTGTCCGACCGCTCCGGTAGCACCGAGAACGGCTACATTAACTTTTTTCTGCTCGCTCATAATTATCTTCCTTTCCCTGTAATTGATTTTGAAAATTAATTACAGTCTCACTATTTTGTTATTTTATCACATTTCCCTGCTTTCCGTCATAAGGAACAATACTCATTATACCCGGAACAGCAGTGCCGGTCAGCCCTGAAGAACGTATGGTGACTGCGCGCGAACTGCCGGTAAACCACACATGTAAACTCACACTACCCAATCGTAACCTAATACTTCGCCGGAATGCTAATACAATAGATGAGCCGATTCGGTAACTAACCTTCTCAATGGAGAACTAAGTATATCCTGGAGGCATATTCTCCGATTTCCTCCCGAAAGTTCTGAACTGCTTCGAAAACATGGGAAAAAGCCCGATTGTGCTATAGATTTTTAATTAAAAAAAGGAACTGGAATTATCCAGTTCGCTTTTCTTTACTCCGTCTGCTGTCCTTCTTCACTCTGCTCTTTTTCTTTCTGTTCCACAAGGATCGCTTTTCTGGAAAGGTTTATCCGTCCCTGTCTGTCGATCTCTTTCACTTTTACTGTCAGCGTATCCCCTACATTGGCTACGTCTTCAGTTTTTTTAATGTGTTCTTCCGCCAGCTCGGAGATGTGTACGAGGCCTTCTTTGCCTTTGAACAGTTCCACGAAGGCTCCGAATTTCTCCACCCGTTTCACTGTACCATCATATACTTCTCCCACTTCTACGTCACGAACGATATCTTCGATCACTTTTTTGGCGTTTTCATTCATTTCACTGTTTTGAGAGGAAATGAAAACAGTTCCATCCTGCTCAATATCGATTTTCACTCCTGTTTCTTCGATGATTTTATTGATCTGTTTACCGCTCGGACCAATGACATCACGAATTTTATCAGGGTTGATCGACATTTTCATAATTTTAGGAGCGTAGGAAGACAGTTCACTGCGTGTGGAAGGCATTACTTCAAGCATGTGACCGAGTATGTCCATTCTTCCTTTTTTCGCCTGTTCCAGCGCCTCTTTCAAAATATCTCTTGAAAGACCTTCAATCTTAATGTCCATCTGCAGGGCAGTGACACCCTTTTCGGTACCGGCTACTTTAAAATCCATATCTCCGAGAAAGTCTTCCATTCCCTGAATATCTGTCAGAATCGTATAATCGTCCCCTGATTTCACAAGGCCCATGGCGATACCGGCTACGGGTGCTTTGATCGGCACACCGGCATCCATCATTGCAAGAGTACTGGCACATATACTGGCCTGGGAAGTGGAACCGTTGGATTCAAGCACTTCGGAAACGAGCCGTATAGTGTACGGAAATTCCTCTTCGGATGGAATGACCACTTCAAGCGCTCTTTCCCCCAAAGCTCCGTGGCCGATTTCACGACGGCCCGGACCGCGTATCGGTCCTGTTTCACCGACGGAGAAGTTCGGAAAATTGTAATGGTGCATGAAGCGTTTTGATTCTTCCAGGTCCAGGCCATCCAGAATCTGGACTTCACCCAGTGCCCCAAGTGTACATACGCTGAGCGCCTGGGTCTGACCACGGGTGAACATCCCCGACCCGTGTGTACGTGGCAGCACATCCACTCTTGAGGTAAGAGGTCGGATTTCACGCGGACTTCTGCCGTCAGGTCTTATTTTCTCTTTTGTAATCAGCCTGCGTACCTCGGCTTTTACAATATCGTCAAGGATGGACTTGATCTGACTAATCTCTTCTTCTTCCAATTCCTCTTCGGCGACTTTATCCAGGTAGTCGTTCTTAGCCTTATCGATCGCTTCTTCCCGCGCTTTTTTATCATTAATCTGGATAGCTTCGACTATGGAAGCCGTAGCTTCCCTTTCCGTCTTCTGTTGAAGCTGTTCATCATTTGAAAGAAGTTGCACTTCCATTTTTTCTTTTCCGGAAGCTTTAATGATCTCTTCCTGAAATTCCACCAGGCGTTTAATCTCTTCATGCCCGAACATTATCGCTTCAAGCATATCCGCTTCCGGAACTTCAAGTGCTCCTGCCTCTACCATGTTGACAGCGTCTTTCGTTCCGGCCACTGTTAAATCGATGTCACTCGCTTTCTGCTGTTCGACGGTCGGGTTGATGACGAATTTTCCGTCCACCCGTCCGACGATAACCCCGGCGATCGGTCCCGCGAACGGGAGATCGGAGACACTGAGTGCAATAGAAGAACCTATCATCGCTGCGATTTCGGAGGAACAGTCCTGATCTACACTCATCACAGTGTTGATAACCTGGATATCGTTCCGGAATCCGTCCGGGAACAGCGGTCTGATCGGGCGATCAATCAAACGAGCAGTCAAAACCGCTTTGTCGCTCGGACGCCCTTCGCGCTTAATGAAACCGCCCGGTATTTTCCCTACGGCATATAGACGTTCTTCATAGTTAATAGTCAACGGGAAAAACGGAAGGTCTTTCGGCTCTTTGGAACCGGTCGCTGTGGAAAGAACCGATGTATCACCATAGCTGATCATCGCTGCTCCATTCGCCTGCTTTGCCATTTCACCTATTTCCACCGACAGCTTCTGACCGCCGATATCAATAGAAAACACTTGTTTATTATCTGTCATAGAAGATTGTACTCCTCTCTAATTTGCAATACCGATCAGTGTCACTAAACTTATACTTATAAATATGTAAACATACAGAAAAAGCGGGATCCCTCCCGCTTTTACCTGTACGTTAGCGACGCAGACCAAGACTTTGGATCAACTCACGGTAACGTTTAATATCATTATTACGTAGATAGCTCAACAGATTACGACGTCTACCGACCATTTTCAACAGTCCGCGACGGGAATGATGATCATGTTTATGATAACGCAAATGGTTGTTCAGTGTAGTGATTTGCTCTGTTAAAACTGCGATTTGAACTTCCGAAGACCCTGTATCATTTTCGTGAGTCTTGTACTGTTCGATAATTTCGTTTTTACGTTCCTTAGTTAAAGCCATTACAGCTCCACCTCCTAAAATTAATTCATTCCCTTGCCCCAAGCGATCGTCGGTGAGTCGAAGCGCCTAGCGAAGGTTCAATTTAAATCATACAAAACTGAAAGAAAAAATGCAACCTTTTGGGTCATTTTCGCAATTCTTTAAGAAAACGGACAGGCACATCCCCATTGCTCTTGTTACGTCCGTCTTTCCATTCAATTCTGCTTCCTTTCACCATTACCTTCCCTCTCTCACCATCAACCTCTGCTTCATATTCTCCGTCTTCGGGATGATGATAATAGAGGGGTATCTCCAGTTCCCCTGCCCCGGCCGGCTTTGCGTATATTACGTAGCTGCGACCGAGAAGTTCATTGGCCGCAATCACCTCTCCTTCGTCCAGCAGTTTTCTTATCCGGGTGGAACTGACCTTTTCGCTATCTTCCTGGAATTCCTCGACGGTGGAAGATGTAAATCGGCCATCAGCCAGCTGATCGATGATTTCCATATTACCTTTTCCTTTATGCCCGAATGAAAAATCGAATCCTGCTACTACATGAGCGATACATAGTCCTGCAAAATACTCATCCACAAACGTTTGCGGACTCAAAGATGCCAGTTCCTTCGTAAATGGTACAATGAACAGGTAATCGGCTCCCAATTCTTCTATTAGCTTTTCTTTCACCGGCAAAGGGGTTAAGTATTGGGCATTTTCCACTCCCTTCAATACTACTGAAGGGTGAGGATCGAAAGTCATCACTCCCCACTTCCTGCCTTCTTTCTCTGCTATTCCTTTCGCTTTCATCATTACTTTGCGGTGACCTGTATGCACACCATCGAAAAAACCGACAGCTGTTACGCTGGTCTCCACCTGCTCTTTCACACTACTGGTACGGTTATCCAATCGAAACACTTTCATACTTTCTCACCTGCTTCATTTATTACTGTTTAAGTACGCGGATCGGCTTTATCAGGCCCGGTTTATCAGGGTGGTCATGATACAGAGCAAGCAGCTCTCCCTTATGAACAGCGACGTGAATTTCTCCTGCACTCCAGTTGGCCGGGCGATCAAATCTCTGACCATTTCGGATAAGAGATGCCTCTTCTTCCGTGACCTCCCACTCAGGCAAATGAGGGACGGCTTTCTTCATCGGAAGCAGCCCATTGTTCAGTTTATCTCTGTCCAGATCTTCGAGTCTTACACAGTCGATTTCGGTAAAATCCCCGGTACCGGTCCTCGTTAATTCCTTCATGTGTGCAGGCAGCCCGAGAGCTTTTCCTATATCCACGCAAAGCGTTCTTATGTAAGTTCCCTTGGAGCAGACCACTTTCACTCTGAACGATTCCCTGCTCACTCTCTCCATCCAATGCAGTTCGTGAATCGTCACCTGCCGTTCAGGTCTTTCCACTTCCATACCTTCCCTCGCATATTCGTACAATCGCCTGCCATTTACTTTAACCGCCGAATACATGGGGGGCGCCTGCGTAATGTCTCCCTGAAAATCCTTCAGAACCTTCTGTATATAGTGATCGGAAATATCGGGTACTTCAGCCGTGTCGATCACTTCTCCCCAGGCATCTTCTGTCTCCGTAGCCGTGCCGAGAGAAATAACTGCCTCGTAAGTTTTTTCTGTATCAGTAAGAAAAGGAACGAGCTTAGTCGCTTTGCCGATACACAGCGGTAATACCCCTTCGACTTCAGGGTCCAGCGTACCGGTGTGACCGATTTTTTTCGTTCCGGCTACTTTTCTTACCTTCACTACACAGTCATGGGAAGTTAACCCTTTGGGTTTCCATAATGGAAAAATACCATCCATATTCCTGTTCCCCTCCAATTATAAATGTAACCCCGGTTTTTGAGAACCCGGGGTTACGTGTTATTCGTGTCGTTCAGATTGTTCAACAGGGACTCGATGCGGTTTCCGCGTTCTACTGCTTCGTCAATTTCGAAAGTAATTTCCGGTGTTTTCCTCAAACGGATTCTCTTTCCAATTTCAGAGCGTATGAACCCTCTGGCTTTGCCCAGTCCTGCAAGCGTATCCTGAAGTTCAGGTTCACCACCGAGCACGGTAATGTATACAGTTGCCTGCTGCAGGTCTCCGGTTACTTCCGCATCTGTCACAGTCACAAAACCTATACGCGGGTCTTTTATCTTTTTACTGATAATGTCCCCGAGTTCTTTTTTGATCTGCTCTGCTACACGATTCGCTCTCATTTCACTCATCTTTCTTCACCCGCTTTCCTAAAGACGTTCCAGAAAGGTATCCATTCGTTCAAATTCCGGAAAAGAATCAATAAAGTGTAACACTTTCTGAATGGTCTGTTCCGCTTTTTTATAATCGTACGAGATGGTGACAACTCCAATTTTGGTCCGTTGCCAGAGATTCTGGTGATCGATTTCGCTCACAGAGACGTTAAATTCGTTTTGAATCCTGGATTGCACACGGCGCAGAACCGCTCTTTTTTCTTTGAGCGATTGGGCACCGTGTATCATTCCATCAATCTCTGCACTTACAATCACGTTCGTTCTACTTCTTCCATGACGAATGGTTCAATGATATCTCCGATTTTTATATCGTTGAAGTTTTTGACGGTTATACCACATTCATAACCCTGCACTACTTCTTTAGCATCATCTTTGTACCGTTTCAGCTGGTCAATCTCACCTTCGAAGATTACGACACCGTCACGGATGACGCGTACGCCAGCGTTCCGGTTGATTTTACCGTCCGTAACATAAGAACCTGCGATGGTACCGATTTTTGAAACTTTAAAGATTTCGCGGACTTCCACCTGACCGATTATTTTTTCCTCGAATTCAGGATCGAGCATTCCCTTCATAGCGGCCTCAATTTCTTCAATAGCTTTGTAAATTACATTATGGAGTCTGATTTCAACGTTTTCGCCTTCGGCAGCCTTTCTTGCGTTACCGTCCGGTCGAACGTTGAATCCGATAATAACTCCGCTGGAGGCGGCAGCGAGGGAAACATCAGACTCTGTGATGGCTCCTACTCCGGTATGGATGATGTTAACTTTCACATCCTCAACTTCAATCTTTTCAAGAGAACCGGCCAGAGCTTCGACCGATCCCTGAACATCGGCTTTAAGGATAAGATTGATCTCTTTCAACTCACCTTGCTGGATCTGTTCAAAAAGATCGTCGAGACTGACTTTCTGGGTCGATCGTCTTTCTTCTTCAATTTTTTGCTGTTTACGTGCCTCACCGATAGACTTGGCTCTCTTTTCATCTTCAAAGACGAGGAAACGATCTCCTGCATGAGGTACGTCATTAAGTCCCGTCACTTCCACTGGTGTAGAAGGAGCAGCTTCTTTCACCCGGCGGCCGATATCGTTGACCATGGCACGCACGCGGCCGTAAGTGTTACCTACAACTACGGAATCTCCGACGTTGAGAGTTCCATTCTGTACAAGAAGTGTTGCGACAGGTCCTCTCCCTTTATCAAGTTCGGCTTCGATGACTGTTCCGAACGCAGGACGTGCAGGGTTGGCTTTAAGTTCTTCCATTTCGGAAACTAATGTAATCATTTCCAGCAGGTCTTCTATTCCTTCTCCTGCAAGCGCGGACATCTTCACAAAAATCGTCTCTCCGCCGTAATCTTCGGCAACCAGTTCGAACTGCATTAGTTCCTGCATGATACGATCAGGATTCGCACCTTCCACATCCATTTTGTTAACGGCAACGATAATCGGTACTTCAGCTGCTTTAGCATGTGAAATTGCTTCTCTCGTCTGCGGCATTACGCCGTCATCAGCTGCAACGACAAGAATCGCTATGTCCGTTACCTGCGCACCACGGGAACGCATACTTGTAAATGCCGCGTGTCCAGGCGTATCTAGAAATGTAACTTTTTTATCGTTTTCTTCGATCTGGTACGCTCCGATATGCTGCGTAATTCCCCCTGCTTCTCCTGCAGTGACCTTCGTATTACGGATCGAGTCAAGGAGAGTAGTCTTCCCGTGGTCAACGTGACCCATTATGGTTACAACGGCAGGACGTTCTTCAAGGTCTTCCGGGTTATCTTCGAAGGTGAGGTTTTCGATATCGGTTTCGTCCACCGCTTCTTTTTCTTCGACCTCCACACCGAACTCGTCACCGATCAGTTCAATCGTATCGCTGTCGAGAGTCTGGTTCTTATTGGCCATAACTCCCATAAGGAGAAGTTTCTTCAATATTTCGGAAGAATCCTTGTTCAGCTTCTCCGCAAGTTCGCTCACCGTAAGTGTGCCTTCGTAAAATACTTTTGAAGGGGTCTCGTTTTTACTTTTTGGTTTTCTCTCCTGCTGTTTGTGAGCTTCCTGTTTATTTTTCGCTTTTTTATTATTGCTTTTCTTTTTCTTAGGCTTTTTCTCTGTGCTTTTCTGCTTATTCTCAGCAGGCTTTTCTTCCTGACCGGAAGAAGGGTTGAACGTTTTATCCAGTTGCTGCTGGGTTTCTTCCGTTATGGCAACCATGTGGTTCGTAACGTCCATCCCCATTTCATTAAGTGTTTCGATCACTTTTTTATTTTCTACATTGTTCTTTTTGGCGTATTCGTAAATTCTCATTTTACTCATACTTTCACCCCCGATTAATTTCCTCGAGTAACGACTGCATTTTTTTGGCGAAACCTTTCTCCGTAACTGCGATCGCAACTCGTCCCGATTTCCCTATTGCCTGCGAGATCGTCTGACGATCGTCCACTTCGAAAATCGGGATTTGATAATAGCTGCATTTGTCATTCAGCTTTTTCTTTGTCTGTTTCCCGGTATCTGCGGCAACTAATACTAGTTTCGCACGTTTCGACTGGATGTCTTTTACGATGGATTCTTCCCCCACCGTTATTTTACCGGCTCTCATTGCCAGTCCGAGAAAATCCAGATAGGTACCTTTACTCAATTTCGGTCACTTGTGTTCTTAACTGTTCGAACACCTCGGAATCGATGCCCGTGTTCAAATGCCTTGCGAGCATTCCCTGTTCTTCTGCGGTATTGATTACAGACAGATCTTTAGAAATGTAGGCACCTCTGCCATTCTTTTTACCGGTCGGGTCTACGAAGACCTCTCCCTCTTTATTGCGAACTACGCGAATCAACTGCTGTTTCGGCTTCATTTCCTGGGTTACTACACACTTTCGTAAAGGTGTCTTTTTTTTCTGTCTAGGCATGAATATTCCCCTTTCTCCTTATCACTCTTCCAAAGGATCAGGATTATCCGCCGCCTCTTCCTCCAGGTCGCTGTCATCATCAAGAAGGCCGTTTTCGAGAGCTTCCGATTCACTTTTAATGTCAATCTTCCACCCGGTTAATTTAGCCGCCAGTCTGGCGTTCTGACCTCTTTTACCTATAGCAAGCGAGAGCTGATAATCCGGCACGATCACCGTCGTTGCCTGTTCCTCTTCATTGACGATGACTTTACGTACTTTGGAAGGACTGAGTGCATTAGTGACATATACAACCGGATCTTCCGACCACTGTACAATGTCTATTTTTTCGCCTTTAAGCTCATCCACTATAGTCTGTACGCGCTGACCGCCCTGACCGACACAGGAGCCGACCGGATCGATTTCCGGATCTTCCGCATATACGGAAATTTTAGAGCGGTCTCCGGCTTCACGTGCCACAGACGTCACTTCTACTGTCCCGTCGTATATTTCCGGCACTTCCATTTCAAAGAGACGCTTCAGTAAATTCGGATGCGTTCTCGAAACATAAACGTGTGGACCCTTATTATTGTTTTCCACTTTTGTAACATAAACTTTAAGACGTTCATGGACGTTGTACGTTTCTTTCGGCATCTGTTCTCCCTCGGGAAGCCGGGCTTCCACTTTACCGAGATTTACGTAGACGAACCGGTTGTCTTTCCTTTGGATAATGCCGTTCATAATATCTTCTTCGCGATCGACATACTCTCCGTAAATAATTCCGCGTTCCGCTTCCCTGACTCGCTGGGTCACTACCTGTTTGGCAGCCTGAGCGGCTATTCTTCCGAAATCTGCGGGAGTCACTTCCACTTCCACAACATCTTCGGCTTCATAGTTAGGGTTGATTTCCTTTGCTTCTTCAGTGGAAATTTCCTGCTGGTTATCTTCCACTTCATCCACTACTGTTTTTTGAGCAAAAACTTTCATAGCGCCTTCTTCTTCATTTATACTTACGCGAACGTTTGTAGCGGCATTAAAATTCTTTTTATATGCTGAAATCAAAGCAGCTTCCAACGCCTCGAGCAGAAAATCCTTATCGATGCCTTTTTCTTTTTCCAAATAATTCATGGCATCAAACAATTGCTGACTCACCTGAATCCACCCCTTTATTAATTAAACGTAACTGCCAGTCGTGCTTTGGCTATCTTATTAAACGGCACTTCCAGCGTCTTTCTTCTCGTTTTTATTCTTATTTCAACCTCAGCAACTTCATCATGGAAACTTCTGAGTGTTCCTTCAAATTCTTTTTCCCCTTCTACGGGCTCATAAAGCTTCATGTAGACGTATTCTCCGACATACTTCTCGAAATCCTCTTTCTTCTTAAGCGGTCTTTCTGCACCAGGAGAAGAAACATCGAGGAAGTAAGGGGAATCAACAGGGTCTTCTTCATCAAGTTTTTCACTCAACTTCTCGGAGACGATCCCGCATTCTTCAATATCAATACCATTTTCTTTATCAATAAAAACGCGTAGAAACCAGTTCTTTCCTTCTTTTTCAAATACTACATCGACTAATTCTGCATTAAGATCCTGTAAGATCGGCATGACTAATTGTTCTGTTACTTTAATTACGTCCTGACTCAACCACACGACCTCCTTACGCTATATTTTCTTTTTCTCATGAGAAACCGCTATGATCATTATCATAGCGGCAGCAATAAGCAGGGAGAAGCTCATAAAAAATAGAAACAAAAGAGTGGGCGTATCCCCACTCTTTTCCCTGCTTGCTATCACGTTTCCAACCATAATTAATATATCATAATTGGCTCCGGTACGCAACTTGCCTAGAACAGAGAGAGCTGGTTCTCATCAGGCATGTCTGATAAGCATCCATGATCGTCCAAATACTCAAGTACCGTTTTGGAGATACGGCTCCTTTCCCTCAAATCCTGTTTCGATAAAAATTCACCGTCTTCTCTGGCTTTCACAATATTGATCGCCGCGTTTGTTCCAAGGCCGTCGACCGCATTAAACGGAGGAACGAGGGTATTCCCGTCGACGATGAATTCCGAAGCGGTGGAGCGGTAGAGATCCACACTCCCGAAGTTGTAACCACGTTCACACATCTCAAGTGAAATTTCGAGAACTGTCATAAGATTCTTTTCTTTAGGAGTCGCATCCAGCCCTTTCTGCTGAATGTCTTCTATACGGCTCCGGATAGCTCCGGAACCTTTAACCATTGTATCCAGTTCAAAATCACTCGCTCTCACTGTGAAATAAGCAGCGTAGAAATAAACGGGATAATGCACTTTGAAGTATGCGATACGAACTGCCATCAATACGTAGGCAGCAGCGTGTGCTTTCGGGAACATGTACTTGATCTTCTTACAGGACTCGATATACCAGTCCGGCACGCCGTGCTTCTTCATTTCCTGGATCCATTCATCTTCAAGACCCCGACCCTTACGTACGAACTCCATAATCTTGAACGCAAGACCCGGTTCAAGACCTTTGTGCATAAGATAGACCATTATATCATCACGGCAGCCGATCACTTCCGGAAGTGTGCATATGCCGTCGCTGATCAGCTGTTCAGCGTTCCCGAGCCAGACATCAGTGCCATGGGAAAGTCCTGAGATGATAACAAGTTCCGCAAATGTTTTCGGTTTTGTATCTTCAAGCATCTGACGTACGAATTTCGTTCCGAACTCCGGCACGCCAAGAGTCCCCGTTTTACAGTTGATCTGCTCGGAAGTGACACCTAAAACATCAGGACCGCTGAAAATTTTCATCACTTCTTCATCATCCACCGGTATATCGTTCGGGTCGATGCCTGATAGATCCTGAAGCATACGTATAACGGTCGGATCATCGTGACCGAGGATATCGAGTTTCAACAGGTTATCGTGAATAGAGTGAAAGTCGAAATGAGTGGTACGCCAATTAGAATCGGTATCATCCGCCGGGAATTGGATTGGTGAAAAATCATAAATATCCTTGTCATCAGGAACCACTATTATACCTCCGGGGTGCTGTCCGGTAGTTCTCTTCACACCTGTACATCCCTGAACGAGTCTGTCGACTTCGGCATTTTTATACTGCAACTGATGATCCGACGCGTACCCTTTCACAAATCCGTAAGCCGTTTTTTCAGCTACCGTGCCGATAGTACCGGCCCGGTATACTTTCTCCTCCCCGAACAGTTCTTTCGTGTAATCGTGAGCTCTCGGCTGATACTCCCCGGAAAAGTTCAGATCAATGTCGGGAACTTTATCGCCTTTGAAACCGAGGAATGTTTCGAAAGGTATGTCCTGACCGTCTTTGACGTATGGAGTTCCGCATTCGGGACAGGCTTTGTCCTCAAGATCAAAACCACTGCCGACACTGCCGTCCGAGAAGAACTCATGATGTCTGCAGGACGGACATACGTAATGCGGAGGGAGCGGGTTGACCTCCGTAATGTCTGTCATGGTAGCCACGAATGAAGAACCGACAGACCCCCTCGACCCTACGAGGTAACCGTCGCTGAGTGATTTAGTCACCAGCTTTTGAGAGATAAGGTAAATTACAGCAAATCCGTTTCCGATAATACTTTCGAGTTCCCTTTCCAATCGGTTTACGACAAGTTCGGGCAGCTCATCTCCGTAAATACTTCGAGCCTTATTGTAGGACATATCCCGAATTTCCTGATCTGCCCCTTCAATATTAGGTGTGTACAAATTTTCTTTCACAGGGTGGACTTCTTCCATGAGCCCCGCTATTTTGTTCGTATTGGTAACGACAACTTCTTTCGCTTTCTCTTCACCCAGAAAAGAAAATTCTTCAAGCATTTCATTCGTCGTTCTGAAATGCACCTCAGGAAGCGTCTGCCTGCTCAGCGGGTTTCCGCTTTGGGAAGAGATGAGAACCTGTCTGTAAATTTTATCGCGCTCATTAATATAATGGGTATTTCCGGTAGCCGCTACGGGTTTATTCAGTTTTTCACCGAGGGCGGTAAGCTTTTTCAGAATGTCGTACACCTGAGCTTCCGTCTGAAGAATATCTTTTTCTATGAGATGGGCGTAATTACCCACCGGCTGAATTTCTATGTAATCATAAAATTCAGCCACCTTCTCGGCCTCCTCTTCGGATTTCTGCATCATCGTTTCAAAAAGTTCGCCTTTGTCGCATCCGGAACCTACAATTAGGCCTTCCCGGTGCATAGTGAGCCGGGAACGGGGGATGCGAGGGACTCTGTAAAAATAATCGATATGCGATTCCGATATGAGACGGTAAAGATTCTTCAGTCCGGTATCATTTTTAGCAAGTATGATGCAGTGGCTCGGTCTCGAACGCTGATAAGCTTTTCCTTCCCCCATATAGTCGTTTAAATTTTTGTGGTTATATATTTCTTTTTCGTCCATCGTCTTTTTAACCAGCTTCCACAACAGGTATCCTGTTGCTTCCGCATCATAAATAGCCCGGTGATGCTGGGTGAGTTCAATATCAAACTTTTTGCACAACGTATTCAGCCGATGGTTCTTAAGATCCGGGAGCAGGAATCTGGCCAGCTCGAGCGTGTCGATGACCGGGTTCTGAGATTTACTGATTCCCACCGATTCGTATCCCGTATTCAAAAATCCCATATCGAAACTTGCATTGTGAGCAACGAGAATATCTTCTCCGGCCCACTCTTTGAAATCATTAAGTACTTTTTCAATTTCAGGAGCATCGTTTACCATATCGTCGGTAATCCCGGTCAGTTCCACAGTGGTCTCCGACAATGGCTGATGCGGGTTGGCGAATGATTCGAACCGATCCACAATCTCGCCTTCCTCGATTTTCACAGCAGCAAGTTCAATGATTTTATCGTAAACGGCTGAAAGCCCCGTAGTTTCCACGTCGAACACCACATATACCGAATCCTTCAACGGACGGTCCCTGGGCTCATAAGCAATGGGGACCCCGTCATTAACGAGATTCGCTTCCAGCCCATAAATGACCTGGATATCGTTCTTCTCCCCGGCAGCGTGCGCTTCAGGAAAAGCCTGGGCTGCGGCGTGATCCGTAATGGCAACCGCTTCATGACCCCAGTCTGCCGCCTGCTTAATGAGTGCGGAAGGAGAAACAGGGGCGTCCATTTGACTCATCGTCGTGTGAGCGTGCAGTTCCACCCTTTTTTCTCCTTCAGGGGCTGTATCTTCACGTTCCTTCACTTTGATCTGAATGATGTCGTTCGCCATCATAGTAAGTTCGTTTGTAAAGTTGTCAGTCTGGATCCCCCCGCGCATTTTCACCCACATTCCGGCTTTCACCTGTTTGAAGATTACAGCCTGGTCGTCTCCGCGGGAAAACATTTTCACAGAAAATGAATCGGTGTAATCTGTCACTTTCAGAAGAAGAAGATGACGGCCGGACCGCAATTCTTTTACTTCAGCGTCAAAAATATATCCCTGAAGCACAATACGGCGCTCCTCTTCTTCAATGGAAGACATCGGTACGGCCTCTTCCTGTATTTTATAACCGATTTCCACCGGACCTTTGGGACCCTCCGACTCTTTGACTTTCTCTTTCTCCTCTTTTTCTTTAACAGCTTTCTGGACGAGCAGCTGATCTTCCTGCTTTCGCTCTTCTTTAAATTTCGTTACCGCTTCTCCCTGCTCTTCGAGACGAACGCTGATCTGACACGAAGGGAGGCCTGCCTCTTTACAGTACTCCTGAAATGCTTCCTGAAGTTTCTTCTTCATCGCTTCCCCTTCTGCTTCATTTCTGCATGTTAACATAATTCTGTTACCGTTAACTTCCGGTTTTTGTTCGCATACATAGTCTTTATAAGCAGGAGAAAGCTTTGTCATTTTATTCGTGAATAATTTCCAGTAGTCAAGGATGGCCTCCTCATCGAAAGAGGCTTCCACCTGTGTTTCCCAGCTTACGTGAGCCAGTGAACTGAACGTCGATTGAAGAGTTGAAGTGAATAAATCATATACTGTCGCAGGCAACGGGGTCGGAAAGTGAAAGTGGAAATGCCAGCGCTTTTCTTTTCTGTAGACAGAAAGTTTCACCAGTTCACTATCCCTGAAATAACTCCGTATATCCTCCGGCAGCTGCAGCTGTTCGATCAGGTAATGCATTTTCTCCTGATTATTGACGCTCAAATTTTCTTCCTCCCTCACGGCAACAATACCCCTGCCGGATGAGCAGGGGTATTCATTTTATGCCAGCAGATTTTTAATTTCATCCATAAGCGAGGAACGGGCAATTTCCGTTTTGCTTTCCTCATTTCTCATTTTCACTTCCACGATTTCTTCACCTGCCCGTTTCCCTACAATAATTCTCAGGGGAATACCGATAAGGTCACTGTCTGCAAATTTTACTCCGGCTCTTTCCGGACGATCATCGTACAGTACCTCGATCCCCTCATCAAGAAGATCTGCGTAAATATTGTCGGCAAGCACGCGCTGTTCTTCTTTTTTAGGATTGAGGGACAGGATATGAACCAGGTATGGAGCTGCCTGTTTCGGCCATACGATGCCTTTGTCGTCGTGGAATTGTTCCACCATGGCAGCCAGCGTTCTGGATACGCCGATTCCGTAGGAACCCATCACCATCGTCCGGGACTTTCCGCTGTTATCCAGGAAAGTGGCGCCCATGTTCTCGGCGTAAAAGGAGCCCAGCTTGAACACATGACCGACTTCAATACCGCGGGCGAACTTGATTACCCCTTCCCCGTCAGGAGAGGGATCACCTTCCTCGACAAAACGCATATCAGCATACTTATCCGGCACGAAATCTTTCCCGGGAGTTACATTTTTATAATGGTACCCTTCTTCATTCGCACCACAACTGACGTTTACAAGAGGTTCCACTGCATAATCCGCAACCACTTTCACTTCTTGCGGAGCACCGACGGGGCCGAGGGAACCGAAACCTGTTCCCATAAGCCGGACCGTATCTTCTTCCGTAGCCAAATCTACCACTTTCGCATCCATGAAGTTTTTCACTTTAACGTCATTTACTTCATGATCCCCCCGGGTGACTACGAGAACATACTCGTCATCCACTTCAAACATAATGGACTTCAATCCCCGCTCCAGTTCATGACCGAGATAATCAGCTACTTCCTGCATCGTTTTCCTGTCAGGTGTAGAAACCTTTTCCATTTCTCCGGGAGTTTCCACAGATTTTTCATACACTTTCGTTACCGGAGCCATTTCTACGTTAGCGGCGTATTTGGAAGTATCCGAATAGGCTATAACGTCCTCTCCCACTTCAGAAAGAACCATAAATTCGTGAGTCTCTTTTCCGCCCATGGCCCCCGAATCGGCTATTACTGCCCGGTAGTTCAATCCAAGCCGTTCGAAAATACGGCAGTAGGCATCATACATGTTCTGATAACTCTGATCCAGGCTCTCAAAGGACTCATTAAATGAATAGGCATCTTTCATTAAAAATTCACGACCGCGTAACAGTCCGAATCTTGGTCGCTTTTCATCCCTGAATTTATTCTGAATCTGATACAAAGTCATCGGAAGTTTTTTGTAAGTGCCCACCTCATTACGTAAGATGCTTGTCATCGCTTCTTCATGAGTTGCACCAAGGGCAAATTCCCGGTCATGACGATCTTTCATTCTCATCAATTCAGATCCGTACGTATACCATCTCCCGCTTTCCTGCCAAAGTTCGGCGGGCTGTAAAGCGGAAAGCAGCATTTCCTGGGCCCCTGCGCGATCCATTTCTTGCCTTATGACAGTCTCTATTTTCGTCAACACGCGTTTACCTAAGGGTAAAAGCGTATAAATGCCCGAGGCCAGCTGCCTTATGTAACCTGCTCTTACCAGAAGCTGGTGACTTGCTATGTCAGCTTCAGCCGGATTTTCTTTTAACGTGGGAACTAGCATTTTACTCTGTCTCATTCCTGACACCTCTCCTCTTTTTAAAAAGGGAAAAGGCGCGAACGCCCTTTTCCCGCTTCTTTTATGTGATTACTGCCTAATATCCGATACTTACAGAAACAGGCGCTGAATATCGTTCCACGTCACCACAATCATAAGCAGAAGCAGTAAAGCGAAACCGAAAAATGTGATTGCTCCTTCTTTCTGAGGGTCCACCGGCTTCCCGCGGATCAGTTCCACGCCGATGAACAACAGCCGCCCTCCGTCGAGCGCCGGGATAGGCATAAGGTTTACAATCCCGAGGTTTACACTCAATACAGCTGTCCACATAACGAAATTCGTAAGCCCGGTCTGCACAACCCGGTCTGTAGCATCATAGATTCCGACTGGACCGGACAGCATATCTATAGAGAACTGGCCAGTAATCAGTTTCCCGAGGTTCGTCAGTATGAGCGTGGACCATTCGTACGTCTGCGTAAATCCGAAGGTCGCTTTCTTCGCAAAAGAATCTTCGAAGGCTCTCGTCACTCCAACCTGACCAATTTCTCTTTCCTGAGCTTTTACGGATCTCGGGGTCACTTCTACCTCTTCTGTTGTACCGTTCCTCGTAAGCGTAACGGTCATCGTTTCTTCCGGATGTTCCTGTACAATTTTTGTGAAATCTTCCCAGGACTCCACCTGCTGCCCTTCGGCCTGGATAACTTCATCCCCGGCCCGGAAACCTGCTTCACTTGCAGGAGAATTGTCCTGTATCTCCCCGAAACGTGCTTCATCTGATGGGATACCCTGGACGAATCCCAGTATCGTAAATAAAATAAGTGCAAGCACAAAATTCATCATGGGTCCGGCGAAAAGCTGCATAGCTCTTTTTCTTTTCGGTTTCGAAGCGAACTGCCGATCATACGGGGCAATCTGGGTTTCTTTTTCGTCCATTACGAACATCGCTTCCGGATGTACATTAAATGACAGTTTCTCTTCTTCCCCGGGTTCATACCCATTTATGGTAAGAGTGTGATCGAGGTCTGCGTGCTCCACTTCGACAATGCGGGCATCGGGATGCCTCGATTTATTGTTTACAACTATTTTATTGACGAGACCGGATTCATCGAACTCGAGACCGATGTGGTGTCCCGGCTTAAGATCTATGATTTCCGGGTCCTCCCCGGCGACTCTTACATATCCCCCGGCAGGTATAAGCCGAATCGTATACAGCGTTTCATTTTTGGTAAACGAAAACACTTTTGGCCCGAACCCGATAGCAAATTCACGAGCAAGCATCCCTGCACGCTTTGCAAAGATCAAATGCCCCCACTCATGCACAAACACCAGGAGACCGAACATGAGTATAAACGCAATAACCGTCGTCACATGAAGCACCTTCCTTTATTTAACGTAACGTTCCACACGTTTTCTCGTTTCTTTATCAATCTCTATTATATCTGATAATGAAGGTTCAGAAACAGAATTATGCTCTGTAAGCGCCCGTTCGACAAAAGCTTCTATATCCAGAAAAGAGATCTGTTCATTCAGAAAC
This sequence comes from Salimicrobium album, assembly GCF_900107115.1. Classification (GTDB taxonomy): domain Bacteria; phylum Bacillota; class Bacilli; order Bacillales; family Halobacillaceae; genus Salimicrobium; species Salimicrobium album. Next base: position 105,802 of record NZ_FNOS01000001.1, read on the forward strand.
ATAGCCACTGCCTGTTCATTGGCAGCGTTCAATACTGCCGGCATGGACCCTCCCTGCCGGCCGGCCTGAAAGGCGAATTTCAGGCAGCGGAACCGTTCCATGTCCATCTTCTGGAAATGAAGTTCAGCTAAATCCTCAAGTTCCAGTGATTCGCTGCCACTGAGAGGAATTCTCTCCGGATAACTGAGGGCGTACTGGATAGGCACTTTCATATCCGGAGACCCCAGTTGGGCCATGACGCTGCGATCCTGAAACTCCACGAGCGAGTGGATGACGCTTTCTCTGTGAAGCAGGACGTGTATCTTGTCATACGGCATATTGAAAAGCCAGTGGGCTTCAATTATTTCCAGCCCTTTATTCATCATCGAAGCGGAATCCACGGTAATTTTAGCTCCCATGCTCCAGTTCGGGTGATTCAGAGCATCTTTTACATTGACCCCCTGAAGTTCTTCCCTCGTTTTATCGCGGAAACTGCCTCCCGAAGCGGTTATAATCAGTCTGCGTACATCTTCATTTCTTTCCCCATTCAGCGCCTGAAAAATTGCCGAATGTTCACTGTCCACCGGAAGGAGAGGAGTATCATACTTTCTTGATTCTGCCATAACGAGATGGCCGGCTGTAACGAGCGTCTCTTTATTCGCGATAGCTATCCGTTTCCTTGACCGGATAGCTTCAAGGGTAGCCGGAAGACCGATACTTCCCATCACCGCATTGACGAACACATCGGCACCGGGATCTTTCGCAACCGCAACCATGCCTTCTGAACCGACCATGATGTTTTTGTGGGAAGTAGCTTCGAACACCTTCTGCCGTGTTTCTTCGTCCGCGGTCACCACCGCTTCGGGTTCGAATTCCCTTATCATAGGAATCGCTTTACCGGCATTCGTTCCAAAAGCTAAAGCGAAAACGGAAAACTTATCTTTGTGCTGCCGAATCACTTCCAGTGTCTGTTCTCCTATTGATCCGGTGGCTCCTAAAAGTGCAATATTTTTCATAACAACGCTCCTAATTATGGTATAAAGTTAATCAGATGCAAAACCGGAAGCATAAAGATGAGGCTGTCGAAACGATCCAGCACTCCTCCGTGGCCCGGCAGAATATTCCCCGAATCTTTGACTAAGTAATGACGTTTGAAAGCTGATTCCACCAGGTCGCCGATCTGACCGGCTACAGAAATGAGAATCGTTACGGCGATAAGTACAAACATGGATGAATGGAGTGGATGGAAGATCTGAAAAATGACTGCAGTGATGCAGGCAAGTGCTACTCCTCCAAGAGCGCCCTCCACCGTTTTTTTCGGACTGATCTTGGGCCATAACTTCCTTTTTCCGAACATACGTCCGAATACGTATGCCCCGGTATCAGTAGCCCAAACGACGAACAGGGCATAAAATACGTAATCAAGTCCTCCCTCGATTCTCGTCTCGATCAGGTAATAAAATCCCATTCCGACATAGACGGCGGAAATAAGAAGAAACCCTGCATCATCGAATGTAAATTTATTATTTACAAGGACGGTGTAACTCAAAAGAAGCAGGACCGTCACCAGCGATAGCTCAGCCTTCGTTACAAAAGAGCTCAGTTCATAGGAGTTTATTTCCGGTAACATAAGTGCCCACATAAATAGCAGTATAATGAGCGAAGATACGGAATACCTTGCAATTTTCTTCATTCTCATAAGTTCGAATATAGCTATACTTGCCAGTAAATATACAAACAAAGTAAATAAAGTTCCGCCAAGCAGAACGATAGGTATAAATATCAAACCTGCAATAATCGCTGTTACAGTACGCTGTTTCATTTAATCACACCTTACACGCCGCCGTACCGACGCTTTCGATTTTGATAATTGATAATGGCTTCGTTCAACGTATATTCTGTGAACGAAGGCCAGTAAACCTCCGTGAACCAGAACTCCGCATAAGCCAGCTGCCACAGCAGAAAATTACTTAACCGCTGTTCCCCGCTCGTCCGGATGAGCAGATCAGGCTCACAGAGGTGGGAGGTGTATAGATAGGAGTTGAACGTTTCTTCAGTGATGCTGTCGGCCGCAAGTTCCCCTTCCTCCACTTTGGACGCAAGCATCCGCGTCACTTCCACGATTTCATTTCTGCTCCCGTAATTCAACGCGAAGTTAAGCACCATGCCTGAATTGTTTTCCGTGCGATGAATAGCTTCATCGACAGCTTTTTGAGTATGTTTCGGAAGAAGATCTTTTGTGCCGATCGTCTGGACCCGTATGTTATTTTCAACCAGTTCCGGAAGATACGTCTGTAAAAAATCGACCGGAAGTTTCATAAGAAAATCGACTTCTTTTTTCGGCCGCTTCCAGTTCTCCGTGGAAAATGCATAAAGGGTCAATACTTCGACACCAAGATCCGAAGCATGCCGAACCACTTTCTTAACAACGTCCATACCTTCTTTATGACCGGCAATTCTCGGCAACCCTTTATCCTTTGCCCAGCGGCCATTTCCATCCATTATAATTGCTATATGTTTTGGTATATTTGTCGTATCGATTTCTGTTTCTGCTTCCGGCTTCGGATCTCTCCGATTTATAAATGGAAGATTTAGTGGCATGGATACCATCCTTTTCTTAATTCACTATATGTAATTCGGATAAGCGCTATCCCTTCCTAACAAAACTACCACATATGATAGCAAAACAAAAGCCGTACTGCCAAACAAATACAGCACGGCTTCCCCTTTAATTTTATACTTCCAGCATCTCTTCTTCTTTTTGTTTCGACAGGTCATCTATTTCTTTTACGTACTCATCTGTAAGTTTCTGTACGTCATCCTGATAAGAACGGAGGTCATCTTCCGTAAGTTCCCCGTCTTTCTCATTCTTCTTAAGAGCGTCGTTCGTTTCACGACGGATGTTTCTGATCTGCACTTTTGCTTCTTCTGTATATTTCTTGACGAGTTTTGTCAGGTCTTTACGTCTCTCCTGCGTAAGTGCAGGGATATTGATACGGACCACGTTACCATCACTCGAAGGGGACAGGCCGAGGTCGGCTTTCTGAATAGCTTTTTCCACTTCCGAAATAGCTGATTTATCGTAAGGTGTGATCACAAGGAGTCTCGGCTCCGGAGCTGAAACCTGGGCCAGCTGCTGAAGCGGAGTGGAAGCTCCGTAGTAATCGACATATACCGGGTCGAGAATCGACGGGTTTGCACGTCCCGCCCGCACGGTAGCCAATTGTTTCGAAAAAGCCTGGGTAGCTTTTTTCATCTGTTCCTTCGTTTCTTTGATAAGTTTGTCAGACATGTTATTTCCCCCTCACTAACGTTCCAATATCCTCACCGAGGACTGCTTTTTTAATATTTCCTTCTTCCATAATCGAGAATACCAGTAAATCGATATCGTTGTCCATACATAATGATGAAGCAGTAGAATCCATCACTCCAAGACCTTCATTCAATACTTCCATGTAAGAAAGACGATCATACTTACGTGCATCGTCATTCAGTTTCGGATCGGATGTATATACCCCGTCGACGTTATTTTTAGCCATAAGGATAACGTCCGCTTCCACTTCGGCAGCGCGGAGAGCAGCTGTTGTATCTGTGGAGAAATAAGGGTTACCGGTTCCGGCTGCGAAAATCACTACCCGTTTTTTCTCCAGATGGCGCATGGCCTTCCTGCGAATATAAGGTTCTGCCACCTGGCGCATTTCGATGGATGTCTGTACACGTGTAGGAATACCGATGTTCTCAAGACTGTCCTGGAGAGCAAGGGAATTCATAACCGTTGCCAGCATACCCATGTAATCAGCGTTTGCACGGTCCATGCCCATCTGGCTTCCTACTTTCCCGCGCCAGATATTTCCGCCTCCCACAACTACTGCAACTTCCACTCCCAGTTCAGCCACATCTTTGATCTGCTGTGCGACCGACTGGATGATACTCGGTTCTATTCCAAATCCTTCTTCCCCACTTAATGCTTCCCCACTTAATTTCAGCACGATTCTGTTATATCGGGTTTTATTCATAATAACCTCCATGGCAGTATTCAACTAAAGTTTCACTTTTAAAATAGGGAACACAGCGTGTCCCCTATTTTAAGTGAATGTTATTATTTTTTAACCTGACTCATCACTTCGTCAGCGAAGTTCTCTTCACGTTTTTCCATACCTTCACCAACGCCGAAACGTGTGAATTCGTTGATTTTTCCACCCTTGGATTCCACGAACTGTTTCACTTTCTGATCCGGGTCTTTAACGAAGTCCTGTTCAAGCAGGCAGATTTCCTGTAGAAACTTGTTCAGGCGGCCTTCCACCATTTTCTCAACGATATTTTCAGGCTTTCCTTCATTCAGCGCCTGAGTTTTCAATGTTTCACGCTCTGTATTAAGTTCTTCTTCAGGTACCTGCTCACGGGAAGTGTAGCGGGGATTAACGGCTGCGATATGCATAGCTACATCTTTTGCAGCAGCTTCATCCGTAGAACCTTCAAGTACTGTCAAAGCACCGATGGAACCGCCCATGTGAAGATAAGAACCGAAAGCGTCGTTATCTGTTTTTTCTTTCACGACGAAACGGCGAAGAGAGATTTTCTCACCAATCTTCGCGATGACATCAGTGATGTAATCGCCGACCTTCTGTCCTTCGCCGTGAAGCGGCTGTTCCAGTGCAGTTTCTACATCGGAAGGGTTCTCGGAAAGAATGTGGTTCCCAAGTTCCTGAAGGAGGTGCTGGAACTGCTCATTCTTAACTACGAAGTCTGTTTCGCAGTTCACTTCGATCATAGCTGCTGTATTTCCGGAAGTAACGATATGAGCGGAACCTTCCGCTGCAATTCTGTCAGCTTTCTTGGCTGCTTTCGAAATTCCTTTTTCGCGAAGCCAGTTCTGAGCTTCTTCCATATCACCATTTGTTTCTGTAAGAGCTTTTTTACAATCCATCATTCCTGCACCTGTAATTTCGCGCAGTTCTTTAACCATTTTTGCATTAATAGCCATGTAATTTTCCTCCTTGGGATTAAGTTTGGACGAAGCGCCCTCCTCTGTAAAAAAGGTGATAAAAGGTTTCCCTCTTATCACCCCCTGAAACCTGCCTACTCTTCTACAGTTTCCGTCTCTTCTTCTGTCTCGCCGGATTCTTCTTCACCGGCTGCTTCAGCTTCCTCTTCACCTTGTTTAGCTTCAAGGATGGCGTCAGCCATTTTTCCTGTAAGAAGTTTAACGGCACGAATAGCATCGTCGTTTGCAGGAATTACATAATCAATTTCATCCGGATCACAGTTGGTATCCACCATACCGACGATCGGAATATCCAATTTATGAGCTTCCGCAATCGCGATACGCTCTTTACGAGGGTCGATTACGAAAAGTGCATCCGGCAGGCTCTCCATATTACGGATACCGCCGAGGAATCTTTCGAGTTTTTCTCTTTCTTTATTCAGTTCCATAACTTCTTTCTTAGGAAGAACATCGAAGGTTCCGTCTTCTTCCATACGCTCGATTTCTTTCAAACGACCGATACGTTTACGGATTGTTTTAAAGTTAGTTAGTGTACCACCCAACCAGCGCTGGTTGATGTAATACATACCGGCACGGTTCGCTTCTTCACGAACTGTGTCCTGTGCCTGTTTTTTAGTACCTACAAATAGTACTGTACCGCCGTCTGCAGCAAGATCACGTACATAGTTGAACGCTTCATCGACTTTCTTTACAGTTTTCTGAAGGTCAATGATGTAAATACCATTACGCTCCGTGAAAATGTACTTCTTCATTTTAGGGTTCCAGCGACGTGTCTGGTGACCGAAATGAACTCCTGCTTCGAGCAGCTGCTTCATTGAAATAGCTGACATAATAAAATCCTCCTGTTTGGTTTATTTAGTATCCTCCATCCCCTTCTTTTTTCATTGCAAACTCCCTGTCTAATAGGAAGCAACCTACAACGAAATCCGGAGACGTGTGTATTGACACCGGAGGTTACTATACCATACATGAGAAAAATTAGCAACCTCCTTATTGCTGTCTTCGAATCAATTTCATCATCATCTCCACTTCTGTTTTTCCCGTACCCAGCAGTTTTGCCATTTCCTCCAGGCTTTTCCCCTCTTCTGCCATCTTTTTCACTTTCAGTTCTTCCGAAAATTCCACTTTTTCTCTGCTTTCAGTAACCGGCGGTTGAAACTCTATATGGTCTTCCGACTTCGTCCGCCTGTTTCCGGACACTTCTTCTTTCTTTTCGGTGAGAGAATCTGACCTTCGGGAGACGGTATTCTGTTCAAATTTCCTGTTCTCCTCTCTGATTTCCTCCAGGTAGGATTGGAAGGTTCCTTCTATTTCTCTTGCTATCTGCTTTTGTTTCTGCATTTCCTCCCTAGAAGGGTCTTTCATAAACAACAGGAACATCCCGATAAGGATGATCCCGTCCACGATAAAATTGATTATCAGCAAGTACATCGTCATTTCGTTTTCACCAACTTAATTCTCTGCTTCATAAGCCTGTGCAACTTCAGTCCGCCCCCCCGGCAAGTCACAGATCAATTCCGATACTTCCCGAGCGCTTCGCGCAGTTTGAATATTGCACGTCCATGAATCTGGGATATTCTCGAAGTAGTTAGATTCATCACTTCTCCTATCTCGGTGAGGGAGAGTTCCTCTTCATAAAACAGACTCAACACCAGTCGTTCCTTTTCATTGAGCATTTTAATCTCTTCAGTAAGCTCCCGGATATTTTCACCTTTGACTGCCTGTTCATCCGGAGAATTTTCCAAATCCTCAGGAACCAGATATCCTGCCCCCTCTTTGTAATCGCCGCCGTCGTCATGTGGTTTTTCTTCCACAGAGAGTACATTTGAGAAATAGACGTCCCTTGTCGTTTCTTCTACTTCTTCGGGTCTCATATTTAAAACTTCGGCAATTTCCTCCGGTGCCGGTTGTCTGCCGAAATTCTGTTCCAGCTGCTCCGCGGTCTTTTCGATCTTTTTTGCCTTATCCCTGACTGTACGGGGAAGCCAATCTTCTTTTCTGAGTCCGTCAATAATACTGCCTTTGATTCTGAAGGAAGCATACGTGACGAATTTCAAATTACGGGACAGTTCGAACTTCTTCAGTGCGTCGTAAAGCCCGAAATATGCTAAACTCCTTATTTCTTCCCTGCTTACACTTTGAGGCAGGTGCTGGGATACACGCTGGACCTGATAATTGATGAGATACTCATATTGAGCTACCAGTTCATTGGCAGCATTTTTATCGTTATGTTCGATCCACCTGTGCCACAATTTCTTTTCTTCGGGAGAAATTGGATTAGACATAGTAGCCCTCCTTTAGTACTGATGGTTCTTTTCAGATTTCTGCCATTAATTTTTTCAGCCTGATCAGAAACGAATCCCCGGTTCTCCTTTCCTTTTTAAGCTCGTTTACAGAAGCGGAAAATACGGATTGACTTCCGCCCGTGCCAGGGAGTGGAACCGGCAGATTCACCTCTTTGCCGAGAAAATCGGCCGTCACCTTTTTGACCCTTTCGAGAGCTTTTCTATCATTACGTTCATCCGAAATCCTGTTAGGCAATAGAGAAATGCGCTGTTCTCGAGAAGCGGAGTGTAACTTCTTTATCATTGCATACGCTTTTTTAAGGGAAACATCACTATTTTCCATTATAATGAACGTTTCGTCGGCACATGCGGCTAATCCGGCTTCTTCCCGTAATATTCCACTTCCCAAATCGAGGAATATATAGTCATGTTTGAACAGCATCTTTTCGAAATCCGGAAAAGAATAGGGAAATGAAGTCGTTTCCACCTGATACGGAGCTTCTTTATACACTCCGGAAGCTGTATGAATGGCTGCCTCTTCCGATAAAATCCCTGATGATGTACGTCTTTCTCTGCCTCTTCCGATGATGAGAACTTCCGAACCGGTCAAGCTTAATTCCATCGCAAAATCTGCAGCTATATCAGTACGCTTCTCCGTGCTTTCGGCATTGAGGATAGAAATGACTCCCGCTTTGGTCGTAACGTGCCGAGCCTCCAATTTTCTTCTGAGATTTTCGGCCTGGTCACTCACTCGTTTCTATCTCCTTCAGCATTTGCTCCGTGAGTTCCGACAATGGGAGTGTAGTTATATCATCAGGAACATTCTGACCGGTAGTAACGAAGGAAACAGTTTTTTTATATTTAACGGCTAAGCTTACCGCTGCACCGAAGCTTCCGGATTCATCCATCTTTGTGAAAATCAATGAGTGGAGAGGCACTTCTGAAAATCGTTTATACACTGCCTCTATATCTTTAAATTTACTTGTCATCGAAAGGACAAGGATGGTATCTGCCTCTTCATCGAAGTCAATTATCTTCTGCAGCTCGCTTACGTAGGAAGAATCTTTGTAATTTCTTCCTGCCGTATCAACGATTACAAGATCTTTATCTTTCATTTCCTCCCTCGCTTTCCTGTAATCCTCCAGATTGTAAACAACCTCCATCGGGATGTTCAAAAGCCTGGCGTAGGTACGCAGCTGCTCGATAGCTGCTATCCGGTACGTGTCTGTGGTAATGAAACCTACCGACAAATTATCATCCAATATTGCATTGGCGGCCAGTTTAGCAGCCGTAGTCGTCTTGCCGACCCCTGTAGGTCCAATAAGATGGATGTATTTATTATTCCCCGGACGGGAGGTGGCCGGGATTTCTGTGATTCCTTTGTGTAAATGATCTCTCACCCTTCCCCAGAAGGGATCCGTACCATTTTTTTCTCGTCTGATTTCCTGAAGGATCTCCGGATTAAGCTCGTGTTCTAAAAATGCGGAAATTTCCGTCTGTTCTTTTGCAGCCTTCGCTGAAGCTGAAGAGAGGGGCCGGACTGTTTCTTTACGCTGCTGTCCCCCCGCTTCGGAGGAAGTGCGTGGGGGAACGTCTTTCTCACTGACTGTATGACCAGTTTCCGGAGGTTCGGATTCTATAGCAGCCGTTATTTCTATCCGAATCTTTTTGAACAGCCCGAAGACCCCTTTCGTTTTCTTTTTCCTGGAATTTAGAATGATCGCCTGGACACCCATCTCTTCTTTAACTTTTTTCATGACCAGAGGCATCGTTTCCGCCTCAAACTTCTTTACGATCATCCCAGACTCACCGCCCCGACGCTCTGCACTTCTACATTCGGGTCGATTTCATTGTAGGAAAGAACGATTACCTGAGGTAAGAAACGGTTGAGTAATTGTTTCACGTACATTCGTATTGCTGGTGAGCAGAGAATGATGGCGTTTTCTTCCTGCAGGGATAACTTTTCCACCTTATTCGCCACACTCTCCGTAATCTGCTGCTGTCTTTCCGGATCAAGGGCGAGGAAACTCCCATGTTCCGTCTGCTGAACATGATCTGCAATTAATTTTTCTACCTGCCCTGAAATCGTAACCACTTTAATTACACCTTCTTCTTTTTTGTACTGATTCGTTATTTGTGTAGCCAGCGACTGACGTACATATTCGGCCAGAAGATCCGTGTCGCTCGTCATTTTGGCAAAATCGGCGAGAGTTTCGAAAATGACCGGCAGGTTTTTGATTGACACATTTTCCTGCAGCAGTTTAGCCAGCACTTTCTGCACCTCTCCAATCGCCATCGGCTCCGGTGTAACTTCTCCGGCAAGCACCGGGTATGATCCCTTCAGGTGATCGATCAGTTGCTGGGTCTCCTGATGTCCAAGAAGTTCGTGAGCATGCCGTTTAATCGTTTCAGTTACGTGAGTGGAAACGACCGAAGGAGGGTCGACGACTGTATAGCCCAGTAACTCGGCTTCGTCTTTCATATCTTCCTCCACCCACTTGGCCGGCAATCCGAAAGCAGGCTCCACCGTATCTATACCTTCCACCATTCCGTCGTCCTCCCCTGGTGTCATCGCCAGATAATGATCCAGCAGAAGTTCTCCTTTCGCCACTTCGTTCCCTTTTATTTTCAGCCGATATTCATTCGGATTAAGCTGAATATTATCCCTTATTCTCACTACGGGTATGACAATTCCAAGTTCGATCGCAATCTGCCTGCGTATCATGACTATTCTGTCCAGCAGATCCCCTCCCTGATTTGCATCAGCGATAGGAATGAGCGCATAACCGAATTCAAATTCAATCGGATCCATACTGATGAGATCCACTACATTTTCCGGAGCCTTCATCTGCTCACTCTCGTTTCTCTCTTCATCCTCCTCTTCGATATCAAGCTCGCCCGTTTCTCTCGACAGCCAATATCCTCCGAATATCATAACTGAGGAGATTAACATTGTAAGTGTAAACGGGATGGGAGTGAGACCGAGCAGAAAAATCGCTCCGCCGGCCACGTACAGGAGTTTCGGAAAACGAAATAATTGATCAGTCAAATCGTTACCCAGGTTCCCTTTGGAAGCTACTCTTGTAACCACTACACCCGTTGCCGTGGAAAGGAGAAGGGCGGGGATCTGACTTACAAGCCCGTCTCCGACCGTAAGTCTCATATATGTATCAATTGCTTCCTGAAACCCGAGCCCCATCTGAACCATTCCTATGATAAGCCCGAATATGATGTTCATTAAAACGATGATGATTCCGGCAATAGCGTCTCCTTTTACAAACTTACTAGCCCCGTCCATCGCTCCATAAAAATCAGCTTCCTGCTCCACTTTATCTCTACGTTCTTTCGCCTGATGCTCATTGATCATACCCGCATTCAAATCAGCATCGATACTCATCTGTTTCCCGGGCATGGCATCGAGAGTGAAACGGGCAGCAACTTCCGATACCCGCTCCGCCCCTTTCGTGATGACGAGAAATTGAATGATTACCAGGATGATGAAGACGACGAAACCGACCAGAGGATTTCCCCCGATGACAAATGTACCGAAAGTTTCGATCACCTCTCCCGCTCTGGCTTCAGAAAGGATGGACCGGGTCGTCGACACGTTCAAACCGAGCCGGAAAAGAGTCATTAGTAAAAGAAGAGTGGGGAAAACCGCAAACTGCAGCACGTCGTCCATATTCATCGAAACGAGAATAACAAGAAGAGCCAGAGTGATGTTCACCATGATCAAAAAACTCAATAACCACCCGGGAAGAGGTATAACCAACATGACTATAATTAATATAATTCCTAATAATACAGATAAGTCCCTCGCTGACATTTTCGTCTCTCCTTAATGAATTCAAACTTTTTTCTGCAATTTATATACATAAGCCAGAACTTCGGCCACCGCCTGAAAAAATTCTTCTTCAATCGGTTCATTGATTTCCGTACGACTGTAAAGCCCTCGGGCGAGCGGGCGATTCTCAACTGTGATAACGTCATGCGCCCTGGCTGTTTCCTTAATTTTAAGAGCGATGAAATCGACTCCTTTCGCCACCACAAATGGAGCGTCCGATTTCTGTTCGTTATACTTGAGAGCCACGGCGTAGTGGGTCGGGTTAGTAATAATTACATCCGCTTCCGGAACTTCACTCATCATTCGTGCAGCAGACATCTGCCGCTGTTTTTCCTTGATTTTAGCCCGGATCTGAGGGTCACCCTCCATATTTTTATATTCATCTTTTATATCTTTTTTGGACATTCGAATGTTTTTTTCGTGATCATACTTCTGATAGGTGTAATCGATCACGGAAAGAAGCAGCAGGGCCATAGCCGAAGCAAGTCCCATTATCATAGTCGTATTTCCGAAAAAAGAGAGAGCCGCATCCAGGGATTTCTGAGCCGACATGATCATATCGTTTTTATTGGTCCAGATGACCGAAAAGGTTATGACACCGATCACAGTTATTTTCAACAGTGACTTCACCAGTTCCACCAGTGCCCTCGCGGAAAAAATACGTTTAAAACCCTGGATGGGGTTCAATTTCTTCGGGTCGACTTTCAAAGGTTCTGCCGTAAACATCACCCCGACCTGGATAAGGTTGGAAGTCAGCCCGGCCACGATCGCTATCCCCATGACAGGGGCCAGTACCTTGGAAATCTCGAGCGACATTTTGTTGAGTACGTGACTTACAGTCTGTTCGGTTATGTCCAGATGTATGTATTCCGTAAAGGATTGTTCGTACATCGTCAGCAGCGTGTCTTTGAGCATGGGACCGATAAGGTAAAGAGTACTGAACGTAAGCAGCAGAAGAAATCCGGTGTTCACATCCTGACTCTTTGCCACCTGCCCCTTTTTACGGGAATCCTGTTTCTTCTTGGGCGTAGCTTTTTCCGTTTTCTCATCAGCAGCGAAGTATTGCAGATCAAGTTTCAGTCGCATTCCTCTAAGACCTCCCCAGCACATCGATAAAGCCGCGCATAGTTTCAAGAACGAGATCGAAAATCTCTTCGATCAGAAGCACATAAAAGCCCATTACGATTGTTAAAACTGCCAACGCTACAAATATTTTCAGAGGCAGCCCCACTACAAATACGTTCAGCTGCGGTACGGTACGGGCGATAATCCCAAGTGCCACATCCACGAGAAACAGACAGCCGACCAGTGGAAGAGCCATAAGAAAAGCTGAGATGAACATTTCATTGAATGTATAAATGACGAATTCTATCCAGGACTCGTTTTGAAACTGCAGGAACTGATCGATCTCTATGGCTTGATAGCTGTAAAAGATACCGTCAATCATTAAATGATGGCCGTCCGTTACGAGAATGAACAGAAGAGTCACCGTATATAAATACTGACCGATCAAAGGGCTTTGGGCACCCGTCTGGGGATCGACGACGTTCGCTATGGCAAAGCCCATCTGGAAGTCGATGAATCCCCCGGCCACCTGGACTGCAGTAATGGCAACGTATGCCAGTAATCCTATGAAAAGACCCGTAATCGCTTCTTTCAACATCAGCATAAAAAACATTTCATCCAGCGAGAATTGAGGAGGTTCAATAGAAATATATAATATTAGTGCAAGAAAAAATGAGAAACCCACTTTATATTGTGCAGGAATTGTCCGATATGAGAATAGTGGGAGAGTCGCAAAAAAAGCGGTGATTCTTATAAAAACCAGTAAAAATGCGGGGACGTTTGCAAGTGTAGCCCATTCCGCCACGGGGTTACCCTACCAGCATGTTCAAATTCCTGAACACTGAAGCCGTAAATTCCACCATATTGGTCAACATCCATGGACCAAAAAACACAAGACCGATCAGAACCGCTACAATCTTCGGGACGAAAGCGAGCGTCTGTTCCTGAATTTGAGTAGTAGCCTGAAAAATACTCACAATTAACCCGACTGCCAGAGCGAGAATCAGCAAAGGACCTGTCACGATCAAAACAGTATACACCCCATCTTTGGCAAACTGTATAACCATTTCACTATTCATTTTTTTCCTCCTAGAAACCTTCCAGTAAAGAATGTGTAATCAAATACCAGCCGTCCACAAGAACGAACAATAAAATTTTGAACGGAAGAGAAATCATAACCGGTGGAAGCATCATCATCCCCATAGACATAAGTACACTGGCGACAGCCATATCAATGACAAGAAAAGGTACAAAGATCATGAAGCCCATCTGAAAAGCAGTTTTCAATTCACTGATGGCATAAGCCGGCACGAGAGTAGTCATCGGAATTTCCTGTACAGTTTCCGGAGCTTCGGCACCGGAGTAGTTAAGGAACAGTTCCAGATCTTTCTGTCGTGTATGGGAAGACATAAATTCTTTCATCGGTTCGCTCGCGTTCGTATAGGCTTCTTCGAGTGATATCTCTTCTTCGAGGAGTGGTGTCAGAGCATTCTCATTCACCTCATTGAAGGTAGGCGCCATTATAAAGAACGTAAGAAACAGCGCCAGACCGATCAAAACCTGATTGGGAGGCATCTGTTGGGTGGCCAGTGAAGTCCGGACAAATGAGAGTACAATGATGATCCTCGCAAAACTTGTCATTAAAATGAGAATACCCGGAGCTATCGACAATATTGTCAAAAGCAGAAGCAGCTGAACGGAAGTCGATATACTTTCAGGGTCAGCCCCCGAAAACAGGTCTACAAATTCACTCATCTGTATGATCCTTTCCGCGGCCGTTTCTCATCCTGTTCTCTTTCATAAGAGAAAGCTGCTTATCAAAGAGCTGGTGAAACTGCTTGCCGGAATTTTCATTGTCGCCCGAAAGATCGGACTCACCGTTTAATAACTGTTTCCTCGTTTCCTCATCGGTGATTTCCGTTAGCATCTCCACTGTGTCTCCCACTCCGATAATATAGACGTGTCCCCCGATTTTCACTGCCTGTACGGAGCGATTCTGACCGAGAGGTACTCCGCCGAGATTGTGCATCTGTCGCGTATTGGAAAAGAGATTATTCTTTTTCTGTATGAACTTCAGCACACCATATATCAGTCCGAGTACGAACACTAAAGCGAGAATCAGCTTGGTTGCACTCCACCATAAAGGTTCGGCAGCAGGCTGCTCTTCATTTTCCTCTTTGCTTTCCCCTCCTTCTTCGCTGCATCCGTCGATTCCCGGATTCTTCGCACATTCACTCACGCTGGGGCTTGAACTGTAAGCGACTGCCGGACTCAGACACAGAAAAGAAAACATGATAATAATAAGGGTTATGAACTTTTTCATAAAACCTATTTCAGAGCTTTTTGGATCGCTTCGATCATACGATCCGCCTGGAATGGTTTTACAACGAAATCCTTTGCCCCTGCCTGTATGGCCTCCACGACCATCGCCTGCTGCCCCATAGCAGAACAAATCACTACCCGGGCTTCCGGATCCGACTGCCTTATCTCTTTCAGAGCCTGTATCCCGTCTTTCTCCGGCATTGTTATGTCCATCGTTACGAGGTCAGGTTTATATTCGTGATACATATCTACAGCCATCTGCCCGTTTTCTGCTTCCGCTTCCACTTCGTATCCATTCTTCGCTACAATATCCCGGATCATCTTCCTCATAAATGCAGCATCATCCACGATCATTATTCGCTCGCTCATTCTTACAGTCACTCCCTGGTTCTACCTTAATTTTTTCAGTCTGTCCTGCTGGCTTAAAATGTCGGTCACTCTTACTCCGAAGTTTTCATCAATCACTACTACTTCTCCAGTGGCCATCAGCTTTTCATTTACGAATATTTCTACCGGTTCCCCCGCAAGTTTATCAAGTTCCAAAATCGACCCGGAACTCAGATCAAGTATTTCTCTGATGGATCTTTTCGTCCGTCCCAGCTCGACCGTAACGTTCAGCGGGATGTCCAGCAGCATATCAAGATTATTCCGACCGGAAGGAGCGGCATGGTGGTTGTGGAAATTTTCAAACTCTACCGATTCTGCATGACTTTCTCCGGTCGAGTGCCTGCCGAGCATTTGAGGTTTTCCGTTTTCGGCAGAAGAAAAAGAGGCAGTTTCCTCCGGGTTCTGTTCGTGTGCCGCCGGCTTTTTGACGTCCGAATATTTCGCTGTACTATTCGAACGATTTTCATTCCTTTGTTCTTGTTCATTCTCAGGACTCATCAGCTGCTCTACAAGCCCCTTCGAGAAATCAACGGGAAGCAGCTGCATAATTTCGGAATCGACTACCTCTCCGATTTTAAGGCGAAAAGATATTTTCGTCAGCAGATCCTCCGTGGGGATGTAATCAACACCTATTTTATTATCAATATCGAGCATCGTTATTTCCGGCGGGGATATATCAATTCTCGTGCGGAACATCGAAGACATGCTTGTGGCGGCGGAACCCATCATCTGGTTCATCGCTTCCTGAACGGCACTTAAATGAATGTCTCCAAGCTCCTCTTCCGGAGAAGTTCCATCCCCACCGAGCATAAGATCGGCTATAATTGCAGCGTCTTTCACCTTCAGGACGAGCAGATTGTCACCGGAAATACCGCTCGTATATGTAACCAGAACCGCCACGTAAGGTTCGGGGAAGGTATCCTCCAGTTCTTTACGTAAAATCGTAGTCGTCTCGGGCGTAGTGATTTGAACTTTCTGATTTAAGAGTGCAGAAAGCGCCGTTGTGGAATTGCCGAAAGAAATATTACCTATTTCCCCGAGCGTATCTTTCTCGACTTCGGAAAGTCCCGGCTGTTCCTCGTCATTCACAACGTTTTCCGCTACTTCTTCATCATCACTCTCATTTAATAGTGCATCGATTTCATCTTGAGACAGCATATCATCCTTCATCGTCTTTCTCCTCCCTTTCCAGGGTTTCTAAAACCTGTACAGCTATTTTATTTTTCACTTTACCGGGCTGCACCAGGAACTTGTCCTCTCTTCCCACTTTCAGCTGCAGCGGTTTGTCCACCGGCTGGTTCAGCTGGATCGTATCTCCCTTTTTCAAATGCAGAAACTCATCTATACTGATGTCTGTATTACCGAGTTCAGCACTTACATCGACCTTCGTCTTTTCCACCGTTTTCGTCAGTGCCTGATACTCTTTCGGGTCTCTTTCCTTCAATTGTTTCTGCTGCATCCAGTAGTGGACGGACAAATTAGGAACGATCGGTTCAAGTACTACCTGAGGAATGCATATATTCAGCATCCCGCTTGTCTCCCCTATCGTTGTATTCAGCGAAACGACAACTACAGTCTCATTGGGAGAGACCATCTGAAGAAATTGTGTATTCACTTCAAATTCTTCGAGAACCGGTTCGATTTCCACTATGGAGCCCCATGCTTCCTGATAGTTTCCGAGCGCCCGTTCGAACAGTTTAGACATAAGAGTGGTTTCTATCTCTGTCAGATTCTCCACTTTGTTTACACTTTCCCCACGGCCGCCGAGGACCCGGTCAAGCATGGCGTATGCTATATTCGGGTTCGCTTCGAGCAGGATACGTGACTCGAGCGGCTGCACACTGAATATATTGAGTATAGTCATGGAGGGAATGGAACGGATGAACTCTTCGTAGGGCAGCTGATCGACAGAAGCTACACTGATATTCACATACGCTCTCAGTTGAGCGGAAAAATAAGTCGTCAGAAGTCTCGCGAAGTTTTCATGTATCCGTGCGAGTGACCGGATCTGATCCTTGGAAAAACGGAGGGCTCTTTTAAAATCATATACCCTCACTCTTTTTTTCTCTTTATCGTTCCTTAACTCCTCTGCATCCATTTCTCCGGTGGAGATGGCCGATAGTAAGGAGTCGATTTCACTTTGTGATAATATATCTTCCGCCACTGTTCCGCCTCCTTCTGCCAATCTGCTTTACTGCAGAACTTTACTGATTGTATACACCTTTGTGACTTTCCCCTTCTTCATAACCTCATTAAGTTTTGAACTTATGGAATCTTCAAGGGTGGTTAAATCAGCTTTGAAATCCTCTTCGTTCATCCGGGCCAGCTGTTTGAGGATTACGTTCTTCATTTGAAAATCACGTTTCTCAAGTTCTTTTAATGAATCTTTACTATCCGTTACAATACGGAAGCTGATACGGACAAAACCTCCATCTTTAAGATCCGTCGTCATCTCTTCTGTCTCCAGAGAAGCATTCCTTATGTCGTCGATACTTCTTTCTCCATCAGCTTTTGTGTCGTTCATGTTGAGTACGAGAACTATCGCTCCTACCCCCAGTACTGTTAATACGGAAAGTATGATAAGTGTAGTTTTCATCAATTTCGACATTATTCTTCACCTGCTTTACTGACTACCTGCCACAGACCGATCTCCCTGTAGAAACGTTTTATTTTTCCTACGACTTCTTTTTTCTCCTCTTTCACTACAAACGTTTTCCCCCTGGTAGTCGTAATGGTCGTATCCGGCGTCGATTGAACCTGCTCAATGTAAATAGCATTGAAAACAAACTGTTCTCCGTTAAATCTTGTCAGCTCAATCATAGTATGTATGGAGGGCGATACGCCCTCCTTCTCCTTCCTGTTGATGATAATTAACGCTTAAGATTGATCAGTTCATTCAAAATCTCATCCGACGTAGTAATGATTCTCGTGTTAGCCTGAAATCCTCTTTGTGCCGTTATCATTTCCGTAAATTCTTCAGCCAGATCAACGTTCGACATTTCAAGAGTACCTGATACGAGCTGACCGGCTCCGTCCTCGCCGGCTATACTCAAGTTATCGATACCAAGAGGCCCGCCTGCCGGACCGCCCACCCATCCGGCGTTGGCCGTTTCCTGAAATTCATTGTTGCCGATTTTCCTGAGTCCGGACGGGTTGGAGAAATTTGCCAGCATCACACGTCCCGCTACCTCTGTTTCCCCCTCCGGGTTCACGTAGTTAATGGTTCCGTCACTTTGTACACTGAAACTCTGGGCGTCAGAAGGAATGGTCAGCGCGCCTGCCCGGCCCGTCAATCCGGTTCCATTCCCCTGATCTCCGATGATATACTTACCATCTCCATTCACAAGGACACCGTCACTGTCGAGGTAAAAATTTCCGGCTCTTGAAAAAGTGACATTCTCATCCCCCTGCAGGCTTCCGCCCGTAGCTGTTCCATCCCCGCTTTCATACATAGCGAACATCCCGTCCCCTTCTATGGAAAGGTCCAGAGGCCGGTTAGTTGTTTGTCTGTTTCCCTGGGTGTGCAGGTTATCGATGGTGCCTACTTTGGAACCGAGACCGACCTGTTTAGCATTCACTCCGCCGAGCGTACGCCCGGGGCCGCCCCCAAGCGGGCCCTGAGCACCCTGCATCGTCTGACTCATCATCCCCTGGAACGTCGTTCTTCCTTTTTTGAAACCGAAAGTATTTACGTTGGCAATGTTATTTCCTATCGTATCAAGCTTCGTCTGAAAACCTTTCATTCCTGAAATTCCCGAGTACATGGATCGTAGCATGTTATTCATCCTCTCTTTAATTCAATCGCTTCTGTCCATCCGCGATTGGAAGGCTTCCTTTATAAGGTCCGGCCTTTGTTACATAATTATCGTCCCGTCGATGTTGGTGAAAAGACGGCTGTTCGCCGATTGTTTATCCATCGCGGTGACTACGGTATTGCTGTTCGTGTTTACCACCAGCACAGCTTCCTTCGTAAGTACAAGCGAATCACGTACGCCTTTTCGTTTCGCTTCGGTCAATTTCTCCCCGATTTTATTCCACTGTTCGGAGGGTATTTCTATATTTCTTTCTTCCAGTCTCTGTCTGGCATGTTTACTTAACGTAAGCTGCTGACCCAGCACTTCCTGAAAGGAGCGGTCCGTTTCTTTCGGTTTCGACCTTTCACGATTCACATCCAGTGGCATCGGGTGATAGGACCTGTGGATTTTAGGTTCCATGTTGGTCGCCATCCCTGTTATTTCTCACTTCCTGGATGCTGCTCACAGGTACACGGGCTCCATCATCTAATTTAAGGAAAACCTCTCCTTCTTTCAGACTCACGGCTTCCACAACTCCGCTTTTCAGTTCTCCCCGGTCCCCTTCACTTTGCTCTTCCGGGAAATACGCAATCTCTTTAGCAATCATGTGACTGTATTCGGCTACGGAACCTTCTGATTTATTAAAATACTTTTCGAATGTATTACTCATATTCGTCATCTGTTCCAGCTGAGTAAATTGTGCCATTTGAGCAACGAAATCCTTGTCTTTCATCGGATCAAGCGGACTCTGATTCTGCAGCTGACTCATAAGTATTTTCAGGAAATCATCTTTTCCGAGAGTGCCGGCTTCCTGATTATCTCTTTTTTTTATGTGGTTCTCGAGATAATACGTAGAATCGATTGTGTTCAATTCGACCACCTAAACTTTCTCATTTAGTATTTCGGAAAAAGAGAGTTCTTCCGTTTTCAATTCTTCGTCTGTCTCTTCTTCAAAAGTCGGGGTGCGAGCTTCTTCTTCCCTCTCTTCTCTTCCATCCGGAGAGTCTCTTTCGTAAAGGAACTGCTGATTAAAGTTCGGTTCGACTTTTTCAACGACTACCTGATGGGGAGCGAACATGGAACGTAGTTGATGCATGTTGCTTTCGAGTGTTTCCTTCGCCGCCTGCGTACTCACTATCATCCTGACAGTGGTCTCACCGCCTGATTGGGAGAATTTCAGAATCATTTCACCGAGAGACGACGGTTTCAACTTAATCAGCATACGCTGATTCCCCGCTTCATCATGAAAAATCCGGCTGGTAGTAATCATTTCCTGGATCTGTTTAAGGAATTTCTGCCGTCCCGGGTTTTGCGAATCCGTGGAAACGTTTTGGACCGTCATCTGCTCCGCTTTACTCATGGGCATAAAAAAACCGGGGAGGACATTTTTCTCTGTTTTCACTTCCGATACTGCAACGGGATGGTTGGAGCGACTTGAAACAGCTTGCGTTCCCCATTTTTCCGTTTCTTTTACGGGTAACTTCCCTCTCTCCCGTATTGGAGCAGGCAGAGATGTTTCCTCTTTTATAATGTTCACCAGTTTCCTGAACAGCTTTTTCTCTTCTTCAGAACCTGTTGTTTCAGCTGCCGGAACGGTGCCGGTCCGACCTTCCGGAGTTGCGATGAATTTTTCAAGCAGACTTTTAAGAACTTTCACATCTTCTTTATTTACTCTTCCGGCTGCTTTTAGCGTGTGCAGAAGAGTCCGGAAGGTCTGAAACGTATTTTCTTTTTCCTCTCCGGAAGCGCGCTCGCCTCCTTTACTTTGTGGCGGCGGTTCTGAAGCTAAAAGGTTCATAAGCAAAGTGAAAACAGTAGATGTCTCACCGGAAGGTACTCTGTTCAGCAGGTCCGTCAATTCACCGATCGTCGTTCCGTCACTTTCGTGCGTTGCTTGCAACGGCGATTCAGGGATGACCGTATTCTCTTCAATCGCTTTCAAGACTTTGTTTATCATTTCGATTTCCGTGGATAAATTTCCGCTTACCGCTTCTTCACTTAAAAACAGCCCTGGTTCCACTTCCGCCTCTGTCGCCTTTATATAAAACATATCTGTAACTGCCTCTCCGTTTGTCCGCGAAGGCTCGGGCAAGAGCACATACTCTTCAATCGCTTTCATGATTTTGCTAATTATTTTATTTTCCGAGGATGCTTCCATTCCATCATTGGCTGATTTCATGTTCAAAATCAACTCGGCAAACCCGCCTGAAGCCGACTGCGATACGGCTTTTTCTGTGAAGGGAACGGATTTCTCCGATAAATTAACGGCTGGCAAAGGTCCCATTATTTTCAACACTTTCACCTCCTTTCCATTCAGTCAGACGCCAGAAGCTCCGCTACAGTTGCTCCGGTTTCCGGCTCCATTGCGGCAAGTATTTCTCCTCTGGCTTCACTTTCCGTTTCTCTCAGTACTTCTACAACAATAGCCAACTCCATATTTTCGGATATCGAAGCAGCTTTCTCAGGATCCATTTCTTCAAAGGAACCCGCCAATTCTGTAACATTCGTATTTTGTTCATTTTCTTCCTTATCTTCTTTATCGGTTGCACTGCTTTCCAATGTAGCTATTTCCTGTTTCATATCTTCAATTTTACTGTCTTTGGCTTTAACGGTACCTTTAAGCTCCTCGATTTCTTTTTTGTAGTTTTCCACATTTGATTCGAGCTCGGCACTTTTCCGCTCGTTCCGCTTTTCTTCTTCCGCATTATCCGTTTCAGTGAATCCCGGAATTTTCCGGCCAACTTCAGCAGCTTCCTCCATTACGTTCATCCCCATCATCTTCATTACAACAATAGTAAAAATGCCCACAAAAATGAGGGGGACTACTATAACGAAAAAGAACCATTGTAATTTTCCGGCCTTCTGTTCCTCATTGTTTTTCCTGCTCATCTCATCACCTGTTCACTCTGTTTGAGTATTGCTGTAGAGATATCTCGTCCATTTCCCGGGCTTCCTCTTTTTTCAGCCAGCTGCTGTGTTCCTCTATTTTCAGCTCAATCAACTTCTCATATTTTTTCACTTGTTTAAACGCTTCATTACGCTGATCTTCCAGCTCATTCATTTTGAATCTTGCTTCCTGCACCCGGGGATGGAGCTGTTTCACTTCATCTTCTACCATTTGCACCGCATACTGATGATGCTGGATGGACGAAAGGTCCACCATCCCCCCGGAAAGATTATCATCAATTTTCATCTCCAGTTCCTCCTTTTCTTTCAGGAGGTTGTACAGAGACGTCGCTTTTTCTTCAAAAGTATCAACGGCTGCCTGATAGTTCTTCTGCATCTGATCTTTTTCCCGTTCCTTGAATTTCTTCAAATTCAGAAAAGCATTTATGTTCACTATTATTCCACCTTCTACAGACGCTTCTTTTATCTGTGGGCTATGTCTTTGAAATTATCCATCTGTCAGAAACAATTCTTCAAGCTCTGCTACTGTCAGCTCGTAAGGTGCTTTTTCCATAGTTTCCTGCGAAAGGAAATTAATCAGTTCCGGGTACTTGCCGATGGCCGCATCAATACTTTTGCTGCTCCCTTTTTTATAAGCGCCGATCTGGATTAATTCTTTATTCTCTTCGTACGTCGACAGCAGGGAGCGGAACTGCTTCGCTGTCTGCAGATGGCGTTCGGTGACAATCTGATTCATAACTCTGCTTACTGAACTGAGTACGTCCAGTGCAGGATATCTCCCCTGCTCCGCTATTTTACGGTTAAGGATAAAATGGCCGTCCAGTATGCCCCGGACAGTGTCCGATATAGGTTCGTTGAAGTCGTCTCCGTCCACGAGTACAGTGTAAAAAGCAGTGATAGTACCCTCTGCACTGCTCCCGGTCCGTTCCAGCAGCTTTGGAAGCATAGCGAATACGGAAGGGGTATACCCTTTAGTGGTCGGCGGCTCTCCTGTAGCGAGGCCGATTTCCCGCTGAGCCATTGCGACCCTGGTCACCGAATCCATCATTAAATTTACGTCGTACCCGAGAGATCTGAAATATTCACTGATGGCTGTGGCCGTATACGCTCCCTTTTGCCTGAGCAGAGCCGGCTGATCCGAGGTAGCCACGACAACGATTGAACGTTCAAGCCCTTCTTCTCCGAGATCGTTCTCCAAAAATTCCCTTACTTCTCTTCCCCGCTCCCCTATAAGGGCTATGACGTTAATATCTGCCGAGCTGTTACGCGCTATCATACCGAGCAGCGTACTTTTCCCGACGCCACTCCCAGCAAAAATACCTATTCTCTGCCCTTTCCCGACGGTCAACAGGCTGTCTATGGCCCTTACCCCGAGTTCAATCGGCTCTCTGATTCTCGGACGGGAAAGAGGGTTCGGAGGAGACTGGTTCGTTTCGAATTTATCGAGTCCGAGAGGGTGGGCACCTCCATCCATCGGCTCTCCGAGCGCGTTCAGTACCGAACCGATGAGGCCCCTGCCGACTTTAATATTCAAGGGACTGTGGGTAGCTTCCACAAGACTTCCCGGTCTGATTTCAACCATCTCCTGATAGGGCATCAACAGTATATTTTCTCCCTGAAATCCCACAACTTCCGACAGGATCATCCCGTTTTCCGCTTTCGGACAATGGATATAGCACACATCACCTATGGAAGCTTCCGGTCCTTTCGATTCCACCATCAGTCCTACCACTCTGTGAATCCTCCCATAATGCTTATACCTTTGCACCTGAGATATTTCTTCGGTGACTGCCGTTATATCCATTTCATTCTCCTTCCTTCACAAGCTCAATGACCGCTTTTCTGATCAGATCCAGCTGACTGTCGACACTTGCATCTATTCTTCCGAAAGGTGATTCGACATAGCAATCCAGTGGATCGTCAAAATGCTTAACATAGACGGAGACACGGGCTTCGGAATTAATCGTTTTTCTGAGCTCCTCCCGGTATACAGCTACCTGTTCATAAAAATCGGGATGCACATAAATAGAAACAGCCGGCTGATCGGCCACTTCTTTCACGGCTTCAGCGACCAGATGCTGGAACTGTTCAGGATGGTCCTGAAGTGATTGCCCGAGTATGTTTTTGGCTGCGTGCATGGCAATATGCAGCACATCCATTTCGGCACTTTTAATTTTTTCCATCCGCTCTTTTTCTGCCTGATTGATAAGATTGTTCAGTTTTGCAATTAATGAGTCGTACCTTGCTTCGGCCTGCTGCATCCCTTCGGTGTAACCTGACTCGTATGCCTCTTCTCTGGCTGCTGCAAAAACGATCCCCCTTTCTTCCTCAAGGGCCTCTCTTTCTTTTTCTGCCCTGGCCTTCGCACCGTTCAGCAGCTTCTCTGCCTGCTGTTTTCTTTGTTCAAAAAAAGACTCTGCTTCCTCTTCTCTCTGCATGATTTCTTCGTTTTTTGCCGGCAGCCGCTCTTCACTTCCGCGTGAGTGTCCTTCACCCGCAGGGAAAGAGCGGATGGGTATGATACGTTTAGACAATGATGTCATCTCCTCCTCCGCGGGCGATGACAATCTCACCTATCTCTTCAAGTTGTCTGATAGTGCCCACCACTCTCGTCTGGGCTTCTTCGACATCTCTCAGGCGGACAGGGCCCATAATTTCCATTTCTTCTCTGAAATTCTCAACCATTCTTTCCGACATGTTTTCAAACACCACTTCCTGTACTTCGTCACTCGCAACTTTGAGAGACAGCTGTAAATCTTCGCCGTTAACCTCTCTGATCACCCGTTGTATCCCACGGTTATCGAGCGTTACTATGTCTTCGAAGACAAACATCCGTTTCTTAATTTCTTCTGCAAGTTCAGGGTCCCGGGCTTCAAGTGCATCCAGAATTGTTTTCTCCGAACTTCGATCCACCCCGTTCAGCACTTCCACTACAGCCTCTATACCGCCGGTTTCGGTATAGTTATTCGTTAACGTAGCCGACAGCTTATTTTCAAGTATCTGTTCCACTTCATAAATAACTTCCGGCGAAGTGGAATCCATCGTGGCGATTCTGCGCGCAATGTCCGCCTGTACTTCCTGGGGTAGCTCGGATAGAATCTGACCGGCCTGAGATGCATCCAGATATGAGAGAACTAAAGCTATAGTCTGAGGGTGTTCATTCTGGATGAAGTTGAGTACCTGGGCAGGTTCCGCTTTTCTGGCAAAGTCAAAAGGTTTTACCTGAAGGGAGGAAGTAAGTCGGCTCAGGATATTCGAGGCCTCGTCAGTCCCCACGGCTTTTTCCAGAACTTCTTTCGCATAAGAAATCCCGCCCTGTGAAATATAGTCCTGGGCGAGGGCGATCTGGTGAAATTGTTCGACTATCTCTTCTTTCTGAGTGCTGTCCACTTTCTGTACGGAAGAGATCTCAAGCGTCAGCTGTTCCATTTCTTCTTCACTCAGGTGTTTGTAAACCTGGGCGGCTACGTCCGGACCGAGCGATATAAGTAAGGCAGCCGCCTTCTGTTTACCCGAGAGTTTTTTCTGCGGCATTCAGCCACCTCCTTAATCTTCCGAAATCCAGGTTCGCAATAACTTAGCAAAATCTTCCGGATTTTCTTTTGCTATGAGTTCAAGCTGCTTTTTCCTTCTGGCTGCTTCATCATCCCGATCTTCCATGTCTGGTAACGGTTCGGAAACGGTCGTTGCTGGTGCTGTTTCTTCATAATATTCTTCTTCGGTTCTGCGATTGCGGATAATTCTGAATACTAAGAAGATAAGACCAAGGATAAGCAGACCTCCGACGATGTATATCCACAACGGAATCTTCTTCGATTCTTCTTCTGTGAAAGAAGCACCCTGGAATTCCTGGAAAACGATGGACACACTGTCTTCCGGATTTACGTTCTCTTCATATTGAGTATTTATTGAAGTATTGATCATCGAGTTAAGCAGGGTATCGATTTCCCCGGAAACCTCTTCCTGTTCGGCTTCCGTCAAATATTCGAGTTCCCCGTTTTCATTCTGGCCGCTGGCAGTATCCACCGCTACCTGTATACCGAGATCCCGGATTTTGAAGGGACTTTCCTCTATATCCTTATAAATGCGATTGAACTCATTATTAACCGTTTCTTTCGTCATTTCATAATCACCCGGTCCCTCTCCGTCTTCTCCGGGGTAATTCTGCACGTCTTCATCGCCTGATCCTGCCACGCCCCCGGGGGCTCCTCCTCCGGTATAGGCTTCTTCGATCTTTTCTATACTGACAGGAAGCCCTTCCATTTCATCCGGATTTACGGATTCGACAAGTTCTTCCTTACGCTTTTCCTGAGTGAAGTCGATATCCGCAGTGACACTGGTCACCGCTTTCCCGGGACCCATCATGGCTCCGAGCATTTTCTGCACACGCTGCTGTATGTCCCGTTCTATCTGCTTTTTAGTTTCCTGCTGCTGAGTATAATCTGCAGCTCCGGCTACTGCATCAGAACTTTCGGGATCATAATATTCGAAATTCTGATCCATAATAGCTATATTTTCATTAGTAAGATTGGGCACGGATTTCGATGCCAGGTTATACAATGCTTCGACCTGTCCTGCCTCAAGGCGGTGCCCGGGTTCCGTGTTCACTACAATGGAAGCCGACGTCTGCTGCTGATCGTCCGAGACGAATACTTCTTCTTCCGGAATGTTGATCATCACTTTTGCATCATTGATCCCCTCGATGCTGCTCATGAGGGCGGCGAGTTCCGTCTGCATGGAGTCGACACGTATCATATCGAATTCATTATCCGTCATCCCCCAGGATACGTTGTTACTGAAGAAACTGTAATCGATGTTCCCGCTTTCCGGGATCCCGGCCGCTGCCAGGTCCACAAGAAGAGACTCTGCGTTCTCGGCGGGTACGCTGATGGTAGTACCCCCGTCCGTTATCTCATATTCTACTCCCCGGGCTTCAAGTTCCCCTTTCACCTGCCCTACTTCCGACTGGGAAAGCTCCTGATAGAGCGGGACCATATTCGTTCTGGAAGCAAAAATACTAATAACTACTATAATGAACAAAAGAGCAAAAACTGATCCGACCATCAGTCTTTTTTGCCCTTTTGACCTATCTCTCCAGTAAGCAGTCGCTTTATTTTTAAAATCGTCAAATTTCTCGTTCATATTAGCCCCCACAAAAAACAACCATATATTCGTATTTGTTTGTCAGAATTTACACTTGCATTCTCATCACTTCTTTATAGGCCTCAATCACTTTGGACTGAACTTCCGTGGCAGTAGACATCATGATGCTTGCTTTCTGAGAAGTGATCATTACGTTGTGCAAATCGTCCACCTCACCGCGGGCCAGCGCTTTAGTCATTTCATTGGATTCACCCTGCGCATTATTTACTCCGTCGATAGCGTTCTTCAAACTATCTCCGAACTTCGAGTGGACCTCGGAAGCCGACGGTCCGGGATTATCGCGTACTGCTATCTGGGGCAATCCGTTAATCGGGTTTACCATATCTCCGCCTCCTACCTTCCTATTTCTAGAGCTTTCATCAGCATGCTTTTCGACGCGTTCATGGAAGTGACGTTAGCCTCGTATGACCTTGTAGCACTCATAAGTTCCGTCATTTCCCTTAAAGGATCGACGTTGGGCATCTGTACATACCCGTCTCCGTCTGCATCCGGGTGTTCCGGCCGGTATACGTTTTTGAAAGGTTCATCATCTTCCGTTATTTTTGTGGCACGCACGCCCGTTCCCTGCCCTGGAGTTTTCCCCGAGGCGTGATTCAGGTAAGACCGGAAAGATTGTTGACCTGGTTCAAGGACGGCCATTTTACGACGATACGGCTCCCATTCCCCCTGTTCATTGAGGGTCGCCCGTGTAGAATCGGCGTTCGCTATGTTGGAAGAAGCCAGATCCATCCGCAGCCTCTGCGCCGTCAGACCACTGGCACTGTTATTGATGGAATGGAATATACTCATCAGGCGCCTCCTCCTTTGATAACATTTTCAAGGGAGCGGAATTTACCGCTCATCCGATCGACAAGCGCCTGGTAATAAATTTGATTATTTGCAAGCTCCGTCATTTCCTTATCTATGTCCACATTATTCCCATTATGGTTATATGTAGTGCCGGATCGTTCGAATTTGTGATAGCCTGCTTTTTGTCCTTCGCTGAACGAAAGATGTCTCGCATTGGTACGCTCGGCTTCAAGTGCTCCATTCAGAACATTTCCAAATGAAACATCCTTTGATTTATACCCGGGCGTATCCACATTGGATATATTGTTTGAAATTGCCCGGTTTTTTGCCGTGGCGTAATTCAATGAATTTTCTAATACGTTGAAAGTATTATTGAATAACTGCAATTTTTCACCCCACTCAATTTTATCAGCCCCATTCACCGCCGTTATTTTAAAACCGGGGCAAGAGACTTTTTAACCGTATGATTTCAAACATGACCGAATTATTTCGCTTAGTTAAGACCTCATCTTAAAAGCAAACCTTCCTTATCGTCATTTTCCCACAATTATTAATAAAAATAAACGTTTTTTTGTAAATTTTTTTCAAAATAGCTTAAATTAGCAATTTTTATCGGTTATTTTATTTCTAAAAACAGGCATGGAAACTGCTTTATATATAAAAAAAGCCACAAAACAGATGTTAACGTCTGCTTTGTGGCATTCAGTGGAATGAATCGTCTTTAATTGTTCGACCGTCGTATGTCTATCAGTCGGTTTTAAGTCTTTGCAGTTCGAGCAGGAAATTATCATTAAGCACTTTAATATAAGTTCCCTTCATTCCGAGAGAGCGTGACTCGATTACCCCGGCACTCTCAAGTTTACGGAGGGCATTTACGATAACGGAACGGGTAATACCGACCCGGTCTGCAATTTTACTGGCAACGAGCAGGCCTTCTTTCCCTTCAAGTTCTTCGAAGATGTGCTCAATTGCTTCAAGTTCACTATAGGAAAGAGAGCTTACAGCCATCTGGACGACGGCTTTGTTCCTGGCATCTTCCTCTATTTCTTCCGTTTTTTCGTGCAGAATCTCCATGCCCACTACAGTGGATCCATATTCAGCGAGCAACAGATCGTCTTCATTGAAGCTCTGATCAAGTCTGCTGAGAATCAACGTTCCCAGACGCTGGCCGCCGCCGATAATCGGACAAATGGTCGTCAAACCTTCTTCGAACAGATCTTTGTTCTCCTCCGGAAAAGCTGTGTAGCGGCTTTCGATATCCAGGTTCGACGTAGTCTCCTGGATATTGAAGAGGCTGTCCGTATAGTCCGCAGGGAACTGACGGTTGGAAAGCATGGAATTCATGCGTTCGTTTTCGATTTCCTGTTTGATTGCAAAACCGAGCAACTTTCCTCTCCGGCTTACCACGAAAATATTAGCTCCGATTACGTCTCTGAGCGTAGCGGACATATCGTTGAAGTCCACTGATTTCCCTGTAGTAGTTTGCAGCATAGCGTTTATTTTTCTCGTACGTTCTAGCAAGTTCATTTTCATTCCTCCAGTCCTAAAGTATAAATCTGCTTAAATCTTTGTCATCTACAATCGCAGACAGTTTGCTGTCTACGTACTGCGGTGTGATTTCAATGGTTTCCATCGTTACTTCGGGAGCTTCAAAGGATAGATCCTCGAGAAGCTTTTCCAGAATAGTGTGGAGCCGGCGGGCCCCTATATTATCTGTGTCCCTGTTAACAGTAGCCGCAATCTCCGCGAGTCTCGTAATCGCTTCGGGAGTAAAGTTGATTTCGATACCTTCCGTCGAAAGAAGTGCTTTATACTGCTTTAACAGTGCGTTCTGCGGTTCCTTCAGAATATTCTCGAAATCCTCGACGCTCAGTTTGTGCAGTTCCACGCGAATCGGGAAGCGTCCCTGTAATTCCGGTATCAGATCCGACGGCTTCGACATATGAAAAGCACCGGCAGCGATAAACAGTATATGATCGGTGGAAACCGCTCCGTGCTTGGTCATAATTGTGGAGCCTTCGACTATCGGAAGGATATCTCTCTGTACACCTTCCCGGGAAACATTACCCTGGGATTCTCCCTTTGCAGCCACTTTATCTATTTCGTCTATGAAGATCATCCCGGACTGCTCCACCCTGTTCACAGCTTCCTGATTCACTTCATCCATGTCGATCATTTTTTGGGCTTCTTCCTGGGCAAGCACCTTCCTGGCGTCCTTTACTGCCAGCTTACGCTTTTTCTTTTTGTTTGGCATGAACTGACTGAAAGCATCCTGCATATTCATTCCCATCTGGTCCATACCCGAACCCGGGAACATGTCAAACGCCCCCGCCTGGGACTCTTCCACTTCAATCGTAACCATTTCATCTTCCAGTTCGCCGTTTTTCAGTTGTCTTTCAACGGTCTGACGCTTGTTTTTCGTATCATGGGCTTCGTCTTCTTCTTTCTCTTCCTCTTCACTGTCCTGATTGAAGAGCATTTCAAACGGATTTTTCATCGATGGTCCCTGCTTCTCCGAAGAAGAAGGAACAAGAAGTTTTACGAGACGCTTGTCTGCCTGTTTTTCAGCTTTCTTCTGCACGCCTTCTGTCTTCTCTTCTTTCACGACCCGGATGGAGGCTTCTACGAGATCTCTGACCATCGATTCCACATCCCGGCCTACGTAGCCCACTTCCGTAAACTTTGTAGCCTCCACCTTGATGAACGGGGCGTTCGTCAATTTGGCCAGACGTCTTGCCACTTCGGTTTTCCCGACCCCGGTCGGTCCAATCATGAGGATATTTTTCGGGACTATCTCTTTGCGCATATCTTCATCCAGCTGCATTCTCCGGTATCTGTTTCTCAGCGCAATCGCCACGGATTTCTTTGCTTCTTTCTGACCGATGATATACTGATCCAGTTTTTCTACGATCTTCTGTGGTGTCAAGTCTACAGACATATTCTGGCCTCCTTTATTCAAGTACTTCCAGCGTCAGCTGGTCGTTAGTGAACACACATACTTCACCGGCGATTGTGAGTGCAGCTTCAGCGATTTCTGCAGCCTGTTTTTCCGGCGCATATCTCATCAGCGCACGACCCGCACTCAGGGCGAAGTTTCCGCCGGACCCGATAGCCAGAATGTTGTCATCCGGCTCGATGACTTCGCCGGTGCCTGATAAAAGGAACATTTTTTTATCGTCCATCACGATGAGCATAGCTTCAAGTTTGCGGAGCATGCGGTCGCCCCTCCACTCTTTAGCCAGCTCAACGGATGCACGCGCCAGATTACCGTCAAAAGCTTCAAGTTTAGCTTCGAACTTTTCGAATAGAGTGAATGCATCGGCTACGGAACCTGCAAAACCGGCAAGCACCCGGCCTCCGTACAATTTTCTTACCTTCGTCGCTTTATGCTTCATGACTACCTGGTTCCCCATTGTAACCTGACCGTCTCCACACATGGCACTTTTCCCATTATGCCGGACGGCAAATATAGTTGTTGCGTGGAATGTATTTTCCATTGCTCTGACCCTCACTTTCTGGCTCTCGGATGACTGTTTCTGTATACATCCTTCAGTCTGTCTTTTGAAACATGGGTATATATTTGAGTGCTTGATAAATGATCATGACCGAGCAATTCCTGAACGGAACGTAAGTCCGCCCCTTCATTCAGCAAATGCGTAGCAAACGTATGCCTTATTTTATGGGGATGGATGTCAATTGTCATAGCAGCATCTTTGACGAGTTTGTCCAGTACTACTCTGATCCCCCTCGGGGTTATCGGATGCCCCCGGTTGTTAAGAAATACTTTGGAGGAGGCGGTGCCACTTTTATTCAGCAGCTGTACACGTCCCTCATTCAAGTATCGTTCGAGAGCGTTTTTGGCATATTCACCGAAGGGAACATATCTTTCCTTCCGCCCTTTCCCTGTGACCAGAATCGTCGACAGAGAAAAATCTATTCGATCCACATCCAGACCGGCACATTCACTCACCCGTATACCGGTACCATACAGCAATTCGAGAATTGCCATATTCCTCTGTCCAAGCGGTGTTGAAGTCTCCGCTGCTTTGAATAATTCATTTATTTCCTCTTCATAAAAGAACTGAGGAATGTATTTGTTTTCTTTGGGCAGGTGCATTTCCATTACAGGGTTCTTTTCAATCCCGCCTTCTCTTTCTATGAATCGGAAGAATCCCCGTAAAGAGGAAAGCTTTCGGGAGACCGACCTTCTTGAGAGACTGTTGTCATATAATTGCGACAAATATAAACGCACAACCCCCATATCGATATGTACGATGCTCTGGATGACTTCCTGTTGAAGAAATTGTTCAAATTCCTCAAGATCTCTTTTATACATTTGTATGGTGTTAGATGAAGCATTTTTTTCAATCTGCAAATATTCCATATACTGACGCAACCACTCTTCGTATCCCGTCATTCACTTCACCTCACAAAACGACTAAATGATATCATTGAAAACAAGTAATTACAACATATTTAACAAAATTGTAACAAAATTCAGAATTGTCGCCGACATCAAACATTTTTACCACAAGCGCTTATTATATAGAAGCGTTTTGCTACTGTCAACGATTAGCTTCCGCAGAGAATGAAACGGAAACAAAATTGAACAGACCCGGCAAAACCGCACAGTGATATACGGGTTCGCCGGGTCTGTTATTTATGGAACAATCGTGGAAGAACATGGTGCCGAATTGAACATCCGGTTTTTGTCCTTTCGTCATCAGCTTCGTTTCACATACTCATTTTTCCTGAAGTTCCTCTTTGTAATCACATTCCGTACACTGTATCTGATTACCCTTTTTCAGTCTTTTCTCTACGAGAAGGGACTCACATTTCGGACATGGCCTGCTGATCGGTTTGTCCCAGGAAATGAAATCACAATCAGGGTATCGTTCACAGCCATAAAATTTCCTGTTCTTCTTACTTTTTCTTTCTACAATCTCTCCCTTTTCACACTTAGGGCAAGTGACATCTATTTTCTTCAGAATAGGCTTTGTATTTCTGCAGTCAGGGAAGTTGGAACAGGCGAGGAACTGACCGTATCTCCCCATCTTGTAGACCATTTCGTGACCGCATTTTTCACAGGCGATCCCTGCCGGTTCATCTTTTATCTCAATTTCTTCCATTTCTTTCTCAGCAGTAGTCAGTCTGGGTTCGAATCCTTTGTAGAACTCCCGGAGAACGCGTATCCAGTCTTCCTCCCCGTCTTCAATACTGTCCAGATCATCCTCCATCTTCTTCGTGAATTCCACATCGAGGATTTCCGGAAAATATGCGAGCAGCTGCTCCAGCACTATTTCTCCAAGCTCTGTAGGAATAAACCGTTTATTGTCGAGAGACACGTAGCCTCTTCGCTGTATCGTATCCAGCGTAGGAGCAAAAGTGGACGGACGGCCTATACCGAGTTCCTCAAGCGTACGTACGAGCCTTGCCTCCGTATACCTCGGAGGCGGTTGTGTAAAATGCTGGCTGGGTTCGACAGTTTCTGCTTCGACCGTCATCCCTTCCTCGAGGTGAGGCAGCTGTTTATTCTTATCTTTACTGCTATCATCTTCTCCCTCTACGTACACTTTCATGAAACCTTTAAATTTAATATCCGATCCCGTTGCTCTGAATTCCACTCCTTCATTATACAAATGAACCGTCATCGTATCCATGACAGCAGGGGCCATCTGGCTGGCTACGAAACGTTCCCAGATCAGTTTATATAATCGGTACTGATCTCTCGAAAGGATCTTTTTAAGAGAAGAAGGTTCTTTCAGCGTGGAAGTGGGACGAATAGCTTCGTGAGCGTCCTGGGCCCCTTCTTTTTTCTTTTCCTTCTTTTTCTCTGATGCGCTGAACTCCTCCCCGAATTCTTCCACAATGTAATCGAGCGCTTCCGATTTGGCCGTTTCGGAAATACGGGTGGAGTCGGTACGCATATACGTAATAAGGCCTGCCGTCCCCTGTTTTCCTCCAAGGTCGACACCTTCATAGAGCTGCTGGGCAAGCATCATCGTTTTCTTCGCCCGGAAATTGAGTTTCCTTGCAGCTTCCTGCTGAAGTGATGACGTAGTGAACGGGGGGGCCGGATTTTTTCTTCTTTCCCTTTTATTCACTTTCTGTACTTCGAATTTGTCTCCCTGAAGACGCTTCGTAATGGCTGTGACGTCTTCTTCGGAATTTAAATTCTGTTTTTTGCCATCTACTCCGTAAAAGGAACCTTCGAACGATTCTTTACCTTTTTTGAAGTTCCCTTCAATGGACCAGTATTCTTCGGGTGTGAAATTATTTATTTCTTTTTCCCGATCGATGATCAGTTTCACAGCAACCGACTGCACCCGTCCGGCACTGAGACCTTTTTTAACTTTCTTCCATAAAATCGGACTGATGTTGTAACCGACGAGACGGTCAAGAATACGACGCGCCTGTTGTGCTTTTACAAGATCTTCGTTGATGGTCCTCGGATTTTTGAAAGATTCCTTGACGGCATCTTTCGTGATCTCATTAAACACAACCCGGCACTCACTTCCCCCGTCTATATTAAGAGCGTGGGCCAAGTGCCAGGCGATCGCCTCTCCTTCACGGTCGGGGTCGGCAGCCAGATATACTTTTTTCGCTTTTTTTGCAGCAGTTTTAAGTTCTTTCAATACGGGTCCTTTACCGCGTATCGTTATATATTTCGGGCTGAAATCTTCCGCTTCCACATCTACCCCCATCTGACTCTTCGGCAGATCACGGACGTGTCCGAGAGATGCTTTCACTTTATATTTCTTGCCCAGATACCTTTCAATTGTTTTAGCTTTAGCAGGTGATTCGACGATTACCAGATAGTCTGCCATGTACAAGCCTCCCATAGAGGTTTTTATAAATTAAATCTTACTCATTATTGAATAGATACAATCACTTTGTCAAACCGGTTCAACTTTTTTCTTCCATTTAAGGGTTCAGGATATCCCGATGAGTATGGACTATTTTCGCCCCCTGGTCAATGATGGCGTGACAGCCTTCGCTCGTTTTGCTGCCTACCGGTCCCGGGAACGCATAGACATCTTTTCCCTGCTCGAGAGCCTGATCCACCGTAATCATCGTACCGCTCCTCATCCGGGCTTCCACTACTACAGTAGCCTCACTTAATCCTGAAATGATCCGGTTCCTTTCCGGGAAATGAAATTTTCGGGGCGTGACGTGAGGTGCATACTCCGTTATGACGAGCTCTTTATTCATCAATTCCTGATAAAGAGCAAGATCGTTCACCGGATAGACATTGTCCAGACCGGAGCCGAGAACAGCGACAGTCCTCCCCCCGTTCCGGAGAGCAAGCCGGTGAGCATATTGATCAACTCCTGCAGCCATTCCACTTACGAAACAGATGTCTTCTTTGATCAGGGGGAGAAGAACTTTCTTCATAGCCGGCAGAGCGTATGAGGAAGGCTTTCTCGTACCGATTACGCTTATACTCCGTTTATGACCGAGAAGGGCGGTGTCTCCGGATGCGTAAAGTACAAGCGGCGGATCGGGTATACATTTCAGCTGTTCCGGATAAACGGTATCTGAAATGATAATGGCGTGGTACCTGTTCAGAGCTTTCTCGAGGGACTTATTGGTGTGGGGGAGAGAGACGTGTCTGCTTATTTTTCTTGCACGTTCCAGAGGAATATTAAGCTGTAGATACCAGCGTTCGGGGGGAAGGTGAATATATGTAGTAAGATCAGGGTCCCGGGCAATCATTTTTCTTAGCAGATTCCGGGTTACGTTCGGAGAACTTTGCAACAGTAACAAATTCCATTTATCGTCCATTTTACACCTCATCCGATCTATTCGGTTTTTTGTTTTTTATAAAGATAGAGAAGGAGGCGGACCTCCTTCTCTACCTGAAAATGATTAATGTGTTTTACATTTGTCGTAAAGATCGCTTGATTTCAGTACGTTAATAAGAGTTTCGCCCATTACAGAAGGCGTTTCAGCAACTTCAATACCACATTCGTTCATGACGCGGATTTTTTCGTCTGCTGTACCTTTTCCGCCGGAAACGATGGCTCCTGCGTGACCCATTCTCTTGCCTGGAGGTGCCGTACGCCCTCCGATAAAGCCGACGACAGGTTTGTTCATATTGGCTTTCACCCATTCTGCAGCTTCTTCTTCTGCCGTACCGCCGATTTCACCGATCATAATAACAGCTTCCGTATCTTCATCTTCTTCGAATGCTTTTAGTACATCGATAAAGTCCGTACCGTTAACCGGGTCTCCTCCGATTCCTACAGCTGTGGACTGTCCAAGACCTGCTTCTGACAGTTGATGAACAGCTTCATAAGTCAGTGTACCGGAACGGGAAACAACGCCGACATGGCCTTTTTTGTGGATATAACCGGGCATGATACCGATTTTACATTCATCCGGAGTAATGACACCCGGGCAGTTCGGACCTACGAGACGTGTCTTCTTACCTTCCATGTACCGTTTAACCTTGACCATATCCAGTACCGGAATGTGCTCTGTGATACAGATGGCCAGATCCAGTTCAGCGTCCGTCGCTTCCATGATTGCATCAGCTGCGAAAGGAGCCGGAACATAAATGACAGAAGCGTTCGCTCCTGTAGCTTTTACAGCTTCCTCAACAGTATTATATACCGAAATACCTTCAACTTCCGTGCCACCTTTTCCAGGAGTTACTCCGCCCACAATCTGTGTCCCGTATTCAAGCATCTGTTTAGCGTGGAACAATGCTGTGGAACCGGTGATCCCCTGGACAATTACTTTTGTATTCTTATCAACATATACACTCATCCTATTCCCGCCTTTCTACTTCACAAATTCTACGATTTTTTGTGCACCGTCAGCCATGGAGTCTGCTGCTGTAATATTCAATCCGGACTCGTCGAGAATCCTCTTACCTTCTTTTACGTTCGTACCTTCAAGACGGACAACGAGAGGCAATTCGAGGCCGACCTCTTTGGATGCTGCTACAATTCCTTCTGCAATTACGTCACACTTCATGATTCCTCCGAAAATGTTCACGAAGATTCCATTAACGTTTTCGTCGGAAAGAATCAGTTTGAAAGCTCCGGTAACTTTTTCTTTGCTGGCCCCTCCCCCTACGTCAAGGAAGTTAGCGGGCTCTCCGCCGTAGTGTTTGATGGTGTCCATAGTTGCCATGGCAAGGCCTGCGCCGTTGACCATAC
Source organism: Salimicrobium album (assembly GCF_900107115.1). GTDB lineage: Bacteria > Bacillota > Bacilli > Bacillales > Halobacillaceae > Salimicrobium > Salimicrobium album. The sequence continues at coordinate 142,509 of NZ_FNOS01000001.1, forward strand.
AACCGATGTTTCCATCAAGTGCAATATAACTCAGATCATATTTGGAAGCTTCGATTTCTTTCGGATCCTCTTCATCGAGGTCTCTGAGATCAGCGATATCCTTTTGACGGAAAAGAGCGTTGTCATCGAAGTTCAATTTGGAATCAAGTGCAAGAACTTCTCCCTCTCCTGTCGTTACCAGCGGGTTGATTTCCGCAATGGAGCAGTCTTTTTTCATAAATACGTCATATAGCCCAAGCATGAACTTGACCGCTTTTGAAAGAGACTCTTTCGGAATATTGATGTTAAAAGCCAGACGGCGTGCCTGAAAAGGTGTGAGGCCGACAACCGGATCGATGACTTCTTTGAAAATCTTCTCCGGTGTTTCTTCAGCTACCTGCTCGATTTCTGTTCCACCTTCTTCAGAGGCCATCATAGTGACCCGGCTCGTATTTCTGTCAAGCACAAGACCTACGTAATATTCATTTTTAATATCGCAGCCTTCTTCGATCAGTAAGCGCTTAACTTCTTTCCCTTCTGAACCGGTCTGATGCGTTACCAGAGTTTTCCCCAGCAGTTCCTCCGCATATGTACGTACGTCATCCAGACTTTTGGCGATTTTTACACCGCCGGCGTTTCCGCGTCCGCCTGCATGAATCTGCGCTTTGACGACGGTTACGTCAGTACCGAGTTTTTCTGCTGCTTCTACTGCCTCATCGACATTATATGCAACGTGTCCATTCGGTACGGCTACGCCGAAATCACGCATGATCTGTTTTCCCTGATACTCATGAATGTTCATGTTTCATCCTCCCATCAATTTCTACTGCATGTCTTATTGTATAAAAGTTTAACTCCCATTGTCCACCGTTATACAAGCAATGACAAAAAAATTCAGACCACCGGCCTCTGCAGAAAGAAAGCGCATCCCTCCTCTTCCGGTGTTTTTGTACGATGAAATCAAAAAGCGCAGTTACTTTCCGCATAAGAAAAAAGAGCGGTTCAGTACCATTACTGTAACACATGAAGCTCAATGACTTGTCCTACATGGAGTCTTTTCTATTTTTCATTTCCTTGTCAGACCGGTAAATGAATGCAAATACTTCCGCAACTGCCAGATATAACTCTTCAGGTATTTCTTCGTTGATATTTATTTCGGACAAAAGGCTGAGCAACGTAGGGTCTTCCTGCACCGGCACCCCTGCCTCCTGCGCATTTTCCAGAATCCTCTCGGCAATATACCCCTGCCCTTTTGCGGTGACGCGGGGAGCTCCACTCTTTTCTGAATCATAGCGGAGCGCCAGCGCTTCTTTTTTAATTTTATTTTCTCTCATATACGAAAATCCACTCCCTTTTCCTTCTTATGAAAGGAATTCGACTCTGCCGCGTCGTTCTGGCCACGATCCTGCTTTATCTGCAGATCACCGAGTGAGTATCCGGCTTTATCCATTCCTTCCCTAAGGTCGTTCTTCAGCTCTTCGGCAATCCGGGGAAGCGCTTCTTCGCCGTTGTAAACGGTAACATATACTTTCCGATTTTGTACCTGCATGTCTATTACGGTCTCATTCAAGGACTGAAGGTCGAGATAGAAAAGAATGTGACAATTATCAGGGCTGATCGCCCCTGTTTCTGTTTTTTCACTTTCCAGAAGCACGTGTGCATCTTCGCGGGCCCCCAAAAGTTGACCCGGGAATTGCAGGGTAAGCTGAAGAGAGAGTGCACTGTCCTGTAAGGAGGTGAGCTGCATGGAATTGAACATCTGCAATAAATTTCTCGCTGTCTCCGCACGCTGCCCTCCGCTTTCCGTTATCAACCGGACCAGGCTCGATTTAAGGGAGATGTCCGATGTGTTCCGGCTCTGGTTCAGAGTTGCTTCATCGTCCATTCCGCTCAGTTGCTGAAAAGCTTTCATCTGAAGGAGAATCCTTTCCTGAAGAGGTAAAGGTAGCTCCTTTTGGGATAAGATAGTCCATTCGCTCAACAGTTTCGCGAAATGGGGGGGCACCTGTCTGCTTACAGAACGCTCTACTGTCCTGATGGCTTCATTCATCACTGAAGACCGGTACTGCTCAGAAACGCTGCCGGGGCGCTTCTCCAGCAAATTAGCCACCTCACGTGGAATTTGTTGGATTATCCTTCGGAAAGATGACTTTTCCTCTCCTGAAAGCTTTCCTGTCACCTTTTGGAAAACCCCCGCTGTTTCAAGTTTCCGGTGATTGGTGACGAAAGCTTCCAGCAGAGCCCGGGACGGAGGTTCTTCCGAATGGACTATTTTATTAAGCTGTTCTTTCCACCCCTTCATCTGCTGGAATTGCTTCGAAGAAACGTGAAGCTGGCCGTTGAACAGCTCCTGAATTTTACCGGCATTCTTCCCTGAAACCACTTCATGATTCCCGGAAGCATGGACGGCTGATAAAGAATTTTTTCCTGAAATGGGAAGGAGTCTGTTCATGTCGCTGACGATATGGGGGGAAATCTGTTTCCCCGTCCCTGAGGCTATCGTACTTTTTCCGTCAGGCCCTCCCATTACGGAAAGCAGCACCTTCTTTTTAAACTGAGCGTATGTTTCAGTTTCCGGAAGGATTCCGGCCTGTTTAAAAAGCTGGAACGATTGCCGGCTGTTGCTTTGAACTTCCTGAAGCAGTTTCACCTGTGCGGCTTTCTCGAAACTGGCGTCTGCAGCGGGAGGCATTATGGAATTTACCAGCAGGGATGCCCGGGACCCGGGTGAAAAAGGTGCACCTCCTTCTCCAAGGGCACGGAAGAGTTCACTTAGCTGGTGCTGTTTCCCTGCAGCTAAAGCTTGAAAAACCGGGGTTCTTATCGGAAGCTGTTTTTCAAACATATCTTTAATGACTGACATAGCCGGACCGGATTTTCCGTTTTGAAGAATGGTGACGGCCTGTCTCAGTTCCTGGGGAGTGAAAGGAATCTGTTTGTTTAACAGCGTTTTTATAAGCGCCATCGTTTGCCTGTTCGTCTTTATCCCCCGCTCATTCATCCACGTTTGCAAAGGGGTGTCCTTCCCTGCCCCTGTCTGTTCCGATACAACTTTCAATCGGACGGGGGTAGTGCGGGCATCCACCTGAAAAAGATACCTTCCTCCTTTGGTGAGAGAAGTTTCCAGACGGGCGTTTATCTGTTTTCGTCCAATGTCCACTACGGCACGATTTCCGGGTAAAAGGTCGATCACCCTCCCGTTAATCACTTTCCCGTTGTTCAGGGAGAGCGGGGCCTGTTTATGTATTTTTTGAATCGATTGGAACAAATTATCCATGATAGAACTCATCCCGTCTCTCCTCTCTCATTTTATACCGTCAGGAACAAAGCTTTTTCTGTGATAAGGGGTAATACCTTTTTCTTTTATAGCTTCCATATGTTCTTTCGTTCCGTATCCTTTGTTCTTCAGAAAGTTATATCCCGGGTACTTTTTATCCACTTCTTTCATAAAGCGGTCTCTCGTAACTTTAGCTATTACACTTGCAGCTGCAATCGATACGCTCCTTTCGTCTCCTTTGACGAACGACTCCTGTTTGATCGGCACCGGTACTTCCATTGCGTCCACTAATAGATGATCCGGTGTTTCCCGCATATTCAAAACAGCACGTTTCATTGCGAGCTTCGTCGCCCTGTATATATTCCATTCATCTATTTCTTCGGCACTGGCCGCTCCGACACCCACATCAGCACGGGCCATAATTTCATTATAGAAGTGATCTTTGTCTCTCTCGGACAATTTTTTCGAGTCATCCAGTCCATAAAGTACAAAGGATTCCGGCAGACGCACAGCTCCAGCCATTACGGGGCCTGCTATCGGTCCGCGGCCCGCTTCATCTATTCCTGCAACGTATGCGTGCCCGCGGTCCTTCGCATCTTCTTCGAGCCCGTTCATCCGGTCCCATTTGTCTTTTAACTTAAGCTTTTTCTCTTCCTTTGTTCTTATCCGTTTCACGATTTGCTGGACACCTTTGCGCTCATCTCCATACAGTTCATGAAGATTTGCAAGGGTGAGCAGCCCTGTCTGTTCTTCTTCTTTTAACTTCTGAATAGACTTTTTTTCCATGACATTATCCCTTCCTTTCTTTTGTATCGGATGACCGGTATCTTTATAAACTACGCCTTCTTTCGATCCCCATAAAAAAACGCGTCACGGACTGAATCCATGCGCGTTACGGTCGTTCGAAGCTGATTCTGCCTATGCGGTTACTTCTCAGGTCCTGAATTATGATTTCAGCCACTTTTTCATAATCGACTACACCCCCGGCTTCAAGTGCTCCTCTTTTCTTTCCAATTTTATCGAACGCCTCTACCACATCTTCGAAGTCCGAAAATCCGAACCTCTCTTCAAGCTGTTCCGGGTAACGTTCTTTTAAATGATTCAAAATAAAGATGGCTACTTCATCCTGGGGCAGAATCTGATCTTTGATGGTTCCGATGGCGGCTAGACGGAAGCCGGTCACTTCCTCTTCGAATTTCGGCCAGAGAATACCCGGGGTATCCAGCAGTTCAAACTCGTTCTTGACTTTAATCCACTGCTGTTTTTTAGTAACTCCCGGCTTATCTCCGGTTTCCGCTTTTTTCTTATGAGCCAGGCGGTTAATGAGGGAAGATTTACCTACGTTCGGTATACCTACGATCATCGCCCTGGGATTCCTAGGATTGACCCCTTTGGCCCTTTGTTTCTCCAGTTTTTCTTCGGTTATCTGCCTTGAAGCTTCAGCGATTTTTTGTATATTTTTAGGATTGTTTACATCTACAGCCACAGCATGGGAAAACGTTGAATCGAAGTAGTCGATCCATTCCTTCGTCACGCCGGGATCGGCCAGATCCTTCTTCATCATTACGACAAGTTTCGGTTTATCCTGGATTTCTTCCTGCAACATGGGATTCTGCGATGAAAGAGGGGCTCTTGCATCCACCAGTTCGATGACGAAATCCACAAGTTTGAGGTTCTCCTTCACTTCACGTCTGGCTTTGGCCATGTGACCCGGATACCACTGTATACTCATTTGTCTGCCTCCTTTAGTCCAGCCACTGAATACGCCCGGGAGGCCAGTAAGAAATGACCGCTTCTCCTACGACTTTGTCCAGGGAGAGCATGCCGAATGCACGGCTGTCCGTAGAGTTTTGCCTGTTGTCTCCGAGAACGAGTACGGAATCTTCCGGCACTTCTTCAAAATTCCCTTCGAGCTGCTCCAGTGTGAAGTCCCTTGTATAGTTCATGTTGTCCCCCATGGACGCCACCTCGTTTTCGAGAAACGGTTCTTTAACCGGTTCCCCGTCTATCAGAAGCTGATCATCTTCTACCGCTACGTGTTCTCCCGGGAGCCCGATAACCCTTTTAATATAATCACGTTCTTCGGTGGCATGGAAAACTATAATATCAAAACGATGCGGTGAGCCGATGGTATAGTTCAGTTTGCTCACTATCAGATGATCCCCATTATGTAAATTAGGAAGCATGGAAGGTCCTTCCACAATTACCGGAGTAAACAGAAAGAAGCGCACAAAAATAGCAAGTAAAGCTGCGACCGTTAAAGCTTTTACCCAATCAATAATCTGTTTTTTCATTTCAGACACCTTCTTCAAAAATCTATAATGCATGGCAAAGTCCTGGCAGGTATCCAGCCGGGAATTCTTCCAAGTTCACAGGTAGGGGTAATCGAATGGTTTCTGTCCAGTTAGAAAAAAGGAGCTTGACGGTGCAAGCTCCTTTTCCCTATTAGATAATTTCTTTAATACGCGCTGCTTTCCCGCGTAGATTACGTAGATAATAAAGCTTAGCCTGACGTACTTTACCACGACGGGTACGTTCGATTTTTGCGACTCTAGGGCTATGAAGCGGGAAGGTACGTTCCACGCCTACACCGTAGGAAACTTTACGTACAGTGAATGTTTCACTGATTCCTCCGTTTTGACGCTTAATGACGACCCCTTCGAATACCTGGATACGCTCACGAGTCCCCTCAACAACTTTCACGTGTACTTTAAGAGTATCTCCTGCACGGAAAGTCGGATGATCGGTACGAAGCTGATCTTTAGTGATTTCATGAAGTAGTTCCTGCATTGTTTTCACTCTCCTTTTAACTAATGCTCTTCCCTCTATGAGTGAGCGGAACATCGTTTCTTTGCTTAAACCGAATGTTTAAACACAACGTTTAATATAGCATAATTCCTCTTGAGGTACAAGGGTTTATTAACTATTTTTCCATTTGTCTATCTGCTTTTTATCGCCTTTGGACAGCTCGATCTTTTCAAGAAGATCAGGACGTCTCAGGGCCGTCCGTTTCAGAGACTCTTTGTGGCGCCACTCCTCGATTTTTGCGTGATTACCCGAGGTGAGGACCTCCGGCACTTCCATCCCCCGGAAATCCTGGGGTCTCGTGTAATGAGGATGCTCCAGCAGCCCATCCGAAAAAGAATCTTTGGGGGCCGATTCCTCGTTCCCGAGAACTCCGGGCACCAGTCTTATGACTGCATCCATCGTTACCATAGCCGGCAACTCTCCTCCGGTCAGCACGTAATCTCCGATCGAAATTTCATCTGTCACGAGATGCTCTCTTATCCGCTCATCATAACCTTCGTAATGCCCACACAAAAAAACGAGATGCTCTTCTTCGGAAAGTTCTTCCGCCTTAGCCTGAGTGAACGGTTCTCCCTGTGGACACATGAGTATCACTCTGGCTTTTTTTTCAGAGTTAATCGACTCCATAGCATCAAACATCGGCTGAGGGGTGAGGACAAGCCCTGCCCCTCCTCCATAAGGATAATCATCCACCTTGTTGTGTTTGTTCGTTGAATAATCACGGAAATTAATGAATCTGTGTGTGAATGCCCCGCTATCCTGAGCTCTTTTCAGTATGGAAGAGTTCAGTACACCTTCGAACATTTCCGGAAAAAGGGTGAGAATATCGATATGCATCAGTCCAACAGCCCTTCCATCGGTTCAATTATGATCGTTTTTTTCGACACGTCCACCTGTACCACTACCTCTTCGATATAAGGGATGAGTGCATCTCCTTCTTCTTTCCTGTCGATCACCCATACGTCATTGGCCCCCGGGGTCATAATCTCTTTCACTTCCCCGACATAATGCCCTGCGGTCGTGTATACGTGACAGCCGATGATTTCATGAAAATAGTATTCCTCCGCTCCGAGAGGGGTCGTATCTTCTTTATGAATCATCAGTATACCGTTTTTTAACGGCTCCACTTCATTGATAGTAGGGTAGCCCTGGAACTTCAGCAGGTCGAATCCCTTGTGAATACGGTGGGCTTCCACTATCAATCTGGTCACCTCTCCGGTTCCTCCTGGGGACCAGTAAAGAATGTTTCCTTCCCGGAAACGTTCCTCAAAATCCGTGATTCTTTTTATTTTCACTTCCCCTTTAATTCCGTGTGTATTAATAATCCGCCCTACATTAAGATACTCTGTCTCCATTTATTCATCCCTCACTCGCTTTACATGTCCGTCTTCGATTACAATTTCCCTCTCCTTCACCGTCTGCCACTTCATTCCTTCTAAGACCTCCACTACGCTCTCGACCTCATCAATCGTCAGCTCGTAGAATTCGGGCAGAAGCTGCATCTGTTCCATGTGATAGTGAATACCTTCTATTTCGGCTTTTCTCTTTCTTATCTCTTTATTGAGGCGGTCATCGATGTTGGAAGGAAGGGATCCATGCTTCTTTTCCATTTTCTTCCGCTCAAAATGGAACTGTTCGACTTCTCTTTCCAAATCACTTTCTCTTGTCTCCCATTTTTTTATCTGGGCTTCTCTTTCTTTCTCCGTAAGAACCACTTTAACCGGAACTTTCTTAATGATTTTCAAGGAAGCACCTCTTTTCGGATGCAAAAAGAGGGAAAGGCCTATGTCCCTCTCCCTCTTCTTACATAATATCAACATAAACCTTCCTGGTTTTGTCTCTATTAGCCGCATATACGACTGTACGGATCGATTTTGCTACACGTCCGTTTTTACCGATTACACGCCCCACGTCATCCTGATGTACTATAACGTGATAGACTGCCTTGTCCGGCTCTTCTTTCACATCAATGTTCAGATATTCAGGATATTCAATGAGTGGGGTGATCATCGTTTCAAGTAATTCTTTCATGTAATCACACTACTTTTACTTTTTGTTTTTCTTCTCGTGGAACTGTTTCATAATACCTTCTTTGGAGAAAAGGTTACGAACCGTGTCGCTAGGCTGAGCACCGTCACTCATCCACTGCATAGCTTTCTCCGCGTCGATGTCGACTGCAATCGGGTTAGCTACAGGGTTGTATGTTCCGATCTGCTCAATGATACGACCGTCACGTGGAGCACGGGCGTCAGCTACTACTACACGATAGAAAGGGTTACGTTTTGCACCCATACGTTTCAAACGAATTTTTACTGCCATATTTGTTGCACCTCCGAATTAATTTAATGACTCATACAGATAGAAATTGTAGCAGAAGTTATAAACTGTGTAAAGTATTTTTCCATTACATAAAAGGAAAATTCATTCCCTTTCCTTTCTTGCCTTTCTGGTTACTGAACTGTTTCATCATTTTTTTCATTTCATTGAACTGTTTTAAGAGCCTGTTCACTTCTGATACGGAAGTCCCGGACCCTTTCGCAATACGCTTTTTACGGCTCGCATTCATTACGGAAGGGTCATTTCGCTCCTTCTTCGTCATTGACTGGATAATCGCTTCTACGTGTACGATCTGCTTGTCATCGAAGGATGCGTTTTTCAGGCCTTTCATTTTACTGGCCCCCGGTATCATTTCGATGATTTCATCGAGCGGCCCCATATTTTTCACCTGGGCCATCTGTTCAAGAAAATCATCGAACGTAAACGAAGCATTCCTCATCTTGGCTTCAAGTTCTTTCGCCTGCTTTTCATCCACCTGAGTTTCGGCCTTTTCGATAAGGGAAAGCATATCTCCCATACCGAGGATACGGGAAGCCATACGTTCGGGGTGGAATACTTCAAGTGCATCGAGTTTTTCCCCCATACCGACGAACTTAATAGGTTTACCGGTTACGGCTTTGATGGATAACGCAGCACCACCCCGGGTGTCTCCGTCAAGTTTCGTGAGGAGCACACCGGAGATATCCAGCTGCTCATCGAAACTCTCGGCAACGTTTACTGCATCCTGTCCCGTCATGGCGTCCACAACGAGAAAAATCTCATCCGGGTTGACTGCTTCTTTCACGCGACCAAGTTCTCCCATCAATTCGCCGTCGATGTGAAGACGTCCGGCCGTATCTATGATGAGATAGTCATGGTTCTGTTCCTTCGCTTCTTCCACTGCCTGTCTGGCTATATCAACCGGATCTGCATCCGTTCCTTCGGAATAAACCGGGAAATCAAGTTGCTTTCCGATCGTCTCCAGCTGATCGATTGCTGCCGGACGGTACACATCGGCTGCAGCCAGCATCGGTTTACGGTTGTAGCTCTTTCTTAAAAGATTTGCAAGTTTACCGGCTGTAGTCGTTTTACCGGCACCCTGAAGACCTACCATCATGATGACGGTAGGAGGCTTTTTAGCTACGGCTATCCTGCTTTCATCCCCGCCCATCAATTCAGACAGTTCCTCTTTGACAATCTTAATTACCTGCTGACCTGGTGTCAGACTCTCCATTACTTCCTGGCCGACCGCCCGTTCACGGATTTTTTTTATGAAATCCTTGACGACTTTGAAGTTTACGTCTGCCTCAAGCAATGCCAGACGGACTTCCCTCGTCATTTCCTTTACGTCCTGTTCGTTGACTTTCCCTTTACCTTTGATCTTCTGAATCGTTCCCTGTAAACGGTCCGAAAGCCCTTCAAAAGCCATCTCCAAGACCCCCTTATTCTAGTTCCCGCAACTCATCAATATATGACCTGAACGGGTCGCTCTCTTCAAGCGATTGTGACATCATTTCCAGCAGCTTCTGCCGCTTACTGAATTTATCGTATAAAAGTAATTTTTTTTCGTATTCTTCAAGCATCATTTCTGTACGCCGGATGTTGTCATAGACAGCCTGCCGGGATACATCGAATGTCTCCGATATTTCACCGAGGGAATAATCTTCCAGAAAATAGAGCTCCATATAATTCCTCTGTTTCGGAGTTAAAAGAGACTGGTAAAAATCAAATAAAAAATTAACTCTCGTAGTTTTCTCTAGCATCCTTAAAACTCCTTGTTAAGTGAAATGCCTTTACAAAATTCAATACTAACGGAGATATTTCTGTACTGTCAAGGATTATTCCTTTTCCTCCGGCTCCTCATATTCATCAATCATGTCCGCAAACAGTCCGTAGACGAAGGCGTGAGCATCGAATGGTTCCAGATCATCGACACTTTCCCCGAGCCCCACCAGCTTCACGGGAATCTCCAGCTCTTTTCGTATGGCAAGAATGATACCGCCTTTGGCAGTTCCGTCCAATTTCGTCAGAACAATCCCGGTAACATCCGTAGCTTCAGCAAACGTTTTAGCCTGGCTCATCGCGTTCTGGCCGGTAGTGGCATCCAGAGTCAACAGAACTTCATGAGGTGCTTCAGGTATTTCTCTCGTTATCACTTTTTTCACTTTAGAGAGTTCATTCATCAGATTGACTTTATTTTGAAGTCTGCCGGCAGTATCACATATGAGGACGTCCGCCTTCCTCGACTTAGCGGCTTTGATGCCATCATATACTACTGCCGCCGGGTCGCTTCCCGCACTATGTTTCACAACATCTACACCGACTCTGCTTCCCCAGGCATCAAGCTGTTCGATAGCACCGGCCCGAAATGTATCTGCAGCGGCCAGCATCACTTTTTTGCCATCCTGTTTCAACTGATGAGCCAGTTTACCAATAGACGTCGTTTTTCCGACGCCGTTCACTCCGACGAAGAGATAGACAGTCAGCCCGTCTTCCACTTCCTTCAGACCTTCCACTTCTTCTTCGTCTTCATCCCCGTAATAAAGCTCCACGAGTTTCTCTGAGATTACTTCCCGCACTTCCTTCGTATCTTTTATATTGCGGCGCTTCACTTCCGCTTCAAGTTCCTCAATCAGATCCATAACGGCATGGACCCCGACATCGGCTGAGATCAGTACTTCTTCAAGCTCCTCGAAAAAGTCTTCGTCGACTTCCCGATATTTTGCTACGAGTTCGTTGATTCTCGTCGAAAATGAATTACGGGTTTTGGTGAGCCCCATTTTGAATTTTTCTGCAAGGGAGACCCGCTTCTGTTCTTCCGTTAGTCCCTCCTCGGGCTCTGAAGTTTCCGTTTCTTCCGGCTCCAGCAGAGGCAGGGCTTCTGCGGTTTCAGATTCAGGGGCTTCGAGTTCCTGCTCGGGTTCCGTAACTTCCGGTGGCTCCAGCTCTGCCTGATCCGGTTCTTCCGTCTCTTCCGGTTCCCGGTCTTCAGTAACCGGCTCCGTCTGCTCTTCTTCCGCTTCTGCCGCCTCTTCAGCAGGCTCCTCACTTACTTCTCCGGCTTCTTTCACCCGTTCTTCTTCCCCGTTCTTTTCTTCCGGCACAGCTTCCGACCGTTCAGCTTCCTGATGATCTCCTTCACTCTCCCCCGTATCGGAGACCTTATCGTCATGATCTACAGGTTCTTCCACTTCAATAGGTGTGAACTTTTCCTTCAATTTCTTAAAAAATCCCATATAATCTTCCTCTCTTTACACTTCTAGTAGTGATTCCGATTCCTCCAGCCTGACCGAAACTACGCTTGAGACGCCGGACTCCTGCATCGTGACTCCGTAAAGAACATCAGCATGTTCCATCGTGCCTTTGCGGTGGGTAATTACGATAAACTGTGTATCGGTACTGAACTCCGTAAGGAATCTTGCAAATCGGTCCACATTGGCTTCATCCAGAGCCGCTTCCACTTCGTCGAGTACACAAAACGGAACGGGGCGAATTTTCAAAATGGAAAAAAGCAGGGTAATGGCCGTTAATGCACGTTCTCCCCCGGAGAGAAGGCTCATATTCTGAAGTTTCTTACCCGGAGGCTGGGCGATGATCTCCACCCCGGTCTCCAGCATATCATCAGGGTCGGTAAGTTTCAGATCGGCTTTCCCTCCGTCGAAGAGCTGATTGAACACTCCGTTGAACTCTCCCCGTATCTGTACAAATGTCTCTTCGAACTTGCGTTTCATTTCGTCATCCATTTCGTTCATTACGTTACGTAAGGTTTCTTTAGCGGATATGAGATCCTCTTCCTGGTCTTTGAGGAAATCAAAACGTTCTTTCACTTCTTCATATTCATCAATAGCCGAAAGATTCACATTTCCGAGTTCATCGATCCCGCGTTTGATAAGTTTTACTCTCGTAACAGCTTCATCTGTGTTGTCTACGCGATGATAGATGCTTTTCGCTTTCTCAAACGTCATTACGTATTCTTTTTCTAAATACCGCAGTGAATTTTCGAGTTCCACATCAAGACGATTCGCCTTCACTTCTTTGTCCTGAAGATTCTGCAGATAATTCGAATGGATTCTGTGATCCTCCCGCAACTGTGTATCGAGTTCTTCCATTTCCTCCTGGTAGGAACGACGCTTTTCTTTCAGGTTGTTGAGAGTTTCTGACAGTGTTTTCTCCTGTTCTTTCTTAACAGTGATCTTCTTTTCTATCTCTTCTTTCGTCTCTTTGTTATCAAAAAATTCCATGAGCTCCGTGTGATTCTTCTCGACTTCTTTGAGAGCATTCTGCTTCTCTTCGTATGCTGAAGTAACCTGAGCATAGTGATCTTCCGCATTTTCGGCTTCTGCTTTCTGAGTGGCAAGAGCAACTTTCAGCTCCTGTTCCTTCGCAACGAGCGTTTCCCTGTTCTCTTCCTTCTCCTTTTTCACGAGAGTGAGGCGATCCACTTCCTCACTCGTACGGCTGATTTTGTCTTCCAGATCTTTTAATTCCAGTTCAATTTTTTTTCCGTCTTCTTCCGTTCTGACCTGCTCCTCTTTCTGCTGGGAGTATTCCTTATCCAGGAAAGAAAGGCGCTCTTCATAATTAGAGAGGGAGAATTGCAGCTCTTTTTCTTTTTCCCGGCATCTGCGTGCCTGCTCTTTGATGGAGTCATTTTCCTCTTCCAGCTCACGAAGGGATTTTTCTTTTTCATTCATACTTTCCTTGAGGTTTTTCACTTTTTTCTCGGCATTTTGCATCTTCCGGTCGTAATCCGCCACCTTTTTCCGGAGTTCTTTAAGCTCCTGTTCCTGAGTGAAAAGAGAAGAGGATTTCCCTGATTTCGCCCCTCCGGACATCGATCCTCCCGGGTTCACTACGTCTCCTTCAAGCGTTACAGCCTTGAATTTTCTTCCGGTAGCCTTTGCAATAGCGTTTGCGCTCTGAAGATCCCGGGCAATTATTATATGACCGAGCAGATGGTCAGGAATGACGCGGTGTTTCTCCTCGGCCTCAACAAGAGCGCTCGCCACTCCTATGAAGCCGTCGAGAGTCCGGAGGTTCTCGATCGTCCTTTCCGGAACGAAACGTTCTTTCACAGCATCGAGCGGCAGAAAAGTAGCCCGTCCCTGATTGGTTTTTTTCAACCATTCGATAGCATTGCGGGCAGATTTTTCATTTTCGGTTATTACGTGCTGAGCCTGAGCGCCGAGAGCCGTTTCGATAGCCGTCATATACTCCTCGGGTATAGACAGAGCTTCAAGCACAGAAGCTTCTATTCCGCTTATCTTTCTTTCTTCACGCGCTTTCAGCACAGCTTTCACGCCCTGAAAATAACCGGCGAATGATTCTTTCATCTCCTCAAGAGCGTTTTTACGGGACTTGAAACTTTCCATATGCTGATAACCCTGGTAAAGCTTCTGACGCCATTCTTCATAGGAGTCCTTCGTCTCTGTCCACTCTTTCGACTTCACGTCACAGGCGTCCTTGAGCCGTTGCTCCTCTTCTTCCAGAGGGCGCAGTTTCTCAGAAACCTCCTTAAGCTGATTCTTCACATCTTCGAGTTCTTCCCGAAGTTTTTTCGTTCTGGTATCGGAGTGAGCGGTATCTAGCTGATGAAGACGTTTGTTCAAATGCTGTTTCTCATTTCGTTTTGCAGCCTGCTCGTTAAGCAAATCGATATAATCGGCTTTCAGGCTTTCAATCGTTTCATCGATGGTTTCGATTTCTTCGTAGAGCACACTTGCAGTCGTCTTAAGTTCGGCTTTCGTGTTCTGCACTTTCTGTTTTTTCTCCGTCCTGGTCTGTTCTGCTTCCCGGGAAAGGTCCTCAAGCTCTTTCAGTTCTTCACGTAATTTACTCTGATTATGCTCAAGGGCTTCTTTTTTCTCTTCATAATGTTTCTTCTTCTCCTGGAACAGTTCGCGCTTCCCGGTAAGACTTTCCAGTTCTTTTGTACATTGAAGCAGCTGCCCGTGCGTCTCTTCAATGGAGTTATCCGTATACGAGGATTTCTCGCGGATTTCAGCGATTTTCTGTTCCTGTCCGGCAACTTTTTCAGCAAGTTTACGCTCCTGCTGACGCTGGTTTTCAATCGTTTCTTCCAACGTCTTCCATTCTTCATCCATGTCTTCAATCTGAGTTACTAATAAAGCCACTTCTTCTTTCTTCAGATCTTCTTTTTTCTCAAGATAGTCGGAAGCTATCGAGGCCTGCCTTTTTAAAGGTTCGACTCTTCCTTCGATCTCAGAAAGAATGTCTTTCACTCTGTGTAGATTGGCTTCCGTTTCTTCAAGTTTTCCTTCCGCCTTCTGCTTACGCTGTTTATATTTCAACACGCCGGCAGCTTCTTCAAAAATAACACGGCGATCTTTCGGTTTGGAGTTCAGAATCTCCTCAACCTTTCCCTGACTGATGATGGAAAACGTTTCTTTACCAAGCCCCGAATCCATAAACAACTCCACAATGTCTTTAAGTCTGCATGGTTCTTTGTTTATCAGAAATTCACTTTCCCCCGTACGGTACACTTTTCGACTCACCTGAACCTCATCATATTCGAGCGGCAGTGTTTTATCCCGGTTATCCAGGGTGAGACTGACTTCAGCATAACCCAGGGAACGCCTCGTCTCGCTGCCGGCGAATATCACATCTTCCATTTTGCTTCCTCTCAGTGAGCGTGCCGACTGTTCTCCGAGCACCCAGCGAATGGCATCCGTAATATTACTCTTTCCACTTCCGTTCGGCCCTACCACTGCTGTGACCCCGGGCACGAACTGTACATCTATTTTATCAGCGAAGGATTTGAATCCTACAGTTTCCAAGTTTTTGAGGAACATTTATTAATCCTCCTGTATGTGAATACTTACTCTAACCCGTACATTTTATCATACAACAAAGACGTCGCGCACCTGTCATTTGGGGGTTTTAAAATCGTGGATAATCCTCTATCATGGACATTAGTAAAATTAAAGGGAGAGAGACTATGAATCTTGAGGAAGCAAACAGAGAGAATCTGGATTACATGATTGAGACACTCGCAGATAAACTACAGCTCGTCAACCGGAGTATGCTTAAGTCGGAAGATTTCGACATGGATCATTACTATGATATCAAAGAGCTGTACGATGTCGCCGAAATGAAAGGCCAGCTCAGCGTGCCTGAAATCCAGGCTTTCGTCTCCGAAATGTCGCAGTACAGAAAAGCACAATAAATCAGCAATGCCCGCTCCGCCCCTCCCGGTTTACAGAACCGGTCTGAGAGGAACCGAAAATTGACCACTAATAAAAAGACCCTTTGCACCGCTGCATCCGGAAGCAGGATTTCTTTTTTGAAATCCGTCCAGGTATAGCGTGTGCCCGGGTCTTTTTTCGTTGATTGTGACTTATATTACTGTAATTTGTCCAGAGCTTCTTCAGCAGCTCTCTGTTCTGCCTCTTTCTTCGTTCTTCCTACTCCGATGCCCGCAGTATCCCCGTGAATATGGACGTGAGCGACAAACTCCCTGTTATGGGCCGGCCCTCGCTCATCCACTATTTCATAGTCAATGTCCGCCTGTTTTTCACGCTGGATATGTTCCTGCAGCTGACTTTTATAATCCATCGCATGAGAAAAAGCACCACGCTTGATTTTAGGGTAAATATAGTAGCCTAAATAAGATAATACCCGGTCAAACCCCTGATCCAGATAAAGAGCGCCGATGAATGCTTCGAACACATCAGCCAAGAGAGCCGGTCTGTGACGTCCGCCGGTCATCTCCTCCCCTTTACCGAGGAGTACGTATTCCTGGAAATTGAGATCATTGGCAAAGTCTACGAGTGATGCTTCACATACGATAGAAGCCCGCAGCTTGGTCAAATCTCCTTCTTCCATGTTCGGGTATTTTCTGTATAAGTACTGGGATACCCCGAGCTCAAGTACGGCATCTCCGAGAAATTCGAGACGCTCATTGTCCTTGCGCTCCGTGTGCCGATGCTCATTCACATAAGATGAATGGGTGAAAGCCTGTTCAAGAAGCTTTACATCAGAAAATCGGACGTTCATTTGTTTCTGAAGTTTGTTAAAATCCCCCATGACTCACCCGTCCCTTTACTTTGTTCTTGTACTAACCCGTTCTTTACAGGAAAGGCTGCCTGTGGTTCAGGCAGCTCTCTGTTTTAAGACTGACTGTCTATGTAATTGACAGCGTCTCCCACTTTATTGATTTTTTCAGCTTCTTCATCGGAAATTTCCATATCAAACTCGTCTTCAAGTTCCATTACAAGTTCGACTACGTCAAGTGAATCAGCTTCCAGGTCTTCCTTGAAAGACGCTTCCATCGTTACTTTGGATTCTTCAACATCCAGACGATCTACAATGATTTCTTTCACTTTTTCAAATGTCTCTGCCATTGGAGCTCACCTCCCTTCAGATATTATAGTAAATTTTCCCCTAAAAAACCATATGTTTAAGATCTATTTATAAATTTTTCTTAAACATTCGTCTTTCCGGCTACATAACCATACCGCCATCCACATGGAGGGTCTGTCCGGTCATATAGTCGGAGCCCGAATCCAGAAGAAAACGGACGACTCTGGCTACTTCTTCTCCGCTTCCAAGACGATTAAGGGGAACGAGAGAAAGCATCTGTGCTTTTTGTTCGTCCGTCAGTTCGTCCGTCATATCAGTTGCTATATAGCCGGGTGCTACGGCATTGACACGGACGTTTTTAGCAGCCAGTTCTTTAGCATTTGATTTCGTAAGACCGATAACCCCTGATTTTGCAGCTACGTAGTTAGCCTGACCCGGATTCCCGGACACTCCCACTATCGAGGAGACATTCACAATACGTCCGAATTTCTGACGCATCATTTGTCTTGTCACTGCTTTTGTAGTTAAAAATACACCTTTCAGATTCGTATCGATAACCGCTTCAAAATCTTCTTCTTTCATTCTCATCAGCAGATTATCCTTAGTGATCCCGGCATTATTCACGAGCAATTCCAGACTGCCGAAGGTATCCACCACTTCTTTAATCATCGCCTGCACATCTTCCCCGTTTGAGACATCCGCCCTGATCTTAATTGCTTCCCCACCTGAGGATTGGATCTCTTCGACGACTTCCTGAGCTTTCTGTTCGTTTCCGGCATAGTTCACCGCAACTTTTGCGCCGTGTGAGGCGAGCTCGAGGGCTATCGCTCTGCCGATTCCGCGGGATGCCCCTGTTACGAGTGCAGTTTGTCCATTTATCATTTTTCTCCCTCCCTGTACCAGTTGATGAATGTTTCAAGGCTTTCTTCATTATTGATCTGGAAAGTTTTCATTCTTCGGGCCACTTTACGGACAAGCCCTGACAATACTTTCCCTTCCCCGATTTCCACTACTGCATCCACACCTTCGTTCACAAAAGCTTCAACCGTCTCCTGAAACCGTACCGGAGAATACAGCTGCTCTACGAGAAGGCGGCTTATTTCGTCTTTTTCCGTGACAGGAGCAGCAGTCACGTTCGCGTATACCGGAATCTCTGCATCCCTCACAGTAGCTTTGTGCAGATGATCCTCGAAGTCATCCGCAGCCGGTTTCATAAGATCGGAGTGAAACGGTCCGCTTACATTCAGAGGCCTCACCCGTTTCGCTTTGTCCTGCAATATCTCACCGGCACTCTGTACCGCAGGTTTATCACCGGAAATCACTATCTGTCCGGGACAGTTGATATTCGCCACGTTCACAACTCCATCGACTTGCTCCAGCTTCTCCTGTATTTCTTCAACGGAAAGACCAAGTACAGCACTCATGGCGCCTTTACCTGAAGGATACGCTTCTTCCATAAGCTTTCCGCGGTTATGTACCAGACGAAGAGCTTCAAGACTTCCGAGAGAGCCGGAAGAAACGAGAGCACTATACTCCCCAAGACTGTGCCCTGCAGTCATAGCTGGTCTGATTCCTTCTTCCTTCAGCAGCTGATCTATAGCCACACTCACGAGCAGCAGTGCAGGCTGCGCATTTTCCGTCTTTGTAAGCTCCTCTTCCGGCCCTTCGAACATAAGCGATGTAAGCGAGTAGCCGAGAGCTTCATCAGCTTCGTCGAATAACTTTTTTACCTGGGCAGAGGAATCATACATCTCTTTCCCCATACCCACTTTTTGAGATCCCTGACCGGGAAAAACAAATGCAACTTTTTTCATTCTTCTTCGCCTCCTTTTTGTTCAAGAGTAGTTTTGATCGTTTCGGAAACATTATTCTCCACCATGTCACGGGCCTGCCGTACAGCGTTGACCACCGCTGTACGATTCGAAGAACCGTGTGCTTTGATAACAGGGGCGGAAAGTCCAAGCAGGCCTGCCCCGCCGTACTCGGAATAGTCCATCTTATTTTTCAGCCCTCTCATGTCATTCTTCACGAGCGAAGCGGCGATTTTCGTTTTGGCATTCGACATGAACGTTTCCTTTATCATCGAAAACAGGGTCATGGCTGTACCTTCGATGGTCTTAAGTGCTATATTTCCAGTGAAACCATCCGTTACCACCACGTCCGCAGCACTGCTCAAAAGATCCCTGGCTTCCACATTGCCGATAAAATTGACAGGGGCCTCCTGTAAGAGCGAGAAAGCCTGTTTCGTCAGTTCACTGCCTTTACCGTCTTCCGTACCGACGTTCAGAAGTCCTACTCTCGGGTTTGCGATGCCCCTGACCTTTTCGGCATAAATGGAGCCGATGATTCCGTATTGAAGGAGGTGTGCCGCTTTTGCATCGGTGTTGGCACCGACATCAAGCATGAGGAATCCGCGGCCATCCAGTGTCGGCAGAGTTGGACTGAGCGCCGGACGGTCCACCCCTTTGATCCTGCCGATGACAAAAAGCCCCGCGCTCATGAGCGCTCCTGTATTACCCGCTGATATGAAAGCCTGCGCTCTCCCCTGCTTCACTTCTTCTGCAGAAAGGACGAGGGAGGACTGTTTCTTCCTTCTTACCGCCCTTACAGGTTCATCTTCATTCGTTATCACTTCCGGGGCATGAAGGACCTGCAAACGGTTGTGAGGAGATAAAAATCTGTTTATTTCCTTCTCATCCCCGACAAGTGTAATCTCCACGTCTTCGTATGTATTGACGGCTTCCATTGCTCCATACACCATCTCTTCCGGAGCGTGGTCTCCGCCCATAGCATCCAGTACAATCTTCATCCTGTCTCTCTCCTTCTACTCCTCAGAACGATACATATAAAAAGTACCCTGAAACACTTTTTCCTGACCTACATAACTGTCCACTTCGACTATCGTTCTGTTTTTATCGTCTGTACCACCTACGCGTGCTTTTGCTACCACCCGTTCCCCGCGCTTCACCTGTCTTGTGAATTTAAGGGTGGAGCGGGCTGTAAGCGCCAGTTCGTCATTTATAACTGCAACAGCAAGTGAGTTGGCCTGAGCAAACAAGTGGTGCCCGCGGGCGATATCATTTCTCGAAAATACGTGTTCTTCCCTGATGTCCATAACGGAAATAGCTTTGGAATCAAGTTCAAGGTCGATCACTTCTCCGATTACATCGTCTATAGCAAGCGCCTTAACCGTTTCCGTCCACTCGTTAGTCGCAACGGACTTGATCCGTTCGCGGACCTCAGGTATTTGAAGTTCCATTCTGTCGAGCCGTATCGTCTGAATACTGACTGAAAATTTTTTCGCGAGTTCGTCGTCCGTTACGAACGGGGTGGCCTCGATCGTCTCCTGGAGCTCCTGCTGTCTTATCTGTTTTCTTTTTTTCATCTTATCTTATCCACCGTCCATTTTATGACTAGGTACTAACAGTAATATATTATAGTACGGGCTTAAACGCAACAATTGAGTGCTAATCGAGTGATTCGTCCAGTTTCTCCATATCTCTTCTCAGCATTTCTTTCAACGGCTCAAAACTCTGATTCCGGTCGAGCCAGCCGTTTTCAATGATTTCGGCGGCATCTTTTCTCGCCGTCTCGAGCGCCCTGTAATCGTGTACCATATCCGCAACTTTGAATTCCGGCAAACCGCTCTGTTTCTTTCCGAAAAAATCACCCGGTCCCCTTATTTTCAGATCCTCTTCCGAAAGACGGAAACCATCCGTCGTTTCGGTCATGATTTTCATTCTCTCTTTCCCGGTCTCCCCTTTGGGATCGGCCAGTAAAATACAGTGGCTCTGCCGTTCCCCTCTTCCGACGCGACCGCGAAGCTGGTGAAGCTGCGAAAGGCCGAAACGATCGGCATCATAGATAACCATAAGGCTGGCGTTAGGAACATCCACTCCTACTTCCACCACTGTCGTGGACACAAGGATTTGTATCCGGTTATCAGAGAAACGGTGCATTATTTCCTCTTTCTCTTCATTGGACAATTTCCCATGCATTAAACCGACAGTAATGTCCGGGTGGTATACTTCCCTGAGCTGTTCGAAGAGCTCTACGGCATTCTGGATATCGAGTTTGTCCGACTCCTCGATCAAAGGACAAATAACATATGCCTGTCCTCCGTCCTCCACTTCTTTACGAATAAATCCCAGTACCCGCTCCGTCATTTTACCTTTTACCCAGTAGGTTTCTATTTCTTTTCGGCCCGAGGGCATCTGATCGATGGAGGATACGTCCATGTCCCCGAATGCAGTAATCGCCAGCGTACGCGGAATCGGAGTCGCCGTCATAAATAAAACGTCAGGTTTCATCCCTTTCTCGCGGAGCGTTCGTCTTTGTTCGACCCCGAACCTGTGCTGTTCATCAATAACAATAAACCCGAGGGAGTTGAATTTCACTTCTTCCTGAATAAGGGCATGGGTGCCTACGAGCACATCAATCGTACCGTTCTCCATTTCCTCCATGATGTCTCTTCTCCGCTTCCCTTTTACGGACCCGGTCAGCAGAGCGATAGTCAGTCTTTCTCCGAACATCCGGCGGAGAGATGCCGCATGCTGTTCAGCAAGAATTTCCGTAGGGACCATCAGTGCAGCCTGTTTTCCAGAAGTTACTGCTCCATACATACTGATAGCTGCAACTACCGTTTTTCCTGAACCCACATCTCCCTGCAGGAGGCGGTTCATCCGGTGCGGTGACTTCATATCTTTCAATATTTCTGCCAGAGATCTCTTTTGTGCTTCCGTAAGCGTAAACGGCAGTGATTGCACGAATTCCGTCAAAAGTCCGTTATCGTAGTGGAGCGACGTGCCGGAGGTCGCTTCCTTGTACTTCTTCCGCAACAGTTGCATACGCAGTTGAAAAACGAGGAATTCCTCATACGTAAACCTTCGCCGGGCATGTTTCAGCAAAATACGCGATTCCGGAAAGTGCATATGACGGACCGCTTTTGACCGCGCCGGCAATTTATACATGTCGAGATAATCCGGAGGGAGCACCTCCTCAATTTCCGATCCATATTCTTCCACCGCCTGTTTCATCACTTTCCGCAGTGCGGCTATTTTCACATTTTCATTTACGGAATAGACCGGCTGTATAGGTTCTTCGGATTTCGCTTCTCCCTTTTTAAAGTGGGTAGCCGTCAGCTGCAGACGGTGCATGTCAAATTTACCGGTGACAGTTACAACATCTCCGGTTTCCAGGTTCTTCTTGGCAAATGCCCTGTTAAACATGACGACTTTAACCGCAAACTCCCCCACCTGCATCGTAAACGTCAAACGTGACTTTTTCTTTCCATAATAAGCAAGGGAAGGCTGCGTGGCTACCTTCCCCTCCAGTGTGGCTGTTTCATTGTGTACGAGCTCCGTCAGCGGTTTCACTTCAAACTCATCA
Organism: Salimicrobium album; assembly: GCF_900107115.1. GTDB lineage: Bacteria > Bacillota > Bacilli > Bacillales > Halobacillaceae > Salimicrobium > Salimicrobium album. The sequence continues at coordinate 164,599 of NZ_FNOS01000001.1, forward strand.
TATCGGAACGGAAAATAAAACAGCAGATCACTTATCGTATATATTCCCAGTTCATTCAAATAAGAGGCCAGTTTCTCACCGACACCTTTTATTTGCTGTACCGATTGCTCCAACAATTCTTCTCACTCTTTCCCGGTTCAAGACCCATAAATTTTCTTCTCCAGTGCTTTGCCGGTAGGTGTTGCTGCAAGACCTCCTTCAGCTGTTTCACGAAAAGCCGAAGGCATGCGCTGGCCGACCTTGAACATAGCATCTATCACTTCATCGCACGGAATTCTGCTGGTAACTCCTGCAAGAGCCATGTCCGCAGAGACTATAGCCTGAGATGCCCCCATCGCATTTCTTTTAACGCACGGAACTTCAACCAGTCCGGCCACGGGATCACAAATTAATCCTAGCATATTTTTCAGAGTGATAGCCATAGCTTCAGCTGTCTGTTCAGGAGTCCCTCCTGCCATCTCGACGATAGCTGCCGACGCCATACCGGCAGCCGAACCGACTTCAGCCTGACATCCTCCAGCAGCCCCGGAAATGGAAGCATTGTTTGCAACCACGAATCCGTAAGCACCTGAAGTGAATAAATAGCGGAGCATGTCCTCCCGGGAGGCGTTAAGTCTGTCTTTCACTGCGAAAAGGGTTCCCGGAACACACCCGGCGCTTCCCGCCGTCGGAGTAGCACAGATCCTCCCCATCGCAGCGTTCACTTCGTTCGTTGCCACCGCCTTGCTTACTGCATCAAGGAGAAGACCTCCCGATAACGGCTGTTTTTCTTTCATGTACTTCTGAATAAGTACAGCATCCCCACCAGTGAGTCCACTGTGAGATTGTACTCCTTTGAGTCCTTCTTCCACCGCTTCCTCCATTACAGTAAGGTTCTCTTCCATCTGAGCCATCACCCTATCCCGGCTCAGTTCTTTCGCTTTCATCTCCTGTCTGATCATCACTTCGGATACAGGGATATTCTCTTCTTTTGCTTTTTTAATCAATTCTGATACATTACGAAACATGCCGTTCTCCCCTTTATTCTGAAATACGTGCAGCTCTCGAGATATGATCAGCTTCCTGAAGTTCTTCCATAACCGAATCCGTCAGGTTCTGATCCACTTCGATAATCATTAAAGCCTTAGCACCTTCTGCTTTCCGTGAAACTTCCATTCTTCCTATGTTTATCTTTTCTTTAGCCAGTATGGCGGTAGCCGAAGCTATTGCACCGTAGCGGTCATCATGCAAAAGAACGACTGCGGGATGTTCGCCTGTGAGATGAAGAGGGAAACCGTTCAGTTCGGTGATTTCAATTTTTCCTCCCCCGATGGATATACCTGTAAGTTCAAGCTCTTCAGTACCGCTTTTCAGGCGCAGCCTGGCAGTGTTCGGATGTTCCGGTTCAGCTTGTTCTTCGTGTATAAGTACTTTAATCCCTTCTTTTTCCGCAGTTTCAAGAGACGTTTTAATCCGGTCATCGAACGTCTCGTACCCGAGCACACCTCCGACAATCGCCACATCTGTCCCGTGACCTTTAAACGTAGACTTGAAAGAACCGTAAAAATGTATATCGATTTCTTCCGGTGTCCTTCCGAATAAATCTCTGGCCGCTCTTCCGATACGTGCGGCTCCAGCCGTATGAGAACTTGACGGACCTATCATAACCGGACCAATTATGTCGAACACAGACCTGTACTTCATCCTACCCTTCCTCTCTCCATAAATCATCTATTGTCATTTTATCACAAAAATCTCATTTCCCCTACTTTCATCCGTTAATGTAATGCTGATATGACAGCATAGATAGCGCTTACAAATTCCCTGTTTGCTATATTATCCCGTAACGGGTACAATAATAAGCTGTGGGTTCCTACGAAACCGGGCGGGAGAGGGACAATTTCATAAGGAGATCGAAATGCTGAATAAAAACGGAAAGCAAAATTCCTGGAAACAGGAACTGATCGCCGGATTTATCGGTTATTTCACGACCGTATACATCGTTGCCGTTAACAGTCAAATACTCTCTGATGCAGGCCTTCCCCTGGAAACAGGAATGGTGGCCACCATAGCAGCAAGTGCACTCGGGTGTCTTCTTATCGCCCTGTATGCCAATGCTCCTATGGTACTCATACCGGGTATGGGGATTAACGCACTATTTGCTTACTCCATTGTCGAGGGTGCGGGATTCACTTATGAACAGGGTCTGGCTGTCGTTGTCGTCGCCTCCCTGGTCTTCCTGATTACTGCTTTCACTTCTCTTGGAGCCTGGCTGAGCAGGGCACTGCCTGTATCGCTTATACATGCGATTACGGTGGGTATCGGATTTTTCCTTGCTCTTCTCGGTCTTGAAAAAGGCGGTATAGTAGTGAAAGGAGAACAGTCGCTCATTGCTCTCGGGGAACTGTCTTCGCCGGTCGTTCTTACCAGTGTTGCGACACTGTTTATTGCGATTTTTCTCTTTGCGAAGAATGTTCCGGGCAACTTCCTGATCACCCTTGCAGTCGGCACAGGGATAGCCTATTTTGCCGGAATATTGGGCGAACCCCAGCCTTCCCTTAATTTCAGGGAACAGCAGTGGGTTTTCGCGCCTGATTTTTCCGTGGTCACTGAGTTCGGCTTCTGGATGGGAGTCTTCCCATTAGCTCTTGTGCTTATATTCGAAAATATGGGACTGATACACAGTCAGCTGGATATGGTCGGAAATAAAACCGATACGAAATTCCATAAATCCTACCAGGCTACCGCTTTTTCTTCTTTTACCAGCGGATTTCTCGGCACATCCCCTACCGTCTCTTCGGCAGAAAGTGCAGCCGTAATTGCAGCTGGCGGGAAGACCTGGCGCGCCTCTTTAACAATGGCGATACTTTTCATCGCCACACTGTTTCTTATTCCGTGGATATCTATTGTTCCGTCCACCGCCATCAGCCCGATTCTCATTATCGTCGGTTCCCTGATGGTTCAGGAAATCAAGCACATTCCTTTCGATGACTTATCAGAAGCACTCCCGGCATTTCTTATGATAGCGATGATCCCTTTCACTTACTCCATTCCCGATGGGTTGGCATTCGGATTTATCGCCTATCCTCTCGTTAAAATAGCGATGGGAAAACAGAAAGAGCTGACCGTGCCGATAATTCTTATCGCCTCGGCCTTTCTCATAGAATTACTGCTCAGGGCTCTATCTCTGTAGTATAAGAATGATTAAACTGTTATATTTTTCCATAATAAAAAGCGCACCTTTTGTGGTGCGCTTTTTATTATTCAACAGAGAATATATAAGAGTAGATGGGCTGACCGCCTTCATGCACCTCTATTTCCACATCTTCGAATTCCGCTTCAATAAATGATTTCAGATCGGTCAGTTCCTTCTCTGACACTTCCTCTCCGTATATCACCGTCAGAATTTCGTCTTCCTCAGCAATCATATCGGAAAGCAGTACCTTGGCCGTCTGCAGACGGTCAGAATCCGAAACCGCTATATCACCGTCATGGATCCCCATGAAATGATCTTTCTCTATCGAGACTCCTTCTATTTTTGTATCCCGTACTGCATAAGTTACCTGGCCGGTCTTGACTTCTCCAAGCAGCCCGTCCATCGCTTCCTTATTTTCCTCAAGACTCAATTCAGAGGAGAATCCAAGCATAGCGCTCATCCCCTGGGGTATGCTTTTGCTCGGAACTACAGCCACCTCTTCTTCTGCAAGATCGGCTGCCTGTTCTGCAGACATTATAATATTCTTATTGTTAGGGAGAATAAGTATGTGTTTCGCATGAGCTTTTTTGATAGCTTCCGATATATCTTTCGTAGACGGATTCATCGTCTGTCCGCCTTCGATAACTACCGATACGCCGAGGCTTTCAAAAAGTTTCTTCACCCCGTCACCCATAGCAACTGTTACGATGCCTAATTCGCTTTTCTCACGGGGACGGGACGCTTTGTCACCTACAATAGACGTGTGCTGTTCCCTCATATTTTCTATTTTAATATTCGTCAGACTTCCGTATCGCTGACCAAGACTCAGGGCTTTGCCCGGGTCTTCCACATGAACGTGGACTTTGATAAGCTCTTCATCCGATACTACGAGAAGAGAGTCGCCGAATTCACTTAAATCTTCGCGAAAAGCATCTTCATCATAAGCGGTTTCTTCAAGCTTTGCTTCTTCGAACTTCACCATGAACTCCGTGCAATATCCATAGTGGATATCTTCCGTATTCATAAAATCCTGGTTCAATTTATGGTGTTCGGCACTGACCATGTCTTCCATATCAATTGAAGTATCTTCTTCCTGCACCTCTTCTCCTTTGAGATTGGCAAGAAACCCTTCATAAATAGTCAGAAAACCCTGGCCCCCGCTGTCGACGACTCCTACTTCCTTCAATACAGGAAGCAGTTCGGGTGTGTTTTCCAGAGACTTTTTCGCAGCTGTTACTACCCGTTCGAGAAACGGGATGAACTCTTTTTCCTCTTCCGCGGCCTTCTGAGCTTCTTCACTTGCCTCGCGGGCCACCGTAAGAACCGTGCCCTCCACCGGTTTCATAACTGCTTTGTAAGCCGTTTCCACCCCTCGGGCCATGGCGGTGGCATAGTCTGTGGTCGTTACTGTCCGTTTCGTTTCCATCGATTTTGAAAATCCGCGGAACAGTTGGGACAAAATGACACCCGAGTTGCCCCGTGCTCCCATCAGCAACCCTTTGGCTAAAGCTTTGGAAACCTCTCCGGTATGATCACTCGTAATACTTTTAACTTCTTCCTGACCTGAAGTCATGGAAAGGTTCATGTTTGTACCCGTATCCCCATCAGGAACGGGAAACACGTTCAGAGCATCAATCATTTGAGCATTCTTCGACAAGTAGCGGGAACCCTGAAGCACCATCGCTGCGAAGGTCCGCCCATCCAACTCCTGTAAACTCACGCTTCTTCCTCCTTTAGCTGACTTTCTCAGTTTGATCTAATCGTCACTCGTCACTCGTACGCCCTGTATATAGATGTTAACGGAGCTTACCGTGAGTCCGATCGTTTTGCCTAAAGTATATTTAACCTGAGATTGTACGTTGTGGGCTATCTCGGAAATTTTCGTACCATAACTCACAATGATGTACATATCAATATGTACTTCTTCCTCTTCCTGACGCACTACCACTCCCCGGGAGAAGTTCTCTTTCTTCAACATTTCCGACAGTCCGTCTCTCAGCTGATTTTTCGAAGCCATGCCTACTATACCGTAGCATTCTACTGCAGCCCCACCGGCGACTGTGGAAATAACTTCGGTGCTTATTGTAATTTGACCATTATTTGTATTCATTTCTACCGACATTCGGATCCTCCTTTAACATGTTCTCCATGCCCAGCAATTATAACACAGGACGACCTTCTTCCCTATAATACTCTGTAACAATTGAATCGTTCTGTCAAGAGGAAATTCTTGATATAATGGATTGCATTACGTTTTTGACTATGATAGAGTAATTAAGTATCTAAATTGTAAATTGGAGGGATTCGATATGGCACGTCGTTGTGTCGTTTCTGGACGTAAAACCCGGAGCGGGAACAATCGTTCTCACGCTATGAACGCAAATAAACGTAAATTTAAAGCTAACGTACAAAAGGTTCGCATCCTCGTTGATGGAAAACCGAAAAAAGTTTACGTTTCTGCCCGCGAGCTGAAATCAGGCAAAGTAACTCGCGTATGATGCTAAAAAGCACCCCTCGGGGTGCTTTTTTTATTATTCAGGAATGTATGGAGCTGCATCTCTGCTTTTGATCGTCAGCACGATCCCCTCTTCAAAGGAATAAGTTCCAGTTTCCTTTTCCAGTTCGTTGGAAAGGCACAACGTGGAGCCGATAGGCAGATCCTCCGCTTCCAGATGATACTTGAACCCCTGCAGGGACAAGCTCTTCACCTTAAGGGAAAGGGGGATGAAAGACACGTAAGGGTAATCGTCACTATATTCAACGGTATGCACCCCCGGAAGTTTCACTTCGATTTCGTTTTGACGGTCCACAATCGTCCCTTTAAGATTTTGCTGAATCATGGGGTACAGAAGTTGAATGTTAGCCAGCGTGTGATCCATCCTTCCGCCTGTAACCCCGTAAAACAGAATGTGATCCGCTCCTTTCGAAATGGCTTCCTGTACTGCCAGTTCAAGGTCTGTCTCATCTTTTTCACGGGAGTAAACCTTCGTTTCGTAAGCTTCTTCTTTGATTTTTCGAAGCGTGTCGGAAGTGACCGAGTCAAAGTCACCGATTGCCAGATCCACACGCATCCCTCTTTCCAAAAGCACCTGCGCTCCACCGTCTGCTCCTATCCAGAAAGATACATCCTCGTAAAAGTTCTCCGGTATATACTGCGACGGTCCCCCGCCTACAATTGCAATTAAGCTCATATCTGAAAGCCCCTAACTGTCACGAATTTCTGATACAGCTTTTTCCCGGTCCCGGTCGTTGAATATCGCACTTCCGGCCACGAGCACATCAGCTCCTGCCTGTTTGCATAAGCCGGAGGTTTCTTTATTGACTCCTCCGTCCACTTCAATTTCGTAGGAATAATTGTTCATTTCTTTTCTCCACGTATAAAGTTTCTCCACTTTCTCCATGACCTCCGGAATAAACTTCTGACCTCCAAAACCGGGGTTTACGGACATCACCAGTACAAGCTCCACTTCATGCAGAATCGGTTTTAGCATTTCGACAGGGGTTGCCGGATTAATAACCACGCCGGCTTTTGTCCCGCTGTTTTTTATCAGCTGAATGGTTCGGTGCAGGTGAGATGTAGCCTCCTGATGAACAGTAATTATGGATGCGCCCGCTTCGGCAAATGCCTCCACATAATTTTCCGGGTCACTGATCATCAGATGAACGTCCAGCGGCAGATCAGTTACCGGACGAATAGCTTTTACGACAGGTATACCTATAGAAATATTAGGTACGAATTTTCCATCCATAACATCAACATGGATATAATCCGCTCCTGCCTGTTCCACTTCCTTAATTTCCGATTCCAAGTTGGCAAAATCTGAAGCAAGAATAGATGGGGCTATTTTGGTCATAATTCAATACCTCGGCTTTCTGTTTTGTATTTCGTGTAAAAATTCAATGTAATGGTCGTACCTGAACTCATGGATATTCCCATCCTCGACTGCCTGTTTCACAGCACACTTTGGTTCCCTGTCATGTATACATCCCCTGAATTTACAATCGGGAGCGTACTCTCTGATTTCCGGAAAGCACTCTGCCAGACTCACAGATGTTACCGGATCAAAATCGAGAGAGCTGAACCCGGGGGTGTCCGCCACCAGACCTCCATTGATTGAAAACAGCTCGACTCTCCTCGTCGTGTGTTTTCCTCTGCCAAGACTGCGGGATATTTCTCCCGTCTCGAGAAAAAGAGAGGACTGCAGAGCATTCAGCAGAGTGGACTTCCCTACCCCCGATTGTCCTGCTATCACAGTTGTTTTGCTTTTGAAAAGATCTTTGACCCGGGTGAGTGCCTCTTCGTTTCCGGGATCAGTCAAAATGACCTCGTATCCTGCCTGCTCGTAAATTCTGCGGTACTTTGCTATATCTTCCGAAGCGGTAACCCGGTCCTGTTTTGAAATGACAATTACAGGATTTATCATTTTAGCCTCTATTAAAACTAAGAACCTGTCGAGCAGTCGGGAGTTGAACTTAGGTTCCACCGCAGAGACTACCACGATTGCCTGATCAATATTGGCAATAGGAGGACGAATGAGTTCATTCGATCTTTCTTCCACAGAAAGAAGGTACCCTTGTTCAGGGTCGAATTGAACGACATCCCCGACAAGCGGGCTGATTTTTTTGTTTCTGAACAATCCACGACCTCTACAACGGTAAACTTCCTCACCCATCAACACATCGTAAAACCCGCTCAGTGATTGGATAATGATACCCCGAGCCATCCAATTCCTCCTCTAATATTCCGTCTTACCTTCTTTCACAATGTCCCCGTGCTTCTCTACACGGTATACAGCTTCCTCTCCTTCTCTTATCTGCACATCTATTTCCACAGTTTTCTCTTCCGTAATGACTTTTTCCAGGAAAACTTCTTTATCTTTCGTATTGGCATCTTTCAAAAATATCTGATACGTCTCCTCTTCCCCATTTTCCCCGGTGTAGGGCAGATCGAAAGTCAACGTCTTTTCTTTCATCGGTTTCTCCTTCTGGCCCAGTGAAAGACTTATAGTGACCTTGGTACCTCTCTCAATTTCCGAGAAAGCGTCCGGAGACTGGGAGACTATTTTTCCGGCCTCCACTTCCCCCGAAAACTGTTCCTCGACTTTCATTTTCATCCCCTCTCCTTCCAGGTATTCCCGGGCTTTGTCCTCACTCATTCCCCTCAGGGGTCTGAGCAGAACCTTCGGAGGACCGGAGCTTACTCTGAACAATACACTGGTCTCGCCGGGGATCACTTTGCGATCGGCAGCCGGCTGCAGTTGTTCAAGAATTTCACCCGCGGGACGTTCCGAACTGTTATGGATGGAAAACACGGAAGTGAACCCTTTTTCTTCAAGTGTTTTTTTTGCTGCCCTGAAGTCTTCCCCTGTGTAATCCGATATCTTAACAGTCCTTTTCCCCCTACTGGAGACGACTGTGACTTCCGTTTCTTCAGGAACCCTGCTGCCAGGAGAGGGGCTTATCTGAATTACGTCGCCTTCCTCCACGTCATCGGAATAGGCACTTCCTCTTTCCACCTGCAGACTGGAATCGAGAAGAGTGCTGTAAGCATCTTCATATTCCATTCCGGTAACATCAGCCACTTCGACTTCTTTCGGTCCAAGAACCATTGGTACTGCTACAGCCGCCCCTCCACCTATAAACAGAAAAATGATAAATGCGATAATCCAGACTCTGCCCTTTTTCCTCTTTTTCTCCCTCAGAGGTTTGCCGCCTGCATGTCGTAAAGTCTCTTCCGCGCCCCCGGAACGGTAGTCTTCCGTCACCACAGGAATCGCCTTCGTTTCTTCGCCTTCTTCCTCCGGGAGTTTAAAAGGAGCAGGGTTTCTTTCCGTCAGACATCTGCTTAAATCTTCATCCATTTCTTCAACTTCAGAGTAGCGGTGCAGGGGGTTTTTGGCAGTGGCTTTCAATACGATATTTTCTATACTTTGCGGGACTTCAGTATATTTGGATATGGAAGGTGTATCATGCTGGAGATGTTTCAGTGCGACAGATACCGGAGACTCCCCGGAAAAAGGGAGGCGGCCGGTCAATAGTTCGAACAGGACGATACCGAGAGAATAAATGTCTGATCTTCTGGTCGCTGTACCTCCTCTGGCCTGCTCCGGTGATAAATAGTGGACGGAACCGAGCACAGAATTCGTCTGGGTAAGTGCAGTGGAGGAAAGTGCCATGGCTATACCAAAGTCGGTCACTTTCACTGTTCCCTGAGGGCTGATAAGAATGTTCTGAGGTTTAATATCCCGGTGAATCAGACCGTTGGCATGAGCATAATCCATAGCTTCGGTGATCTGTCTCATAATGCCGACAGCTTCAGCAGGGTCGACCGGGGAATGGTACTGTATGTATTTTTTCAGCGTCATCCCTTCTATGAGTTCCATTACCATGTAATAGATGCCCTGTTCTTCGCCCACATCAAATATATTTACGATATTGGGGTGGTTAAGACTTATGGAAGCCTGGGCTTCACGATGGAACCTGGCGATGAACTCTTCATCTTCCCCGTACTCCATGCGAAGCACTTTAACTGCCACTTCCTGCTCGCTGACAGTGTCAAAAGCTAAATAAACATACGCCATCCCTCCGCCGCCAATCATTTCCTTTACAAGAAAGCGGTCATTTAGCCATTGATTTTCAAGCATTATCTTTCACCTTCTTTATCAGTAAAAGCAGACCTTTTAATGACGGCAAGAGAAATATTGTCTTCTCCTCCACGCTCATTTGCCAGGTCAATCCAATGTTGTACGAGCCCTTCGTCCTGCTCGCTGAAGTCCTGGAGTTTTGAGAGTTCCGGATCCGATACCTTATCTGTCAAGCCGTCGGAACAAAGCAGAATTCGTGTAGTTCCTTCTGTTGAAGGAAAGTACAGATCAGGTGAAATATTCTTCTCTGTTCCGATAGCCTGGGTAAGAATATTTTTTCTCGGGTGGTCTTCTGCTTCTTCCTCGGAAATCCGGCCGGCACGTACCATTTCATTAACGAGGGAGTGGTCGCTGGTAGCCTGATGGAACCCGTTAACATCAGCTATGTAACAGCGACTGTCACCGACGTTCACTATGCCGATCATATGCGGTGTACACACGGCAGCTACAACCGTCGTACCCATCCCCTGGTACTCCCTGTGTAGAGAGCCAAGGCGGAGGACTTCCCCGTTGATTTCATGAATTATCTCTTCGAACCAGCCTTTTATATCTTTGGAATCTGTAAAAGACTCCTTTTCGTTAAAAGATGCTTTCATACGATCTACGGCAATTTTGCTTGCTACATCTCCCGCCCGGTGTCCGCCCATACCGTCCGCAACGACGGCCAACCAGAAATTTCCATACGGGTGTTTACTGACAGAACCCGAATCTTCATTGTGAGGTCTTACTTTCCCTTTATCTGTGCGAAAAAGTCCTTCCACACTCTCACCTCATTTCGATTTTTTTCTGAGCAGAGTAACAAAAAATCCGTCGGAGTCCGCATCCTGAGGGAAAATTTGAAGACCGACCCGGGAAACGACCCGATGCTGTAAGTCTTCCGGCACTTTGTCGCCGAAATCTTCCGTTTCAAACGCCGGGTGGCGCTTCAGAAAATCCCGTACTGCTTCGTCATTTTCATGCCGGTCTACTGTACAGGTGCTGTACACCAGCAGACCATTCTCTTTCAACAGTGGTGCCACGTGATCCAAAATATGGTCCTGAACTTCCCTCAATCTGTAAATATCTTCTTCTTTCTTACTGTATTTAATATCGGGTTTACTCCGTATAACTCCAAAACCTGAACACGGAGCATCTACCAGTATATGGTCGAACGTTTCATTGTTATGCTTATCCTGAAGTTTTCTGGCATCGTAATTCTCCGCATGAATGTTCGTCAGCCGGAGAGTATTCGCCTTCTCTCTAATAAGACCTGCTTTCTTCTTATGGAGATCGTAGGCATAAACGGCGCCCTCATTCTTCATCTTTTCGCTTATATGAGTGGTTTTTCCTCCCGGGGCGGCACAGGCATCAAGTACTGTCTGTCCCGGCTCGGGATTCATCAGTTCGGCCACAAGCATGGAACTCTGATCCTGAATAGTCACAAGCCCTTCCCGGAAAAGGCGATGTTTAATGATATTCCCCTCATGTACAATGATCCCCTGGGAGGAAAAGCGGGACTCTTCGACCTCAAACCCGTCCCGTTCAAGTTCTGTTACGGCCTCTGCCCTGCTCAGAAGTAAAGGCTGTACTCTTATGCTTTCCGGCATGCGAAGCTGGTTCGTCATGCACATACTTTCTGTAGTCTCATACCCGTACTGATCGATCCAGCGGTTGACCAGCCAGTAAGGATGGCTCGTTCGTATAGCGAGTCTTTCGGCAGAGTCTTCGATTTCGTCTGCAGAACGGACTCCTTCCCTTTGTACAGACCGCAGAACCGCGTTTGTAAACGAGGCTGTCCCCTTGTGACCTTTTCGTTTGGATATGGATACAGCCTCATTCAACACAGCATGATCCGGGATCCGGTCAAGCATTTCCATTTGATACACGGACATATAAAGGAGCCACTTCACCCAGGGAGTGATTTTCTTCTGCTTTTTCATAAAGGGCTCCAGCCAGTAATCCAGCAGATCTCTGTGCTGAAGCGTTCCATATACGAGTTCGGTGAGAAGACCGGAATCCTGAGAGGAGAATTGGCCATTTTCAATTTCCCGATTGACGAGAACGTGGCTGAACCCGCCTTCTTCCCCGACACGAGTCAAAAGATATAGAGCTGATTCCCGCACTGTATTACTCATCGTTTTCACCCAGCACTTCTCCGATTTCCATCGTCTGGCCGATACCATTGATAAAAGAAGTTCCATCCATCCGTTTTTTACCGGAAGGCTGCAGTTCTGTAATAACAACGCTGTTTCCGTCCCCGCAGACGACGACTATTCCCTCTTTTGTTTTATCCATCACTGTACCGGGAGCCTGGCTCCCGGTCTGGTCGTATTTTTGTGCAGCCCATAACTTCAGCGGTTTCCCGCCCCAGTAAGTATAGGCGACCGGCCACGGGCTCATTCCGCGTATATGCCCCCACACCACGTCACGGGGTAGGCTGAAATCGACGAGTTCTTCCCCTCTTTTAATGGTAGGAGCGAAAGTAGCTTTGGAAGCATCCTGCTCCTCTGCCTCAATGGTGCCATTTATAAGAGATGGTAAGGTTTCCGACAGCAATTCAGCGCCGGTCTGCGCCAGTTTATCATGCAGACTGCCTACATCATCTTCTTCATTCACATTTATCCTTTTCGCGGAAAGCATATCTCCTGCATCGAGTTCCGGAACCATATACATAATGGTTACACCGGTCTCTTTCCTGCCATCCATCAGCGCATAGTGGATAGGAGCCGCTCCCCGATATTCGGGAAGAAGGGATGCATGAACATTTATCGCTCCAAGTCGCGGGTAATCGAGAAGGCTTTTCGGTAAAATCTGCCCGTACGCCGCAGTGATTATCAGATCCGGGTCATACTCCAATATTTTCTGATATTCTTTCTTCACTTTTTCGGGCTGAAACACCGGGATACCCGATGCTTCCGCCGCTTCTTTCAACGGTGGAGGGGTTAAAATCTTCTTTCTCCCTTTCGGCCTGTCCGGCTGTGTTACTACAAGTGAGATGTTGTATCCTTCTTCTATAAGTCTATTCAAAACCGGAACAGAAAAATCCGGTGTTCCCATAAGTACAATGTTCGTCATAAAAATATCCTTCCCTTTACATAAGCTGGTACGGTTGAAAATCAACGATAATCTGTAAACCGTTCTGCTCTTTCATTTCGCTTTCATAGTAATTCATTATTCTCTGAACATACTTCTGCTGGTCCGGTTCTGATTTGTATTTTACCATTGTTTGATAGCGATATCTATTATTGATCCGTTCAAGCGGGGAAGGAGTCGGCCCCAGCACCTCGGCAGTCTCCGAGAGATTCTGCTTCAGATATTGAGCGATTTTTCTGGTGACTTCCTGCGCCTGGAATGTATTGGGGTGCGAAACAGTGAGCAGCGTCAGGTAATAAAAAGGAGGGTAATGGAACATTTTTCTGTACTTCATCTCCTCCTCGTAGAACCGGTTGAAGTCATACGTACTGGCCAGCTGGATGCTGTAATGATCGGGAGTATACGTCTGAACGACCACCTCGCCCTCTTTCTCGTGACGTCCCGCTCGACCGCTCACCTGGGTTAACAGCTGAAACGTCTTCTCGGACGCACGGAAATCCGGGAGATTTAACAGGGAGTCTGCAGCAAGTACTCCTACAAGCGTGACGTTCCCGAAATCAAGGCCTTTGGCTATCATTTGAGTGCCGAGCAGAATGTCCGCTTCATTGTTTCCGAATTTTGTGAGCAGCTTCTCATGTGCCCCTTTTCGCCTCGTAGTATCTACGTCCATCCGAATTATTCTGGCTTCGGGGATCAGCTGTTGAAGATGCTCTTCCACTTTCTGCGTTCCCGTACCAAAATACCGGATCGTTTTACTTTCACATTCCGGACACTTCGAGGGCATCGGTTTTTCAAAAGAACAGTAGTGGCATTTCAGACGTTCCTGATTCCTGTGATACGTCATGGAAATATCACAGTACGGACATTCAACGACGTGCCCGCAGTCCCTGCACATAACGAAAGTGGAGTAACCCCTCCGGTTCAGGAACAATACGGACTGTTCACCCTTTTGGAGACGCTCTTCAAGTTTTGCTTTCAACGACTGGGAAAACATGGACCTGTTCCCTTCGTGCAGTTCATCTCTCATGTCGACCAGTTCCACTGTCGGCATAGCCTGTTCATTCATACGTTCAGGCAGTTCAAGAAGCCGGTAATTTCCTTTTTGTGCTCTGGCGAAGCTTTCAAGGGAAGGAGTCGCCGACCCGAGCACTACCGGGCAGCCATGTTCCGAAGCCCGCTTCAGAGCTACGTCCCTTGCATGGTATCTCGTCCGGTCTTCCTGTTTATAACTCGTTTCATGTTCCTCATCGATGATGATGAGACCGAGGTTTCTGAAAGGGGCGAAAATCGCCGAACGGGCTCCTACTACAACCTGAACGTCCCGCCGCTGGATTTTTCGCCATTCGTCGTACTTTTCCCCGGCGGAAAGCGCACTGTGTAATACTGCCACTTTAGATCCGAATCTACCTTTGAATCGTTCCACCATCTGCGGAGTAAGTGCTATTTCCGGCACCAGCATAATCGCTTCTTCCCCACGTGCCAAAACTTCCTGGATGGACTGCATGTAAACTTCCGTCTTTCCACTTCCGGTCACACCATGCAGCAAATACACATCAGGCTTTTCATTCTTCACCGAATCCACAATCTCATCCATAGCCTGCTGCTGATATCGGGTGAGCGGGGGAGGGCTCGTACTCGTAAAGGTATGGCCTTCATAAGGGTCCCTTAAAATTTCCTGGCTGTAGGATTGCAAATACCCCTTCTTAAGGAGGGGGTTCAGTGAAGCATCCGTCGTCTTTACGAAGTTCAGTAAATCTTTTTTCGGAATAGGATCAGGGTAGTCCACAAAAAAGTCGATCAGAGCCCGCTGTTTTTTAGCCTGTGCAGGTATCTCTGCAATCAGTTCCTCTAATCTCACCGGGTCCGCTCCCGGTTCAATTACAGTGATTTTCCGTTTAGTTTCTTTACTTTTCACTTCATAACGTACATCGAGATAGCCATCATCCACCCACTTCTTTAAGTGATGATATTTGAAAGAAGATGCTTCCCATTCTTCGCTCGTAAGCACGTCACTCCCCTGGAACAGATTTTCAAGCTCTTCGGGAAGGTGTTCTTCTATTCTCCAGATTTCTTTTTTATATTTTGCTTTCAACACCTGTGGAAGCATTACCTGGAGACAGGAAATATAGAAGCTTAGCGTCCGGGAGGCAAGCCATTTCCCCAAACGCAGAAGCTCAGGGGTAAGGACAGGAGTAACATCCAGCACTTCCTCCAGAGATTTGACTTTCTCCACGTCGGTCCTCTCTTCAAATCCTACAACGTACCCGAGTATTTTCCTCGGACCAAATGGTACAATCACCCGCATACCTATGTCGATAACATGAGTGAATTCTTCAGGGATTAAATAGTCAAAAGGCCGGTTCGTCTGGTTCGTCGGAACGTCGACGATCACTTTAGCGATCATACACCCTTCATCTCCTCGGCGATTCTGTAAAGGATCTCTTTCGCCGTTTCCTGTTTATCAAGAAGAGGGAGGGTCTCCTCATTCCTTTTGCTCATCCAGATAACCCGGTTCGTGTCTGCGGCGAATCCCGATCCTTCTTCGGAAACATCGTTAATTACGACAGCATCCAGGTTTTTGCTTTCCAACTTCTGTCTTCCATACTCTTTCACCTGCTGCGTTTCTGCTGCAAATCCGACAAGGAACTGGGTTTCTTTCCGCCTCCCGAGCTCTTTTAAAATATCGGTCGTACGTTCCATGCTTACTCCTAACGCTTCGTCTTTTTTCTTCATCTTGTGTTCGTAAGTTACGGAAGGCCGGTAATCCGCTACAGCAGCCGTTTTAATCGTCACGTCCTGCCCCGGAAAATGTTCGATTACCGATTCAAACATATCGGAGGCGGAAGTAATATCAATTCTGTTCACACCCGGAGGAGTCTCCAGGTTTACGGGTCCGCTTATAAGGGTCACTTCAGCTCCCATCTCGGCGGCCTGCCCTGCAAGAGCGAAGCCCATCTTACCGGTGGAAGGATTGGAAAAGAAACGCACCGGATCGATTTTTTCCCTTGTGGGTCCTGCCGTAATAAGAATTCTCTTTCCCTGTAATACTTTCGTCCTTTTCATTTCATTCTCGAGTACGGTTATAATCGTTTCAGGTTCCTCAAGCCTCCCTTTGCCTACGTATCCGCAGGCGAGATAGCCGTCCCCCGGTTCTATGAATTTGAATCCGAAGCTGTTCAGCTTCTTAAGGTTGGAGATGACCGAGGGATGCTGGTACATGTGCACGTTCATGGCCGGGGCTATATAAACGGGAGCTTCCGTTGCCAGCAAGGTCGTCGTGAGCATATCATCAGCGATGCCGTTCGCAAGTTTTCCGATAAGGTTGGCAGTAGCAGGAGCCAGCATAAACAGGTCAGCCCAGTCAGCCAGGTCTACGTGCTGCACTCCTTCCGGGTCCTGTTCATCAAAAGTGTCATCGTACACAGGCTGTCTCGACAACGCCTGAAAAGTGGAGGCACCGACAAAGTTTTTAGCGTGATCCGTCATGATCACTTTCACGACTGCCCCCTGCTGCGTTAGCTTACTTGTAAGCGAAGCTGCTTTGTAGGCGGCGATTCCGCCTGAAACCCCAAGTACTATCTTCTTATTCTCAAGCATAAACGGTCCCTCCTCAGGTAAATGGAATCCTCTGCTATAAACAAGAGCCGCGCTGTCCACGCGGCTCTTTCCTGAAACTATTAATCTTTCTCCGTACGCGTGTGCACTTTATCCGAATACGAATAGGAAAGTTCCCCTTCTTCGATTTCCTGCAGTGCGACACCGACAGACTGTGGTGACTTCGTCTTTTCAACGAGCGGTTCTGCTCCCTGCTTCAGTTCTCTCGCCCGGCGGGCAGAGAGAGCTACGAGGGTGTATTTCGAACTGATCTGCTTTTGCAGAGAGTCGATGGACGGTTCAAGCATCATGTTAAATCCTCCTCCAGTGCCTGTTTATATTGTTTTGCAACACGGCTTCTTTTGCAATGTTCACTTAGTACGACGGACTGTACTTTAGAGACGGCATGGTCCACATTATCATTTACGATGACATAATCATAATTATCCATCATATCGATTTCGTCTCTTGCAGCTTCCAGTCTCGCCTTAATTTTCTCTTCCGTTTCCGTACCCCTGTTCACGATCCTGTCTTTCAGTTCTTCAAGGGAAGGAGGAATGAGGAAGACGAATACTCCCTCCGGAAAGTTTTCGCGAACCTGCAACGCCCCATTCACTTCGATTTCGAGAAATACGTCCTTACCTTCTTCGAGAGTCTGCTGCACATACGCTTTCGGTGTGCCGTAATAGTTATTCGCATACTCCGCGTACTCTATGAGTTCGCCCTCGGAGATCAGTTTTTCGAATTCGTTTCTCGTTTTGAAGAAATAATCCACTCCGTCTTTCTCACCTTCACGTGGTGCTCTTGTAGTCATGGAGATCGAATATCTGAGGTCAGTATCCTGTTCAAAAAGAGCTTTGCGGACCGTCCCTTTTCCGACACCGGATGGGCCGGATAATACAAATAAGATACCTTTTTCTTTTATCACACCGCTTTTCCTCCTAGTTATCGTCAGAAATTTCTTCGTGACTCAGCACGCGTTGTCCTACTGTCTCCGGCTGCACTGCAGACAGGACTACATGATCGGAATCTGTTACGATCACGGCACGTGTGCGCCTTCCATATGTAGCATCGACCAGCTTGTTGTTGTCTCTCGCAATAGTAATAATCCGTTTGATAGGGGCTGACTCAGGGCTCACAATTGAAATGATGCGATTCGCTGAAACGACATTCCCGAAACCTATGTTGATTAGTTTTAAACTCAAATCCGTATCCTCCCAACAACTTTTGACTAACACTATATTACCCTCATTATAGGCGATTCCAAGCGTTTTCCTCAAGTGATACGCCGGATAATTTAGATGCTTTTCGTTTTATATTCCACAACCATGCAGTATAGTGTAACAAAATTTTTCGGTTTGTGCGATACTTGAACGTACGTTTGTGTTCCGTGCTATACTGTGACAAGAGGTGAAGACATTATGGCATTCGACGGAATCGTAACACGCGCAACGGTTCATGAACTGAACGAAACATTGCAGACAGGAAGAATCACTAAAATATATCAGCCTACGGAAACAGAACTCGTATTTCAGGTGAGAAAAGACAGGACTAACCATTCGTTACTCGTCTCCGCTCACTCTGTTTACTCGAGGTTCCATCTGACGGAAGACTCGTACCACAATCCTAAGCAGCCCCCTATGTTCTGTATGCTCCTTAGAAAGCATCTTGTAGGAGGTTTTCTTGAACGGGTCGAACAGATAGAGAACGAACGGATTGTACACATGCAAATTCGAACGAAAAACGAAATAGGCGACGAGACACTTAAAACGGTAATTATAGAAATCATGGGCAAGCATTCGAACGTAATGCTCGTGGACCGGGAAGGCGGACACATTCTTGACAGTATCAAACACCTGCCGCCAGCCCAGAATACGTACAGGACCATTATGCCCGGACAACCTTACATCGCACCGCCCGGGCAGGGGAAAATTTCTCCCCTGAACCTCGATGGAGAGGATATCGTGCGTAAACTGGACTTCAATTCAGGGAAGATGGACCGGCAGCTTCTGAATATCGTCATGGGCTTCTCCCCTGTCATTACAAAGGAAGTCGTTTACAGAGCCGGTCTCGGAAACGTATCCGGCTTCAGTGAAGCTTACGATTCATTAAAAGAGCTGATCACGTCCCATTCCTATACACCTGCTGTTTACGACGGGGAGAAAGAAACTTTTCACGTTCTGCCACTTGAACACTTGAATGCCGAGCGCACGGTTTATACCTCTGTCAGCAAAATGCTGGATGCTTATTATTCCGGAAAAGCGGAACGGGACCGGGTGAAGCAGCAGGCAGGGGATCTGCACAGATTCCTTAAAAATGAAATCGACAAAAACCACCGCAAAATTAAAAAGCATGAAGAAACGTTGAAAAAATCAGAGGCTTCCGAGGATTATCAGAAATTGGGAGAGCTTCTTACAGCTCACATGCACATGGTTAAAAACGGAGACGCCGAGGTGACGGTAACGGACTATTACAAAGAAGACCAGCCGGATCTCGTCATCGACCTGAACCCTAATAAAACGGCGAGTCAAAACGCCCAGAACTTTTTCCAGACATATCAGAAACTGAAAAACTCTAAAATATACGTCGAAAAGGAAATCAGGAAAACAGAAGGAGAAATCGAGTATCTGGAAAGACTCCTTCAACAGGTGGAAGCCGCAAGAACCCAGGACGTGGAAGAAATCAGGGAGGAATTGCGGGACGAAGGTTATATGAAAAAACGTGTGAACACCGGAAAAAGAAAAAACAAAAAACAGAAACCTTCGCCGGAGAAGTATACTGCTTCCGATGGCACAGAACTGTACGTAGGGCGAAACAATCTGCAAAATGAGTATGTAACCAGCAAACTCGCTAATAAAGAAGATATCTGGCTGCACGCAAAAGATATCCCCGGGTCTCACGTCGTCATTAAAGACAACGACCCCACAGAGGAAACCCTTACGGAAGCAGCTCAGCTGGCAGCTTACTTCAGTAAGTACTCGGCTTCTTCTTCCGTCCCTGTAGATTACACGAAAATCAAGTATGTAAAAAAACCTTCCGGGGCTAAACCGGGATTTGTGACGTATGATCGGCAGAAAACCCTGTTCGTCACTCCGGAAGAAAAATCGATCAGACAACTGCGACGTAACGCTGAAACCGAAAATCGGTCAACCGGACAGTAAGAAGATAAGATTCTGATAAGTAAAAAACTCATACAGGCCCGGCAGCTCAGGAGATATTCTCCGGTTCTGCCGGGCCTTTTCTGTCATTGCAAAGAGCAGCTTCCGGAACTTACGTGCCCTTTTTCTCCTTCATCGAACTCCGCCAATTTTCCAAAACTCTTTTATTTTCTTCATTCAGATTCAAAGTATCGACCAGTTCCGAATAAGTGAGTAAAGAGCTGAAAGAAAGATCTCCCTCACCGAATGCATCTGCTGATTGTGGCAGTTCGTATGTAAATATACTTAAAACTTCCTTCACTTGGGCTCCGGTATCTTTCAATGCTTCTGCAGCCTTCACCGCCGAACCCCCGGTGGAAATGAGATCTTCGATTACGACGACCCTCTGTCCCGCGGTAATCTCTCCCTCAATAAGATTTTCTTTTCCATGCTTCTTTTTGGACCCTCGCACATACACCATCGGCAGCCCGAGTTCTTCAGCCAGCCAGGCTGCGTGAGGGATGCCTGCCGTGGCACATCCAGCAATCACATCCACTTCCCCAGGCAGTTCTTTGATTCTGGCTGCAAACTGCCTGCATATTTCCTTTCTGACGGATGGGTAAGAAATTGTAAGACGGTTATCACAATATATCGGGGATTCAATACCGGAGGTCCACGTGAAAAATTCAGCGGTGTTAATTTGAATAGCCCCGATTTCCATTAATGCCTCTGCTAACTTCACTTTATCCAATCTCCCTTCGTATCGCTTCGTATATTTCTTTCGGATTATCCGCTTCCGTAACAGCTCTTCCCACTACAATGGCGGTCGCCCCCTCCCGCCTCGCTTCCTCCGGAGTAGCTGCACGTTTTTGATCGTGCTTACTTTCCGTTTCCGTACGGATGCCCGGAGTGAGAGTGAGAAATTCTTTTTTTACACGGGTGTTTATCATCTTAGCCTCGTAGACGGAGCAAACCACCCCGTCCATCCCGCATTCCTGAGCCTGCAGAGCGAGGTTCATTACATTCTCCTTCAGACTCGAAGAAATACCAAGCTCTCTATTCAGCATCTCCTCCGTAACGGAAGTCAGTTGAGTGACTGCCAGCACCACCGTATCACCAGCGGCACGCCCGGCACGCTTCATCATTTCTTTTCCGCCCTGGGCATGGACGGTGAGCACTTCTACATCCAGAGAGACAAGACTTTTCACTGCCCCCTCGGCCGTAGCCGGAATATCGTGAACCTTTACATCAAGGAATACCGGATGCCCCCTCTTCCTCAATTCACGCACAATAGCAGGCCCTTCTTTATAGAACAGCTGCATTCCTACCTTAACAGGAACTTTTTCGAGATTGTGCGCTTCCAGAAACTCGAGCGCTTCCTCTTTCCCGGGGAAATCAAGAGCTATATAAAGCGGACGTAACGTTTTCAATAGTGAGCCCCTCCAATCGCTTCTTCCGCAGAAGAAAAACCGTATTCCCGGAGCACTCCGGGTAAGTCAGCAATTATTTCGGGCATGACGAACGGATTGTGGAAATTCGCTGTACCCACGGCCACAGCGGATGCTCCGGCCAGTAAGAACTCCAATACATCTTCAGCAGACCCGATGCCTCCCATGCCTATAATAGGGACGGAGACGTACGGATAAACTTCGTGGATCATACGGATAGCTACAGGTTTGATTGCAGGCCCTGATAAACCGCCTGTCTGATTATGAAGCAGGGGACGTCTCCTCTCTTTCAAAATCTGCATTCCCGTAATGGTGTTGATCATGGACAATCCGTCCGCGCCTGCCTGTTCGCAGGCTACTGCCATCCCCCTTATATCCGTCACGTTCGGAGAGAGTTTTACATAAACCGGTACTTCCGATACTTTTTTTACCTGTCCAACCACGTTCGAAGCGAGGTCAGGATCGGTTCCGAACTGGATTCCTCCTTCTTTCACGTTCGGACAGGAGATATTCAACTCAAGCGCCTGTACATGTGGAGACATTTTCTTTGCTGTTTCTGCATATTCTTCAGGGGAGGACCCTGCTATATTCGCGATTTTCGGAAGTGCATATTCGTTCAGAAACGGCATTTCTTCGCTTATTATTTTATCGACACCCGGGTTCTGTAATCCGATAGCATTCAGCATACCGCTTGAAGTTTCGGCGACTCTCGGTGTTTTGTTACCCAACCGGGGCTCTTTCGTAGCAGCCTTCATAATTACTGCTCCAAGAGTATCGAGATCATAGAACTGCGCATATTCTTTACCGAAACTGAAGCATCCGGAAGCAGGCATGACGGGATTTTTCAATTCCAGTCCGGGTAAATGTACATGCAAACTCATGGCAGTTTCACCCTCCCCTTCGGAAAAACAGGCCCGTCCTTACATACGTTGACGTAACCGCCATCCGTGGTTTCGACAGTACAGGCGAAGCAGGCCCCGATAGCACAGCCCATCCTCTCTTCCATGGAATTATAGCCGGGGATGGCAAGTTGTGCTTCCAGAGCTTTCAGCATGGGGTTCGGTCCGCACGCATAATAAACATCAGCTTCCGGATCCAGCCACTTCGTAACCAGTCCTTTTTCACCGGAAGAACCATCGTCTGTAACTACCGTCACTTCCGCATACTCCTCCATTTCTCTTCTGTAAAAAACTTGATTTACAGATTTGAAACCTAATACAGCACTGACTTTTTTGCCATTCTTATGCAGCTCTTTTGCAAGCCAGAGTAACGGGGGTACACCGACCCCTCCTCCTACAAGCATCACCTTTTTCTGCTCGGGCAGGGTGAACCCGTTTCCAAGGGGACCGAGAACGTTAACCGTCTCCCCCCTCTTTTTGTTCGCGAGGGTTCGTGTACCTTCTCCGAACGTCTTATAGACCACGGTGATTTCCCTTCCGGAGGAAGAAGCAAGTGATAACGGACGTCTGAGCTGATGGGGAGGATCTACAAGGATGTGCACAAACTGACCGGGCTCCGCAGGGAAAAAAACATCAGTCTGTAATGTTATTTCGTACGTACACTCGGCAATTTCTCTATGGTTCACGACTTTCATATCATACGTCTGCACTTGTTACCACCCCCCTTCGATTTGATAACGGCCTTGAGGTAAGGCTCATGGATTTCAATACATCCACAGCTGCAGACGCAGTATCCACGCTTGTAAAGCATGCTTTCCCGTATTCTACAGCTTCCCGCCGGATACGGAACCCGTCCGTATGCGCCTTCCTCTTCCTGTTCAACGTATTAATCACCATCTGCACCTTCTGTTCCCGGATAACTGCCAGGACGCCTTCGTCCTCATCCACTTTTCCTACAGTTGTAACCGGAAGATTTCTTTCTTTTAAAAACCTTGCCGTTCCGGCCGTGGCAATTAAATGAAAACCCAGATCGACGAGTGTGGCTGCGAGCGGTTCCACTTCCTCTTTATCTTTATCCGCTACGGTCAACAGAACGCTTCCGTGTTCCGGAATCTTCATACCTGCTGCCAGCATACCTTTGTAGAGCGCTCTTTCCAGATCTTTATCGTATCCGATCACTTCTCCCGTCGATTTCATTTCGGGCCCGAGGGTAGTGTCGACACTTCGTAATTTTTCAAAGGAAAACACAGGTACCTTTACATATATGCCTTCTCTTTCAGGCACGATTCCGGTAGAGTAGCCTTCGTCCGTAAGTCTCAAACCCGTCATCACTTTCGTAGCCAGTCCGGCCATCTGTATTCCGGTGATTTTGCTCAGGAATGGAACCGTACGGCTGGCACGCGGGTTGACTTCGAGTACGTAAACTTTCTCTTCCTGGACTACAAACTGAATATTGATCAGTCCTTTTAAAGGCAGGTTTTTCGCTATCTTTATCGTTGCTTCTTCCAGTTGTCTGATCACTTCCTGCGAAAGGTTTTGAGGAGGATATACCGCCATCGAGTCACCCGAATGGACGCCCGCCCGTTCAATGTGCTCCATAATACCCGGTATAACCACATCTTTCCCGTCCGTAATCGCGTCAACTTCCACTTCCTTACCGGAAAGATATTTATCTATTAATACCGGATGACCATTGGAGACGAACTTCGATAAGTAATGAGTCAGCTCCTCCTCCGAATAGACGATTTCCATAGCCCTGCCCCCAAGGACATACGAAGGACGTACGAGTACCGGATATCCGACAGCCTGCGCCACGCGGTAGGCATCCTCTTTTTCATCCACGCTTTCCCCTCCGGGATGACTTACCCCGAGATTATTCAGCAATTGTTCGAAGGAGCTCCGATCTTCCGTCTTCCTGATGGAGTCGATGGTCGTTCCGAGAATCGTCACGCCTCTTTCCTCCAGCCCGTCCGCCAGATTCACCGAAGTCTGACCGCCGAACTGCAGAATCACCCCTTCCGGCTGTTCGAGATCCACAACGTTCATGACATCCTCTACAGTAAGCGGTTCAAAGTAAAGTTTGTCGGACACACTGAAATCCGTTGAGACAGTTTCAGGGTTATTGTTGATGATGATCGCTTCATACCCTAACTCTTTTAATGCAAGGACCGAGTGGACCGTAGCATAATCGAACTCCACGCCCTGGCCGATACGGATGGGTCCGGACCCGACAACAAGAACTTTCTTTCTCTTTGTTACATCTGATTCGTTGAAAGTTTCATAAGTGGAGTAGTAGTAAGGGGTCGCCGACTCAAATTCCCCTGCACACGTATCCACCATCTTGTAGACAGGAGTGATACCTTCTGAACGTCTCTTTTCACTGACGTCTGCTACGGTGGTTTTCAGCACGCGTGCAAGATGACGGTCGGCAAAACCCTTCTCCTTGGCCCGGCTGATCAGTTCGGTATTCCAGCCTTTCTCCCCGATCTCTTTCTCCAGAAGAAGAATAGAGTCAATTTTCCGGAGAAAAAAACGGTCTATCCTCGTTTTTTCGTGAATAACTTCGAGACCGATTCCTCTTCTCATCGCTTCCGAGAGGATGAACAGACGCCTGTCATCCGCTCTGTGCATCTGTTCAAGCAGTTTTTCATCCGGGAGACCGGTGAAGTCGGGATCATAGAAGTCACCGTCATTCTGTTCAAGAGAGCGGACCCCTTTCAGAAAAGCCTCCTCAAATGTACGCCCCATTGCCATCACCTCACCGGTCGCCTTCATCTGTGTACCGAGTATACGGTTACCGTCTTCGAATTTGTCAAAAGGCCAGCGGGGGATTTTACACACGACGTAGTCGAGAGAAGGCTCGAAACAGGCAGTAGTCGTTCCTGTAACCGGATTACGGATTTCATCAAGACTCATACCTACGGCGATTTTGGCTGCGATCTTGGCAATCGGGTACCCGGTAGCTTTTGATGCGAGAGCGGAGGAGCGGCTGACCCTTGGGTTCACTTCAATGACGTAGTAATCGAAGCTCTCCGGGTCCATTGCAAGCTGAACGTTACATCCCCCCTCGATTCCCAGTGAACGGATAATTTCTGTGGAGGCATTCCTCATTATCTGATAATCCCGGTCACTCAGCGTCTGTGTCGGAGCTACTACAATCGAATCCCCCGTGTGGATCCCTACCGGATCAACGTTTTCCATAGAACAGACGACGATACAGTTATCTTTTTTGTCGCGCATCACTTCCATTTCTATTTCTTTGAAGCCGGCAATGTTCTTCTCTATGAGGCACTGATGCACCGGCGAAAGATCAAGGCCATTCCTTACAACTTCCGTGAGTTCTTCTTCGTTTCTGCAAATGCCTCCTCCGGCTCCCCCCATCGTATAAGCCGGACGTACAATCACCGGGTAACCGATATGCGCTGCGGAAGTTAAAGCCTCTTTTGCCGTTGATACGATATCACTTTCGGGGACAGGCTGCCCGATTTCCCTCATAAGAGACCGGAATAATTCCCTGTCTTCCGCTTTCTGGATTGCCTGAAGAGAAGAACCGAGAAGTTCAACGTTCATCTCTTTAAGGACTCCTGACTCATCCAGCTCCACGGCCAGGTTCAGCCCGGTCTGCCCTCCAAGTGTCGGCAGCAGAGCATCGGGACGTTCTTTACGTATGATTTTAGACAGAAAGTCCACCGTCAGGGGTTCCATGTAAACCTGGTCGGCGAACGTGTAATCAGTCATGATCGTTGCCGGGTTGGAATTGGCAAGGATGACTTCATATCCTTCTTCTTTCAGCGACTGGCAGGCCTGAGTGCCTGAATAATCGAATTCTGCAGCCTGACCTATAATAATAGGTCCGGAGCCTATAACGAGGATTTTTTTTATATTCTTATGTTCGGACATACGTCTCCTCCTTCCAATTACGTACGATACTTAAAAATCGATCAAATAAGTGGCCGGTGTCTTCAGGACCCGGGGTACTCTCGGGATGGTACTGAACGGAAAACACAGGATATCTCGCATGTTCCAAAGCTTCCACCGTATCATCATTCAGAGAGTACTGAGTGATTTTCAATTCAGTTGACATAATTGAATTATAATCAACTGAATAACCGTGATTCTGGGACGTCATATAGGTACGGTCGTTGACTTTGTCAAATACAGGCTGGTTTACCCCGCGATGGCCGAAAGGAAGTTTTTCCGTCCTTGCTCCACAAGCTCTGGCAATAACCTGATGCCCCATACAGACACCGAAGACAGGCACCTTGCCGATCAGCTTTCTTACTGTCTCTGTCGCCTCCGGTATGTGCGCAGGATTTCCGGGACCATTTGAAAGAAACACTCCATCCGGTTTCTGCCTCATTATTTCTTCAGCAGAAGTATTATAAGGCACTACCGTAATGTGACAACCTCTCTCTGTAAAGGCTCGCAGCAGACCATTTTTCATACCGTAATCGACGACTACAATCCTTTCTCCCCGATGAGGGATGACGTAAGGTTTATCAGTCGAGACGCTCGCCACCTGATCCGTCGGAAGCTCATACTCCCTCATCTCTTCCAGTACTTCCCGTACATTCCTCTCACTGCTTGTGATTACTGCCTTCATCGTCCCGGTTTCTCTTATGATTTTTGTGAGCTCTCTCGTATCGATTCCGCTGATTCCGGGTATCCCTCTTGCTTTCAGAAAAGAATCCAGCGTCTCTTCATTCCTGAAATTAGACGGGTATTCACAATGTTCCTTAACCACCACTCCCGATAAAGATGGAAAGATAGTTTCAAAATCATCCCGGTTCACTCCATAGTTTCCAATCGATGGATATGTAAAAGTTATTATCTGTCCGTAATACGAAGGATCGGACATTACTTCCTGATAACCGGTCATACCGGTCTGAAAGACGATTTCTCCTATTACATCCTTTTCGCTTCCGAATCCGTTGCCGCTGAACACCGTGCCATCTTCAAGAACGAGTCGCTTCATCATTTATTCCACCCTTCCCAGGCGATGTGCCCTTCTATCATTGTGCATTTTGGAATACCGCTCACTTTCGCCCCGTGGAACGGGGTATTTTTTCCTTTGGACAGGAACCGATGTCTGTCGATTTCCTCTTCCGTATACAGGTCAACGAATGTGAGCGTTGCAGGCTGTCCAGGTTCCAAAGTTCTCTGACTCATTGAAAAGACTTTTCTCGGTTTTGCCGTCAGCCATTCTATAAGCTGCCCGGTCGTCCAATTGCCGTTTCTGACAAAAGAGGTGTACAGCAGAGGGAAGGCCGTTTCAAGTCCGGTTATTCCGAAGGGGGCCTTCCTCATGCTCTGCTGTTTTTCATCCTCGGAATGAGGAGCATGATCGGTAGCTATAAAATCAATAGTTCCTTCTTCCAGACCCTGGATAAGCGCCTGACGATCTTCCTCGGAACGTAAGGGAGGATTCATTTTGTACATGGCGTCATCTTTATGTATATCACTTTCATTGAGAAGCAGATGATGCGGTGTAACTTCAGCTGTAATGTTGATCCCTGCATTTTTCGCTTCCCGTATCACTCTGATCGAGGACGCTGATGATACGTGACAGACGTGGTAGTGACATCCGGTTTCACCGGCAAGAATGGCATCTCTTGCTATGTGAACAGATTCTGCACTCGACGGGATCCCCGGCAGCTCCAGTCGTTCGGACACCCCGCCTTCGTGTACGACTCCGGAACCTGCAAGCCCATTATCTTCACAGTGAGCGACGATCGACATCCCGAGAACAGCAGCATTCTGCATCGCTTTTTTCATGAACGAAGCCTCCTGAACCCCCACTCCGTCATCGGTGAATGCAAATGCTCCGGCTTCTTTCAAAGCTTTCATGTCAGTGAGACTTTCTCCTTTCTGCCCAAGAGAAATGGAGGCGTAAGGCAACACTTCCACTACTGCATCATTTTTTATTCTACTCATGAGATTTTTCAGATTTTCTTTCGTATCGGGCACTGGAGAGGTATTCGGCATCGGGCAGACGGTTGTAAACCCTCCTTTGAGAGCAGCTCCCGTACCGGAGGCGATCGTTTCTTTATATTCCGCTCCGGGCTCTCTTAAGTGGATGTGTACATCAGTGAATCCGGGTGCGACAAGGGTACCCCTGGCATCAAAAACCTCTTCCCCGCTAACCTCTCCCATTTGATTTTTAATCTCTGCAATCATTCCGTCTTTTACACGGATTTCACATGGTTGCAAAGAGTTCTCTTTCCATCGGAACGCATTTGTTATTTTCATTGTGCTTCCCCCCCATTAATTCGTCTATTATAGCCATTCTCATGTAGACCCCATTGTTCATTTGCGTAAATATACGTGATCTTTGACACTCCACTAGAGCAGAATCGATTTCAACACCACGATTAACAGGAGCAGGATGGAGAATGATGGAGTGATTCTTCATCCGCCTTTCTCTTTCTTTCGTCAACCCGTAATCCGTAAGATAGGCGGGGATATCCCCTTCCGAGTCGTGGCGCTCCTTCTGTATTCTGAGCAGCATAAGAACATCGCTCGAGGCGACGGCCTCATCCATTGTTACGTACGTCTTCCCCGGTTCCTTCCATTCGTCGGGAGAAGAAAATTGAACCTCTGCCCCAAGCTGCTTCAGAGCGTATGCGTTCGACCTCGCTACTCTGCTGTGTTTGATATCACCCGCAATAGTGACTGTCACACCTTTAAAACAGCCGAACTCTTCATAAATAGTGAACAGATCCAGCAGACTTTGCGTCGGGTGTTCACCCGTACCGTCCCCTGCGTTAATAATCGAGATTCCTTTACATTCTGAAAGTTCCTGAAGAGAATCGCGCTCGGACTGCCTGATAACCAGAATATCGGTTCCTATCGCCTCCAGAGTACGGACTGAATCATACAGCGATTCACCTTTGAGAAGGCTCGACTGCTCCGCTTCCATTTCCAGCACTTCCATCTGCATCCGCCTCTCTGCGACGTGAAAGCTTTGTCTGGTTCTCGTGCTCGGTTCAAGGAAAAGATTCGCTGCAAACCTTCCTTTCCACGTTTTCTGCTCGCCTTTTTTCATGCGTCCGGCGTTTTCAAGAAGTGAATAAATCATTTTGTTACTTAATTGATCCATAGTTAATAAGTGATTCATGGAACCCCTCCTATGCTATTTCTTCATCCTTTTCGAACACTGATTTCTGCTGCTTCTCTTCTTCCGACTGAGGAATAATGAGGTTAAGCACTATTCCCGTCAAAGCCGCAAGTGCCATCCCTCCGAGCTCTACCTGTGGAGACAGCCGGATGAAAGCACCACCCACCCCGATTACGAGAATGACAGACGTGATCACCAGATTCCGGTTATCCCCGAGGTTTACGTTATGGTCGATCATCATACGAAGCCCGCTCGCCGCTATGACTCCGAACAAAAGAATGCTGACACCGCCCATGACTGCCTGGGGTATCGAACTTATCAGAACCGTGACCATTCCTATCCACCCGAATACAATGGCCATAACCGCTGCAAGTCCTATTACGAATACGCTGAAAACCCTTGTTACAGCCAGCACTCCTATATTCTCACCATAGGTTGTGTTCGGCGGTCCCCCGAGCATGCTCGCAATCATTGTCGCCGCTCCGTCACCGAGAATCGTTTTATCGAGTCCGGGGTTCTTCAGAAAATTCCTGCCCGTCACTTTTGATAACACCATTTGGTCACCCGTATGTTCCGCGAGCGTAACGAGAGCAAAAGGCATCATAACCATGGCGATATCCAGACTGAGAACACTGAAAGGTGAATAATCGATAAAGGGAAGGAGGAAGTCCGGCGTCCGGAAGAAAGCCTGCAGAAAGCCCGTAAATGACTCGGCACCGGTCCAGTTTTCCCACTCCGTCTGAATTCCTGATGTGTCTACCACTCCGTTCACCAGTGCAAAAGTATAGCCGGTCGTAATTCCGATTAAGATCGGTATAAGGCGGAATATCCCCCGCAGGAATACCATGGCTATAATTGTAGCTCCGAGTGTGACGAGAGCGGTGGTGATGTGGATAGTACTGTAAACCTTGTCGCTTCCCGGTTCGTACATAGCCATGTCTACAGCAGTGGAAGCAAGCCCGAGGCCGATCACCATAATGACCGGTCCCACTACGACCGGCGGAAGCAGTTTAGTAAGCCACTTTACACCGAAAATCATGATGAGCAGGGAGGCAGCACCGTACACAAGCCCCGCAAGAAAGCTGCCGACCATGGCTCCCGCGACTCCGGAAGATTCGGAGATCTGGGTAATCGGATAAATAAAAGCAAAACTTGATCCTAAGTATGCCGGAACTTTCCCCCGTGTTATCAGGAGATAAGCAAGCGTTCCTGTTCCACTGGCTACGAGAGCTACTGAGGGAGATAGGCCGGTCAGAAAAGGAACCAGTATCGTAGCTCCGAACATGGCAAACAGATGCTGAAGGCTCAGGGCGAGCCATTTCGCCGGAGCCGGCTTCTCTTCAACGTCGTATACAATCTCTCTGTCATTCATTCGAATTCCTCCTCTTTTTGTGCATAAAAAAATCTCTTTGCTTCAATAAGCAAAGAGATCACAGCATCGGTACATAGGTATACCCGTGCCTTACTCCTTACCTTTGAAGCCTCTCGGGACATTCATTAAAGGTATCTTTATTCATTTTTCGTAAATGACTACTTCCTCCTGCTGATCGGTCTCCTCGAGACGTACAGTCACTACTTCTTCCTTAGAAGTCGGGATATTTTTACCGACGTAATCTGCTCGTATCGGTAATTCTCTATGACCCCGATCCACGAGCACTGCCAGCTGAATGGAGGAGGGCCGTCCGAGGTCCACGAGCGCGTCCATTGCGGCACGCACTGTCCGACCTGTATAAAGGACATCGTCTACGAGTATTACTTTCTTATCGCTGATATCGACCGGAAGTTTAGAATCCTTCAGTTCCGGTTCATGATTGTCTGTCACTTCCTTCAGATCATCGCGGTACAGGGTGATGTCAAGCTCTCCCTGAGGAAGGGACGCTCCTTCAATATCTTCGATTTTACTTTTAATTCTCGTGGCAAGAGGAACTCCCCGTGTCTTCACCCCGATAAGCACAAGGTCTTCGATGCCTTTATTTTTCTCCACGATTTCATGCGAAAGTCTTGTAAGGGTCCGCCTGATCGCTGCATCATCGAGTACAGTCGCCTTTTTATTCATATTGCATCCTCCTACAAAAAAACCTTTTCTGCACACGTGGGCAGAAAAGGTCAAAAATCCGGTTCCTTCTCAGCCTCACGGGACTGTCGTTAAAGGTCTCTTATTAACTTGTTGACTATTATTACAAAAGCCCGGGTTTTTGTCAACTCGTTTCTTCCAGTTCAAGCAGAACTTTTTGGAAGTGTTCGGGTGCAGGAGCAGTGAACTTCATTCTTTCCCCGCTTACCGGGTGAGTGAAGGAAAGTGTTTTGGCATGCAGAGCCTGACCTGGAAGGGCGAGCGTTTTCCTGGGTCCATATTTGTGATCCCCTGCCAGCGGATGTTCAATATATCTCATGTGTGCCCGAATCTGATGGGTCCGTCCCGTTTCCAGTTTACAGGTAAGATGCGTGAACTCTTCAAAACGACGTTCCACGGTAAAATGAGTTACCGCATCTTTCCCCTCCTCCGTCACGGCCATGCGCTGACGTTCTTTAGGGTCACGGCCGATGGGAGCATCGATCGTACCGTGATCGTGGGCGATAACCCCGTGAGCAATCGCTTCATACTCCCTTTCCACGGTTTTTTCCTGCAGCTGATCTGCTAAATGCTGATGAGCCTTATCGTGCTTGGCTACCATCAGTAAACCGCTCGTATCTTTATCAATTCGGTGTACAATACCCGGCCGCTCCACTCCGTTAATACCGGAAAGATCGTCACAATGGTATAAAAGGCCGTTTACCAGCGTTCCACTGTAATGGCCGGCTGAAGGATGAACCACCATCCCGACCGGCTTGTTAACTACAAGCACGTCTTCATCTTCGTAAACAATAGTAAGAGGGATATCTTCTTTTTCAATGGCAGCCGGTTTCACTTCCGGCACTGACCATGCTACAAGATCTCCTTCCTGTATTTTATAATTGCTTTTCACGTGTCGTTTATTCACAGAGACGTGGTGTTCCCTTATCCACTGCTGAACCTGAGCACGCGATACATCTTCAAGATGATCACTGAGCCACTTATCTATTCTCTTAGAAGCATCCGCCGCTTCCACATTTAATTGTTCATTCATGGCTGTTCTGTCTCCTTTTGTCTCTTGTCTTCGATAAATGTCGCTATAAGGAATAGTATAACGCCGATGGTCAAAGAAGCATCAGCAACGTTAAAAATCGGGTAATTGTAACTGCCGATGTACACATCTACGAAATCCACTACTTCTTTTCTGAACAGGCGATCGATGAAATTCCCTATTGCTCCTGCAAGTAGAAGAGCTATAGCCACAGCACTCCATCTACTGTTTTTTCCCTGCGTCTGCATGTAGTAGATCAAAAATCCCACAATCAGAACGGTAATAATATAAAAGAAAAGCATCTGGCCCTGTAATATCCCCCATGCGGCCCCCTGGTTCCTGTGAGAGGTAAGCAGAAGAAAGGAATCTATAACGGGTATTCTCTCTCCTATTTCCATATATTTAGTTACCAGCCATTTGCTGATTTGATCTATTGCAATTATCAATAATGAAAGTCCATAAAACCGAAACATTCAAATCCTCCATCCCCTGCGAGTCCTTATTATTATATCATTTATCTACGGGAAGCCAATAGTTATGTATAGAGCAGCGCTCTATGCCAGAGGAGAGCCCTCACGAAATAGTGATCATGACAACACCGAAAAAGTAATGCGCCATTTATCTTTCTTCGTCTGTCCCATCACTTCAGTCAGTTCGCTCCTCCCTTTTCCCCTTAAGGAGATAAGATCCCCTTCTTCAAGCAGAAAAGAGGGGTCATCCACCGTGCGGAAGTTGACTTTCACCTGACCACCCTTAATATACATTACCGATTTTTTCCGCGGCATATTGTAAATCTCTTTCAGTACGACGTCTATCCTAAGCGACGACACCGTAGCAGATGATTCTTTCCACTCTTCTTCCGATGTCATCCGCGAACCCATCTCTATTTCCTTCCACGTCACCGAAGCTTTATTAATCTGCTGCAGCTGCATCTTAATAAAATCACTGATTTCGGCGGCTGCGATAATATGTATAAGGCCGTCTTTGACTATGAGATCTCCAAGCTTTTCACGCTTGATACCGAGAGACATGAATGCCCCTAATACATCCCTGTGTTCCAGGCTTACAAATTTCGCCGGGTAAGAGGCTTCCAGAAGTGTCAGCTGAAAATCCTCCTCTTCAATCGATTCGTATTCCGGAGCTATAATCATGCGGCGTCTTTCTTCATCATCTTTTCCGGAAAATTCCACCTGAAGGTCCGTATTACGTAACAGGGAGGTGGCAATCTGCCGTTCTCTCGGGTTGAGAAAATCCGTGAGTTTTCGCTGAAACCTCATTTCGACGTTTTTCCGCCAGGCTTCCACCTGATCGATGAATGGTCTTTCTTCCTTTCTGAAGTGCTGGTATATTTCCATAGTGTCCTCCTTTTCCCTTACGCCCCGTCTAAACGCGGCACAAGACATTAACCAATAAAGAAAAAAGAACAGAAACTTCAGCTTCTGTTCTTTCTTATGCGACCATTAACATGATATATAACTGCTGAATCCCTCTTGAGGCGAAATTCAAAGTTAAAATCGCAACTATCGGAGAAATATCAATCATACCGAGTGGCGGGATAAATCTGCGGAATTGCTCCAGAAATGGTTCCGTCACTCTGGCCAGTCCCTGCCCGAAACTGGAGTCTCTTGCTCCCGGGAACCAGGACATCAGTATATAGATGATCAGCAGCCAGCTGTATATCTGGATTGCATTGATCAAAAGAGAAAATATCAAACCCACAAAGCATTACCACCTTCTGTTAAATTCGTCCTCGTTCTGCATTATTTCGGAGATGGAACCTGAAATTTCAACGTTTTCCGGCACACATAGGAATGTCTGAGATCCAAGCTTCTGAATATCTCCTCCAATAGCGTAAACTGTTCCGCTCAAAAAGTCCACTATCCGTTTCGCCTGGTCCCGCTCCACCCGCTGGAGATTTATGACCACTGCGCGATGACTTACGAGTTCATCCGCAATATCCTGCGCTTCACTATAATTTCTCGGTTCATGTAAAACCATTTTAGAAGATCGCTGGGCACTTTTCAAACTAACGACGTTCTGCTGTTTATTACTTCTGCTATTCTCCTCCGGCGGCCCGGTTTCGTTTTCTTCATAAGCGTCTTCTTCGACGTATTCATAGTCTTCATCCAGTGTGAAAAAAGATTTGAATCTATTCTTCATACTCATGATCACTCACCTCCATAAGTTTCGTTGCCTACAAGACTTGTACCGATCCGTATGTGGGTGGCCCCTTCTTCGATTGCAATAGTATAATCGTTACTCATACCCATGGAAAGATACTCACAGGGAGCGTGCGCCATATTCTCATTCCTCACCTTATCCCGGAGGGCGCGTAACTGTCTGAATGTTGCACGCAGTTTTTCTTCATCTTCTACATGAGGGGCCATGGTCATGAGCCCGATCACTCTCACTTTCGGATAATCCTCAAGCATTTGTATAAATGGAAGAACATTTTCCGCTTCCAACCCGTGCTTCGAATCCTCTCCGCTTATATTCACCTGAACGAAACAGGACACAGCAGTCTCTGCCCGTTTATCGATTTCTTTAGCTAAAGACTTGCGATCCAGAGAATGGAGGACGTCTATCTGTCCTATCACATCTTTCACTTTCTTCGACTGAAGCGATCCGATAAAGTGCCACTTGGCCTCGTCTTTGATCTGGGAATACTTTTCAAGAAAACCTTCTTTCCGGTTCTCTCCAAGATTTACAATTCCCGCTTCAATAGCCTCTTTGGCTCTTTCTGTGCTTACGTACTTTGTTACTGCTATCGTTGTCACTTCGTCCGGATTCCGTTCAACTTTAGAACAGGCCCGTTCAATAGAATCTTCAATAATAGCTGCATTTTCTTTTACGTTCACTGTCATTGCTCCTTTCAACAGCGAGACTTGACAATATACCCGAGCATTCTCCCTGTATTGCCCCGGTCCCGGCGATGTGAAAAAAACAGCTCCTCATCTGAATATGTACAATGATCAGTGCTGTACACTCTATCTTCGCCAAGACCATGCTCTAAAGCGATTAATCTGTTCATCCGCTTAAGATCTAATTTCCATGTATTCGTATCTACAAGCTGAAGTACGTCATTTCTGTATTTCTCCGAGAATTGTTGAGCCACATTATTATCCACGATATAGTTACTTTTGGAGATACAAGGGCCGATCACCATCTCGATCGATTCCCTTTCCGCCCCTTCCGTAACCAGGGTTTCAATCATTTCTCCCGCCATGTGATTCACTGTCCCTTTCCAGCCGGCATGAGCAAGTCCTATCCAGCCGGTCTGTTTATCGCTGAAATAAAGCGGAACACAGTCGGCGTAAAAACCGGCGAGAAGTGTGTTTTCATTTTTCGTAATCAACCCGTCTGCTCCCTGCACAGCTGATTCCAGATCTTTTACACCTTTTCCCCGGTCCTCTGCGGTCACCGTCTGTACTTTCGTACCATGTACCTGCTCTGGAAAAACCCATCTTTCCAAAGGTACCTCTATCTCTTCCGCTACTACTTCCCGGTTTTTGACCACGCGTTCCGGGTCATCACCAATATGCAGACCAAGATTCAACGATCCCTCGGGGTAGGGAGAGTACCCGCCTTTACGTTTTGTGAACCCGGCAGACACTTCCGGGCTCTTCCAGTTGAATGTCAGTAATTTCTCTGATGACGAAACAAACATAACGCAACACCTCTATTGATTCCCATTTTACCACATGTTAGCCACGTATGCTTTACCAACGCCAATATTCCCTACAGGATTCTGTAGCCTGTGAAGAATGATATACCAATTTATCCTCACTGAAAGCCAAAAGGCAGCTTCATATATCACTCTATAACTTATTCCCTATTTCACTTAAATACATGTCATATTCCTAAAGGTTTACAAACACACCGGCAATCGGTCACGCTGCGCGCTTTTTCCGATAATAAGAAAAAACTTCCGCCCTTAGAGGGACGGAAGTCAGGATTAATTATCTTCTTCTGTTTCTGTTACGAAGGAAGGTTGGTATATCCAGTGTATCTTCTTCCTGAGACGGCTGCTCTTCATTTTGAGGTTCTCTCGTCTCACGTCTCGGAGATTCCTCTCTATGACGGGGCTCGGATGATGTCTGCTGCTGATTGATGTTGCGCTGTCTCGGCTTGTTCTGCCCTTCTTTCATTTGAGCTTCATCAAAACCGGTAGCAATTACTGTAACTACGATTTCATCTTTAAGATTTTCGTTAATCACAGATCCGAAGATGACGTTAACTTCCTGATCAGCTGCAGAAGTAACGATATCTGCTGCTTCCTGAACTTCATACAGGCTGAGGTTCGTACCTCCGCTGATGTTCATCAGTACCCCGTGGGCACCATCGATGGAAGTTTCCAGAAGTGGAGAGGAAATAGCTTTTTTGGCTGCTTCTGCAGCTCTGTCTTCTCCAGTAGCAATACCAATCCCCATTAACGCGGACCCTTTGTCCACCATGATCGTTTTCACATCAGCAAAGTCGACGTTAATCAGTCCAGGTACCGCAATGAGATCCGAAATACCCTGCACACCCTGACGAAGTACGTTATCTGCTTCACGGAACGCTTCAAGCATAGGGGTATTCTTGTCTACGATTTCAAGCAATCTGTCGTTCGGAATGACGATAAGTGTATCAACACTCCCTTTGAAACTGTCGATTCCTCCGGTTGCCTGCGTCGAACGTTTTCTTCCTTCGAAACTGAACGGTCTCGTCACGACACCGACGGTAAGAGCTCCGACTTCTTTAGCCACCTGAGCAATGACTGGTGCTGCTCCGGTACCTGTTCCTCCGCCCATTCCGGCGGTAACGAACACCATGTCAGCCCCCTGAAGCGCTTCTTCGAGCTGTTCCTTGCTTTCTTCTGCTGCTTTTCTTCCTACTTCAGGGTTTGCTCCTGCGCCAAGACCTCGGGTCAACTTGTTGCCTATCTGCATTTTCACTTCTGCTTTCGACATATTCAGAGCCTGAGCATCCGTGTTTACTGCGATGAACTCAACACCCTGAACCCCATGTTCTATCATACGGTTGACAGCGTTTGAACCACCGCCCCCAACTCCAATGACTTTAATGGTTGCTAACTGATCCATGCTCGTATCAAAATCTAACATCATTCGTTCCTCCTAACCGACTTATCACATTCTTTTATTTTAATCAAAAAATGCTTTAATAAATTTTGAAAAACCTGTTTCTTCTTTTTCTTTTGATGATTGTTGCTTTTGTGTTTGGGATTTCTGTTTTGGTTTTTGAGCTTTCGGCTGTTTCGGTGCAGTTTTAGCAGGTTCCCCTATATTCTGCACACTCGGGAAGATATCTTTCCCTTGTATTTTCGCATTGCGGTAAGCAAATTGCAAGGTACCGACCCCACTCGTATATTTAGGGTCACGTACGCCCAGGTAATCAGGAACTGCAAGTCTTAAATTTGCACTGAAAACGTCCTGAGCCAGCTCGAGAACTCCCGGCATGTTCATAGATCCTCCTGTAAGCACGAAACCGCCCGGAAGATCCTGGACTCCCATGCGCTGTAATTCTTTTGCCACCATAACATATACTTCTTCCATTCTGGCTTCAATCATATCAGAGATATCTACCTGATTGTAAGTTTCCTGCTGGTTGCTTCCGATAATGTTTACTGAAAATGTCTCCTGTTCGTTCGCATCCTCATAAAACGCATGGCCATGTTCCACTTTGATACTTTCAGCTTCTTCTGTGGAGGTCCGCAGGCCTACTGACAAATCCTTAGTAATATTGTCGCCTCCCACGGGGATCATAGCTGTGCCGACGAGGTGTCCTTCTTTGAACACCGAGATGGTCGTAGATCCTCCTCCTACATCCATAAGCGCTATCCCGAGGTGTTTCTCATCCTCCGACAGTGCAGCAGTGCCTGTTGCCAGAGGCTGGAGACATACATCAATCACCTCGAGCCCGGCTCTTTCCACGCAGCGCAATGTATTATGCAACACTGTTTTAGTACATGTGATGATCGTTCCTTCCATCTCGAGCCGGACGCCTATCATTCCCCGTGGATCCGTTATTTCATCCTGTCCATCCACGATGAATTCTTTCGGGATTACATCTATGATTTCTCTTTCCGGTGGGACCGAGACGACTTGTGCCGCATCTATAACCCTGGCGATATCTTCATCTTCGATTTCACGATCTTCACTCGACACGGCGACGACCCCATGACAGTTTTGCAACTGTACGTGGTTGCCATTCACTCCTACGACTACGCGGTCGATTTTCATATCCACCATGCGTTCGGCCTGATCCACTGCAGAATGGATAGACTGGACAGTCTTGTCAATATCTACAATGGCACCTTTTTTCATTCCGAGAGAAGGAGCCGTTCCTACCCCTATTACGTTCAGGGAATCATTGGCTACCTCCCCGATTATTGCTTTTATCTCGCTCGTGCCTACATCCAGGCTCACGAGTATTTCTTTTTCATTATTCAATCTGGCGCACCTCCTGTAAACGACCATAAAAAATATTCCATCCAGTATAAGGATAACATTTTTCAGAACCGGTTGATTTAATCAACTGTAATGAATAATTTCTTTTTGAATACTGTTTTTGTTCAACTGCCCGGTGTGTTCACTGTCTCAATATAAAGCCACATCCGGTCTTTCACTGGTTTACAACTTCGGCAGAACGTCAGCCTTCTTCCTCCCGCTCCTGCGGACTTTCTTCTGACGGGATATTTCCCTGCTCCTCTTCCGTTTCCAGTTGTTCTTTGTCACCACCGGCGTATGACTCAAAGTACGTCCCTACACCTACATGGATAACCCCTTCCGCATCCGGATCCAATTGGGAAACGATGGAAGGATAACTGGGCATCTTTTCGGAAAATTGCCGGACAGATGCTATTACCGTGTACCCGTCACTCATGTACAACCGTACTCTGTCCCGTTCGTCTTCGTCCATCCAGTGGATTTCGGAAATCAAGTTCGAAACGCTGGCGGGTAAGGAATTCAGTTCTTTAGCCAATTTCGTTAAATGTTTATTATCCGGGAAGCCGTAGAAGATAGGAGCGTCTCCGCCCGGGTTTTCGACGAGGGCGTCCCCGAGTATCGTTCCGTCCTCAAGGATCGGAGCAAACTGTTCCTCCACCTTAACGTAGGCAATTCTATGTTTCTCATCCAGTGAAATTTCAATACCTCCGGTCAGGGTGCGTCTAACTTCCGTACTGCTGACCTCCGGAAGCCCTTTTATTTTATCGGAAACAGCTGTCGGGTCTATTCCCCATAAATTACTCGTCCCGGTTATACCACTAACTTCTTTGACTTCACTCTTAGTCAGGTCTTCATCTCCTTTGACTTCTACATACCTTACGTGACTAAGTGGAGATTGAAGATATATTACAATCCCTATCAGCAGAGAGAGGAGAATCAGGTAAAAAATCAGCTGGCGGGCAGCTTTCTTTTTTCTTCGTTCTTTCAACTGAGGCATGCGCTCTTCAATTGAAACGACATTCTTTTCTTTCTTCATCTCAGGCTCTCCTTATGTACGTGCAGGTATAACGCCTGAACGGTACAGTTGCAATCCCTTTTATTGTATCACACATAAAAGCTTCTACGTAGTCGATAATTGAAGGAAAATCAAAAAAATTAGACTATTGTTTCAGTCCGGTTCTTCTTTCGGCCAAGCCGTTTAAAAATCCGGGGGCAGAAGGTTCCGAAAATGGAAGAGACCTGCTTCAACAAAACCCCAATCCCTGAAGAGGAGGTGGGGCCTGTTGCATATCATATTCAGAGGTTGCCCACAGCTTCTACAAATTTATTACCCCGTTCCTCAAAGGTACGATACTGATCCCAGCTTGCACACGCCGGGGAGAGCAGAATGACATCGTTCTCTTTTGAATTCCGGTATGCTCTGGCCACAGCTTCTTCCATGGAATCCACCGGAGTGCAGGGGATGTCCAGCTGCCCGGCCACTTCTGCAAGTTTGGCACTTGTTTCCCCGAACACAACTAAGTGTTTCACGTTTTTAAGGTAAGGGGCGAGTCCGTCAAAAGAGTTTCCGCGATCCAGTCCTCCGGCCAGTAATATAACAGGGTTTTCAAACGCTTCAAGCGCATAACGCGTAGCCCGGATATTTGTAGCCTTGGAGTCGTTATAGAAATAGCGCTCCTTTTTTTCCTCTACGTACTGCAGGCGATGTTCCACCCCCTGAAAGCTGTAAAGAACTGCCTGAATAGCCTCATTGGTAACCCCTGCGCTCTTACAGGCTGCAACGGCAGCCAGACAATTCTGCAGGTTATGTTCCCCGACGAGCACGATTTTCTTTCGGTCTGCGACGATCTCCCCGTCAAAATATACGTGGTTCTCATCGGCACTCGCTCCACGACCGTTCTCCTCCAGCGTAAAAGGTACCGCTGCAGCCACAGATTTTTCACGGAAAGTGGAAACGATGCTGTCGTCGTTGTTGAATATAAAGGAATCCTCTTCCATTTGATTTTTCATGATCCTCGACTTGGCTTCGATGTAGTTGTCTCTTGTTTTATGATAATCCAGGTGGCTGTCGAAAATATTAAGCCACACAGCTGTATGGAGACGTAATTTGTCGATACCGAGAAGCTGGAAAGACGAAAGCTCAATAACCATCGTGTCCTCCGTCCCTGTCCTTCGTGCCACCTCACACGCTACCTCCCCGATATTCCCGGCGACGTGCACGTTTCTTCTGTCTTCTTCAAGCATGCGGTGGACAAGAGTAGTGGTGGTCGTTTTACCATTCGATCCCGTAATGCCTATAACGGGACCGTCATGCAGATAAGTTACCAGTTCCACTTCCGTAATGACAGGAATATTCCGCCTTAAAGCTTCCATGACCATTTCATTTTCATATGGTATGCCCGGATTTTTTATGACAATCTCCCTATCCTCAAGGAGTTCGAAAGGATGGCTTCCTGTAATTAACGGGATGCCTGCAGCTGCGAGTTTCACAGCCTGTTCCCCTGTGGAATCCGCGTTCAGGTCATTGACTTTCACGTCAATTCCACTGGTATGCAGAAGGTCTGCAGCTGCAAAACCGCTTTTGGCAAGACCTACCACCAAAGCTTTTTTATAAGGAAAACCTTTTAAGTGTTTCATCCTGCCATCACCTCCATCGATAATCCGAGAGCAGCAAAAAGCAATCCGGCTATCCAGAAAGCAGTGACTACCTTCCACTCTGACCAGCCTTTCAGTTCGTAATGGTGATGAAGAGGGCTCATCCTGAACACTCTTTTACCGGTAAGTTTGAAAGAAGCTACCTGGATAATTACAGACAGGGTCTCCAGTACAAACACACCTCCGACAATAACGAGCAGAAGTTCCATTTTCAAAATTATGGCGATCATAGCTATCGCAGCTCCGAGAGCAAGAGACCCCGTGTCCCCCATAAAAACTTTTGCGGGGTGAGCGTTAAATACAAGGAAGCCAAGAAGCGCCCCTACAATGGAAATGGAGAACAGAGCAGTTTCCACGTCCCCGGTAACTGTCCACGCTAAAATGGCAAAAGCACCAAAAGCGATAGATGCTGTACCTGCGAGCAGTCCATCGAGTCCGTCAGTCAAATTAACAGCATTGGAGCCCCCGACGAGCATCAGGAGAAGCAGAATGCCATATCCTGCCCCCAAATCGACAGACAGATCGGTCGCAGGGATGCTGATTGTCGTACTGAAATCCCCCGTCAGCAGAATAATATAAACTACTGCAGCAATTACCAACTGCATAAGCATTTTCTGTTTTGAAGTCAGTCCCAGGTTTCTTTTCAGAGCCACTTTAATGTAATCATCGAGAAAACCTATAAGTCCGTACCCCAGGAGAACAATTAAAAGAAGGGCCGTTTTCCTCCCTATCCCGTCTCCGAGTATGAACGGAAGAAACAGCAGAGTCGTGATTGCGACTGCAAACAGTACCATGACTCCTCCCATGGTCGGTGTGCCGCTTTTTTTCTGATGGGAAGAAGGGCCTTCTTCCCGTATTTCCTGGCCGAATTTCAATCTTCTTAAAAAAGGGATGACGACCGGAAAAAGGGCTACTGTAATTAAAAAAGCTATTCCGGCTGTCATCAATAATAATAAATCGTTCATTTTCTGAATATCCTCCTTAAACCTTCACGACCGGCACTACTCATTTGTTATGGATTGCACAATCCGTTCCAGTTTCATCCCCCTGGAAGCTTTAATGAGTACGATACTGTCTTCAGTCATCAATTCTTTCAGTTGCCCGGCAAGAAGTTCCGGGTCTTTGAAATGCCGGGTTGTAATGGATGAAAACTTGCCCGCTACTTTATCGCTGATGGCTTTCGAGTCTCCGCCAATTGTAAATACTGCATTGATCTGAGGATTGATCGCCTCGGCCACCTGAGCGTGTAGTTCATTGGAATGCATACCGAGCTCGAACATATCACCGAGCACCAGAATTTTATGTTTTTTCGTATTGTACATCCGTACAAATTCGATTACAGCCTTCATAGATGTAGGAGAAGCGTTGTAAGTGTCATTGAAGACGTGGGCACCGTTCAACCCCGTAAGTTTCTC
The DNA here is from genome assembly GCF_900107115.1 of Salimicrobium album. GTDB lineage: Bacteria > Bacillota > Bacilli > Bacillales > Halobacillaceae > Salimicrobium > Salimicrobium album. The sequence continues at coordinate 207,308 of NZ_FNOS01000001.1, forward strand.
AAGCCGCATGCCGGTCATGGATAATCGTCTCAAACCGAGCTGGATTTCTTCCCTGTCCATTCCCAGTTTCTGCGCAAGTGTCACTACATACAAAGCGTTTTTAACATTGTGCTTCCCTACTAAAGGTACTTCGTATTGCTCCCCATTCACCTCGAAACGGCTTCCTTCGTCATGCAGGAAGATACCTTTCGCCCTCTGATCGACGTGATCTCTGAATCCGCAGGCGGTCCCTTCCACTCCTCGAAGTAAAGGTTCATCTCCATCAAAAATAAGACTGCTGCCCTCATGGAAACCTTTTGTAATTTCCATTTTTGCTCCTGCGATATTTTGCCTGCTGCCGAGCTGCTCAATATGAGACTCCCCGATATTGGTGATAATCGCGTAATCAGGGCGGGCGATATTGCTCAGCACTTCGATCTCTCCAGCATTGTTCATCCCCATCTCGATTACAGCGACCTCGGTATCCTCAGGCATGGAAAAAATCGTGAGCGGAACTCCGATATGGTTATTCAGATTCCCTTCCGTATGATGGGTTTTGAACTTCTGGGCAAGTACAGAAGCGGCAATATCCTTAGTAGTTGTTTTGCCGTTCGACCCTGTAACAGCCACCACGGCAGGTCCGACGTTCTTAATATAGTTTTGCGCAAGAGTCTGCATCGCTTTTACAGTATCCTCGACAAAGAAAACGGGAAAGTTTTCCGGCACATCTTCCGGAAGTTCTTTCTCTTTCTCCCACAGTGTCGCCACCGCGCCGTTTTCGACAGCTTTATTCAAAAAAGAATGAGCATCAAAATTTTCTCCGGCTATCGGAATGAACAGGCTCTGCTTCTGCGGGGATCTCGTATCGGTCATAACGTGCTCTATTGTTGAATCTTCCCCGGTTTCCCCTCTGTAATCCTCAAAAATAGAGGTAAGTGCTTCAGTCGTTGTTATCATATTACATCCTCCCTTGTTTAACGGATTGTTCGGCTATTTTACGATCATCGAAATCTATTTTCTCCCCGTTGATTTCCTGGTATGTTTCATGCCCTTTTCCGGCGATAAGCAGAATATCTTTACTCCTGCAGGATGTAACGGCTCTTCTTATCGCTTCTTTACGATCAGTGATCCGCCGGTATTCTCCGGAGAGGTGGTCAGTCATATCGTTCAATATCGATTCGGGATCTTCGGATCTTGGATTATCCGAAGTGAAGTAAACGTCGTCTGCAAACGTCATAGCTATGTCTGCCATTGCAGGACGCTTTCCTGTATCTCTTTCTCCGCCGCAACCGATCACTACACGGAGGTCGCCTTCACATACGCCTTTCAACGTCTTCAGAACATTCTCAAGTGAATCGGGAGTATGAGCGTAATCGACTACGATGCCGTAGGATTGTCCTGCAGATACAGGTTCCAGCCTTCCCGGAACTCCTTTTGTCCTGGCAAAAGCGGAAGCGATCGTTTCAAGACCTACCCCCCGGGCAATAGCTGCCCCTGCTGCAGCAAGCATATTATACACACTGAATGTTCCAATCAGGCTGCTTGAAACTTCCACATTACCAGCCGGGGTGACCATTGTAAACGATATTCCCGTTTCGCTCGTGCGAATATCCAGTGCGTGGATATCCCCCTGTTCCAGCCCGTAAGTCAATACCGGCTGCGCTGAGGACTTGATCAGAATGTCCGCAGCAGCATCATTCCTGTTAATTACGGCAAACTTCTTTTTCCCGTTATCGTAGTGATTGCCGAGCTGGGAAAAAAGCAGGGACTTGGCCCGCAGGTAGTCATCCATATCTTTGTGATAGTCCAGATGATCCTGGCTGAGATTAGTAAAGACAGCGACATCAAAATCAAGGCCGTACACTCTCCCCTGGTCAAGGGCATGGGAGGATACTTCCATCATTGCCACATCGACGTCTTCCTCCGTCATTTTGTGAAAAAAGCGATTGAGGCTGACCGCGTCCGGAGTAGTGTTCGATACGTCATACGTCTGTTCGCTGATTTTAGTCTGAATTGTACCGATTACTCCGGTGGACTTCCGATCCTCGGTAAAGATCTCATCCAGCAGGTAGGTAACAGTCGTTTTTCCGTTTGTTCCCGTAACTCCTATCAAATCCAGTCCTGATGTCGGATCGGAATAGAAACAGGAAGCTATCTGAGCCATGGCCCTCTTCGTATCCGATACCACTACGAGCGGAGTGTCTTCAAGTTCAGTATATTCCATCGCTACTATCGCGGCCGCGCCTTGCTCGATAGCCTTAGATATATATTGATGTCCGTCTGTTTTGAACCCTCTGATACATATGAACAGATCTCCAGGACCCACTTCCCGGGAGTCCATAGTTACTCCAGTTATTGTTACGTCGTTTTCGCCATACTTCCTGTAAAAAGAAAGACAGGCGATCAGTTCATTTAACTTCATCCCATTCATCCTAACTTTCTTTGTAGATTACACATTCCTGTATATTATATCAAAAACCTATGTACTTTTGGGTCAAAAAAACATCCGCCTTAAAAGCGGATGTCTTTACCTTAATCGTTCTGTTCATAAAAACGCAAACGTGACGTTATCCTTCCTCGGGAGGTTCAAGTTGCACTTCCACCTGTTTAACCTTCGTCAAATCGGAACCTTCTTCGATACTTTGTTCCTTAATATAGCCGTTCCCTTTCATCTCAAGGGGGATACCGAAGTAATCGGTCAGTCGCTGCGCTTCCCTTTGGGACCAGCCTTCCATATCAGGCATTTCCGGTTGACCTGTAATAACGAAAATATGCTCGCTGCTCACGACATCCTTTTCGCTTTCAGGCAGAACCGCTTCTACTCTGGCACCTTCCCCTATAACAGTAACTTCTTTAAAGCCGCTCAACGCGGTCTTCGCCTTCTCGACAGAAGCTCCCTGCAGGTCAGGTATATCCATCATTTTCACTTTTGATTTCTCCTTCTGTTCCGGAGAAATATTAAGATAGTGAAGACTGTTTTGCATTACTGTTTTAAATACATGAGATACAGCATCCGAACCGACTTCGGAATTCTCAAGCTGAGGCTGGCGGACTGCTACATACATGACCAGTTCAGGGTCATCGGCAGGAGCCATGCCGAGAAATGAGAATGTGTAATTGTTTCTGCCGGAGAGATATCCACCTTCGGATATGTTGGCTGTTCCTGTTTTCCCGGCCACTTTAAAATCCTCCAGTGCAAAAGGTTTACCTGTACCTTTTTCATCACTGACCACTTTACGAAGCAGTTTCCTCATTTTTTCTGCCGTTTCTTCAGAGATCGGCTTTCCAAGTACGGAAGATTCGTTTTCTGTGATTTTATCACTGGAGTTAGCTTCCCTGATTGAATCAAAAACATAAGGCTTCATCATTTTTCCGTCATTCGCAATGGCAGTTGCCGCTGTCAGCAGCTGCAACGGTGTCATCGTCGAGCCCTGCCCATAAGCTGTGGTCACTGTCTCGATGGGACGGTCGTTCAAAATAGTACCCGTCTTCTCTCCCGGCAGATCGATGCCGGTTTTTGCATTGAGGTTGAATTTGCTGATATATTTTTCGAAACGATCCGGCCCAAGCTTTTCGTAACCCAGCTTCGCCGCCGCAACGTTGGAGGATCTGATTAGTCCTTCGTCATATGAGATTGACCCCCACCCGGTTCTGTTGTGATCGGAAATCGTGGAGCCATCTACGGAATACGTTCCGGACTTGAATTTTTCGGAGCCGTCGTAGACTCCTGCCTCCATAGCAGACGCCCATGTGAACATCTTCATGGTCGAGCCTACTTCAAACGGGTAGGCAATCATATCGTTGTACCAATTCTCCACATTGCTTCTGTCATTGGGATCATAGGCGGGGCGATTCCCCATAGCCAGAATTTCCCCTGTATCAGGGTCCATGACACCCGCCATTATCTTACTTGGTTCATACTTCTCTTCCACTTCCGTAAGAGCGTCTTCAAGGAATGTTTGGATTTTCTGGTCTATCGTCAGATACACATCTTCTCCGTCCTCCGGAGGATGTAATACTTCTTCCGGATTCAAAAGTTCCGTACCGTACTTATCACGTTTGTAGGAGATTTTACCGTCTTCCCCTTCCAGGTATTTTTCCATGGATTTCTCCACTCCGGTTACACCCTCTACCCCTTCGTCCGTAGACTTGGCAAACCCGAGTACGTGAGAAGCAAAAGTACCATTCGGATAATACCTCTCCGTTTCCTCAGCAAACGTTACGCCGGAAACAGACTTCTCTTTTAAAGCTTCTTCTATCACTTCTTTATCATCTTTTGCAATATCCCGGCCTTTGCTTCCGAATTCCACCTGAAATTTCCCGCTTTTTTTAGCTTCTTTAATACGCTTTACTACTTCTTCTTTTTCCAGATTCAAATGTCCGGACACCACTTCCCCCACGTCTTCAGGGGAGGTTACGTGTTTAGGTTCGGGAAGATTTTCGGAGTAGGAAGGGTCTACGATCGCCTGCAGGCGATAGGTAGGTCGATCGTAAGCGAGAACCATCCCGTTTTTGCCGTAGATTTCTCCCCGTTCCGAAGGGAGAGTATAGGAGCTTGTTCTTTTTTTCTCGGCCCATTTTTCTAAATCGACTCCCTGAACACTACCGGTAGTCTGTATGTAAAGAAACCTTCCTGCTATCAGAAGGAAGGCGATACTGAAAATGATCAGGAGTAGAGAAGCGCCACGTGATGTGTTTCTGTGCTTCATGATGCGAGCCTCCTGAGTGTTATTTCGAAGAAACGGCCGTGGCCTGTTTCACCTGGGACTGTTCAATATCCAGTCCATGTTTTTTAGCAACATTCAGAATTCTCTCCGGATTTCTGAGTTGCTCTACATCGTAAGTTAACGAATTGTTTACAGACTGCTGCTGTTCAACTTTCCCTTCAAGACTTTCAATATCTCTGTTAAGCGTATCCGTAGCACTCGAAAAACTGATTACGTAGGCACAAGCACACAGTACTGTGCCGCTGATAATGGAATAAAGGTATTTTTCTCCCTTGCTTATCCATTTATTCTTTTTTACTCTGACTTTCACCTGTCTTTTTGCAGGTTCTCTTTCGGGCTGATGATAAGGTTTTATTTTTTCTATACTCACGTCATTTTCCACCCTTTCTCAAAGTGAAATTCTTCTGACCAGGGCCTCACTTTCTCAACTACTCTCAGTTTAGCCGAGCGCGACCTGCGGTTTTCTTCCAGTTCTTCTTCTACTGCTTCTATCGGTTTTCTCGTAATCAAAGTGAAAGGAGGCTGTTTCTCCTCAGGAATGACAGGAAAATTTTTCGGAAGAGGAGGTATTGTACTCCAATGTTTGAATGCCTGTTTGCAAATTCGGTCCTCCAGGGAATGAAAGGTGATAACTGCTATCCTTCCCTCGAGAGATATGTATCGTGCTGCCTGATCAAGCGAGGAAAGAAAAGCCCCCAGTTCATCGTTTACAGCAATACGTATAGCCTGAAACACACGCTTGGCAGGATGACCGCCTTTTCTGCGGGCTGCTGCCGGTATACCTTCTTTAATCAATTCAACCAGTTCTCCTGTAGAGGTTACAGGTGCTTTTTCTCTTTGTTTCTCTATTTTTCGGGCTATCTGTTTCGAAAATTTTTCTTCCCCATATCTGAAAAATATGCGTACAAGGTCTTCATAAGCCCACTCGTTAATCACTTCATACGCACTGATGGTATCCGTCTGATTCATGCGCATATCTAGCGGGGCGTCCTGCTGATAACTGAACCCCCGTTCTTTTACGTCCAGCTGTGGACTTGATACTCCAAGATCGTAAAGGATGCCATCCACTTCTTCTACTCCCCGCGCCTGAAGTTCTTCTTCCAAGTGTCGGAAATTCGAAGGTATGAACGTAATGTTGGATGCATAGTCAGCAAGGTAGTCTCTCGCAGATTCCATTGCGTTTACATCCTGATCGAACACGTAAAGATGACCGCTCGTCAACTGTCTGGCAATCTCCTTACTGTGACCTCCACCCCCGAGTGTGCAGTCAACGTACACCCCGTCAGGCCGGATATTCAATTTTTCAATCGTCTCTGTCTTTAATACGCTGTAATGGTCAAACATGCACTCACTCGTTTCTGTTATTCATAAATCAAGATCAAGCAAATTTTCGGAAAAGGATTCCAATGATTGGCGCGAATCTTCCATGTAGCTGTCCCACTTATCTTCTGCCCACACTTCCAGTCTCGTGGAGACGCCGACGATAACGCATGCCTTTTCAAGATCAGCATGCTCTCTGAGCGGCAGCGGGATATGAATACGCCCCTGATTATCCAGGGTGCTTTCCATGGCGCCCGATAAGAAAAAACGCGTGAAGGCCCGGGCATCTTTTTTAGTCAGGGGGAGGGATTGTAATTTCCTCTCAAGTTTCCCCCACTCTTCAGGAGGATAAATGAACAGGCAATTATCCAGTCCTCGTGTAACTACAAAGGACTCGCCCAGGGAATCCCGTAATCTGCTCGGGATTATTAAACGTCCTTTGGAATCCATATTATGTCGATGTTCCCCCATCAGCATATAGATGACCCCACCTTCTTTATTTAGCGTACCACACTACACCACTTTGTACCACAGTAAACTAACGGAAAACGAAAAAAATCTTTCAATAGAATTAATCTCTTTCCACACTTCGAACGTATAAAGAAAACAGCATAGTAAAAAGAACAAAAAAACCTCCCGGAGCAAGTATCGTCGAACACTGGCGACATACCCCGGGAGGTCTTTCCCTATATATATTTAACTGTAAATCAAATAATGCTGCTGCCGGAAGTCCCATTCATATTCCGGGATCTTCGAAAAGAAATCCCAGCCGAATTCATTGAGGAACGGCAGCGGGTTCCATATCCTCTCCTGAAGCCCACCTTTAGGACGGATTACATCTTCAAGACGACTATAAAAAGCAAGGACGTTTTCATATTTTTTGCGATGCTCTTTGGATATACGGTCTCCCATATCGTCGATAAGCGACTCCATATATTCAAGGTTTTTTTCCGCATAACCTAAGACATCGGGTCCCGTCCTTTCCGCTTCCCTGCGGAAGGGGGCGTGGAGACGCGAGATCTGCTCTTTCATTTCTCTCTTCATTTCCTCCAAAGGAACTACAGAGTGGGACGAGAGGAAGTTGATTTTCTCCTCACTTAATCCGTTACGCAGAACCTCGTAAAGATCGATACCTTCCGTTCTTGCTCTGTTTTTGATCCTGTCGCTGACAAAGGTGAAACTGAGTCTTGGAAGTGTCGGAGGCATCTTTATCGATAACTCCGAGAAAGCAGGTCTAAGCACCGACCAGTAGCTTATTTCTCCCGGTCCTCCTACAAAGCCCAGACAGGGAAGCAGCAGATCCTGCATCAGCGGACGTGTGACGACATTGTTACTCAGCCTTTCGGGCGTTTCCTCGGCTATCATCAATAATTCATCCTCACTGAATTCCACTTCCCCCTGCTTACCCACAAAACGGGATCCTTCCCGCATAAGGAGAACACGCTGCTTTCCATCGTGGTAGAACAGATGGGCATCACTTACTTCTGCATCTATAGTAACAGGATAGCCCTGCCTTTTATTTTCCTGTTCCTGTGCATATACTCCAGAAGCTATAGCTTCATTATGCTCGATCATCTGAATAAAGTAGTCGCTTTCGAGCTTACGTATGGAAGGAGCGTGAGCGTCCAGTACGATCAGCCCCTGATGTTTGAAAAGGCTGGTGAGGAGTTTCGCAAAAAAATCTGAATACGTTCTGGCCCCATCCAGTGCATGATGAACGTGCCGGTAAACATCCATCGTATGCATAGACTCGGGCAGATGTCTGAAACACGCTTCTACGAATTCGGTTGCAGCTTCGCTGTCCAGATCGACGTCGGAAACTGAAGTTTTTCCATCTGTCGTCTGAGAGATTTTTTGTTTTTTCAGACCGTCCTGTTCGAGATAAACATGATTGATTTCTTCAAAGTCATGATCTTCTCCTGCTACCCAGAATACCGGGAGCACAGGTTTACCAAGCATTTTTTCTTTCTGTTTAGCCGCTTCAATGACTGAAATAGCTTTATTGACGGTATACATGGGACCAGTGAGCAAACCAGCCTGCTGACCGGCGATCATCACTGTAGAGTCTTTCTCGTACAAACGCTCAATATGGGCTAATGTTTCAGCTCCCGCTCCGTAATATTCGTTCATTTTTTTCAGAATTTCCACTGTTTCCCCTCTTTTGAAGTCGCGGTTTTGAAGTTCATGTAACCGCTCCTCCCATGAACGTTCCACGAAAGGGAAGTAATCGAATTTATTTGCCAATTTCTCGAAATTGTAACGGTAATCTTTCATCAAAGTATTCGTTTCTCCGAACTGTACCGGATCTATTCTCATCACACATTCTCCTTTATACGCACCTATGTATCTTACATCCTCATAACATTGTACATAATAATCAACCTGCATTCATCTAATCTGTTTACATACGCGGAACGTGAATAAGCAGCAATTAAAATCAGGTCAAATCTTAAACGTTCAGCGCTCCTGCAGCGACTGTACTTAGCAAAAGCATAATATATAGTATGACAAACACAAAGAAAGTAAGTCTCAGAAAACTGGTAAGAGTTTTACGTAACTTCATTTCTCCAGCTGTTCTATACTGAATATACAGCGAAACACCGACCAGGACGAGCAACGAGACGATAACCCAGCCTGAATTGTTCCCTCCAAGCAGCAGGTTCATAAGTTCGCGCACAGCAAAAACCAGAAAAGGAGTACTTATATATACGGCTCCCCGCAGTGCTTTTCCTTTCCTTGCCGTCCACTTCAAAAACAACATATATAACACAACAAAGATTATAGGAGTTATTATTATAAGCAGCCACGAGACCGAAAGGTCGTTTTCAGGCATCTGTCCCACCTTCTTCCTGCATTTTTCAAACTCTATTGTAGCAAACTTGTAACAGATATAGCAGGTAAAAGTAGTCCATTTGATTCTGAAAATTTTTATACTATAATGTAGTTGGAAGCAAGATTGCCGAAAGGAGCGTCACGGTCGATGAGTATCAGTACAGAAGTGCAGCCTTTACTAATCAACTATAAAACACTCGAGGAGTTTAAACGTTTCAAAGAGTATGGTCTTCAGGAACTTACTATGCTCGAAGATTTACAGAGTAACATCGTGGAAAATAACAGCGAATCTCCTTTTTTCGGGATTTATATCGGTAATGCCATGATTGCAAGAATGAGTCTCTATAGAATTTCCGCTAAATATGATAATTATTTCAATCCCCCTCAGGATTATCTCGAACTATGGAAACTGGAAGTACTTAAAGACTATCAGGGCAAAGGTTACGGGAAACAGCTGGTGGACTTCGCCAAAAGCTACCATTTGCCTATTAAAACGAATCCGCGCATTAACTCTCATGGGTTCTGGGAACGTCTCGGTTTCCAGAAAGCTACTTATAACATGGAAAGAGACCGCGGGGAGAACCCTCTCTTATGGTTGCCTGAGGGAGTGGACGAACAACCGAAAGAAGACAGCTGATATCCAGGAAAGAGCCGTTCAGTGAGAACGGCTCTTTTTTAGCGATAAGCCGTCAGACTTTTATTGATTTTTGCGGCTGAAAAACGCATTCACTGCTTTTTTATGAGCTTTGGACGGCCATAAAGCCGCTGACTGCCGCGTTTCCTCTTCCATCTTTCTGTAAAGTACTGAAGTGTCTATATTTTCCATAAGCTGTTTTTTCCAGAATCTGAGCTGTTCCTTGGAACGATTGGTGAATATACCGAGATCCAGTTCGTTTGCCAACCCCTGGAGCCACCCGAGCTGCTTCGCTTCTTCTGCGTCAATAACCTCACTTGCAGTCAACCAGTGGAAAGCCTGGACCGGAGAAATTCTCTCATAAAGAAGCGCTCCGCCTCCCCATCCGGGTACGATACCAAGTTTTCCCTGAACAAAGCCGAACCTGCTTCCTTCTTTTCCTATTCGTATATCACAGGCGGTAGCAAGTTCGCACCCCCCTCCCCTCGCTTCTCCGTTCAAATAGGCGAGCGTCGGCACCGGCAGCGTCGCTATTTCATAAAGTAATTCCTTCATCGGAGAAAGAACCGTATACGCTTCCTCCTCCGATAAATCTCCATGCAGCTCTTTCAGATCTCCTCCCGAACAAAAGGCACGTTCTCCTCTGGAGGTAAGTACAAGTGCTTTCACCTGTTCATTCGCTTTAATTTCTTCAGTAATCTGCCTGAGTTCCATCGTCATTTGTCTGCTGACTGCATTTCTTTTATCTTCCCGGTTCAACGTAACCACAGCCACGTCCTCTTCATAAGTGACATATACCGTTTCCACTGCATCAACTCCCCTTGGTGAGATTAAAAGTCTCTGCTTTCATTCTACATCTTTTTCTGCACATGAAAAGATCGGCGAACAAGACAAAAAAGCATAAAAAAAAGCCTGCGGTCACAGGCTTTTCTTTATGCTTCGACTACTTGCTTGCCATTGTACTGGCCGCAAGAGCTGCACACACGGTGTGGCTTCGTCATCTCTCCGCAATTTTGACATGCCACCAATTTAGGAGCACTCAATTTTTTATGCGTACGACGTTGATTTTTCACCTTTTTGGACGTTCTGCGCTTAGGTACTGCCATTGCTGTCCACCTCCTTTATAAGTAAAGAGAAGAGCGGTCGATGCCCTCTCTATTTCTCTTTTTCATCTAATAATGATTCCAGTTTAGCTAATCGAGGATCTATTTTGCTTTCAGAGTCCGGTTTCTCGTCCACGACTTCCCAGCCATCTCCTTCTTTCGGAGGGACGACGTCAGGATCATCCGAAAAGACACGATAGGGAACCTCCAATAGCACATTCTCCTTTATATAAGGAGTCAAGTCAAGCAGTTCTCCATGCAGCGGGTGTACTTCCGAGTCATCCTCCTCCTCATAATAAGGAGAAAGATTGAAGTATTCCGTAGCCTGAATATTAAATACGAAAGGAACATCCACCAGCGTTCTGGCACAAGGAAGAATCATATCTCCTTCAATGGTCATCGATACTGATATGTTTTCTCCTTTCATTTCTGCCTGACCGGTTACCGAAACAGGAGAAATTTCCCGGATATCATTTTTGGCATCCTCCAAAGAGGAAAGGTCCACATCCCCTTCAAAATGATAAGGGTTGTCCCCTGCCTGTTTTACTTTTTGTATTGGAAATTTCACGGTCATCACCTCATGACAACAAGAGTAATTTTAAAACCAAATAAACGTTTTGTCAACATTTTTTCTTTACACCATCGCTTATCTTTATCTAATGTTAAGATAGAAAGGAAAGGAATGCAAATATAGCAGGAAAGGAAGATCCTATGCAAGCTTCAGGTATTATCGTGGAATACAACCCGTTCCATCTCGGCCATGACTTTCATGTAACACAGGCGAGGAAACAAACCGGCGCTGACTGTATCATCGCTGTCATGAGCGGACCTTTTCTACAGCGTGGAGAGCCGGCTATAATGGATAAATGGGAAAGAGCGAGATCCGCCCTTCTGCAGTCCGTGGATCTAGTGGTTGAACTGCCTCATTTGTTTGCGGTTCAGCACGGGGACTATTTCAGCAAAGGGGCTGTTGAGACTCTGGACAGGTTGAACGTCTCTTCCATCTGTTTCGGCAGTGAAGAGGGAAACATTGCTCCTTTCGTCAACTCCCACAGTAAATGGAAAGACAACCAGGGGAAATTTGACGAACATTTAACCTCTTTTCTGGATAAGGGGATGTCCTATCCGGAAGCATCACGCCTGGCTTACCGGGCTATCGGCGTCGATGAACTTGATTTATCGCAGCCGAACAACATTCTCGGTTACAGCTACGTAAAAGCAATAAAGCAATTTGCTCCTCATATAAAACCGGAGACGATTACGCGTATTGAGAGTGAATATCACGATGAAATAATCAAAGGGAAAATCTCCAGCGCTACAAGCATTCGCAGAGAGATACATACAAAGGGAGAAATCACGGAAGGAGTAAAACAGGCTCTTCCGGATTCTACAGTACAATCCCTCCATAATTACATAAAAGATAAAGGGAAGTTTCATCAGTTCGAAGACTATTTCCCTCTCATTCAACATCTGCTGTGGACATCCTCCCCCGAAGAATTAAGGCAGATCCACGGAATCGAAGAAGGACTGGAACACCGTCTGTTATCAAACATCAACAGAAGCAGTTCGTTCCAGGAAATGATGGAGTCCGTCAAAACGAAGAGATACACCTGGACGAGACTGCAGCGCATATTCGTTCATTTAATAACGAATACAAGAAAAAAAGACAGCTATCTTCTGAACGAATCTGTACCATACGTCCGAATACTCGGTATGAATAAACGGGGGAGACAATACCTTTCCGAACAGAAAAAATATATAGAAGTTCCATTAGTGACTCAGCTTAAACAAATCGATCATCCGCTCTTCGACATTGATCTGAAAGCTCAAAGGACCTACCTTTACCCTCTTTCGGGAAATCAAAGAGTAGAAAGTTACCACCGGGAAAAACTCCCCCCTTTATTCGTTTAAACTCCGAATATCTTAGCTTAAACATATTCGATAAAACACCGGCTCTCCCGGATTCCCGTAATGAAGGAAATCCGGAAGGGCCGGTGAAAACTGAACAGGCTTTTAAACGAAGTAAAGCTTTTATTTATTCTTCTTCAAATAGTCAACCGCTTCCTGGAACGTATCCACCGGAACGATCTCCATATCTGTACCGATGTCCTCGGCAGTCTGTGCGGCTATTTTATAGTTGGAATCCTCCGCTCCTTCTTCATTAGGTGCAAAGAAAACAGAAGCCCCTTCTTCATCAGCTGCAACTACCTTTTTGTCGATACCACCGATCTTCCCGACTTCACCATCATAATTTATTTCTCCTGTACCGGCTATTTCTTTGCCGGATGTTAAATCATATTCCGTCAACTGGTCGTAAATCTCAAGTGAAAACATCAGTCCGGCGCTTGGTCCGCCAATTTCTCCGCTTTCGACACTTACTTCCGGATCCACCTCTACAGATCGGTCGGTTACAAGGGATATACCTATCCCCACTTTCTCTTCATTGTCAGGAAAAGGAGCCAGTTCGACTTCCCTTGTCAGCGTCCCTTTCTCTCTCTCGATGAGAAGGGAGACGCTTTCCCCGGCTTTTTTGTTTTCCACGTAGTTAATAAGGTCGCTGGACTCTTTTACTTCCTGACCGTCAACTTCCACTATACGATCACCGGACTGCAGACGATCTGCGGCTGGCATACCTTTTACCAGCTGCATCACGTAAACACCGTCATACTGGATATCGATCTGCTTTCCGGCAGCTTCGTATGCCACCACCTGGGCTGCTTCCTGGGAGGTTTCCATCATCTGCAGCTGCGCGTGGAAGTATTCCTGTTCGGATACACCCTCCGGCCTGACTTCATCAAGCGGCATCAACTCATAATAGGGTCTGAATTGAGCAAGCAGCCACTGAACTGCAGTCGCCTGACCTCCACGGATTGTAACGAGATGCATATCGCCTTCACTTGCGTATCCTCCATCCACTTCTATAACCGGATCAAGAGCCTCGGCGGTACCGGGCTTGTAAACATAGTATGGTAACTGATAAGAAAATAACACAGCAGTTATCAGTGCAGTAATAACAATAGCTATAATCGTTTTTCTGTTCGGACTCATACCCTTACTCCTTCCTTACCTGTACAGAACGTCTGAAGCAGGTCTGCTTTACTGAAACACAAATATATTTTACATCCCGTCGTTTAGGAAGTACAGCAATCCCTGTCACGTAAATAAAAATACGTGAACCCTTATTTTTCACACTCCGGGTTCACGTATACATACTTTTTGATCAACTTTCCTGTCAGGACAGGTGGACGCTCATCTTTTGAAACGTTCCTGCAGAGCCTTTTCCACGACTTCCGGGACAAGCCCGGTAATCTCTCCCTGATATTTCGCTATCTCCTTGACGATGCTTGAACTGAGGAACGAATACTGATTATTCGTCATTACGAAAAACGTTTCAATCTCTTCATTTAATTTACGGTTCATTGAAGTGATCTGCATCTCGTATTCAAAATCACTGATTGCTCTCAAGCCTCGTATAATCGCCTCAGCCCCGGCTTCTTCGGCGTACTTCATAAGTAGTCCGCCGTAACTCTCCACCGTCACGTTGCTTATCCCGACCGTAGATTCCCTAATCAATTTTTTTCTTTCCTCCACAGAAAAAAGCGGAGATTTACTTTGATTATTAAAAACTACGACCCGTACTTCGTCAAACACTCTGGCAGCCCGTTCTATGATATCAAGATGTCCGTATGTAATCGGATCGAAACTCCCAGGGCAAATCGCTAAACCGGCCATATTATCCCTCCTTCTTATAAAACGCCACTCCGATATTAGAGCCGTACTCTTCCTGCTTGAACATAAATACAGAACCTACCTGCTGAGGCAGCGATTCTGACACATCGTGTTCGCACACTATTATAGCTTTTTCCTCGAGAAGTTGATACTCCTGAAGGTTTTTCAGTAATTCTTCATAAGAAAATTTCTTATAGGGGGGATCAAGGAATACGTAAGAAAAAGTGAGCCCCCTCTTCCCGGCTGCTTTCATAGCTCTGTATGCATCGGTTTTGAAGACTTCAGAGCGTTCCTCGAGCTTCAGAGATTTGAGGTTGTCCCATATCGTTTTAATAGCTGCGGGTTCTTTATCTATGAAAACTGCCTCCTCTGCTCCTCTGCTGAGACATTCGACCCCGAGGCCTCCGCTTCCTGCAAAGCAGTCGAAAACTTTGCCCCCGTCAAAGTAAGGACCAATGATCTGGAATATAGCTTCTTTAACTTTATCAGTCGTAGGCCTTGTGTTGTGTGTGGGTACAGAATAGAGACGCTGCCCTTTGTGACTGCCGCTTATTACTCTCATGCTGATCACCTCCTGTTACAAGGTTTTTCTTAATGCTACCATAAAACGTCCTGCAGAAAAATCATCATTCACCGGAACCATGTATTTTTATTTATCGATGCTCCACTCGGTCGTCATTAGTGAAAGGGCTGACCACTGTTTTATATAAACGGTTTATTACAAAGAGCTGGCGTGCTAGAGTAATAATGATGCAGGGAAGAAAGGAGAAATACTTATGAGACAGAAATTCATTGAACTGGGGGAAGGTTACACGGATATCTATGAACTTGTTGAACTGGGGAAACGTATGCCCGCCCGTGTTGAAGCCGCCCTTGCTTTTCACAGCGAAATTGACGGAAAACCGAAAACGTCTCTCGCCTTAATAATGAAGCCGGCCGAAAAGTTTCAGCCCATATATATATGCAGGGAAGGAATACCAAATCCTCATGAGATTCCGAACACCAGGTTCGATCTGTTCAAAGAAATGACGGACGAAATCGGAGTGGAAATTCAGGAATATACGCTAAAACCATCTACGATGTTTCCTGAAACTGATTTATACTATCAGTATCTGATAGGAATATTAAGAAGTAACAAGGCCCTGGCAAGGCTTACGTGATCGTTCAAAACTAAA
This sequence comes from Salimicrobium album, assembly GCF_900107115.1. Classification (GTDB taxonomy): domain Bacteria; phylum Bacillota; class Bacilli; order Bacillales; family Halobacillaceae; genus Salimicrobium; species Salimicrobium album. The sequence goes on from NZ_FNOS01000001.1 coordinate 222,807, forward strand.
TAACCCCGACCAGGTCATTTGTGCCCGGTCAGGGTTAATATATCTATAAGAATGCGTGATCGTAACTATATACCGAACTTATAGTCATATTCTTTAGCTTTATCGGGCTTGGCGTTTTCAAAATCCGTTTCTACCTGCGGTTTCCAGGAAGGTTCCACGCGGAGTACATAAGATAATTTATTCAGTGTCTCCATCTTTTCCTCAAGTTCTTCCCGGTTCACGTAAATAACCGCATATTTCCGTTTTTTGGAAGCGTGAATCAAATGCCCGTATTTCTTCAGGTGACGAACATTTTTCATCTGCTGAAAATAAACGATAATCCCCTGTCTTTTAACTCTCATGTTTCACACATCCTTCTTAAGAACAGCCACAGCCGCCGCCACTGCCGCATGAACAGCCGGTGTCTGTGAACACCATCCCGTTCCGTGGGACTTTAATCTGTTCACTTACGCTGAAAGCCACGTCCTGGCTGATATCATCGAGCAGCTTCTGAAGTTCACGTTCAGCACGCTTGTAGCGGGCGACGCTCGGGTGCATATCCATTTCTCTTTTCACACTTCGGATACTTTTCATAATTTTACTGTAATCGGGATGATATCTTCCGAAACGCTGCACTTCTTCATATTGATCTTTCATTTTATTAAAATTACGTATGAGAGTCTGAGCTTCTTCATCTTTGGCAAGGTCGGATTTCGCCTCATAGAACTCTTCCATAACGTCTGATTTCATTATTATCTGGCCTATCTCTTCCGATCTATCCAACAAGTCTACAATTTCCATAGTAGCTAGCATAAAAGGGATTCACCTCCTCCTTTATCATATCAGACTAATACACATAAGAAAATCGTTCTTGAGAAATTCCCCTTTCGCGTGAAAAAGACTAAAATTAACGATAAACCCTTCCGGTTTAATTGCAACTTTCTTCTTTTCATAATAAAATGTTAACTATACATAATTTGTTGTGAGGTGGAGAGTATGAAATTAGAAAACACTGGTATCGAAGATTTAGTACTCGACGTGAAGACGTTGACACGTATCATGGAATCAAACGGGTTTATGCTCGGCGGATCCTGGGACTATGAAAGGGTTACATACGATCATAAAATCGAATCCCCTGAAACGAACATCACTTATTACGTAAGAATCCAGGGGTATGCTCTCAGTGGAGACGTAGATAAAGGAAATGCCGTTATGAAACTTATGACTCCGCTGCTCGGAAAGCATTATTATCCTCATGGAGTCGAGTATGGTGAGGAAGAAGGATTCTCCAAAGATTTAATCGATAAGTCTCATTATTTGATAAGCAAAGTACAGGCTCCGGCAAAAGCGAACCAGACAGACGAGTAATGGATTGGGAGTCGCGCATCGTGAATGATGGGCGACTCTTTTTTCGAACGATTTCTTAAGGGAAAGGAGACACGGCCCCGCGTTGTTTAAACAAATAACTAAACGTCAATGGACATTGATCTTTCTTACAATTATCGGGCTCGCAGCAGCTTATTTCATACTGCCTGTAGCAGTTCCCCTCATAATCGCCTTCATCACCGCCCTATTTCTGAACCCGTCGGTACGCTGGTTTCAGTATAGGTTCCATATAGGCCGGCAATTTGCCGTGTCTATCGTATTTCTCTTGTTTCTTTTACTTCTAGGGCTCGTAGGTACATTCGCCGTAACAAGAGCTGTAGCTCAAATCATACATCTGATTGATAACGCCCCTCTTTATATTTCCCAGCTGAACCAGGTAGTCATCGATTTAAAAGATAATATGAACAACCTTACAGAAATGCTGCCTAAGGAGTTCATTGACGAGACTTCCGATCGTATCGAAGAGAGTTTGGAAAGGTCCACCGAAAGACTTACCGATACATTAAACATAGAAAATGTAACTGCACTGGCAGCTAAAATACCTAATCTGATAGTAAGTCTGCTCGTGTACCTGATCGCTCTCTTTCTGTTTATGCTGGAACTGCCAAGGCTGAAAACGAAAATGCATTCCTACTTGACCGAAGAAACTTCCGAAAAGGTTCAGTTCATGAATGCACGTCTCAGCTATGTCGTATTCGGTTTTCTGAAAGCACAGTTCCAGGTCAGTATCATTATATTTGTAGTTACGCTGGTGGCACTTCTCTTCATTTCACCCGAAGTCGCTATTCTTATGGCTCTGATCACCTGGGCAGTAGATTTCATTCCGATTATCGGTTCCATCGCCATTATAGGCCCCTGGTCCGTTTACATGTACGCTACCGGAGATGTTGCGACCGGAACTCAACTTATGGTGCTAGCTATCGTCCTGCTGGCCATACGACGTACGGTCGAACCCAAAGTCATGGGAACACAGATTGGCCTGTCCCCGCTCGCTACTCTTGTAGCAATGTATATAGGTCTGAAACTGATAGGGGTACTTGGATTTTTCGTAGGTCCTCTCGTCATCATAGCCTTCAATTCCGCTAAAGAAGCCGGGCTGATCAAGTTGAATGTAAGACTTTAATATACCGGTTTCTCACATTAATCTTCACTCGTGAGGAATTTCAGTAAAATGACGTAAATAAATATAATATTCCTCATAAAAAGCGGTCTGCTTGGGGCTTTCCCCCGTACAGACCGCTTTTTGTAATTTTTCCTGAATTTTCTATTTACGCTACCGATCATGTACCCAGAATCGCTTTAATGACGCTGGTCGTGTCTCCCCCGTCATATATAATATATAGCAGAAGATAGACGGCCACTCCGGTTATCGCAGTAAAAAACCATATGATACTGGTGACCGGTCCGATCTTGCGATGCTTTTTAATATTCCGTTTAAGCGCAAGGATGATCGTGATAATACCGAACACCGCTCCGGTTGTCGCAAGCGTTATATGGAAAATCAGAAATACCGTATAATAAATCTTGTATTCCTCAGGTCCTCCAAAGCTTGTATTTCCGACGAAGACGGTCCGGCTTACGTAAATTATGAAAAATATCAGAGCGCTGAGTGCAGCTGCAAGCATAACTTTCTTATGAGCTGATCTTTTATCATTAGCTATGAGAATCCAGCCGATCCCCACCAGAACAGCACTTAGTACAATAAAAGTTGTACTAATTGTCGGCAATAAGGGCATTGTTATCTCTCCTGTACATATTCATTTTGTTCCATCGTTACTTCCGGTATAGGATCGATTATATTTCGTTCCTTGTTGAACCATGAGAAAAAGATGTGCCCGATGATAGCCGCAAAAATAACTTCCTGCATTATTTTCATGATGATCCCGCCAAGCTGCTGATCCTGCAGCAGAGGCATGGACGTAAAGAATTCCGGCCCGTTCAGTGAACCTGCCAGCCCTTCAAGAACTCCGGTAGGTACACATAGACTGAGAGCGTCCATCCAGGCACCGGACTGCGTATATGTCGCATACAGCGGAGCATCAGAGAAAATAATCAGAGCACATGCAGGGGTCAGTAAAACACCACTTCCGAAAATGATGCCTATCTTCAGTAAAGGTCCGAGTCTGTCTACTCCTTCCGTAGGAGGGAAGACGGATACCCACATACAAAAAGCGAAGAAAAGGATAGTGGTGGAAAAACCGGCGTGGACGATTTCGTTCGATTTGGCGAAATCAAAAACTGCAGGCACGTGGTACATGGAAAAGAAACCGCTAAACAGTAATAGTGACAACAACGGTTTTGTAATGAACTTCAGAAACGGCCGTATTACCGGACGGTCAAAAATTCTTCTCCAAACCTCACCCGGCACTCCATTAATGATCAGAAAAGGAAACACGAGATAGTACAGAGCCATCTGGGTCATATGAGCGGCAAACATGATGTGCGCCATTAGATCTATGGGAGACCCTTTAACTATGTAAAGGAGCACTAAACCTGAGAAAAACGTGATCTGTTGGAAACCAGTCGCTTTCTCCTTATCATTACGCCGGCCCGGCCCTGTCAGATAAAAGTATACCAAAGCAAGTACGGCAACGAAAATCATATAGAAAGGGCTCCACAATGCCCGGAATCCGAATATTTGTAATTCTAACCACATCTATCTCACCCCTTAAAATAACTTGCTACCTGTTATTTTAAATCACAACGTTCGAAAATAATAGATATATACCCTATTGTTTTCTAAAATGTCAAATTTGCTTAGTTGAAGTTCTTTCTCTGCACATCTTTCAATTCCTTTCTTCTCCCCAAATATTATGTCAGTCTTCTCAGGAATTTAGCTGAAGGAAAAACGGATGTGGAATTTATATACTTTTACACGAAAAAACCGGAGGAGAGCCCCCGGTTTTTGTTTTACCACCAAATGATTGTAGTAAAAGTAATAATAGTTGCAAGTGCAATTGTCATTCCGCCGAACATGATGATGGTCGGCATGAAATGCCCTTTGTTCTTCATATGCATAAAATAGAACAACTGGAATGCTACCTGAACTCCAGCTAGTAAAAGAAGTGTCGGTTTTATGAAATAAGAACTGATGTCCAGGATTACCATACTAAAAGCAATAAGGGTAAACAGGATCATGAGCGCAAAAGTAATGACCTGCTGCACCATTTCTTCTTTGTTCTCATCTTTCCGTACATTCAATTTGTGCCTTGATACGTTCTCCGTACGTTCCGACATCGCTTACCCCACCTTTCCTAGTAGGTATACTACGGTGAAAATGAAGACCCACACTACGTCAATGAAGTGCCAGTAAAGACTGGATATATAGAATTTAGGTGCGTTATACAAATTCAAACCGCGTTTCTGGTTCCGGATCATCAATGAAGTTATCCAGAAAAGACCAAATAGAACGTGTCCTCCGTGGAAACCGACCAATGTATAAAACCCGGATCCGAAGGCAGAAGAACGGAACGTGAATCCGTATTCGTGGATATAGTGGTAAAATTCATAAATTTCGCATCCAAGAAAACCAAGTCCCAGAAGTACTGTAACTCCCAACCAGAGCTGCATTTTTTTGAAATTGTGGTTCTTCATATGGTACATAGCATACACGCTGGTCAAAGAACTTGTCAGCAGCAGCATAGTCATTATGAAAACAAGCTCTAGCCCAAACAGGTTTTCGGGAGTGTTGTCGCCGGATGTAGATCCGGACAGAGCCAGATATGTTCCGAAGAGAGAGGCGAAAAGTACCGTCTCTCCTCCGAGGAACATCCAGAAACCGACAAATTTATTTTTTCCTTCAAGGGTGGCTTTTTCCGGATCATGGGGCATATGTTTTGGATTTAAAACGTCGTCATGACTCATTCTTTGCCATCCCCCTTTTCAATAAGATCTTCTTTATGAATATGATAACCGAGATCATCTTTGAACGATCTGGTGAACATGGAAGCGAAGAAAAGTCCCATGCCGACAGCAACTGCTATAAACCACAGTTTGTTGTCTACCTGATAAATAAATCCGAAGCCTGCAATAAACAGACCCATTGACATCAGGAATGGAAGTATAGAGCCATTAGGCATGTGAATATCACCAAGCGGTTCCGCAGGAGTAATACCTTTTCTTCCTTCCATCTTCTCGATCCATAATGGATCCAGTCCACGTACGAGTGGAGTCTGTTTAAAATTATAAAATGGAGGTGCAGACGGCAGGGACCATTCGAGAGTACGACCGTCCCAAGGATCTGCAGAAGCTTTAGGTTCCTTAATTGCTGTATAAATTACGTTATACAGGAATATCAGAGTTCCGATAGCCATCAGGAAGGCACCTATTGTACTGATCAGGTTACCGGTTGCAAGACCCTGACCTTCGAAATATGTCCAGTAACGTCTAGGCATTCCCATCAGTCCCAGGAAGTGCTGGATAAAGAATGTCAGATGGAAACCGATGAAAAATGGCCAGAAACCTAAGTGACCCAGTTTCTCGTTCAGTACTTTTCCGAACATCTTCGGCCACCAGTAGTGCATAGCCGCAAATAGACCAAATACTGTACCACCGACAATAACGTAGTGGAAGTGGGCAACCACGAAGTATGTATCGTGATACTGGTAGTCAGCTGCTGCTGAACCGAGCATTACCCCAGTCATACCTCCTATTGTAAATGTAGGTATGAATCCGAGTGCCCAGAGCATAGCGACACTTAGTTTAATACTTCCGCCCCACATGGTAAACAGCCAGTTAAAGATCTTGATTCCTGTAGGTACGGCGATCGCCATAGTAGAAACTGCGAAAATAGAGTTTGCAATCGGACCGAGTCCTACTGTAAACATGTGGTGGGCCCAAACCATGAACCCTAGAAAACCGATCAGCACTGTTGCAAATACCATTGCCGAGTAACCGAAAAGTCTCTTCTTAGAAAATGTAGAGAAAATATCACTGAATGCCCCGAACACAGGAAGAATCAGAATATAAACTTCCGGGTGCCCGAATATCCAGAATAAGTGTTCCCAAATGATCGCGTTTCCTCCGGCAGTTACGTCGAAGAAGGCAGAGCCAAACATACGATCGAACATCATAAGGAATAGACCTACTGTAAGAGCCGGGAACGCGAAGAGAATCAGAACGCTGGTGATGAATGTTGTCCAGGTAAATAGCGGCATGCGCATATAGGTCATACCAGGTGCCCTCATGTTAATGATCGTTACCAGGAAGTTAATACCACCGATCAGTGTTCCTGCCCCCGCTATCTGAAGCCCCATTACGTAATAATCCACTCCGTGTCCCGGAGATGTCGAGGATAACGGTGCATAGTTAGTCCAGCCCGCATCCGGCGCTCCTCCCGTAAACCAGGAAACGTTCAGTAATAGACCTCCAAATAAAAACAGCCAGAAACCAAGGGAGTTAAGGAAAGGAAATGCTACGTCCCTCGCTCCTATCTGCAATGGTACTACGGCGTTCATCAATGCAAATATAAGTGGCATGGCAGCCAGGAATATCATCGTAGTACCGTGCATCGTAATCATCTCGTTGTAAAGACCTGCTGAAATAAAGTTACTGTCCGGCTGCATCAGCTGGATACGTATTATCAGCGCTTCGAGTCCGCCGATCAGGAAGAATAGACCTCCGGCGACCAGGTAAAGGTGCGCAATTTTTTTGTGGTCAACCGTTGTAATATAGTCCCAAATCATAGCACCAATACCGCGCTGTTGTACAATCGCATTACTCACACTATAACCTCCTTTTTAATTATTTACTTCTTGCCGGAAGAGCCATTCACAGAATCAGGAGTAACTTCTGAATGGTCTAACTGCATTAAGTAGTCAGCTATTTGTTGTGCTTCTTTTTCAGATACGTTGTAGCCTTCCATTTTGTTGCCAGGTTTGAACTGATCCGGATCCATAATCCAGTCTACAAGGTTTTCTTTGTTGTGATCGAGAATACCGGCAATTTTCGTACGGTTTCCGAAGTTGCTGAGGTTCGGCCCCACACCTGCTGGAGAGTTCCCTATGGCGTGACAGCCCATACAGCTGTTTTCGAAAGCTTTTTGTCCGTCTTTAGCCGAAGCGGTTTCAGGTGTCGCTTCCGGGTCAATGTTCTGCATATCGGAAACCCACTGATCATACTCTTCGGAACTTACTGCGACTACTCTGAAGTCCATTAACGAGTGTGACTGACCACAAAGTTCGGCACAGTGTCCCCAGTATACACCTTCTTCATAAGCTTCTAAGTACATAGTGTTTTCGTTATCACCAGGGTTTGTGTCCATTTTACCCGCGATGGAAGGTACCCAGAACGAGTGGATAACGTCACTTGATTTCATATCTAAGTATACGCGCTCTCCTGTTGGAATATACAGATCCTGACTGGTCGATATTTCCTGATCAGGATAGTTAAAGTGCCACCAGTACTGGTTACCGGTTACTTCCACAGTAATCGAACCGTCTTCCTCACGCGGTTTTTCGTCTGCAAGGTCGAAAGTCGCCTGTACAGTCGGCACTGCCAGAATAAGGAGAAGCAGTACCGGTATAACGGTCCAGATAATCTCCAGCGATTTGTTACCCTCTGTCTGTTTAGGGATATAGTTCTCCTCACCCTTTTTACGACGGTAACGAATAAGAACGAAAATATAAATAGCCATGACGACCACGAATACGAAAGTCATAATCGCAAGACTGATCACCATAAGATCAAGTAATAGATCTGCCCCGTACCCTTTGGGCTTGAGTGCACTCAGGTTCTCTTCCCCGCACCCGGCAAGGAAAAGTACCAGCACACTAAAAATGAATACCGGACGAAGCTTGCCCATCCAACCTCTCATGTGAAATACCTCTCTTTCTTTTTTGTATTTGAAAGTATATTAATGTGAACTAGGTTTTCACCTAATTTCAAACGTAAGGAAATGGCATAGTTACCAGCACCATTGTAAGGAATAGAATTGTAAGATAATTAAGGGAGTACACAAACATCCATGTAGCCCATTTCTTATCATCTTTCATTACAAAACCGGCTAATGCCAATACAAGCCAACCTACAGATAATACATAAGCGACCGTCAGGAAGACTCCGCCTAAAGAAGCAAGATATAAAGGTAAAGGCAGAAGACATGCGACATATACGACTATCTGTCTTTTGGTCATCTCAAATCCTTTGACTACCGGAAGCATCGGAACTCCTGCTCTCTCATAATCATCTTTCTTTTTCATAGCAAGTGCCAGAAAATGGGGCGTCTGCCATAAGAACATGATAAGAAACAGCATCCACGCTTCCATACGAAGGCCCGGCTCAATAGCAGCCCAGCCTATCAATGGGGGAACGGCTCCGGAGAAACTCCCTATAACCGTGTTTAAAGTATATCTTCTTTTGGACCACATCGTATAAAGGATTACGTAAACAATCCATCCGAACACTCCCCAAAGTGCTGCCTGCCAGGAAGCGAGTGTCAAAACGAGAAAACCGGCTGCTGAAGTGATCAGCCCTCCAATTAAAACAGACTGTAACGACATCGTCCCTGTTACAGTAGGTCTGTTTTGCGTACGATCCATAATCGGATCGATGTCCCTGTCATACCAGTTGTTCAGAATACAGCCGCCTGCAATAACAAGCGCAGTACCAAGGAGCGTCCACAGGAGCGTGACCCATTCTGTCACAACACTTGCCCCGGTGTAGTACAAAGCGAGCCAGAAACCCGCAAAAGTAGTGATCAGGTTCGAATTGATGATTCCAACCTTTATTAAACTTTTAATATCTTTTACCAGGGAAGTCTCCCGGTTCGCTTCTTCTTCCATAACGTGAGCAGACGTAGAATCGACTGTCCTCGGATTGTCCATCACTTGATATTCCTCCTCCTGCCTTTTGCTCAGTACACAAAAGTTACAGAAATATTAACCATTGTCACAAAAAACGTCAAATTAATTGTATCACGGAACCATATTTCTATCTATTCAATTGCTATAAAATTATACAAATGTGACGTAGTTGTGAAAAAAGTGTGTAAAACCTATGTAAATGTGAGGACATATTCATTTTTACCATTACACGACTATTTTTGCAAGGAGACTTTTCATAAATACAGCCCGGCACCTGAAGCCGGGCTGTATTCTATTCAAATTCGATAAGAAGATCTCCCACGTGAATAGCTGAATCATCTGTTACGTGAACGGCTTTAATCGTTCCGTCAAAAGGAGCCTGTACAGTCGTTTCCATTTTCATAGCCTCTGTCACCATCAAATGGTCCCCTTTAGTAACCTTTTCACCTGCTGCAGCCATAACTTTCACAGCAGTACCGGGCATACTGGCTCCGATATGTTTTTCATCTGATTTGTCCGCCTGTGGTCGCACGGCTGTAGTGGCAGTTATGCTATTGTCTTTTACAACTACTTCCCTCGGTTGTCCGTTAAGCTCAAAAAATGCAGTCCTGGTTCCGTCTTCCTGAGCTTCACTTATGGACACCAGTTTCACTATCAAAGTTTTCCCTTTTTCAATGTCTACTGCAATTTCTTCGCCCAGTCTCATTCCGTAGAAAAAAGTGGGGGTGTCGAGCATCGACATATCCCCGTACTGATCAAGGAATTTCTGATAATCCATGTAAACTTTAGGATAAAGTGCATAGCTTATCATATCGAAGCTTGTTACTTGACGGTCCAGCTTATGGAACAGCGTCTCTTTCAATTCTTTGAAGTTAACAGGGTCTAAAAATTTCCCCGGCCGATCTTGAAGAGGCGCTTTTCCTTTCAGAATGAGGTGCTGAAGTTCGGTAGGGAATCCCTGGTAGGGCTGGCCCAGATACCCCTGGAAAAATTCGATGACACTGGCCGGGAAATCAATCGCTTCCCCTTTATTATACACGTCATCTTCGTTCAGATCGTTTTGCACCATGAACAAAGCCATGTCCCCCACCACCTTTGAGGAAGGAGTTACTTTGACGATATCCCCGAACATGTTGTTCACCCGACTGTACATCTTTTTAACTTCATCCCACCGGTCTCCAAGACTTACGGCTTTGGCCTGCTGCTGAAGATTCGAATACTGGCCGCCCGGCATTTCATGTTCATACACTTCTGTATGAGGGGCACGCAGGCCGCTTTCAAAGTCTTCATAATAATTTCTTATATCTTCCCAGTAATGCCCGAGTTTCTCATAAGCTTGTATATCCAGCCCGGGTCTTCTGTCACTGCCTTCGAGAGCATAGTACAAACTGTTAGCACTCGGCTGGGAAGTCATTCCTGCCATTGAACCTGCAGCAACATCCACTACGTCAACCCCGGCCTCAACTGCTTTTGCATACGTGAAAATGCCATTCCCGCTTGTGTCGTGGGTGTGGAGGTGCACAGGAATGGAGACTTTCTTCTTCAACGCACTTATCAGCTGGTATGCAGCTTCAGGTTTAAGAAGTCCTGCCATATCTTTTATCCCTAAGATATGAGCGCCCGCCTCTTCCAGTTCGCCTGCCAGTTCAACATAATAATCCAGGTCGTATTTAGAGCGGTCCGAATCCAGAATATCCCCGGTATAACACATGGCGGCTTCCGCTATTTTACCTGTCTTTCTGACGGCTTCGATGGCAGGTTTCATACCTTCCACCCAGTTAAGACTGTCGAAAATTCGAAAGACGTCTATTCCTGCATTGGCACTTTTCTCTACAAATTCTTCAATCAGGTTATCCGGATAGTTTTTATACCCTACCGCATTGGAAGCACGGAGCAGCATCTGGAAAAGAACATTCGGAGCTTTTTCCCGTAAGTTAAGCAGCCGGGACCACGGATCTTCGTTCAAAAAGCGGTAAGACACATCAAACGTAGCTCCTCCCCACATTTCTAAGGAAAAAAGTTCGGGCAGAAGACGTGCCGTAGGTTCTGCTATCGTTTCGAGGTCTTTTGTTCTCACCCTGGTGGCAAGCAGCGACTGATGAGCATCCCTGAACGTCGTATCAGTAAGAAGTACTTCTTTTCGTTCTTTCAGCCAATTCATCAGTGCTTCCGGCCCTTCTTCATCCAGAATCTGTTTGGTACCTTTCGAAAATTCATCAGTGCGCGGAAGTTCCGGGACCCGCGGATCTGGATAGTCAGGTTTCTTTCTGCCGCCTTCTCCATCATATCCGTTCACCGTTTTATCAGCTATGTGCTGCAGCATTTTGGTGCCGCGGTCTTTTCTTTTCGGAAACACGAATAGTTCAGGAGAATTGTCAATAAATGTGGTGCTGTATTCGCCGTTGATAAACTGCGGATGTTGAATAACATTTTGCAGAAAAGGAATGTTTGTTTTGATACCACGAATTCGGAACTCTTTTAAATTTCTGACCATTTTTTGTGCAGCCTGTTCAAATGTAAGGGCCCAGGTAGACACTTTTACAAGTAAGGAATCGTAGAACGGGGAAATTACCGCACCCTGAAATCCGTTACCTGCATCCAGACGTACTCCGAACCCTCCTCCGGTACGGTAGGCCATGATTTTTCCGGTGTCAGGCATGAAGTTATTCAGCGGGTCTTCCGTCGTAACTCTTGATTGAATAGCGTAGCCGCTCGTAACTAAGTTTTCCTGGGATGGTATCCCTATGTAACTTTCAAACAATGGATGGCCTTCCGCCACTTTGATTTGAGTCTGAACGATATCAATTCCTGTTATCATTTCAGTGATTGTATGTTCCACCTGTACCCGCGGATTAACTTCAATAAAGAAAAATTCTCCATCGGCAACCAGAAATTCCACAGTTCCGGCATTCACATATCCAACATTCCGCATCAGTTTGACAGCTGCGTCACAAATATTCTCCCGCAGTGTGCCGGACAAGGACATACTCGGCGCCATCTCAACCACTTTCTGATGCCGTCGCTGCACGGAACAGTCGCGTTCATAAAGATGTACCACATTTCCATCTTCATCACCGATGATCTGGACTTCGATATGTTTAGGATTTTCAATTAGTTTTTCGACGTAGACTTCTTCACTGCCAAATGCCGCTTTCGCTTCTCCTCTGGCTCTCTCGAAAGCTTCCTCAAGATCTCCGGGAGTCCGGACAATTCTCATGCCGCGGCCTCCGCCTCCCATAGAAGCTTTGATTATAATCGGATATCCGTGTTCTTCGCCGAATTTTTGTACTTCTTCCACTCCGGCTACGGGTTTGTCGGTACCCGGAATCAGCGGAATATCAGCTTTTTGCGCCTGCTCTCTCGCCTTCACCTTGTCACCGAACATTTCAAGCTGCCTGCTCCCGGGGCCTATGAATTTGATATCTTCCTCTTCACAGCGTGTTGCGAAATGGATGTTTTCAGACAAAAAGCCATAGCCCGGGTGAATGGCATCCACCCCTACTTCCTTGGCCACTTCTATGATATTTTCGATATCGAGGTAAGCGTCGATCGGTTTCTTTCCTTTCCCGATCAAATAAGCTTCATCCGCTTTATATCTGTGATAAGAGCCTGTGTCTTCCTGAGAATAAACCGCCACTGTTCTAATATCGAGCTCAGTACATGCACGAAATACCCGGATAGCAATTTCCCCGCGGTTAGCGACGAGTACTTTTTTGATTTTCCTTAATTCTGCCATGATTTCACTCCTCGATTTTTATTGGTGGTCCTCTCCTTGAACTGACCGGGTTCTTTTTCTTTCACTTCTTTCTCTTCATTAAAGCGAACCCCCCTGGCTACGCTGTTCAGCATCCCCGCTGCGAGCATGAATATCAGCAGAGCCGACCCGCCATAACTTACAAAAGGAAGAGGGACCCCTGTTATAGGAAGCAACCCGCTCATAGCCCCTAAATTAATTATCGCCTGTATAGCGACCATGGAAGATATCCCTATGGCCAGTAAAGAACCAAAAGGATCTTCGCACTTCTTAGCTATATAGAGCCCCCGTAACACGAAGAGAGCCAGAAGACCAAGAGTGATCACCACTCCAATGAATCCCAGTTCCTCGGCAATGACCGCCATAATGAAATCTGTATGAGGTTCAGGCAGGTAACCCAACTTCTGGACCCCCTGCCCCAGTCCTTCTCCTGTCAGACCGCCACTGCCAATAGCTATATAAGACTGGATCAGATGATAACCGTCCGCTTCCGGAGTCTCAAACGGCTGGTAGGCGCCCGTAAACCTGGAGGCCCGCTCATCCGTTATCATCTGCTGACTGGCAAGCACCGTGACGAGCACTATACCGCTCACTAGAATCATTACGTGCTTCATTCTGATCCCGGAAGAAATTACAACACTTGCAGCTATCATTGCTATAACGGCGGCTGTACCTATATCAGGCTGCATAATGATTAAGCCGAGCAGTAGCGAAGTCAAATACAAAGGAGGAAGAACCCCTTGAGTGAAATTATCTATGTAGGGCTGCTTTTTTGCATATACAGACGCTAAATAAAGTACCAGTCCGACTTTCACAAATTCGGCGGGCTGGACACTGAATCCCCCGAATACATACCAGGACGTCGCATTGTTCCTCGTCTCTCCGAAAATGAAAACTCCCACCAGTGACAGTATCATAATAAGCACGGTAAGTTTAACGAATCTCCGATACTGCCTGTAAGGGATGAATGCCGCTACGAGAAAGACTGCCAGTCCAATCACTGCCCACTGCAACTGCTTAAGCAGAAAGTGGTTCGGTTCCACTTCGAATTTAACAGGTGCATCCACCATACTCGCACTATAGATCATTACTGTGCCGAATCCTATAAGTACCAATGGTGCGAACATTAAAGTGAAATCTAATGATTTCCATATTTTCATATATCTCATCCCTTAACTAAAGCCTTTTAATATTCTGAAAACGTATATGTAATAAAAAACTCAAATTACAACTGAAGGTCGCAATTTGAGCCTTTACTTATGACCGTTGAGATGCTTCATGTAAAACATTCAGCTGTTTTTCCAGGTTGTCGAGAAGTTCTTTGCCCTCTTCTTCGGTTATAAGATTCAACCTTGTCGCAAAATTGATTTCCCGCGACAATCCGAACATCTGGGTATCCAGTACCTCTTCGTATAACGGGCACTGAGGCATAGTCAAATTATCTATTTGCACTTTAATTAATTGAAGAATTTTATCTGCGTCCGCTTTAAGAAGGGCATATGCTTTCTCCCGCTGATCAACTGCTACATCAGACAACATTCAACTCCCCCCTCTTCTGCATTCTTTCATTTAATATTATCGTTTATCAAGGTGAAATGCAACATAACGATCACCGAATCCTTACCTATTATAGCAAAAAAATAAAAATTCAGCGACAGTAGGACCCGATTTAATGAAATGCCGGAGAAATTCTGCTATCATGTGAAATAAATTGTTTAAGGAAAGGCGGCTATCATCCATGATTGTACAAATTACCGGTAAGGTTACTTACCCTATTACCCTGGACCCCACCGTTTGGATTTTTGACGATCGTAAACTTACGTTTTCCGAAGTTTTTGAAGACGGAATCACTTCCGAGGAAGAAAGGGAAATTGATGAACTGCGCGAACAGGCGGAACGCTTCAATAGAGCCATGTACCAGCAGAAAGTCACTCCACCTGTCAACAAAAGCGTAAACCGCTATGAGAAAGAGCGGGCTGTAAAAGGAACGTTTTTAATGCCTCTGTTACCTTTTTTACATACAAGTGACATTCATGATGAGGCAAAAACAGCAGTTCTTGAAACTTCAGAAGGGGAAAAATCAGTCACCGCAGAGGAAATTCGTGACGCTTATGCCCTGTTTGCCGAAAAAGGAAAGCCTTTGAAGGATGACGGCCCTATTCATCTCTACATGGGGGATGGTTCCAACAAAGACGAACCTATTAAGGGAATTAAAAAAATCAGGTTTGAATAGTCAGTGTTTATACCGACTGTACTGAAACATAGCAAACAACAGAAAGAACCCCCGTTCACCTTTGTGGAACGGGGGTTCTTCTATCAATCCTGGTCTCGGCTTTTTTCAAGAATTTCTCTCTCTTTTTCGGTCAGCTCATTGTAATACTGGACTCCGAACTGGGACCCCTCCGATACCATTTTCGAGTTTTGGAGATTGTCCGCTTCCGGTTCGCCGGCTTCCTGTATCGGCATATCACTCAGATCGTTTGATTTTTTGCTTAACTGACTCACTTTAGAAGTCATTTGAGTTCTCCGCTCTTCATCATACATGAGATATGCAGCAGCTCCACCTGTGATCGCTCCTGCCAAAGCCAGCTTCCATCGCTTTCTCATCTTACCACCCTTTCCTTTAGTGCTACATATAATCTTACCCTATTATACACCATTCAAACTTTTAAAAAACAGCTTCTTTTGAGGAGAAAATATTCAACTGCTGTGATACAATCAGTGAAGAGGTGAGTAGTATGAGAGTACAATGTGTTATATGTGAACATATAGAATCCATCGACAGTAAAAGTCTTCAGGCTAAAAGACTCCGCAATCGCAGGAATTCCACATATATGTGCCAGACGTGCCATGACCGCATCGCCGACAATACTGCTAAACGGGTCAATTCAGGTAACTTCATTTTCCGTCGCGAGATAAAAAACGAACACTATCTCTCCTGATCCCCGTAAAAAAAGCCCTCTCCCGCCTGGAGAAGGCTTTTTCTATGCCTGATTACCGTTTCTCTCTCTGGAGAGCCTCAATCTGTAAAGACCCAGAACCACTGCAGTTACAATTAGACTTTCCGCCAGCGGTAAGTTTAACCCGAGCATAAGCGTCAACAGAAAAGTACCGATAACAAGAACTGTATAGACCACGACGTTTTTAAGTAATGGCAGCTTCTTAGCGAAACCGAGCTTGAAAGTGATTACAGTCAATATGACTATAGTAAGGTATAACCAGAAGAAGCTTTGGAATAAAGATGCAGCTTCGCCTGCATTGTTAAGGTTTATCTCAGGACCGAGACCTCTGAAAAAGAAATCGGCCACCGGCCATAAATCTTCAGGAACTGTCAGTGTTGGTGATGCCTGCATGTTGCTTCCCCCTCAAAGTTATCTTCACTCATCATACTAAATATTTGCAGCTGTGCCAATTGTTTAAGTTACGATTAATTTGTTTTATACTAATATTGGAATCGAGGTGAGAATATTGAGGAATATCTTATTGGCGACTGCTGTAATCTTGTGTTTCGTGTTTACGGGCTTCTCTATAGCTA
The DNA here is from genome assembly GCF_900107115.1 of Salimicrobium album. GTDB lineage: Bacteria > Bacillota > Bacilli > Bacillales > Halobacillaceae > Salimicrobium > Salimicrobium album. Next base: position 239,263 of record NZ_FNOS01000001.1, read on the forward strand.
TAGAACTTTTCTGGCTGGCTGCTCTGTTTTTCGTTGCAGGAGGCGGAATTATGGGTTATGGAATCAAAATCAACAAAAATGAGAATACATAATCTTCACCCCTGGCGTTGACCGGTCCGGAAACGCCGCGGTCTCAAAAACGCTCTTCCCGGATTACCAATTCATCAATATATAAAAGGGCCGGCCAGTTTATGGCCGACCCTTGGTATGTTGGAGGTTTTTCATTATTTCTTAAGGTTGATATAGTTCTCCACCGTTTCCCCGTGTATATTCCCTCTTGCAGCACACACACTCGTACGATCCATCATGGACAGAGACCGGTTATCTCCTGTCGTTACTACGCCTCCTACTTCTTCAACGAGCACTTTGCCTGCGGCTATATCCCACGGCATAAGGCTCATAGTCACGTATCCGTCAAGGACCCCTTCAGCAAGAAAGGCAAATTCCAGAGCCGCCGACCCGTAGGATCTCGTGCTTCTGAGACTTTTCACCAGTTCCCTTATACCCGATGCTTCCACAAGCGTGTTCTCTTCCAGGAGCCACGTTGTATTCAATGAAAATATAGAACGCTTCAAAGGTTCTGTAGTCGAAAGCTGAGGAAGACGATTACCGTTTTTGTAAGCCCCTTCTCCTTTTACGGCACTGTAAAGCACGTCATTCATTACATCATAAATCAAACCGATTTTGCCCGTGCCGTCTTCATACACCCCTATCGAAATCGCAAAGTTCCTCTGCTGATGGACGAAATTCATAGTTCCATCGATAGGGTCTACAATCCATACGACTCCTTCAAGGTCGGAGATGTCGTCCCCCATCCCCTCTTCACTGAATATTCTGTGATCCGGAAATTGATTTCTGATTTTATCGGCAAAAAACTTTTCAGTCTGCTGATCCATCTGCGTTACAAGATCGTCCGGTGTTGATTTCGTATCTATTTGCAGAGGTTCGTTAATATTTGCTCTGATGTCTTCTCCTGCTTCGAGAACCCAGGATCTGGCGTACTGCAGTATTTGTTTAGTGTCCATTAAATGAGCTCCTTTTACACCTGTGTTATCTTCAATGTTACCAAAAGCCGCTGATCTTCACACGGATTTCAGTTGCATATCGTGGCGAGGCCCCTTCTTTAGCGGAAAGTGGGCTTTAGACACAGTACCCCTGAATTCTTTCTAATAATCTTCCCCTCCATTAAATTTTTACCATTATCTGTGTTAAACTTTGGATTGTTACTATAAAATGAGGTGATACTATGAACGGGTTCAACGGTTTTTCCGAAAAAGATTTTGACGTTTTTTCTATTGAAGGTTTGGAGAACAGAATGGAAGCGCTCCGATTCCGGCTTTCTCCGAAACTGGAAGAAATTGCCTATGAACTTCAACCGGCGATTTCTGCTGAAACAGGAGAGGAGATGTACGTCCACGTAGCGAAACATGCCCGCAGAAGCAAAAACCCTCCAAATGACACATGGGCGGCGATCGCAAATAATAAACGCGGGTACAAGAAACTTCCCCATTTCCAGATCGGTCTCTGGGGAAACAACGTTTTTCTTTGGCTGGCATTTATTTATGAGCTTCCCGACAAAGAAAGAATAGCGGAAGCTTTTCTGGAAGATTCCGATTTCCTGAAGTCCGAAATCCCTGATCATTACGTACTATCCAAAGATCACACAAAAAACGAGGCCTTCGCATACAATGCAGAGAACTTATCGGAAACACTTCACCGTTTCCGGGATGTAAAAAAAGGGGAGTTTCTCGTAGGGCGCCGCTTTTCTTCAGACGATGATTTATTAAAGGACGGCAATGCTTTTATCAATGAGGCTCAAAAAACGTTTGAAACTCTGCTACCACTGTACAAAAAGGCAATGAACATCTAATAAATGTGAAGGGCCAAAGAAGGTCCCTTCACATTTTAATATAATTGACACCGTCCCGGCCGGACTCTTTGACTACATGATAAGGAGAATATTCCGAAACTTGTTCAAATTGCCTGAACAAAGTTTTTTCTTCGCTTTTTGAAGGCACTATCTGTTTAAAACGCGCATAAGCGAGCTTAAGATCTTCTTTCTTTACACCTTCTTCATAAGCTTTCTCAACCAGGCTGTAAAAATTCACAACGTCTATAATTTCTTCCTTCGACCAGTACTCCTCATCAATAGGGTAAGTATAGCCCATTAGAATTCACCTCCACTTTTCACTTATGTATTCCGCTTCTGAAATAATTTCATCGAATAATTTCCGTACACTTAACACTTCACTGATTCTTGCCGAAACCTGGCCAGCCCACCCGAAACCTTCCTGCTCGATTCCTTCGTAAATGTACTTCTTATTAGCTTCCCCTGAAATATAATCTTTCATTTTATCGTAATCGGCTCCTTCTTCTTCCAGCGAAAGAATTCGTTCGGTCCATGTATTTGCAAGCGCCCGTGCCGGAGAGCCGAGAGACCTTTTGATAACTGCAGTATCGTCCGTACCTGCGCTCACTATTTTGTCCTTATAAGCCTCGTGAGCGTGCACACATTCTTCCGTAGCAATAAACCTTGTACCCATCTCGATACCCTCTGCCCCAAGAGCCAGAGCTGCCATCAGCCCGCGACCGTCCGAAATGCCGCCGGAGGAAATTACAGGTATGGAGACTGCATCCACAACTTCCGGGGTCAATACAAATGTCCCTGTATCTGAACGCCCTATGTGACCTCCACCTTCCTGTCCCACCACCATAACGGCGTCGGCACCTAGTTCTTCGGCTTTTACGGCCTGACGTTTTGCAGCTACAAGTACTATTTTTTTGATCGCAGTACCTTTAAGCAATTCCAGAACGCCTTTTGGATTACCACCTGTTACTGAAACGACAGGTACTTCTTCTTCCACTGCCACTTTCACCATATCCTCGTACGGGCGGCCATGGTTCCCGATGGCAAAATTTACACCGAATGGAAAATCGGTTTTTTCTCTCGTTTTTTCTATTTCTTTCCTCAGCTCTTCGGGAGATTCCAGACTCATCGCGGTGATCTGTCCGAGACCTCCGGCACTGGAAACGGCAGAAGCAAGTTCCGAATAAGCCAGGTAAGCAAGTCCTCCCTGGATGATCGGATATCGTATACCCAATAAATCTGTAACTTTCGTATTCCAATCCATAATATCCCTCCCTGCTTCAAGTGTAGCATAAACTGACCGCAGGTATTACCGCTCTGCAATCTCACAAATTAAAAACCGCCGGGCAGCCCGGCGGTTTCTGGAAGATAGATTATTTCGAGTTGCAAGTAGGACAAGTACCGTAAAGAGTCGAAACCTTTTCGTCCTCGTAGTGCTCGATGACTCTCTGACAATCCTGACAAACAATTGTACCCATTTCTCATCCATCCTTTCTATTTTTGGTATCGCTTTCAATGTAATTTTATTATATGTGTTAATACTGCTTTCGTCAACAGTATAGTATATCTTTTTTATAAAAATGTCATACTAATAAAAGCGGTTAAAATATTCTATTTACAAAAAGGGTTAAAGGAGGAATTTCATAAAAAAACTTCCGCCGTTTATTAATGATAAATCGGCGGAAGCAATCCCTGAAAACTGAAATTCGGCACCTTCCCTCTTAAGGTAGTTTGATCTGGGCGGGGTCAAGCAATGTATAACCTTTCTCTCTTAAACCTGAAATGATATCGTTCAAAGCTTTGTTCGTCCATTCGCGATCGTGCATTAACAGATTAGCCCCGTCACGCAGCAACGGTGTATTGACCATAATATCAGCAAGGCTTGAGGCATCTGTATACTCCTCGTTCCAGTCATAGCCATATGTCCAATTCATAAGGAGCATCCCCTCTTCCTTAACGAGCTGCTCGGAGTACTCTGTATTCTGCCCGAACGGAGCGCGAAAGAAATCAGGGCGCTTTCCGATGATTTCCTCGATTTGATCACTTACTCCTACAATTTGTTCATACTGCTCTTCTTCTGTCAGGTCCTGCAAAGAAGCATGGGTTTCCGTATGGTTACCGATAGGAAAACCCAGGTCGTGGATCTTTTTAAGTGTGTTCTTTTCCTCCTCAGTATCCAGAAAATGGCCATTAACAAAAAAGATAGCAGGAGCTTCTTTTTCTTTCAGTTTTTTAGCCATTTCAAGTGCGTGCTCATCCGGAGCGTCATCAATTGTGAGAAGCGCTACTTTACTCTCGCCTTCCGCCGCCGGAGCAAATGACCAGTCTTCCTGCAGAACATACTTATCACCGGCAGTTTCCTCTTTCTTCTCGCGTTTTTCCTCATCTTTCTCTTTTTTCTTTTCGGCTTCACTTGTCTCTTTCGCTTTTCCTTGTTTGTCTTCCTGGTTCTGTTCATTCTTCTCCTGGCTTTCGCCGGTGCCTGACGTAGCGTCACCGGTGCTGCTGCAGGCTGAAAGTAATAGAAAAATCACCACCATTAACCTTTTTTTCATTTTGAATCCTCCTGTCTAAATATGTAATATCCTATAATTATAGTACAGTTTCCCCATATTCACTATTAATATAAGAAGATTTGTATTATAATATGGAATCGTGACTTATCGAGACGCTATTTGAAGGTGGTCTTTTTCAAATGATGCAGTTTTTGAAGCGGTTTAACTTGTTTGGAGGGCGTACGGTAAAAACCGGGATATCGGTGTTTATTACGGCACTAATCTGTTCTTTTTTCGATCTGCCTGTCATTTTTGCCGTCATTACTGCTGTAGTAACGATTGAACATACAGTGGTAGCCTCTATCAGGAAAGCGGCTGTGCGCTTTCCGGCCGCTGCAATAGGGGCACTGATTGCGGTAATGATGTATTCGATGTTTGACAAAGGAGCCCTTGCTTATGGGCTCGCAGCAATGTTAACGATTGGGATATGTCATAAGCTGAAACTCGATGACGGTATTACTGTTGCAACGATTACTGCAATAGCCATGATCCCTGATTTCGGGGACAACGAAATTGTTTCGTTTATAGTAAGGTTGGGTACTACATCTATTGGTATCGTCGTTTCCACTCTTGTGAATTTCTTTCTACTCCCTCCCAACTATACTACTACGATTCTGAAAAATCTTTACATGATGAACAGAACCGCCAGCCAGCTGCTTCGTAAAATCCTGCTCGATGTTACGGACGAATCCAGGCAGAAGACTTCCTTCCTTAGGCGGTTGCACCGTCAGCTTACTACCAGACTCGAGCGTACGGAAGTTCTCCTGAATTTCCAACGCGAAGAGTGGAAGTACCACAGACATTCAAGGGGCGATTTGAAACAGCTTGTGTATGTGAAAGAACACTTGTCGTTGATGCACCAGATTGTGTATCAGCTCGGTAATATGCTTTATGCCCGCGAGACTACACCTTCATTTGATGAAAACGAAAAAGAATTGATTTTGTACCTTGGGAAACTTTATGCCCAGGTGATTACAGACAAAACTCACACAATAAGTGAGGAGCAATTCAAACTCGTCGAAGACCTCGATCAGCGTCTCTGGGAATGGAGAGAACATCACATTGAGCAGAGATATGGATATCGTCATCATTTCGTCGCGGAAGTAGTGCTTATTTATGAATTATTGTCTTTTCATGACGTTCTCGAAGAAATGCACCTGTTGACGAAAAAGCACGAAGACCATATCATCACTTATGATGATTAAAAACAGGAAAGGATGAAAGCTTGATGAATCAAGTAACAAAAGTATTCTATATTTCAGTAGTTATTGCGTTCTTATTTATCGCATGGGGAGTTGTCCCGGACAGTGTGTTGCCTAACGCCAACCTGTCCAACGTTACATCGCAGATCCAGGGGTTCCTTACCGATAAGTTCGGCTGGTTCTATTTGCTCTCTACTACAAGTTTTGTAATTTTTGCCATATACCTAGTGTTCTCCAAGTACGGGAAACTTAAACTTGGGAAACCGGAAGATGAACCGGAGTATCCGTACATTACCTGGTTCGCCATGCTTTTCAGTGCAGGTATGGGTATCGGGCTCGTCTTCTGGGGCGCTGCGGAACCGTTGTCCCACTTCCACACTCCTGCGATACAGGGACAGGAAGCACAGACACCGGAAGCTGCTTACTCTGCCATGAAGTACACCTTCTTCCACTGGGGAGTACACCCTTGGGCGGTCTACGCAATATTAGCTCTCGCTCTTGCATTTTTCAAATTCAGAAAAAATGCTCCCGGAGTTATAAGTACGGCACTCGTACCTTTGCTCGGTGAAAAGAGAATTCAGGGTCCTATAGGGATCACTATTGATTCCATAGCAGTATTCGCTACAATTTTCGGTGTCGCTACTTCTCTCGGTTTAGGCGCGCTGCAGATTTCCAGCGGGCTTTCGTTTACCATACCGGGACTGGAAGATACTTTCTTCCTTCAACTTATCATTATCGTTATAGTGACGTTCCTGTTTATGATTTCTGCTATGACAGGATTGAACAAAGGAATTAAGTATTTAAGTAACACCAACATCGTTTTGGCGATTTTACTGCTTATTTTCGTTATTTTCGCCGGACCTACAAACTTTATCATGGATTTCTTCACCACTTCCTTCGGCGGTTATATCAGAGACTTACCGTACATGAGTTTTCGTCTGACCCCGTTCTCTCAGGATAATACCTGGATAGAGGACTGGACGATCTTCTACTGGGCATGGTGGATTTCCTGGGCACCTTTCGTAGGTACGTTTATCGCCCGTGTATCGAGGGGACGTACTATCCGTGAGTTCGTTCTGGGTGTCATGCTCGTACCGACTGTATTCGGCGCTCTGTGGTTCTCCGCCTTCGGTGGTACTACAATTGGTCTTGAGTACTTTGACGGTATAGATGTATTTTCCGACATGTCGGAACTGGGTACGGAAGTAGCCCTGTTCTCAGCTCTTGAACACCTCCCTCTCGGAGGCATCATGTCTGCTGTAGGATTGTTGCTGATCAGTACTTTCTTCATTACGTCAGCTGACTCTGCAACATTTGTACTCGGTATGCAGACGACAAACGGAAGCCTGAACCCAAGTCGTAAAGTTAAGTTCACTTGGGGTATTATTCAGGCTGGTGCCGCTGCTGTGCTGCTATGGCAAGGTGGTTTAGGTGCCCTTCAGACGGCAGCCATCATTTCAGCCTTCCCGTTTGCTTTCATCCTGATACTAATCTGTTTCTCACTCATGAAAGCATTCAAAGAAGAAGAAAAACTCGTCGATTTAAGAAAGAAAAAATAATTTGTTAAGCACCCGAGGCTATTAGCCCGGGTGCTATTTTTATGAAAATATACGGAACCTCTTGACGCCTATCAGAAGAAACAACGATCTGTAAAATTTCGATGACATGACCGGAGTCTACAAACGGGTGTCTTTTTCATAACATTTTAATTACATTCCCGGAGTAAACTTTTTTGTTTGTTATTGTTGATGGGAGAGTTACAAGCGAAGGAGATGGTCAGACTGTGAAGTACTCTTTCCTATTCATTTATATAGTATTGTTTACCCTTACCCTGCATTTAACTGCTCCGACTGTGGATGTCATTTATGCTGATGGAAATGACTATGACCTTATAGTCGTTTCTGATGAAGATAACCGGACTCCGAAGTCCTATATGAACGCATTGCTCGAATTCAAGGCCTCTGCTCCCTATTCCTTCAATTTCTCCAAAGAGAAAGTTAATGAACGGGAACTCTCCCGCCCGTTAACGGACGAGCCTGCTATAATCATTATGAAAGATGGCAAGACAATCGGAAAAGTCTCAGGAAACGATTTGAGCACGAATAAAATCGTTGATGAACTTAACAACATACTATCCTGAAAAAGCCATGAGCATGCGCTCATGGCTTTTTTCACGGCGTGGAAGCTTTTAACACCCTGCCTATATTTTATATATCAAAAAAACCCTGCAGAAGGAATTCCTTCTGCAGGGCTGCTGATCTATTACATTGTGTGGATCGGACGACTCATTGCTACTTCAGCTGCTTCCATGCTTATTTCACCTAGAGTAGGGTGAGCATGAATAGTGAGTGACAGATCTTCTGCTGTCATACCTGTTTCAATAGCAAGACCGATTTCGGCTATCATGTCACTAGCGTTAGCACCAGAAACATGTCCACCGATAATCAGGCCGTCTTCTTTTCTTGTAATAAGCTTAAGAAAGCCTTCTGTACTATTCAGTGAGAGCGCGCGTCCATTTGCCTGGAACGGGAATTTGGATTCTTTTACTTCATAGCCGGCTTCTTTAGCTGTTTCTTTCGTGTAGCCGACAGAAGCGATTTCCGGATCGGAGAACGCGACTAGAGGAATAGCCATGTAATCCACTTCCGCTTTCTCTCCGGCAATAACTTCTGCTGCGATTTTACCTTCATAAGAAGCTTTATGGGCCAGAGGAGGTCCAGGAACTATGTCACCAATAGCATAAATGTTTTCGAAGTTCGTACGACTGTGTTTATCCACCTGGATATAACCCTTGTCGTCCATGTCCATGTCCATTTCTTCGAGACCCATTTCATCCGTGTTCGGTTTACGGCCGACGGTAACCAGTACATAGTCTGCTTCTGCCGTTTTTTCTTCGCCGTTCACCTCATACGTAACCTTGACACCGTCCTCAGTTTCTTCCACGCCCTGGGCCATGGCGTTAGTTACTACTTCGACCCCTTTATTCTTCAGGTTCTTCTTAACCGGCTGAACAAGATCTTTTTCAAACCCGTTCAGTATGCGATCCATTCCTTCAAGAATAGTAACTTCCGTATCGAAGTTTGCATATGCAGTACCAAGTTCTGTACCTATATAACCGCCTCCGATAACAATAAGTTTCTTCGGAATTTCTTTTAACTCCAGTGCGCCTGTAGAGTCCAGAACGCGTTCAGAGAATTTGAAATTAGGGATTTCAATAGGACGGGAACCGGTTGCGATAATGCAATCTTTGAACTTGTAAGTCTGTGACTGCTTTTCGTCCATAATTTTCACTGTATTCTGATCGACAAAGTAAGCTTCACCTTTTACGACATCTACTTTGTTACCTTTCAGAAGACTTTGTACGCCGCCGGTAAGTTTCTGAACGACGCCGCCTTTCCAGCTCTGTACTTTGGAGAAATCTACAGTGGTGTTTTCGGATGAAATACCCATATCCTCGTCACCTTTTGCTTTCTGGAAGTTGTGAGCCGCTTCAATCAAGGCCTTGGAAGGTACACAACCGATGTTCAGGCAGACCCCGCCGAGATTGTCTTTTTCTACAATAGTAACTTTTTGACCTGTTTGAGCAGCACGGATGGCAGCTACATAGCCGCCAGGTCCTGCTCCTACTACTAATGTGTCTACTTCAATTGGGAAATCTCCTACTACCATACTTTACGCCTCCATCATAATTAGTTGTGGATCGTGCAGTAAACGCTTGATGTGATTCATTGCCTGCTGTGCAGTTACTCCATCGATAATTCTGTGGTCGAAGCTTAGAGAGACTGCCAGTACCGGAGCTACTACAATTTCTCCGTCTCTTACTACAGGTTTCTCATCAATTCTTCCGATGCCCAGTATCGCGACTTCCGGATGATTAATAACAGGTGTGAACCACTGACCACCGGCAGAGCCGATATTTGTAACAGTAGTGGAAGCACCTTTCATTTCTTCTCCGGTAAGTTTTCCGTCGCGAGCTTTAACGGCAAGCTGGTTCACCTCATCAGAGATAGTAAACATCGCTTTGCGGTCAGCTTCTTTCACTACAGGTACAAGCAGTCCTCTATCCGTATCCGCCGCGATTCCGATGTTGTAATAATGTTTCTGGATAATTTCGTTTGTTTCATCGTCCAGAGACGTATTCAATACCGGGTATTTCTTAAGCGTTGATACAAGAGCTTTCACTACATATGGAAGATAAGTCAGTTTAATATCCTGTTCAGCAGCAACTTCTTTGAACTTCTTACGGTGAGCTACAAGTTCCGTCACGTCCACTTCATCCATAAGTGTAACATGTGGCGCTGTATGCTTCGAGTTCACCATTGCTTTAGCAATCGCTTTACGCATACCGCTCATTTTCTCGCGAGTTTCAGGGTAGGCTTCACCTGATGGAACCTGCTGTTTACCGGAAGACTCTTCCTGAGTCTCTTCTTCTGCAGAAGCCTGAGCTTCCGACTGTTCTCCGTTCGCATAGGCTTCGATATCCTCTTTCAGAATACGTCCGTTTTTACCGCTACCCTGAACTTTTTGGATATTAACATCTTTTTCACGCGCAAACTTCCGTACCGAAGGCATGGCTATTACTCTTGAACCATCATCCTCTTCGCTTTCTGTGGAAGCGGCAGCAGCCGGTTTTTCGTCACTTTGCTCCTGCTCGGCTTCCTGTTTCGAATCTTCTTTGGACTCTTCTTTTGATTCTTCTTCAGATTCTCCACTTTCCTCAGAGGAACCGTCATCGTACCCTTCTGCATCGAACGTAATAATAACTGTACCTACAGTTGTAGTTACACCTTCGTCTACATGGATCTTTTTGACAGTTCCTTCTACTGGAGATGGAATTTCTACTACGGCTTTATCATTTTGCACTTCACAAAGGACATCATCTTCAGCAATTTCCTGTCCTTCCTCTACAAACCACTTTGCAATTTCACCTTCGTGGATACCTTCACCGATATCCGGCAGTTTAAATTCATATGCCATCAGGGATTACCTCCTACTTGGTTTATTTAAAAATTCATTACACTTTCAACTTTTTCGATGATTGAAGTGTGATCAGGGAGCCACACGCCTTCCGCCTGAGTAAACGGATAGAGTGTATCCGGAGCAGTCACACGCAACACTGGAGCTTCGAGATGAAGAATAGCTTTCTCCTGAATCTCGGCCACAACGTTGGAAGCGATACCTGCCTGTTTTTGAGCTTCCTGCAGCACTACTGCACGGTTCGTCTTCTTAACGGATTCGATGATAGTATCATAATCCACCGGGCTCACTGTACGTAGATCGATAACTTCAGCCGAAACTCCATTCTCTTCGAGTTGTTCCGCCGCTTTCAGCGCTGTATGGACGATGGCACCATAACCGATAAGAGTAACGTCAGAACCTTCTCTCTTGACTGCTGCTTTCCCGAGTTCCACTGTATACTCTTCTTCCGGAACTTCTTCACGGAAAGAACGATAAAGTTTCATGTGTTCGAGAAAGATAACAGGATCGTTATCGCGTATAGATTGGATTAAAAGTCCTTTCGCGTCGTACGGATTGGACGGGATTACAACTTTAAGGCCAGGCATTTGCGCCATAGTTCCTTCGAGGCTGTCCGCGTGCAATTCAGGTGTATTGACTCCTCCTCCGAAAGGAGAGCGTATCGTGATCGGCATCGATTCGGTACCACCGGAACGAAAGCGGTAACGTGCCATCTGGCCGGCAATTGCATCCATTGTTTCGAACACAAAACCGAAGAACTGTATTTCAGGGACAGGACGATATCCTGTCAGAGCAAGTCCTATCGCCATACCATTTATACCTGATTCGGCAAGAGGGGTGTCAAACACGCGATCTTCGCCAAATTCGTCCTGCAGGCCTTCCGTTGCACGGAAGACCCCACCGTAGTAACCAACGTCTTCACCGAAGACAAGCACATTTTCATCATTGCCGAGTTCTGTGCGCATTGCATCCGTGATGGCTTGAATCATTGTCATTTGTGCCATGATTTATTTCGACTCCTTTTCAGCGTATTCTTCCCGTTGTTCCTGTAAATTCTGCGGAAGTTCTTCGTACATAATATCCATCAGGTCAGTAACTTTCTGTTTAGCAGTGTTATCTGCTTCCTTGATGGCGGCTTTAATTTCTTCTTTCGCTTTTTCAATCACTTCGTTCTCTTCTTCCTCACTCCATAGATCTTTGCTTTCAAGATACTTACGGAAACGAACGATTGGATCTTTTTGTTCCCATTCGTTATCAGTGTCCTCTGTGCGGTAACGTGTCGGATCGTCCCCGGCCATAGTGTGAGGTCCGTAACGATACGTAAGTGTTTCAATAAGAGTAGGACCTTCACCGTTAATAGCTCTTTCACGGGCTTCTTTTGTTGCTGCATAAACAGCAAGAACGTCCATACCGTCTACCTGTATACCTTCAATACCTGCAGCAACTGCCTTCTGAGCAATCGTCTGAGCAGCAGTCTGCTTTTCGGAAGGTACGGAAATAGCATACTGGTTGTTCTGTACGACAAATACCGTTTGAGCACCGAAGGCACCCGCAAAGTTCACACCTTCATAGAAGTCACCCTGAGACGCGCCTCCGTCTCCTGTGTAAGTTATCGCAATTGTCTTTTCACCGCGCTTTTTGAAGCCGAGTCCTACACCGGCCGCCTGGGTGATCTGAGCACCTATTATGATCTGAGGGCTTACTGCCTTCACCTCTTCAGGCATCTGGTTACCGATATAATGGCCTTTAGAGAACAAGTAGGCTTTGTATAGCGGCAGACCCTGCCAAATCAGCTGAGGAACGTCACGGTAGCCCGGAAGAATAAAGTCATCCTGTTCCAGTGCATAGTGACTCCCCAGCTGTGAGGCTTCCTGTCCTGCTGTAGGAGCGTAAAAACCGAGACGCCCCTGTCTGTTGAGAGCGATGGAACGCTGATCCAAAATTCTTGTGTATACCATACGACGCATAATTTCTTTCAGATCGTCGTCCGAAAGCTCCGGCATAGCCTCTTCGTTTACTATTTCGCCTTGCTCATTCAGAATTTGAAACGTTTCGAACTGTTTTTCAATATTTTCTAGAGTTCGTTTCAATGTCTGTCACCTCTTCCTTTCCATTTGAAATGTAAGTATCACCCTGAAAAAAACTGACTTAACTCCCGCCTGCATTCAGCCAAAGAAAACATTCCGCACCTCTTACCCGCAATACCCGGAGAGGCGTGATATTAATCATCTAATTCGTCCCTCGTAACTGTTACAGGAACGAATCCGTTTTTGACTGGTACAATTGCTCTACCACTAAACAGTCTAGCCTAACAAAAACAAATCCGTCAATACACAGGCCTCCAGTTAGATTAAATACTTCAGTAACTTGCAAAGTCGCCGACGCTGAGGAAATTCAGGGGATCCTTAGGCTGTAATCTGTATTACTCACTTTTACTTTCTGTTACAATTGTAGACGATAATGTTCCCAGTTGCAAAAGAAAAAGACCGTAATTTCTCTACGGCCTTACCCTTTGTTGTTATTATAATTCACGTTCAGGTCGGAAGCTTCATAATATTTCTTTTTCAACTCATTAAACTGTTCAGTCTTTTCATTGAAAGTTTCATTTACTTCCGTGATTTCTGTAAACTTATCATTTACGGAGGTTATTTGCGCACGCAGTTCTTCTTCTGCGACATCCTCTTTTTTCAGCATTGCGTAGAGTTCTTCATCCATCTTCAGCAGTTCTTCGTATAGGGAGTGCATATCTTCATAGGCGTTATAACGTTTGTTCATGGCAGCTACCATATTTCCGGCAGCGGACCCAGCCTCTTCGTTTTCCTCAATGTTACTGATAGAGGATTCTACTTCTTCGAATTCATCCCTTGCTGACTGAATACTTTCATTTTCTGAATCCAGCTTATCTTTTCTTTCCTCGACATTTTCAAGAGCTTTATCGGAAAGCTTCTCGATTTTGTCCATCTCACTTTCTTTTGCTGCAATAATTTCTTTATATAACTCCCGTTCTTCATTTTCCAGGTCATTGATCTGTTTCTGATATTTCTCGAACGGTTCTTCCAATGATACAGTTTCTTCGAGGTGGTCATATATTTCTTCCTGAGCCGTCTGACTGGAACAGCCTGCAAATAAAAATGAACAGCCTGCAATAATGAACAAAACGCTCTTTCTCTTCACCAATCGCTTCCCCCTTAATCAATCAAAAACTTTTATTGTTTTTCATTTCTATCTACAATAGTATAATAGTTGAAATAAAATGAAAAGATGATTTTCCCCGTGGAACCAGGAAAGAAAGGATGAGAACGATGATTACGATGGAAGATATCGTCAGGGAAGGACACCCTGCCTTAAGAAAAACTGCTGAAAATGTAGATCTTCCTCCGAGCTCGGAAGACCGGAAGACGTTGGAGGACATGCTGCAGTTCATCAAAAACAGTCAGGATGAAGAGATGTGTGACCGTTACGGACTTCGCCCCGGAGTAGGGCTCGCCGCTCCGCAAATAGACATCAATAAACGTATGATGGCTGTGCATTTTACGGATACAAAAGATAAAGAATACAGCTACGGACTTTTCAACCCGAAAATCATCAGCCATTCGGTAGAATACACCTATCTTTCTACCGGGGAAGGCTGTTTATCCGTGGACAGAGAGGTGCCCGGATATGTCCCGCGATACCGCAGGATAACTCTGAAAGCTACGACACTTGGCGGGGAAGAAGTGAAACTCAGACTCAAAGACTTCGCCGCAATAGTATTTCAACATGAACTTGATCATCTGAACGGCATCATGTTTTATGATCATATAAATAAAGATCAACCGTATGCCTTACCGGAAAATGCTACTCCGGCCGATTGAGTGGAACCTTCCGATAAAAAAATCCTGCCGCACTTAAACGAGTGCAGCAGGATTTTTTATTATAGCAGACCAACTTCATATACAGCTTTTGTCAGTCCGTCTTTGGAAACATCATCTGTTACATAGTCGCTCACAGCTTTCACCTGGGGCACGGCATTCCCCATAGCAATACCCGTTCCTACATCACGGATCATTTCCACATCATTCGGGCCATCTCCAAAAGCGTAGACGTTCTCCATCGCTACGTCTGCAGACTCGATAAGCTTTCTGATCCCTTCTGATTTCGACCCTCCACTCGGAATAATATCACAGGAATATTTATGCCATCGGATATAATCGAAAGCTCTATGGGTCTGCCGGTAACTCTCAATTTCCTCCCCTTCACAAAATAGAAGGGACTGATACATCTCCCTTTTCTCGTAATAACGGTCATCAACCTCAGGATAGTCGAAACGGAGGGAACCGAGCGCCTGTTCAATACGCCAGCTTCCAGGTCTCGTAGCCATCATATTCTCGTCACTCATGAAGATCACAGGATGATTATTGCTGATCGCTTTCTTATGGAGAGATGCAAGTTCTTCGTATTTCAGAGGATTTTTATATACAGGCTCTCCTTCCAGTACTGCATATTGTCCATTAAAACTGATAAAAGAACTGATACCAAGCTGCTCTCTGATCTCTTTGTACATAAATGGGGCTCTCCCGGTCGCAATCGCACAGTAAACCCCTGTATCCTGAAGTTTTCTGATTGTGTCTATCGTAGATTGCGGTAACTTTTTATCGTGGTCCAAAAGTGTTCCGTCTATATCAAAAAAGGCTAATTTTTTCGTCATCTTTCTTCCTCCCCGGACTGAATATTCTTTGATGGATATACTTTAGCATGAGTGCAATTTTTTTGAAAGGAACTGGTCCCCCCTCTTTCTTGTATTACACGAAAAACAAAAAACTTTACCCTTATAATTAAGTTAGTTGTTTCATTATAAGGAAAACCGTATTATACTATAAGTAACAGGGATTGGGCGGTCATACGTTTTGGTAACAGTTTTCTTCCATTAGCCTGAAGGGAGATGGACGCTGTGATGAAGCGTTTAAGAAGAAAGCTAAAAAAACGTTGGAAACGAATACTCGAGCGAAAGATGTATGCGTGAAGCTTATTTGAATTCCGGGAGAACGTGTGAAGTATGTAATTTTTTAATAAAGGAGAGATAAATGTAATGGTTTACAAAGTTTATTACCAGGAACTTCCGAATGAAGTGCCTGTAAGAGAACGTACAGATTCTATGTACGTAGAAGCAGAAATAGAACGCGAGGTACGTGAAAAATTAGCCGATAAGAACGTAAATATTGAGTATATTGAAGGTTTAAGTGAGGAACACCTTCAGTATGAGCAGCAGGACGAAGATTTCAAAATGGAGTCGTTTTAATAATGAAATTCGTTAAAAACGACCAGACTGCCGTCTTTGCTTTAGGCGGCCTTGGAGAAATCGGTAAAAATACGTATGGCGTCCAATTTCAAGACGAAATTATCCTCATTGACGCCGGTATCAAATTCCCTGAAGACGAACTTCTGGGCATTGACTACGTTATCCCTGACTACACGTACCTTATCCAGAACCAGGATAAAATCAAAGGATTATTCATCACTCACGGACACGAAGACCATATCGGCGGTATTCCTTATCTGTTGCGTGAAATTAACATCCCTGTCTACGCCGGGAAACTGGCAGCAGGCCTTTTGAAAAATAAACTCAGCGAGCATGGATTAACAAGAAGCACTAAGCTTCATGAAATCCAGGAAGATGATGTAATTAAATTCCGCAAGACCTCTGTGTCTTTCTTCCGCACGACTCACAGTATTCCTGATTCCTTCGGTATTGTGGTCAAAACACCTCCCGGTAACATCGTGCACACGGGTGATTTTAAATTTGATTTCACCCCGGTCGGAGAACCGGCAAATATCGCGCGTATGGCTGAAATCGGGAAAGAAGGCGTTCTTGCACTGCTTTCGGACAGTACGAACGCTGAAGTACCGGGCTTCACTAAATCAGAGAGAGTCGTTGGCGAAAATATTCAGAACGTCTTCTCCCGCGCTAAAGGACGCCTGATTTTTGCAACTTTCGCTTCTAACATTTACCGTCTGCAGCAAATGGTGGAAGGTGCTGTGAAGCACAATAGAAAAGTGGCCGTTTTCGGCAGAAGTATGGAATCTTCCATACGTATCGGTCAGGAACTCGGATACATCAACGCTCCCAAAGGTACATTCATAGATGCTCATGAAATCAATCGTCTCCCAGCTCATGAAGTAGCTATTCTGTGTACCGGTTCGCAAGGAGAGCCTATGGCCGCGCTTTCCAGAATTGCAAACGGTACACACCGTCAGATCCAGATCATCCCAAATGATACTGTTGTATTCTCATCATCCCCAATCCCTGGTAATACTATCAGTGTCAGTCGTACCATCAACAAACTTTATCGTGCGGGTGCCGAAGTGATTCACGGACCCCTCAGTGACATCCACACTTCCGGACACGGAAGTCAGGAAGAAATGAAGCTGATGCTCCGTCTGATCCAGCCTAAATTCTTCATGCCGATTCACGGGGAGTACCGCATGCTCAAGGAACATGCCAAACTCAGTGAAGACTGTGATGTGGAACCTGACAATACATTCGTCATGGATAACGGTGACGTGCTTGCGTTAGGCAAAGACGAAGCGATGGTAGCAGGTAAAATCCCATCCGGATCTGTTTACGTGGACGGCAGCGGCATCGGCGATATCGGTAATATCGTTCTTCGGGACCGCCGCATTTTATCCGAGGAAGGTCTTGTAATCGTAGTCGTAAGCATTAATATGAAAGAATTCAAGATTGCTTCCGGGCCTGATATCATCTCCCGAGGATTCGTTTACATGAGAGAATCCGAAGACTTAATCAAAGATGCACAGAAACTTGTAACTAAGCATGTAAATAAAGTCATGGAACGCCGGACGACCCAGTGGTCGGAAATCAAGAACGAAATCACTGATACGATTGCTCCTTTCCTTTTCGAAAAGACAAAACGTCGTCCTATGATTCTTCCTATCATTATGGAAGTATGATTCGATCAGTTTAATAATTATTAAAGCGCGTCCCCCGAAAGACATTCTTCCGGGGGACGCGCTTTTTTTTCATAAGTATCTGTTCAATCTTCTTCCACGACGAGGTGTTTTTCAAAGCGGCTGATGTCTATATCGGCACCGATCACTATCAGTACATCACTTTCTTTTATATTTTCTGTAGCTCTCGGTGAAACGATTATGTCCCGATTTCTTTTGATAGCTACTACGTTACAACCATACTGAGCACGAATATCCAGATCGATGAGTGATTTATCCCGCATCTTGCTTCCGGCTTTTACTTCAACGACGCTATGGTCATCAGATAGCTCAATGTAGTCGAGAATATTGTTGGAGATGATGTTGTGAGCTATCCTTCTCCCCATATCCCTCTCCGGATGCACTACATGGTCAGCACCGATTTTATTCAGCACCTTCTCATGGTAATCGTTCTGTGCTTTTACAGTCAGAGTTTTAGTGCCCAGTTCCTTCAGTATAAGTGTAGCAAGTATACTGGCATGAATATTATCCCCTATTGCCACAATCACATGATCGATGTTCCTTATCCCAAGCTCTTTCAAAGCATTTTCATCAGTAGCATCAGCAATAACAGCATGGGAAGCTATATCTTTGAATTCGTTCACTTTATCTTCATCCGTATCGATTGCGAGGACATCCATCCCCTCTTCACTCAATTCCCGGCAGATACTTCCGCCAAATCTGCCCAGGCCTATTACAGCAAATTCTCTTTTCATCACTAATTCCACCCTTCCTACGCGTATATTATCTCAAAAATAGCCGGAGAGGAAGACCTCTCCAGCTATTTATTTCCTTTAATATAATCTGCATCAAACAGGAACATTCTCATCAGCATCACCAGAGAAGGGATGAGCAACAGGAGCCCGCCTATAAATGCGACTACCAGGGCCAATCCCATAGCATCGGGTGTTACACTTTCGGAAATCGTTACGTGCGGGTAAAGCAGATACGGCAGTTTTGAAACGCCATATCCGAAGAAAGCGAAGAGAAACTGGAGCATTACGGCGATAAAAGCAAAGCCGTACAGTTTTTCACTGTATACGAGAAATACAGCTACCAGATAGAACAACACACTGAGCCCAAACACCCACCAGTAATCGAACAGCCTGTCAAAGTGCTCGGGATTGTGCTGACTCATAGCTATAAACACCGTCATACTGGCGATAATCGTAGGAATGCTCCAAAACAGAGCGTATCTTCTTAACAACGATAAAGCGTCTTTGTCTCCCGCCCTATGTGCATAATAGGACAGAAACATCGAACTGATGTAAAGCACGGAGACGATTGCAAGTAAGACTACACTCCAGGAGTATGGACTGAGCAACAGCTCGGTAATCTGCAGTCTCACCCCGTCTTCCGTTACGTTAAGGAAGCCTCCTTCCGAAATAGTAAGAGCCGTAGAAAGTGAAGCAGGAATCAATAACCCCGTAGCTCCGTAGAGAAACATGAAAACAGAGTTATTTTTTGAGCCGTAACTTTCAAACGCATAGAAGGAACCCCGGATAGCCAACAGTACAATCGCAATGCTTCCGGGTATTAACAGCGCCTGTCCGAAATAGTAAGCCATATCCGGAAAGAAGCCGACGAGCCCTACGAAGAAAAAGACGAAGAAAACGTTCGTCACTTCCCAGACAGGTGATAGATACCTGGAAATCAGTTTATTCATAATATGATCTTTGTTCGTTCTTCTTGCGTAATAAGCAAAAAAGCCTGCTCCAAAATCAACGGAAGCTACAATCAGATATCCGTACAGAAACACCCATAAAACTGTGATACCTATATATTCGTATCCCATTATCGCTCCCCTCCTTTGCCGACTTCCGTGTAAAGATGTTCAAGTTCCACTTCCGCAGGGTGATCTTTGAACATTTTACGCAGAACTACAAGAGTACCGATGCCAAGAACAAAATAAAGAAGGAAAAACAGCAGGAACATAGCTCCCACGTTCGGAGATGTAGTAGCCCCTTCGGCCACTTTCATAAACCCTCTCATAATCCAGGGCTGCCGTCCGATTTCGGCGTACACCCACCCAAATTCAATAGCAAGCATGGATAAAGGACCGATCGTAGTCAGCGCCCAGAGCATCAGCTTATTGTGCGGGTTCCATTTCTTGACGTAGGTCATCAGTACATACAACCCGGATATCAGAAGCACAAACATTCCTATCGATACCATCAGGTCGAAGAAATAGTGAATAAACAACGGCGGTTCTTCGTCGTCAGGAATTTTATCAAGTCCTGTCACTTCCGCATCGAAATTTCCGTAAGCCAAAAAGCTCAAGGCTTTCGGTAATCGTATCTCTCCGGTGATCTCATTATCGTCATTCAGGGTACCGAAAAGCACGAGGTCCGCACCTTCTTCAGTTTCGAAATGCCATTCCCCTGCTGCGAGTTTCTCCGGCTGATGTTCTGCCAGAAATTTTGCAGATAAATCTCCGGCCACAGCCGTGGAGATCGAGAAAACAAGTGTGGCTGTAACTGTCAGTTTCAGCGCGCGTTTCGCATATTCCTGATCTCGTTTCACGAGATACGTTACAGCAGCTATCGTCGCAAGAATCGCTGCTGAAGTCATATAGGCTGATGACACTACGTGAAAGACCTTCGTTGGAGTCGCAGGGTTGAACATTGCTGCTAGCGGGTTTATCGCGTTGATTACTCCATCCTCCACATCGAACCCTGCAGGTGTATTCATAAAGGCGTTCACTGTCGTAATGAAGAATGCGGACAGCGTTCCGCCAATTATAATGGGGATGGAGAGCCACCAGTGAGTCATAGGATTCTTAAAGCGGTCCCACGTATAGAGATATGCCCCGAGGAAAATAGCTTCAAAGAAGAAAGCAAAAGTTTCCATAAACAGAGGCAGGGCAATCACTTTACCGGCCAGCTGCATAAAACTCGGCCACAGCAGAGAGAGCTGCAGACCTATAGCCGTACCGGTAACCACGCCTACTGCCACGATTATCGTGAAGCCTCTCGCCCATCTTTTCGCCATTAACGAATAATATTTATCTTTTTTCCTTATTCCGATGAGTTCGGCTATGGAGATCATGACCGGAACTCCTACGCCGACTGTAGCGAAAATAATGTGAAAAATCAGCGTCATTGCCGTAAGCATCCGGCTCAGCATGACAGAATCCAATTCAATCATTTTATTTCCCCCTCTTAGATAACTGATTACAGTTTGATCCGTATCAGGTTTTGACAAATTTGTGACTTATTTCACAATATCCTGTTACCAACTATAATACCTTACCCTGAGGAAACGTGTCTACTCATAAACCTGTGTCATTTAAGTGAAAAAGAACTTTGTTAACATTCAGTGTCCGAAGCCGCCCGGTAGAGTAAAAGCAGTAGTGGGAGCAGAGGGCATGCCCGCATTTTTTAAGCTTTGCTTAGTCAAAAGACCTGCCGCAATAACGGCAGGTCAGGTAGCATCAAGCATTTGAAACTGGGATTTTACCAACTCATAATATTCCCCTTCTTTTTCCATCAGTTCCTCATGAGATCCGTGCTCCAGAACCTTCCCATTCTCCAGTACAAAGATTTTATCGGCTTCTCTGATAGTGGACAGGCGGTGAGCTATCATAATAGCTGTACGGTTCTTTAAAAGTCTGTTCAGTGCTTCCTGGATTTTCATTTCTGTTTCCGTATCGATACTTGACGTAGCTTCGTCAAGAATGAGAATACTCGGATCAGCAAGGAGAGCTCTGGCGAAAGAAAGCAGCTGTCTCTCCCCTGCCGATAAAATATTGCCCCGCTCTTCTACTTCCGTCCTGTATCCGTGAGGGAGCCGATCAATGAACTCATCCGCTCCCACCACCCGGGCAGCCTCTTTCACTTCTTCATCACTTGCCTCCGGCCTTCCGAACCGGATATTTTCCATAATATCCCCCGAGAAAATGAAGGTATCCTGAAGTACAACACTGATCCGGGAGCGGATGCTGTCGATTTTCGCATCGCGCAGATCGATTCCGTCTATTCTCACTTCTCCTTCAGTAGGATCATAAAATCTGCTGATCAGATTTGCGATTGTAGACTTACCGGAACCGGTGTGTCCCACGAGAGCAACCGTCTCACCCTGTTTTATCTCAAGAGATAAGTCAGGAATGGCTATCCTCTCAGCATCATAGGCGAATTTTACGCGGTCAAACTCTATATGGCCATTCATGCTCTTCAATTCGACCGCATCTTCCTTTTCTTTTACGTTCGGCTGTTCATCCAGGAACTCGAATATCCTCTCTGACGCTGCCATTGCCATCAGCAACTGATTGTACATCTGACCGAGTCTTGATATAGGTTCCCAGAACATACCGAGATAGATAGAGAAGGTTACGAACGTTCCTACAGTGACATCTCCTTCGAGAATTAAGTAAGCACCGTATGCGAGCAGTATAACCGTTCCTATGGCATTACTCATTTCAACGAATGGACGGAACATGGCGCTCTTCCTCGAAGCTTCTTTCCAGGCATTGAAATTACTTGTATTTATTCCTTCAAAATATTCGGCATTTTCATTTTCCTGAGCAAATGCCTGTGTTATCCTCATTCCCTGCAGACTTTCATTTAAATGCGAGTTCAGCTTGGACTGCTCGATTCTGACTGTCTGCCAGGACCTGCGGATGTTCCTTCTCAGTTTTGTGGAAATATAAAACATTAGCGGAAGCACAATAAGAATTGCAATAGCAAGTTTAGGACTCAACGCGAATAAAAGCACCACAATGCCTGTAAGCAGAACGATATCCATCAGTACGTTAATGATTCCGTTCGTAAACAACTCCTGCAGCGAATTAATATCATTCATAATCCTGACAAGAATAGACCCGGCCGATTTTGTGTCGAAGAATCGATGGGAAAGCCGCTGCACGTGAGTAAATAAGTGCCTTCTCAAATCATAGATGACATTTTGTCCCAGTATATTCACGTATTTTATACGAAGATTATTCCCGGCATAACTGATTAGATACATAAGAGAAATACCGATAACGAGCCAGGTCAGAAAAGGGACATCCTTATCCGCTATAGCGCTGTCAATGGCTACACTACCGATAAGGACAGGTACGAACATACGGACTAACGTGGAGACGAGCATAGCCGTAATTGCTATAGGCAGCAGTTTTTTCGTATAAGGACGCAAGTACTTCAGAAGACGCAGCAGTTGTTTCCAATTAAACGGTTTCTCTATAGCCTGGTCCTGGGTGTACTGAAATCTTTCCAGATGCTTTTTATTACGTGCCATTTGACCCCTCCTTTCTTACTGCCGATAAGCTTTAAATATTTTATCCCTGTCTTTATACTGGATATCATAGATTCTCCGGTATGTTCCGTTGTTTACAAGAAGGTCTTCATGTCCTCCTCTTTCCGTCACTCTCCCCCTGTCGAGCACCAGGATTTCATCAGCATGTTTAATAGAGGAAATCCGATGAGCAATAATAAATGTT
Organism: Salimicrobium album; assembly: GCF_900107115.1. Classification (GTDB taxonomy): domain Bacteria; phylum Bacillota; class Bacilli; order Bacillales; family Halobacillaceae; genus Salimicrobium; species Salimicrobium album. Next base: position 262,285 of record NZ_FNOS01000001.1, read on the forward strand.
GTCCTCCCTTTCATTACTTCCCTCAAAGCCTTCTGGATTTTGAATTCCGTTTCCATATCGACAGCGGAAGTGGCGTCATCCAGAATCAATACGGCAGGATCGATAAGTATGGCTCGGGCTATGGCAATCCGCTGTTTCTGCCCTCCCGAAAGACCCATTCCTCTTTCGCCGAGCAGCGTGTCATACCCTTCCGGAGTTTCCATAATAAAATCGTGGGCCTGCGCCCTTTTGGCAGCATTGATAATGTCTTCTTCAGAAGCCAGCGGGTTTCCATAGGCGATATTTTCTTTAATCGTTGTGGAGAACAGAAAGGATTCCTGCAGAACGACCCCTACGTTCCTTCTTAAATGCTGCAAATCGTAATCTTTCACAGGTTTTCCATCCACATAAACACTTCCCGACTCCGGCTCATAGAATCTTGTTAAGACCTGAGTAACACTCGTTTTACCTGAACCCGTAGCTCCGATGAGCCCGATCGTTGTACCGGCCGGAGCGTGGAGCGTCACGTTACGCAAAGCCTTATCCTCTTCCCCCGGGTAAGTCAGAGTTACGTCTTCAAATACTACAGAGCCCCGGATTGGTGCATGTTCCACAGCAGGGTCGTTTATAATATCTTCATCCTCCTCAAGTATACTCAGCAGTCTCTCTCCGGAGGCTTTGGACTGTGAAAACAGGTTGATTACGAACCCGAAATTCATAAGCGGACCGAGCACGAGCCACACGAGGTTAAAGAATGCGACGAGTTCTCCAAGCTGAAGTTCCCCGTTCATTACGAGATACCCCCCATAAGCGAGAAGCACTACGACGCTTACGTTTCCGATGAATTCCATAAGAGGAAAATATCTGGCCCATATGTTTGAAGTATTAATGTATGTCTGGCGATAATCTCCGCTTCTGTCTAAAAATCTGTTAACTTCGAAATCCTCGCGGGACAGTGATTTTACTGTATTCATGCCGCTTATATTTTCCTGTACCCGCGTATTGAGATTACCGTAGGACTTCCTTATTCTTCTGAAAGCCGGGTGTACAATCCGGTCGAAGCGGAAGACTACCACCGCCAAAAAAGGCATAACGGCCATAGTTATAAGTGCCAGAGGAATAGAGTAGTGAAACATAACTCCGAGACTTGCCGTCATCAATAGTATAATGCGTACAAACTCCGAAAACCCGAAGGACAAGAAAAACCGGAATCCGTCCACATCAGCGGTAAGCTTCGACATAATGTCCCCCGTTTTCGCATTATCGTAATAACGGAAGGAAAGACGCTGCAGCTTTTCGTAGAGTGCTTCCCGCAAAGAGAAAACAGAGCGGATGCCAAAATAATCACCGAAATACTGATCGATATAAGTAGCTATCGCCTTTATTCCCATGAGGGCAATAAAAATCAGGCTGATATAAGGTATCCAGGAGTATTTTTCTCCCCGGATCACTTCATCTATAGTAATCTGTAATACAATCGGATATACGACAGTAATAGCAGTTACGAATATTAGCGCGATGATCGACCCTAAAAGCCACATTTTATAAGGCCAGTAATACTGTTTCAGTTTTTTGAATATGTCCATCATTTCACCCCGTTTCCAGTAATCTTAATATATCGGTTTTCGAAATAATTTGCCAGCGTTTTGACAGATTTTTTTAAATTTATTGAAAAATATACGGATAATAAGTTCAGGTTGATTTCTTGATTTATTTTTCTTATTATTTTTTATAAAGAGGAGGGAACAGTATGGAAATATTCGGAATTGAATTTGATCTTGCCGGTATAATAAGTACGGTCTTACCGGTTTTAATTGAAATTGTATTGTTGCTGGTCGCTTTCTCCATTATTAATCCATTGGGATCAAAAGCCATTGCCAAAACGATGGAAACGATGGGAAAGAAAAGAAAACTGGCCCCGGGGCGTATGAAGACCCTGGAAAAACTCAGTGTTAACATATTTTCCTACACTCTTCTTTTCATATTGGTCGTCATGTTACTCGGTGCAGTAAATATAAATATCGGGCCGCTCCTGGCAGGTGCGGGAATTATCGGTCTCGCCGTGGCGTTCGGAGCGCAGAACCTTGTAGCTGACGTAATGACAGGCTTCTTCCTTCTGCTGGAGCGGCAGGCTGAAGTGGATGATTACGTTACAGTAGGCGGTTATGACGGAATCGTGGAAGAAATTGGGATACGCACAACCAAAGTACGCGGTTTTGATGGTACACTTCATTTCATTCCGAACCGGCTGATCGAGGGTGTAAGCAATCATTCGAGGGGCAATATGCGTGCTCTCGTGGACATTCAGATTTCCTATTACGACAATATTGATGAAGCTTTGCACATTTTGCAGGGAGTAGCTGACCGGTTCAGGGATGATGCTCGTTTTAAAGAAGGCCCTGACGTATTAGGGGTCCAGAGCATCGGCAATTCAGAAGTAGTTCTCCGCCTGTTAGGCCATACTGAAAATATGGAGCAGTGGGGAGCAGAACGTGATTTGCTTAAAGCTATAAAAGAATCATTCGATGCAGCAGGCATTGAAATTCCGTTCCCTCATCAGGTCAATATTTTCAAAGACAGGTCAGAAGCCAAAAAGGAAGAGTACAGCTACAATTAATTAGTCAAGAAGCTGAACAGTTTGTTAAGATTTTCCGGAGAGTATCTCGGGGGATTCTGCTTTATCATATAATTGGAAAGTTATGCAGGGGAAGAGTAAATCGCTTATCTTATCATATAAATAACAGAGAGAACGGGAACCGGAGGCTGTCGACCGGTCCCCGTTCTCTCTGTTTAACTTTGTACGGATGCTTCTGAATAAATGAACTTCTAAAGATGATATAAAGTATCTTTGACTATGGATACTCCATACTCCAATGCTTCTTCTTTGGGTTTTAGAGAGGACTGGTGCAGACCTGCTTGTGAATCCACCCCGAGCCAGAACATGAACCCCGGTATTTCCTTCAGCATGTAACCGAAATCTTCCCCGGTCATAGCTCTGTCGGCTTCCCTGCAATCATATCCCATCTCTTTCATAAGAGCAGTGAATTTTTCGGTCACTTCCTCTTCATTATATACCTGATAGTAATTAGCACCGTAATCGATGGTTATATTGCAGTCATTGGAGATTTCCATACCACGGGCTAACTTCTCTATTTCCCCTTTCACATCTTTCATAACAATGCCGGACGTTGTACGGATCGTCCCTTCCAGCCTTGATGTTTCAGCAATAATATTCTGCACCGTTCCCGCCTGTATCTTACCGATGGTAACTACTGCACTGTCCAGAGGGTCTACCCTCCTTGCGACTATTTGCTGAAGCTGGGTCACAAAATAACTCGCTGCTACTGTCATATCGAAAGCTTTATGCGGATAAGCCGCGTGCCCCCCCACACCTTTGAAATCGATGTAAAGCTCACTCGTGTTCGCAAACAGGAGGCCCGGTCTGGTTGAAATAGTGCGCACAGGAAGTTCGGGCGCAACATGAAGGGCAAAAATGGTGTCCGGTTTCCACTTCTTCATCGGCTCGGATCTTAACATGGGTTCTGCTCCCCCGGGCCCTTCCTCCGCAGGCTGGAATATAAACAGAACGTTATTCCGCGGGGGTTCAGCAGCCATGTATTCAAGAGCCCCAAGTGCGATTGTCATGTGGAAGTCGTGACCGCACGCGTGCATTCTTCCGGGGTGTTCGGAAGAAAAAGAATATCCCGTGTTTTCTTCCAGAGGAAGACCGTCGATATCTGTCCGGTACCCGATCGTTTTTGTCGGGGATGTCCCCCGTACGAACACGAATATCCCTGTCCTCCACGTCTCTACTGTGAGATTGTCTCCGGGCATCGTATCGATCATATACAGAAGCAACTGCTGTGTCTTCACTTCTTCGAATCCGAGTTCCGGTATTTTATGAAGAGCTCTTCTCGTTTTAACGTAATCCATTTTTTCGCCTCCTTACCAGAAAAGCTGCCCTTCAGAAAGGACAGCTTCATGATTTAAGATTACTTCAGTTTACGAAGTTCCTGTTTGATTTCAGTCTTCGCTTTCGTCTGGTCATCAATGTCTTTCAGTTTGCGTGCCGGAGACCCTGCCACGAGGGTATTCGGTTCTACATCTTCCGTTACTATAGCGCCTGCAGCAACCACAGCACCTTCTCCTACGGTCACGCCTTCAAGGATAACAGCGTTCGCACCGACTACTACACCATCTTCCACGACTACAGGTTTAGCAGATGGCGGTTCGATGACGCCTGCGAGTACTGCCCCGGCACCAATATGACAATTCTTTCCTACAGTGGCGCGACCACCCAGTACTACGTTCATATCGATCATTGTACCTTCACCGATCACCGATCCGATATTGATGGAAGATCCATACATAATAACGGCTCCGTCTCCGATTTCCACCTGGTCACGGATAATGGCGCCCGGTTCAATTCGTGCGTTGACGTCTTTCAGGTCCATGAGAGGGATAGCAGAATGACGACGGTCATTTTCCACTTCGTAGTCTTCGATGTCTTTTTCATTAGCATCGAGAACGGCTTTAACCGCGTCCCATTCACCGAAAAGGACTCCGGAAGTACCGGAAACAAAGTCCCGCACTTCTTTACCGAAATCAATGTTCGAGAGATTTTCACCTTTTACGTATACTTTCACCGGCGTGGATTTCTCACTGTTAGATATGAAACTGATAATTTCATTTGCATCCATTTGATTCATGTCGTTACCTCCTTATGTATCTCTTTTCTCATCTACTTTACCAAAGCACTTGTGCCGTGACAAGAATAAGCGAGGGGGTTCCTCACTTATTCTTGGATTCGTGATAACTTTTACTGACGTTCTTCAGTATTTCTCTTCTGGTTACAATTCCGTCAAACTCATCATTATCCCCGATAACACATATAAACGGATGGTCGATCAATTTATGAAGTGCGTCGATAAACGTATGGTTTTTCTTCAGGCATGGGACGTCCGGATCCATGACCTCCCGTACGCTTATATCCCCCAGCCTGTTCATTTCAAACTGTTCAAGTCCGAGCGATTCTTCCAGTATTTTCGTTTTACTGATAATTCCTTCGAACTGAAACCGGGAATTCAGAACCGGCACCGATGAATAGCCTGTTTTAATAAGAACAAGCAAGGCGTGTTCAAGCGGGTTGCCGGACTGGACGTGTGCTACTTTTTCGGAAGAAATCATAAGATCTTTCACCAGTAACGTTTCGTTCTTTTCACTTTCCAATTGCAACATTTTCTTCACTCCTCATTCTTTTCACATTACAGGAGCACCTCTTCTATGATACCATATTCCCGCTTCAAAAACGACCGGCTGCAATATCCTGTGATATTTACCTTTATATACCGGATAGTAAACCTTATTTTCTTTTCTTTGCCCGTTAGCTTATAATGAACTTAATAGATTCTGCCTGGAGATGATTAATTGGAAACACATATTTTTTCAAAAAAAGAAGAATTGGCTAATGCCATTACGCACGGCATAGGAGCTGTTTTAAGTATAGCCATGCTCGTCCTTCTCGTAACTTTCTCAAGTTTCGACGGTAACGTATGGACGATTACGGCCTCTGCTGTTTATGGAGCTACGATGCTTCTCCTGTTCCTGTCTTCCACTCTCGTACACAGCTTCCCCCAGGGAAAAATCAAAGATCTGTTCGAAATTTTCGACCATGCTTCCATTTACCTATTCATAGCAGGAACGTACACCCCCATCCTTCTTATAGCACTTGGCGGTAAGCTCGGTTGGACCCTTTTCGGCATCGTCTGGGGAGCTGCTTTAGTGGGTGTCGTATTCAAAATATTTTTCGTTAAGAAATTCGTAGTGCTCTCCACACTGATTTATGTACTTATGGGGTGGATGATTGTTATCGCGTGGGACGCCCTGACAGCTTCCCTGGCCCCGGGCGGCGTCATCTTTCTCGTCGCGGGCGGACTCGCATATACGGTGGGGGCTCTGTTCTACGTATGGAGAGGTTTCACTCATCACCATATGATATGGCATCTTTTCGTACTTGCAGGGGCTATCCTTCATTTTGTCACTGTATTCTTTTATATAATTTAAACGATTTTCGAAATCGGACATTTCTTTACGTCGATACGAAAAAAAATCTTCACAAAAGAAGAAGGCTTGAGAGGCTTTTCCTCCCGAGCCTTCTTCTTTTTTAAAAAGGAAACTGGTTCAACCATTGTCCGCCATCAAGAGTTACCACCTCTCCGTTCATATAGGAAGCATCCTCCGATAAGATGAACCCTGCCAATTTCGCAATTTCCTCAGGAGTTCCGACCCGTCCAAGAGGTACAGAACTAAGCGTACGCTTATAAGCATCTTCCGACTGGAATAACTTCTCCGCTCCCCCGGTTCGTTCAATCGGGCCCGGAGCAATAGCGTTGACTCTCACCCCATACCTGCGTCCCCATTCAACGGCCAGTGTTCTTGTCATAGTCAGGACCCCTGCTTTTGCAGATGCCGAATGCACTACTCCCGCTCCCGCGTTCCAGGCATACGTGGCCACCATATTAAGTATGCTCCCTTTGGTTTTGTTCGCGATCCAGTAGTTCATAACCTCCCGGCTGCAGTAAAACGTCCCGTTCAGAACTATATCGATGACTGATTTCCATCCATTCGGAGACATTTCTTCCGCTTTTTGGATGAAATTTCCTGCTGCATTATTTACTAAATGGTCAATCCTGCCAAATGTATCGTGTGTCTTTTCCACCATCTTTTTCACATCTTCCGGTTCTCTTACATCCATTACTACCCTTAGAATTCTTTCCTGTCCCTCTGCATTGCTCAGGGCTTCATTCAGTTTATCTTCGTTTCTTCCCGTGATGACAACATTTGCACCGTTTTCAAGAAAATGAGTGGCCATTGCCAGACCCATTCCGCTTGATCCACCTGTAATTATGACTGTCTCTTTCTTCATTTTATCAGCTCCTTATATTAAAAACAGTTCGCCAAAAAAAAATGAATACCTGCTCATTTTTCGTTTTTCGACATTTTTGTGAAAAGAATGGGACGTATAATCTTTCATGATACAATGTATACGTCAGAAAGGAGTAAACAATGAAAAAACTTTTTATATTGCTCTCATTATTATTCATCAGTGCCTGTGGCAGTACTGCGGAAATAGATTCAAACATGTCCCGTGACATAGTCGATCTTTCGGCTAAAAACCAGCACGGAGAACAAGTGGATGTTAAAGAAGAAATGAAAGGCGACTACTGGGTAGCCAATATGATTTTCACAAGCTGCACCACCGTGTGCCCCCCTATGACGAGCAATATGTCGCGACTGCAAGACCAGATTGAACAAGAAGGGCTGGACATCAGACTGGCTTCCTTTTCTATAGACCCGTCTACAGATGACGTAAAGACACTGAAACAGTTCGCGGATAAATACAATCCCGATTACGGGAACTGGAGTTTCTACACCGGTTATCCTTTCGAAGAAATCAAGGAACTTTCTATTAAATCATTCCAGTCTCCGGTGCAAAAACTTGAGAACTCCGATCAGTATGCCCATGCCACCGGATTCTTTCTCGTAACACCCGAAGGTAAAGTCATCAAAAACTATGAAGGAACGAACAGTGAGGCTATGGAGACGATTATGAGTGATCTGAAGAAGATCAAGGGCGCTTCATAATTACTTTGCATTATATGTGCCCCCCCTATACAATAGAAGAAGCACGGGTAGAAAGGAGAAAATTATGAACGAAAAACCGTTTTCCCCGCGGGAAATTGCGGAATCTTTATATGTGGTCAACCGCCATGCCAAGACCGCCCCTGATCCGAGACAGCTGTATGAATTGAAAAAAGAAGTGGTTGCCAAGCTTCTCAAAGAAGGAAAAGCCAAAAAAATCGGACTGCATTATTCCGACCGTCCCAGATTGAGCAAACAGCATTCCACCTTACTGATAGAAGTCTCCGGGTATTATTTTCATATTCCTGCTCAGAAAAAAGACTTTCAGGAATTAAAACATTTAGGGAAAGTCGATACCAGCTTCCGCAACCCCAAAGCAAGAACTTCTCTTTCTAAATCCAGGCGTACTCTTCAGCAATATTTAGGTAAACAACTCAAAAAACCTTCACCTGTATCCTCGTACGGAAGTATGCTCGGCAATCAGAGCGTCGTCCCCTGGAATCAGCGGGTCCGACGTTAATCGACGTAAACCTTTCTTGAATATTTGTTCCGAGGTAAAGACGCTGTAATTTAGCGTCTTTTCTATTTTTATCAAAGCAATGTAACCTTTTCCCTTCTACCCTTCGGCAAGGAAAATGATTTATGGTACTATCAGTGGGTAAGTTTATGTATGAAACAGCGTCTCTATTCTTCATATCGTCGCAGATATCGGACGACTATCGTTTATTAATGTGAAACAAAAGGTGGTTATAAAGTGGAATACTTATTGAATGAACAAGTAAAACAACTTCAAATCTCGGGGATCCGGCAGTTTTTTAACATGGTCAGAGACTATGAGGACGTCGTCTCCCTTACTATTGGCCAGCCTGATTTCCAAACGCCGGAGCGGGTGAAAAGTGCCGCGATCACTTCTATTGAAGAAAACAAAACTGCATATACCATGAACGCCGGAATTCCGGAGTTAAGACAGGCCATAGCGGAGGATGTGGAAAAATACGGCTTGCACTACGATGCGGATTCCGAAATCATCGTTACTGTAGGGGCATCCGAAGCTATAGATATCAGCCTTAGAACTATATTGAGTCCCGGTGATGAAGTGCTTCTTCCATCCCCGGTATATCCCGGATACGAGCCTCTCATAAAAATGGCCGGGGCCAGCCCTGTCCATGTGGATATTGCTCCGTATGATTTTGTATTGACGAAAGATGCAATAGAATCTCACATCACGGACCGAACGAAAGCGGTCATCATGCCTTACCCGTCGAACCCGACCGGGGTCTCCCCTTCTTTCGGACAGCTCGAGGAAATTGCCCGATTTATGCAAAACAAAGAAATGTTTGTCATAGCGGACGAAATCTACAGTGAGCTGGTTTATAAGAATCCTCACACCTCCCTTGCGTCATTCCTGGGTTTGAAGGATAAGGTGGTAGTCATAAACGGGGTGAGTAAATCCTTTTCTATGACCGGCTTCAGAATCGGGTATGTTCTTGCACCGGACTGGATGCGGCAGCATATGTTGAAAGTCCATCAGTATAATGTTTCCTGCGCCTCTTCTGTGAGTCAACACGCCGCTCTGGAAGCGCTGAAGAACAATCAGACTGAAATAGAACGGATGAGAGCCACTTACGAAAAACGGAGAGCTTTCGTTCTGGAGAAATTAAAAGACATCGGCCTCTCCTTCGTAGAGCCGGACGGGGCATTTTACGTCTTTATCCAGTTTCCTTCCGCCAAAAGCACTTTCGAGACCGCTGTAGGTTTAGTCGAGAAATCCGGGATAGCTTTAGTGCCAGGCAGCGCCTTTTCCGAGGGGGGCGAAGGTTACATGCGCCTCTCTTACGCTTATGACCTTCCGACTCTCGAAAAAGGGCTTGAAAGACTCCGCCACTATGTAGAGCATCATCTATAGGTTCATGTACTTCTTCTATGCTATAATAGGAGTAGTATTTGTAATTACAGGAAGGAAGATTCCAATTGGCTGCAAAACAAAAAAATGAATGGCTGGAATGGGGTAAAGCGATTCTGGTCGCTGTAGTTTTGGCTTTTATCATTCGTAATTTTCTCTTCGCCACCTCTATTGTCGAAGGAGCCAGCATGGACCCTACTCTTGAGAACGGAGAGCGTGTAGTGTTCAATAAAGTGGTATATCATCTGGATGAACCCGAATTCAACGATATAGTCATCATCGAGCGTCCTGAGAAAAGTTATGTGAAACGCGTCATCGGTGAACCCGGAGACACAGTGGAAGTGAAAAATCATGAATTGTTCGTTAATGGAGAAAAACAGAAGCAGAACTACCTGGACCAAAGCTCTATTCAGGCGACAAGGGATTATGGACCGATAAAGGTGCCGGACGGAAAATACTTCGTCATGGGCGATAATAGAGCTGTCAGTAAGGATAGCCGGAATGGACTGGGTATGATTGAGGAAGAAGAAATTATCGGACGGACCGAACTTGTAATTTTCCCCTTTGGAGAAGCAGAGAGAACGGAATAATCGAGAGAAATGAAAGAGGGAAGCTGCCGGTAATGGCAGCTTCCCTCTTTTGCGTTTTCAGCCGTTATCAAGAACAATAAATCCGATGAGTGCGATAAGGACAAATAAAAGGATCAAAAACATTGTGATTTCCATGGAGACCTTCACCTCCTAGTGTATGTATATTTCATGTTATAGTAGACAGGTAAACCTTAAACTATATCTATTCTAACCGTTTTTGATTTCAAATGAAAGAGGTGGACCATGGGAGACAGGATATTTTACTTTTTCACCGGCTGGTTTATAGTAGGTTTTATTCTGGTGCCGCTAGATCTTGTCCCTCCCTGGCTGGAGTGGGCAAACAGCGTATTTCTGATTGCTGCCGGTATAGTCGCCGTAACCTATTTTATACATACTTATAAGAAAAAAGCAGGTCTGTTTTACAGTACACTGGTTTTCACAGTGAGTATTGCTGTAGAGCAATTCGGTGTACAGAGCGGCTTTCTGTTCGGCAGTTATGAATATACGGCACGTTTCGGTATCAAAATCCTCGATACCCCCATAACTATAGGTTTTGCGTGGTTACTTGTGATGGGGTGCGCCGATGTTATCGCCCGGGGGATAGTCCGCCATTCCCGTTTCCTTCTTGCGATAGTCGGAGCGCTTGTTGCGGTGACAATGGACCTTATTCTTGATCCTGTTGCTTTTCAGGTGAAAGAATACTGGATCTGGGGAGAAGGCGGTTTATATTACGATATACCTTCTCAGAACTTTTTAGGCTGGTTTGTACTCGCTTTTCTTTTCCAGTCGGTCCTCGGTTTCTTTACCCATCATCCTGTTTCTGTCTGGCAGACGCGTATGAGCCTGGTTTTCCTCGGCATGATTGCCATGTTCAGCGTGACTGCCTTCGCGGGAGGTCTTTTGTTAGCTCCGATACTCGTTCTTATTCTGGGGGCTTTCTGGTATACTTTGTTCAAAAGAAAGAAGGCTCGTCATGAAATATCCGAATAAAAGCAGATGGATTGAAAGCGGCTTCCGAAGAGTGAGCCGCACACTCATCCGTCGTCAATTCCATAATGTCTATATTGCCAAAGACTCCGGGACTTCTCCTTCCTATGGGTTGTTTCTGATCAACCACTCCAGCTGGTGGGACGGGCTGCTTCTCCATTTACTCAATGATAAAGTGTTGCAGACAGACAGTCATATTATGATTGATGAGGAGGGAATGGAGCGGTTTCCGGTATTTTCCAGGGTCGGTGGCTTCTCAGTAGATCATAACTCTCTCTCTCATACCAGACAGGCACTTCTTTACACCGAAAAGCTGTTAAAAGAGAAAAAAGGAGTCTTTCTGTTCCCCCAGGGCGGAGAAAAACATCAGGAGGCCCGTCCTCTCCGTTTTCAAAAAGGGGCAGGTTTCATTATTAGGAGATGTCCTTCGGAACCGGTGACCCCGGTTGTCATTTACTATTCATTCGGTCATAACAGGAAACCGGAAGCTTACATTCAAATCGGTCCCGCGCAAAAAGGGAACGTTTCTGTCATCGACTGGGAAAAAACTATGGAGCAACAGCTCGATGCACTGAAGCAAAAGGTGATGCAGGAAGATTCCGATTCGTTCAAAGAACTTCTTTGATATTCTTTCTCCTTCATGAGTCCATGCGGAGAAGGGCGCGGTATGGGAAGCAAAACGTGAATTTGTACAGGTACCTGGAGGAGGGAGAGTAATGGTTACTATTTTTTTGATATTAGCAGGGGTGCTTTTTCTTTGGACTATATTCAATTCTATGTTCATGCCGGGTTTAAAATCGAATAATCTGCGCCGGATCGCTCCGGTTTCAATTCTCATCCCCCTTAGAAATGAAGAGTTTAACGCAGGCCCACTCGTAGAATCATTGAAAAAAATCACCTATCCCGATCTGGAAATTCTTCTGTTGGACGATCATTCGGAGGACCGGACTTTCGCCCTTCTTTCGGAAGCAACCGCTGATGATCCGCGGTTCCGGCTTTTCAAGGGGGAACCTCTCAAAAAAGGATGGACCGGTAAAGTATTTGCCTGTCACCAGCTTTCCCGTCTGGCCCGGGGAGAGTATATGCTTTTTCTCGACGCAGATGTCCGGGTCTCGCCCGATATCGTCACAAAACTGCTCGCTCTCACCGGACAGAAACAGGCCTCTTTTATTTCAGGCTTCCCTTCCTTTACAGACCGGAGTCTGCTCGGACGGCTCCTTGTACCGATGCAGCATTTTGTCATTCACATGCACCTTCCTCTCTTCATGGCTAACAAGACAGAAATCCCTATGTTCACTGCAGCTTTTGGAGGATGTCTGTTTATCGAAAGAGAAGCTTATGAAGAGATAGGAGGGCACACGGAGGTATTCGATTCCCTGGTGGAAGACGTACATCTCGCGAAAAAGATGAAGGAAAACAAAAAACGTACCATACTCGCTAATGTAACGTCAGACGTATCCTGCCGGATGTATGAAAGAAACACGGATGTCTGGAAGGGGTTCCAGAAGAACATTTTCCCCGGTCTCGGCCGCTCTTTACCACTGGCTCTTCTGCTTGTACTGCTTTATACAGGGCTCTTCCTCTTCCCTTTTGCAGCTGCTTTAATTACAGGAGGAAGCTGGTGGGGTGTCTGTCTTCTGCTCGTTGCTGTTAAAATGTTCGTTGATGTCCGTACAGGTCATCCGTGGTGGATTTCTTTGCTCCTCCCTGTGTCCGCTATTTCAGTGATTCTTGTTCTCTTTTCCTCCATAAAAGTCGATCGTCAGAAGAAACAATATGAATGGAAGGGGCGTACGTATTCATGAAAACGATTATTGTGGGCGGAGGTCTTGCGGGATTATCCGCAGCTGTAACCCTCGCCTCTGAAGGAGTGGAAACTGTTCTTTATGAAAAAAGTTCCCATTTCGGAGGAAAAATGAAAAGTGTCGATATGGAAGGATTCCATTTCGACTTCGGCCCCAACACTATCACCATGCCCTACGTATTCGAAAATGTGTTAAGAAAAGGAGGTATGGGAGGATCGTTAAGCTATCAGAAACTTTCCACTCATACACGGAACCAGTTCCCTGATGGTACCGTTTTTGACCTTTCTTCCGACCGTGACGTAATGATCAGACAGCTCAACAGGATAGATGAGAAAGGAGCCAGGCGTTACGACCGGTTCTCCGAGGCCATTTCGAAACTTTTCGACACCTCTTATTCTTCTTTTCTCACACGCGTCTTCACCGGTAAAAACGATTATTTCTCCGCATCGCTTCTCACAAGTACGATGCAGGTACGGCCGATGCAAAGTATGAGCAGCTTTTACCGCCGATATTTCTCCTCCCCTCATGTACTTGACGCTCTGAACAGGTACGCCACTTACGTCGGGTCGGATCCTTATCGCGCCCCGGCAACGTTTGCGATGATCGCTTATCTGGAACTTATGGAGGGAGTGTATTACGTTCAGGGAGGCAATACCAAAATTGCCGAAACTATGGTCCAGGCAGCCGAGAATTGTGGTGCCTCGCTTCACAAAAACCGTGAAGTCGTTTCTTTGCTGAAAAAAGGGAAAAGAATTGAAGGCGTAGTGCTGGAGGACGGAGAAAAGGTAAAAGCTGACAACGTTATAATCAACGGAGATCTTGCGCATACACTTCCTTCTCTTCTTGAAGAAGAGCAGCCTGAATACGACCCTTCGATCTCTGCCTTTGTTATTCTTGCCGGAATCGACGGTGCACTTCCGCTGCACCACCATCACCTATTCTTTTCGGCAGACTATAAGAAGGAATTCAGCGAACTCCGCTCCGGTAAATATCCCGAAGACCCGACGATTTATATAGCAACATCCCGCAAATCCGATCCTTCGATATCCCCGGGCGGGGACAATTGCTTTATTATGGTAAATGCTCCTCCAGGCAAATCTGCAGACAAAGAAGAATATAAACAGGTGATATATAATAAACTGGAAAATAGCGGAATTCACCTATCCAAGAAGATTCTATTCGAACAGATCTGGACACCTTTTGATATTGAAAAAGAATTCTCCAGTTTCCAGGGCGCTCTTTACGGCCCAAGTGTCAATAACCGAAAACAGGCTTTCCTCCGGCCACGGAACAAATCCGACCGATTTGATAATCTGTATTTTGCCGGCGGCAGCACACATCCGGGAGGAGGTTCACCGATCGTAACTCTCAGCGGACAAAATGTAGCGAACTATCTTGTAAATAAAATAGTGAACTGAATGACGATTAAAAAAAGATCATTGCAGCCTGGCAATGATCTTTTTCTTTTGCTCGTCACTTATATATACTCTCTTATTGAACACGTCGTAATTCTCCTGTCTTACAGCTTCAAGAATATTCATATATAATAGCGCGGCCCCTTTCACCGGGAGCCTAGAAGTTACAGGGTATTCGTTAAGAGAAATCATAGCCTTTTCATAGTAGCTCTCTGCTTTTTCGGCAAGTGATTCCCAAGCCATAATGAATTCCGCAGACTTTGTCTTACTGATCAATTCTTCCCTTGTATAGCCGAAAGCCTCATAGTGCTCTCTCGGTATATAAATTCTTCCCCGCGCCAGGTCTTCTCCTACGTCACGCAGTATGTTCGTCAGCTGCATAGCGTACCCTAAATAGATGGCATCCTGTTTCAATACTTCACACTTTCCGGGTGCCAGGATAGGAAGAAGCATCAATCCTACGGTACTCGCCACATTATAGCTGTAGGTCAGCAGTTCATCCATCGTAATCATTTCAACATCCTCAAGATCCGTTTCCTGTCCCCTGATCATATCGTGAAAAGGAGCAAGATCCAGATCGAATTTCCTTCTGACATCATCGAGAGCTATCCAGAAATGACGTTGTGGCACCTCTTCCCGTCTCTCGAATCTTATCAACTCCTCCTTTACTTCAGCCAGCTCCCGTACCGGGTTTTCCCCTTCATCCACGACATCATCCACGTGACGGCAGAAACCGTAAACGGCCCACACCGCGCGTTTACGATCCCGCGGCAAGTAGGAGAAAGCTTTAGCGAAAGTTTTTGAATGATTTTTAATGACAGTATGACATTTCGCATATGCCTGTTCAATTTCCACGACATTCACCTCAATTATAAATAACCTCTCCCATTAGTTAGTTCTCCCGCAAGCAGCTTCGCTCCCTGCATAACTATCGGTACTCCGCCTCCGGGATGGATGGAAGCTCCTACCGCGTATAATCCATCGATCGGGTAAGGACGGAACTGCGGTCGAAATACGCCGGACTGTCCGAGAGTAGGTCCAATACCAAAACTACCGCCTTTATACAAACCGGAAAGTTCCGCTTCTTTAGGGGTTCTCATCCGGAACCATTCCATATGATCACGAAGTCCGGGGAAGGCTTCTTCTTCGAGAGTATCTATAGCGTATTCTACCAGACTTTCCTCTTTCCCGTAATCAATGGATGCATCGGCCGGGACCGGGATGAGAACGTACAGCACCCCTTTACCCGGAGGAGCGAGGGTGTCGTCGACAACGGATGGATGAAACGCATATATAGACGGGTTGGCAGGAACTTTTTTCTCTTCAAATACTTCTTTCATGTGCGCACTGAAATTATTCGTCATAAAAAATTGGTGGACCGGCTGCTCTTCATATATTTTATCTGTACCAATATAAAGCAGCACACAACCTGAGGAAGGAGTGTAAGACTTGTTCAGCTGGTAACTTTTTGGCATAAGGGCGTCCATCGATGGAAAATCTCCATTGTAGATGACTTCGTCCGCAGCCTCTTCCCGGCCATCCGCGCATCGGACTCCGGTCGCCTTCCGCCCGTTGAGAAGAACAGCCTGCACCTCACAGTTTGTGACAATATCCACGCCCCGGACCTTGAGCTCTTCGGTGAGGATATCTATTACCGTAGCGTATCCACCTTTTACGTACCATATCCCTTCCACTTGTTCACTGAGAGAAATGAACGAGTAAATAGAAGGAGACCTGGAAGGGTTGCCGCCTATATAGAGAGACTGGAGACTGTAAATATCGAGAAGATGTTCCGAAACAAAATATCTGCTCATAAAAGACCGGATCGATTTATGTGCTTTCATTCCCCACAATAATTTCAAAATATCGGGATGAAGAAATTTTTTTCTGTTCTGAAACGTCTGTCCGAGTATTTGCGCCTTTCCTTTTTCAAACCAGGGCTCCATCTCTTTCAGGAACTTCAGATAACCTTCCTTTTCCTCCGGGAAAACTTCGGAAAACTCCCTCAGCTGCTTCTCTTTATTCTGAAATTTACGGAATTTTGTCCCATCCGGAAAAGTCACCTGATACATCGGCTCCATCGGCATAAGAGGTATCCGTTCTTTCTCGATACCGCCTTCCTTCATCAGGTCAAGCAGCATTTCAGGAAGAAGTACAATCGTCGGTCCCTGATCAATCCGGCTTTCTCCGTGCTTTTCAAAGACCATCCTGCCTCCCGGTTCCCCTGCTTTTTCTAACACTGTCACTTTCCTCTGCTTATCCCGCGATAAATACAGAGCGGTCATCAGTCCTCCGATGCCCGAACCGATTATTGTCGTTTTTTTCATGATTTACCAATCCAATCGCTCGTTATTTTTGCGGATTCCAAAATAGTCGGCAGACCGCTTCCGGGATGGGTCCCTCCCCCTACGAGCCAGGTATTATCAAGTTCCTCGAAGCGGTTATGGGGTCTGAAATACATCATTTGTGAGAGCTGGTGTCCAAGACTGAATGTGGCCCCTTCATAGACTTCAAAAGTCCTCTCCCAGTCTTTTGGAGTAATGATTTTTTTAACAGTGATGTGATCTCTCAAGTTTTCGTACCCTGTCTCTTTCTCAATACGATCCAGCACCACCTGTTCCACTTCTTCCTTTTTCCTGTCCCAGTCGATGCCGGAAAGGTTATTCGGTACCGGGGCAAGAATGTACAGGGCGGAATGCCCTTCCGGAGCCAGAGTGCTGTCAGTCACACTCGGATTCTGTATATAGATGGAGGGCTCATCGGAAACTTCCAGCGTACTCGTCAATTCCTCCACGTTCTTTTTGTAATCCGAAGAAAAAAGAATGGAATGATGAGGCATATCGTAAACTTTATCCACCCCTGCATAAATCATAAACGTGGAACAGCTGAGTTTTTTCTTTTTGATATTTTCTTCTTTGTATTTTTTCAAAGAATCCTGATCAACCAGTTTGGTCATCGCCTGGGCGAAATCAGCATTGATTACGATTTCATCGGATTCGACACGTTTACCGGATTCGAGTTCCAGCGCTGTGGCTCTGTTGTTCTCCGTTTCAATTCGGGTAACTTTTTCCCTGAAGTGGATATGCCCCCCCAATTCCTCAAAAACCTCAGCCATAGCTTTGGAGAGTCGATTCACTCCTCCAATCGGGTGGAACACTCCGTATTCATGTTCCATATACGACAAAATGGAGAAAGCACCCGGGCATTCCCACGGGGACATTCCCAGATATTTGGCCTGGAACGAAAATGCCACTTTCAGTTTTTCATTATCGAAATAGCGGGATAACACATCGTAAACGGATTTACCTAACGTCAGCTCCGGCAGTGCTTTCAGAACGCGGGGCGACAGATAATCGAGCATACGATTGTGTTTATGCTGAAGAATCGGAGTCAGTCTGTCCATTTTTTTCTTATTTTCTCTCATAAATCTTAAGTATCCTCTTTCATTACCCGGGAAATGCTCCGTGATCGACTGAAGCATCTTATCCTGCTGATGATACATCGGCACCCGGGTACCGTTGAACAACAGCTCGTACATGGGAGTGAGCTGTCTCATATCCATGTAATCTTCCATATTCCGCCCCGATTTCTGAAATAATTCCTCCACGAGATGAGGCATGCTGAGAAACGTCGGGCCTATATCGAACGTGTAACCGTCTAGCTGCCATGACCCGTTCCTGCCACCGACCCTGTTGTGCTTTTCGTATATGTGCACATCATTTCCTTCGGCTGCCAGAATCATTGCAGATGCAAGACCTCCAGGGCCGGCTCCAATGATTGATACTTTCTTCATGCCGTCACCTTCTCTCTATTTATATTATGCACAGTACCCGTTTTATTAACTCTCTAGTCTTATTTTTCGACAGCTCTGAATCTCACGCACAGAACCTTTCTATTGCAGGCATCATCTTCTCCCGTTCGTCACTTACCACAAAAAAGCGGGAAACCGAATTGTCCGGTCTCCCGCTTTTTCATTTCTGGCTGGGATGATACAGGCTGTTTTAAAATCAGTAACAGCCCTTATCCGATAATAACTCTCTCTTTCGGATAATGATAATTCCCTTTCTTCCTTTTTTCATTAAAGGAAAACAGGAATGTCAGTATCCCTATCCTTCCAATGAACATTAATCCCATCAGTAATAATTTCGTAAAGGAAGTCAATTCCGGAGTAATTCCGAGCGACAGCCCCACTGTTCCGAACGCAGAACATACTTCAAACAATATCTCGGAGAGAGAGAATGGCTCTACCACGGAGATTACGAGCACAGAGATGAATACGGTAAGGACGGCCATAATAGTGACGACCACAGCCCGGTTCAAATCCTCCGTATACACTTCTCTTCTGAAGATACGTATACTCTGTTTCCCTCTTGCGAACGTTAAAATGTAAATGACGACAAGAGCAAAGGTGGTCGTCCGGATCCCGCCGCCGAAACTGCTCGGAGAAGCTCCGACGAACATGAGGGAGGACATGAACAGATGCGTCTGTTCCGTAAATTGGCTTATATCCATCGTGGTGAGTCCGCCACTTCTGCTGGTTACCGACTGGAACAGTGCATAAAACAGAATTTCGTGCCAGGCCCGCCCGCTCAAGAAATGATTGAATTCAAGTACTACTATCATTACGGCTCCCAGTAAAATAAGAGCAAAAAAAGTGATCGACGTCAGTTTCGTGAACAGGGAGAACCTGGTCCGCTCCCCGCTTTCGAACAGATACTGCTTCAGTTCAATCAGTACCGGAAAACCGATTGCCCCTGCAATAATCAGCATCATATTAATAAATTGAACGAAATAATCGTCCCGAAAAGGGATAAGCGAGGCTCCTGTTATATCAAAACCGCCATTGGTCATTGCACTTACTGCACCGAAAAATCCCTGCAAATACGCTTCTCCGGGTTCAAAGTACTGGAGGTAATATGTACCGAGAATCAGGAAACCTATAAACTCGATTAAAAGAACGATGAAAACGATCTGAAGAACGAGACGGACGATACCGGAGAAGTCCGACTGGTTCTGGTCCGTCATTATGAGTCGCCGCTCCCGCAGACCGATTTTTTTACGAAGCAGTATCCAGATAATCGTTCCAAAGGTCATTATACCTATCCCGCCGAGCTGCAGCATCAGTGCGATCATGAAGTAACCTACTGTACTGAAGGTCTCCGGTATCGACACAGTCGCAAGACCGGTCACGCTGACGGCACTCACTGCGATGAACAGCGTATCAATGAACGCTATATCCACTCCCGGCGCATAAGCAATAGGTAATGACAGAAGCAGAGTAGCTACCGTAACTGCAAATAAATAAAATAGTGCGATCAATTGAAAAGGTGAAAGTGTCCGTACCCAGTCGAATTTCCTCTTAGCTATAGCCATCCGTTTAACTCCTTACTCACATCAATTCCCTTCATTATATAGAAAATCAAAAGCGTTGTATAGACGTTATCGGGATGTGGAAGATGTCCGACGTTTAAACTCCTCGAGCAGCTTCTCCCCCTGGTATCCTTCTTCGAGTATTACCTGAAGCAGTTTCTCCACCTGCTCCTGTTTTTTATCCACTATCGTCCCCATAAAAAGTACGTTTATCGCTTCTTCAAAATCGTTGACTTCGAGCGGATAAACCAGGAATGTGGCAGGAGAATTGCTTTTTTTTGTGATAATCACCTGAATCATCACTTTTTCATTATTTTTTACGAAAGCACGAAAATAATTTTCATGGTCTTTATCGAGAAATGCCTCTATGAGCCAGCGTCCATGATCATCTTCTCTATTAATGATAAGTCCGTCTTTCAGTTCTATGGACCGGAGGGTTATGTCCTCCTCCTGTTCTTCGATTACATCAAGCGATACAAGCTTGAATG
The DNA here is from genome assembly GCF_900107115.1 of Salimicrobium album. Classification (GTDB taxonomy): domain Bacteria; phylum Bacillota; class Bacilli; order Bacillales; family Halobacillaceae; genus Salimicrobium; species Salimicrobium album. The sequence continues at coordinate 282,463 of NZ_FNOS01000001.1, forward strand.
TCTTCATATTTCTCTTCTCCCCCTTCCCTGCATCTGTGTACATTATAGAATAGGTCACCCAAAAGCGAAAGCCGCTGGAGATCCTTAGTAACGGACGCAGTATTTTTCCCTGCGCTTCTCGAGCAGATCTTTTCCCTTGAAGTTACAAAAAAACCGCCCTCGGTCCGGGCGGTTGTGTAACTAAATTCAGAAAGGGCTGCTCAGTTTAAAACTTACAACTTTCTTTTCTGTGAGGGTGTCTATAGCGAATTTCACTCCTTCTCTGCCTATACCCGAGTCTTTCGTCCCGCCAAAAGGCATGGCATCGATTCTGAAATCACTACTGTCATTGACCATAACTCCACCGACCTGCAGGTTCTGCACCGCATAGAACGCACGATTTACGTCTCTCGTAAAAATCCCTGCCTGGAGGCCGTATTCAACATCATTGGATTTATCGACAGCTTCTTTAAGATTCTGTACCGGCTCCACCAGTACCACGGGTCCAAAGATTTCCTCTTTGGCGATTGTAGAATCCGGAGGAACGTTAGTGAGTATGGCCGGTTCCACATAAGCTCCGTTCCTTACGCCCCCTGTTTCAACCCTTGCTCCCCCTGCTTTTGCTTCATGAATCCATTGCTCTACACGTTTTGCTTCTTTTTCTGAAATCAGGGGACCGACATCTGTGTCCTCGGTGAACTTATCCCCCATCTTCAGTTTTTTCGTTTCTTTAATAAATTCCTCAAGGAAAAGCGGGTAGGAGTCCTGTTCCACATAGACTCGCTGCACACTGATACAATTTTGCCCGGCTGCACTGAACCCTCCATCTGTACAGGCTGCGACGGCATCTTTTAAATCAGCGTCATTCAGGACGATGACCGGAGAATTTGAACCCAGTTCCATGTTGACGTGTCTGGTACCGGTCTTCTCGGTGATTTTTTTCCCGGCATCCGTACCACCTGTGAACGACAGCGCCTTAATATACGGGTGATTCACCAGCTCTTCACCAATTTCCCTTCCCGGACCGGTCACTACCGACAACATTCCCTCCGGCAGACCGGCTTCCGTAAAAGCTTCGGCCAGTTTAAGAGCGCTCAAAGGGGTCTCAGAAGCCGGTTTTAGAACGACTGCGTTACCACCGGCAATGGCGGGACCCAGTTTGTGGGCGACCAGATTCAGAGGATCATTGAAGGGGGTGATAGCACCTACTACTCCTACCGGGAAGTGATAGTAATAACCGACTTTATTTTCGTTTCCTTCCACCTGGTCGAAGTTTATTGTTTCCCCCTGGATCCGTCTAGTCTCTTCTGCGGCAATTTCGAGCGTCTGAGCGGAGCGCGCAACTTCTCCTCTGGCTTCATTTATCGTTTTACTGCTTTCTGAGGCAATCGTTCTGGCAAATGATTCGGCATTATCCGATACATACCGGCTTACGTATTTCAATATACGGATCCTTTCATGGACAGGCCACGATTCGAGGGAACTGAATTTCTTATGGGCAGACTCAATAGCATACTTCATATCTTCTTTCGATGCTCTCGGCACCGTCGCAATACACTCGTTATTCTGAGGATTTATTACGCTGATGGTTTCTTCCCGTTGCACCCATTCTCCTGCTAACAGCATTTTCACTTCCTCGGTTCTTGTTGTCTTCATACCTTCCCTCCTCTACAGCTTTTCAGGCTTTCGTTCCTTATGATAATGAATCAGGTCTATGAGCAGCGAAAAACCCGTTTCTTTTCTTCCGGCCCCTGCTCCCGTCAATAACACCGGACCCAGAAGGTCACACTCATACAGTATGGCATTAGTCGCCCCGCTTACCCCGGCGAGGGGGTGATCCTCTTTTATTTTCTCAGGAGCTACACTTCCGGTGACCGAGCCGTTTCCGTTTCTTTCCACTTTTCCGATGAGTCGCCATTTTTCCCCGTTAGCCATGGCGTTTTCCACATCTTCCATTCTCATTTCCGTTATACCTTTGCATTCGATATCCTTATAATCGAGTGGCTGGTTCATCAGATAGTTCGATAAGATCGATACTTTATACCTTGCATCATAACCTTCCACATCATTGGTCGGGTCGGCTTCGGCGTAACCGTTGGCTTTCGCCTGTTCGAGGGATTCATCATAAGTTTTTCCTTTTTCCATTTCCGTCAGAATATAATTGGTGGTGCCGTTCAGTATACCGCTGATTCTGTTAATGTCATTCCCGGCCAGAGTTTCTTCAGGCATCCGGAGGGCCGGTGTACCACTCATGACCGTGCCTTCGAACCCGAAAAACACCCCGTGATCTCTGGCCATCTCTTTCAGTTCATTGTATGCGAGGGCTACCGGACCTTTGTTCGTAGTAATTACGCTTTTTTTACCGGCAAACGCTTTCCTGCAATGGGTGATCGCCGGTTCTCCTGTATTGACATCCGTAAACGTCACTTCCACAATTACATCCGCATTTGTCGTTTCTATCGTTTCGATACTGGAGAGGCCCTTTATGACCCCCGGCTGTTCCGGATAATTTTCGACAGAGCCGTCTTTTCTTATACACTCGAGCAGCTGCTGCACGTCGAGACCTTTTTCCTGATATACGGAGCCTTTCATCAGATCCGATACGGCTACGATTTTCGTTTCAAGTCCATATCGCTCATGCAAGTTCTCCGCTTTCTCTTCAAGTATTTCGACGAGGGCCTGACCTACGCCGCCGAAACCGATCATTGCAATATTCGTCATTCTATCCCTCCTGATTCTTCCAGTAGGATTGTAAGATTCCTACCATAATATCAAGGCCTTTCTGAAGGGCCTGCTCATCTATATCGAAGTCCGGTTGGTGAAGCATCCTTTCCTTTTCCAACCCGCAACCGAGGAAAAACATCGTGCCTTTCAAGCGGTTGACCATGTGGCTGAAATCTTCACTTCCCATGCCGAAGGGCTCGTTGTATATTTCAAAGTTCGCCGCTGCCTTTCTTACTACTTCATTAAGATCTTCGTCATTAATGAGAGCCGGCTCCCCTTTCTGGATCTTCCACTGGTACTGGCCTCCGAGTGAATGGATCATATTAATCTTTTCGAGCAATTCTTTTTCCAGCTGATACCGGACCTGGTCCGTGTATGACCTCATCGTTCCGTAAATATCCACTCGGTCAGGGATAATATTACTCGCGGTCCCGGCATGAATTTGTCCTACACTAATCGTGCCTATTTCCAGCGGATGCATTCTCCGCCCCGTCATGCTATAGACTGTCTGCAGAAACTGTGTGGTCATCCATATTGGATCCGCGCCCTGATGAGGATAGCCGGCATGTGCTCCTTCACCGAAAATCGTGATATGAAATTCATCATTGTTAGCCATGCTCGGTCCGTCGTTCACCTGAATTTCTCCCGTGCGCAACCACGGGCACATATGCAGAGCGTATATAGCATCTATATCTTCAAGAAGCGGGGAGCGGATCATTTTCTCGGCACCCGTCTCCCCTTCTTCATCCGCCGTCTCTTCGGCTGGCTGAAAGATAAGCTTGATCGTCCCTGTGATCGTTTCTCTGTGTTCCTTCACCCAGTGAGCTACGCCGAGAAGGATGGCACAGTGAGCATCATGACCGCAGGCGTGCATCACCCCTTCATTCACTGACGCATATCCGGCGGAGGACTGTTCAGTGATGGGGAGTGCGTCCATATCTGCACGCACACCGACAACCGGCCCTTCTCCGTTCGAAATGACGGCCACAATACCGTAGCCTCCTACCTGTTCGTGAACTTCGAAGCATTCAAGCTTTTTTAATTTTTCCGCTATATACGCACTTGTCTCTTTTTCCTCGAAACTGAGCTCCGGATGCTGATGCAAATGGCGCCGCCATTCCACCATGTGGTCAGATAAAGTTTCCGGTCCATACATCTCCATTCCTCCTAGCTTTTCGGAGAAACCTTCTGCTCGACTTTTTCGAAAGCCTGCTTCAGATCAGCTTTCAGATCTTCTATATCTTCAATCCCGGCAGAGTAACGGATCAGTCCTTCCGGTATGCCCATTGCTGCCCTTTCTTCCGGTGTACATTCCACATGGGAAGTTGTACGTGAAGGTCCTACGATCGTTTCTACGGCTCCCAGGTTCGCGGCCTTATTGGCAAATTGTAAAGCCGGAATGAATTCACGCACCGTCTCTACTCCTCCTTTTACGGAGAAACTGAGCATACCTCCGAAACCATGCATCTGTTTTTTAGCGATATCATAGTTCACATGCTCCTCAAGTCCCGGATAAAATACGTCTTCCACAATATCAAATGTCTTCAGATATTCGGCGATGTCGTGAGCGTTTTTATTCTGCTGGTCTATGCGCAGTTTCAACGTCTTCATTCCTCTGAGCAACAGGTAGGCCGACATAGGATCCAGTGTGGCCCCGTTGATTTCTCTATAATGATACACCTGTTCCACCAGTTCCCTGGAGCCCACAAGCGCGCCGCCAAGAGCATCTGCGTGGCCCCCCAGAAATTTGGTGGCACTGTGGATAACCAGATCGACACCAAGATCCAGCGGGTTCTGATTTACAGGGGTGGCGAACGTATTGTCGACGATTACGATAGCCCCGTTGGCTTTCCCCACTTTGGCCATGCGTTCGATATCGGTGATCTTCACCGTGGGGTTCGTAGGTGTCTCAAGATACAGGATTTTACATCCTTTCTCCACTTCGGCTTCGAGTACCTCATGATTGGCTGTTTCGCATAATTCCACATCCACGTTCATTTTCGGAAGAAACTCGGTGAAAATCTTATTCGTCCCGCCATAAGTGTCCTTAATGGAAACAATTCTGTCCCCCGGAGTGAGGAAGGTGCTCAGCGTGTTACTGATAGCAGCCATCCCGGTGGAAAAACTGGTGGCAGCCTCTCCTCCTTCGAGATTTTTGATCTTATCTTCGAATGCTTCCACGGTCGGGTTCGTATTTCTTCCGTAAATGTGACCTTTCTTCTTGCCTGTGGCTACTTCATACCACTCATCCATATCCTCATAACCGAAGGAAACGCTATGAACCACGGGTACCTGCGTCGCGCCAAAAGCCAGCTGATCTTTCTCTCCTGCCCAAATGGATCTTGTACTGAATTTACCTTGTGTCATGATCATCATCCTCCTATAATTTGATTAGCGTATCTTGCGATGGCCGTATCCTGGGCTCCCGTGCCAGAAAGGTCGGTCACTGTTATCTGTTCTTCATTTCTTCTGGCGACGACCCCTTTGCCGGTAATCTCGCCCAGTTCGATCGTATTCTCTATTATATTGTTGTCGTTACAGGCACGAAGTTCCCCGAGCCTTCTGGACTGCAGCAGGGAATCACATGTAACGACGTCCGCTGTCGCCAAAACTTCTTCAGAAAGTTCCTGTTTATGCTCGGCGTCCGAGCCCATGGCTGTTATATGAAGACCCGGGTGCAGCCACTCTGCCTGCACAATCGGTTCACTGGCAGGAGTCGTGGTGACGACTATATCGCTTTTTCTCACAACTTCTTCAGCAGTCGCCGTGACAGTAACAGGAAGTCCAAGTTTCTCTTCCATTTCCTCCTTGAATTTCTCAGCCTTCTCCAGTGATCGCCCCCACACCCGAACATTTTTTAATGAACGAACGATGGTAAGCGCTTCCAATTGATATCTCGCTTGAGAGCCGGTCCCGATAATTCCGGCAGATGCACTATTTTCCCTGCTTACATGTTTTGCGGCTACAGCTCCGGCTGCCGCGGTCCTTAAATCAGTTAAGAGACCCTGATCTGCAAAAATTTTACGGATTTCCCCAGTCTCACTGTCTATCAGAATCATCATTCCATTCGAAGTCGGCAATCCTTTTTTCGGGTTATCAAAGAATCCGGTGGATAGCTTCACGCAAAAGCTTTCATACCCCGGGATATAAGCCGATTTAATATCAACCTCACCATTAAACTCAGAGATATCTATTCGCATAATTTCAGGCATAATCACCTGTCTGCTCGCCAGTGCGGTGAAAGCTTCTTCGATCACAGATACCAGTTCTTCGGTCAGTAAAAGCTTTTCTTCCAGTGTGCTGCGGTCAATTACTTCAATAGCAGTCCCCCCTTTACGAGCTTATTGAATCAGTATTGAAGCCGAAACTCTCTTTTCTGATCAGCTCCAGCGGATGAGTCGTGAAGAGTTCATACCCTGTTTCTGTAACACGGAACGTCGTGGAAATTTCTATTCCGTCATTTTCGAACCACAAAGCCGGAATAATGTGAAACGTCATGTTCGGTTCGAGCACCGTATGGTCGTCCTTTCTTATACTTACCGTATGCTCGCCCCAGTCCGGCGGGTAGGATAAACCTGTCGAATACCCGAGCCTTGCTTCTTTTTCAAAACCGTACTGCTTAATAGAGTTGCGCCATGCGGCCTCCAGATCACTGCATCTGGCTCCCGGCCTTATCACCTCCAGGGTGTTCCTTATCCCCTCTTCCACAACGGAGGCGACGTAATTGAGCCTTTCTCCCGGCTCACCGAGAGAGATAGTTCTGGCCATCGGAACGTGGTAACGTTTGTAGCAGCCTGCCGTCTCGATAACTACCGGAGAGTTTTCCTGAAATGGCTGGTCGGACCAGGTAAGGTGGGGCATGGAGGTATGGTCCCCCGTCGGCATCATCGGAACAATCGCCGGGTAGTCGCCCCCATATTCGGGGGTGCCGCTTATCAGGTGATAATATAACTTCGCAACTGCATCATTCTCCCTGACACCGGGCTGGATATAGTCAATAGTTTTACGCATCGCTTCGTCTACGATAATTCCGGCTCTTCTCATATACTCGATTTCCTGTTCGGACTTAATGAGCCTTACATAACCTACAAGGTTCGACGCATCGGAGAAAACAGCATCAGGAAGGGCAGCCTGCAGTCGTTGAAAAGACTTTGCCGTAAAATAGAACTGTTCCAATTCCACTCCGGTCCGTCTGTTTCCCTGTCCGATTTCTCTTAAAATTTCTCCGATGAAATCCATCGGGTGATATACATCTGAATGAACGTAGTAATCAGGATAGGCGATGACATTGTCATTGTATATCCATGTAGTCGCCTTAGCTCCGTTGGCATCCATCGTACGCCCAATCCACAGGGGCTGAGGCTCGTCTATGATTACAATCAGCATCTGGTGAACATAAAATGACCATGCATCATACCCCGTTAAATAATTCATGTTTGACGGGTTCGTTATACACAAGACTTCCAACCCGTTCTCCTCCATACGCTTTTTCGTTTTATCCAGCCTATTCTGATATTCCGTAATGTCGAACGGAAGCACCATGGTTATCCCCTCCTTTACCTTTGATCTTTGCAACTTTCTATATCTTATTTTACGTTATAAAAGGTTCGAATATAATGTTCTAATTGTATGAATATTCATTTATTTCTTTCGTACAAATGTGTCATACTTTTGCGTGTAGCATTCCTTCCCTTTCTTTATATGGAGCACAAAAAAACGGAAGACTTCAGAATGAATTCCAAAGCCTTCCGTATATTCTGCTTATTCTTTGATTAACATCCACATCCTCACACTTAATTCCAGCAAAAAGAAATCGTCTGCTTCGAGCAGGGATAGGCCGGTCAGACGTTCAATATTTCTCAGTCTGTGAAGCAGCGACTGACGGTGAAGATTCATGGCCCGGGCAGTCTGACTTACGTTTGAATTGTACTTGTTGTATACCATGAAGGTGTGCAGGAGGTCCGCCTGTCTCTTTTCATCGTACTCTATAAGGTCTTTTAAAGTATACGTGACGAGGTCGACCACTTCTTCGTTTTTTGAAATGGAAAGCAATAAACGGTTAACCTTCGTATCAGCAAAAAAAGTACGAAATCCCGCTTCTTCACGCCTGTACCCGAATCTGAGTGCCGTAACAGCTTCCTGATAGCTTTCGTAAAAGGCTTTTATCCCGTCCCCATGAAAAGAAATTCCCCACGAAACGGTAATACCTGCAAGTAATTCATGCAGCCGCCTCTCTACGAGATCAAGAAACTGATGGGTCGTCTCCATATAAGATTCTTTATCAGCCTCCAGAAATATAATTACCCGACCATCTTCAAAAGCGGTCATCCGTTCCCTTTTTATCTGGTCGGCCGCATGCTGGATCTCCGACTGGACGTAATAGTTTCTGCTGTGCATGGAGGAAGAAGCCACGTTACTGTCGATGGAGGTTACGTGCGTCTGAATTTCCTTGGAGAACTGTATGTCCCCTGCAATACAAACGTAAGGTTTCTCAAGATTATATCCGAGCAGATGCCCTTTTTCCATTAAACCGTCACTGATTTCTTTATTCTCCCGTGCAAGATCGAGCAGAAAATTATCTCTCAACCTGATTTCCGTCATTTCGATGGCGTTCTCCTTCACAAAGAAAAGAGCACAGGCAGTAACGGCATGCTCAAGTATAGTGAGGTCCGAGGCACTGAACGCCCCTTTCCCTTCTTTGAAAAGGAGATATCCCTGCTTTTTATGGTTGGATAGAATAGTTAACTGATAACATTCTCCACTGTCGAATTCATACTTCTCTATCGGGTAGTGATGTTCAAGATAAGAAGTTTGAGTAAAAGGTACGGAACGGTACGCCCCTGCCTCATTTTGATTCAAAATGTCTATCATTTTCCTGTCAAAATAATGATTGGCACGTACGTTGCGATCTTTATCACTTATAGCGACGGGGATGGAAGTGTGTTCGTATACCAGTGACGAAATTTCCTTCAAACCTTCTCCGTTCAGCACACAATCCACCATTTCCTGACGGATATGTTCCACAAATCGCTGTTCTTCTCTTTTTTCTTCAGAAATTGCCTGCAGAACTTCCTGCATAATATCTCCGAACCTGACCTCCCAGGGAACTTCCAGAAGCACGACCCCATTCCTCTTGCATTCTTCTACAATTGTATCGGGAATAGTGAAAATATACCGTCCCGTAGCAAAACCGATAGCAGACGCTCCTGAATCGATAACGTCTCTCGTATACTGTTCCAGACACTTCGGGTCATTGCTGCATCCCATTCCGGTCGAAAGCACGAACTCCTTCTGTTTGACGAAGTCCTCCACCGGCGTTTCGATAACACTGATCCACTCCACCATCTGTCTGTGAAGTAAAGAAGAGGGAGTGAGAAGTGTCGATTTTTCCATTACAGGCAATTCCATTATATCGCTCATAAGCAGCCCCATTACGTATCACCCGGCCTCTACAGTTGTTTCAGTATTTCCGCCCCGATATTATTCCCAGTTATTAAAATGACTACATTCTCTCCCTTTGGCAGCCGCTCTTCCAGTATCCATCCGACCCCGGAAGCAGCCGCACCTTCTATCAGCATTTTATGTCTGTCCAGCATGAATTTGATCCCATTTCCAATCTGTCTCTCCCCGACAAGTACGCTTTCATCCATCACCTGTTTCGTCATTTCATAAGTTAACGTATTCTCCTTCCCGAGCCCGCCGAGAAGGCTGTCAGCAAGCGTATCCTTTTCGGGAAGTGTAACCGGACCTCCCCTTTCGATACTTTCATGCATGACGGCACCTCCTTCCACGGAGACACCGGTAACCTTGATGGCTCCGTTGATCTTTTTGAGGCACGTGCCCACCCCCGACATCAGTCCTCCTCCGGAAAGAGGAACTAACACGTGATCCACAGAAGGGCACTGCTCTATTATTTCAAGTCCGATCGTCCCCTGCCCTGCAATTACTGCTTCATCATCAAACGGGGGGACTACTGTCACATCCGGAAGGGAATAACAGTATCTCTCAGCTTCGTCCTGACTTGTGCCGGTAACGACGACCCGGGCGCCAAGCTCCTCCAGACGTTTCTTCTTTACATCGGGGACTCTTTCAGAGATACATATAGTCGCAGGTATGCCTTCCTCCCGTGCCACATAGGCGACAGCAATGCCGTGGTTGCCTGTTGAAAACGCGGCCACCCCTTTTGCCTTCTCCAACTCAGTGAGCCCTTTTATTTTATTGGCAGCTCCTCTCAGTTTAAATGCCCCCGTAGGCTGTTCCGTCTCCAGTTTGAGATATACGTTCGCTCCCGTCTTTTTTGACAGAGCGTCCGAATATATACAGCGGGTTTTTTCTATCAGGGAATCGATCCGCTGTTTCGCCCTGTAAAACTGCTGCAGCTGCATAACACTCCTCCTTTCGGATTTTTCTGATAAGTAATTATAGTATACATGAAAAAAGGTGCGCGCTTAAAGCGCACACCCTGTTTTATAACGAAAATCGACTATGAGGTTCTCCCCTGCTTAACCGTACGGGCGACGTTTCTCAAACGCTTCCTGCATGAGGGTTTTCTACTGGGAAAATCTGTTCATCCAACTTCTGCAGCCTGCGGACAGCTTCTTTCCTCTCCATATTTCTGTAATGATGGCGTCCGTGCTCCTCTTCATTCAGCGTGTCCGCTTCCCATACCGCATTCTGCAACGGAGACCGCTGTGACCCGAGAGCGAAAGGAAGATAGCTGTCCGTATGAAGCAGTACACAGAGGGAGACTTCTTTGGCCGTTTCCCGGTCTTCCCCGAGCCGGATCAGAAGTTTGTGAGCCCGTTCCGCACCTTTGATTGCGTGTATATCGTGTTTACGGTATTCATCGTAATTCCATTTTCCATCTGTATACCATTCGTAATGACCGATGTCATGCAAAAGAGCAGCTTTCGCAGCAATTTCTTCGTTAAGGTCACGTTCACGTGCAAGAGAAAAAGCGGTCTCAGCAACCGTTATCGCATGATAGATGCCTGAGCGTTGAAGATATTTTTCTGTTATCCAATGAGAAAAAATGTTCTCTAACGTTACCATTTCCCTCGCCTCCTCTCCGAATTTTTACTGTTTAATATAGCATTATTCCCCTTTATGAGCAAATTTAAAACTATTCTTCCGAACCTTTACCTGTTCCGTTATAAACAGAGACGAACCGCTGCCTGAACAACCGCATACTCCCATTGTTTCCCGGGGTCTCTTGTGAAACAATGGCTGAACAGGCGAGCAGAAGAAAATAGCAGTCGACTCTCTTCTTGAGAGCCGGCTGCTGCATAAATACGCCTGCCGGAAGCTTTTAATCAAACCATCCTTTTTTCCTGAAAAACACTATCATAGCAAACGCCATAATAATCATTAACGCCCAGACGATGAAATAGCTGTACTGGTATTGAAGCTCAGGCATATAGGCAAAGTTCATTCCATACACACCTGCTATAAACGTCAGCGGCAGGAAGATCATCGATACCACCGTCAGAAACTGCATTGTTTTGTTCTGTCTGTGCGATGTCATAGACAAATTACTGTCCCTTATATCCTGAGTCATTTCGCGGTTTGAGGCGATCATATCGGAAACTTTCAGTAAGTGATCATAAATATCCCGGAAATACTCCTTATGTTCGTATACATTTTCGAGATCATGCGTATAAAGCATACGATACACCATGTCTCTCATCGAATGTATCGTCTGACGCATCCGGAGCAGTTCCGAACGCCGGTCGAACAGTTCTTCCAGCATATCCTCCATCGATAAATCGTTGGTGTTATCTTCGAGATCGTTAATCTGATCCTCAATGGAATAAATGATTGGGAAGTAGGCATCCACCACCTGATCAAGAATTTTGTGAAGTATAACTGCTTCATCATAACGCTCGGGTCTTTGCTTTACCTGTTCCTTCACTTTTTCGATAACTGACGAAGGCTTCTTATGATAGGTGACGAGCACTCCCTCTTTTAAGAATACGTCGATCTCCCCTTTTTCAAGTGTATGGGGATCAAGCGTATGCAACACAAAAAAATTGTGATCCCCATACCCGTCCAGTTTGGGGCGCTGCAGATCCTGGAAACAGTCTTCCACCGCAAGAGGGTGAAAGGAAAAATCACTTTCAAGCACTTTTTTCTCATCTTCGGCCGGACTGTCGAAGTCCACCCATTTCCACTCGTAAGATGCAGTTTTCCGGTTTACGTATTCACCGGTCTGCAGTCCGCTTTGAGATTCGTATACTAAGCTATGTAACATAATTTCACCTCTTTCGTCCCTGTTCATATTCCCACATTAGCCCCTGCATAATCTGATATACTTAATGAAAAATGAAAAAGGAAGGTATAATATAACTATGGTCAGAGAAATCAACTTACAAAAAAACGACATCACTCTCAGAAGCATCAGGGACGAGGATCTTCCTCTCCTGTACCAGCTGATTCACGGAGAAAAGGAACCGCTCTGGAAAAAGTACGAAGCCCCTTTTTACTCACTGGAACCTCACACATTGGAAAGTTACACAAACAGAGAAAATGCCCGGAAACAGCGGTTATCCGAAAATGAAGTCGACTCAAGACTTGTGATAGAGACAAACGGTGAAATCGTCGGTACCGTCGTCTATTACTGGGAAGAAAAACTGTCCTATTGGCTTGAAGTCGGGATCGGCATTTACAATCCGGCGTACTGGGGAAAGGGGATAGGAACCAGAGCCCTTAACATGTGGATCGACTATCTGTTTAGAGCCATGCCTCTCGTAAGAATCGGTATAAGAACCTGGTCCAAAAACGACCGGATGCTTCAGCTTGCTTCCAAACTGGGAATGAAAGAAGAGGCCAGAATAAGAAAGGCCCATCTTTACCGTGATTCCTATTACGATTCTGTACGCTTCGGCGTATTGCGGGAAGAGTGGTATCTTCCCGAAGAAAACATGCATAACGGATAAAAAAATACTGCCCGTTCAGACTTTCGGGGCAGCATTTTTATGAAAGCAGTTCAGCCGAATACTTTGTTCAATGGTGGTACGACCTGTTTTTTACGTGAAACTACACCTTCCAGTACAGCCTGGTCATCTTCGAGCTTAACGTCAAAAGCTTTCTCCACTGACTCTTTCTCCGTTCCTACTGTAAGTACTGTGGAGTCACTGTCGAGGATATCGGTAATCAGTAAAACAAAGAGATCATAATTGTTCTCGTCTACTTCTTTTTGCATAGCGTTTTCAAGCTCTGTTTTCCGCGTCAACACATCCGAAGTATCTACCGTATTCACCTGAGCTATCCTTACATTTTTTTCACCCATATCGAATGCTTTTGCATCCAGGGAGATGAGTTCTTCCGCGGACTTATCACTGATATCTGTTCCCGCTTTCAGCATTTCAAGTCCATACTCTTCAAGATTGATGTCTGCTTTCTCTGCAAGTTCCCTGGCAGCTTTCTCATCTTCATCCGTACAGGTCGGTGATTTAAAAAGAAGCGAATCGGATATAATGGAAGAAGCCATAAGTCCGGCCATCGTGTCCGAGACCTCCACATCGTTTTCTTTATACAGTTTGTTCAAGATTGTTGCTGTACAGCCGACAGGCTCTGCACGGTAATAAAGCGGACTTTTCGTTTCGAAGTTAGCTATACGATGGTGATCGATGACTTCTTTGATCTCGACTTGATCGATATCATCCGCACTTTGTTGAAACTCGTTGTGATCCACAAGAATGACTTCATCCGTTTCGTCCGCTACTGTTTTCACAAGACGCGGAGCTTCCTGATTGAAATAATTCAACGCATATTCCGTTTCCCCGTTCACTTCTCCGAGACGAACCGGCTCCACGTCGATCCCGAGTTTCTTTTTCAAATCGGCATATACGATAGCTGAACAGATCGTATCCGTATCAGGACTTTTATGTCCAAAAATTAAAGTTTTTGTCATGTTTATACCCCTTTCCTTTACTATTACGTACCCTAACCGATTATAGAATAAATAACCGGTAACGTCTATCCTTCTGTCGCCCTTGACATTATTCTTATCTGTGTTATTATTTAAAGAATACAATCTTATAAAGGAGGTTTGCCAATGTCGATTCTATTTGCCAATGAGCTGATAAAGTGGATACTTTTCCTTGTGTTTCTGGGAACAAGTTACATGTCTTATCAGTCTTATAAAGATGGAGTGACCGGACGTCAATTTACGCTTGGACTTCTTCATCTGTTTATCAGTCCTTTTTTTGCATATTCAATTGGACCACTCATTCTTGGTCTGGGTCTGATTCAAATTTACATGAGTACTATACAGTGGAAAAACAAAAAAGCCGCAAGACTTTTCAGTCGCATACACTAATCTGACCTCTATGTAATTCTTCCAGCCGGCCGCCTCCTCTTCGGCCACCGACCTTCTATTCGTGCGAATCGTTTTCTCTTTATGCTAAACTTTTAAAGAGAAGATTTGCACAATAGGAGGTTTTTTTAAATGAATTCAACAATAGAAACAATTTTGAATCACCGCTCTATACGTTCGTTCGAAGATACTCCCCTGGAAGATAAAACTATACGGACACTTATCGAATCCGCCCAGCAGGCTTCCACCTCAAGCTATATGATGGCGTACTCCATCATCGGGGTGACCGATGAAAACAAAAAACAGGCTTTAAAGGAGATATCCGGGCACCCGCATGTAACAAATAATGGACATCTGTTCATCATGTGTGCGGATTACAGAAGGATCACTTATGGAATGGATGAAGAAGTCAGGGACGATGTTGAAAAAAATCTGGAAAATACCGAACATCTCATGACTGCCGCTATTGATGCCGCCCTTGCCGCTCAAAACATGGCTATAGCCGCAGAATCAATGGGGCTTGGAATGTGTTACCTCGGAAGTCTGAGAAACAATATTACAAAAACTGATGAAATCCTTAACCTGCCCGGTCGCGTCGCTCCGCTGTTCGGCATCGCTGTCGGTGTTCCGGCCGAACAGCCAGAGAAGAAACCGAGACTACCAATGGAAGCTGTGTATTTTGAAAATGAATACAAAGAGCATAAAGATATTATTGAAGAGTTTAATCAGAATATCAGTGATTACTATGCATCGAGGTCCTCCAATCAACGTCGTGACACATGGACTCTTCAGATGCAGCGCAGATTTAAGAAACCGGTCCGCATGGATGTCACAGACTTTTTAAAAAGTAAGGGATTCAACAAACGATAAAGGGTGAGAGTATGATCCAGCAAATAAAGTCTCTTATCAACAATTCCGATAGTATTGCCGTATTAACAGGCGCGGGGGTATCGACAGCAAGCGGTATCCCTGACTTCCGTTCGAGTGAAGGACTGTGGACGGAAGACAAATCCAGAGAAGAGCTTATGTCTGCAGACTATTTTTACGAAAATCCGGAACGGTTCTGGCAATTTTACAAGTCGATATTCCGACTGAAACTGCTTCAGAATTACGGCCCGAACCAGGTTCATCATTACCTGAAAAGCCTTGAAGAGGAAGGCAGAGAAGTAAATATCATTACTCAAAACGTGGATGGTCTGCATGCAGAAGCGGGAAACGAAAATGTTACGGAATACCACGGTACTCTGAAAACAGCTACCTGTCCGGACTGCCATACGACGTATTCTTTCGAAAAGGTACTGGCTGAAGATGTGCCCGTTTGCACGTGCGGAACCGTGCTGAAACCGGATGTCGTTCTATTCGGAGATATGATCCATTCACACGAAAAAGCTGAAACGATGGTCAAACAGGCGGATATGCTTCTCGTTCTCGGTACGTCCCTTAGCGTCATGCCTTTCAATATGCTTCCTCTGGCAGCAACCGGTCCCAAAGTGCTGATCAATAATCATCCTACGTCGATGGACTATATGTTCGATTACCATATTCATGATGATTTATCCAGAGTTATAGAACAACTGAAAAAATAATGCACTTCAAAACCCCGGACATTTCTATGTCCGGGGGTTTTGATATGACAGGAACGTTTTGCCGCCTGATTTTTATTCAGGCGAAAGTATCAGCTTCTCTCCCTCGTCTTCGTCCAGTAGTGTACCATGATAGTCTCCATCCACCCAGTCACTATATTGATTGTGATACCATTTACTGTTAAAACGCTCCGACTGTCCGGGCCCTACTATGTGATAGCCTTTATCCATTTCGTCCGTATCAAGGATAAAGCGCCAGGAAGCTCCGTGATCCACTTTCCCGTTGCCATTATATCCTGCCGCTCTCACCGTAACCCGGCTGCCACTCACGGGCAACGGTTCTTTCCGGTTATAAAACTTATCAAGGAAAGCTATATTTGAAAGAGGGTGTGTGAATTCCACCTGGTGATAATCTCCCCACGCCCACTCCTCCGGATTCTTCCCGTAATCCTCCTGAAGCTTATTGAATGAGTCCCGGAAGGCCTGCGTAATCACTTCCCCGCTTCCACCTGCTTCCTCCATCCATGCGGATTCTTTTCCTTCTCTTTCCATACGGAAAATTTCGTCCGTCGTCTGTGCTTTCCCGTGAAATAACGAATCGATATCATCAGGAATACTTGCGTAAAGACGATCCTCTATTTCATTTAACCAGTGATGGAAAAGCAAGGGCTGTGGAGCTTCTTTGTTATCCTCATAGTTCCATTCCTTAAGCAATTCCAGAGCTTCCTCTTCTTCCGCCCTCAGATTATTCTCATTCATTTCTTCCACGAAGAATGGAACAAATTCCTCAGCCTGCAGATTTTTAACATCCATCTGCATTTTCTTCACATCCTCCACAGTTACGGCGTCATCTTCCTCCAGCATTTCAGCTATCCGTTCATATCTGTAAGGCTGCGCCCAATTATTCGTAATATGGTAAGGGTACTCTTCTGTCGTGATTTTATTGTTCGCTGTAGCGATCCATCCCCTGTCCGGATTGACAACTGTCGGTAATTCATCGAAAGGAATGAAACCTTTCCACTGATCCTCTTCTTTCCATCCCCTTAAAGGAAGGCCGGCATCGTCCGGGTTATCGTAAACAGGGATCTTTCCATTCGCCTTATATGCTATAGTACCGTTACTTGAAGCGAACACAAAGTTCTGAGCAGGAGTATGAAAGTCTTCGAGTCCTTTTTCAAATTCTTCCCAGTTCGAAGCCTGATTAATGTTGAGTATGGCTTCCAGTTCTTTTGAGGGGTCATGTGCCGTCCAGCGCATGGATAAAGCTTCCCCCTCCCCGGCTCCTTCTGCGAATTCATTAATGATCGGCCCGTTTCTCGTTTCGACCACTTCATATTCTATCGTTTCCCCGCCACTTACTTTTATCGGTTCCTGATGCACCACAGCATCCTCCCACTTTCCTTCGAACAGAAATTGTTCACGGTTTTCCGGATTTCTTTTCTCGACGTACAGCTGTTGCACATCAGGACCGACGTTTGTCACGCCCCAGGCTACGTCATCATTATGACCGAGAATGATTCCCGGTACCCCTGCAAAAATAACACCGCTCACGTTGTGGGAAGGAGCACTCAGTTTCATCTGATACCAGATCGAAGGACTGGCGATTCCGAGGTGAGGATCATCAGCAAGCAGAGGTTTCCCGGACTCCGTTCTCTCTCCGCTTACCACCCAGTTGTTGCTGCCATTAAAAGGGTTAGGCATGACCGCTTCAGTAAAGTCTCCCGCTATATCAAGATTTACATCATCGAGCACAGCCGGTTTATTCTCCGGGTAATGGGCCATCACTTCGGAGGCCTTCTCTTCAGAAAAATTATTCATCGCGTAATACTGAAAAGCCTGGCGTTCCCAGTGCCCTCCAAGGTCATGTGCCATAAATTTTCCTATTGTCAGAGAATCCACCGGTGTCCACTTCTCAGGTTTCGCCTGCAGAAGTGTAAATGCCGGGGGCAGCCGGTTTTCGGCATCCGCTTTATCAATGTATGCATTCACTCCCGAAGCGAATGCCTCCAGAGCCGCCTTTCCTTCTTTGGAATATTCTTTTAAAGATGCTTCGGCCGCTCTCCTTAATCCGAGCGCTCGAAAAAACTTGTCCTGTTCCACCGTAGAGGACCCGATCAGCTCACTCAGTTCGCCGGAAGCCTGACGACGGGAAAGTTCCATTTGCAGCAGGCGGTCCTGAGCCTGTACGTATCCTTGAGCCATATATAAATCTTCGACGGAATCCGCTTCTATGTGAGGCACCCCTTCCTCGTCCCTCAGAACAGTAACTTCGGAAGATAGCGCTTCCAATTTAAGTTCGCCTTCCGTATCAGGAAGCGTTCGCTGGATAAACACTATAATAAACAGAGCTGCCGCCAGAATTAACACACCTGCAATGACGGCTGCTCGAGTCAATACTCTCTTCCAACCCGTTTTTTTCACTTTTTTCTTCCCCCTTTTACTACATTATAGTCAGTGTTCTTACAAAAGAACAGAATATTTTGGACCCTGGCACCTTTGAAGAGTACAATGATAGTCAAAAGGAGGCGCATTTATGGAGTTTGTTCTATGGTCGCTTATTATTGTATTGTTTCTCAGCAGCTTTGCAAGTCTCATTTTCCCCATCATTCCCGGGCCACTCGTATTATGGGCCGGTTTCCTCCTGAGTATCTGGCTGGACGGTCGGCTATCCGTCTGGTTCTGGGCGGGTGCAATAATTCTTACGGTTTTACTCATCGTATCTGATATGGTAGCAAACAGTATTTCCGTCAAGAAATACGGGGGAAGCAAATGGGGCGAAGCCGGAGCAGTCGCAGGTGTAATCGCCGGTTCGTTCATCATACCTCCTTTCGGAATACTGATTGTTCCTTTTGTTCTGGTTTTCGTTATCGAACTGGGCATCGAAAAAAATACCCGTTTCGCCTTCCGCGCAGCTGTCGGAACGCTTATCGGTTTTCTCAGTGGAACTGCAGCCAAGTTTATAATTCAGATGCTTATGATCGGGTGGTTCATCTTTTCATATTTCAACTGACACAAATCATTTAATACATAGCCAAAAAATTCCGGTCCCGAACGTATCAGGACCGGAAATCTTATAATCGCAATAACAATTTATGCCGCCTGGACATTAACAGACTGATTACGACGGCACTCGCTATAAAGGAAGGGAGCATATACCCGCCGTTATAAAGCAGAGAATAAATCCATACCGGCTGACCTTCTGCCAGGTAGCCGAAAAATATCATCCCCGCCCCGAAATGAGTAAGGAAGCGCAAGGCACTCCCGATGAATGTTCCGATAATCACATACACAAGAACGAATTTTACGTTGTTGTTCTTCGCGCTTGCTTTCAGTTGGGAAGACACCACTCCTGCGACCCCGATAATGGCGAAAGCTACAACGTAGTCGAGAAAAGCCTGGACGGGGTGTACGATAAATGCGCCCGTAAAAAACTGAAAGAAACCGAACAGTAATCCTGTGATCATACCACCCGAGACGCCCCAACGGAAGGCCATCAGAATAACCGGTATCATAGCGAATGAGATGGATCCTCCCTGAAACCAAAGCTTAATGGATAAAAAAGGAAGAATATCAAGCAATAGAGCAATTGCTGCAAATATTGCACCTTCCACAAGAAAAAGTACGCGCTGTTGTTGCATTGTATATCCCCTTTCTGAATACACAAAAGAAGCAATGCCTCAAAGGGAAGCTTTCTGATGAAGGCTCCCACCTTTTAAGCATTGCTCATCAAAAAAGCCACCATTCCTGCGCCAGTGCTAACTGACAGGTTCGAAGGGTCTGAACTTGCGTCCACTCTCAGCCGTTAGGCTCCCCTTGAAGGCTCTATTCTCCGTGTTTTGTTACTTTCTATCATAACGTAATGATCAGAAAAGTACAAATTCAATTTTCCTTGGCATTGAAATACTTTTCAAAAAACTCCAGAGTTCTTTCGATGATCAATTCCTGGTCATTATCAAGAGTTGCCACGTGGTAACTGTCTTCCAGAGGAACCAGTTCTTTTCCTTCCGAAAAAACCATGTCGAATATCGTCTGACTGTTCTCCGGAGGAACTACGTGATCTTCTTCGGAAGCGAAAACTAAAAGAGGAGCCGACACTTCGCTTAACTGCTCGTGTACTTTAGCCATGATGTTGGTCAGATGGTTAAGGGAACGGACGGGTGTTTTGTCATAGGCGAGTTCAGTAGCTCCTTCTTTTTTGATATCAGAACCTATTGCATCAATGAAACGGGATTCAGAATCCGCCAAGCTGCTCATGTCAGGTACATCGATAGCCGGATTGATAACCGCGACTCCATCCACCTCTCTCGTAGAAGCCAGATAAAGACTTAATGTTCCCCCAAGAGACAAGCCGGTGACGAATACACAGTCACATCGGTTCTTAACCCATTCAAAAGCCTCTTCTGCCGAGCGAATCCAGTCTTCTGCAGTGGATTCTTCCATATCATAAGGAGTGGTTCCATGCCCCTTAAGTCTCGGACATGCCACCGTATACCCATGTGCTGTATAGGCATCCACAAGAGGCTTCATGCTCTGAACTGTTCCGGTAAAGCCATGTAATACTACGATTCCTATTTCATTCCCTTCGTTAAAAACAGCTTCTGCACCCTCCATTACGTTCTGATTCATCCCTTCCATCCTCCCTGTCTATTATAGAAATACTATTTCTTTACTCCCGAACATTAATGTCCCCGGATATACTGGACATCCGGGGGGTAGATCTCGTGCATGTTTTAAGTTTGTCATTTAATATTAAACTGTGTCACTGCAGCCTGACCTTCCAGGTAGAATGCCTCCACCGAATTCGTATAAACGGCGACGCCACTTTCGAGAAACCACCATCTGTCACGTTCCAGCTGCTTGGTTATAAATTCAGTAGCTTCCCGTTTGGTCATTTCCTCACTGATTTCCAGTTCATGTTTCACTTCACGTCGACTATCCAGCAATAACACCATATGCCAATTCTTTTTAGCTTCTTCGGCCATTGTTACATCCACTCCTTCATATGTAGGTTTCCAATCATTATTACCCCTAATACGTACAAATTAATCATAAAATATTAAATTTCTGTACCGCCGACTTTTCAATTAAAAATAATTTTCTAAATTTTTAACAAAATGTATTGACTTACTTTCCTGTTGTTATATAATACAAATTAAGAAATAAAACTGTTATGAAACAGAAGAGCATTATACATAACAGTAAGGAGGCTTATTCTTTGGGAAACTATCAATCCATCGGTACTTATCAAGTCGACACTGTATTATATCAGTTTATTGAACAGGAAGTGTTACCCGGTCTCCCCCTCTCTTCGAAGGAAGTGTGGGGAGGGCTCACAAAAATTCTTGATGAATTCAGCTCTGAAAACAGCAGACTTTTGCAGACCAGAAACCAATTACAACAGAAAATCGATGAATACCACAAATCAGCTTCCAATGAAGATTATCTTTCTTTTTTAAAGTCCATCGGTTATCTGGAAGAGAAAAAACCCGACTTCAAAATCAGCACAACCAACGTAGATTCTGAAATGAAGGAACAGGCCGGTCCCCAGCTCGTCGTGCCACTGACAAACGAAAGATATTCCCTCAATGCAGCTAACGCACGCTGGGGCAGTATGTATGACGCTTATTACGGTACAGATCTGATCGCTGAAGAACCCGGTATCGAAAAAGGTTCTTCCTACAATCCCGAGAGAGGTAAAGAAGTAATCAGACAGGGACGGATTCGACTGGACGAGTGGTTCCCTCTGGCAGAAGGAAGTCACCAGGACGCAGTGAGATATGCGGTAGTGAACGGGGAATTGTGTGTGGAACTTACTGACCGTTCCCGAAAGAAACTTAAAAACCCTTCTTCCTTCCTTGGCTGTCAGGGGGACTGCCGCAAACCGCAGGCAATACTGCTTAAACATAACGACCTTCACGTTGAACTGCAGTTCGATCGTAATCACCCGGTCGGGCAGATAGACGATGCAGGAATTAAGGATATCCAACTGGAATCCGCCATCACAAGTATTATGGACTGCGAGGACTCCGTCGCATGCGTCGATGCCGAAGATAAAATCAAAGCTTATCGTAACTGGCTCGGGCTGCTTAAAGGAGACCTTACGACCACGTTCGATAAAAAAGGAGAAACCATTAAACGCTCTCTTCATAAAGATCGGAAATATCGCACTGCGGAGGACGAAGAGCTTCACTTGAAAGGCAGAGCACTTATGCTTGTCAGAAACGTAGGTCACTTAATGACAAACCCGGCAGTTATCGACAATAACAACAATCCGGTGTATGAGGGCCTGCTCGACGGTTTCTTCACCAGCCTGATCGGTATGCACGACCTGAACCTGAGACAAAATTCAACGGAAGGTTCTATTTACATCGTCAAACCGAAAATGCACGGATCGGAAGAAACGGCTTTTACCAATAACCTGTTCAATAAAATAGAAGATGTTCTGCAATTACCGAGGTATACCCTGAAAGTCGGGGTAATGGACGAGGAACGAAGAACTTCCCTGAATCTTCACAACTGTATTTTTGAAGTGCGCAACCGGGTGGTGTTCATCAATACCGGCTTCCTGGATCGTACGGGGGATGAAATCCATACGTCCATGGAAAAAGGACCTATGATTCCTAAAGGAGAAATGAAAGGAAGTGAATGGCTCAGCGCTTACGAAGCAGCCAACGTACGTACCGGTATAAGAGCAGGGTTCATCAAAAACGCTCAAATAGGTAAAGGGATGTGGGCTAAACCCGCAGAGATGAAAGCTATGCTTGCAGAAAAAATCAACCACCTGAAAGCAGGAGGAAATACAGCATGGGTGCCGTCCCCGACTGCAGCCACCATTCATGCGATGCATTATCATGAAGCATACGTCCCTGATATTCAGAATGATATCCCGAGGGATGACCCTTCCGAAATGATGCTTACTATCCCGGTGGCTACTCCCCCGGAAGATAAAGAAGTTGTACTGAATGAAGTCAGAAATAATGCTCAGGGGATTCTCGGATATGTCGTGCGCTGGGTGGAACAGGGTATCGGCTGTTCAACTGTACCTGATATCCATGACACCGGCCTTATGGAAGATCGTGCAACATTGCGCATTTCGAGTCAGCACATAGCGAACTGGATCAGACACGGTGTAGTCTCTGAAGAGGAGGTAAAACAGATAATGAAACAAATGGCAGAAGTGGTCGACAGACAAAACGAGGGCGATCCGAATTACAGGAAAATGAGCCCGGATTTTGAACAATCTATCGCTTTTCAAGCCGCTTCCGACCTTGTGTTTCTCGGTACAGATCAGCCAAACGGTTACACTGAACCGATTCTTCACAGACACCGCCTTCAATTTAAAGCCAGCCAATTTACCAAAACTGTATAAGGAGGAGATAAAAAATGGAAAAATACCAGACCTTCACTAATTCGTGCCACAGATGCGGTGTCGATCACAGCAGTCATAAAGAAGCAGTTGAATGCTGCACCAACGCAGACGGAAACTCCTGAATTCAGCCTGAGTAAAGGAGGGCTCCGGGTTCGACGCCCTCCCCCATATTAGTTTTTCTGTTGTATAACAATACTAATTATATATTAAAGGAGAGATTTTAAATGAACAGAGAAGAACAGATCAGACAGTTGGAAAATCAATGGGCAAGCGAACGTTTTCAGGGAGTGGAACGTCCTTACAGTGCAGAAGAAGTATTGAAACTTCGCGGTTCTGTCGTAGTAGAACAGACGCTGGCTCGCATGGGCGCTGACCGCCTTTGGAATTTGCTACATAAACGTGACTACGTAGCCGCACTCGGGGCTTTAACCGGTAACCAGGCTATGCAGCAAGTTAAAGCCGGTCTCGAAGCTATTTATCTGAGTGGCTGGCAGGTAGCTGCCGACGCCAACCTTTCCGGTCAAATGTATCCCGATCAAAGTCTTTATCCTGCTAACAGTGTACCGCAGGTTGTGAGAAGAATTAACCAGACATTTCAACGCGCCGATCAGGTGGAACACGCGGAAGGAAAAGGCGATAAAAACTGGTTCGCTCCGATTGTAGCGGATATGGAAGCCGGGTTCGGTGGCCCGCTGAACGTATTTGAACTGACTAAAGGCATGATTGAAGCCGGAGCTGCCGGTGTGCATCTCGAAGATCAGCTCGCCTCCGAAAAGA
The DNA here is from genome assembly GCF_900107115.1 of Salimicrobium album. Lineage (GTDB taxonomy): Bacteria > Bacillota > Bacilli > Bacillales > Halobacillaceae > Salimicrobium > Salimicrobium album. Next base: position 306,212 of record NZ_FNOS01000001.1, read on the forward strand.
AATGTGGTCACCTGGGCGGGAAAGTTCTTCAGCCTACTCAGACCGCTGTAAAACATCTCATTTCTGCTCGACTGGCTGCTGACGTTATGGACGTCCCGACCGTCATCATAGCAAGAACAGACGCCAACGCTGCCAACCTGATTACGAGCGATGCCGATCCGTACGACCATGAATTCATTACAGGAGAGAGAACAGCCGACGGATTTTATCGTACCACTCCGGGAATCGACCAGGCCATTTCCCGCGGGCTCGCTTACGCTCCTTACGCAGACTTGATCTGGTGTGAGACTTCGGAACCTAACCTGGAAGAAGCACAAAAATTCGCAGACGCTATACACGAGAAGTACCCGGGCAAAATGCTGGCTTACAACTGTTCCCCATCGTTTAACTGGGAGAAAAAGCTTGACCAGGAAACGATCGGTAAATTCCAGGTGGAGCTCGGTAAAATGGGATACAAATTCCAGTTCGTCACTCTAGCAGGGTTCCATGCATTGAACCACAGCATGTTCGAACTGGCCCGCAAATATAAAACCGAGGGGATGGGTGCCTACTCCGAACTGCAACAGGCTGAATTCGCTTCGGAAGAAAATGGTTATACAGCTACAAGACACCAGCGGGAGGTCGGAACCGGTTACTTCGATGAAGTGTCGATGGCAATTTCCGGAGGGACGTCTTCCACTACAGCTTTGGCCGGATCAACAGAAAGTGAACAATTCGTGACTAATAAATAGGCACTGCAAAAACCCCCGGATACTGGTATCCGGGGGTTTCCTTTAATATGATTCGCTGACAACTCCTGCGTTATTTCGCCCGTTGTTCAGCCTTCCATTATTTTGATGGCTACTTTCCTGGACCTTGGGCCGTCGAATTCGCAGAAATAGACTCCCTGCCAGGTACCGAGCACAAGTTTTCCGTCGTCTACGAGTAACGTCTGGGAGTGGTCGAGGGTACTTGTTTTTAAATGAGAAGCAGTATTGCCCTCTGCGTGCAGATCTTTACGGTGCGTCCATGGATACACTTCATCCAGGCGCATCAGCATATCTTTTTTGACATCCGGATCTGCATTTTCATTTACGGTAATACCGGCTGTCGTATGCATGGATTGAACAATCACTATACCGTTCCGGAGATTGCTTTTTTGTAATTGCTCTTCTATCTGCTCCGTGATGTCCACCATTTCACTGTGGGAAGAGGTAGTTACAGAAATCGTTTCAAGCATGCTTACAGTCCTCCTTCTGTCTTAGCGAACTCTCTCAGCTCACTATATCGCTCATTTTCTTCCGTGTGTACATGATGCGGAGCTTCTTCAAAAGACTGAGTAGAGATATCCACCCTTACTTCCGCTTCGTATACATAAGTAGCATTACCCTGAAGCTCCACTTTGTATTCCTCATTATCATGCACGATACATTGAACCATTCCGCCTTTGTTCATAACCGTAACAGGGAGGTCAGGATTATTTCCTGCAACTATGACCGAAACGATGCTCGAAGCTGACATGGCCGTACCGCAGGCATTCGTGAGTCCCACCCCGCGTTCGTAAGTCTGTACAAAGATTTTGTTGTCATCAATTTTTCTAACAAAACTGACGTTTACACCATTCGGAAACAGGTGAGGCGAATTATTCGCTTTTTTTCCGATGTTTTCAAGAACTTCTTCATCCAGCTCCGTAACCACAGATACTATATGAGGATTTGGTACACTAAGGGCGGTGAACGTCTGATCTTCTGTCAGGTCACGGAGGACAGTGTCCACGACCTGTTCCGACTCCGTTTCCATTGGGAGGGAAGACGCAGAAAATGAAACAGGTTCAATTGCGACGGAGAAAGTCGCTATCCCTTCATAAATGTCACTCACCCGCTCTACCGGGAGTACAGCTTTCGCCGTTTCTATATGCACTTTCTCTTTTCCGGTTTCCTCTGTAATATAACGGGCTACACAACGGAGACCGTTTCCGCACATCTCCGCTTCACTGCCATCCGAGTTGAACATACGCATACACGCTTCAGCCTTACTGCTTGAAAGTACATAGAGGATACCATCCGAACCGATGCCTTCAAGCCGGTCACTGAGAAGGAGAGCCACTTCCTTTCTGTCCTCATCTGTTAAACTTTCTTCTAATTTCCTTTCATCTATCATAATAAAATCGTTGTCCGAACCATGACATTTAATATACGGTATATCCACAAATATTCCTCCTGTTTTTGTCTTTCATCATATCATATATCAGGCAGATCTTCGCTTCATCAGCCAGAGGAAGTAAGGAGCGCCGAGAACAGCTACGAGAATACCGGATGGTATCTCAGCCGGAGCCAAAAGAGTCCGGCTGAACAGATCAGCCACCACCAGAAGAAGTCCCCCTATCATCATCGCTACCGGAAGCAGCCGCTGATTAACTGTACCTACAAAGAGACGTGCCGCATGGGGGGCGATCAGACCGATAAATCCGATGGCTCCGACAGCTGCAACGCTGCTCGCAGCCAGGAGCGTCGCTATTAGTGCCATTTGAAAACGGACTGAACGCACATCCAGACCAAGCCCTTTCGCAGTGTCATCCCCGAGAGCCAGAACGTCCAGCTTCTTGATGTAGAAGAAAAGGACAGGAATCAAAAGCAATACCGGCCATAACAAGTAACTGAGCAATTCACCGTATCCTGTTGCATACGTCGTGCCGGAGAGCCATGTCAATGCCGAGGCAACACCCATATCGGCACGGACCACCAGAATCTGGATGATCGCCTGACCGAAAGCACTTACTCCGATACCGAGAAGTGCAAGCATCGTCGGCTGGAACTCCATTTTAGCCCCGAGAGCCATGACGATAATAAAGAATACGATCGCTCCTGCCATAGCCCCAAGCGGTATCCAGGCAGCGGAGACGGAAAAGACGTACATGGTTAACAGCGCCCCGACTCCGGCCCCGGAAGTGATACCAATCACCGAAGGATCCGCCAGCGGGTTCCTGAGTACGCCCTGAAAAATCAGTCCGCTGACAGCAAGTATAGCCCCGCTCGTAAATGCCACAATCGCCCGTGGCAGCCTGAGTTCCAAAATGTAATTACGGATAAATGATTCCGCTTCTCCCTGGAAAACTGCTATCGTCTGGGCAGGATCGAACCCGTAATTACCGGTCGACATACTGACGAACAGAACCAGTAAAACAAGTATCGAAAAAATCGGCAATAACACCCGAAGTCTCATCTGAACAAGGGAAGACCCGGCCATCACGGATCCTCCATCCGTGTTGCCACTGCGCTTCATTCGAAGGACCAGCCAAATCAACCACGGGGCACCGATCAGCGCAGTGATCGCTCCAACCGGAAGTTCCGAAAAGGAAGGATCGATATATCTTGCGAGGACGTCTGCCATCAGCAGTACGACCGCCCCCCATAAGAACGAACCGAGCAGAAGAGGGACGTGGGAACGAAAACCGATCAGTTTAATTATATGCGGGGCCACGAGCCCCACGAAACCGATAGGTCCTACGACGCTCACTGTTACCGAGGTAAGCAGTACACTTAATATGATAGTCACAAATTTTACGGCTTTCACATTCTGACCGAGAGCAGTAGCCACCTCATCCCCGAGCTTCAGCGTATCCAGTTTCCGGGCAGCACCGAGTAAGAGGAGAAAAGCCGCCGTGACTACAGGAAGAGCGAACCGGACCCCGTCCCAGCTGTTCTGTACAAGAGTTCCCGCTCCCCATAGAAACAATCCTTGAGTTTCATTTTCATAAAATATCTGCAGGACGCTCGTCAGAGAAGAAAACAGGAACGTCACTATCATACCGGCAAGAACCATCCGCACCGGGGTGGCATCACCTCCGCCGGATAGTATATAAACGATTAAAAACGTAACTACTCCTCCGATAAAAGCGGTAATAATACCGTTCATTATCATAGCAAGCGGGAAGAAAATGGTAGTCACTATCACGGCGAAATATGTTCCCGAATGAATACCGAGTGTACTGGCGGAGGAGAGAGGGTTCTTCGTTACAGTTTGTAAAACTGCTCCCGAAACAGCCAGGGCCCCACCGGCTACAATACCCATGACAGCTCTCGGCAGTCTCAGAACTCTGATGGTATGGTGTTCCAAAGTGTCTTCGGGAGAAAAAACGGCTTCGAACACCGTCCATACGGGTATGGAAATATTCCCCTGATTAATATGTATCCAGGTCAGCAGTATCAGTAAAAATAAGCCTCCGCCGAAAACCAGAAAAGTTTTCAAGGCCATTGCCCGATTTATCATAACCAATCCTTCTTTCCTTATACAGCAGAAAGACGCGCATCATTTACTGCGCGCCTTTTCCGTTTATTTCTTATTTCCTTCGATTGTAGCATCTGCAACCTGTGTTGCAAGTTTCTCAGCCGAAATCGGACCGCCGAACGTCCATGTATCCCCCGGCATCTTATACATACGATCCTGCTTCACGAATTCAAGCTCTTCCCAGACCGGGTTACCCGCCAACTGATCAGAAAAGATATTGTCGTCTTCCTGAACAATGTAGTAGAAGTGGGAGTCCTGATAATTTTGCAACGTTTCTACTGTCGTTTCCGTATAACCGTATATTTCAAGTTCGTCCGAGGAATGGGAGTTTTCGAGCCCCAGTTCGCCCATTACCTGAGCTACCATCGAATTGTCCGTAAATAGTCTCAGCGTAGGAGTATTCTGAGCAGTGAACGCCTGAGTCATTACGTAGTTGATGTCACCGACTCCGGCTTCCTCAAGACGCTTCGCTTGTTTTTCAAAATGACTGTTCATCTCGTCCAGTCTTTTACTGGCTGCTTCTTCTTTCCCCAGAATTTTACCCATCGTTTTAAGATCGGACTTCATGGAAGCCATCTGGTTTTCTGCATTCTCTTTAGAATAAGGAGAAAACATTACAGTCGGAGCGATTTCTTCCAGCTGTTTTTGGATTCCTTCGTGGCGGAACTTGACCCCTACAATAAGATCGGGATCAAGACGGGAGATAGCCTCCAGGTTCGGCTCCTGTCTCGTTCCTACATCTTCGACATTTTCACCGAGTTCTTTACCGGTGTCCACCCATTTACCGAATCCTTCTTTGTCCGCAACTCCTGCCGGCTCTGTGTCAAGTGCCTGCATATGTTCCGCATAACTCCATTCGAGAACGACGACTTTTTCCGGAGTTCCTTCTATTGTTTTCTCTCCCGTCGCATCTTCTATCGTCACACTGCGGGAGTCGTCCTTGCTTTCTTCTTTACCGGATTGCTCTTCGTTTTCTTTATTACTATCCCCTGACTTCTCTTCGTTTCCTCCACAAGCTGCCAGCACAACAGCCAGGAAAGAAAGGACTGTGATCATCCAAATCTTTTTCATGGGTCCCTCTCCTCTACATATGTAATTGAGATATATTCTCATCTACACGTAAGGTTATATAAAAACAATGAAAAAGTCAACGATATTTATTCTCAATTAGGTTCCATATTTACAGAGATGTCCCCGTTTAGAAGATGACATGTCGCACATCATTGAGGAAGGAATACAGAAGGTTTCAGAGCAATTGTCCGTTATAAAAAGAAAAAAACCGAACGTCGGAGTTCGGTTTTACACGTGCTATTTTAGCTCTGCTGATTTTCAAAAGCTGAAATCGCGTCATCATACGTCAACGTAACAGATATTTCATCCCATCCATTAAGCAGCATATTTTTGTGGTATTCGTCAATTTCGAATGTTGCCGACCACCCTGTACCATCAAATACTATCTGGTCGACAAGGTCAATGCTGAGATAACACTCACCGCCCTCGGCACGGTCCATAATCTGCGATACCTCTTCTCCCTTCAGCTGAACTGGCAGAATACCATTCTTAAAACAGTTACTGTAGAAGATATCAGCGAAACTCGGCGCAATGACAACGCGGAAGCCGTAATCCTGAATTGCCCATGGAGCGTGTTCCCGTGAAGAACCGCAGCCGAAATTTTCACCGGCGACAAGAACGGAAGCGTCCTGATACTCCGGATAGTTCAGGGAAAAATCGTCACGAAGATTTCCGTCATCATCGTAGCGCCAGTTGTAGAAAAGAAATTTCCCGAAGCCTTTCCGTTCAATACGTTTCAGAAACTGTTTGGGTATTATCTGATCCGTGTCTATATTAGCCCGGTTCAGCGGATAAACAAGACCCGAATGTCTCACAAAAGCTTCCATCAAATCACCCTTTCAGCAGCCGAAGTATAGTTACGCACATCTACGAAATGACCCTCTACAGCTGCGACAGCTGCCATTTCAGGGCTGACCAGATGCGTTCTGGCTCCATTTCCCTGACGGCCTTCAAAGTTACGGTTCGAGGTGGAAGCACAGTGTTCACCGGGAGGGACGATATCATCGTTCATACCGAGACACATACTGCACCCGGCAGATCTCCACTCAAAACCGGCTTCCGTAAAAATCCGATCGAGACCCTCTGTTTCCGCTTCCTGTTTTACAGCAAACGAACCGGGCACTACCATAGCTCTTATCCCCTCGTGAACTTTTCGACCCTCGATCATCCTGGCCGCTTTTCTTAAGTCGGCGAGACGGGCGTTCGTACAGGAACCGATGAATACATGCTGCAGTTCAATGGATTCAATCGGCTGATTCGGTTCAAGCCCCATATACTCAAGGGCTCTTCTTACACCATCTTCGTCGTCCGTAACTGTCTCCGGATCGGGAACCGAAGCGGAAACCGGAACACACTGGGAAGGGTTCGTCCCCCAGGACACCTGTGGTTCGATTTCATCTGCGTTGATTTCCACTGTAGAATCATAAACGGCTCCTTCGTCCGTAGCCAGAGCCAGCCATTCTTTCTTAGCCTTCTCAAACTCTTCACCTTTCGGAGCATGTCTCCTGCCTTCCACAAATTGGACAGTTTTTTCGTCAGGACTGATCAGACCGGCACGGGCTCCTGCCTCAATGGACATATTACAGACTGTCATGCGTTCTTCCATAGACATTTCCCTGATCGCTTCCCCGGTATATTCCATGATGTACCCGGAACCGAAGCGGACGCCGAATTTTGCTATAATAGCAAGGATGAGATCTTTCGCGGTCACCCCGGTTCCCAGGTTTCCATTCACTTTCACCTGCATTGTTTTGGGAGGAGCCTGCCACAGGGTCTGTGTGGAAAGCACATGCTCCACTTCGCTCGTCCCGATCCCGAAAGCGATGGCCCCGAAAGCTCCGTGTGTCGAGGTGTGGCTGTCTCCGCACACGATCGTTTTGCCGGGCTGGGTCAACCCGAGCTCAGGGCCGATAATGTGAACGATCCCCTGGTCCGGGTGATGAATGTCAGCAAGGGAGACACCGAACTCCTCACAGTTCTCTTCCAAAGTTTCCATCTGTTTTTTCGAAACGGCATCTTTGATGACGTTACGATGAATAGTAGGAACATTATGATCCATCGTAGCAAACGTCAGATCCGGTCTTCTTACTTTACGGCTGTTCATCCGCAGACCTTCAAAGGCCTGAGGTGATGTCACTTCGTGTACCAGGTGGAGGTCGATGTACAGGAGATCCGGCTTCCCCTCCTCCTGGTGTACGACATGTTTATTCCAGATTTTCTCTATGATAGTTTCAGGTTGGCTCATACCGGTTTCTCCTTTCCATCAGGCATAACAGCGCATAATGTTGACCGTTGTATCCTCTGAGGTAATTTGTTCGATAACTTTTCTTGTAAGATCCGTACATCCAAGTTCCGTGCCGTTCACAACGGAAAGATCAGCCGTATGATAACCGGCATCGAGAACTTCCTGGACCGCTTTCTCAATATGTTCCGCTTCTTTCTCCATATGGAAAGAGTGTTTGAGCATCATTGCGGCTGATAAAATCATCGCTAGCGGATTGGCTTTATCTTCTCCTGCGATATCAGGGGCTGAACCGTGGACGGGTTCATAAAGACCGGTGCCGTCCTCCCTGAGACTGGCAGAAGGCAGAAGGCCGAGAGATCCGGTCAGTACACTTGCTTCATCACTTAAAATATCACCGAACATGTTTTCCGTTACGACTACGTCGAAATAAGTCGGGTCTGTCACCAGCTTCATTGCCGCTGCATCGACGAGCATGTGATCGACTTTCACATCGGGGTAGTCCGCCCTTTTCTCCTCTACTATTTCTCGCCACATACGACTGGATTCAAGCACGTTCGCTTTATCCACCGAAGTCAGCTGCTTGCGCCGCTTCCGGGCACTTTCAAATCCCTGTTCCACAATCCGTTCGATTTCTTTTCTTGAGTAGGAAAGGGTATCGACCACCCCTTCTCCGTCTTCACTTCTTTCCTGTGGTTCGCCGAAGTACAGCCCCCCTGTAAGTTCACGTACAATCAGAAGGTCGCTGCCTTCCACCACTTCTTTTTTCAGTGGTGACGCGTGCAGCAGCTGTCTGAATCCTTTCACGGGACGAAGGTTCGCGAATAAACCGAGTTGCTTTCTAATACCGAGAAGTCCCTGTTCCGGACGTCCGGAACCGGGCAGATGGTCCCAGGAAGGGCCGCCGACAGCCCCGAGAAGAACGGCGTCGGCTTCCTCTGCAGCCTCCACTGTTTCCCGGGGTAATGGGTCCCCCATCTCATCAATCGCCGCGCCTCCGATGAGCTTCTCCTCGAACGTAAAGTGATGGCCATTCCTTTCTGCCACAGCTTCCAGAACAAGGCGGGCCGACTCCATCACTTCTTTTCCTATTCCGTCTCCCGGCAACAATACAACATGTTTATTCATTGACCTCTCCTCCTTATATTATGCTTCTTTCACAGGAACACGTTCGTGTTTATACAGGGTACGGTTTACAGCATTCAGAAACGCATTAGCCGAAGCTTCGAGAACATCCTGTGCGGATCCTCTGCCGGATGTTTTCTCTCCGTTCACCGTCATCTGCACATGGACTTCCGCTAACGCATCACGGCCCCGACCTATGGAACTGAGCTGATAGTCTTCGAGATGAATGTCTTCGTCAACGAGCGCATCAATTGTATTATAAAGAGCTTCGACACTCCCTTCTCCGGTATGAGCCTTCTCGGTATCTTCCCCATCCGGACGATTCAGCATGACCGTGGCGGTAGGACGGCTCATATTTCCGTAATGAACCTGGAACGCATGCATTTTGTATTGAGGCATGTGGCCCATTTCCGTCTGTTTATCCGTAAGAATTGCGAAAATATCTTCGTCTGTCACTTCTTTCTTCTTCCCGGTGAGATCTTTGAAAGTCATAAAGGCATCTTTCAATTTCTCTTCCGGGAGATTAAGAAAACCGAGTTCTTCCGCTTTTCCGGCAAAAGCGTGCCGGCCCGAATGTTTTCCAAGCACCAGGCTATTGGAATCGATTCCTACCATGGAAGGGGTGATGATTTCATACGTGGAAGCTTCTTTCAGTACACCATCCTGATGAATGCCCGACTCATGAGCGAAAGCGTTCCGGCCGACGACCGCTTTGTTTCCGGGTACGGCCATCCCCGTAAGTCTGGAGACGAGGTCACTCGTGCGTTTCGTCTCTTTCAAATTGATGTTGATAGATTTTTTGTAAAAATCTTTCCTTATCTCGAGAGCGATGGCGACTTCCTCGATTGCTGCATTACCGGCCCGCTCCCCGATACCATTGATTGTGCCTTCGACCTGGGTGGCTCCATTTTCGATAGCGGCAATAGTATTGCTGACAGCCATACCCATATCATCATGGCAGTGAGCGGAAAGGTCGGCCTTCTGCACATTCGGCACGTTTTCCCTGATGTAACGGAACATAGCACCGTACTCTGCCGGGGTGGTGTACCCGACGGTATCCGGCAGGTTAATGACTGTTGCTCCTGCATCGATTACTTTTTCGATAATACGTACGAGAAAATCAAGATCCGATCTCGAAGCATCTTCCGCCGACCACTGTACGTGAGTGAAGCGTTCTTTCGCATAGGTTACAGCTTCCACAGCCTGGCTGATCACTTCCTCTTCGGTTTTCATCAGCTTATGCTTCATATGAATGGGAGAGGTGGCAAGAAAAACATGGATCCTCGGCTCTGCAGCGTATTGCAATGCATTCCAGCAGGCATCGATATCTTTTTTGTGACAACGGGCCAGCCCGGTAACCGATGCATTTTTTACCGTCTGGGCAATTTCTTTCACCGATTCGAAATCCTCAGTGGAGGAAACCGGGAATCCGGCTTCCATAATATCCACTCCGAAGCGGTCGAGCTGTTTGGCGATCTCAAGTTTTTCGAGACGATTCAAGTTCACTCCCGGAGATTGCTCTCCGTCTCTTAGTGTCGTATCGAAAACGTTTATATCAGCCATGATTTACCACTTCCTTCTCTTTTTCGGATTTGCCTTTGACAAACGGCATCAGTTTACGAAGTTCCCGGCCCACTTCCTCAATCTGACTGTTATTCTCACGTCTGCTGATTGCTTCAAACTCAGGACGGTTCGCTTTATTCTCGAGGATCCAGCCTTTTGCAAATTTACCGGTCTGAATGTCTTCAAGCACTTCTTTCATGCGGGCTTTCGTTTCATCATTGATTACGCGGGGACCGGAGACGAAATCGCCCCATTGAGCCGTATCCGAAACGGAGTAACGCATGTTTTCAATTCCGCCCTCATACATAAGGTCGACAATCAGCTTCAGTTCGTGGAGACATTCGAAGTAAGCGACTTCCGGCTGATATCCTGCTTCTGTCAATGTTTCGAAACCTGCTTTCACGAGGTTGGAAACTCCTCCACAGAGGACTGCCTGTTCTCCGAACAAGTCCGTTTCGGTTTCCTCCTGGAAGCTCGTTTCAAGAACCCCGGCGCGTCCGCCGCCGATTCCTTTGGCATACGCAAGAGCAATATCTTTCGCCTGATTGCTCGGGTCCTGTTCTACCCCGATAAGAGCAGGTACGCCGGCCCCCTCTTCAAATGTACGACGCACGAGGTGACCCGGGCCTTTCGGGGCTACAAGGAACACATCAACATCCGACGGCGGGACTACCTGATTGAAATGAACATTAAATCCGTGTGCGAAAGCAAGTGCATTTCCTGCTTCAAGGTTCGGTTTGATCTGCTCTTCGAAAACTGTCGGCTGATACTCATCCGGCAGAAGGACCATCACAACGTCTGCTGCTTTCGTCGCTTCCGCTACCGATTTCACTTCCACTCCGTCCTGTTCCGCTTTGTCCCAGGACTTTCCTTTACGGAGACCTACTACTACGTCGAAGCCGCTTTCCTTAAGATTCAGGGCATGAGCATGACCCTGGGAGCCATAACCGATCACAGCCACTTTTTTGTTCTGCAGTACCTCTTCATTGATATCATTGTGATAATAAACTGTCGTTGTCATATTTAACATCCTCCTCGATAATTAGTTCAAAATAGAATAAGGTTTCACTTCTGTCTGATGCAGTTGCTGCCCTCTCGTGAAGGCTGTGAGCCCGGTCCGAGCCAGTTCTTTCAGCCCGTATGGCCTTAACAACTCGATCATCGCATCCACCTTGTCCGAATTTCCGGTTATCTGTACCGTCATACTTTCTTTACTTACATCGATGACAGTTGCCCGGAAAGGTTCGATGATGGCCTGAAGCTCACCCCGCTGTTGCGGGGTAGTGAGCACTTTTATCATAGCCAGCTCTCTCGCCACGATCTGTTTATCCGTAATATCCGATACTTTAATTACGTCAATCTGTTTGTTCAGCTGTTTGGAAAACTGTTCAAGTTTCCGCTCATCTTCCACATCTACCACGAACGTCATTTTCGAGACTCCGTCGGTTTCCGTACGCCCGACAGATATACTTTCGATATTGAACTGCCGCTTGGACAGCAGTCCGGTCACACGGTTCAAAACCCCGCTCCGGTTATGAACAACCGCTGTTATTATTCGCTTCAAGGCTTGCTCACTCCAATCATTTCGTGACTTCCCTTTCCGGGAGCTATCATCGGATAGACGTTTTCCTGCTGTACCACCCGGCAATCGATAACCGCCGGCTTATCGCTGTTCAGAATACCACCGAGCTCCCGGTCGATTTCCTGGATGCTTTCCATCTTATAGCCGTGCAGTCCGTAGGCTTCAGCCATTTTCACGAAATCCGGCTGAGTATCTATGATGGAATGGGAATAACGTTTGTCATAAAATTTCTCCTGCCACTGCCTTACCATTCCGAGAGCCTGGTTATTGACGATTATGATCTTCACCGGAAGTCCCCTTTCCTGAAGCAGTGACATTTCCTGCATCGTCATTTGAAAACCTCCGTCTCCGACGATGGCTACCACAGTAGAGTCTTTATCAGCAATCTGTGCTCCAATAGCTGCAGGAAAACCGAAGCCCATCGTTCCGAGACCTCCTGAAGTCACCCACCGGTCCGGGCGATTGAAGGTGTAATATTGGGCCGCCCACATCTGATGCTGACCGACATCTGTCGTTACTACCGCTTCTCCGTCCGTAAGCTGGTGAACCTTTCTGAGTAAATACTGAGGAAGAATGACATCCTCCGACTCGTTATGCCAGAGTGGATAGTTCTGTTTGTTACTTTCCAGTTTTTCCACCCATTCCGCGTGATCGAGGGTGGCGGGTTCCAGTTCGTTCAGTTTATCCAGTGCTTTTTTCGCATCCGAAACTATAGGAATCTCCGTAGGTACGTTCTTACCTATTTCAGCCGGGTCGATGTCGATGTGGGCAATTCTCGCGTTTGGAGCGAAATGCTGAAGATTTCCTGTAAGCCTGTCATCGAAGCGCCCGCCTATGTTAATAAGAAGATCACATTCATAAAGAGACATATTCGCAGCATACGTTCCGTGCATCCCTGCCATTCCCAGAAACCGGTGGTGGTCTCCAGGAAAAGCGCCGAGACCGAGAAGGGTGGATGTGACGGGCAGGTCGTAATTGCTGACGAATGATTTCAAAGCTTCCGTCCCCCCTGCATGGAGTATGCCGGCACCTGTCAGAACTACAGGCTTCCTTGCGCCTATAAGAGCTTCACGAAGTTTGTTGATCTGCAGAGGGTTAGGCCGGACCGTCGGTTGATATCCCGGTAAATGGAATTCGTTTTTTACGTCCCTTTCGAACACCGTCGCCGAAATATCCTTAGGGATGTCGACTACTACAGGTCCCGGCCTTCCGGTTGCAGCGATATGAAAGGCTTCATTAACGATACGGGGCAATTCTTCGAGATCCTGAACCTGATAGTTGTGTTTCGTAATCGGAGTCGTTATACCCATAACGTCCGATTCCTGAAAAGCATCCGTCCCTATGACGTTCTTGGCAACCTGTCCGGTGAAAATTACAAGAGGCAGAGAGTCCATCATAGCGTCCGCAATACCTGTAATCAGATTAGTTGCCCCGGGACCGGATGTGCCGATGACTACTCCCGGCTTACGGGAAACTCTGGCATACCCTTCAGCTGCATGTATCCCTCCCTGCTCATGTCTCGGCAGCACATGGTCAAAACTTCCATCAGCCCGGTATAACGCGTCGTAAATCGGAAGTACGGCTCCTCCCGGATAGCCGAATATCGTTTCGACTTTCTGTTCAATCAACGCTTCCACCAGTAGATCTGCCCCTGTCTTTATCGTCTGCTGTTTGCCTTCTGCCGGTTTCGGTTCTGTGCTGGCCCTCATATTCATCATCCTCCTGTCTTAATGATTTTCGGTATAAATAAAAAACCTTTCCGTCCCTCTACAGTTCATCCCGCAGGCCACATTGAAGCCTCGGGATATCCGGTAAAGGGGCGGAAAGGTCTTGCTTTCCACGGTACCACCCTTGTTTTGCAAAGTTTCAGCTTTGCCTCATGAAACAGAATGCTTCTGTTTCTTTTGGTAACGGGTGAGTGACACCCGGCTCCGCCTACTGGGTCTTACCGTTCAGCATGAGCACTCAGGGACGATGTCGATTTAAGACGTATTGTCAGGCTTTCAGCAACCCTGACTCTCTGTGAATACGATCCCCTAAACCTTTCTTCCCGTCATCGCTTTGCATATCCTTTTTTAACCGGCCTGGACTTTTTCGCCGGAAGGGTAAACTTTATGTCCATCTTTCGTCGTTACTTTCCTGAATTCGGAAAGGAGGTGGTTGGTAATGGTTCCCGGTTTTCCGTCACCGATAATGCGCCTGTCCACTTCCACCGCTGCAATAACTTCGGCCGCAGTTCCCGTCAGGAACACTTCATCCGCTACGTATACGTCATGTCTCGTAAAAGGTTGTTCCATTATCTGGTAGCCTAGCTCATCCGCTATATCGATAATGGCATTCCTCGTAATTCCTTCGAGAGCTCCCAGATATACGGGAGGAGTGTAAATCTTTCCGTTCTTTACAATAAATACGTTGTCAGCAGATCCTTCCGTCACATAGCCCTGGTCATTCAGCATGAGGGCTTCATCCACCCCTGCCTGGTTCGCTTCCATCTTAACGAGAATGTTGTTCAGATAGTTCAGCGATTTAACCTGCGGAGGAAGGACGTCGGGTCTGTTACGTCGACTGGCAACGGAAGCGAGGCGTACCCCTCTTTCGTAAAGTTCTTTCGAGAATAAGGAAAGTGCTTCAGCAATGACTACCAGCCGCGGCTTTGAACAGGAGACAGGATTTAAACCGAGATCCCCGATGCCCCGGGATACGACTACACGGATGTAAGCTGATTCCAGTTCATTCTTACGGATCGTTTCCGCAATAATCTCCTCCAGCTCCTCTTTACTGTAAGGGATCTCCAGCATGACCGATTTAGCCGAATCATACAGCCGGTTGAGATGTTCATCCAGTTTAAAGATATTTCCTTCATATGCCCTGATACCTTCGAACACCCCATCTCCATATAGAAAACCGTGATCGTAAACCGAGATTGATGCTTCCTGTTTCGTTACGAATTCGCCACTTAAAAATATCCACTGGCTGCTCATCTGTAGCACTCCTTTCTGTATGTAAATTCCTTCTATTGATTATGCTTTACGTCTTATTTAAAAGGGGGACCCTGATCACTATCTTTCAATAGATGAATCAGGGTCAGGAAAAGAGGTCTTTTCCAAACAGATCGCCCCGCTCCGACGAGAGCGAAATGTTTATTGATGATTACTCTAATACTCTTCATGACAAAGGTCAATAACAAATGCACAATTTTTCTGAACAATTAAAATTATCAAAATAATAGTAACCGCTTACATCCGCGTCACAATTGATTTAAAGCGGTAAAGCGTTTTTTCTTTTTTTCTTTTTTATCTTAAAAACACCGGCAGTCATGGAAGAACTTGAACCCGGATCCGCAGAATTTCTAATAAAAAAATCCACCCGCACAAAGCATGTTGCTGCGGATGAATCAATGATGTTCAGTGCCGGGTATTCACCTGTTACAGGGTATAACTCGCAAGTGCTCTGTGGACCTCGGCAATATTATTGCCTTTTTTGAACTGTTTCATCACAGGCTCCGGCGTACCGCTCAACCATATACGGAGTTCCGATTCCATATCGAACGTACCGGCTGTTTCCACACTGAAGTGTGTGATGCTTCTGTAAGGTATGGAATGGTACTCCACTTTTTTTCCGGTCATCCCCTGTTTATCCACTAGAATGAGGCGTTTGTTCGTAAACAGGAACAGATCGCGGAAGACATTGTATCCACTATCCACTTCTTCTCCCTCTGTGAGAATATCCTCCATTTCACTCTCCAGTTTATCCAGATCAACTTCCGACGCATTCCCCATCAGATTATCAATAAATCCCATTCCACTCATCCCCTTTTCAGATTCTTCTTACTTGTATCCCCTTCCTGCACACATTTAACACGTGCTTACATAAAATGCAAACCGCTTTTTTCAAGGATCACGCTGTATTTCGTACTAATCGTAAGCAAATAAAATCTTCCCGATAATTTATACATAAGAACGTAAAGCTTTAAAGATTTATTCCTTCTCATCATGAATAAACTGAGTTGATATATTTCTGAAAACTATCTAACATTGTAAGCGTGTTCTTAACAGAGCACAAATAAAAAAGTGAAACATTACTTGAAGGAGGACGATTATTCTGATGAAAACAGCTGCTAAAACGGCTGAGATCGTTTACGACAAACCGGTTGTCGAAGATGGTGCAGCTATGTGGAAGCTAGTCAATGAATCAACCCTCGATCAAAACTCTCCTTACAAATATATAATGATGTGTGAATTTTTCCAGGAAACGTGCGTTACAGCCAAAGAAAACGGCGAACTCGTCGGCTTTGTAACTGCATTTGTCCCTCCGGAAAAACCGGACGTTATTTTTGTATGGCAGATTGGTATCGGTGAAAATCAGCGAGGTAAAGGTATCGCTACCGGACTATTGAGAGAACTTACGAACCGCACCATCTCGGATGACGTGCGCTATCTCGAAGCTACCGTCACCCCTACCAATAAAGCATCGAAAGCCCTGTTCAAAGGGTTTGCCGACAAAAATAACGTAACCTGCACTGTAAACCCCTGTTTCGATAAAGATTTATTCCCCGGCGACGATCATGAAGAAGAACTTACGTATCGTATCGGTCCGTTGGACAAACAATAACCTGAGGAGGAATTATCAATGGAAAAAGATCTGAAAGTATTTGAAGAGCTCGAGTCGGAAGTACGTTCGTATTGCCGCAGTTTCCCGACCATTTTTACAAAAGCGAAAGGTTCCCTTATGTGGGACAAAAACGGTAAAGAATATGTGGACTTTTTCTGTGGTGCCGGAGCCCTTAACTACGGTCACAACGATCCGAACATGAAACAGAAACTGATAGAATATATTTCAAGTGACGGAATCACCCACAGTCTCGATAAAGCGACACCACCGAAACAGGATTTCCTCACCACTTTGAACGAGAGCATTCTGAAACCACGGAACCTCGAGTATAAAGTGATGTTCCCCGGACCGACCGGCACAAACACAGTGGAAAGTGCCCTGAAACTGGCCCGGAAAGTTACCGGACGCACGGAAGTCATCACTTTCACCAACGGCTTCCACGGTATGACTATCGGCTCCCTTTCCGTAACAGGCAATGCTTTCAAACGTAAAGGTGCCGGTATACCTCTTCATAACGCAGTGACTATGCCGTATGACCGATACATGGATGATACTACCGATTCCCTCGATTATCTTGAACACTATCTTGAGGACGGAGGCAGCGGTGTAGAAGTGCCGGCTGCAGTCATTCTTGAAACTGTTCAGGGAGAAGGTGGACTCAACTGGGCATCCAACAAATGGCTGAAACGTCTTGAAGAATTGTGCAGCCGATTTGAAATCCTTCTGATCATCGACGATGTTCAGGCAGGGGTAGGACGTACAGGTACTTTCTTCAGCTTTGAACCGGCCGGTATCAAGCCGGACATCGTTTGCATGTCCAAGTCCATCGGCGGCTATGGTTCTCCATTTGCCATCACTTTAATCAAACCCGAATATGACATCTGGGCTCCTGGAGAGCATAACGGTACATTCCGCGGTAACAACCACGCGTTCGTTACAGCTACGGAAGCATTGAAGTATTGGGAAAACCCTGAATTCGAAAAAGCTATCCATAAAAAAGTCGAGAAAGTTACTGAGTTTCTGAATCGGATTGTAAAAGATTACCGTGAACTCGACGGGTATGTTAAAGGACGCGGACTCATGCAGGGGATTTCCTGTGGAGTGGAAGGCATAGCTGACGAAGTTGCGGGGGAGGCTTTCTCTCGTGGACTGATTATGGAAACAGCAGGGGCGGATGACGAAGTGTTCAAGTTATTCCCTGCCATTAATATAGACGATGCAACCCTTGAGCGCGGCTTCTCCATCATTGAGGAGTCAGTAAAAGCAGCCGCATCGAAACATACACCGGTAACAAACTGATAAAGGAGGACATACAGTTATGAAAGTAATAAAACTTGAAGATATCAAAGATACAGAGCAGGATGTAAAAGCCGATACGTGGGAGTCCCGCCGTCTCGTATTGAAAAAAGACGGGATGGGCTACTCCGTACATGACACTATAATTAAGGCTGGTACGGAAACTCACATCTGGTACCAGAATCACCTTGAAGCCGTCTACTGCATTCAGGGTGAAGGCGAAGTCGAAACAGTGAAAGACGGGAAAATCCACCCTGTAAAAAAAGATGAGATCTACATCCTTGATGAAAATGACGAACATTTACTCCGTGCTTACGATGGAGAAGATATGCGCATGGTGTGCGTATTCAACCCGCCGATCACCGGACAGGAAACACATGACGAAAACGGTGTATATCCTGTACTGGAAGATTGAATATTACCGTTCATTATATGCCCCCGGCTTACAAGACCGGGGGTTTTTATATTTTCCATAAAATCGGGCCGGGTGATTAACAGGAGGGCCAAACGGGTAAACTTTATTATCTTCAAATTGATTAAGATGAACGAACCGAGGAGGTATATTCAACATGGAAAATTTACAGAATAAAACAGCTATAATCACCGGAGCCAGCAGCGGTATCGGAAAAGCCGTCGCTCACCATCTTGCCGGTCATGGAGCAAACGTTGTACTCGCCGCCCGGCGCTCCGATCGCCTGCAGGAACTGGCTGATGAAGTGAAAAACGAACATAACACAGGCGTGAAAGTCGTAGAAACCGACGTAACGAAAAAAGAAGACCTGGAAAATCTCGTAAGTGAAACGAAAAGCGAATTTGATTCCGTGGATATATTCATCAATAATGCCGGAGTCATGCTTCTTTCTTTCCTTAAGAATGATCACGTGGATGAATGGGAACAGATGGTGGACGTGAACATCAAAGGGGTTCTGTTCGGCGTTCACGCTGTACTACCTACAATGGTGGAGCAGGAATCCGGTCATATCATCAACATTTCTTCCGTCGCAGGTCACGAAGTCTTCCCGTCGAGTGCCGTTTACAGTGCTACAAAATACGCGGTGCGGGCTCTTTCCATGGGAATGGAAAAAGAACTGTCGAGAACTGGCGTGCGCGTAACGAATATATCTCCGGGAGCGGTGGATACAGAGCTTACCGACCATATAACCGACGGGGATGTTTTCGATATGTTCAAAGGGGCAAGCTCGAAGACACTGAAAGCTGAAGATATAGCCAAAGCCGTCACCTATGCTGTCACTCAGCCGGACTATGTGGACGTCAACGAAGTGATGGTCCGCCCTATGCAGAAATAAAAGCATAACCCTGGCACGGACCAGCGCATAAAACACTAAAATCCCGCAGCGACTACAATACGTCGTTGCGGGATTCTTTTTCCTTAAAATGGAGTCTTTCTCCGAGAATGAGCAAAGATTTATTGATTTTCCAAATGTAGTGAAGATGATGAATGAGATCCCCATCCGTCTTCGACACGGCCGGGGCATTGCTTTCAATGAGTTCCCGTTCGTTTTTCAGATCATAAAGTTTCCCTGCCTTTTTATTTTCTTTCAAACTTTCCCTCAGAGACCGGATGTTATAGGTCAGATATTCTTCAGTAAGCTCCAGGTTATCCTCCACTACTATACCGTAACGAAAATCTTTCTGGTAACTTGAAGCGACAAGCTGTTTTGCATAATAGTTGACGGCAGTGAAAATCGTAAGCCATCCGGGCAGCCCCGAATACCTTCGCGCACCAGGGCCCTGAAGTAAAGGTTTCGCCTCTTCCTCCAGTAAATGCAGCTTCTCATCGAGAATAAAGGCTTTTTCGGCAAGGTCTTTCACCCCCTGATCACTGAACCCTTTCAAATATTCCGTAAGATATGCTTCCAGTTCCTCCAGATATTCTTCAAACGTGTCCGTAATCTTATTCATCGTCTTAGTCGGAAAAATGACAGCGACTACACTGAGGGCAATCACAGCTCCTGCGATTGTATCGATCACCCTGGCTGCCAGCAGTTCATACGTGATACCGCCAAGGATAAGATCGTACATGAAAGCGATAAGCATAGTAATGAATACACTCATGATGGTATAAGACACTGTAAGCATATAAAAAGCACAGAAAATCACGGTGAAAATAAGTAGCAGCTCCACTATCGCATAATCAGATACCATCGTGGCAAGGCCGAAACCTATTATCGCCCCGATCACCGTCCCGACAGAACGTTCCACTCCTTTGCGATACGCCCGTCCCACCGTATCCGTTCCAATCTGGATGATGAACGTCGTCAGTATGATCCAGTAGGGCTGCACCGGAGAAATAAGGTGACCGGCTATAATTGCAATAGAACCTGCAATGAGTGCCTGAACGGCTTTTTTCGTCGAGGGTTTCATCCCCTCTTCAGGCTCATCCTCCTGCTCTTCTTCTTTTATTTCTTCCACTTTCCGGTTGCGATGCATGGATCTTCTGATGTCCATGGCGCCTTCGGTCACGTGTGTAGCAATAGCTTCGATACGGCGGAGCAGGTAAAGCCAGCCCCCCGCTTTGGCTTCCTGGCTGTCAAACAGGTCGTTAATGACGTCCCGGAGTTCCCGTAATGTTTTCTCGGCGCGCTCCAAATCATTTAAGTCATACGAATATCTGAGCACTTCCGCTTTCCGGAGATGATCCAGCACATCAACCAGCAGCTTCTGCAACACTCGATTCTCGAAGGCTTTATCCATTTTAAGTCGCTGAAGACTGTCGGAGAGAGTGGTCACAAGCATAGCTGCATCAAACAGATAAAGCCTGACCTGAGCGGCACGCAGACCCGGCCAAATCTCCTGGATTTCTTTTTCTTTTATATCTGTCGCAACACTGCTTGCGTATATTCTCAGTTTTCTTGCGTTCGCTTCCAGTATCGCCTTTCTCCCCTCCAGCAGATGTTCATCCTGTATCACTTCCTCCAGAAGGTCAAAAGTCAAATTCGCCTGCCTGTGGAAAGAACTCATACTGTAAGCGATAAGCCGGGGGGAGTCTTTGAAAAGTATGAAATTGTAAGTAAAAGCGCTGGCAGCGCCTAAAAGTATAGCCATATAAAACCAGGGGAACTCCTCATAGGAAAGACCGAGGAACGAAGATATGTAAGTAGTCAGAAACCCTACCATCCCGAGGGAAAAATAGCGCGTCCCGAAGCGGGAAAAATAGAAAGCCCCGGCTGTCACCAGTATCATCAGAGTACTTACGAAGAAAACATCCCCTGCCAGTAACGAGCCTGAAGTGAGGCCGGTGATCCCGGCTACCGGAAGTAATAACGTGGTTCTCTTTTTATCCTTCTCCGTATCGTCCATCACTACCATTATTCCCATCATACCGAGCATTCCTGCCACTATTGAAGGCAATAGCGGATCTTTGCCTGTAAGCGTAAGAATAATCATAACGATAAAAACCGAAGTCATCAGACTTAATATTGCTTTCCCTGCCTGCCTCAACCGCTTCTTACCCGGGTCAACTGCCAGAAGTCGTTCCCACCAGTAAGTCATCGATTTTTTCACTGTTTCTCCCCCTTCCCTTAAGAGCATACCTTTTCTTATAATACGCATTCTGCTCTTCAAGGGCAACCTCCCGCTAATTTCGAAAGACCGCATGCGACGGAAGTCGTTATGTTTCAATCTACTATTACTTTTTATGTCGTAGAGAAACCGGAGTAAATGTGCTATAATGCGTACGGAATGGAGTGATTTTAATGTTATCCTTTGATGAAAAACAGGCAATACTCGATCAATTTGAAGAATTGAAGAAAAATGAAATCTCACTGGGACGACTCAATTACCACTATGAAGAAAGTCTATATGATAAAAAAAATGTCGTATATCACCTTCACCCTAACGGAAACGGGTTCGTCTATGCCGGCTTACTGGACGACAAAGAAACGGACGACCGGGGTATGGTGAATATCCGCGATTTCTCGGAAGAAGCATTGAAAGAAATTGTCCGAGAAGCTATCGACTCCCTGTCCATGACCGAAGCCGAGCGTCATCCCCTTCTGGAAGAATGGGAAAACAGATCCGGTGAGCTGCTCGTTCTTCTCAAGGAAGACGACGGCTACAACGTTTATGGCGGAGAACGTCTTGAAGGGTCTTTCCGTTCCTATGAAGAGGCCAGCGATTTCCTCGAACAGGAAGGTTTCAGAAATATATAGGAGGTCGAATTCATGCTGATCCGCTTTATTGCAGTTTTCCTTATTTCCATAGTACTTTTCGCTCTGATCGCAACTTTTCTGCCCAACATACTTAATTTCGTCTGGCTGGCCATAGGGATCCTATTCATTTTGTGTTTAGGTTATCTCGCCGCAGTCTACATTCAGAAAATCAGACAGTTGATTAAACAGAAATAACGCGCCGGCTCAAGTCCGGGCGCGTTATTTTTATTACCGCTTATATTTTTACACTCCAGCCTTTCGTATCTTCTCTGACACCAAGCTGGATCCCGGTTATTTCGTCGTACAGACGTTTCGCCAGTGGACCGACCTCTTCGCCGTTGATCGTCATCGTATTCCCGAGCCAGTCGAGTCGTCCCACCGGAGAAATAACCGCTGCTGTACCGGCCCCGAAAGCCTCTTCAAGTTTTCCTTCCTCGTAATACTGATACAGTTCAGCAATGGAAATCTTTCTTTCTTCTACCGGAATATCCCAGTCCTTCAACAATTCCAGCACGGACATCCTCGTCACCCCTTCGAGAATGCTGCCACTGAGAGCAGGGGTAATGACTTTCCCGTCTATCTTGAAGAAAATGTTCATACTTCCCACTTCTTCGATATAGCGCTTTTCTACACCATCGAGCCAAAGAACGTCTGCATGCCCTTCTTTTTTGGCGTTGGCCTGAGCCCGATATGCAGCCGAATAGTTTCCTGCTGTTTTTGCAGCACCGGTGCCGCCTTTGACCGCTCTGGTGAACTCGTCTTCCACCTTAATCCGGACCGGCTTCATTCCACCTGCAAAATAAGGGCCTACCGGCGAAAGAATGATCATAAGCTTATACGATTGCGACGGAGCTACTGCAAGATTCGCCTCGGTCGAAATTATAAACGGCCGTATGTAAAGTGAAGTTCCTTCAAACTCCGGTACCCATTCTTTATCTACTTCCACGAGTTGTTTCACGTATTCGAGCACCCGTTCTTCATCAATTTCAGGTATGCTCATGCGCCGGTTTGATTTGTTGAGACGTTCCATATTTTTGTCCGGACGGAACATGAGAGTCTCTCCGTCTTTGGTACGGTACGCTTTCATACCTTCGAAAACCGTCTGGCCGTAATGGAAAATCATCGCTGCAGGATCCAGAGTGATCGGCGCATAAGGAATAACGCGGGGGTCATACCAGCCTTTCCCTTCTTCATAATCCATCACGAACATGTGATCCGTAAACACCTGGCCGAACGGGATTTCCTTCGATTCCGGTTTCTGTTTCATACTCTCGGCTTTTTCGATTTTAATGGACACACCTATCTCCTCCTATCGTTTTTCAAAAAATTGTTCTGCTTTTTGTAAGAACTGCTCATCTTCCGGAGTAAGATCGAATTCTTCCACAATTGCTGCTACCGGGCACTGCATGACACACATGCCGCAGTCGATACACGTATTCGGATTTATGTAAAATTGATCTTCTCCTTCTTCAATGCAGTCCACCGGGCATACATCGACACATTCCCCCGACTTTTCATTCATACACGGGCTCGTGATGACAAACGCCATAGTTGTCCCTCCTAATTTAAAAACTGAATGATACAATCTGCAAAACCAGCCATAGACTTTGTCATTCATTTCTGTTTATTCTAACATATCCTAATTAAAAAAATCAGGACGGAATCTCCGCCCTGGTTATTCTCCGGTTAACTGCCGGTATTTTTTGAAAACCTCCTGGTACGTACGATGATTTTCCTCATTGAAACGTATGATTTCACCGACGGGGGTGTACTCACGTATCTCTTCATAGGAGCCCACTTTTCCGGAGCCGAAGAGGGAAACCCAGGCGGCGCCCCAGGCTGCACTGTGATGAGTGATGGAGAGCTCTATATCCTGACCGAACACATCGGCAAGAATCTTTACGAAGACCCGTGATTTGGCAAGCCCGCCATTCATCCTGATTTTTTCCGGTCTGCCGGATATACGCTCCACCGAGTGACCTATGTGGTATAAATTGAAAGCTATCCCCTCGAGGCATGCCCTTACAAAGTGAGCCTGCCCGTGCCTCATCCCGAGATGATGAAAACTGCCGGTAGCCTCGGGATCCCAGACAGGCGCCCTTTCCCCGTTTACGTGAGGAATGAACAGCACACCTTCTGCTCCCGGAGCTATTTCTTCTGCCAGTTCCGTAAATTCATCAGGAGAACCGTCGAAATTCATAACATTCTTCAGCCACTGTAATACAATCCCTCCATTGTTCGTCGGGCCACCTATAATAAATGAATCTTTTTCAAAAGCATATGTGAAAGTCTCCCGGCTGTCATCTACGTAAGGGCTATGCGCGAACTGTCGGATGGCTCCACTCGTTCCTGCAGAAATTGCAGCCTCTCCGGGTCTGATAGCTCCGTCCCCAAGATTTGCAAGCTGTCCGTCGCAGGCCCCCAAATAGAAGGGAATAGTCTCAGAGATGCCTATTTCCTCCGCCACTCCCGCTTTAAAAGGAGATAATCGGGTCCGGGGAGAAGAAACACGGTTCAGCATACGTTCGGAGATGCCCGCTACTTCAAGGGCCTTTTCATCCCATTTACCTTCTTTCAGGTTATACATACCGGTGGCCGAAGCCATCGAGTAATCAATGAGGTCATCACCGAACCAGTTATGAATAATGTATTCTTTCAGGGAAACGACTCCCTCAGCTCTCCTGAACATATCCGTACGCCTCTTTTTATGATGATGTAATTTCACAAGAGGGGTCATCGGGTGTATCGGCGTGCCGGTACGTGCATATATTTCTTCCTTCATGGGAATAGAACCCATACTTTCAAGACTTCCGGCATCAGACCAGATAGAAGCGTTTGAAATAGCCTCCCCGTCTCCATCTACGAAAATTAACGAGTGCATGGCCGCTGAAAAACCACCTGAAATGATACGTGTCTGTTCTACCCCCTCCATAAGAGCGGCCAAAGCTTTACGGGTTTTCCGGTCCACTTCCGCCGGATCCTGTTCTGCTCTTTTCCCGGAAAGATACATCGTTTCCAGTTCTTCTTCCACTTCTTTTACAACACTTCCATCCGTCCGGAATAGAACTGCTTTGGCGCTTGTCGTTCCTATATCGAGTCCGATGACTAACTGTTCCTTCATGTTTCCCACCACCATCTGCTTATCATTGTCCTGCTCGAAAAACCCCCGGCCCGTCATAGGAGCTTCGTCTCCTCGCGGCAGGCCGGGGTGAATTATATTACTTCAACCATTCGGTATGGAACGTTCCTTCTTTGTCTTTACGCTTATACGTATGAGCTCCGAAATAGTCACGCTGCGCCTGAATGAGGTTCGCAGGTAAATCGGCCGTACGATAACTGTCGTAGTAGGCGATCGCGCTTTGAAGAGTCGGCACTGGAATACCATATTTCACAGCAATGCTGACGACTGTACGAAGGGCATCCTGATAACTTTCAACGATGTTCCTGAAATAATCATCGAGCAACAGATTATCAAGATCCGGATCACGATCATAAGCTTCTTTTATCTTCTGGAGGAAGCCTGCGCGAATAATGCATCCACCTCTCCAGATCATAGCGATATCACCATACTTCAAATCCCAGCCGTTTTCGTCACTTGCTTTTCTCATTTGAGCAAACCCTTGTGCGTAGGAGCAGATTTTACTCATATACAAAGCCTTGCGGATCGCTTCGATAAGCTCCTCTCTGTCTTCCTCAAAGGAAATTTCCGGTCCGGAGAAAACTTTACTCGCAGCCACTCTTTCCTCTTTCAGAGAAGAAATGAAGCGGGCAAAGACGGCTTCTGTAATTAAAGGAAGCGGCACTCCAAGGTCCAGAGCATTTTTGCTCGTCCATTTTCCGGTACCTTTCTGTCCGGCAGAATCCAGAATTACGTCTACCATCGGTTTACCTGTCTCCTCGTCTTTCTTCGTGAAAATATCGGCTGTAATTTCCATAAGGTAGGAATCAAGTTCGCCTTCATTCCATTTCTTAAATGTCTCATGCAGCTCGGTATCGTCCATTCCTGCAACGTCCTTCAACAGATGATACGCTTCGGAGATAAGCTGCATATCCCCGTATTCAATACCATTGTGCACCATTTTAACGAAATGACCGGCACCGTCCGGACCAATATATGTCGTACATGGGTCGCCATTCACTTTCGCGGAGATGTCTTCAAAAATCGGCCGTACAAGTTCATATGCTTCTTTCTGGCCGCCCGGCATAATTGAAGGTCCTTTCAGGGCTCCTTCTTCTCCACCGGAGACTCCGGTACCGATGAAATGAATACCGGATTCGGCAAGTTCTTCATTACGACGCATCGTTTCCTCATAAAGAGTGTTTCCTCCATCGATAAGTACGTCTCCTTTATCAAGGTGAGGAAGTAACGACTGGATGGTTGCGTCCGTCGCCGGTCCCGCTTTTACCATAAGCATAATTTTCCGGGGCTTCTCCAGCGAAGCAACGAACTCTTCCACTGTCTCTGTTCCTGTGAAGTTTCTGCCTTTCACTTCGTTATTTACAAACTCTTCCGTTTTCTCGAAAGTACGATTAAATACCGAAACGGAGTAGCCGCGACTTTCAACATTCATAGCTAAATTCTTACCCATAACGGCAAGACCGATGACACCGAATTGATTTCCAGACATAATCATAACTCCTTTATCCATTCGTTTATTTTCCTGACTATTGATTGTGACACAGTCCGAATTACCGGCATACACTTGTATCAGAGAGAATTTCGTACACTTTTGAAATCCAGCCGGGAAAACTGAATGATTTTACTTTACCATAAATAAAAATTTTTTTCAGACTTGAAATTGCATCAGAAAATTCGACAAAACTTCAAGCAGTAATAAAGCCGGACTATCAAAGATTATTCACTGAAAGTGGCGCCCATCGATAAAATTTGTAAAAAGCCGCTTATACCTGTTATCTTTACATGAAGTTATCGTTACGGAGAGAGAAGCACCTGTCCTTCACGAAAAATAGTTTTCTATACTTTGTATCTGCGAATTTTGATATAATGTATAATCAACCATAACGTACTGAAGAATCTGCTTTTAAATACGTACAGGGAGATGAAGAAGTAAATATTGTCTTCCATCAGTCCAAACGTTCTTTTACTTTAGAAGCAGATGATCTCAGTCTTTTTGACGCATCAAAAGTATTATCAATAATCAGCAAAGAGGAGTTCAATATGGAATATAAACTAGGCGTAATAGGCGGCATGGGCTCTGAGGCGACAAGTTATTTCTTCAAGGAAGTTGTCGCTCATACGGAAGTAAAAAAGGATCAGGATCACATTGACACCGTCATTTTAAATCATGCAAGTCTGCCGGACCGGACAGAAGCTATTCTGACGGGGGACGACGAGGAATTTATCAACAGGATTGTTCAGGATATTCAATTGCTGGAGAAGATAAACGTTCAGAACATTGCCATCCCCTGTAACACGACCCACTATTTTTATAACATCATTCAGGAAGAGACCTCCGTCCCGATTATTCATATGCCGAAAGAAAGCGTCGCTTCCGCAGTAAGTAATTTTGATGACGTTAAAAAAATTGGCATCATGGCAACTACCGGAACGATACGGACAGGAATTTATCGAAAAGAATGCGAGGAGATGGGTGTAGAACTCGTGGCTCCGTCCGAAGCAGGACAGGAAGATGTCATGTCTCTTATTTATGATGAAATAAAAAAAGGTCTGCCGGGTGACAGATCGAAATTTGACCGTGCCTATCAGGAATTGATTGCTGCAGGCAGTGACGTAATCATTCTGGCCTGTACGGAATTATCCGTGTTCGGGGAAAAGAATGAACTGTACGATAATTGTCTGGATGCAATGGAAGTGTTAGTGAAAGAAGTGATTGCCCGTTCGGAAGAATATCAGGAAGTATTATAATACGTACCTGTATATTCCCTGCTGACTTTCATTTCTTCACCTACAGCTCCGGTTAACCCTGGAGACCTTTGCACATAAAGCGATTTTGTACATGTCCCCATTGAAACAGAGTAAGTCCGAGTATCGACTTACGGTTGCTTTTATCACTGAACCCTGCCATACTGAATCAATTATCAAAGAAAAGCAGGTGATGGATTGATAGAAGTACGTACTTCTCAAATTACAGACGTCGAAGATGAATTCAACAAAGGGGTGTTCGCCTCTCAAATGATCAGTAAAGGAACCCGCTTCCACCGGGCACCGGTGCTTCCCTACCCGAACGAACAGCATAAGCATATTGAAAAAACGTATCTGGCCGACTACGCTTTTGAGTATGGAGAAAATCACACCGCCTTTTTGCTCGGTTACGGTATGATGTTCAATCATTCTTATGAGCCGAACGCCATTTATGAAATAAATTTCGACAACCATTCTTTTGATTTCTATGCTTACCGTGATATACAGCCGGATGAAGAAATTTTCATCAACTATAACGGGGAAGCGGATATTGAAGATCCTTTATGGTTTCATGAAGAAGAGGAGCAGGATTAAGTCCGCTCCTCTTCTTTTATATATCCGGCAGTTTGTTGTACGTTTTTTTACAGATGTTCTCCGTGTGCCAGCTTAGCTATGTGCTCCCTGAGATCTTCTTTCCTCACTCTCCAGTGCCTCCCGATTTTGAACCCGGGAATCCGTCCGTCCTGCACCAGTTTATACGTGGTCACTTCACTGATCTGCAGATACTCCGCAACCTGAGCCACCGTCATAATTTCACGTTCGTTATCCATCAGCAACCGCCCTTCATTTCTATTCTGCTATTGTAAGTGTACGCGTTTCACTCCTGTTTCACAATCAAAATACGGTAATACGGTATATATTACAACCCCCGCTCCCTTAAATTTTCATTGCAATTCAGCCGTTTATATTATACTCTATTATAGTCCATTATAAATCATTTTAAATCAATGGTTCCATATTCATTACTATCATTAATGAATTAACATAAACTTATAAAAGAAAGAGGGTACCCATGTTTTCATCAACTTTGAAACAGGAATGGTTCGGAAACGTTCGCGGCGACATTCTGTCAGGTATTGTAGTAGCTTTGGCTCTCATTCCTGAAGCAATCGCCTTTTCAATTATAGCAGGAGTCGACCCCATGGTCGGTCTCTACGCTTCCTTCTGTATTGCGGTAGTCATTGCATTCGTCGGGGGAAGGCCCGGGATGATTTCCGCCGCTACAGGGGCGATGGCTCTGCTAATGGTAACGCTCGTGGCGGAACACGGGCTCGAGTACTTACTGGCCACCACCATTTTAACGGGGGTTCTGCAGATTATTCTCGGGGTATTTAAGCTGGCCCGTTTTATGAAATTCATACCAAAATCAGTTATGGTCGGCTTCGTAAATGCACTGGCTATTCTTATTTTCACCTCACAGCTCCAGCATTTCGAAGGGGAAGGCTGGATTGTTTACGTTCTTGTCGGAGCTACACTTGCCATCATCTACCTCTTCCCTCTGATTAATAAGACAATCCCCTCCACGCTCGTCGCTATTATAGTTATGAGTGTCATCGTCGTAACGATGGGGATTGACGTGAGGAATGTCGGGAGTATGGGAGAACTTACGCAAACTCTTCCTATTTTCGCACTTCCCGATATACCGCTCAATTTCGAAACGTTGGCGATTATATTTCCGTATGCTATGGCACTGACGATTGTCGGATTGCTTGAATCATTACTGACAGCCTCGATCGTCGATGATTTCACCGACACGGAAAGTGATAAAAATAAAGAGAGCCGCGGCCAGGGAATAGCCAACGTCGTGGCCGGATGTTTCGGCGGTATGGCGGGCTGCGCTATGATCGGTCAGTCCGTCATCAACGTCAAGTCCGGGGGACGCGGACGTTTGTCTACTCTGGTAGCCGGGGTTTTTCTTATGTTTCTCATCGTAGTCCTCGGAAACGTCGTCGTACAGATCCCGATGGCTGCCCTTGCCGGAGTCATGATCATGGTATCCATCGGAACTTTCGACTGGGGTTCTGTACGTAACATCCATAAGACCCCGCTTTCCGACGCAGCAGTTATGGTCATTACGGTGGTGACTGTCGTTGTGACTCACAACCTTGCTTACGGTGTGCTGGCCGGGGTTGTACTGAGCATGATTTTCTTTGCGGTTAAAATCTCCAGGGTCCGTGTTTTATCCTTGTATATGAACGAAGCACAAAAACGTATATACTATGTACAGGGGCAACTGTTCTTCGCCTCTGTTACCGAATTCCAGGAATCTATCGAATTTAATGAAATCCCTTCTGTAAAAGAAGTGATCATTGATTTAAGCGAATCTCACCTGTGGGATGATTCAGCGATCGGAGCCCTGGATAGTGTAGAAGCCAAGTTTGACCAAAAAGGTATCGACGTTACGTTTGTCGGAATTAACGCAGAAAGCAGACGTTTACTTGAAAAAGTAGGGGGAGTTTCCAAAAGCTCCTCCTAATAAACCGTAAGGGAGTTCTGTTATGTACACAAAAATACTTTTAGCATCCGACGGATCCGAACATTCACATCGAGCGATCGACGAAGCCTTGAAAATGGTGGATCCCTACAAAGATAAAGTTCATATTGAAGTTGTTTACGCTGTAGATGGTGATCAGTCTAAAAAAGACGTATTGAAATATGGGGATTCCGACACCGCTTCCCTGAAACGGAAAGAAAAATTCCAGTCCACCATCGAATATATCGAGGCAAAGGGGCTTGCAGCAGACATTACGATTTTGCACGGTCAACCCGCCGAGACGCTGATTGAATATGCGAACGAAGGCGACTACGACTGTGTGCTCGTCGGAAGCCGGGGACGGAATAAATTCCAGACGTTGATTCTCGGCAGCGTCAGCCATAAGTTAGTGAAGTATATTCAATGTCCTGTGATTGTTGTTAAATAATTCATGGACTTCTATAAAACAGTGAACCTCCAGGAAGAGCGCTTTTTTCATTTACTGAAGAAAGTCGCTCTTTTTATGCAAAAAAATCGCCTCCTCTGCATGAAGAGACGATTAACAAAACTTATGAGCGTCGGAAGTTACCGAGCACTTCTACGGTTTCCGTCACGCTCACGAAAGCCCGCGGATCAACGTCCTGAATGATGGACTTGACAAGTGCCAGCTCGTAGCGGGAAATCACCGTGTACAGAACCTTCCGTTCCTCGTTGGAATATCCCCCTTGAGCGTTCATCACCGTAATGCCGCGTATAAGATTTCCAATCAGTTCACCACGGAGCTTCTGATCCTGATCTGTTACCACCATAAGACTAAGTTTAATGTGACGAGTGTGGATACGATCCACTACGATTCCGGTAATGTAAATGGAAGCCAGTGTGTAAAGTGCGAGTTCCCAGGTAAAGAAAAACCCGGAAGCGAACACGACGAGACTATTCAGACCGAACACAAGAACGCCAAGAGGCAGATCACGTTTCAAGGTAAGAACCAATCCGATAACGTCAAACCCTCCGGTGGATCCATAAAAACGGATAATGATACCGATACATGCGCCGACGATGACTCCCCCGAATACGGAAGACAAAAGCGCATCCTCTGTTACTTGAAGCACCGGCACATAGAGCATGGCCACCGACGTTACTGCCACGGAAAACACACTGTTGGCGATGAACTCTTTTCCGAGTTTCATCCAGCCGATGATCAGAACCGGTATGTTGAATACGATGAGCCAGATTCCTGAACTTAACGGGGTCAGCAGGCCGAATATCATAGCCAGCCCGGTTACGCCGCCCGATAGAACTTCATGCGGCAGCAGGAAGAAGTTAAACGCAAAAGCCAAAACGACTGATGCCGTGAATAATACAATAAGATTTCTGAAACGATGTTTCACTTACTATCCCTCCGATCTCTCGGGTTTCTTAATAACACTTAATAGATTTTAGGGTCACAAAAAAAAGAAGTCAATAAAAAAATCATCGTTTCTTTGAAGGTTCCCGAGGAGTCTATATATTAAAAGCAGCTGCAGAGGCGGGTCCCCTGCAGCTGCTTTCAATGTTCTCTTCTATAAGCTCTCTTTCCAGTACTCTGACAACTTCCGGATAATGTCAGCTGCAGCACTATCCTCGGAGAGTCTTGGACTCTGCCCCGACCATAGAGACATAAACTCCGTCTTCTGCAGCCGTCCGGCTTCCTTACGGATCGGTTTTGTCAACGTGTTCTGAAGGGGATATTCAAGAATCGTCCGGCCGTCCATTTCGCGGATGAACCGGTTCTCAATCCCGCGGGCCGGCTTCCCGCTGAACACATCGGTCACGACAGTGTCAGCTTCTGTCGCTTCAAGGATAGCACCTTTGTGTACGCGTTTCGCACCACTTTCCTTACTCGTCACGAAGGCCGTGCCAAGTTGAACACCTTCCGCTCCAAGAGCAACTGCCGCGGCTATCCCCCTTTTATCCATAATACCTCCGGCCGCTATAACCGGAATGGATACATGGTCGGTGATCTGCGGAATAAGCGACATCAGGCCGATCATTCCTTTTTCGAATGAAACGTGGAACGTCCCCCGGTGGCCTCCGGCTTCTGCTCCCTGGGCGACGATTGCATCCATCCCCGCTTCTTCGTTGAGCACCGCTTCTTCCACTGTCGTGGCAGTGCCCATCACTTTTATGCCGGACTGCTTCAGGGAACGGATCACCTCTTCCGGCGGAATACCGAAAGTGAAGCTGACTACAGGTACCTTTTCTGCCAGAATCCCTTCTATCTGTTCACCGAAAACATACGGAATATCAGGGTTCACGGCCGCCTCCATCCCAAGTTCTTCTCTGAAAGGATGAAGGGCACGCATAGCTTTCTCTTCTTCTTCGAGGCTTGAAGAAGGATGGCCAGGGACAAACAAATTAACGCCAAAAGGTTTTTCCGTATGTTTTTTCACTTCCCGGATTGAATCCTTCATCGCTTCCGCCTCCATATAGCCGGCTCCTATCGTACCGAACCCGCCGGCTTCAGAGACAGCAGCCACCAGCTCGGGTGTCGTCACTCCTCCGGCCATTCCTGCCTGTATAATCGGGTAATCCGTCTCCAGCAGTTCAACGATTCTTTCACCTTTCATATTTTGAACCTCCCCTGTCATACATTCTTTTTCAGAAAAACATACCCGGTCTTCTCATAGTCCATCTTTTCTTCATAAAACTTGTGGGCATGCGACTGAGACATTCCTGAAGATAGAGCTACGTGATCATATTTATTCTGAGCGGCCCATTGCTCAACGAAGTGAAGCATCATTTCCCCGTACCCGTAATTCCGTTTTTCATTTGTAACTACAAGGTCTTCAATCCATACGAGTCGTCCATAGTAAAGGCTTACAGCCGGTTTGAATCCTGCGACTGCAACGATTTCCTCTTCCTCCATCATACCGAACATATGGTAATTATCCCGTTCCATCGCTTCCGTCACAAGTTCCGAATACTTGTTCAGATCGAGGTTCGTACGTAATTCATTCACTACAGCGAAAGCCTTGGTAATATCCTGTTTCGTCGTCAGTTCTACAAGTTCCATGTATTAACACTCCCGGTCATTCTTATTACTTTCCCATTCAATTCTTCTCCTGCCTCTTTCATCCCTAATTTTTTATAAAAAGCTATCGCTCTCCTGTTCTCAGGAGCGACACGCAGGTGAAATTCAGTGATATCTTTTTCACGAAAAAATTTCATGGCGTAATTATACAAATTTAAGCCAAAGCCGAGGTCCCGCCATTCTTTCTCAAGGTAAAACAGATGAACGTAACCGATGATCCGCCCCTTGAACTCCCGGACCGACAGTTCCAGTTGGCCGATCGGCTCCCCTTTTTTCTTCACAAGTTTCATACCGTCGGGAAATTCTTCCGCCTTCTTCTGTAACCAGTCCAGATAATCTTCTTCGTTCATAGAATCCGAACTGCCAAAACTTTCCTGAAAAACTTCTCTCCTGAACCGGAGTACCGTGTCTCTTTCCTTTTTCACGTTGATAGAAGTAAATTCCATTTTTACTCCTCCCCTTAATTGACAGCGAAAATATATACGCCTACGAGAAGCACCAGCAGTACGGCTATACTCGTCATGAACCCGATGAGCCAACTTGAGGAACGGAAACGGCTCTCATTGATATTCTTCCGGATGGTATAGTAATTGACAGTAGAGCCGACGATAGTCAATATCCCAAGTGCGAGAGCACCGATACTGACGGTCAGCACAAGTGTCTCTTCCGTTTCCCCTTCCCCGGGACCTGCATTTATGTGCAGAGTCGTGGCCAGAAATCCGATACCGACCAGGGCAATCGCCGTACGGATCCAGGCCAGGTATGTACGTTCATTCGCCAGATGCTGCTGGATCAACTTCTGTTCATCCATTCGTCCGGCCTTCCTTGTTCTCCCGTCTTCTTCTCAGAACAATCGCAATACATATCCCGATGTAAGCACCAATTACTGCAGGGACGAAAGGCAAATCAACGACCAGCACGGCTATGCCGACAATAATAAGCGGCAGTATTACATAATCGAATATTTTCAGCATGGTATCCCTCTTTCAATCTTCATTCAATCGTCTTCACCAATCGTATCATATCACGGCACTGTATGCCGTTTTCCCATATATCATCCTCGTACTGTTTTATGAAAAAGTCTTTATCTACGTGATCAATACGAAATCCGTTGCGCTGATAAAACAACAGCTGGCCGATGCTTGAGTTCCCCGTTCCAGTTTCCATATTTTCATACCCTTCAGCAGCCTCAGCAGCAAACTGTAAAAGCCGGGATCCTACTCCTTTGCCCCGGTAAGAACCTGAAACAGCTATATTCACCACTTCCAGTGTACCCGGCCGGGTCGGGAGGAGAACCATAACACCGATGACTTCCCCGGCTTCCTCTGCGACAAACACGTCTCCCCGGTTTATGTAGTCGATGACGTGATCTTTCATCGGATCTGCTTCCAGCAGGAGTTCCATAGGAACCTCGACTCTGTTGCAAGGTTTAATAATCACTGATTTCCACCCCTTTCCCTTCCATGCAGAAACTGTATTTCAATATTCTATCATACCCGGGCTCAAGGGATGAGCTCTCCTTACGTTTCAGTCTGTTCAGGTATGGTATCATTACTTTCGAGGTGAATTAACATGGAACTAATGCCTGCTTCATTTTTTCAGCAGCCGGCCCTTACACTTGCGCAGAACCTGCTCGGCTGTGAGCTGATCAAAGAGACGGAAGAAGGAACAGCTTCCGGTTATATCGTAGAGACCGAAGTATATATCGGAGCTGTGGACAAGGCGGCCCACAGCTACAACTATAAACGTACCAAACGTACGGAAGTGATGTTCGGAGAAGCCGGACATGCCTACACATACGTTATGCACACCCACTGTCTTGTAAACGTGGTGGCGGGAGAACAGGGAGAACCGGAAGCGATTCTCATACGTGCCGTCGAACCTGTCCGGGGGATAGATCTTATGTACA
The DNA here is from genome assembly GCF_900107115.1 of Salimicrobium album. Lineage (GTDB taxonomy): Bacteria > Bacillota > Bacilli > Bacillales > Halobacillaceae > Salimicrobium > Salimicrobium album. The sequence continues at coordinate 341,539 of NZ_FNOS01000001.1, forward strand.
AAAGACGCGGGGATAAAAAGGAAAAGGAACTTACGAGCGGCCCCGGCAAACTTACGAAAGCGCTCGGTATCGTGAAAAACGACTACGGGCATCCTTACGGGGAACCCCCGTTGTACATTGCTAAGGGTTTCACTCCTGAACACATTTCCACCGGTCCCCGCATCGGTATCGATAATTCAGAGGAAGCCAGAGACTTCCCCTGGCGTTTCTGGGTTACCGGCAACAGGTTTGTGTCCAGATGAAGACCTGCCGGGAATTGCAGTTCCGTTCCCCTCCTCCCTGTCGCACTATGAGGAATGGCACATAAAAAGAACGCTTCAGTCACGAAGCGTTCTTTGCCCGGCTTCCCCGGATCCTGCCAGCTTTTTTCGAACGTTGGCGTTCAGCTGGTCCATTTCTTCAATAAACTGTTCACTGGAAGCGATGATTCGCTCCGACGACTGTTCGGTCGTCTCCAGAGCTTCAAACACATTATCGAAAGATTCCTGAAGCGCTTCAATGCTGATGGCAGGATTTTCCATCATGGAAGTCGCTTCTTTCGTGTTATCCCGTAAATTCCTGGAGTTGGATAACAGCATCTCTTCCGTCGCTTTATTCACACCATTCACCGTATCGATTACTTCTTTCTGGTTATTGAGCGCCAGCTGAATCGTAGCGGAGACGGTAATAATATTTTTGGTGAGCGTTACCGCATTCCGAATAGATTCTTTCAGTTTTTCATTGTTTCTTTTAATGATGTCCACAGATGAAATACTTTGAATGAGTACGCTTTTCATCTGCGTCATATTTCTCGTCCGTGTGATAATTTTCTCTTTTCCCTCTTCAATCAGTGCATCGTCGTGTTCTCCGGTTCCTTCTTTTTCCTTCAGAAGCTGGAACAGTTTCTTTCCGAGATAGATCTGCTTTTCCAGCTCGTATATACGCTCCCGTGCACTTTCCTTAATTAAGCCGAGCTCCACACTGTCCTCTTCCAGTCGGTCCTTACCGGCAAGTAAACTGCGGACGATCGTTTCAATACGTCCGTCCACGGTTTCGTATTTCTTCATGTAGCGCTCGATCGGTTTTTTGTTGCTCATTTTGTAAAAAAATTTGGTCACTGCATTCCCTTCCGTCTGTTTCGGATCCAGATCGGAAACTACGTTCTTCAATTCATTCAGCGTCCGCGGGATGTCATTGTTACTTTTATTCATGAGATCGTTCACCGGTCTTTTGAGGGAATCCATCGTTTCTCCGGCCACCCGCTGTTCTTTCTCACCGAGATCACCGAGCTCCTTCAACACCTCCGAAACCGAACCGTCTTCGGCTTTGTCGAACTGACCGGCGTAGGATTCGGCTTCCCGGTTCAAACGTTCCATATCTTCCTGTTTAATCAGCGTCTTCGCTTCCTTCAGATCCTGCTCATCCATTTCTGCTTCTATACTTTTATTTTCAAACTCCTTACTCATGTCGCATCTCTCCTTATAAGGTATCGATAAAACCGTATGCCTTGTTGACTTGTACGGCAAAAGCGGACGTCTATCTGTAATACGCAGCGACGAGGGGAAGGGTTTCGATTTTCAGTACGGATCTTCTTCTCCGGATGAAAACATCTCCTGTCCGGAGTCTTTATATTTCGTGGTGATGATACCTTTGCTTCTTGCAAAATTCTTTGTATAAGTTTCTTCTTCTTTCGCTTCCAGCCTTTCGATGAACTTTCGTAAGTCCTCCATCGTTTCCTTCAGTTCCTCTTTTTTCTTCTGTTTATTTTCAGGCGACAGACTGGAAAAAGAATCCAAGAAAACAGGAACATCTTTAAGAATCATCGTTTCCAGCGCGTGCTGATCCTCTATATCGAGTTTATCGATCCGTTCAAACTGCTTCTGCGTACGTTTTTTTAAGCTTCTCCAGTCTGCCTGCAGCTCCGGATCACTTTCAGCGAAAGGAAACACCCACCCTTCGAATATCTCCGCCGCCTGTTCGCTCACCGGATTATCAGGAGGGCCTTCTTCACGTATCCCGGTCACGTTGTGTTCCAGATAAGAGTCAAGGAACAAAAAAAGTTTCGTCGCAAAATCCCCGAGCGTTTCTCCGAGCCCTTTTTTGCGCGTGAACTCTTCTTTCAATGAAGTAGGAACCAGTGTATCTTCCTCCCGGCCGTTTATTCTCTCCAGCCTGGCAATAAGAAGCCTCGGCGGTTTACCGTACATCTCAACGGTCGCCTGGAACATGGAAGACAGTGGAACCGTTACTGTCATGTAGACTCCTTTCCAGGACAAATCAACGATGTATCTCGTTTTCATTTCAGCTATTTCTTCAATATCAAGGTCAATATATACAGGTCTTTTCCCTTTAGCGACCTGCTTCATATCTCTGAAAGTCTGGAAATCAATATAGTGCTGGTATTCGGAACCATATGGCATGAACGTTCGTTCAAGCGTTCCGAGTGTAGAAGAGTAGAGGTCTTCCATCGTTCATCATCCCCTTCTTATTCACCCTTCCAAACGGGTGTTATAGTAAAAGAATACCACAAATACCGGGTATAGAATAAGCTGGAGACGTTACCTGAAAAAATAAGACCGGCTCCCGGCCGATCTTTACGCGTTAAGGGAATCATTCAGTTTTTTCGCCTGGAAATAAAAGTACAGATAGCAACCCGTCCAGATTAGAATGTATCCGGTCAGAAAAAGCAGAATCCCGAACAGCAGCCCTGCGAAAGTAAGCGGGAACCAGCCGATACCGATACCAAGAATGAAATAGAGAGAAGTGACGATAAAGAAGTGTACGATTGTCCGTTTCCTGAGTGTCCAATGTTCAAATGTAAATATCAGGGCCCCTACACTGAAAAACCAGCCGCAGAAAATAGATGCCGCCGAATTTTTGAAAAATAGCGCGGCGTCAAAGGATTCTGCGCCTGCTGCGTAGAATCCGGTATACATCAATACGGCGATAAGCGCTCCAAAACAGATACCGACAAAGCTTTGGAAAATCAATTTCTTCCCCATTTTCTTCATCCTTTCCCTTCGAGTTTATTCCTGATTTGGGACACGTATTTCCGGGATACGTACTCCTTCTCCCCGTTTTTAAAATAAACGCACAGGGTACCATTGAAAGAAGCTTCAAATTTTTGCAGAGCGTCGAGATTTGCTATCGCTGATTTCGAAAGTCTTACGAAGTGATCCGCAGCCAGTTCTTTTTCAAGCTCGTACAGTCGCTCTTTCATTCGATATCTCCCGTCTTCGGTACGAGCCATCACCGTCTTATTCTCTGTATAGAGGTACAGAATCTCTTCAGGTTTGAATATGTGACGTGTATCGTCATTCATTCCACTGAAATAAGAGCGTCTTTTCTCTTGTAACCGTTCCATAAGCAGAGTCACTTCCTCATTCCATTCTTTCGCCCGGATCAGAACTTCCATTCGTTCCAGCGCCTCATCGATTTCCACGTTGATTTTCATACCCTGGACCTCCCTTCCTCGCTATATGCTTCTATTATAATAGAAGCGGCCGGTAATCCGTACCGAATGTTTCCAACCGGACGATAAATAAAGGCGACGTGCAGAAATAATGATCCAACGTGTAACTTATTCCGTAAGCTATGTAAAGGAGGCAAACTCATGCCTAAATATTTTCTCATTTCAATTCTTATATTATTGAGCGGCTGTATGAATACAAATGACGAAGTAAAGGAAAGGGAAGAAAGTCAGGAAACAAACAAAACGGAAGTGAAAGCACAAGCGGAAAGTACCGGTAACTATGACGAACCGATTATTAAAGATGAAAGAGAAGCCGTGACCCCAGCCAAACTATCCATACCGGCTATTGATGTCGAAGCGGAAGTCGAACAAGCAGGAGTCGACGAGAAAGGGCGTATGGGCGTACCGGACGGGTCTGAGAATGTCGCCTGGTTCGAACCGGGAACGAAGCCCGGTGCTGCCGGTAACTCCGTCATGGCAGGACACGTTGACGATACCGTAAATCCGGCAGTGTTTTATAACCTGCACGAACTTAAAGAAGGCGATGAGGTTTCCGTTCAGAACAAAGATGGGAAAACACTTACTTTCGAAGTGACAGGTAAAGAAGTGTACGGGTTCAAGGATGCTCCAATGGAAGAAATATTCGGTTATACCCACCGGAGTGCTCTTAACCTGGTTACCTGCTACGGAGATTATGTCGGAGATACTACCCGAAGAGAAGACAGACTAGTAGTATATACACAATTGAAAAGTGAAAGCTCTGATTAACCTTTTGACTTCTTCTTTACCGGGAAATAGCGATGCGACAAAATAGAAGACACAACTGCACCGTACGACAGATGGTGGTGTAGTTGTGTCTTTTATTCATAGAACGATACAGGAAGAAAAAGCGTTATCTGCCTTTCAAGATTTATACTTGTGCAGTTATGCTATCCAGCGTATGGAGCAGGGACTGCACTTTTTCATCGTTCTCCGCATCCGGATGAGGATTTCCGAAATTACCCTTATCGTTATCGTAATACTTCCCGGAAGCTTCCCGAAACGAATCGGATAAAGCAGCCTGATATAAAACCCGGGCTCCGATACTGATATCGTGCCCATCTGTTCCGAACGCCTCTTTCACCATTTTGCTCCCAAGTAAAGACATCGGATTAACAGCCACTATCACCGGTTCACTCTTTTTTGCCATACCGAATGTCCACATCGTTAGTGCCAGCTTACTTTGACCATAGGCTGCGTCGTCCCCGATTTCTTTTTGCTTCATCATCTTGTCGAGGTCGACAGGCTGCTGTGCTGCGGAGGACAGGTTGATGATACGACCTGCCCTGTCCATGAGAGGAAGAAGACGCCTTGTGAGTAAATAAGGAGCGACCGTGTTGACCGCAAAGCGGATATCCAGGCCGTCCCCGGTAGTTTTCGCAGGCGTTTTGTATATTCCGGCATTATTAATGAGAACATCGAGACGATCGTGATGATCCGTAACCCTGTCGGCAAATGCTTTCACCTCTTTAAGTACAGAAAGGTCGGCTACGTAAGTTTCAGCGTTCTCTTTTCCCAGTTCCTCTTCCACCATTTTCAGCTTTTCTTCATTACGCCCGTGCAGCAGAAGAGTGTGGCCTTCTTCTGCCAGCATGCGTGCCGTTGCTAATCCGATTCCGTCCGTAGCTCCTGTAATCAGAATTTTCATCGTACTCCTCCTGTCTGTGACTGACTCGTTCACTATTTATAAACCTGTTCCCTCTTCCTTGCTCTTTTAACATGGAAATGCCGGCCTGCCCCCGGGGATTTTTATATTCTTCAATGTTACAATAAAAGAAAAGTATTAGGAAAAGGATGATCTGAAATCAATGTCAACGCCCATACTTTAGTAGATGTCATCGGAGACCTGTTCTCTGGAGAGACTTCTCTCGCTTTATCGGATACGGAGAATTACGTTTATTATCGTCCCAGTAAACGGATTGATTTAAAAATCAGCGCCGGAGATCCGGTCACCAGAGGGACGATTACCTACAAAGCCCTGAGCACGAAGCAGAAAGTCTCGGAATATATAGACCGGGACGTTTTCGGTGTGCCTTATTACGGCATGGCAGTTCCCTATGAAATAGAAGGAGAACTGGCCGGGTGCGTAACTGCCATTTTCCCTACGCTGACCAGTGCCCTGTCCGTGGTCACCGTCAAAGAGAATGACAGGTGGATTCCGTTGAAGTTCGAACAGGTGCTTTACATAGAAGCGAAAGCGAAAAAGACGTTCGTCGTAGGAGAAGGGCACACGGGAGTACATAAATACTCTTTGAATGAATTCGACTTCTTTCTGCCGGGAAGTTCCTTTATCCGCTGTCATCGCTCCTTCATTGTAAACGTCAATCATATTCAGGAAATCTATCCGGACACTCATTCCACGTTCCTGCTTAAAATGAGTGATGATTCCATGATCCCGGTAAGTCAGACCCATTCCGGTTATTTGAGGAAGCTCCTCGGGTTCTGATTTACTCTTTCTCATCATCTGATATTCTTATTCGTAAAGAAAAATGACCATTCCGTCGGAAATCTCCAATTCTTCCCTTTTTATAAGATAAAATATTCACAACAGTCTTATAAAAAGAGGTGGAACTATATGGGTATAGAAAATAGCCGAATTTTAAATGAAGACCTGATAGAACGCATTGTTACAGCCGAAACTGCAGCTTCCTGGATCAGGGACGGTATGACGCTTGGATTAAGCGGATTTACAAGAGCCGGAGATTTGAAAGCGATACCAGAAGCACTGGTTAAGAGAGCAGAGACAGATCCATTCAAAGTAAATGTATTTACAGGAGCGTCACTCGGGTCGGACATAGACAGAATGTTCGCGGAAGCTGATATTATCAATAAGCGCCTTCCCTTCCAGGCCGATCCCAGAATGCGTCAGGGGATAAATGACGGGTCGTTTCACTTCGTGGACCAGCATCTTTCCCATACTTCGGAAATGTTGCGTCAAGGGGTTTTACCTGAAGTGGATTACGCTATTTTGGAAGCGGTTTCTATCAAAGAAGATGGAACTATTATTCCGACAACTTCCGTGGGGAATTCCCTGGCCTTCGCCATGCATGCAGAACACATTATTGTGGAAATCAACGAAGCTCAGCCCGAGGCCCTCGAAGGTGTCCACGATCTCTATGCTCCTGCTCCCCAGGGACAGCGTGAACCTATTCCTCTCGTCAGCCCGGAAGAAAGGATAGGAGCTGAAGGTATCCAGGTGGATCCTGCAAAAATCAAGGGGATCATCTTTACGAACCAGCTGGATTCCCCTTCTACAGTCACACCGCCGGATGCGGAAACGCGTGACATAGCCGGTCACCTGATCGATTTTCTCAAAGAGGAAGTCAGGTTAGGAAGACTGCCCGAAAATCTTGTACCTTTGCAATCGGGTATCGGTTCAGTAGCAAACGCTGTATTCCGCGGCCTGCTGGATTCCGATTTCGAACATTTGCAAGTCTATTCGGAAGTGCTTCAGGATTCAGTGATAGACCTTCTTGATGCCGGAAAAGTGGACTTTGCATCAGGATGCTCATTTACGTTGTCCGAAGATAAAATGAAACAAGTATTCTCAAACTTTGAAGACTATCGTGACCGTGTGGTACTGAGACCACAGGAAATCTCGAACCATCCGGAAATCATCCGCCGGCTTGGTCTTATTTCTATCAATACGGCCGTGGAAATGGACATATACGGAAACGTGAACTCTACTCACGTAGGCGGTACTAAAATGATGAACGGAATAGGAGGATCGGGCGACTTTGCCCGAAATTCGAGACTGGGTATGTTCGTTACTAAATCAATAGCCAAGGACGGAGACATCTCAAGTATCGTTCCATTCGTTCCACACGTCGATCATACCGAACACGATGTAGATGTTATCGTGACGGATCAGGGATATGCAGATTTACGCGGTCTCGCACCCCGGGAACGTGCCAAGCTGATCATTGAGCGCTGTGCACATCCGAGTTACAGGGAACAACTTCACGATTACTTTGAAGCGGCCCTGGAGCGGGGCGGCCAGACTCCTCACATGCTGGAAGAAGCACTCGCCTGGCACAGAGAGTTCGAAACAAATGGTACGATGAAAAAATTGGTGAAATCCTGAAATCATATGTAAGGACTATAAAACCCCGGGGAAGAAAGCTTTAGTTCAAAGCTTCCTTCACCCGGGGTTTTAGTTAATAGCGGATTGTTTTCATTTTACTGCTGGTTCTGTTTTCTGAAGTGCAATGTAAGTGCTGTAATCAGCGCAAACATTCCGGCAACGGCAAGCCACATTGTACTGTTCATGCCGGTGTCCTGTGGAGACAGTCCGGTTTCAGGCATTTCAGAAGGCATTTCCTGGCTGAATTTCTCAGGGAATTGTGCAGAAATAGCTCCGGACAGTGCTTTACCAGGGTTGAACATATGAGCGTAAGCGTCACGGATATCCGAGTAAGCTTTATCATAGTCTTCCATCGTATAGCTGTCAAAAGCTCCAATCAATTGATTCACGTGTGTTTGAAGTCCTTCTGACATAACGTCTGCACTTACTTTTCCTTCCGTAGCGGTTTCAATAAAGGAAGAGAAGTCAGCACGATAATCTTCAAGAGCGGATAGTGCTTTCTCTTTTGCTGCTTCATCTTCTGCACCTGTCGCTTCTACATAAGAGACGAAGTTACCGATGTGATCGGACCACATTTGCTGGAACTGTTCTCCTGCTTCTTCTCCGTATACAGATCCGATAGTATCAGAAAGTTCTTCTGTGTTATTGCTCAATGCTTCTGCAGAGGCTTCGAAGTCTTCACTTCCGTCGATGCCATTCTGCATAGCTGTCACTGCAAGTCCAGCGTGCTCACTTAACAGGTAGCTCAAATCAGAACGAAGATCTGCTGCAGGTGTAACTGCGGATGTATCATTGAATTTCTCAGGGAATTGGTTGGACATAGCGTCAGACAGGCCTTTACTTACCATATACATGTGACTCATAGCTTCCCGTTCATATTCGTAAGCAGCTTCATAGTCACCTGCGACGAAAGCATCAAAAGCTCCGATCAGCTGGTTCACGTGCATTTGAAGTCCTTCCGCGAGAGCTCCTGCTTCCAGTCGCTCACCAGTAGCATCTTCAAGGAACTGGGAGAATTCTTCCTTGTATTCCCCGAGGTTATCGAGCGCTTCCTGTTTAGCCTCTTCGTCCCCTGCATCAGTAGCCTTCACGTAATCCACAAAATAGCCGATGTGCTCGGACCACATGTCGTTAAACTGTTTGCCGGCTTCTTCCCCGTATACAGAACCGATGGCTTTCGACAAATCATCTGTGTTCTGGCTCAAAGCTCCTGCAGCCTGATCAAAATCGGAAGCTCCTTCCGCTCCTTTTCTCATCGTTTCTACTGCGAGGTATACGTGTTCACTTAACAGGTGGTCAAGAGACGAACGCAATTCTACAGCTTCTGTATCCACGGAAGGGGTCGGCATATGATCCTCCGCATAAACGTTCAATCCTAAACTCGGTATAGCGATGGTGGCAGCAAGTGGAATTGTTACAAGTCCTTTTTTCCAGTTCATTAATAATCCTCTCCTTTTTTAATTAATTACACCAAGCATACGGAGCGGATATAGAAGTGGATCATTATTTTCTAAAAAAAGTGAACTTTTTTTGAATTTTTTTGTGAAAAGCTTTTATGAAAGATGTGAACGCTTGCTAAGTTCAGGTCTCTGACCCTTCCAGGAAATCTCTACAGATACCCCGAAAAAGGAAGACATTACATCTGATTCGAGAAGCCTTTTTGTATTCCCGGCATCATATATCCCGCCGTCTTTTAAAAGAAGAGTATGCTCAAAAACGGGAAGTATTTCATCTACATGATGAGTGACATAAAGAATGGTCGGCCCGTCTGTACCCCCGGCTATTCGTTCCACCGACTCCAGCAGCTGTTCCTTTGCAAGAAAATCAAGCCCGTTCGTCGGTTCATCCAGAATAAGGAGCTCCGGCTCTGCCATCAGGGCTCTCGCAATAAGCACCCGCTGTTTTTCTCCGGAAGAAAGAGTGTCGTACAAACGGTTCGCATAATCGTAGCAGTCAAGTTCCCTCAGTAGACCGATCGCTCTTTCTCTTATTTCATCCGTAGGCGTATCATACAGCCCTATGGAAGCAAAAGCTCCACTCAATACGACCTCAAAAGCATTGTCCCCTTTATGCAGACGGTTCTGTACCGAAGCGGAGACAAAACCTATCTGTTTTCGCAGCTTTTCTGCCAGATACGTCTTTCCGAATTCGAGACCGAGAACATTCATCGTACCGGAGGAAGGAAACGTGTAGGCATTGATCAGATTCAAAAGAAAAGTCTTTCCTGAACCGTTCAGTCCAAGGATTGCCCAGTGCTCTCCGTTCTCTACTTGCCAGGTGATGTTATTTAATATAAAGCGACCCTCTCTCTTTAAAGAGATGTCCTGCATGTCGATGATCATTCTAAAACTCTCCTTTTATTTGTAAAAAGCCGCCCCCTGTAAAGAGGACGACTTTCGTAATTTTTATATCTCTGCGGCCAGTACAATTTCCCCCTGAGGTGTTTCACTGTCAGGCCCCGGTTCTTTAGTGATAGCAAGGGTATCCCAGTTACCGTCTTTAAGCTCATCCATAGGATAGGTCACTGCTCCGGAACCTTGTTCGTTCGTTACAAATGTTCCGGCCCTTACCGGATCCCCTTCCTCAAGAAGCCAGACCTGGTAAGCCTCGTTACCCGAGAGAGGAGCGAGCTGTTCTGCCTGGACCACGAGCTGCGACTCTCCGTCATTTGCGACCATGGAAGCCTGACCTTTGGCTTCTCCTCCTTCAGGGTTCTGAAGAGTAAGGTCCTGCCTAAGGTTATCGATCACAACTTCCTCCTCCGGTTGAGTGGTGGAAGTGCCGGGCCACTGATTCAGGAATGCCGCATTTCCGACAAGTGATGCAGCTAGTGCGGCCGCAAGCCCCCAGACCGCCCAGTTTCTTTTCCTTGTTCGGGAGAGCGCGGGTTTTTCCTTTTCCTTCTTCTCTTCAATAGGAATTACATTGTCATAACCCTCTTCTTTTTCCTCTTCTTCAAAAACGGAAGAGAGTACGCGGTTTTTCATACCGCTATCCGGTTCAACCGGTTCGGAAAGATAAGGGAGAGACTCGGTCAGCTCACGCAATTCAGCCAGTTCCTCCCGGCACGACTCACAGCTTGCCAAGTGATTTTCAAATTGAGCTTCTTCTTGCTCGGACAACTGTCCGTTAAAATAATCTATCAGATTATCACATTGTTTATCACTCATGTCGTATCTCCCCCCCTTCCTCTTTCCGTCATTTCAGTCTGTAAATGTTTCAACGCCATTCGTATTCGTCCCTTTACTGTTCCCAGGGGCACGTCCAGCTGTTCTGCTATCTCTCTGTGGGATTTTGCATCAAAATAAAACAGCCGGATTACCTTCTGTTGGTCTTCTTTCAATACTTTCATCGACTGGCGCACGGCCGTCGCTTCTTCTTTCGACTCATACATCTCCTCGATCGAAGGTTCATTAGTCTGAAGCGCATCTCTTTCATCGAGTTCATAAGGGGTGTCCTTCTTCTTCCTCATCAGATCAATCGCTGCATTCCTCACAATCGTGAGCAGCCAGCTCGAAAATTTTCCCTTCGATTCATCATACGTACCTTTTTGAGTCCATAATTTCATGAATACATCCTGGACGACTTCTTCCGACAATCCGTGATTGTTCGTCATCTTGTAACTAAAAGAAAAGACTAGTTTCTCATATTTATCATATAACTGCTCGAGGGCATCTTTATCTTTATGCAGCAGACGCCGGTAGAGTTCTTCATCCGGTTTACTCATCTGATTCTCCTTTAATTGTAGTAAACCTATTATAGAAAATAGAATACTGGATTACAATGTTTCTCACTAAGTATACGTATGAAAATCCGCTTTGGATCTTTGAATTTTAAAAGTTTCGTCTATACTGCCGATAGTGAAAGCCAATCCCCATTGGTGGTCCACACCAGTGGACGCCCTCCCCTTTTACGAACGATTTATGAATTATAGGTTTACGTTATGTCTCATGAAGGAAATGGTTACAGATATATTTTTGGAAAAAAAGGGTAACGATCAGGAGGGACGTAATGAAGATGAGAGGAATAGTTCTGGTAGTGCTTGCAGCTGTATTCTGGGGGATTTCTGGTGGAATAGGGGATATACTTATGGGTAAAGGCTGGAGCCCTCTCGTCATTTCCTTTTATCGCGGAGGAGTAGGATTGATATTATTCGCGGGGTGGTGGCTGGCCGGCAAAAAAGAGAAGCCGGTATTCACTCCCCCTATTATATTATTTTCTGTACTTGCAGGAGCAGGAGTAGCAGGGAACTTCACCTTTTACTTTTTCGCTATTGAAGCTTCCAGTATCGCTGTCGCAGCAACGCTTATGTATACGGCTCCGGTATTTGTTCTGCTCGCTTCCTTCTTACTGAGAATAGAGGACTCGACCTGGTTCAAATGGGGATGTATTATCGGCGTCCTTCTCGGTATCGTTCTGCTTACGGGTGCCTATAACACCGACAACCTTTCGGGTGGTGTCTTCGGTATTACAGCCGGACTGGCGGCAGGTGTATCTTACGCACTGTTTATTTTCGGTTTTAAAAAAGCGACAGCAATCGGCGATCCGAAAACGATTCTGAGTGTCGCTTTTCTCACCTTCTGTTTAATCCTTCTTCCTTTTAATGACATGACCGAAGTAACGTATGCTGTAACTTCGGGAGATGCCGGATGGTTTATTCTGCTCGGTCTTGTCGGTGCGGGTATATCTTTCATCATTTACGTTATCGGGATGCGTTGGACTGCCCCCTCCACCGCTTCCATGGTAGCCATGGCAGAACCCGTAACAGCTTCCCTGTTTGGAGTTCTGTTACTGGGAGACACCCTCACCATTATTCAGCTTGCCGGCATGGCCGTCATTCTGTTCACTATCACCATCCTCAGTGTAAAACAATCGGGCAGTTAGAAGGCTTTCAGGAAAAGTAATAATTCTTTACCATTTTCCCCATCAGCTCGTTTGTGCGGATTGCGCTCTTTCCCGTGCTCGGGCAGCTTCCTTTACCAAGCAGTTCATTAACGATGGACTGGATATGATAATACTGGATGTGGGTCGGGTGCTCAATATAAAAAGACTCTTCCCCGGGTTCGGTCATGAGCTTCACAGACTCATCGCCGAAAGTCGAAAATGTTATCTCTCCTCTCGAGCCTACGATACGGTTGGTATCCCCGTTTCTGTAGGAAGAGAAATTCCATACTCCATTGCCGACTGCCCCGTTTTCGAATTTCCAGCTTGCGCTCACAGTATCTTCCGCCGGATGGGTGCCGGCAAGATTATCGGCAGCTCCCTTTATTTCAATCAGGGGCCCTAACAAAAAGTCGAACAAATCAAGGGTATGGGATCCTACATCGTACAACAGACCTCCCCCGCTCTCCTCCGGAAGGACCCTCCATGGCCATGTGCCGTCTTCCTGTTTCTGTACAGGTTTCTTCGTGTGCTGGATCGTTAAGAAACGTATGTCCCCGATTCTCCCCTTTTCAATCAGCTCTTTCACTTTCAGAAATCGTGGCAGAGACCTTCTGTAATAAGCGACGAACAGCGGCACGTCATTTTTTTCGCAAGCTTCTATCATCGTTCTGCACTCTTCTGCATTTCTTGCCATCGGTTTCTCTACATATACCGGCTTTCCGGCTTCGGCTGCCATCTTCGTATATTTCATATGTGATGAGGGAGGTGTAGCAATATAGACAGCATCGACTTCCTCATCCAGAATAAGATCCTCGGCACGATCATACCACCTGGGCACCCCGTGGCGTTCAGCGTAATCTTTCGCTTTCTCCCCGTCCCTTCTCATTACAGCCGTAAGTGAACTTTGATTCACCTGTTGAAAGGCAGGACCGCTTTTATGCTCCGTCACTGTTCCACAGCCTATGATTCCCCATCGGATTGTTTTCATCCGGCACCTCCTAAATGATTTCCTTCATGTTTCTTCCTGGTAGCTTTATACGTAGTGTAATACATTTTAACAGCTTTCTTCCAATTGAAGCACAACCTTCATAAAAAATCACAGCCTGAAGAGGTATGTTCCCAATCTCTCCAGGCTGTGTATATATTCTGTTCATTTTTTTTCGAGGTACGTCTTCAACACGTGAATTCCCTGGACGATGTCATTCAGCCCTGCCCATTCTTCCGGAGTATGGCTGATACCGTCTTTGTTTCTTATGAAGAGCATAGCTACCGGGTACCGGTGACCGATCACCAGTGCATCGTGCCCGGCACCGCTCGGTATTTCCACCGCTCTTATACCTTCATCATTCACAGCGCTACGTAAAAATTCCTTCGTTTCTGCAGGGACGGGGACGGGAGATACTTCGAAATTCTGTTGATACTCCACGTCCACATCATGTTTTTCGGCCAGCGTTTCAGCTTCTTCTATTATACGATCCGTGAGCACATCTCTGTCTTCTTTACGAATATCACGTATATCCACAATCAGTTCCACTGTCCCGGGGATAACGTTCGCTCCATTCGGACGGACCTCCAGTTTCCCTACTGTGGCTACAGCGGATTCACTGACCTCCCCCGGCATATCCGGGATGGAGCTTACAAAAGCCCCTGCAGCTACGAGGGGATCTCTTCTATCCGTCATAGGGGTATTACCGGCGTGTCCGGCGTGTCCGGTAAATGTAACGCTGAGCCAGCACGGTCCTGCAATCCCAGAAACGATTCCTACGGGAAGGTTTTCTTTTTCGAGTACCTTTCCCTGTTCAATATGTATTTCCACATATTCTTTTATATTTTTGTTATGGTTTGCAGCTTCGGCAAACGTCGAAGCAGATAAACCGACCTCATGGATAACTTCCGAAAAAGCAGCACCCTCACTGTCTTTCAAACCTTTTTGGATGTCCATATCGACTTTCCCCGTCATCGCTCTGCTTCCTGTTAAACCGCTTTGAAATCGGGAGCCTTCTTCATCGGAAAAAACGACCACTTCATAATCGAAATCAGGGAGAAAACCGCTCGCGTTCCATGCTTCGACTATCTCAAGTGAAGAGATTACTCCGACAGGTCCGTCGAAATGCCCTCCATTCGGCACACTGTCGAGATGAGACCCGCTCATCAAAACGGAAGATGGCTCACTTCTGCCTCTCATTCTGCCGAACACATTCCCCGCTTCATCTTCGGACACCGTGAGCCCCGCTTCCCTCATCCAGCTTTTCAAAAGTTTTTTTGCTTCCTGCTCTTCTCCCGAAAAACCGAGACGGAAACTTCCTCCGTCCCCGGTTCTTCCTATTTCAGAAAGTTTATGAAGACGGGTAGCTACCCTTTGACCGCTCACTCCATTTCGATCAAATTCGGAATTATAATCATTCATCAGATTCGAATATAATTCGTTCTCTTGCATATGTCCACTTCCTTTCTACCGGATCAGGTTCTTTTGAATCTTTCCGTCTTTCATGACCATTACGATTCTCTCACTTTCTTCCAGTTCACGGATTTCAGCCAGAGGATCAACATCCGTCATAATAACGTCCGCCAGTTTACCTTCTTCAATCGTACCTACTTCCTTTTCCCACCCGAGGCATTCGGCGGCAGTCTTCGTTGTGGCTGTCAGCACTTCCATAGGTGTCATACCCGCATCGCACAACAAGCCGAGTTCCCTCAGGTTAGTGCCATGCGCGAAAACTCCTGCATCTGTCCCCATCGCAATTTTCACTCCCGCCCGGTGGGCTTTTGCGATGCTTTCTTTATGAACTTCAATCACTTCTTTCGATTTCTCGATAGCATAGGAAGCCATGGAATTTTCACCTTCTGCCGATTCAAGCACAGATACCGGGGCAAGAAGTGTCGGCACAAGAAATGTATCGTTTTCACGCATCAGTTCAATCGCTTCATCATCGATATAAATACCGTGTTCAATCGAATGTATTCCTGCACGAACAGCGTTTTTGATTCCTTCGGCCCCCTGGGCGTGGGCCATTACTCTGATGCCTTTGCGATAAGCCGCTTCCTCCACCATCACTTCCAGCTCTTCCTGAGAAAACTGAGTGTATTCAGGATGATCCGTCGGGCTTGATACCCCGCCGGTGGCATGTACTTTTATCACTTCAGCCCCGGCCCTCAGCATTTTCCTGACAGTCTTTCTTACTTCTTCCACTCCATCGCATATGGCATCCGGCATGCCGGTGTATGTCTGCAGAGTAGTATCAACCCCTGAACGATTCCAATTATCCCCATGGCCCCCGGTAATGGTAAGAGGATTAATACTCAGCTGCATACGGGGGCCGGCTGCAAGACCGTCTTCCACCGCTTTCTTCATTCCCAGATCGGAAAAACCGGCATCTCTCACTGAAGTGATACCAGCGTTCAGTGTTCTTCTCATGTAATGGATACTTTTGTAGAAACGATAGGAGAATGGAGTTAAAATGGTTTCTTCCAGGCCGCCCATTTCCATAGCCATATGAACGTGAGTATCTATAAAACCGGGAAGAATGTACTTCCCTTCTGCATCAATAATATCAGCATCCTCCGGTATTACCAGATCATTTAAAGCGGTCACCTGTTTAATTTTATTGCCTTCTATAACTACCGACATTCCTTTTTGCGGTCCTTTACCCTTTCCGTCGATTAACACACCGTTTTTTATCACCGTAATACTCATATTCCTCTCCTCCTTCTTTTATTTAAAAAAGTTATAAAGTTCCTACTAAAATACTGGCAACGACTATCGAACCTACCGTAACGGAAGTGAATCCCCCAATCAGCATGGGCGCCACCAGTTCATCCATGATCCGCTTCCGTTCTTCTTCGTTTCTTCCGACACTTCTGCTTACCTCTTCGACGATAAGATAATCTCCCGGAAACCCATAAAGTGCTGTCAATACTACCGGAATGGACTTGGTCGGTTTCCAGTTGAATATTTTTCCTCCAATAAGTCCGCCGAGCATCAACCCCGCCGTTCCGATAATTATAGTTACGATTACGGCCAGTAAGGAAGAGACTACCTGGTCCCACGTAATTCCCACGAGCGAACTGATGACGACGACAATTAAAGCTACCATCGCAAGACCGGTACTGTTGGCTTTATCTAAAGCCCGGTCCGGATAGAATCGCAGTGCTGAACCGGTAACCCCGATTGCAAGAGACCATAAACTGTAATTGATCCCGGTTGCATCTCCGAGCCACGTTGCAGCCGCTCCTCCGATAAACAGCAAAAATAGAATAAAAAAGTCACTTTGCATGATCCGGTCAGGAAAAATCAGTTTTTTCGTTTTAGTACTAACCATCGGATCGGAAGACTCTCCACTTTCTTCCGCACCATTTTGAGACGGATCATCGCGAATAGTTACAGCGTATTTACTCAGCAGAATTGAAGTCAGAGGCATGCCGATAAGGTTCTGAAGAGCGAAAACCACTACAGGAATAGCCGCCAGTGTAGTGAATCCGGCCTCCGTCAGTCCTTCAGCGGTAACAATGTATGCTATGATTCCACCTGTGAGCGGGCCCGCTCCCGCTACCGCTGTATTGTAATCGAAGATCAACGTAATAAGCGTTAGCATGGTAACTACCGAAATAACAAGACCAATAAGTGTAATAAGTACGGCTTTGTACTGTTTTTTCAGCACAGAAAGGGGAATAAGTGTCCCTAAATGCACAATCAGCACCGGTACGAGTACACTTCCGGCAGCTACAAAGGTGGACGCCTCAATATATGACTCCGGTAATACTCCTGTCTGAAGAAGTATGAATACTGTACCTATAACTACGAGCAAAGTAGGTATTTTCGCTTTTGAAGTAATGGACAAAATTTCACCGAGGGCAATGATGGCCGTCAGTATCCCCATAATATAGATAGCTTCCATATATTCACCTCTTTTTAGTTATTGTCAAAATTATAAGATAATTTCAAATAATAAAAAATATAGGTAACCGACAAAAACAAAACGAAATTTTTGTCGGTTACCTATAACTTCATTCGTTCAAATAGTCATTTATTCGAAAAGCCAGCTGCAATTCAAAGGTTTTTTTCCCTGAAAGACTTTTGATATCGAGAATTTTATAAACCGTTGCCAGGCGATATTTAATAGTATTCACGTGAAGAAACAATCGTCGTCCACTCTCCGCCATATTCTGATTAGTATCCAGATACATCTTCAGCGTATTCAAAAGCTCCGACCCGTATTTTTCGTCATGTTCGATTACCGGAAGAAGAATTTCGCTTCTGTAGTTACGCAACTCGTCCCGTTCCATTTTCAAAAAAAGCCGATACGGTCCCAGTTGCCGGTAATTCATTATATACCTTTCCTGATAAGTGGATTGCAGAAATTCCACACATCTCTTAGCGTCGTAGTAGGAATAGTGTACTTCGTTCAGTTTTGTGACTGTTCTTCCGAGCCCTATACTCCCGGATATCCCGGCGTATGAAGAAGAATAACTCATTATTTTATTGAAAATACGGCCGAGTTTTTCGTATACAGCCGTCTCCGAGAGATACCCCGGAACTGTAAACATGACGTTGACTTCCAGATTCCGGTCGTAAACGAGAGTCCTGTATGGTAGTCTTGAAAATTCACGGTAAAACATCCTCATTATTTTCTGCTTCTTTTCAGTCATTTTTTCAAAAGACAGCAATGGGTCCCTAAAGTACAACTGAGCTATACAATAATTGTGGTAATCATGCTCCGGGAAATTCATCTCTGTTAAATTCAGCGAGGATAGATCTTCGTAAGGGTGATGGATGATCCTCTCGAGAATAGACCCGGAATAATTAAAGTGCTCCTCCACGAGTCTTTCCTGGCGATCGATTTCCATGGCAAATACAGTCACCGCCTGTTCTACGGCAAATTGATCCAGTGGATCCACATCCGTACCATTCATTATGGGGACAGCGAGCAATCCGAAAAAACGTGTGTCAGCAGCTATTGGGAAAAAATAGACGAGTCGTTCCTCCCCGGCGAGTGAGACCTGTTCAGAGAGCGTTTCCGTTTCAAAAACAGGACGCTCCGCCCCCTGTATGGTCTCCTCCTTCAGCTCGAGGGATATTGAATACAATTCTTTCTCGGACGTTGCTATTATATCCATCATTTCATTATAAACAATCACCGGTTCATCAATAAGTTTCGACAGGGTGGAGGTGATATCTGCCAGTCCTCCTTTCGCCAGTGAAACTTTAGAAAGTTCCTCATGAATTCTTTTGTTCCTTTCGTTCTGTGAAAATAATGTTGCATTCTCAATCGCAATAGACGCCTGATTCGCAAATGTTTCCAGCAGTCGAAGATCTTCCTGCTCGAATTGCACATCATCTTCATACACATCGACGGTCAGAACACCGATACACTTTCCGTCAGAAATGAGAGGTACACAAATAGCACTTACCGGATACTCCATCCGTCCGAGCGAATGAGAGTAAATATTTCTGATATTCTCCGAAATGTCGGCCATGCCCTCCACCGTGTCTTCTAAAGAAGAAAATATGCGACCTTTTTCATCGAGAAATGTTTTTCCACTCATCCCTTCCCCGGGCTTTAGGCGGATCTCTTTCATGTACGTCATATCAAATCCAACCGCTGTTTTCGCGTACAGTATGTCTGCCCTATCATCATACAGAAACAGTACGCTCTTGTTCGCTCCTCCAACAACATTCAATACTTCCTGAATCAATTGCTCCAGCACTTCCGGCAAGTCCCGTGTAGAATTTAATACGTTCACGGAATTGATCAGGCTCATCAGTTTCTTTTCATTATCCATTGAGTTTCTCCTTTCTGGACGACTTTCACTGCACTCCATAAAAAAACAGCTCAACCGAGGGGCCGCCCCCCCTTTTTTGAGCTGTCCGTATATTTTTAAATTCTCCGGTCTACGAAACGCTTGATCCGTCTCATCGCTTCGTCGAGCTGTTTGAGAGAAGTGGCGTAGGAACAGCGTACAAATCCCTCCCCGCTCTCTCCGAATACGTTTCCGGGTACTACGGCTACCTGTTCTTCCTGAAGTAATTCTTCCGCAAAGTCAGCCGAACTTAATCCCGTCTCCCTTATAGAGGGAAACGCATAGAAGGCACCGCCCGGATTCGGACAGGAAAGGCCCATTTCGTTCAGACTGCTCACGATGAAGTTACGTCTCTGTTTGTAGCTTTTGATCATGTAATCGACGCTCGATTTCCCGTTCTTCATAGCTTCAAGCGCTGCATGCTGGGCGATGGTCGGTGCACACATCATTGTAAACTGATGGATTTTCACCATAGTCTGGATAATTTCCTCCGGTCCTGTTGCATAACCGAGCCGCCAGCCGGTCATAGCGAACGCTTTCGAGAAACCGCTGATCAGAACAGTCCTTTCCTTCATGTTTTCAATGGCAGGAAAACTCGTATGTACGTCTTCATACGTAAGCTCTGCATAAATTTCATCTGAAAGTACGAGCAGGTCGTGCTTTTCGACGACTCCCGCCACCTTCTCCAGTTCATTCCTCGTTAACGCAGCACCTGTCGGATTATTCGGGTTGCAGAGTATAATCGCTTTCGTTCTCGGGGTGATTGCAGCTTCCAGAAGTTCCGGCGTAAGTTTGAAATCATCCTCCGGTCTTGTCTGAATCGTAACGGGCGTACCTCCGGCAAGACTCACTGTCGGCACGTAGGCAACAAATCCCGGTTCTACGACGAGCACTTCCTCCCCCGGGTTCACTGTAGCTCTCAATGCCAGATCAATAGCCTGACTGGCTCCGACCGTAACGATGATTTCTTTTTCGGCATCGTAATTCACCCCGAAACTTCCGAGCAGATAGTTACTGATTTCTTCGCGCAGATCGAGCATCCCCGCATTTTCCGTGTAGGAAGTGTACCCCTGTTCAAGAGCATGGAAGCTGTGCTCGATGAAGCTCCACGGAGTGACGAAATCCGGTTCCCCTACGCCGAGAGAAATGACGTCCTCCATCTGTGCTGCCAGGTCGAAGAAACGGCGGATGCCGGAAGGTTGCAGACTGTCGGCCTGCTTCGACAAAAAAGACGTTTTTTTCATGGTGTCACCACCATTCTTTTATCGTTATCATCCTCGTCATCCAGAATAATTCCGTCATGCTTATAACGTTTCAGTACGAAATGTGTCGTCGTCGAAAGAACAGAATCAAGAGCCGAAAGTTTCTCGGAGATAAACCGTCCTATTTCCATCATTGTTTTTCCTTCGACGGAAACAGAAAGATCGTAAGCTCCGGACATCAAATATACGGCTTTCACTTCCGGAAAACGGTAAATCCGTTCTGCGACTTTATCGAAACCGCTGCCTCTCGCCGGCTGCACTTTCACATCCACCATTGCGGTCACTTCTTCTTTCTGGACCACCTTTGCCCAGTCAATCAGAGTCGAATAACCGAGAATCGCTTTTTTCTCCTCGAGACTACGGAGAAGTTCGCGCACTTCTTCTTCCGATACAGCCATCAGCTTCGCAATTTTGGAGGGTTCCAGATTGGCATTTTTTTCAATCAATTGTAACAGTTCTATTTCCTGTTCCTGCATACTCTCACCTGCTTTTCAAGATTCCTGTTGTGTATTAAAGGTTTGATTTATCCATTATAACTCATTTCTTTCGTTTGAGAACGGTTATAATGATAGTTTTTTAAATAATTAAATTTTTTATGGAATTTCAGAACCATAATTGAAGAATGATCTGTCTGACATGTTACCGCAGAAAAAAAGACAGGAGCCCCTGTCTTTTTTCCTGTTACTTATAACTGCTCATAGATGACGTCTTCAAATAGAATAGCCATGTCTTTCATCAGCGACTTCGCCTCCAGCTCCTTTTCCGTCTCTTCTAAACCTGCAAATCGCAGCAGTCGGTCCTCCATTCCATCAATTCTTTTCTCCATTCCATCAGTGGATTTCTCCCTCAGCATTTTGATAAATAATGTGTGGGCTTCATATTTATTTATAAGTCGAAGAAGTTCGAGCGCCAGTATGTTCGCCGTTCCTTCCCACACAGTCAGCACCTGGGCATCGCGCAGGAGCCGTGGTGTAACAAAATCTTCGATGTATCCATTCCCCCCCATGCATTTCTATCGCTTCATGAGCAAACTCAATCGATTTCTCTGCCGTTTCTTTTTTCATGATAGCAATCAAAAGACGATTCAGAGCTTCCTCTTCAAAAGAAGCAGTTCCGTTCGTCACTTTTTCATAGAGCTGTACCATTTCAAAAACTGCTGCCGTTTCTTTTTCGAGTTTCATCCGAAGCTCCTGGAGAGTCTGCTGAATCATCGGAAAACCGGCCAGTCGGCGTCCGAAAGCATTTCTCCCGTCGGCATAGAGAAGGGCTTCCGTATAACTTCGTCTCATGATTCCGAGTGAAGCGATTGCGTTACAGATCCGTGATAGATTGAGAGCCTCCATCATATAGTAGAAACCGCGGTCCGCTTCCCCGACGAGATAAGCTTTCGCTCCGGTGAATTCCACCTCGGCAGAAGGTACCGCGCGAACTCCGAGTTTATCTTTCAGCCGGCGGATCCTTATGTTGTCTCCTTCCCAGGGGACGAGGAACAGGGAGAGCCCCCGCGAGCCTTCCTTTGCGTCTTCCATACGGGCCAGAACCATTGCCACCCCGCACATACCTGCATTCGAGGCGAAATACTTTTCCCCGTACAAGTAGTAGTCTTTCCCGACAGACACGGCTTCGACCACGTTCGCCCCCACATCCGAGCCTCCCTGCCTCTCGGTCAGAAAAGTGGCTCCTTCATACAGCTCCATGTCTCCGGTAGCAAGGACGTGAGGAAGATACGTTTCTTTCAGTTCCTCACCACCATAATGGTCGAGCAGATATGCCGTCGCCATCGTCAGAGTGACAGGGCAATAGAAGCCTGGTTCAGCCTGGGAGAGAAGGTATCCTTGAGCAAAACTGTACGTGTAGGTTCCTTTTTCACCCAGCTCAGGGATGTTCTTGTGTACGTAACCGACGATTCCCGTTTCATACGTTTCTTTTACCGTCTGTTTATACCCTTCGTTCACCCATACCCGGGAAACCTCTTCTCCATACTTGTCGTACCGTTCGAGTCTCGGCTGGCCTTCTCTGTCCGTGTGGACGGCACGTTCATCTATAGGTCCTGCCGCACGTTGTCCGAATTCTCTCAGATTCTTATCTGCATAGCTGAACATATCGGATGTCATATACTTTTTTAATATCTTCTGCAAAAACTTATCTTCTTCATAAAAGTTATGCTGTTCGTATTCTTCTGTCAGTACTTTCATAATTCCCCTCCTTTGAGGGCCTGTTTCAAGATTTTACCCGAAGCGTTTCTTGGCAGTTCTGCCACTTGTTCATATATTCTTGGTACTTTGTAAGAAGCTATCCGTTTCTCAAGGACGTTTCTCACTTTCTCTTCCTCCGCAGTACCTGCATAAACGGCTTTCACCGTCTCTCCCCACTCCGGATGTGGGATACCGATAACGGCTGCTTCATTTACGCCTTCGATTTCAAGCATTACATTTTCTATCTCTTTCGGATAAATATTCACTCCCCCGGAGATGATCATGTCTTTTTTACGATCAATTACCCAGTAATACCCGTCCTCATCCTGCATCGCGAGGTCTCCGGTCCGAAGCCATTCACCTGCAAATACCGCTTCCGTCTCGTGAGTTTTACGGAAGTATTCACGCATGTTTCCTTCCCCGCGAAGAGCAATTTCCCCTACTTCGCCCTTAGGGACGTTTTCTCCAGCTTCATCGATCAGACATATTTCCGTGCCCCAGGGAGCCCGTTTGCCGATACTCCCGGCTTTCTTTTCATGTTCCTCATCGAAAAGCAGTGTGCCACTCGGCCCCGCTTCCGTAAGACCGTAAACACAAGTAAGGCTGCCGGAAGGGAAAGCCTGCTTTATGGCGTGCACTTCTTTCGATGATAAAGGAGCTCCGCCATAGACCCACCATTTCATCGAAGAAAGGTCCCGTTCCCGGGGATCTGCCATCTGCATCGTCGTAAGATAAGCGACAGGGGCACCGAAGAAATGGGTGGTCTTTTCCCTTTCTATCGTATCCAGAAATAGCTCAGGGGTGAATGTAGGAGTCAACACCAGGGTGGAACCCGTCATCAGGCCCGCCATGAAAAACAAGTGCAGAGGAGCCGAGTGACTGAGAGGCATACTGAGTAAAATACGGCTTTCCGGTTTCACTTCCATTTCGATATTGATCATCGTAGCCACATTTAAAATACTGCGATACGGAAACAGTACACCTTTCGGTTTACCGGTTGTACCGGAAGTGTATAAAACAGTCGATAAATCATCTTCCCTCAAGTAACATTCAATCGGAGTATCTTCCTGCTCCTCAAGCAGTGCCCAAAATGAGTCCCATTCCTCTGTCCTTTCTCCGGTCTTCACTTTCAGCACCGGGGCAGAAATATTCTTGACTGGAGCGACGACCATTTCGTGGGCAATCAGCATTTTCGCTCCGCTGTCCTGAAGGATATAAAGCACCTCTTCCTCTGTAAGCTTTACATTCACCGGCACAACAATAGCTCCAATACGCTGGACAGCCAGATAGGCTATGGCAAACTCGGGGGTATTCGGCAGAAACAGGGCGACTTTATCCTCTGTGTGTATTTCTTTTTTTCTTAAAGCACTGCCGAACTTATTAACGAGAGTATCGAGCTCGGCATAGGTGAGCCGGTTACCCTGGAAGACTATTGCATCCTGAGCGGGATATTTACGGGCATTGCGGGCAAGCAGTTCAGATGTATTCATGACTCTTCCTCCTTCAATTTTTGTTCGAAGTGCATAAGCCATCCTTCCATTTCTTCTTTTAACAGTTGGAATTCCGAAATAACAGTTTCTATTTCCCGAATTCGTTTTTCCCCGTATTCGATCGAACGCTCCAATTGTTTTCGTCCTGACCGGTCTTCATCAAAAAGAAGGATCATCTCCCTGATCTCTTCCAGCGAGAATCCGTATTTTTTCCCCCGCAGAATCAGTTTCAACCGGGCCGCATCCTGACTGGCATATACACGCTGATTACCGGAGGAGCGCCCGGGTGTAAGCAACCCGATTTCTTCATAGTAGCGCAGCGTCCGTGGAGTTACTCCGAAAGATACAGCCGTTTCCCGAATCGATTTCACCACAGCTCCCCTCCTTTGTAGTTTCATTTTATCATTGACGTTAACGTTAACTTCAATATATTTTTTAATTTTTCAGATTTCTTATTTCTTTTTAAAAAATCTTTTCTTCTCCTGTGTATAAAATAGTGCTGTGAATGTAACGGTTCGATAGGAAACGTGCTTATTTTGTCCAAATAAAAAAGACAAAGGAAAAATCCTCTGTCTCCACAAATCTGCCGTTATTAATCTCCGATGATGTTGACGAACGCAAGGATAAGTGCCAGAACCGGCCCTACTATAAAAATTCCGATCAGTAACGATCTCACCATATCCATTACCGCCTGAAAAGGCGTGACTTCATCCTTCTGCGCTTCCAGCAGATGGTTCGTTTTCTTAAGTTCCTCAAGAATTTCTTCCTCTTTATTCACACCGCGACCTCCTTAGACGGTGCCCAGGAATGAAAACAGGGTCATCAGTAACAGGGACAGGACAGCCAGACCGTCATAATAGTAGCTGCGGTCCCCATCGTCCCCTCTCCTGGCTTCTATCACCTGGGAAAGAAAATAAGCCGCCAGCAGCAGAGGGACGACGAAAAACATACCATCCGCTCCGCCCGTCAGGAACAGGAAGGTAAAAGCCGCAATAAGAAGAAATACTTCAAGAACAACGAAACGTTTGTCCCGTCCGGCCCAGGTCATCCCTGTTCTGTCCGGTTCAATTCCCCATTTCCTTTTCAGTACAACTTCGCTGACCGTAATGTGAAAAATAACGACCAGCACGACACCTATAACCGCCGTCATTTATTCTTCCTCCTCAGGCAATTTTTTAATATGAACCCGGCGTATCATACGGCCTTCGATTTCCAGCACCTGAAATTGGAGACGCTCGCGTTCAATCACTTCTCCCAGTTCAGGGAAATCGTTGCATTCCCGTAGAATATACCCGGCCAGGACGTCCTCTTCTTCAGGTATATCCGTATCGAAAATACTGTTCAGACGGCTGAGCGTTATTTTCCCGTCACAGATGATTTCGTCTTCGCCGAGGTGTTCAATGAGCGGGTCGCTGTCGTCGTCCCATTCATCTTCAATTTCCATGCCGATCATCGCTTCTATCGCATCTTCATGTGTCAGAATACCTTCTGTACCACCGTACTCATCAAGAACGACAGCCAGGTGTTTTTTGTTGATCATCATCTTCTTGAAAGCCGACTCCATCGACTGGAATTCATATACGAGGAGGGGTTCTGCATCATAATAGGAAGAGAAGTGATCCTCCGGATGCTCGTACCATGCGAATAAGAACTTGGAGTGGAACACAGCTACGATGTTGTCTATTTCTTCGTCGTACACCGGGTAGCGTGTATAGGAATTGTTGACGACTACATCCCGCACTTCTTCGAAAGTCGCGTCTTTATCCAGAGCCACCAGATCCACACGTGGCGTCTTCATGACATCTTTTACGTTCAAATTGTAAAAATCAAGCACGCCTTTGATCCGGTATGATTCCTCTTCGTTAAACTGTCCCTCGGAGTCCGCTACGTCGACCATCGTACGAAGTTCCTCCTTGGATACCTGTACGTCCTTCGGCTGTCCTTTGGAGAGGAGTTTGTTCAGATTGTCCGTGAACCAGTTCAGCACAGTGGTCAGCGGTTTGAACAAAATGACGAAAAACCAGATCACCGGGTATACAATCATCGCGATACGGTCTGGAAACGTGGCGGCCACTGATTTCGGTATGACTTCTGCAAAAAGGATGATGACGACTGTCAGAATCGCAGAGGCCATTCCTACACTGAACCCGTATTTAATAGCCAGAGTGGTGACCAGGGTCGGCAGCAGGATATTTGCTATATTGTTACCTATCAGTATCGTCGTAATAAATTCGCCCGGTCTGGAAACGAGACGAAGTAGTTTATCAGCCTTTTTGTTCCCTTTATCGACTTGAGACTGCAGGCGCATTTTGTTTGTCGCAGTCAGTGCTGTTTCACTGCCCGAGAAGAACAGGGAAACAAAAATCAGTACGATTATCGCTATGATCAAAACAGCTTCCTCCTTAAAAAACTCCATAAAAAATATAGCTGACCTGATGCCTCTGTTTCTTAAGGCTGCTTATGTTCACATCCGGCCGGAATTACATTTCTTTCACTATACCCTAAATAAAGAGCAGTGAAAAGAAAGAATATCTACCCGCTAATGGAATAATCTCCCTGCCCACATTCCTGCCCAGGCAAGAGCGATTCCGCCCGTGTAGCTTATAAATTGATATAGAAGAAATCTCTTCCTTTCAATCCTTTTATAAAGAGTGATTCCTTCCAGCTGCATGGTAGAGAAGGTGGTCAACGCTCCTGCCATTCCAGTGCCCGCAAATAAGAACGGATGTCCGGAAAACCCGGCTCCGATAAGTGCTCCTAAAAAAAAGCTTCCGAACCAGTTGACGGCCAGCGTGCCTGTAGGGAATGATCCACTGTTCCATTTTTCACTGAAAGAAAAACGCAGCAGGGCGCCGATACTTCCACCAAGACCGACGAGAATAATTGAAAGAATCGTCACACTTCTCCCCCCTTCCCCGGTCCCGCTTTACTGCCTGCGCTGGCAGCTATAGTGCCACCTGCGAAGCTAAGAGATATGTATAAAAAAGCGACAGCGTAGAACTCTCTCTCCAGCAGCGATACTGTTTCCGCGCTCAGAGTGGAAAAAGTGGTGAAAGACCCGAGCACACCGGTGCCAATCGCTTTTTTCAACTGGGCAGACATGGGAAGAGTATGAAACGTCAGCCACGAAAGCAGGAAACTGCCCACTATATTGATAAAGAGTGTCGCGAAAGGAAATATCGTGTCCGGCCTGAATAAAACTTCCCCTGTGATGTAACGGAGCACTGCTCCGATAAACCCTGCAACTGCTATAAATATGTATATCATGTCATCTCTCCACCCGCTTAAAATTCCGTTTCCAGTCGATGCTCTCCTCCGCTATTTCTTCATCACCCATACTATCACAAATCATCCCTGCGTCCTTCTAAGCTTTCCACTTGACTTTATGAAACATATATCTTGTATCTGTTTCTCCTATCCCTTACTATAGGAATAGCGAATTTTAGACAACGAGGAGCGTATTTATGAAAACATCTATTTACGGACTGACGTTCGAACAGCTGACGGACTGGCTCGTAGACCATGGCGAGAAAAAGTTCCGTTCGAAACAGGTGTGGGAATGGCTCTATCAGAAAAGGGTCACGGACTTCGACGATATGAAAAACGTGAACCAGT
Organism: Salimicrobium album; assembly: GCF_900107115.1. Taxonomy (GTDB): domain Bacteria; phylum Bacillota; class Bacilli; order Bacillales; family Halobacillaceae; genus Salimicrobium; species Salimicrobium album. Next base: position 369,357 of record NZ_FNOS01000001.1, read on the forward strand.
CCTGCATAGACGTACTTAAGGAAAACTTCACCATCGAAACACTGTCCGAAGAAATCAAACAGGAATCCGAAGACGGCACTGTCAAGTACCTGTTTAAACTTCACGATGGAAACATCATTGAAACGGTACTGATGCGTTTTAACTACGGACTTTCCGTATGTGTGACGACGCAAGTCGGCTGCAATATCGGCTGCTCCTTCTGTGCCAGCGGTGTTCTCAGGAAAAACCGCGACCTTACAGGAGGCGAAATTACCGAACAGATCATGAAAGTCCAGCATGACCTTGACGGAAAACAAAAAGGCGAGCGCGTCAGTCATATCGTAGTGATGGGAATCGGGGAACCGTTCGATAACTACGACAACCTGATCGACTTCCTTAACGTCGTCAACGATAAAAAAGGTCTCTCTATCGGTGCCCGCCACATAACGGTTTCCACAAGTGGAATTGCACCGAAAATGTATGAGTTTGCAGATGAAGGCATCCAGATCAACCTGGCCCTCTCCATCCATGCTCCGAACAACGAACTGAGGACCCAGATTATGAAGATTAACCGGGCCTATCCTCTCGAGAAACTGATGCCGGCAATCGATTACTATTTAGAGAAAACGAATCGACGTATTACGTTCGAGTATATACTGCTGAAAGATGTCAACGACCACGTGAAAGAAGCGCATCAGCTGGCGGACCTGCTTATGGATAAGAAACACCTGTCTTACGTCAACCTTATCCCTTACAATCCTGTCGCCGATAACCCTTATGAGCGGAGCGACAAAGAAGCCATATTGAACTTCTACCAGACTCTGATGGACAGAGGTATCAAGTGCGGGGTCCGTACTGAACACGGCACCGATATCGATGCCGCCTGCGGCCAGCTCAGAAGTAAACAGATCGAAAAAGAAAAAGCCCGTAAAAAAGGAAAGAAAGAAAAAGCGGGAGTCTAAACGGAAGAAATCGTCTCACTCTATACAGAGGAGGCGATTTTTTATTGAAAAAATAAGCCGGCATACGTTTTACGTATGCCGGTGCCCCCGTCAGAAGTATTTGGTATATTCCGGATCCTCCGCCTTACTGACTGCTCCATGCTCGCGGTAAAATTCTTCCACTGTCTCTTCGTTATCATAACGACTGTAGGAATCATTTTTGTTCTTTTTATCGAAAACAGCAGTAAGTGTAATCAGTCCTCCAAGCACCGACATCCCAATAGTAAACCACCACACCATTCCCACCTCCTTCTTACTACTATTGTTCCCTTTTATGAACGGGACTAACCCAAAAAACACAGATGTAACCGGTTTGACATAATTGACATAAGGGTAACGTAAAATACCGGCACTGGGCGTTAGGTTTTATATTAATTTGCAAAAATGTCAATTTTTATTTAGTATAAGTAACTGTTCTTAACCCCGGTAAGTTTTTATACTAAATTACATAAGGAGCGGTTTTATGAAAAAGGTATCTTCGGTATTCTGGTATGGTATCATCGTATGTTTTATATTTGTTCTCTGGGGTGTAATCGGTCCTGAAAACCTGAAGACGGTCACTGCTGCAACCACTTCATTCATCTCGACCAGATTCGGCTGGTATTATCTGCTTATTGTCATGGTAATGCTTGCTTTCTGCGTCTACCTCATTTTCTCACGTTTTTCCCACATAAAACTCGGCAAACAGGATGAAAAACCGGAATTCGGGCTGGCCTCCTGGTTCGCCATGCTTTTCAGTGCCGGTATGGGAATGGGACTTGTGTTCTGGACAACGGCCGAACCGATTTCCCACGCCTTCAATAACAGTCCGACCGCAGAGCCCGGAAGTGAGCAGGCGATTATGGATTCCCTCCGCTTTTCATTTTTCCACTGGGGGCTGCACGCCTGGGCAATTTATGCGCTCGTGGCACTCGTACTTGCCTATTTCAAGTTCCATAAAGATTATCCGGGCTTAGTCAGTGCTACTCTGACACCAATTTTCGGTGAGGACCGAATGAAAGGAACTCTTGGGAAAATCATCGACACGCTGGCTATTGTGGCTACCGTCACAGGCGTGGCTGCGACTCTCGGTTTCGGTACGGCACAGATAAACCAGGGGCTCGCTTTTCTTTTTGACGCTCCCGGTAATTACTGGGTACAGCTGATCATCCTTGTAGTCGCTACAGTACTTTTCATATTCTCTGCCTGGTCCGGCGTGAGTAAGGGTATTAAATACTTGAGTAATATCAACATGATTCTGGGTATTGCCCTTATGGTTCTCCTGTTGATTATAGGACCGACCCTTTACATTATGAATATGTTCACCGCTTCCATCGGGGGCTACGTGGCCAACTTCTTCGACATGAGTTTCCGCATTGCCCCAATGAATGAAGAAAACAGAACGTGGATCGACAGCTGGACGATTTTCTACTGGGCGTGGTGGATCTCCTGGTCACCGTTTGTAGGAATTTTCATAGCCCGGATCTCGCGCGGCCGTACTATTAAAGAATTTATGCTCGGAGTTCTGTTCGTCCCGTCTATCATCTGCTTCGTATTCTTCACGGTTTTCGGCGTCTCTGCACTCGAAGTAGAGCAGAGCGGTCTTGCGACTATTTCGGACTATCCGATGGAAACTGCTACGTTCGCCACACTCGCTGAGTATCCGCTCGGATTCTTCATGTCGCTTATTACACTGGTCGTTATCGCCATCTTTTTCATTACGTCGGCAGACTCGGCTACGTTCGTTCTCGGCATGCTTTCATCCGAAGGCTCCCTTGAACCCGGCGGACGTGTAAAAATCATATGGGGTCTCACACTTTCTGCCATGGCAGCGATTATCACTTACTTCGGAGGGACCCAGGGCCTGCAGAACGTTCTCATAATAGCTGCCTTCCCTTTTTCCATCGTTGTACTTATGATGGGATATTCCTTCTATAAAGCTGCCAGTCGGGAAGTTTCCCCGAAAAGAAAGAGAAAGAAAGAAAATAAAGCTGTATGATAAGGAAAACATGCCTGATCTCCCGCCGCAAAAGCGAGGTCAGGCATGTTTTATGCCTACTGTGATACAATTTTACATAAAACTTGGAGAAAACAGGTGAATCTATGGATATCAGACATCTTACGTACTTTATTGAAGTCACCCGGTTCGAAAGCTTCACACGCGCTGCGGAGCATTTGTACGTGACTCAACCCACCATCAGCAAAATGATCAAAAACCTCGAAACGGAGCTGGGCGTCGAACTGTTTGACCGGTCCCGTAAACAGCTGGTACTTACTGATGCCGGACGGGCCATTTATGACAAAGCGAAAACGATAGTAAAAGCTTCCGAAAACCTGCAGACGGAACTCGATGACCTGATAGGTCTGCAGAAAGGGCACATAAGAATCGGTCTCCCTCCGATTCTTGATGCAGAGTTATTCATCGGAATCCTCGGAGAGTTCCATCAGTTGCATCCGCGCATCACTTTCGAGCTGATTGAAAATGGCACGAAAAAAATCGAAGAGGATATCCTTAATGAGCACCTCGATGCAGGTATAGCCGTGCTTCCCCCGCAGGAAGAGGAATTCGACACCTTCTCTTTTATCAAAGAAGAGTTGAAAGCGGTTCTTCCCGCTTCCCACCCTCTGGCCGGGAGGAAAAGAATAGACCTGGAGGAGCTGAAGGATGACGATTTCATCACTTTCAACAGAGATTTCGCCCTGTATGAGCGTATCCACGATGCATGCCTGTCGGCAGGGTTTGTTCCGAAAACTATTTCGGAGACGTCCCAATGGGATTTCATCGGTAAAATGATCACTTCAGGGCTCGGTATTTCCATATTGCCCTATAGTGTCGCTAATTTACTGAAAGAAGACCTCCGGCTCGTCAAGATCCGCAACCCTTCCCTCGAGTGGAACGTCGGTCTTATATGGAGAAAGAACCACTATTTATCTTACGCTACCAGAGAGTGGCTCCGTTTCACTCAGGAAAGACTTATCGAAAACTCCTCCTGAACATACGGTATATCTGACGGATAGGAGAGACATCGAATTGATTTCTCTCCTGTCCGTTTTTTCGTGCTCTAATTCACGGCTTTCATTCCTGACACACATGGATGAAAACATTTTCATAGACATTATCTATGTGACAGATGATATATTTCTATTTCACTTTCCCCCGGAAACGGGCGTACACTTGGTTTATCAACAAATTGACCAAACAGGAAAGAAGGAATGAATCATATGGAAACGAAACATCCAAAAGAAAGTTTAATCGTAAATACCGATCAGGTGATGATCAATGACCTGAATAATTATAATACACTTTTCGGCGGGACTCTTATGAAAAAATTGGACAATAACGCAACACTCTCCGCCCGCAGATATGCCCGGGCTAAAGAATGTGTCACTGCCTCGACGGATTCCATCGACTTTCTTCACCCGATACATCAGTCGGACTCTGTCTGTGTCGAATCATACGTTTCTTATACAGGCAACAAGTCGATGGAAATCTTCTGTAAAGTCATTGCGGAAGATATGATTACCGGAGAGCGTCGCATGGCGGCAACGGCATTCCTTACTTTCGTTGCCCTCGACGACAACAAAAAGCCGATAACCGTGCCTCGTCTCGTTCCGGAAACCGAAGAAGAAAAGTTTCTTTATGAATCCGGGAAAGAAAGAGCGGAACGCCGCCGTATAAGAAAACAGCACAGTAAGGAACTTACTGAAATAATCGGTCTCGAGAAACCATGGGAAAAAGGGGTGCACGTATAATGACACACATGGTGGCAGGATTGAACCAGTTATATAAAGTGAAAAGAGATGTTGACGACCTCCAGCGGGCCTATCCCGACCTTGGTGAACAGCTCGTACACGTAGTCAGCCTGACAAGACAACTGCAGTTGAAATACGGTTATATGGCATCTCTCATAAAGAATGAAGAACTGCCGAAATATGCCCCTAAATTTCTCCGTACTTCCATACTGAGTCTGTATCAGGAGGAAGTGCAGAAACTGAAGGAGCATCCTGACATCGACGAACTGAAACAGCTGCTGAAAAAATACGAAAACATCAGTGATTCCACTGTCTTCCTTATGATTCTCGGTGCCAAACCTGAACTGCTGCAGGGCTCCGTCATTATGAATTGATCTCCATCCGAAAAGCCCGGATCTCTCTTTGAGACCCGGGCTTTTCGCAACTCATTTTGTTTTATCTTTGGCAGGGACGCCGAAATCGAATTTGATATTGTAATCCTCATCCAGCGTCAGTGCTGTACTGAACGTTTTCTTATTTTTGCTTTTGAACCCTTTCAGCACTTTCGTTTTTTTCTTTTCACACAATGTTTTTATCATGTTTTCCGTAAGCGTTTTTCCAGCAAGACGTTTCGGGAAGGTTACTTTGCATCCATCTTTATAACCGGAACAGGCATAAAACTTATAACGGTCCACGATTGCCCCGGTCTTACAGGACGGGCAGGTGACGATGGGTTCGTTCCATTTCTTCTTCGTTTCTCCGATATCTCTCAGCTGGACTTTTTCAAGGGAGGAAGGAGCTTCTTTCATCAGCTTTCTGATGAACTTTTCCGTATTATCTATGAAGGTCTGTTTCGAACCTTCCCCCTCACCGATTTTCCGTAAGTACGCTTCCCATTTTGCAGTCATGGACGGACTGGATAGAAGCGTCCCTTCGATGGCCTCACACAGCATAATTCCTTTATCAGTAATGGCCACGTTGTTTTTCGTAACGGAAATATAATTCTGTTTCTTGATCGTCTCGATGATACCCGACCTGGTCGCTTCTGTACCTAGTCCTTCCACTTCTTTCAGTATTTCTACATCTTCCTCATCTTCCACCGTCTTTCCGGCAGTTTTCATCATCGTGATCAGCTGTCCTTCGGTATAAGGTTTTGGCGGCTGAGTCATACTTTCTTTTATATGGACCTCGGCTTCCGGTTCTTCCCCTTCTTTTACCTCCGGCAGCATTTCTTCTTTTCTCTTCTGTTTCGGAAACAGCTCTTTCCAGCCTGCATCCACTTCCCTTTTGCCTGTGGAAAAGAACACGAGGCCATGAACATCTGTATGAATTTTCGTTTCTTCATATACATGATTTCTATGAAACATACCGAGTGTCACAGCGAGCACTTCGTTGTAAATGTTCTTTTCTTCCCGGCGGAGTCCTTCCAGTTTCTTCGCCGTCGGGGTTGTTTTAGTCGGTATGATCGCATAGTGTTCTTCTACTTTCGCCCCGTTCACGTATCGTTTATCAGGCCTTAATGTAGCCGGTGTGAAGCTGCTTCCAAGTACTTGTTGATAATCATCCACCTTCTTCACTAAGTAATTGAACTCGCCCTGTGTGATGAAATTACAGTCCGTTCTCGGATAGGACAACAGTTTCTTCTCGTAAAGCTGCTGGGCGATTTTCAGGACTTTGGCAGGAGGGTATTTCCACATACGATTCGCCACGCTTTGAAGAGTGGATAAAGAATGTAGCTTAGGCGATCTGATACGCTTTTCCTTCTTGTCCACTTTCCGTACTGTACCTCTGTACGTATCTTCTTCTTTAAGACTGTGCTCCTCCATGAGCGCCTGCACTTTCGCTTTGTCTTTCTCCTTTATTTTGGCAAGACCTTTGTATGTCCCCTTCTTTGCCTTAAACGAGCCTTCTATCTGGTAGAAAGGTTCCGGAACGAATTCTTCGATTTCTTTGTGCCGCTGGTAAATAAGATAGACGGTCGGAGACTGGACCCGGCCGATGGATAAGTGACTGCCGAACCCTTTTTTCTGGAGATGCAACGTAAAAAGCCGGCTTGCATTCATTCCGACGAGCCAGTCACTGATCTGTCTCGCTTTCGCTTCTTCAAACATACGTCTGTCTTTCTCATTATTCTGCAACTGACGGAACCCTTCCCTCACTTCGTCTTTCTCGAGGGAGTTGATCCACAGACGTTTCACAGGCTTTTTCACACCTGTCAGTGTGTAGATACTGTAAAAAATATTCGATCCTTCCCGGTCCACATCGGCAGCATTCACAATGACATCCGCCTGCTTAAACAGCTGTTTCACCGCCTGGAACTGTTCCCACTTTCCTTTCGCCACTTTCTCCTGGAATATTTCCGGTACTATCGGCAGCTCCTCAAGCTTCCATTTCTTCCATTCTTTCCTGTAATCCTGCGGTTCTTTAAGTTCCACAAGATGGCCCACTCCCCACGTAATGGTGGCACCCTCCGGAAAAATGGGATCCGGTTTAAGCTGAATATGTGTTTTCGTTTTGGTTTGAACAGAAAAAGCTTCCGCGTACGCTTTCGCCTGGGAAGGTTTTTCCGCTAAAATGACGACTTTAGTCATCGGCCGGTCACGTCCTTTCTTTTCTAAAGATATCTTCTTTCCGTTAAAAAATCAAGAACGTACGTTTGCAGGAATATTGGTTGGACGGGTCGAAATAAAAAAGCTGCCGGAAAGATCCGGCAAGCTCATTATAGTGAACCGCTTCTATAAACATCCGCGACCAGATCGGCCTGGGGATAGTCGTTCTCATACAATTTATTCACTGCTTCTTCAACATCATAAGAAACTTTGCGGAGTTCCGTACTGTTTTCGCTCACTATCAGATAAGAAGCACGTGGATCGTTATCGAACGGTAAGCCCACACTGCCGGTATTCGCAATCACTTTTCCCTCGAGAGGACGTACATAAGGCAAGTGAATATGGCCATACAGATAAACATCGGCTTCTTTCTTATCGAAATATTCTTCTTTCACCTGCTCTTCGGGAGTATCGGGTTTCACTACATCAAACAGGCTGTCCGGCGTCGCATGAACGCAGTATACGTCCTTCTCACCGATAGTTTCCGTTACACTTTCCGGCAAGTTTTTAAGATAGGAGATATCCTCTTCCGTAAGCTTATCCGCCACCCATTCTCTTTCTTCCCTCATCATTTTAATATTCTTCTCCGGCACTTCTCCGTCCCGCACGCCGCGGGTAATCCAGGCGTCTGCATTACCTTTAATGACCGGAGCATCGAGATTTCGTATAAGATCCAGCGACTTCTTCGGTTCCGGGCCCCGGTAACAGAGATCACCGAGCATAACTACACGGTCTGCCCCCTGACGTTTTATATCTTCCAGTACCGCCTGCAGTGCTGTAGCGTTTCCGTGAATGTCTGCAATGAATGCCGTTTTCATAAGAAACTCCTTTCTCTCTTCTTCGCCACTTATTTTATGAAAGAACAGGTACTATCGTAGTCCCCTTCGTTCGCAATAAAATTTTAATTAAATTGCAGAAAACCCTTGAGAGATGAGGGAATACTGAAGCGACTCTGTTTTCATTTTTCGTATAATACTATTGCGAAACTGTACTATCACTTTGGGCCCGCCCAACGTCGTGCAACACTGTGTTTCAATTTCTTTCAATACTGACGGCTAAATCATTCCTTACTTTAGCACAATAATTCACGCTCTCTCCTTCTTCATTTGAGCATGTTTCTCCCCCCACTCATGCATCGCCTCCAGAATCGGCTGCAACTCTTTACCATACTCGGTAATCGAATACTCCACTTTCGGCGGAATCTCCGGATAGACTTTCCTGTCCACAATCCCTTCCGCTTCCAATTCTCTCAATTGCTTCGTCAGCATCTTCTGAGTAATTTCGGGGATTTCCCGCTTCAATTCACTGAACCTCTGTGTTCCTTCTTTCATCAGATGGAGCAGAATAATCGGTTTCCATTTCCCCACCAATATCCCGATAGCTTCCTGGACCTGACATTGATCCGGTTTAATATGTTCGTTCATCGCTGTGCCCTCCATAAGTATCATCAATGATACTATCTTACTTGAAAGTACGTACTTCTCATTCATTCTGTTATCCCTCATACTAACATTAGAAACATGAAAAGAGAAAGGTGAGTTTTTGATGAAATATGGATTGGACCCTTCGAATGGATTAGAATTCGGATTATATACCCTCGGTGATCATTTGCCGAACCCGTCGACCGGCGAGCGTATCCCGGCGTCCCAACGACTCAACGAAATCATTGAATTATCACAGCTTGCCGAACAGGCGGGTATCGACTTTTTCAGTGTCGGAGAGAGTCACCAGGACTATTTCACGACCCAGGCACACTCCGTAGTGCTCGGCGCCATCGCTCAGGCAACGGAAAAAATAAAAATAGCCAGTTCCTCCACGATTATAAGTACCCTCGATCCGGTGCGTGTCTTCGAAGATTTCGCAACGATCGACTTGATTTCAGGTGGACGTACCGAACTGATTGCGGGGAGAGCCTCCCGCACCGGAAACTTCGAGCTCCTCGGTTACAGCCTGAAAGATTATGAGGAACTTTACGAAGAAAAATTCAATCTTCTGCGTCAAATCAATGAACAGGAAGTGCTTAACTGGAGCGGGAATTTCCGTGCCCCACTTAGAGATGCACACATTCTCCCACGCCCGATGCACGGGGAACTTCCAATCTGGCGTGCCGTCGGCGGACACCCGGCAAGTGCGATGAAAGCCGGGTACGAAGGCGTGCCGATGTTCTTTGCCGCGCTTGGAGGTCCTGTCTCCACTTTCAAAAATACCGTGGACACCTTCCGACAGGCAGCGGCTCAGGGCGGCCACAACCCGGATGAACTCCCGGTCTCTATGGCAGGGTTTTTCTATCCTGGCGAAACGACGCAGGAAGCGTTACGCGAATCGTATCCATTTTTCAACGAAGGCATGAAGAAAACGAACGGACACGGTTTCTCGAAGCAGATGTTTGCCCAAGGTGCAGATCCCAGAAGCGTCATGAACGTCGGAAGTCCGCAGCAAATCATCGAAAAAATCCTTTACCAGCACGAAACATTCGGTCATCAGCGTTACATTGCGCAAATGGACTTCGGTGGCGTCCCATTTGAAAAATTGAAGAAAAACATCGACATGATCGGTGAAAAGATTCTTCCGGAAGTGAAGAAGCATACTAAAAAGTGAGGAGGAACCCGGATGCGAATTGTAGGTCTCGCCGGCTCCAAAGTCGGCTCTAAAACGAGAACAGCGATGGATTATGTGAAAGAATCAGTGGAACGTCAGTATCCGGACCATACGTTCACCCTGATCGATCTCAGTGATAACGATGTCGAGTTCAGTGACGGGAGAAACTATCTGGACTATAAAGGAGACACGGGATACGTTGCGCAAACAATTATGGAAGCGGACGCTGTCCTCATCGGCACTCCTATCTTTCAGGCGTCGATTCCGGCCACACTTAAAAACATTTTCGACCTTCTTCCTCAGGACGGACTAGAAGGGAAAATTGTCAGCATATACGCTACCGCAGGATCGGACAAACACTTTCTGATTCCGGAACAGCAGCTGAAGCCGATTCTTGGCTATATGAAAGCGCAGATTGTGCAGACGTACGTATTCCTGAACGACGAAGATTTTCTCAATAAGAAAATTATCAGTGATGATGTTTTCTTCCGACTCGACCGTCTCGTCGAAGATACCATGGTGCTCACAGAAACATACCGCCAAATCAGGGAAGCGGAGGATGCAAAATACGACTTTTGAATAGGAAAAACGACCAGACGCTTAGCCTGGTCGTTTTTTATCCTGATTCAGAGGAAAGTCCAATCATTAATCAGAAGGAACCGCCCCTTCACAGGAACGGTTCCTCCTCTAAACTATTCTTCACCTGAACTGTCCGAGCTATTCTCTCCTTCGGAAGATCCGTCATTCTCCCCGCCATTCTGATTCTCGGGGTTCTGCTGCCCGGTTCCGCCGGAGTTTTGGGAACTTTGAAGCTTGGACTGGATTTCTTCCATGATACGTCCTGCTTCTTCATAATTCCCGTCAGACATCTGCTGCTGATACTGACCGAAAAGGTCCGAGATTTCCTGCAGCGTTTCATTCGTCTCCAACCCGGAGGACTGACCTTCTCCCTGACCGTCTTCTCCGCCCTCTTCCGGTGCTTCGACTTCCGGATCGATGCGGGAAAGGAGAACTTCCAGAGCCTTATCGAAGGTAGGTTCCATAACAATCTGATCCTGGTAGGCGACAATAACCTGTTTCACTTCAGGCAGGGACGTCTCGTTGGAGGACTCGATATATACAGGTTCTGCATAAAGGACCGTATCTTCAATCGGCAGTACAAGCAGGTTACCCCTGATTACCTCCGAGCCGCCCTGGGACCACAGATTCAACTGCTGGGAAATGTTACTGTCCTGATTGATCCGGTTTTCGATCTGTTGCGGACCGTATACATTTTCCTGCTTCGGAAACTCATACACGACTTTCTCCCCGTAGTGCTCGCCATCATTCCTGACACCCATCCAGGCGATCATATTCTGCCGGTTTCTCGGTGTAAACGGAGTCATCAGAACGAATTCTTCTTCCTCGGCTTCAGGCAGACGCATCGTAACGTAATAAGGTTCCATCGTTATATCTTCGTTGAAGTATTTCTCCGTAGGTATTTCCCAGTAGTCCTCACGATTATAAAATACTTCCAAATTCGTCATATGGTAGGTCTGATACATTTGTGCCTGGGTCTTGAAGAGATCGATCGGGTAGCGGAAGTGGCTTTTCACATCTTCCGGTATCTCCTCAGTAAACAGATCAGGGAAAATCTGTTGATACGTCTGGAGGAGAGGCTCCTCGGGATTCACTGCATAATAGTCCACTTCTCCCGTGTAAGCATCCACCGTCACTTTAACGGAATTCCTGATGTAACTGTTATCTCCGGAGTACGGTTCCGAATAAGGATAATTCTCTTCTGTGACGTAGGCATCAATCATCCAGTCCATCGTGCCATCTTCGCGTATGAAAATATAAGGGTCTTCGTCATAGGTGAGGAACGGAGCAATACGTTCCACCCTGTCCATAATGTTCCGTGTCTGGAGAATTTTGGAGTCTCCTGTCACCTGATCGGAGACGAACATCCGGAATGATCCTTCATTAATCGCAAACAGGGCCCGGTTGATGCCGGAGAGCGGTACTCCGCTGTCTGCTTCAAATGTACTGGACATGTTCTCATCCCCAGCAGGGTAGTCGAACTCCTCGACGCCACTGTTGACGATGACAGAATCATAGTCTTCCTCTCCGAAATACACCTGTGGACGTTTTACTTCCGGTTTACCTTCAGGCGGGAGGTTTTCCACCATATACTCGGGCTGACCCTGAGGCGTGATTTCATTGACGTTACTCATGGAAATGCCGTAGCCGTGGGTGTAACGTAAGTTCTGGTTGACCCACGTCTTCGCTTGCGAAGGCAGATCCTCCGTATTCAGTTCCCGCGCTCCGAGGAATACCTGTTCATACTCCCCGTCCACGTTGTACCTGTCGATATCAATATCATTGAACTCGTAATAAGTACGGAATGTCTGCAGCTGATTATATACGCTCAAAATCGGCCGTGCATCATTGATACGTACGTTATTGATTGTGTCCTGATTCCTCTCCACCATGGACTGATTCAGGGAATCAGCTCCAGGGTGCTGCTCTTCGCTCATGTTTTCAAGATCATAAGCCGTTCTCGTCATCGAGAGATTTTCTTCCAGATAAGGGCTTTCTTTTGAAAATTCGTTTGGTGAAACGACAAAGTTCTGTACGATCATGGAAGTTCCCTGAGCGAGAACACCTACGGCTATATAAAGGATGATCGGTGCTATCATCGACTTCCATCTTCCCCGGAACAGAGCTATGATGACCCATATAGTTCCGAGGAGCGCGACTCCCGCCATCACGTAGGAGGCAGGATTGTTGACGACATCATCTGTGTAGCTCAGTCCGTGTACCACACTCTCCTGCACTACGTTCACCTGGTTGGTGAGAAGGGAACGGAAAGGTTCGAGTACGTGCTGGACGGCAAGAAGAATTCCGATGAGCGCCAGCGTTATACCCATGTGCATCTGCGCTTTCCTGTTCATCCTGTACATATTGTAGACAGAATAGAATCCAATCTCCACAAGGAAGAAAAAGATTGCAAGTCCCAGAACGATAGAAAGAACAAATTCGATGAATGGTAATACGAACATATAGAAGGATACATCCCGGTCAAAATGGGGGTCTTTCACTCCGAATGATTCGTAGTTGAGAAACTTCAGCCACGGTTCCCAGCCTACGCCCTGTACAAGCACACTTCCGAGCAGACCGACGATAATCGCAATTACAAGCGTCAAAAGGCGACTCTGCTTCTTGTTATTGATGAAAGGCGGAAGCTGTCCCGCGGTGAAATGTCCGACATAGACGTTACGTATCCAGCTCAACGTCATGTAAGTAAATATAGCAAATAAAATGAAACCGACGACTCCAAGCATCAGCTTGCTCGTCAGAATTGTCATGTAGGAATCCTGGTACCCCACGCTCCCCATCCATATGTAATCGGTGATCCAGTTAAAAGATATAAGTACAATGAACGCAAGGATGAACAGGACCGTGAAGATTTTCCCGAGCCATCCACCGGCTTTGTTCAGTTTCTGTTTTTGCGCAGCCGTCAGATTCTTTGTCTTTTTCGGTTTAATATCCAATAATAACTCCTCCTTTCTTCTACTATATATCTACGCCCTTTACGTATAAAAAGTTTCACGAAAAAGGGCACTTCTGATAAAAATAGTTCGGTGAATCCATTCTGTCTTCAAAACTCTGATGAAAAATGGGCGTTGTCGCAGGCGACACCGGGGGGTTCAGCCATGTCCAGTCCCCTGTAACCTGCCGGTTCTGTTTATGCTCATTCCTCTGGAAGACCTGAAACTGCCAGGCCGCCGTATGATGGTCAACGAGAGAGACCCCGTCCTGCTGGAAAGAGTATAGTACAGCCTGATTCAACTCCAGAAGCGCCCGATCCTTCCACAAAGAAGAATTCCGATTTGTATCAAGGCCCATCTTTTCAGCTACTACAGGAAGAAGATTGTAACGGAAATCATCCGCAAAGTTTCTTGCTCCTATCTCCGTTTCCATATACCAGCCGTTAAACGGGGCACATGTGTAATCGACCCCTCCTATCTCAAGCCGCATATCAGAAATTATCGGCACGGCATACCAACGCAGGTTCAGTTCCCGAAACCACTCATATTCCGGATGCCTGAGCGGTATCTCTAAAATAATGTCTTCAGGTACATCATACCACACGGGCTCGCGGTCATCGATGTGGAAGATATGGGGCAAAATATCGAAAGGAGTCCCTGCCCCTTCCCAGCCCATATCCAGTGCCTTCTTCGTAAGTGCCACCGAATCCGGATCTCCGATGATGCCCTCGTCCGTTTCGTATCCGGCATAGCGAAGCAGCTGGTGGTTCCAGATTTTCACTTCCCCATCGTCGGTTTTCGGCTTGAAAATACTGATGGTGGACTGGATCCTCCCTCCGTTGGTTGCTTCGTGAATATGTTCCTGAAGCGCACCCGCCACTTCTTCTTCGGTTCCAAGGTGCCTTTGATCCTTTACTTCAAGACGATTCCAGAATAATCTGCCGATACATCGATTGCTGTTGCGCCATGCCATTTTCGCTCCATATTCCAGTTCTTCGTATGTATGGGTATAAGACCCGGTTTCCGCGATTTCTTGGGTTACTGCTTCGGTCCTTGCCCGTAACTCCGCTTCCGTTTTCCCTAATTCTTTATAGCATTGCTCCAAAAATTGTTCAGCCTGTTTTATCATGACGACCGCCCTCTCTTTCCTGTTAATTTTATCACAAGAGAGATGCCGAAGGCGGTGACGAAGCTGTGAAGCCTGTATAGTTATATAAAAAAACCGGACCCCGGAAGGTTTCCGGAATCCAGGTCTCGCCTTATTAATTGAGTTTTTGTTTTAAGAGAAAAGCTGACTGATGCGTGTGATTGTTGCCTGATCCAGTGTCACATCTGCTGCTTTGTTGTTATGAAACACCTGGTCTTTTCTCTTCGCACCCGGAATTACAGCATCGATTGCTTCCTGATGAATGTAATAAGCGAGCACGAGCTGAGCCGTATCAAGACCGTATGAATCCGCAATCGGTTTCAGTTCGTTTACTTTACGGACGTTCTCTTTAAACTTCTCCCCCTGGAACTCGGGTTTCTGATGGCGGAGATCCCCTTCAGGAAAAGTCGTGTCCTCCTCATACTTACCGGCCAGTAGTCCGGAGGCAAATGGGAAGAACGGTACGAAACCGATCCCCTGTTTTTTCACATAAGGGAAATACGTCTCCTCTGCTTCCCGCTCAAAAAGATTATAGTGTTCTTGTATAACATCGACATATCCGTCCTGATTCGCTTCTTTCAACTGATCCATCGAAAAGTTGGAAACACCCACACCCCGTATCTTACCTGCCTCTTTCAATTCCTGAAGCGCACCGACTGCTTCATACTTCGGTGTATCTTCATCCGGAAAATGAATATAGTAAAGGTCGATGTAATCGAGACCGAGACGCTTAAGGCTGTTATCAACCGCCTGTTTCAAAAACTCCGGACGGTTACTTTTACCGCCGTCATCTGTATGAGCACCTTTCGTAGCCAGAACGACTTCCTGTCGCTTTCCGGATTCCGCAATCGCCTGACCTACGAGTTCTTCGGAACGTCCGTTACCGTAGGCATAGGCCGTATCAAGAAAATCCACACCTCTATCGATAGCCGCTTTCACCATATCTACGCCCTGCTGTTCATCAAGATTCGGATATATGTTGTGCCCTCCGACTGCATTTGTACCAAGTCCGATTGGATTAATGGATAAATCCGTTTTGCCGAGATTTACTTTTTTGACCATAATTATCCCTCCTGCACCACTGTTTCCACATTTCTTTTAAAATTAATCCTCAGATAGCCAGAAGCCATACGAAAAAGGGTCCGAAAAAAGAACCGATGATAGCAGCCAGACTCATTGCCACGGAGCTCATCGATACGGTTTCTTCGCCGTATTCCACGGCTTTTGAAGTGCCGAGGCCGTGCGCAGCTGTGCCGAGGGCTATCCCCTTCCCTCTGTCACCGAACGAAATATATCTGAAAAATAAGGGAGAAGTCAATATAGCGGTGAATCCTGCAATCATCGTGAATGCTACTGCCATCGAAGGAATGCCGCCGATTTCGGAAGCTACCGGGACCGCAATCGGTGTAGTCAGAGACTTCGGTAAAATGGTCAAGAGCAGTTCGCGCTCCAGACCGAGAACTTTCGCCATCGCATATCCTGAACCAAAAGCTGTAACGACGCCGATGATTACACTAACGACAATCGGCAAGAAGTGTTTCTTCAGGACAGCCCGTTGCCGGTACATCGGATAAGCCAGAGCCACTACAGCCGGCCCCAGCAGGCGGTCAATCCAGACCGCTCCTTCCATATACGTCTTATACGAAACACCGGATATAAGAAGCACAGCAACAACCACCGCTACTGTAGTAAGCACGGGAGTAAGCAGGGGCGTACGGTATTCAGAATAAATTTTGCCCATCAATAAAAAGGTAAGAATCGTAAGCAGAAGCATTATAAAAGCCATTACGCCCCTCCTTTTTTTGACAGTTTTTCACTCGTAAATCCGGCGACGAACATCGTCAGCCACGTCCCCGTAATTGTCATTATAATCATAACGATACCCGTACCGCTCAGCAACACGGGGTACTCGATGATCCCAACCGTAACCGGCACAAAGAATAATGGCAGATACGCCAGCATAAAACCTGCACCGTGATCGACCCACCCGGCCGGGAGCACACCGGTCAGGAGCAGAGTCAGAAGAAGCAAAAGACCGAGGATGCTTCCTGGCACCGGGAGCCCGCTCCACTCCTGGAGTTTACTTCCTATGTAGTATAAAACGAATAGTCCTGCCACCTGCAGAACAATCTTTCCTCCGAGTCGCATACACACTCCCCTTTCTTCGTTCCGGTACGATCGTTTCTCCCTATATTATCATATTATTGGTGGTTTTTTCCCGTACTTCCATCGTTATGAAGACTCTCATGAAAAACAGGACGAATGAGCAGTTCCATTATTCATGTTACTCTTTAAGTTGGAAGTATGTACTTAAATGAAGGAGGAATTACGTATGGGACAAGACATTAAGGGTAAAGTTGCATACATTACCGGGGCCGGCAGCGGCATCGGTAAGGCGACAGCTATCGAATTCGCGCAGGAAGGCGTTCATGTCGGGCTCATTGCCCGTACCGAAACGAAACTTCAGCAGGTGAAAGAAGAGGCAGAGAAATACGGAGTAAAAGCGGAGTACGCTGCCGTGGACATCTCTGATCTTGAAGAGACGGAGAAAGCGGTTTCCGGTCTGAAAGAAAAGCTCGGGAAAGCCGATATTCTTATCAATAACGCAGGGGTCGGCCTGCACGGTAACTTCCTGGACACGGACCCTGACGACTGGAAGAGGACAGTGGAAATCAACCTGTTCGGTATGTATCACATGACCCGTGCTGTACTTCCGGACATGATCGAGAAAAACGGGGGAGATATGATCAACATCTCCTCGAGTAACGGTCTGAAAGGTACTGCGGGTTCCACTTCGTACAGTGCTTCCAAATTTGCCGTTCAGGGAATGACCGAAGCACTGATGCAGGAAGTGCGTCCGCATAATATCCGCGTCTTTACCATGAACCCGAGTCTGGTAGCAACTGAACTCGCATTCGGTGATAACCCTGATAAAAATGATGAACAGAAATTCATGCAGCCGGAGGATCTGGCTGAATACATGGTGGCGCAGCTGAAGCTTCACCCGCGCATCTTCATTAAACAGTCTCTCCAGTGGGCAACCAACCCTTTCTGATATTTGTTACAAAAAAGCCTTTCCCTCCTGAACGGGGAAAGGCTTTATATATATGCCGGGAATTGAGAAGCGGGTCAGTCATCTTTATCCGTATCCCTGTCTACGCCCGTTTCCGGACGGGGCACGCGTTCTTCGAGCACCTTTTTCAGACGTTCTTTATAAGCGGCTTCCACGAGAATGTAGAGGAAATCCCCTTCCTTGATTTCTGTTTCCCCGTACGGCGTAATGACCCGGTTCTCCCGGATGATCGCGCTTATGTTGGCCCGGTTGGGAAAAGAGATTTCATACAGTTTCTTCCCGACGACAGCTGACTCCCTGTTCGTCTGGAACTGTATCATTTCCGCCTGGGTTTTCCCCATTGAAATCAATTCGATGGAATGGTGCGGTACATCCTTCTTCTTCCCCACGAGTTCGAGTTTGTTTGCAAAATTCGAAATCGTCGACCCCTGAACTAGTGCAGAGGAGAGGACAATAAAGAAGACGATGTTGAAGATATCGCGACTTGCCCCCAGTCCCTCAACGATCGGGAATGTGGCCAGTACGATCGGCACGGCTCCGCGAAGGCCGGCCCAGGAAATGAAAATTTTCTCTTTCACTGTATAATTCATTTTAATGAGGGAAATAAATACGGCAACGGGCCGCGCAACGATAATGAGAATGAAGGCAAGGAGTAACCCGTTCCCCATAATCTCTGCGGTAAATAACTGTCCGGGATATACGAGCAGTCCGAGAATAATAAACATCAGAATCTGCGCCATCCATGCAAACCCTTCATTGAATTGAAAAATCGAATACCGATAAGTCAGCTCACTGTTTCCGATGACGAGAGCTGCCACATATACTGCAAGAAATCCGCTGCCCCCTGCGAACGCAGTGATACTGTATGTAATCAGGGCAAATGCCACGGAAAGAATCGGATAAAGAGCACTTGAGTCCAGCCTTATATTGTTGATCGACAGAGAACCGATTTTCCCGACCGCCAGGCCAAAGAGAAGACCGAGTCCCATCTGCACAAAAAAGGTCGGGATCATAGTCCATATACTGCCATCGTTAGCGGCGATAAGCTCAATAAGGGACAGGGTGAGAAACACCGCCATCGGATCGTTCGTCCCTGATTCAGCTTCAAGCGTCGCTCCCATTTTGGCCTTGATATTCCTTTCTTTTAAAGCGGCGAAGACAGCAGCCGCATCGGTTGAACCGACAATCGCTCCGAGCAGCATACCTTCAAGAAGCGAAAAATTGAAAAGGAAATAAGCACTGAATCCGATGAGTAAAGAGGTGATCAGCACACCGATAGTTGCGAGGGACAGAGAAGGGAGCGCTACAGATTTAACGGTCGCCCATTTTGTGTGCAGTCCACCTTCAAACAAAATGATGACAAGAGCGAAGACACCGATAATCTGCGCAGTACCTGCATCATGGAAGTAAACCAGCCCCAGCCCGTCGCTGCCTATTACCATCCCGACCATTATAAACAGGATCAGGGAAGGGATACCCCAGCGACTGGAGAACTTGGCAACAATGATGCCGCTGAATAGTAGAAACGCCGCTAATAGTAAGAATCCGTTTGTGCCAAACGAGTTGAGGAACATAAATAGATTGGAGTCTCCTTCTGAAAGTTATTATTAATCCTTTCTTTAAGATTATAGGAATTTTATATTAAAATCAAAATTTCATTAAAGACTTCCACATTTCAACTGCTGTCAGAGAGGTTCGGATATTATCCGGCTTTACTTTCAAGTGACCGGAAGCACCCTGAATTCGGAAGCAAGCCTGAAAACTTCTTCGGTTTCCCGGGATTCGGTCATCGTCACTACCACCCGATATACCCCCGGTTCAAAATCGGATTCTATTTCATCCAGAACAACAGCAGATTCGAAACTCTCCCCCGGTTTAATTTCTTTGGCCCGTTCCCGAAATGGAACTTCTTCATCGAACGCCAGTTCTTTCCACGTTCCGTCAACTTCTTTTTCTATTTTGTACCCCATATCATAAAAAACGGGGGCCTCACTCGCATTGATGATGTAAAAGTGCACTCCGTTTTCCCCATTATCGACTTCCGATTCCGCTTTAAAGGTAACTTCGTTTTCCGTATGCGGGAGTTGGCCATACTCACTCGTCGGATAACCTGATTGACAGCCTGCAAGCAAAACCATACATATCATAATCACCGCTCTGTTCAAAGCCGCTCCCCCCTGAATCGGTAAAACTTCACCGGTACCTGAGTTTCATTTCCAGCACATTACATCCCTGCCATAATTATAACAATTCTGATAATTAAAAGGATAGAGGAATATTTTCCAATTATCAACCAATCTTATCATGAACCCGCTTCTCTCCATCTGCCGCGAGTTGTATTTATTCGGCCGGAGTGGCGAGACCGGAGATATCATCCCATCCATAGATCAGCTCATTCAGCGTTTTTCCGTCTATCCCGATTTTTATTTTATCGAGTAGTTTTGCGCCCAGCGCTTCGTAAAAACATCTGGATTCATTTTCAGCCAGAACGTATACGAGCATCGAAGACCGTCCGCCTTCCATAAGCTCATTCACGACGGGAGTAAGCAGTTTTCTGCCAAGCCCCTTCCCCTGGTCATCTTCTCTTATATAAATGGCGTACAGCTCCGCTTCATGCGGATGAAGTTGAGGAGATCGGCTTGGACCTCCGCTTGCAAATCCCGTAATCTCCTCTTCTTCATTCACCGCCACGTAAACCATACCTTTTTCGATAATCTTTTCCCATTTCTCCCTTCTGTTCTCCGGGGTCATCCGGTTCAGGTATCCCTCCGGTACAATCCCCCGATACGTCGTCTTCCAGGTCTCCACCTGAACTTTCGCAACGCCGGGCGCGTCTTCCAGGCGTGCGCTTCTTATTTCCATATGATTCCTCCTTCCGCGTAGCTGAAACAGTTATATGAATCTTCTTTCGTTCAACCATTTTCCCATTTTCGAAAAAACCAACCTCGCCTGTCTGTTTGACCGGTCATGAGGACGGCAGAAAGCATGGTAATCCACCTGATCGATGAAAACGGCCAGCCTTACCATAGCGAACAGGAAAGAGGCCGTGGAGCCTATGGAGAAGCTGAGCCCGTATCCATCGTATCCAAGAGGCAAAAACACCAGAGACAGAATCAGGTTCAGACTGAAGAACATGATTGATGTGTACATAGCTCCCCGCCGATCCTCAAAGTAAAGAAGAATGAGAGTAACTATGAGTACCATAGCGTTTGAAAACGCTCCGACTGCCGTAAATCGGAAGATGGAAATAATTTCGTCCTCGAAACTGAGAAAAGCTGTCAGGTAACCGATGAACAGAATAACGAACAGGGAAAAAACCCCCTGACTCCGGAAGAGACCCTCCAGCTCCTGTCTCAATACACGCTGCATTTTCTCTTTAGCCTTCCTGATTTCACCGAGAGTTCCGCCTTCGTTGACATTCCCGTAGAAAATCCGGTACCTTTCATAAAAACGTGTTTCCACGGAAACCACAAAAATGATAAGAGCAGGGATGATTGTCAGATAAGAAAGGAAAACGGCCGTATCGTATATTCTATGATAAAGGAAAGTATCAAAGAGGGAAGAGCCCCCCGGCCCGAACCATATTACCCAGTTACAGACCCACACCCCTGCGTTATACAGAAAGCCCGTCCAGAATAGAGACGGGTACTTATCAAAATAACTTAAGTAGCTGAACTGGTCTTCGACCGTTTTCTCTCCAAAAGTCATAAGCATAGAAAGTAGGAGTCCAAACAGCGTTACGATCATCCCGCTCGTAAAACCGAGAAGCAGAAAGAAGCTGAGGCTATGTTCTGCAAATGTGAACATTTGCACATTGAACCCCATCCAGACAATAAGGATAATGGAAATGACAGCCCCGCTCAGAAAACTGTACGCCACAGCCTGGTAAAACTTAGCCGCACTTAAGAATAAAAACATTACCCAAATCAGGTTAATAGTAACAAATAATGCCAATATCAGAACATTGAAGTGAAAAGGAAGCTCGGAGAACCAGAGGAACAGCAACCAGATGACCGATGCAATCATCAGAGTCAGCTTCGTCATTCCTATGAATGTTGCAAATATTTCTTTCGAACGGTTTTCAAATATCAGGTCTGCAAGATACCGCGTAACGACCAACTGCTGAATACCGAAAATCACCTGGGAAAAAATGAAACAGTACGCTACCGACAGCGTGAACAGTTCATTTTCCTGCCGGCTTATATCGATGAATTGAGTGGTGAGCCACTGGATCAGGGTAATGGTAACGATAACGATGAGCCACGGGCCTGCTGTCACCAGTCCTGCGAAGACATATGCTTTGAAACGGGAAGAAAAGTAATCCTCCTGGAACAGTTTCTGTAATCTAAACCCGATGCCTGCCATAAGCTTCTTCCCTCCTCTGATACAATTCTCTGTACTGTTCAATCAACTGGTTCAATTGATAATACGTCTCCACACGTTTTTTACCGTTCCAGCCGAACTTTACAGTCTCCTCCGGATGAGCGTACATCCACTCACATTTTTCCGCTACCTGTAGCGGCTTTACCGGTGGCACGACAAATCCTGCCGGTCCGTACGGATCACCTTCACCTCCGAGAATCAGTTCGGAACAGGACCCCACGTCTGTAACTACCCACGGGACTCCGGCAGCCATTCCTTCCAGAACTGCGAGCGGCTGGCCTTCGGAAATACTGGTAAGTAAGCACACATCAAATGTCGGCAGATAATCACTTATATTCACTTTGCCTGTCAGAAAGACGGAGTTCTCGAGTTCCAGCTGATTGATAAGACGCCTGCATTCCTCTGCATAATCTTCTTCTTCATCGAGCGGGCCCATTATGTACATTTCAAATGGAATGGACTTCTCGGCCAGAAGATTAGCGGCCTGGATCATCGTCTTGATATCTTTGATCGGAACTACCCGTACGATAGCGCCAATAATCAACGTATCCTTACCTTTTTCGGATTTTTGGATAGCGCCCAGCCGCTCATAGTCGATTCCGTTAGGTACAACATGTAACTTCCCGGCAGGTGCCCCAAGCGTCTCCTGCAGTTCACTGTTTCTCTCAAACAGCGTAATCACATCATCCGCTTCCGTGTACGCCTGCAGGGACAAGTGATGGAAAAATTTCACCCAGCGCTCTTTGTAATAATCGGCGATCCATGCCGCCTGCAAAATTTCTTCCTCGCGCTCCCGGGAATAGATCCCGTGCTCTGTCAAAATAAAAGGAATGTCCTGCTGCTGTTTCATGGCGGCTCCTATCAGCCCGGCGTAACCGGTGGAAACGGACTGGACCAGATCCACGTCCGGAAAATCGAACTGCAGCAGTTCAATAACCGGCGAGAACATTCCTTTCCACATAAAGAGATATTCAATAAAAGAAGCCGTCTGCTTTTCTTCTTCATAGCTGCTTTGTACGATATGCCAGAACAGCCGGCTCGAGAAGAACTCGGAAGGATCTCCCAGCCTTCCGCTCAGCATATTCAGCGCCGTATCACTGGTCTTCCGGAACATCATCCATTCGGTGAGTGCTTCCTCTTCTTCTGCAGAAAGCCTTTGTTTTTTTATCTTCTTTTTTTGTTTCATGTTCAATGGAAGGTTGGTTACGCCGGTTACGTTCTCCGGCAAAGTGTAACGATAATCTTTTTCCGTCATCTGTTTCGGTGTGATAGCGACAATTTCAAATTCATGTTCGGGCATTCTCTGAATCATCATTTGCACCCAGTTGGCCACTCCCCCACTGACGTAAGGATAACTCCCTTCCACGATCATACCTATTTTCATTTGCCCCGCTCCTTAATAAGGATCTCAGCTTCCGGCTCTTTAACAGTCACCCGGTATAATCCTTCACTTAATTCGTCCACACTACCATAAGAATATTTTCCTTCATTGAGAAACTTGCCATTCTCCAGCCTGATGAGAAACTCACTCGGTTTCAGGATTTCATCCCCTGTAATAACGATCCGGTCTTCCTTATAGGATACCGTCAGTTCCGATTCCTGATAACTTTTCATTTTTTTCGTAGCGTTCGACTGGGTCATGGCTTCCAGGTAAGGGTAGTTTTCTTTAACGTGCTCTCCCATATCCTGTAACCTGGAACGCATCTGGCTCCAGTTTCTGCCTTGTGCCCTGTAGGAATCCAGTACGTCATCCGGGTGGACGAAGTGGGAGAAAACACCAAAGTTAGCAATAACGTCTGTCTGGAGAAACTGGTCTTCCGGACTTTCTGCATATCCGCTCGTCATTCGCGGAAAATAATAAAGGTTGTTCTTAACATCGCCCGGCCCGAATTCCTGTTCAAGACTTCCCTTGTCTCCCCCGATATATAATGAACTGATTGTCTTTAATTCAGGAAGCGACTGTTCCAGCGCTTTAATTCCGGTCGTGTTGATTACGTTGGAAGGAGGAACGTAGGATTTGATCTCTTCGTCAGGAAAATAGTATTTGAAAACACCTTCCACTTCCTTAATCATTTCCACCATCTGCCGGTTATTCTTCCACGGTACATATCCGAGCGTCTCATCTATCGGTTCGGAAGGGGTGACCAGGGACTGGTGGTTATACCCGTGCAGACCAAGTTCTCCCCCTTCACTCAATAAATCACGGCCGAAGTAGAGCATAGGATAACGGAGATTTTCCCGGATCTCTTTCCCTTTCAATTCCGTATCATCCCTGTACGTACCTATTAAATAACCCGTGTACGTGAAGTCATGGTTCTCTCCGATCTCTTTCATATCCTCCCACCATACGTCTGTGTAAAAATCACGTATTGATTTATCATACTCCTGCTCTATTTTCTCCGGAGTTTCAAAAGGAATAGGGGACGGAAAGTCGTCGATATGAAAAACTTTAATGGAGGCCTGGGCACTGACGAAAGCAGGCGGAAGCATGGAGAGTGATTGAAGCAGCATTCCCCTCGTAGTTTTATCCACAGTGATGGTTGAATTCCAGAACATCACTTTCCCTTTGCCTCTTTCATGGATCCACATAAGCGGCTTTTCTTCCACTGTAAGAGGCACCGCTACCTCTTCTTTCAGTTCAACATCGGCGATACTGTGGGAAAAAAGTTCAGAGGATGCACCAAGATCCACGTAACCGGGGAACAGTTCCTGTTCGAAAGAAATACCGTGCAGATCGCCTTTGTAGCCCTCCGCTTTCTTAATACCAAGAAAGTCGTTCCAATCCGAATCGACAAAACGGCCGGCGATCATCACCCGTCCGCCTTCTTCCACAAACTCGGTGATAACGTCCCTCGGCCACTCTTCGGAATGTTCTCCGGCAAGAACTATTATCGAATAAGGGGAAGGGGCAATGTTTTTTATCTCCTCCCTGCCTACCTGTTCGTATGGCACTTTTGCATACTCGAGGGCCTGTTTCATATTTCCGATGGCTCCCTCGGACAGGTCACTCTCATTCTGGTGAAGAAATACCTTGAGTTCCTCCTCCCCCTTCTTCGGCTCTTCCGCAGTCATTACCGGGAACTCATTCTCCGGTGAGGAGTTGGGAGGAAACCACTGCTGGAACGTTTCCATTCTGATGAGCTGCAGAATAGTCACCATGCCTATCAGCAGTACAGCGAAGGTTATGCTCAATTGAATTGTGTGTTTTTTCATAATTCTTCCCCCAGCAAATGTTCAACAATGAAACGTCTGGATTCCGGTATATTGGTCTTCGGGACGTTTTCTTTCAAGGCACTCAGCACGCTGCGTATCTGTTTCCAATCTTTTCTTCCGTAATAATAACGGAGAAGTACCAGATATCCTTCAGCCTGAAGAGGGTGCTTTTCATTCATACTTTCGAGTATCTCCACTCCGGTGGAAGGATCACCCCGATACAGATGAAACTCTCCAAGTCTTTCAAGGAGCAAGGGGCGGTCATTGCCGGAAGCAAGTTCTTCCTCCATGAAACCTTTGTACTCCTTCTCGAGTCTCGAAAGGGAAGGACCTTCCAGCAGCTCACTTTTCAGAAATCGTTCATAGGCTGATAACAGCGTCTTTAAACTGGTCGTATCATCTGGAGTGTATTCCAATTTTGCGAGCTGAATTTCCTTCTCGTGGTTGTCTATCAGCAGGTTCCGGGTCGTAGCAGCGTAGTGGACCATTTCCGAGTTCTGGTTTGTTAGTCCGAGATTTACGTAATGTCCTTTTCTGGAGACGTCCGAATTGATCAGCCTCATAATCGCATCCTGTTTAGATCGTGCTTCAAAATCCGTAAGAGTCTCGGAGAACGGCTGCATATCATAGCTTGCTCTTGCTTCATATCTGATCTGCTCCAGCATCGGCGGCTTATAAGTAACGTACTCCTCGTATGATTCCAGTATGTCATTGCTGCCGAAGCGTCTGGCCATATACCAGACCATCCCTCCAAAAATTTCTCCGATTACAGGGAGAAATAAGCTTACAGTAAAAATCCACAGCACTACTCCCTGTTCTTCTTCTTCCGCCCTTTTCTGAAGAAAAAGCAGCAAAAGAAAAGCCAGAACACCGTGAATAAAATAAAATGTGAGTATCCATACCGGTTGTGTGAAGTTATTGAACATACTGCACAACCTTCTCATCCATAACTTTCTGTATACGATCCTTTACGATGCCGGCATTTTCCGGACCGGTTCCCGGAAGCAGGAAATAAAACACTCCGGTGCCTTCCTCGAACCCGACTATATCCACTTCCCGGAGGTAAGAGCGCAAAATGATTTCCATTTCAACTTTCGACACTGTTCCGGCGTTGACGTACGGCACCTCTATCACACTATAATCGACATCGAACTTCTCTTTACGGTCCTGCTGCTCGATGACTTTTTCTTCGAAAGCTTCCTTGAAATAAATACGTGTCCCCGGATACATTTTCTTCTCTTCTTCTTTCTGCATAGATGCCCGGGATTTTTCAATCCGGTCCGAAAGCCAATCCAGCAGAACGGAAAGAATCTGTATTTCATAATTCGTCAACCGTTCAAAATCGAGATCGTTGATGATCAGCACTTCCTGTACTTTGCCGTTTTGAATAATTGGGCCTGCCAGCACCGGAGCGTCTTCATCATCTTCAACAGAACGGATCGTCACCGTTTTATTCGAAAATAATCTCTGAAGCATCGAATCCTCTCCGGAAACGAAAATGGTCTGCAAAAACGCATCAGGCCCGCCTCTTTTCACACTGAGCCTCATCGCACTGAATGATGCGTCCACATGATAGATGGCTACTTCCCGGGACTGAAATAAATCCGAAATGATCTCAATCGCTTCGTTCCGTATGAGATAAGGGGTCGGCTGATCAAGCGCTTTTCCTACCTGGTAAATTTTGGTCAGGGTGTACTCGCTTTCCAGAACGCGGTTTTGCATCGCTTTCATCGACTCTTCCACGGACTGGATGACCTCTTTCACGTTTTCATTCTCTTCGTAAAGTTCGGAGTTACGGTCACTTAGAGACTCATATCTTTCCCGGAAACTTGTGCCGTACATCCCTCCGATGACGGCAACCAGGAGCAATAGCGCGACATTAATAAAACGGTCGAAGCTGTAGAATACAAGGAATACGTCCCCTCCTCCAATCACCATATCCGCCAGATAGTAAGCCAGCACAAGAAGGAAACTGCTTATACCGATCGTCAAACCGTACCTGAGAGAAAATAAAAGTACCGTTATAAGAAAAGGATTCAATGTCCATTCTCTCATCTCTAACCCGAGTATTTGATCTATCATTCCCAACCCTGCAATGACCAGAATCAGTTCAATGGATTTCCTGATTATGCTTGATTGTCTGTAAATCATCTCATCACCCCTTTTTGGTTCGTTCGGAATACTTTCGAAATAAGTATATTTAATTGTCACAATTGTATATAATAGTAATTACAAAAAATACTTTTTTAACAGGAGAAATGTTCTTTGAAAAGAAAAAAACGATTACCCGTCTACCTGCTGACTTCCCTGCTGTTCGCTTTCTCCGCTTTTCTGGTCTCGGATCGTATCACCGCTTCAAAAGAGTCTCCCCTCGCTCACGTAGAAACTTATAAAATCTATTACGATGCTCCGACTCCTGCGATTATAGACGAGATGAGCGGGTATGATGTAATGATTATTGAGCCTTTCTACTACACAAGCCAACAGATAGAAGAAATAAGAAAAGACGGTACGCTCGTGTACGGGTATATTAATACGATGGAAGCCGACCAGTGGAATACTCCGCTGTTCCAGAAGTTAAAAGAAGAAGACTTCTTCGTTCGCAATAGTAAACGAGTTTACTACGAAGAATGGGACTCCTACCTGACCGACATAACTTCCTCTCACTATCAGAAAGTTATGGCAGACGAAGTTCAGAAGCAGATTGTCGATAAAGGACTGGACGGAGCTTTTCTCGATACTGTAGGAAACATCGATAATGAGCATGGCGATGACCCTCAGGTTCTTCACGCACAGCGGGAAGGATTGACGGACTGGCTGACTCTTCTCAAAGACAGGCACCCGGATCTTTCTCTGATACAGAACTGGGGATTCGATACGCTGGCCACCGCCTCCTCTCCGTACGTAGATGGTATTATGTGGGAAGGTTTCCACTTCAGCGATGTCGTATACGATGAGTGGGCCCAGAACCAAGTCTATAAATTGCGGAAAGTTCGTGAAACGGATGGGGTTGAAGTACTGACAGTTTCTCATCAGCAGCCCGGGGAAAGCAAAGGACTTTCTACTGCAAATCGCTTCAAACATTACCATGAACCGACAAATTATAACGAATGGTAGAATGATGCCGCCATTCCCGACTACCTTCAGTTACGGGAAGCCGGAACTTTCCGAAAAGAACTCAATTGAGTTTATATAGTTCTATATTATCAGAATCCGGTTGTTTTCACTTCTTCTTTCATGTAATTTTATGGATAAGAATAAAAACAGGAGGGTAGCCTATGATTCTTATTACAGGAGGCGCAGGTTTCATCGGAAGTCATATATGCGTGGAACTTTTGAACGAAGGGTATGACATTGCTGTTATCGACAACCTGTCGAACAGTCGAAAAGAGTCCCTGGCGAGAGTCGAGGAAATTACCGGCGGAACGATAACATTCTACGAAAACGACCTGCTGGACCGGAGTGCCCTCGAGGAGATTTTCTCGAAGCACACGATTGAAGCTGTTATACACATGGCAGGTCTCAAATCGGTGAATGATTCGGTCTCCCTTCCTCTCACGTACTACAAAAATAATTTGACGGCTACTTTCGTACTGCTGGAAGTCATGACCGAATTTAATGTGAAAACCATCATATTCTCTTCTTCCGCTACGGTCTACGGGAAACCGGCATTCAACCCGATAACGGAGGACTTCCCGGTGTCTGCCATCAATCCTTATGGAAGAACGAAACTGATGATTGAAGAGGTTCTGGCAGATCTTTGGAACGCTGATTCCGAATGGAGCATTTCCATTCTGCGCTATTTCAACCCGATCGGCGCTCACCCGAGCGGAAAAATCGGCGAGTCACCGAATGGAACTCCGAATAATCTCATGCCTTATGTTGCAAAAGTGGCTCTTGGACAATACGAAAAGCTCACCGTTTACGGCGATGATTATCCGACCGTTGATGGAACGGGGGTACGTGACTATATCCACGTAACAGACCTTGCTCTCGGCCACGTAAAAGCATTGGATAAAGCAATGCAGGGATCGGGTCATGAAATCTATAACCTCGGCACCGGGGAAGGTTACAGCGTACTTCAGCTCGTCCGGGCTTTCGAATCAGCTTCCGGTCGTTCTGTACCTTATGAAGTGACCGGCCGCCGCGAAGGTGATGTAGCCTCCTGCTATGCGAACCCTTCAAAAGCCGAGGAAAAGCTGGGGTGGAAAGCGGAAAAATCCATCACTGACATGTGTGAGGACACCTGGCGATGGCGCAGCTACAACCCGTATGGATATGCTTCAGGGGAATAGTCCCTAAAAAAATTGCACAGCATCAGAACCGCGGGTCAGATTGCTACAAACGTTTCCAGAAAACGTCTTTAGCAATTTGACCTATTACCTTTGCCCGATGTTTACAGAAAAACCTTATATGCATTTACGTATCGAATTTTGTTATGTATAATAAACAGATACAGTCGATACATAATAGAGGATCGTTCAGTGAAGGTGAGAGTTATTCCTCTTTGCGGAACGACTCATCTGCACGCACTTATCACTCGTCCGAGCTTCTTAGACTGTCTTATCCTTCTGCCCAGGTGGAAGGATTTTTTGTTTCTGCATTTATATATCGGTCTTAAAACACAAAACCACTCCGGTCACTTCAGCAGTGACCGGAGTGGTTTTGCTATAATAATCGCTGCACACCGCTGAAAGGATCTTCATTACTTGCGATGGCGGAAATAACGCTTACCCCGGCACCGGTCTCTCTAACTTTCTGTACGTTACCTTCGTGTATACCTCCTATGGCGACCACCGGCAAGCCGGCTTTGTTCTGAATCGTCCGAAGTCCTTCTATTCCTATTACGTCTTTCGCATCCTGCTTCGACGAAGTTTTGAACACGGGTCCCACTCCGAGATAATCTGCCAGCTCGTACCGGCTCTGCTCCAGTTCTTCCGGGGTGGATACGGATAATCCGATTATAAGAGCCGGGAAACGATCTCTAACTTTTTCTATTTCCGTATCTTCCTGCCCGATGTGAACACCGTCCGCTTTCCATTCACGTGCCAGCTCAATATCATCATTTACGAAAAAAGGGATTTCATGCTCGTGGCATACTTCCCGCAGACGGTGGCCGAGCTTGACTTTTTCGGCGCCCATCAATGATCCTTCTCCT
This sequence comes from Salimicrobium album, assembly GCF_900107115.1. GTDB lineage: Bacteria > Bacillota > Bacilli > Bacillales > Halobacillaceae > Salimicrobium > Salimicrobium album. The sequence continues at coordinate 399,759 of NZ_FNOS01000001.1, forward strand.
TTTTCCCTGAACTGAAAAGCGGTGATCCCTCCCCTGATGGCTCGCCGCAGAGTTTCCACAGGGTCTTTTTTACAGTTTTGGCTTCCCATAATGAAATAGGTATGAAGATAATCACTCATACATCTCCCCCCAGTTCATCGAGAAGAGAAACGGCGAAAGACCCCGGACCATGGGAGTTCGCTTCCGCCCTCTCCGCAGCTTTATTATAAAATTCCACTGCAAAAAGTACCGCTTTCTCTTTTTCATCCTCAACCGTGAGACAGGCGGCAATCAGCGTCCCGAGGAGACACCCCGACCCTGTAACCTGCGTAAGCAGAGGAGAACCGTAGGAAGACATTGTATAATTGCCATTTTCCGCTACTATATCTGTTGCTCCCGTCACTACTACGCAGGTGTTCAGTTTCTCCGAAGCCCTCAGGGCGATATCTGTGGAATCTCCGCTTTCTTCCGAATCCACACCTTTTACTTTCAGTGGTATGTCTGCGAGAGCAGCGATTTCCCCGGCGTTCCCTTTCACGACGGCTACGTCCAGCTCTTCTGTTATTTTTCTGACTGCATTTTTCCGGAAGGTACTCGCTCCTGCCCCCACCGGGTCCAGCAGTATAGGAATACCCTTCTCATTAGCTGCTTTTCCTGCTGCTATCATCGTTTCCACGTCACTGCTCCGGAGCGTGCCGATATTCAATACAAGAGCATCGGCCGCCCCTGCTATGTCTGCGACTTCTTCTCTTTCTTTCGCCATAACCGGGCTCCCTCCGAATGCCAGGAGGCCGTTCGCAGAGAAATTCATCACTACTTCATTCGTAATGTGGTGAACCAGCGGTCTTTTTTCTCTTACACGCTCTTCCATCATTTGACCTCACCCCTTCTGCCGGCCCAGTGATTCGTAGGGCCGCTCCCTGAACCGAGGTCGAAAGAATGACGGATAGCTTCTGTAATAAAATGTTTAGCCTTCTCTACAGCTACAGGAAGCGTCCGTCCCCGCGCCAGATTCGCCGCGATAGCCGAAGCATACGTACAGCCTGTGCCATGGGTATTATCCGTTTTAATGCGCGCTTCTCTGTATGTCCTCATAATTTCTCCGTCATACAATACATCAACTGCTTCTCCATCCAGATGTCCGCCTTTAATGAGCGCGCCGCGGCTGCCGAGTTTTTCTACAAACAGTCCTGCCGCTTCTTCCATATCAGCTTCTGTCTTAATAGTCATCCTAAGCAGCGTTTCCGCTTCCGGAATATTCGGAGTGACGACATCAGCATGAGGAAAAAGATATTCGGAAAGCGCCTCCCTCGTCTCCTCTTCCATAAGAGGATGACCGCTCGCGGTTACCATGACGGGGTCACAGACGTATGGTTTTCGCCGGGCCCCGATCCATTCCCCTACTGTGCGTGCAGCTTCTTTCGATGAAATCATTCCGGTTTTGATAGCATCCACAGGCAGATCCTCTTCAATACTTTTAAGCTGAGCAGTAAGGAATGGAACAGGTACGTGATGAACCTCCCGGACTCCCATAGTGTTCTGAGCTGTTAGTGAGGTCAGCACAGACATTCCGTACACCTGCCATTCTTCCATCGTCTTGATATCCGCCTGAATCCCGGCTCCACCTCCGGAATCGGATCCTGCGATTGTCAGTGCTGTATATGGTCTCATCTCGCCGCCTCCTTTCCTGCAGGCCATTCTTCCAGTGAATAGGACATTTCCCAGAAAGCGAGTTCCAACTGACAGCTTTTCCGGAAAGCCTCTTTCATTTTCCGCCTGTCTTCCGGAGATGCCTGCTCCGCTTCCTCGTCCAGGCGCTTCATCATGTAGCCGGTGGTTTCGGCAATAGAATCATCGGCATAGAATTCAATCCACTCATAGAAAGGATGGTCCGGTTCCGGAGAGAAACGCCGTTTCAATTCTTTTCCGATTTCATCGTAAGTCCACGGACAGGGAAGCATAGCCGCAATTGTTTTTCCGAGCAGACCTTCTGTGGCCACACTCTTCATGTGAGCACGATAATGATCCGCCGTCGGTGGCATCGGATAACCCTGAAGATTTTCGTACGGGGTGCCTGCGTAATCGCTTAAATTGCGGTGTGGATGTATCTCATCCCCCAGCACAAAGGCGATCTGATTATGAAAAAATGTTATATCCTCCCGACTGTCGGATTGGGAAATGGCCGTGCCATAAAGGGTAAGGAAGGTATTCAAGTATTCATAGTCCGCTTTTACGTAGTGAGCCACCGCTTCTTTCGGCAGTTCACCTTCGCCAAGACCCTGGACAAACGGGTGATCGAAAATCGCCTGAAATACATCTTCATTTTCTCTTCTTAATTCTTTCGTAAATGACATAAAAATAGCCTCCTCGTTTTAGTATAAAGGAAGCCCCCATGTGCAGAGTGCTTCCCTTCGGCGGCATGACCCGCATCAGGTTCAAAGGGACTAAGGCAAAACCTTATCTCAGTGATATCCGCGCCCCCAGCAGTTCAAATAATTAAGTTGTCACGATAGCTGTCTGTTTCAGCCGGACTGCGACCATCCAGCCTATCAGCGCCCCGGTCACGGTACTTACAGCGAATGACGGTACAAAAGCGAAAACCCCGGCGCCTGTACCCATCAACAGATTGGCGATCGGTACGGAAGCAAGAGATCCGAATAATCCTGTCCCGATGATTTCACCGGTTACCGCTCCCCCGATACGCTTCGTGTAGTGATATGTCACTCCCGCCACAAAAGCCCCGATCATACCACCCGGAAATGCGAGCAGAGTGCCGAGACCTAACAGGTTCCGCAACACAGCTATCAGGAAAGCTATCGTCACCGCCGGCAGCGGTCCAAGCGTAACGGCAGCGACGACGTTGACGGCATGCTGGACCGGATAGGCCTTTGCTATTCCGGCCGGAAACCACAGCATCTGTGCCCCGAGCGTTCCGAGTGCAGTAAGCACAGCCATGGTCGTAAGCAGTTTTGTGCGATTCATAATTCTCCCCCCTTTTATCCCAGGCAGAAGAAGAAGCAAAAAACCGGCTCCTGAATTACAGGACCCGGTTCGTCAATGGTATGTTGACTACTTCCCCACGCTGGTATGAGCCAGATCAGGTCCAGAGAGTCGGAAAGTCATTCTTTCCTCTCAGTCCGTATCACGGACACCCCTAGTAGTTGATTACTTATTCACTTGGACGATACCAGTATAACAAAAGTCAGAATCTTTTGCACTCCCTGAATCATTTTTTTGAAAATATTAGTAATTTCCACAAGGAGGCATTGACAATCCCGGAGAGAGTAATAGAATTTAGAAAAAGCAGTCTTTTTCTACGGGAAGGGGTGGAAGCAATGATTCGCATCGACAATCTTACCCGGCAGTTTCCGAATGGCAAAGGGATTTTCAACGTCTCTTTTGAAGTGAAGGAAGGGGAAGTGTTCGGGTTTCTCGGACCTAACGGTTCAGGTAAATCCACGACTATCCGTCATCTCCTCGGATATATGAAACCTCAAAAGGGGAGTGCTGTAATTGACGGTTATGATACGTGGAAGAATCAGGCGAAAGCACGGGGAAGAATCGGTTATTTACCGGGGGAGATCGCTTTTCTCGAAGGAATGACAGGGAGCGACTTTCTCGATATGATGGCAGGAATGCAGGGGATCACGGACAAGAGCAAACGGACCAGCCTGATTCAGCGTCTCCAGTTTGATCCCGATACTCCTATCCGGAAGATGTCCAAAGGCATGAAACAGAAGGTCGGAATCGTTGCGACATTTATGCACGACCCCGATGTATATATTCTGGATGAACCCACCTCCGGACTGGACCCCCTTATGCAAAAGCTTTTCGTCGAGCTCGTGCTGGAAGAGAAGGAAAAGGGAAAAACCTTTCTGATGTCCTCCCACAGCTTTTCGGAGATCGAACGAACGTGCGATCGTGCAGCTATCATCCGGAACGGAGAGATTGTTACGGTCAAGGATATACACGAACTGCAATCCATGCAGCGTAAGGTCTTCGATGTCACACTGACCCGGTCCGAAGATGTTGAAGCTATGAAGGAATCCAGGCTTTCCATTAAAAAAACGGAGGGGTTATTCGTACGGGTCGAAGTCCAGGGGGACTTTGATAATTTTATCCACGAATTATCGAAGTACAGCGTCAAAAATATCAGTGCCGGCACCCAGAGTCTGGAACAGATATTTATGGATTACTATGATGCAGAGGAGGCCGGGTCATGAATTTTCCGCTTTATAAACAAATGATGAAATCAAATATTAAATTATTCCTCGGCTTTGGTCTCGTTTCCGCTATTTATGTAGTTCTTATGACGTCGCTGTTCCCCCTCTTTGCGGACAATCTCGATGAAATGGAAAGCATGATGGAACTGTTCCCTGATTCTCTATTAAGAGCTCTCGGACTGGAAGCTTTCGGCAACTATGGCCAGTTTATTTCAGCGGAATACTACGGATTATTCTACCTGCTTATTTTGGGTGTGTTCAGCGTAATGAGTGCGGTGCAGTTGCTGGCAAAACTTGTGGACCGGGGTTCCATGGCTTATCTCCTTTCCACCAGAATCTCCAGGGTTCAGATTGCTTTTACTCAGATGATGGTTCTGCTGAGCGGTCTTATCATTATACATGTCCTGAATTTCGGCGGGGGACTGGCTGCCGGCGAACTGCTGATAGATGAGCAGAATGCGATAGCCATGAAAGATTTTTTTCAGATCAACTTTGTGGGGTTTTTGTTATTTTTTGCAGTAGGGGGGTACTCTTTCCTCGTGTCTTCCCTACTGAACGATGAGAGGTCGGCGTTAGCGACAGCAGGCGGGTTGACCTTCCTTTTTTACGGAATGAATATGATTGGAAAGATTGTGACCGATGTCGACTGGTTACGGAACATCACTCCCTTTTCGCTTTATGAACCCGGAAAAATCGCCGGAGGAGATGCGGAAGTATGGACATCTTCTCTCATACTTACGGGTATTGGAATCCTTGCTTATACTCTGGCGATCGTTCTGTTCAGGCATCGGAACCTCCCGTTGTAAAAGTCTGCCATGCAGGAAAATCGATACTCAGGTTCAAAAGGAATCAGGCCCCCGGCATGTTTCTTTCACCCGTTTTCCGGATACACGACCACCCCGTCTTTCTCGATGATAGGCATCGCTCCCCACCGGCCCTGCTCGTGTTTTACCAGGGAAATTCCATCCTTTTCATCTAAAATATGATAGACATCCCATCCGTTCGCTTCCAGCCAGTTACTGACAAGCAGTCTGTGACAGCGGGACGGGTGTCTTTCCGCACAAAAATACGCAACATCCTTCTCACCGGCCAGTGCTTCGAGCCCGACTATTCCTTCCCTGAACTCCTCCGTCAGTGTATAGTCTGCATAATTGTGAAAGGACTGGTTCTCCCAGGCTCCGTTCACCTCCGACTGCACGTGGCCTGCTTTATTGCGTCGTCCTGCAAGGAGAGGGTGGTAGGAGTATGAAAACCCTCCCCCCGCCAGCCACTTCTTCATGTTCTCCTGATTGAAATGGGGAAACTTACGACTCGCCGGAAACGCCCGTACATCCGCCACCGCATTCACTTTCGCCTCTTTCAGCATAGAAAGAAAGAACTGTTTCGAGTGGGAAGAGTGTCCAATCGTATATATGTAAGGTTTCCTCATTCCCGGGAACCCTGCTTTAACCGGCGAACCTCTTCTTCCAGTCTGGTGATTTTTTTTGCGTTGATCTCGACTACTGCGTAAACAATCCCTATCACAAAGCCTAGGACCGCTCCTCTCCACCCAAGAGTGATCAGCCCGACGAACGCTGCCATCAGTATGTAAAAAAATATCATTCTTTTCCTCCCCTTCTAAATCTTTCTGAGTTTCTTTCCGCTTTGTTCCTTATTTCCTGTTTAAAGTCCCGAAAGTCTTCTTCTGAAAGATTTTCCTTTTCCACCAGTGTTTCTCTGCGCTTTTTTCCGTATTCAATGACGAGCTCTTCTTCTCTTTCCACAAGTCCCGTCATGTCCCCGAGAAGCACTTCTTTTTTATTGAAAAACGGGCCATTGCGTATGAGTACAGCCTGGTCATCGACTGTTATATATTCTTTTCCCGATCTCGTAAAAAAGTAGAAAGTGTTTATTACCCCGGAAATAATGATGACTCCTGTCACAATTTGGATGAAACTGAGAAGCAGAGGGGAAGGGTCTATCGAGGCCATAGTAATAATGTTGGCTGCAACAGCAGCCATTGCCTGCCACAGAGATTTGAGGCCCTCACGCTTCCACTTCTTGGAATCTTTATAACGATACTCCATGGATACCCTCCAATCAAGATACCGATTATAACAGAGACTGTAGATCGGCGAATGTTTCAATCGTCTGCTCGGCCCTGTCCACCTCACCAAATCCGTAGGATGCGTAGTAGAAAGGAAGGCCTGCACTTTGAGCGGCTTCTTTATCTCCCGAGGTATCCCCCACATAAATCGGGCTGTTAAGATCGTTTCTTTTCACCACGAGCTGAATATTCTCTGCTTTGGAGAGGCCGGTACGTCCAGGATTTTCAAAGTCCTTAAAATATTTCTCCAGCTGATGGGCCTGAAGAAACGCTTCAATATAGCCGTCCTGGCAGTTACTTACGATAAACAGAGGATAGTTGTTATAAAGGTGCTGCAGAGTACGTTCCACCCCTTCGTATAATTCCCCACCCTGTTTTTTAATTACTTCGATCTCCGCTTCAAAACAATTGTGGATAATCTTTTCACCCTCAGACTGATCAAGATGCGGGAATAACTTCTTAACTACTTCTTCTGTTTGGAGTCCCATTATAGATTCCATATCTTCCCGACTAAGTTCTTTTTCTTCGGGACGATGTGCCTGAATTGTTTCATTCCAGGCATCTTTCACCGTGGAAATGGGATCCCATAGAGTCCCGTCTAAATCAAAGATAACACTATCCATGAATCATCACTCCTTTTTACGGCCCATAATCTTGCATCCGTTCCGTCCTGAACAGGCAATGAGCAATTTGTTATTTTCGTAATCTTTCCTGTACCCTATATGGACAAAGACTCGTGGCAAGAGAGCGATTTCGCCTCCCTCTGTGCATTTTGTTTGTCAGTCGGCGAATATTAAGTTTCCCTGTCTCAACTGTTTTGAAATCTCCTCCGGGTCAGGACAGACAGTGGGCTGGAAATCAATCAGAATCATCGAACGTTCCCCTTTCATTTCTTCTTTCCCTTTCGTTACGGGAGCAACATAATGACTGACCATCGGATCGAACACTCCATATGATTCGAGAGGGGAAGTCAGCGTCATCTGCTTCAGCAGCTGTTTCTCGTTTACGTTTTCCGGTACTTCTCCCGCTACATGAGGAGTGCCTATAGCATTCCCGCCCCCTTCTGCGTTCTGACGATGGACAAGATGGGCGAACGTGAATGGTTCCCCGTCCTGATGGAGATGGTTCGGAGAAGACACTGCAATTTCCTGTTCATTATCCACTTCCAGTTTCACAAAATGAACCCCGGCGTGAATAGGGAGAAGAAGGTCTTCCTCTCTCCAGAACGTTTGTCTGTAATCGAACAGAATGATGTCATCAAGCAGACGGTTCTCCCGCATTTTCTCTGAAATAGCCGGAAAATCACGGGCGCTGTCCGTATATTCAGGGTTGAAGCTCCCCTGGAAATACTTGTACATTTCCCCCTCTTCGGTCCGAACGGAAGGCAACCACTGGACATGGCCTGTGCCCGGTATAATCACCGCTCTCCCGTATCTTCTGTATCTGTTCAGTTCCTTCGCATACGAGTCTGCCGGCAGCGTAGCGAACTCCTGTTTGATTTCCTCCAGCTCTTCTTCAAGGTGACGGGTCTTCAGTATATTTTTCAGATCATAATATTCATACCCGAAACGTTTCAAATAACTCACTTTCTTCTCCTCCTGTTGCTCATAATAATACTTTTCTTATGGTGTAAAATACCGCCGGTCAATATTGGCTGATTCAAATTAAAAACCGGTACGTACGAATGCCGGAATCGTCACTTTCTGTTATTGATAGTGTGAAAAATGATAAACGTAATCAGAAAGAAGAATACAAGACCGGCGCCGATCAGCATATCAATCACAAATTCCAATCCCCTCTTCCTCCTTTCCCGTACAGTAAAGCAGTATCAAACACATATTCTCACGTCTGAAATTATTTTATCATAGAAAAAATCCCTCTGCTTAAGCAGAGGGGGAGGCAGGAGTCATTCCGGCAGCGGAGTCTTTTCCGAAATGAAACCTTTCGTTACCATTTCTTTCCGGAAATCTTTCTGAATCTCTTCCTGTAGCAGAAGCACATCTTCTTCAATATAACCAGCAGTCGCAGCCACCGAATGATTAGAAAAAAATCGTCGTGTGATCGATCCGTAAGGGCTTTGCCCGGACGTGCTTCTGCAAGCCTTTCCCGTGAGCATCAAAGCACCTGAGCTCCAGACCCTGGGCATGCTGAATGGTCTCTTTAACTTTTCTTTATTCATTACCTTACTAAAGAGAAACATACCCTTCTTTATTCAAAACTCTGTCAAAAATTATTCTTTTGTTGCATAGACAAGGATATCTTTCCCATCTATAATGTGGGTATGCTCTTATAAAGAGCATTCATGTGAGAAAGACCTCCCAACCTCCGGGAGGAAGACTCATCTGCACATGTTAATTCAGAAACATCGAACAGCGCTCCTTCCACCCGCCGGTGGGGGAGCGCCTTTTTAAATTTGTCGCTTACTCTTCCAAAAGCGTTACGCTTACACTTACGTCGAGGTTCTGTCCCCCTCCGCGATATACCCCCTGCAGCGGACTTACATCTGCATAGTCACGCCCCGTGCCGATTCGTATATGATTCTCCAGCGCTTCTACGTTGTTCGTCGGATCGAGTCCCGTCCAGCCGACACCAGGAACCATCACTTCCACCCAGGCATGAGTGGCAGCGTCCCCGACGAGAGCCGAATCTTCCCCGATATATAAATATCCACTGGCGTACCGGGCCGGTATCCCGTTCCCCCTTAAAACTGCAATCATAATATGAGCAAAGTCCTGACACACCCCTCCCTGCAAAGGCCATGCTTCGTGTGCTTTCGTATTCACATCCGTCGTGGTTGTATTGTAAAACAGCGTATTGTGCACGTATCTCATCAGGTCGATAGAAAACTGAATCGGATCCGTCGGATCACCGACATTTTTAGTAAGCAGATCAATCTGTTCTTTGTACATGAATGTATAGGGTGTTTCGTTCAGGTAGGCCAGATAGTGTTTGCGAAAAAGCTCGGAATGAAATATCTGCTTCATTTCGTCCGAATAGCGGATCATATCGATAAAAGGGCTCTTCTGAATACTGACCGTTGAAATCGTTTTGACCGTCAAATGTTTATGTTTTTCGGGAATAAAAAATGTTTCCACGTGATTCCCCCACACATCGACGTGCTCTTTTATTACAGAGACAGGCGAGATCTCCGAACGGTAGGCCAATACCCGCTGGCATTCATCGGAACGCGGTTTTAACCGAATGTGGTTCATGCTTTGATCTACGGATGTTTCATAGTGGAATTTATTTGTGTGTTCAATTTGGTATTTCATAAAATCGTTTGCTCCTTCTCATGTTGAGGATGTTGGTACAGAAAGATAGTAGGTTTCCATAAACAGACTGCTTAAAGCGATGCACTGCTTCTGAAAATGGTCAAGAAACCTCATAAGTTCTTCCATGTTCATGTCTTTAATCCCGGTATCGCTGATTTCTGCAAGAATCACATCTGTAAGCTGAAACAGCTCTTCCGAATAGTGATGCACCTGCCCGCCTTCAAGATCCATTATCGCTTCTTTAATATGCGTCATACAGTAGTTTATCGACCTCGGAAACTTTTCTTCTTTTACAAGAAAATCAAGGACGTACGCAGAGTCCATGGTCGGCGGATGTTCTTTGATGAATGAATCGTATCCGTTCAGGAACCTGAGAGCAGCCAGCCAGTAGTAATAATTGTTCGTTGTATGTTGAAGGGGTTCCCGCCTTTGTTTCTCACAGACGACGTTCAGAATACGGGCTGTCTTCTCCGCACGCTCAAGCCACTTGCCAACCTTGATGAACGTATATGGTACCCCTCTGGTCATTGTGGATTCTATTACCCCCTGCGCGGTCATAGAGGTGCGGGCGACTGTTTTCAAATAGTCTTTCGTCCGTGCCAGTGTCCCTATATTTCCTCCGCTGTCCTGATGATCAAGATGGAATTCATTGAGAACCTCCCACAACTCGCCAGGGATGATATCACGCGTATTCTTAGTGTTCTCTCTCGCGACTTTCATACAGTTCTCGATGGAATTGGGATTAATCGGATTCATTGTCAGATACTCGATCATAGTCCCTCTTTCCATTCTCGAATAATGATTGATGTAGTCCCGGTAGGAAGCACAAATCTCAAGCACTTCTTCCCAGTCCCTGTCCAGCACTTGCTGATCAGCCGCTTCGAGCATATTTATAAGCTGAACATTCAGTACCCGGGCGTTATTTTCGGAACGCTCCAGGTTTCTCGCCATCCAGTATAAAGCGTCTGCCGTACGACTAAGCATCTGTTTCGCCTCCTCCCGACAAAATCCACGTATCTTTGCCGCCTCCTCCCTGAGAAGAGTTGACGACGAGTGATCCTTCTTTCAGGGCAACCCTCGACAACCCTCCGGGAAGCACATTCATCTCCGTTCCGTTCATGACGAAAACCCGTAAATCCACGTGACACGGATAAACATTCCCACCCTGAAAAGCCGGAGCCCGCGACAGTTTGATAGTAGGCTGGGCAATGTACTGATTCGGCTGTTCTATCACTTTCTCACGGAAAAGCGCTCTTTCTTCTTCCGTGGACTGAGGACCGATAAGCATATCGTAGCCCCCGGAAGCCCCGACGTTTTTAATAACCAGTTCCTCCATATTCTCTAAAACGTATTGAAGACGTTCCGGGTCACTGAGAAAATACGTTTCCACGTTTGGAATAAGAGGTTCCTCTCCAAGATAAAAACGGATCATTTCGGGAACGTATACGTACATCGCTTTATCGTCCGCAACGCCATTCCCTATTCCGTTCAGGATAGCTACGTTACCTTTCTTATATGCATCAAGAAGTCCGTTCACACCGAGAGCCGAATCCGGCCGGAAAGCTTCCGGATCAAGAAAATCATCATCAATACGCCTATAAATAATATCGACCCGTTTCAGACCGCGTATCGTTTTCATGTAGACGACTCCGTCTTGAACGAAGAGATCTCTGCCCTCCACGAGCTCGATACCCATCTGCTGAGCCAGAAACATGTGATCATAATATGCGGAATTGTAACTCCCCGGAGTCAGAAGTACCACATTCGCCTCCCCTTTACATCCGGACGGTTTGTGATCGCAGACCGCCTGGTGCAGTTTCGAGAATTCGTGCTCAAGGGTACGGATGGAATGATTGAAAAACAGTTCCGGATACACTTGTCTCATAACGTAGCGATTTTGAAACACGTAGGACATTCCGGAAGGGTTACGCAGATTATCTTCCAGCACACGATACTGCCCATGTTCGTCACGGATGAGATCGACGCCGGAGAGAAAGATATGATTATCAAGAGGTATACCGACGCCCTGGACCTGTTTCCGGTAATAATAAGGATTATTGTCCACAAGTTCCCGCGGTATAACGCCTTCCTCAATAATTCTGCGTTCATGATAAATATCTTCCAGAAACTTATTCAGAGCCGTCATTCTCTGTTTCATACCTGTTTCGATCATCGTCCATTCCGACTCCGGAATAATGATCGGAATAAAATCGAACGGCATCGTCCTCTCAGTCTGGCCTTCATTATTATAGACGGTAAACGTGATACCCTGACGCAGAAAACTCAGTTGCGCGGTCTCGTGCTTTTCATCCAGTTCCCGGGCCGAAAAACGTTCCACCAGTTTATAAAACCATTCGTAGTGAGGCTTCGGTGTAGCATCACTGTTCATCATTTCATCAAAAAAAGCTCCGGTCTGATAATTTTTGAGCATCGATTCTCCCCCTGACGCAGAATAAATTCACCAATATTCTGAATACTGATTATGTATATACCCTACTGCGAAAGTTATAAGCCGGCATCCGAGAAAAATATTTGGACGGCAGTGATAAGAGAAAACAATGCCACAATAAAAGAAAACAGACTCCAATACTTTCTCCCTTTTTCATAGTCATCTATTCCGGTAATCGCCAGTACTCCCGAAAGACCGAGAAGCATCAGGTACTGGTAGCTGAAGTCCCCTGTAACCAGTCCATAAAGAGCAAGTCCGGGAGTAACGGTAAAAAACACTCCCCGGATCACCTTCTCCAATATTCCGCCCTTTCCCATATCCATCCACCTCCCGACTTTTGGAATAAAGTTTTTTCATCTTAAAAAAGTTCAACAACGACGAGCGATAGAAAAACGAGTAGTATCACTACATTCACCGTACCGAGAATCTTTCTTCCCTCGGAAAAATCACGTATGGCATTCAGCGTGAACAGAATAGGTATCGCAATAACCAGAAATAACGGCGACATCGATACATCGGTAAACATCGATATAAAGAAATATACAAGGAAAATAATACCGACCCCGAGACTGACCAGATTAATGACTTTCAATTTATCCACTTCCGCTCCTCCTTTCAAGGTATACTCCATTACCTTATTATTCTACAGTATATATTCCAATCGTATCACATCCGTTTTCTTTGCCGCAGTTTCTTATGACTGTCATTTTAGTTATAATGTTTGTAAGCGGTTACTAAAAGGAGGAAATTGAATTGACTACATATGAAGACGTATGGATTCCATCAGAAGAAAAAATGAAGCAAACGAGACTTTATCAATGGATGAAACGGCTGGGATATGAAGATTATAAGCAGTTCCACCAGGCCACTGTTTCGGATATTTCCTGGTTCTGGGACGAAGCGGTAAAGGAAATCGACTTCGAATGGTTCGACAGTTATCAGAAAACACTAGACCTTTCCAGAGGCGCGCCGCATCCCGACTGGTTCCGGGGCGGAACGACCAACGCCACGCTGAATGCTCTGGATAAATGGACAAGAGATGAAGATAAGAAAAATGATATTGCCCTGTACTGGGAAGGGGATAATGGAGACCGGGTGAAGTATACGTTCACTGAACTCGACGAAGAGGTGAATGCTGTCGCCGCAGGTCTCAAAAAACTCGGCATCACTGAAGGAGATATCATCACCATCTACCTCCCCATGCTTCCGGAAACGCTTATCAGCATGCTTGCCATTTCTAAAATAGGTGCCATTTTCTCACCCGCCTTTTCCGGCTATAAAGCAGATGCAGTGAAAACAAGGGTCAACGCATGTGAAGCAAAAGCTATCATCACCGCTGATGGTTTCTTCCGGAGAGGGAAAACTGTCAATATGAAAGAAGAAGCGGATAAAGCTGCGAAAGTTTGCGATTCCCTGGAACACGTTATCGTAGTGGAACGCGCTGGCGTTTCATTTGAAAAGAAACCGAAAGACGTCCTGTTCAACGAAATGAAAGAGCCTAATGCTTCTGTGGAAACAATGGAGAAACACGCCGATGATCCATTTATGCTCATTTATACTTCCGGGACGACAGGCACCCCGAAAGGAGCGGTACATACCCATGCCGGTTTTCCTGTAAAATCGGCTTTTGATGCCGGAATGTGTATGGATGTCGGGAAAGACGACACTCTGTTCTGGTTCACGGATATGGGCTGGATGATGGGGCCTTTCCTCGTGTATGGAGGTCTCGTAAACGGAGCATCGATCGTCATGTTCGAAGGTACTCCGGACTATCCTGAGCCGGATCGTCTGTGGGAACTTGTGGAACGTTATAAAGTGACACATCTCGGCATTTCGCCGACGCTTGTGAGGGGGATGATGAAGCACGGGGAATCATGGATTGACCGTCATGACCTCTCTTCCCTTGAAGTGATCGGCTCTACCGGTGAACCGTGGAATCCCGAACCGTGGCATTGGTTATATAAGCACGTCGGCAAAGAAAGAGTACCGATTTTCAACTATTCGGGCGGTACAGAGACCTCTGGCGGTATGGTAGGAAACGTACTCGTAAAACCGATTCAGCCCGTTACCTTCAACGCAGCCCTCCCCGGCATGGATGTGGACGTGCTTGATGACGAGGGACGTCCTGTCGTGAACGATGTAGGCGAACTCGTGCTGAAGCAGCCCTGGGTAGGGATGACGAAAAGTTTCTACAAAGACGATGACCGATACCATCGTACGTATTGGAACCGTTTCAAAGACATATGGGTACACGGTGACTGGGCGACTGTGGATGAAAGAGGCTACTTTTTAATTTCAGGACGCTCTGACGATGTACTGAACGTAGCCGGAAAGCGCATAGGACCTTCCGAGATAGAATCTGCAATCGTCGAACATGAAGAAGTGATTGAAGCCGGGGTCATCGGTGCCCCCCACGATATGAAAGGGGAGGAACCCGTGGCGTTTGTCGTTACGAAAACGGAGAACTCGGAAACCCTGCTCGAAGAACTGCAGCAGCTTCTCACCGACAAGCTCGGAAAAGCTATTGCACCGAAAAAAATATATATCGTCAGTGATCTTCCGAAAACGAGAAATGCCAAAGTGATGAGACGTGCCATAAAATCGGCTTTCTTAAATCGGAATCAGGGAGACCTCAGTGCTCTTGAAAATCCTGAAACCGTGGAAGAAATCAAAAAAATAGGAGCCTCTGTCCATTAATTTCGCACTTTTGCTATGGGAGCATGACGAGAGTAAGCAAAGAAAGCTGCCGGTTTTAAAACCGGCAGCTTTCTTATTTATTCATCGTCTTTCGCTTTTCCGATGTTTTCCTGAACTTTTCCTTTAGCTTTATTCTTCTGTCCTTCCTGTTGAAGTTCAGAATCCTCTTTGGCGTTGCCTACCTGATCTTTGGCTTCCCCCTTCACTTTATTGACAGCACCTTTCACCTTATCACTCATACCTTTTTTGTCTGTCATACTGCACCTCCTTATTATGATTTGTTACTATTCTTTTCCCACTAAGTCATGAAGTAAAACTGCGACGCTTTATTTTCCCATTCCAAAAGTATTTTCGATATCTTCTTTATAGGCATAGGTGAACAGTAAAGAGACAAGGATACCGCCTCCAATAAGGTTACCTATACTTGCAGGGACAAGGTTGAAGAAAATATATTCATACCATGTGTACTGGTCCATAGAAAGTATCCCCATACTGAAATACCCCATATTGGCCGCGCTGTGCTGGAAATTACCCGCTACGAATAGTATGACCGGCAAAGTGGTCCCCAGTATTTTACCGGTTATGTCACGGGCTGAGGTCGTCAGAAAAGCGGCCATACCGATCAGCCAGTTGGCGAGTATTCCTGATACGAGAATTTCAAACCATCCCTTCACTCCATAATCGAGAAACTTCATTTTCTTATCTACATATACGGCCAGTTCCGAATAAAAAGGGTCGGAAAGTGAGCCGGACATCTGTATAAGAAGGCCTACCGCAAAGGCTCCAATCATATTACCAAGATAAGTTGCCAGCCAGAATTTATAAATATTGACTTTCATTAAACCTTTTTTGTTGAAAAGATAGGAGGGCAACAGGACGTTCACTTCTGTAAACAGAACCGCTCCTGAAATGAACACCATCGCATACCCGGCTGCAAATCCCAAGCCGGACATTAAATAGAAAAGTCCCTCTGCCTGGATATCGATCGCCAGCAGAATAGAAAACACAGCTCCGAACGTCATGAATGACCCGGCCGTCAGAGCAAGCAGAAACTGAGCCCGTGGCTTCTTGTTCAGGTGGTCTCTACCCTTCTCCCCAAATTCATCAACGATTTGAGAAGGTATATAAAACTGCCGTCCCGGACGGTCAATTTTCTCTTCGGAAGCTTCTGTATGTCTGTTCTCATTCTCTTCTTTCTCTTTCATACTTTCATTATCCTTCATCTTCCTTCACCTCCGATGCCCGACTTTTCCCGTTTCCTGCTTTTATTAACCATACATGGAGAAATAAAACCGATGGTCGAGCCCCTGCTCTCCAATAGAAAAGCCCCCCTCTTACTGGTATCAGAGGGAGGCTGAATATCTTTTTCGTTACACGGGGTATACCCCATGTTTTCTTTCTGTAAAGACCGTGTTTTTCGAGTCATACATATCGAATCTGGTCATGAGCTCGTTCCGGAGATTATCCGGCTGCACAATATCATCAATGACCATCTCGGATGCAAGACGATAAATATCGATATTCTCTTTATATTCTTCATGCTTCTCTTTAGTATAGGCCGGACGCTCTTCTTCCGGAAGCTCTGCAATTTTATTGGCATACACTGCGTTCACTGCAGCTTCCGGACCCATTACCGCTATTTGTGCACTCGGCAGGGCCAGACACGCATCAGGTTCGAAAGCCGGGCCGGCCATTGCATACAGACCTGCGCCGTACGCTTTACGTACAATGACTGATATTTTAGGAACAGTAGCTTCACTCATCGCCGCCAGCATTTTCGCACCGTGACGGATAATACCGGCTTGCTCCACCCGTGTGCCGATCATAAATCCTGGGATGTCGGCAAGGAACAGGAGCGGGATATTGAAGGCATCACACAGCTGCATGAATTTGGCGGCTTTATCGGCGGAATCAGGAAAAAGCACGCCACCCTTGGCCCGGGGCTGATTTGCTATTACGCCGACGGATCTTCCTCCGATCCGGGCCAGCCCGGTGATCAGTTCGGGTGCGAATTTCTTCTTGATTTCCAGGAAAGACCCTTCATCAATCAGCCTGTCCACCAGCTGATACATGTCGAACGGTGCATTCTGGTTCTCAGGAATCAGTTCGTTGATCGACTTTTCGAAAGAAGCCGGGTCGACACTATCTTTCACACCCGGTTTCTGTCTGAAATTGGAAGGGAAATAGCTCAAGTATTTTCGTGCGAACCGGATCGCTTCCTCTTCGCTTTCTGCCAGAACGTCTCCACACCCGGAGACGGAGCAGTGCATATTAGCACCACCCATTTCCTCGAGCGTCACTTTCTCCCCGATAACTTTTTCCGCCATCCGCGGAGAACCGAGGTACATGGAAGCATTTTTATCCACCATGACTACGATATCGCAAAAGGCGGGTATGTAAGCTCCTCCGGCAGCGGATGGACCGAACAGCAGGCAAATTTGCGGTACACGGCCGGACATTTTGATCTGATTGTGGAAAATACGTCCCGCTCCTCTTCGATTCGGGAACATTTCTACCTGATCGGTAATCCTCGCCCCTGCTGAGTCCACGAGGTAAAGCATCGGCAGTTCAAGCTTCAGTGCCGTTTCCTGTATACGGATAATTTTTTCGACGGTTCTTGCCCCCCACGACCCGGCTTTTACTGTGGAATCGTTAGCCATGACGCACACTTTTTCACCGTTAATACGACCGATACCGGTAACGACTCCGTCCGCCGGCAGCCCTTCGTCCTGATTATTGGCGAAAAACGCGTCTTCCACGTCAATATTGTCATCAAACAGTTGTTCCAGACGTTCACGTACGAACATTTTCCCTTTCTCTTTGTTCTTTTCGTGATATTTCTCCAGGCCGCCTGAGGCTATTTTTTCTTTCGCTTCTTTTAATCTTTGATCCATCGCCATACAAATTCCTCCTTATTCTCCTCGATACACAGGCTTTCTTTTCTCAGCGAAAGCTGTCAGTCCTTCCAGACGATCTTTCGTAGGAATCGTTTTTCTGTAGCTCTTCTGTTCTATATACAAGCCTGCTTCAAGATTCGTCTCCATTCCCCGGTCGATAGCTTTTTTAGCTTCCCGAACTGCCACCGGCCCGTTTCCGGCGATCGTCCGCGCAAGATCTTTCGCTTCTTCCAAAAGGGTGTCCGGTTCGTGAATATATTCAGCAATCCCGAGGTCATAAGCCCGTTCCGCATCTATGGGCCTTGCAGTATATATGAGCGACTTGGCCTGTCCTTTTCCTATCAGACGGGAAAGACGCTGAGTCCCTCCGGCTCCGGGTATAATAGCGAGAGAAGTTTCAGTCAGACCGACCCGGGCCGACGAACTGATCATTCGAAGATCACAGGCAAGAGCCATCTCGAGACCTCCGCCGAAAGCTGCCCCATTAAGTACTGCTATAACGGGTACCGGGAGTTCCTCGATCATCCGTACCGTTTCCCCTATCTTCTTGACCGTTCCGGTTACCTCTTCATCGCTCATCCCTTTTCTTTCTTTTAAATCAGCCCCTGCGCAAAATGCTTTCGTACCGTTCCCCGTCAACAGGACGACGCGAATATTGTCATCTCTGTTCACTTTTCGAAGTGCGCGCTGCAGTTCATCGAGAAGTTCACGGGAGAGAGAATTCGCAGCATCCGGACGATTCAGTGATAGCAGAGCTATATGTTCTTCAATACGATCTATCGTTACGGTTTTACCCATCGTTCCGCCCTCCTTGTCTGTTTCTGATCTGCATCTGGTGGCTTGGCAGTTCTTTGGATAATCTGGACTGGATGAACGTCGCCGCCTCTGCCAGCTTCTCCTGATTAACTCCGGTCTCTATCCCCATATCTTCAAGCATGTGGACAAGGTCATCCGTTGCGAGATTTCCGCTGGCTCCATCTGCATAAGGACAGCCGCCAAGGCCTCCCAGTGCTGCGTCGAATTTCGTAATTCCCCGTTCGAGTGATACAAGAACGTTGGCTAACGCCATCCCCGACGTATTATGGAAATGCATTGCTACCTTTGAAAAAGGAACATTCCCCTCCATCTGCTCAAGAAATTCATCTACCTGCTTCGGATTGGCAACACCGATCGTATCGCCAAGAGACAACTCATCAATGCCCATTTGGAATAACCGGTTGCTTACCTCGAAAACACGTGAAGGAGCAATCTTTCCTTCATACGGGCAGCCGAACACTGTCGAGACATAGCCCCGCACCGTTTTTCCGGATGCCTTTGCTTCCCTCACTACTTCTTCAAGAACCGGGTACGTTTCTTCAATCGTTTTATTTATGTTCTTTTTATTATGAGTTTCACTGGCAGACATGAACACACTGACCTCATCCACATCGGTACCAATCGCGTTCTCAAGTCCTTTTCTGTTCGGCACAAGAGACGCATAGGTAATGCCGGGGGTGCGGGTAATACCTTCCGCTACCTCACGGGCATCCTTCAGCTGAGGGATCCATTTCGGATGTACAAATGAAGAAAATTCGATGTAATTGAGTCCTGACTGTGATAAAAGGTTAATCCACTCAATTTTGTCTTCTGTAGCGATATTTTCCCCTTCGTTCTGCAAGCCGTCTCTCGGCCCAACTTCCCTGATTGCTACTTTTTCGGGCATTTCAAACATCCAATCCCCCCTATTCCAGTACCGCCAGCACGTCGCCTTCATTCACGAAGTCGCCTTCCGCGACTTTGATTTCTTTTACTTTCCCGCCTTTTTCAGCCGGAATGGGAATTTCCATTTTCATAGATTCCAGGATTGCGACATCGTCTCCTTCGCTAACCTCTGCACCTTCTGCTACGTTCATTTTCCATACGTTTCCTGCCATTGAAGCTTTGATTTCCATGTTATTGTCCTCCTTTATAATATTTTTCCACAAATGCAGTCGTAGTATCTCCTGCTCTGTACCTTTCATGCCGGATCACTTTTTGAAGCATAGGTATGTTCGTTTTGATTCCTTCGATCCGGAACTCATCCAGAGCATCCGTCATTCTCTCTATCGCCTGCTCCCGGTCACGGCCTGTCGTGATCAGTTTGGCTATCAGAGGATCATAATAAGGTGTAACCTCTGATGAGCCATGAACGGCCGTCTCCAGTCGGACACCTTCCCCTTTCGGAAAGACGGCCGTAGTTATAGTACCCGGTGAAGGAAAAAAACGTTCCGGATCTTCTGCATAAATCCGTACTTCTATCGCATGGCCGGAAATAACCAGGTCGTTTTGAGAAACGGCAAGCTTCTCTCCGTTTGCAATTCTGAGCTGCGCTTCCACAAGATCAAGGCCGGTTATCTCCTCTGTAACCGGATGCTCGACCTGTAGACGTGTATTCATTTCAAGAAAATAGAAATTCTCTTCCTCATCCACGAGAAATTCTATAGTACCGGCATTTACATATCCGAGAGCCTGCACCGCTTTCAGACCGGCTTCCCCCATCTTCTGTCTGGTTTTTTCCGATAGGACCGGAGATGGTGCTTCTTCCACCACTTTCTGATGCCGACGCTGAATAGAGCATTCCCGTTCAAACAGGTGGACAGCGTTCCCGTGGGCATCGGCCAGCACCTGTATTTCCACGTGACGCGGTTCTTCGATCAGTTTTTCGATAAACATGGTACCGTTACCGAAAAATGTGGCGGCCCGCTTCTGATTCCCTTCAAAAGCTTTCTCTAGTTCTTCCGGGGAATGAGCAGCCTGCATACCGATACCTCCTCCACCTGCGGAAGCTTTCAGCATAACCGGATAACCGTATTCCCCTGCGGTCTTTTTCGCTTCCTCCGTGTCTTCCACGGCTTCTTCCGTGCCGGGGATAACGGGAACACCCGCTTTCTTCATTTCCTTACGGGCAGCGATTTTATCTCCCATTTTCCCCATGACATCAGCACCGGGGCCGATAAAGACGAGACCGGCCTCCTTTGTCTTTAGAGCGAAATCGGGATTTTCACTTAAAAGACCGTAGCCGGGGTGGATAGCTTCCGCCCCGCTGCTTTTTGCGACTTCGATAATCTTCTCCATATTCATGTAGGAGTCCTTTACCGGAGGCTTGCCGATCTCATAAGCTTCATCTGCCTCTGCAGCAAAATTTGCATCAGCATCAGCTTCCGAATAAACGGCCACTGTCGAAATTCCGAGCCGTTTACAAGTTCTTATTATGCGCGAGGCGATCTCCCCCCGGTTGGCAACCAGTACTTTTTTGAACATCTCGAATCTCCTTTCTTCCTTAACGTCCGATCATATCGACGGCGGCTTCTCTCAGCTTGAATTTCTGTATTTTACCGCTCGCGGTCATCGGGTATTCGTCAGTGAAGTAAATATAAGCCGGGATTTTATGTTTGGAAATTTCCCCTTCAAAGAAAGCCCTTACATCTTCCTCGGATACTTCCGAATCCTCTTTCGGAATGATCCAGGCCATAATTTCTTCGCCGTACGTCGCGTCCGGTATTCCTACAACCTGTACGTCGAGCACATCCGGATGCTGATAAAGAAACTCTTCGATTTCCCTAGGATAAATGTTTTCTCCCCCACGGATAATCATATCCTTCATACGTCCGGTGATTTCGACGTACCCGTTTTCATCCATTTCGGCTATGTCACCAGTATGGAGCCAGCCGTCCGGATCGATAGCTGTTTCCGTTGATTCTTCGTCTTTGTAGTAACCTTCCATCACGAGATAGCCTCTTGTGCATAACTCTCCGGGCATTCCGCGCTCCGCTTCATCCCCGGTGGCAGGTTCAACGACTTTCACTTCCACGTTCGGGTGTGCTCTTCCCACACTTTTCACCCGCAGATCAATCGGGTCGTCAGGTCTCGTCTGTGTTATGACCGGGGAAGACTCCGTCTGGCCGTATGCAATAGTTATCTCTTCGACGCCCATTTCGTTAATGACACTCTTCATCACTTCCATCGGGCAGGTCGACCCGGCCATAATACCGGTGCGCAGCGTATCCGGTTTGAGATTTTCGAACTCCGGATGGTTCAGCTCGGCTATGAACATCGTCGGTACACCGTGAAGAGCTGTACACGATTCATCTTTCACAGCCTGGAGAACAAGTTTCGGCTCGAACTGTTCGATGACTACCATCGTTGCCCCTTTTGCGACAGTGGCCGTCGTCCCCATGACACAGCCGAAGCAGTGGAAAAACGGCACCGGGATGCACAAACGGTCTTCGTCCGTCATATTCATACAGTCTGCTACCTGATTGGCGTTATTCACAATATTGTAATGGCTCAGCATAACCCCTTTCGGAAAACCCGTAGTTCCGGAAGTGTACTGCATATTGATTACATCTTTATAAGAAAGGGTGGCTTCTCGTTCCCGGAGCTCCTCATCCTTCACTTCTTCTCCTTTGACAATCAGATCCTTCCACGTGTAACAGCCGGGATATTCCTGATCTCCAAGCACAATTACGTTACGAAGGGCCGGGAGCTTCTCACTGTGAAGGTTACCTTTCTCCGAATGATCGAGTTCCGGGCAGATTTCCCTGAGAATGTCGACATAGGAAGTTCCTTTATACGACTCAGCCATGATCAGTGTTTCGGAATCAGACTGCTTCAGCAGGTATTCGAGCTCCTTCGCCTTATAACTCGTGTTCACTGTTACAAGCACGCCGCCCATCTTACCGGAAGCAAATTGGGAGGCCAGCCATTCCGGCTTGTTGTCGGACCATACCGCAAAATGATCCCCCTTCCCGATATCGAGAGCCATCAGTCCTTTTGCCACCTGATCGGTCCACTCATCCAGATCTTTATATGAACCCCGCAGCCCTCTTTCCGGAAAAACGAACGCTTCTTTTTGCGGCATTTTTTGCGCTTTCTCTCTCAACAATTCACCCATAGTCACTTGCAGTAAGCTCATCCAATCCCTCCTTCGTTATATTCAGCAACCGAGCTGGCGAGCTATGACCATCCGCTGTATTTCAGAAGTACCTTCACCGATTTCGAGAAGTTTTGCATCACGCAAGAACCGTTCCACTTCAAACTCTCTCATGTAGCCGTATCCTCCGTGAATCTGAATCGCCTGGTTTGCAGAACGAAAGGCCGTCTCCGATGCAAACAGTTTTGCATAAGCGGATTCCTTCGTGAACGGCTTTCCTTCGTCTTTCAACCACGCCGCTTTCAGCACCATGTTACGGGCCAGTTCCACTTCCATCGCCATATCAGCCAGTTTGAACTGAATCGCCTGGAATTTTGAAATCGGTTCGCCGAACTGTTTCCTTTCCTTCGCATAAGCAAGAGCACGATCAAGAGAAGCCTGTGCAATACCGACAGCAAGAGCCGCTATGGAAATTCGCCCTCCGTCCAGTGTGTGAAGGAATTGGCCGAATCCTTTTTTCGGGTCTCCGAGTATGTTCTCTTTCGGAACTTTTACATCTTCCAGTACAATCTCTGAGGTGTTAGAGCCGCGCACGCCCATTTTGTCGTAATCACTTCGAATCGTCATTCCGGGAGTATCCTTCGGAACGATGAATGCAGAAATGATATTTTTACCGTCTTCTCTTTTACCGGCCTGGGCCGTAATAGTTATCGATCTCGCATATTCAGCGTTTGTAATCCAGGACTTCTCTCCGTTCAGAACGTAGTGATCCCCTTCCAGAACCGCTTTCGTCTGTGTACCGCCCGCATCCGACCCGGCGTTCGGTTCAGTGAGACCGAAAGACGCAAGCCCTTCACCTTTTGCAAGAGGTATCAGGAATTCCTGTTTCTGCTCTTCCGTACCGAAATAGTACAGGGGACTGGCGCCAAGAGATACGGCTGCCGCATAACTTAGACCGGTGGAGCCGCACACGCGTCCGATTTCTTCGACCGCCAGCGCATACGTTACCGTGTCGCCGCCGCTTCCCCCGTATTCTTCGGGGAACGGGATGCCGAGCAGCCCCAGTTCTCCCATCTCTTTGAACAAGTCCTCCGGAAATTCAGAATTTTTATCTATGTCTATTGCCCGGGGTGCTATCTTCTCTTCCGCAAAATCACGAACCATTTTCCTCGTCATTTCCTGTTCTTTCGTCAACTCAAAATTCATCAGCTTCCTCCTTTTATCTCTTGAGACCGACTGGTTGGTCTGTATAGAGCGCTTTTTATGAAATCGCTTACTTTTTACCGTAAAAAAAAGGGGGCCTCTGCTCCACTCCGGATACACCTCCGTGACCCGGCAGAAGAAAGTGAAGTACCAGATCCGTGAACACTTCAGCTATCTCTTCAATCGTATGGCTTCCCTCTCTCCGGTACCACTTATTCAGCCAGTTGACCATACCGAGAATAGCCATACCGGTAATTTCCGGAGGGAGTTCGTGACGGAATTCGCCTTCTTCCTGCCCTCTTTTTACGACGGCGATGACCTTATCCTTGAACTGGTCCCGTTTTCTGTTGATTTCGTCTTCGAAGGTTTCGTCAACGTAGTTACTTTCCTGGTAGAATACTGTGATGTGAGACTGGTATAAGTCAAACACGTGCACAAACGAACGTATAATTTCCTGTATCTGCTCCACAGGGGACTGGTGTGTTTCAGTAGCTGCTTCGGCTTCTTTCAGCACATATGTAATGAACGTGTCGTGAATAACGAACAGCAGCTCATCCTTGGATTGAAAATGGTGGTAGAAGCCACCTTTGCTGGTTCCCGCCTCTTTTACAATCTGATTGACACTGACGCGATGGAAGCCTTGAGCATCGAACAACTTAAGAGCTGTCTGAATGATTTCTTCCCTTAACTTCTGCATACACCATCCCCTTCGTAATGAATGTACGTTCATCTTATCATATAATTAGAAAATTACAAAATATGTGTAAAGAACATTTTCTTTCGTACTTTACGGCCTCCCCCGCAAGTAATGTTATCTCTTTCTTTGTTTCCCGTTACCGAATACAGGGAATGCTGCATTTTTAGAGGAGGGAAAAATATGCAGAAACGAAAACTTGGAAAGAGCAATGTAGAAGCCACCCGTATTGCCCTGGGTACGTGGGCGATCGGAGGTTCCGGCTGGGGAGGTACGGATGAACAGGAGTCCATCCGGACAATCAGAACAGCTATTGATAAAGGAATAACGATGATTGACACTGCCCCCGCGTATGGTGAGGGTCTTTCTGAAGAACTGGTCGGAAAAGCGGTCAAGGAGTCCGAAAAAAGCCGGGAAGACCTCGTTATCGCCACCAAGGCGGGAATCAACTTCGAAGGTGGAGCTTCCCGTGATTCAAGGCCCGGTAAACTCGAGAATGAATTGAACAGAAGTCTTCAACTGCTACAGACGGGTTACATCGACGTCTATCAGATTCACTGGCCGGATACGGATGAGCCGATTGAAAATACTGCGAAAAAAATGAAAGAGTTTTTCGATGAAGGGAAAATTCGGGCAATCGGGGTCAGTAACTTCAGCCCCGAACAAATGGATGAGTGGCAGAAATATGCTCCTATCCATACGTCACAGATGCATTTGAATATGTTGCAAAGATATCTGATCGACTGGTTCGAGTACTGTAATCGACACGACATCGCAACGTTATCCTGGGGGTCTCTCGCCCACGGGATGCTTACCGGTAAGTTTACAAAAGATGCCGAATTTCCGGAGGGAGATCTGAGAAGCAACATCGAACTGTTCCAGGGTGACCGGTTCCCTGCGTTTCTCGATGCCGTAGAACAACTGAGGGATTTTGCGGATGAACGGAATCTTGACCTGATCCAGCTTGCCGTACGCTGGCTGATGGATCATGAACCCGGCGCTGATTTCGTTCTCTGGGGAGCAAGAAAACCTTCCCAGCTTGAAGGTGTGCAAAAAGCGGATGAAGCAGAACTGTCCAGTGAAGATTTGCAGGAGATTGATAACATTCTGTATAACCATGTCAGCGACCTGAACAATGGAGACCTGAATGAATACGGGCCGCCGCTTCGTTCCGAAAAATAATAATCAGATATGCGACAGGCTGTGCGAAATATCCGCACAGCCTGTTTTTTGTTTAACAATAAAAGCTTCATCTTAAAATGGATATTGCTTTTCATATCACCTAATGATATATTTCACCTAATGATATATTTCACCTAATGATATATCATTAGGTGATATGAAAGGAGAAGAATATGGCCAGAAGAAATAGTCTCAATGAAAGGGAATTAACGGATACTTCTTTTTTTATCCTTCTCTCCCTGACCGAACCGAAGCATGGATATTTAATTATGCAGGAAATCGAAAAAATGACAGAAGGTGCTGTCAGTATCGGCCCCGCTTCCCTGTACACAACTATAAGGAAACTTTCAGAAGCAGGTCTGATCAGACCCGCACCCGGTACCGAAACAAAAAAGAAAACGTATCTCATTACAACAGAAGGAAAAAATCTGCTGAATGAAGATATCGTTCGGCGAGAACAGATTGTTCGGACTGCTAAAGATTATTTAAGTGAAAGGGAGAATGCAGAATGAAAAATATAAAATACGTCAGTTCAGGCGGACTTGCTTTTGAGGAAGAAAAAGATATGCGTAAACTGGAGCGGTATGCAGCCGAGGGATGGGAAGTCGATGGCTTTTCTCTGCTCGGTTATAAACTGAAAAAAAACGACCCCGCGGAACGAATTTATGCAATAGACTATTGCAACAAACCGGACGAAGAGTATTTCACTTACTTCAGGGAAGGCGGTTGGAAACACGTCGCCAGTCAGTCAAACTACATTCATTTATTCACTGCAGCCCCCGGTACAACCCCTTTGTATACAGACAAGACGACGGAAATCGATAAATACGAAGTTCAACAGCGGATCACCGGAAAAGCTGCCCTTCCGTTACTTATAATAGAAGTCTTATTACTGTCGGGGGCTTTTGGCGATTTCAGCTTTATAGCCCCGTTTATGAATAAAGTGTTTCTCGTTTTATTTTTCATCCTGTCGGTGCCGCTCGTGTTCACAGGACTGCCGTGGTTCGGATTTACGTACAGGTTATTCAAATTACGGCATTCGGGATAGCCGACGACATTAAACAACCTCCTTCTGCAGCTATTGTTGCGCAGAAGGAGGTTGTTTCTACTCGTATTATCGGTCGGCTCCACGGTCTGTTACTTCACTTCCATACCGAGAGCTATTTTAATATGGGCGAAGTGATGCTCTTCGTGCCAGGAAAGTTTTGCAACTTTGGTAGCTACCGTAATTTTACCGGTATCTTCGTGTATGAAATAACGCTGCAGCTGATCTTCTGTGAGACTGTGGCCAAGAGCTACGATTCGCTTGTTCATCCCTTCAAGCATTCTTATGGAAGGCTCCACTGGAAGTGAATTGTCCGCAAGTTCCAGCCACTTCTCCTGATCGAATCCCGGTACTGTCGGAGCATCGTCGGTCAGTGCAAGTTTTAATCTCTGGTACATATTCAGCTGAGAGTCCGCTATATGATGAACAAGCTGACGGACGGTGAAACTTCCCTCGCGATACGTTTTCGAAAGTTCCTCCTCACTCAGATTCTCCACTGTGTCTCTCAATCTGTCCGTATAGGTTTCGATTTCATTCAGCCAAGTCCTGATATCTTCAAGTGTCACCTGGTCCGGCACCTGCAATTCACCGATTGGAAATTTTACATTCATGTTCATTCTCCTTCCTTTGTAATGAAATCATTGTGTGAACGCACACTACATTAATGACCGTTCATACACAACTTCCCCGCTTACGAGATTCACCGCATCCACACTCATTGTAAGCACTTCGCCCGTTTCCTCTTTTTTCGCTCCCCATAATCGTATATCACTGTTGAGATCGTCATCCTGATAAGTTATTTTTACGGTACGAATATCTCCGTCACTGCGCTGCTTCAACTGTATCACACATTCCTTGAAGAACAACGTCTCTTTCTGTTGCGTGAGTATATAGTCATTAAGCATCTGTTCCAGTTCAGGGAAATCGATACCATTATTTTGCAATCCTTCATTTTCAAATTCTTTCACATCTGTAAAATGGTGCAGCATTTTAGCTTCGTTTTCCACACTATCCCTCCGTATCTTAGAGTCATTCTACCTGTTTTCCCTTTAAACGTCTCCGGAAAACGACGTTGCTTTTGAAAGTTTCCTCTTTCCTTGTAGTTTGTGCCTTCTCTTCAGGAGGAATATAATAATCAAGGAGGGGTTATAGTTGAATAATTCAATTCCAGAACTTACATTGCGGGATGGTATGACAATGCCGGCGTTGGGGTTCGGCACATACCGCCTGAACGGGAATGACGGAGCTGTCTCCATCCAAAGCGCTATTGACATGGGGTACCGCCTGATTGATACTGCATATAATTACGAAAACGAAGGAACGGTAGGAGAAGCGGTGCGCCGCAGCAGCGTTCCAAGAGACGAACTCAGAATCACATCCAAACTTCCGGGCCGTTATCACGAGTACAATAAAGCTGTCGCTTCCATTCAGGAATCTCTTTACCGGACCGGTCTTGAGTACTACGATCTCTACCTGATCCACTGGCCCAATCCGGAACAGGGGAGATTTACCGAAGCATGGCAGGCGTTGATTGACGCTAAGAAGTGGGGGCTCGTCCGATCCATCGGAGTCTGCAATTTTCTTCCGGATCACCTGGAGCAGTTAATGCGGGAAACGGACGTCACTCCGTCCATCAACCAGATAGAACTTCATCCTTTTTTCAATCAGAGGGATCAGCTTGCCTATCATAAAGAAAAAGGCATCCAGACACAGTCCTGGAGCCCGCTCGCCCGTGTGACCAACATTCTGGGAAATGAGACGATACAATCCATTTCATCCCGTCACAAAAAAAGTGTGTCCCAGATTATTCTAAGGTGGCATTATCAGTTGGGGACGCTTCCCATACCAAAATCCTCTTCCCCCGAAAGACAGCGTGAAAATATGAACATCTTTGATTTTGCGCTGGAGGAAGCGGAAATGAGAATTATGAATGAACTTACAAGAAGAGATGGCAGACTGAACGGGCAGAACCCTGCTACCTACGAAGAGTTTTGAAACAATTATGAACCTTCATTTCCCTTTCACAACAGGGTTTCACAGTTCCCGGGACAGGGAAGCTGGATAGCATCAGGCCATCAGACGGAGGGTAACCATGGAAGAATTAACGGTTTCAATTATCATTCCTGCTTTTAACGAAGGAAACAATATAAACAGGATTCACAAAGAACTAAAAAAAGAATTTAGTTCTCTTCGGTATGATTTTGAGATAATATTCGTCGATGACGGCAGTAAAGATGATACACTTGCGAGAGTGCGTTCGCTCGCATCGGAGTGTCCGGAGGTGAAATATCTTTCTTTCAGCCGTAACTTCGGTAAAGAGCCTGCTCTTATTGCCGGTCTTCAGCATGCCAAAGGAGGATCGGTCATTATTATGGATGCCGACCTTCAGCACCCCCCTTCCCTTATCCCCGAACTTCTGGAAGGATTTGAGGAAGGCTTTCAACAGGTCGTCGCCAGGCGGAACAGGGTAAAAGAATCCAAAGTACGTTCTTCTCTCAGTTCCCTTTACTATAAACTGGTCAATAAACTGGCCCAGGTGGACCTGGTCGACGGCGAAGGAGATTTTCGTCTGCTTGGCAGACAGGCAGTCGATGCCATTCTCGCCCTCAGTGAAGGGAACCGTTTTTCCAAGGGGTTGTTTTCCTGGATCGGTTTTGATAAAAAGGTAGTGAAATTCGATAACGTACAGCGCGATGAAGGGAATTCCACCTGGTCCCTCGTTGACCTGTTTGAATACGGTATAGAGGGAGTGCTGTCCTTTAACCAGCGGCCTCTCCGTCTCGTGTTTTACGCAGGGTTTTTCATCATGGGTCTGAGCCTTGTTTATATTCTGATCATGTTCGGACTCATCCTTTCACGGGGGGTGGAAGTACCCGGGTACTTCACCACTATCTCTTCCATCCTGTTTCTCGGGGGAGTACAATTAATAAGTCTCGGGGTTATTGGGGAATATGTCGGAAGAATTTATATGGAAACGAAGAGACGCCCCCATTACCTGATCAAGGAAAGTAACACAGAAAGGGAGACCTATGAAGAAATGGAATAATGAATTCACCCGCTTCGTTCTCGTGGGCGGTCTGAACACAGCAAACTACTATATATTTTATCTGCTATTCTATAACGTACTGGAGTTTTATTATTTAATCTCCCACATACTCGCTTTTTTCATCAGTATGGTAATTTCGTTCTTCTTGAATGTGTATTTTACATATGGAGTAAAGCCGACCATTTCAAAGTTTTTACTGTTTCCTTTCACTCAGTTCGTTAACATGTCGGTCTCTTCACTTCTTGTTTTCGTATTTGTCGACCTGTTCGGTTGGAATGGAAACATCGCACCTCTGGCTGCTGTGTTCTTTACAGTGCCGATCACATTCGTAATAACCGGGAAAATTTTAAAAAGGTAGGTCAAAGGTAAGCATGACAAAAAAACAGCTGATCACGTTAGTAACCTTCAGTCTTGTCATTTCAGCACTGGCTCACGGATTCTTTTTATATCAGTGGAGCGAAGGCCACTACATGGTAGGACCGAATGACGGCCTGTCACAGATGGTCCCTTTTAAACAGATGCTTTACGAACAGTTCACCGGCGGGGATTTCTTCTATTCCTATCAATTCGGTCTGGGAGGAGATGTATACAGCCAGCTCGCTTATTATTTCAGCGTGAATCTTTTCTTCTATTTAACCGTGGCTGTTGTATTCCTGTTGGAAACATTTTCCGTCATCGGTGAACCGGATGTTTTGTTCTGGGCTCAGAGTGCGGTCTTTTTAAGTGTAATCAGAATGAGCTTCGTTATAATATCCACCACTTTTGTATTTCGTTACTTCACGAGCAAACTGGTTCCTTCCTTCGTGGGAGCTGTTTTTTTTGCCACTGCCGCGAAGTATTTTCAGCACGTCACATACTGGGAGTTTTTCGGCGATGCTTTCCTCTGGCTCCCTCTGCTTATACTGGGGGCCGAGAAAGTCATCAGGGAAAACCGGCCCGGCTGGCTGATCGCTGCGACAGCTGTCTCCTTTTTCGACAATTTCTATTTCGCTTATATCAACGGGTTCTTTACAGTCATTTACATTCTTCTCAGATGGCTGCTTCCTCTTCGTAAAAAGGAGATGCCGAAATTCAGCCAGATCAAAGTCTACATAATAGCTGTGTTACTCGGATTCTGCATAGGCGCTGCAGGTTTCGTTCCGGCAGTGAGGAGTTTTCTTCAGAACGTGCGTCCTCCCTATACCGATGAAATACCGCTGATTGAGAGTACTACGAACATTCTGTATGACAGCCTGTATTTAATGGTGCCTGCGTTATTTGTTCTAATGCTCGTATTAAGGCCCCTTTATAAAAATAAAAATTTCCGGTTCTTTGCGGTATTGGGTCTCATTATAATTGTCCTTCACTACATTCCGTATGCAGCCAGCTTCTTCAACGGCCTCTCTGCTCCGCAGCACCGCTATGAATATCTGGCCGCATTTGCAATCGGCGGGGCGATAGCCAGCGGCCTACCCGAACTACGGCACATCAAAGGTAAGAAACTTCTTACAGGTGGAGCATTTACAGTTGTATTATACGTGCTCTTCCTCCTAACGGATCACGGGCTTGCCTGGTCGGATGAATGGGCGCTTCTTTTCCTGACGTGGGCAGGGTTTACTGTACTTGCAGCTCTCGCAACGACCCGATATGGAAAAAAAGGGTTCTTTTTTCTCATTATCGGTACGATTACATTTCAGCTTCTTTCCATGAATATGTATCAATGGGACAAACTATACACAGGCGGAGAAGTGTACAAGAGCTCAAAAGATTATATTACGAGCGAAGACTACAGAGGGAAAGAACAGCGGGAATTGATTGAACGGACGATGAAAGACGCCGGTTTCTCCCGAATAAGCTGGATGGCAGACGGCAGGTACAACACACCGCTTATCCAGGATTTTTACGGGACGAGTGCATATTCAAGCATTTTGAACGGGAATTTACTGAATTACTATTATCATGATTTGGAAATTGATATGAAAAAAGAAAGCGTGAGCCGCTATGCCGGCTTCGGGGACCGGGCGAACCTGCACAGTCTGTGGCAGGGTGACTATTTTATGTACGAAAAAGATAGTGTAAAAAACGTTCCTTATGGATTCAAGTCTGCTTCCGAGAGCGACAACTACATTATTTACAAAAACACGAACAGCCTTCCATTCGTACAGACCTCCGGTACTATTTACAGTGAAGAGGATCTCGAGGAAAGTCACCCTCTTGCGCGTGAAGCAGCGATGATCGATGGCATGGTAATAGAGGGAGCAGACAGCACTGCCTCCTCCCCTCCTGTCCGTAACAATTATATCGAGAGTACGGAAATCACCGCCTCCGGGGCCACTTATAAGAATGACACCCTCGACGTTCAGGAAGAAGAAGGCGGTATCCATTTAACACTACCGGATTCTCTCATGAATTCCGATGCAGAAGACATTTACGTTTCCTTTTATCTTCTTAACAACAATGAAGAAGCTCCGTGGTTTGCCCTTTACGTGAACGACTTCCGTACATCGCGCAAATCGGAGGATTCCATCTATAAAACGGGCGTAAATGATATTACCATCCGTGTGCCGAAAGAAAAAGAAATATCGATCCGCATGCGCAAAGGAGAATATACGCTTAAAGATATAGGAGTATACGCTGAAGATTATCAGGAACTTGAAGAAGCCGCCGGGAATAACAGCCCCGGAAACGTTGAAATAAACGATAATCGTATCACTATAGACTCTTTGGACGTCGATAAAAAAGGTTACCTTGCCGTTCCCGTCCCTTATGAGGATGGATGGTCCGTAAAAGTGAACGGAGAGAAAAGAGAGACTGTCCAGGCTAATTACGCCATGATCGGAACTGCTGTTAAACCGGGAGATAAGGTGGTTGAATTCACTTACCGTCCCCCTTACTTCAATCTGCTGATTATCCTTTCCATCGTTTCTGCAGCAATAAGCATAGGCTGGTTACTCATAAGAAGGAGAAAGATATAAGAACTCCCCGCATAGTTTGAGCGGGGAATTTTTTCGACTCTTTCCTTACCTTCAATCTGATCCGGCTTCTCTGAAAGGAAGGAAAAAAAGATACGAGTAGAACGGAACGTAATTCTTTCTGCTCACCGCTAAAAATAAAAAACCGGACTGGAGGTCCGGTTTTTTTTTCGTGTCGACACAGTTGCCTGAGATAGTTCATTCGTTCTCAATATTATCATTGGACTCATTTTTCTGTTCTTTCTCCTTCTTTTCTTTCTTCTCGGCCCGTTCCTCCTTGAGCTGAAAATAAGCTTCGGCCACGCGGGCACCGATGTGATAGTTCGGGGATACATCTGCCCCGGAATCAAGGTTAGGTACGATGACCGAAAAAGCGATCTCCGGATTCTCGGAGGGAGCGTACCCTACGAAGGCTTTGTTCGTAAGTTCCACCCGGCGGGTGCCGTCCCCGGAGGAATTTTCCAGGTATTTGTCTGTCTCCGCAGTACCCGTCTTACCGGAGATGTCATACTGTCTGTAACGGTCGTTGTTAAAAACGCTCGAAGCGGTACCTCCGGGAGTCTGCGTAACCATTTTGAACCCTTTCTGGACTCTTTCAATGTACTCCTCATCCATGTGGAGACTGTTTTTTACATTTGGCGAGAAATCTTTGTAGATATCCCCGAGTTCTTTACCGGAGCTTGCCGGTTCGTGGATGGAAGTGACGAAACGCGGCTGCATGCGGTATCCTCCGTTAGCTATTGTAGAGACATACTGATTCAACTGCATCGCAGTATAACTGCTGTACTGTCCGATCGCTGAACGCATTACATCCGACCCTGTAGGATCGCTGCCTTCAAGACCCGTCGCTTCATAAGGAAAATCTATGCCGGTAGGAACACCGAGTCCGAACTGATGGAAATTGTATCGGATCAGCCGATTCGCTTTCTCCTCATCCATCCTTAACGGCTGGTTCGGCTTATAGTAATAGTCTCCAAGGCGCATAGCGATGTTATACATATAGACGTTGGATGAACGCTGCAGAGCCTCAAGATCATTCACGTTACCGAGTTTTGAGTACGAGCCCATATCTTCGGAATCAGGGAATTCGAGCGGCCGGTCCCGGATCGTCGTGCCCGGATCGATGACGCCTTCTTCGAGACCTGTGAGCACTGTGGCTCCCTTCACTACTGAACCGGGAAGATAAGCATTATAGACGCCCTGATGGGAAGAATCCGTGAATTTCTCTTCGTCTCCGGAAGGGTTTTTATTAACGGACTGGCCCGAAACCGCTAAAATCTCCCCTGTGTCCGGTTTCGATACTACAGCTACGGCATTTTCCAGATAAGAATTACCTGGTACAGCTTTCGCAAGCTCTTCTTTCACGATTTCATTTACACGCTTCTGGTATTCAATATCGATAGAAAGCACAAGATCTTTCCCGCTCTTTCCTTCGCGGATCACTTCGGTATCTACGACATTATTATTCCGGTCCGTCGTATGTCTTACTTTTTCTTTCACTCCCCGCAGTACTTCTTCATACTGCTGTTCAAGTCCGCTTGTACCTACGCGGTCATTACGGCTGTACCCGAGAGCGAGGAATTTTTCCAGTTTTTCGCGGGGGACACCCTGTTCACGGGTGGAAATGTTTCCAAGGTAGCTTTTGAACACTTCCCCGTTCGGGTAACGGCGTTCCCAGTCCGAAGCCACGTTGATACCCGGGAGTGACGGGAGATGCTCTGCCACCCGGGAGTATTCTTTTTCTGATATGTTTTCATCTTTCACGACATGTGGTGCGAGGGCATACGCTTTATTCAGTTCTTTATTGATGGCTATCACCTGCAGGGTTTCCCCCTTATAACCATCCACATCCTCTTCCGTGACGGCTGCCAGCTGAGCCTGATATACCTCACCCGAGTCGAGATTTTCCATATCCTTGTCCTCTATCCGCTCTTTAACCACGTCCGGATTTTTCAGGAAAAAATATTCTTTTTTATCTCTGAGACGAATTCCTTTAGTATCAAGCTCGATATATTCGCTTAATTTTTTTGCCAGTTTCAGTTTGTCCTCTCCCTGAACCCCTTTTGGCGGAGTATATGTAATCGAATATTTGGAATCGTTCTCGACTACAATTTCCCCGTTTCTGTCGTACATCTCCCCTCGTGGCACCGGGGTATTGGTGGTTACGTTTTCCGTGCGATCGATCTGATCCTGTGCCGACTCCCCACTGAGAATCTGTATAACACCGAGCTGCAGGATGAGAACGGCAAACAGTATAAAGACAACTAGAAATATAATGTTCAGACGGAATGATAAATGCTTTTTCTCTTTTTTACTCACGTATATATTTCCTTCTTTCCATGAGAGTCTTTTTCCGTACTTGCATAGTACAGAGGAGCCGGCAGAAGCACTTTCCGGCTTCTGTCGTCTATAGTATTCCCAACATATCTATCTGTCCTTCATTTTATCACGGAAGCCGACATTTTTCTTCCCGATTTCCTTTATTTCTTCTGTCCCGATCACTGTTCAAACAAAAAAACAGGCAGTGCCAAGGAATAGTCAGTTCCTTCCCACTGCCTGTTAAATAAAGCTACGTTTTCCTGAAGTATACGAATAATGTCACTGCATAGACCAGAAGCATAGACGTCGCAAGACCCATAGCTTCAACAACATCTGCACGATTATAGTGCCCTGACTGATCCATCAGAAAATAGAGTGGCCAGGATATGTAGGCGATCACTCCAATCCACATATAAAACTTCTTTCCTTCCATAATTTTTTCCCTCCTTCATTTCCCGGTTCGAGACGCACCTTTTTATAATGCTTCCAATAAGTACCGGACCCCTTGAATCAGCCATTTCCCTGTTAGTACCATCCCCCGGATAAAGACGAGAATCAGCTCTGGAACCCACAACACGAGCTCGGTGAAGAAACGGCCGGAAGCACGAATGAACTTTCTCATCTTCTCAACAGGGCCGTCTTTATTTGTCATATGAACTCCCTCTTTCCCACTTTAAGATATAGATACGAA
This sequence comes from Salimicrobium album, assembly GCF_900107115.1. Taxonomy (GTDB): domain Bacteria; phylum Bacillota; class Bacilli; order Bacillales; family Halobacillaceae; genus Salimicrobium; species Salimicrobium album. The sequence continues at coordinate 435,384 of NZ_FNOS01000001.1, forward strand.
GAGTAACTTAAAAAGTTTTAACATCTATTTCTGCTTCAATTTATTACTCTTCCTTTCCAGGTGGAACTGCGAAGGAAAAACGTGCGTATGACCGAGTAGACAAACAGACTGATGAAAAACAGGAAATGAATCGGAAAAATCAGAGCATCCCAAAAACGGAAGTTCCCAATATCCCTCCAAAAACGGTACATCCATCCTGTCACAAAGGAATAACCGATTACAGAAGAACGTCCTGTTTTTTTCATTCTTGTAAGGAAAGAAACGACAGAAGAAATCCACGCAGCGTTCCACACTGTCATCCGTAAAGAAGCGGAAGCAGCTCCTGAAGCGAAGCTTTTGGACCATCCGGCTGCTACTTCTTTCATATCTGCCTGATACATACGCATCGACAGAACCCCTTTTCCGCTATAAGCGTAAACCGGGGCTCCCAGCGTCTTAGCTCTGCGTGAGAAAGCTAGATGCTCGGTAACCTCTCCTTTTATTGTCCTATGTCCTCCCACCTGATGATACATGGCAGTCGGGAGCGCCAGGCAGGGGCCGAACCCGCCCTGTACTCCTGTCTTTCTGCGACCGATCTTCGTGATTCCTGTAGAAGCGTATACTACGGAATGAAAAACGGCCGATAGTTTCTCAGGGAAGGACTCCATCACATGATAGGGGTGGACGGTAAGCAGCGCCTGCTTCTCTTCCACAAATCCTGTGATTTTTTCCATCCCCCCCTTTTCCAGCCACGTATCAGCATCAAGAAAGACCAGCATGTCACCTGAAGCTTCCTTTGCACCATTGTGACAGGCCCATGATTTACCCATCCAGCCTTCCGGGAGTTCAGGAGCGCGGATAACCTTCGCACCCGACTGTTCGGCTATCGTTGACGTATTATCAGTCGACCCGTCATCAACCACTATCACTTCTCCCTGGTCCGGCAGAGTAGGTAATAATCTCTTAAGGTTATGTTCCTCATCCCGGGCAGGGATTATGACAGTGAAATTCTTCTCCCCCTGTTTCTGACGTTCAGGAAAAGAGACCCGGTGTCTGAACAGTCCCGCTGTCGTGAGCATTGCTGCAATCATCCAAAACATAAACACCCTCCTGTCTCAATGCAATCTATCTTTCTCCTTCCCTTAAATTGGTGTATATATGCTTACGACTGAAGAAATCAGGGTAAGGTAAAAAGAATACAGACAAAAAAGGCGGGATGAAGATGATGAAGAAAGCCGTAGCTAAGACTATGCGACTTTTTCCGAACAAAGAAAGAAAACAGACGATGGTACCCTACGAAGAAGTCGGTGATCGTAAAGATTTTCTCATCGATACTGAAATAACAGCCTCGGAGATTTCTATCTACTATCCGGCCATACACGAATACGACCCGCTTCCCGTGTACATAAACCTGCACGGCGGTGCATTCATCATGAGCGACAAAGACATGGATGACGCCTATTGCCGGCATATAGCCAACCATTCCCACTGTGCTGTCGTGAACATCAACTATCCGAAAGCTCCGGAACACCCTTTTCCATTACCACTCGAACAAATTTATGAGATCTGGCACTGGCTAAAGAGATATGCCCCTTCCTTGTTTCTGGATGCCGATCGATTTGCGGTAGGAGGACAGAGTTCGGGCGGTAACCTCGCAGCAGCTCTATGCCTCTATCTGAAAGAAAAGGAAGAGGAACAACCGGTGCTGCAGATGCTCGCCTATCCGATGCTCGATTTCGTCACGTCCCATGCGGATAAACCGGAACCGGACAAGAACCGCGCCAAATTTCCGCAGGCTGCTCATTTTCTGAACGAATCCTACATTCCGGATCCCGGAGAAATGGGAAACCCTCTCGCTTCACCCGTGTACGCCCGTAATCTTGAAGGCCTCCCTCCGGCGCTTATTCTTATTCCTGAATATGATGCTTTCAACCCTGAAGGAAAAAGATACGCCACCAATTTATCTCAGGCCGGGGTTATGGTAAATCTGCATGAGTTCGAAGATTGCTATCATGCTTTTACGCATCTCGGTCCGGAACAAAAGGCCGAAGAAGCCTGGTCTCTCATTGAAAACAGGCTTGCCCTCGCCTTTTATGGCACCCGCTGACGTTTAATATTCCAAAATCCGTGGTATACTGACTGTAATCATATGTAGGAAGGCAGGGGGACATTTGTGCAGAAACAGGATTTACCAATAGAAGAAATAGATAAAGCCGTTCCAGGGGATATTGTCGCATTTGAACGGGGCAATGAAACCTGGAAGGGTAAAGTAATCCCTTCCGGATGTACAAATTCTGTCGTCGTCGACCTCAGTATCATGGAGGAACTACCTGACAGAGATGTGGATTCTCACCTTACTTGTATCAACCATAGAAAATATACAATACTAAGTCGGGAAAATCAGACCTGACTAAAAAACTCTGCTCCACTTTGGTTATAAGTGGAGCAGAGTTTTTACATGTTGTATTTTTTCATAAATCGGGAATCAATGAAATGTTTCAGTGTAAAGCACCACTTCCCGTGTATCATCACATTGCCATAGGTCAGCAGACCCTGACGATTTCCAGTAGACAGGATTGCCATGTACTTTTTCGGCGGTCGAAAAGAAAGAAGTTCTTCGTTTCCGGCATGACGCTTGAGGTTCTCCCACAATACAGGAGCTTCTTTTATCGCAAACACCCCGTTTTTCGGAACTTCTTCCTCTTCTATAGTAACGCAGTCCCCGGCTCCGTAAATGTAAGGGTATTCGGGGTTTTTTAAATATTTATCCACGAAGAGAAATCCTTTCGCGTCCACCTTCAAATTCGATTGTTCAAACAAAGGAGGTGCTTCTGCCCCTGAAAGCCACAGCACACCCGAATGATGGACGTGACGTCCGCTGTCCGTCCGGAGAAACTCTCTTTCTATTCCTTCCACACGCTCCCCCGTAATGATGGAAAGCCCTTTTCTCCGGGCCAGCTTTTCTGTCCGCCGGGACGTTTTCGAACCGAATTCCTCCAGCAGATTTCCGGAGTCGATAAGTGTGACCCGCTGATGTGGCTGATGATTTTTTCTCCATGCGAGCATGGAGAGTGCGAGCTCCACCCCTGCTGCGCCTCCCCCGACCACTACAGGTGCAGGAGAACCCTTCAGTTCATCAATATTTTCAGTAAACACGTAGTTCGGTTTTACCGAATACACTTTTTCTGTAGGTTCCGGTATCTGTTTTACCCGGGAACCGACATCGAAAGAAATGAGGTCAAATGGATAGCCGCACTCGTCGAGGACGACTTCCTTTTTCACAGGATCCACCTCTGCTACCTTTCCTTTTATAAAGGAAGCACCGGCTTTGATAGATAATTCCTCGAGGTTGATTGTGATTTCTGAAGCTGGATAGATCCCTTCCGTATAACCGGAAAACATTCCCGAGTAGTATTGATGCTCGGAAGGGGAAATCATCGTCACCTCGAAACCGGGGTTCTCTTTTTGAAGTGCCTTTAGAATATATACGTGGGCGTGGCCTCCTCCGATAAGCAGCAGCTTCTTCATAGGAACCACTTCAGATACCTGCGGGAGAGTACGGGGGCTATGCCCGAAAATAACTTTAGTCTCCAGTATTGACCAGAGACGGCCTCCAGAGCGGCCGGGTGGTTCGGATACGGGTAAACCATGTCGGAGAGCTCTTTGATGTGTCCCCCTCTGTTCATGACGGCGACGACCGGCTGCATCCAGTCTCCGGCTCCCTTACCGATGGCGTGGGCTCCGATAATTTCCCCCTTCCGATCAGTTATAATTTTTACGAACCCTTCGGTCGCATGCTCCGCTACAAACCGGTCCACTTCATTGAGACGGGTTTCGTATACATATGCTTCCTCCACTTCTTCCCTGGTTTTACCCAGATGGAAAATTTCCGGGGTCGTGTACGTATTCCAGGGAATCGTTTCGTAAGACATTTTCCTTTTCAAAGAATAAAGAGCATTCTGCACCACCAGCTTTCCATGTTCGCCGGCTACGTGTGTAAAAGGCATATGGCCGGTTACATCACCGATAGCAAACACGTGGGGGTTCGCGGTCCTCATCGTGTCATCCACGTGAACAAACCCCTTATCGTCGAGAACCACTCCGGTCTCCGTCAAATTCATCCCTTCCGTATTCGGCTTTCTGCCTGCAGCGAGGAAGAGTTTATCTGTCTCCAGTGACTGTTCTTTTCCGTTTTTCGTGTAATAGACTTTCTTTCCGCCGTCGCTCACCTTTTCTACACGCGCTTCCGTAATAAACGTTATTTCCCGGGAAAGAATCTCCATAGCTTTATCTCTTATGGAAGGATCCTCCTTTTTCAAAATGGTGTTTCCACCTTCCAGCACAGTAATGTCACAACCGAGACGTGCAAAAGCCTGAGCGATTTCAAGACCGACGGGACCGGCACCTATGAAAGTCAGAGAACGAGGTAGTTCGGTCTGCTGGAATACTGTTTCATTCGTCCAGTAATCTGCGGCGTCCAGGCCTTCTATAGGAGGTTTGTTGACTGAAGAACCTGTAGCAATAACGATTTTTTTCGCTTCCAGGATATCACCCTCCACTTTTAATTTCCTGTCTCCGAGGAATTCGGGTGCTCCTTTGTAAACATCCACCCCCATCGTCTCGAACCGTTCTTTGCTGTCCGATTCCTGAATCGTCTCCACAGAGCGATTCACTCTCTCCATTATTTTTCCAAGATCCACCTCTCCCGAAGCATCAATACCCGCATAGGAACTATTACGTGCTATATGAATTTCGTTCGCCGCTTCTATCAGAGCTTTGGAGGGCACACAGCCATAGTGCAGACAGTCACCGCCGAGTGATTCTCTTTTCTCGATAAGAGCCGTTTTTGCACCAAGAGAGGCTGCTCCTGAGGCCACAGTAAGACCGCCTGCGCCACCACCGATAATTATAATGTCATACATAGATATCCCCTCCTTCCTTTAAATTTTTCTGCTACCGCAATATTCTTTTTGCTTCGAAGAGACGCTGCATTCCAGTAAAGGTCTCCACTGCAAAGTAGAGAAGTGTAATAAATAAAAGCCACTGCGGCAGAAGAATCATAAGGCTGAACAACACGAATCCTTCCGTTCGCTCCGCTACCCCTGCCTGATAATAAAACGACTTCATCCCCTGCTTTTCCGACACAGTCCCGACTGTGAGAAACACCGTCATGGAAAAAATGATGGAGACACTGAGAAGCAGGAGCGGCCACAGCACTTCCGGGTGCACATAAGCGATAGCCAGAATGATTCCTATTTCAACAATACGGTCGAATGTTACATCCAGCACCGTTCCAAAAGGGGAAGTCGATGTCCGCCGTGCCATTGTGCCATCGACTGCATCCAGAAAACCCGAAAGCCATAAAAACAACACTGCTGCCCACGGGGCACCGGCTATGTACCAGACAGCAGCACCTATACCTGTAAGGAAGGCAAGGACGGTTATTTGATCAGCCGTTCTTCCTTTTCTCAGGAACCAGTCGGCTGAATGCTCAATGAAAGGTTCTGCGTACTTCCTTGCGTGAGTATCAAGCATCTTCGTCCCTCTCTTTCCCGTCGGGCAAACCTGCCCAGCGCCGTACTTTGTTTCTTAAAAAATATATAACGATCATCAAAATGAGAGCACTGCCTGCCACCATACCCAGCAGCACAGGATCCCCGCTCAGAAGACTCGCGCCGACTGTAACATACATAAACGTCCCCGGGATGATTCCTATCATTGTCGCACTCAAATAAGAACGAAAACGAATGTTGAACCACCCCGACAGATAACTCAGCATTCCGAACCCTATCAAAGGTACAAGTCTCAGAACAAGCACGAATAAAAACCCCTGTTTTCTGACGATAATCTGAAGACGTGCCGTCAATTCAATATGTCTGAGACTGGCCAGTCTCTCACCAAGGACCTTCCCGACAAGATACCCGGCAGCAGCTGCTCCCGTTGCCCCCAACCAGATAAACAGCACACCCGGCCATACCCCGTAAGTGATCCCTGCACTGAGCGAGAGTATGGAAGCGGGAAAGAAAACGAAGGGAGTCAAAATATAAAGAAGAATGAACAAAAAAGGAGCAGCCCACCCAAAAGAAATAACGAATTCCTTAATCTCCGAAGGCCCTATTTGCCAGCGACTGTTCACCCACAAAAATAAACAGACGAAAAGCAACACCACAACGGCCGTGCGTAATTTCCGCTTCATCTTTTCTCCCGGTTCTGCTGGAACGTACGGATATTTGAGGCGTCTGTACTTACATATACGTTCTCTCCTGTATGGAAATCCTCAGGAGCAGGAAGCATAATATGTTCCTCCTCATCATCGAGGAGAACTTCCATGAAACGGTACCCTTTTACAAAGCGTGCACCTTCGATGACCCCTCTCCACTGAACTTTCTCCTCTATTTCTATGCGCTCAATGCTGAGGTTCCGCTTCGGGATGAATCTCATTTCGTCAATGACCCATGCATCACCGAAGAATCTGGCTACTTCAGAAGTTTGTGGGTTTTCATACACTTTTTCGGGAGAGCCGATCTGTTCGAACGTCCCCTCCCGAAAAACCCCGATGACGTCCCCTACCTGCATCGCTTCGTCCTGGTCGTGTGTGACAAATACGGCTGTAATGTTTTTTTCTTTCAATAACCTTCTCACCCATCGCCTCATTTCTTCCCGCAATTTCCGATCGAGACTCGAAAACGGTTCGTCAAGAAGTAGCAGTTTAGGAGATAGAATAAGACCTCTGGCCAGGGCGACCCGCTGCTTCTGACCTCCGGAGAGCTCACGTGGATATCTATTTTCATATTCGGGAAGTCCCACGATACTAAGAAAATCATCGATGCGCTTACTTTTTTCTTTTTTGCTTATATCCAGAAATTTAAGTCCGTAACCTACGTTTTCCCTTATTGTCATATGAGGAAAAAGAAGAGGCTCCTGAAAAACGAGACTGACCGGCCGTTCGTTCGCTTTCTTATGAGTCATATCGTCTCCGTCAATGGACATCTCTCCGGCAGAAAAAGTTTCCAGACCCGCGAGACAGCGGAGTAGAGTGGTCTTCCCTCCTCCGGAAGGTCCTACGACACTGAATATCTCTCCTTCGTTCACTGAAAACGAAACGTCTTTCAGAACTTCTCCGACACCGAAATGTTTCGTTGCATCACGTACTTCTATCATTTTATTCAAAACAGTTCCCTCCTCCCGGATTTTCTACGGTACGGTAACAATCGAAAAACTGCGCCTGCAGTTATATAAAAAAGAAGGGGGAGGACGGCGAACCAGATAGAAAATGCCGCAATCAGCGTAGTATCGGCAGAATCCAGAAAAGGAAAATAAACCATCGCAAGAGTTACCACAGTACCGCCCCCGATAATCGAAGTAATAACATACTGACTCAGACTGATGACAAAGGTGAGAAATATTACGCTCTGCACGGAGGGTTTTAGGAGCGGTAGTTCAATATCGAAGAATGTTCTTCCGGCAGATGCACCGAGTGTTTCCGCCTGTTCCTGCATCCTTCTTCCGAGACTCACATAGCCATTCCGGAAAATCCTGATGCTATAGGGGACCGTCGGAACCAGGTGAATGAGAATTACTCCGAGGCCTGTGTCAGCCAGCCCGATCCGTATCATAGCGATGTGAACCCCGAAAGTGATGGCAAGGATCGGTACGAGCAGAGGCATCACGAACAAGGTGTCCACCGCCGTTTTTCCGTGAAATGTATATAACGCCAGTGCCTTACCGGCGCTCATTCCTACAGCAATATTAATTACCGTCACGAAAAAGCCGATTGTCAGAGAAGTGCCTGTAGCTTCCAGGAGCCTTGTTGTTTCAAACAGCCCTCTCCAGCCATACAGGGAAAATTCCGTCCAGCTTCCGGGTGATGTAAAACTCTGGAGAACCAAAATCCCTACAGGGGAAATTATAAATAACATAGCGATGACCCAGAATAAGATTTTCTTCATACTTTCACAGTCCCTCAGTAATATTTCGGCGCATTTTGTTTATGAAATGAAACAATAGTAAGGAGATCAACCCTATTACTGTCGTCAAAAATACCATCGCTGCAAAAGCGAGCGGCCGCTCACTCCAGTCGCCAGAGTAGAACCAGTCGAAGGTAAGAATAGAAAGCATCTCCGGGAAAGTAGCTCCCACAAGCGCGGGGACTTCATAAGCACTGAACGTGAAAGCAAAAATGATGATTCCCGTTTCAATAAGAACCGGAGTGACAAACGGAAGCTCTGCATCGCGTATTTTAGAAATCCAGCATCCGCCGAGTGTTTCCGTTAAATCGTCATACAAACGATTTCTGGTCAGGTAAACAGGCAACAGCATCAAAATGACGAACGGAATTTCCTTTCCCATATACGTAAGAATAATTCCGACACCTTCCGGGTCATTGGCGTATGCCCGGTTCCCGGGCAGTAAACCGCTGACGAGACCCCCTTCCTGAAAAAGAAGAAGAACCAGGTAGGCCCACACAAAATGAGGGAAAACCATCGGCAGCCATACCGTCAGTCTGCCTCCGGTACGTTCAAGCATCGGAACGAATGCTCTCGTGAAGAACCATCCGATAAGCAGAGAGAGGAAGGTCGAAGCTGCCGCTATCCATAAACTGTAAAAAAAAGAGAGAAGAAAATCGGAGTGTGAAAACAGACGGACATAAACTTGACCGGTCAGCTTCCCATCCGGATAAACACTCAACCGGAAGGCAGACCATAGTCCGTACAATGGAAGGAGCAGAAACAGAAGAGCAGGGGTCAGCAGCAACCACGGTTTTATTCTAGCGGACAACTTCATCTTCCCACGTCTCCGTAATCCATTCGACATATTCCGTATCCAGTTCAGGCAGATACGTTTCCTCCAGTTTCTCTGCACCCGGCACTGTTTCCCCCCGGTCGAGTTCTTCAAATCGCTGTTTCGTCTCTTCGGGAAGCTTATCCGTATCGATGGTTGTATTATCTCCCCATGAAGAAGGCTTCATTTTCTGCAGCTGCGCCTCCGGGGAGAGGAGGAAATTGATAGCCGTTACAGCTCCCGGCACATTTGTACTGTTATAAGGAATAGAGAGGAAGTGTGTGTTGCCAAGCGATCCGGAGTCCATCACGTAGGTATCGGTGGATTCGGGGAAGACTCCATCATTTATGAGATGTTCACTTCTCGCTTCGTTGTACCCTAACGTCATAGATACTTTCCCTTCGCTATACAAACGATCCAGCTCACTTAACGAGGCAGGGTAATATTCTCCCTTCCTGTACAGAGCAGGCTCCCATTCTCTCAACTTTTTCCACATTCCATCTGCGGCTGTCTCTGCAGCGTTCGGGCTGAAAGAATCTTCCGCTAAAGCTTCGGGGTTCTCGGTCCCTGAAAGCATCATCTGCCTCAAAAATGCGTTGCCGGTGAATTCGGAAGGGTGAGGGTATGTAAATTCTCCCGGATTTTCTTTCACCCATTCGCTCAACTCTTTATAGGTTCTCGGCGGTTCATCCACTTTCGCACTATCGTACTGCAGAGCGAATTGGACTCTCCCCCAAGGGGCCTCCATCCCTTCTGTAGCTGTTCCGAAGTCGTGGGAATATTCGTCCCGGTCATAGTATTCATTGAAATTGGGCAGTTTTTCCGTAAATGCTCCGTAAAGCAGCTCATTGTTTTTGGCATTACGAAAATTCTCGCCGTTCAGCCACAGAAGATCCACCGTCCCTTCTTTCTTTCCAGCCTCACGTTCCGTTCTCAGTTTCTGTAAAATATCTTCGGTGGCCATCGGTGTTCTCGTAAGACTGATACCGAACTTCTCCTGAAGACGTGGGGCGACCCATTCATCGATGTACGTATTGATGCCGTCATCGCCACCCCACATGAACAGTCTTACCTCCGTACCTTCGGCCGCATCTTTGATTTCTTCAAAATTCCGATTCGCTATGGTGCTACCTTTCTCCTCCGTATCCGTAACACCGGAACACCCGGACAGGATGATCATTATGGCAATGATCCCTATTCTCATCTTCTCACCCTTTCCACATTACCTCCATTTTACCCTATCCCCGGTGGAACGAATACTTTGAAAGCCCCTTATGTAAGAAAGCTTACATTTCCCGGGGAATGCCTGGAAAGTGTAAACGAAAATTCCCCTCTCAATCATAGACAGATTTCAAAACTGCCCGTACAGGGCTGCCGTCCGCTTCCTCAAGTGCCAGGGGAAGAGCGCTTAAATCATATAGTCCAGATTCCACCTCCCGAAGATCGGCGTTCTCCAGAATATGCACTCCGCTTGAAAACAGAGCATGGTGAGCGTCGAGCGTTTCACTGTCCATTGGATCGACAGATGGAACATCGACCCCGACGAGACGAATGTTTTTTTCTTTAAAGAACTCAGCCACTTCCGGCTTCAGATAAGGAATCTCCTCCGGAAAAATCCTGGAATCAGGAAAGGCATCCGTCTTTATCAATACCCGTTCAACATTCTCGAGATCTATACCTTCAAAAGCTGCTGCACCTATCGCTTCGAAGCCCCGGCAGTCCACGACTTTCGTTCTGCCGATATAAACATTAATATCCAGCTCATTCACCCGCTTCCCTTCATTGTCGAAGTGAAAGGGGGCATCAATGTGCGTACCCGTATGAACACTCATCGTGATCTCTCCGATGTTTACGGAGCCCCTCTCCTTTTTAGTCGCCGTCCGGCGATACGAATACGGAGTATCCTCCGGCCAGGTGGAAATACGGTCGTTCAATGGTCGTGAGATATCAATCCATCCCATGTCGACACCTCCTAAGCGATAATATCGCGTTCGTTTTTGAACGCTTTGTACTTCTCTTTTTCCATGATCTCTTTCAATTTAGTCACTGTCTGAAAGCAGTCTTCAAATGTATTATAAAGGGCTGTCGGGGCTAGACGGATTCCGTTCGGATTTCTGAAGTCCGGTATAACACCTTCTGCTTTAAGAGCTTTCGTAATTCTTGCAGCTTCGGGATGTTCAAGATACACATGACCTCCCCTCCTGCTTTCTTCTCTCGGATTAGCGATGACAAAATCCCAGGATGACAGCCGGGAGTCGATCTGTTCCATCAGATACCCGGTCAATTTCAGTGATCTGCCACGGAGAGCTTCCATTCCCGCCTCTTCGAACATTTCGAGGGAGCCGAGCAGCGGAGCCGCACTTAAAACATGCGGAGTACCGAGCTGATATGCTCCGCTGTCTGCCGCTTTGACATACGTATGCTCCATATCGAACTGACTGTTTTTATCAGAACCGAACCATCCCGTAAGGCCTGGAGTTTCTGAAAAATGTTCCCTGTTAATATATAAACCGCCGACACTTCCCGGTCCTGCATTAACATATTTATAGTTGCACCAGAAAGCGAAGTCCACTCCCCACTCCGAAAGTCTGTGAGGAAGCGCACCAATGGAATGGCTTAAATCAAAACCGATTGTAATTCCGCGCTCGTGAGCAGCAGCGGTCAGCTTTTCCATGTCCAGCACCTGACCGCTGCGGTATAACACACTCGGCAGAATAACGAGCGAGATATCTCCGGTCATCGCCTGAATAATGGTATCCTCATCGATCGTATGCCCGTCCGTACTCTCTGCCAGAACGAGGTGCGACTCATCATACCCTTTCAGCAAAAGCTGACTTTGAAGTGCATAAATGTCCGTCGGAAAAGCAAGAGCATCCGCAAGTATTTTCGTTCGTCCTCTCTCCGGACGGTAGAATGTAGCTGTCAGCTGATGAAGATTGGACGTCGTCGATCCCGTCACCGTCACTTCTTCAGGAAAGGCTCCGACGAGTGGTGCCATGCGATTCCCCAGTCTTTCCGAGAGCGTGAACCACGGGTTCTCCCCTTCCGTCCAACCGTCAATCCCATACTTTTTCCAGCTGTCCATTATTTCTTTCACCGCTTTTTCGGCCCGCACGGACATAAGTCCAAGCGAGTTCCCGTCCATGTAAATTTTTCCTTCCGGAAAGTAAAACTCGTCGCGAAATGTGATTTCTTCCATGTTCCTTCCCCCCTGCTTTTTTCACGTCATAAAAAAAAGAAGATGATGAGTGCGATCAGCACAATACTTACATCCATGACTATCCCGAGGATGCCACAAACCATTCCCGTTACGGCATACCACCGCTTCGGATTATCATAAGAAATGGATTTCAGCGCCGGCCGTGCGTATGCGACAGCAAAAATTCCGAGCAGCCAGCCTATAAGCGGCACAGGGAGAGAAATCAGCCCGAGAACCATTGACGTTACAGCCTTCGATTCATGAATTTCTTTCACTATTACACCTTCTTCTCCAATACAGTCTCTTTTATTCTCCGCTTCGCAAATCAATCGGAAGCTCTTACTGTTTTCCCTTAATCGGACGTTTCAGGGCTTCCAGATCTTCTTCAATCGACATAATCTTCTGGTTCATCATCTCGGATGCATCCGCTACTCCCTGGTTATAGAATGGAACCGCCAGTTCTTCGGCAAAGAAATGTAGCCAGTTCTCTGCAGCGAGCTCCCCGATTTCTTCTCCGTGCTCTTGATATATGTAGTACTGTATCCGTTCCTTCATCTCCTGTTTAAAGTCCCGAGGTATTTCCAATTCGGTCCCCCCTCTCAATTTGGATAATCACAATTATGGTCATTCTTCGAAAGGCCGGGCCGGTGGTTACACGAACCTCGCTTATCTTCTCCCGGCCAGCCGCAGATCATAAGAATACCAAACACCCCCGGGGTGCTGGTGAAATCCGTCCTCAAAACGCGCAGTTCTTCAGATCATCCGTTTTTTCTACGGAAAAGAGCCATCGCTCCTTCTTTCTCCAGAGGTAAATGTTTCATTCTGACCTTCCTCATCTCTTCCGGCTTCTGTAGTTCTTCATTTATTTCGCCGCCTTTGGAAAGTCCTGTCTTTTGCGCTTCTTCTTTTGATTCCGCAAAATAGATATCCTGTATACCGGCATACCTCATCATAGCGTAACACATAGGGCACGGCTCCCCGCTTGCATACATCGTACAGTCAGACAGATCGACTCTGCCAAGTTTCTCCTCGACCTTTCTGACAGCGATCATTTCGGCATGTCCGCTGGCATCGTTCTGGAGATGAAGCTCATTCACTCCTTCACCAAGCACTTCCCCGTTTCTTTCTATAACGGCTCCGAAGGGCTGCCCTCCTTCCTCTACATTTTTTCTAGCCAGTTCAACCGCTCTGTCCATGTACTGATTCATATTCCCACTCTCCCTTTCCCGGATATATTACCATTCCTCGTACGTTTCACCCCCGCCTTTATCCCACCATGTCTCCGGCTGCATATATTTTTCCCGGATCATTTTAAGGACTTCCTCCCTTTCGTTTTCGTCCAGCTTCTCGAGGTCCGCCAATATTTTCTCTTTCCTGTCCATTGTTACACCTCCTGTGTCTGTCTGTTTATCATTTCGTTGCGGGGTTATAATCAATATACCCTTTTGATCTTTCACCTATGCTCCCGTTCATTTCTCAATAAAAAACTCCTTCTGCTATTATCGCAAAAGGAGTCCGATTTTTTAAGTTTTTTCAGTTTTTTCAGTCGGTTATCGCCCGTTCTTCCTTAATTTCTTCAATAGACCATTCTTTATTATAAGTCGAATGCTTCTCCAGTCTTGAAACCACGATTTCCGCTTCCGCGTACGTGCTGAATCTCTTCGTATCCGTCCGTCCAGAAGATGTAAGTTCTTTTCTGACTCCGTTCTCTGTGAAAGTAACTTTATACATCAGGCTTTCATCTCCTAACTGCGGTCCTATGCCCGCAATCACAACATTCGTTTCATCGTCCGCAGAAGAGGGGGTCTGGAAATTATTCCTCCCTTTTCCCGCTGCGTCCACACCGTCCCGGGCTCCTCCATTTGATATTAAAGATGTTTCCTTATACAATTAGTCATATCAACTCAACCTTAAGAAGAGTGGGGACTGCATATGGAAAATCAAGAAAAACCTAAAGCACTTATCGTAATCTTCGGAGCTACCGGGGACCTGGCCAAAAGGAAACTTTTCCCTTCTATTTACCGCCTGTATCAGAATGGAAAAATTGGTGAAGACTTCGCTGTAGTTGGAATCGGACGCCGTTCCTGGAGCAACGAGCTGTTCCACACGAACGTACGAAATTCTCTTGGAGACGATGTTTCCGGGAAAGAAGCGGAAGCCTTCGTGTCCCATTTTTACTACCATCCGTTTGATGTATCGGATTCGTCTTCCTATGAAAATCTCGGCACACTGCTTAATAATCTGGAGTCCGAGTATCGTACGGAAGGTAATCGCATCTTTTATCTTGCGATGGCCCCGCAGTTCTTCGGCACGATTGCAAATAACCTGAAAAAACATAACCTGAAAAGTGAAACGGGCTGGTCACGTCTCGTTATCGAAAAACCGTTCGGTCACGATTTCGAATCGGCAAAACAGCTGAACGACCAGATCACTTCGGCTTTTGACGAGAACCAGATATATCGGATCGATCACTATCTCGGAAAAGAAATGGTCAAAAATATAGAAGTGATCCGCTTCGCCAACGGCATTTTCGAACATTTGTGGAATAATCGGTTTATCGCAAACGTACAGATCACATCCAGTGAATCGCTTGGTGTGGAAGATCGGGCGAATTATTATGACTTGTCCGGAGCTACGAGAGATATGGTCCAGAACCATATGCTTCAGATGGTTACTCTACTGGCGATGGAGCCTCCGATCAATCTGAACCCTGAAGAGATACGCTCGGAAAAAATCAAAATTTTACGCGCCCTGCGTACTATCGATGAGAAGAATATCGATGACTATTTTGTACGTGGGCAGTATGGTCCTGGCAAAATGCATGGAAGGAAACTTCGCGGCTATCAGGAGGAAGCGGAAGAATTGCAGAATTCCGATACTGAAACGTACGTCGCCGGTAAAATCATGATCGATAATTACAGGTGGGCAGGTGTCCCTTTCTATATAAGAACGGGCAAACGCCTCGCGGAGAAGTGCACGAAAATAGTCGTGGAATTTGAAGACATTCCTTTGAATCTTTATCAGGAAGAACAAAGCGAAAAATCTCCGAATCTGCTGGTGATCAATATCCAGCCGAACGAAGGGGTGACCCTGTATCTGAATGCGAAAAAACCGGGGGTTAGCTCCTATTCGGAACCTATAAAACTGTCTTACACACACGAAGCCGTCAACAGTGTAAACACCCCCGAAGCTTATGAGAAATTACTTCACGACTGTATGATCGGGGACACTACGAACTTCTCGCACTGGGACGAAGTTTCCCTTTCCTGGAAATTCGTGGACCGGATTTTAAACAGGTGGTCCAAAGAAGAACCGGACTTCCCTAATTATGCCGCCGGTTCAATGGGACCGGAAGAAGCGGATAACCTTCTTAAAAATGACGGCTTCCACTGGTGGCCGGTGAATAACGAAGAGGAGTGAGGAATTTGGCTATATACGACGTCTCTATGACCATCCGGGAAGGGATGAAAGTCTACAAAGATAAAGAAGAAAAACAGCCGCAAATTACGACCAGCACGAACGGTCACGTTACGGAATCACGGATAGATATGGATCTGCACACGGGAACCCACGTCGATTCCCCGCTCCATATGATCAACGACGGGGAAACGATGGAGACGATAGCTGTAGAGGATCTGGTAGGAACAGTTAAAGTTTTCGACCTCTCAGACTGTGGGGACAGCATAGATAAATCGGACGTTGAACCGCTTGATATAAATAAAGGGGATTTTATACTCTTCAAAACGAAAAATTCCTACCATGAAGGGAACGACTTTGATTTTGATTTCACCTACGTTACCGGTGAAGCAGCGGAATTGCTGGCAGAAAAAGGTATCAAAGGTGTAGGAGTCGACGGTCTCGGCATTGAACGCAGTCAGCCGGACCATCCTACCCACCGGACACTGTTCACTCATCGCATTATTATCATTGAAGGTCTTCGATTAAAAGAAATTTCTGAAGGGAGCTATTTCATGATGGCCGCTCCTTTAAAGATCGAAGGTACAGATGCCTCCCCTGCCCGTATTCTGCTTATGGATGAGTAAATAAAAAAGAGAGACGGCGCTTCCTGAAAAATGGAAGGCCGGCTTTCTCTATGCTGCTCGTGACAATTTCCTTTTTTTCCTGCCTCCAAGTACCTGAACGACGATAACTCCGGCAAGTGCCACTGCCCCTCCTATGAGTGACAGACCGCTCGGCCATTCCCCGAGCCATATCCAGGCTGTAATTACAGCCACCGCGGGTTCCAGATACATCATACTTGTCACTTTACTGGCGTCCCCAAGGGATAAGGCTGTAGACCATGTGACGTAAGCAATCGCGGCAGGAAAAATTCCTGCATAAACGGCAGAAGCGTTCGCCTCTGTCGTTGCTTGTGTCACCGTATCCACTACTCCCGGAGAAAATATCAGGAAAGGAATAGTACCCGCCCAGCTGAAATAAGCTACAAGTTCGACCGGTTTATACTTACGCAAAAACGGCTTTTGTCCTGCAAAGAACACAGAAGTGGCTATGACGGATATAAGAACATAAACGGCTCCGACAGATATAGAAAAGCCTTCCGCAGTACCGAGAGTAATGAGTATAATTCCCGCAAAACCGATTCCCATTCCCGTCCAGCCTATACCTCCCAGTTTCTCTTTAAGAAAAAGTACGGCTATGATTGCAGTCACAATCGGTGCCGCTCCGATCATCATACCGACCGCGCCTGCGGATACCGTCATCTCACCGAAAGTGATACCGGCATGATACACGCTTATACCAATAAAACCAAGCAGCGCAAGCAGAGGGATATCCTTCCTGTCCGGCATCCTTATTTTTTTGCCGGGAAGCATAGCCACGAGCACAAAAGCAAAAGAGGCCACACTGTAACGGACAAGAATAAGGTGTCCCGGCGTGTAACCTCCGAGTAAAGATGCCCGGATAGCGGCGAACGTGGAACCCCAGAGAAGAATAGTTGTGAAAGCCAGTATCCACACTTTTCTACTCATCCGACTCCCCCCCTTTTTTGCTATAGTCCTTCCTATGTTAGAGCATCTCTCTTCAAAGTGCAAAACTTCCCTGTCAATAAAACTATCCCCTTTCATTCGGAGAGAGGAATTCCTTCTATACGGAATAGTCCTTACCTGCCCTTCACACATTCCTGTGGGACATGAAGGTCACTATTAAAACTTAAACGGTACCTTCCTCCAGTCCTCAGGGAAAGAACGTTCCCCTTCTCTTCCACTCTCCTCTGCTCCCCTGAACGGAAGAAATAGGGAGATATCAAATTTTTTCAGCTACAGAAAAAATGAGACCGGGCCACAGGACCCGGTCTCATCTGTACAAGTAAGATTCAAAAGACTCTTACGGTTATTTATCTTTGCGATTTTTATCTTTGTTCATCAATTCTTCAAGTGCTTCAAGAATTTCGTTTTTGGAGTATTTCTCCTCTTTTCCATTCTCCGAAGTATTATCCTCAGTGTCATTCTTTTCTTCAGATACAGGAAGTTGATCAGTAGTACGTTCCCCTTCCTCTTTATCTTCTCCTGAATTCAGGAAATGATCATTTGTGCTTTCTTTGCGTTCCTGATGATTTTCTTCAAGGAGATCACGTTTGTACACGACTCCCCCGTCCGGTGTCATATACTTCTTGTTCATATCACGCGTGGATTTATCAAAGAAAGTATAAATGACCGGGATGACGAACAGAGTGAGCAGAGTACTGCTTACAAGACCGCCGATAATGACGATCCCCATCGGCTGAATCGTCGCCGAACCTTCCCCTATACCAAGAGCAAGCGGAAAGACACCGAGAATCGTAGTAATACTGGTAATCAGGATCGGACGTGTCCGGTCTTTTACGCCGATGACCAGAGATTCTATGACATTCATTCCTCTGGCTCTCTGTTGATTGACGTAATCAACAAGTACGATTGCGTTATTGACTACAATACCCCCGAGCACCACTACACCTATGAGAGCCATAGCACTGATCGGTTTCTGGGTTACTGTAAGAGAGAGCATAACCCCGATAACGAGCAGCGGTACTGTAAACATGATGATAAATGGATGCTTGAATGATTCGAACTGAGCACTCATCACTAGATAGATGAAGACCAGCCCGAGTACGAATGCCAGGGTAACATCTGCAATCAGATCGTTCACCAGTTCCTGGTCACCCCCAACAACGAATTCAGCTTCCTCGGCCAATTCAATATCATCGATGGTAGATTCGACTACTTCTGAGACATCACTCAAATCATTCGACGGGTTGAACCTTACCGTAAAGTCGGCGCTCCGTACCTGATCGGCACGATTTATGACGCTTGGAGCCCCGCCTTCCTCAATATTTGCCACATCCGAAAGCTTGACATAGCCGCCCTGGCCGTCAGCGATCGTAATGTTTTTAAAGTTCTCCCGACTGTTCAATATATCCCCTTTATATTGAACGCTGATTTCATACGTATCATCAGAGTCCGTCGTTATAGATCCTGCATTTGTGCCACTTGTAGCGGAACGAATGGACTGCGCTACCTGAGCGGGAGCCATACCATTCTCTCTTGCTGCTTCTTTATCCACCGTAGCCTGCAGTTCCGTCACGGAGTCTTCTTCGGAACTTGTAACTTCTTCGATAATGCTGTCATCTTCCAATTCATTAATCAGTTCCTTGCTCGTTTCTTTCAAACGGCTTACGTTCGGATCTTCAATAGTAAAGGAATACGTATTCGGTTCTCCTCCAAAACCTGAAGATGCGGCATTGGTCATCTTAATATCTGCGGAGTCATCAGTCTCTTCTGCTGTTCCTTCGAATTCGCTGATGAACTCCGCAGTGGACATATCCCGTTTCCCCTGATCTTTCAAAGAGACGAATATTTCAGCTATATTACTTTCCGAACCGCCTCCCATGCTCGCGCCCTGGGCGGTTGCTCCAATCGTGCTCATATAGTTAGCAACTATTCCTTCATTAGCCAGTTCATCTTCGATTTTCTTAACCGTCTCTTCTGTACGGCTGAGACTTGTTCCTTCTTCATGCTCCACTTTTATCATGGCCATGCCTTCATCGTTGGTAGGAAGGAATTCCACTCCTGTAGTTGTAAGACCAAGTGCTCCGACAATAAGAGTGGCGGCAGTGATAAGCAGAACAAGAGCTCTTCGTTTCAAAGACCAACGGGAGGCTTTTTCAATTCCTCTCATAAAGCGCGAATTCTTCCGTTTGTCTTCTTCTATGACTCTCGGAGCTTTCAGAATACGGCTTGCAATCATCGGTACTACCGTCAGTGCAACGAACAGGGAAGCGAACAGACTGAACGAAACAGCTATGGAAAGCGGAGCAAACAAGTCACCGGCTATTCCTGAAATGAACACTACCGGCAGGAATATAGAGACGGTAGTCAATGTCGAAGCGGTGATAGCCCCGGCTACTTCCCGCGTCCCTTCAGACGCTGCTTCCTTCGGTGTTTTACCCATCGCCAGATGACGATAAATATTTTCCACGACGACGATGGCATTATCAACCAGCATACCTATACCGAGAGCAAGACCCCCGAGCGTCATCATGTTAAGACTGATATTCGTAAAGAAAAACAGTGCAAACGTCACTATAATGGAAAACGGTATGGCGATACCTATGATCAGTGGCGTTTTCAAGTTACGGAGAAAAGCGAACAGTACGAGCATAGCCAGAATACCACCACTTACAAGTGCGGTGATTACACTATTGATCGAAGCCTGCACGAACTCTCCCTCGTCATAAATACTGACGACCTGAAGATCGGAGTATTCATCTTCTTTCAAAAGCGTATCAATTTCATCATTAACTGCAGTAGAAAGTTGGGCCGTGTTGGCATCTGATTCCTGTGTAACTTCGAACTGAATCGCAGGTTTCTCGTCGACCCGTGTGATGACGTTCTGTTCTTCAGGACTCAAGGATACGTCCGCGACGTCATCAAGCACTACGTTTCCACCGTCCCCGTTCTGTCCTACGGTTATCTGTCGCAGTTCGTCGGTGGAAGTCAGTTCACTCAGTACTCTTGTAGAGATAGTCTCCTGCTTGTCTTCATTTACAATTACGCCCCCTGGCACCGTAGCCTGTTGAGAACGTATAGCCTGCACAACGGCATCCTGATTAAGCGTGTTATCCTGTAACGCCTGCTGATCCAGCCTTACCTGGAACTGCTCAGTTACCGTGCCTGTTTCAGAAACATCAGCGACACCATCCACTCTTGAAAGTTCCTGATTCAGGTCAGCTGCCGAATCCTGGAAATCGATCACTTCATCTCCGCCCGAAGATACGGCGAGCTGCATACTCGGAAGTGCGGACGGATCGAATTTAAGAAATGTAGGAGACCCGGCTTCCTCAGGGAGATCCGCCTGGTTCATGGTAGATACGATTTCCGTTTCTATATCGTCAAGGTTTGTCCCTGACGAAAATTCCATAATAAGTATGGCAGCCCCCTCCATGGACTGTGACGTTAAACTTTCAAGTCCTGAGGTGTCTGAAAGTTCCCCTTCCAGTTCTTTCGTTACATCACTCAGCACCTCCTCAGGTCCTGCCCCTGGGTAACTTGCTGTAACTGCCGCCGCAGGTGCCTCCACGTCAGGGAAAAGCTTGATTGGCAGTCGTGACAGGGAGACCGCCCCAAGTATCAGTAGTACGAGCATAATGACGATAGTAAATTTCGGTCGCCTTATCGATAAGTTCCAAAGTTTCATATTGCACGTGCTCCTCTCGATCTTCTCATTTAAAAAGAAGATAATTTATTCCTCGGTTTTATGACTGTACAGTCATAAAATATAAATGACTGTCCGGTCATTTTCAAGGAATAACTCTTACTTCACGAAACGTTCACACAAAAGAGAATAATTTTTAATAACATAGGTTTCTTTAAGATAAAGATAACACTTTAAAGTTCCATAAACGATTTATCCGCCCGTAAAACTTTTCAATAAAAATAATTTGACCAATTAGTCATAAAAAAATCACAATCGACTGTGAAGTCAACTGTGATTCTTTATCACTTTTCTTTTTTCTCTTCGGCTGCCTGCTTTTTCTCTTCAGCAGCTTTCTGTTCTTCTTCCTGGCTCTCTTTTTTAGCTTCTGCGGCTTCTTTTTTCGCTTCTGCCGCTTCTTTTGTTCCATCCTGCGAACTCTCGCCGTCTCCCGAGCGACTTTCCTTTTTCTCTTGGGCAGCCTCTTTCTTCTCTTCTTGAGCTTCTTTCTTCTCTTCCTGTGCCTCTTTCTTTTCTTCCTGTGCACTTTTCAGCTGATTATAACGCTGACGCTGACGGTATCCGTAAGCTGCAGAAAGAACGACTTCTTCATTTTCAAGAGCTGAACCGAGTGCGCCGATGATCGTAGCAATACTTGTAGCCGTCCACGCAATGTAAACATAGTTGACGTAGCCGACTTCAGTAGAGACCTGGGATTCCAGCATACCCATCGGAATCAGAACGACCACTGCGATAGAAAATAGTATAAATAGCAGACCATAATACATGAGTACTGTTAAAAACAGGGTCGAAATCGTAGCCAGGTTGTATAACTTCCTCAAATAGTTTTTGGTCGCCTTACGTTTCGACTCCCACAACTGGTGGGCAAGCGTTATCCACAGCACCATGGCCGCAATGGCTACGACGGACACCATGACCATGCGCCATATGCCATAATTGCTGCTCAACATCCACAATGTCGGAAAAACGAGGGCATAAGCTCCGGTAGCAAAAGCTACGACAATTAACTTCATAAAAGAAGGAAACATCGCCCAGGGCCGGTTCGCGCGAATCATTCCGGCCAGTATTCTCAGTGCTCCGACCCATTTCGATCTGACTGTGAACCGGACATCTATGTTCGACTCTTCTTCATCCGGAGTTTCCCTCTGGATGGGAGAGAGACGGTCAAGGAATCGTTTTCCGACAAGTCTCTTTGCGTCTTTATTTTTAAGTTCCTGGTGCTCCCCATAATCTTCCTGATCTTTCTGCTGAATACGTTTTTCGGCTTGTTCCCTATCCTCGTCGGACGTACCGTAGTACATTTCGTTGATAAGCTGCACCGTCGATTCACGTATACGTTTAATAAGGGGAGTGACCCCGAGAGCCGGTATACTTAACAGAGCAGTATTCTGTTCAACATAAGCTTCCGCCACGATCGCTTTCTTTCTTTTGAATAAAGGTAAATCCGTAAGGGATATAACGTAATCCCATTCATGCTCTTCTTTCTTATCGAAAGTAGCGCCAAGAATCTCCGATGAATTCTCGGTGGCCCCTGTGAGGGCATCAGTTTCATATTCCACTTCCCATTCGACCCGGTCGTCCACGTAGTAACTGAGCAGATCAGGAAGGGCGTGACTCAAACCTTCACTGATACGTTTGGCGTATCCTGGCGCTGTGATCAGCCCGACTCTGAATTTATTATTACTCATGATTTCTCCCCCCTTTTCTATTTATGATGACAATATTATTGAATATAACCGAATATCTTCTCTTTAAACCGTGAATTTTGCTCCTATGGTAACTTATTCCCTATTTTTTAGAGAAAAGCAGCCTGCAGGATGTGTGAGTTCGAGTAAAGTGATTGCACTGCCCGGGCCCCGGGTATCATCAGTCGCGTTCACTGATGTAATCGATAAGCGTTTCTAACAGCACGGGTATTTCTTGAAAAGCATTTTTCTTATGCAGTCGTTCCGTGCGTTTATGGGCGTCTTTTCCGTAAGGTCCCAGATTCATTACCGGCGCCCTCAGCTTCTCCATATCTTCAAACGGAATGGTATAACGCTCTCCCCACACAGGTGAGTTACGTTCAAATGCTTTCCATCCTTCCGTCTCCCCGTTGTAGTTCACATAGCTCAAGTCGGAGATGCCGTTAAAATAGTGTACTTGAGTAACAGTAAGATCAAAGGCCTCTTTTGCCTTCTGCTGAATTACGTCCACTGCTCCCATCACCACCGGGTCCTCTGACGAATTGACAGCAGGATAATAAGGAGTAGCGAAAAGAAGGATTATGACGGGTCCCAGTTCCTGGCAGTGCAAAATAAGCTTATCTACAATACGCACGGCCACTTCCCGGTCATCCTGTTCTTCTTTCTCCATCACTTCTTTAATGTATATCCGGACCATGTCTTTTCCGAGTTTTCTTTCGGCATAATGCAGAAGCTCCCGGTACTCCATGACTTCCACCTTCCCGAGCGGCTGTACGTCTTCCCGTCGGCACACTTCTTCATATGAGCTGTTGCAGGCTTCCGCTGCTTCTTCGGCAGTTTTCCGGAATAGTTCAAAAATATCCTTCGCCGAACGTTTGAACAGGAATGCATTGAACAGTACCTGAGCACGGTACGGTGTCTGAGTCGAGTATCCCGTGCCCATCAGATCTTTCTGACGTAAAGATATCGGTAACGGAGTGCTCTCTCCCATTTCCGTTTCACGAAATTCGGGACTCCATTCCATTTTCTGTGTTAAAAACGTCGCCATATAATTAGCAGTCAGACCGCTCATCGGATTCCCGACATGCGTTTCTTTTCCGTACAATAATGCTGCAGGCATGATTTTTCCGATAGAACCCGAATACATATAAAAATGTTCGTCTCCGAGCTCCTGAAAAGTAGGTTCGCTGTTCAGAAACAGAGTTATATCGAGGTCATACCGGTGTTGTATATCGCGGATGGCAGGTACTGCTTCTCTCATACCTGCAGAGTCTACTTCTTCATCCGGCACCGTCACGAGCAAAATGTTCACAGGCCATTGTTCTTCGCTTGCTCTGGCAATAATACTCATATGCAGAGTGAGCCCCATCTTCATGTCCATAACTCCGCGACCAAACAGATACTCTCCGGATTCAAGATCCTCCCTCGCTTCTTCCGGAAGTTCCTCTTTATAATCATGAAGAGTCTCCGTGAGCCGTTGGGGGTGAAAAGCCAGATTCTCCAGGTGACCGTAATCCTCCGTGTTCACCGTATCAAAGTGGCTGAGAAGGACGATAGTACGGCGGGATTTCCCTGATAAATACAAAGCATTGACCCCTTCACGACCGTCCGGCGTTTTGAAGAACGTCAGATTTTGACTGTTTTCCCGGAAGTAAGGAACGTTTGTCAGTTTATTCATCAGATGATGGGGGAATATCCTTTCCCCTTCCGTCCAGGAGCGACTTTGCCAGCTCACCAGTTCAGTAAGAAGCTGTTCGAGTTCTTCCGGTGTCTGCCATTGGGCCATACTGCAATTCCTCCTCTTTTTTCCAATATGTATCGTCTAATGTAGTGTAAATTAGAGAGAAAGGTTTGTAAACGAAGTCTTTCAACAGGAGAAGGCGATAATCCTCCGTTAACATTTGGATATATATAAGATATGATTGACCATGGAGGAGGTGTTCGCCGTGGAACGGAACATACGTGATCTATTAATACTTATCGCCGGCAGTTTTATACTTTCTATCGGCATCAACTATTTCGTCATACCGAACCAGCTTTCCGAAGGTGGAGTATTCGGTATCACCATCGTTACTTATTATCTGTTCGAATGGTCACCCGGTATCGTGAACTTCGTACTGAATACTACTCTCGTCGTTATAGGGTACCGATACTTCACGAAAAGAACTATCATTTATACAATTATCGCAATTATACTGAACTCCATATTCCTTATTATCACTGAAGGGTGGGGAGAGGCGATGGATGACCGCCTCCTCGCGGCTCTGTTTGCAGGACTGGCCGTGGGTCTCGGTATCGGCATGATTTTCCGGGCCGGCGGAACAACCGGTGGCACAACGATTCTTGCAAATATGATGAATAAGCTGCTCGGCACAAGTGTAGGATCGGCCATGCTCGGGCTTGATATTCTTGTTATTGCGGGAAGCGCATTCGTCATCGGCCGGGAAAGAGCTATGTATACTCTTATTTCCGTATATATCGGTGCTAAAATAATCGACATGCTTATCGAAGGTGCGGAAGAAAGAAGTGCCGTTATGATTATTTCCGAAAAAAACATAGAACTGCTTAACGCAATTCTTGTCCAGATGTCCCGGGGTGTAACCGTAATGGAAGCAGAAGGGGGTTATACCCGGGAGAACCGTGATATCCTTTATCTTGTCATCAACAAGCGGGAAATCGTCCAGCTGAGAAAGCTGGTGGAAGACATCGATGCCGATGCCTACGTAACGGTACACCGGGTGCAGGAAGTGTTTAGAAGTGGATATAAAGGCAGAAAAGCCTGAGGAATCTTACATTAAAAAAGTCCGGAGAGGCAAAATATCTCCGGACTTCATCTTTATTGTCAAGCTTTCACCCATTCAGGGATCATCTCTACGTCAGCCGCTTCCAGAGTGGTAAACACAGGACAGCGACGATCCACTTTCTCCTGAAGCTCCTTTACGCGTTCTTCTGTTTCACTCGTGTGTACTTTAGCATGAACGCTAACCTTTTTGAAATAAGGACGGATTCCTTCTTGTCCCATCATACCACGCGGGTCCATTTCTCCGTCGATTTCGAAATCTATCCCCTGAAGATCGAATTCCATTTCTTTTGCGACAAAATTGGCAATGGCGTTTTCACACCCTGCAAGCGAAGCGAGTAGTGTACCAAGCGGGTTGGCACCTTCGTCCGTACCCCCCATGTTCGCCGGCTCATCAATAACTACGTTATGCCCTTCCGACTCCGCTTTCGTATTCATACCTTTTGAGATTGCTGTAACCAATTCATGCTTCTCGGCCATGAAAAATCATCCTCCTGTTTTAGTAGTCATACCAGGTGCGCTGGTATAAATCAGACTTTATCACAGCTTCTATCCGGTGAACAAAAGACCACTCCGGAGGTGTAAGCCAGCTTACATCCGGTTGAATATCCTTCGCTATTTAATTTCGGCTGGAGGCAATAAAACTATCTTTCCAACCTTCCCTTTTTCTTTGAAATATTTCTGTGCGTCTCCTGCATGTTCCAAAGGAAAAGTTTTTTCTATTACCGGGCGGATTTTCCTTTCAGAAATAGCTTTAAGCATTTGTTCAAACTCTTGTCTCGTACCAAGAACCGAGCCGTACATGGTAATGTGTTTAAGGTAAAGGGTTCTAAAATCGAAATTGGTCTTCTGACCGCCGGCAGAACCTGATATACAGAATTTCCCGCCTTTCTTCAAAACTTCCAGAGATACATCAAATAAAGCATCCCCGACTACATCGAGAACAGCGTCCACAGGGCCGCCGTTTGCTTCAAGTATGTCCGTGGCAAGACTCTCTGATTTATAAGAAAATACAAAAGATGCCCCGAGTTCTTTCATTCTTTGCTCCGCATCCAGATCTCCAACGATAGCGATAACTTTGGCGCCGAACACATTGGCTGCAATCTGTACGTTCAATGAACCCACACCTCCGGTGGCCCCGGTCACGACTACCGTTTCTCCCGGTTTCGCCTGAATCTGATTTACCATATGCCACCCGGTCAACCCGCTTACAGTGAAAACAGAACTTTCAATATGGTCAGCAAGAGGCATATCGTAACAAAGGTGTGCCGGCCATACGACGTATTCCGCGTATCCCCCATCATATTCGGAACCTATAAATGACATATCGTCGGAGAAGTGTTCCTCCCCTTCTTCTCCTGAGGACGTAAATGGAAACAAAACGACGTTGCGCCCGTCCATTGACTGCGGAACGTCTGAACCGAGTGCTACGATCTCCCCGGTTATATCAGATCCTGGAATTCTCGGGAAGTCGACCCCTTCCGGACGCCAGCCGGATTCGCCTCCTGAACCATAAGCTCCTTCTCTCATCCAGATTTCCGTGTTATTTATTGCACAGGCTTTGATTTTCACTAAAACCTCCCCTTTTCCTGGTTCCGGAACGGGCACCTCCCTTACTTCCAATTTATCCACGTCTCCGTATCCTGTTACTTGTACTGCTTTCATCTTTTTCATCCTCTCTGTTAATTATATAGTGGCTTGTAATGAATGATTCAAAGGCCGAGTTCTTCATCAATCTTACGGATCATGAACTCCGTCGATTTTTTTGACGTTTCCAGCCAGGAAATCCTTTCTTCTTTCTCTTCTTTGATTTCCTGCAGCAGTTCAAGACTTTCCGACAAATCTGTTTTTACATCTTCCTCCATATCTTCTGCTGTCCACTTCCTCAATCTTTCTATCTGTATATCTCTCAGTTTCTGTTCTCTCCGGTATTCTTTTCTGAGTGTTTGTAACTCTCTGGTCGTATCATCCAGATCTCTTCTCAGTGTACGTTTCCAGTCTTCCAGATACTCTTTCGTTTCCATTACGGACATCCTCCTCCGGTATTCTGTTATCAGTTACTCAAGTCCTCCGCCATATACTGATTTTATCATTAACAAGAACCCCTCTGCCTGTACAGGGGGGTCTTGTCGCACTATGACGGTCGTGGGCTACCGGATAGTTCTCAGAAGTTCATAAGCTTCTTTATCCGATTCGGCTTTCAACAGCTGTTCCCGGTAGCTCTCATCCATCAGTTTTCTGGATAACATCTGCAGTATTTTCAAGTGATCTTCTCCTTCCCGACCTTTCGGAACGGCGATCATAAAAATAAGTTTTGCTTCTTCTCCATCGGCACTGTTCCAGTCGACACCGTTACTCTGCCTTCCAAACACTACGGCCGGCTCGTTTACTGCTTCGGATTTTCCGTGAGGGATGGCGATTCCCATGCCAAGACCGGTACTGCTCTGTTCTTCCCTGGCTATAATAGCTTCCCGGAATTCCGCCTTTGAACTCAACAACCCGGCTTTATCAAGCATATCGATCATTTCATCCACGACTGATTCCTTCTTCTCTCCTTTGAGAGAAATAGTTGCAAGTTCGGGAGTCATAATATCCTCCAGCTGATGAATCGGTTTGTTTTCATTCCGGCTGATTGTTGTTTCCTGTTCTCTGCTTCCGGTATCAGCTACTGTAATATCAGAAGATTCTTCTTCAGACATATCTGTTTCAACAGCTACATCTTTCTTCAGAAAGTTTATCAGCAGGGCTGTCACTATCGTACCTGCGATAATGGCTACAAAGAACATCAGTACGTTATTGACGGCTCCCAGTATGGCTACGATCGGCCCTCCATGAGCCACACGGTCTCCGACACCGGAAAGCATAGCTATTACGGAACCTGTCATCGATCCGGCAACGATACTCGGAATGACGCGGAGCGGATCCTGGGCTGCGAAAGGTATCGCTCCTTCTGTAATTCCGAAGAAACCCATGGTGAAGGACGCCTTGCCGGTCTCTCGTTCAGCCTGATGATATTTTTTCTTATTCATAAATGTTGCCAGTCCCATACCGAGCGGCGGGATGGCAATAGCCGCGGCGATAGGCCCCATTATTTCATAGTTCCCTTCACTGATCATTGCAGCTCCGAAAAGGAAGGCGACTTTGTTGAAAGGACCACCCATATCTACGGCAATCATGGCACCCAAAATCAGGGCTAGAACTATGGAACTTGCTCCCTGCATGCCTTCGAGCCACTGGGTCAGCCCTTCGAAAATGCCTGATACCGGTGCCCCGATGACAAGGATGAAAAGGACTCCGACAACCAGTGATGCAAGAATCGGGATGAAAATGATAGGCATGACAGGCTGTACAGATTTAGGAACTTTAATCTTTTTAATACCGAGCGCTACATACCCTGCGAGGAAACCGGCAAGGATACCACCGAGAAATCCTGCTCCCGCTTCACTTCCATAAAAACTTCCGTTCGCTGCAATGTACCCTCCGATCATACCAGGTGCAAGACCGGGACGGTCTGCAATACTTACAGCTATAAAGCCTGCAAGAATAGGGACCATAAAGCTGAATGAAGCCGCTCCGATATTTTCAATCTGTTTCCAGAAAGAATCCTCGGGCACCTGCAGTCCTCCCGGAGTCTGGTCACCTCCGAAGGCCAAAGCGATGGCAATCAGCAGTCCGCCCACCACGATAAACGGAATCATGTACGATACTCCGTTCATCAGATGTTTGTATACCGGGTTCTCTTTATCTTTCTTTTTCGCTTTCACTGTTTCCGCATCAGGCATCACGCCTTTGTATACGGGTACGTCACCTTCCATAACGCGTTCGATAAGATTCTTCGGCTCACGTATTCCTTTTTGTACACCGACCACTAATAGCGGCTTGCCTTCAAACCGTTCTTTCGATACTTCTTTATCACTGGCGATGATGATACCGTCTGCTTCAGCTATATCTTTCTTCGTCAATTCGTTTTCCACTCCGATGGAGCCCTGAGTTTCCACTTTGATATCTATGCCTAGTTCTTCTCCGGCTTTCTGGAGATTTTCAGCTGCCATATACGTATGCGCTATCCCGACAGGACATGCTGTGACCGCAAGTACCTTCATATCTTTTCCTCCTCTGATCGAGTTCTGTCTTAATTATAAATGCGCAAAACTAAAAAATAATCACTTCTTTTACCGGTACTGCGGCAAAGAAAGCGATTATTTTAATACATCTTCTACCATTTCGAATGTTGTTGCGTTCTTCAGCTGTTCCAGCAGATGCGTTTCTGCTCCCAGCCTGGAGATCATATTCATAAGCGGTTTCATACTTTCCCGGTCTTTATTGGAAATAGCCAGAAGAAAAACGACAGAGACCTTCTCTTTTCTCCATAACACCGGTTCTTTGAAAACTGCGAGAGAAACTGAAGATTGATAAACTTCTTCAGGCGGGGCGTGGGGGATGGCTATGCCATTCCCTATCTCTGTCGCAGACATCTTCTCCCTCATCACCGCCTTCGCAGGAAACTGTGACGATACCTTCCCTTTTTGAACCAGTTTTCTGCCCAGTTCTTCTATTAACTCATAGCGATGAACCGGGTCAATCCCCAATTCTATCTCCCCTTCTTCGAGCCAGGCGTTTATGGAAGGCGAATCTATCGGTCCTGTTTCCTTCACGTGAAGGAACCGGTCTATTTTTCTGCGATCCTCCGCCTTCAATAAAGGGGATATCACTACTACCGGAAGACGGGGCTCTTCAAGTTCCCTCGTAGATATAATGAAATCAACGTGATGATCAGTAATCATCCCCTCCAGTTCCCCCGTCCCTATACTTCCGACGACCTCCATATCCTGGTAGGATTGTTCAAGTTTCGCCTGCAAAAGATGAGACATTCCGATACCAAGTTCACAAACGATCACCACTTTTTTTCTGGCATCCCGCTTTTTGTTCAGTCTTTCCAACGAAGCCTGGAAATGCAGCACGAGATAGGCAGCTTCATCTTCCGGAACGGAAAGGGAGTGACGTTTATTCACTTCTTCCAGCGCCATGACAACCATACTGAACATATAAGGATACATATTTTTGATTTCCTCAAGCATCGGATTTCTGATGGTCAGACCATTGGCGACCCGGTGGACAGCAGAAGGGAGATGTACATGAAGCCCTTCCTCCAAAATGTCGTCCTGGGCGAAAGGCACCACAGTCATAATCTGCAGCTGATTTGTCAACTGTGCTCCAAGTTCATGTACCAGGCTGTCGATGTGCTCATCTTTTTGAAGCGAATCTCCTGCAGAATAGCTGAGTAGATGAAGAGTAAAGTACACTTTCTCTGACACCGGAAGAGACACCTTCAGTTGATCATTGATTCTTTCAGACAGCTCTTCTGTCATGGTATACTCCCGTGTCCCTCTCACCTGGACTACTTCATCATTTTTCATCAGGATTGCAGAGGACTGCCTGACCCTTTTTAGTATGATCAGAAGGTGAATCAAAAGGTTCTCCTGTTCATCCGAAGAAATTTTCCAATTCCACTCATCCATAAGGTCAGAGATCTTCTTATTGACGTATGTCACTTCGTGATCCGGGAATAACATCAGAAGCGAGCGGGGCGTGCCTGATTGCCGGGAGCTCAGTTCATATAAATGGGCAAGAGCATTCCTCCTGCTGAGTTCCTCCCCTGTGACAGTCACTCCACGTCGCTGCCTGGATATCAGTTCAATATTATAAGAGATAAGCCAGTCGGAAATAATGGACAAGTCTTTTTTGATTTCTTTCACAGAAACAAAAAATTCCCTGGTCAACCTGCTGACAGTCAGCGGATTCTTTTCCACTAACAAACGATAACCGATCTCCTGGCGCCGTTTTGTGTCTTTGTCGGAACCGGTGTGCAACAGCTTAAAAATACGTTCTCTTTCTTCTTCCCCGACTGACACCTGGACACCGGCTCCCGGCTTCCTGATCAGTTGTGCGCGGGAATGTGTTTCAAGAAACAGACCGACTTCTTTCAAATCATTGCGAATCGTCTTCTCCGAACAGCCAAGCTCACCTGCCAGAGCCTTTATATAAGTAAAATCACCCGATTGAAGTAACAATTTGTGTAATAGATCCATTTGCCTGTCGTTCATCTCGAACCAGCCTCCACTACTGACAGGGGTCCCTTCCATTTTATCCGAAACGGGTGGGGTGTCAACTTTCGATACATAAAAAAACTCCCCGGATATTGTTCCGGAGAGCCTTTCATCCAAAATCCTAACAGAATGTATCTTTCGGTTTCGGTACCGAAAGACCGAAGAATGGGCGCAGGAATAATGCGACGAATGTACCGGCAAGTGCCAGTATCCCCCATATATATCCGTGCAGACTGAAGGACGCAATACCGCCGAAATAAGCTCCGATATTACATCCGAATGCAAGACGCGCCCCGTACCCGAGCATAAGACCACCGATGACTGATGCCATGAAATTCCGCAGCGTAATTCGCGTAAACCGGAACAGACCGCCCGCAGCGGAAGCAAGAAATGCCCCGAGAATAACCCCCAGATTCAACACTGTAGTAGAATCTGCAAATATAGAGGACTGGAGCACTTCGGCGTTGGCCCCCTGCCAGTATCCCCAACTGCTTACATCAATACCGAAGAACATAGCCGCTTTTGACCCCCATAAGGCAAAAGCACTGGTTACGCCCCATGGAGATCCGCGCGTCATAAGCGTAAGGGCGTTAAGAACCGCAAGTATAATTGCAGCGGCGAACAATGGCCACGACCCTCTGAGGATACGCTTCCATCCTCCCGCTGAAGGTACAGGGGCCTGTTTAGGCGGACGTTTTTTCTTCTCCAACCAGAGAGTGATCAGTGCTACTAACCCGAATATTGCGAGAGACAGCACCCACGCCCCTCCGTAACCGAGTCCGGTCGAAGTCGCCAGGGAGACCGGTTCAAATGAAGGCATCTCTTCGGTCCAGAAAGGAAGATGATAAGCTCCGACGGTGGAACCTATAATGAAAAACAGAAGGGTGACAAACATAATCGACCTGCCGCCACCGACAGCGTAAAGTGTGCCCGAAGCACAGCCGCCACCGAGCTGCATTCCTATTCCGAACATAAAAGCCCCAACGAACAGACTCACTCCGACGGGAGATACATAACCTGATACTTCTCCTCCGAAAAAAGATACTCCAAAAGCGAGTATAGGAGCGAATAATGTAACGGCGACCGCAAGCATTACCATGTGGGACCTGAGCGCTTCCCCGTTTCCAACAGCCATTAGTTTACGGAAAGCGGAAGTGAAACCGAACCTTGCATGGAACAGTGTGTAGCCGAGTCCCAACCCGATAAGCAGAAGAATCGGCTGGGAAATCGCTTGAGTAGCAAAGAGATAAATGAGTAAAGCTGCACCCACTGCTGCACCCCCGGCTATAAGATTCGTTTGAGGACTGTCCAGTGCTCTTTTTTCCTTTTCTACAGGTTCTTTAACTTCTTCGACAGGCTGTACTTTTACGTTCATTTATAAAACACCCTTTGCTGATTAATTTACTTGGTTTTATTACTATAAAATATAACCGCTTATAAATCAAGGGATTGCCCCATTGTTCTCTGATCTTAAAGGTCTTCCTTTATCTGTTCCTGCATCATTCATGATAAAATAATGTATTATCTATTGCTGACAAAGGGAGCCTGTTATGAATAAATTACGTTTACTTTCGGAAATCAGCCTTTTCGAAGAAATGCCCGATAATAAATTAAAAGAAATAGACATGATCACACTAATGACCACGGTGAAAAAAGGTACATTAATCTACACGCCTGACACTCCTGTGGAAGTGCTTTATTTCCTGAAACAGGGACAAGTTCGTCTTTACCGGGTGAATGAGGAAGGTAAACAGTTCACTATAGATGTGCTCGTTGATGGAAACCTTTTCGGAGAGACTTCTTCTCTCAGTCTTTCGGACGACACCACTTATGCGGAAGCAATGACAGATTCCTATATCTGCGTCGTAAAGCAGGAAAATATGGAAGCATTTCTTGAAGACAACCCCGCTACCGCCCTTCGGCTTATCAGTCTATTAACCGAACGATTGAAAGAACTTCAGAATTTCTCCGAAAAAATGGCTCTTTCCGACGTGAAGCACAGACTCCTCTACCTTCTTCTTATCTTAAGCGAGAAGACCGGGCATCGTCAGGGCGAATGGCAGACAGTGGAAGCTGAGCTCACCCATAAAGACCTGGCCCACATGGTAGGATCGACAAGAGAAACAATTAGTTCCACTATAAGTACATTAAAAAAAGAAGGATATCTTCACGGGAAGACACCCTTCTCTGTGCATGCAGTGCAAGCTGAAGCCTTTCTGGCTAACAAACCTTTATGAATCTTAGCCTATTTCCACTCGAGCAGCCCTTTCAGGTCGTCGTACTCCACCTCAGGCTGGATATCGAATTCTTCTCTCTGAAGTCCTTTCCGGTTTATCCAGGCGGTATGGAACCCGTAACTTGAAGCGCCCGTAATGTCCCATGGGTTGGAAGACATAAAGAGAATCTCCTCCTTCTCGAGCCCGAGTTCCTGCTGAGCATAATAATAAGCTGCAGGAACCGGTTTGTACTGCTTAATACCGTCCGCACTCAACACCTCATCAATGTTACCGCTTATATCCGAACGACCCACAAGCGGGTCTATCATGCCGGGAGAGCCATTTGAAAAGACGACAAGCCTTTTGTCGTTCAGCTGTGACAGAATTTCTCCCACTTCTTCGAAAAGCTCCAGGTTCAGATATGCTTCCATTAAAGCTTGTTCCGATTCTTCTGTGAGCTGCGCTCCGTTCGCTTTGCAGGCGTATCTGAGAGATTCCCGCGTTATCTGGTCAAAGGGCTCGTACCGTTCCATCAACTGTCTTAAGAAAAAGTAATTCAGCTGTTTCTCCCTCCATGTTGTACTGATGGCATCCCCTTTTTCCGGGAACCATTTATTACACTCCTCTTTGACCGAATGCACGTCAAAGAGAGTACCATACGCGTCGAACACAAATGCTTTTACCATAATCGTTGCCTCCTTGAACAATCTCTTCCCGTACTTCCCTCGGGCAACGAAAAGAAAACATCAGAAAACACGACTACTTTTCACTGACCTGTTGTGTTACAATAACCAAAATAGATATCCGGGAGGGGTTTTCAGTGGCAGTAAGAAGGAAAGCATTTCCTCAGCAAGAAGGAGACGCAGGTATCGAACTTCCCAAAAACCTTGTGGAAAAAGCAGGATTCTCTGAAGAAGACGTTCTGGATATCGGCATTGAGAATGGAAAAATCGTTCTTAAGCCGAAGGAAAAAGAGCGTTAAGTACTGGAAAATCACCGCAGATCCCATCGCAATAAAGACGCTGGTTTGCTTGAGAATCATTCACAAGTACGCTATACTGGAAACAGATTATATTATGAGGGGAAGGAAGAGTTGTACCTCCTCCTTCCGGTTAGGTTTTATGAAGACTTTCGCTTGTCCGAGCGGAGGTCTTCTTCTTTTTTTGACCTTTTTCTGGATCGAATTCTTTTCCTGAAATCGACGAGCGCCGTTAACAGATTAATGATCGCAGCGGCCAAAAACACCCATTCCGTCATAACCCTCACCCCCTTTCTGAAAGGGGCTGTTTATATCATAACATAGCAGAGCCTGTATGAGAACACACGTTCTCATTATTAAGAAAATCCAACCTGAATTCACACCTTTTTTCTGCAATTGTCTGTTCCTGCTATTAAAGACATAAGTACCGCCTATTAGATTCTTCGTCTGGAAAGACGGTCTCCCTGCGTAGTAACAATAACACCCGCGATGACTGTAATTGCTCCGCCAACTTGAGTGAGAGTCACATCCTCGCCTAGCCACACAGACGCTCCGGTCATCGTAAATACCGGCAGCAGATTCAGAAATATAGAAGATTTGGAAGCTCCCACTTTATCGACCGCCGTATTATACATAGAAATCGCAAGGAACGACGGAAACACACCCAAATAGAAAATACCAGCTATATTACCTGTATCGAACACAGGAACACCGAGGATAATCCACTCCAGTATCACAACAGGCAAAAGTACCAATACTGAAAGGCCGCTCATCACGAGAAGAGCTCCGTAATTTGGAAAAAGCGGCATATACTGTTTTACAAAAATAGAATAAATCGCCCACGTAGCAATAGCTCCGATCATGATCGCATCGCCAATATTCCACTCTATGGCGGCTAGTTGATAGATGTTTCCGTCCATCACCACCCACATTGCCCCCAAAAGTGAAACGAATACTCCGAGCCACTGGATTTTGTATATCTTTTCTTTCAATATGTAAGCACTCAGAATAACTGTTACGACAGGTATAATCGTTTCAAGGACCGAGACGTTGGTTGAGGTCGTAAACTGGAGCGATGCATATATAAAGGTATTAAAAAAAGTAATACCGGTGAGAGTCATAATAAGAAAAGGCTTTTTGTACGTGAAAAAAGTTTCTTTATACTGACGGGCTGAGCGCAGACCGATAGGTAACAGAACAATAAAAGCGACGACAAGACGCAGGAAGGCTATAGTGTAGGGAGGAAGATCATTAATGGCTTTGCCGATTATAATATTCCCTGAAAACATTATTACTACGAGGATCAACAGAAAATAGGGCATCAGTGAATCTCCTTCACACGACCCACCTGGCCATCTTCAAGACGTACTTTGATACCGTGCGGATGCTCGGGAGACTTTGTAAGAATATCTTTCACTACTCCCTCGGTAAGTGCTCCGGAACGCTGATCTTTTTTCAACACGATAGATACTTTCTGACCTGCTTTTATATCTTTCCTCATATTTCCTGCCATATATATCACCCCTTTTCTATTCCACTTTAACACATTTCAGCTGCCTTGAATTCAAGAATTTGGTATACTGTAAATCAGAGGTGAAAGAAATGAAATTAGCATCCATTCGCGACAAACTTACAGGACACACCCCTCACTATATTGGACGGGCCAGGCCTGTCAACTTCTCAGTCCTCCTCCCTCTCGTAGAGAAAGAAAGTGAACTTCACGTCGTATTCGAAGTCCGGTCTTTTCATATGCGGCGTCAGCCGGGAGAGGTGTGTTTCCCCGGAGGGATGGCAGATGAGGAAGACGGCCATCTCAAAGATACTGCTATAAGAGAAACGTGTGAAGAACTCGGCACCCGGCCGGAAGAAGTTACAGATATATGGAAAATCGGCACTTTATTCTCTCCATTCGGTCCAAAAATTCATGCTTACGCAGGGTTTCTCAAGAGAGAAGAAAAGTTCACCGAGAACCCGGCCGAAGTTCATGAATCGTTTACCGTCCCTCTGTCATACTTCCTGAATAATGACCCGGTTGTACACTATATAGATATAGAGGTACGTCCAAGAGAGGGCTTTCCCCACGAAGATATTGCGAATGGGAAAACCTATGAGTGGCAGACAGTTCCTTATGAAGAGAACTTTTACTACTTTGAAGATAAAGTGATCTGGGGGCTCACCGCGCAGATTCTGAAAGATTTCGTTTCCATCATCAACGAAGATCGGGATAACACTATTTAAAGAGGCCATGAAAAAAATACCTCCCTGCCTACGCGGCGGGGAGGTTTTACTTGTCTCTTTATTTATTTCTGAGAAGTCTCATACTGTTCAATATAACAATCAGAGCCGCACCTGTATCACTCAGCACAGCCATCCACAATGTTAATATTCCAGGGAATATGAGGATGAGCGCTGCGGCTTTCGTCAGCAGAGAGAACCAGATATTCTGTTTGATTATATTCAATGCTTTCTTACTGAGACTAATCGTTTCAGGAAGTTTTTCAAGGTTGTCGGCCATCAGAACAATATCTGCCGTTTCCATGGCAGTGTCCGTACCGGCACCCCCCATAGCAATTCCTAGGTCAGCTGTCGCAAGAGCCGGGGCGTCGTTGATACCATCCCCGACCATGGCTACCTGTTTTCCTTCATTTTGAAGTTTCTGGATAGCTGTCACTTTATCTTCAGGCATAAGTTCCGCAAAATGACGGGTCACTCCGGCTTCTCCGGCGATATTCACTGCTGTACCTTCATTATCTCCGGTCAGCATCACCATATCTTTCATGCCATTTTTCTTCAGACGCTCTATCGCCCGTACCGTAACCTCGCGGATGGTATCTCTCACGGCTATGACTCCGCTGATACTCTCGCGCGTACCTACCAGGACAAGGGTATTTCCTTCTTCCTGAAGCCGGGAAATCTCATCCTGAACATTACGGAAGTCTGTATGCATATCTTCAAAAAGTTTCGGTTTCCCTACGAAAACCTCCCGGCCTTCAATGACACCTTTCGCTCCCTGACCGGCCATCGTCTGGAAATCTTCCCCTTCCTGCAATGTAATTCCTTTGCCTTTTGCGTACGTAAGAATCGCTTCTGCAATAGGGTGCGAGGACTGGGACTCTATAGTCGCAGCCTGTGAAATGAGCTCTTCCTCATTTCCACTGAAGACAACCGTTTTTGCCACTTTAGGCTTTCCTTCAGTAAGCGTTCCTGTTTTATCGAATGCTATTGATTTAACGGCTGCTGCCTTCTCAAGATACGTACCACCTTTAATAAGAACTCCTTGTTTTGCCGCATTTCCGATAGCCGAGACGATCGCTACCGGAGTAGAGATGACGAGTGCACACGGACAGGCTACCACTAATAGAGCCAGACCTTTGTAGACCCACTCGCCCCAGGTTCCAAAACCTGTCAGAGGAGGTACTACCATGACGAGAAGAGCCAGAATGAACACAACGGGAGTGTAAACAGCCGCGAACCGGTCGATCAATGCTTCCGTAGGAGCTTTTTTCTCCTGAGCTTCTTCCACCATATGGATGATTTTTGCAATCGCCGTATCTTCTGACAAAGTGCTCACTCGGATTTCGAGAGCCCCGTGTCCGTTAAGAGTACCTGCGTAAACGACATCCCCTATATCTTTATCGGAAGGGATGGATTCCCCTGTGATCGGAGCTTCGTTAATACTTGTCGTACCCGAAATCACTTTCCCGTCAATCGGTATCTTATCCCCGGGGCGGACGACGAGCACCTCTCCGACTCCCACGTCTCCAACATTTTTCTCTTCTAAGCCGTTTTCCGTTTTCACAAGAGCCTTGGCCGGCGTCAAATCCATCAGACTCCTTATAGAGTCTCTCGTTTTTTCCATGGAACGGTCCTGAAGAAGGTTGCCGACCGCAAACAGGAATACGACCATGGCTCCTTCGAACCACTCGCCGATGATGGCTGCTCCGATTGCAGCGGAGGCCATTAACACGTTCATATCGAGCGATTTGCTTCGAACGGCGTAGTAAGCTGATTTTACCGGTTTGAAACCTCCGGTGGCAATAGAAATTGCATACATCAGGGTAACCAGAATAGCCGGAACACCAGTAAACGAACCAATGAAGCCGAGCGCCAGAAAGACACCGGAAATGACGGTTACGAAACTTCCTTTCTTCCAGGCGGGTGTTTCTTCTTCAGGAACAGATTCCGGATAAGCTTCGAATCCGGACTTTTTCACTTCTTTCAAGATTTGTTCCTGCGTTAACCCGTGCAGGACCTGCATGTTACCGGTAGAAAAGTTCACCTGGACGTCCTCTACCGAAGAGAGACGGCCCATATGCTTTTCTATCGTCATAGCACAGGAACCGCAGTCCATTCCGGCTATCCGGTACGTCTCGTACCCGTGATCCTGCCGGGCCGGAACTGCTTCAAACCCCAATTTCTTAACATCGTCCGGAATTGTTTTATACACCGCGGGCTCGTATGCGCCCACCGCAAGCTTTCCGGTGCCGTAACTCACTGTGGCGGCTCGTATGCCGGGATTTTTATTTAAACTTTTTTCAACAGTTGCGGCACAGGATGGGCAGTCCATACCGCGGATATAAAATTCTCTCGTTTCACCTTTTTCGGATGAAGCAAACGGCGTTCCTGCAGAAGAAGCTTCTCTACCACTACAGCAGGCCGTACCTTCGGATACTTCCTCCTTTTTGCCTGAACAGCAGACGTCTTTTTCTTTTTCTTTCGTAATCATGAAGGAACCTCCTCTTCCGAATGGGCAAGCGCTATAGATACTAATTGCCTTACGTGTTCATCTCTTAGGGAGTAGAATACGAGCTTTCCTTCTTTTCTATGTTTGGCCAGATTCATTTTTTTCAACTGACGTAAATGATGAGAAGCGGTCGCCGTAGTACAGCCTATAATATTGGACACATCACAGACACATAATTCTTCTTCGAGCGTAAGAACATAGACGATTTTCACACGTCTCTCATCGGCAAGCGCCTTGAAAATCTGCTCGACACCGGAGATTCTTTCCACCCGGGGTTTGAGATCTGCTACGAGCTTTTCGTCGTAACAAAACGTCTCGCACGTATCATTCGTTCTTTTTTTTATAGCTTCCTCTGCCATTACAGCCACCTCATTCAAAAGTTGATTTGATTATACTATATTCTTTTCGGACACAAAATTCAACCATTCAATCAAATATATATTTGATTGAATGGCTTTAAGATTGACCGAATCAAAGAGTCATAAAAAAACAGCCCCTGAAATTCAGGGGCTGTTCGTAAAGATTTCACTTACACTTCTTTTTCAATTTTCCCTTCGAGACTGAGCGCAATCCGTGAGCCTACGCGGGCGTTGTGTTTAACGAGGGCAATGTTTGCGTCCAGGCTTTTTCCGTTTGTAAGTTCTTTGATTCTTCCAAGCAGATAAGGGGTGCTGTCTTTTCCGGAGATTTTATCCGTTTCCGCTTCTTTGACGGCCTGGGAAATGATTCCGTTGATGTATGATTCATCCATCGCGTCTTCTTCAGGAATAGGGTTAGCAATAACGGCCCCGCCCTGAAGACCAAGGTCCCACTTGGCTTTGAGAGTTTCTGCTATTTCCTCTTCCGATTCGGCACGGAAGCTCAGCTTGAACTCACTCGTTCTTGTGTAGAAAGCAGGAAGATACTCCGTCTGATAACCGATTACAGGTACGCCTTTCGTTTCCAGATACTCCATCGTCAGTCCGAGATCGAGTATGGATTTAGCGCCGGCGCAAACGACAGCTACATTCGTCTTTGCCAGTTCTTCAAGGTCGGCAGAAATGTCCATCGTCTTTTCAGCTCCGCGGTGTACTCCTCCGATACCACCGGTCACGAACATTTCGATTTCCGCCATTTCAGCACAGATCATCGTCGTCGTTACGGTTGTAGCTCCCAGTTTCTTCATAGCAACGACGTTTGGAAGATCGCGCCTTGAAACTTTGGCTACCCCTTCACTATTCCCGAATTTTTCCAGTTCTTCATCACTTAAACCTATTTTGATTTTTCCGTCCATAATGGCTATCGTCGCCGGTACCGCTCCTTCGTCACGTACAATCTGTTCAACTTCTCTGGCCATTTCCACGTTCTGCGGGTAGGGCATACCGTGGGAAATGATTGTGGATTCGAGGGCTACTATCGGTTTATCGTTAATTTTAGCGTCTCTTACTTCCTGCGAGTATTCAAGATACTGTTCCATTAAAAAATTCCTCCCTGTCCTGTTTTAGTTGTTCTTCAGACAAATCCTGTCTCACTGTCGTATTTGACATAATCGTTTTGCGGGCATTCACAAGACCGGCCTGGAGACTCTTCCGGAAAGATTCCTTCTGCAGCCATGAATAAACGACTGCGGCACAGAAAGAATCGCCGGCTCCTGTCACATCTGTTACTCGTGTTTCCAGTGATGGAAAGAAATAAACTCCTTTTTCGCCCCCTGCCATAACTCCCCGTTCTCCTCCTGTTACTATTACATGAGCTGCACCTTTATCCATCCATCTGTAAACGGACTCCTCCCAATCTTCATCAGTGTCAATCTTCATGCCGAGAGTCGTTTCGGTCTCGTCCTGATTCACAATCAGCCATTCCACCCCTGTAAGATCGGAAGGGAGACGATCCATCTTCGGAGAAGAGACGGGAATGATAACGAAAGGTATACCGTTTTCCAGGGCAAAAGATTGTAAGAATTTCACGGTTTCCGCGGGGCAGTTCAAGTCGACAATTATACATGCCGCTTTTTCTAAAATCGGAAGTTTTCCGGTAACCTTCTCCTTAGTCAGTTCATCGAAAACATCCATGTCCGCATATGCACAGGAAAGGTTGCCATCAGGTTCAAGTACGGCAGTGTAAGAGCCTGTGGAAGCATCGGGGACTTCGAAAACATGCTCCAGGTTCACGTAATGACTGCATTCTTTATCAATGGCCAGCCACTCTGCGTCGTTTCCTTTCGTTGTAAGAAGAACGACTTCCTCCCCTATTCTGCCCAGGTTTTCTGCTATGTTCCGGGCTACCCCGCCCACGGAAGTCGAAGAAGACACAGGGTTTGAAGTCCCGGTAACGATTTCATTTTTAGCATAAAGTTTTTTATCAACATTGGCACCGCCTACACAAACGATGGGCCGGGCCGACTGACTCATGTAATCGCCTCCTCTTTAAACAAAAGTTTACCATAAAGACAATTGTTTGTAAAGAAAACATTTATTCCTGCACATTTAATAATTTCGTACGTAAACCAGATTTATGCTGTTTTTATTATGATATCATCGTCAGTAACAATTCCCCCAGGAAAGGTTCGATATAAATGACTATGTTCGAAAAAATATACACGCCTCTAATTTTAACGGCTGCTCTGCTCGGCATCACCTTTAGCCAGGTCAGTACCGTCAAACACATCGCCGGCCACGCTATTTTACCTTTGCTGATGGTTATGCTGACTCTCACCTTCTTTCAGGTTCCTCTGCGTGAAGT
The DNA here is from genome assembly GCF_900107115.1 of Salimicrobium album. Taxonomy (GTDB): domain Bacteria; phylum Bacillota; class Bacilli; order Bacillales; family Halobacillaceae; genus Salimicrobium; species Salimicrobium album. Next base: position 477,304 of record NZ_FNOS01000001.1, read on the forward strand.
GAAGCAGGCTTTTACCCGTACCGCATTTACCTTGACCACCCTGGTAATCAACTTTTTATGGTCACCTCTCTTGGCCTGGGGACTGGCTTCTGTTTTCCTTTCCGACCATCCTTCTTTATATATAGGATTCATCATGCTGATGATCACTCCCTGTACGGACTGGTATCTCGTATTCACCGGTATTGCTAAGGGAGACGTAGCATTATCGACAGCTATTCTTCCCGTGAACCTACTGTTGCAACTGTTACTGCTCCCGGTATTTCTGCTTCTTTTCGCCGGGACAGGGGGAATAGTTCAACCTGCTTTTCTTATAGAAAGCGTGATAATGGTACTGTTTCTACCCTTTCTGATTGCGATTTTATTCAGACTTCTGCTGAAAAAAACTCCCGGCACGCTGAAAAGTCTCCAGTCAGGGTCCGGCCCTCTTCCGATCGTTTTTCTGAGTTTGGCTATAGCCGCCATGTTCGCTTCGGAAGGTCGTGTCCTCCTTGAGAACCTGAGCGTTTTATGGATTATTTTCGTACCTATTATTCTGTTCTTCCTGATCAACTTTTTCATAGGGAGATGGGCCGATAATTTCATGAATTTTCCCGAATCGTGGAGGACGAGTCTGACCATGACGACACTTGCGAGAAATTCCCCCGTAGCACTTGCTGTCGCAATGACCGCATTTCCTGACAGACCTCTTGTCGCACTGGCACTGATTACAGGACCTTTACTCGAACTGCCCGTGCTCGCGGCAGTTTCCCAGATTCTTCTCTATATTTCCCGGCACAACCGGTAAAAAAAAGAAGCACTGCGGATTGCTCTCCGGTGCTTCTTGATGTTAAATCTTTTATTTTGATGTAGAGGCGGCAGTATTCTGCTCTCTTTTTTCAGAGCGAAACTCCTTCAGGAGCTCCCGCACTTCGTCTGTGGATTCCGTGCTCATCAGTTTGTTCCTCAACTCACTGGCCCCACGGAAGCCTTTCACATATATTTTAAAGAACCGGCGAAGCGGCTTGAATATCCGTGGTTCCAGTTCTTCCGAATATTCATCATGAAGATCGAGCTGCAGATGAAGAAGATCAAGCAGTTCTTCGCTCGTATGCTCTTTTTTTTCCACTTCAAAAGCAAACGGGTTATGGAAAATACCGCGGCCTATCATTACTCCGTCCACTCCGTATTTCTCTACGAGTTCCAACCCTTTCTGCCGATCCGGAATATCTCCGTTGATCGTAAGCAGGGTGTGAGGGGCAACTTCATCCCTCAGTGCTTTAATCTCCGGAATCAGTTCCCAGTGGGCATCGTAATTGCTCATTTCTTTTTTTGTGCGGAGGTGGATAGACAGATTTGCTATATCCTGTTCCAAAAGGTGTTTCAGCCACGTCTTCCACTCATCCACTCTCGTATATCCGAGTCTTGTCTTAACACTGACCGGCAAACCTCCGGCTTTCGCTTCCTGAATGATTTCTGCTGCGACGTCCGGGCGCCTGATCAGCCCGCATCCTTTCCCTTTTGTCGCTACATTGGGGGCGGGACACCCCATATTGATATCCACCCCTCTATAGCCCATTTCAGCCATACCGATGCTCATTTCACGAAAATGTTCCGGTCTGTCCCCCCATATATGAGCGACAATCGGCTGTTCGTCTTCGGTGAAAGTCAGACGGCCGCGTACGCTGCTTTTTCCGTCGGGATGACAATAGCTGTCCGTATTAGTGAATTCAGTAAAGAAGACATCCGGCCGGGCCGCTTCACTGACGACGTGCCGAAATACGACATCCGTGACTGCCTCCATGGGAGCAAGTACGAAAAAAGGTTTTGGTAACTCCTTCCAGAAATTATCTTTCATAATATATCCGAACCCTTTCTTTCCAGCACTATTCATGCTGCACTAGAGAATTATATTTCCTGTTTCTTTTACGGTTTTTCTGAACTGAATAATATTTTAACATTATATACTCTAAGGGGAAGTGTTTCAAAGTGCAAGAAAAAAATAAGCACCGGTAAAATACCGGGCTTATCGGCCACTTTTCTCTAACAGCACTGCCGTCTCCACGTGATAAGTCTGAGGAAACATATCCACCGGGTGGATCTCCTGTACTTTATACCCGTGTTTCTTCAGATAATAAAGATCTCTCACCTGAGTTTCCGGGTTACACGAAACATACACTACCCGCTCAGGTCCGAGTTTCACGACGCTCGACAGAAAAGCCTCATCACTGCCGCTTCGCGGGGGATCAAGAATAACTACGTCCGCTTTTTTGCCTTCCGCAGCCATTTTCATCATAAAATTCCCGGCATCTCCCTCGTAAAAGCGGGCGTTGGTCACTTTATTGTGCCTGGAGTTGCGGATGGCATCTTTGACTGCTCCTTTATTCATCTCTACTCCGATCACTTTACCCGCCTGTTTGCTGGCAAGCAATCCGATAGTGCCGATGCCGCAGTAGGCATCGATCACCGTCTCCTTCCCGGTCAAACCGGCAAGTTCCACTGCTTTTCCATACAGTTTCTCCGTCTGTACCGGGTTGATCTGGTAAAAAGACTTTGCAGAGATTTCAAACTCCATACCTCCGATTGTATCCGTGATATACCCTTTACCGAACAGAACTTTTTCCTGTTTACCAAGTACCATGCTGTCGCTGCGCGTATTGATATTCTGGATAATCGTTGAAATTTCCGGATGATCACGCCGAAGAGCTTTGAGGAAATTATTTTTCCCTTTGAATTCGGGAGTGCCGGTAACGAGTACCACCATCACTTCTCCGCTCGTTTTACCTGTTTTTATCAGTACGTGACGGAGAAACCCCCGATTTGTATCTTCATTATAGGCCCGAAGTTTAAAAGAGACCAGCAGTTCCTTGATGGTGGCAATGATGGCGTCCGCTTTCGGATCGTGGATCAGACAACGATCGATTTCGATCAGATCATGAGAGTTGGCCGCGTACAGTCCTCCAATAATCTGACGTTTCCTGTTTTCACCGAAAGTCATCGTATTTTTATTGCGATAATCAAAAGGGTGGTCCATAGTCATAATCCGCTCAGGCTTCCCGAACGGCTGCATAAGCCGGTCGACTATACTTTGTTTAAAATCATTCTGGGCAAGCGGAGTCATATGTTGTATCTGACACCCGCCACACACGTAAAAGTAAGGGCAGGGAGCCTCCTGTCTCACTTCGCTCTTTTCTGTCACCCGGACGACTTCAGCCGGTCCTCGCTTTGGAACGGCCACTTCCGCTTTTTCACCCGGAAGGAGGTGCGGAATCTCGAGACGTTTTCCCTTCCACGTCGCTATCCCTTTTCCATCGTCCGTAAGTCCTGTACAGGTCACTTCCGTCGTTTTAGGCTGCTCCTGTTTCAATGAATGCGGTTTTCCGGAAGGGGCCGGTCTGTTATGAGGTTTCTTCCGATTCTTCTTTTTATTTTTAGCCAACGCATGATGCCTCCTATTCAATCTTCTACTTTTAAGGGTACCATATCTTTTTTTGAAAAAGACAAAATAAAGCGTGGAGCTTTGTCAGGCTCCACGCTTTGATACTATTATTCAGCCGGTTCCAGATCTTCAATGGACTCGATGTCCATATACTCCGGTACCGCCAGGCCAATTTTTGCTCCTGTGATGGCTTCATTTACCTTGACGAGGTTATCTTTATGTTCCTCGTAGAAACTACCGTGCGTTTTGGGCAGCCAGGCAGCTAGAGTAGCGTCGGCATCTCCCTGAGCTAAAGCTTCAAACACGATAGCCGGATCTACGGGAGTCAACGTCACTTCATACCCCTTTTGTTCAAGGACACGTTTTGTCATATTACCTGTCAGTCGCTCAGAATCCCACGGAGTCATGACAAGTTCCATCGACTTCCCTTCGCCTTCCGGTGCTTCGGCGATCCACTCATCGACCTTATCCTGATTTTCATCAACCCACGTCTGAGCTACTTCCTCAATAGGAGTTTCCTGTGCTTTAAGCATCAGTTCTTCAAGAGTTGAAATATCCCAGCCTATTTTTTCAAGAATCTGGTAAGCGCCCGGGTACTCTTCTTTAAAACCTGTCCGGGCCAGTGTAGTAATCTGTTCTGACCCGCCGTAAGCCCCCTCCGGATCTTCAAGGTACTTCAGATCCCATTTTGCGAACATGTAGTGAGGTGACCATCCGACCACGACTACAGGTTCTTCCGCTTTGATAGCATCTCCGAGAGAAGTGAGCATAGCCGCTGTCGAAGCTGTTTCATGTTCCCAACCGTTAAGGGAGTCATAGGTCTCCACGGCCTCTTCGGTAGCTACCGTTGCACCTGCTCCCGGTTCTATTCCGACAATAGTATGTTCCACTTCTTCACTGACGTTTGTTTCACCGCCTGAAGAAGCTTGTTCACTGTCGCTTCCACAGCCCGACATCAGCAGGGACACAGACAGGAAAGACACTATTCCTACGTTCTTTCTCAAAGATTTCCACATACATTTTACAGCTCCTTTAATAAACGATCCTTTTTTGAAACACAATTGTAAATGTACGCGTAATCCGAAGTCTTATCAACGTGTAAATCCCTTCATTATCAGGAGCAAAACCTTTCGTGTTACTTTCTGACCGAAACGAAATGGAAATGATACCGATTTCCTCAATGATACTCGAATTTTCGGAAAATATGGATGTTACAGATGTTTTCGTTTATCTCCAAAAGGAAGTACAGTTCTTTTTTTCAGCTATGTTATATGAAATCATTCGCTTTAAAAGATCATAGTCTACAGGCTTTGACCAGGGAATCTGCAACAGCATTTTCGTATGTCTATATCCTGCGTCTTCTATCGCTTTCGAAAAATGGATAATGCCTTCTTTCTCCGGCGAGACAGCCATATGTTTTTTGGACGCACTGAATCCGATGATGTATGTGCCGTGATCTGTGAACATAGGCTGGTTCCACGCGATTCTTCCATTAAGCTGCGGAAATTCTTCCCTCACCCACATGAGCACTTCTTCTATCCGCTCCCTCGCTTCAGGTACGGTGAGCGTTTCCAGGTATTCTTCGAACGTTTCCATAAGTCTCTCCCCCTAACTTTGCAGTTGATTATACAGTTTTTCCTTGGAAAGAGCGGCGACGGTTTCTTTACTCTGCCACGCCTCGGCAGCCGCCGCCATTCCGAGCAGAATCGAATCGCGAAACGATTCCTCATGGGTATAGCCGAAAAGCATGCCGCTGATAAAAGCTTCCTTAACCCCGGTACCATCTTCCACAGTATGCGGGTACGGTGCCGCGTACTCTTCTTCCCCCGTATCCGTTCTTACAAATACTCCGTCCGTATCAAGGTGGATGACAACCTTTGAGACACCACGTCTGATCATGAGCTCACAGGCTTCCCTCCATTTTTCCTTCGTTCCTCCATGCACGCCCGTAAGTTCCGCTGCTTCTTCCCGGTTGATGAATAACACACCGACTCCGCTTAAGTCTTCCGGCAGTCGCTTCATTTTCGTCGTAGAAACCGTATGTATCCAAAGGTGACGGTCTTCTTTATCTGCCCGCTGAATCAAATAGGAAAGTGTGGCTTCCGGCAGGTTCGTATCTGCAAAAATCACTTCCGAAGAAGCAATATGCGGCCACTTCGCTTCAAGAAGCCCGGCGGTGAAGCGGTCATACAATTCCATATCTGCCACTGCCAGCACCAGTTCTCCGGACGAATCGAGGATAGAAGTGTAGGCTCCTGTTTTTTCTCCATTCAGAGCAAATGACTGCGAAACGTCCACTCCCTGCTGTTTCGTTTGTTTCATAAGCCATTCCCCGTCCTGGTCTTCTCCGGTAAGTGCAATAAGAGAAACATCACAGGTCAGCTTCCCGAGGTTTTCAGCCACGTTTCTGGCTACACCCCCAAGGCTCTGAAGAGAGAAAACAGGGTTGGAAGTTCCGTATTGCACCTGTGAAAGCGTGCGGTTCTTCCGGTCGATATTCGCCCCTCCAATACAGAAGATTTTCGACTCCTCTTTCAGAACATAGGCCCTTCCTACAATCTCCCCTTTTTTTGTAAGCGTTGAGATGTATCCGGCTACTGCCGAGCGTGAAAGATTTAATTTTTCCGATAGCTGCTGCTGGGTGATGAACGGATTTTCTTTGATTAATTCCAAAATACGCTGGTCTTTCAACACAAACGACCCTTCCTTCACCAAATTTATTTACTTAACATTATACCATACCTTCTCTTAGGAAAAGGGGGTACAAATATCCCCCTTACCCCGTTTGGCGGTATTGCCTCACGTACTATGTGGTTTAATGAAAAACTGAACGGGAAATAAAAACAGAGGACCGTTCAGGACGGACGGAATATGTAACAGGAGGGATTTGAATGATGGAAGAGCAGCATAATACAGAAGAACAGAAACACTATGGCTTGCCGCGTATCGGTGAAAAAGCCCCTGACTTCACTGCTCAGACGACACACGGAGAGCTTTCTCTCGATGATTACGAAGGAAAATGGTTCGTTCTATTTTCCCATCCGGCAGATTTTACACCTGTATGCACGACAGAATTCGTAGCGTTTCAGGGGATTTATGATCAGTTGCGGGAAATGAACACAGAACTCCTCGGACTGAGTGTGGACAGCATCACTTCCCATATTGCCTGGATACGGAATATTGAAGAAAATTTCGATACGAAAATCGAGTTCCCGGTAATCGCCGACCTTGATAAACAGGTGGCTACCAAGTTCGGTATGATTATGCCGGAAAGCAGCGGTACTGAAGCTTCCCGTGCCGTTTTTGTGATTGATGACAAAGGAACAATCCGTTCTCTCATATATTATCCGCTCACTACCGGCCGGAATATGGGTGAAATCGTACGGCTCGTCGAGGCTCTCAGAACTACCGACAAACACGGAGTTTCCACTCCGGCTGACTGGACGAAAGGAAACAAAGTTGTCGCATCTCCTCCAAAAACAGTTGAAGATGCCCGCGCAAGAGAAAACGACGATTCCTATGAGTGTGTAGACTGGTACTTCTGCAAAAAAGACTTAAAAGAATAATGTTCATAAATAATACGGGGCCCTCAGCGGGTCCCGTATTGTCATGCGGTTCAGGTTCGCAGCTCAGCTTTTTCTTCCCGCTGTTTCTTTCTCGCGGCAGCCGTTCTGTTCAGTTCTTTCTCTTCTTCCGTTTCCGGAATGACGTGGGGGACTGGTTTCGGGCGCCCTTCTTCGTCCATTGCCACCATTGTAAGAAATGATTCGGTCGTCATTTTCTGCTCTCCACTGAGCAGATCATCTGCGAATACTTTCACATACACTTCCATAGAAGTCCGACCTGTCTTCGTTACACAGGCTTCAATCGTCAGAGCTTCTCCCACTCTGGCAGTAGATATGAAATTCACGGAGTCGATCGAAGCCGTCACTACGATAGCATTGGAGTGTTTCATTGCGGTAAGGGCAGCAACTTCGTCGATATATGCAAGGACTTTCCCTCCGAAAATCGTTCCAAGATGGTTAGTGTCCGGGGGAAATATAAGTCTTGTCTGGGTTACTTTTGAACAACGTACAGGTATCTGATCCATCGTTTCTTCCTCCTCTTTTATCGCTGCGATAACGACCACAGGAAAGGTCTCTTTTCACCTTGACTCCATTAAAATACCTTCCCGTCAGCTAGCAGGAAGGCGGATAAGAAAGTATCGACGGTCCAGGCCCGTATCGGCGTCCCGGTTTAAGATATTTCACGTAACATCCTCCTATTCTCCCGTAGGATTTCATGTTCTTTCCGGTGGCAGGTCTCCTGACTCAGGTTCCTCACTCTGTACGCCTTCCCGTCTTTTTCAGACAGTGGATTGATACGAAGCTCCCCTTTACAGTGGCGGGACCGTGCCGGATTCTACCGGGCTTCCCTTTTAACACAGATGTTGTGACCACCGGACGTATTCAGTTGTTGAGGGGAGATCCCCTCCTTTCCACTATCCTGCAAACGATTCGATCTGTCAATCAGCATTCCCGCTTTTCGATTCTCGACTCTCCATGAAATTTGTGCATAAAAAAAGAGAGATGTGTTCAGACATCTCCTCTTTTTTTTATAATCCTTAACCGAGCGCAACATCTAGCGTCATCATAAGGGCGAAACCGAACATTAGACTCATAGAAGCAATGTTGACATTCCCCTTTTCATGGGAGCCCGGGATAATTTCTTTAGCTACCACGAAAATCATGGCTCCAGCCGCAAAGCTTAAGGCGTAAGGCAGGACCGGTTCTATAATTATAACGGCAGCCGCCCCCACTACTGCGGAAATAGGTTCTACCATTCCGGAAAACTGTCCAAACATGAAACTTTTCTTTTTCTTCATACCTTCCCGGTAAAGAGGCATGGAAACTGCCGCTCCTTCCGGGAAGTTCTGTATACCGATACCAATCGCAAGAGCTATCGCTCCACCGAGAGCCGCACCGGACCCGTCCGAAGCTACAGCACCGAAAGCCACACCAACCGCTAATCCTTCCGGGATATTGTGGAGGGTCATCGAGAACATTAGCAGTGCCGTACGACTCTTCGCTCTTTTATTTTTAATGTCGTACATGTACTTATCGAGGTCTACAAATGGTATGACACGATCGATAAAGAGAAGCAGAAACCCACCGAGAAGAAAACCTACGACAGCAGGAAACCAGGAGGGCAGCGGACCTTCCGCCCCTCTCTCTATAGCCGGAGCGAGCAGCGACCAGTAACTGGCTGCAATCATGACTCCTCCTGCGAACGCGAGCATACTGTCCAGAAACTTTTGACTCGATCCTTTTATTAAGAAAACGAGGGCTGCTCCGAGAGCAGTCATCCCCCAAGTGAATAAAGAGCCCAGCAAAGCCAGAATCACGGGATTTATATTACCTAATTGTTCAAAAATATTCCTCACCTCATCATTTTTGCCTTCAGGCAAATTTCATCGATATGGTTATTCTACTTTTTTTGTTTCCCCGAGTCAACTTTTAATGTGCAATTCTTTTTGTTTAATGGCTTTACTTGCGGCACGTTTGAAATTTCCTTTATTTTGTCTTAAGATAAAACTCCTACTGTTGCCTCCCTCCTTTAGAGAGGAGGCATGTAATGAAAAACTATGAAATAGGCAGCCGCGTCCATGATCATTGTCTGAACTGTTTCAGTAACGAACAGAAAGTCGTCGAAGTAGTTTCCAAAGAATTCACTGATAGAGTTGTGGAAACTCTCTGGCTTCAATGTATAAACTGCGGAAAGCTTCACAGTCGTCTGGTCCAGCACGATTACTGACTAAGACAACACAAACGCCGAGGTTGAATAACCTCGGCGTTTTCATTTGACCGGTTTGAACAGTTTCTTCAATAATTCTCTCATTCCTTTTTTCTGCTTTGTTTTCTCTTTCTTTGCTGATGTACCAGTGTCCACTTTTATCTCTTCTTTTTCCAAAGGATAATCCACGGTTAAAACAGCTCCGATTTCCGTTTCTTTCTGCTGATCCGATACGGATTTTGTATGCACACCGTACTTACGGGCGAGCCGGGAATAAGGTTTTCGAAACCTGTAACTTATTTTCCCGTTCAAAAGTAGCGTTGCCCTGTCATAACTCCTCATTTCTTTTTCAATTTCCGCTATTCCTTTTTTCTGCATCACCTGACTTTTCGTCAACACAAGAACGATTCGTTCACGAAGAGTACCGAGGTATCTCCTGCGTTCCCCTGGTTTTATTTCCGGACTCCCGTATATACCTTCCTGCACGTAGTCTTCCACTTCTTTTTTACTCATTGTCTTCACCTCAAACTTTATTTATTGGGACATCCTCTGTATAAGTGAATAATAAGTCGTTGTACACGCTCTTTGCAAAAAGTTGTTCCTGCAGCTGCCCTGCAGTTAGTTTACCAGTCCGGATATCCGGGAAAACAACCATGACTGATTTACATAAAAAGGAGTCGATTACCATTTCTTCTCATCACCTTTTACGACGAAACCTGTGGTCAGGAATTCTTTTCGGTATAGGAATTGCCGCCTTTTTGGATGAAACGGTCTTCCACCAGCTTTTACGCTGGCATCACTTTTACGACAAGTCGACAACCGACATCGGAATCGTTTCAGACGGTTTCTTCCATGCCTTCAGCTGGTTCGCTACTATCGGCGGTCTGTTTCTCCTTGCAGATCTGAGGCGACGTGACATTTTCTTCCGTGCCGAATGGACGGGAAGTGTTTTTATCGGGGCAGGGAGTTTCCAATTATATGACGGACTCGTCCAGCATAAACTTATGGGTATTCACCAGATAAGGTATGTCGAAAATCTGCTTCCCTATGATCTGGTATGGAACGCTTCCGCAGTTATAATGATTGCAGGAGGCATAGCCCTTCTGCCGTGCAGATCAACGGGAGGGGCCTCGCGTTATGAATGACCAGTCCGGTGGTGATCTTGTTCAAATAGTGATATGGTCGCTTCTTCTTATAATTGTAACGTCGTTCTATATCGGTGCCGGCGTTTTCTCCAGTCGCTCGCCCCGTCTTCGGAACTGGCCGCAACACCGCTACCTGCTCTTCATTACAGGGGTGCTGAGTGCGGGAGCGGCAATATTCGGACCACTGGCCGAACTGGCTCACATGGATTTCCGCTACCACATGATCAGCCATTTGCTGCTTGGAATGCTGGCACCGCTGCTTCTTGTCCTTGCCGCACCCGTCACATTGATATTAAGAACCGTCCCTCCGGCTAAGGCACGACAATTGACTTCCCTTTTGCGAAGCCGTTATGTGAGCTTTATCAGCCACCCGTTAACAGCCTCCCTGCTTAATATAGGAGGGCTCTGGATTCTGTACACGACGGGGCTTTACCCTCTGATGCATGAGTCCCTTTGGCTTCGCATACTCGTGCATGTGCACGTTTTTTTCGCCGGCTACCTTTTCACTTTGGCCATGATTTATATAGAGCCTGTTGCACATCGCTACGGCTATCTGTACCGTACTATCGTATTCGTATTTGCACTGGCAGCTCATGGAATCTTATCGAAGTATTTGTACGCTTCCCCGCCGGAAGGAGTTACGAAGACGAAGGCAGAGACCGGCTCCATGATTATGTACTATGGAGGGGATATCATTGATGCCATCATCATTTTCATTCTTTGTCTCCACTGGTACAAGTCGGCCTCCCCACGAAAGATATCAGCTGCTGGAACATAGTCTCTGTGGAAGTCGCCGAATTTAAATCTTTTGCACTATTGTACTTTTCTGCAGCGAATCGGCAAATAATTGACTCTCCCTATTTTCTAATGTCTGATTATACGAAATAATGAAATCGGTTTCAAATAATTACCTCTCCTTAAAAAAGTAAAGAAAAAGAAACGGAGTGAGAAAAAATGGAGCTCCACTTAGAAATGAAACAGACCAACCAGCTGAAAATGACACCTCAATTGCAGCAGTCCCTGCACCTGTTGCAAATGTCCTCCCAGGATCTTAGGGAATATATTGAACAGGAAGCCATGGAGAATCCGTGGATTGATCTGCGGGAGCCTTCCTATGCCGCTTCCCCTCCCGGTGACTGGAATAATTCCCCTTTATACAAATACGAACCGGAGCCTTGTCTTCACGATTATTTACTGCAACAGCTCCCTTTTCTCCCCTGTAACGAGAAGGAAAAAAAGCTGATAAGACACTTCATTTTTCATCTGGATGACAATGGCTATCTACAGGAATCTTCAGATGACCTTGCTGTGGAATACAAAATTACTGGAAAGTCCGTCGAAAATTGCCTCACTCTGCTGCAAACGCTGGAACCCGCCGGTATCGGAGCTCGTACATTGCAGGAATGTCTATCACTGCAGGCGCGTCGCTTTTTTCCGGAAGACAGGGAACTTTCCATTCTCATTTCCCGGTACCTCCCTTATGCTGCCGAAGAGCCCGCACGTCTCAAAACTCTATTGAACCTCGATTGGAGGCAGCTGGACCTGTGTCTCGACCGGCTGAAATCCCTTCATCCTAAACCCGGGCTTGCGATCGGGTCTGCGCGGTCAGACGTTCTCATTCCCGACATCTATACCACGAAAGAGGACGACTACCATATTTCTTTGAACCGGCAGATCGTGCCGGAACTGAATATGAATGAGGAATACAAACAAATGATGAAGGCTCATAAAGAAGCCGTTTCTTTTCTTAAAGAGAAATACAGAACCTTTCAGTGGCTCAAAAAGAGTGTGGAACAGAGACAATGGACAATACTGGCAATCGCTGAAGAAGTTTTCCGGTGTCAGCCAACGATGGTTTCCGAAGGCACCAGGTCCCTGTCCCCGCTCACGAGGAAAGAAGTTGCCAGCCGGCTCGGCATTCATGAATCTACGGTGAGCAGAGCTGTTCGCAACAAAGTGATACAAACGCCCTCAGGAACTTTTTATCTGGAGGAGTTTTTTCCTTCCCGGACGAAATTGGGCTCGTCCTCAGCCGCAATTAAAAGCAGCCTTCAGCAATTCATAGTAAAAGAAGACCCTCTCCGCCCTCTTTCAGATCAGAAACTGGTACATCTGCTGGTAAGGGACGGATATCACGTTTCCAGGCGGACGGTAGCGAAATATCGTGAACTGTTGAATATCCCCCCTTCTGTCAAAAGGAAAAAAATTTCACTAACCTGTCAGTAATAGGAATTAAGAAATATCTCACCATTATTTTCTGTATAAAAATAGTTTACGCACCGGATCCTTGGCGGGTCCGGTGTCTTTTTCATATTGTAACCTGCCTGAATTAGTGATACTATATTTTATATTAGTATGACACAACCATAAATTATCGTTCATTAGTGTGTCATAATCATCATGACAAACCTTTATCATGCAAAGTTTATGAGTAATTCCATAATTACCAGGAGGTATCGTTGACGATGGAACAGAAATTCGTATTTATGTTCGACCATGAGAAGGCAGTCGGAAAAGAGATGTTGGGGGGAAAAGGCGCGAATCTTGCTGAAATGACCCGTCTCGGCTTACCCGTCCCCTACGGTTTCACCGTTACCACGGAAGCCTGTAACGCTTACTACGAAGCAGGTGAACAGCTTTCGGAGGCGGCAACAATACAGATCAAAAAATCTCTGGAAAAACTGGAAGAAAGGACCGGGAAAACTCTGGGCGACACGAACAGTCCTCTGCTCGTCTCTGTACGTTCCGGAGCCGTTCATTCTATGCCCGGGATGATGGATACCGTCCTGAACCTCGGGATGAATGACGACACAGTGAAAGCAATTGCAGATCTTACCCATAACCCAAGATTCGCCTATGACTCCTATCGGCGGTTTATCCAGATGTTCGGGGATGTCGTGCTCGGGCTGGATAATTCTTTGTATGAAAATTTTCTGGAAAACTACCGTACTTCCAGCGGCTACACCTCTGATGTACAGATGACAGCCGGGGACTGGAAAGAGATTATCGAAGCGTACAAAAAAATCACCACGGAAGCTGCCGGCCGCACCTTTCCCCAGGATCCTTACGAACAACTTTTTTTAAGTATCAGTGCCGTGTTCGATTCCTGGAATAATAAGCGTGCGCTTCTGTATCGTCGCCTGCATGATATCCCGGGCCACCTGGGAACAGCAGTGAACGTGCAAAGCATGGTGTTTGGAAACATGGGAAATGATTCCGGTACCGGCGTAGCTTTCACCCGCAACCCGTCTACCGGGAAGTCTGAATTATACGGAGAGTATCTGATCAACGCCCAGGGAGAGGACGTAGTAGCAGGAATTCGCACCCCGCAGCCGATAAATGAACTTAAGAGAGAAATGCCTGATTTGTACAGTGAACTGATGAAAATGTGTAATCTCCTTGAAAATCATTACAAAAATATGCAGGACATCGAATTCACCGTAGAAAACGGAGCACTCTTCTTCCTGCAGACGAGAAATGGAAAAAGAACGGCCCAGTCGGCTGTTCGGATAGCAGTAGAAATGGTTAATGAAAGAATAGTGAGTGAAGAAGAAGCGCTTCTACTCGTGGACCCTGATCAGCTCAGTCAGCTGCTGCACAAACACATTGATCCCGAACATACGTCACAGAAGCTGGTCACCGGACTGCCTGCTTCCCCCGGCGCCGCTACGGGAGAAGTCGTTTTCGATGCGGACAGAGCCGAACTTCTGAGTAACGAAGGGAGAAACGTCATCCTTGTAAGACCGGAAACTACTCCGGAAGATATTCATGGTATCGTAGCTGCCAAAGCTACCGTGACCAGCCGCGGTGGGATGACCAGTCATGCCGCTGTTGTGGCCCGCGGCATGGGTAAAGCCTGCATATGTGGCTGCGGGTCGATAAATATCGATCTTGAATCCGGCCGATTCACCGTTGCAGATACTATCGTTGAGGAAGGAGATGTTATTACGGTAGACGGAGCTTCCGGAGATATTTATCTCGGGGAGATCGCAACCATCGAGCCGGAGATGTCTGACGTATTCCGGCAGCTTCTCGGCTGGGCAGATAACACTTCTACTCTCGGCGTGCGGACGAATGCCGACACGCCCGAGGACGTACGAAAAGCCGTGGAACTCGGAGCGGAAGGAGTCGGTCTCTGTCGTACAGAACATATGTTCATGAATTCTGAACGGCTCCCTGCCGTACAGAAAATGATTCTTGCGGAGAGTGAAGAAGAACGGAACAAAGCTCTTAATAGACTGCTCCCTATGCAGCAGCAGGATTTTGAACGTATTTTCGAAACGCTTCGCGGACGCCCGGTCACCATACGTCTGCTTGACCCGCCGCTCCATGAGTTCCTTCCTAATGTCGAGGAACTGCTTGTCGATATCACGCGACTGGAACTTACAGAACCGGAAAGCGTAGAACTTGGAAGAAAACAAAAGCTTCTCCGCTCCGTACGTCTGCTGGAGGAATCCAACCCGATGCTTGGGTTACGGGGGTGCCGCCTCGGTATGGTGCATCCCGAAATATATGAAATGCAGATCACTGCCTTATTCCAGGCTATGACAGGTGTGCTGAATAAAGGTATCGATGTAAATCCGGAAATCATGATTCCTCTTGTCAGTCACGTGGCAGAGCTCCGGGAAATGAGCGGACTTGTGCATAAAGTGGCTAAGGAAATCGGCGGGAGGAACGGAATTTCCCTCAATTATCTCACCGGTACGATGATTGAGACACCAAGAGCTGCATTAACTGCTGATGAAATCTCGTCAGAAGCCGATTTCTTCTCATTTGGAACGAACGATTTAACGCAGACGACGTTCGGCTTCAGCAGGGATGACGCAGAAGGGAAGTTTCTGCAATACTATATTGAAAACGGCACCCTCCCCGACAACCCGTTCATGAAGCTCGACCAGGAAGGGGTAGGTAAACTGGTGGAGTCAGGAGTGTCACTCGGTAAACAGACGAATCCTCAGTTAAAAACAGGAATATGCGGAGAACATGGTGGTGACAAAGATGCGATCCGGTTCTGTTTCGACAAAGGTCTCGATTATGTAAGCTGTTCCCCGTTCCGCGTCCCGGCCGCACGCCTTGCCGCTGCCCAGGCTGCTCTTTACAGCAGACAGGAACGCAAATCGGTACTGCAGCCCGGTTGAAGAGAATAAACAAAAGAAACTTGTGAATAGTATGACTACTGCCGGCAGAATATAAATTCTGCCGGTTTTTTAGCTCGCAGACATATTTTCTCAGTTCGCGGGCGACACAAGTTCCGTTGTGATACGGTAAGGTCAACGTCATTTTGTACAGAAGGAGGGAAGAAAATGCCGGTTTCTCTTATTATTCTGATCCTTACAGCACTATTTCTGGGCGCTCTTATGCGCGCCACATTCGGATTCGGCGATGCTATGGTTAGCATGCCTCTTCTGGCTCTGCTGCCCATAGATCTATCTTTGAGTATCTCACTTGCAGGTTTATCAGGACTTACTGCAGCAGCCATGTCGTTATCCGGGAATTTTCAGAATGTCGATAAACCTGTACTTTTCCGTCTCGGAATTATGACGCTTTCCGGCATTCCTGCGGGGATTTTCCTTATCCTTTTACTTCCTGCCCAATCGGTTAAGCTCGCTCTTGGTATTTTGCTCGTTGTATATATACTTTCCCTTAAAGTACTGCCGACCTCCGCTTCCCGGTTCGAGCATCCTTCCTGGGCTCTCCCTTTCGGCTTTTTATCAGGAATGCTTGGAAGTGCCTACAACTTCAACGGCCTCCCGGTAGCTGTATATGCCACACTGAGGAAAATGGATCCACTGCAGTTCAGAAGTACTCTTCAGGCTCAGTTCCTGTTTTCAGGTTTCTTCATTGTAATCGGTCAGGCTCTCGGCGGGTTGTGGTCCCGCCCATTGTTTATGCTTTTCCTGCTGAGTCTTCCTGTACAGGCAGTTGCTGTGTTCACAGGAAACAGACTGTTTGAGCGGATACCGGCTCATCGTTTCAGTTTTATTGTCTATACCCTCATTTTCATCCTCGGCGTATTACTGATTCTTGAAGCAGGATGAGAGTTCCGCTTACTCTTTCTCTTAGTATTTGATACCATATACTAGTAACTACAAAAGATAAGGAGGAGAAAGATGCTATTAAAAAATGCCAGACTTTATAAAGATGAAGACTTGAAAGACCTCTCTCTCCGGGACGGTATAATCCGCACCATCGCACCTGCCGGAAACGTGACCGGCACGAGGGAAGAACAGATAATAGACCTGGAAGGTAAACTTGTACTTCCGCCTTATGTCGAGCCTCACATACATCTCGATTATGTACTGACAGCCGGAACGCCGCGCTGGAACAAATCAGGTTCCGTGTTCGAAGGAATCGAAATATGGAGCGAACGCCGCAGTCTGATGAAAGAAACGAAAGAAGATATTAAGATACGTGCCAAAAAGGCGATCGAAATGCAATTACGGCAAGGTATTCAGCACGTGCGCACGCACGCGGACGTAAGTGATCCTGAGCTGACAGGTCTGAAAGCACTCCTGGAACTTAAAGAAGAAGTTAAGAAGTGGATGGATGTGCAAATCGTCGCTCTGCCTCAGGAAGGCATGTATACGAAAGAAAACGGAGAAGATCTTTTACGTAAAGCACTCGATATGGGCGCAGATGTTGTCGGAGGCATCCCTCATTACGAGCTGACCCGTGAAGATGGTATCCGATCACTCGAAACTTCCATGGCTCTTGCGAAAGAATACGGGAAACTCGTTGATATCCATTGTGATGAAATCGATGATGAACAGGCCCGTTACCTGGAAACGCTCGCTGCCCTGACTATCAGGAATGACATGCAGGGAAAAGTTACGGCCAGTCATACGGCTGCAATGGCTTCCTACAATGATGCCTATACTTATAAACTGTTTCAGACACTTAAGAAAGCAGACGTTCAATTCATTGCCCTTCCTAAAGCGAACCTCCACCTCCAGGGACGTTTCGACAGTCATCCGGTGCGCAGAGGAGTCACAAGGGTGAAAGAAATGTGGAAAGAAGGAATCAACGTATGTTTCGGGCTGGATTCAATCATGGACCCATGGTATCCGCTTGGGAACGGAGATCTCATGTCTGTCGTTGATACCGGTCTTCATGCCTGCCACATGACCGATTATGATCATATTACGAAGGCCCTTGACCTCGTGACCGTGAACGGAGCGCGGACTCTCTCCCTAAGTGATTACGGCCTGAGGGAAGGCAGCGACGCGAATCTGATCGTTCTCGACTCCGTCTCTGATTACGAAGCGGTCCGTACACAGGCAGGAGTCTTATATTCCATAAGGAACGGAGAAGTCATCGTAGAGACGAAACCTGCCGTCACAACCATGAATGTTTCTCTTCATTAAAAACAAGATAATATCCGATAAAAGAATCGGAAAATAATAAAATACTTTCATTTTACAAAACCTGGCTGTCATTCAGCCGGATTTCTTTCATATTGTAATAAAACTAACAGTGGTCTGAGCGGTTGCGGCACAAGGCCGGAGAGATGATATAAGCATTAACGCCCACGACTTTCCATTCACGTAAAATTACAACTTCGTCACTTCCTGTTAAACAATCATAATAGAACCGTAACCTTCTCATAACCTATAAAGATATGCAGGCTGATACAATGTTAATTGGCTTGAAGAAGTTGTACATACGCTACATCTTGCTTCATCTAAAACATTCATATGGAGGAATTAGACATGAACAACCCAGTACATCCGCTTAGGAAGTATGTCGTTTCCACAGCTCTTGTCACGTCTTTGGCTTTGACTCCGCTTGTAGGATCAAGCGTTTCAGCCCAATCAAATGCACCTGCAGATAACGGTTCATCCGTTCAAATAACAGAAAGCAACGTTCTTACTGCAGGAGATCGCGGCCAGGCCGTTTCTTCTCTACAGTCCAAACTTGCATCTTACGGCTACTATGGCTATAACGTGGACGGCAAGTACGGACCGATCACGAAAAATGCGGTTATTGCATTCCAGAAACAGCAAGGTCTGGCAGTAGACGGTATTGCAGGTCCTAATACGCAAGCGAGCTTGGCTTCCGGTTCAGTAGCCCCGGCTCCTGATACTTCTTCTAACAATGAAACAGAAGAGACACAGTCTGATTCAGACGATTCGGAAGAAAGAGCAACAGCTGTGAAAGCTGCTTCTGCTTCCACCGCTTCCACGGCATCCGCTTCGACCGGATCAGCCAGCAATGCGGACATCGTTAACGCTGCGGAAAGCCTTATCGGTGTACCTTACCAGTACGGCGGAGAAACACGCGCAGCTCTTGGCAGCAGTGGTTTCATCAACCTCGTAATGGAAGAAGCGGGTACGGATGTAAACCGTACGCACGCCGGCATGTGGGCTAGTGACGGAGTCTTTGTCGACTCTCCTAACGTCGGAGACGTTGTATTCTTCGAAAACACGTACAGCGTGGACAGAGTTGCCACTCACAGTGGTATCTATATCGGCGGAAATAAAATGATTCACGCCGGCAGTGACGGAGTAGAAGTTTCAGATATGGATTACGATTACTGGGAAAACAAGTATATCGGCGCAAAATCCATTCAATAGTAAACAAAACCTTCCACCCATCAGTAATTGATGGGTGGAAGGTTTTTATTTTGACCGGGTTCTTCTCACCACAGCTTCACTTCTCGCTTCTCTTTACTTTTTCCACGAATATCTCCAGAGCTTTCGAACGGAACAGGGATCTTGAAATTAAGGAAAATTTTCTTTGTACGGGTAATCCTTCCACATTCACAATCGCTAAGTCTCCGGCTTTCACTTCTTTTTTGAAAGTCCAGCGGGAAAGAAGAGTAATGCCGAGCCCCGCCTCCACCGCTTCTTTTATAAGCTGTGTGCTTCCGAATTCCAGACGGGAGACCGGCCGGATACCCACGGAACTGAAAAACTTCTCTGATATTCTCCTCGTTCCCGACCCTTCCTCTCTCACAATCCATGTCTTTCCCTCCAACTCTTCCGGAGAAAAGTTTCCTTCCCTTAAAGTTAATGACTCGGGAGAAGAAACAACATAGAGTTCATCCGTTTCAAACGGTTCCACCGTAATATTTTCATCTTTCACCTCCCCTTCCACAATTCCGATATCGAGCCGGTAATCCAAGATCAGCTTGCAAATCTCTTTCGTATTACCGATCGTTACGGACGGGGTTATCTCCGGAGCTTCTTCTTTCAGTCGTTTCAGAACTTCCGGTAATACGTACTCCCCGTAAGTGTAACTCGCTCCTATGGAAATCGTGCCGCTTGCCTTATTAGTCAAATCATCAATAAGAGCATGCATACTCGTGTAAAGACCGATAATTTCTTTCGCGTGATGATACACGATTTCTCCTGCCTGTGTAAGGCGGACATATTTATTGCTTCGGTCA
The DNA here is from genome assembly GCF_900107115.1 of Salimicrobium album. Taxonomy (GTDB): domain Bacteria; phylum Bacillota; class Bacilli; order Bacillales; family Halobacillaceae; genus Salimicrobium; species Salimicrobium album. The sequence goes on from NZ_FNOS01000001.1 coordinate 497,024, forward strand.
AACAGCCGGGCATCCATTGACTTTTCCAGTACTTTAATATACTGACTTACGGCCGGTTGAGTCATATGCAGACGTTCTGCAGCGCGTGAAAAATTTTCCAGTTCGGCTACTGTGACGAATACTTCCAGTTGACTGTCCACAGTGCACTCCTTTCGATAAGTAATAACTTATCATTATAATTAAAGATTATTGTTTTTCTTATCATAAAAGAAAAAGTAAGCTTTAGAAAGAACTTTTTTTTAGAAGGGGACGTTACGATGGTTCAGGTACAACTGCTTCATAATGAAACGAATTACAACAAAAATTTCAAAAAGAGCTGGCTCGCAGGTGTAGGGTTCACGTTTCTGATTGCAGCTCTCGGTTATCTTCTTGCGCTCGTACCGGGATTTTCACTCGTAGGACCTTTGGCTTCCGCCATAGTAATTTCTGTTACGTACAGACACTTTCTCGGTTATCCTGAAATTATTCAGCCGGGGATCGAATTTTCCTCGAAACGGCTGCTCCGGGCAGCAATTATTCTGTACGGGCTTAAGCTGAATATAGGGACCGTCATTTCAGACGGACTCGGCCTTCTTCTGCTGGACACCGGCGTAGTGATTTTTGCTATTTTATTTACTGTATGGATGGCGAAGCTTTTGAAAGCCGACAGTTCTATTTCTCTGCTTATCGGAATCGGTACCGGAGTATGCGGTGCCGCCGCTATCGCCGCGACCGCTCCGATTGTGAAAGCGAAAGAAGAAGATACGGCTATAGGAGTAGGAATCATCGCTCTGATGGGAACTTTTTTTGCAATTGTTTATACGATACTGCGCCCCGTACTCCCTATGTCAGATATCGCTTACGGAAGCTGGGTCGGTGTAAGCATCCATGAAGTGGCCCAGGTGGCACTGGCTGCTGCTCCTGCTGGAGAAGGGCCCCTTGCGATGGCACTGCTCGCGAAACTGGGCCGTGTCTTTCTGCTTATCCCTCTCTGTCTCGTTCTTATATATGTAATGAAACGAAAATATAAAGGAGAAGACACCGGAGAAGCAAAAGTCACTTTCCCCTGGTTCCTGCTCGGTTTCATTATTATGAGTATAGTCGGAACTTACGTAATCGGACCTGTTCTCCCGGTATCCGATGGAATACTGAACGCAACAGACGTGCTCACCACTTTCCTTCTGACGGCTGCCATGGTAGGACTCGGATTGAAAGTGGACTTGAAACAGCTGCGAAGAAAAGCCTGGAAACCTCTACTGGCTATGACTGCCACTTCGGTAGTTCTGTCGGTCATCACTTTCCTCATTTTCGTGTAAAACAGGCTACCCGCTTTTCACGGAGGAGGAGACTGGCAGACCCATCCGTGAAATAACTCTGCTGAATAAGTTAAAATAACTTCAGGGGGAGCATTTTAATAGAAAGAAATGTACAATTGAGGAAGATTGGATTTGCAGAAAGGAGAGTTTCCATGAATAATCACACAACAACTGCCGAAGATGTAAAGAAAAGAGAGGGAACGACTACGGACGTTATCCTCGTGGGGGCAGGGATCGTCAGCGCCACACTGGCTACGATTCTTCACAAACTCGAACCCACGTGGAGTATTACCCTGTTCGAGAAACTGGATTCCGCAGGAAATGAAAGTTCCAACGAATGGAACAACGCCGGAACCGGTCACGCAGCGCTCTGTGAACTGAACTATACTCCTGAAGATGAAAACGGGGACATAAGTATAAGAAGAGCTGTAGAAATAAACGAACAGTTCCACACCTCCACCCAGCTGTGGTCATACTTAGTTAAGAACGGTGATATACAAAATCCCGAAAAATTCATACGCTCCCTCCCCCACATCAGTTTCGTCCACGGGGAACGGAATGTGAACTTTCTGAAGAAACGTTTCGATGCGCTGACGCAACATCCCCAGTTCACCGATTTGAAATACTCGGAAGATCCCGAACATCTCGCTGAATGGATTCCTTTAATGATGAAGGAACGCAGTGAAGAAGAGCCGGTAGCCGCGACCAAGTCGGACAAGGGGACAGACGTAAACTTTGGAGAACTGACCAGAAAAATGCTGGAAAACCTTTCTGGTAAAGATAACGTAACCGTGCATTATAATTGTAACGTGAAAGACATCAAACAGAGAGAAAATGGAACGTGGGAAGTAAAAGTCCGGAATTTCAAACAGGATACCCTCGAAGAGCATGCTTCTTCCTTCGCGTTCATCGGAGCCGGAGGAGGCGCACTGCCATTGCTTCAAAAAACGGGGATTCCCGAAAGTAAACACATCGGCGGCTTCCCGATCAGCGGAGAGTTTCTCGTCTGTGATAATCCTGAAACAGTACAAAGACACCACGCCAAAGTTTACGGAAAAGAACCGGAAGGAACTCCTCCCATGACGGTTCCTCACCTGGACAGAAGGCATATCGACGGGAAGGACACCTTACTTTACGGGCCATTCGCCGGATTTACACCGAAATTTCTGAAGGCCGGATCTTATCTGGACCTTCCCGGTTCCGTGAAACCGGATAACTTAATAAGCATGCTTGCTGCAGCTTCGAAGAATATACCTATGATCAAGTATCTGGCCGGACAGCTCACAATGTCCAAAGAAGAACGGGTGGAGCAGTTACGCGATTTTGTTCCTACGGCAAAAGATGAAGATTGGGAACTTCTCGTGGCCGGACAGCGGGTGCAGCTTATTGAAGATACCGAAGAAGGCGGCAGAGGTGCCCTTCAGTTCGGGACAAAACTGATCCACTCCGGAGATCGGACTCTCGCCGCTCTCCTCGGAGAATCTCCGGGCGCATCCGTATCAGCTTCTATCATGCTGGAGGTTATAGAGAAATGTTTTCCTCACTACCTGGAGCAGTGGGAACCGAAAATCAAAGAAATGATTCCTTCATACGGCATTGATCTTGAGGATCATCCGGATCTTCTTGCTGAAATCAGCGCTGCAAGTTCTGAGGCTCTCCTTCTGAATTAAGTGCAGTTTGCGTACTGACTTCTTATCAGAAATATGAATAAAAAACACCACGACACCGAACGGTAAAGTTCAGCGTCGTGGTGTTTTTCCATTCTTTCACCATTCCTCTTTCAGGTAGTCATTAATAAAGTTTATGCAATGCATCTTTACTGAAAGCTAACAGGTCGTCTGTTCTTCCTTCCTGTACTTTTTTCACCCATTCCGGATCCATCAGCAAGGAACGACCGATAGCTACAAGGTCGAATTCTTCATTATCGATTTTATCAACCAGACCGTCGAGATTCGCTTTTCCTGCACCGGAGAAATCCGTAAATACTCCGTCTAGCCCTACGGAACCTACGGAAATGACCGGTTTTCCGGATAATTTCTTCGTCCAGCCTGCAAGATTCAGATCAGACCCTTCGAATTCGGGTTCCCAGAACCGGCGGGTCGAACAGTGGAAAATATCCACCCCTGCTTCTGTAAGTCTTTTCAGGAAACGATCGAGTTCATCCGGGGTATCAACCAGTTTTGCCTTATAGTCATTCATTTTCCACTGGGAGAATCGGAATATGACAGGGAAATCTTCTCCAACTTCCTGTCTGCACGCTTCTACGATCTCCACGGCAAACTGCATCCGGTCGGTAAAGTCACCTCCATAACGGTCGGTGCGTTGATTCGTCTGCTTCCAGAAAAACTGATCAATCAAATAGCCGTGTGCCCCGTGAATCTCGATAGCATCGAAACCGAGACGTTTCGCTTCTGCTGCCGCTTCCGCGTAAGACTGGACGATTTCTTCCACTTCCCCGATAGACATAGGTTCATTCACCTGTTCTCCGTCCAGATTCAGACCACTCGGCCCGACAGGCTCCGCCTCTTCATTCGGCACGTCCCCTTTACTGCGCGTCATTCCTACGTGCCAAAGCTGCGGAGCGATCTTTCCGCCGGCTTCGTGAACTTCCTTCACTACTTCAGCCCATCCACTCAACGCTTCTTCTCCGTGGAACAAAGGAATCCCCGCACCCGAAACGGAAGATGGATGATTAATGCCTGTACCTTCTGTAATAATCAGCCCCACCTCATTTTCTGCACGTCGGCGGTAGTACGCAGCGACGTTTTCGTCAGGTACATTACCTGGCGAGAATCCCCTGGTCATAGGTGCCATTACGGTACGGTTAGGAAGATTCAATTTATCACTATTGAATGTTTTAAACAATGGTTTTGCTGTTGACTCATTCGTCATTTCTTTACCCCCTAAATAAGCGATGCCTATGATTATCACAGATTAACAGGGAAGAAGAAAGAATTCTGTTTGAGAATCCCGGACCTCTATATTTATAATGTCCTGCAGCCTTAACGGACAACATTCTTCCTTGCCAAAAAGAAAAGAAGAGCTGCTACCAGCATTTCTGCAAGCGGCAGGGAAAGCCATACCGCAGAAGCTCCAAATAATGCAGGGAGCGCCCACAGCAGAATCACTATAAACACAAAACTGCGCAGCAGTATAATGATCATGGCAGAGCGGATATTGCCGATCGACTGATAATAAGTCATATAGACGAAGTTGAAACCGATAAACAGATAGGCGAAAAAGAACAGACGAATCCCTTCGATCGCCAGTTCCCTCACGTCATTTGACTCCAGCCCGAAGAGGGATACGAGTGCCGGAGCTGCAACCGCTCCGATGCCAAGCAGAAGTACGCCAAGAACGACCGAGGTTTTCTCCCCGATTTTCACACTCTGTCTTATTCTTTCTTTTTCTCCGGCTCCGTGATAATAACTGATCATCGGCTGCAGTGCCGTTTCAATTCCGAAGAAAGAAAGGAACATAAATCCGTGCAGGTAATTCACTACGGAAAAAGCGGCTACTCCTTCTGTGCCGAGAAGCTGGACTAGAGACAGATTATAACCCGCTACGAATACGAGCATCCCTGCTTCTGCCGTAAAACTCGGAAACCCTATATTGAATATTTTTTTGAAAGATGCAAAGGACCAGCCGAAAACAAATCGACTCAAATTCGAATTCTTATTCAGAAAGTGTATAAGTAAAACGAAAAGTCCGGCGACACTTCCAAGCACCGTGGCCAGTGCCGCTCCAAACACGCCGAGACCGAGTATAAAAATCATATAGTAATTGAGGATAATATTGACGATTGCGGTTACTCCAAGAGAAACCATCGACAGAATCGGGCTTCCATCGTTGCGGACGAAAATACTTAGAGCTTCATGAACCGCTACAACCCATCCGAACAGCATAAGGACTTTCAGATATTCCATCGTGTGAAAAAGAGTATCTTCATTAGCGCCCAGTAGTCGTGCGGTTTCCTCGATAAAAAAGTACCCGACGCTTCCTATGAGACCGAGAATGAGGAGGAGAGAAACGACAGATAGAGAAAAAACGCTCCTCGCCTCTTTCTTCTCTTCTCTTCCCATATGTACGGAAAACAATGTACCTCCTCCGATACCTATCCAGAGTGCCATGGAAAATATGAGAGAGAAGACGGGCATCGAGAGGTTTACTCCGGCCAAAGCTTCCTCTCCTACTCCGTTCCCGACAAAAATCCCGTCAGTTAAAATATTTACTGACATAAGCATCATGCCGGCAAGAGAAGGGAAGAAATATTGAAAAAAAACATTCCGAACCGGTTTGTTCATTAGTGCAGGATGGGAATCTGCCATATGTATACCTCCTTCTACTACTTATGTTTCATTCGATGATATGGACTTCAAGATGTCATTTTACCATGATTTGTATGTATGTTTATGATGAAACGCTTACTCTTATGAACCGGGAAAAACTTCGGTGCTGTCATTGTATATCAACTTTACTGAAAGGCGGGTTTATAGTCCCGAAAATGTGAATCTTTATCCTCATTCTTCCATTTTATCGGCGTTTTATGTTTTAGCTGAAGGTTCACGAGGAAAACTTTAATTACGAAAGGGAGTTGTCCTGATCGGCATTATGTTTCTCCCCCCTAGGATTGTCATGACGCCGACGTTCCCCCTTTCGCCTGGAACTTAATTAAAGGAGGGACAATTGTTGACACTACTGTATGTAAAAGCGCGCGAAGGTTTCGATGAAGATTTCAAAAAATCTCCGGTTCGAAACAATGAGCAGCCAAAAACAGACGTGAAACAAAAGAGAAGCGGCAAGCTTTTCACTAAAAAGAAAAATTCCAAAAAATAGAATACAGTAGCTACAAGTACAGGTTCTTTGAAGAAATGCGGGAACAGTCAGTGTCATGGCCAGGAGCCACGATACTGGCTTTTTCTTTTGGAAAAAACCATCTGAAGATATTTCTCTATTAAAAAGCCCCCTTAGCAGTGCCAGGAGGCTATAACCATGTATTACATATACGATTTATACAGGGGCCTTCCACGGACAATCAACCCTTCCAGGAGGACTGTCTGCAAAAATTACAGTATAGATGAGTAACCCTGTTTTCCTGAAAATGAGCAGCGGGATAAATTTTTTGGCATTTTCGGCACTTTCTTTTCTTCACACGTTTAGTGGGCATAAGCCTCCGTTCCCTTCCTTGCTGGCATAGTTAATAAATTCCCCCTGCTTAAAAAAGAAAACGTACGGCCGCCAATAAAAAGAAAAATCTTTTATTGAATTCCTGATTAATGTAATAAAGTCTCCCTGTTATCCATTCTTTCTTGCTTCCTTTTTCTCCTGAATTGCTTCCTCTTTCTCTTTTTCAGCCTCTTTTTTCTCCTGTTCCGCTTCATTTATCAATTCGTAGCGCTGCCGCTGCCTATTTCCATAAGTACCTGAGAGTACAATCTCTTCCTTTTCCATCGTTGTACCGAGAGCACCTACAATTGTTCCAATATTTGTAGCGGTCCACGCGATGTAAAAATACCCAATTTTGTTCATATCTCCGTCTAATTGAGCGTTGATAGCACTTTCCGGCAACGATACAAGAACGAGCAGCTGAAAGCAGATCAACAGCAGGGTATAATAGAAACTGACCGCTGTCAGAAGGGTCAGAACGGTCGTGCTATTATAAAGCCTTCTGATGTAAGCGCTTGAATGCCCACTTTTCCGTTCCCATAGCTTGTGTGCAGTCATAATCCAGAATACAAGAAGAACAACGGCAAAAATATTAATTGCCATCATACGCCAAAGGGTATACTGGTTACTTACTTCCCACAGCGTCGGGAATATGAGGAAACCAAAAGAACCACTCGTAAAAGCAACTACCAGCATTTTCAGAAACGGTGTAAATAACATCCATGGCCGATTCGCTCTAACCATACCGGTAATCAGCCTGATTGCCCCCCGCAGTTTCGAATCTACCGTGAACCTTACTTCCGCCGTTTTTCCAGCTTCGGGAGTCTCCCTGACAATAGGAGAAAACCTGTCGAACCCCCTTTTTTTCACGAGTTCTCTTTCATTCGTCTCTGTTCTGCCCTTTATGCCGTTTTTTTGCTGAACCCTGTCTCTGTCTTCATAGGATACGCCCTGGTGCATTTCGCTTACCAACTGCAATACAGATTCCCGAATACGTTTGATCAGTGGAGCCGCCCCTAGACCCGGCAGACTGAGAACCCCGACTTTTTTCGTGGAATTCGCTTCGGCCACTATGAGTTTTTTCTTCCGAAAGAGCGGTAGATCCGTTAAGCAGACTGCCATGTCCCATCCGTTCTCCTTTTTCTTTTCGAGGAGGGCGTCCAACACTTCCTCCGGTTCTTCTGTATAACCGATCAGGGGACTTTCCAGAGATTCCACCTCCCAGGTCTCTCCTTTATCGATATACTCTCTCAGCAGTCCGGGTAGGGAATAATACAGTCCTTCCCCGATTCTTTTCGTATAACCCGGAGGAGTAACTATCCCTATTTTCTTTCTGTCCTCATTCATATGGCAGCCCCCCCTTTCCTTCCGTTCATTACAGGCAGCATTTTTCGGCCGGGACGGTTCTGAAATCTTTTCCCGCTGTGGACGTAACGGAAACGCGAATTTCCTTTTTTTTCAAAAACCGTTAACACCGCTCTTTCCCGTTCAGCTCATCCCTTCAGAGGAAAGGTTGTTGTTCTATTATTTTATCCATTTATACCCTACTCCCCACACGGTCTTCAGATGATCGTCGACGGGAAACCCGGCTTTTCTTATCTTTTCCCTTACATTACGCATGTGAGAATCCACAGTACGGCCTCCCGTATCCGAATCCACCCCCCAGACAAGATCCAGAAGATCATTACGATCATAAACGTGGTTAGGTCGTTTTAGCAGAAGACCTATTATTTGAAATTCTTTAGGAGTAAGCACGATCGCTTCTTTTCCATACGATAACTCGTAGTTTTCTTCCTTCCAGATTAAACCATTCATCTCTATGGAAGCCGGTGTGTTCCTCCGAAGAAGCGTTTCGATGCGGGCGACCAGTATATCTTCATCGAATGGTTTCGTAACGTAATCGTCTGCTCCTATCTTCAGTCCTTTCACTACATCTTCTTTCTGATCCTTTGCTGTCAGCATAAGTACAGGAAGATCGCTGAAAGTCCGGAGTCTCCGACACGTCTCAAAACCGTCCATCCCTTCCATCATGATATCGAGAAGAACAAGATCAAATGGCCTCTCCCGCAACATCCGGAGCGCCTCCTGGCCGCTTGAAACTTTCGTAATCTCGTACCCGTGAGGACGGAGATACAGTTCCAAAAGATTCAGCATCCGTTCCTCGTCATCAACCATTAGAAGTTTAGCCATAGTTTTTTTCCTCCGGTAATTTAATAAGTATTGATAATCCGTTATCATTGAAAGCCTGGACCGTACCTTCATGTTTCTCTATAATTTCCTTCACGATCGAAAGGCCGAGCCCACTGCCTCCATATTTCCGAGATCTCGCTTTTTCCACACGATACAGTCTTTCAAACAGATAAGGCAGAGTTTCTTCCGGAACTCCGGGCCCATTATCCGCTACAAGAATATGTACCTCTCCCCGGATGACAGTGACGTTTATTTCGACTTGAGGGCTTTCGAAACCATAAAAAACAGAATTGTTCAGCAGATTGTAAAAAACCTGTTTTAATCGCACAGCGTCTCCGTAAACGAAAACTTCTTCCGGGACGGAAATAGAGAGCCCGGCTTGCCTTTCTTCAAAAAGAGGCTGCATCTGACTTCGTACATCCACGAGGAGGGTGGTGAGTTCTATCACGGAAGGATCGATAACGAACGAATTTTCTTCCATTTTTGCAAGTTGAAACAATTGCTGCACAAGGGAAGTCAAGTGGTATATCTCTTCCCTTATAATAGCAAGATACTCTACCCGTTCCTCATTACTCGTGCCTTTTCTCGAAGCCACTTCGGCATAGCCTTTAATGTAAGTAAGAGGAGTCCTCAATTCGTGAGCTATTGAAGAAAGGAAGTTATTGCGATCTTTTTTCAGACGTTCAAGGTCTTCGGAAAGGCTATTTATAGACACAGCAAGCGAGCCGAGTTCATCGTTGTGCCTCTCATCAAGTTTACGATCCGCTTTCCCTGCACTCAGTTTTTCGGTCACCTGCTGCATTCGGATAAGCGGTCGGGTGATGATCTGGGATAAAGCAAAAACGACTACGAGGGTAACGGCTCCTATCAGCAACATTACCAGTAAAAACTGCTCGGAGAGGTGAGTGAGCGTATCTCTGATCGTCCCTGAAGGAGAGAACATAAATACTTCACCCTTGTGGACGCCATCTACAAATATCGGAGAGACGGTAGCTACATAAGGCAGTTCCGCCCATTTTTCCTCTATAATCCGATCTTCATTATCTTTCACAGGGGCAATATCCCGGACCACGCTACTCTGAAATTCTACGTCTTCCTCTGAGGAACGACCTTTGATGTTTCCATTTTCATCTGTAATGATAACGTCTGTAGAGGCTTCCGATTCCATCAGTACGACGTGCTCAAGTGTAGTGGAATCGTAGTTGTTTTCGAGTACGTCCCTGTGACCGGCCCCGCGGGCGAGGAGCCCTTCCATCACTTCCGAAACCCTGTGGTTTGATATCGTAATATAAAGAATGAAGAACAAAGCTATTTCAATAACGAGCATCAGTACAAAAAACAACAAACCCAGTTTTACCGATAATTTTCCCCTCATATAAGTTCTCCACACCCCTGTATATCTTCGAAAACAGCTTTATTCATATTCCTGTGGCAGTTCCGCGGAACAGTCCTTTTAGCGGGTAACCGTCCCTTCTTCAAGAAATTGTTTCCACGTCTCCCCTTCTTCTTCCGTACTGTAACTGCTTCCATTCATTGTATATATTACTATAACATCCTCCCCGGGAGAGAGAGCAGAATACAGTACTGCATCTTCTCCAAATTCAGGCAAAGGTACCGTTTGCATTTCTTCGGAAGCAAGTCCGTATTTTTTAAAAGCGGCACCATTCTGCAGTAAACCGAAGTATAAGCTGTTTTCCGTAAAAGTAAGACCGGAAGCCTGACCTTTTTCAGAAATTCTATTGAACGTCTCCCCCGCATCTTCACTTAAAAACACCCCGGTTTTCGCTGCGGCAGCCACCACTTTTTCCCGGGTAGGATGGACTGCCAACTGAAACAGATCTTCCGGAAGATTTTCAGCTCGAAACGGTTCAAATGTCTCTCCTTTATCAAAACTGCGATAAAAGCCTGTGTCAAGTTCCTCGTCCGGTCTGTCATTCATCAGATAAACCGCTTCATTCACATATCCGACTCCGAGCAGATGAAAGTCACTTTCTCCCTGGAAGCCAAGGTTATCAAGGCCTTCTTCCCCGGCTCTTCCTTTTTGAAGACCGACAGGATTAGGCAGATCCGATGTTTCTCCCGGGTGGCCGGAGACATACATTCCTCCTTTAACGGCGTTAAATCCCATATAATCGTTTTTATGGTAGGGAGTTTCCCACCATTGTCCTTCCCTGTAGATTTTCAACCCCTCGTGGGATGCAAATGTCACACCGTCTACATCCGTGTAGCCTAAACCGTGAACATGTTCCACAGTACCCTCAAATTTTTCTAGCTCCCCCTGCTCTGATTGGTCTTTTTCACTTTTGCTGTTTTCCGTTTCTGATATCCCTTCTTTCGTTTCTTCCCCTCCGCAGGCCGAAAGAATGAATGTCAGTCCTAAAGCAGTCAGAAATGCAGTGATTTTTTTCATAAACTTTCCCTTCTCCCATCTTTGATTATAGTTCGAAAACCTATGTTACCTTCATACACTATACAGGGAGCCTGGGGATCTCTCCCCAGGCTCTCTTGAATACCTTTCCATTCTATATACCACCTGACTCTATTGTGGTGCTTTCATCATTTTGGCATTAACAGCTACGACTACCGTACTCAGACTCATAAGGACCGCCCCGATCGCCGGACTGAGCAAAATACCTATAGGGGCAAGCACTCCGGCAGCCAACGGGATAGCGAAAATGTTATACCCGGCAGCCCACCACAAGTTCTGCACCATTTTCCGGTACGTATTCTTCGAGAGAGAAACTATCGAGACAATATCTTTTGGATCACTCTTCACAAGAACAATATCGGCCGTTTCTACCGCCACATCGGTACCACTTCCGATAGCGATACCCACGTCAGCTGTGGCAAGAGCGGGCGCATCATTAATACCGTCACCGGTCATTGCTACTCTCAATCCTTTTTCCTGAATTTCCTTCACTTTTTCCGCTTTATGATCCGGCATTACTTCTGCATGGACTTCATCTATTCCGATTTGTCCGGCCACCCAGTCAGCCACTTTACGGTTATCTCCGGTAAGCATAACCGAACGTATCCCCTGTTCTTTGAGATCCGCCACGGCATCTTTCGCTGATTCTCGTACCATATCGGCAAGAGCGATCATTCCTTTGTATTCTTCATCTACGAGCACGAATACTACAGTCTTTCCTTCTTCCGACATACGTCCAAAAGCTTTCGTATCGTATTCAATTCCATACTCCCTCATATAGCCCGGGCTCATAACCTGGACTTTCCTTCCTTTTACCTGACCACTGAGACCGCGTCCGGTCACCGATTCGAAATCCTCTGCGTTCTCAAGTGTGATGTCGCGCTTTTCGGCTTCGCCGACTATCCCCTGGGCGAGAGGATGCTCGGATTTCTGTTCAATACTTGCCGCCCAGTACAGGACCTCTTCTTCTTCCGTACCATTCGCTATCACTTCCGTAACACCGAATTCTCCTTTTGTCAGCGTACCCGTCTTATCGAAAATAACAGCATCAACGTTTCTGGCATTTTCAAATTGAGTACGGTTTCTTATAAGGAGACCGTGCTTGGCGGAAATGGAAGTGGACACAGCGACTACCAGAGGTGCTGCCAGGCCAAGAGCGTGCGGGCAGGTAATAACCATTACAGTAACCATACGTTCTATCGCCATATCTATCGGATTTCCAAGTGCCAACCAGACTGCAAATGTTGCAATCCCCGCACCGAGTGCCAGGTAGAACAGCCACTTGGCAGCACGGTTCGCAAAATCCTGAGCCCGTGATTTTGAATTCTGTGCTTCTTCCACAAGTGTAATTACTTGTGACAGGTATGAATCTTCTCCCAGTTTTTTCACTTCAATCGTCAGGCTGCCTTCTTTGTTGATAGACCCTCCGATAACTTCTTCCTCCGTACCTTTTTCGACAGGGACGGATTCTCCGGTGAGCATCGATTCATCTATGGCTGATTTTCCTTCAATTATCGTACCGTCCACCGGCACTTTCTCCCCCGGTTTTACCAGGACATGATCTCCATGGTCAAGCTGCCCCACTTTTATATCTTCCGTTGAACCATCTTCATTTACTTTATGGGCCTTGTCGGGCATCAGTTTCACAAGTTCCTCAAGAGCATTCGAAGCTCCCATCACTGATTTCATCTCGATCCAGTGACCGAGAAGCATGACGTCGATCAGGGTAGCCAGTTCCCAGAAGAAGTTTCGACCTTCAAAACCGAAAACGACCATAGAACTGTACACGTATGCTACAACGATAGCAAGCCCGATCAGCATCATCATACCAGGACTCTTATTCTTTCCCTCATCGATAGCTCCTGTTATGAAGGGCCATCCCCCGTAGAAGAAAATAAGAGTGGCAAGTCCGAACAGCACGTACTTATCAAAAGGAAATGTAATACTGAAGCCAAGAAAATCCTGGATCATCGGTGATAACAGTAAAATAGGCAGTGTAATAATGAGTGAGATGTAAAACCGTTTTTTGAAGTCTTCCACCATGGCTCCGTGGTCATGGCCGGAGTGATCGTGACTATGCTCTTCCCCACCGCTGTCATGTTCATGATGCTTATGCTCTTCATTCATGGAATCGTGGTTATGTGCAGTCAATCCTCTCTCCCCTTTCCGTGCGAATTTTTGGTAACTATTTTTCTCAGAGACACTACTCGTCCAGTTTCTTCTTCAACCTGTCATACTCGTCCTCGGAGATTTCTCCCCGGGCCAGCCGGGATTTTAATATGTCCTCATGATTACGTCCGGAGGTCTGATCATCGTCGCTTCTCTTCCCGGAAGGCTTTACCATCCAGACCACAATAAGAATTACAGCTATAATCAAAAGCAGAAAAATCAGCCCGAGTCCAAAAAAGCCTCCCCCCATACCGTATCCGTTCATCATTCCACCCATACTTCACACTCCTTTCCTGTTTTAAGAGACTTTTATATGAAATTTATAACTTTACCCATTAATACTTTACCTGCCTTTTGTGCAGAATTTATGAATATTTCCATTTAATCTAAAAAAGACCGGCCAGGGACCGATCTTTTTCTGGTATATATTTTGTTCAGGCAATTTTACGGCATTCTTCCGCGCACTTACGACAAGCCTCAGCGCATTTCTGACAATGATCGTGATCGTGTTTTGCACATTCTTCTGCACAATCATCACATATTTTCGCACATACGGAAGCAAGTTCGGAAATATAAGGTGAATTTCTTGAGATAGCTGCTTCGAGATATCCACACATGTCTGCACATTCGCGATCCAGACGGATGCACCCCGCCATCATCTTCACATCGTCTTCCTTCAGACAGGAATCGAAACAGTAGTTGCAGGCTTCCATACATTCATGAAGAGCTTTCATTGCGTTTTCGTACTGCTTTTCAGCCATTCGTTATTCCTCCTTAAATTAAATTCAGAGCACTTATGGAGAGGCTCTATGAACTTTTATAACCTTACTTTGTGCAGAAATTGTGAAGATTGAATATTTTTTATTTCATTTCCATTACATTTTATCTGTTGGAGTTTTAACTTCTCCGGGTAAGGAAATTTGAAAACAAAGGAAATTTTAAGGAGGTAATAGAAAGACATGAGTAAGGAAACACGGTACAAAACCGGAGAAAAAGCACCACTGCCCGGCACTTATAAAATCGACGGGCTGGTAAATGGTTATGTTTGTGAAGACAATGCCATGGTCGAAATGGCCCTCGGGGACACATTTCCCCCGGCGCCTTCCGAACAGGAAGCCGCCTATTGGGTGAAAGCCTCATAAAGTAAAGCCCCCCTCAGCGCAGGGGGTTCTTCGTTTATAAACCTTTCTTCAGGGAATGAACAGTTACAGAAGACGAAAAGGAGAGATTAAATGAGTAAAAGGACAGGAGAAATAATGACCCGCCAGCTTCTGGACTGGGGAGTGAAACATATTTACGGACTTCCTGGGGACTCTATCAATGAGTTGATTGATGATATAAGAAAGGAAGATGAGCTCGGGTTTATACAGGTAAGACATGAAGAAACCGGATCACTTGCCGCTTCGGCAGAAGCGAAACTGACTGGCAATCTGGGCGTCTGCCTTTCTATTACTGGTCCTGGAGCCATTCATTTGCTGAACGGACTTTATGATGCAAGGGGGGACCACGCTCCGGTTCTTGCCATTGTGGGACAGGTGACCAGCACCTCTGTAGGGACAGATGCTTTTCAGGAAATCAATTTGGAACGTATGTTTGAAGACGTAGCCGTATTCAATAAACGTGCTGAGTCCGCAGAACAAATTCCCGACCTGCTGAACCGGGCTATCCGCACTGCTTATACAGAGAAGGGGGTCTCCGTTTTAATTGTTCCCGACGATCTATTTGCCGAAAAACAGAAAGAGGAAGGACATCTTACCGCTCCAGGTTATTTCCGGCCTAACATGGCTCCGGTTCAGGAAGATATGAATAAAGCCAGGAAACTTATAGAACAGGCAGAAAAACCCGTTATTCTGGCTGGTAAAGGAGCGAGGGGCGCTCAGGAAGAGCTTCTTTCTTTTGCTGAAAAAGTTTCTTCACCTATTATACTGAGTTTACACGGCAAAGGGCTTATCCCGGATAATCATCCCTACTGTTTAGGACACCATGGACAAATAGGTACGAAACCCGCCTACCACGCCATGAAAGAAACGGATCTTCTCATTCTCCTCGGTACCCAGTTCCCTTATCCGGAGTTTCTTCCAGAAGGCGTGCCCGGTATTCAGATAGACAATAAGCCTGAAAATATCGGAAAGTATTATCCCGTTACCGCAGGACTGGCCGGTGATGCTAAAGACACGCTTCATAAACTGACGTCTTCTCTGACCGGCACGAAAGATGCCGCCTATCTGAAGAAACAGCAGGAGAGGATGAATGAGTGGCGTATCGCCCTGCAAAAAGAGAAACGCGAAGAGAAAACTCCTATTCAGGCTCCTCAGGTAATGTACCAGATAGAAAAGAACATGAAACCGGGAGCGGTGGTTTCAACGGATGTAGGTAACGTTACCGTATGGACCTCCCGTTTTCTGCCGTTTATCGATCAGAAATTCCTGGTGTCCGGTCAGTTGGCAACTATGGGAGCCGGCCTCCCGGGAGCTATTGCTTCACAGATCACACACCCCGATAAGCAGGTACTCGCTATTTGTGGAGACGGAGGTTTCTCCATGGCTATGCAGGATTTCGTTACAGCCGTGAAGTATCAGCTTCCGATAAAAGTAATTGTGTTGAACAATGAGAAAATTGGTATGATCAAATACGAACAGCAGCAAATGGGACACTTGAACGCAGAGACGGACCTCGGTTCCATGAACTTTGCTAAATTTGCAGAAAGCTGCGGAGGGGAAGGATATCGTATTGAAACATTCGAAGAGATGGAGACGAAAATGCAGCAGGCGTTCATCTCCGACAAGCCTGCAGTCATAGATGTTTGTATTGAGGATATGGCACCGCTCCCGGGTCATATTGATTACGCTTCGGCCGTGAATTACTCTCAATATATCATCAAGAACTTCTTCGAGACCGGAACGATGGACCTTCCCGACATGAAAAAGGCTGTAAAAAGAATGTTTTGACACGTAAAAAAAAACGGCCAGAATCGTTGTTTAATTTAAAAATAGATCTACTGGAAAAACGAATCTTTTTTGCTCTCTTTCCTTCGAGCTTATTCATTTATTAAAAAATAGACACAAATACCGGATTTCAAATCCTTCGGTGTTTGTGTCTATTTATATTTTTCTTCGGCTCTTCTCCACTCAATGTACAACTATCCCTACGAGTAATCCGGCTATAAACAAAAATCCGAAACTCCAGTGGTGGAGGGCCGCCTGCTTCATCACTGCTATTTCTTTCTCCCTCGTCCCACTACGCCCGAATGCCCGGGGTAGCTTAAAAGCCAGAAAAACGGCCGGGAGAGCGAGCAGAATAAATGGAGTCGCAGCATTCGAAATTGCCATCCACAACAATACAACGTAAGGGAGAACGGCCAGAATCGAAAGCGTTCTCGTCACTCTTTTCTTCCCTAATCTGACTGCAATCGTCCTCCTGTGCTGTTCGTCCTTTTTGATATCACGCACGTTGTTAGTCAGAATCATCATACTGATCAGCAGACCGAAAATTACTGCCGTAGCTGTAGCAGCATAGTTTATGCTTCCTGTCTGAACAGCGTATCCCAGGAGAGTCGTAGCTACTCCTAGGAAAAGAAAAGCGGTGCATTCTCCAAATCCTAGAGACGCAAGAGACCTGTTGCCGGCAGAATAAAAAATCGCTGCAGTGATACCGGCTGTACCTACGATTATTACCCACCAGCCTACGGAAAAGGCGAGCCATAAACCGATCGCTACGGATACCGCCAGCAGGATTCTGACCACTACCGGTATCCGGGAGTGTGCAGGACCTTCTTTCCCCTTACCTGTTGCTTCCCTCCAGCGTTCCCTGTCCTGACCTCCTTTGAAATCAAAATAATCATTCAGCATATTTGCACTTATTTGAATAAGAAGAGTGGCTGTTAGAAGCGCCAGCATAATGTCCACTCGAAATGCTCCATCCCCGGCTGCCAAAATGCTCCCTGCCAGCACCGGCGCTATTGTACCGCTCCATGTCAGGGGTCTGCTCAATTGCAGCCACGTACCTTTGTATATGTAATTGTCCTGTCCAGACCGTAAAGCCTGGTACTCGTATTCACTCATAGTTGCCCCTCCTTTCTCTTTCATTACCCTAATTGGCATGAAGAGAAAACGGAAAGTTCCAGTTGAGTAAATTAATTCCATCTTCAAAATGCAAAAACCCGACCGACTTTACCGACATCGATCGGGCTTTCCAAATTTTCTTCGAGGCTTCCCTGTACTTATTCAAACGTCCTTCCTATTTTCTTGTAAGAAGGTATATAAAGTATGGAGCTCCGATCAGAGCCGTCATGACCCCGGCCGGAAGACCGTCCGGTTCAAGAACGTTCCGCCCGATTGTGTCTGCCATGAGCAGGAGCCAGCCTCCGAGCAGAAGAGTCAGAGGCATATACAGTTGTGTTCTCGGACCAATGAGAGTTTTTGCCAGGTGAGGAGCCATCAGGCCTATAAAAGATATACCTCCGGTTACAGAAACTGCGGAAGCGGCCAGAGCTACTGCTGCCATAAGCATCGAGAATCTCTCTTTTCCGAGCGGGAGACCCAGTTCAATACTCACAGGCTCCGAGAGGTTCAGTATATTCATTCTGTTCGCTTTATAAAAAGTAAAGGGTATTAAAAGCAGAAGCCATGGGAGCAGTGCCAATATAAAGGGCCAGTCCGCTCCCCATATATCTCCGGCAAGCCATTGGGAAATGAAGTTAACTTTTTCTCTTTCCGCTGATGATATCAGAATAATCATCAGTCCCGAGAGTGCCATGGAGAACCCGACACCGACCAGAATCAGTCGAATCGGCTGGAATCCTGCCCGTCTGTCGAACGAAAACAGATAAATGGCAACCGCTGTCGCAAGCGCCCCCAGAAATGCCACTGCCGGTAACAGGTAAATGAAGCTGCCCGGTTCAAGTGGAGCAAACAGAAAGAACAGAGCTACTGCCGCTCCGGCCCCTGCATTAATACCGATAATACCGGGATCTGCCAGATCATTTCTGGACAGGGACTGTAAAATGGCACCGGACAGGGCAAGCGCCATACCAGCAAGCACCGTAACGATTATTCGTGGCAGCCGTACTTGAAAGAAAACGAAATTCTCTTTGAAAGTACCTTCGCCGGCTATTACGGAAGGAAGCCTTGCAAACGGTACCGAGGAATAGCCGAGAGCCATGCCGAGCAGTGCTGTAATGATGATCAGCGCACTGAAAACTGTCAGGTAAATTTTGAATTTGCGCAGTACGGATGGATGGATCATGTGAAACTCTGCCCCTTTCTTTGTACAATAAATAAGAAAAAGGGCAGGCCTATGAAGGAAACGATTGCTGCGACCGGCGTTTCATAGGGAGCATTCACCGTACGGGCGAGCGTATCGGCAATCAGCATAAAACCGGCTCCGATTATGGCGGAGGCCGGAAGCACGTTCCGGTAATCGTGCCCGATGAGCGGGCGGACAATGTGAGGAATCATAAGACCGAGAAATGCCATATTTCCTACAAGAGCTACTGCTGCTCCTGCAAGAAGTACTATAATGACAAACAATGCCCATTTGACTCTTGTTACTCTTTGACCGAGGCCGATAGCAAGTTCCTCATTCAGACTCATAATCGTTAAATGTTTCGCAAAAAACATAGCGACGAAAATTCCCAGCAGTACAATGGGAGCAAGAATCTGCACCTGTCCCCAGCTCGTTCCGGACAGTCCTCCGGCCGTCCACATGGAGACATCTTTGGATATCTTGAACATCAGGCTTACCCCTTCGGCTATTCCGAATAGAAATGCAGAAATCGCCGCTCCGGCCAGAACAATTCTGAAGGGGGAGAACCCGCCTTTATTCATAGTACCCACACCGAAGACGAGAGCCATACCGACACCTGCCCCAATAAAAGAACCGAAAGTGATTCCCAGATAATTTGCATCCGGGAAGAAAGCATAGGTAAAAGCAAGAGCTGCGTTTGCTCCTGCAGTTAAACCGAGCAGCCCCGGGTCGGCAAGAGGGTTTCTGGTCAGCCCCTGCATGATAGCCCCTGACACGGAGAGTGCCGCACCGACAAGCATAGCGGCCACTTCCCGAGGCAGACGGATTTCTCTGAGAATCAGCGCCGTACCCTCTAAAGAAGATCCTGTTATTGAAAGCCAAGCTTCTTTTAAACCGGAGTCAGCAGCGCCAAAGGTCATCGCTATAAAAAAAGATATGAGCATCAAGACGACGCTTGAAATCCACGTCACAATTCGCATATTTGTCCCAACTTTTCTGTATTAGTTCTACTTGTTACCCGGTAATTCAAAGACTAAAGAACAGATGACCCGGCCCGATCATCTGTTCCAAAGTCCGAACTATTGCACGGGAAATCCTTTATTTCTCTCCAAGAAATTTCTCTTTGAAGAAATCGAGTTGATATTCCAGAGAAATAGCGTCATTAAAGTAGAATTTTTTCGCATCCGCTTCATAAACGTTACCGTTCTTAACAGCCGGTATCGACTGATAAGTTTCCGTCTGTTCAAACGAAGTTTCATTATCGGAATTTTTACTGAAAATAATATAGTCACCAGCATATTCAGGCAGCACTTCGGGGGAGATAGCGTAAAATCCCGATTCCATTGCCATTTCTTTTACTTTTTCAGGCATTTTAAGTCCCATTTCCTGATAGAGAATTTCTGTACCGCGGGCCCAATTATCACCGAATACGTACAATTCCTTTTCAAAATTCTCGATGACGGTCACCGTAGCGTCTTCTCCTATTTTTTCTTTGATCTTTTCACCGGTCTCTTTGGCCTCAGCCTTGAATTCATCCACCCATTTCCGGGCTTCCTTCTCTTTGCCCAGGAGTTTTCCGATTTCCACGTGCTGCTCCAGATAACCGAGTTCTCCATAAGTATATGTAACGGTCGGAGCAATTTCCTTCAGCTGGCTTACGTTTTCAGTGCTCGCAAGCCCTACAATCAGATCCGGGTCGAGTTCGATAATTTTTTCGAGGTTATCGGCGGATACTTCTTCCACACCTTCAAGCTGACCTTCGAAGTTCGGATTCATTTTTGACCATGAATCGACTCCGACTACGTTTCCATCCAATTTCAGAACATTCCCTGCATAAGTGGAAAGTACGACGATACGTTCAGGATTCTCAGGAACTTTTACTTCCTCTCCATTTTCGTTTTCATACGTACGCATGGAAGAACTTTCGGAAGACGATTCTCCCCCCTGCTCTTTCTCCCCGGAGCTTTCCTTATTTTCTCCTGAACTGCAGGCACTAAGCGCGACGAGCGCCATCAACAGAAGCATCAGTATTATTTTTTTCAATGGTATTCTCTCCTCTGGATAAATTGTAAGTAAAGCAAATCGGCTTTCCTGTTCTGGGTTCCGGCACGACATCTGCTTCAATGTTGAATACGTCCCGGAGCGTTTCAGCCTGGATGACAAAATGAGCATTCCCTGACTTAACAACTTTTCCGTCTTTCAGTGCGATGATATTATCCGCAAAGCGGGCGGCCTGGTTTATATCATGCAGGACCATTACGATTGTCCGCCCTTCCTCCCTGTTAAGCCGTTCCAGAAGCTCGAGCACTTCGAGCTGGTGCGCCATATCGAGATACGTCGTCGGTTCATCCAGCAGAATCGTCTCCGTTTCCTGAGCCAGAGCCATCGCTATCCACACTCGCTGACGCTGACCTCCCGACAAGTTGTCTATGCCGTCATACTTGTAAGCGAGCACACCTGTCATCTCGAGGGACCAGTCAATAACTTCATGGTCTTTCTTCGAAAGCTTTCCGAATCCCTTCTGGTGGGGAAACCTTCCGTAAGAGACCAGTTCTCCTACCGTAAGCCCCGGAGCCCCTTCGGGAGACTGCGGCAAAATGGCCATTCGCTTTGCCAGTTCCCGGGTCGGGTATTTACTGATATTTTTACCATCGAGGGTTATCGCTCCCCCTTTAGCAGGAAGAATCCGGGCGATGGTCTTCAAAAGAGTCGATTTCCCGCAGCCGTTTCCCCCTATAATTGTAGTAATCTGACCACTCGGAATATCTACGTTCATATCCTCGATTATATTAACGTCGCTATAACCTGCGTCCAGGTTATTAATGTGCATATGGCCCACAGCCAGGCACTCCTTTCGATGAAGCGATGAGAATGATTATCAACGATAATGATAATACTTCAGGTCGATAAAGTCAATAAACCTGAAATATATTTCATTTCCTTTTCTTCCTGTTCCGAATATGTTTTCGTAAAAAAGACGCCATCAAAGATTACGGTGGCGCCTTAAGGCTTTGACATTCAAGAGTGTGAAAATAGCGAAGAACATAAGGAGCATAAAGACCTGCCATTGAAGATCACCGAGATTTTCATTTCTGAGCATGATCCCACGCAGAGCTTCCGCACCATAGGTAAGAGGCATCAATTTGCCGAGCACCTGCACCCAGCTGCTTAATCCTTCTATCGGGAAAAGTCCCGAGAAAAATAGCTGAGGTACGATAACAAGGGGTATGAACTGGATCATCTGAAATTCATTTTTCGCATATGTGGACAACAAAGTACCGAGACTGAGAGCAGTAAGGGCAAGAAGCATCGTAATAAACAATACCATCCACATCTCACCGACCATGTACATATCCAGCACATATACTGAATAGAGAACAATCAGAACAGATTGCAGGAGCGTAAATAATCCAAACCCGAGCAAATATCCTCCCACCAGCTCGTACCTTTGGATTGGCGTGGCCAGGACCCTTTCGAGAGTACCCTGGGTCCGTTCCCGGAGAAAAGAAACTCCCCCTACGAGAAATACAAAGAAGAATATAAAGAATCCGATAAGTACAGGACCGGTGTAATCAAAGAAATTCATGTCCTCTGAACCATGCCAATATTGAATACTCACTGCTTCTTTTCTATCTACTCCCATCGCCTCCTGAATAGAGGTACGTATCATTTGATGGTCTGTCGGGTCCGAACCTTCAAGAATTAACAGAGGTCTATTTTCATCCCACTTAAGTAAAGCATCGATCTCCGCATCATTCAGCTGTTTTTGTGCTGTCTTTTCGTCGAGGATTGATACTTCCATTTTTCCGGAAGCCAGCTGTTCGTAGATTTGTTCCGGTGCTTCCACCACAGCCACTTCAGCCGTCCGGCTGTCATTATCGAGTACAAGCCATAAGAGGGATAATATAAGTCCAGGCGCCACTACCATCAGGGCCACACTCCGCTTATCTCTCAGGAATTGGCGTAAAATCCTTTTGGCTACAATAAGAATGTTCAAGCTTCCTCACCTCCGAAATGAAGGAATACATCCTCGAGAGTCTGGGTATGATATTCTCTCTTCCATGCATCCGGGCTTCCCGCAGCTATTACTTTCCCCCCACGCAGCATTGCCAGCCGGCCACATTTCTCGGCTTCTTCCATCGAGTGAGTAGTGATCAGAATAGTCGTCCCCTGTTCTTTCAACCGGTAAAATTCCTTCCAGATGCTGCGGCGTACTACAGGGTCAAGTCCCGTGGTCGGCTCATCCAGTATCAGAATTTCCGGATCGTGAACCATCGCTATCGCCAAGGATAATCTTCGTCGCATCCCCCCGGAAAAAGAGCCGACGGAACGGTTTCTGTATTCCAGTAGTCCGGTAATACGAAGTACATATTTCATTCTTTCTTTTTTTTGTTTTCTGAGATAGAAGGAAGAAAAGAAATCAAGATTTTCCCAGGCGGTCAGTTCGTAATAAAGAGCATTTTCCTGAGCCATATAACCGTACCGTTTCATAAGCGAACGTTTCGGCATTCGCTGGTTCCTCAGCTTCACTTCCCCCTCCTGAGGGATGATCAATCCCGTCATAATGCGCACGAGTGTCGTCTTTCCGGATCCTGAGGGGCCCAGTAATCCGAATATTTCCCCGCGATCGATGAATATGTCGACATCCTCCAGCACTTTTTCTTTTCCGAATTTATGTGTTATTCCATTCAGTTCAATCATTTCGATACCCCCCTTCCTTTATTTTAACTTCTTTCAAAGGATAAAACTCTATTTATACAAAACTATTTAATTTTTTTCTGCTTTCCTATTTGAAAGTGGTCCGTGGTAATTGTTAAAAACTGAAATTTTTGTAAGAGGTACGTTTTTTTATAATTTTGGAAAAAGCAACTACAGAAAAATTTTTTTAGTTTCAGTTAACTATTTTATAACTTCTTTAATCTCACAATTAATGTAAAAAGAGTTTCATCTGAATGGAGCGTGGGTACATTCCCTAGGAAGACATAATGATAAGGAGGATTCGTGTGAGCGATAAAAAAAGCAGAAAACAGGAACAACTGGAACGTTTTACAGCTGATGATCGCGATAAAGAGATGACCACGAACCATGGAACGAAACTCTCTGAAGACGAATTTTCCCTGAAAGCGGGAGAACGTGGGCCTACTTTAATGGAGGATTTCCATTTCAGAGAAAAAATAACGCACTTTGACCATGAACGTATTCCGGAAAGAGCCGTACATGCCAGAGGCTATTCCGCCCACGGAGAGTTTGAGCTCTATGAGTCTCTGGAACAATACACAACTGCTGATTTTTTGACGGATACAAGCAAAAAGACCCCTACCTTCACCCGCTTCTCCACGGTTGCAGGCTCTAAAGGGTCAGCAGAACTGGCACGTGACGTGCGTGGGTTTGCAACAAAGTTCTATACAGAAGAAGGCAACTTTGACCTTGTAGGTAACAACATACCGGTATTTTTCATTCAGGACGCCATTAAATTTCCGGATCTCGTCCACGCGCTAAAACCCGAACCGCATAACGGCATCCCTCAGGCAGCAAGTGCCCATGACACATTCTGGGATTTCATTGCGAATAACCAGGAATCGGCACACATGATTTTGTGGGCGATGAGTCCCCGGTCCATTCCGAGAAGCTTCCGGATGATGGAAGGTTTCGGTGTAAACACTTTCCGACTGGTAAATAAAGAAGGAAAAGGTCATCTGGTGAAGTTCCACTGGAAGCCGAAACTCGGCGTACACTCCCTCGTATGGGACGAGGCACAAAAAGTGAATGGTAAAAACCCGGATTTCCATCGTGCCGATCTTTACGAAGCAATTGAAAATGGAGATTTCGTCGAATTCGAACTGGGACTTCAGATAATCGATGAAGGAGATGAGCATTCTTTCGATTTTGATGTTCTGGATCCTACGAAAGTGTGGCCCGAAGAAGAAGTTCCGGTCAAACGGGTAGGTAAGCTGACGCTGAACCGGAACGTGGACAACGTGTTTGCCGAGAACGAACAGGTCGCTTTCCACCCGGGCCACGTCGTACCTGGAATCGACTTTTCCAATGACCCGCTGTTACAGGGACGTCTGTTCTCTTATACAGACACTCAGCTGACACGTCTCGGAGGGCCCAATTTCCACGAAATTCCGATCAACCGCCCCGTCTGCCCTTTCCATAACAACCAGCGCGACGGTATGCACCGAATGACGATTAACCGCGGTCAGTCGAGTTACCACAATAACTCGTTGGCGGATAACCATCCGCGTACTGTTCCTCCGGAGGAAGGCGGATTCGAACATTATCAGGAAAAAGTGGAAGGTGAGAAAGTACGCGCACGGAGCGAAAGCTTCAAAGACCACTTCTCTCAGGCCATCATGTTCTGGAACAGTATGAGTGAACACGAGAAAGGTCATATTAAAGATGCTATAAGCTTTGAACTTGGTAAATGTCAGCAGACAGCCGTCCGCGAACAGGTTGTGGATATGCTTTCCAATATAAGCGGAGATCTTGCTTCCTACGTAGCAGATAATCTCGGACTGGCAGCACCACAAAATCAGGCGGAAAATATAACAAAAACTTCTCCGGCTCTGAGCATGGCGAATACGGTACAGTCACCTGAAACCCGTAAAATTGCCGTGCTGCTTGCAGAAGGCTTCAACGGTGAAGAAGTTCAGGGAGTCCTTGACGGTATCGATAAAGCCGGTGCGGATGCTGAAATATTCAGTACCAAACTCGGTAAAATCAAAGCTGATAATGGGTACACGGTAGAGGCGGATCATACATTCCTTACCGGAGATTCCGTACTTTTCGATGCTGTGTACGTTGTAGGCGGCCCTGACCTCAGTGAATCTTACAAAATGAAGGCGAAGTACTTCACGAAAGAAGCTTACATGCACTTCAAGCCTGTCGGAGCGACTCACGACGGTAAAGACTGGCTCGAAGAAGCGGGCATGAGCGGACAGCCGGGAGTCATCACTTCAGATGATCTCGAGTCCTTTGGAGAAGACTTCATTAAAGCCGTAGCCGCACATCGTTTCTTTGATCGCGAATTAGTATAAATCAAAAACCCCGGATTCAGAGAATCCGGGGTTTCGTATGTCTTCAAAATCTGTTATGTAAGTCCTGATGTTATTTTGATAAATAATTGCGCAATCCTTCTGTTACTGCCTGAGCTACCTGATTCTGGTGGTCCCTCGTCTTTGCAAGATCCAGTTCGTAACCATTGGAAATATAGCCGAGTTCCAGCAATGCAGCAGGAGCCTTGTTACCACGAAGCACCTGGAAATTTCCATGAAGTGTGCCATCATCCTGATAACTTGTGCGTGCTGTGAGACGGTTCTGTATGGAGGCAGCGAGAGACGGAGACCCGTAGTAATAAGAGCTTATCCCTCTTGCACTTTCGTATTTGTGAGAATTGTAGTGAAGACTTACGAAAGCGTCTGCATTGTGACGGGCGGAAGATCCGGTGCGTTCGAAAAGCGAAACGTATCGGTCGGAGGTTCGTGTCATAATTACCTCCGCTCCGGCATACCTGAGTGCCCCTGCCACCGTCTGTGCGGTCTGAAGGGTTAAATTTTTCTCAAGCGTTCCATCTCTGCCTATCGCTCCGGGTTCGTACCCACCGTGGCCGGCATCTACAACGATCGTGGAATTCTTTAAAGAAGAAACATCTTCAGAGGGGGAAGCGGAATGGGACGCTTTAACAGCAGTGGCCCTGCCGGAACTTGTCAAAAATCCTGCAATCCACGCCTCAGAGCCGTTACCAAGTTGAACTTTTACCCATCCATTTTGTTCTTCTAATTTCTGATACGTGTCCCCCTGTCCGGCGAACCCGACGATTGGAGTCTCTGTGCCCGGCCCTTGTCGAAGGTGAACGGTATCAGCCTGGACGATTATGTCTCCTGAAGCTGTCTGTCCGGAGGAAGCGGAATTTCCTGCTGATACAAGATAATGACCCGCTACCCAGCCACTTTGTCCATTATAATCAACATTCGCCCAGCCGTATTTCTCTTCCTGCACTGTTACTTCCGTACCCCGAGAGAGCGCTCCCAGCACTTCGGACTCGCTCCCCGGCGCTTCCCTCAAGTACAGAGAGGAAGCGTCCACCTGCTTCGTGGAGTGACTGTCTGCCGCTACTGCAAAAGTTCCTGTAAAAATAAATAAAAAAGTAAGTAATAGAGCGGTAACCTGTTTAATAATGACTATCCCTCCTTTTTGTTTGCCGGGCCAAGGCCGGCAGTTATCATTATAACATTTTTCCATAAAACGAACACCCAGCGAATGGATTAATTCAGAATCTGGTCTTAAATACAGGTATACAATGAGTCCAGACAAAAACTATCCCCCAGGAAGCCGGACGATGCTGTCCGGTTCCAGGAGGGGGTTCGACGTATAAATAAAAAAGAACAACACTTCGCATCCTGCGGGCACGGCCCGCAGCAGTCTCCGTGTTGTTCTACAGAAAATCATTTCAATGAATTAACCGGTTCCTGTCTTCCCATTATCCGTGCTGTCCCGGTCTTTATACAGCTTAAATGCTTGCTACTTTCTTTTGCTGATAAATATCTATCATATTATGCAGTGCTGAACATTCGGCGTCGTCCAAAGGAATCATAGGAAGACGTACGCTCCCTACGGAAACGCCCATGTAATTCAGGGCTTCCTTCACAGGTGAAGGACTCGGCTGGGCAAAAATAAGTTTCATCATAGGCAGAATGTAACCGTGCAGAGTAGCCGCCGTCTTCACATCCCCACGCTTGTAACTGTCTATCATATCTATCATTTCGTCACCGATAACATGGGAAGACACGGAAATGACTCCGGCGCCCCCTACGGATAACATAGGTAACGTCAGGCTGTCTTCTCCGGTGTAAACGGAAAAGTCCTGAGGTGTCTGGCTGATGATACGCGTGGCAGCATCCAGATCACCGCTAGCTTCTTTTACAGAAACAATGTTCTTGATTTCAGCAAGCCTGATAATCGTATCGGGTTCAATGTTCACGACACTCCGTCCGGGAATATTGTATAACATGACCGGGAGCGGGGTTGCTGCAGCAACTTGAGAAAAGTGACGATACAGGCCTTCCTGAGAAGGTTTGCTATAGTAAGGAGCTACGAGCATAATACCGTCCACTCCCACTGCTTCTATCCGTTTTGTCAGTTCTACAGAGGCTTTCGTATTGTTGGAACCGGTACCTGCGATGACCGGCACTCTTCCGTCTGCTACTTCCACTACAAAGCGGCAAAGCTCCACTTTCTCCTCAGCCGTCAAAGTCGGGGACTCTCCGGTCGTTCCGGCTACGACAAGTCCCTCCGAACCGTGGAGGATCAAATGCTCCACGAGATTTCTCGTCCGGTTATAATCGATGTCCTCCTGGTCGTCAAAAGGCGTCACCATGGCCGTCAATAATTGTCCAAAATTCATTGTTACACACCCTTTTTAAGATTTTTAGATTTAGGTGCGGAGGACCATAATAAAAAGCAACAACGGAGATCAGGGCCGCTGTTGCCGTAGAAACATGTATATCGTTTCTCCGTAAGATAGCCCTCCATATAGTCTCCTATATGACAGTTCTGCATCTTTTAAATACCAGAACCAGCGGTCAGAATCATGAGGTTTCTGCCACTTCGGCAATGTCCCCTTTCGATGCGATTCAACGAAGCCTCCGCTTCTCCCTGCATCTACTAATGGTTATTGCACCTCTACCCTTACTTCAAACATTATTTGAAATAAGATGTGGTATTGAATTACTTCCAACATACCAGAGCAGGGCCCTTTTTACAATCGATTCGTTTCAAAAAAATCTTTTATTTTCGTATTTCTTCAATGCCCATTGTCAGCTTTGTTTCGTTACACTGCAAGGTACTTGACCAGCTATTGAAAAGAGTAGGGTCCAGAACTTCATTCTTCATAAAGACGTCTCATTTTCTCAATCTCTTTCTCCACTTCCTGTTTAAGGGTGCGTGGAGATATAACCCGGGCCTTGTGCCCCCACTGAAGCACCCAGGTGACTAGTCCCGTACTCATCTTTCCTTCTGTGGACAGGAGAAAATACTCTTCGTCCACCTGTTTCACCGATACTTCAAGACCAAATCTGTCGAGCACTACATTCAAAAGGGACTGATGGAATTTTATTTCGACTTTCATATTTTCTCCGGAGAACATATGAAAACTTTGATTAACGTACTCCTGAACATCGAAGTCACCTTTTTCAAACGTCTCATCGGCGATACGGATGTTTCTTATACGATCCAGACGGTAGTGACGCATCTCTTCTGTTTTACGGAACCAGCCGATCAAATAGTAGAAGTCGTTCTGCCAGATAAGGGCATACGGCTTCACTTCGTACTCGTCTCCGTTCCTATGATATTCGAACGTTTTATTCATGTTGTATTTACCATACTTGAAGCAGACGACCCGCTGCTCGGAAATAGCCCGGTGCACATGATCTATATTGATTTTCACCTGATCGTAATCGTTCGCTGTCATCTGTGAAAATATAAGAGGGTCCGGGAGGGTCGCAGCAATATGTCTACTCGTTAATTTGCCCAGCTTTTTAATAAGTTTCTTTTTTTCTTCCTCATTAATGAAACGGGCCGACAAAATGGCATCATTCAACAATCGAAGCTGATACGTTTCAAACAATCTGTCCTGAAAACTGTAATATACTTTGCCGAATTTCCCCCTGTTTTTTATAATTTCATAACCGATCTCTTCCAGCACGTTCATGTCACTTTTCAGGGTTCTCGCATCGAATTCTCTATCTACCCCGAAAAACTCCTGTAACTTACTGCTCATTTCCGTAATGCTCAGTTCGTTATTTTCGTCCGTCTCTTCAAAAAGGATACGTAACAACACTAACAGCCTGGTATTGTTGTTCAGTTCCAAACACTCACCCCTCGACGACTTCAAAATAGATTCGCTTCATATATCTTAAATTCATAGTAAAATTTATTCACACTGTTGTCTATGCTTAATCGTTAAAAATGCCCACAGTTCCCGCAGGTAAACATTTTTTTGTGTTTCTGGTAATTTTTTATAAAACAGTCGTATGTCCCTGTTTTCACTCATTTACTGAGTACGGGTTTGAAATTGTTGTCACCGCCGGAGCGTGGGAGTATAATATTCCATTAGTCTATGCAAACTAAAGGAGGGTTATAAATGGTGGAACAGAACTACAACAGAGTTCTGGTTGCAGCATTGCTCATATCAGGATCTTTCATTACGATCCTTAACCAGACACTCATGATCACGGCCATTCCTCCAATTATGGAAGAAATGAATGTATCGGCCAACTCCGCCCAGTGGCTGACCACCGTCTTTATGCTCGTAAACGGAATAATGATTCCGATTACCGCATTTTTAATAGAAAAATTCACAACAAGACAGCTGTTTATGACAGCTATGACAATTTTTCTGGTTGGGACATTTCTTGGAGGTATCGCTTTTAACTTCCAAAGCTTAATCGTGGCACGCGTAGTTCAATCAGCCGGAGCCGGCATCATGCTCCCGCTGATGCAGACGGTCTTTCTGCTTATATTCCCGGTGGAAAAACGCGGAACGGCCATGGGGTACATAGGACTCGTTATTTCCTTCGCCCCTGCCATCGGCCCTACCCTTTCCGGGTGGGTGACTGAAGAATTTACATGGAGATACCTGTTCTGGTTCATCTTCCCGCTTGTCATTATTATGATTTTGGTAGCTTTCTTCGTACTGAGGAACGTGACGGAACTAAAAAATCCGAAACTCGATATTCCTTCCGTACTTCTTTCCACGTTCGGCTTCGGAGGCCTACTTTACGGATTTACAAGTGCCGGAAACAATGGATGGGGAAGCCCTATCACTCTCCTCGGCCTTGCAGCCGGGTCCGTCATTCTCTTCGCTTTTATCAGAAGACAGTTGAGTATGACTCATCCGATGCTTGAGTTCCGGGTATTCAAACTGAAAACATTCAGACTGACCACCATTATCGCCGGCATTACGTTCATGGGGCTTATAGGTTCTGAAACACTGATCCCGCTTTTCATGCAGAACATGCGTGGTTTCACTGCGTTCGAATCCGGTCTCGTACTTCTGCCGGGGGCTCTCATTTCCGGGTTGATGTCTCCTATTACCGGAAGGATTTTTGACCGGATCGGAGGACGTGTGCTCGGAGTGATAGGTCTCTCGATCATGACGACCGGAACAATTCTTTTGGGAGTACTTGATACGGAAACGACTCTCACTTACCTGATGGTCGTCTACGCTATCCGCATGTTCGGTTTCTCGATGGTGATGATGCCCGTCACCACTTCAGGTTTGAACGAACTGCCCAACAAACTAATTCCTCACGGAGCCGCAGTGAGCAACACAATGAGACAAATCGCCGCTTCCGTGGGTACTGCCGTTCTGGTCACTCTGATGACAACATCCAAAGACGTGGCAGCATCTCTCACATCCATGGATAGGCCCGATATCTTTGGAGTTAATTTCGCTTTCTTCCTCATTGCCGCTCTCTCGGCGGTATCAACGGTTCTTGCTTTATTCATTAAGCGCACCTCTCCGCCTAGTGACGAGCAGTGGGATGAGTGGGAAAGACAGGCTCAAGAACAAAAGAACGAAAAACAAAAAGAGAAAGCAGCCGGCGGATAAATCGCCTGCTGCTTTCTCTTTTGCTATATTGTCTTATTAACGGAAGCTTTTTTCCATCGTTACGTGCGGAATATTGGCATCCATAAACTCATCAGAAGTCGTACGATAGCCGAGACTTTCATAAAAAGTTTCCGCCCGGGTCTGAGCATTCAACTTCGCCTTATCCCTTCCTTCTTTCTGGACGCGCTCTTCCATCGTACCTATCATCTGTTTCCCGAATGACAAGCCACGATGTTCCTTGAGCACACAAATACGTTCAAGTTTTCCGTAGTCATCCATTATGCGGAGACGTGCGGCTGCGACGGGCTGATCGTCTTCATAACCAACGAAATGCACAGACACTTCATCAAGACCATCATGCTCTTCTTCTTCTGTAACATTCTGCTCTTCAATAAACACTTTTCTCCGTACGGAGTAGGCATCTTTTCTTTCCTCTTCTGTAGATACTGTCTTTATTTCCATAATTTCTATTCCCCTTTCAGGCGGAACGTTTCATACACACTCCACGATTCGTTATCGAGCTGGTAGAGCAGTTGAAAACGGTCTAACCGGTCGGTAAGATCGAACTTGGACATCCGCAGACTTTCATATATGTCGGAGAATTCATCGTCCGACAGACTCTGTGCAATAGTGATATGCGGTACAAAAGTATGTTCTCTTTCTCCTTCAAGAGCACCTTCATGCATTTTTTCACTCAGTCTGTGGAGATCTTCGTTAGGCTCTATCTTTAAATACAGCACGTTTGCTGCCGGCTTAAAGGAACCTACCTTCTTCACTTCTATATCGATCGGCCTCGTTTTTTTTGCAATCTCATCCAGCGCAGGGATAATGGTTCTCTCGATTTCTTCATCGTCCGATTCAAAAGGATATTTCAAAGTGATGTGAGGCGGTACGAGAGCATAATGAGAGTCGTACCTTTTTCTGTAAGAGTTTGCCTCATCCTGGACTTTTTTAGACGGAAAAATAGCTATACCATATTTCATCTTGCGTCCCTCCTGTTCATTTTCCGATTATAGTAACAAGTCCCCTTTTGAAGTCTTTCTGCCAGGACCCCCATGTGTGGTCCCCTCCTTCAATTTCGTGGAACGTGTAATCGAACGGTTTTCTTTCAAGGTATTTATTCAGTTCGCGGTTCGGATTGAGAAAATCCTTTACTTCGCCTTCTGTGGTAGTTACTTCTGTCTCTTTAGTACCAATCGTATGATAAATCGACAGCGGTGTGAAGTCGCTTGCTTTCTTAGCTTCTTCCAGTACCGTCTCATTCACGAACGGGCTCTGCATTATAATGTTGGAAAAAGTATAAGGATAACGGCATCCGATCATGAAAGCCAGAGAACCTGCGAGGGAATCACCGATCAGTGTACGACAGCTGGCCATACAATGACTCGGATACGTCTGATCCAGGAAAAGAACAACTTCGTTTACAATAAAATCTATATAATTCTGCTGTCTTTTCCCTTCCGGATGGTATTTATCCTGCCTGTCGAATTTATCTTCATAATGGATCCCCACAAAGATAGTCGGAGAAATCTGTTTGGACTCATGAAGTTCATCGCTCAGGGTAGCTGCCCTTCCCATCTGAAAATAATCGTCCCCATCCTGCATGATACAGAACTGATATTTGTACAGTTCGGAAAAATTCTCCGGTAAATATACTTTCAGTTTCATTTCTTCTTTTAAATACTCACTGTTTATCGTATGTTCTTCGAATGTGCCTTTCCTTTTCACGTGAACACCCCTGCATCGTTTAATCATCCATAGATTTTACCCTTACGTTGAAGTTTCAAACCTTTACTTTTATTTTATCATAGTTAAGCTTTCGAATCTTTATTTAAAAAACGTTTGACATATATAGAGTACACATAGTATATTATTACATGTCTTACTTACATATTCAAAACACGGGCCGTTAGTTCAGCGGGAGAACGCTTGGTCGACAACCAAGAGGTCGCTGGTTCGATCCCAGCACGGCCCACTACTGAAAGTCTTTTTCTTCCTTAGGGAGAGAAAGACTTTTTTTGTTGAGGAAAACCATTACGGAAGTATTTTTTATTATCATATAAAGATTTCTCATGTACAATTATTATTATCTGCATAAGAAATCGATAGAGGTGAAATTATGTCACATACTGAAGAAAAATATTACATCGGCATCGGTGCTTCCGCAGGAGGCCTCGAATCTCTCGAACGCTTTTTCAAAACCATGCCCAACGATACAGGTCTTACTTTCATTATCATCCAGCATCTTTCCCCCGACTTCGAAAGCCACATGGATGACCTTTTACGCCGCTATACGAGTATGAATATCCATGTAGCCGAAGACATGATGGCGACGGAGCCGAACTCCGTCTACCTTATCCCGCCCCGTAAAAATCTCTCCATTTATCATGGCACTCTCCATTTAAATGAACAAACCGAACGAAAACACCTGAATCTTCCGATAGACCTGTTTTTTAA
Organism: Salimicrobium album; assembly: GCF_900107115.1. Taxonomy (GTDB): domain Bacteria; phylum Bacillota; class Bacilli; order Bacillales; family Halobacillaceae; genus Salimicrobium; species Salimicrobium album. Next base: position 530,586 of record NZ_FNOS01000001.1, read on the forward strand.
ATCACTGGCTGAAGACCAGGGCAGAAACAGCATCGGGGTCATACTCTCCGGTACCGGAAGCGATGGTACTCTCGGGGTTCGTGCCCTGAAAGATGCCGACGGAATGGTGATAGCGGAGGACGAGACTACTGCCAAATTTGACGGGATGCCACGAAGTGCGATTTCCACCGGTCTCATCGACTACATTCTCCCTCCGGATGACATGGCTGAAGAGATAATCAATTACGTTACTCATCCAGCAGACCCCGTTAACAGGTCTTTACAAACCTCCGACGGAAAAAGTATGTTGTCGCGGATAAACAGAATTATGAGAAGTCACTCAAAAATAGATTTCGATAACTATAAAGAGACGACGATGATCCGCAGGATTAACAGAAGAGTGAAGCTGAACCGGCTGCAGACACTTGAAGAATACGCGGAACATCTCTCTAATTCGGAAAAGGAAAGAAATATACTCCAACAGGAATTGTTTATAGGCGTCACCGGTTTCTTCCGGGATAAAGAGGCTTTTGACAGTCTTACCGAAAATGTCCTCCCCAAACTCGATTATAACAAGGAGGCTCTCCGGATCTGGTCCGCCGGGTGTTCCACCGGCGAAGAAGTTTATTCGCTTGCTATACTTCTATGTGAATACATGGAAAAAAACAATCTGCAGACCGGTCTGAAAATTTTCGCAACAGACATAGATGACAAAGCACTTGAAACCGCCGGTAACGGTGTCTACCCGGAGAGCCTGATGTCGGATGTCCCTCCTGAACTTGTAGCCAAATATTTTATAAAGGAAGAAGAAGGATACCGCATAGCTAATTCCATAAGAAAAATGGTCGTTTTTGCGAAACATAACCTTGTGAATGATCCTCCTTTTTCCCGGCTTGATCTTCTCGTATGCAGAAATTTGTTCATTTATCTTAAAAGCGAAACACAGCAGTATATTTTGAATAAATTTTATTACTCGTTATTAAAAAATGGATACTTATTCCTCGGTACCAGTGAGACTCTCGGAGATTTAACGAAGGCTTACCGGTCCATAGATAACAAATGGAAAATTTACAAACCTCGGGAGGATTACCGGCCCGACCATCCTTCGGGAATATCTCTGTACAGTGACAAAGGCCCGGAAATTGAGAAAAACACCCAGCCTGCAAAGTCTGTGGCCCAGAACGTAAATCTTGAAAATGTATTACAAAAAGCTGTATCCAGTATCTCTCCCCCTTCCATAATTATCGACGGTAACGATCAGATTATTCACGTTATTAATGACATGTCGGATTATTTGCGACCTCAGCCGGGCAAGTTTTCAAATAATTTCAATACCAACATGTCCCGGGAACTTTCGTTATTTGTAAACAATATCCTTCGCAGACTGAAAGCAGAGCGTACTCACGTCCGGTTGAATAATATTATGAACGGAGCAGGAGAGGAGACTTCTCTCTCCCTGAGCGGCCACATCATCGAAATGAAGTATCAATTCTTCTACTTCATCAGTTTTATTGAAGCTACTGAGGTGAAAGTGAAAAATAGTGAGGAAGTGGATGTCTCGGATCAAATGAAAGAGCGGGTCCGATATCTGGAATCCGAACTCCAGCTTGCCAGAGAGGGCCTGCAGGCAACAGTGGAAGAACTGGAGACATCCAACGAAGAATTACAGACATCCAACGAAGAACTGACCGCTTCCAATGAAGAATTGCAAAGCACGAACGAAGAACTCCAATCCGTGAATGAAGAAATCTATACAGTCAATAACGAGTACCAGGAAAAAATCGAGGAACTGAAAAAAGCCAATAACGACCTGAACAACCTTTTGAATAATACAGAGATAGGAGCGCTCTATCTCGATGAAATGCTCTGTATAAGAAGAATCACCCCACTTATGAAGGAGGTTTCAAACGTACGTGATGAGGATATAGGCAGACCAATATCCCATATTTCGGTCATGTCCGAGTACCCCGAAGTTGTGGATGACGTGTACGAAGTGCTGGATTCTCTTATAAAGAAGGAAAAAGAGATAGAAGATAATAAAGGCAGGCACTGGTTCGTCCGCATCCGTCCTTACCGGACAGAATATAACTCCGTAAACGGAATTATCGTCACACTCGTAGAAATCACGAATTTGAAAAAGGAACGGTCAAAAGTGATGGAAACGAAGGAGAAATTTGAGCAGGTCCTTGAAATCAGCAATATGGGATGGTGGGAATTCAATGGCCGTGCCGATCATTTCGACGTCTCCCCTTCCTTTTTACAGAACTGCGGTTATGGAAAGGAAGATTTTCCTACGACGCTCAACGAAGTCAGCCGATATTTTAAGACAAATGATATAAAAGTAGCTTTTGAAAAAATGCTTTCGGGGAAGAAGAAGAGTATCAACCTGTTCGCTTCTTATCAGTGTGAAGATGGAAGTTTCATCCCTGTCCATTTTTTGGGGAGAGTCCTCGAGAAAGATCACGATGAAGACCCGCTCCGTATCGGCGGTACTATCATAGATATTTCCAACTACATGAAGCAAGGAGACTAAACTTATGGAACGTATGGAAGAAATAATCGAACAAATTCTTCAGGGGAACAATATTGAAGACTACAAAAACGAAACAAAAGAGGAAATTCTTTCTACACTGTCGGTCTACCATGAAGAACTCCGTTTTCAGAACGAAGAGTTGAAACGGACAAATCATGAGTTGGTACTGGTAAAAGAAAATTATGAATCTTTGTTTTATGAAGCCCCTACTTCTTACCTGACTGTAGATGGTTCCTTTTCCATTACGGACTGCAACAGGAAAGCTTCCTCTCTCTTTGAAAACGAGGATCTGACAGGTTCAAAACTGTTTGAGTGGATCAGCGAAGATAGCCAGGATGCTTTTTATTTCCATACGAAACAACTCGAACATCAGAAGGATATACAGCCGATAGATATTACTCTGGACATAAACGGAAAAGAAAAACATGTGCATATGGAAAGTAACGTGATTAATAAAGGTGAGTATAGAATCGCCTGTATCGATCAGACAGAAAACGTCAATTACCAGAAACACATTGAACACCTTTCCATCCATGATGAAATGACAGGACTGTACAATCGTCGTTACTTCGAGAAAAAAGTTCAGGAAATGGATACATCCCAAAATTTCCCACTTGGATTTATACTGGGAGATATCAACGGTTTGAAACTTATCAATGATGCCTTCGGTCACCCCGAAGGGGACAACGTTGTAAAAAAAGTTTCCGAAGCGCTTTCGGAAAACACCAGAACGAATGATGAAGTATTCCGCATCGGAGGGGATGAATTCGCTATTATTCTCCCGAACACGTCCGAAAAAGAAGTGAAGGAAATACGTGCCCAGTTAGTGAAATCCTGTGTAATTGAAGGCGATAATAAATTATACATCACTACTTCTTTCGGCTCCTCTGTCAAAAAAATGGCCTTCCAGTCCACCGAGGAAGTTCTTCAATATGCAGAGAACCGGATGTATAGAAATAAACTGTTCCAGCGAAACAGCCATCGGACCAGCTATATCAACAGTATGATGGCCAGTCTTTTCGAAAAAGTCCCGCGTGAAGAAGCCCACTCCCAGCGTGTGAGCAGCCTGGCCGAAAAATTGGGTCAGGCTCTGGATCTTGATGAAACGAGACTATTGAACCTGAAGACGGCAGGAATGCTCCATGATATAGGGAAAATCACCATTGATCACTCTATTCTCAACAAGGATACTCCGCTAACTGCGGAAGAGAATGAACTCGTGCAGCGACATCCGGAAATTGGGCACCGGATATTGAATGCTTCCGAAGAGTTCGCGGATTTATCAATGATCGTACTCACCCACCATGAACATTATGACGGCCGTGGATATCCTCTTAACCTGGAAGGGGAAGACATTAAGTTAGAGGCCCGCATTATCCATATCTGCGAGGCGTATGATGCGATGGTCAGTGACCACCCTTATCACCCTGCTATTTCTAAAGAGGAAGCATTACAGGAGCTTAAAAAGTATTCGGGCAAGGAGTTCGACCCCAAACTTGTGGAACTGTTTATTGAAATCATGTCCTGAAGCTGAAACTTCAGGACATTTTTTCTGAAGAGGAGATCCATCGCTCCGTGTTTTTATGACGATAAAACCGTACATAACAATCCGGTGATGGCAGTGCTGACAAACATTGATTCTGTGTCTTTTCTTCCGCCTTTTTGTCACATTATTCACAGGACCGACATTTTTTCGTGACAATTCATTCAACATACATGAACAATTTGTGAACTGTTGTCATATTCGTTGCGAAAGTCTGTATAAAGCCCCTATGATGGAAACACGCATTAACAGCAGTTAATTCAGAAAGGAGTCTGAACATGAAGAAACAGTGGCTATTTTCCGGTTTGCTTTTGTCTTTTTTACTTTTCCTGAGCGGATGCGAACCGTTAACTGTCTTTGATCCCATGGGACCACAGGCAGCACTATTAAAAGATGTCATATGGATATCTATATGGACTATGCTATTCGTTGTTGTCGTGGTCTTCGTTATCTTAATATATATCCTGGTTAAATATCGCTCGACAAAAACACCATCGGACTACAGACCACCGATAGTGAAAGGGAACATCTGGGTGGAGATAACCACAATTGGTATTCCGGTATTGATCATCGTATTCCTTTCCTTCGTCTCTGTACAAAGCACATATGAAGCAGAAAGCGTGCCGAAACAGTTCAAAGATGAGGAGCCTATGGTAATTTATGCTGCTTCCTCCAACTGGAAATGGCATTTCAGTTATCCGGAAGAAGATATTGAGACTGTAAACTATCTTTTCCTTCCTACTGACCGCCCTGTAGAGTTCCGCTTATATTCTTTCGATGCCATTTCGAGTTTCTGGATTCCTCAATTGGCCGGTCAAAAATACGCTATGACAGGAATGGTTACAACTCTGAATCTTGCCGCTACGGAAGAAGGAGAAATGCAGGGACGTAATGCCAACTTCTCCGGTGAAGGGTTCGCTGAACAGACCTTCAACGTGAGTGCTGTCTCCCAGAAAGAGTTCGATGAATGGGTGAAAGAAGTAAAAAATACTGCGGAACCTTTGGATGAAAAAACATTCAATAAACTGCTCGAACCCGGACATCTGGGCCAGAAAACCTTCAGCAGTACTCATCTTGATTTCAGCCCTCCTCCTGAGGAGCACGGGGAGATGAGCGAGGAAGAAATGAAGAAAGAAATGGAGCAAGAGCAGTCGGACCATTAAAAGAGAGGAGTCTTATGGATGGAGTTTTTTAAACAATTTGCCGTACCTAACCCAACTCCCACCATTTATTTATCTATGGTCGCAATCGGTCTTACACTGATTGCGGTCCTTGCCGGTATCACCTATTTCAAAAAGTGGGGATACTTGTGGAGTGAGTGGTTGACGACGGTTGATCATAAAAGAATAGGAATCATGTATTTGATTTCTGCACTGCTTATGCTTTTCAGGGGCGGAGTCGACGCGCTGATGATGCGTGCCCAAACTTCCATGCCCGGTAACGAACTATTAAGCGCAGCCGAATATAATGAAATATTCACCACCCACGGCGTTGTCATGATTTTCTTCATGGCCATGGCTTTTATTACAGCTTTAATGAACTTCGTCGTTCCTTTGCAAATCGGAGCGCGCGACGTTGCTTTCCCGAGACTGAACGCCCTCAGTTTCTGGTTGTATTTCATGGGAGCGATGCTTTTCAACCTGTCGTTCGTCATCGGGGGATCACCGAGCTCCGGTTGGACATCGTACTTCCCGCTCGCCGGTAACGAACTGTCCCCACACATCGGGACCAACTATTACATGATCGCGTTACAGATTGCCGGACTGGGTACGTTGATTACCGGTATTAACTTCATCGTTACGATTTTCAAAATGCGTGCCCCGGGCATGAAACTGATGAAAATGCCGCTTTTCACCTGGTCGGCGCTTATTACCAACCTGTTAATAACATTTGCTTTCCCGGTACTGACAGTAGCTTTGGCTATGGGTACCATGGACCGTCTGTTCGGAACCCATTTCTTCACAATGGATAACGGAGGAATGGCGATGCTGTGGGCCAACTTCTTCTGGGTATGGGGTCACCCCGAAGTTTACATTCTGGTGCTCCCGGCTTTCGGTATATACAGTGAAGTTATTTCTACGTTCTCCAAACGGAACCTGTACGGCTATACATCCATGGTCGTCGCTATTGTAGTTATTTCGACCCTTGCTTTCCTCGTTTGGGTACACCACTTCTTTACGATGGGGCAGGGTGCTCTCGTAAACAGTATTTTCTCCATCACTACAATGGCCATCGCTATACCTACGGGTATTAAAATATTCAACTGGCTGTTCACGATGTGGAAAGGGAAAATTCAATTTACGGTGCCTATGTTGTATTCTCTCGGATTTATTCCGATATTTACAATCGGAGGTGTTACCGGGGTCATGCTCGGTATCGCCAGTGCCGACTATCAGTATCACAATACGATGTTCCTTGTGGCACACTTCCACATCGTAATCATCCCAGGGGTTGTATTTGCAATGCTTGCCGGGATGACGTATTGGTGGCCGAAGATGTTCGGTTTCATGCTGAACGAGAAGATAGGAAAATGGGCATTCTGGAACATTGCAATCGGTACCTGTCTCGCCTTCTTCCCTATGTTCATCTCAGGGCTCGATGGCCAGGCACGTCGTATGTATACGTATTCCGAGGTTGCCGGTTTCGGAATCTGGAACCTTCTGTCGTTCTTCGGTGCTCTCGGTCTTGCAATGGGCTTTATACTGATTGTATTTAACGTATATTACAGTGCCCGCTATGCGACCCGTGATATCGGAGACGATCCATGGGATGCACGCACCCTTGAATGGGCTACCCGTACACCGGTGCCGGAATACAACTTTGCGGTTACCCCGCAAGTCGATTCACGCGAACCATTCTGGGACTCGAAATATGAAGGGAAAACGCTTTTCAAAGAGGAGATAAAAGACATCCATATGCCTAATAACAGTGGACAGCCATTCATTATGGCAGCTTTCTTCTTTGTTGCAGGGTTTGGTCTCGTCTTCAGTCTGTGGCCAGTCGTCTACGTTGCCGCTGCCGGTATAGCCGTCCTTCTCTTCATACGTTCCTTTGAACAGGACGACGGCCGTCATATTCATGAACAGGAAATAAGAGATACCGAAAACGATAAGAGAGGTGAGACGCGATGAGTACAGAGCACTCTACACCAATGGAATACAGCACGGAAACTAACGCTTTGAACATTATCGGTTTCTGGGTCTTTATAGGGGCTGAAATCGCGTTATTCGCTACCCTTTTCGCCACCTATTTCATTATGGAAGGTCGCATCGCAGATGGACCTTCCGGTGGCCAGCTTTTCGTCATCTCTACCTTAATGATTCAGACGTTCGTCCTTCTGACCAGCAGTTTTACGATAGGTCTCGGGGTCAATGCTATGCGTCTCGGCCGAAAAGGTGCTACGCTGACATTCCTGGCAATTACTCTTGTATTAGGGGCCGGGTTCGTCGGAGTTGAGATTTATGAATTTTACGAGTACGTACACGAAGGCCTGTCTCTTCAGACAAGTGCTTTTTCCGCCGGGTTGTTCACTCTTCTCGGTACGCACGGAGCCCACGTCTCCTTCGGTCTCTTCTGGGGAGCCGGGATCATCGTACAAATCGTCAAGCACGGATTTACGCCACGTACAGCCAACAAAACATTCATCTTTTCCCTGTACTGGCACTTTCTGGACGTCGTTTGGATTTTCATTTTCAGCTTCGTCTACCTGAAAGGAATGATGTAATATGAGAGAACTATTTCCGGCTAAACAGGTTACAGGTTTCGTCGCTTCTCTCGCTTTAACGGTGATTGCCCTGCTCGTCTATTTTCTTGATATGAGTTTTACAGTTGGCATGGTAGTTCTTCTGCTTACTGCTTTTACACAGGCAGGACTTCAGCTTGTGGTATTTATGCACGCGGGAGAATCACCTGATTCAGATTCCATTTATTTGAACACTTACTATGGTATTTTCATCGCCCTGGCCATCGTGTTCGGTTCATTACTGGCTATGGTCTGGGGATATTAATTAATCTGAACCACAGACAGACGAGTGGAAAATCACGTGGAATAAAGAAACAGGCAGAGACAAACTCTGCCTGTTTCTTTCATTTAAGCAATTTATACATATAGTATTCATTTATGTATTCCCCTTCTATTTTCAGGGAATTCACTTTTTCACCTTCTATTTTGAAGCCCATTTGCCTGTATAAATGAATAGCAGCAGCGTTGTGTGTAAGTACGGTCAGCTCAAGCCGGGTCACTCCCCGCTCTCTGGCCCAGCGAAAGCCTCTTCGCAGGAGCTGCTTACCTGTTCCTTTGCCTCTTTGACTTTCCTTTACTCCAAGAGCTATGTATGCACAATGACGGGCCCTTTCCAGTGCACTACCTCGAAGCATAATAAAGCCCGTGATTTCTTCATTCTCTTCACTTATAAACAAATCTGTCGAACGGTCTTCATTAACATTCCGGATCATTTCTTCCTGTTCCTTCACACTTATCTCTCTTTCCCCGGGTGCATACAGCATATTTCCCGATTCATCTAGTTCTTTACTTAATTCAAGAAATTCCAGGGCGTCCCCTGTCTCCAGTAATCTGCATTCCGTATCCATAGCTCTGCTCCTCCATTGATCTATTCCAATTTCCATAACAAAGCCCTAATTCCAAAAAAATTAGGGCATTCTTCATTTCATTTTATTGATTGAATCGCCGGTTTTCTTTTTTGTAACGGACCGTTAATTCTTCGGATAGTGACAGGAACAATCCCATCATAAAAATGAAGACTGAACCCATTACGAGACCAACTCCGATCATAGTCAACGTGCGGTCTCCAAGTCCCATTATACTTAACAAAAATGTCACAGTACCCATAATGAGAAGAGTTGCTCCGACGTATTGCACAGTGTTTAAAGTTTTAGAGTTCATTTCCATCACCTCTTACTACTATTATTACCCTTGTTCACAAATTTGTCAAACATTTTGTTAACGCTTTCATTGACATTTCCCGGGTAATATTAAATTAATATGGTCATGGAACTCGTATCGTGCCATCCTTTTATTTCAAAGAAAAAAACAGTCGGTAATCTTTTAAAAAGGAAGTAACCTCTCCATTTCTCATAAGTCCATTAGCAAAAGCTGTAACCGCCGTCCGGTATAACAGCCAGGCTGAAACATGCTGCGTTTCCACTCCATAAGTCCGGCACATGCCGGCTACCAATTCTTCATGCGACACTTCTCCGTGCTTCCGTATCCATTCCTTCATATACTCAGTTAATTTTTCGTAATAATCCAGGTTGGTCCGCACTGTCTTTTTAAAATCCTGTTCAAATACGCCATGGCCCGGTACGGCTCCAAGCACTTTAAGATCCAATAATTTGTGAAGAGAGGCTTCGTGGAACGAGCTGTCAGTAATGTAAGGTATTTTATGTTTATGAATGTACTCAGGACCGAAATAGCTGTCAGCGGCGAATAATATGTTATCTATTACCAGCCCGCCCTGGTTGTAACTGTGACCGGGAAACGTAATCATTCGTGCTTCCACTTCCCCGATTTGCACTGTTCCTTCTTCAACTACCCGGTCAATTTTCACCGGAGGTCCTTCCAGAAATTTATTCCGCGTCTCAGGGAGAGGGTCATTACCGGAGGATAGATATAAAGGTTCAATTGCCGGATTCTCCATAATTGCTGCTTCAAATTTCGGAGCGATAGTGATCACCCCGTACTTCTTCCGTAAAAATGCCGCTCCCCCGTAATGGTCCGCATGTGCATGAGTAAGAAAAAGGTGGGTAAGCGGGAACTCATTCTCTCTCAGGTATCGAACTGCTTTTTTTACAGTCGAGTCATCGATTCCCGCATCAATCAAAAGACCCGTATCGCCGCTTTGTACGTAGCCGATATTTACAACACCATCAAAATAATTGACATGTTCCGTCAGTTTCCTGAATTCCATATATCTTCTCCCCTTTCCAGCTATACTATACGGATTCGCTGAAAAAGGAACCTTTTCCTGTTACCCGTGAGTAAATTTTTTCCTGAGTATGAAGAGGTAAAGATGAGTTTCTGCTATGAGTTTTATGAACCGTCGAAGGCGCGTATAGCAACCCGCTGATCTGTTGGTATTCCAGCCTGTCCTCTTCTCTCGTCTGCCTGCGTTCCTTCACTTTCTGATCAAGGACAATTTTCCAGGCTTTTTCTATTCCCCGCGGAGCTTGCTGTCGTTCCGTGATGCGCTGATGGTAATCCTGATACTGATAATGGTTAACAGGTAAGATATAGCCCATCATTCTCCCTCCTCTTTCTTATCTCTATACCCCCTTTTTTGATATAATACGCAAAAAACGAACCGGTACTGCGTACAGTAGCGATTCGTTTATGTTACATATCCCGATTCGTGTATTCCGGCCAGACATTCCAGGGATACTGATCCGGTGGCATAGATTCGAATGTCATATCCTCTTTTTTCACAGGGTGAGAAAGTACGAGCCTGTGAGACCAGAGAGCAATCTGCTGACCCGGGTGATTGACTTTCCCTCCGTATTTCTGATCTCCATAGATCGGTGCTCCCTGGTGGGCGAGCTGGACTCTTATCTGATGGGGACGACCGGTATAAAGATCTATTTCCAGGAGACTCATCCCGGATTCTTCCTGCTTTACTTCATATTCAAGTTCCGCTTCTTTCCCGCGTCTATGATCCTTACCTACGACATAGACCTCATTCTTCTTCCGGTCTTTGACGAGGTAGTCTTTCAGCCGGGCCTTCGGTGAATCCATACTCCCTCTCGAGATCGCCAAATAATATTTCTCCATGGCATTTCTTCTGATCTGATCCGAGAGACGGGAGGCAGCTTTGGAAGTTTTCGCGAAGACCATCACTCCGCCTACCGGACGATCCAGGCGATGTACGAGCCCCAGATAAACGTTCCCGGGTTTATTGTATCTTTCTTTGATATCATTTTTTAGAATGCTCAGCAGATCTTCATCCCCGCTCGCATCTTCCTGCACCGGCACATTCATCGGTTTCTCCACGACAAGCAAGTGATTATCTTCATATAAAATAGGAATGTTAATACTTCCCTCTCCTTTCTTCATTCAATTTTTTTATGGATCCCGGGCACTTTTGAAAAAGTTTCCGAAGCTTTCGCAACGTGCTCTTCCCATAAGGCCGGCACCACGAAGTGCCTGCCCTGGGCGTTATTCAGAATAGCTGCATCGATCGTCGCCAGTCCCTGTTTTCTGTAAAGCCACGTATCTTTTTTCTCGAACGCCTGGAGACGTGCACGTTTTAACGTCACAGTTTCTCTGCTGACTTTCCGATACTGAAGGTTTAAATAAGTTTCATCAAATGAGATACCTGAGGTCCGCCAGCGGATCACTCCCCACCCCGGGAATAACACAAGGGCTGCGACGGGGAGGAGCACCCATGCGGGTACTGTCAATGAAACGACGATAACTGACGTTAACGACACGAGTAGACTTCCCCATATATAATAGGGAAGACTCCTTAGCGGTGGTCTTTTCATCCCAGGTTTGTCCCGATAGTACTCCGGAAGGTATTTATTAAGGAAATCGGGCACGTCGTTCTTTTTTAATAACGGAAGCAGGTAAACCGTACTCCCCTCCATTTTTCCCCCATTCACGCCTCCGGCTACCTCTACATACACATAACAAAGACCGAGCAGTTGTCTGATGATATTCTCTTTTACGATAACTGCCTGAATTCTGTTAACAGGAATCGTGCGCTGCCGCTTCTCGATAAGTCCGTATCTCATGTACAGTTCCGTTTCATATCTTGTAATCGTGAAATTCGCATACTTGACCATCGTCCAGAGAATACCCGCTCCCCATACGATGAGGACCGATATAAGAACAAGGAAGATAAGAAACTGTACAGCTAATGAAAACAGCCATCTGGTGGCATCTTCATACATCTGTTCCGGAATAATCTGATTGGCCTGGGAAAACAGAAGCCAAAGCAGACCAAAAATAATTATCGCATTATCGGAAGTTGCTCCGGTAAGCGCCAGTCTGGAATAGCTCATCACTTCTTCCGGATATACTTTTTCATAATCTTCTTCTGTTCTTTCCCCTTTATGTTTCAGATTTCCCGAAACCCGCTCCCCTTCTTCAAACGTGACCGCAGCAAGGGAAGCATCTACGTTCTCGTCGCTTCCAGCGGTTTCGATCTGCACTTTCGTCAAACCGAAAATCCGGTGCAGAAGGGTTTGAGTAAGATCTATCGACTGTATTCTGTGTTTGGAAATACGGCGTTCCCTGCGTACAAAGATCCCCTGCTTAATCTGTAATTCTTCTCCTGTAACCACATAAGAGAACCTGAACCATTTCACAATAGAGAAAACAAGCAGAATTACAAGCAGTAACCCGACACCTGCGAATTCGTACCACGAAGCACCGCTGTTGAAAATGATAAAAAGGACAGGCAGAAAACCGAGCGCTGCGTCTTTCAGAGAACGGAAGAACTGAAAAACGATGGAGGCAGGATGGAGACGTTTTTCATACATCATTTTCTTCCACCCTCGCAAGTTCCGAAATTCTGTCCCGCAACCCGGAAGCTTCCTCCTCGGTCAGCGCCGGTATTTCGTGAGTCGTCGCTGCAGTCGATATCGTCACCGTAGCAAGAGAGAATTTCTTCAGGATCGGTCCCTGTTTCGTATCTACGTGCTGAACACGAAGCATAGGAACTAGCGTTCTTCTCCTGATAATGATGCCATGCTGAATATAAACTTCCTGCTCAAAAACTTCATATCTCCAGCGCCGCCATCTTAGCCTGGGAATAAGAAATACAGAAAAAATTATGTCAATTATCAGCAGGGAGACTGCTATAGCGATGACCCACCAGGGCCATGATATGTATACAAAAGCTGCTATCGAACCGGCGAGAAGAGCAACGGGGATGATAAGATACAACACAGCCGTTAACCTCCAGGCACTGACAGCCGTTTCTTCAATGAGATTTGCGGGAGTCTGACGCATGCCCTCCCTCCTTTCCCCTTTATTATAACGAAACCATTGCTTAATTGCGAAGTCTTCCTTAATAGCTTCCTGATGTCCGGAAACTAAAAAAGATGCCCCTCCGGTTTTGAGAGAGGCATCGCTATCTGTACACTTAAAAACCGATAATATTGAACCCTGAATCAACGTGGATAATTTCTCCTGTTACGCCGCGGGAAAGGTCACTAAGAAGATAATAAGCAGTATCTCCTACCTCTTCCTGCGTAACCGGACGACGAAGCGGCGCTCTTTCTTCTATTTCGGCAAGAATCGAATTGAAGTCTCCCACGCCTTTTGCACTGAGGGTACGGAGCGGTCCGGCCGAAATAGCATTTACACGGATATTGTCTTTACCAAGGTTGCTGGCAAGGTACCGCATATTAGCATCCAGACTCGCTTTTGCTACCCCCATCACGTTATAGTTCTGGACGACTTTCTCTCCACCGAGATAAGTCATAGTCAAAATGCTGCCGCCGTCTTTCATAAGTGGTTTGGCTGCACGGGCAACTGCCGTGAGTGAATAGGAACTTATATTCTGAGCTGTAAGAAATCCGTCCCGGCTCGTGTTCAGGAATTCTCCCTTAAGTTCTTCACGGTTCGCAAAAGCAATGCAGTGCGCTAGACCGTGTATGGTCCCCACGTCATTCTGGATCGATTCGAAAGTCTGAATGATCGATTCGTCATCCGTCACGTCACACTCGTAGAATAAAGGCTCCTGTCCCTCAAGTGACTCGGCGAGTTCACGGACCGACTTACCGAAACGTTCTCCTACGTAAGTGAAAATAAGTCTTGCTCCCGCTTCGTGAAGAGAACGGGCAATTCCCCACGCTATACTTCTCTTATTGGCCACACCCATTACAACATATGTACGGCCTTCTAATGAAAAATTCATCAAAACCCCTCCTTGAGGTTAGTATTTGTTGTTAGTACCTGCTCCTATTTTATTATACCTTTATCAAAAATACAATTATACCAGCAAATTCATGAATGCAGAAGCCATACCGAAATAAATCAGTATGGAAATCAAATCGTTTATCGTTGTTATGAAAGGACCGGAAGCTACTGCCGGATCGATATTAAGTCGATCCATAATCAGCGGAACGAAGGCTCCTGCAATAGTCGCTACGATTAAAGCGGACATGATCGATATACCTACGAGCAGACCGAGGAAAAAGTTTCCCTGCCACACATACACTACTAAGGTAATGATAACACCACAGACGACTCCTGTTATGAGACCGGTGGAAGCTTCTCTTAACATCATCCGCATTTTCCCCTGCTTCCTGATCTCTCCCGTCGCTATTCCGCGTATAGCGACCGCCAGCGCCTGAGTACCCGTATTTCCTGCCATACCGGCGATAAGAGGGATGAAAATAGCCAGGATAGCTACCTGATTCAGCTGAGCTTCGAACTGACTGATCAGACTTGCCGTGAGACTGCCGAGAAACAGCAGAATAATAAGCCACGGGAGTCTCTTTTTTGCAGAAGTGAACGCATTATCGTTAGGGCCATCCACATCGGATATACCGGCCAGCTTGGAGTAATCATCACTTGCTTCTTCATCCATTACATCCATAATGTCATCCACCGTGATGATTCCGAGCAGATGGTCCTGGAAGTCGACAACGGGGAGCGCAAGAAAATCATAATCTCTCATCATCTGAGCAATCTCTTCCTGATCTTTAGCCACTGAGACACTTACTACCCGGTCGCTCATCGCCTCTTCGATAGTCCAGCCCGGTTCAGAAATGATCAGATCCCGGAGAGAAATTACGCCGGCCAGTTTTTTGTCATCGTCCACTACGTACGTATAGTAAATCGTCTCGGCGTCCGGTGCTTCCGTACGCAAATGCTCCATTGCCTCTCTTACTTTCATGGAGGCTTTCAAGGAAACGTACTCTGTCGTCATAATAGAACCGGCGGTCTTCTCTTCGTAATGAAGCAGATCCTTGATTTCCTGTGCGTCTTCTTTGTTCATTATCGTCAGAAAACTGGCGACCTTATCTTTTTCCAGCTGATTCAGAATGTCCACGGCGTCGTCCGAGGACATCTCGGCGAAAACTTCGGAGGCGAACCTTGGATCCATTTCAGAAAAGTATGGTTCCGACTCCTCGTGTTCTACGTGCTCCATTACATCCGCCATTTCTTTTGGTGACACATATGTATAAATAACCTGGCGGAGCTCTTCTTCCAGTTCTTCGAAAACTTTTGCCTGATCATAAGGGTGCAGCTCCAGAAATTCGGCCCGAAACTGGTCGATTTTCCCTTCACTCAGCGAATCTTCCACCTCGTTCCAGGCATATTGGCGTTCCTCTTCATCCAAATGTTCCATTTTATCCCGCCCCCTTTGTTATAATATAGTAAGTGTAAGCGACAGCTGTCATTCAGAAGGCTTACTGAAACGCTCATAATTTTTTACATAAAAGGCATGTTCGATTTTCAATGACAAGGAGTATGTTCTATGGCTTACGACATCATCGGTGACGTGCACGGCTGCCTCGAAGAATTAAAACAATTGTTCACAGAGCTCGGGTACAGTTATGAAAACGGGGTGCCCGTCCACCCCGAAGGAAGAATCCCCCTGTTTATCGGAGATATTACAGACCGGGGTCCACATTCCCTTAAAACGATCGAATTCGTTTGGGATATAGTGATCGAAGCTCGACAAGGACTGTATATCCCGGGCAATCACTGTGATAAACTGTATCGTTTCTTTCTGGGAAATGATGTTCAGGTGAAACACGGTCTCGAAACAACTGTGGAGGAATACCGGAGTCTGTCGAATCGGCAGCAGAAAACGGTCCGGACTCGATTTATGCAGCTGTTCGAGGAAGCACCGGTTTATTTGGATCTGCCCGAAATAAATACTGTAGCAGCTCATGCCGGCATCCGGGCTCAGGATATCGGTGATTTAAATAAACGGATACGCGCTTTCGTTCTTTACGGGCCCGTCACCGGTAATAAACTACGGGACGGAAGGCCGGAGCGCGTGGACTGGGCGCTGAATTACAGCGGTTCGAGACGTGTCGTTTATGGACATACGCCTGTCCTGGAACCCCGTTTCATTAACAATACCGTCAATATAGACACCGGATGTGTCTTCGGTAATAAACTGACAGCTCTGCGCCTCCCGGAAGAAGAAATTGTCCAGGTCCCTTCCCTGCTGACTTTTCAGCCCGATAACTTCCGTGCTTTCGGGTAAAAAGAAGGCGCAGAGCGGAAACTCATCTTTTCTTTTGTCCAGGGGTGGATGAATTGTAAAAAACTTGCGTGCAGAGCCTGCCCTTCGGACCATGCTGACGGACCTGCCCCGTAGAGCGTGTCACCGGTCAAAGGGTGACCGATACTTGCCATGTGCACCCTTATCTGATGCGTTCTTCCGGTTTCAAGACCCACGCTGACGAGGGTTTTGTCTCCCATTTCTTCCAGCACTTCATAACGGGTGACAGCTGATTTACCTTCAGCGGAAATTTCTCTTTTTATAATCGAATCTTGCGCCCGGGCGATCGGCGAGGTGATCCTGCCTTGTTTCCTTTCCATCATTCCTTCAACAAGGGCAGTGTACCCTTTTCTCAGTCCCGCCTCTTCTTTATAAAATAGCGAGTGACTGTAGGGATGTTTCGCTATCAGCAGCAGTCCTCCTGTATCTCTGTCGAGCCTGTTAACCAAATGGACGGTCTGCTTCCAGTTCTGCAGTGTGTAATGATGAAGCACAGCCTGGACGACCGTACCATGAGGATGCTGGCAGGAAGGCGTGGTCACCATACCGACCGGCTTGTCGATAAGCAGTACATCCTCATCCTCGTAAACTACAGTCAGCGGAGTAGCTTCCGGTTCGGCGGGTAAAGTATGCACCGCAGGGAATTCTACAGTCAGCACATCCCCCGGTGAGAGTTTATCGTAATGACTGACCACAGCTCCATTCCGGAAGAATCCTCCGTTTTTCTTAAGATCTTTGACCATTCGGCGTGACATCCCTGCTTCGTCACGAAGGAAATCCTGCACTTTCTTTTCCACAACAACTGAGAAAGCCTTTTTCATCCGTTACTCCCCATCGTTGTACTGATCGGAAATGAAGGAGTCGTGCACTCTGCGCCAGAAAGGGAAAGGACGGAATCTTGCAAATCTCACTTTCTCTTTAGCCACTCTGCACTGAATAGACTCGACGTTACTGTAAGTTCTTGTTAAATGGTCGATAGTAAAAAGAAAGCTTTTCTCATTAAGTGGACGGAACACACAAGTGTGATGAGCAGGTAATACAAGTGGAGACCCTACCGTACGGAACACCCTGTTGTTGATCGACGCCATTTCGGTCACCTGAATCGCTTCCAGGGAGGGGTGCAGAATCGCGCCCCCAAGTGCTTTGTTGTAGGCGGTACTGCCTGAAGGGGTAGAAATGCACAGCCCGTCTCCACGGAAGGTTTCGAAATGATCCCCTTTAATATCGATATCAACTACGACAGAACCCTCAGACGTTTTAATCGCACACTCATTGAGAGCGAGATGACGTTCTTCTTCCTCGTGCTCCTTCTGTTTAATCATCACTTCCAGGAGCGGATACTCGACTACCTGGAAAGGAGTGCGGGCGATTTCAATAATCAGTTTCTCTACTTCTTCAGGCATCCAGTCGGCGTAAAAGCCAAGGTGGCCGGTATGAATACCGATGAAGGCCGTATCATCCAGCCTGTGTAAATACGTATGGAACGCCTCAAGCAGCGTTCCGTCCCCGCCTACCGAAATAACAAGTTCCGGGGTGTCCTCATCGTATTCCAGCTTGAATTCGGCTAGGTAATTTTTAATCTTCGTCCGAAGCTCATTCGATTTGCGGTCCCCTTTGGATAAAATAGCGAATTTCATCATTTTCCCACCTTTCTTATTCCCGGGAGTTTTTCTTTTTATACTCCTCCTTCTTGCGAAATTCTTTCCGCGCCTCATACACTTCGTCTTTGATCTTGGACATCTCTTCATCGAGACGGAAAGCAGCTTCCCCTGCACTTCTTAAACGTGCCTTTATTTCCGGAGGAATCTGCCCCGAATATTTGTAATTCAACGTATGTTCATTCGTTGCCCAAAAGTTCATAGCAAGCGTACGGATCTGAATTTCTGCAAGTACCTTCTTCTGACCGTGTATCGTCTCTACCGGGTATAAAATAACGACATGATAGGAGCGATAGCCGCTGTCTTTCTGACTGGTGACGTAGTCTTTTTCTTCCACAATAGACAGATCGCTGCGCTGACGCAGCATTGCGGCTATGACATAAATGTCACTTACAAACTGACAGACTACGCGGACACCGGCTATGTCCTGCATTTCCTCTTCTATGTTTTCAGGGTTGATCGCTTTCTTTTTTGCTTTTTCAATAATGCTGTTCTTTGGTTTTACCCTTCCAGTAACGAATTCAATCGGAGATTCTTCCCCCTCGAAATCATACTGCTGCCGCATCCCTTTAAGCTTCACTTTCAGTTCCTCGACTACCTGGGCGTAAGGTGCAAAAAAGGCTTCCCAATTCATACTGCGCACCACCTTATCACTCATTTATAATAGTTATGAAGTGATTTTTTGTTCAAAACCATTGTATCATAATACCATAACCAGCAGACTGCATACATCAGCCGAATCATATTTTTTTACTGAAGGAGTGTGAAGTAGTGAGTCAGGAAATCGAGATTGAGTTCAAAAACTTGCTTACGGAAGAAGAATATAAGAGAATGCTCGAGGAGTTGCCGTTTGATCCGGACGAATTCTTTGGTCAGACCAATTATTATTTCGAAACAGGAAAGCTTCTTTTGAAACAGCATGGAGCTGCTCTTCGTATACGTCAAAAAGGTTCGGGATGGACAATGACTCTGAAAGAACCTCACCCTGAGGGCCTCCTTGAGACTCATGATGAAATCGATGAATACGAAGCCAACCTGTGGATCCGGAATGAAGGACACGCTCAGCCGAACATTACAAAACGGCTTAATAATCTTGGAATCGATATCAGCGATTTGTACTACCTCGGTTCTCTTTCCACCCGGAGACGGGAAATCAGTTATCAGAAGACAACAGTGACACTTGACTACAGCCGTTATTTTCAGACACACGATTATGAACTTGAAATCGAAGCCGATTCCCGGGAACAGGGTGTGAGAGTTTTTCAGGAGCTTCTCTCCAAGTTTTCCATCCCTCAAAGAGAAACGAAAAATAAAATTCAGCGATTCTATGAAGCGAGGGGCAGGTCAGATTAGTTGTCGGCACCCCTCCTCATTGCTACAATAGATTATATAGATAGGAAGGGATGAATTATGCCCCAGGAACATCGATCTATTTACGAAGCGATCGGAGACGAAAAGCTGCAGATACTTGTCGACGCTTTTTATAAACGTGTGGCCTCCCACCCGGAGCTCACACCCATTTTCCCGGCCGATTTAACCGAAACAAAACGTAAGCAGAAGCAGTTTCTGACTCAATTTTTCGGAGGGCCGCCCCTGTACATTCAGGAACATGGACACCCGATGCTGAGAGCCAGGCACATGCCTTTTCCCATCACGCCGACCAGAAGGGACGCCTGGCTTTCATGCATGAGAGAAGCCGTTTTTGAGGTCGGTATTGAACAGCCATATGAACGTATCATATTAGAGAGGCTGACAATGACAGCAAACAATATGATGAATACTCCGGAAGACGAGAAAGGGGAATCTATGTGAGTTGGAGAAGCTTAAGCCAGGCGGATCAAACATCCCAGGGCTTTGAGGAAGGTTTTTTCAATTTGCAGAAGCGGCCTATCGAAATCTACGTTTTCGTCGACCCGCTCTGCCCCGAATGCTGGTCTCTTGAACCTTTCATCAAAAAACTTACGCTTGAGTACGGCAGGTATTTCAAAATCCGTCCCATATTAAGCGGATCTCTTACCACCTGGCAGCGGAGCCACTCAGAGAAACCCGAGAACCTGAAGCGTCAGTGGGATCAGACTACTTCCCTCACAGGTATGTGCTGTGATGGTGATGTATGGATTGAAAACCCGGTCCACTCCCCTCTTTCTACGGCTCTTGCAGTGAAAGCCGCCGAATTTCAGGGAAAGAAATCAGGTATGAGATTTTTGAGAAAAGTTCAGGAGTATGTATTCCTTGAAAAACAGGACGTTTCCAAAGAAGAAATACTGGTGGAATGCGCAGAAAAGAGTCATATAGATGTGGAAGAGTTCAAACGGGATCTTCATTCCGAAACCGCTAAGCGGGCACTTCAGGATGACATGAAACTTAGACAGGAAATGGAAGTTGACGAAACCCCTACACTCGTTATTTTCAACGAATCCGAAGAGGATGCCGGTCTGAAAATCACAGGCCTTTATGAATATCATATTTATGTTAAAGTTTTGAAAGACATGCTTCAACAGAACCCGGCCCCTTCGTTAAAACCAAGCCTGGAAGAATTCATGAACCAATACCGGTTCGTAGCCAACAAAGAAATCGCTGTCGTCTACGACTGGACAGAAAAAGAAGCCCGACGGGAAATGCGCAAACTCGTTCTGAAACAGAAAGTACAGGAAATACCTGTGAAACACGGCGTGTTTTGGGAATATATACGTTAAAAAGATGGACATCTATAAGATGTCCACAGCTTGCAGAGAAACCCTATGTTTCTCTGCAAGCTTTTTTTGTGCCACTCGTGCGGGATGAATACCAATAAGCGAGAATAACGCAGCCGGTACAGTTGTTTTGAGCTTGCAGGGATGGACTGAGGCTGAGGGCAAAATTTAACCCCCGGTGTTGTACCGGGGGCCAGCTGATAGTATCTTTCACTTCGACTATTTATTTGTCAGGAGAATCAAGCTATCACCCTTCCAGCAGACGTTCCATTTCGTCAAGCTTCTGTTCAAACACGTCGAGCGCTTCCAGTACCGGCTGTTTGGATGTCATATCGACACCGGCTTTTTTAAGGACTTCAATAGGATAATCGCTGCTTCCGGCTTTAAGGAAATCTTTGTACCGTTCCACAGCGGAAGCCCCCTCCTCCTGAATCTGACTTGCAAGAGCTGTAGCGGCAGAATAGCCGGTTGCGTACTGATAGACGTAATATCCCATGTAAAAATGAGGAATCCGCGCCCATTCCAGGCCGATATCTTCATCGATAAACGCATCGTCTCCAAAGTACTTTTTATTAAGATTGTAATAGATTTCTGTCAGTCTCTCTGCAGTAAGAGCTTCGCCTTCCTGCTCTCTTCTGTGGATTTCATGCTCGAATTCAGCAAACATCGTCTGACGGAAGACAGTGCCCCGGAAACCTTCCAGGTAGTTATTCAATAAGAAAAGTTTCTCTTT
Source organism: Salimicrobium album (assembly GCF_900107115.1). Lineage (GTDB taxonomy): Bacteria > Bacillota > Bacilli > Bacillales > Halobacillaceae > Salimicrobium > Salimicrobium album. The sequence goes on from NZ_FNOS01000001.1 coordinate 551,931, forward strand.
CTCGTCATCCGTCTGTTCCACCATATAATCGTTCAATAATGCTTCATTTGTAGTGGAAGCGACTTCGGCTACGAAAATCGAGTAATTCCCGTAACGATACGGCTGATGCTGATGCGTGTAGTAGCTGTGAAGCGAGTGACCCAATTCGTGAGCAAGCGTGAATAAGTTATCCACATTATCCTGCCAGTTCATAAGAATGTAAGGGTTTGTGCCGTAATGTCCGGAAGAATAGGCCCCGCTTCTTTTCCCTTTGTTCTCTTCTACATCAATCCATCGATTTTTGAATCCTTCTTCAAGTTTTGCAGTATAATCCTCACCTAAAGGTCTGAGGGCCTCTATCACTTTCGACTGCGCTTCTTCAAACGTAACCTTCATTTCGACATCTTTGACCAGAGGTGTATAAAGGTCATACATATGGACTTCATCCAGTCCGAGAACCCGTTTTCTTAAACGGACATATCTGTGCATAAGGTCAAGACGGTCATGTACCGCTTCGATAAGATTGTCATAGACGGTTTCCGGTATTTTATTAGAATCGAGCGCCGCTTCTCTCGCACTGCTGTAATTACGCACCGTCGCCTTGAAATTGTTTTTCTTAACGTTAGCACTGAGTGTAGAAGCGAACGTGTTCTTAAAGGAGCCGAATGTATCATACATAGCACGAAAAGCATCTTCCCGTACTTTCCGATTGTCGGATTTCAGGAAATTGATAAAGCGGCCGTGTGTCACATCCACTTCATTCCCCTTCTCATCATTTATGGAAGGGAAAGTGAGATCGGCGTTATTAAGAGCTCCGAAAGTCTGAGCAGGAGCACCTGCGACTTCAGAAAAACCGGCAAGCAATTTCTCTTCTTTCTCGGATAGTATATGTTCTTTCTGGCGGATGATTTCGTTTAACGTGTGCTCGTATAATTTAAGCGGCTCGTACTCTCCGAGAAACTTATCAACCGTTCCCTCAGGCAGTGCCAAAATTTCGGGTACTATGAAACTCATTGCCTGAGACGCTTCAGTAAGCAACGTCTCAGCTTTCGTATTCATCTCCTGGTAATATGCATTCGTCGTATCCTGGTCACTGCGCATGTGTGCATACGTGAACAGCTTCCCGAGCCTTTGCATAAATCGATCCTGAAAATCGAACAGTTCGTACAATCGCTCTGCTGAATTTCCGAGCGTATTTTCAAATGGAGGGATTTTTTCCACTTCTCTTTTTAACTGCTCAAATTCTTCGTACCATTTCTCATCCGTTTCAAAAATATCTTCAAGTTTCCACGTGCGCTCTTCAGCCACGTCCTCGCGTTTTGGAAGTTCTTTCGTCTGTGCCACTTAAAAGCCTCCTTATTCTATACTGCTCAGGACCATTCGTCCCTTCGCCTTAATTGTATCATTAATTCCCTGTCCTGCCTTACAGCCTGCTCTACGTTTTTAGGGAAAGGGACACCTTTTCCTTTGTACCATCCTTCTTTTATTTTCTGAACATATCCAAAGTCCGCCAGTTCCTCCATGTAAGCTTCTGCAAGGTTGAACTTTCTGCTGCCGATTGCGTCCGACACAGAGACAGGCGGACAGGTCACCTTCTCTCCCTGCTTCAAAGAAGACATGGCAAGAATTATCTTCGTCTGCCATCTGACGGATATATCGTAATAAAGAGGCTGACAGCTTACAGGCAGGAAACATACGGAAGGAAGAAGAGAAGGGGATAGATTTTTAGAATAAAGGAACTGACGGAATTCATTTTCTTTCCCGAAGTTCCGTGGTGCGGGAGTCGTCCGGTAATAATAGACGGTCTGTAGCCAGTGCCGAAGAGATTTGTCGGCTGTACGTATGCGGAAAAGATCAGTGAAGGATAGATATTCAAGGGAGCGACTCTGTTTCCTGATGAGCCATTTTGCGGAGGAGAGGGCCTGACGGACATATATGATAGAGAAGGTTTTTGTGGGGGGAGAAAAAGTGTAGAAGACGGGTTGAAGATTGAATACGTAAAGAAACGACCTGAGAAACGCTGAAGAAGAAATCCGTCGGGAATCTCCTGTCACTTTCTCGTCAGCCAGAATCCATATCGGAATAATACCGGCCTCACGATACGTTACGGTCCTTTGTTCTATCTTTTCGGCGGGGATGACGGAGCATTGAAATTCTACAGCAAACTTACGATTTTTCCATTCCACGTAAACGTCGGGCCGCTGGTTGATAGCGGGTATGTAATATTCCAGAACAGGATTCAAATTCTGATTTCTCAACCATTCGTATAGAAGTACCTTGCCGGAATGATGTTGGAGCGTTTCCCCTTTACGGTCACATGCATTTCCCGGTAAATGTGCAAAATGCGGAGCGTACTTATCACTGAGCCGGAGCCGCACTCTTTCTTTACATTCAGGACAGTAGAAAGCTTTTATATGTTTGAGGTGTGCAACTTCCCTTGTCGTTCGTCTATACAGAGAAAACAAGGTTCCTTGTGTATCTAAAGCTGAAAACATGTCTCATCTCCTTTATGAAAGTTATACCACCGTTCAAAGTATTATATTCGTCACGCATTATGAAAATCCTGCTTTCTTTTCCGACTTCCGAACGACATAAAAAAAAGCACTTTCCTTAAACGGAAAAGTGCTTTTTGATAGATTTTAGAGCATCTTCTTCAAATATAGGATTACCATATTCATTAATGACGTGAACAGTGTGCTTCGTTTCTGAACCGAATTCCATCAGACGGCTTAAATAATTTTCCTGGATACTATCATCCATATTCTCATCCTGGAAGCGAACACTTAGATAATAACCTTCCTCGTAATGGTACAAGGCATTGTGAACGCTGTCCGGCAATGTCAGGTAATGGCTCAACTGAATGACATCCTCGATATCCGGAAAGTGAAGAACGAAGGACAACGGCTCTTTATTTTCTTCTTCTTTCTCACCTTCATTGTCTTTCTTATCTTCTGCAGTGCTTTTCTCTGAAGGCTCACTTTCCAGTAACGACTCCAGTTTCTCATCCATCGGAATGTCGATGTTCTTGTCTTCCTCATCCGGCAATTCCAGCTTTTGTCCGTCCTGGGAAAGTTGTGCTTTTGTTACAATAATTTCCATTCCTTTATCCATCGCCTGTACCTGGATCCACAACGGCCCTTCCGGAGAGAAATCTTCCTGGTCGCTCACTTCATCCATCATGTCCCAGAAAAGCTGCTCGCTGCGCTCCCGGTCATACCAGATTTCTTCGCGATTGAATCCCCGTTGTTCTACATCCTGATACGTTATATAAAACTTAACAGTGTTTTCATTAATCCGTTCTATTTCCATTTTCGTCTCTCTCCCTTCGAGGTAGTATAACAGGCTGAAGAGACTGCTCTATTATTTAACACAGTACCCGAATCCGCAACGGTCTACACCCTGCTTTCGAATAATTCACCTGTGCTGTTGACTTCATTATAGGATACCTTCCCTCGGCTTCAAAATAAATTGCTTTCACATAAAGTAAATGTAAGTTGATATTATATTTTAGACTATTTATTTTCTTTTGTCACTAGATAAGAAGGAACGAAATTTATCGTTTTCACGTTCGTTGATTATTGATTAATAAAAAAGCTATGCCTCTTATCGGGGCATAGCCTTTAACATCAATTGACAAGACGCTGAGCTTCTTTCAACTGGAAAGTTCGAACGCTCCTTGGAAGGAAGCGGCGTATTTCATCTTCGTTGTATCCGACCTGCAACCGTTTGTCATCAATAATGATAGGACGGCGTAACAAACCGGGATTTTCCTGGATAAGATCGAACAATTCCTGCATTGGTAATTGATCGAAATCAGTGTCCATTTCCTGGAACACTTTGGATCTCTTCGATATGATTTCTTCTGTCCCGTCTTCAGTCATTCGGAGTATTACTTTTATTTCATCGATAGTCAAAGGTTCTGAAAAAATATTTCTTTCCGTGTATCCAATGTTATGCTCTTCTAACCAGGCTTTGGCTTTACGGCATGATGTACAGCTTGGTGAGGTATAAAGTGTAACCATGTGAGACTTCACTCCTCATTTTTGGAATATAACAATATCTGCAAGCGAAATTGTTTATCAGTTTAAAATCACTTTAATTAAATCCTTATGTTCAGTATAACACAATAGGGACCGAAAATCCATATCGCTTCCCAAAAAACTGGTGAAATTGAGGTAGCGATGCTCGGTGTCGTTTTGCCTTACATATACTATTATACCACGTCTGACCTCTACTTAAACCCCGCAAGCGATTAAGTTCACAAAGTTTTCATTATCAATTAATACACCTTCATTGAAAAAGCTCCCGCACTGATACGGGAGCTCTTTTCAAACTTTCTTTTTAGTATCGAGAGAATCAATCATGTTGTCTACGGCCCTTTCTTCATCCAGCTGCAGAACTTCTTCTACCGGCTGATAGGATTTGCCGTAAAACTTCTTATCTTTATACGTGTGTATTTCCTTATACATCTGTTTCATCTGTTCAAATGTTTTCTCTTCACTGTAATCTTCCGGAGACCAGTACAGAATCTCAAGCTGACTCCATTCATTCGTAGCCAGGGAACGCCGGGAATATCCAATAGACTGTGCGTGTGAGAATCCTTCACGCTGATAGAAGCGGAGGCGTTTCTCCGTATCCGAATCTTCGTAATCGACCGGTTCCACTTCAAGTATAATCGGTTTGTTCTTTTCCTTCATCCTGTCCATCAGTTTGTGACCGAGACCTTCGCCCCGGGCGCTTGAGGAAACATACACATAATCGATAAAGACGAAAGTCGGGAATTCGGCATACATTAATACGTGTTTATCCCCTTCATCTTTGTAGTATAAATCTCCCTTTTCATTCAAAAGAGCTTCCATATGTTCCTGAGATTTCATTTCTTCAATTGGAAAATACTGATTAAGCTTTTCAAACCAGTTCATCGATCTACTCCCTTTTTCGTAGTCTCCTCTATTATAACGGAAATCCGCTCTTTTGTTAAATTGGAGTAAATAAACAGAAAAACCGGCCGCAATTTAAATGCGCCCGGATTTTGATTACGGAGTATAGTCCACTCCCTCAGTATAGTTGTTTCCTGCATTCCAGATAAGATATTCTTCGATTCCGTTATTATTAAGAGCCTCGATCTGTGCTTCCACTTCCGCTACTCCATACTGTTTCGTCGGACCCGAATATAACCAGGGAGCTTCGAAGTCCTGGATCCATGGCCGGGAAACCGGCGGCTCTTCCAATGTTTTCAATCGGTCATTTTCCACTTTAGCGTATTCCTCAACAAGCTTATAAGGTTCTGTATCTGTATTTTCAATTCCAAAGAAAGAACCCCAGTGACTCGGGTAAATCATCGAGGAAATCACATCGACATTCGAGGCGATTTTCGAAAAATTCTGGCCTATATTCGGTTCTTCGGGAACTACTGCCGAGTAACCGAAAATATCCACAGATACATCAGTATTGTAATTTCTGAGCGATTCTCTCGCATATTCTACAAAGTCCGTTACAGCATTAACTCTTTGCTGGACATCACTCACACCTTCCGAATCGTAATCGCCTTTCCCGTACTGAAGTACGTCGTCTCTGGATGCGAACCCTTCCGGAAAGCGAACATAGTCGAACTGCACTTCCTGAAAGCCAAGATCCGCCGCCATTTTAGCAACTTCAACGTTGTACTCCCACACTTCTTTCTTGAATGGGTTCACGAAGGCCTCTCCTTTCCCATTCGTCCATATTTCTCCGTTTTCTCTGGTAAAAGATAATTCAGGCCTCTCTTCTGCCAGTACATTGTCTTTAAATACGACAACTCTCGCTATCGGGTATATTCCTTTCTTCTCAAGATCTTTCAGTATGGCCTCGGGATCGTCCATCACGCTATCGTATTTACCTTCGAATATTTTTTTATATTTCTCGTTATGAGGTTCGAGCATAATTTCCCCGTGGTCTTCCTTAACATCAATTACCATTGCATTCAAATCCGTCGATTCTACCAGTTCAGTCAATTCAGGCATTTTTTTCCCTGCTGCCGAATTGGCAGTGACATAGATTCCCCTTACTGCATCGGGATATGTAAATGAAAGTTCCGACTCACGCATAAAACGCTGAATTCTGTCGGGAAACGGATATTTTTCAGGAACAAGTGCTTTGCCTGAAACCTCCGTTGCAGGCAACTCTTCCCCTTCTTCCGCCTGCACTGCTCCCCCAAGACTGCCAATAACTATTATAACGAACAAAATATTGCACAATACTGCTTTCATTTTACCATCCCCTGCCATCATTTCCTCTATTATATACGAAATTCCTATTCAATGACCATAGATTTCCATTACTTTCATAAAAATACTTATATTTAAAAGGACCGCTTCTATGCAGAAGCGGTCCTCCCGGTTACTTACCCGGATGATCCTGTTGATACTTTTCCATTTCCTTTGTCGTACAAAGTACCCAATGGTCCGGTCGCACTTCACGGAATTCAGGTTCCTCACTCTGATCGTGATCACTCGGGTCGTAGTTGAATCTTCTTCTGGATCTTTCATAATCCGGATCCGGAAGAGGAATAGCTGATAACAGGGATTTCGTATACGGATGCATCGGGTTCTCATATAAATCGTCGGCGTCTGCAAGTTCAACCATTTTTCCAAAATACATTACTCCGATACGGTCACTGATATATTTTACCATCGACAAATCGTGGGCGATGAATAAATAAGTGAGACCTTTCTCATTCTGCAGCTTCTTCAGCAGGTTCACCACCTGTGCCTGAATGGAAACATCGAGAGCTGAAATCGGCTCGTCAGCGATAATAAAGCTCGGGTCTACCGCCAGGGCCCGTGCAATACCGAGACGCTGGCGCTGGCCCCCGCTGAATTCGTGCGGGTAGCGGTTAGCATGATCTTCATTAAGTCCTACTGTTTCAAGCAGGTTCACAACGATATCTTTACGTTCCTGATCGTTGGAAGCAAGGCCGTGAACATCGAGGCCTTCCGCTATAATATCCTCCACCTTCATACGGGGATTCAAAGAAGCGTAAGGATCCTGAAAAATCATCTGCATTTCCCGATTGAAACGCTTCAATTCTTTTTTATCTTTCACACTGTGTACGTCTTCTCCATTAAAAAGCACTTCCCCGTCCGTTGCGTCATAAAGGCGGATGATGGTACGGCCCGTCGTGGATTTTCCGCACCCCGACTCTCCTACAAGCCCGAAAGTTTCGCCTTTGTATATATCGAAATTAAGGCCATCCACTGCTTTGATGACGCCTTTCCTTCCTGCTTTAAAGTGCTGTTTCAGGTTGTTGATCTCAAGCAGCTTTTCTTTACTCATACTCCATCTCCTCCCGCACTTTCCTGTGTCGTCCCTTTCATACGAGTCTGCACACTTTTAGGCGGCTGGACGGCCGGTGCATTCTCATGAAGAAGCCAGGTAGCTGCGTAGTGATCATCTGATACTTTGAACATCGGTGGTTCCTGTTCAAAATCGATTTTCATGGCGAAATCACTGCGCGGAGCGAAAGCATCTCCCTTTGGCGGGTGCATCAGATCCGGGGGAGATCCCGGGATGGCGTACAGTTCGTCGTCATTACTGTCAAGCGAAGGCATGGAGCCGAGCAGCCCCCACGTATAGGGATGTTTCGGGTTGTAGAAAATGTCATCCACTTTACCGATCTCCACTATTTTACCGGCATACATGACAGCTACTCTGTCAGCTACGTTCGCCACAACTCCTAGATCGTGAGTGATGAACACGATACCGGACTCCATTTCCTTCTGAATATCTTTCATCACTTCAAGAATCTGTGCCTGAATGGTAACGTCGAGAGCGGTCGTCGGTTCATCTGCAAGAAGAAGCTTCGGATTACACGCAAGCGCAATAGCGATCACTACACGCTGACGCATCCCTCCTGAGAACTGATGGGGATATTGTTTAAGACGCTCTTCGGCATTTGCGATTCCGACGAGTTCCAGAAGTTCCAGAGCCCTTTTTTTTGCGTCGCTTCTACTCTTCTTCTGGTGCTTGATCAAACCTTCCATGATCTGATTGCCGACTTTCATCGTCGGGTTCAGGGAAGTCATCGGATCCTGAAAAATCATCGCTATATCTTTCCCGCGGATTTTGGAAAGTTCTTTATCTTTCATTTTCGTTAAGTCTTTACCCTCAAAAAGGATTTCTCCTTCTTTGATACGGCCCGGAGGACTTGGTATAAGTCCCATTAAAGCTTTCGTCGTTACGGATTTACCGGAACCGGACTCGCCTACAATGGCAAGGGTTTCCCCTTTTTTAACACTGAAATCCACACCCCGGACTGCTTTCACTTCGCCTCCGTAGGTATCAAAGGATACGTGCAGGTTGTTCACTTCGAGTAAGTTATCCATGATGTACCCCTTTCTCCTATTCACGCATCTTCGGATCGAATGCATCACGAAGACCGTCTGCTAATACGTTAAATCCAATCATCAGTATCGATAATATAAGCGCCGGCCAGAACAGAATGAACGGATAAATCTGCAGAGATTTGAACCCTTCATCAATGAGCGTACCGAGAGATGCCTGTGGCGTCGGCAGACCAAGACCGATGAAACTCAGAAAAGCTTCAAAGAAAATGGCTGATGGAATCGTAAACATCGTATTAATGATGATCAGTCCCATGACGTTCGGTACGAGGTGTTTTCTGATCACCCTGTTATCCGAGGAACCGAGGGTCTGGGAAGCGAGCACAAATTCCTGGCTTTTCAGCTTCAGTACCTGTCCCCTCACTATTCTCGCCATCGGAATCCACCCGGTAATGACGAGCGCAATGGTAATGGACATGATCCCCGGATCCAGAATGAGGATCATCAGTACGACGACGACAAGGTTCGGTATACCAGTAAGTATTTCAATGATACGCTGCATGTAGTTGTCGACACGCCCGCCGTAATAGGCGGAAATACCGCCGTAGGCAACCCCGATCACCATATCGATTGCAGCCGCAAGAAGAGCTATGTAAAGAGAAATCCTTGTTCCTTCCCATACTCTCGTCCACTGATCCCTTCCGAGCCCGTCTGTTCCAAACCAGAAGTTAGAGTCAATACCTTTGGCTGCATATGGGTCGTGTACGGCTTCGACTCTTGCTTCCCCGCCATCGGATCCATCATTCAATACATTAATTTCCGTGAATTCTTCATCGTTGCTGAATCGGGCAAGTGCACTGGAACGGGCGGCTTCCACCGTGTCCCCCTCTTCAATCTGAGAGAGTGTCCCATCAAGACCGAGCCAGCCGAGCCCGTCGACCTTCGCAGGGATTTTAGCCCGCGACAGGTCCTGTTCATTTGCTGTGTATTCATTCATGTAAGGTCCGAATATTGCCATAACAGCTACGATAATAAGGAGGATCAGCCCGGCCATCGCTCCCTTATTCTTCCGGAGACGGATCATAGAATCTCTCCAGAAGGATAGGCTCGGCCTCCCTATTTCGTGCTGCTCTTCTCTTTCGCGATCCACAGGTACAAATAAATCTTTTGAAGGTGTTTGATTTTCCATACTCAATTAATCTCCTTCTGTCAGTCGGATTCTTGGATCAATGAGCCCGTATAACAGGTCAATGATCAGGATGATAAGGATGAACAGGAACGAGAAGAAAAGTGTCGTCCCCATAATAATCGGGTAGTCGTTTGTGTTGATGGATTTGACAAACTGTTCTCCGATCCCCGGTACCGAGAAAATGTTTTCAATTACGAGCGTACCTGTCATCAGACTTACAGCAAGCGGTCCGATAATGGTTATAATCGGAATGAGAGCGTTACGAAGTCCGTGTTTGAATACCACTCCGAACTTGTTCACTCCTTTTGCCCTCGCCGTAGTTATAAAATCGGAACCAAGTACTTCCAGCATTTCAGTCCGCATGTAACGAGCGGCAATTGCAATTGGGAAGATCGCCAACGCTATGGTTGGTAAGATTGTGTATTCCCAGCCTTCCCAAAGAGCAACTGGAAAAAGCCCCCACTGAACGCCTAAATAAAATTGAAGAATACCCGCGAACACGAAAGAAGGTATGGATTTACCTATGACCGCGATGAATGTGGAACCGTAGTCCACGACCCCGTTGTGATAAATCGCCGCCATCAATCCGAGCAGAACACCGATTATCGTTCCTAAGATTAGAGACTGTGCTCCGAGTGTCATCGAAGGCCCCATTCTTTCGAGCAGAATCGTCGTTACTTCACGATTATCAAATTGGAACGAAAGCCCGAGGTCTCCCTGGAAAAGTCCGGTAATATAATTGAAATACTGGACAGGGAGAGGGTCATTCAAACCGTATTTCTCCAAAACAATCGCCTGCTGCTCTTCCGACAGCTTATCTGCAGCACTTAAAGGTGTACCCGGCAGAAGCTTCATCAGGAAAAACGTCATCGTTGCAATGAGCAGCAACGTTATTAACATATACACAAGTCTCTCTAATATGTAACGCACCATATGCTGACACCTCCTGGTTGTAAAATCTTTTAAAAGTAGTTAATTGACTGAAAGTTCCGTATTATCGGAAAAATTCCTTTACAGGGAAAAAGAGAGCATACGTCCTGCGACATATACTCTCCTTTCTTGTTAATGGCCTATATAAAGTTAAGAATGTCCTTCTTATTTACCTTCAATATAAGCATACTTGTACGTGTAGTCGGCACCCATAGGGTTTACATAGACACCTTTTACATAAGGTTTCTGCAGCTGGGCCACACTACGCTGATAAAGTGGAGCAAGTACAGCATCTTCTTTCATAAGCAGTTCCTCCGCCTTCAGGAAGTTCTCCCAACGGGCTTCAGGATCCTGTGCAAGGTCCGTATTCGCTTCATTGATCAGTTTATCGTATTCTTCACTTGCATAACCGGTATGGTTGTTACCACCGTCTGTCAACCACAAGTTAAGGAAAGTGTTAGGGTCGATGTAGTCCGGTCCCCAACCTGCGTTCTGCAGCTGATAGTTCATATTCGTATCGCGCTCAAGACGTACTTCAAACGGCACGGAGTTCACTTTAACGGAAAGTCCCTCAAGCTGCTCCAGCTGATCTTTGATGTAAGCATCAAGGTTCTTGGCCGTTTCTGTATCTCCACCGAGGTACTCAAGTTCGACAGAATCTTTACCAAGTTCTTCTTTCGCCTTGTTCCAGTGTTCTTTCGCTTTCTCAAGGTCGGATGTTACGAGATCTCCGTTCAGTTCACGGAAATCTTTTCCGGATTCAGGATGAGAAACGAAGTTCTCAGGAACCTGGCCTGTAGATGCTTTCGAACCGTTGTTCAAAATTACGTCCACCATTCCCTGCCTGTCAATTGCGTACTGGATAGCTTTACGTGCGTTCACGTTCGAAAGCACTTCGCCTTCCTGATTCATCTTAATATAGAAAAGTGTAGGTTCATCTTTGATTTGGAATTCTTCCGAAGAGCGGTACTCATCCACGAACTCGGAAGATAAATTAGTACGGTCGATTTCACCGGAGTTGTAAAGGTTTACCCCTGTAGCTGTATCTTTCACTACGTTTACATTAATTTTATCAAGTTTTACGTTTTCAGCATCCCAGTAGTCTTCGTTCTTGACTACAGTCCAGCCTTCACCGTGATTCCATTCTTGAAACTTGTAAGGGCCGTTGGAAAGAAGGGCATCCGCTTCCTGAGCGTAGTTATCTCCCTGCTCCTCAACGAAGTCCTGGTTCAGAGGAAGGAATGTTCCGAACGATGTCAGAGTTTCGAAATAAGGCGTCGCCTGTTCTAATTGTACTTCAAGTGTATAATCGTCTTTTGCAGTAACACCAAGTTCACTTACTTCCATTTCACCGCTGGCAATCGCCTCGGCGTTTTTAATGACGCCGTTCATCATGTACGGACCGTACTCGGAACCTGTGTCCGGGTTAACGGCACGCTGCCATGCATAGACGAAGTCTTCCGCTGTTACAGGGTCTCCGTTGGACCATGTTGCGTCTTCACGAAGATTGAATGTATAAGTCGTTCCGTCTTCGCTCACTTCATGATCTTTAGCGATTCCAGGCTCCGCCTGGGCATCTTCATCCAGACGATACAGACCGTCTTTCGTGGAACCTAACCACTGGAACGCAACTGCATCGGTAGCCATGGACGAATCCATCGTCGGAATATCTGCGGATTCAGAAAGGTTCAATACCTGTTCTCCGTCCCCACCGGAACCTTCGTTATCTGATCCGGAACTTTCTCCGCCCTCACTACTGCTGTCGCCTCCGCCGGAGCAGGCAGCCAGGAACATACTCAAAGCCAGTGTCAGCACCAGCAATAACCAATTCGACTTCTTCATGTGAAAAAGACCTCCCCTTATTATAAATGTATTCTGAAAATTCAGCGGTTCGAACAACCCGCAATTTGAATTATACAAGTTTTCTTAAAATTTTGCATTAATTTTTTAAATCTTTTTGAAATAAACATTGTTACAAAAGTGGATTCGACCGGTTTTTTAAGTCTAAAGACCTATATTAAATTACAATAACATTACAACTATCACCACCTTTACCTTTGAAGGGACGAAATTCGGTGCTATAATTGTAACGATTTGTTACATAGTGAGGAGTGTTTGAATATGGAAGCCGTAAAAAAGGCCTTCTTTGTATTGCTCGTTAATCTTGTAATCACCGCTCTGCTTTTTCTGTTCAACGCTCCTGCATATACATTGAAGTATTATATTAATTCCGTTTTCTACGTAGTATTCTTTTATTTATTCATCGCACTTATGATGTGGGTGATCCGCGGAAGATTCTTCGACGGGATCACTTACAGTTTTCGCAGATTCTACAATAAGACTTCAAAACAGCGGGATTACCTTGAAGAATGGAAAGGAAAACCTCTGCCCTCAGAAACCGTCAATCACAGCTGGCTCCGGATGTTTTTCTTCCAGGGTGTTTTTATGCTGATGATTATGTTTGGACTTTTGTTCTTCTACTATGCAGGGGTTGCAAATTAGCACCCGTTTCCCTATACTTCTATTACAATATATATTCAGAGAACAAGGATGGAAGATAAGTACGTACAATGTTCTATTGGTACAGAGACGCTGTGGTGGGTGCGAACAGCGAAGACATAGTACGGAAACTGGGCTTCCGGAGTTTCACCGTATATCGGCGTTAACGATTAAAGTCGGCTGTATGATCGCAATACAGCAATTAGGGTGGCACCGCGAGCATTCGTCCCTGCACAGGCAGAGAGGAATGCTTTTTGTATGCAGGAAATTAATTATATAAACAGGGAGCGATTACTATGTCCATTATTTTTTCAGGTATTCAGCCGAGTGGCACACTTACTCTCGGCAACTATTTGGGAGCGTTGAAGCACTTCGTCGATCTGCAGGAGGACCACCACTGTTACTTCTGTATCGTAGACGAACATGCGATTACTATGCCACAGGACAGATTAAAATTGAGGGACAATATCCGTTCTCTTGCAGCTTTGTACCTTGCTGTGGGTATCGATCCAGGGAAATCCACACTGTTCATTCAGTCGGAAGTACCTGCCCACACTCAGCTTGGCTGGATGCTACAGAGTATCAGCTATATCGGGGAACTTGAACGGATGACCCAGTTCAAAGATAAATCACAGGGAGGCGGCAGAGACGGGGTTTCTTCCGGACTTCTCACATATCCGCCGCTTATGGCTGCAGATATCCTTCTTTATCGGACAGAGACTGTACCAGTAGGCGAAGATCAGAAACAGCATCTCGAACTTACACGGACGCTTGCAGAACGTTTCAACAATAAGTACAACAACGTTTTCACGGTACCCGAAGTCAGCATACCCACTACCGGGGCCCGGATCATGTCTCTCCAGAAGCCCGACAAGAAGATGAGTAAATCCGACGCCAACACAAAAGCATTCATTTCAATGCTCGATGCTCCTGATACGATAAGAAAGAAAATCAGGAGCGCCGTGACGGATTCGGAAGGAATCGTAGAATTCGACCCCGATAATAAGCCGGGAATTTCAAACCTGATTACCATTTATTCCGTCTGTACCGGCCGTTCGCCGGAGGAGTTGACAAATGCTTACCAGGGGCAGGGGTACGGAGACTTCAAAGCAGACGTAGCGGAGGCTGTCGTCGAAGTCCTCTCCCCTATCCAGGAAAAGTACTACGAGCTTCTCCATTCCGAAGAACTGGACCTGATTCTTGATGAAGGAGCCGGCAAAGCGAATGCTTCTGCAGAAAAGACGTTGAAAAAAGCGAAAAAAGCGATGGGACTCGGACGCGTTCATCAAAAGAGAGGTTGAATCTCAAGAAACTTTCCATACGGTACAAACCGGAACGTTTTCAGGTTCCGGTTTTTGTTTTTACATTCATTAAGGAAGCGGACCAACGGATAAATTGGTATGAACGCTCAAAAATACAGATATGATTTCGTACTTTATGTAAGTATCTGGAGTACGGTATAATACGTTCAACTCCTTCTTTACTTATGAAAGGATACAAGGTACATTTGAATTGGTAAGCTACGGGAAAGGGGAATAATTATGGCTTCGAGCCGTGCAGTGCGCAGACGAAGAAAAAGTAAAAGAAAACTGAAATTGTTCGTCGCACTTATATTGATTTTAACATTGACAGTCGTCGGTTACACGGCTTTTGAATATTTGAGTGGAAAACACAACGCGGAAGGGACGGCTTCTGCAGACGCCAAGGACTCTTCTGGTGAAATGACCAGTGAGTATAAGAAAGAGTGGGAAGGTACGGATAACGGGGATGGAAAAACGAACGTCCTGATGCTCGGAAGTGATCAGCGCGGCTCGGAAAAATCCCGTACCGATACAATTATGATTGCCCAGTACGATCCGGGTGCCCAGTCAGCGAAACTGGTCTCCATTATGAGAGACACATACGTCAAAATACCCGGCCACGGATATAATAAAATAAATGCTGCATTCGCCATTGGCGGTCCGGAACTGATGCGGAAAACGATAAAAGAAAATTTTGGTGTGGAGTTGGAGTATTACTCTCTTGTAGATTTTGACGGCTTCACACAAATTGTGGATACTATCGCTCCGGACGGACTTCGTATCGATGTGGAAAAAGATATGAACTTCGAAGATAGCGCAGGCAAAATCGATCTTGAGGAAGGGGAACAGAAACTGGACGGAAAGGAACTGCTCGGGTATGCACGTTTCCGCAAAGATGCGGAAGGGGATTACGGACGTGTCCGCCGCCAGCAGCAGGTGATCACCCGTTTAAAAGAGGAAATCATTTCCCTGAACGGTGTATTAAAAACACCTCGGCTGATCGGTACAATCCAGCCTTACGTCGATACGAACCTCGGCACCGGGAAAACTCTTTCCCTGGCCAAGGACTTTCTTTTGAACCCTGTGGAGGATATTGAAAAACTACGCATACCGACTGATGACAATACATGGAATGAACGTAAAGAGTACCCTATTGGTCTGGTACTGAATCACGATACAGAAGAGACAGCAAGAACGATCCAGGAATTTCTGGAATAAGCTAAAAGCCTTCCCTGAGATGGTCAGGGAAGGCTTTTTTGTAATTTATTAATAGATTACAAAGTCAGTCTGCATATTTCTCAAAAATCAGCGCAACGTTGTGTCCTCCGAAACCGAGGGAGTTACTCATTACTGTCTGAATTTCCTTGGATCTTGCTTCGTTTGGTACATAGTCAAGGTCACACTCAGGATCCGCTTCTTCATGATTTATTGTAGGAGGGAGAATACTCTCATTGATAGCTTTCAGGGAAAAAATCGCTTCTATCGCTCCGGCCGCTCCTAAAAGGTGTCCGGTCATGGACTTCGTGGAAGACATGGCCAATTTGTAGGCATGATCCCCGAACACGGTTTTAGTGGCAATCGTTTCATATTTATCATTAAGTTCCGTAGAGGTACCATGAGCGTTAATGTAATCAACAGTCTCCCTGCTGATTTCGGCATCTTCAAGAGCTTGACTCATGGCTCTTGCAGCACCCTCGCCTTCCGGAGCAGGAGCCGTAACATGGTGAGCGTCCCCTGTAGAACCGTAACCGGTAATTTCACCGTATATTTTAGCGCCTCTATTTTTCGCGGACTCAAGCGTCTCGAGAATGACAACGCCTGCGCCCTCTCCCATTACGAACCCGTCCCGGTTCCGGTCGAAAGGTCGGCTCGCTCTGGCCGGATCCTCATTCAGTGAGAGGGCCTTCGCTGAAGAGAAGCCGGCAAAAGCCATTTGAATCATCGGAGCTTCTGTCCCGCCGGCAATCATAATGTCGGCGTCTCCCCGCTGTATCACTTTGAAGGCATCTCCGATAGAGTTGGCACCCGAGGCACAGGCTGTTACCGTACACGAGTTGATGCCTTTGGCGCCCAGCGAGATGGAAACCTGACCGGCGGCCATATCCGGAATCATCATAGGGATAAAAAATGGGCTTACGCGCCGATATCCCTTCTTCTGAAACTTCTCGAACTCTGATTCATACGTGCCCATGCCGCCGATTCCTGAGCCGATCCACACACCGGTACGGGGAGCTATTTCTTCGGTGATTTCAAGGCTTGCATCCTTTACGGCCATGTGGGAAGCTGCTACTGCGTACTGGACGAATGGATCCATCCGTCTGGCTTCTTTCTTATCCACATACGGCGAGACGTCGAAATCTTTCAGCTCGGCCGCCACGGAGACCGGGTAATTGGCAGGGTCCATTTTAGTCATGGGGCCTATACCCGACTCTCCTTTCTTTATACTGTTCCATGTATCTTCGACATTATTACCTAAGGGTGTTACGGCACCCAGACCGGTAATAACGACTCGCTTATTATCCATCCTCTACTTCCTCCTTAAAAATTCACTGAATATTATCTATAAGTTACTTTTCGGTTCACCTCGTCCGTGAAACCTCAGAGCTTTATTTGCCCCAGCGCAGTGCGACTGCACCCCACGTCAATCCGCCGCCGAATCCGACGAGGACTACGAGGTCTCCGTTTTTGATTTTACCTGCTTTCACTTCTTCTGACAAAGCGACAGGGATAGATGCTGAAGAAGTGTTCCCGTACTTCCTGATAGTTGTGGCCATTTTCTCCGGAGGGATGCCGAGACGTTCTCTGGCAGCTTCCATAATACGGATGTTCGCCTGATGAGGCACGAGAAAGTCTACATCCTCTTCTTTCAGACCGATTTTTTTCACGACATTCACGGAAGACTCGGGCATCTGACGCACAGCAAACTTAAACACTTCACGGCCGTTCATCTGAAGTGCATCCTTCTGGTCCTGATACAGATGCGGTCCGCCCGATCCATCGGCACCAAGTTCGAAAGATAGTATTCCTTTTTCGTCGTCTACCGGACCGATCACTGCAGCACCGGATCCGTCTCCGAACAGCACGCACGTATTACGGTCTTCCCAGTCGGTAATTTTCGAAAGTTTCTCGGTTCCGACTACGAGAATGTTTTTATAGGCTCCAGTATCAATGAACTGTTTAGCGGTGATCACACCGTACATGAAACCGGCACACGCTGCCCCAACGTCCATGGCAGCAACTTTATTGGCGCCGAGTTTATGCTGAAGCATGGCCGATACGGAAGGGAAAGGCTGATCCGGTGTAACCGTAGCGACAATGATCATGTCCAGATCCTCCGCTGTCATACCGGCGTCTTCAAGAGCATTGACTGCCGCATTGTAAGACATATCAGAAGTATCTTCCCCATCAGCTGCAATCCTTCTTTCTTCGATCCCCGTACGGGTGCGTATCCATTCATCACTTGTATCTACAATTTGTTCCATATCCTTATTTGTAAGCACTTTTTCGGGTGTATAATGTCCAATTCCGAGAAATCCAGCATTCATGTTTTCATCCCCTTAAGGTATAATCTAATCTTATTACTTGGTGCTAATTCTAATGTAAATTATACCTGTCTGCAAGCACTTTGGCCGGAGAATCGCCTTATTCCGCGAAGATTCAGGCTGACCTCGCCTTTTCAGCGAACCCTTCCGGTCCTGATTTTTTTCGTAAATGTCATATGACAGAAGGTCCTCCTGGCCTCTTATCTCCTGAAGATACGCGGTGAAATATGTTTTTTTGTTTTATTTCTTTCCGGCTTTTGGTAATATGAGTAGTAAGATTGTACATAATTGAGGTGAATAACAATGCGTATTCTTTACACGATTCTATGGTCATTCCTATTCAGCTTCATGACTGCTTACGTAATAAGCAACATGAACCAGGTTGATTTCTCCATGCTTCAGGTCATTTTAATGACTGCCATATTCACGGGCGCAGTTATATTACTCGGAGAAGTAGGTCTGAAAGAGGAAGAAGCTTAAAAGAAGCGCTCAGCGCGCTTCTTTTTTTAATGGTGGAAGACCCGTACTGCAAACAGAAGTTTAATCAGAAGGAGGCTTCTTTACATTGGAAGCGATATGGTTATGGATCAAATACTTACTATTGGGCATATTTCAGGGATTTACGGAACCGATCCCCATCTCTTCAAGCGGACATCTGGTCATTTTACAGGAACTTATTTCCCTGAGCGATGAAGGGCTTGATTTTCTTGTTCTCGTCAACTTCGGTTCATTGATTGCCGTGCTTATCATTTACCGGAATGATATTACCCGCCTCATCCGGAACGGTTTCGGATACATTTTCAAACAGGAAAAAGCACATAAAGAAGACTTTGATTTCATCCTCTACCTTGTAGTTGCGACTATTCCTGCAGGTATTCTCGGAGTTGTATTCGGAGATTATATAGACAGTAACCTCGATGCCGTATGGATTGTGGGAGCGACGCTGCTCGTAACGGGACTGGCTCTCTGGGTTATAAGAAACATCCGCGGGGGGAAAAACGACAGGAACCTGACAATGAAAGATGCGGTTATTGTGGGACTTGCCCAAGGGGTCGCCCTCATACCCGGCATCAGTCGTTCAGGAGCGACTATTGTAGCCGCCATGCTGCTCGGGATGAAGCAGGAAACGGCTCTGCGCTTCTCTTTCCTTCTGTTCATCCCGGTAAGTCTCGGTTCGATGCTTCTTTCACTCGAAGATATTCTCGGAGCAAAAAGCGGACAATTATGGGCTGCTTACGTACTGGCTTTTGCCGGTTCCATAGTAGCTTCCTATTACTCCCTTCGCTGGTTCATGAACGTTATGGCCAACGGTAACCTGAAGTATTTCGCCTACTATTGCTTTACTGTCGGTATTCTCGTCCTGCTGTTTTTATCCTGAGCAGCGACCGGAGTATCAGCATAAAAAATTCCCTCCGGAGGAAAGCGTCTGTACTAGCACGCAGCCTTCGGGGGGAATTTTTTGATTTCGTATAAATCAATCCGGGATACCAAGAGCTATCTTCGCATAGCGGCTCATGCGATCTTTGCTCCACGGCGGGTTCCATACGATATTCACCTGAATTTCATCAATTTCAGGGAGATCGGATAAAGCGCGTTTTACATCCTGCTCGATGTGT
This sequence comes from Salimicrobium album, assembly GCF_900107115.1. Lineage (GTDB taxonomy): Bacteria > Bacillota > Bacilli > Bacillales > Halobacillaceae > Salimicrobium > Salimicrobium album. The sequence continues at coordinate 571,308 of NZ_FNOS01000001.1, forward strand.
CCTGCCAATGGGCATCCCATCGCAGTAAGGGTCATCGTAACGACCGCCTTATTATTTTCATCTACGTCTACGCCATATACCAGGCCTAAGTTCACGATGTCGATACCAAGTTCCGGGTCAATAACGTTTTCAAGAGCACCCATTGCGTTTTCTTCGATTGCAGTAGTCATTATTCAGCCTCCTTCTTATCTTCTTATACGTATTATAACGAAAAATAGAGCGAACGTTAAATTTTTCGCTACAATATTTTTTCAAGCCACTTCGTCATCTCCAGAATACCACTCCGGCTTACTTTGTGATCCCTCCCCGGTTCTTTGAGATGACGGATCGCCTGCTTGTTTCTGTATTGACACTCCACTTCGTTGTAAAACTCATAGCTGTGAGTGAACGGCACGACAGGATCCGCATCTCCATGCCAGAAGAAAAGCGGTCTCTCCTTCAATTTCTCAGGATGAAGCGAGAGATCTATCGTAGAAAGCGCCCAGTACAGACTGTTCAATTCTTCGTCGCTGACAGGAAGCTCTCCTCCACTTGCTCTTACGTCCTCTATTATCTTTTTTGAAAACTCTACCGGTTTCGGAGATCCCATCATGACGCAGGCCGCATTTATCCACGGGTACATCGTCAAAGCCGCCGTAGTCGTAATGCCGCCCATGGAAGTACCGCCGACTCCGAAACGGTCCCCTTCCAGCAGATCACGGATTTCCAGTTCATCATACAGAACCTGGAGTTCTTTCAGGTTTTGGTAAACAATATCCCAGAATTTGAGATTGAGCTGCTGCTGGTGCAGTTTTTCTTCGCGCTCTCCGTGGTACAGACTGTCCGGGAGCAGCACACGGTACCCTTTCTCCGCAAGCAGATAAGCCTGTGGTAAGTTGTGTTCTTTGGCGGAAGTGAATCCGTGGAAATATGTAAATACCGGGAGCGGTTCTCCCTGTTTCGCCGCTTCGGTGACGTGCAGAAGCGGAATTCCTCTCCATGACTCGCGTTGTACTGAAATCATTGGCTCTTTCCTTTCTTTTCTTAATTTACTTTGGTAAAATACGAATATTCTCAGTTAATAGTAACATTCACAAATTTCATTGGAAAGTTTTACATATTTCCAATAGTCGAGGTGACGAAATGAATAAACATATAATTGCGCTGGACTTGGACGGAACACTTCTCACAGATGAAAAAACGATCAGTCCCAGTACGAAGGCAGCCGTACAACAGATTATTCAGGAGGGCCATATCGTAGTTATATCTACCGGCCGTCCGCACAGGGCCAGTATTAAATATTATCACGAACTTGGACTGGATACTCCGATGGTGAACTTCAACGGGGCACTTATCCACCATCCACTGAACCAGAAGTGGGATGCTATCCACTCCCCTCTCCCTTTACGAAAAGCAAGAGAGATCATCCACATGGCAAACGAAATGGGTGTGAAGAATATTCTCGCCGAAGTAAAGGATCACGTCCACCTTCATTATTACGACGAAGACATGATGAAAATATTCGATACGAACGAACATCCCGTAACCGTGGGCCCGCTCACCAACCATTTGAAAACCGATCCCACGTCCCTGCTTATTCAACCGAAAGAAGGAGACATGGAAAAAGTGAAGTATATCCGCGAAGAGCTCGACAAACATGCCGAAGCCATCGATCATAGGCGATGGGGCGCTCCATGGCACGTTATCGAAATTGTCCGGTCAGGATTGAACAAAGCGGTAGGACTTCATAAGATTGCCCACTACTACCGCATACCACGCGAGAGGATTATAGCTTTCGGTGATGAGGACAACGACTTCGAAATGATAGATTACGCCGGCACAGGAGTGGCGATGGGGAATGCGATTGACGGGCTTAAATCAATTGCCGATGAAACGACCGCTTCTAACGAAGAAGACGGCATCGCCCATTTCCTTAACAGTTATTTTCAAATGAAACCTTCCATACGATAATTGCTTGATGGTATGAAAGAGAAGTCCTGGCATGCTGATCACGCCAGGACTTCTTAATTTATTATATCAACCTGGTATCTACTCTGAAAAAAGGCAGCCACCTGTAAACTGACTCCTCATCTTTTTTTCTCTGTCAGACAGCAGCAGGGCGGTCTTTCCATTTCAGCACATCATAACTGCCCGACAGGACCAATCCGAATACGGCATGTCCTGCAAGCCAGAGAGAAATTGCCTTCCCGTCCCGAAGCGAGGGGGTTTCCTGTATAGCGAGAAGAGTCAGCGGCACATACGTAAGTGCAGCGCCTGCGGACAGCAGCCCTGAAAGTACAAAACGGAATGTCGAGTCCCAGGCTTTTCTCTTTTCAACTATATAAACGAAAATAAAACCTATGCTCAAAGAGACAGATAGATGAAGCATCCATTCCAGTGCAGGGTGACCCATCGCATGACGGACTCCCGGAATAAAATCCACGTTCATCAGAAGGGTGTAGACGGAAAGACCAAAAATCTTCTCTATGCCGTAAAGAAAACCTCCAAGAGCGACACCTGCAATAGTGCCGATCCACGCTCCGATTTTTTTGATCATGCCCGTCCCCTCCTTTTAGTAGTGCTCCTGAGTTCTCAATTCCCTTAATATCTGAAGTAAAACCTCACAAATTTCTTCTTCCTCTTCATCAATCAGTCGGAAATAAAGAGCGCGGAGCAGATGCTTACCGTTATTAATGATAAGATCTTCCTCCGGATCCTTCCAATTTTCCCGTTCATAGAGGAAAGTCCATAGCCACGCGACCTTCTCTTCTTTTTCTATCTTATCGAACATAGTTATAATCGCAGTCACCATATGCTCTTCTTCATCGAACAGGTAGGGTCTGTCTATGAGAAATTGTTCACGGATGATCGGCAGCATTCCTTTCACTTCCTCCCCTGTAATACACGCGCAGGCGGACAGGCTGTTAAGTGCTTTGCCGGCGTGAGCCATCGTATGCACCCAGCCTTTTCCTTTCACGTAACCGCGATGATCCTGTTCCTGCTTCATGTATTTTTTCAGGTTTTCCCATACCCGGTGTATATTTTCCTCGGAAAGGAAAGCGTTACTTGAATGTCGAGAGAGGATGGGGGACATGAGTAATACTGAATAACTGCGACGGAACACAGCGTCTTCTTCCTGTTTGGACGTATTGATTCTATAAAATAAATAATTTTTATTCATCAGAGATGTGAGCATATTTCTAAGCTGCTGATCTGAGTATTTTTCTCTTTGGATGAAAGTGGACAATATATTATGAATAAGTTCCGAACGTAAATAAGGGTCCACCGCCCCCATATTCTGGAGCATCACTGTCGTTATTTCCTGCTGGTTGACGCGTTCAGGAAGAGTATAGTCGTTTTCCTTAATTTCTTCCAGCGTTTCTTTAAGTCTGTTCTTCATATGTTCACCTCTATTACTACTCAAAAAGTGTTTTTATTGTACCACAAACCTTCGCAACGAATAGAATGTTTTGTTTCTTCGTTTTGCTCCCGCCCTTTTTCTGCTAAAATGAATAAGTACAAAGGTTACAAGGAGGTTTTTTAAATGGGCGTAGTTGTAGAAGAAACACCGAATCCCAATGCCAGAAAATTCACGACGGATTCCCGTATTTTCCCCGGGGATGGAAGTGTGTCCGTAATGCCGGGACAGACGAGCGATTTCCCGATTATGAATGCACTGATGGAACTCGAAGGAGTCGATAACGTATTCGGCTTCCAAAATTTCATTACTGTCAATAAAAAACCGGATGCCGACTGGGATCAGCTGACTCCGAAAGTGGAAGCTGCAGTCAAAGAAGCCGGCTATTAAGAAGACTCTGAGACAGAAAGGCTGTCTCAGAGTCTTCTTTTACTTTATCCGTCTTTCCGGGCTCATTCTTCCCCGAATCGGTCAAGAGGTACGTAATTAACGTTCACAGGTTCATTGTCCTTGGCATTTCTGTCGTAAATCATAAGCGTAATTGCTCCGGAATCCGGCAACTCAGATTCAGGGATGGAAATGGCGAGCTCAAATTGCGACCAGTTCGGCGCCCCCGCATCCACTTGAACAGTCGTTTCCGAAATCAGTTCATTATGACCGTCTTCTACTCTGTAGAGGAAGTCTCCTTCGAAAACGCGGGCTTCCCCGCTCACTGTATAGTTTCCTTTTTCCCCGGACAGTTCAAGGTTACGAAAAGCGTCATTGCCTTCCACAGAACTCGATGGCTCGGATGGTTCCGGGTCTCCTTCTTCCTCTGTACCTTGTTCAGTTCCTTCTCCCTCAGCACTTCCTGACTCTTCGGAAGAACTTTCTTTCTGTTTCTCGATAGTGAAAGCTGAAGTGGAAGTAAACTCCATGTCCTTCACTTTATCACCGTTTACCGTATTGACCAGAAATGTCACCGTCGCTTCATATTCTCCAGGCGTCACGTTCTCTTTCCACTCTACTGCATTCTCAAGCTTTTGTCCGGCTTCTATATTTTCGGATGTTTTAGCCTGTGTAAATGAGCGATCAGCAGAAAAAGTGTACACATTTTCACCATTTTGATCCGTTACGCGGACATCGAACTGCTGTCCCGACAGGAATCCTGCTTCTACAGCTTCTTCACCTTCATTCGTCAAAGAGAAACTGATATCGGCTTTTTTCCCTGAAGTTTCAACACTGCTTTTCACTGCAAGCTGTTCAGCCAGTACCTGTCCGTTACTCTCGTCACTCGTTTTCTTTTCTTCATTTCCTTCGTTATTCTGCTGTGCACTTTCTTTCTCGTTTTTCTTTTCTTCATTTTCTCCGTTACTCTGCTGTTCGCTCTCTTCCTCATTTTTCTTTTCTTCTGTCTTACCCGTTTCATCGGCTCCACACGCCGAAAGACCAATAACTCCTGTGATCAGAATTGCCATCCACCATTTTTTCATTTCATTTCCCCCTTACAGGACTGTTATACTACTTTACTAATGTACCTTATTTTCATTCTTTTCGGAAGAAGCCGAAGACACCGGTGGTCTGGACAATATTGGTGAACGCCCGGTCATCGACATCGTGAATAATATGTTGAAGATCGTAAAGCTCGTAGCGGGAGATAACCATTATCAGCATATTTTTGTCCTCACCGGTGAAAGCCCCTCTTGCCGGTAACGTAGTAATACCCCGGACCACCTGAGCGTGGATTGCCTCTTCCATATCTTCTGCCTTCGAAGTAATAATCATCGCTGTCAGTTTTTCATGACGGGTATGTATTGCATCAATCACCCGCGTCGTAACGTATAGAGTCAGCAAAGTATATAAAGCGTTTTCCGGTTTATAAATCAGACCGGCTACGGCGATGATAGCACTGTTGATTATAAGGAAATAAGTGCCGATCGGCCGGTCTTTCATCCGGGAGAGGACCATAGCGATAATATCAAGCCCTCCGGTGGACGCCCCCCATTTAAGGGTGATACCTACACCGACACCCCCGAGCACGCCACCGAACACAGCGTTAAGTATAATGTCCTCCGACAATTGCAAAAGCGGTATAACTTCGAGGAAAAATGTCGTAAAAGCCACTGATATTGCGCTGTACACAGTAAACCCTTTTCCTACTTTCAGCCAACCGAGTATCGCAACAGGTATGTTCAGAATAAATAATATGATTCCGGTGCTGATAAAATGGATGTCCAGAAAATCCTGAATGATACTCGTTAAGAGCTGGGCCATACCGGTAAAACCGCTTGCGTAAACATTTGCTTCTATGAGAAATAAGTTCAGGCTGACTGCGTTAAACAGTGCACCTATAATAACGACGATGATCCTTTTCGTTTCAAATGTAAACATGGTGCTCCCCCCTGTCTTTTTTAATTATAGATTATTATTACTGAAATGAACATATGGTATACTTTGACTAAATAACTTCTTAGACATAAACTTAACATAGAACTCACTCTAATAGAATGAAGGTGAAAAAATGAGCGTACAAATCATCTGCGATTCTGCAAGTGACCTTTCAGAAGCTACATTGAGCGAATACGGAGTGGATCGCGTATCGTTGAAAGTTCTTCTTAAAGGCAAAGAGCATGAAGATGGTCAGGACCTTTCTCCCAAAGAAGTGTATGATGCGATGAGAGAAGGGGAAGCTCCGAAGACGTCACAGGTGACGGCCCAGGACTTCCGCGAACTCTTCACCGAAAAAATTGCCGCCGATCAGCCATTTCTATACATCGCTTTTTCCTCCGCCCTCTCCGGGACTTATCAGTCGGCAAAAGTAGTGGAGCAGGAGCTGAAAGAAGAATACCCGAAGGCCAAATTTGCAGTAATCGACACGAAAGCCGCCTCTCTCGGGTACGGACTCATCGTGCTAAGAGCAGCGGAAGAGAGTCGGAAAAACGCGACGCTGCGGGATCTTATATCCCTCGTTTCCTACCACTCCAAACATATGGAACATTTATTTACAGTAGACGACCTTTCATACCTTCAGCGTGGTGGTCGGGTAACCAAAGCAGAGGCTTTCGTCGGCAGTCTTCTTAAAATTAAACCTCTTCTGCACGTCGACGACGGGAACCTTGTGCCCCTTGAGAAGATCCGCGGTCAGAAGAAAGTATTTAAGCGCATGATTGAACTGATGGAAGAGCGCGGAAAAGACCTGAAACGCCAGCGTATCGCAATCAGTCACGGAGATAGCGAAGAGAGAGCCAAGCAGCTCGCCTCTATGATCGAAGAAAGATTCTCCCCTGCGGACATTCATATAGATATGGTGGGTGCAGCTATCGGAGCCCATGCCGGCCCGGGAACGATAGCACTCTTTTTTATAAATGAAGAGTACAGGTAACAACTCCTCATTTATGGAGCAAAAGGTAAAAAAATCAACGAACACGACGCTCAGTGTCCGTTGATTTTTTGTTTTCTGTTTCTAACCATTGTCATTATAACAAAGATAACGAAAATAGCCATAACGCTTACGACAAAACCGACGAATAACCAGTTGATCCCTGCCGAATCTTCCACGACGAACACATCGGCGGTCTCACGTTCCAGCACTACCCGGTACTTCCCATCATCTGACTGTCTGAGAAAACCGTCATGCATCAGGCCGCGCAACTGTTTGTTGTCTCCGAGCGAAGTTACAATGCCGCTTTTCGTTTCCTCCGAATTGTTTACGGCTACAAGCATTGTTTTCTCCCCGTCGATTTTAAATACTTCCATACCGCCTTCGTTGTACACTTTCTGCACTTCACCTTTCGCAAACGACGGAAACTCATTTTGCATCGCGTTCAACTTATTTATCCTTCTGGTTACTTCTTCGTCTGTTCCACCAAAATTCATCATCGGTAAATTCCCGATTCCCGGCTTTTCCCCCATCGGAATCGCTGTTCCATATTGCACTACGGCTACATCGTGATCGGTATACAGTTGCGTCAGAGCCAGTTTCCATCTCGTCACCGGATTAAATCCCGACTCCTGAGCTAACGTCGTAAAACGCCTCGTATCGTGAAAATCGACAGCACTGGCGGTAGTGCCCTCTTTCTCAGGAACCGGCAGTTCTATGTTACCTGTGCCCGAAAAACTTTCGGAGATCGCTTCCTGATACGATTCATCATACCATATGTCAAAACCTGTTTTGCTATAGGAAGAATCTTCCCCCTTGCCGATCAGTACCGTATCCGTAACATTGCTTAAAGTTTTTTGCCAAAAGTCCGGACTGGCCTCTTCCACTTCCGGAAAACCGAAGCCGTCCAGTCCCGCTTCTTGTTTCCAGTACGAAAGAATCGAACTTATTTCTTTTTGTACATCCTCGCCGGTTTCCTTCACCTTAACCTCCCCGTTTCCGGAGCGTTCCGTGAAACCTTTCTCCACCCATGGATGATCTTCGTCAATGTCCATCAGTGGCATATCCATAATCACTTTCATATCTCGATCATGGGCTTCTTCGGTAAGGGTCCGGACTTCTTTCATTGTACCTAAGTGTTCATCCACTTTTTTGTAATCTTTAACCTCGTATCCTTCAAAGTCCGACGAACTCATCAGCGGCGATAACCAGATTGTCGTAAATCCGAGATCCTTGATATAGTCCAGTTTCTCTGTGACGCCCTGGAGATCACCACCGTGATACCCGTTTTCTTTACCGGTCTCCAGGTTCTTATCGTTAGCGGTCTTACCGTTCATGAAACGGTCCACCGTTATGTAATAAATACTTTCACCTTTCCAATTCTCTCCTTCTTCTGCCGTAGCCGGTGTGGGAAGTACCCAAAAAAGAAGAGACGAAAGAATGAGCATAAGACCTGTCATTCTTCTCATCTGTCCTACCCCCTCAAATTTTCAATCATTATTAAAGGTTATCCTTCCAGCACCTTTACCGTCAACTATTATCTTTATATAAATACTCTTTCAGATTGAAAAGAGTGTAAACCGTCCACACTTTCTTCACAGCTCTTTTCGATGTCTCGAACTCTTCCACCTATTGCAGAAATTCAATTCTATCCGCTATAAATATTTTCAAAAAATTCATTGACTTTACAAATGAGAATGATTATCATTACAGGTGAGGGTGATTCCTCGCCATAACCTTGAACATAGTAGCAGGCACTTCCCCGTGTCTGCCCCCTTATCACAATAAAAAAGGAGTGGTCCGCTGGTCCGGACCACTCCTTTTTTATTGAATTTACGATTATGGCAATAAACCCATCGGCAGCATTACGAAACCGAGGAAAAGCGCCAATAGTACGGAAATGGTAAGTTGTATCCACCAGCTCGTAACATTTTTGCCTTTTTTCTTTTTGACAGCCACCATCTCTATGGAGGCGATTACCCAGATTCCGACCAGAAGTTTAATGATAACTGCCGGACCGTAGCTGGAGTAAGAAGCGAACAGGTCCCCTCCGGAATAAAGAATCAGTAAATAGTCTAAGCGTAGAATCATGTGAGAAATCTTGGCAGGCTTTAAGTTTCCCGAATTTAAAAACGTTGACACCAGCGCAAGAAGTGCTAAAGCCAGCACCCATGAAAAAATATGTAGATGAGTCATTTCATCATCCTCCTTTCTTTACTTATCGTATCACTTCTCCCGACTGATTCCCAATGAAAACCGGCTGGAGAAATCAGTAGAAAAACCTGTTATAATGAAAAGGTATTGTTATAAAGATTCAAAGGAGGTCCTGTATGTCTCGTAACAGTCAACAAATCATTGATCAGACGCAAGAATATGGTGCCAAAAACTATCACCCGCTTCCTGTAGTCATTTCGGAAGCAGAAGGAGTATGGGTAAAAGATCCGGAAGGTAACCGTTATATGGATATGCTTAGTGCCTATTCGGCCGTTAACCAGGGACACCGCCACCCTAAAATCATTCAGGCGTTGAAAGACCAGGCCGACCGGGTGACTCTTACATCCCGCGCTTTTCATAACGACCAGCTAGGCCCCTGGTATGAAAAGATCTGTAAAATCACTAATAAAGAAATGGCTCTTCCTATGAACACAGGGGCAGAAGCCGTAGAGACCGCTCTTAAAGCAGCACGCCGCTGGGCCTACGATGTAAAAGGTGTGGAAGAAGACAATGCGGAGATCATCGCCTGCACCGGTAACTTCCACGGACGGACGATGGCTGCTGTTTCCCTCTCCTCGGACGAGGATAACAAACGTGGCTTCGGTCCTGCTCTCCCGGGTATCAAATTAGTCCCTTACGGTGACATCGAAGCTCTTCGGGAAGCGATTACAGATAATACAGCCGCTTTCCTTCTTGAACCCATCCAGGGAGAAGCGGGAATCGTTATGCCACCGGAAGGTTTCCTGAAAGAAGCATCCGATCTTTGCAATGAAGAAAATGTTCTGTTTATCGCAGACGAAATCCAGGCCGGCCTTGCGAGAACCGGAAAGATGTTTGCATGTGACTGGGAAGACGTAAATCCGGATATGCTTATTCTCGGTAAAGCCCTCGGCGGCGGTGTGTTCCCTATTTCCTGTGTAGTATCCAACAAGGATATTCTCGGAGTATTCAATCCGGGTTCCCATGGGTCCACGTTCGGAGGTAACCCGCTTGCATCAGCCGTATCTCTCGCTTCTCTCCAGGTAATAGAAGACGAAAATCTAGCCGACCGCTCGCTTAGACTTGGCAATCATATGATGGAAGAGTTAAAATCCATCGACAGTTCCATCATAAAAGAAGTGCGGGGAAAAGGCCTCTTCATCGGTGTAGAACTTACCGAACCTGCGCGTAAATACTGTGAAGAACTGAAAGAAAAAGGACTTCTCTGTAAAGAAACGCACGAAAACGTAATTCGTTTCGCTCCACCTCTGGTCATTTCTGAAGAAGATCTGAACTGGGCTATCTCTCATATCAAAGAGGTTCTGAGCGTTTAATGTCACGAAAACGAAGAAACGGCTTCTGTCCCGGACAGAAGCCGCTTTTTTCTTTCGAAAAACTCTATATGTCAGTTTTATACGTCCCTCTTCTCCATAACCATTCCACCGGACCATACCGGTGTTTTTTCAGCCACCATCCGCTTATGACGACCTGGAGAAAGAAGACGCTCAGGACAAAAACGGTACTCTGCAGCGGCGACACTTCCCCGTAGAATCCGAAACCGACAGAGTAAAAAGCGATGAAGCTTACAACCGACTGCAATATATAGTTGGTAAGCGACATCCTCCCTACCCATCTAAGCGGACGTATCGCCCGTCTGACCGAACCTCTATACAACATGGTAATAGATAGTACATAGAACACAGCCGAGGCGGACCCGCCGATATTATCCTGAGCCAGATCGAACCAGCCGGGGCTGCCGAAGAAATAAGGGCCGACCTTGAATATGAAAAACAATATACCGGTCACTACCCACCAGCTCCGCATTTCATTTCTGTAATTCTCCGGTTCATGAAGCCACCTTTTTCTCGCAATGTACATTCCGAACAGCATCATCGGAAGCATGCTCATGATTAAAAACGGCCAATTCCCCGGGCTGTTCGTATACCACCAGTCCGTCAAATTCTGCGCCCAAATCTCCCCTAGCGCCCCGTTACCATAACTAGTCATTGCCTCCTGTATAGCTTCCCTGTTTACCATAGCCACATTGAAATCTCTGGCTGCATAAAGCAGTAAAGTGAATGGTAACGTTACGGCAGCCAGCATTCCGAAAGCGAAACGAAGCAGTGTCCGGTTCTTCACTTTCATAAATAGCAGAAGAATCATCCCAAGAATGCTATAGGTGAGCAGTATGTCTCCATGCCAGATAAGAAAAGCATGAATGATTCCGAAAAGAAAAAGGAAAAACATCCTTCGCTGTAAAACGGGTTCATAACTTACACCTTTTTCTACCAGCCGGTCTCTCATCATTTGCAGGCCAAACCCGAACATAAGAGCAAAAAGCGTGTAAAAACTCGCCTGGAAGAAGATATCGATGATCGCCCGGATTACTCCGCTCATTTCTGAAGAAAAGTACTCCTCTCCTCCTCCATATAGAAAGAAAGGAGCATTAAACGCCGGAGCGTTCACCATAAAAATACCGAATATCGCGAGGCCTCTGACGACATCCACCCATTCCAGACGCTCCTTCTCTGCAATTGGACCTCCCTTCGACATAATCTTCCCCCCTTACTTCCTTCTATTTGCTTTTTTCGTAGTGACTCTTTTAGCCGGATCCTGCTTCTGCACCCATTTCACATACTTTTTCATATCAGGGTGGTCCTGGATCCGTTCAATCCGGTTATAGAACCGGGCCAGTTCCCGGCTGGAAAAAAGTGCATGGATCTGACGATGGCAGGCAGTACATAATTGAGCTGTCGGTCCGTGTACGCCCCCATGCTGTTTAGGGATAAGATGGTGCTCTGTCGTTTTTACCGGGAAGCGCCAGCACAACTCACAAATATCCTCCATCACTTCAATCCCCTTTCACCTCCACAACTTTTGCTGCATCGAAAAAGTAAAGCACACTTCTGTACACTTTCCTTTTTCTTATATCTTCAATCGCTTTTGCGTAAAGGGAGAGCTGGGTACGGTAACGGGAAGAAAGCTCTTGTTCCGTTTCCTTTCCGCTCAGACTGTCCGTTTTGTAGTCAAGCAGAATATATCCATCTTTATAAGGGATGAGAAGATCCACGATCCCCTGGATAAATACCCGGTCGTTATCGTCTTCCTCCCAGTCGTTATATACTTCTTTTGCAGGTAGCATATAGTTGAAAGCTGCTTCACGTTCCACTCCCGGTTCGGCGATCACTGTTTTTCCCGTTTCTGTATCAAAAAAACGGGAAATGGCTTCGGCATCGATTGCGTCTGCTTCCTGACGTGTTATTATTTCCCGGGCAATAAGTTTTTCGGTGAATTCTTCCACTTCCGGGGGGGTATGTGGTTTTAGAGAAATATGCTGCATCACGGTGTGCATAGCCGTCCCCCGCTCGGCAGCAGTGAGCGCTTTTTCCTGCTGCATAAATTTAGGTCTCTTTCTCATCGGAGGCCGGTAAGGAAGAACGAGAGTCGTATCGGCATATTCATCCACTTCCTGTTTCCTCTTGATTTCTGTTACCGTCTGTTTAGCGCGTCGTCTTGCCGCCTGCTCGTGAGGGTAGCGATAACCCAATCTTTTCTCAACGAACGGTTCTATTTCATGATCAACAGGAGCCCACTTAAGAACGGATTCTTTCACTGTATCATCCCGATGTTCCCTTTCCTTTGCTGTACCGGTTAATTCTCTGCCGTGGATGACTCCGACAGACCATTGTGATTCATCCTTGTGAATGGCGGAAGAAGTTGCCACCTCCACTTCCCCGGCCGTAAGAATCTGGGCCTGCTGATGTCGGACAAGAGAAGGACCGATCCAGTCGAGGTACGATTTCGCGCTCAGCCTGTCAGCTGCCGGCAGTGTCCATGGTTCATAGCGGACAAACCGCTTCCATTCCTCCTGTTTTGCCTGAAAAGAAGCCACATTTCCGACAAGCACCAGTTTTTCCTTGGCCCGCGTAAGAGCCACGTAGAGCACTCGCATTTCCTCGGCGAGCATCTCTCTTTTTTTCTTTTCGCGCAAAGCGTGATAAGCGATCGTCGGGTAAGTGAGCCTTTTTTCGGGGTCGATGTATTTCGACCCGAAACCGAGATCTTTGTGGAGTAAATACCGGGAATTAAGATCTTTCATATTGAACTGCTTATCAATACCTCCGAGAATGACCACCGGAAACTCCAGCCCCTTACTTTTGTGGATCGTCATAATCCGCACGACATCTTCCTGCTCTCCAAGAGCCCGGGCCGCTCCAAGATCGTCTCCCCTTTCTTCCATTCTTTCAATGAAACGCAGGAAACGGAACAGCCCGCGGAAAGATGTATTCTCATAGGATCGGGCACGGTCATAAAGTGCCCGCAGATTCGCCTGACGCTGCCGTCCGCCGGGCATACCACCTGTGAAATCGTAATATCCGGTCTCACGGTAAATGTACCAGATCAGTTCCGACAGGGCTTCCTGTCTTGCCCGCTCCCGGAAGTCATGGAGCATAACCAGAAACCGGTCCAGTTTTCCGCTTAACGAATCCGTTTCTTTAGCAGTATACAATTTAACAGCTTCATAATAATTTGTCCGCTTGTCTTCCAGACGGATGCGTGCAAGCTCGTCCTCGTCCAGTCCGACAATCGGAGACCTGAGGACCGAAGCCAGCGGGATATCCTGTTTCGGATTATCAATAATCTTCAGCAGGCTGATCATTACCCGGATTTCAATCGCTTCGAAATAACCGGTGGAAAGCTCTGCGTAGACCGGTATCCCCTGCTGTTTGAGTTCATCCATTATAACCGGTGCCCACGCCATGGAACGTTGGAGAAATACTATATCTCTGAATTTAAGAGGTCTCGGCATACCTGTTTCTTTATCCATTACCTGCATCGGCTCGTTGCCATCGTACCCGAGCCACTCTCTGATTTTCCCTGCGTAAGCCCGGGCTTCAAGCTGCGCCTTTTCCAGATCACGGTAATCTTCTTCCATGTCCTCTTGCTCTTCTTCTGCTTCTTCCCGGTCAATTAACAGAAGTTCCGTACTCGTGTCTTCTTTGAACCATTCGTCGTAGGAGGTGTTCCCGTAAATCAGTTCGGCTTCTTTCTCATACTCCATCTCCCCGACCTCTTCGTCGAGAATTTGGCGAAAAAGGTAGTTCGTTGCATCGAGCACCTGGGTCCGGCTGCGGAAGTTTTTAGCCAGATCTATTCTCTCCCCGTCTTCTTCTTTCTCCTGGAAACGGCTGTACTTCTGGAGAAACAGGGAAGGTTCCGCGTGCCGGAAACGGTATATACTCTGTTTCACATCCCCCACCATAAACAAATCTCCCGCCTCGTCGTCGGCAGTCAATAGTTTAAGGAGCGTCTCCTGTACCAGATTCGTGTCCTGGTACTCATCTACGAGTACTTCCGCAAACTGGCGCTGATAATTTTTCGCCACCTGTGAAGGTACGAGGTGCTCCGGCTGTGAACTTTCATCCCGTAAAATATCCAGTGCATAATGCTCCAGGTCGGAGAAATCGACTACCCCTTTCTCTTTCTTCGCTTCCTGGTAGCGCTGTTTAAAATCTTTCACTACAACTCCCAGCTGAACGATGACCGGATACAACTCTCCCATTTCTTCAAGATATCTCACAAGGGGGCGTGCAAACCATTCTTCCTGAATCTGTTTGAATCTTTTCTTATATCTTTCCCGTATTTCTTTCGCTTCATTTTTCTTATCCTCTGTCACGTCTGATTTTTTTCTCGACAACGACGGGAACTTAGCTTCTTTCACGTAGTTCTCAAGCGACTGCCAGGATGTAGCGAGGCTGGCTTTCGCTTCGCGTACAAGAGCGAGATCTTTGTCTGCCGTTTCCCCGTATGTATAAGGGCCGTCCGGCTTACGGGTAAGTTCAAGAAATTCTTCTGCTTCTTTTTCCATAGCTTCAAGCTGATGATGAACTTCTCTTTTCAGCAGCACAAACCAGGGCAGATCTTCCACCTCTTCATTCACGGAAACGTTATACATTTCTGCCACCTGGTCCAGCCAATCTTCCGGCCACGGATGCTGTTCCGAGAACGTGTACATCTGAAGGATAAGCGACTCTACATCCAGGTCGTGACGGTCCCCGGAGAACCGGTCCACCAGGTCAAAAAACCGGGTTCGCTCCTCACCTTCCCGTCCATACCAGTCTTCCAGAAGATCTTCAAGCACTTCCTGCTTCATTAAATCCGCTTCTACGGAATCCGCAATTCTGAAGGCAGGATCGATATCCAGGAGATATGCATGTTTCCTTATCACTTCCATACAGAATGAATGGAGTGTCGAAATGGACGCACTCTGCACAAGGGACAGCTGTTTTTTCAGGTGGATAGAATCCGGCGACTGTTCAAGAGCTTTGTCGAGCGCCTCCGTCACCCTGTTCCTCATTTCCTGAGCCGCTGCGTTCGTGAAGGTTACTACGAGAAGGGAGTGGATATCCACCGGGTTCTGCCTGCCAATCACCTTTTGAATGATTCTTTCTACAAGAACCGCTGTTTTCCCCGACCCTGCCGCTGCCGAGACGAGAATATCATGGCCGGAATTATAAATCGCCTCTTCCTGTTCTTTTGTCCAGCTAACCATCGACTTCCCCCTTTTCTTTCAATTTCTCCCAGACTTTGCTGTCTTTCATATCGGCCAGCTTCCGGTACTGGTTCTCCGCAAGAGTCGGGTCGAACTGACAGACGGAACGGAAGGAACAGAACTGGCATGCCGTTTCCTGTTTCTTCTGATATGGATTAAGCGGAATATTGCCTTCCGTAATATCCATCCCCGCCTGCGTCATCAGTTTACGAACGTAGCCGTCCAGCGCTTCGAACCTTTCCCTGTCCGCCACTTTGGAATTGGAATAAAAACCGCCTTTTTCCTTTAATCCTGCTGGAACCACCGGGCTGTAACCTTTATCCGTTTCTGTATCCATCATACGGACAGCGGCTTCATCTTCCAGAAGCAGCCCCTGCATTTTAAAACTTTTCACTATTTCTCGTTCCAGTTCTTCATCGTTCAGCACTTTCTTTCCCGTAATCATCGGGTTATGGACATGGAAATACAGTACACCCGCAGGAGTCGCCTCCATCCCGAGCCACTCTTTCGCATTCTGTAATATAACTTCGAGATAAATAAGCATCTGCAGCGATAAACCGTAATATACATCGGAAAGATTCAGACCTCTTGCACTTGACTTGTAGTCAATGATCCTCAGGAACATCTCTTCATTATTCACAGCCTGATCCACCCGGTCAATCCTTCCCCTGAGCATGAGTTCGAAGCCGTTCGGAAGATCCAGACTCATAGCCGGAAGGGCTGCATCTTTCACTTCCCCGAAACCGAGTTCAAGACCGACAGGAGCAAAATTCGTCCGTCTCGCCTGCTCTCCGAGGATATATGTTGCCTGGGCAATCACTTTACTTAACTTCTCCTGAATATACCTGTATCGATTCGAACTCCTGAGCACCTGATGCTGCAGAACCGGTGCAAGTTCCTGTGTGGCACGGCGCGCATACTGTTCGGCAGAGGAACGATCCAGCTCCGAAAACCGCTTCCCTTCCTTTCCGATCCAGTCGGTTATCTGCCGAAGAGCCTCGTGGAACAACTGACCTATATCAGGGGCGTCCAATTTATACGTCCGTCGTTCTTCCAGATTCAGCCCTTTACCGGCAAAGTGCTGAAATCCGCAGCTGTAGTAAGATTCCAGGGCGGAAACACTCGTTTTCACCTGTTTCTTATGCATGCGGCGGGCTGTTTCCTGCTGGAGTTGAACGGGTTCATTTTTATAAAACAGGCTGTGAAGCACTCTTCGCGTCGTGCTCTCTTTCGTTTCCGCCTGAATATACCAGTTCAACACGCCCCACCAGGCATCCTGGATCCGGTATCCTTTAATATAACGGGCCAGCTGGGCAGTGAGAGCCGATCGCGTCTTGACCGGCGTCGTGATAAAACGTTCGGCTTCTTCCAGATCGTCCGGATCCTGAAGAAGCACATGTTCCCTGCAGGCCGGAAAGAGTTCTTCAATGCGGGTGATCAGAGGAGAAGCCGCCTTCGCTTTACCTTCCTCATCACTCAACGGATAACTCACCCATAATTTCCCGCTCGGCATCGTTGCTGCAAGATACATGTAGAAACGGTCGTAAAGCAGTCTTTCGCGACTTCCGGCCGCTAATTCCACTCCATGCCGGGACAGAAGTTCCCGGTCTTCCTCAGAAATCATTCCGTCTCCGGCAGGTTTCATTGGCCACGTTCCTTCGTTGACTCCGAGAAGAAATCCGGCTTTGATGCCGTTTAATCTGGAACGGTCCACGCTTCCGACAATGATATGATCCATACTTGGAGGTACGTGAGCGAAAGTAAGGGCATCGAGACCACTTTCGAATGCCTGGCGGAATACCTGAAGGGACATAGTTTCTTCCCCTATCATCTCCACCATTTCGTCGAGAAGTTGAAGCAGACTGTCCCATACCTGTTCCTGCTCCCTTCCTTTCTCCACTTCTCCGTTTTCATCATAGAAACTTCTCCATATTTCAAGCGTGCCCGGAACGTCCATTCTGTCCAGCCATTCAAAAAGAGCGGTCGCCCTCTTTTCATTGGATTTCCTGCCCCGGAGGTCGTCATCCAGATTCCCGAGGGCTTCTGTCACCTGACGACGGTATGCGTTAATGCGATCCTGCTTCTGTTTCTCTTCATCCGTCTGTGCCGCCTGTTCAAAACCCCGAAATCGCTGATATTTCCATGGCTCCGCCGATCTCCATTGCTCCCTCGAACGGATGCCATATTCGAGAACATAATTTTCCAACTCATCAATGGCTTCTTCGTTAAGAGGATGTTTCTTATCGCCGGAAGGGATAAAACCGGTTTTCAACAGCCGGAATACCGCATCATAGCGCCAGCCCCCCTCTACGACATCAAGTGCGGAACGTATCAGTTCCAGGAGCGGGTGGTTCAGCATCGTCCGCTTTTCATCAAGAAAGACCGGTATACCATAATCGGTGAAAATCGTTTCGATTAAACTGTGATACATACCGGCATCACGCATGAGAATTGCTATATCGCGGTACCTGTACCCGTCTTCCCGGACGAGCCGGAGGATTTCCTGGGCAGCTCCTTCCACTTCCGCCCTGGGGTGGACAGCTTCATAAATACCGATCGGTACGTCTCCTTCGAAAGAAGGGGCAGGACGTTCTTCAAAGTTATTCTCCAGGTGCTGAAATGCTTTACGATCAAGAAAACGGCCCTGTTCATTCGAAAGGGTCAGCGTCTCCTCCACTTCCACACCCCCTTCTTCAGCCAGCTCTCTGAGAATGGAACAGGTTTCTTTCGTTTCCGCAAAAAGATCGATATCCTCAGGATCTCCGTCTTCTTCGTCGAGTGTCAGTGTGACCTGTACCCGTTCCGCATGCTGGAAGAGTTCGCGCAGAACCTCATACTCCTGGGGAGTGAAGCTGTGAAAACCGTCTATGTATACTTCTGCATCCTGAAGAAATGAAGAGTGGGGTATTTTCTCTCCGAGCAGCTTCAACTGGTCTTCCCCATCCACGTAGACGCCTTCCATATAGTGGGTGAGACGGCTGTAGATATAATGAAGGTCTTCCAGTTTATCCTGCAGCGCCCTTTCTTCAGCGGTCCGGTGGACATACCCTTCCATGGCCTCCACTTGGGATTCAAGTGTGTCAGGAGTCACGCGATATCTTTTGAATTCCGTAATCATTTCTTCCAGCTGATGAATAAACCCCTGTTTCTCCATCGCCTTTTGGAAAACATTCCAATCGGATGTGCGCTCCTCTACGATTTTTCTGAGCAGCATTTGCACTCCCGTAGAGCTTATATAAGATCTCGTCGCCCCTCCGGTTTCCTGAAACACTTTCCAGGCGAGACGGGAAAAACTGAGCACATGGGCCCTCGTCGCCCCGTCGATATTCCCCCGTTTCAATAACGCATACTCCTGCTGGAAGGTCATCTGGTCCGGCACAAGATATACAATTGGGCGGCCTGCAGGCTCCTCCTGCAATTTCGCTTCGATTTCACTCAGAAAGTAGTTGCTTTTTCCGGCTCCCGAACGTCCGGTTATAAACTTGATGCTCATCCGCCTTCCTCCTTTTTCCTTATTTTACAATACCATAAGAAAATGAACCACCCGAGCGGCAGTTCATTGAAATGTTACACCCACCTGTGACATCGGCCAGTAACGTATTGACACTTTTCCGACCACCGAAGCTGAATCGATAAAACCGAAGCTGCGGCTGTCCAGGCTGTGCCGGCGATTATCCCCGAGAACAAAGAGTTTACCCGGAGGGACTGTCGGTATTCCTGTTATTCCTTCGAGCGTGAAACTGGAGGTGAACACTTCCCCGTCTTCCGGACGCAGCTTATCAAGATACGTTTCTTCCAACCGTTCATCGTTAACGTATAATTCGTCGTCTTTCACGGCTATCTCATCCCCCGGGAGACCGATTACTCTTTTCACATAGTCGTCTTTTTCGTTGTAATGAAAAACGATGACGTCCTGCCGATGTATTTCCGTCCATTCGTAGGAGACTTTATTCACCATTAAAAGATTACCATCATATAACGTAGGCTCCATCGACTCCCCGTCCACAATGTAACTTGCGAAGATAAAAGTGCGGAAAACCACCGCCACAAGGGCTGCCAGAATGACCGCACGAAACAGATATTTATGTTTATTCATTCCGTTTCCTCCAAAGGGTTTAATACTGGTAATTTACCCGGGAGAGGTCCGGTTCAACCCTTCTTCCTTCTGGCACGTGTCGCCAGCCGCTGCTCCAAATATTTACCGAGGAGCCAGAAAAGACTGATACAGATAAGCACAACAATAGTTTTGACAGGGTTCGAAGTAAAAGAGGTGATGCTGTCACCGACGAACGTTATCGAAAAAATCATTACGGATTTCCCGAGTACAGCAGCCAGTAAAAAGTCTCTGGTCTTCACTCCGGACAATCCTGCAACGACATTAATGATGGCGGAAGGGGAAAAAGGAAAGCACATGAGAAGAAACAGCGGACCGAATCCGTGCTCTTCAACCCACACCATCACCCGTTTTACCTGACGGTTCTTTCTCAAAAAACGAAAAAAACGTCGACGTCCGAGACCGCGTACTACAAGAAAGACAAGTACGGCTCCTGCCACAGCTCCGATCCATGAGTAGAGAAATCCTTTAATAAGACCGTATACCACGGCATTGGCAACTACAAATACTATGAGCGGCAAAACAGGGAGAAAAGCTTCGATAAGAGGCAGAACTATACCGGGAAGCGGACCAAAGCGCTCCAGCCTCTCCAGTTGCCGTATAGCGTAATCGAACAATTGATCATTTTCAGCTAGCAATTTCAATTCCTCAAGCGTTGGCATAAAGGTTCATCCTACTCTGTTTATCTATAGTAATTTTATTTTACTGGAATTCTTCTTTTCTGCCTACCGTGTCACTTTCGAAAATTGGATTGCATAAGCGAAGGGGTTCTATGATATACTACCACATAAGAACACATGTTCGCAATGAATGAGAGGAGGTCGTGGCATGGCTCACCTGAAAGAAAAACAACTTGATAAAGCCTCCCGCTACCTGTTCCTGACAATGGCGATCACTGTCATAAAACAGGACCGGCGGCATATAGCGAATGGCGCCCACAAGATTAAAGAACCTTACCTCGAGTTGCTCGGTAAAATGGAAGTGTGTGCCAGGGAAGAAAGAAAGCGTCTTCGTTCATTTATGGATACACATCAGGTTTACGTTATTGAAACCTCAAGGCACGAAGCCTTTACCACTTTTTCCTTTATGGCTGCAGGTTATGAGGAAAAGAGAAACTATTTCAATCCGGCTATCCGCAGGAAAGTGGAATTCATCTTATGGGAACTGATGGAGAAGGCTCTGAAACAAAAGAATGTCTCACAGTAGAAGTGAATCGTTTTTCGTACATGAGCCTGAACTGGGCGGTGCGTTCCAGCTGGTTCGAAAATACGCCGGGGGAGACAGGTAATTCTTCACACAATTTGTTTACAAATTGAACTCTCGTTTTTCTGGGATCGGTCTGGCCGGGGGCGAAATCACGTACAAAACTGTGGGAAATCCAGGAGCATTCAAGTCTTGAAGGGGACATGGTCGGGAAGTAATAGAGCTTCAGCATCCCGGAGATGACGATGGGGGATTTGTGTGTGTAGTTCGTAATAGCTTTTGTGCCGGAAATTCTACCGGAGAGGTTGCTTCCAAAATACTTACAGGAGTTGTCGATCACTTTCGTGGGGGGCAGGTCCACTATAAATGAATCTTCCACTTCCATCACCCTCGTTCTGATTTTCCCCTCTTCCTCTATGGCGATGAGAGCAACTGTACGTTCGTTTACTTCATATTCAGTTTTCAACGTTTCTTTCACGGTTATCATATCCCTTCCTTGTGAGTACAGTAATTGCTTTTTAAATATAGCAGATTATTTTCGAACCGTCTACGTTCCTGTTATTTTCTTCCGAAAATTCCAACATCTTCACCGTATTTGTTATAATAACAGTAAAATACCGGAGGAGAGTGCTATGTGGATTCGGAGAAAGAAAAAGAAATCTGCCCCCAGAGAACTGGAAACTATGGACTTATCCCTGAATGATATACGAAAAGCCATCAACGATTATGCCGAAAAAAAATCGGACAGGGTACCTTTAAGTGTAATCATTAATGAAGACCTAACCATCGACTATGAGCTTCTTGCTCACTTCATCGAAGGAAAACCGAGGAAGACTTTCTACATGTCCCGGGAAACTTACGAAGTATTTGAAGAGGAAAACCTTCAGCTCGCAAAAGATATCGATATGATGCAGCGGGCAGTGGATGCTTACGTTCAGCAGGAAAAAGAACTGCCCGTCATTGAAGATGACCCTTATCGACGGGTTAACTGCTACAAACTGGAGCGCCTCGGTTTGATAACCCACCGCCCCGACAGAGAATTTTATATTACTAAAGAAGAATACATGGTGGATTACGAGAGGAAGTGACTTCTCCGAAGAGGTATTCGATCAACGCTATCCCGCACTCGGTGTTCTTATCTCTGTTCAACCTAAAAAAGAGCCAATGCTACGGAGAGCATTGGCCAAAAGAGACGACTGATTAACTTTTGAGTGAGGGGTTTACATGAATGAAAAGGCTCTTTAGTGTACAAAGGCTTTTCTTTCATGCAGACAGTTATTTAAACTGCCTTTCTCAATTTTCATTATAATACAGCCTTTAAAAAATCTCACCGAAAGCTTTTTGCGGTCTACCGCATATGTGTCTGCGATATTTCTATTAACTGACAACAGACATCTGTTAGCTTTGTTGTAAATGATCACGCAGGTTCTTCCTTAAGATTTTACCGGTCGTATTTTTAGGAAGTTCCTCCATGAACTCTATGCGCTTCGGCAGTTTATACTTCGCCATTTCCTGCTTACAGTATTCAATAACAGCTTCTTCATTCAGAGAAGGATTATCTGAAACGACGAAAGCGATCACTGCCTCCCCCATCTCCGGATGAGGTTCTCCGACTACAGCTGCTTCCGTAATTTCCGGATGCTGATAGAGGACTTCCTCCACTTCTCTCGGGTAAACGTTATATCCGCCGACGATAATCAGATCTTTTTTCCTGTCCACGATATAAAAATACCCTTCCTCATCCTCACGCGCCATATCTCCGGTGAACAGCCAGCCGTCTTTAATCGTTACCGCTGTTTCTTCCGGCATTTTATAATAACCCCTCATCACGTTCGGCCCTTTGACGACGAGCTCGCCTGTTTCTCCGGCAGGTACTTCCTGGCCTAGCTCATCAACGACTTTATTCTCAACGTTAGTGATATTCTGTCCTATAGAACCGGCCCGCCGCGGCCTGTCTAAAGGATTAAAAGCCGTCACGGGAGAAGCTTCCGATAAGCCGTACCCTTCCGACACCCGTACGTTGAATTTTTTCTCGAAAGCTTCGAGGAGAGAAACCGGCAGAGAGGACCCTCCCGAAACGCTGATACGCATATTTTCAAATGTGCTTTCCTGGCCATCTCCAGTCTGCAGCAGGTAATTGTACATCGTAGGTACACCGGCAAACACAGTAGCTTCATACTCTTTCGCAGCTTTGAACACTTCTCCCGGTGAGAACTGAGGGATGACTATAATCGTTCCTCCATTTACAATCGGAGCGTTCAACGCCACGGTCAGGCAGAACACGTGAAACATAGGCAACGTTGCAATTACACGGTCCTCTTCACTTATTTCCAGATAGGTGGCCACATCTTTTGCGTTCGAATAGATGTTTTTGTGGGTAAGCATCGCTCCTTTCGGCTTCCCGGTCGTCCCGGAGGTATACAGAATAACCGCCAGGTCATCATCATCCAGCGAAGGAGGAGTGAATGAAGCTGATCCTTGCTCTACTGTTTTTGTAAACGATTTCATTTTTGGGGAGATAGTAAAAGCTTCCAAATCAATATCTGCCCCGGTATCCGCAACGAAATAATGGGTGACATCCAATTCATCATCCACTACATCCAGCTGACTTACAAGAACATCAAGCGTTATAACCCCTTTGACATCGCCATTTTTTAAAATATACTTCATTTCTTTGGAAGTGTACGTAGGATTGATAGGAATGACGCTGAGACCTGCACGAAGAGCGCCGTAAAGGCCAATCATAAACACAGGACTGTTGCCACTGATAAGAGCTACGTGATCCCCCTTCTCGAAACCGGCATCTTCGAGAGCACTTGCGAATTTAGTTACTTTAGCATCGAAAGTCCGGTAATCCGTCCTCTCTCCCTGAAAAATATACGCATCTTTCCCCGGCATTTCCCGGGCTGTCAAGCTTAAACGTTCACTTACGTTCATAGGTGCCTCCCCCTTCTTTTATTAAATGAATGAATAATCATTCATTATAAGGAATATCAACTTAAATTATAAATTATTGCCAGACTATTCGCAAATTTATTTCCATTCTTTTTTTAATATTCCGTAAATTACCTGGTCGATGAAATGATTATTCATACGGGCGCCGGACCGGGAGACCCCTTCTTTCGTAAACCCGAGACGTTCTGCGACGGCCCGGCTCGTTTCGTTTGCCACAGAGGCCCGGACAATCACTTTGTTCATACCGAATGTAGAAAAAGCGCAGGTAATCAGTGATTTGACGGACTTCGTGATTATCCCTCTCCCCTGGTACCTTCTCCGAAGCCAATACCCTATGTAAGTGGTGCGATTCGTCCAGTCCAGTTCGTTGAAACTTACCACTCCGACGATCTCTCCCTGAAAAAGGACGACTGCGGTCATACTTTCATATTCGGCATAACCGCGACGAAAATTCCTTATCGCATTTTCCATGTCCCGCACTTCCCGGGTATTCTCTACCCATGGAAGCCAGGTTTGTAAGTAGTGCCGTTCTTCCTCAACTATTTCGAACAGTTCACCTGCGTCGAAAAATTCCACGAGCCGCAGTTCCGTTTGTTCATCAACTTTCCGAACGAACATTTTCTTCCTCCTGCTCCGCTTCCTCCCGCACTCTTTCCAGAAACTCATGCACCACTTTTCTGTTACTCTTATCCCTGACGAATTTCAGCATTATTTTCCCTAAAACGCTGGCACCCTCATTGGTCCCTTCATAAATGAGTCTCGTTCTGTTTCCTGCCAGTTTTTGAAAAGTATAGGAAGTCTTTATATCAAAAGCACGTCCTACAGTGAATGTCACTTCTTTCAGTTTGTGCTCTTCCCTGTCTTCACAGGCTAAAGTCGTCACGATATATGTCTCCGTTCTCTTTCCTTCCCTGTAGGTCTGACGATGCCTTGCTCCTACCTCGTTCTCTTCTTTTTCAATGAGAGCATGTTCTTCCACTTGCGGCATAATCCTGGTGATGTTCTTATCTTTAAAAAGTTCCCATACTGTTTCAATATTTGCATCAATCGTTATCTCTTCACTCCAGGTAATCATCATTTGGACCTCCTACTTTTCGTATTCAACTGTGGTGCATTTCTTTCTACAAAACGGCCCGACTCTTTCCGGAGCCGGGCCTGTTTGATTAATACACAATCGTTAAAAAGTCTTCCTCATTAATCTTACCGAGATAGTGGGGAAGGTCAATGTCTTCGACTGACTTCCTGATTGCTTCTCTTTCATATTTTGTCCCTATTAAACGATTTTCCACATCAGAAACATCCCCGATTCCGAAGAAGTCGCCGTAGATTTTAGCGTTTTTAATATATCCTTTATCTACATCAAGACGTATGTCATACGTTCCTGCGCCTTCAATACGCTTCGTCTGGCTTATATTTGATTTCGGTGACTTTCCGTAGTTCCAGTCCCAGTTGCGGTAACGTTCTTCCGAAAGCTTTCTGATACCCTTCCAGTCTTCTTCGGTCAGTTTGTACTGAGGCACATCCTTCACATCTTCCACATCGAAAATATAGCGGAGTATCATCGACTTGAACTCTTCCATAGTCGTTCCTTCCGGAAGATATTCGGAAATATTCGCTACCCGGCTGCGGATCGATTTAATACCCTTCGACCGGATTTTTTCCGACTTCACGTTAAGGCTGCGTACTACATTTTCCACTTCGGAATTGAACATGAGCGTACCGTGACTGAACATCCGGCCTTTTGTCGTGAATTGTGCGTTCCCGGAAATTTTGCGGCCTTCTATCGTCAAATCGTTTCGGCCTGATAATTCTGCAGGAGCACCGAGCTGCTTGAGTGCTTCCACGACGGGTTTGGTGAATTTTGCGAAATCATGAAAGCTGTTTCCGTCGTCCCTGGTAAGAAAGCTGAAGCTAAGATTCCCTTTATCATGATACACTGCTCCGCCCCCGGAAAGACGACGAACGACGTGAATGCCATTCTCCTCTACGAAATCAGTGTTGATTTCTTCTACAGCATTCTGGTTTTTTCCTATAATGATGGACGGTTCATTAATATAAAACAGTAAGTACGTTTCACTGATATCGAGGTTTTTAAGTGCGTACTCCTCAATAGCAAGATTAATAGTCGGATCATAAATACCTTCGTTATCGATGAAGAGCAAGATTCTCATCCTTTCCTGTCAATTTTTACTTATCTCAAGTATAAGGGAGAGGGGCTTTCTTAGCAATTACTCGTCCGTCCACTTCAATCCTTCCTCCGCCAATTTCACTTCTCCCTGAAACACGTCCGCAGCTTCCTGTTTCAGCTTCGAATGGTTGCCGAAATGCGGAAGGTGACTGAGCCAGAGCTCTTCTACATCCGCTTTCACAGCGATTGCAGCCGCTTCCTCACTGGTCATATGACCGGCCGACCGGGCATCCATTCCTCTGTAAAAACTGGTGTCGGCAATCAAAAGATCCGCTTTCCTGGAAAAATCGATCCACTCTTCCTGATAACAGGTATCTGCCGTATAGACGATGGCCGATTCACCATTTGAAATCCGCATACCGTAGCACGGAACAGGATGATCGGTTTTCAGGAAAGAAATGGTGAAGGGCCCTATCGTCACGGGTTCATCGGGATCGTAAGGGATCGCCTCCGTGTAGGAAGAGGACAAAGCGGTGAAGCCATCCATGTCTTCTTCATGCCCGTAGACCGGAAGTTTTCCATTCACTTTTTCCAGCAGAGTCTGTACAAGCCAGGCGTGTTGCAGTACACCAATATCAGCTATGTGGTCATGATGGTAATGGGAAATGAGGACAGCGTCGATGGAACTTAAAGGCACATACCCCTGAAGACGGGAAAGCGCTCCACTGCCGCAGTCCAGAAGCAGTCGAAAACCATTTTCCTCTATTACATAGCTGGATGTCGCGCTGTTCTGGGCAGGGTAAGCTCCCCAGTATCCGATAGTTGTAATATTCATAATATTCCTCCTTTTATAATTCTTTAGTCCTATTTTGAATTGTTTTATAACATCCTGTTGCTTTCTCGCTTCTGTTATAATACAATGAATTTAACATAAAAACAGAGGAGGCATTACCCTTATGATGAACGTCGTTGAATTCTTCCGTAACTTGCCTAAAAAACAGTGTGCCAAATGTGGAGACGTAATCCAGGAGCAGGCGGACTGCTACGGTAATACGTGTCATGACTGTGAAGGTCCCGCTCTTTAATGTCAGATGAATAAATCAAAGAAGGGAGCAGGTTGCTGCTTCTTTCTTTCATTTTAACAGAATGTTTCCGAGACTTGTGAAGCGACAGCCCCGTTCCTATACCCGCTACTATATAACAGTTGTTACTAAAAAGCTTACAGCAATCTATGTACGGATTGACTGTAAGCTTTTTTATTATTCACTTTCAATAATTCGTCCGGCTGCTTCTTTCCCCTGATCGATACAGTCAGGGAGACCGATGCCGTAGTAATGGGCGCCTGCAAGCTGAACACCCGGCAAATCTCTCTTCATATGGTTCGTGACCTGATTCAGACGTTCTTTATGCCCTACACTGTACTGGGGCATCGCATTGTGCCAACGGGTGACGACGAAAAAGTCAGGCTGGTCGGTGATATCCATTATTTTTTTCAGATCCTTCATAACGATATCCCTGATCTCTTCGTCTGTTTTATCAACGACTTCCTCGTCCCCCGGCTTTCCGATATAACAGCGGAGCAGCGCTTTCCCCTCAGGTGCTGCATGAGCCCACTTTTTATGCGTCCACGTACATGCCGTAATCCGGTAGTCATCTGTCGTTCTTGATACTACAAACCCGGTACCGTCGATATCCTGTTTGATGGCTGATTTATCAAAAGCCATAGCGACATTGGCTACCGATGTTGCTTTCATCTGTTTCAGAGGTTCCGTCCAGTCATAATGAGCAAGCATTTTTGCAGCTGCTGGAGCGGGAACAGCCAGAATAATATCGTCTGCCTGTTTCACTTCCCCGTCACTCATCAGTATGTGATAACCGTGCTCTTTCTTCTCGATGTGATCCACACCTTTGGACAGCTGAACGCTCCCCGGTTTCAGCGCATCCTGCAGAGCGTCGATGAAACCCGAAAGTCCGCCGGCGAACGAGCGGAAGGCACTCGGTTTTTCCCTATTTTTCTTTTTTCTCACAGGGGGGGCAGTACCGGTATCTTTCAGCCCTTTGACCAGACTTCCATACTCTTCGGTGATTTCTCTGAACTGTGGAAAAGTGGCGTCCATACTCAGACGATCGATATCTCCGGCATAAATCCCGGAAAGAAGCGGTTCCACCGCGTTCTCTACTACTTCATTCCCGAGCCTGCGCCTTAGAAACAAACCAAGAGCCTCATCCCCGGTCGTTTCCTTCACCCGTTTACCGGGCTCAAGCAGAGCTCTCACTTTTCCTCTTCCGGAAAACAGGGTGGACTTCAAGAGCGGCCGTTTTCTCGTCGGAATTCCCATATGGGATCCCTGAGGCATACGGTTCAATCGCCCTTTCGCCAGAATATATGCATTTCCGGTCGAATTTTTGACCACTTCCTGCCCCATCCCGATTTCTTCAGCCAGTTCAAGCATGCTTGTTTTACGGGCAAGAAAGGAATCTGGCCCTCTTTCAATCGTAAACCCGTCCTTATGGAAAGTTCTTACCTTCCCGCCGAGACGTTCCGTTTTCTCCACAAGCTCCGTATCCACGCCGGCTTTCTGTAAATAATAAGCGGCAGATAACCCCGTTATCCCGCCGCCTATCACAACCGTTTTTCTGCTCATTCTATTTCTCTTCCTTCCACTTGGACCAGACCACATCGACAAGCGTTTCTATGAACTTCGGATTTGTGTTAGGCATTTCCGGGCGGTAGTAATTCGCCCCCACCTCGTCACACACGACTTTACATTCATAGTCATTATCAAAAAGCACTTCCAAGTGGTCTGCCACGAAACCTACCGGCGCGTAAACGAAGGAAGTGTAGCCCTTCTGCTCAAAGAGATCCCTGGTCAAATCCTGAACATCCGGGCCGAGCCACGGATCAGGAGTATTTCCTTCACTCTGCCAGCCAATCTCATACTGGCTGATGCCGGTAGCTTCCGAAATCAGTTCAGCCGTCTCCCGCAGCTGGTCCGGGTACGGGTCTCCTCCCTGAAGAATCTTCTCCGGAAGACTGTGGGCGGAAACGATCAGACAGGCTTTCTGCTTCTCATCTTCCTCCATTTTTTCATATTCCTGAAGAATCCCTTCTTTCCAGAAATCGATAAACGTCGGGTGGCTGTACCAGCTTTCCACAGAGCTGATCCGGATTCCGTGTTCCTCTGCCTTCTCCTGGGCACGTCCGTTATAAGACTTGACGCTGAAAGAGGAGTAGTGCGGGGCGAGTACGATCGAAACAGCTTCTTCGATTCCATCTTTGGCCATCTGATCGACTGCATCTTCGATAAACGGGCTTATGTGCTTCAGACCGATGTAAAGTTTGAACTCCACATCTTCCTGCATGCCATTCAGCTCATTGCGGAGCGCCCCTGCCTGTTCTTCCGTTATACGGGCCAGTGGAGAAATTCCCCCGATCGCTTCATAGCGGTCTTTAAGATCCTGAAGCGCTTCCTCCGAAGGCTTGCGCCCTTTTCTAATATGCGTGTAATAAGGCTCAATATCTTCTTCTTTGTAAGGCGTGCCGTACGCCATTACAAGTAAACCTACCTGTTTATTCGCCATTTCCGTGAACACCCCTTAATTGTTTTTGGAATATGTGTGTACCAGTTCGGTCAGTCTTCTTAACGTTTCCGGCTTAATTTCCGGAGTAACACCGTGACCGAGATTGAAAATATGGGGACCGTGTTTCAGCCCTTCATCC
Source organism: Salimicrobium album (assembly GCF_900107115.1). Taxonomy (GTDB): domain Bacteria; phylum Bacillota; class Bacilli; order Bacillales; family Halobacillaceae; genus Salimicrobium; species Salimicrobium album. Next base: position 600,930 of record NZ_FNOS01000001.1, read on the forward strand.
AGTATGGATTTTGCCCGGCTTTCAATAACATCCCATTCAGAGAGAAGGACTGCAGGATCAAGATTTCCCTGGAGAGGTTTTTGAATCCCCATCTCCCGGGCCTCTGTAATAGAGGTACGCCAATCCAGCCCAAGTACGTCAATAGGAAGCTCATCCCAATCCCCGAGCAGGTGCGGAGCGCCCACACCGAAAAGAATCAGCGGTACTCCTTCTTTCTTCAATTCGCGGAAAATCCGGTCCATGACAGGTTTGATGAATTTCCGGTAATCCGCAGCATGAAGAGCTCCGCCCCACGAGTCGAAAATCTGGATGGCTCGGGCGCCGGCTTTCACCTGGGACTGGACATACGTAATGATCATCGAAGCGAGTTTATCCATAAGTAAAAACCACGTTTCTTCATCTCTGTACATCAGTGACTTCGTTTTATGGTAATTTTTCGAAGGGCCGCCTTCGATCATATAGCTGGCCAGCGTGAATGGTGCACCGCTGAAGCCGATCAGAGGAACGTTAAGCTGCTCTTTCGTCAAAAGGCTGATCGTATCCAATACATATGGAACGTCCGATTGCGGGTCGATTTCCCCAAGATTCTCCACATCCTGACGGTTCCGGACAGGATTATGAATGACCGGCCCTACCCCTTTTCTTATTTCCACGTCTACACCGAGTGCAGGGAGCGGCGACATAATATCCTTATACAGGATAGCTGCATCAACACCGTAATTCTCAACGGGCAGCCTTGTTACATAAGCACACAGTTCAGGCTGATGAGTGATCTCAAACAACCCGTACTTCTCCTTCAGTTTTCTGTATTCCGGCTGGGAACGTCCGGCCTGACGCATATACCACACGGGCGTATGCTCTGTCGGCTCCCCGCGGAATGCTTTTAAAATTGTGTCGTTAAATGAATTAGTCATATAGCACCTGACTCCTTTATATTCTATCCGATTCCAACTATAACGATTATGTGCCCTGGTGTATAGCGATAAGCCACATTTGTCACTATTTTGTACCTTCTGACAGATGTGTCTCTTTCACCTTTACGTTCATACTCTGAAAAGAGCGGGAGTCTACCATTCCAGTGTTACTTCATTGGACGGCTCCCCTTCTCTTCCCGATTCCGGATCAAAAGGCACGACGTAATACGTCCGTGAATCAAAAAGTCCGAAGCTCTGAATCGTATGGCTGGTCTCCTTCGTCTTTGTTATCAGTTCCTTTTCTTCACCTTTTTTACGATAAATTCTGTACGTTACATCTTCATCTTTTTCGTCTGTGTTCCAATCGAGTTTCCCGCGCACCAGCGTCCATCCACCGATGTCGATGGAACCTTCCAGTTGAATATTCCGAGGCAGCTCCACCGGTTCTTCCAGAGAAGTAAGACCTTCAGGATCGGTAAATTCCTCTCCCGGGTCGAGCACTTCTTTAAGATTTGTAAGCATCTGTTTCGTAAGCGACACCGGTACGCTGCTTGAATCCTCAAGGTAATAGTCACTTCCCGAATCTCCGTACCCCATCCACATGCTCATAGCATAATTGGGGGTGAAGCCTGCAAACCACACGTCTCTGTTCTTGCCTTCCACCTCCGGATGCTGCGCAGTGCCGGTTTTTCCTGCAAGTGCACCACTGTAGCTTCCATTACGGGCCGTGCCGGAACTCACTACGGTCTCAAGCATTTCCCGGAGCTGGAAAGCTGTTTTTTCACTGAAGACGCGCACAGCTTCTATTTCTTCCTTCGGCTTCACGGTTTCACCGGTCCGGTCCGTAATGGTGGAAACGGTTCTAAGCGGCACCCGTTCCCCGTCATTCCCGACAGCCTGATAGCCGCCGGCGATCTCCATCGGGCTGTATCCTTCCGACATTCCTCCGAGAGCGATGGAGAGGTCGTCGTCTTCAGTGGCAAGACCGAGTTTTTCAAGATAGCTCTTACTTTCCTTCACGCCTATTTCGTTCAGCAGCCATACTGCAGGAGCGTTTTTCGATTTGACAAGGGCTTCATATAACGTCACCTGCCCTTCGTACCCGTCCAGATTCTTTGGAATATAACCCCCGTAACTGATCTTCTCATCTTTCAGTACGGAATAAGGGCTGTAAGTATCACCCATTAAGGCGGGACCGTACACTGCCAGCGGTTTCATTACGGATGCGGGCTGGTGTTTGGTGAGGGCATGGTTCATCTCCCCGTGTTCATACTCTCTTCCCCCGGTAAGAGCCGTCACCTTCCCTTCTTTATCTGTAAGCACAAAAGCCGCTTCCACCCCTTCGACAGAACCGGACGCGTAGTTCCCATCCTTCATCGTCTCATAAGCTATCCGCTGGGCTTCCGGATTCATATTCACTTCTATTTCATACCCTTCCGTTTTCAGTGCCTCTCTTGAAACACCGTAACGATCCACCACTTCCTGAACCACGACGTTTACGTAAGCATTCGACCATGTCGCGCCGACAGGTGCTTCTTCAGTATATTCCACCTGTCGGTTGGAGAGTGCTTCTTCTTCTTCCTTCGTAATGTACCCTTCATCTTCCATCCTGAACAGAACCGTGTCGCGCCTGTCTTTGGCCGCTTCGGGATCTGCTATCGGTGAATAATTGCTTGGGGCTTTCGGGAGGCCGGCCAGGAGAGCCGATTCCGTTTCGTTCAGCTCCGGTACAGGCTTTGAGAAATAACGCTCTGCTGCTTTTTCCACTCCATAGGTTCCTTCACCGAAGTAAATCGAGTTCAAATAAAGTTCAAGAATTTCATCTTTCGTATAATTCCGCTCCAGGTACAGAGCTACCATTACTTCCTTTGTTTTTCTGAGCCACGATTTATCGTTGGAGAAAAATAAATTCTTTGCTACCTGCTGGGTGATAGTACTGGCTCCTTCCACCTTCTCCCACGCTAAAACGTCGCGGTAAAGAGCTCTCGCTATGCCACGGGGGTCAATACCCGAGTGTTCATAGAACCTGCTGTCCTCGGTAGCCACCACGGCTTCCTGCAGAAATTCGGGCACCTCCTCCAAGGATATGGGACTCCGATTTGTGGAATAGATCTCTTCTATCTCTTCTCCATCCGCAACTACTGTAGTCGCTGCATCAAGGGTCATTGCATCTTCGGAAACGAAGAAGCGTCCTCCGAACATGAGCAGAAGCAGACCTATGGCCATGACGAATAAAAAGCTCCCCAACCCTATGAACGTATTCCTTAACCGTTTCCCCTTTTTCCTCATTTGCTTATATTCTTCGCGTTTCACTATAAGCCATCCTTTCTTCCTGCTTGCAGTTTCTCCTGCCCTCTTGCTAAAATTTAACTGAAGAAGAAAGGAGAATCTTTATATGATAGTTTCCATGACTAACGGTACGATCGATTTCCTGAAAAAGATTCAAAACCAGCATTCCGACAAACAGGTCCAGCTTATGCAGGGGGATAATTCCACAATCGCTTATTACGAAGGAGAGGAGCCTTCTATTTTCGAAGAAAGCCGTGATTATGAAATTGTCGACTCTACAGGAGATGTACAGAATAACGGTTTCGTAGTGACCAACAATATCCCTGTATCCGAAGAAGGACGCGCTACATTTGAAGACCGCTTCAAAAACCGGAAAGGGAACGTTGAAGGGATGGACGGGTTTCAGGCCATCCGTATTCTTCGCCCTAAACAGGGGAAAACCTATGTCGTATTCACGCAATGGCGTGATAAAGAAAGCTTTGATAACTGGAGGAACTCCCAATCTTTCGAACAGGCCCATAAGAAATCGGGTCCGGAACATAAACAGAAGCCGTCCTTTATCGATGGCGATGCTTATATCATGCACTACCGCATGGTGAATCCGGAAGATTGACATAACAGAGGCCGCTGACATTTTCAAAGAACTGTCATGCTATAAAGAAAGTGAGCGGAGAGCCCGCTCACTTTTTTCTTAGTCTCCTTTAACGTTGTTTTCAAAGAAATCCCTGAAGTTCTCTTCCGGCTGCTGACCGACGATACGATCCTGTTCTTCCCCGTTTTCGAAATGTACGACCGTAGGTGTTCCTTCGATTCCATACTTATGTCTCTGCTCAGGGAATTCAAGTACGTTCATCTTCTTCATATCCACACCCATCTCTTCTGTAAGAGGCACCAGGTACGGTGTTGTGTTCTGACAATATACACATTCAGGACTGTAGAAATATACAGTTACTTCCTCTCCCGACTCCACTTTCCCGGAAAGTTCATCAGGAAGGATCTGGTTGCCGTAGTTCGGATTCTCCAGCTGATCGATCGTGGACTGCTGCAATTCACTTTCGTCCTTGTTATAAGGGTTACCTTCTGCTTTTTCCGAGTTCTGCAAACTGACAATCAATGCCAGTGCCGCAATCAGTACCACAAGTACAGCTGCGAATATAATCATCTTCTTTTTCATCGTCACTGCTCCTTCTGCCGTAATAGTAATAAATGGCTTATGAAAATTATGATAAAAGCTGTACCGGCCAGAAAAGGAATCGTAATGAAACCTAAATAATTGACGTACTCGACCGTACAGGGGACCGTCCCGCAGCTTCCGCCCGGAGTCTTTAGAGCCGGAACTTTCTGAACCGAATAATGATACGTGGACACAAGAACCCCCGCACCACTCAAAATCAGTCCCGGTAAAGCGGTGTTTTTTTCATTTTTAAGTAAAGCGACACCATATATGATGACGAGGGGGTACATTAAAATACGCTGATACCAGCACCACTCGCACGGCGTATAACCAAGAAATTCCGAATAGAACAAACTTCCAAGCGTAGCGGTAAGGGCCGTCGCCCAGGCCACAAACATCAAATCTGACCTCTTCATACTTCGCCTCATCCTCTCTTTAAGTATTATACAAGGGAATGTAACGAATTGAAAATATAGAATAAAAATTCACGAAATCGCCATCATCTGTTCGTTTAAGCAAGACCGATGCGGGAATACAAATAAAGAGAAGATATTTATGTCCAAAGAAAGGATGGTCGTCTTATGGATCAGAAAATGAAAGAATTAATCGAAGGCTTAAATGAAGATCTTTCCCATGAATACGCAGCTTCTGTTATGTATACGAATAACGCTGCCGTGGTTTCGGGTTTGTATCGTTCAGTACTGAAACCGTTCTTCGAAGGAGAAATTGCTGACGAGCAGGGGCACGCCTTATATCTCGCAGAAAAAATAGCAACTCTCGGCGGAACGCCGACGACTACTGTAGCGGAGGTACCTCAGGAAACACGTGTTAAAGAGATGCTTGTAGCCGCACGTGATTCGGAGGAAGCCACTATCAAACGTTACGAACAAAGAAAGAAACAGGCCGATGAATTGAATCTTACCGAACTCTCTGTAAAACTCGATGACCTGATTTCCGATGAAACCGGTCACATGGAAGAAATCGATCGTCTGCTTCAGGACTCCCGACTGCACGAATAACCGGAGTGACTGGCGTTATAATCGAAAAGCGGACTACCCGTCCGCTTTTTTTCTTTCTTCTGACAACGATGATATAGTAAAGAGTAAAAGGAGGGAAAGATAATGTCCGAGTCCATGTTTAAAGAAGTAGAAACCCTCTATGAAAAAATGGTGGAAACACGCAGGTACCTGCATCAGTATCCTGAACTTTCTTTCCAGGAGACGGAAACAGCTGCATATATAGCTGATACATACGAAGCACTCGGTATCCCTTTCCAAAAAAATGTAGGCGGCAACGGAGTGATAGCCACGATACAGGGGGGACGGCCCGGCAGAACCGTGGCACTGCGGGCCGATTTTGACGCCCTCCCGATCCAGGAAGAGAACACCCACCTGCCTCACCGCTCCAGAAACGACGGAGTGATGCATGCGTGCGGACATGACGGTCACACGGCTGAGCTGCTCGGTCTCGCAGAAGCGGTGTGGAAATATAAGGAGGAACTTCCCGGCACTATGGTTCTCGTACATCAGCCCGCTGAAGAGATTACTCCAGGGGGAGCGAAACCTTTGCTTGAAACAGGCGCCCTCGACCACGTAGACGCCGTTTTCGGTACTCATCTCTGGACAAATACGGAATACGGGACAATCGAAACGGCCCGGGGTCCGTTTATGGCTGGCGCCGATGCTTTTGAAATTAAAATTAAAGGAAAAGGCGGCCACGGCGCCCAGCCTCACCAGACGAAAGATGCTATCGTCATCGCCTCCGACATTGTAGCTTCTCTCCAGCAGGTAGTCGCCAGGAGAATCGATCCGTTAAAGACTGCCGTAGTTACCGTAGGGACCATTCAAGCCGGCAAAGCCTTCAATATAATCGCCGATCAGGCCGAGCTTTCCGGTACCGTACGAACGTTTGAGCCCGAGGTACAGGAAACCATCAGGGAAGAGATGGAACGTATTACGAGAGGGATATGTGAGGCGGCAGGCGCCGACTACCATTTCTCCTACAATATCGGCTATCCTCCTGTTATCAATCATGAAAATGAGGCTGACCTGGTTCTTAAAGAAGCGCCGCATGCAGATTCCTCTCTCTCAACCCGTGAAGTGGACCCCTCCATGGCCGGTGAGGATTTCTCCTATTATTTACAGAAGAAGCCCGGAGCCTTCTATTTCACAGGAGCTAAACTGCCCGAACACGACTTCCCCCACCATCATCCTAAATTCGACTTTGATGAACGGGCTATGCTTCATGGGGCCAAAACCCTTCTCCAGGTATTTCTCAGTTACCAGCATAAATATAGCAGCTGAATCATAAATTTTTCATATAGACCTGCTTCCCCGGCCGCCCTGGCCCGGGGAATTTTTCTATTTATTTGCCCGTCTCTCTTCTTTTTTTGAACAGCATAATTTCAAGAGCAGCGATGGAGACGAGCAGCCAGGCCGTTCCGACAGCTATTCCCGCCAGAACGTCGGTGAAATAATGGACCCCTATAAAAATGCGGCTGAGAGCCACCGTAGTACCGAATAATGCAAGCAGTATATTCACGGTCCACTTCACTTTAGAAGTGAACCTGCTTACTGTAACGAGATAAATCATAAATCCGTAGAAAGCGAAGGCACCTGTAGAGTGTCCGCTCGGGAAGCTGTATCCGACCCCGTCATATGCCTCGATCACTTCCGGACGCTGGCGCTCAAACAATAACTTCAAACCTTTCGTAAGAGCGCTTATTCCTATCATATTGACCGCAAAAAAAAGTGCCACCCATTTACTTTTATTCGAAATAAACAGAAGATAACTTATTACGATGACCGACAGTGCTGACAAAACCCATACGGACCCTGCTTCGGTTATGTATCCCATCGTTTCTGTGAGCCACGGTGGATTGATGGTATCCACAAAATTATTTACTATGCGATCCAATGCGAACTTTTCCCCTTCAAGAACATCTTCACCGAGGGAAACGAAAGAGAAGAACCCTCCTCCTATGAGGATAAACCCTGCTATTATTAAAATAATGGATGTTCTGGTGGGATTTTTGAAATGTGTGCCTCTAAATAACAATTTCTTTTCCTCCTACTTCTTACTTCTTTACTATCTTTCCCCGCACCGTTTTCAAACAAACTACAAGCCCCGGCAGAGTATACCTCCTTGCCGGGGCTTTGCTTATGCTTTCGTCCTGTAGGCCAGGTTTGATTCATTCAGGCTTTCCTCTTCTCCGAACAGAAAATGTTTATGCATATCGGGTGAATAAATGGAGTGTACCGTCTCCACACCGGCCGCTTCCGCAACAGAGCGGAGCATAGCAGGAGAACTTCCGCAACATAGACCGATATAATTAACTCCGTCATTTTTCGCTTTTTCCGCCCATGCCGCAAGTTCATACCGGTTATGATAGAGCGGGTCGAGCGAAGTCGGAAAAGTCGTTTCCGTCGGGAGAGTGCAACTGCATCCGCCATCCGGAAGATTAAAAAATGTGGGATTGTCTTCCGTCGTACGGTACGGAATCGGCAGTGCCCCTACATATCCGTTCACTTTTCGTCTTATTTTCTCTACGTAGGGCTGCATAGTATCAGGACCGCGAAAACAGTTCATACCTACGACCAGTGCTCCGTTCTCTTCAAGAGAGGCGCAGGAATCCTCCACGGTGTAGCCGTCACGCAGTATGTTTTCCCCCATAAGACCGAGGGTTATGACAGCCGGGAGTTCAACCCGTCTGATCTCCTCCAGAGCAATAAGAGCTTCTTCGTGGTAGTAGAACGTTTCCCCGTTCACAAAATCCACCCCTTCTTCTTTACACCATCCGACCATTTCCCGGAACATTTCCCGGACTTGAACTTTACTATCTTCATTTTCCGGATCAAAGATATTCGTATTCGAAATGTTCCCGGCCACGAGCGCTTCTTCCTCCGGATGTTCTCGCGCCACTTCTTTAGCCAGACGGATTGCGTTCCGGTTCAGCGGTTCAAGCAGTTCCTCTTTGCCTATGATTCTCATCTTCTCCCGGTGGGCGTTGTAGGTAAAAGCTAACACTACATCGGAACCTGCAAGCATATAATCCCGGTACGTCTGTTTCAAAGCTTCCGGATTCTTAAGGGCTACTTCCGGCACGAAAGAACCCGCCTGAAGATATCCTCTCCTCTCCAATTCAAACAGGTAACCTTCCCCGGCAATCACCGGACCTTCTTCCAGCCGCTGCTTAAGACTTCTTTTAGTCATATACCTCGCTCCTTTTTATAATGGTTTGCGTATCAGGGCAGTTATGCACTTTTTCGAACAGACTCCAAAAGCGCTGCGCCCAGGTCATCCATCAGGTCATTTTTATCTTCAATGCCTACGGAGAAGCGGAGAAGACAACTATCCACTCCATATTTCACCCTCGTCTCCTCCGGAATATCCGCATGCGTCTGAGTTGCAGGATAAGTAATGAAACTCTCCACCCCTCCAAGACTTTCAGCAAACGTAATGATATTTAAGGTCTTCAGAAAAACCGGCACCTGTTCTTCTCTTGTTAAACGGAAAGAAAGCATCCCGCCCCGTCCCGGATACAGGACTTCCCGGACCTCTTCACGGCTCTTCAGATAATCAACAATTGTTTCCGCATTCTCCTCGTGCTGTTTCATACGTATGTGGAGCGTTTTCATCCCTCTCAGTAAAAGCCAGGAATCCATCGCCGACAGTGTCGCACCAATCCCGTTATGAAGGTTCTGGACAGTGCGGGTGAGCTCCTCCCCTTTCGTTATGATCGCCCCCGCCAGGACGTCATTATGACCTCCAAGATACTTCGTACCGCTGTGGATAACGATGTCCGCCCCTTCTTCCAGAGGATTCTGAAGGAGAGGTGAATAAAACGTGTTATCCACTATCAGCCTTACACCGTATTTTCTGCAGACAGCAGCGCATTTCGAAATGTCCACCTCCTTCATCAAAGGATTGGCCGGAGTCTCGAAAAATACGGCTTTTGTCCTTTCCCTCATTTCACTCTCCAGTGCCGCATCATCCGTGAGGTCTGCATAACGAAAAGTTATCCCGTACCGGGCAAGAACTTCTTCAAACAGCCGGTAGGTCCCGCCGTACAAATCACGTGAAACGATCACCTCCTCCCCCGAGCGGAACAGACCGAAAACTGTATGGATAGCTGCCATTCCGGAACTGCAGGCAAAAGCCCCGTCTCCCTTTTCGAGTTCCTGAAGTGTTTTCTCCAAAACAGAGCGCGTGGGGTTAGCCGTCCTTGTGTAATCAAAACCGGTGGATTCCCCGAGCCCGTGATGGGCATAACTTGTGGAAAAATAAACCGGAGTGCTTACTGCGCCGGTACCGGGGTCCGTCCTGTTTCCGGCCTGCGTCAGTATTGTCGCTCTCTCGTGTACCATAGTGGCATCCCTCCCATAAAAAAATCGACCTCCTGAAAAGAGGCCGATTTCTACACATTTGTGTACTATCGTCCTCTCATCTTTTCAAAGCACAGGCTTTGCTGGAATTGGCACCAGTTCGCTTTTAAACAATGGTTGCCGAGGTTTCAAAGGGCCAGTCCCTCCACCTCTCTGGATAAGAGTACATTAATATTCATTTGATTTTCACCAATTATATAGACGAACGCAGCATTCGTCAATATTTTTTTAATTATTTTTCAATTCAGTCGTTTCCTTACAAAGGTTTCCGTAAATAACCGACTGAACAAAATACCTCCGAACGCCATCAAAAGGGCTCCCGCCCACATCATCTGCACAGCAAATACCACGACGAAAATGAGTGTCTGGAAGAAAAGAAGCTGTCTCAGGAAACGTATCAATTCTTCTTTTCTCTGTTCAAAGGAGACCGGATAAATATCCAGCCAGGCGATAGTCCGATGATGCTGCCACAACGTCATCATCTGGAATCCGCTCAAATAAAGAAACAGGACACCGATAATTACACTTATCATCATATTAGGAACGAACCATACAGCAAGAGCACCTATAGCAGCCAGACGAATGTACATCCCGCTGTAATCGCCGGATCTTGCAAAAGTAATTCGGTACAGGTAAGTGTACGTTGTATCTCCGGAAAAAGGAATGCGGGCGGTCAAAAGTTTTACGATAAGACGCCTTCGTTTCACCCGGCTTTTCAGATGCGGAACGTCTGTGAACATATTAGCCAGCCTGTAGAACACCCTCATCCGTCCCTGGTCTTTTTCCAGCAGAAGATCCCAGGCAAGCCCGGCTTTCTGCTTCGATACTCTCCAGGCATATACTACAAGCCCGCTCAAGAGCACAAGACCCGGAACGACAAACAAGAGGGCATCAACGGCCGCAGAGTAAAACAGGGCGGCTGAAACTATCCACACCGCCGCCTGATAGCCGATACGTATAGAAGGCTGACGTTCCTGCAGCATCCACCAGTTGGACTGCATTACTCCCGCCTTCACGACAAGCATAAGCAGAATGATGGCGAGGTAGTGATCCGTACCCAGTTCAGGATACACGGTAAAATACAAAGGTCCGAGCGCAGCCCCCGCAAGAAAAATTACGTAAAGCTGCACCACATAACTATAGTAAAGACTGAAACGGAAATAATCCTTCAACTCGAACTCCGCCGGCAGAAGAAAAACCAGGTCCGGTTCTTTGATCATTGTACGTACCGGACTGTAGGATGTAATGCTGGCGAAAACCAGAGCTACAATCAGTCCGGCGGGGAAATCTTCAGGAACGGTCTGCAGCCACTGCTGATAAAAGTATGCACCGGCCGAAAGAAGAAAAAACATCACTACCGCAATATGACCGTTAAAAATATAGCGCGTATACCGGCTCAGTTCTTTCGTGTGTTCCCTCATCCGCTCTTTCCAGAAACGTCTGGCGTTAATCATGGGAATCGTCCTTCGTCAATCGTACATATATATCATCGAGGGAAGCCCGCGGCATGGAAAAGAATGTGCGAAGTTCTTCCAGCGTCCCGTCTGCTCTGATTTCTCCTTCATGAAGAATGACAAAGCGGTCACAGTATTTCTCTGCAGTGGCGAGTATATGAGTCGACATAAGAACCCCGGCCCCGTTCTTCTTCATTTCTTCCATCCATTCAAGATAAGACTGGATGCCGAGCGGGTCGAGCCCTACAAACGGCTCATCTACGATATATAAAGCGGGTTCGATCAGAAAAGCACACATAATCATGACTTTCTGACGCATCCCCTTGGAGAAGTGAACAGGAAACCAGTGAAGCCTTTTTTCCATATGAAATTCTTTTAAGAGAGGGGGGACTCTGCTGTTAAAAGTCTGTTCATCAATGTGATACGCACGGGCAGTCAGGCGCAGGTGCTCTTCCAGCGTAAGTTCATCGTACAGAATAGGCATCTCGGGGATATAGGCAAGCTGTTGACGATAGCCTTCGGGGTTCTCCCTGAAAGACGTACCATTTATGGAAACACTTCCTTTTTTCGCCTCCATCATTCCGATAACGTGCTTGATGGTCGTACTTTTCCCGGCGCCGTTCAATCCGATAAGACCAACTATTTCACCGGAATTCACCTGAAGAGAAATGCCGTGCAGAACGTTTTTACGGGTGTAGCCCCCAAATAAATTTTCGATATGTAATAGTGATTCCAATCTGACTCCCTCTTTTCGTGTGTAGTGGTCCCTTCCTTTAAAAAATAGTACCATAGTTGGCTTTCCTATTACAGTTCTTGCGTCCTGCTATGGTACAATACCCATCAAGGAGGGAATATTTATGACAGATTGTATTTTCTGCAAAATTATCAACGGAGAAATTCCATCAGCCAAAGTATATGAAGACGAAGAAGTTTATGCCTTTTTAGACATTAGTCAGGTCACCAAAGGTCATACGCTCGTCATTCCAAAACAGCATACTAAAAACATCTACGAAACTCACCCGCAAATAGCCTCCAATGTGTTTGCACGAATACCAAAAATCGCCACGGCCGTTAAATCCGCTTTTGATGCGGATGGTGTGAACATTGTAAATAATAACGACGAAGCAGCCTATCAGTCTGTATTTCACTTACACATCCACGTTCTTCCGAGGTACGAAAACGGAGACGGTTTCGGAGTCAAATGGACGGACAACAGTAATTCCTACACTCCGGAACAGCTTCAGGAACTGTCGCAGACGATTGCTGAAAAGATTTCTTAGAAACTGTACGGGACTTTTGTTATACTTATAACACATTCGCAATCGACCACGAGGGTACGGTTGGAGTGAAATCAGAAAAGCTTAGAAGAGGAGAGATTAGATGAATACTCGTGTACTGGTGTTGCTGTCGTTGTTTATAGGAATAGGGGCTGTACTGCATGCAGTCATGCCGCCGATATTTTTCGGAATGAGGCCGGATATGCTGCTTGCCATGATGTTTTTGGGGATTATTATGTTCCCTAAAGTATCTTACGTTCTTGTACTTTCCACAGCTACAGGAATCGTCTCTGCATTAACCACCACCGCGCCGGGCGGACAGATCGCAAACCTTATTGAAAAACCCGTCACAGGTATGATTGTATTTGTGCTCGTTCTCGCCATGCGTAACTTTAAACAGGAACGCATCAAAGCAGCTGTTCTTACGGCTGTCGGAACGATTGTCAGCGGCTCCATTTTCCTGGGGTTGATTCTGTTCGTTATCGGTTTAATGGATGCAGGCTTTATAGCCATGTTCCTGACTGTAGTGCTCCCGACAGCGCTTTTAAACACTGTGCTGATGATGGTATTGCACCCGGTTTCTCTCAGGATTATGAGAAACTCCCCATCACAGACACTTCGCGCCTCCTGACCTTATAGGAGCGGCCTCTCAGCCCGGTCGCTCCCCTGTTTTCAGGAGGAAAAGGTTTAAATGTATACATATCAGGAGAAACAGTAAACAGGTACAGGTTAGTGAGTAAAGGAGGAAACAGAATGGTCCGAGTTAAACCGTTTGTTATGGGAATTGTTTCCGGAAGTGCTGCCGGAGCCCTTTACGTTCTTTTCAGCACTCCCTCGTCCGGCCAGGAATTCCGCTCGAACGCTGTCAGTAAAAGTAAAGAATTGAACAGTCTTTTACGCAGGTCCGGTCAGGATGGTAAACAATTCAAAGATCAGGTTACTGAAACATCCAAAGACACACTTTCACTCATCCGTCATCTCAGCGAAGATATCAGCTCTTCTGTCGAGGGCTGGAAACAGACGATCGCTCCCCATCAGAAAGAAATTCAAAAATACTTAGAACAGATTGAAGAAAATCTTGCAGACCTTGAAGAGAAAGCAAAGCAGCATCGCACCTCCGGAAACGAAGAAACTCCCCGCAACTGATGAAAGAGCACCCGCTCCGGGTGCTCTTTTTTATCTTCCTTCATAAAAAAAAGCGTCCCGGCTCCCGGGACGCTTTCCTGACATTATTATTCAGCAGCTTGTAAATCTTCGATGGAATCAACTTCCATATATTCCGGGACTACAAGGCCGATTTTCGCGCCCTCCAGGTTAGCCCCGAGATCCTCTACCTGTTCTCCGTACTTCTCGAACTGGGAACCATGAGTGGCCGGCAACCATGCCGCTACCATTCCATCAGCTTCGCCATTGGCTACAGCTTCCCACATCGGACCATTGTCGAGAGGAGTGGTGGTCACTTCGAAGCCCTGTTCCTTCATGACTTCAGCTACAACGTTCGTAGATGCGATTTCCGAATCCCAGTTTACATAGACGAGTTCTACTTCTTTTCCATCAACTTCTTCTGTACCTTCCGTCCAGGATGATACTGCATCTTCATTATTGGAAACCCAGTTTTTTGCAGCCTCTGCAGGGTCTGCGCCATTTTGGATTTCAAGCATAACTTCTTCCATTTGAGAAGTTTCCCACTGGAACTGATCCAGAATCTTGTAAGCATTAGGCTTCTCGTCTTTCAGTCCCGTTTTCACCATCGTTTTGATTTCTTCAGCGTCCCCGAAAACTCCTTGCGGGTCTTCAAGATATTTCAGGTCATATTCAGCGAACTTCCAGTGTGGTGTCCAGCCGGTAACGACAATCGGCTCTTCATTGTCAATAGCTTCCCCAAGAGCAGTTGCCATAGCCCCGGAAGAAGAAGTGGATACTTCCCACCCGGCAAGACTGTCATACTTCTCCACAGCATCCTGGGAGGCCGCTACAACACCGGCACCTGCTTCAATACCTGTAATTTCGTAGTTTATTTCCTCACCATAGTTCGCCTTTCCTGAAGATTCACCGTCAGATCCCGATTCTCCACCGGAGTCCGAAGAACCTCCGTCCGAACCGCACCCCGCGGCTAATAGCGTCAACGATAATCCGGCTGTCATACCAATTCTTTTCCAATCAAACTTAAACATGTACTTCTCCCCTTTTCTTAATAAGTTTTATATAAATCAGGACACGTAGTCCTCTTCCACCTGCTTAAGGATTATCTCCCCGCTGTGTATTAAGATTTTGCGTAAAGCGGTCGATAATGATGGCCAAAATAACGATTCCGAACCCTGCGACGAAACCAGGTCCTACCTGAGCACGCTGAAGGGCTGTAATAACTGTCTGTCCAAGACCTTTCGCCCCGATCATGGAGGCGATAACTACCATGGAAAGTGCGAGCATAACCGTCTGGTTGATACCGGCCATAATCGTTTTCTTGGCCATAGGAAGCTGAACTTTAAACAGCTTCTGTGTTCCCGTAGTTCCGAAAGCATCGGAAGCTTCGATCAATTCACCGGACACCTGACGTATGCCGAGGTTGGTGAACCTTACCGTCGGAGGCGTAGCGAATATGACGGAGGCAAAGACACCCGGCACCATGCCGATACCAAAGAACGCAACAGCCGGAATCAGATAAACGAACGCCGGCATCGTCTGCATAAAGTCAAGAACCGGGGTGAGGATATTTTCTACCGGTTTACTTTTCGCCATCCATATTCCGAACGGCACTCCGATAATGACAGATATCAGACTTGCAAATATGACGAGTGTAAATGTATTCATCAGCTCTTCCCACAGCCCCTGGTTCGCCACAAACCATAAACCGATCACCGTAAAAGCGACCAGTCCGAACTTTTTACCCGAGGCGAAAAATGCAAGAACCGCTATTACTACGATGAATAACCAGATCGGTACGTTCATCAGCCAGTCTTCGGCAAATACTTCGATGAAATCACCGAAATCTTCCCGTATAAATGTAAAAATAGGTTTAAGACCTTCCTGTATGCCTTCAGTTGCTGCTGTGATCCATTCAGCTACCGGTATTTCAGGAAATATCCCCATTCAGGTTCACCTCACTTCCGGACAGAGCGGCAATTACTGCCCCTCGAACAATGATTCCTTCCAATTTTTCATTATCCACTACGGCTACAGGGACTTTAGCATCATGAATCACATCAAAGATTTCATGCATCGTAGTCTCCCTGCTCACCTGTACTACTTCTGTACGTAATATGTTTTTCAGAGTTTTTTCTTCTTTACCTGCCGCTTCGGCTACGTCATCAGCGGTAACGTATCCTTTTAAATTTCTATCGGCATCGGTGACGTAAATACTTGATAACCCTTCTTTCCTCATTCTTTCGAGAGCAGTCCGCGGGCCATGTTTCTCTATATCCACCGTCTCCGGCCGTTTCATAATGTGTTCGGCAGTCAGTACTTTGGAACGGTCCACATCTTCTACGAACCTCTCCACATAATCGTTAGCCGGATTGATGAGTATTTCTTCCGGAGTACCGATTTGTACTATCTTTCCATCTTTCATCAGAGCAATACGATCTCCGATACGGAGTGCTTCGTCGAGATCGTGCGTGATGAAAAGAATCGTTTTCTTCATTTTTTTGCTGAAGGGCAATCAGTTCATCCTGCATCTCTTTTCGAATGAGAGGATCGAGTGCCGAAAACGCTTCATCCATCAGCAGTACTTCCGGGTCGTTGGCAAGCGCACGCGCCAGTCCGACACGCTGCTGCATCCCGCCGGAGAGCTGACCGGGAAACTGATTCATATAATCCCCGAGCCCTACCATCTCGAGCGATTCGGACGCTTTCTTTCTGCGCTCATCTTTGTCTATGTTCTGGACTTCAAGACCGAATTCCGCATTTTCAACAATGGTCCGATGAGGAAACAGTGCGAAGCGCTGGAAAACCATACTTAATTTCCGACGGCGCACTTCTCTCAAAGCCTTCTTATCCATCTGGGAAAGGTCTTCTCCGTCGATCGTCACGCTTCCTTCCGTCGGCTCGATCAATCTGTTCACGAGACGTACCAGGGTGGATTTCCCGCTCCCGGACAGCCCCATTATTACGAAGATTTCTCCTGCCTCCACACTGAAAGTAGCGCGGTTTACACCGACTGTGTTCCCGGTTTTCTTTAAAATTTCTTCCTTCGACATACCTTCATCCAGATATTTGGTAGCCTTCTTGGCGTTTTTGCCGAATATTTTCGATAAATCTTTTACGTCGATTACTGGCAATCCCCTCACCTCTTTCTAAATTAGCAACGATTCCATTCGTTTTCTCTTTTTGTTACCTACTTGTAATACTGTAACTTATCCGACACATAAAACACAAACTTATTATAAATGTTATTCAGTTCAAAAATAACGTACAGTTTAAACTGTACACAACAAACAAAGTATAATACGCCTTTTTTCTCTGTTTTTCATCTATTTCCTGCCGGTGCTACTATTTTCTCCCGCAGTAGCATTGTAGTAACCTTAAAGTAATTCGTACTGGAGGAGGATTGCATGACATCTGTAAACTATCCCTTATTAGAAGAATTTCAGGCTAAAACCGTCCAGGAGTTTTCTAAAACTCTTGAGATGTTCGGTCTTACCTCCGGGGACGCGCGGCTTTTTATCATTTTATACATCCACCCTTTTCCTATGACATTGGATGACATGAGTAAGGCTTCAGGTAAAAGTAAAACGTCCATGAGCACCGGGATTCGAAGTCTGCTGGAGCAGGGGCTCGTAGAACGGGTGTGGGTGAAGGGGAAGCGTAAAGACTTCTATCAGGCTAATAAAAACCTGTATTTAAGTTTCCTTTCTTCTTTTATTGAAAAATGGATACAGCAGGCTGATGAACAGAAAGACAATCTGGAAAGGCTGCAGGCAGAGATGGCGGCCAGCAATTATGAGTTAGTCGAGGAAGGTTCCGCCGAAGAAGCGGATCTGCTTTATGAAAAAGCTGAGGAAATGAAAGTATTCCATGCATGCGTTACGGAAGCATTCACCAAAATACTTGCGCTGAAAGAAGATGAAGTCAACTAGTTATATATACCCTCCCCTCTTAAAAATAACCGGCGTATAGTCGGTTATTTTGATTTTTGTGACTTATTCCTGCCGCCTTTCTGCCCTCTCTTCTCCCTGCACTTATTAACCCTTCTTCTCCAACGTTTTCGCAAGGACTCCATGGACCCTTCGACCCCCGCCATCACGCTGTTAAAATTCTTTTTTATAAAACTGTTGCTTTTCTTCTCAATCCGTACTATGATTCCTCTTGTGGCCGGGGAAAAAAGTCTTCGCAGACCCGGCATGTCGACGATTCAACCAACTATTGACTTGCATTCTGATGCAGAGGAGGGTATTCACTATGATGAACTGCTGGAAATCAGTAAACATCAATAAAGAATTCGGCCTGAACCGGATTTATATCTTTTCAATTTTTATTGGGGTTATTTCTTTTCTCATCTTATTTATTCCGTTATCTATGTATCATGGCTCTAATGAAGTAAAAGACTATGGGCTGTTTCCGGTAGTCGTCGTTCTGTTTCTCCTTCCGCTGTTTCATCGGCTGATGCATATGCTTCCGTTACTATTGTCTTATAAACGTATGAAGGTGTTCCTGAAATTCAGAAAGCGCGTTTTCCCGACTTTCTTCTATCAGTGTAAATCGAAACTTTCAAAACAGACGTCCATTCTTATGGCGCTCGGCCCGACTCTTTTCATATCGGCGCCTTCGTATATGATGGCTTACATGTTCCCTGATTATTTCGTGTATTTCATGCTCATCACTTCTGTTAACTTAGCGATGTCTTTCACAGACTTCCTTTATCTTTATCATTTCGTGAAAGCTCCGCGCCGGTGTATAATCGAAAACGCAAAGGACGGGTACGACATACTGATCCAGCGGAAAGAAGCATAAGACAGCACCTGTAAGAGTGCTGTCTTTTCATTTTCTCCAGTTTTTGATACAGTAAACCGTAAGAGTAAAGGAGGGGCTATTTATGAGCTTCGCAGTCGTTTTTGGTGTATTTGCTTTAGTTGTACTATTTATTTTCAACTCATTAACTCACTCCCTATGTCTGAAAACGAAAATGGAGAAAGAAAAACAGATGAGAGTATTTCGTACGATCAACGTTCTCATTACCATTCTGCTGATTTCTTCTTACGTGGAAGTCATTACGGTTTTATAATAGAGCGTCATGCACTATAAAATAATTATCGTTAAGGAACACTGCAGGTACGGGCTGCGGTGTTTTTATTTTATGGAGGCAAGTTTCCCCCTTCCGTTTCTTTACATTCACAGTAGTAAGTGAAATGTTTTTTATGTTATATTATCTTTTAGGCAGACCTTCAGGCCCACCTCTGCAAATTACATACAAGGAGTGTACGACCATTATGAAAAAAGCTGTATTAACCACAATTTTAGCTACGAGTGTTTTTACGCTTGCGGCATGCAGTTCGGATGATTCCTCCGAAACGGTTGCAGAAACCGCAAACAGTGAAATTACAAAAGAAGAATTCTATAACGAACTGAAAAATAAACACGGGGAAGAGGTACTTCAGCAGCTTGTGACGAATGAAGTACTGACCGAAAAGTATGACGTAAGTGATGAGGCCGTGCAAAAAGAAGTGGACGCCCTGAAGGAACAATACGGAGACCAGTTCGATCAGGCTCTCGAGAGTAGCGGTTTTGAAGATGTGGACGCTTTTAAGGAAACGATACGTCAAAGTCTTCTTCAGGAACAGGCTGCTGCTGAAACAGTAGATATTTCCGAAAAGGAAATGAAAGACTACTACGAACGCATGAAAACAGAAGTACAGGCAAGCCATATTCTTGTCGAAGACAAAGAAACGGCAGAGGAAGTTAAGAAAAAGCTGGCTGATGGAGCAGAATTCAGTGAACTTGCCAGCGAATATTCCTCTGACGGCTCTGCACAGCAGGGCGGCAAACTCGGTTACTTCGGCCCCGGGGAAATGGCCCAGGAGTTCGAAGCGGCTGCTTACAAACTGGATAAGGGTGAAATCAGCGAACCTGTCCAGTCTCAATTCGGCTACCACATCATAAAGGTCACCGATAAACGTGATGCGGAAGATGTGAAACCTTACGAGGAAGCTAAACCGGAAATCAAAAGAACGCTCGTAAGTCAGAAAGTCGATCAGCAGAAAATGCAGCAGCATCTGCAGAAAATCATGGATGAAGCTGAAATTGACGTGAAACTGGAAGAATTCGAGGGACTGTTTAAACAGGAATCAGCTGAAGAAGGCAGCGGGGATTCTGAAGAAGATGGAAGTTCCGAAGAATAGTCCAATTTAAAAGCTGGGGGATTTATCCAATCCCCCGGCTTGTTTTATTTATTTGTACATAAATTTATTATTAATAGACTTCTGTAAAACTGCAGGCAGGGGAGGTGTGGTTCTCACTCCATTTCAAACAGGGGTTTGTAAAAAGAGCGCTGCTCCAGCGAATAAATCCTCTCCGTAAAGCTGCCTGGCTTTGTCTTTTGCAGGGAGGTGTTCATCATTTGTATGCGGGAGTCCAGCATATCGATCTGGTGCAGAATTTCTGCTTCGCGAATGTAAGGTGGTTTCGGGCTGCCCCATTCACCTTTACCGTGATGACTCAGTACAAGATGCTTCAGCGCCATCACTTCCTCCCCTTCGATATGAAGTTCCGAGGCCGCATGCTGGATTTCCTCGACCATTATGGAAATGTGCCCGAGCAAACGGCCTTCAATCGTATACTCGGGTGAATCAGGGTCCGAAAGCTCTCTTATTTTACCTAGATCATGTACGATAATTCCGGCGTACAGTAAATCCTTGTTTACTTCCGGGTAAATTCCACCGATTTCCCTGGCTAGGCGGAGCATGGTGACAACATGGTGAGCAAGGCCTGAAACGTAGTTATGGTGGTTCCTCGTAGCGGCAGGATATGTGAAAAGTTCTTCGTTGTACTCTTTTACGAAGTAGCGGGTGAGCCGCTGAAGATTAGCGTTGGTCATTTCGAACATGAATTCTTTGATCTGATCTTCAAGCCACTCCACACTCACCGGCGCTTCCTCCACGAATTGTTTCACTTCTCTTCCGTCTTCCTCCAGCGCCTGACGTATGTGCTGAATTTTCAATTGGGGCTTATTTCTGAATTGACTTATCTCCCCGGATACCTTCACTAATACACCTTTTTTAAACAACGTCTCATCTTCTTTTTTTGCGCCCCACAACCGGGCGTCGATTTCCCCGGTACGGTCACGTAAAAGCAGGGCTAAAAACGGTTTACCGTTACTGGCGATACTTTTATTCGCCGAGGTGATGAGCAGGAAATCGTCGAACGTCTCCCCTACCTGATAATGAGCAATTCCCTTACTCATAGGAAACCCCCTCTCTCCTGACAGGTTTCTGCTCCACTTTGGGAACATACCGGAAGATTTCCCCGGATTCCACAACACGAATAAAGTTCATCAGCCATTCATAGTAGTTTTTCGCATACTGCAACTTGTATATATCGTCTTCGAGTCGTTCCCTTAACAGTAAATCTTCCGTGTTCTGCTGCAGATTCCGGAACTCTTCGATGGCTTCATCCGCTTCTTCTATGTTCGTTTCTACATCTTTCTTCCATTTACTAGCAAAAAGAGAAGTGAAGGATTTGTACCAGTCTTCTTCAGACTTATACAGATCTTTGCGCATCCCTTTTTTAAAAGCAGGTTCTACCATTTTCATATCAGATAGTACTTTCACTCCTGTAGACATGCTCGTTTTGCTCATGGATAGCGCTTCTCTCATGTCATCGAGCGTCATAGGTTTCTCGGCAAAATACAAAACTCCATAAAGACGTCCGATAGATGGAGTAACCCCGTAAAGGTTCATATTTTTAGCGATCACCTGAATAAACTTTTCTTTCGTTTCTTCATACTGCTGCCATTCTTTATTTTCCACTGGAGGATCCCTCCCGTCTGATTCAAAATTAACATCCATCTATTCTATCAAATATTTTCTTAAAAAGCTCTATCCCTTTTTATCTTTTAGTTCACCTGCTTATCAAACGTATTCAGCTATATAACAAATTCCCTGCCCGGGAGGCAGGGAAACATGTTCTTCATTCTTTTTTGGAAAGCTGCAGCGCTTCTTTCGTGTTTTTCCATAGCGAGGAGCTGCTGTACATAAGTACACCTCCCCGATAAATTCTGGCACCGATAACTCCGAGCAGTATGATTGCGCCGACGAGAACGCCGAACGACAGAACCACTTCCCATACCGGCATTTCTCCCACTCCTATTCTCGTGAACATGACGAAGGGAGTGAAAAAAGGGATATAGGAAGCCGCCGCTATATAAAAAGCGTTCGGGTTGCTGAGGGCGGATATCGCAAAAAAGAACGCTACGACCACCAGCATCATCATCGGTGTCACCGTCTGTTGGGCATCTTCCACCCGGCTTACGAGTGAACCGAGCACCGCGGCCAGTGTGGCATACAGGAAGTAGCCGAGCAGAAAATAAATGACTGCATAAGTGATGATGCCCCAGTCCGGGTTGCTGAGACCGGCCATCTGGATAAGGGAATTCTCCGAACTGTCACTCATACGGATACCCACAATACCGCTGAGAATAAAAATCCCGAATTGACTCAGCCCCACCAGGGCAACCCCTGTTATTTTTCCGAACATCTGCGTGACCGGCGATACGCTGGAAATAAGAATTTCCATTACCCGGCTCGACTTTTCCGTAGTCACTTCCGTGGCAATGATGTTTCCGTACATAATGACAGCAAGATACATAACGAACAGCATAATATAGACGATCACGCGGGCCTGGTTCAGCTCTTCTTCGGACTTAGCCCCCTCTTCCAGTGCTGTCGTCTCAAATTCCACAGGCGTGGAAATTTCGGCAAGTGCTTCTCCGGATATATTCTGCTGCCGCGCCGCAGCGTTCATTTTGACCTGCTGTAATGCCTGCCTGACTTCCTGATCCGTGGAGGAAGTGAATTCGTCCGTGTAGTAATGACCGGCCGGCAATCCTGCTTCTCCTTTTTCGACTACGAGAAGCCCATCGAATTTGCCATCTCTTACCGACTTTTTCGCGTCTTCCGCTTCTCCTTCATATATTTCTCCACCGGGAATGGATGCAGCGAGAGCAGACGCCTCCGGTTCATCTGCAATAAGAGCTACGGAGGATTTTTCATCCTCGTCCCCCTGGAAGACTTCCATTACCGTCTGTATATTCGTCATGAGCAGGATAGCAGCCACCATAAGAGCAGTAGTAATGATAAAGGCCTTTGATTTAATTCTGTTAGTATATGTATGGGATAGAATGACAAAAAACTTATTCATATGATTCACCTACCTTTTCAATGAAGATATCTTCAAGCGACGGTTCCTCCACCTCGAATTTTCTCACAAATCCTTTGCCCTGCAGGGCTTCGAAAAGTACCTGTGCATCTTCTTCCTTATGTATCTGACAGGTCGCCCCCTCCGGTACAGCTTTATAGTGGAGCACCACCTCTTCCTCTTTCAGGAATGAAACATCGAAGTCGGCTTCGATCTGCACATTTTTCTTTCCGAACGAGCGTTTGATTTCCTTTAATTTCCCATGCACTACCGGCGCTCCTTTATGCATAATACACAAGCTTTCACAAAGTTCTTCGACGTGCTCCATCCGGTGGGAGGAGAAGACGATGGAAGTGCCCTTTTCTTTCAGCTCTTTCACGGCTTCTTTCAGCATCTCCACGTTTACCGGGTCGAGTCCCGTAAAGGGTTCATCCAGAATCAGCAGTTTCGGCTTATGCAGCACGGCGGAAATGAACTGGATTTTCTGCTGATTTCCTTTCGAAAGCTCTTCCACTTTTTTCGTCCGGTAATCGGGCACTTTGAAACGCTCCAGCCAGTAGTTGATTTCACCGCGGGCGTCCTGCTTATTCATCCCTCTCAGTTTGGCCAGATAGACGAGCTGATCTTCGACTTTAAGTTTCGGATACAGCCCCCTCTCCTCCGGCAGATAACCGACGAGGTGACTCTGATCGTACCCGATTCCTCCTTCATTCCAGGAGATTTCCCCTTCTGTCTGGTCGAGAAGACCGAGAATCATACGGAATGTTGTCGTTTTACCCGCACCATTTCCTCCGAGGAACCCGAACATCTGCTTTTCGGGTATTTCTATGGAAAGGCTGTCGACTGCAACAAACGAGCCGAATTTTTTAGTTACATTGTCAAGTTTCAGCATATTTCCTCCTCCTTCATTTTCTTTCGATTACGTTTCTTCAGTGAAAACGTTTCATTTTTAAACAAAAACTTCTATAATGTGAATAGGCATTCATCCAAAAAGGAGGGTACATAAATGAAAACATATTTTCTGACAGTATTCAGCCAGGACGGCACCAACCTGATCGACGAAAGGTTTGAAGCGGAAGACGATAAATCTGCTGCGGAAATCGGAAAAGAGAAATTGGCGGAACAGGGGTATGAAGAAAAGACACATCGTTGCGTAGCCCCTGAAGGTCATCTCGTCCTCTTTCACAGATAATCAGTATATAGAAGCCTTCCCCAGTTCCCGAGGGGAAGGCTTCTTTGAATCATTGAGCTTGAATTCGACGGTTGTCAGGGGTCTCTCCGATTATTTACCTGTGAACTCCGGCTTTCTTTTTTCCATGAAAGCACGGACGGCTTCCTTGTGATCTTTCGTTTCGCTCAGTTTTCTCTGGTTAATCCGTTCCTGCTGTAAATAATACTCAAGTTCCTTCACGCCCGCCTGATGGTACAGAATCTTCGTCGCAATCATCGATCTCAAAGGTCTGCGGCTCCAGCTCGTCATCAGGGCTTCCGCCCGGGACATCAATTCTTCCGTCACCATATCCACCAGTTTCAGTTCCTGGGCTTCTTCTCCAGACAGTTTCGCCCCCTCCCAGGCGTACTGTTTCGCATGATGCACACCGAGCCTTTCCTTCAGCCAGTAGTGGCCGCCTCCGTCCGGAGCCAGACCGATCCCGATAAAATTCATCGAAAATACTGCATTTTTTTCAGCAATAATACAATCGCAGCTGAGGGCGATACTCAACCCGAGTCCTACAGCAGAGCCGTGCACGGCAGCAACGACTATTTTAGGCATCGTATAGATTTCTTTAACAATCGCTTCGATGTCATTCATCAGTGCGCTGTATTTTTCCTCATCCGAAAACTCTTTCATCATCGAAATGTCGCCTCCGGCACAGAATCCGGGACCTTCGCCGGATATCAGAACCAGATCCGCTTCGTATCCTCTCACTTCCTCTAGCACTTCCCTGAACTCCTTAAGCATCGGTGCATTCAATGCATTGTATTTGTCGGGACGTGCCAATTGAACGTGTACAAAAGAGTCGTGCTGTTCTAAACGGAAATAATTCAATGTGTTTCCCCCTTTTTAATTCTTTACATACCTTCCTGTATTATACATTTCGACGAAAATTCCGACTTTCCTTTTAACAATATACGCACCCTTTTCTTGGCATAAAAAAAAAGCCGCCCGAAGGCGACTTTTTACTGTTCTTCCTGATCCTGGGTACCGTAAAGATCCTCAAGAGGTTTCGTAATGATCTGGCTTACCTCATTGATGACCGTGTTCAAACGCTGCTCTTCTTCCATCAGCTTGGAAATATCAGGATGCTGCTGTACAAGTTGTACAACGCTCTGCGCTTTTTCCACTTCTTCTTCGGAGATTTCTTCTCCCTGCATCTGCTTCTGTTGAAGCGTCATTTGCGTCTGACGGAAATCTTCGAACATCTGTTTAGAAGATTCATCGCTCATCACTTTGTCATAAGCGTCTTTAAGTGCTGTAAATTCTTCACTGTTACGTAGTGCTTTTTCCAGTTCATATGCATTATCATAAATATTAGCCATTGAAAAATAACCTCCTAAATTTGACTCTTTTCCTACTATAACAAACGAGTTTCCGTCTGTATAGGCAAAAACTTATATTCCAAGGAGGAGTACGATACCACTTTGAAGAAGGCCTACAAATCCCCCTAACATAGCTCCGAGATAAGTGATCATCTTGAACTCGCGACGTGAAATTCCGAGCACCAGATCTTCAAGGCGTGATACCTCGAAAGCTTCCACCTGTTCCTTCACGATATCTTCCAGATGCAAATGTTTAATGACACTTTCCATCTGTACCGAAAGAAAATCGATCGCTTTCGGAACGACAAAAGCCACTCCATCTTCCGTAATCCTCTCCCGCACAGGGGCCGAAATCTCGGAGAGCGGTTTATCCCAGTATCTCTCCAGAGGCACGAGACTGCTTAACGCTCCGGAGAAAGAGGCGATTATCTCCTCACGCCTGATGTGTTGTTCAATATCTTCCACTTTCAAAGCAATCAGGTGTTTATACTCCTCCACCATCACGTCTTCAATCCACTGTCTGGTCTCTTCTTTGTTTGCATATCTCACCATAGTGCCATGCAGCCGTTCGCTTATGTTTCTGCTGCTGAAAATAGAAGACATGAGCTGGCCGAACATCCCGTGTTTTTCAAAATAATCGTTGATAAGAGCCTTTACACGATATCGTCCGTCCGGGCTTTCAAGATACGAAGCTATTTTCCTCTGTACATAGATGCTTGCGCGTTTTGTAAGAAATATCCCCCTCTCTTCCCATTCTCCCGGCACAATATCTTTTATTTTTACGTCTTTTCTTCTGTCCAGCCACCCGCTGATAGTTTTCTCCAGCTGTTTTTCAAGTTCTCCGTGCACGTTTTCTTTCGTAAGTTCCGGGGCCATGGGAGAAATGAGTTCTCCCAGAGTGATTTTTGAATCGAGGAAACGGTTCACTTCTTTTCTGGTTCCCCTTAGCAGTGTTTCCCTGAATGTCTCGTTCAAAAGCTTATTCCTGAGCCCGCTCGGAGTCACCAGGTGTTCCACCACCATTTCACCCAGTTGTTTTGCCAGTTCACTTTGCCGTTTGGGAATAAGTCCCGGAGTGAACGGTATTTGAAATTTGCCTATATATACAGGACGATAGGGACGAAACAACATACGTATGGCGAGAGAGTTCGTCATTCCCCCGATCATTGCTCCAATTCCGATCATCATAATTGTAAACAGTATCGGATCCATATAATTATCCTCATTTCCGGTTATGTTTCTTTCAGTATAAGCGAATCGGTAAAAAACGTGCAATCAGTTCGCGGGACCCGAAGGTATGCCAAGTGTGCCGAGCCACGGAAGGACGCCCCTGTTTTGTTCCTCTTAACCAAAAAAACGCACCGGGACACCGGCGCGTTTCAGCGGCTCTTCACGAGCATTTGTATAGCTTCGCCTATTACTTCGTCTGCACTTTCTCCTTCGTTCTCTGCATCACGAATACATGTTTCCAAATTTTTTGCTACAATATATGCTAGGGAACGATCCATCGCCGACCGGGCAGCAGATAGCTGTGTTACAACATCTTTACATTCTTTTCCTTCATCCATCATTTTTAAAATGCCGCGTATTTGCCCTTCCACTCTTTTGAGGCGATTTTTCACATCCTGATTATATTCACTTTTCTTCTCTATATCTTCCATGAAGGAGCCCCTCCTCTTGCTAATCTGGTATTTTCTTTTAATACTACTACATCACTCGGGATTATACAAAAGAAAGGATATGTTTTATGAAAGCAGCTCAGCTGAAACAGCTTTACTCCAATTATACAACACCGGAAGAAGTGTCCGTACACGCATACGATTCCTATTACTGGTTCGATACGGACGAAGGGACGGTGGGCCTCAAGCGGGAAGAAGTTCCGGAACGTGAGCATACTCTCCTGCTTGAACTTTTCCCGAAAGCCGACCGGGGAATCTCTTTAAGGGAAGACCAGTGGAGACGTCTGCTTTTCCAGCGGGAAGAAGCAACTTTCCAGACGCCTCCTCACCGTTATCGCTTCATTTTCTTTACCGCTCCTCATTCCGTGGATCAGGAATCTCTCCACGAAGCTTTCCAGGCGCTCTTTCCGTTCCCTGTTTCCATCATCTGGACAGATGGAAGGGGCGGGGTAATCATTGAGGAGCAGACAGAGAGACCGGTGGAAACCATCGCTTTCGACGAAGTGATGGATGTACTTATGAGTGACTTCGATATGAAAATCCGTTTCTATGTAAGTGAATTCTATGAAGAGTTCCGGTCGGTCCATACCCATTTCACCTTCTCTCAAACGATGGCCGAAACAGCCTCCCGCTATCTCCCGGGAGCACTCGCCACACCTCTGAATACGGCTCTTTATCTTTATATGGATAGTTTAAAAGAAGAGAACAGAGAAATCCTTGCATCCAATTTCCTGAAAGGCACTGAATCCGACGGGGAACTTCTGGATACCGTCAAAGTGTTTCTTGAACACGGAGCGAATGCATCAGCCGCTGCCAAAACGTTATATATGCACCGCAACAGCCTGCAATACCGTATCGATAAATTCACGGAACTTACCGGAATGGACATCAGGCAGTTCGACGCAGGCGTCCTCGTTTATCTCTCTATTCTTTACATACGCTACTGACAACGTGCACAAAACGCCGTTGATTTTCCTGTGCACGTTAACCGTTTTCTTTATTGTACGGATGAGATAGACTGGTCCTTATAAAGAAAACGATTTCAAATGACGGGGGTAATGATAATGGCTGAGATCAATTTGAACAATATCCAAAAAGTTTATGACGGAAATGTGCATGCCGTACAGGATTTTAATTTACATATCAATGATAAGGAATTTGTGGTATTCGTCGGTCCCTCCGGGTGCGGGAAGTCGACGACTCTGCGTATGATCGCAGGACTAGAGGACATTACTGACGGGGATTTTATGATTGATGAAAATCGTATGAATGATGTGGCACCGAAAGACCGGGACATTGCAATGGTTTTCCAGAACTATGCCCTTTATCCGCACATGAACGTTTACGATAATATGGCATTCGGACTGAAACTTCGTAAAATGGATAAAAAAGAGATCCAGGAACGGGTTAAACGGGCTGCGGACATTCTTGGGCTCGAATCTCTTCTCGACCGTAAACCGAAAGCACTCTCCGGCGGTCAGCGCCAGCGTGTGGCTCTCGGGCGCGCTATCGTCCGGGATGCGAAAGTTTTCCTCATGGATGAACCGCTCTCCAACCTGGACGCCAAACTTCGTGTACAAATGCGTGCCGAAATCCAAAAGCTCCATCAGCGCCTGCAGACGACCACTATTTACGTAACGCATGACCAGACGGAGGCTATGACGATGGCAACCAGACTGGTAGTTATGAAAGATGGTGTTATCCAGCAGGTCGGAGCCCCGAAAGATGTATACGACCGGCCGGAGAACATGTTTGTCGGCGGGTTCATCGGCTCTCCTGCGATGAACTTCTTTACCGGAAAACTGGGTGAGGACCATATAGAAATCGATGAGGCGAAAGTAGCCGTTCCGGAAGGGAAGATGAAGACACTGCGCGAACAGGGATACGTCGGTAAAGAAGTCGTACTCGGCATACGTCCGGAGGAACTCCATGACGAACAGCTCTTTATCGACAGTAACAGTGATAAAAAAATCAAGGCTTACATCGAAGTTGCCGAACTGATGGGAGCGGAGTCCTATCTTTACTCGAGAATAGGTAATCAGGAATTCGTGGCGCGGGTGGACTCCCGCTCCGACGTCAAAGGTGGAGATACTATAGAAATCGCCATGGATATGAATAAAGCTCACTTCTTCGATAAGGAATCAGAGCTTCGCATCAGATAATCACTTAACAACAGCGCTTTTTGCCCCAATACGACAGGGCGCGCTGTTGTTTTTTATAGAATTCTTATCCGTCACTACGCTTTTCTGTGAAATACTTCGTCCAGAATGCGAAGTGCTGCATCAATCTGGGCCGTCGTCACGGTAAGGGGAGGAAGCAAACGTATCACGTCCGGACCTGCCGGAAGTACGAGCACGCCCTCGGTCCGCAACTCATCGATAATCGGTTTTACTTCATACTCCCATTCGACCCCTATCATGAGCCCGAGTCCACGCACCTCTTTTACTCCGTCGATATCGGCAACCATTTTGGTCAGCTGTTCTTTCATGTACTTCCCTTTTTCTTTTACATCATTGAGAAATCCTTCTTTAAGTATCTCTTCCAGAGTAGCTCTGGCTGCCGTGGCGCTGAGGGGGTTCCCTCCAAAGGTGGACCCGTGACTTCCCGGACCAAAATCATCCTTCAAAAAAGCCTTCCCCAGCATCGCTCCCACCGGAAAACCGCTGCCGAGCCCTTTAGCCGATGTAATGATATCAGGATCGAGCCCCATTGTCTCATAAGCGAACAGTTCTCCTGTACGTCCGGCTCCCGTCTGGATCTCATCAATGATAAGAAGCACTCCCCGTGATCTGCATACTTCCTGAACGAATTCCAGAAAACTCTGCTCTGCCGGACGGACTCCTCCTTCTCCCTGAACAATCTCAAGCATACATGCTGCTGTAGTTCCGTCTATGTTCCTTTCCACACTTTCTTTATCATTCCACACTGCATAGTCAAAAGGCTCGAGCATACGGCCAAACCCCTGCCTGACCTTTTCCTGTCCGGTAGCCGCCATTGTAGCAAAGCTGCGCCCGTGGAAAGACTGACCGAATGTTACTACTTTATCTTTGCCTGTATGTTTTCTGGCCAGCTTAATGGCTGCTTCATTCGCTTCTGCTCCACTATTGCAGAAAAAAACGGCATCCATGGAAGAGTGTGCTGTCAAAATTTCCGCCGCTTCCACCTGAGCCGGAACCGGAAAAATATTCGATACATGCCACAGCCGGTTCATCTGCTCTTCAATCGCCCTTTGTACTGCAACCGGACGGTGACCAAGATTATTCACCCCAATACCGGAGGTGAAATCAAGATATTCATTATTATTATCATCTCTTACGATCGTTCCTTCCGCATCCGTCAGAGTTACCGGCAGACGCGGATAAGTCGGAAACAGACTCACAGAAACATCCCCTTTCCCTCTTTTGTAATGAATGTGCCTTTCCATTCCCCGTTTATTGACATAGGTTCTTTCCCGCTGACAATCACCGCTTCCCGCAATGTTTCGGATAACGCTTCTTCCGCCGCTCTCACTTTAGGTATCATTCCTCCATAAATCGTCTCTTTTTCAATGAGCTGCCTGATGTCTGCTGAGGAAAGGTGCGGAATTATCCTGCCCTCCTCCATTACCCCGGGTACATCCGTTACAAAAATAAGTTTGTCTGCTTTCAGTGCTTTTGCAATTCCTGCAGCTGCGGTGTCGGCATTCACGTTCACAATTTCCCCATTTTCTGTCTGCGCAAGAGGAGAAACAACAGGAAGGAAGGACCTTTCGAGAGTTTCCTTCAGAAGTCCCGTTTCAATACGGGGTGTCCCCCCTACGTACCCGTAGGAAGAAAAGTCCAGAAATTCAGCAGAAATCACATCATCACAACCTCTTATGCCCACTGCCTTCATTCCTTCCTCCGTAAACCTGTCTGCCAGTTCCCGGTTTTTCACTTCTCCCAATACTGTTTCCACAACTTCCATAGCCGGTTTCGTCGTCCTCCTCAGTCCGTGTATGAAAGGAGCGTCGATTTTTCGTTCCTTCAGTTCGGAGGAGATAGAGGGGCCTGCGCCGTGAACAATTACAAATTGATACCGATCCCTGAGTTCTTCTACACTCTTAAGAAAAATACTTTCCAGTTCCTCGATCATACTGCCGCCTATTTTCAGGACGAGGAGGGGTTTATGTCCGGTAACTGGCATTGATTTTGACATAGTCATACGTCAGGTCACACCCCCATGCTGTTCCGGAAGCGTCACCGGCGCAAAGATCTACAGTGATCTTCACCTCATCCCGGGACAGATAGGAAGCTACTTCTTCCTCTGAAAAGTCGACGCCCTCCCCATTTTCAAAAACGGTACAGGACCCGACCGCCACGGTACACTTTCCGGAATCGAAACTCGCTCTGCTGTGGCCCATCGCACCGATAATCCGCCCCCAATTTCCATCTTCTCCATATATGGCCGTTTTGACGAGACTGGAACCTACGATTTTTTTAGCTACTTCTCTTGCTTCTCCCACACTTGCCGCGCCGTTCACGGTAACCTCCACCAGTTTGGTCGCCCCCTCTCCGTCTGCTGCTATTTTTTTAGCAAGGTCACAGCAGACTTCCGAAAAGACTCCTGCGAAAAGTTCCCAGTCTTCATGACCTTCGTGAAGAATTTCATTATTAGCCGCTCCGTTCGCCATGGCCAGCACCATGTCATTTGTCGAAGTTTCCCCATCCACGGTAATCTGATTGAAGGAGTGATTGACAGTAGATTTTAAAAGCCGGTCGAAATCTTCCGGATCGACAGCTGCGTCCGTCGTCAAAAACCCGAGCATCGTCGCCATATTCGGATGGATCATTCCGGAGCCTTTCGAGGTCCCGGCTACAGTTACTACGCTTTCCCCGATTTTCACCCGATAACAGACAGATTTCGTCTTCTTATCAGTAGTGAGAATCGAGGAAGCGAAGTCTTCCCCTCCTTCCGAATCCGGGTCTACTTCAAAACAGCCCTTTTTAATAATATCCATAGGCAGCTGTTTCCCGATGACACCGGTGGAAGAGACGGCTACCGAAGATTCCGGAAGGCCGTGACGTTCTGCCAGCCACCGTCTCATCTGAAACGCATTGGCCACTCCCCGGGCACCTGTACAGGCGTTCGCTACTGCACTGTTCACGACTACTGCCTGAAGCATGCCATCTTCCAGACTTTCTCTCGTCACCTGTAATGGCGCAGCCTGAAAGTGACTCCGGGTGTAAACGGCGGTACTGACAGCCGGCACATCACTGACAATCACCCCCATGTCTTTTCTCGTTTTTCTTAAACCTGTATGGGCTCCTCCGGCTGTGAACCCTTTTGGCGTGGCTACTGTTCCATTTTCTATCTTTTCTACGTTTAACGCTGTATCGATCAACCTCCCAACTCCTTTCTATTTTTTATTTATGGATATAAAGGAAACAACTTCAAACCTCTCGTCTCTTCGAATCCGAGCATAATATTCATGTTTTGTATCGCCTGACCCGAAGCTCCTTTAACGAGGTTATCTATAACGGACACTATCGTTAACCGACCTGTCCTCTCGTCCAGTTCCACATGCATATCACAGAAGTTTGAGCCGTACACATCTTTCGTTGCCGGGAATTCATCCCTGACCCGAACGAAAGGACTGTTTGCATAAAAAGTTCTGTAAAGATCCATCCACGATTCCGGATGTTCATGTAATGAGACATCGACATACATCGTCGCCATAATACCTCTCGTCATGGGTACGAGATGGGGAGTGAACGAAACTGCCTCCGATCTCCCGCTCCATCTCTTAAGCTGCTGCTCAATTTCAGGTATGTGCTGGTGTTCATTCACTTTGTAAACTCTGAAGTTCTCTTCTGTATTCGTATAAATTGTCTTTTCGTTCGGAGACTTTCCTGCTCCCGAAATACCGGATTTAGCATCTATAATGAGAGATTTTTTCTCCAGCAACCCGATATCGGCTAGAGGGGCGAGCCCAAGAAGCACCGCTGTAGGATAGCACCCGGGGTTAGCTAGAATATCCGCCTCCCTTATCTTTTCGCCATTCGTTTCCGGCAGACCGTACACAGCTTCGTCGAGTAACTGTCCGGGAGCAGGAGTTTTTTTATACCACTTTTCATAATCCGCCGGGTTCTGCAAACGTAAGTCCCCCGACAAATCAATCACCTTTACCCCGCTGCCCTGGAACAAAGGCGTCAGGTCTCTCGATACTCCTGCGGGTGTAGCGAGAAACAGTACATCCAGTTCCTCTTTCATCCGTTCCGTTTCTATAGGTTTAAGCTCATCACTGAACCACTCGGACAGCTGAGGCATTAAAGAAGCGTACGGAGAACCTGCCTCCGAAGAAGAATAAAGACTTATGTTTTTTATATCCTTATGATTGGCCAGAAGCCGGAACAATTCTACGCCACCATAGCCGGTAGCTCCGGCGATACCTGCGTGTACCAAGCTGTAATTCCCCCTCCGTTAATGAATAATTATTAATTATAACGTATATTTATACCAATAATATCTTTTTTAATGAAAATGTCAATATAGTTATCAAAATTTTGGCGCAAAAAGAATATACTGAATAAGTTTTTAAATAGTACAGAAGATATACAAAAAAGCCCCTCCTGGAAACCGGACGATGTTCTCCGCTTTCCAGGAGGGGCTGTTATACAAGAGTGATAATAAAAGAACGGCTTATACTGTCTCCGGCACCTCCATCAGATATTTATCACAGGCATCTGCAGCAGCTCTTCCTTCGTTGATGGCCCAGACAATCAGACTCTGCCCGCGCCGCATGTCCCCTGCTGCAAAAACTCCTTCTTTGTTTGTCAGGTACGTATGAAGGTCAGCTTTAACATTCGTCTTTCGGGTCGTTTCAATCCCCATTTCTTCCACCAGTTCCTGTTCAGGTCCTGTAAAACCGATAGCCAGCAATACGAGATCTGCCTGCCAAACCTTCTCGGTGCCGGGAATTTCTTCACGATATTTGTTCCCCTGTTCATCGAATTTAAGTTTAACGTTGATAGTATGCACTTCTTTAATACGACCATGTTCATCTCCGACAAACTTCTTAGTCTGGACGGCGTAAGCTCTCGGATCGTCTCCGAAAACTGCCTCCGCTTCTTTTTGCCCGTATTCGATACGATGAATCACCGGATATTGCGGCCACGGGTTTACCGCTTCATCTCTATTCCCGGGTTTCTTATCATATATATCGAACTGCACGAGTGACTTGCAATCATGTCTCATGGACGTGGCGATACAATCGGTTCCGGTGTCACCACCGCCGATTACAATCACATTCTTCCCTTCGGCGGAGATATATTCTCCGTTCTCGTGATGTGAGTCAAGCAGACTTCTGGTGTTTGCATGAAGAAAGTCCATCGCAAAATGTACACCTTCAAGGTTACGCCCTTCTACGTCAATATTTCTGTGATTAGCTGCGCCACCGCATAATACAACCGCGTCGTTTTCCTCTTCCAGCTGGCTGGAAGGGATATCTCTGCCTATATTTGCATTCGTTACAAAGCGCACCCCTTCTTCTTCCATAAGTTTTATACGGCGCAGTACCACTTCATACGATAGTTTCATCTCCGGTATGCCGTACGTAAGCAGGCCGCCGGGACGATCGTCACGCTCGTATACTGTGACTGTATGTCCCGCTTTGTTCAGCTGGTCGGCGACGGTTAACCCCGCCGGTCCGGACCCTACAACTGCCACTTTCTTACCGGTACGCTTTTCGGGTGGTTCCGCGGTAATCCATCCGTTTGCAAAACCCTTCTCAACGATGGACCTCTCCACCGATCTTATGGCTACGGGATTCTCATTCAGACCCAGCACGCATGCCCCTTCACACGGAGCCGGACAGGCGATACCGGTGAATTCAGGGAAGTTGTTCTGCTCGTGAGCTTTCATCAGTGCTTCTTTCCACTGCCCCCGGTATACAAGATCGTTCCATTCCGGAATATAGTGATAGACGGGACAGCCTGAGGTTCCTCCGACCATTTCCGTACCGGTGTGACAGGTAGGCACACCGCAGTCCATGCAGCGTGCCCCTTCCCGTTGCGCTTCTTCATCCGGCATGGGAAGCGTGTAGTCCTCCCAGTCCTTTACCCTTTCCTTCGGGTCCCGCTCCGGGCGCCCCCGGCGCTCATACTCCATAAACCCTGTCGGTTTCCCCATCTTTAGCCTCCTCCTGTTTATTCTCCAGCTGTTCTTCTTCTCTTTTCTGGCTGGCTTCAAATGCTTTCATTTCCGCTTCGAATTTATCGTTCCCTTCGTTCCTGAATGTTTCGATTCTGCTCCTCATTTCAAGAAATGCTACTGGAACGACGCGTTTGAATTTAGGAAGTGTTTCCTCCCAGTTATCAAGAATCCGCTGCCCTTTCTCACTCCGGGTATAGCCTGCATGGGCTTCGATCATCTCATAAAGTTCCTGCTTCTCCGTCTCTTCCTGTATCTGTTCCGAAAGTACAAGCTCTTTATTAAGTTTAGTGCTGAAACTTCCGTCTTCGTCCAGTACATAGGCGATTCCGCCGGACATACCTGCGGCAAAGTTCCTCCCTGTCTCCCCGAGTACGGCTACCCTTCCTCCTGTCATATATTCACAGCCATGATCCCCCACACCTTCGACTACGAGATGGGCTCCACTGTTACGTACAGCAAAGCGTTCTCCCGCCTTCCCGCTGATATATGCTTCGCCTCCGGAAGCACCATAAAAGCAGACGTTTCCAGCTATAATGTTATCTTCCGCTTTGAACGTAGAACGCGGGGAAGGGTGAACGATGATTTTCCCACCGGAGAGACCTTTTCCGACGTAATCATTTGCATCTCCGACCAGGCGCATCGTAAGTCCTCTCGGGATGAAGGCTCCGAAACTCTGACCGGCCGAGCCTTTGAATTTCAGCTGAATCGTATCTTCCGGAAGACCTTCTTCTCCATACTTTTTCGAAATTTCACTGCCGAGTATCGTTCCGGCCACCCGGTGGATGTTACGTATCGATCCTGTGCCTTTCACCGGTGTTCCATTATCGATCGCTTCCTTACAAAGGGGAATCAGTTCCTGGACATCAAGAGACTTCTCGAGTCCGTGATCCTGCTCCACCTGAGAATAATGTCCGACGTTCGATCCTGTCTCCGGACGATAAAGAAGAGCTGATAAGTCCACATCTTTGGCTTTCCAGTGATCCACATCGGCTTTCCTTTCCAGAACGTCATTTCGACCGATCATTTCGTTCACCGTCCGGAAACCGAGCTCTGCCATAATTTCTCTTGCCTCTTCTGCTACGAAACGCATGAAATTCGCGACGTGATCAGCATCCCCTATAAATTTCTTTCGAAGCTCCGGATTTTGGGTGGCAACTCCGACCGGACAGGTATCCAGGTGACAGACGCGCATCATAATACACCCAAGAACTACGAGAGGTGCTGTGGAAAATCCGTACTCTTCCGCCCCCAGCAGAGCGGCCGTAACGACATCACGTCCCGTCATCAATTTACCATCTGTCTCCACCGTAATCCGGTCCCTGAGTCCGTCCAGGAGGAGAGTCTGGTGAGTTTCTGCAACTCCAATTTCCCACGGCATTCCTGCATGTTTGATACTCGTCCGGGGCGCGGCACCCGTGCCGCCGTCATAGCCGCTGATCAGTACAAGATCCGCACGTCCCTTGGCCACACCTGCAGCTATCGTTCCCAC
Organism: Salimicrobium album; assembly: GCF_900107115.1. Classification (GTDB taxonomy): domain Bacteria; phylum Bacillota; class Bacilli; order Bacillales; family Halobacillaceae; genus Salimicrobium; species Salimicrobium album. The sequence goes on from NZ_FNOS01000001.1 coordinate 637,650, forward strand.
CCCTACGGCCGATACCAGTTTGACACTGATACGGGCTTCCGGATTGGCGTTTTTCAGGTTATGAATCAGTTCCGCTAAATCTTCGATCGAATAAATATCGTGGTGAGGGGGCGGAGAAATCAATTCCACTCCGGGAGTTGCCCCTCTTACTTCCGCAATCCACGGGTACACTTTCTTACCCGGCAGATGCCCCCCTTCTCCGGGTTTGGCACCTTGGGATACTTTGATCTGAATTTCATCAGCATTCACCAAATAGTGACTCGTTACCCCGAAACGACCGGAAGCCACCTGTTTAATGGCACTGCGCCTTGAGGTCCCGTCTTTATCCGGGAGGAACCGGTCAGGTGATTCTCCGCCTTCTCCGGTATTGCTTCGACCTCCAAGTTTGTTCATGGCTACAGCCAAAGCTTCATGGGCCTCCTGTGAAATAGAACCATAGGAAATCGCTCCTGTTTTGAACCGTTTCACGATTTCTTCCACCGGCTCCACTTCATCAAGAGGAACTGAGGCACGATCTTTGAACTTAATGAGACCGCGGAGCGACTGCAGATTATTCGTTTCATCGGTGAGCATCTTCGTGTATTCCTTAAATAGCTTATAGTCATTAGTTCTTGCTGCCCGTTGCAGGGTATGAATAGTCTGGGGGTTGTACTGATGATCTTCCCCGTTCATCCTGTACTGGAATTCATCTCCCGGGTCCAGCATCTTCGTCCGGGGCCGCTCGGCTTCGAACCCCCGGTCGTGACGCATGCACACTTCCCGTTCTATAGTTTCCAGTCCGATGCCCCCGAGCCGGGAGGCTGTTCTAGTGAAATACTTATCTATCACGTCCGGACTGATGCCTACCGCTTCGAAAATCTGAGCACCGCGGTAACTCTGAATAGTAGATATACCTATTTTGGAAAGTACTTTGACGATTCCGTCCGTAACACTGCTCACGTAGTCGAGGACACTCCGGTCATAGCTGCGATCCGGAATCTCCCCACGCGCCACCAGATCACGGAGCGTTTCATAAGAAAGATAAGGATTCACAGCTTCCGCCCCGTACCCGAGCAGAGTAGCGAAATGGTGCACTTCTCTAGGCTCTGCCGATTCAAGTATTAAACTGACTTTAGTACGGACACCCTCGCGAATGAGATGATGGTGCAGTCCTGAAACGGCAAGCAGTGCCGGGATGGCTGCATAGTCTCTGTTCACACCCCTGTCCGACAAAATAAGGAAAGTTGTGCCTTTCTCCACTTCTTTGTCCGCTTCTTTGAACAGCCGTTCCAGAGCTTTTTCCATTTCGCGTTCCTGGCCATTCTTTTCAAAGAGCAGGGACAACTTCCCGCTTTCAAACCCTTCTATGTTCTGGTTTTCGATTTTTCCCAGCTGCTCATTGGTCAATACCGGTGTATCGAGTCTCAGATGCCGACAGCTTTCCGGCTTCGGATTCACGACGCTTCCTTCTTTCCCGATGGTCGTCTCCGTCATCGTAATAACTTTCTCCCTTATTGCATCGATAGCCGGGTTGGTCACCTGGGCGAAGAGTTGTTTGAAATAGTTGTAGAGCAGCTGTGGTTTTTTCGAAAGGACAGCGAGAGGAGAATCATATCCCATCGAACCTACAGGGTCTTTCCGGTCAAGGACCAGAGGCTTGATGATTTTATTAATCTCCTCCGTCGTGTAACCGAAAGCCAGCTGCCAGGAGATCAGATCATCTCCGGTAATTTGCGGCGCGTCGGCTTCGAGTTCCGGAAAATCGGATAAATCGTATTTATTCTCTTTGAGCCACTTTCCGTACGGTTCCTCTTCAGCTATGCCTAATTTAATCTCCTCATCCGGAATAATCCGGCCCTCCTCGAGGTCAACCAGAAGCATCTTACCGGGATGGAGACGGCCTTTGTATTCGATATCATCAGCAAAGATATCGAGTGCCCCCACTTCAGAGCCGAGCACAATCATTCCGTCTTTGGTAACGTAATATCTGGCCGGGCGAAGGCCGTTCCGATCGAGGCAGGCCCCTATCTGTCTGCCGTCTGTATAGCAGACGGCCGCAGGACCGTCCCATGGTTCCATAAGAGTGCTATGGTATTCATAAAAATCCCGTTTCTTCGGGTGGATCGTCTCGTCGTTGGCCCACGGTTCAGGAATCATCATCATCGCGGAATGCGCCAGCGATCTTCCTGATAAATACATAAATTCAAGGGCATTATCGAACATAGAAGAATCACTCCCGTCCTCATCAATGACGGGCAAAGCTTTTTTAAGTTCTTCATCGTTGAATGCTTCTGATTGAGACATTTTTTCGCGGGCCCGCATCCAGTTTACGTTTCCGCGCAGCGTATTGAACTCCCCGTTATGAATAGTATAGCGATTCGGGTGGGATCTTTTCCACGAGGGGAAAGTATTTGTACTGAAACGTGAGTGGACCATGGCGAAAGCAGTTTTAAATGTGGGGTGATTCAAATCAATATAGAAAGAGTCAAGCTGTTCGGGGATCAACATGCCTTTGTAGACGATAGTGGTCGTGGATAAGCTGCACATATAGAATTCTTTGAATTTATCGTTTTTCTCCAAAGCTTTCAATGCCTGCTTCCGAATAACGTAAAGCTTCCTTTCAAATTCTATGCGACTTTCGATAGTATCATCCGGTTCAATAAACAGTTGTGAAATGTAAGGCATGGTCGTTTTAGCGTTATCACCGACGAAAGAAGCATTAATCGGCACAGACCTCCATCCCAGGAATTTCTGTCCTTCTTTCTCTACCAGTCCTTCAAAAATCTTTTTGGCTTCCTGACGGGAATTACGGTCTCTCGGAAGAAAAACCATCCCGACCCCATATTTCCCGGCTTCCGGTAAGTATATATCCTCTTTTTCGCATTGTTTCTCAAAGAAAGAATGGGGGATCTGGGTCATAATTCCTGCGCCGTCTCCTGTACTGACATCCGCTCCCTGTCCCCCGCGGTGTTCCAGGTTACAAAGAATGGTAACCGCGTTATTTACGATATCGTGGGATTTCGAACCGTTTATGTTCGCTATCATTCCGATACCGCAGGCTTCGTGTTCAAAATCCGGATGGTATAATCCCTGGGCAGCAGGGTATCCTCTTTTTTCCATGTTTTAAAACCTCCTGATGAACGATTATTTATTTTTGAAAATTAAGAAAATTACGCTTACAGTAGTGTTGCATAATTATAGTATAAAATACGGAATTTTGCACGCGGGTTAATTTTTATCCAATTAATGGATCGCTGTTACGACAACTTTGTAAACGTTGACATTTTATTTTAAAAAAATATAAACTTTCTGTTTCTGTTAATAATTAAAAGAAATAATTATCCATAATCATTAATGTTTATTCAAAAAGATATGAATTATTCATTATAAAAAAACCTGAGAAGGGACCGCTCCCTTCTCAGGCTTCTGTAATTCTCTATTCCCCCGTTTATTTTGCGTTCGGTTTCGTCATTTCTTCAGGTTTAACATATTCCTCAAACTGCTCTTCTGTCAGTAAATCGAGCTCTACTGCCGTTTCTTTCAGATTCTGATTCTTTTCGAAAGCAGTTTTCGCTATTTTCGCAGCATTTTCGTATCCAATGTGCGGGTTAAGAGCTGTTACAAGCATGAGCGAATCGCGAAGATACTCTTCGATTTTCTCCATATTCGGCTCCAGTCCCTGTACACAGCGTTCGTCGAAACTCTTCATACTGTCTGCAAGAATTTGGGACGACTGCAGGAAGTTATAGGCAATTACCGGTTTGAAGACATTCAGCTCAAAGTTACCCTGACTTGCTGCAAAACCGATAGTCGCATCGTTACCCATAACCTGGGCTGCAACCATCGTTACTGCCTCACTTTGAGTCGGGTTGACTTTTCCGGGCATTATAGAACTCCCCGGCTCGTTAGCCGGAATCGTAATTTCCCCGATACCCGAACGTGGTCCGCTGCCGAGCCAGCGAACGTCATTGGCGATTTTCATCATATCCGCTGCCAGTGCTTTTACAGCTCCGTGCGCATGTACGAGTTCATCATGAGAGGTAAGGGAATGAAATTTATTAGGTGCCGAAATAAAATCTTTCCCCGTATCCTTGTTGATATAGGAAACGACTTTTTCAGAAAAGTCCACATGAGCGTTCAGACCTGTGCCGACCGCTGTTCCCCCGATGGCCAGTTCTTTTACGTATGTAATGCTTTCAGTCAGCATCTTTTCCGTTTTCTCAAGCATTCTGTGCCATCCGCTTATTTCCTGGCCAAGTGTCAGAGGAGTGGCATCCTGAAGGTGAGTCCGGCCGATTTTAACGATGTCGTTAAACGCTTCCATTTTTTCTTTCAATGTCTTCTTTAACTGTTCCGAAGACGGGAGCAGCACATCTTCCACTTTACGTACAGCTGCAATGTGCATCGCTGTAGGATACGTGTCGTTGGAACTCTGGGATTTATTCACGTCATCATTCGGATGAAGACGGGTTTCTTTTCCTTCTTTTTCAAGCCATTCACTGCCGACGTATGCGATGACTTCGTTTACGTTCATGTTGGACTGCGTTCCGCTTCCGGTCTGCCACACGACGAGTGGAAAGTGGTCGTCCAGTTCGCCTGCCGTAATTTTATCTGCTGCATATGCGATAGCATCCGCTTTGTCTTTCTCCAGAAGACCGAGTTCTTCGTTCGCGCGGGCTGCACTTTTTTTCAGGATAGCGAATCCTTCAATGATTTCTTTCGGCATTTTTTCGTCACCGATCGGAAAATTTTCTTTACTCCGTTGCGTCTGGGCCGCCCAGTATTTATCTTTCGGTACTTTCATTTCCCCTAATGTGTCTTTTTCAATACGATATTCCACTTGATGATCCCTCCTTAAAATGGTTCCATTTAATTGTATCAACTTTCAATCGAACTATCACCTTTTTGATGCAAACTCCGCAAAAACTTGGAAAACCGCTTAATTTGCATTTGGATCGGGAATGATAGAACAAGAAGGAGGAATACATATGCACATAGCAATACTTGGAGCGACAGGGAGAGTAGGCCACAGAGTTGCAAATAAACTTGCTGAGCAGCACACTGTGTCCGCTCTCGTCAGAGACAGCAAGAAAGCTTCCGGTCTGCTCAATGACGATATAAACCGTATAGAGGGGAACGTACTGGACCCGGAAGCCCTCCGGAAAACTCTGGAACATGCAGATGTGGTGTTCAGTGCTCTTGGAACCGATAAAACGACGACGTTATCGGAGTTCACTCCGACCTGCCTCGAAATAATGAAGGAATACAATATTCCTCGCATAGTTACGATTGGTACGGCGGGCATTTTGAACAGCCGGACGGAAGAAGGTAAGCTGAGATATCAGACAGACGAGTCGAAACGGAGAATTACGTTCGCTGCAAAAGAGCATGAAAAAGTTTACCGGGAATTTGAAAACAGTGACAGGAGCTGGACGATTCTTTGTCCGACTTACCTGCCGGATGAAGAATCGGGGGGTCCTCTCCGTGAAGAAGCTGATTATTTACCCGAAAACGGTAAAAGAGCTCCGGTCCCTGATGTAGCGGAGGTCGCCGTCCGCGAAATAATTTCTCCCGACTATAAAAATAAGCGTGTCGGACTGGCACTCTGACCGAAAGAAAAACTCCCGGACGCGAGAAGCCCGGGAGTTTTTAAATCCATATTATCACTGATTGGCAGGATACAGCCCAAAATATTCTTCAAGCGTCACATTCTCCGCGTGCACTTTACCCGCCAGCTCTTTTCCTACAAAACGCAGATGCCAGGGTTCATAGGCGTACCCGGTGATATCCGACTTGCCCTCGGGATAACGAATGACGAAGCCGAAACGGTGCGCATTTTCCTTCAGCCACTGACCTTCTTCTGTATTTACGAAAGACTCATCAAGTCCGAAACCCATTTCAGCAGACGTTACGTCCATGGCAAGCCCGGTCTGGTGCTCGCTCGTCCCCGGCTTAGCGGAATAACGATTCGCATATTCTCTTCCATTTTCCGCTACGGAGTTTTCGTAAATCGCTTTCTGTCGTTCATAAGAACGGTAGCCGGAAGCAGCGACAGGTTCCAAACCGTCCTCTTCTGCTGCCTGGAACAACTCTTCGAGAGCCACAGCTGCCTTTTTCCTCATCTGCTTTTTCGGATGAAACTCTTCAAAAGAGAACGGAACATCCGGCACGGTCAGGTTCGGAGTTTCGTACCCTTCCGGCAGCTTTCTCTGCTTATTAACTATTACATCAATTCTTTCAGGCTCCTCTACTTCGATCATACTTCCATCTTCTGAGGTTTTCCGGCTCTTACCTGTCTCTTTGTTTCCTCCGCTTTCATTTTCATCGCTATCGTCCTGACCCGTTTCCTCTTTATTACCGTTTCCTGCCTGACTATCGCCACTACTGTCCTTTTGGTCAGTACTTCCTTTACTGCTCGTCTGTTCCTCTCCGGACTTCTCCGGTTCTGCCCCGTTATCTTCCGCAGTATTTTCACCGGCACAACCGGCAAGCAGAAGTCCCAAGCCTATAATTGCCGCCACTACAGATTTTTTCATATTTTATGTACCCGCCTTTTTGTAAAAAATATCCTTACCCACTATATCATGAAAACCATTCGCCTGTATAACCGCTTCTGAAACATAACAAAAAGCGTACCCACTCGTTGCAGGTACACTTTTCGTTGACCGAACTTATGTTATTCCCAGGTGTAGGGCTGATAATGTACGGATAGTCGCTCGAAAGCAGCTCTGTCATCATTGTCAATAGCTTCGTTTATAGCGGCATCCAGGCGGTTTTTGTTGAATTCATATACCATCTGGTCCAGAAATAACCGGGAAGCCAGCTTAATACCGTAGGACAACTCTCGTTTTGCAGTAATATTTTTTCCTTTGTATGCCGGGAACCGTCGAAGAACGTATACACTCTTTTGCTTCCTCATGAGATTACCCCCTCAATCCTTTTTTCCATTATGCAAGATAACAGATGATTTAGCAACAATTTTCTGAATATTTAATTATAATATACCCGCTTTCTCTCTTTTGAAACATAAAAAGGCCGGCAGAAATCTTTTCCTGCCGGCACTGTCTGGTTATTTTACTGTTTAATTTTTTCTGCAATCTGCACGGTACGTTTAGCCTGGTGGCGTACCGCTCCTTCGACATCTTCTTTCATATTGCCTTCGCCATCTACACTTACACTTGTTCCATACGGATTTCCGCCTGCTGCGAAAATCGTATCGTCCGAGTAACCTGTAGGTACGACGATAGCACCCCAGTGATACATAGTGGTATAAATGTTCAGAATAGTCGCTTCCTGTCCTCCGTGAGGGTTTTGAGCGGAAGACATGGCTGTAGCCACTTTGTTGACAAGTTTTCCTTGAGCCCATAGGCCACCTGCCATATCAAAGAATTGTTTCAGTTGTGCAGGTACGCTTCCGAAACGTGTCGGTGAACTGAAAACAAACGCATCTGCCCATTCCAGATCTTCCACTTTCGCTTCAGGGACTACGTCTTTCGTAGCTTCGTAATGTTCTTTCCAAGCAGGGTTCTTTTCAATGGCAGCCATAGGAGCAAGTTCAGGAGCACGCACGAGCTTAACTTCCGCTCCTTCTTTCTCGGCTTCCTCTTTTGCCCACTTAGCCATCTGATAGTTCGTACCTGTAGAACTGTAATAAATAACAGCCAGCTTAATTGCCATAAAAATAATACCTCCCAGCGATATTTTCGTCGGTATCAGCATCGGGGACGAGCCACGCACTGTTCCGACCACACTACTTACAATAACCTAATTATCTCAACTTAAAACTATTTAGACGAAGAATCTTTTAATCCCACACTGCTCTCCCTTGCGAAATTTTATATTGTTGTCAATATTGCTTCAATTTCGCCTTTTCCTCTTTCTTTAATGCTGTTAGCCTGCCTGTGGTATATTTGCTATGATAGAAGGATGGTAAGGAGAGAGATAATCGATGGAAAACAACCAGTGGAAAAAAGGAGAAACAGGTGCCTGGGTCAGCATTATCGCTTATGTCGTATTATCGATATCGAAACTGATCATAGCACAGGTCGGATCGTCCGATGCCTTACGGGCAGACGGATTAAATAATACAACGGACATAATCGCCTCATTGGCTGTGCTGATCGGCCTGCGCATCTCCCGGAAACCTCCGGACAGCGATCACCACTACGGCCACTCCAGGGCTGAAACCATTTCTTCTCTGATTGCTGCCTTCATTATGGCTACTATCGGTATTCAAGTACTTTTCGGGGCAGGCGAAACGATCGTCAATCGTCAGTTTGGAGAACCGTCCCTGCTCACGGGGTGGACAGCGATTGCAGGAGCGGTCATTATGTACGGTGTGTACCGTTTCAACCTCCGATTGTCACGCCAGGTAAGCAGCCGGGCTTTATACGCCGCAGCCCAGGACAACCGATCGGACGCTCTTGTGAGTATCGGAGCCGCAGTGGGTATTTTCGGTACGATGTCCGGCATGCTCTGGATGGATCCAGCTGCAGCTGTCATCGTCGGCGCCGTTATTTTAAAAACGTCGTGGGATATTTTCACGGACGCGACTCACCTGTTAACGGACGGGTTCGATGAAGATGAACTTCATGAAATCAAATCGACTATCTCGTCCCACCCCGAAGTGAACAAGGTGGCTGACGTCAAAGCCCGTCTCCAGGGTAATGAAACGCTCGTCGACGTAATCATTCTCGTATCTCCGGACATCACCGTCCAGAAAGCCCATGATATTACGGATGAGATAGAAATACTTCTCGAAAAAAATCATCACATTTCTTACGCTCATATTCATACGGAACCATATCACGGTTAAAGATGGCTGATTAAAAGTACCGTTATAATTGCAATCAGCACCGTGACCATTATCGGGGCACGCAGCCAGGCTGCAAGGACGGCTGCCGCCCCGCCGGCCATGCCTGCCCAGGGCTTGCCGTCTATCACCGTGAATATCCCCGGGATAATAAGCGCTCCGAGCGCTGCGTAGGGGATAGCTGCAAGCCATCTTCTCCCCCACGGAGGCAGCTCAAGTCTATCCATGATGAAAACCGGAGCGAACCTTGGCACCAGAGTAACGACACTCATTCCTAAAATCATCCAAAGGATCATTCTTCTTCCTCCTCTTCATCAGGCAGGAGAAATACACCGAGCAGTCCTCCCAGAATCGTCCCTATGACGATGGACCACCCGGCAGTAAGTCCTGCCCACTGAGCTGTACTGTTGATAATCATGGCTGCCCCGGCTATACCTCCGACGGCTATGGAGGTCTTCAATGAAGGTACGAGGAGCCCGATAAACATAGCGTAAAGAGCGATACCCATGCTGTCACTGAGTGCTTTCGGCATGACATTGCCGAGAAGACCCCCGGCAAGGGAACCAAGTACCCAGGCGCTGTATGCAGCCATCATTACTCCACCGTAAAACCAGAACGCATGAGGTTCTTTCGCCTCTTTCTTATGAATGGAAGAAATAGCAAATGTTTCATCGGTCAAAAATAATGTTAGGGGAAGTTTCCGCTTCTTCGCATGAGCTTTCATCTGGTTTACAAAAGAAAGACTCATAACAAAATGGCGGAAGTTCAATACGAACACGGCTATAATAATTTCTACAGCGCTTACCCCCGCCGCTACCATCGAAACTCCGAGAAATTGCGCGGCTCCGGCAAACACAGCCGCACTCATGAACGTCAGTTCAAAAAGAGTAAGACCCGACTGATAAGCAAGCACCCCGTAAGTAAGGGCAATAGGTATGTATCCAAAAATGATCGGTGATCCGGCGACGAAACCTTTTCTGAACATTTTTCCTCTGCCGGAAATGGTGATTCTTTCACTAACCTCCGCCACATCATCCCTCCATTTCAGTAATATTTTCTAATATTATACATTATATCCGGGGTGAATAGTTAGAGTGATTTTTCCTTTTCCTCATTTTCTTTCTCCTTCGTTGACACAGCTTCGCACCTGCTCTATAGTAAATTCATATACTTCAATACACAAAAGCGTCTAAGCATAAAAGCAAACGATCAATCATCAGGAGGTTTTTTCAGTGTTATACTTACAGCCTAAAAAATTACCGGGTCTGACTGAGTCCGTCATTGTCCTTCTTTTTATAATTTCAGTCATCAGTTTTTTCATTATCAGTCTGGAAAGCACTCCTCACACTCCTATTCTCATCGGGATTCTTATTCTTTTAGCCTACGGTACGGTGAGGAAATTCCGCTTTGATCAATTACAGCATGGGATGGTACAGGGAGCTCAATCCGGAATGCCGGCTGTATTGCTCTTTTTCGTTATCGGTATTTTAATAGCCAGCTGGATGGCGAGCGGAACTATTCCTGCTCTAATGAGTGTCGCCTTCTCTCTGACAGGCGGTCCGTTCATCTACGCTTTAGTATTTACCATCACCGCCTTTACAGGAGTGGCTCTCGGCAGTTCGTTCACTACAGCTGCTACGGTCGGGGTAGCTTTTATGGGAGCTGCACAGACTACTGACCTTTCTTTGGCAGTTATGGCCGGCGCTATCGTCTCGGGTGCATTTTTCGGAGACAAAATGTCTCCTCTGTCCGATACGACCAACCTGTCCTCCACCGTAGTGAAAGTCGATCTGTTCGATCACATAAAAAACATGATGTGGACTACTGTACCGGCGTTCATCATCACTTTTATCCTTTTTGCTTTTCTTTCTCCGGGAAGCAGCCGCGGAGCCACTTTATCTCCTTTTGAAGAAGGGCTGTTAAGTACCGGCCTGATCCACTGGAGTTCCTGGATTCCTCTCGCTGTTCTCGTCCTGTTCACTGTTACCAAACGTCCGGCTTTCGTTTCTCTCTCGGTCACGAGTATTACAGCTACCATCATTGCAGGCTTACGGGGAACGATGGAGTGGGGTGCAGTACTCAGTTCCTGGTTTAGCGGTTTTGAGATTGAAACACAAAACGAAGGGCTGACGGATATGCTCTCAAGAGGTGGCATGAACGGAATGTTCTTCACCATCTCCATCGTCATCCTTGCCCTTGCTCTCGGTGGTCTTTTCTTCACTACGGGGATAATACCGAGCATTCTCCAAAGTGCGCAGAAAGGGCTGCAGTCCGTGCGATCAGCTACGATCGCCACCGCTTTTACGGCTATCGGAATCAACGTTACGGTTGGGGAACAGTACCTTTCGATTCTGCTGACTGGAGAAGCTTTCCAGGATGTGTACGACAGAGTCGGCCTTGCCAGGAAGAACCTCTCCCGCACCCTGGAGGATGCCGGGACGGTGATCAACCCTCTCGTTCCCTGGAGTGTATGTGGAGTATTTATGGCCGGTGTGCTTGGCGTACCGGTCCTTGAGTATATGCCGTTCGCTTTTTTCTGTCTCCTGTCCCCGCTTCTTACAATTATTTCGGGTTTCACCGGCAAAACCCTGTCAAAAAAGTCTGAAGCAAAAATGGAAGTTTCCTGACAGGGAGACTTCCGTTTTTTATGTTTTTTATGTTTTTGTAAAATAATGAAAGGCCGCATTTATTTCATACGCATATAGTGGTAAACTAAATACAATTCAGCGGAATAAAGGGGGCTTGTCATGATCAAAGGACGCGTGAAGTGGTTCAGCGATGACAGAGGGTTCGGTTTTATCGAAACTGAAGACGGAAATGAAGAGGTTTTTGTCCATTTTTCTGCGATTGACGAAGAAGGGTACAAAACGTTGAAGCAGGGACAGCCGGTTACATTCGAAATAGAGGAAGGACGCCGGGGCCCTCAGGCCTCCAGGGTCCAAAAATAACTGCTGCTGAAGCAGTTTTCTTTTTTATTGGAATAATAAAAGCGTACAGGTCCTCCCTGTACGCTTTATGTGCCCCCCAAAACCCGGGAACTACTCATCTTCCTGGGCCGTAAGAATGAACGGCCCTTCTTTTGTAATTGCGATAGTGTGTTCATATTGCGCCGATAGCGACCCGTCGACCGTTCTTGCGGTCCACTGATTATCATCCATTTTACTCTGCCAGTCGCCGACGTTGATCATCGGTTCAATGGTAATCACCATACCATCCTTCAGACGGGCTCCTTTACCCGCTTCACCGAAGTGCGGTATATAAGGATCTTCGTGTATAGTTTCTCCGATGCCGTGGCCCGTAAACTCCCGGACTACGGAATATCCTTCCCCTTCCGCATAAGACTGGATAGCGTGGCCGATATCTCCGATGCGGTTGCCGACCTGCGCAGCTTCTATCCCTCTATATAGGGAAGTTTTGGATACATCCATAAGTTTCCGTGCTTCCTCGCTGATTTCACCCACGGGATGAGTCCACGCCGAATCAGCGAGGAATCCGTTCAGTTTGACCACCATGTCCACCGTAACGATGTCCCCTTCTTCCAGTTTTTCCTTTCTGGGAAAACCGTGACAAATTTCGTCGTTGATACTAGCACAGGTGGTGTACTCATAACCCTGGTAGCCTTTTTGTTCTCCGGTAGCTCCATGCTTGTCCAGGTAGCGTTCCACGAACTGCTCGATTTCCATGGTAGTTACACCCGGTTTGATGAAGGAGCGCAATTCTTTGTGGACAGAAGCGAGAAGCTCTCCTGCTTCTTTCATCTTTTCAATTTCTCTTTTACTTTTCCGTTTAATCATCTTTTCCATCCTTTCTCCTGTATCGATCCGTCATTTTATGTTTTGAACAATTATTCCATTACTTATATTATAATATCAGCACTCGAATTGAAACCGTCACACCCTGAATTCGTATTACAGTAAAAAAGAAAGGAGCTTTCCGTGCTTGAATTACACAATGTAACTAAACGATATGCCGGGAAAACGGCTGTACATAACCTTGATTTACGGGTGACCCCAGGGAAGATCTTCGGGTTCCTCGGACCGAACGGGGCAGGCAAATCCACCACGATTAAAATGATCACCGGTATACTTCCTGTAGACGAGGGGAGTATTTCCATTAACGGAAAAGATATTGAAAAAGACGCGCTCGAAGCTAAACGACAATTCGGTTACGTCCCGGATACGTCCGACTCCTTTCTGCGGTTAAAAGGAAGAGAGTACCTGGAATTCATTGCCGATGTTTATGATGTCCCGGAAGAAGTAAGAGAAGAGCGACTCGCCCGCTATGCCTCTCTCCTTCAGCTAAACGAAGCTCTGGAGGATAAGCTCCATACTTATTCCCATGGAATGAGACAGAAGGTTGTGCTGCTCGGAGTGCTTATTCACCAGCCGGATGTATGGATTCTTGATGAGCCGCTCACAGGACTGGATCCGAAATCGGCAAATGCCCTGAAAGAACTTATGAGAGAACAGGCGGACGCAGGAAAAATCGTTTTTTTCTCCTCTCACGTACTCGAAGTCGTGGAACAGCTGTGTGACGAAGTGGCCATCATCGATGAGGGAAGCCTGCGCTTTCAGGGGGAAATGAGTGATATGAGGCAGGAATTCCAGGAAGGAAGAAACCTGGAAAGCCTATTTCTGGAGCTGACGAACGATGCATAAAGCTTACCTCCTTATGAACATCATCGTTAAAATGGAATTTTTTCGAAAAGAAAAGGGCAGTGCCCTCAGAGTACTCCTTTTCGTACTTGCTATACCGATAGCTGTACTGGTTTACAATCTTACGTACACTCTGTTTAAGGAGACGTTCTCAATCCTTTCCGTTTCCGGGAATGAGCCGGCACTGCTGGGGCTGATTTTCCTTGTTGCCACTGGCCTTCTTATTGTCACCACCTTCATACCGGCTATAAATACATTTTATCTTTCAGACAGCATAGAGGGATACCTCCCACTGCCGTTGAAGCCTTCTCAGATTATTATAGGGAAATCCGCTTCCCCACTTCTGCGGGGTTATGTATGGAATACTGTCATAACCGCTCCTTTTCTGCTTATGTACATGCTTCAGGCAGGAAGCGGGTTTCTGTTTTTTCTTTACGCTTTTATTATATGGACGATATTTCCGATTCTTCCGTTTCTGCTCGTGAGCTCTTTACTCATGTTCGTCATGCGTTTCATTAACATATCCAGATATAAAGACCGGGCCAAAGCAATCGGAGGTCTGCTTTCTTTTGCGCTCATTCTGGCCGTTAACGTGCTTGTCAGACAGGATTCTCCAGGGGACGACGGCAGTCTTTCTGCCGTGATCGGCGACGGTGAACTTCTTGCCGCACTGACGGGCTGGGTACCAAACGCAAAGCTTGCCGCCATGGCACTCGCTTCCCCCTTCAGCGTAAGCGGCATCCTTGCTCTTACCGGCCTCCTTATCATGACGGCCTCAGGGACGTTCTTATTTCTTTATTTCAGTGATACGCTCTATTTTAAAGGGGTTCGCGGCCTGAGTGAAGGGGTGCGTTCCTCTTCATCCAAAAGAAATGTCGCCCGAAGGAAAAGTATGTTCCACTCACTCGCCCGCAGGGACATCAAAACGATTGTGCGTACTCCCGTTTACGTTACCCAGATTCTCGGTCACCAGTTCTTTGCTCCATTATTACTACTCATCTTTCCATTTGTCGACGGCGGCAGTTCTTTTTCATCCTGGACAGAAGGGGCAGCCGGGCTGGAGACCAACGTCATCCTCCCTCTCCTGCTCGCTTTTTCCGCTCTTATCGGAGCTACGAGTACAGCAGGTACCAGCTCTTTCTCCAGGGAAGGAAAAACTCTTTATGAATTTCGGTCTTTTCCGATTCCGTTTACCGAACTTTTAAAAAGTAAACTGCTGGTGGCTTTCATCATCCCTGCCTCAGCATTCACTCTGTTCGCTTTGACCATCGGATTTGTGTTCTCTTTACCTTTTCCTCTCTGGGCCGGTTGGCTGGTTCTATCCTATGTGCTGATCTTGTCAATATCCATTATCGCCACAGCTCTGGACATGAACGAACCGAAACTCACATGGGAGAGTGAAGAAGAAGTATTTCAGCACCGGTTCATCAACCTTCTTCTGCTGATTGTGACAGCAGTATTCACCATTCCGGTACTTCTCCTCATGTGGAAGGTACCGGTAATGCAGAATCCCGCAATAGCTTTTCTTTTCGGGCTGTCGAGCTTCTCCCTTTATGCCTGGACAGGTTGGAAAATAGTAAAGCAGAAAATTCTTCCTTCTTTCGTAAACAGAGACTGACATCCTTAAAGCAAATCTCTTCCTTTCCCCTTCTATTTATAATAGGATAGGGAAAGTGAATTTTTTGGAAAGGGTTAAAGAAAGAGGAGGAAGAATTATGTCTGACCGGAATAAAGGGATATTATTATTGCTTATATCAGCGCTCGGTTTTTCTATGATGGGGGCTTTCGTTAAACTTTCCGGGGACCTCCCCACTGTGCAGAAGGCTTTCTTCCGAAATATAGTGGCAGCTGCCATAACACTTGGATTCGTGCTAAAGCACAAAGACAGGATTTTCGGAAAACGGGAGAACCAGAAACTGCTTCTTTCCCGCTCCTCACTTGGAGCAGTAGGGATTGTAATGAATTTCTACGCTATCGATCATCTCGTCCTTTCGGATGCGGAAATGCTGAACAAACTGAGTCCGTTCATTCTTATTATTTTCTCCGGCATCTTTCTTAAGGAACATGCACGGAGGTATCAGATTGTTTCTATTATCATCGCTTTCCTGGGAACGCTGTTCATCATCCAGCCGGAATTTTCTGTCCAGGTCCTTCCTTACATTATCGGGGTGCTGGGAGCGGTTTTTGCTGCCGGAGCTTATACTATGCTGCGGGTACTTGGAAATAAGGAGAAACATTATACGGTGGTCTTCTACTTCTCCTTCTTTACTACTGTGCTGCTTCTCCCTTTTACAATATTCTTTTACGAACCGATGAGTGTACAACAGTGGATTTTTCTTTTGCTTGCCGGCGCATTCGCAACGGTGGGCCAATTCGGAGTTACGCTGGCCTACAAATTCGCCCCGGCCAGTGAAATTTCTATATTCTTCTACTCCACTGTGGTATATTCCGCCCTGCTCAGCATTGTACTGTTCGGACAGATTCCTACATTATGGAGCGTTATCGGCTACGTCATTATATTCAGCGCTTCGTTCTATATGTTCCTAAAAAATAACCATATAGATAAAAAACAGCTCGCCCGGCAGGAAGAAAAGAAAGCATCCAGGTCTTCCTGATCCCGGCAGGCTGTGGCCCCCGGAAAAGCTGTACGATGTTCTTTTATCCTTGCGGAAGTAACAGAGACAAAAGACCGGACAATCCAATGTCCGGTCTTTTGTCTCTGTTTTATTGTTTCTTTGGATTCTTTTTAATATTTATCAATGTAATCATAGAGTTTATAGACTTCGCCGTTTTGTACCGGTTCCTCTTTAAGGAGATTACGGAGAACTTCAGCCACCCGTTCAGGAGAAGTCAATTCACCCTTCTCTTTCAGTTCCCGGAACTTTTCTACATCTTTAAATGAATCCTCGGATGCAGAACGTATTTCTTCCTGCATATCCGTATCCATTACTCCGGGACTGTAGGCGAGGATCGTATGACTCTTCTGTTCCTGTTCTTTGGCCGTAACGGCAGTAAATCGATCAATAGCGGCTTTTCCGGCACTGTACACGCTCCAGCCTTCCGTCGTCTTCCCGGCTGCTCCTGAGGTGATATTCACAAGTGTTAAAGGCACTTCCCACTCATTCGCCAATCCAAGTATGTAATTGGCAAGCAGAACAGGTACGGAAACGTTCAAACGTATGTGCCGATCTACGGCTGGTATATCAAGAGCTCCGACTTTTTCAATCGGCCCCACCATCCCTGCATTATTAAGAAGCGTAAGTTCTTCCACGTCTTCTCTCTGCAGATAATTGTGGACTGCCGCAAGCGTATTATTCGTAGCCGCTTCATCTGTAAGATCACATTCGTAATGACGATAGGAGACCCCGCAGCTGTCGGCAGTTTCTTTTAACGTTCCGTTATACGTACGTGAAATGCCGATCACCGACACCCCATCTTCCATCCATCGTTTTGCCACTGCTTCTCCAAGACCTTTCGAGTCCCCTGTAATAATAATGAATTTCACAGTTTTTCCCTCTTTTCTTTACAATCTTCCTTCAAATAAGTATGCTATTATCAGCTTATGTTAAAGGAGTCTTCTATGGTTTACTTGTTATTAGCTCTCATATATTCGGCCGGTCTGCTCGTCTCGAGTCTCGGTCTTGCCCTCATCATTAAATCAAACCTCGGGGCCGGTCCCGGCGACAGCATAGCTGTAGGTTTATCGTATCATACCCCCGTCACTGTTGGAACGTTTATGATTATCGCATTCACTATTCTTTTAATCGTCAATGCGATTTTAGAAAAGAAACGTCCTCAATATGAATCCCTGATACCGAGTATTATCCGTGGGCGTACACTGGACTTTTTCCTTTATGGAACTTTGGAAAACGTAAACCCTGATGCCTGGTACTCCCAGGCCGGTATCTTTGCACTGGGTATCCTTGCCACGGCCGTAGGAATCTCCTTTTACTTACGTACACCGTTCCCGAGAATCCCGCTGGACCATTTCATGATGGTGATGAACAATCGAACGAACCAGTCCAAAGGGGTCGTTCGTAATCTGATGGAAGGGGCTATGGCCCTCACCGGTTATTTTCTCGGCGGCCCGGTCGGAATCGGCACTGTAATGGTCGTCTTCCTGCTCGGCCCCCTTATCCAATGGACTTTCCCTCTGGCACGACCTGTCGCTTTTCTATGGTCCGATGCACAAAAAGCAAGAGACGCAGAATAATTTCTGTCGCCTCTTGCTTTTTTTGTTTCATTTCACCTGCTTACGTTCAAGCGTCCTGACGGGTCGTTTTCACAACCGGTACGCCAAGTCCGTCTTTTTTAACCAGGAATTGAAGAGCAAGCAGGATAGCAAATATGCTCAACCCGATAATGTCGCTCCAAAGTCCCGGATAAATGAGTGTGAGTCCTCCGAGAACTGCCGGTATCCGTTCGTACCATTCCACTTTTCTGAACCAGTATCCGACCAGCCCGGCGCCTATAGCCATCATTCCGGTTATGGCTGTGAACAGAATCCATGATACTTCCCCGACGTTCGTGTCGATCATCAACAGTTCCGGTGAAAGTACGAACATGTACGGGATGATGAATGCGGCAATGGCAAGCTTCGCTGCGTTCAGCCCGGTTCGTATCGGTTCGGAAGACGCAACACCGGAAGCTGCGAACGCCGCAAGCGCTACAGGCGGAGTGATATCCGCTATAATGCCGAAGTAGAAAACGAACAGGTGAGCTGCCAGATCCTGCACCCCAAGAAGAATGACAGCCGGAGCTGCAATCGTGGAGGTGATGACATAGTTAGCCGTTGTCGGCGAGCCCATACCAAGTATAATAGCGGCAATCATCGTAAAGAAAAGCGTAATCAGAATCTGACCGTCCGCAAGAGTGACAAGACTGTTGGCAAGTTTCAGCCCGAGTCCCGTTTTCGTTACCACTCCTACGATAATACCTGCCGCCGCCGTGGCCGCTACAACTCCAAGAGCCGTTCTGGCACCACTTACGAGAGCATCAATCGTATCCTTGAGATTTCCGTCGAAAAGGTAGCTCACTATAATCGTTACGAGCGTGCCGGCAATAATGGAGTCAAGGATAGAGAATCCGCCTTGCAGAAAGCCGTAAATGCCGAAACCGACAAAGCCTGCGGCAAAGGTAGCGACGTAAATTTTCCTGAATTTCTCCTCCCGCAGCAGACCTACCAGTATGACAGTCAGTATGCCGTAAAGGGCGGAACGCATAACGCTTACCCCGCTTGCCAGAAAGACGACGATAGCCACAATCGGCAGTAGCAGGTAAAGCTTTTTCAGCACTTCTTTTTTATCCGGAATATCTTCATCCGGCAAGCCGCTCAGACCCGTTCTTTTAGCTTCGAAGTGGGTCATAATCCAGATACCTGTAAAATACAGAATTGCTGGTATGAGAGCCGCTTTAGCAATCGACCAGTAGTCGATTCCGATAAATTCGATCATAAGGAAAGCCGCTGCACCCATTATCGGAGGCATGAGCTGTCCTCCTGTCGAAGCAGCCGCTTCCACTCCCCCGGCAAATTCCCGGCGGTACCCGAGTTTTTTCATCATCGGGATAGTGAAAGATCCGGACGTAACCACGTTCGCCACGGAACTTCCGCTTATCGTCCCCTGCAGGGCACTGGAGAAAATCGCAACTTTCGCAGGCCCCCCCGTTCTTTTACCTGCCAGAGCAACAGCCAGGTCATTGAAATACTGACCTACTCCCGTCTTGACGAGGAAAGCACCGAACAACAGGAATAAAAAGATGAACGTGGAGGAGACGGCGATTGGTGTACCGAGAATACCCTCTGTAGTAAAGAACATGGACTGCACGAGATTATCGAGGTCCACCCCTCTGTGTACGAGAAAACTCGGCATCTGGCGACCCCAGTACGCGTAAGCGAGGAAAAGTGCCGCAATAACCGTAATAGGTATACCCACGGCTCTCCTCGTCGCTTCAAGCACAAGCACTATCGCCAAAGCTCCCACGTAAAAATCAAGCTGGGTCATGTCGCCGGCCCGGAGGACGATATCTTCATAAAACAGCGGCCAGTATAAACCTACTCCGCCTCCGAGAATGGCGAGGCCTATATCGTACCACGCAATTTTCCCTTTGCTTCTATTCTTCTTAGTAGCGGGGTACAACAGAAAAATCAGTACAAGACCGAAGCCTACGTGTACAGAACGGAGAATCTGAGCCTGCACCTGGTAGACGGTGGATGTAAGTAACTGAAATACGGAAAAAGAAAGTAGTAAAATAAATACTATTTTAGCTATCTTCCCGGTGAGTTCCCGGACGCCGGACTCGGGGTCGTACTTTTCCATAACTTCTTTCTGTTTTTCCACTGATTCGTTAGTTTCACTCATTGCAGCTTCACTCCTCTCCACAATTCCAGATTAGAGACGTATGCAGGGGCGATACGCACCCAGCTTCCCGCCTCAATGGAATCTTTAAGTAAATAAGAATTATCATGATAGTTAATAGTATGTTCCGCCTTCACCTGACCTATGTTCAGGTCTAAACTGGAATGCGAACCCTGAAGATTTGTGATGTAATATTTCCCGTTCTTCATTTCAAACGACTCCCCTTCCCCTGCATTGGAAGGCATGCCGATCGCCGTGTCCTCGTATATAAGCCGGACCGGCTTTAAAGAACGGCCTTTCATTTCATACTCTTCCACCACCCTGGACAAGTGAACAGAGTGGATGAATTGAAGCTGAAAATGATCGTTTTCGGATACAGGCAAAAAATATACTCTTTCTTCCCCGGGCATCGTAGTTACAGTAAGCACGTAGCGGCAAGGAATGAATATCCAGGCCAGCAGGATACCGACTGCCAAGACAGTCAGCACTGCGACTATCCATTTTTTCATAGTATCCCTGTCCTCTTGTCAGAGACGAAAAGGGACTGTGCCGGACAGTATCCTGTCTGACAGTCCCTTTCCTTTTCCCTGCTATAGGCTTTTCTTACTGTTCATCAAAATATTTTTTCGCTCCGGGGTGAAGATCGATACCTACACCTTCCTGAGCACTCTCGGCAGTAATCTGCTCCCCTTTGGCATGCTGAACCTGATCCGTGTTTTCGAAAATAGCTTTTGTCATATTATAGACGAGATCTTCACTTAAGTTGGAATCAGTTACAAGCATAGCCTGAACAGCTACCGTGCTTACCGCTTTTTCAAGTCCGTAAGTACCTTCAGGAATTTCGTCCTGAGCATAGTACCCGTACTCGTCAATCAGTTCTTTGACTTTATCCTGTTCCACAGGAACGATGTTGACATCGGAAGTAGCCGCCAGACTTTCTACGGCACCCGTCGGTGTACCGGATGTAATGAATGCCGCATCAATCGTCCCATCCTGGATTCCGGACGTAGAGTCATCGAAAGCAAGGTCGCGGGCTTCGATATCGTCTTCAATTGAAAGACCGTGAATGTCCAGAATGTTCTCTGCGTTCGCATGAGTTCCGGAACCGACCGCCCCTACGGAAACAACTTTGCCTTCAAGGTCTTCCACTGATTCTATTCCTGTATCAGCCGTCGTTACGATTTGGATAGTTTCAGGGTAAAGAGTTCCGATAGCCTGAAGATTTTCAATCTTTTCATCAAACATAACTTCTCCGTTCTTTGCGTAAGAAGCGATGTCTGTCTGAGTGAATGCGAGCTGGCCGTCGCCGTCACGCATGGATTTCATATTTTCCACGGAAGCCCCTGTAGACGTAGCGTTTGCTTCCAGATTATCTATTTCACTGGTCAGGATATTCGCAAATGCTCCTCCAAGCGGGTAATATGTACCCTGCGTTCCGCCTGTGAGGATCTGCACGAACTCTGTATCTCCGCTTTCGCCCCCTTCACCGTTATCGGAACTTCCTTCGTCGCTACTCGAAGTACCGCCGCCACAAGCAGCCAGCACAAGAGAAAGCGTTCCCAACAATAGGAATAATAAAAACCCTTTTTTCATAAAATTACCTCCTGTAATTGTAGTATGTGAACTTATTAATCGTTCGTACGATAAGTTTGAAACCGTTCTTTCAGTATGTTGCAGCAAAAATAAGATTCGGGACCAAAATATATTCTACACGAAAGTAGTGCGGGTGAAAAGAATTTTTTCACATCTTTGTCACCCGCTTTGTCGGACTTTATGTCATCAATCTTCCCACGTTAAAGCCCATAACCCGTTCTTCTCCAGTTTCTCTTCCACTTTCGCTTCTATTTCTAATTGTTTTTCCACTTCTTTTTCCTTCAGCGGGCGATTCATTATTTCCTCCCCAAAGGCATCGATCATTTCTTTCTGGCTCAGTTTTTCAATAAGCTGATCCCAGAAACTATGTTCATCATATTCCTGCACGTAGCGTTCCATCCACTTATTTTCCGTTTCCTGATTCAGCTCATAAACGTCCGCATGGGGCTGGTATTCCACTTCTTCCTGCATGGAATCTTTGTAGTATTCAGCCAGCACAAGATTCCGCACATCTTCGAACTCTTTGTTCAGTTCCTGTCTCGGATAATTGACTATCCATGTGGAAAGAAACATGGAAGCCACCATTGTACGAAGCTGTTCCTTTGAAACATCTATAGAATGATAACTCATTGTGTTTCCGCCTTTTCTGAAAGTATTATTCTTTTGAAAAAATCGCTGCCGTTCCCGTAATTCCCGCATCTTTTTCGTAAGCAGCCTGCAGCTTCCTCGTTACCGGACCAGGCCGGCCATCGCCGATTGTCACCTCATCAACCTTAGTCAGGGGCTGTACCTCCGAAGTACTGCTCGTCATAAATACCTCGTCCGCGCCTTCGAAGTCTTCCATCCGGAAAGCTTCTTCTATAAACGGAATGTCCGCTTCCTTGCAGAACTCCTCTATTTTCATGCGCACGCATCCGCCGAGGATACGTTTCGTTGCGGGGTGGGTATATACCTTACCGTTCCGCACCAGGTAAATATTTGAGGAACTTCCTTCCGTCACGTTTCCGTCTTTATGAAGAATCGCTTCTTTTGCGCCCAGTTCCTTGGCGTTTTGTTTGGCGAGAACGTTCGGAAGCAGATTCAGACTTTTAATATAACACCATTCCCACCGTATATCTTCCATAGTAATGGCAGGGGCACCTTCTTCCAGCGAGTCAGTGTTGCGGGCGAAATCTTTCACATACGCATACAGATTAGCTTCGGTGTTGAGGGGGAATGCGTGGTCTCTCGGAGCTGAACCTCTCGTAAGCTGGAGATACATCGTTGCATCATTACGTACACTGTTTTTATTCAGAAGTTCATGCAAGTGAGCGTATAATTCCTGTTTCTGAAAAGGTACGTCTATTTTGATTGCTGCTGCAGAACGGTACAGACGTTCAACATGCTCTTCGATAAGATAGTATTCCCCCTCATAAATCCGGATAACTTCGTACACTCCATCACCGAACTGAAGGCCTCTTTCTTCGAAGGGATAACTCAGGTCGTTCTTTTCCACGAACTCTTTTCCGGTCAGAATCCAATCGTATAAACTCATATATAAACCTCCTGTCAATCTTTAGGGACGATCCACCAGGACCCGTCCGTATCGTCTGATCCGTTCGTTGTTCCCCTGCTCAGAAGGGAAGATTCCAAAAAATATGTACAGCGAAAACGTACACAAGCTGGATTCCTGTAAAGAAAAGCAAAGTAACAGGGAAAAGCAGTTCTTTCCCCGGCGTTTCCCGTACACCTTTTTTCAGAATAATTATAGTAACCAGGGCTATTACGTAATAAAGAAAAAACCACAGCCAGCCGGCGGATGTATCTTCATCAAGACCGATTTCATACGCAACAGCCAGCATTGCCCAGGTGACAAGAAAAGAAACAGTTCCTATGAACATCCATTTTCTCCGCTTATCTTTTGTTACAGCAGTAACTGCCGTAACAAGAGTCATTACCCCCGTCACTTCACTTAAGGTAACATACACTCTCTGCACAGAAGTCTTTTCCATAGTGACAATACTCAGCAATATTAAAAATGCCAATAAAAAAATGCCACTGACCGTCAGCCTTAACCAGGTCCTCTCTTTCATAGCCAAAGCGAATCTCTCCCTACAGTTCAAACTTTACTCATTATAGCACAGGAGGAAAAAAACTTTCTTTACCTGAACGCTATTCTTTTAAGAAATTGAACATGTTGTTTCCAATCATATGATATTCTGTTAAATAGGAGGGAATCCCCTCTTTTTCCGGGGAATCAGTCAGGGGTTGATTCTTTTCCGGAAAATGACGAAAATAATAGCAGCGTAATCAGGTGAAGCGACACTTCAACTGGTCATCATCTATCCAAACTTACAACCTGCAGAGGAGGATCTTTATATGAAGAATGAAATCGTTGTAATCACTGGTGCTTCACGCGGTATAGGCCGGGCCGCAGCTTTCCATTTCGCCAAAGCCGGAGCGCGGCTCACTGTAACCGGAAGTTCCGAAGATATATATGATACGAAAAAATCTCTTGAAGAGGCCGGCTTCAATGACGTAGTTGCTCTGGTAAGCGATGTCACCAGGGAAGGTGCGATGGAACAGATCATCCATTCCACAATCAATACGTATGGTCGTGTAGATGTACTCATCAACAATGCCGGCGTGGGAAAATTTCAGGCTCTGGAGGATATCACACTCGAAGAATGGAAAAAAATGTTCGAGGTGAACGTACAGGGCGTATTCCTGGCTACTAAATCTGTCATCCCACAAATGAAGAAACAGCAATCAGGTACCATTCTGACTGTAGCTTCCGATGTCTCCCGTTATTCGATACCCGAGAACGGGTCATTGTATACTGCCACCAAATATGCCGTGCAGGGTTTCATGGGATCCGTCGCTCAGGAATTAAAACCTTTTGGTATACGGGTCGGGACGATTAACCCCGGCATGACGGATACGAATTTTGCCGGAGGTACAGAAGGTGACCCGGAGAAAAAAGACTGGTTGAAAGCTGATGATGTAGCTGCAGGACTACTGCACATGGCTTCTGCCCCGAAACATATGCAGGTAGACGAAATGCATATCCATCCACTAGCCCAGGATTATCCAAGACCGTAACTGTATATGCACCCTGTCCTTAAACAAAAGAAGCAGTCAGCAGAAGCAGTATTACACTGCTTCTATTGGCTGCTTCTTTACTCATCTTTTATTATAACGAACGTTTTAATACATCGATACGAATCGTCTTCCTGAGAAACCTCTCTACAGCTGCTCAATCTTTCTTCGACTCGAAAAACATCCGAATCACATCTTTCACATCATCTTCAATCTCAGTAACCTCTTCACTTGCGGTAATTCGTTCATTGACTAAAGAATTCACAGTTTTCCCGACTTTTTCGGCTTCTTCCTTCCACTTGGACGGCACTGTATACACAGCAGCCTCGTAAGCTTCCTCTTCCTGAGCGAGAAATTGCCTTACATTTTTACTGATCTCCAGCTCTTCCTTCCCTGCTAAATAAGAAATACCTAAAAGTACATTTTCTTCTCCGGAAGCACCGTCACCGTTGACAGCTTCACACAACTGGGAAGTTACGGCAGCCAGCTTTTTCCCTTCCCATTCTTCCATGTTTTTTATAATAACCTGAGCTTCATCATCAGCAGCTTCCAACGAGATAACCTCAAGCTCCCGATTTATCTTCGCCTCGAAGCTCGGATTAATGTCTATATTCACGTAAGCATAGGTTTTATCATTTCCATACCATAAATAAGCAGGTACAAAAGCGAGAAGAAAAGCCAGAACAATCGCAAAAGCACTGAACTTTTTAGGAGGCATCCAGTTGAGTGAAAAGCCGGGTTTCTTTTCGTAAAAAGCTTCTTCCCCCACTTTTGCATCAGGGATTTTCCTGGCTTTCACAAACTCGCCTTCGCTGGTGAACACAATAGTCGAACGTACTTTATGTTCAAGGACTACTCCCTTCTTCACACATCTACCCCCTTCAGATAATCTTTCAGATATACGTAGTCACCTGACAGTATAAGCACAAGAGAAATAATATACTTGCGATTCCGCTCTAACGTCTTTTTACTTACAGTGACTTTGTCACTCAATTCTTTGATCGGCAAACGGCCTTTACTTAATACTTTAGTACGTAACTCCTCGTTATGAAAAACAATATGCGCTACTTTGAGGGCAGATTCTCTTGCATCTCTGTGTCTTGGGGCAACTTCTGTCAGTTCCTTGAAAGACAGACGGAAATGACGAAGCTGCTG
Organism: Salimicrobium album; assembly: GCF_900107115.1. Taxonomy (GTDB): domain Bacteria; phylum Bacillota; class Bacilli; order Bacillales; family Halobacillaceae; genus Salimicrobium; species Salimicrobium album. The sequence continues at coordinate 663,278 of NZ_FNOS01000001.1, forward strand.
CTGAAATTCTTCGATTTCCGTTCTCCGGTACCACGCTTCCGTTTCCACTTCGAATTTTTCTCTCGAAATCTGTACTTCAGCAGGGCTTTCCGTTTTTTCTTCCTGGTCATTCAGATTATTTATAGAAGTCATTATTATAGGGGAGGTCTGCTGACGGATGTAATCGATTACCCTCCGTTTGATGACCAGCTTTGCAAAAGAAAGGAAAGCAGCACCTTTATCTATGACATAGGAATCGATCGCATCATTGAATGCTATAAGCCCTATGCTGAATTCATCATCCCGGGAAGGACTGATATATTTCTTGCACACTTCCGAGACACACTTGGCAACGAAAGGTTGATATTTGGAGATGAGTTCATGTCTTATCTCCTCATCCCCGAACTGGGCCGCAGTCACCTGTGTCTCCAGGGCTGACTCTTTATTCATAAACAGATGTACGCTCAACCTTCTTCACCCCCGGCTGTTAAATGTTTTCGTTACAACCACCAATACTGTGGAAGCGTTTTATTAGAATTGTTTCATCGATTTAACAAATGTATATTCGTTACTAAGTCGTGCGATTCACAACTTGATGAAACTATTTTACTAAACGACGGGAGTGTTAGCGAGAACACACTGATTACATTTTTTTAAGATTCTGTTGCAAACAATAATGACTATTATCTGTTCACTTCATGAAAATGATCCACCGGGACTGCCAGACCCACTTTTCCATGGTCGTCCGTCTGCAACGTTGCAAATACGATTCCTGTGACTTTCCCTTCCTCATTGATAACCGGACTCCCGGAATTCCCCCGGTACACAGGGGCATCCAGCACCAGCACTTTTTCTTCCCAGCCCTCAAGTTCTTTCATCCCTATGATTTCCCCTTCGTTCGCAATCCTTATAAACCGCAGCGGGTTCCCGATAAATCGGATAGGCGGATCCCCCTGAAATTGTGCCCGGTCCGCAAGTTCGAGATGAGGCAGGTTCTTACCTGATACTTTCAGAACAGCGAGGTCTATTTTTTCATATTCTTCTACGACCTCCGCTGAATAAAGGCCTTCTTCTTCAAAGGAAACCGAGATTCTTTTTTCCCCTTCTATTACGTGATGGTTGGTAAGTATTTCCCCGTCGGACGTGTAAGAGAAGCCTGTCCCTTTCTTTTCCCCCGCTTCCACCACTACCACAGATTCTTTGTATTGACGAACGTCTTCATCAGTGTATAACTTGGCCGAAGTAATAAGGAAGTCTATAGCCGGGATGGAAAACGTACGGGGAATGGCACTGATTACGCTTAAAAACATGAAAAAAGCTATTAATATAATCAGCCACTTCGAGAAAGGGTTCCTGTTTTTTCTTTTTTCTGTACGTTCCTTGCGAGGGAAGGAATTTTCTTCTTCAATCAGTTCTGCCATTTCTTCTTCATTCAGGTTCTCTTTCAAATCTTCATCCATCTGCTCATCGTCTCTCCAGCTCACGGGCTCACCTCGATTCTTACGTTAATTTTATCACTGAAGTCATCTTTTGAACATTTCCGGTTATTCCCCCGGAAATATTTCGTCTTTTACTATAAAAACAGACGCGCAGATCGATTCTATCTCGATCCACGCGTCTTGTATAACTGCTATATTGTTCAGGGAACGTCAATCATATGGAAATTCATCCGGATGTTTCCCCTGACGTTCATTCCGATCCATTTCATCAATTTCATTTATATCTTCGGGACTTAGTTCAAAATCGAAAACGTCGGCGTTCTCTTTTTGACGTTTGCGTCTGGTGGATTTCGGAATAGTGACGATTCCGTGCTGAAGCCCCCAGCGGATAATAATCTGAGCAGGCGTTTTATTATGCTTCTCAGCCAATGATTGCAGTACGGGAGAATCCAAATATCTGGCTCTTCCGAGAGGAGCCCACGCTTCCAGCTTTATACCTTTTGCAGAACAGAAGTCAAGCAGGTCTTTCTGATAAAGGCGCGGGTGAAACTCCACCTGGTCGACGACCGGCATTACTTCCGCCGTCTCCAACAGTTTTTCCAGGTGATGTTCCTGGAAATTACAGACGCCTATCGCTCTCGCACGTCCCTGATTATAGAGGTCTTCAAGAGCTTTCCACGTATCCTGAAATTTACCGGGAACCGGCCAGTGAATGAGGTATAAATCGACATAATCCGTTTGTAATTTATCAAGGCTGCGCTCAAAAGCTTTAATCGTTTCTGCGTAACCCTGCTCATCGTTCCACACCTTCGTCGTTACAAAAATCTCTTCTCTCGGGATATTCGACTCTGCGATAGCACTCCCCACTTCCCTTTCATTTCCATAAAAAGAGGCAGTGTCGATATGGCGGTATCCGAGATCAAGGGCTGTGGAAACAGTTTCTTTCGCCTCTTCCTGTGCCACTTTATAAACACCCAGACCCAGCTGAGGGATTTTCACTCCATTTGACAATGTAACTGTGGATTCCAAATTCATCATTTCTTCCTCCTTCTAACGTTTGTTTTCCAGAAATACCGGAAGCGGATGTTCATATCTCACATAGGAAAGAATTCTCATCAATGGTGGATACAAAGTCAGCACTCCGAGCAGATCACCGATAGAACCAAGAGCTGAACCGGCAAGAAAAAATATACTGACCGCCAGCATAATGATCGAGATAATAGTGTTCGGCATATTGTTCAATGGTTTTTCGTTGTCGCCGATCCTTTCTACTTCCCGGGCCGCCTGATCGTAACAGATGTAGTGGTACGGACGTATACTGAACCATTTTGCGGCGGTCACGAGCTCATCCCGGTCACGGATCGGTTTTTGGCAGTACCGACAGGCATGTGTCATAACTTACCCCTTTCTTTTCTCATACTGCTCCAGCAGCTCGATGACGTGCTCCTTCGATTTTTCCACCTCATATTTTTCCATATGTGTTTTCAACTGCTCCTGATCTTCGTCCAGCTTTCTTACGGCTTCCAGAAAGCTTTTCTTCGTAACCTGTTCCTCTTCAAGACTGTGAGCAAACCCCTGACGTTCAAAAGATTGGGCGTTCAGAATCTGATCTCCCCTGCTCACCTTGCGGGAGAGAGGTATGAGAAGCATAGGTTTTTTCAATGCCACGAATTCAAAAATTGCATTAGCCCCGGCGCGGGAGACGACGAGGTCAGCTAGTTTCAGTAAATCCTTCAGTTCATCTTTGACATACTCATACTGTATATAACCTTTTACGTTATAAGCTTCCTCCCTGTGGCCCTTTCCGCACAGATGAATGATGTTGTAATTCAGAAGAAGCTGATCGAGGTTGTCCCGTATAGCCGTGTTTATCGTCTCGGATCCGGTACTCCCTCCCATTACGAGAAGGACAGGTTTATCGTCGGAGAAACCGGTCATCTCTCTGGCGGCATCGGCGTCTCCGAGAAAAAGTTCCTCCCTGATAATCGCGCCGATATATTCCGACTTCTTCTCCGGTACATGCTTCATCGTTTCCGGGAATGTCGTAAGAATTCTGTCTGCAAAAGGAAAAGACAATTTGTTGGCAAGTCCGGGGGTGTAGTCCGATTCATGAATCAAAACCGGTACTCGCGCGAGCTTGGCAGCAAGTACTACAGGTACGCTGACAAATCCGCCTTTCGAGAAAATGACTCCCGGTTTCTTTCTTTTTAAAACCGACAGCGCCTGAAACGTCCCCTTCGCCACTTTGAACGGATCTTTAAAATTTTCTTTCGACATGTACCTTCTCAGCTTGCCTGTCGAAATACTGTGGTAGTCTACTCCCTCCATAGGCGCTATCAGTTCTTTCTCTATCCCATTGTACGAACCTATATAATCAATGTCGTATCCTTTTTTCTGTACGGCAGGAATCAGTGCCGTATTCACGATTACGTGCCCGGCGGTCCCCCCGCCTGTGAACAGCATTCTTTTCATATGTATCTTCCCCTTCTTTTAAAAATCGTAGCCCAGCACTGCTGATTGATTCACGCATCACTGCCACCCTCATTTAATCATATCTTACCGTATACAAAAAAGAAATTACAGTCGACGGACAACCGTCATTCATCGATTTTCCACACAAAAAAGCTGCCCAGGGGAGGGCAGCTTTTGAGAAAACGATGTTAGGAAGGGTCATCGAGATTCATTACTACCAGACGCTCTTCCGTCATATCTTCGATAGTATATTTAGGACCTTCTTTACCCCAGCCGCTTTCTTTCACGCCGCCATAAGGCATCAGGTCGACGCGATACTGGGAAGAATCATTCACCATAAATCCGCCTACCTGCACGTTTCTTGCTGCATAGAAAGCATTGTTGACATTCTGGGTAAAGATTCCTCCCTGCAGACCGTATTTCGATTTATTCACCTCTTTTACACCTTCTTTAAGGTTGGAGAAGGACAAAATACTTACGACCGGAGCAAAAACTTCCTCACTTACCACTTTCATCGACTCATCAACGTCGGTGAGCACGGTAGGTTCAAGAAGTGCTCCTTTTCTTGTACCTCCATGGAGAACAGTCGCTCCACCCGATTTCGCCTCTTCTATCCATTCCACCGCTGCCTCGGCTTCCTTCTCGCCTATCATAGGACCTACATCGGTATCCGGATCATTCGGATCTCCGACTTTTAATTTCTTGAGAGCTTGGATGAATTTATTTTCGAACTCTTTTTTTACTTCTTCGTGCACATACAGACGCTGGACCGAAATACACGTCTGACCTGCGAATGCATAACTTTTAGCTGCGGTATTCTCAGCCGCTTTATCAATATCTGCGTGCTTATCTATAATGACAGGAGAGTTGTTACCAAGTTCAAGAATGAGTTTATTCATTCCTGTATTCTGTTTCAGTTTCAGACCGACTTTGGAACTTCCGGTGAATGTGTAAAGGGAGATTCTCTCATCCTGCATCATCTGATTCCCTACAGTTGATCCCGACCCGATAACAACGTTGAATAAGCCTTTCCTGAGACCTGCCTCGTGGAACAGGGAGGCGAGTTTAAGAGCGGTCACCGGGGTTTTACTGGCCGGTTTAAGTACTACCGCATTACCCGCTGCAATCGCCGGAGCTATTTTGTGACAGACGAGGTTCATCGGGAAGTTGAAAGGACTTATCGCACCTACGACCCCTACCGGCACCCTGATTGTAAAAGCCATGCGATTCTCAGACCCGGGAGATGCTTCCACCGGTACACCTTCTCCGCTGATACGCTTCGCTTCTTCTGCTGATAATTCCACCGTCTGCGTCGCACGGTCAATTTCTGTCCGGGCCTGTTTCAGGGGCTTCCCGGCTTCCTTTGTGATCGTCAGGGCCAGATCTTCTTTTCTTTCCTGCATCAATTCGCTTACCTTCTTCAATATTTTGAACCGTTCATAAGGTGGGAGCGGACCTTCATTATAGGCGTCCTCTGCCGCTTTCACAGCCTGGTCGACTTCTTTCTCGGAAGCCTGTGGGACACTTGCATACGGCTCCATCGAATATTTATCCAGTACTTCCGCTTTTTCTTCCGTATCCACCCATTGTCCATCAATATAAAGTTTAAAGTCCTCCATATTTCCACTCCTTTTCCTAAATAAGGCTTTCTCACAGTATTTCCTATTTTTTTTCACAATAAACAATTTATTAGCGAAGCAAAGTTGTACACAAAAAAACCTGACTGCTGAATGAAGCAGTCAGGTCCTTCGTCTTAAAGGAATATACCGGCCATCGTACCGGAAAGAATGGAGCCGAGTGTGGCACCGATAAGGAGTTTCATACCGAAACTGGAAACTTCCGCACCTTTTTTAGCATCAATTCCCTGCACTGTACCTGCAATGATACCTATGGAGGAGAAGTTAGCGAAACTGGTAAGGAAGACGGTGACGACTCCCACTGTTTTATCGGAGACTTCACTAAGCATCTGTTCGAACTGAAGCATAGCGACAAATTCGTTTGTAATGATCTTCGTACCCATAATCGCACCCGATTGTACGGTTTCAGAAGCCGGGATACCCATAAGGAACCCGATAGGAGCAAATATATAACCAAGAATCTCCTGTAACGTAACGCCTGCAAATATGGCAGATATAGCATAGTTCACAAGTTCGAGGGAAGCGATGAAGGCGATAAGCATGGCCCCGACGATAAGTGCAATCTTTCCGCCATCGAGCGCCCCGTTCCCCATCGCTTCAAAAATACTTTTGGACTGAGAAACATCCTGGATGTCCACCTCGTCCTCTTCTTTCGGCACCTTAACCGGTGCGATAATAGAAGCTACAATCAATGCGCTGAACATGTTTAGCGGCAGAGCGACAAGTACGAACTGCTCAGGCAGTATGTTCAGATAAGCTCCGACGATCGAGGCGGAAACAGATCCCATCGCTGAAGCACTGACAATATAAAGGCGGTTATTGTTCAGTCGCTGAAACTGGGATTTGATTGCAATAATCGCTTCCGACTGGCCGAAGAAGATACTGTTCACCGCGTTGAACGACTCTACTTTCGGAAGACGTGTAATAAACGAAAGACCTAAACCAAGATATTTGATGATAAACGGAAGAATTTTCAGATGTGTCAAAACGGAAAGGAGAGTCGAGAAAAATACAATCAGCAGAAGTACGTTGAAGAAAAATACGGAACCGCCTTCTTCGACTGCCACTCCTCCAAGAATAAAATTGACCCCTTCTGTCCCGAACTCTATCAGTTTATTGAAAACCGCCGAAATTCCCTTGATGAGCGCTTCTCCCCACGGAGTCTGGAACATGAAAAACGTAGTAACTAGTTGAGCCAAAAGCATTGTACCGACACCGATGAAATTAATGTTTTTCTTATCATTGGACATTAAAAAAAGCAATGCCGATCACGACAGCGATGGATGCCAAGCTCAGAAGAAAACTGACCACAGATGCGTCCCCCTTAATATTTTATAAAAAAAGCAGTGAAAACATTTTCATATAACGCTTACATATGGATTGTAACAGGTTGTCAGACGTCATGCAAGAATCCTGCAAATAGAAAAAATATTCTAATTTCACTTACGTTTTCTGCATTTTTCTTAAAAGATACAGAAAGTATGGAGCTCCTATGACAGCTGTAAAAATCCCTGCAGGAATTTCCGTAGGAGGGACCAGTCCCCTCCCGAGCCCGTCGGCGACTAGAAGAAGAATCATTCCCGTCAGTGCGGAGGCAGGCAAAAGTACGATATGTTTATTCCCGACCAGCTGTCTCGCTATGTGCGGTGCTACCAGCCCTACGAAACCGAGGGTCCCTACAATAGCCACTGACACACCTGCAAGCACAACGGACACAAGAAGAAGAACAATGCGTGCTGCTTTTACACTTTCCCCGAGGCCCTCAGCCACGTCATCCCCCAGTTGTAAAATGTCCATTTTCCCGGTAAGAAACATCGCTATCCCGGAGAATATAATTATCCAGGGAAGAAGCATCCATATGTCGCTCCAGTCTTTACCCCACAGACTTCCGGTCAGCCATACGAGGGCCGCATTCGTCTCTACCGGATACCGTACGGTCAAAAACTGGATGCCGGCCTGAAAAATGGCCCCCAGAGCTATTCCCACAAGCGCAAGCGTAGCCGGTTGCACCCGTTGCCGAAAAGCGAACAGGTAAAGACCTGCCGTCACGATCCCCGCACCGAGAAACGCCGCAACCGGTACCGCCTGCGGAGGGAGCCCGGGAAAGAGTATGATGGTGGACGCTGCTGCAAAGCCTGCCCCTTTCGTAATACCTATGACGTCAGGAGAAGCAAGCGGATTACGGATAACCGCCTGTAAAATCGCGCCGGATATGCCCAGGCCGGCACCGACAAGCAGTGCTATAATAAGGCGGGGGACTCTGAAGTTCATGAACAGAAATGACTGCTCCCCGCTAAAGATGGCAGCAGGTGAGACATAAACGGCTCCTACCCCTGCGGAGAGGATACCGGCAACAAGAACTCCCGCAGCCAGTACACTGATGATAAGAAAAGGAGATCTGTTCTTCATGTTGTCTGCCCTCCTTTTTGTGCCAAATATAAGAAAAAGGGAGCACCGATCAATGCCGTAACGATTCCTACAGGGGATTCGGCCGGAAAGGCGATGAACCTTGACAGAACGTCCGAAACAGACAGAAGAATTCCCCCGAACAGCGCACAGACCGGCAGCACAATTTTGTAATCGGTACCCACGAGCTTCCGGGCGATGTGAGGAATGATGAGACCGACAAACCCTATAGGACCTGCAATAGACACTGCTGCACCCGCAAGAAGTACTACAATGAGTGAAGCGGCCATTCTCATCCAAACAACCCGCTGTCCAAGCCCTCTCGCCACTTCTTCGCCGAGACTCATAATCGTAAAGGAAGGAGATAACAGCATGGCTGCTGCCAGTCCTGATCCTACCCATACAAGGAGCAACTGTACATCCCCCCAATCAGTACCGTCCACTCCTCCTGCCAGCCAGAATAATACATCTTCAGTGGAGGTTTCGTTAAAAATCACTACGGATTCGATCAGGGAGGTAAGAAACATATGAATGGTAATTCCGGCAAGAGCCAGTTTAACGGGGGTCATACCTCCCGAGGAAGCTGTAAAAAACACAAGACCTCCTCCAAGGGCTGCACCGATGAAGGCAAAATAAACGATTTCGGAAGGAGAGAAGTCAGGGAACAGCACGACGGCGAGTACGACGAGCAGAGATCCTCCGGCATTCACCCCGAAAATCTGAGGGGAGGCCAAAGGGTTATTCGTCATCGCCTGCATGATGGCCCCGGCTACTGCAAGACCCGCTCCTATCAGTACAGCTACGAGAGCCCTCGGAAGCCTTAATGTTCGTACGACTTCTGCAGCTTCGGTCGATGATCCTCCCGTCACCCCTCCTATTAAATCCGAGATGGATACCGTATAAGCTCCTATACTGAGACTGAAATAAACAGAAGCTGTCAACAGCAGCAGGCCTGCAAGTACGGTAATGATAATTTTACGATTGGACTTCTTCATAACTATCCTTCCTATTCGAGAAGACATGGAATTCAAACATACCCCGATTTAAAACACAGGCACCTCTGCATACGAGTATAGCAAAGGAGCCGGGCTGTTTCGATTCCTTTACTATACTCCGGTTTTACCGGAGCAGGTAAATTAATGTAAAACAAGAAAGAACGGAGTATGACGTCCGTTCTTTCAGAAATCACTCATATAAGTGGTTGATAGCGTCTTCCAGAATTTTCTCGGAGGAGATTAACCCACGGAATCTTGACCACATATTACGGTCCACCTCGTACACCTGGTCTTCTTTTACTGCACTTACTTTTCCGTACAGATCGTTTTCTTTCCATTCGTCCACTACTGTCTTATCTCCGGTCACCATATGGAACATCACATCCGGATCGACTTCTACAATTTGTTCCAGGTTTATTTTATTATATCTGTCGTCTCCACTCTGAATCGCGTTTTCGAGGCCGATGGATTCAAGAAGGGAGCCGGTATATGATTCGAAATTGTGAGCGAAATAGCCGCTGTCGGCCACTACGGCAGGTAAAACTGTCCTTGATTCGTCTTCCGGGACCTGAGAGCGGAGTTCTTCCATTCTGTTTTTATGTTCTTTCAGAACTTCCTCCCCCTTCTGCTCTTTCCCCACAGCTTTTGCAACCGTTTCGAAACTGTCGATAATGCCTGCATAATCCGCTGAAAGGGAAGGCAGGACAATCGTCGGTGCAATTTCCGAAAGCTGATCATAAATATCCTGATGTCTTTCATAATCGGCTATGATCAAATCCGGCTGGAGAGAACTGATCACTTCGAGGGAAGGCTGCTTTCTCGTACCTACCGAAGTGTAGTCTCCTATTTTTTCTTTAACAGGGTCTATGATACGTTCCGGATCCTCATCATCTGCGATCCCCGCCGGGGTGATACCGAGAGAAGCAAGGTTATCCACAAAGGAAAACTCCAGAGCCACTACTTTCTCCGGCGTTCCTGTAATTTCGGTTTCGCCCATTTCATGTTTAATCGTTCGCGTTTCTTTCTTATCCTCCTGCGATTCCCCGGAAGAATCCTCTTCATTTCCTCCGCAAGCCGCTAAAAATATAACAAAAGCAAACATGCTTATAAGTACTGCATAACGTTTCATTACTTCACTCCTGACCTTAATTGAAAATCATTATCACTATTATCTTATGCGCTCCACCCCCTGTTGTAAAGATATTTTTCACTTTAATAAACAGTAGCTACAATTCAGACAGTAATTATAATGTTTATTTAAAGCAGGAGACTCTGTTTTCCCCCGGTGCCGAAAACAGGGTTTACTGTTTCGATAAATATCCGGAACGTTCTGTCGTAGCATTCATCGCTTCGATTACAGCCTTGCGAAGACCGTGTTTTTCAAGAGCGGTGACGCCCTCGATGGTGACTCCCCCGGGCGTACAAACATCGTCTTTCAGTTTGCCCGGGTGCTCTCCTGTTTCAAGAATCATTTTTGCCGCTCCGCTCACGGACTGAGCAGCCATTTTATAGGCCTTATCTCTTGGAAACCCCTGTTGTACCGCCGTATCGGCCATAGCTTCAATGAACATATAGACAAATGCCGGAGAAGACCCGCTTACGGCAGGTACAGCATCCATGAGATTTTCTTTAATAACCTCCGCCTTCCCGAAGCTCTCATAAAGATCGAGAACAGCATTCAGTTCCGTCTCTGTAACCAGTTCATTAGGGCACAATACACTCATCCCTTCCCCTACTAAAGAAGGTGTGTTAGGCATGGAGCGAATTACCTTGACGTTTTTGCCAAGATACTTCCTCATCGTTTCTAAGTTTATGCCGGGGGCGATTGTAACTATAATAGTATCTTCAGAAAGTTCCGATTTGATCTGTTCGATTACCCCCTGATAAACATAAGGTTTCACAGCCAGGAACAGGATATCACTATCCGCAGCCAGACGTTTGTTGTCATCAGAAATCCGTATACCGATTTCCCCGCTTACGAAATCGATAGTCTCCTCGGTTATTGCAGTCGCAGAAATCTGATCGATAGAGACGCTCCCGGAACGGATCATCCCCTGGATCATTGCCTGCCCCATGCTGCCACATCCTATAAAACCAATGTTCTTTACCAAATCAATCGCCTCCTTTAATGGTTTTCATTTTAACGAAATCTGTCCACGTTCACAATCTCATTAACGAAAAAGGTTATATTTCCTGAGAAAGGGTTTACAAAGCTGAAGACCTGCTTTATAATAAAATACGTAATCATATCATAACGCTTCACCCCAAATATCATAACCACTGCAATCGAGCCAGGTACCCTTCTACACCTGGCTCTTACTTATGTTCAATTTTCTTTTAAAGCCTGCAGACGTTTCTTCAGCTGTTTCTTCACTTTCCGGGCTACGAGAATGTACAACGTGTCTCCCGGCATAATTGTTGTCTGACCGTAAGGGGTAATCATATCCCCGTCTCTTATAATAGCGTTAATCAAAGCCCTGTCAGGCAAAGATAAATCTTCAAGCGTCTCCCCGGCGATCTGGTTCTGGTCTGTTACTTCAAATTCCAGCATCTCCACGTTCGCTTTCCCCATGGATATCACCTCGAGAGAATGGATAGGATTGATTCTCCTCTCTGAAACCAATTTGAATTTCTCTGCCACCTGCATAATAGTCGAACCCTGCAGCAGAGCTGAAATCAGAACAATGAAGAAAACGATATTAAAAATAGTCTGGCTGTGACCGATTCCTGCGAGCATAGGGAATATCGCCAGTACGATTGGTACAGCTCCTCTTAGTCCCGCCCACGACAGAAACAGCATTTCCTTAGTCGAAAATCTGAAAAAGCCGAGCATCGAAAATACCGCGGCGGGCCGGGCGATAAATATCAGTACAAATGCTGTAAGCACCCCGCTCCACATAACGTTGCCTGTAAACACCTCCGAAGGGGAAACAAACAGCCCAAGCAGGACGAACATCAAAATCTGCGCCATCCAGCCGAACCCTTCATGGAAACGGAGAATGGAGTATCGATAGGCGAGCTCACCGTGGCCGATTACAACAGCACTTACATAGACTGCGAGCAAGCCGCTCGATTCAATAAGTGAACTCGTACTGTAGGCGAGGAATGCAAAACCCAAAGCAAACAACGGATACAAACCACTTGAGTCGAGGTTTATTTTATTCAGGGAGAGGCTCGCCACGTATCCGATAATAATTCCTGTCAGAAGACCGGCACCCATCTGCCAGAAAAAAGAACCCACGGCTGTCCAAATGTTGGACTCCTCCAGAGAAAGAAGTTGTATGAACGTGACCGTCAGGAAGACGGCCATAGGATCATTAGTCCCCGATTCCGCTTCAAGCGTGGAGGATACTTTATCTTTGATGTTTTTTCCTTTCAGCACGGCGAATACGGCTGCAGCATCCGTGGAACCTACGATGGACCCTAACAGAAAGGCTTCTAGCCATGGTAAATCGATAATGTATTTCGCTGTTACAGCTACAATGGCAGTGGTTATCAGCACGCCGACTGTAGCAAGCATGACAGACGGTGCGGCCACCGGTCTGATTTCCCGCCACTCCGTCTGCATACCACCCTCGAACAAAATGACTACAAGAGCCATTACCCCGATTAACTGGGCAACTTCGGCATTATTAAAATACACGAGTTGAAGACCGTCACTTCCAACAATCATTCCTACAGCTATAAATAAAACCAGTGAAGGCACGCCGAGACGGCTTGAAAATTTCGTAACTACCACACTGACAATCAGAAGCAGTGCTATCAAAAAAAGAAACTGATTGGATTCTAAAATTTCCTGTATCATTTATGGAGCCTCCAGAGATTTCGTTTTTTTATTATACCAATTTTTCTCTGGTATCGTTCGCAGGACGCTCACTCTTCTTCCATTACAGAAGTTTCTCAGATACAAAAAGGCGGCCTTTTGAAACCGGCCGCCTTTTTGTAGTGCTGTTTTATTAACCTTCGAGCAGAAGATCATATGGGTCTTCAATCATTTCTTTAATACGACGAAGGAATTGCACTGCTTCTTTACCATCAACGATACGATGGTCGTAGGAAAGCGCAATATACATCATCGGTCTGGCTTCAATGGAATCGTCCGGCATTACTTTCGGACGCTTTTCAATATTGTGAAGCCCGAGAATCCCTACCTGTGGGGAGTTCAGGATAGGTGTAGAAAGCATGGAACCGAAAATACCGCCGTTTGTGATCGTGAAAGATCCGCCCTGAAGATCATCAAGACCGAGTTCTTTATTACGGGCCATCTCAGCCAAACGGATGATTTCGCTTTCGATGCCTGCGAAACCGACGCGATCCGCATCACGTACGACAGGGACGACCAGACCTTCATCTGTGGAAACAGCCATTCCGATATCATAGAATTTCTTTTTCACTACTTCTTTGCCCTGGATTTCCGCATTAAGCAGCGGGAATTCTTTAAGGGCACCAACTGCAGCTTTCGTAAAGAAGGACATAAACCCAAGTTTCACTCCATGTTTATCCTGGAATGCTTCTTTCCGTTCTTTACGCAAGTTCATGATATTGGTCATATCCACTTCGTTGAAAGTGGTGAGCATCGCAGATTCCTGCTGGACTTCCACCAGACGTTTTGCAATAGTCTGGCGGCGGCGGGACATTTTCTCGCGCTCTACCGGCTTACTGAACTCTTCTTTCGATTCTTTTTCTTTTTTATCGGAAGACGAGCCGCTGGAAGTCTGTTTCTTCTCCTCTTTCGAACTGCCATTTGCATGTTCGTCTACATCTTCCGGACGTACGCGGCCGTAAGGGTCACGTGCAGAAATCTCGCTTAAATCGATACCAAGTTCTCTGGCCCGTTTGCGGGCAGCCGGGGTAGCGATGATATCTTCTTTCTTCGAGTCATCATCGGAAGATTTTTCTTTCTTGTCTTCTTTTTCTTCTTTCTTATCTTCTGTTTTCTCCTCTTTCGCTTCCTGTTTGCCTTCGTCTGGCTTCTCTTCTGTTTTCTCTTCGGAAGCATCTTCCCCGGAAGAATCATCTTCTTTTCCGGAGGCTTCCCCGGTTTCATCAACTTTCGCAATTACGTCCCCGACTTCTACGTCATCACCTGCTTCTTTCAGGAGTTCGGTAATGACACCGCCGGTATCCGCGTTCACCTCGACGTTGACTTTGTCGGTTTCAAGCTCGAGAACAGGATCGCCTTTTTCCACCTGGTCCCCTTTATTCACGAGCCATTCGGCTATAGTCCCCTCCGTAATTGATTCTGCCAGTTCTGGTACTTTTATTTCCTTCATTGTGAGTTGCCTCCTTTAGAGATTTGAAGAGCTTCCTTGATTATGCGGTTCTGTTCGGTTTTATGAATATTAGGTTCCCCCACTGAAGGTGATGCACGATGAGGGCGTCCCACGTAACGGTGTATCTGACCTTCCTCGAGCAGGTTGTAAAGAATGCCTTCGACAAAATACCAGCTTCCCATATTTTGCGGTTCTTCCTGTACCCATACGAGTTCTTTCAAGTTAGGATATTCCTTCATAATCTCTTTCAGTTTCTGATCCGGGAACGGATAAATCTGTTCGACGCGGACCGCATCAATTGTTTCAAAAGAACTTTCTTCCTGTTCAGTACGATCTTCGATATCCACCATGATTTTACCGCTTCCGAGAAGCAGTGTTTTCACTTTAGATTTGTCTTTTTTCTTCGTCTTCGTCAGTCCGGGCTGACGAACAAGAGGGTGGAAGCCGCTGTCCGTAAATTCTTTCGCTTCTGAAGCCACACGCTGATTACGCAACAGACTTTTCGGCGTCATCAGCACAAGCGGCCTTTCTTCCTCTTTACAACTGATGGCTGACTGCCTTCTGAGAAGATGGAAGTATTGGGCGGCTGACGTCACGTTTGCGACTGTCCAGTTGTTTTCAGCTGACATCTGCAGGAAACGTTCCAGACGGGCACTGGAGTGTTCAGGCCCCTGTCCTTCATAACCGTGCGGAAGCAGGAATACCATATTCGACTGTTCGTTCCACTTCGCGCGTCCGGAAGAAACAAACTGATCGAAAATCACCTGACCCGCGTTCGCGAAATCACCGAACTGTGCTTCCCATACGACCAGGGTTTCCTGGGAATGTACGCTGTACCCGTATTCAAAACCGAGCACTCCGGCTTCCGACAGGGGACTGTTGAATATATCAAACGAAGCTTTCGCCTGTTCAATACCGTGTAGCGGGCAATAAGTTTCTCCGGTTTCCACATCATGAAGAACCATGTGCCGGTGGGCAAATGTCCCACGTTCCGTGTCCTGACCGGTGACCCGGATCGGCTGACCCTCTTCAAGGATAGAGGCGAACGCCAGTGCTTCTGCTGTAGCCCAGTCTACTTTATTTCCTTCTTCAAGCATATTCTCACGTTTGTTCAGGATTTTTTCGAGTTTCTTGAACCCGTTGAAGCCTTCAGGGCGCTCAAGCATCTGCTTATTGAGCGTTTTCAGACGATCAAGGTCCACCACGGTTTCAAACTCCTCGAGAGACCGTTCCACTCCCTGCGGGCGACCCTGGACGTCCGGTTCGTATGTCTCTTCTTCTTTCATACTGTTATAAATGTCTCTCAGGTTCGAAGTCGCTTTTTCTTTATACTCATCAAGCTCTCCGTCCTGGATAACCCCCTGATTCAATAGATTCTCCCCGTACACATTGGCGATGGTAGGATGTTCATCTATTTCACTATAAAGACGGGGCTGGGTAGCCCGTGGCTCGTCTATTTCGTTATGACCATAACGCCGGTAACCCACAAGATCGATTAATACGTCTTTATGGAAAGTCTGGCGATATTCGTATGCAAGAGCAATCGCGGAGAGGCACGCTTCCGGATCGTCAGCATTCACGTGCATGATAGGAATTTCAAACCCTTTGGCCAGGTCACTGGCATAACGGGTGGACCTTCCGTCTTTCCGGTTCGTAGTGAAGCCAACAAGATTATTCGCAATAATATGCACCGTCCCTCCAGAACGGTACCCTTCAAGGTCACTCAAGTTTAAGGTTTCGGCTACGACACCTTCCCCTATAAAAGCAGCATCTCCGTGAATAAGCACGCCAAGAGCAGCATCTTCATCAATTACTGAATTACCGCGCTCCTCCCGGTAATCCTGAGCGGCTCTTGTGAAGCCCTGTACTACCGGATTTACAAACTCAAGGTGAGAAGGGTTATGGCTTAACGTTACGCGCGTGGCGTGACTGTCATCCCCGTTTTTCACTTCTCGTTTGGCACCGAAATGATATTTCACATCTCCGGTCCATCCGTAGTTGATTCCCTGTGATCCTTCCGAAGGCATAAGTTCCTTTTCCGGGGAGTGATTAAATTCCGAAAATATTTTTTCATAAGGTTTTCCAAGTACGTGAGCCAGTACGTTCAGACGGCCGCGGTGCGCCATTCCAAGCATAACGTGCTGAATATGGTCGACTGCTGCTGACTGGACGATTTTATCCAGCATAGGTACCATGGCATCCATGCCTTCGATGGAAAACCTCTTCTGAGCCACGAAAGTCTTACCGAGAAACTGTTCGAAATTCTCGACTTCTATCAGGCGATACAAAAGCTGCTTCCGTTCTTCCGTGGACAGGTTGACACTGTAAGAACCCGATTCGATTCTTTCCTTTAACCAGGACCTTTCCCTTTCGTTATGCACGTGTTCATATTCGAAGGAAAGCGTACCTGCATACCTTTCTTTCAGTGTTTCGATCGCCTGCCACGCATTATTGAGTTTAACGTTAGCCTCAGGCCAGATCCATTCGGCCGGGAGCTGTTCAAGATCTTCTTTAGAGATACCGTAAGTTTCCGGTTCGAGTAATTCGGTGTCGGGGCGATCAAACCCTCCTACCGCATAAATATCGGCGGAAAGATGACCATCGCGACGGATTGCTTCCACCAGTTTCAAAGCAGCAGCAATTTTGCTTACATCCTGGGCAGAAGGGACGTTTCCACCGGAGGATTCGGCAGCAGGCCGCTCCGATTCTACAGGCGCCCCGTGCTTTTCAAAAAGTTCTTTCATAGAAGCGTCGACTGCATTTTCATCTTCCTGAAAACGTTCATATTGCTCTTCTATGTATCCCATGTTGGGACCATGGAAGTTAGACCAAAAAGATACTTTGGATTCTGTATTCGACACGAAAATTACCCCCAAATTAGTCTTCGATGATGTATGAAACGTAAACGTTTGCAAATTCAAACTCTATTATAGAACTGTACATGGTAACGTTCAATAGCTGTTGACATTTTCTTTTTTTCTGACTTTCATACATACTCTTTTATTCCATCTATCATTATAACAAGAAAAGGTTGTTCTGAACACGAATTGAGTAATTTATCGCTTATTCTTCACTATTTCATACCTCCGGATTTTTAAAACGGTATTTTCATCAATTTTATTTTTGAAATGATACCGGGCTCCTCCGCAAGAAATTTCCGTGTTTCCATTTTCTTTATAATTAACCTCGTGTATAATGGAAACAGAATTGAACGGGATGACAAGGAGGAACTACACATGAAAATGACATTGATCATGATGGTGAGCATTTCTTTTCTTACATCTATTTTCGCTGCAGGACGCGACGAAAAGCCAGGTGCTCCAAAGTAATATACTGAAGAGATCGCCCTTAAAAGGCGATCTTTTTTTGTTCGGAAGAAAGAGGTCGGTTGCCTCCCGTTCTTCCTTTATTTTATAAGACCGGGAAACCCCTGCTCGTGCAATACGTGGAAAAGCATAATAGAAACAGTATTCGCAAGATTCAGTGACCTCACTTTATCTGTCATAGGTATGCGTACGCACCTGTCTTCCATTCCTTCCAGCAGTTCATGCGGAATTCCGTCGCTTTCCCTTCCAAATACGAACAGCTGATCTTTCGCCGTATCCGTATAGTCCATCTCCACGAATGAACTGCCTCCGAAGTTTTCGACATAATAATAGTCGCCTTCCGGAAATTTTCCGTAGAGTTCCTCCAGGGAATCATAATGATAAATAGTTACGTCATACCAGTAATCAAGTCCCGCTCGTTTCACCATGCGGTCCTCCGTGGAAAATCCGAGCGGATGTATGAGGTGCAGAGTAGTGTCCGTAGCAAGACAGGTTCTGGCTATATTTCCGGTGTTTGCAGGGATTTCCGGCTGAAATAATACCACGTGATTAGGCATCCGTTTCACCTCTGAAATTATTTTAGTCAACCCGGATATTATATCACATAAAAGTGTATTTATCTTAAAGAGACCGTAACGAACCAAGCAGCCGCAACAACTGGAAGGTCCCGGAAAAATTTCTGAACAGTAAAACCACCCGCAGCTAAAGGGTGGTTTCGAGATTCAACAGATACACTTTTTTATCAACACCCCCGCCATATCCGGTCATTTTTCCGTTCTGGCCTACCACTCGGTGGCACGGGACTACGATGGAAAAAGGGTTTTTGTTCATGGCTCCTCCTACGGCACGTACGGCTTTTCGGTTACCGGCGCTCTCCGCCAGACCTTTATAAGTGATAGTCTCCCCGTACGGAACTTCCATCACGAGCGCTTCCCAAATGTTCTTTTGAAAGGAGGTACCGTAAAATTTATAAGGAAGGCTGAACGAGTACCTTTCCCTGTTAAAATACTCCTTTAGCTGCTTCTCAGTTTCCTGCAGCAGCTTTGTTTCTTTTTCTATCAACTCCGGAGATTTATCGATAAAGGAGTGGATGTGGTTCTCATGAAGTTCCCCTTTTTCGGAGGCGGACCCGTAGTCCAGACGGATCAAACGCTCCTCATCGGCCGTTGCGAGCATCGGTCCGAGCGGAGTGGTCATTTCCTTCTGATAAAATAACATTTCTTCACTTCTCCTTTTCAATTCACCTGAAAAGCTAAGCCTTTCTCCATTTCTTCTTTCACTTTTTCATCAGTCTCATCTCCTCTGGCCACCTCGAGCTCCTCGAAACATTCCGACGTTCCGATTTTTCCGAGACTGTACGCAGCCGTACCCCTGATTACAGGGCGGGGATCGTTCTTCATAAGATATACAAGGTCCTCTACCGCCTCTATCTCCCGGTAATGACCAAGAGCCAGAATAGCATTACGCTGAATCGGTTTCTTTCCGCGCCACGATCCTGCCATTCTGCCGAACTTTTCTTTGAACTCCCGGTTGGATATGCGAAGAATAGGGCGGAGTACAGGTTTGACTTTCTCCGGGTCTGGCTCGAACTCTTCGTGAAGATGGAAATCTTTTTTGCGGTTGAACGGGCAAACCGTCTGACAAGTATCACAACCGTAGACTCTGTTCCCTATTTTCGTACGGTATTCATCTTCGAGAAAACCTTTGGTCTGGGTCAGAAAAGCGATGCATCGATTGGCATTCAGCTGCCCGCCCTGGACAAGGGCATCCGTTGGACACGAATCTACGCAAATATTACAGTCCCCACATCCTTCCTGGATCGGCTCATCCGGAGCGAACGGAAGATTTGTCACCAGTTCACCGAGATAAACGTAGGAACCGAACTCGGGGGTGATTATCGCACAGTTTTTTCCGCTGAACCCGATCCCTGCCCTCTCGGCTACGGCACGGTCTGACAGCTCCCCTGTGTCTACCATCAGTTTCAATTCAACTTCAGGAACCTTTTCACGGAGAAAAGAACCGAGCAGCTGCAGTTTTTCGCGTAAAACCGTGTGGTAATCCTCCCCCCATGAAGCACGGGCGAACTGGCCGCGTCGCGCCCCTTTCTCGTTTTTAGGGGGATATTCCATTTTTGAAGGATAGGCGAGCGCGATAGAAATGATAGATTGGGAAGAGGGAAGGAGGCGTTCAGGTTCCGTACGCTCTTCCGGACTCCCCTTTTCGAACCCCGAGTGATATCCCAGCTGTTCCTGTCGTATCAGCCGGGATTTTAATTCGCCGAATACGTCTGCGCTGGCAAAACCTATTTTATCGATTCCTATTTCCTTGCTGTAGGCAATCGTTTCCCTCTTTAATTGTTCGGCATCCATACGTGCGCTCCTCCTTCTCCCTTACCTTAGATCCTCCACCTTTGCGGTACGGATTCTGTTTAAGGTGGCTGCAATTTCAAACTTTCTCGGTCTGGCCAGTTCCCCGGGATGCTGATTCCTGAAAGGAGCGGCGAAGGAAAGTCCTTCTGCATCAATCTGTTTATCAATCGCATCTACCAGTTCTTTCAGCGTCTCTTTTTTCTTCAGCATACCCTGTTTATTCATATGGGTGATCAGATCAGCGATGAACCTCGTCTGAGAAGCATCAACGAGCTGCTCAAGTCCTTCCATGCGTATGTCGTGCCTTCCCATAATTATATGATACATCCCCTTGGACTGCACTTTTTCCTTCTTCCCGCGCTGGGCCTGAATGGTGGCCGGAAGAAAAGACCGCGCCGGCAGGGAACCGAAAGAAAATTCCTCTTTCTTACGTTCGCTCGGGTAACGGGAAGCTATTTCCCTGGCCCTGGCCGTCACATCATGCGGGATGTACTGATCCATCATTATCACGTGATCGGCAGCGTGGAAATATTCACCGGATCCACCCATGACGAGGATCGTCGAGACATCGAGCTCATCCCTCATCTGCTCGATTTTATCGATGAAAGGGGTGATCGGCTCTTTCTCTTTAGCAACAAGTTCCTGCATACGTTCATCCCGGATCATAAAGTTCGTCGCACTGGTGTCTTCGTCTATCAATAGAGCTCCGGCACCTGTCTCAAGCGCCTCGACCACATTCGCAGCCTGCGATGTACTTCCGCTCGCATCCTCTGTTGTAAAAGTGGAGGTATCGGTGCCGTGCGGTAGATTCTTAATGAAAGAGGAAATATCGACGTTTGTAACTTTCCTTCCATCTTCCGCTCTCACTTTAACGGCGTCCGGAGCAGTGATGACATATTCGCGCCCATCTCCCTGTTTATGAGGATACACCCCTCTCTCAATGGCCTGGAGCAGGGTGCTTTTTCCGTGATAGCCGCCCCCTACTATCAGCGTGATGCCTTTTTTGATTGCCATACCTGTGAGCGGTTCTGTGCGATGTGGCAGAGATATGGAAACCCGGTTCTCTTCCGGACTTTCAAAAGGTACTGCGTTTTTCATCGGTCGCTGGCTGATTCCGCTTTCCCTTGGGAGAACAGACCCGTCCGCTATGAATGCTTCCCAGTCATTTTTCTCCATTTCTTCACGGATTGCGTCGTACTGATCGGCAAGTTCACATGCCTGATCAATCTCCTCGTCTTTTATAGACATAATTGACTGCTCCACTATCGAAGGAAGGACTTCGAAAAAAAGTTTTTCAGCTTCCTTTCCGTTAATACGGCGTCCATTCGCCGGCAGGCCTACCGTGAAACAGAGCACTGTAGAAT
Organism: Salimicrobium album; assembly: GCF_900107115.1. Classification (GTDB taxonomy): domain Bacteria; phylum Bacillota; class Bacilli; order Bacillales; family Halobacillaceae; genus Salimicrobium; species Salimicrobium album. The sequence goes on from NZ_FNOS01000001.1 coordinate 684,538, forward strand.
CCTGTTCTATCATAACCGCGGTACGTTCAAGAACTTCCTGACCCGGCTGATCCATTCCTACATCTCCGCTTTTCCCCGAACCTTTCACGTTCGATTTATGCTTCTTCACCGTTTCTGAAACGCACCGGGTAAGTGTATCTTCCGTATAAACTCTTCTTGATCTGGAGGTTGTCCACTCCTTTTTGATGGAGCGTTTCGCTTCCGGAACTCTTATTCTTATTTTGGAAGGGGCCGCAAAAGGGTCTCCCTGCACATAGTCGATGTGAAGTTTGTAATCCCGGAAAGAATAAGTCCCCTGGATCTGTTTATATCCCTTGTAACTTTTCCCGTCTATTTCTTTTAAATGTTTTTTCAGCTGTTGCATGATAACACTTCCTTTCATAAAATCTGTCTCATCTATATGTATGTATCCATTTTCAATCATGAAAAAACGCAATGCTTCGTTATTCATTAACGAAACACTGCGTTGGCACGTGGTATGAAAACATAATTTCAAACACTAGTGGAGCGGGTGAGGAGAATCGAACTCCCGTCATCAGCTTGGAAGGCTGAGGTTTTACCACTAAACTACACCCGCCCGAAGAGGTCAGGACAACTTCAAGGGATAGTTTACATTGTAACAACGACCAGAAAGGGTTTCAACCTTTTTATTTAAAAAAACGCAACTTGGAAAGTTGCGTTACTTACCACTGTAACTGTCAATGTGAAACTTGCCTTCCACTTTATAAAGTTCTTTATCCGGAACTGCACTTTCTATTTTCGGAAAGATGACCCTTTCTTCCATTCTAATGTGATCATGAAGCTTCTCTCCCAATTCCTGAAACACTTTATAATCGAATCTCTCCAGCTTACGCAGTTTAACGATAAGTCCACGTATCACTGTATGATCGATAAGCATTTTCTCTATATCTTCATCCTCTTCTATCTCTGCATAGCAGGCGTACAGCGGGAGAAGGATTTCCTCTTCTTCCCTGAAGTGTGCTTCCCCATCATTTTCCCAGAAATCTTCAATATCCTTCATAATTTCTCTGAACTTGTCTTTTTCTTCTGTTTTCTGTAACTTCTGAGCAAGTACAAGACCATGGTGATGGTGGTGCGACAAAGGAACTAACGCTTCGTGTCGTTTCATTTTTATCCCTCCTACCCTCTTTATACCACAAATCCGGGTAATAAATCATCTGTCCGTAATACGTACTTCCGCCTTCTGGAAGAAGGGAACTGACTTTATGTATTCATTACAAAAAAACTACCAGAATCCTGGTAGTTTTCATTATATATAGCGAAGGTGGGATTCGAACCCACACGCCCAGAAGGCACAGCATTTTGAGTGCTGCGTGTCTGCCAGTTCCACCACTTCGCCACGATTTTTATGTTTATTTTTTGGAGGCGGCAACCGGATTCGAACCGGTGATAAAGGAGTTGCAGTCCTCTGCCTTGCCACTTGGCTATGCCGCCATAACCTCAAAGAGCGAGAGACGGGATTCGAACCCGCGACCCCCACCTTGGCAAGGTGGTGTTCTACCACTGAACTACTCTCGCATGGCTGGGCTAGCTGGATTCGAACCAGCGCATGACGGTACCAAAAACCGTTGCCTTACCGCTTGGCCATAGCCCAACAATAAAAAAATGGGGCGACTGATGGGAATCGAACCCACGAATGCCGGAGCCACAATCCGGTGCGTTAACCACTTCGCCACAGTCGCCATAGATTGAAAAAACAGGGGTAGTAGGACTCGAACCCACATCGGCGGTTTTGGAGACCGCTGTTCTGCCTTTGAACTATACCCCTAAAAATGGTGGAGGGAGCAGGACTCGAACCTGCGAACCCGATGGGAGCGGATTTACAGTCCGCCGCGTTTGGCCAACTTCGCTATCCCTCCATTTTTTATTAAAGTATCTGGTGCCGGCCAGAGGACTTGAACCCCCAACCTACTGATTACAAATCAGTTGCTCTACCAATTGAGCTAGGCCGGCAAAAGTGGTGGCTCGGGACGGAATCGAACCGCCGACACACGGATTTTCAGTCCGTTGCTCTACCGACTGAGCTACCGAGCCACTTTTATGTATTAATGGCGGTCCGGACGGGACTCGAACCCGCGACCTCCTGCGTGACAGGCAGGCATTCTAACCAACTGAACTACCGGACCAAAATTTGGTTGCGGGGGCAGGATTTGAACCTGCGACCTCCGGGTTATGAGCCCGACGAGCTGCCAGACTGCTCCACCCCGCGATGTTGAAGTATAACTTCTATGGTGGAGGATGCAGGGCTCGAACCTGCGACCCCTTGCTTGTAAGGCAAGTGCTCTCCCAGCTGAGCTAATCCTCCAGTGAAATAGTGGTGACCCGTACGGGATTCGAACCCGTGTTACCGCCGTGAAAGGGCGGTGTCTTAACCACTTGACCAACGGGCC
>NZ_FNOS01000003.1 GCF_900107115.1 Salimicrobium album
TATGGCTTTTCAGCCAATGTAGGAAATAAACGAAGGGATGCGAGTGGCTACATAAACGTTTTCCGTTTTATGCATTTTTCTCTTGCCAAATACAATAGCTGCTATGCTGAATTTTTCTTTCCGTAATTGATGAACGTACACTACCTTTTCTACTTTTTCCACCTTCCTTGTCCTCCTCTTTCTCCGTTAAAAAATCTACCAATTAAGTATAACGGAGGGGAGGTAATGAGTGAGCAAAAAGTGTTCAATTCTGCTGATCGGAAAGTGTCCACTTTAGTCTAGCAGTTACAAAGCCCTGTCATTAACTGGTACATCGCTTGTCACTCGGTGGTAAAATAGATGGCAATGGTGGTACATTTCATTGGCTGTAATCACCTTTTAGAAGAGGTGCATTTTTGATTTAGTAGCTTTACTCTGCCAGTTCCACTCTTTTCCCGGTCCGAAAAACTGTATGGGAAGAGCGAGAAGCGAGTTACGTAAAAAGTCTAACTTCTAGTTTGGAAAAATTGTTATTGCACTGATTACTTACGCATCCTTCGGGCACTCTGACCACTAGTCAAATAATCGTAATGAAGAAAATTCATCTACTTTTGAAAACGATACCTCATCTTACCTTAATAATGATTACGAAATTTCTTACAATTATTGTATCCCAATAGTGAATCAAAAGGACTGCAGAAATTTGAGTACCTTCTATATATAATGGTGTGTTTACGCTATATTTTGCATGAAGAGATGGAGAATCACTGCTTTATACAAAGCCTATCTATATTACGGCATTACAGCGAAACTAAAATTCATTTCCACGATTTCTCGTAGACAGGGGCTCATATCCAAGTAATATAACCCCCGAGAACAATATTCCCAATCAATGATCGTACGTCAACTCCCGTGCGATTTTTCCCCAATGAGCTATACAAATGGAAATTCAACTTCTCAAAAATTATAATATGGAATTTCCATACAATATGCCACTGTCAGTATGTAGAACTCTCCACCGATCCATAAGACGATAGAAACATGAACTATCCAGAAACTCTACTTATAATAGGACAATACATTCGCCACTTACGTATTAAAAAAGTCTCTCTCAGGAAAAAGTTGCACTTGAAGCAGGTATCTCACGTTCTTATATGGGAATTATCGAACGAGGAGAAACTGGTGCTAATATGTTCTTCTATTTCAAAATCGCCGCAGTATTCGGTGTACGTATTGAAACAATTATGAAAGGAGCCCGAAATATCATTACTTGTTGACTATTACTTTTTTCCACTACCGATAAAGGAGAAGCTTTTCGTTTCACTAACTTCTGAAGAAAGAACTCCTCTTCCTTCCCTATTACTACCCACTCTTGAAGAAACAAGTGATCCTTATACTTACAAAAAGACAATACCTTCGTTTCCCTATAGGTGACACTTACGTCGTCATTGAAATCCTCGGAGAAAACTACTTCTATGCCCGGGCAACTTTCAGCTATATGCCTTACCAGGTTGAAGGCAACAACCCTCAACAAAGTCCTGGGTACCATCATCCGTCGCATCAAATCAGATAATCGTGATTACTATGCAAATTGAATTTCCTGGTTCAACGTTCAATTGATACTTCTCGTAGCTTTATTCAGAAATTTGATATTGTTCAGACGGGTTTAAACGCCTTCTATTATAACTGAATATTCAGAAAAATTTAGATAAAGAAGATTCGCAGTATTTCATTAGAATACCGGAATCACTTTTAAATCTTCCTACTTTGAATTTTTTATTAGAAAGGCATTTATTATTTAGTCAAACAAAGCTTTTCTATTTTTCAAAACATAATGTAAATCTTTTTGAAATATCAGCACCAATATTACTAGAGGACCAATACCAAATAAAATGTTAAGCAAGAAACTATCCTCTATAATAGATGCCCAAGCATAGAAACTAACTACTATAAACATAAAATATATACGTTTCAACGGATAAGATACTCTATAATACTTTAGTGAAAATAATGTTCTCAAACTGAAAAACACCACGTAAGAAAACGCTGTAGCTATTGATGCTCCTATTGCACCATAACTAGGTACAAGAATCCAATTTCCTAAAATGTTCACCCCACAAGCTACCGAAGCGATCAAAATATGCCAATTTGTCTTTTTGTAGAAATTCACTCCTATAACCGTTGTTTCAGAAATAGTATAAAAAATGGGCATAAATACAAGGAAAGGCATGATAATTGCAGCTTCACTATATTGAGAACCTAATAATAGTACAATAATATCTTTAGCCGCAATACTGGCAATTGCTACGATAAACATAACAAAAGTTATAACAATCGATATATATTTAAAGAAATCTTTGTCACCAGGGGAATTTTCAAACTTCTCATAAGCTACCGGAGTCCAGAACGTAGAAAAAGTTGTCCTTACTACCATCACTAAAGCGACTAGTCTAAAAGCTGCCGTATACAAACCTAATTCATCGAAGTCACTCCACTGCCTCAGAGCAATTTTGTCAAATGCCTCAAATAGCCATGAAATAAAAATAGTTAGTACAAAAGGAGCTCCATATTTAAAAATATCTTTTTGTGAATGTTTCATTCTTCTTACGTTTGCGTTAAAGGGATTCCATAAACCCCTTCCAAAGTATAGAGATATTACAGCTACAAACAAGAGAGTTAATAACTTTGCCAATACTAGTGTTTCAAACTCCTCACCAATCAAATACAAAAATACAAAAATAAATATTAGGCTAAAAGTTTTCTGGAAGATTTGAAGTAAGGAATACAAGTTTCCTTTTTGTTGCATACGGATTACTAATTGGCCAAAACGAAAAACTAGTTGAGCTATTACCCCTAATGATAAAATTGAAGCAAGCAAAATACTTTCCCTTCCAAACAAATAATTTGTCAGAGGAGCATAAAGAAGAAAAATGAGTCCTATAGTAAGCACTGTAAGTATCACTGGTATCTTCAGCACATTGAAAAGTAGTGCCCCGCGTTTTTCTTCATTTTCCTCATTAAAGAACCGGACAAAGGCTTGGTCAGCTCCAAATATAGTTAAAATCATTCCTACTTGAATGAATAAATCAAACATTGAAGCCTTTCCTAGCAACTCAGGTGGGAATAACCGAGTAGTGATCATAGTTATTAATAATCCTAATAGGAGCCCTACCCAACTACCATATGAAAACTTCAAAAACTTTTTAATAAGAGTGTCCTTCATGATTAACCTTCTATCGATAACAATTTTTATAATCTAGGTATTCTCCAGAAAAAATCCTGTTAACCCAGTTTTGATAAGATAAGTACCAATCTATTGTTTCTTGCAAACCATTTTCAAAAGCATAGTTAGGGGACCATCCCAGTTCTTTAGTTATCTTTGCATTATCGATAGCATATCTACGATCATGCCCCAACCGATCAGTAACATAAGTGATCAACTCTTCACTTTCACTCAGTTGCGTCAGAATCAACTTTACAATCTCTATGTTTTCTTTTTCATTATTACCACCAATGTTATAAACCTCTCCGCTCTCACCTTTACGAAGCACAGTATCTATTGCTGAACAATGATCTTCTACATGAAGCCAATCCCTTATCTGTTTTCCATCCCCATATACAGGCAAAGGATTCTCTTCTAAAGCGCGATGAATCATTAAAGGTATCAGTTTTTCCGGAAATTGATAAGGTCCATAGTTATTAGAACATCTTGTTATGTTAACTGGTAACTTATATGTTTCATGATAGGCACGAACAATCATATCTGCCGACGCTTTCGAAGCAGAATAAGGGCTATTTGGTTGAAGATTGCTTTCTTCAGTAAAAAAACCATCTTCCCCTAACGTCCCATAAACTTCATCCGTTGATATTTGAATAAATTTATTCCTATCATGATAAACTTGCGGTTTTACTTCCCAATTTTCTTTTGCTACATCTAAAAGGGCTTGTGTCCCTAAAACATTAGTTGTCAAGAATAATTCAGGATCTTCAATACTGCGATCCACATGAGACTCTGCAGCGAAATTTATTACCACGTCTATTTGGTGCTTATCAAATATTTGACGAAGTTGAGTTCGATCGCAAATATCTCCATGAATAAACTGATAGTTCCTATTGTGTGCAATATCCTTCAAATTTTCCACATTTCCTGCGTATGTCAATTTATCCATATTCACAATGGTATAATCATAGTGGTGTAGCATATACCTGACAAAGTTAGAACCTATAAAACCCGACCCGCCGGTTACTAAAATATTCATATTCTTATTTCGCTCCTTTGGAAATTTCCAGCAAATATTGGCCATAGGCTGTCTTTTGTAGTGGCTTTGCTAACTTATGTAATTGTTCAACATTAATATAACCTAGACGATAAGCAATTTCTTCAATCGAAGCAATGTATAAGCCCTGACGCTTTTGAACGGCCTCTACAAAATTGGAAGCATCCAACAAAGATTCATGCGTACCTGTATCTAACCAGGCAAGACCGCGCCCCATAACTTGCACATTTAAATCATTTCGATACATGTAAGTTTCTATAATAGAAGTAATTTCAAGTTCTCCCCGACGTGATGGTTCTACCGATTTTGCTATATCAACTACATCATTATCAAAAAAGTATAATCCCGGTACAGCATAGGGTGAACGAGGGGATTCCGGTTTTTCTTCTATGGAAATAGCTTTGTAGTTATCATCTACTTCTACCACTCCATATCGGCGTGGATCATCCACAAAACATCCGAAAATAGTTGCCCCTTTTATGAGACTTGCACTTTCACGTACTTTATTAACAAAATCTGATCCATAGAAGATGTTATCTCCTAAGACCAAAGCGACATTAGAATCACCGATGAACTCCTCACCTACAATAAATGCTTCTGCTAAGCCGTTCGGTTCTTCTTGAATGACATATTCAAAAGACATCCCAAGATGTTCACCATTTCCTAAAAGTTCTTTGAATGTAACCACATCTCGCGGGGTTGAAATAATCAACACTTCTTTAATCCCTGCCAACATGAGAACAGATAAAGGGTAATAAATCATAGGTTTATCATAAACAGGAAGGATTTGTTTTGAGACAGACTGAGTTAGTGGATACAACCTTGTTCCCGATCCACCTGCTAAAACGATTCCTTTCATTAATTTTCCTCCTCTTTATTTACTGATATTATTTTCTCACAAATAAATTCGACTTCTTCTTCAGTTAAATCGGAATAAAGTGGTAAACAAAGCACATTATTTGCTACGTATTCTGCAACTGGTGCCTTTGTTCTGTAAGCTTTGAAAGCTTCGAAATTACTAGTCAACGGGTGAAAGTATTTTTTGGTTCCAATATTATTTTTGTATAAATACTTTTGCAAATCATCCCGATTAATACCAAATATTTCTTTCTCTACTAAGATTGGAAAATACGCAAAATTATAGTTCACATCTTCTCTTTCATATTTCAAAGTGCTAATACCACTAACCTTATTTAGATTCCCTAGATATTGGTTTGTTAAATGCTCTCGTTTCTCTATTTCATTATCTATTAAAGATAAATTAGTCACCCCCATAGCTGCATGAAACTCGCTCATTTTTGCATTTATACCCGGCTCTTCTATATCATTGTGTTCATCAAGACCAAAGTTCCTTAGCATTTCACTTTTTTCCTTCCAAATTGCATTTGAATAACTTAAAACCCCCCCCTCAATAGCGTGAAATACTTTTGTAGCGTGCAAACTAAACATCGATATATCTCCATAAGCAGCAATACTCTGCCCTTTATTCAGTACAGAAAAGGCATGAGCCGCATCATAGATTACTTTCAAGTTATATTTATTAGCAATTCTTGCAATCTCTTCTACATTACAGGGGGTTCCAAATACGTGAACTGCTAAAATCGCTGAAGTTTTGTTCGTTATTAGCTTTTCAATTTTATTTACATCAATATTATAATCATTTATTGAAATATCACAAAATACAGGGGAGAGACCATCTTGTATAAGAGCATTAGTCGTAGAAGAGAACGTAAAAGGAGTAGTAATAACTTCCCCAGTAAGTTCCAATGACTTTAAAGCTATTTGCAATGCAGAGTGACCATGGGAAAATAAAGATACGTAAGGAACTTTCAAGTATTCTTTTATTTTTCTCTCGAAGTCTTGGTGAATTGGTCCTTGGTTAGTTAACCAGCTATTTTCCCATACTTTGGATATCTCTTCAAAATACTTCTCTTTCTTAGGGAGTTTTGGCTTCGTAATACTAATAAAATCACTCATTTCTATCCACCACCTTTTCTAAAGAAACACTGATATAAATTTTCTCACCATTATTATTAATAAAGTATGCATTTTTATAATTTCCATGCGTTAGTGCTCTCAAATGTTTTATAACTTCTTCATAAGTAGCTTTTTCTTGCAGTGGTATTTCACACAATTTATTGAAATCCTTTTTCCAATTCACATTCCCTTCACTATCAGGAGAATATGTTTCGTAGTTATTTTCAATGATTCTTTCAAAGTGTAAAGCCAATAACTCAATTTCCTTTCCAACAATTTTTTCATAAACATCCAAAGAAGTTTCATCTTGATCTATTTCAACTTTTTCCTGTAGGATAATTGGTCCATGATCCACTGCACTATCCATTTCATGAATTGTTACCCCAACAGGTAAATCATTTATTATACTAAATACTTGTGGGTACCAACCTCGGTTATAAGGATTAAAACCAGGATGAACATTGATACAACGCACGTTATTAACGATGTCTTCCGGGAAAATCTGCTTAGAGTGCAAAGATATAACTAAATCAAAATTATTCACAATCCATTCTGCCTCTTTTTTTATGTCTATTTCTTTGAATTCCTTATTTTTTGAGAACTCTTTTTTAAAAGTTTGGTTTTTTACAGAAAAACGGAAAACAAAATTATGATTAGTCTTCTTTCTATAAATCATTTTTTTAAATTCATCAAAGATAACTTTATTATCTGTAACAACTAATATATTCATAAATTCACCTCTGAAATAATTTGTTGTAACCGACCATCGGGTACAGTCAATAAGTTTGTGTAAATCGTCAGGATGATCTTCGGTGGAGGGTGTTAGCTTTTCTCGCCTGTCTCGGTTAGAGACCCGTATCACTCCTCAAACATGGGGTGCAGTTCAAGGCTTGCTTCCTTGAAGCCGCGGGGTCTGCGTGTAGACCATATTTGAAAACATATAAATCTTCTTTCAACGGCTTCTTCGGATGGCAGACTGCCCATCGTTTTCAGACAATTCTTGAATTCCTTCATAATGCGCTCAATGATATTGGCAGTGTAGATCTTCGATTGTATCGAGGAAGAATAGTTCAAGAAGGTGGTTAGGACGTGGAAGTCATTTTTTACTATACGAAGGAACGGACCATTTCATTCAATTGATTTTCAAGGCTGTTTTGTCCTATACTTATAGGTTCTAAGTCAATTGTTGGGGTGGAGGGTGTTCCTCCGCCCCTTTATCCTATGTTCTTTCCTATCTTCTTGAATTGGTGATGCATCAGAATGCGGGCACGTAACCGGTCGTGCCGATAAAATCCGAACGCATTCCGTTTGAATACTTTCGTTTGGTTGTTCAAGCCTTCCACCAATCCATTGCTGTAATCAAAAATGAAACTGTTCATGATTTCCGTCTGCCAATTTTTAAACGTATGGATGGCGGAGACGAATTCATCCAACCCGGAGGCGTGCACAAGATCATAAAAGGCATACAGATGCTCTTTCACTTTCTTTATGTTCCCTTCCTCCTCGTACTTCGCCAGCTCAAACCACTTCTTATACGCCTCTTTCAAATCATAGGCTACCTTTAATTCCGAAGATAGACCGAGGTACCTTTCCAGGTACCACCGTTGTTTCTCTGACAGGAGAGCGTACGGCTTGTGGAAGACGTGCTTCATTCTCTTGCACTTTCTTCGATCATAGTCATGAAAGTCCTTTTGGACTCTCTGTCGCACACGATCAACCGCCCAGTTGATATACCGACAGAAGTGAAAACGATCGGCTACAATGATCGGGTTGTTCAATGCTTTGTTCACGGCCGCCTTGAAGGTGTGACTCATGTCCATGACGACACACTCCACCTTCGATGTTTTCTTCGCCAGATACTCTTTCACCGTCTTCGACGACCGATCCGGTAAGATATCAATCGGTTCGCCGGTCTCCGCATTGGCAATGATGACCTAGTACTTGCCCTGGTCCGTGTCTCCCTTGTATTCATCGATGGCAATGACACGGGGGAGCTCTTCGACTTCTTTCAAATGCGTAGCCGAGATATGATCGAAGCGTCGTACAGCTGTGTTCGGGGACGTGTGGAACTGAAGAGCTGTGTCTTTGAAATTCTTTCCGTGAATCAATCGAAATCCGAGCGCCTGGTTCCATTCTTTCGAATGACGCTGATACCGATCGACGAGGGGATTCTGTTCCGCCACCTTCTTTCCGCACGGACATACATACCTCCGTTTTCGATAGAAAACGTACGTAAGGCGTTCAAACAACTTGAGGTGCTGAACCTTCTGCCTGCGATAATCATGCACGCGACTGGTTTTGGTTTTGCAGGAAGGGCAGACGTGGGGGATTTCTTCGGCGTCTGGACGTAAAGATACACACAACCTTCCCGTTCCTCCATCTTCATCACTTCCATATCTTCAAATCCGGGAATAACCATGGTAGAATGCATATGTACACACAACTCATCTCTTTTGCTTGTTTCTCGACAATTCAAGTGTAAAAGATAAAGGAGCTTGTGTGTATTTTTCTTACTTATTTTTTTAGATACCCCAAAAATATTGTAGAGCCTACTTGTAGACACAGGTAGGGTATCCCCTATCATGAGTTGACTTGGTCTTTAACTATGATGATTCCCTGCCTCTTTTTTATCTTCAAGAGATTTTACACAAACTATTGTACGTCATCCGTCCACTTTAGTCTAGAAGCTACATTAGTCCATTTATTGCTTAATTGCATTTGAAAAGTCAAGGCGTCTTGTTAATCATCAAAGATATTCTCCCAGTAAAATTTAATATACTCCTCATCAAACAGTTTTTTTATATTTTTATTATTAGTTGATTTATTTACTATAGAAGTTATTTCTTGAGTATGATTAAGCTCGTTAATACTATGCAATTGAACTTTAAATTGCTTATAAAAATCCCACATCGTAGTGTCAGTTCTTAGCATCACAGTTTTATTTAAATATAAAAACGAATTAATATTGAAAATTCCTTGCTGTCTATTATTATTAAAAATACCAATATCAATATTACTAAGATACTCAGCATATCTAGGGGGAGAAAGAAAGTTAGTTAAAGGAATAAACTTGTCACCGAAAAGTGTTTTCCCGTACTCACTTACTTTTGAAGCATGGGATTTATTTCCATATGAAAGAGGGGCGAATATTTTAATATTTTGATTTTTGAATTTGTATAATTGCTCCAATACTTCTATATGATTATTAGTAGGGGCAGCTGAATTACCTATTTGTATATTGATTGTATCTTTTCTTTTACTATCATCCTTCTTTAATATATTTAAAAATTTAATATTTATTGGGTTAACATAAATACCATGATAATATTTTCCTTGAACTCCATACCACCTTCTTGCTAACTCATAATCACCAGGCACTAATGAGACTATACCTTTAAATCGTTTGACAATATACTTCTTTACAGACTCTAAAATTTTATCTTTGATTTTTTTCTTTGGTTTTCGATAGTTATATAAATCGCTTCCCCAAATCACCCAATAACATTTTTTTAATAACCACGGTTGAAGAGCTAGCAATAATAGAATTTTTGGTTTGGGCAAACTATGTAAGATTATCTTTTTTGATAAGTACATTTTATTATTTATTTTAATTAACCCTTTGTAACCTTTAATGTAAGTCATGTTATTCATCAAAAGCTTGAATTTATCTTCGTCTTTAGATATATTCAAAGCAAACTCATGGTCATTTTTATTAAAATTGTTATTTATAAACGCGTTAAATGGCTCTACAAATTTATCTGTATTTTCTATATGTAAAATCTTCATACATTGCCCCCTTAACTGTTTTCCTCTAATATGAAACCACATTTTCTCTTTGATAAACCACGTTAAAATTCACTCCCCCTAAGACATATCAGCCTCCCGTGGACCTGGGTGTATTTTTTGTCGGCACCCGGGACATGGAAAACGAACTCTTCGGGTTGTGCTTCAAGACCAAAGAGATGTTCTTCGATCTCCCTGTACTGGTCGATCAAATAACGGAGAATTCCTGACGGACAATGCATGAACCGATGGTAAAGGCGCCACTGTCTTCTGCCGCCTGCTTCAACGCTTCGAGTCGCTTGATGCCTACGGGGCGTCGCGTGACATATATTTTCACTTCAACCAGCAATCCTTCTTCTGAAGCTTTCCGGATATCTTCTGGAAGGAAGATGAATATTTCACTCGTTTAGAGCCGTTGTCACGGACAAATTGAGCCAGTATCTCGGAAAGAGAACCACTGACCTTTCAGCCACCATTTACTATGCTTTTGTCCATGTGGTGAAATTATTGCAGATAGCTTGAAACAATGCCTTTAGGCTTACCTGCACCAGATGGTAACACGTACAAATCGATTCTAAGTATCCGTAGGCGCGCCCCCTCCCATACTAAGACTCGGTCGCTATGGTGAATGGCAAGCCGCTTCGCAGTGGCTGGTTCTGACTCCGGGAAAGTGGTTCTGTTCTTCCGTTATAAATGCTCATTTTATCCAAAAAGGTGGTTCTACTTAAACGAAATATTCAGGAGCCTTTCTCCCACAGATGGGTTGCTGCTTTCCCAGTCTAGTCTTTGAAAACGCAAAAGAATCCTGTGAAGTTGCGACCCAGGCCATCCTGCATTTTGATGGAAGAGAAATTTTCTGCATGATAACGAAGAGCTTCATGCCTTCATACAAATCTGCGTACACATCCTCGGGCAAGATCGTTTAATAGACCGTTTCACCTTCATCGGACGGATGACCACGGTATGGGTATCGCGGGTTTTCAGGTTGCACGCCAGGTTCAGCCAGTAATCATCTCGATCACGATGTCCGGGCGGTCGTGACCCTTGAAAAGGTAGGGAAATTCGAAACGATCTCCCCGTGTTAGCGAAGACCAGCCGTTTAGTGAGGTCGCGGCTCCGGTCATCAACGATCGTGCAAGATGTTTGTGTTTTGCAACGTCGATGCCGATGATTAGCGTCTCTTCATTCATTTACGTTTATCGCTGATCTTGTGTAAAATCCTCGGGGTGATACTCTTTCGGTACCTAAACCGAGGTCATTGTAATGACCCTCTCTATCGTACCAGGGAGGCTTTATTATGCATCTGGCTTCTACTCTGCCCCCCTTAAAATTCTTCATTACAGACATGCTTTCAAAAGATGTTTTTACTTTTTATACACTTGATTTCTAATCTAAGTTATCTTTGTACTTCTTTCTTATAGGAATGCTTCTTATATAGTAATCCTATTATAAAAGTAAGTATTATAAATCCATACACACCTACTCTTTGTCGCGTTGAATCTCCTCCATATTCAATTCCTAGTGCTAATGCATGAACAAATATAGGAATTACATATAAATACATTTTTGACCTTAAATCTTTATATTTAAAAAATTTTATTATAAAAAGTAAAACTGCAAAAGAAAAAATCAACGCCAAAAATGAGTCAATGAAGGTTATTAAATATACATTAGGGGCAGCTATTAAATTCCAAAACAGAGGAGAGAAGTAAAATTTCACCAAACTAACCAAAGGATATACAACCAACTCAACAACGCTGCTCTCAGCTAAAAAAGAATTTATTTTTTCAAGGTAGTTAGTAGCAAAAGGAAGATTCAACAAAACAATACTAGTTATTATTGCACTGGATACCCCTTTTACTTTTTGCTTCTTAGTAAGTTTTCCAAAGACTAAATAGTCAAACACAATAGCCAAAATAATTGAGGCACCTGCATATATTCTTACCGTGACTAAAAAAAACGCAGGTATTAAAACTAGAACTTTATACTTTTTTTGTTTATATATGTAAAGGGAAAGTATCATTAAAAATAAAACTAATGAATCTTTTAATATATTACTTGTGAATAAAAACATATTAAAGCTACACAAAAAAAGTATGATAGTTATTTTAGAAATAGACTCTCCAAAATCACTTTTTAATAATTTATAAAACATCAAAGACGAAAAACTAAATAGAAAAATATTGGCCACATAAAGTGAATAATTAGTATTAAAAATAAAACTAATTATATACATGAAGTAATAGTAACCAAAATGTAATGAACCAACAATACTTGTTAAAGATTCAACACTTAAATTTGACTGCCTTACTATTTCTAAATTAGATAGATAATTAAATGAATCAGGAAAAGGAGATGTTATAGTTTTATAAATAACGTAAGAATACATTGATTTAACTAAAAAGCTTATTAGAATAAGAAATGTTATTACTTTTGAAATCTTTTCTTTATACAAAAGTCCTACCAATATCAAAAAAAATATTAGAACCGGATATACTTCAATTGGTATGATATCTACATAATTAACACTTAATAAGAAAAATAAACTTATCAGTAAAGCTACTACAGTTACGAAAAACGAATAATTTAGATAATTCACATTTTTTATATGGCTCATTTTATTCACCTTTTACATTAAAATCGGTTGGAAATATTATTGGATTTTATTAATTGTAGAAAGACATAGGACAAATACACCGCGTACTAGAAAATGATTAACTTTGACAAGAGTGAATCAATAGTGCTTAAGTAGATTTGAATTTTAAATGGGTACCGTCAATAAGTTTGTGTAAAACAGTAGGATGATCCTCGTAGGAGGGGTTAGCTTTTCTCCTCCGTCTCGGTTTGAGACCCATACCGTTCTTCGAACATGGTGTGCAGTTCAGGGCTTGCTTCCTTGAAGCCACGGAGTCTGCGTGTAGACCATTTGGTGTTGCATTCATCTGAAACCATATAGATCACCTTTTCTACGGCTTCTTCGGACGGCAGGCTGTTCATCGTCTTCAGACGTTTCTTGAATTCCTTCATGGTGCGCTCGATGATGTTGGTCGTATAGATCATCGGGCGGATGGAGGAAGGGTAGTCCAGGAACGTGGTCAGGACGTGGAAATCTTCCCTCCAGGATCTGGAGATTTTCGGATACTTCTTCTGCCATGTGTCACAGAAGGCCTGCAGCTGCTCTTCAGCTTCTTTCTTACTGTTGGACCGATAGATGGCTTTCATGTCTTCACTGATGGCGGAACGGTCCTTTTTCCGGACCTTGTTCAGCGTGTTCCGTACTTTATGGACGACACAACGCTGCACATCAGCTTTCGGATAGATAGCTTTCATCGCTTCCTCCAGACCGGGAAGACCGTCGAAAATGCCGAGAAGTACTTCTTCGCACCCCCGACGGTAGATGTCGGAGAGGACTTCCTTCCAGCCGAGGGAGCTTTCCTGACCGCCGACATAGAAGCCGAGAATCTCACGATAGCCGTCTTCCCTGACACCGATGACGACGTAGACGACCTCGTTCGCCACATCGTCCCGGCGCAACTTCAGGTACGTGCCGTCGAGATAAAGAACGGCATATCTTTTCTGGAGAGGACGCTCCTGCCAGGCACGGATATCTTCGATCACCACATCGGTGATGTTACTGATTGTGCCAGGGGCGTAAGCATGACCGAGGATGTGCTCGAGGAAGTTTCCGATTTCACGCGTACTCACCCCTTTCTGATACATGGTGATGACTGTTTCCCCCAGCCACTGTTGATATCGCTGATACGGTTGAAACATTTCCGTCTGGAACGCATTGTCCCGATCTCTCGGTACCTGAAGGTCTTCGATACGTCCGTACTTCGTATCCAGTTGACGACCATAACTGCCGTTCTTATAGTTTTTCAGTTCCGGATTTCCTTCGAAGAACTGGTTCATTTCTTCCTTCATGATCGTTTCCAGCTTCTCCTGGACGAAGGAACGGACCATATCGTCCAATTGATTTTCGAGGTTGTTTTGTCCTATACTTGTAGACATGAGGTAGGGCATCTCCTTTCATGAGTTGATTTCGTCGTTAACTATGAGGATACCCTACCTCTTTTTTAGTCTTCAAGAGCTTTTACACAAACTATTGTACGTCATCTTTAAATGCAAACTTCTAACTAAGTCAATTGACTGTGACCCTTTACTTATCTGACTATATTCTACTTGCTTGTAATAAATGATTATACCATTGCAATTGAGACTAGCATGCAAGTTATCCAAGTAAATTCCACAGCAATGCTTAAAAATACTATCCGTATCCGTGGTTCACTTTTGTAGTAGATGAGTCAATATCATAGCAATCCTGGCTCAAAATATGGCACATCCGGTTTATTTCGATGGGTGTACACAATAATAGTATATATCAGTTTAAATACCTTTCCATATGGTATCATGTTAATGATTATATCTGTATTTGGCAAGAGAAAAATGGGTCTTATTCATTTTTGGGGAAGAGTTTCTATCCCAAGAGGGTATACAGATAGTAAAAAGGAGATAGGAATCATGAATACCCTCTTACGTCCTCTCGAGACTCACCTCCAGGTCTTGAACCATTCGGAAACGCCAACCTCTTTCCTATTTGTTATTGCGAAAGAAACGAAGTCTTCTTGTTGTCCTTTATGTCACCATTCTTCCGAACGCAAGCACAGCTCCTATATGCGAATCATCCATGATCTGCCTATACAGGGAAAGCCGGTTCTCCTCTATCTTTGGACACAGAAGTGGTTCTGCACGAACGCTGGTTGTAAACGAAACGTATTCACCGAAAGATACACGTGGCTTCTGCCGTCTAAGCGAAGGACCAGACGCATGGAAGAAATGTTACGTACTATCGCTTTCTCTAATAACTGTGTCCAAGCTTCCCTTCTTTGCCAAAACCTTGGGGTGAGTGTCAGTCATGATACGTTGTTGCGCCTGGCGCACCAAACAGAAATCCCTCTAACGTCCAGCCCCTTTCGTAGGTATTGATAACTTCGCCTGGCGAAAAGGACATAGGTACGGCCTCCTTATTTGTGATGCCCGTACCCACAAACCGATTGAACTGTTACCGGATAGAGAAAAAGAAACGATTCAAGCGTGGTTACAGGCACACCCGGAAGTATTACGAATCACAAGGGACAGATATCCTCGATTCAAAGAAGCGATGGAAGAAGTGAGACCAGATCTTTATCACATCCATGATCGCTTCCATCTCATTCATAATCTATGGGACCTTCATGACGAGGTCATGAAAAAGGTACTCCCTTCAAAGATTAGAAAGAACGGAGAACCGGAGGTTCCCGTCATTGTCACGGCCACCAAACAGGAACTGCGTCAAAAAGAAAATGTCGAGCGTAAATGGGCGCGTGTGCAGGAAGTTCAACGATTGCGAAAGCAAGGATATTCCCTGCGTCGTATAGGTAATCTTCTTTCTTGCAGTCCTGTTACGGTGAGTAATTACTTATCCATGCAGGAGCCTCCTCAACCTTACCGGTCAAAGCGTCCGAAACCAATAGATGTTCATGAAGCACGTGTGATTGAAATGATAGAAAAAGGGATGAATGTGAAGAGGATTCATGCTTGTTTGAGCCAGGAATTCGATTACAAAGGCACCTATGGTGCTGTTCGAGTATTTGTCACGGAAACTCGCAAAAAGAAGAAACAAGGACAAACGCTTCAGGCTCATCATTATTACTCCCGGAGATATATCCGGAAACTTTTTTGGCAGAACGCTTTGGAAGACGAAGAGAAAAGGTCGGTCATCAATGAAATACTGGAAAGGTATCCTGTGTTGGGCCCCTTTTATGCTTTTCTGACTTCCTTCCGTACCACTGTTTCCTCCAGAGATGCCGAAGGATTTCGGTCTCTCATTCTATTCGAAAAACAGAGGGAGGACCCTTTCACAAAGTCGTTCATCACAAGATTGCTTACAGACTTTCAACCAACGCTCCATGCCTTAATGAGTGAAGATAGTAATGGCTACGTCGAAGGACAAATAAACCGACTGAAAATGATGAAACGTCTATTATACGGGAGAGCCAGTTTTCCTCTTTTACGTGTGCGTATGCTCTACCGCATTCAATAAGCTTCAAAAAATTCTCTTCCTTCATGAAAAGGGAACACGTTGGCTCTCACCAAAAATGAATAAGACCCAGAAAAATGCATAAAACGGAAAACCTTTATGTAGCCACTCGCCTCCCTGCCTTCCTTTCCTACATTGGCTGAAAAGCCATGGATTCTTTTAATCGATGACTGTCGTCATTGAATAGGACGAGGTGGGAGTGATGGATCAAGCGATCCACGACCGCCTCCGTTAAAATCGGGTCGCCACATACATGATTCCATTCCCCGAATTGAAGGTTTGTCGTAATGATATTACTCCTCTTTTCTTAACACAGACTGATGACTTGGAATAATAGTTCAGCTCCCTGTTTATGCAAAGGGATGTACCCAAGCTCATCCAGGATCAATAAATCAAGCTTCTCAATCTTCTTGAACACTTTGCTTAACGTCCCTTTCTCACTGGCGTCCAATAGCTCATTGACCAACGAAGCGACGGTATAGAATTTCACGCGTTTCCCCTGGTGCTGAATGACGTTCAACCCTATGAGGGTTGAGAGATATGTCTTGCCGGCACCTACGCCACCCTAAAAGATCACATTCTCTTGGTTTTCGATAAAACTACCGTTGTACAGCGTTTCCTGGTCAGAGTCTGCCCCCATACGAACTTCCTTCCAATCGAAAGGTTTGCCGGACGCCTTCGGCAGGGTTGCCGATTTTAATAATAAATTGATTTTACGCTCTTCGCATTGTTCAATCTCTTCCTCGAACAGCCGGAGGAGAAACTCCTCCTGGGATTCTGCTTGAATCTCCTGATAATGTTCACGCACCCAACTCAATTTTAGACGTTTGGCATACGCCTGAATCTGTTCATGCATGGTCGCTCACCCCTTCCGTTGCGAAGAAGGCATTGTACTGCTTCATGCCCCGATGGGCCTTCCGCATCGATGGAAGATGCTGAGGAACGGCCACTGTCTCTCTGTAGCCTCGTCCATGCATTTGCTGATGGTACACTTGCTGAATCGCATCAGCCGAGGGATGACCATAGTGGGATGCTGTCTTCAGTGCTTCTACAGCTTTATCCATGTGTTGATCCTTCAGGATCTTCGCTAAAAGTTTCAATGCTTCTTTCTTCTCAGAAAGCGTACATTCGTCGAGATACTCCTGCCATGGATAAGGCAGCTGATCAAAGAAGGTTGTATATTTCAGTGCGGTAGGCCGTTCAGCCATCAGAGATACATAAGGGAGCCAGTCCATCGATTTCTTCTCCTGGCCATACATTCGTCGGTGCGAGACGATAATGTCATCACCCTGGAAAATGAAAATGCAGTCATACCTGACACCGACAGTCACCCGTTGTTTGGCGAACCGAGGCGAGGTCGAATACTTCTTTTGATCCACGATAACGAAACCGTATTTATCAGCCTTCAATAATTCATATCGAATCGTTTCATAAGAAGTTTCAAGCAAGTAATATAACGAATGGAAGTCTTCCTTGTGCAAAAAAGCTTTGCACAAGGAAGAGATTGACCATATTTTCTTTCAAGACTAGTCGTTGATTCGTAAGTATCAAGCAATTCAGCGAACCTGGTTCCTGAAAATAAAGCAATATCTTCTCCCCCACTGTCAACTTAAAGGAGTTAAACTTGTAGATATATTAAAACGTGAAACCGAAAAAATCTTCTGTATCGAAGAATGGTTGTATGACACTGTGGTATCCAATAACATCCTGACGAAAGTTCTGTAGGTCTATCCAACTGGAAAGATCATTATGTTTTTAGACAATAGACAATGGCCGTATTCATCACGCCAAGCTCGACCATCTTTTTTAAAAAAGGATGGTCGAGCTTACTTTACTCCCACCTTATAGTCCACGCCTTAATCCGGTAGAGAGATTAGATTATGGAAATGGTTAAAAGAACCAGTCACTATCAATAGCTTCTTTCCAAAATTTAAAATTCACAGGAAGAAATTAGGACTCCATAGACCCCGCTTGTCAATGACCGGGGGGGTCTAATCAAGATTTTCTTTGTACGACTTTGAATTCAAAATCAATAGTTCCATTTATATAACAATTATATATTCTTTAATTAACCATTCTTAGTGTTGTCTAACAATTTAAAATAAGACTCATATTCCTTAACAATATTAACAGCATTAAAATCTTTAGTTCTAATTTTCGCATTTCGGATTATTTCACTGTTGTCGTGCTCTAAAGTTTCTTTTATAACCTCTGCTAACCGTTTATAATCATCTACACCTACCAATTTACCATTTAAGTTATGCGTTATAATCTCTTTCGGTCCAGAATTACAATTAGTTGATACAACAGGAACTCCTGAGGCCATAGCTTCCACAATAACATGTCCGAACCCTTCCCATTTTGAGGTTAAGACAAATACATCAGCTTTATTCATATAATTATAAGGGTTTTTAATAAATCCCTTGAACACCACATAATCGTGAATATTTAGATTAACCGCCAATTGTTTTAATTCTTCTTCTAAATGCCCTACTCCCGCTATTATTAGTTTAGCTTTATACTTTTGACAAACAATTTTAAATGCTCTTAGAAGAGTAGGATAATCTTTAGCTTCAACTAACCTTCCAACAGAGATTATTTTTTTTTCATTTTCACCGAAAGCCTCTTCATCATTAACAGGTTCATTTTTTAATTGTTCTATTGAGTCAATATCAACTGGATTATATATAACTTGGATTTTGTCACTTTTCACTCCAAAATTATTTATCATATCATCTTTTACACCATTTGAAAGTGCAATAACTCCATTTGCAAAATTATTGTAGCAAATTTTCGTTAAAATTTTATTTTTAGTTGTTACTTTTTTTGACTCAGACCTAACAGCAGCCTCTCTAACTATTAACTTAGGTCTATTTTTAATAATTAAGCCGGTTACTAAACTAGTTATAATATTATTATGATTAACAGTGGTAAATATTATATCTGGACGTTCATTAATAATAGTTTTCCGTAATCTCATGACTGAATATCGTAATCTATTCGTTTCTAAATCAATTACTTTAACGTCTTTTTTCAAATAATCTGAATAGACATTTGAACTATAGTTTCCTACAACTAAAGTAATAATGAAATTATTTCTGTTTAAATTATTTATTATATTAATCACAGTTCTTTCAGCGCCACCTCCACCCAAGGACTGCATAAAAAATAAGACTTTTGTTTTCATTTGAAATCTCCCATAACTTATTAATTTTTATTAGAACTTGAATCGCAATAGTAAATGCAACAAAACACCGTATGGTAAAATCAGGTTATAGTTAATCCAGTTTCTGAATCTTCCAGCGAGTCGGAAAGGTCGGCGAAGTCCGAGCCATTATCCGACGTGATGGTTTTGAAGATGGTAGAGAAATCATCTCCATAGGTCTCCTGGATAGCTGTGAGAGCTTTCTGAACTTCAGTGGCATCTTTCTCCCTCCGATTTTATACATGATTTCCCGGCGTGTCTGTCGTTCGGTCAGAGTCAACAGCGCTGCCTCTTTGGATCGTTTGCCGACCACGGTATCGATTTCCCAATGACCGAATTCATCACGGTCGTCCATGACGGAAGGGCGCTCTTCGATGCTTTTGCCCAATACCTTTTTGTGTTGCCGGTTGCGCTTCGTTTTCGTGGATCGTTTTACTTTAAGAGAGAGCTCGATGTTCCGTACGGAAATCAGCCCGATATCGATGTAATGATACAGCCTCCTCGTACAGATGATGCCCTTGCCGAACCAGTTGTTTTTTTTGCGACGCCCACAGCGACGTCGGGAGACCAGTGACGATTTTCGATACATTCGGTGGCGAACGCCAGAAATGGCTGGATCGACACGAACTTGTAGGTCGCGCCGCAATGGGAAAGGTTGATTTCGTAGATACGCTGCCCGGGATCCGGGAAATACACCTCGTGTTCGGTCCGATCGGTTTTAAGTTGTGGGACAGATCCTCGCTTCAGTTCCCTCGAGACGGTAGATTTGTGAATACCGAGGGGATCGGCGATGTACTGCATCGTATGTCCTTCCTCCCGCAATGCTTTGATCTGTCCCCACTGATCGAGAGTTAGGTGTGAAAAGACCCGTGCATGTGTGTTAAAATAAGAGTCGGCCATTGGTACATCCTCCCGTTATGTGTGGTTTTCGTCGACTCAATCATAACGGATGTACCATGGCTTTTTCTATACCCGAAATCGGGAGAGATCGTTGTTGCATTTCATTTTACAATTAAGCCGCAAAAAACAGATTAAAAAATGATCTAGTTTGATGTTGACAACTTAATCTTGCTACTATTCAAGTCAATCCATTCCCCCATTTTTATACTCCACTCTTCAGGTTCCACCTTTTGTGTTCCTCCACCATGATAAAAGGTGATTTCACCAAAGTATATGTTCCCTTCAATATTGAATAAATCTACTCTACAATGAGCGAATGGCTCAGCTAGTGCTTCAGCATATTCTACCATTTTATAATAATTTGGAGGTTTTACTAATAGGGAAGAATCGAAATTTTTTCTGCCAACTTTAATGTTCAGTAAATTAAAATCCCTATCATGTACATTTCTGGTAGAATACGGGTTATGGGTGCCGTCATTGGATGCAATGCCTACTTCTGAAAATACCATCTTCACTTCTCCATCAAAACATAAGAATTTATAATCCACTAGACCTAGTTCTTTCTTATCCATCAATACCTTTTCAATAATTATTCTTGGTTCTATATTTTTGTAATTCCACTCTCTAGATTGTAAATAGTAATTTTCTTTTAATGACCTATTAAATTTTTTTATAAACTTTTTTGTATTAAAAGGATTTTCTTTATCCCATAGAACGTTATTTCCAGAACCATGATTTGTTTTTATGAAGGCTTTATTTGGTAACGATTCAAACTGAATATCATTTGCATCACTATACACTCCATAAAGAGGAATTAGTATTTCCTCCAAACCCTTTTCTTTAACGTAACATCTCACTTTATATTTATCTGAGCATATCGTTAATAGTGGATCTCTGTTATTTAACTTTAACCACCATAGTTTCTCATTGAAGGTAACAGGATTTTCTAAATTTAAATTTTTCCCTGTGTTTTCTTTATATTTTAATTTTGCGAATTTTTCATCATCCATTTTTCTCAACAAAAAAATCTTTATTGAATTAGCTATTAGATACATTTTACTTACTATCTTACTTTTTTTTGATACATTTCTAATTTTATTTTTAAGGTGAAAAAACATTATTTTCCTCCTTTTATACTTTTGATAAATCTTAAATTTAAAATAGATAAATCACACTGAATCAGACGTCGAGAAAGGCAAGCTAAGACAGGGTATTATCCGGTAGAATGAGTGACATCTTGCTCGTTCTACCGGTAAGTAAGCCAGTATCATGATTCCAATTCGTTCACAGAAAAAAGTAATCCTTCCCCGAAGAGAAGGAAATGATCAAGCTACGCAAAGAGAATTAGCACCCCAACTTGAGGAACGATATGTTAAAACAGATGACGCTGATCTAAGGGACGGATCCAGGTGTAACCAGGAGTAACCGTCACAACTACTCGTTCTCAACAATGTGCGTCGCCCTCCAACTTCCAAAAAACATATACTATTACGAATCGAAAATCAAAGATATGGCGGAAGAAGAAAATCTGAGAATCCACACTGTGGATATCTTTCACTGAAGCAGACGAGTCGGTACAATTCGGAAAATCAAGTGTGAACTTTACTAAAGAAGAGGACAAGTCTCTCGCTGCCCCATTGGTCGCCTCATAAAAGAGCAAGGCTTTACATCCAAGTGCCTCTTGGAGCATTTCAAACTGAAGGAAAGTATATGCAACGATTTTGACCAGGAGCAACATACTTCGAATTATAAATTCGACCAGAATCAGACCTGTGAAATTGTCATCAAGGATCAGAAGTATGTGCGTGCAGGGACGACATGGAATTATATTTGTGCGATTCTTAATTTATATAATCGCGAAATTCTTCATTACAGTACCAATGTCAAAAGGGATGCGCACCTTTCATAGCCAAGGGGCGTTCGCTTTGCTTCAGAGCGGCTTGAAGGACGTGGAACTCATTCATACACTTACGAAGGGAATGAATTCCAAAACCAAGCCAATTTAATAACTTGATACCTTCGGTATTGATAGTTTGTTTGTCCTGAAAGGATGCCTTTATGACAATATTGTTGCGAAAGCTACAAATGAGGTGCTGAAAACCGAATTTATATGCTACCATAGATGTGAGAACTTTCAGGAAACGAAACTTGCTCTGTTCGATTATATTTACTGGAATTATAATTCCCAACTCCACGAGACATATAATCTAGTTTGATGTTGATAATCCAAAGCTATATTTTAGAGAAATTTCCGTCTAACCTGTTAACTACTGACTGCACTTCATATCTCTCAATTACTCGCTCCCTTGCATCTCTATTTCTTTCAATTTCAGGTCTATTTATAAAATACATTAATTCTAGAGCCATATTAAAGTGATCTCTTGGATTTACAATTTTCCCCGTTTCTCCAATCATCATTTTAGAATCACCAACGTCTGTCACAACACAATGTAACTCCGAAGCCATCGCTTCACCAATTGCATTAGAAAAACTTTCACCAATTGATGAAGAGACATACACATCTGCAGCTGATAGTAAGGCTGGAATATCGTTTCTTCTCCCTAATAAAAAAACATCATTTATTAAATTATACTTTGTAATAAGTGCCACTAACTCTTTATTTGAATTCTCCAAATTCGTACCTACCATTAAAAATTTAAATTCAACTTTTTTTAATTTTAATTCATGTAGCGCTTTCATTAGTGTATGATAGTCTTTTTGAACATGCCATCTACCCACAGTTATAAATACCTTGTCATTTTCATGTAATGATAGGCCTTTCCTAACTTTCATTCTGTCTTCTTGATTAAATTTGAACTTATCCAGTTCAAACCCATTTGGAATTACTAAGGATTTTTCTTCTGCGTATCCCACCTTCACATGGTTTAATAACGCTTCATTTGAATTAAAAGTTATACAATTAACATATCTAGACAATAAAGAATTCATCTTCATTATTTTTAAAGTCAATGACTTGTTTGCATGTTTATCCAAATTACTATGCCTTATATTCCAAATAAGCTTCTTATTAGATAATAATATCTTTGCTACTATGAAACCAAAAAAATCTGCGTGATATAACCAAGTGTTAATTATATCAAAATTTTTACAAATTTCTCTAACTTTTAATAAAGATCGGAATAGATTTTTTTTACTTAAATTTATAGAATGGACTGTGATCCCTTCCGCTTTTATTCTTTTTTCCATTACCCCTTCACTCACCAAAGAGATGACTTCATGGTGGTATAGACTTCTATTTGAATATTTCACTAATTTATAGAGCATATTTTCAGCTCCGCCACTTCCTAAGCCTGTAATTATATGGATAACCTTTTTCATATTATAAACCTCACATACTCTTATAAATTATCTTTATACCAACAAATTGCTTCTTCAATTCCTTTCTCGAAACTCCATTGGGGTTTATAGCCAAGACTCTTTTGTGCCTTGCTAATATCCGCATTACTATGCCGGATATCTCCGGCACGCTCTGGTCCAAATTTCGGTTCGATTTCTTTCTCAAGGGCTTGACATAACCCTTCGTAAATATCAGTAAGAAATTCGCGTCCACCATAGGCAATGTTGTACGCTTCACCCCCTGCGGATGAACACGCCATACAAGCTTTCAGGTTCGCCTGGATTACATTTTCGATATACGTGAAATCTCTGCTTTGGTTCCCATCGCCGTTAATCGTTGGTTGTTCATCATTTAGTATTTGTTTAATGAACTTCGGTATAACCGCTGCATAAGAACCATTTGGATTTTGTCTTCGTCCAAATACGTTAAAATAACGCATGCCATAGGTATCTAAATCATAAAGTTCTTTATAAAGTCGTCCATATTCTTCGTTCACTTTTTTGGTTAGTGAATAGGGAGATAGAACATTTCCTTCTCTGCCTTCTCGTTTGGGGAGATTGGGTTCATCTCCATATACAGATGAGCTGGATGCATAAACAAATTTTTTCGCTAAATTTTGTCGTGCAGCTTCCATCATATTCAAAGTGCCCTTTATATTAACCTCTTCATAAAATTTTGGCATTTCGATACTTCTAGGAACACTGCCCCAAGCTGCTTGGTGAAGGACATAATCAACATCTATTGTTGCGTTCAGGCAGGTGTTGAAATCAGTAATATCCCCTTTGATAAATTCGAATTGTGGATGATGGATAAATTCATCTACATTTTTCTGTTCACCATTTGATAGGTTATCTAATCCTTTTACTTGATACCCCATATTAAGCAATGCTTCTACTAAGTTCGATCCGATAAATCCGGCACAACCGGTAACAAGGAAAATTGAATTTTCAGGGAATTTAATTTCGTTTGATGGCATAGTAAAACTCCTTCAAGTCAGTTAATTAAAAAAATACAACATTATATTTACTTTATTCACTTACAACTGCCAGTAGCGATCTTGCTCACTCATTTCTTCACGATCCAGCATGCCTTTAACATCAATAATAACATTCTTATCATTTTCTGAATGCATTTTTTTGAAGTGATCAAAGTTCAGTTCTTTAAATTCCTGATGTGCCACTGCAATAATCACAGCATCCATATCTTTCACCTCTGAAATCTTCTTAACTTGGAGCTGGTATTCATCCCGCATATCTTCCTGATTCGCAATAGGATCAACTACAGAGACTTTAACCCCATAAGCTTCCGTTAGCTCAGTTACGATATCAATAACCCTCGTATTTCGAACATCTGGTGTATTCTCTTTGAAGGTAAAGCCTAAAATTGCCACGTGAGCACCTTTGACTTTTTTATCTGCCTGAATGAGCTGCTTCACAGTATTCTCCGCAATATATTTACCCATGTCATCATTAATTTTACGACCTGAAAGAATAATCTGGGAATGATAACCCAACTGTTCAGCTTTATACGTAAGATAGTAAGGGTCCACCCCTATACAGTGGCCACCAACGAGACCTGGGAAAAAATTCAAAAAATTCCACTTGGTCCCAGCAGCTTTTAGTACGGCATTTGTATCGATTTCCATTTTATTAAAAATAATTGCCAATTCATTCATAAAGGCAATATTTATATCTCTTTGGGCATTTTCAATGACCTTGGCCGCTTCAGCAACCTGAATACTCTCTGCCCGATACACACCCGCCTCCACAACTAATTCATACACCTTCGCAATGATGTCCAGCGATTCCTCATCCGTACTAGCAACGACTTTTACGATATTTTCAAGTCGATGGAGTTTATCCCCCGGGTTAATCCGTTCAGGAGAATAACCTACCTTGAAATCAACTCCGCAAGTCAATCCTGATTCTTCTTCGAGAATCGGAATACAGACATCTTCAGTAACACCAGGGTACACTGTTGATTCAAATACCACAATCGACCCTTTCGTCAAGTGCTTACCTAGTGTACGACTCGCCCCTTTTACAGGTATTAAATCTGGTGTGTGATCGACATTTACAGGAGTTGGAACAGCAACAATATGGAATTTGGCTCTTTGCAAATCTTCCGCGTTTGAAGTGAATTCAACCGTTGTCTGCTTTATCTCTTCGTCACCAACTTCTTCTGTCGGGTCGATCCCTTGTTTATACAAATTAACTTTCTCTTCGCTAATATCAAAACCAATAACGTCTGTCTTTCTTGCAAACGCAACTGCAATCGGCATGCCGACATAGCCGAGTCCTATGAGTGAGATTTTTTCATTTTTATTTTGAAGTTCATCGTATAAGTTCATTTTTAATACTCCTTCTCATCATAATATACCCATTGTTTTCATAATATTACTATTTATTAACTTAACATCATATTTTTCTTTAGCTAATTTCAAACTGTTTTTTGCTATGATTTGATTTTTCTCTTGATCATTTATTAGAATTTCCATTTTATCAACTAAACTATTGACATCTTTGACTGGTATTAGGAAGCCATTATACCCATCTGTTACTGTTTCTCTACAGCCGGGCGCATCAGAAGTTATAATTGAACGTCCTGTTGCCATCGCTTCAAGGACGGTCTTGGGTGTCCCTTCATGATAAGAAGGTAGTATATATGTAGTACATTGTTTTAAATAAGGCCTTACGTCAGTCTTTTCTCCAACATACTCTATGACGTCATTATCTATATACGGCTGAAGTTCATCCGGTTGTATGGAGGATGGATTACTATCAAAAGGTCCTACAAGTATACATCTTACTTCAGGATAGTTAACTTTAATTCTTTTACAGGCTTTCAAATACTCCACCACACCTTTATCTTTGATTAATCTACCGATAAACAAAAATGTCGGAGTAACAGGTAATGGTTCTGGTTGGAATTTTTTGAGGTTTACACCTGAGCCATTAATAATTACAACTTTTTCCTTCTGTACAAGTCCATTATTAATAAACTCATTCATATCGTCATTGTTTTGAAAAAACACTTTTTTACTCGCATTGCAGGCTAAACGATATTCAACCTTCATAACTGTCTTGATAATTTTATTCTTAATTCCGGTGCCCCTAAAAATTGAACCTAGTCCGGCTATCAGAGGATAAACTTCTTTAATATTATTAGCTTTTGCTGCCAAACATCCATGAACAACTGTTTTCGCTTGATATGCAAACACTTTATCCGGTTTCTCTTCTTTCATAAATTTCTTAAGTTCTCGGTAGGTCCTTAGATCCTTGAATGGATTGATACCATTACGTTCTACGAAAAGTTGTTTATACTGAATTCCGTTTTCTTCAAACTTACTTCTCCACTCTGCTTCGAGCTCAGACCCAACAGCTATTACAGAGTGACCTTGTTTTATAAAGTCTTTCATCATATCCATACGAAACCAAAAGAGTGATGACGTATGGCTTGATAGGACAGCTATTTTCATTTGTCAATCCTGCTTTCATTTCATATTTGATTAGATAAGTACTGGTCGACTTCTATTTTAATTCCTTCTTCAAAAGTCATGGGATTATAATTAAAATCGGTCTCGGCTTTGCTATGTAGATAACTTCTATCTTCACCCATCCTTTGAATCCTTTCTATATAATCTATTTTTCCGAAGGTTATTGCTTTTATAACTTTCGCCAAAAATACACCTAATTTAAGTGGAACACTTATGAAAAGTGTTTTCTTATTTAAATTAGCACTTATCATTTTGAAAGCTTCAATCATTCTCAGAGGTTTATCACCTGACAAATCATAAACTTTGCCGGCTGTCTGATCAGGCAATGTCAACACTTTATAATAAGCTTTACCTAAATCTCTTGCATTAACAGGTTGAATTAAACTTCTTCCTTCATTTATAACTGGCATGATCCTCATTTTATCGACCATCTTAATGAACTTACTTATGTTACTGTCGCACAAATCGCCATAGATCATCGTCGGTCTAAGAATCGTAATTTTAGTTGGACATTTTGCAGGTGAAGTCATTTCGGATACTTTCT
The DNA here is from genome assembly GCF_900107115.1 of Salimicrobium album. Taxonomy (GTDB): domain Bacteria; phylum Bacillota; class Bacilli; order Bacillales; family Halobacillaceae; genus Salimicrobium; species Salimicrobium album. The sequence goes on from NZ_FNOS01000003.1 coordinate 27,599, forward strand.
TTTCAATATCTTTATAATTTTGAGAAGCATGTTTGAAATTAGAATACACCCCCGTAGTATGTACCAAAATTGCTCGTTTCACATTATTATTAATTGCTACTTTTACAATGGCTGGAGAATGATGAATATTATATATATGCAAGATATCATCTATACCAATCATGGACTTATTTATAAATTCTTCATCATTCAGATCACCGTAAACTTTTTCAATATCTAAACCGCTTTGATCCAACATTGAAGTATCAGATGTTTTTCTAAGGATACAACGGATTGGGCCTTCATATTTATGATCAATAAGTTCTTGTAAAAAATATCTCCCTGTATGCCCTGTAATCCCTGTGACTAATAACATTTACTCACCTCTCTTTGATTGATTATTTATGATCTTTACTAGTATCTCCTTCAACTACCCCATCACTCTTAAACACACTGATGAAAGTTCCAAAGAAGCACTTGAGATCCATAACTAACCCTAATCTCTTAACGTATTCCCCATCCAACCTGGCTTTCACATCGATAGGGAGTTCATCTCTTCCATTAATCTGCGCCCATCCAGTTAAACCTGGCTGCACATCATTAGCACCGTATTTATCACGCTCAGCGATAAGATCATATTGGTTCCAAAGGGCAGGTCTTGGTCCGATCACGCTCATTTTCCCTGACAGGGTATTTAGAAGCTGCGGCAATTCATCTAATGAGGTTTTCCTAAGAAACTTCCCCATCTTAGTGATGTGCTGCTCTGGATTTTCTAATAGATGCGTAGGAGTATCCTTAGGCGTATCAATACGCATCGTGCGGAATTTATAAATCTCAAAATAATTTTTGTGAATGCCTACTCTTTTTTGCTTAAATAGTACGGGGCCTTTTGTATCGAGCTTGATTCCAACAATCAGACCTATAAATACTGGTGACAATATTATTAGCCCTGCAGCTGAAAGGACGATATCTGAGCTCCGTTTTATTTTCATATACATCTTTTTTACATCTACTCCCTGTATTTTATCAGATAATTAGTACTGAGATGGTTTTGACAACCAAATGACTACTAATAATCAAATTTATATTTCAAAGTTGAAAACGAGTTTCTTCCATTCCCGATCCCGAGAAGCAACCTATACATTTGTACTTAGCTGCTCTTTCATAACCTTTTGTATACAATCCCGCAAGTCGTCTTTCAATCCTCCTTGTTCCAGTGATAATTCGATTGTCGTTTTGACAAAACCGTTTTTCTGGCCTACATCGCAACGGTCACCTTCGAAATCATAAGCGAAGACTCTTTGAATACGGTTCAGATTTTGAATAGCATCTGTAAGTTGTATTTCATTACCAGGGCCCTTCTCCTGCTTATCGAGGTACATGAAGATTTCAGGAGTCAGAACATAACGTCCCATAATTACAAGATTTGAGAATTCCTCTCCTTGCTTTGGTTTCTCAACGAAGTTTTTCACTTGGTACAGACGCTCATCATTATCTAACGGATCGATGATACCATACCTATGCGTATCTTCATCAGGAACAGTTTGTACCCCTATTACAGAAGAAAGTGTCTTTTTGTACTCATCAATTAATTGTTCCAGGCAGGGTTTCTCTGCGCGGACGATGTCGTCACCAAGTAGAACAGCGAAAGGTTCGTCACCAATGAATTTACGTGCTGTCCATACCGCATGACCTAGACCTTTGGGTTCTTTTTGCCTTATGTAGTGGATATCCACGTTCGAAGTGGCGTTCACTTTATCCAGAAGATCATACTTTTCTTTTTGGTACAGATTGTCTTCGAGCTCAACATTCTTATCAAAGTGATCTTCAATAGCTCTTTTTCCCTTACCGGTTACAATAATGATGTCTTCGATTCCGGATTCGATTGCTTCTTCAACGATATATTGTATCGTCGGTTTATCGACGATTGGAAGCATTTCCTTCGGCATCGCTTTCGTCGCAGGGAGGAAGCGCGTGCCGAGACCGGCTGCCAGAATGATAGCTTTCTTCACCTGTTTGTTCATGATAATCGCTCCTTCAACCGTGCGACACGGCTTGATTTTCTTTTGCGGTAATTAGATTGAACACTCTTTTAGGAATCTGTTCTGTTCTCAGGTAGATTAGTTCATGTTCGGCAATCTCACGAATATTTTCGTTCGTGATCGAGTTATTTTTACCGATATAGATTTTTGGGTAAATCTGCTCCGGGTGTACTTCGTTGTCTCCCAGCAGTTCTTCATACATTTTCTCCCCGGGACGGATGCCAGAGAATTCGATCGGGATCTCTTCTTCCGTAAAGCCTGAGAGGTAAATGAGATTCTTCGCAAGATCTACGATTTTGACCGGTTCACCCATGTCGAGGACGAAGATTTCTCCACCTCTGGCCAGTGCTCCTGCTTGAAGCACGAGTCTCGATGCTTCCGGAATTGTCATGAAGTAGCGAGTCATCCTAGGGTCTGTTACGGTAATCGGTCCGCCTGCTTCAATCTGTTTTTTGAAGAGTGGAATGACACTGCCGCGGCTGCCGAGGACGTTTCCGAACCGGACGGCTACGTATTCCGTTTTGCTTTCCGGGTTCAGGGACTGGATGACCATTTCCGCTAAACGTTTGGTTGCCCCCATCACATTTGTCGGATTGACCGCCTTATCTGTGGAGACGAGTACGAATGTTTTGACCCGGGCCTTGTCTGCTGCTTCGGCAACATTTTTCGTTCCGATGACATTGTTCTTCACCGCTTCTTTCGGGTTCGCTTCCATAAGAGGTACGTGCTTGTGCGCCGCTGCGTGATACACATACTGCGGCTTGTACTCTTTCATCACCTGATGGATGCGGTCGCGGTCCTGTACATCTGCAATAACCGGAATGACCTCTGTCTCAAGGTCAAGGTTGGACAATTCCATATGAATGTTATAAATGCTGAATTCTCCGTGACCCAGAAGCACTAATCGCTTCGGTTTAAAATTGACGAGCTGGCGGCAGATTTCAGAACCGATGGAGCCGCCTGCCCCTGTGATAAGGATTGTCTGCCCGGTAATTTCTTCATTAATGGAATCGGTGTCCAGTTCAACAGGTTCACGCCCCAGCAAATCCTCAATGGAAACATCACGGATATGACTGACAGAAACCTTTCCGGAAGCAATGTCCTCAATCATCGGCAACGTCTGTACACTTTTAACGTGAGGCTGAACCTGTTTAATGACTTCCCGTATGCGTGAGCGGTCTACGGAAGGCATAGCGATTACAGCGTGGTCGATTTCTTTATTATTGACCACCTTTTCCATATCTTTCACCCGGCCAAGAACAGGAACGGAAGCTATAGACATTTTCTGTATGAATGGATCATCATCGATAAACCCGATGAGATTGACACTCGTATCACCATTGCCTCTCATCTGATTAGCGAGCATCTGTCCTGCTGATCCTGCCCCTATAATAACCGTGCGCCTGGCTTCCGGGTTATTTTTCATGAGTTTAACTTTTCTAAGACCCGGGTTGAGAGTAAGGCCGTACGTATTGTAGTATCTCCATAAATATCTGACTCCGCCGATCATGAGAATATGGAGCATCCAAGTAACGATCAACGCCCGCTCGTATACAGTTCCGAACAATCCGAACTGGAGAATGGCTGTTGATAATACAGAAGATGATACAACGGTAGTAAGACCTAGAAGTTCTTCCATATTGGCATAGCGCCATTTCTTTCTATACATGCCAAGCGTCCAGGAAAAGAGGTGGTGGGTTACAAGGAGCATGAGGGAAGTGACAAATACGATTCGATTAAAGACGTGGAAATAAGGGTTGAGGAAGAAATGTGACATGTAGATAGAGAACGTCACAATTAATGAATCTATTGTAATTAACAGCAACAATCTCCGATTTTTCGTCATGACCATGAGAACTCCTACTTTCTTATGTATTAGCTACTATGAAGAACAAATTCAAATGTGCACATTATTTAGTGGTGAAGCAAAATTGTAAAGATATCTCAGTTTCCATCCATATATGAACCACAGTAATTCCATAATGGATTCATTTTTCTTCATTATAATATATCTGTTTAGAATTACTTTATAAGTTTAACAATACTTTCCTTTACTGGCAACACCGCCTTTTAGTAAACCACACTGTAATTACATATTTTTGTATAAGACAGGTGAAGTCTACGAATTATTCACCAATTCAATAAAACGGACGCTTTTTATCGACACTACTGAACCCCCTGACCTTATTAATGTGGCCAGAGGGTTCATTTATCTCTAAAAGAGACCGAATCTTTTTTTCTTCCTCACATGTTCCGGCGGTTCAGCGAATAACGGTTCATCATCTACTACAAACCGGGCATTGTCCAGAAATGCTTCCCTTGTTTCCGGTCCATACAGTTTCTCGATTCTTTCAAAGGCTTCTTTCATATGAAACGGCCGGTGCTTCACGTTGTGGGCATCTGATGCAATCAGGTGAATGAGCTTCGCTTCCAGTAATTGTTCACTGAACTTTTTCACCTCTTTGCCGAAACTCCCGATCAGACTTCCGGCAGTCAGCTGAGCATAGGCGCCCTGCTGTATGAAATCATGAAGAACGGAAGGCTTTTCCTGCAGGTAGCTGTTCCGTTCCGGATGAACAATAATCGGTTTGTATCCTTTCAACTGTAGATCATACAGCAATTGACTGGTGTATCTCGGCACTGAATCTGAAGAGAATTCCACAAAAACATACTGGCTATGGTTAATAGTAAGTACTTCCTGGTTATCAATGTCTGCGAGCATATCCCCGTTAATACGCGTTTCCTGCCCTGGCAAAACCTTTAATGGGACCTCATTTTCTTCAAAAAAGCGATTAAGGACATGAACTTTCGCTTCTATATCGCGTCGCGAATTGTCCCAATGTCCATTTTTGAAATGGGGAGTTGCTACAATCGTGTGGATTCCTTCCTCAAGGGCCTGTTCTGCCATTTCCAGACTTTCCCGTTCCGACTGGGCTCCATCATCGACATCAGGCAATATATGACTATGTATATCAATCATCGGCTTCGCTCCCTATCTAAATTGATGAACCTTTATTCTCTCACCTTAACAAAAGCTTCCTAAAAGATACAACTCTTCTGTATGTTTACAGAAGAGCATTGGTCTTTCCTATTTTTCTGTACCGTAGTAAACGTAATACCCGCTTTCTTTCTGAGGAACATCATTCAGCACCATTCCTAATACATTCGCCTTTGCCTGCTCCAACAGCTCCTTCGCTCTTTTTGCGGCTTCCTTCTCCGTCCTTTTATTTCTTACGACGAGTAACGTACCATTCGTCTGGGAAGTAAGCACCTGCGAGTCGGTAACTGCAAGTACGGGAGGGGAGTCGAATATTACCAGATCGTATTCCTGCTTCACTTCCTGAAGAAAATCCTTCATTTTCTGCGATCCCAGCAGTTCCGAAGGGTTCGGTGGTATCGGACCGCTCGTCATGATGTCGAGATTTTCCACGCGACTCCCATTAATTAGATTAGTCAGGGAATGGTCATGCCCCGCTATGTAATTACTCAATCCCGCTACGTTATCAAGACGGAACGTGTAATGGACGGTAGGTTTCCTCATATCCGCATCGACGAGAAGAACTTTCTTTCCCTGCTGTGCAAATACTACCGCCAGATTGGCCGTCGTAAGTGATTTTCCTTCGGAAGGCCCGGCAGAGGTAACCGTCATCATATGCAATTCGCGGTCGACGGAAGCGAAATCAAGGTTCGTTCTAATTGTTCTGTATTGCTCAGAAATCGGAGACATCGGGTTCTCGTGGGCAATGAGCGATCTCTTCATTAAAGGTGAATGCTTTCTTCTTTTAAGAACCAACGTTTTCCCTCCTTTGTCCTGACGTTACACTTCTTGTATTCGTGTTCGTTCTTTCCTGTCTGGAGGATTCCCCGGGTGCAATGGTAGAGACTGATCCCAGAACTGCCATTCCAAATTCTTCTTCCAGATCATCCGTGTTTTTAACCGTGGTATCGAGATATTCCAGCAGGAATGCCGCTCCTACTCCCAGCATAAGTCCGACAACCGCTGCGATAGCAAGGTTCAGCGGGGCGTTCGGGCTGACCGGAGACGGGTTGAGTCCGGCTTCCGCTTCTGAAAGGACGTTTACGTTATCGACGTTCATTAAATCGGGAATTTTCGCTTCGAAAGTCTGTACCGTTGCGTTCGCAAGGTTCGCTGCGGTTTCCGCTGATTCATCTGTCGCCGCCACCGTAACGACCTGGGATTGCTCGGCGTTAGAGACGGTTATTTTGTTCGCCAGCTGTTCGGCGCTTAAGTTGAGATCCAGTTCATTGTTCACTTCATCTAAAATTGCAGGACTTTTAATAATGACGTTATATGTATTGATAAGTTCGACGCTCGATCTGATTTCATTTATATCGTATCCGGCCTGCTGCTGATTATTGTTCTTTTCCTGGTTGACGATAAATTCCGAAGAGTACTGATACGTCGGCGTCATAAAGAAGAATGTAGCAATGGCGCTCAAAAGAATGGCTCCGACGACACAACCGGCTATCAGCTGCCACCGTTTCTTCAGTACGCTCATAATTTCCTTCAGTGAAATAGTTTCTTCCATAATATTCTGTCCCCCTACTTTCCCATAAAAAATCAAATAAACCGACTTTCATTATAACATAACAATATTTAGAACAAGTATGCATTTTGTAAATTATTGAATATTTTTACGTTTGAAGCGGGTTTCTTCTAGGTAACTGTTGTTTTCACACTTTTCACGCAACTATTTCTTTAATATTTCCTGACGAGTTTCTTCTATATTATATATGTCTCCTGAATTACACGTTATTAACGTGACCATATTGATTAGAAAAAGCTTCCCGAGGGAGGATCGATTTATCAAAAAAACCTCCTTCAACCTTAAAAATATGAAATGCAACCATTATTTCAAGAAATTTTATCTACTTCTCGCCTTTATTTTCAGGAAAATCTCTTTCACTTCATCCCCGTCATTACGGGGTTTTCTATTCCTTTGTAACTTCACTGCAATATAACTGTCAGATTTGCAATACGAATGTTAGCGTTTTGTTCTTAACTTTAATGTTTAATGACTTTAGTATTGTGGTTGTGCAGATGAGACACGGAATTTTCAAACACACAGGAGGAATTATAAATGAAAAAACAAATGATTACTTTAGCAACTACCGCAGCTTTGACAGGAGCGTTCGCGACTACTGTAAGTGCGGAAGAATATAACGTAAATAGTGGAGATACGCTTTGGAGCATCTCCCAGCAAAATAATGTTTCTGTAAGTCAGCTTAAATCCTGGAACAATCTTTCTTCCAACCTGATCTTCCCTAACCAGTCTCTTACAGTTAGCGGTCAGGCTTCTGCTTCCGACAACGGCAGCAGCAACCAGGCGAGCGAATCGAACACGTATACAGTTAAATCCGGAGATACTATCTACTCCATCGGTAAAAAACACGGAGCAAGCGTTTCCCAGATCAAATCCTGGAACAACCTTTCTTCTAACCTGATTCACCCTGGTGATCAACTTTCCGTTGGCGGATCCACTGCAGTGAAATCCGAATCCAGCAGTAATAACACAGCTTCCGAAGAAAGCAACACGACTGCATCTTCTTCTGCTTCTTCCGAAGAAAGCAGCAGCCAGGGCGATGTCGTTAAACAGTTCACAGCAGAAGCTACTGCTTACACTGCTTACTGCGCAGGCTGCAGCGGTACAACTGCAACAGGTCAGGACCTTAGAGCTAACCCTAACCAGAAAGTTATCGCTGTAGACCCTGACGTTATCCCACTCGGATCCAAAGTATGGGTTGAAGGTTACGGAACAGCTATCGCCGGTGACGTAGGTGGCGCAATCAAAGGTAACCGTATCGATGTCTTCATGCCAAGCAACAGCGACGCTCTGGACTTCGGTCGTCGCAACGTAACTGTTAAAGTTCTTGACTAATAATAGTAGAGTCTAAATGAATAAAGCGTCCTCCCCCGTGCGGGTGGACGCTTTTCTTATGGAATCAGTTGCATGTACCGGCGAGCTAAGCAGCAATCCATCAAAGTTAGAACCAAAATGTTCCCGATTTAACAGGCTATCAAACGTTTGTAATCCAATTGTCACAAATCTGTAACTTGTCTAAAACCTTCCTATGCTAGGCTTGAAACAAATAACTTTACAGGGGGATTTACATATGATTAAGCGACTGGCGGCTTTTTTATTTACATTTGCAGCAGTATTCTTATTATTCGCTCCAGGCTCATCCGCACAAAGCAAAGCGGAGAGTATTATTGATACAGCTTACAGATACTCAGGTTCACCGTACGTTTACGGAGGTACTACTCCATCCGGTTTCGACTGTTCCGGCTTCACCCGCTACGTCTATGCGAAAAACGGTGTCAAACTGAATCGTACATCCCGTCAGCAGGCAAGACAGGGGAAATATGTCAGCCGATCGAATCTGAAACCGGGCGATCTCGTCTTCTTCGGTAAACCCGTCTATCACGTAGGCATTTACATTGGTAACGATAGAATGATTTCTGCGGAAAACCCTGATGATGACATTGATGTAACGTCTCTTAACTACAACTACTGGAAACGTAACTATAGCGGAGCACGTCGTGTGTTCGAAGAAGACCAGTCCCACACTTCTTCCAACACCATTACTGATTTCCGTGACGTCCCTGATCATTACTGGGCAGCTAAGAAGATTTCATACATAAGCGATAAAGGCATCATTGAAGGTTACAACGGTTACTTCCGCCCGAAAGCGAACGTGACACGCGGGGAAGCAGCTAAAATGATCAGTGAAGCACTGAACCTGGGTACGTCTTCGAGAGACAGATTCTCTGACTTGTCTGGTTGGTCAAGTGAGTACGTAAACGCAGTAGCAGCAAGAGGATATATCAAAGGCTACAAAGATGGAACATACAGACCCGAAGAACATATGACACGTGAAGAGATCGCTGCCGTGCTGACGCGGGCTTTCGACCTCTCCGGCAGCGGAAGAGTAGGCTTTAAAGATGTGAGCAGTAACAACTGGTCTTACGAATCCATTCAGGCGTTGGCTTCCAATTCTATTACAAACGGGTACGAGGACAATACATTCCGACCTAAAAAGACCACTTCAAGAAGTGAGTTCGCCACTTTCGTCTATAATGCTATCAACTAATACGGATTGATTCTGTTGTTTCACGACAGAAGACTGCTTTATCAGTATTTGAGAAATGACAGAGCCACTAACACCGGAACCTTGACGTTCTGGATTAGTGGCTCTGTTTCGTTTTTCACCGGTGCTATCTGAACAGTACGTCGCTATTCATATTCTAGCGTTATATATCGTTTTAGAAAGCGAGCAGGTGTCTCTGCTCCTCTCCTCTATATACAAACAAAAAGCCTGCAGCTAAGCTGCAGGCTCTTTTTTCGTCTATCTTCTTTCCTCCCAGTTGTAGTAGTCAATAATACCCTGGGACACGGCATTTGCCGCTCTGTTTCTCCAGTAGGAGGACCCGAGTTTCTGGGCTTCTTCTCTGTTCGTTACGAATCCAAGCTCGACAAGTGCAGAAGGCAGGGTCGTTCTCTTGATTACGTGGAACCCTGCTTCTTTCACACCACGATCGGAAGCATCCATAGCTTTCACAAGGCGTTGCTGAATGAAGTGGGAAAGTTTATAACTCTTATATGCTCTCGGTCCAAGTGCTGCCGCCGAGTAATACGTCTCTACTCCCGAGGCATTTTCACTCGAAAAAGAGTTGGAGTGAATACTTACGAACGTATCCGCGTTATTACGCTGCGCGTAATCCACTCGTCCGGAAAGAGAAATGTATGTGTCATTCCGGCGCGGCATTACCACTTTCACTCCTGAAGCTGCGAGTTTGTCTCTTACAAGTTTTGATACTTTCAGGTTCACTTCTTTTTCTACTACCCCATGTCCGGAAGCACCCGGGTCCCAGCCGCCGTGACCGGCGTCAATCGCGACGACTCTCGAGCTGCTTACATCGGAAGTCGTGTAGTTTGCATGGACAAAACCTAGCGTGTTTCCATAGGAGACCTGAAGCCAGTTCCCGACTTTTTTATGGACACGGACGGTTCTGCCCGTTTTGAACTGATTAATCACTTTGTATCCAGTCCCCGGGCCGGTTCTTACATTAAGGGGAGTGCTGCTTGAGACTATTCTTTCTTCCTGTACCGCGAGATCACGTTCCACTCGGTAGTCGTTATTCATAGCGCGGGCCAGAAACAGGGAGTACTCCGTTCTTGTGATTTTATTGTTCGGAAGGAATCTGCCGTCCGGTGTTCCGTTACTTACTCCTGCTGTCGCCACTTTATTCACGGCTCTGTAGCCGGAACCGGGCCCTTTGACATCCGTAAAGTAGGCCCCGCTCATGTTAGAGAAATTGAAAGCTTTGGATACGAGGTAGGCCATTTCTTTCCTCGTCATCGTATTTTGAGGACGGAATGTGCCATCCGGATAACCGGTGATGATTCCTTTATCCTTGGCAGACTGTATGTATCCGGAAGCATACGAGTTCTTATCTACATCCGGGAACTCGGTCGTCCGCTTCCTGTTATCCAGACCGAGAGCCCTGCCGACCATGGTGGCGGCCTGCTGTCTGCTTACTTCTTCATCTCCTCTGAATCGACCGTCCGGGTAACCGGCGATTACCTTTTTATGGATGAGGTAGTTGATTTCCGACTTATAGTTGCCCGGTATTCCTGTAACGGCAGCGTCCGCTTCTTTCATCGGTATGACAGTGAAAAGAACAGCAAAGACCATGAACACAACAACCTTATTAAAGTTTTTGATCATGTGGTTAAAACTCCCTTTTTTTCAAATTTTTATGATGCTCTTTGTTCATTATAATATACTATTATTTTATTAATAGATGATTATTGCATACTAATAGTTTCTTAACATTATTGTAATGCTTTTGTAATATTGGTGAGTAACTATCTGGATGAGTATTCTTTTGATTCGTAAAGTGCTTTAGCAAGTTCCGCACGGCTTACAGGTTCGGACGGTTGATATGTCCCGTCCCTGTACCCGGAAAGAACTCCCGCTTTTGCAGCGGCATTTATAGGTTCAGTGTAGTAACGGCCGTTTACGTCCGAGAAATAAGATCTGCCTGCCTCCGGAAACTGGAAAGCCCGGTCCAGCATGACTGCCATATCGCCGCGGGTGATATTTTTACGCGGAGCGAACGTTCCGTCCGGAAAGCCGTTGATGAATCCTTTCTCGACAGCGGCGGATATATACCCCGCGCTGTACGAATTCTCCTGCACGTCCGGGAATCCGGTATTCGAGTCTTTTTCCTCCAGATTCAACGTTCTGCCGAGCATCGTAACGACGTCCTGACGGCTGATCTTCCCATCCGGCCGAAACGTGGCATTTCTAAATCCTGTAACTGTCCCATCGACGTACAGCTTGCGGACGGGCTCATAGTACCAGCGGCCGGAAGACACGTCTTTGAAAGGATTGACCGGAGCCTGGACAAGGCCGTGACCGAAGTCTTTATCTTTTCCTTTTGGTCCAAGGTCTTTCGCCCGGTCTCTAACTTCTTTCCTGAGCTGCTGGATAGTGTAATGAGGATAGGCTTCTCTGTTCAAAGCGAATACTCCACTTACGAAAGGGGCTGCCATGGAAGTACCGTTCAAATATTCGTATCCGTTCACCCCTGTCTTTGCATCCACGTACGTACTGTACACTCCCGTGCCCGGGGCGACTACGTCAAGAGAATTACCTCCGTAGGAGAAAGCAGCTCTCTGGAATTCATCATTCACCGCTCCCGTACCGACGACGCTGTCATAGCGTGCCGGATACATGACGTCCGGAAGATATCTTCCGTTACAGGGAGTTTTGTTGCCGGAGGCGGCAACAACTAATACCCCTTTCTCTTCCGCTTTCTCAAGTGTTTTCTTCATAGGGATGGAGGAGCTGCAGGTCGTAAGGCTTAAATTGATGATATCCACATCTTTTTTGAAAGCCCACTCGATCCCTGCGATGATTTCACTTTCCCAGCCGTCCCCGTCTTTGTTCAGGGCTTTGACAGCATAAAGATCGGCATCGGGAGCTATACCGACTGTTCCTCTATTGTTCGGCTGGGCGTTGAGTACGCCCGCAACGTGGGTACCGTGGCCATTGTCGTCCGCCCATCCGGTCGAGCCCTCGATCGTATTCACACCGCCCCGGACGTTGAGATCCGGGTGGTCTTTGGCTACTCCCGTGTCGATGACTGCAATATTCACGCCTTCACCCGTAAGGCCCCAGCTTCTTGCCTTCGACGGTTCCGTTGCTTTGTAGCCCCACGTTTCTCTTTCAGCAGCTACAGAGACTCTCTGGTCAAACTCGACCCAGGCCACCTCCGGCTTCTTTTGCATCTCGATGATCTGTTTACGGTTCATCTTCATAGATACAGCATTCAGAGAATCGTACGTATGTAAATGCTCCCCTTCCACTGCAGTTCTGTATCTGCCCGAGGTGCCCTCTTCGAATCCGACTACCACTCTGTAACTGCTTTCGGCTGAAACGTTCTCCGTCACCGCTCCTCCGAACGCCGCAATCAGCGTCAGAAGGCCTGCGAGCAGGAGTTTGCTGCCCATATCCTTCATCCATTCCATCCTTTCTTTTCCTGTCCTATCCGCCAGCTCTTCTGAGCGGAAAACGACAGAAAGAAACGGACAGAGTTCGTCCGCTTCTATTCCATTTATTCTTTCCAGTTATAATAGTCCACGACTCCAAGCGCAATCGCTCTCGCTGCAGCCTCACGGTAGTGCTGGGTCTTCAGCTTTCCTGCATCTCCTTTATTCGTCAGAAACCCGATTTCTGTAAGGACAGCCGTCAACGACGTCTCTCTTATGACGTGGAAGTTCCCGTTTTTGACTCCACGGTCTGTCATATCCATTTCTTTGTGGAGTCTTTCGTTAATGAATTTAGCCAGCTTATAGCTGTTGAATTCTCTGTTGGACATACCGCTTGCGTAATAGAAAGTCTCTACACCATTTGCGCCTTCCGAAGCGGCGTTCGCATGAATACTTACAAATTCCGTAGCGTTATTACGCTCGGCGATAGCTACCCGGCCTGACAGGGAAGGGTACCAGTCCGACTGTCTCGTCATTACGACGTCCATTCCTGCGTTCTCCAGAAACTTACGCGTTTTCTTACTCACATCAAGTACGAGCTCTTTCTCTACGATGCCATTCGCCGAAGCGCCCGGATCTCTTTCCCCGTGCCCCGGGTCGATGGCGACTTTATACGTCTTCGATGGCTTATCCATCAGGTACGCGGAATGCACATACCCTTTGATGTTGCCGGAAGAAATGTAGTACCAGCTGCCTTCTTTCTTATAAACGGAGACGATGTCCCCCGTATAAATTTTGCCGACGACCTGGTTATTCGATCCAGGTCCATTTCTTACGTTCAGGAAATCAGCCGTTACAATCTGCTTTTCAAGCACTTCCATCGGCTCTTCCGCACCCGACGAAACTTTGAATTCCTTGTTCATGCCGCGTGCAACGAACAGGGAGAATTCTGTGCGGGAAATGATTCTGTCCGGCTTATATTCTCCAGAAGGAAACCCTTCTGAAATACCTGCCGTACTGAGCTTGTTCACATAGTCATAGAGTTTCGACGATTTAGGAATGTCCGTGAACGTAACGTCGCTCTTCGCCTCAAGGCGCAGTGCTTTAACGATCAGGTAAGCCATTTCCGCTCTCGTCATGCTCTTGTTCGGACGGTAGTCACCCTCCGGAAAACCGGTGATGATACCCTTATCTTTAGCAGACTGTATATATCCGGAAGCGTACAGGCCCTTGTCTACATCAGGGAAATCTGTACTTCTTTTTTCACCGGGAAGTCCGAGCATTCTTCCTACCATGACCGCAGCCTGGGCTCTCGTAACTTTGTCATCTCCATGGAAATCCCCATCCGGATACCCTTTGATGATGTTCTCACTAATCAAATAGTTTATTTCTTTACTGTAATTCTCCGGAATCCCGGAAACAGTGTTGGCTGACACACTACCTGCTCCCACACTCAACAACAGAACAGCGACGAGGACGACGACAGCATAACGTAAACCCTTACCTCTCATTCACTTAACCCCTTTTCCTGATTTATTACTTACGCTCCGATCCGAATGATCGGAGCACGAGAATTTTTCCTCACTATCTGTTGTATCGATTAATTTTAAGTTTATTAAACAGGACTTTTTAACCAATTAACAAAATTTCCGGTTTCAAGACTCAAAAATCGGGTATTTATTTCCCTTTTCAGTTCATTAAAACTCCTGTTTACCAGCGTTTAATGGTCAAAAATATAGATTACTTAAAAAATTGTTGTTTTTTCCTAAAATTTAGCTATTCAAACGTGTTCTAATCTGATAGTTTATTATAGAGAACGAAAAAGCACAAGGAGGAGTTTTGTTTGATGAAAAAGATTTCTGTTTTTCTGGTCACTTTATTGATGCTCCTGTCCATTTCGGCCCCGGCCCTGCACGCGCAGGATGATATCTCAGGGTCACCTTTTGAAGAAGATATGAGATCGCTGATAGATAAAGAAATAATGCAGGGGTTCGAGGACGGTACATATAGACCAAAAGCTGAGGTGACGCGCGCTCAGTTCACAGCGTTCATCACGAGAGCACTCGACCTCCCGGTGACAGAAGAAGTCATCACTGAGCTGCAGTCGCTCGATCCAACTTCTTTTTCCGATGTGGATTCGGGCAGATGGTATTACCCTTATATACTCGTCGCCAACAACGAAGGACTGATCCAGGGATACCCGGGCGGTACTTTTAAACCCAACGAGAAAATAAGCCGTCAGAATATGGCTGTCATTATGATGAATGCAGCCAAATCCAAAGGAATCGTTACGGAAACGGAACCTCTGACGTTTAAAGACAACGGGAAGATCCGATCTTATGCGAAAGAAGCGGTCCAGATTCTTACGGGACTGGAAATCATCAACGGGAAAGTAATTAACGGGGGCTCTTACTTCGCTCCTTCCGACCTTACGACGAGGGGGGAAACGGCAGCCGTGATCAACAGATTACTGAAAGTACTGAACCCTCCGGAAGAGAAATATAACTACAGTGTGGCCACGCTTGGCAAAGACAAAGAGCCGGTCATCCATAAGAGTTATAAAACATACGACCAGGCTGTCTCCAACGCCTCTTCCGGTCAGGTCGTGCTGAAAGGGAACAGCGTCGCCTGGATCAAAGACGGGAAAGCCGTCTCGAACACTTTCACAAGTATTTACAAAGATAAGAATCTCTCAAGCTCTCTGACGTACTTCACCTCGGGTGTCGAAGTGAAACTGCTTGACCTTACCGAAAATTATGCGAAAGTCCAACTTGCCGACACGGTCGGTTATGTAGCTCAGGAGGATATCAATCTTGTTCCTTCTTCCATGATCGAAGGACGTTCGTATTACTATGCGAAGAACGGAGACCTGTACCATTACAAGTACAATACATCCCTTAAATCAGGAAGCTCCTACGTATACGGAAAAGCTCCTTCTTTCATGCGGGAAGGACGGAAGTATTACAGCTATAATGGCAACACTTTTCTGAATGAAAACGGCAGCAAAGCAGGAGATGCGTATCAGTATTTCAACCGCCTCCCTCTTTACAGTGATACGTCCTATACTGCGGAACAGCTCGACAATTTCATCGCCGCCGAACAGCCGAACAGTCCGCTAATCGGCACCGGTGATGACTTCAAGAAAGCCGAAAAACTGCACGGAACGAACGCATTGTACCTGATGGCCCACGCCATCCATGAGAGTAACTGGGGTAAGAGCCGGATCGCCCAGGATAAAAACAACCTTTTCGGTATAGGAGCGAGAGACGGCACTCCTTACGAAAGTGCCTACTCCTATAAGAACTTCGAAACGGGTATTCTTGAAGCGGCGGAAGATTTCATCGTTCCCGGCTATTTCGAGAACACGTGGAAGAGCTACGGAGCTCATCTCGGCAACAAGAGCTCCGGTATGAACGTCTACTACGCCTCAGATCCGTACTGGGGACAGAAAATCGCCGGCCATATGTACAGAGCCGATAAATATTTAAGCAAAAAATATGGTGTAAAAAGCGAGCTCGGTGCTTCTCCTCTGGCGGAAACACTGAAGCCGGACACGAACGTCCGCACCAGCGCCAGAACTTCCGCCAGTAAAATTTACTCGCTCGGGAAAGCAGGAAGTACCGTACAGATTCTTGATACGGTGAACACATCGAATGAGGGTACGTGGTATGAAGTTGCGACGAAAGACTATGAATCAGGAAAAACGGGTGTAAAACCTGTCGATCACGGTAAAGGATTCGTTTACAGCCATAACGGACGATATGGAACGAATCTGGAAAAACTCAATATCGCTGAATAACCGGCATCAGGGGAGTAATCACTTTTAATGATTACTCCCCTGTTCTTTTCGTGATAAAATGGAAATGGTGAAATATAAACCATAAGGAAAATAAAGGATGAGAATTTATGCACCTGGTCATATCAGGATACTACGGTTTTCAAAATACGGGGGATGAGGCTATTCTGCAGGCGATGGTTTATCAGCTTCGCCGGCAGGAACCCGGAGTGCGGCTTACCGTCCTCTCCAACGACCCCGTCACTACGTGCAGTAACTACGAGGTGGAAGCCGTAAACAGGTGGGATATGGCTCAGATCCGCAGGGTCATCCGTCAGGCAGACGGACTGATCAGCGGCGGAGGCAGCCTGTTTCAGGATGTTACAAGCCTCAACACCCTTATTTATTACACTTCTGTCGTCAGTATAGCCAAACTTTATAATAAACCTGTGTTTCTTTACAGCCAGGGCGTGGGCCCGCTCGAACGTCCCCTCTCCCGTCTTATGACCCGGAGAACTCTGAAGAACGTGGAAGGTACGGTGAGAGACGTGGAGTCGCTCGATTTTCTTCACAGACTCGGAGCGAAGGGACCTTTTTCGATTTCGCCGGATCCGGTTCTCGGCTCCGTATTCGCAACACCCTCCTGCACCTGGCTTGAGGAGAAGAAACTCACTTCCGAAATCGTGACGGTCAGCTTACGCGACTGGCCCGTATCAAAAGATTACAGGCAGGGGCTCGCCGCCCTCCTCGACAATCTTGCAGAGAAAGGGTACACAATTCTGTTTATTTCTATGCACGGCGTTCCGGACACCGAAGCTGCGGAGGAAATCGCTGCTCTTATGGAATCGGAAACATTGATCAGCCCTTCTTATCTGTCACTCGAGGAGAAAGCGGCGCTTATCGCCACGTCCTCCCTCCTCATAGGGATGCGGCTGCATTCGCTCATACTGGCGGCGAACGCATTCGTTCCGTTTGCAGCTATTTCGTACGATCCGAAAATCGACTCGTTCGCGAAAGAACTGAAGCAGCCGGTCCTCGGAGACGTAAATAACGAAAAAGAAACGTGGGACCCCGCTAAAATGAACGCGTCTCTCGAACATCTGTCAGATGAGGATAATTATGCGGAATATTGTACTACCGTCCGCTTCCTTATAAAAGAAGCGGAAAAAACCCCGGGACTGGCCCTCCGCTACTTCAGAGAGAGGCTTGACTGAACCGGTCACCGGAAGAACTCTGTAAAATCACTAAAGGAGATTCATATGGAAACGAAGAACGTGGATATCCTCGGGATACCTGTAACCAGTATCGATCATTATACACTTAAAAATAATCTCATTTCTCATATCGAAAACTCGGAAAAATCATTTGTCGTAACCGCTAATCCAGAAATCGTTATGACCGCAAAGAAAAATAATTCCTATATGAGTGCTATCCTGTCCGCTTCGTATATTACCGCGGATGGCATCGGTATCGTTAAAGCCTCCCGAATCCTGAACAACCCTCTTCCGGAGAGAGTCGCAGGATACGACCTGATGATTGATTTCATCAGAGTTTCCCAGGAATACTCCTATAAGATTTTCCTGCTCGGAGCTAAGCCCGAAGTGATCACTCAGACTGTACGTAATCTTGAGAAATACTACCCGAACCTGCACATCGCCGGTTACCACGACGGGTATTTCAACATCCACGATGAAGAAGAGACGACTTTGATCGTGGAGAGGATCCGGGCATTGGAGCCTGATCTCGTATTCGTCGGGCTCGGGGTACCGCGTCAGGAAGAATGGGTTGCCGAAAACTATCACCGGTTCGACAAAGGCGTGTTCCTCTGTGTGGGGGGCAGCTTCGATGTACTTGCCGGGGTTACGAAAAGAGCCCCCATCTCCTGGCAGAACTGCAACCTGGAATGGTTGTACCGCCTCCTGCAGCAGCCTGCAAGGTGGAGACGGATGATTTCTCTTCCCCAGTTTGCGCTCAGCGTACTCAAAGAAAAGGTGCGGATGCGAAAATGAAGACGAACGGGCTTATGAAAGGTGCGGTTCTGTTATCCGCATCGATTCTTCTTTCAAAGATTCTCGGAAGCTTTTTCAGAATTCCGCTCCAGAATATCGCAGGAGATTCGGTACTCGGTATCTTTTCACTCGTCTATCCGGTATATATGGTAGCACTCACTCTGTCCGTAGCCGGTATACCGCTAGCGCTGTCGAAACTGATTGCAGAACGGGACAGTCTCCCGGAAATCCTGAAAATACATAGAACAGCTAAATGGTTAGGCGCGCTCCTCGGAGTCAGCGCTTTTCTTATCGTTAACGTATTAGCTTCTCCGCTCGCCACAACTCTCGGCGGCCCTTCCACACTTCCTGCGATCCGGGCCGTGTCTTTCGCCCTGCTTTTCGCTCCTTCCATGGCGGTGTACAGGGGATATTTTCAAGGTAACGGTGATATGAAACCTACAGCTCTCTCCCAGGTGATGGAACAGACGGTGAGAGTTGCGGTGATTATAGGGGCAGCCTACATCTCCGTCCGCATGGGAATGGAAGCATCCACGACGGCCGGGTTCGTCATGACGAGTTCGACAGTGGGGGTCGCCGCTTCTTTCCTCTATCTCGTTTTCCGTTACTCAAAAGTACCGTCTGCGAGAAGGAAATTCACCGGAACCTATACTCTTGAAGATTTCCGGGTGTGGAGTAAATACATACTTAAAATTTCGCTCCCGATCGCTTTCGGTACCCTCACGGTGCCACTGCTTCAGTTCGTGGACGCCGTCACGATTCCGGCCGGCCTCCGGGCCGACTCGAACTACCTCTTCGGGCTGTACGGCCGGGGCTTATCGCTTATTCAGATTTCGACCGTTTTTGCGACAGCTGTCATCTATCCCCTTCTTCCAGCCATCTCGCACCGGCTCGTGACCGGTGATATGACCGGAGTGAAACAGGATATCCGTAACGCAGACAAGTGGAACCATCTGATTTCCTGGCCGGCAGCCGCCGGTTTTGTCGTACTGGCCCTGCCGCTGAACGTCGCCCTGTTCACCGATGCAGCCGGCACCTTAGTCATGGCCATTCTCGGAGCAAGCTCTGTGTTCATTTCCTTTTCCATTATTACGACAGGCATACTGCAGGGACTCGGGAAAGGGAAACAGGCAGCTGTGGTCATTTCAACAGCTGCCGTTTTGAAACTTGTTCTTAACCTGCTCCTTGTTCCCGTGTTCGGACTCGCGGGTGCCGCTGTCATCAATATTCTTGTCTTTGCGCTTATTTATGCAGGAAATGCGCTGCTTGTTAAAAAATCCGTTCAGCTGCGTCTGGTACCGGACCGATTTCTGCGGCTGCTTGGCAGTACTGTACTGGCCGTAGCTGCGATGGCCGTTCCCTTTCTGGTTTTCTCGCCCGGGGTCTGGGCGAGAGGAGAAGCTTTTCTTTTTTTACTCGTCGCCCTTGCAGCGGGTATTACAGTATATGCAGGCAGCTTACTAGCGTTGAGAGTAGTTTCTTTGCGGGAGCTAAAACTGCTCGTTAAACGGTGAGACATCGGGGTTCTGTAGTTTGCGTGCCCTTCGGGGGCGTATCGTTGCGTTGAAGGTCACGATTACGGGGGAATCGTGACTTTCGGAAACCTTTTTTCTTACTGAAGGTCACGATTACTGCCTAAACGTGACCTTCAGCCTCAGATTCTCCTTCTCAACGTAACGATTCAGGTACAAAAAAGCCACGGAAAGCGTAAAAATCGCCTCCGTGGCTTAAAATTACTTATTGTAAATAGTAGGACGTCCTATCGAGTGGTATTCAAGTCCCGTGTTTTCAATTTCTTTAAGTCCGTAGCAGTTGCGGCCGTCGAATACGACAGGGTTAGTGAGAGATTTCGCATAGTCCTCCGGAGAATACTCCTTGATTTCTTTCCAGTCCGTCATAATGACGGCGAAATCTTTACCATCGATGGCTTCTTCGACCGAATCCATGTAGTTGGTAGCTCCCGGCAGATATGTTCTCGCGTTCTCGCTCGCAATCGGGTCATAGGCATAGACCTCGGCTCCTGCATCAACGAGTTCCCGCACGACTTTGATCGACGGCGCGTCTCTCATGTCATCCGTGTTCGGTTTGAAGGCAAGGCCTAAAACGGCGATTCTTTTATTCTCAAGATCCGGGAATACTTTCTTGATCTTGTCCACAATGATACGCTGCTGTCCTTCGTTCGTAGCGATAACGCTATCCACGATAGTAAGATCATAATCCACGCTTTTGGCGATGGCACTGAGAGCGCTCGTATCTTTCGGGAAGCAGGAGCCGCCGTAGCCGACTCCCGCGTTCAGGAATTTGTCGCCGATACGCTTGTCCATGCCCATACCCTTCGCGACGCTTTCGACGTTTGCGCCGATCCGTTCACACAGATTACTGAGCTGGTTGATGAAGCTGATCTTTGTCGCAAGGAAGGCGTTCGACGCGTACTTGATCATTTCGGCACTGCGCAGGTCAGTCATGATGATCGGAACGCCGAACGGTTCGAATATGCTCTTCACTTTTTCAACGGCCTGCTCACTCTCGCCCCCGACGACGATACGGTCCCCGTTGAACGTGTCATAAATGGCGGAGCCTTCACGGAGAAATTCCGGATTGGAAATGACGTCGACGCTGTAAGAACCGTTATGATGTTTCTCGATTTCGCTCTTTACGTGTTCGTTCGTACCGACCGGCACCGTACTTTTCGTAACGACGATCATATCGTTCGTCATCGTTTCGGCGATGCTGCGGCAGGCGTTATTCAGGTAAACGAGCTCTGCGGAACCGTCATCGGCCTGCGGTGTGCCGACGGCGATAATGACGACGTCCCGGCCCTGCATAGCGGTCTCGTAACTGTCTGTGAAATCAAGACGGCCTGCATCGATATTCTTTTTCATCATATCCTCAAGACCCGGCTCATAAATAGGCGACTCTGAACGGTTCAGCCGCTCCACTTTCCTGGAGTCGATATCCAGGCAGGTAATTTCATGGCCGACTTCTGAAAGACATACCCCTGTGACAAGTCCTACATATCCTGTACCAATTACTGAAATTTTCATTGTCTCACCTGTTTCCTCACTTATATTTTTCCAGTTTATCCTCAAGAAGCTGCAGTATATCCTCTTTCAGATCGCTTCGGTTCAGTGCGAAATCTATCTGGGCATCGATGAACCCGAGTTTGTTTCCGATATCGAATCTTTCGCCCACGAAATTATAGGCAAGAACCTTCTGTGTATTCGTCAGCTTTTTGATGGCGTCCGTAAGCTGGATTTCATTGCCTGCTCCCGGTGGAAGTGTTTCAAGAATATCGAACACTTCCGGAGTAAGGATATACCGGCCCATAATCGCAAGGTTCGACGGAGCATCTTCAAGGGCAGGTTTCTCCACGAGGTCCTCGACTTCGACGTAGCCGTCCGACAGTTCTTCGTTATTCTTCGTCTTGATGATTCCGTAGCTTGAGACCTGGCTCTCCGGCACGTCCTGGACGCCGACGACGGATGCTTCTTCCTTCTCGTACACATCCATCAGCTGACGCAGGCACGGGGTACCGTTTGCCTGCACGATATCGTCCCCTAGAAGAACAGCGAACGGTTCGTTGCCGATAAACCGGCTGGCGGTGGCGATGGCGTGACCGAGCCCTTTCTGTTCTTTCTGTCTTATGTAGTGGATGTTCGCAAGGTTGGAGATATCCTCCACTTCCTTGAGCAGTTCATATTTCTCTTTCTCCTCAAGCTTTTCTTCAAGCTCGTATGATTTGTCGAAGTGGTCCTCGATTGCCCGCTTGCCGCGGCCGGAGACGATAATGATGTCCTCGATGCCCGACTCCACTGCTTCTTCGACGATATACTGGATTGTCGGTTTATCTACGATCGGAAGCATTTCTTTCGGCTGGGCTTTTGTTGCAGGTAAAAAACGTGTACCGAGTCCCGCTGCCGGGATAATAGCTTTTTTCACTTTCATTTGACCTCCACCTTTCTATCCATTTCCTTCAATTCTATCATAATTTTTCTATATATGTTTTCAAGAGATTGATCATGCCGGCTTTTCCTGAGACGAAAGCCTCCGGTTCAAAGTCCCCGGACTGGGCGATCACTTCCGCGAGGTCTTTCCCCGGAGCCCAGCTGAGAATGTGCCCCTGCTCCTCGAAGACGTTGACCAGCTCAAGCTGATGGTCGTCGTTATGCTCCCCGAATTCCGCCAAACGGGCTACCGCGATAACCTTCTTTCCCTTTTTGAGGGCGGTCGTCACCGATCCGGTTCCTGCATGAGTAATGATCGGGTCCGCCTGATCGAAGAGCTTGTCCATCTCCTCATAGCTGACGAAAGGAGAAAAAGTCATATATTCGCTGCTGTAGGACGTATGACCGTTCTGTACGATGATCTCCTCGTCAATGACCCCGTCGATCTTCAGCCTTTCCACTTCTTTCAGGAGTCGCGGAAAGGGGAGCTCATGCGTACCGAGAATTACGAAAATCAATAGATCGACCCCCCGTTCACTGCTTTCGGGTAGACTTTCTTCATCGATTCCCACTGCACGACGAAAAGGTCGGCAATCGGATAGACGAGTCTGCCGGACAAGTTTGGTGACGTAGTCTTGGCGAAACTTTCAATGTAAATCACTTTCTTCCGGAAAAGCTTCGCTATGTAGCACATCGGCACCGCCGTGTGAGCTCCGGTCGTAATGACCACGTCCGGCCTTTCCCTCAGGAAAAGGAAAAAAGACTTTATGATGTTGAAGGAAAACTTGAAAATGTACCGCACCGGATAGTTCCTGCCCCCGTAAACGAGGAAGGAGACCGGGTGCTTCTTCTTCATTTGCTTCGTAATCGCCGATTTTTCGGTCACGATGTGGTAGTCATACTGGGAAAATAACGGCTCGAGCTGAAGGAGCTGTGTGAGATGTCCCCCGATTGAAGATATTAGCAGTAACTTTTTATCTTTAGCCATTCATTTCTCCCCCATCTTTTCGTACATCTGTCCCAGCTGACGTACCACTACTTCTAAATCATGTTTCTGTGCCATCGTTTCTCCCTGCTCTGCGTACGTTTTTCTTAATTCCGGGTCGTTGATAAGCTTGTTCATGCTTTCAGCCAGTGCACGCTCGTTCTGCGGTTCCACAAGTTCGCCTCTCCCGTCTGCCAGCACATACTGCAGTCCACCGACGCGGGTACCCAGTACCGGGGTGTGGCAGGCCATCGCTTCGATAGCGACGAGGCCGAGTCCTTCCAAGTGGGACGGCAGGACGAACAGATCGGCGGCCGACATCCACTCGGCCAGTTTATTCTGATTGACGGAAGGGTGGAAATGAATGCTGCTTCTGGACGATTCCGGAATAGCCGCTTTCACTTCGTTGTAAAAATCCGGTTCCTTCACTTCGCCGACGAGGTGAAGGTGAACGTTCCTGTTCTGCTTTTCCACTTCCCGAAAACCATTTACCAGCTCTTCGATGCCCTTCGCTTTAATTATATTGCCTACGTACAGGATATGAAAACTGTTTTCCTCAAGCCCGAGCATTTTTTTGCTCACACTTTTATCCCGCGGGTAGAATTTGTTACGGTCCACTCCCATGCTGAGGACGGATATTTTCTCCGGATCCCCGCCGAAATCGCTGATTATATCCTGACGCAGTCCCTCCCCGGCAGCGATGACCGCATCCGCATCCCTGAGAATCCGTTTCGTTTCTCCGGCAATCAGATTGTTTTTTCTTGCCATCCGGTCGATGTCCCCGCCGTGGGAGGTGACGATCATCCCTGCTCCGGATATTTTTTTGAAAATACGGGCGAGAAGACCGCTCGGGAATACGTAGTGGGCATGGATGACATCGTATTTTTTCCTGTTCTTAAGAAGCAGCCACGCAAACTTGCCGAGCCACTTCATATACTTCTGTATGACAAATTTTTTCCCCATCCGCGGGTCACGGATGCCGAGTACGTCTATTTCAAACCCGCGACTGCGAAGTATTTCCACGTGATTCTTGACGAAGATACCGAATGTTCTGCTTCGTTTTCCCGGATACATGTTGGAAATCACTAAGATTCTCTTCATAAAGAAGCTGCTCCTTTTTTTATCTGAAATGATAGCTTTCACGGCTATTCTGTCTATATAGCTGATACGTTTCGAAGTTTAAATAGACGACTGCAAGGGCCAGGTAGAAACCGGAAGCCGGAGAAGACAATACGTGCCCGGCGGTGAAGGCAGCTCCGAGTCCGAGACCGACAGCCGTTCCTGTAAGCAGGAAGTACGGCGTGAACACTTTCCCTTTCGCTTTGACAATTAATACGACGGTCCTTCCGAGAAGGAACCAGATGGGAGCACTCAATAGAATAAAGCCTATAATTCCGAAGTTGAAGAACCAGTCAAAGAAGTCCATCTCCACAAGTTTCGGGTCTCCTTCGTAGTTCCCGCCGTATCCCATGCCGAGAAGCTTCTGGGTGATGCCCGCTTCTTTATAGTCCACCAGCTGCGCGTCAAAGAAGTCACCGCGACTGCTCAGTAATTGTTCCACTGATTGGGAAGTTTCTCCGGTACTGTTGTCCGCAGTCTCTCCCCCCTCTTCCGCTGAACCTCCGCCCGGGCTGTTTGCCGGGTCGTTGTCCTGCTGCGCTTCCTGCTCTTCTTCAATCTGACTTATCGTCAGATCCAGGTTATTCCCGATAGCCGTATAAGGAATAGCTATAACCGTCAGCAGAAGAAGGACGGGCAATACGACAACATTGTGCCATCCCTTCTTCTTCCACCACTGAATCAGCGCTGCCAGAATACCTACGGCGAGAAGTGCGAGTATGGAACCGAGGGCGACTTTTGTGCCGACGGTCAGAGCCGCATAAATAGTCAGACCCACCAGCGGAAGCTTCCAGAGGGACTCTTTCTCCCCGTCACGGACCATGTAGGCGAGCAGCATGAAACCGAAGCCCATGCCGATAATAATACTGATCTCATTACCGGAGAAGAACCATCCGGAGTGCCCTTCTTTTGCGAGATAACCATAACTCCTTTTTCCGGTGTCCGTTATGGACGCCACGACCATGACGATACTCACGACAGAGATGGCCCAGAATACGAGCTGTCTGATCAGAGCTTTCCACTTGATTCTTGAGTAAAGAGCTTCAATTACAAAGTAATAAATGACGATCATCATTACAACGTATGCTGTTTTTGTTAAATAAGTAATCTCCGCTACTATCGAGAACGGATCTTTGAAAATATAGTTATTAATAAGATTCAAAGCAAAAAATGCGGCGGCTGCTCCAATGTACAGGAGAGCTATTTTCTTTCCTCTGGACGGCGCCGTCAGGAAAACGACGTAAAAAACACCCGCCACCATGGAAAGGACACGTACAGGTTCAGAAATAGGTAAATTCACGAAAGCTGTGAGATCCAGGAAAGGCTGCAGCAGAATGTACAGCAGGAAATATACCTCCAGCCCTTTTTTCAATTTGTTATTATCGCTGATCGCTTGCATTTGATGAATCCTCCTAGGTATCTCTTCATATCTATCACGGCTCCCTAAGATAACCTTTTCGGATATAAAGATATTTTATGTCTGTGATGATGATAACTTTTTTATGTAACAGCGGAAATCGCTGTATGTACGCTGATGGATTTGCAATCTCCGCGCCTCTTTCTTGCGACCACCTCTTTCATCAGTCTTAAAAGTCGCACTGCAACATTATAACATTAATTCGCTTCGATAAAGGGGGGCAATCTCGTTTCTTTTTTGAAAATAGTAAGGAAGTTATACGTTTCTATAATAAAAAGGATATTTCCGTGCTCCCTTCCCTCAAATCCGGCAGCAGAGGATTGTAGTATTTCCGGGGAAATAAAGATGCACACCGTTATTTATCTTCATCTATTCTACCGTACTATGAGAGTATGTACAAAGGTATACCGGAGAAAAGAAGGCGGCCAGGAAATCGTGACGTTCAGATGCTTTTAGGAGGTGCGAAGGGCACGATTATTCAGTAATCGTTACCTTCGGGGACTTTTAACGGGCGTTAAGGGCACGATTATTCAGTAATCGTTACCTTCGGAGGCTTTCAAGAGGTGCGAAGGGCACGATTCGGACGGTTTCCTTACCTTCGGGCGGATGAAGGGCTTCTAAAGGGCACGAAAGAAACGAAAAAGGCCGCCTTCAAAAATGAGGCGGACCTTTTTATGCAGCTGGTCTGTTTTTTCTCGTACGAATCAAAGGAACGATGAATGATAAGGCACTCACTACATAAAGGCTTATCGATACTGGGTCGGATATAAGTGCCATAACATCTCCCCCGGAAGCAGTTAAGGCCTGTCGCATCGACTGTTCCATCATCCCTCCGAGTATAAACGCCAGAATGAACGGAGCGGCCGGGAAGTTCAGAATTCTCATAAAGTAACCGACCACCCCGAAAAAGAGCAGGACGTAAAGATCGAACGTGTTAAAACTGATGGAGTACACTCCTATTAAACTGAAGATGATGACAAGCGAAATGAGCAGCGGTCTGGATATTTTCAGTATTTTAGCAATGTAAGGTATTAATGGCAAGTTTAATATCAGCAGGAAAATATTCCCTATATACATACTTGCGATAATACCCCAGAAAACGTCCGGGCTTTCCTGCACGAGCAGCGGCCCCGGCTGAATACCGAGTACCAGCAGAGCACCGAGCATGACGGCCGTTGTACCGGATCCCGGGATCCCAAGACTCAGGAGTGGTACAAATGCACCGCTGGTCGCAGCGTTGTTCGCCGTTTCAGGAGCGGCCAGCCCCTTGATGGAACCTTTCCCGAATTTTTCAGGATTTTTAGCGATCCGTTTCTCGGAAATATAGCCGATGAAAGAAGCGATGGTTGCACCAGCTCCCGGCAAAACGCCGAGAAGGAAACCGAGGAACGACTGACGTGTCATGGGTCCTCTCATTTCTTTGAAATCTTCTTTAGAAAGACGAAGGCTTCCGATGTCCCCCTGATCACTCAGGGAAGTGTCTTTTCTTTTAATGATCAGAAAACAGACTTCCGCAATAGCAAATAATCCAAGGGCGATTACGAGAAAATCGATCCCTTCCATAAGGTTTGGGTTGTTGAATGTAAAACGGCTCGTTCCCGTCTGACCATCAAGGCCGATAGTAGCAGTCATGAACCCTATCGTTGCAGTGATCAGCGCTTTCGTCGTCGAACCGTCGGACAGACTTGAAATAGCAGTCAGTCCGAGGAACATCAGAGCGAAGTACTGAGCAGGACCGAAAGAGACTGCCACCTGTGAAAGCATCGGGGCAAACAGCATCAATAGTACGACCGATACCGTACCGCCGACGAAGGATGAAATCGCGGCAATCGCTAAAGCTTTACCCGCTTCCCCCCTCTGTGCCATAGGGTACCCGTCAAAGGACGATGCTACCGTTCCGGAGATGCCGGGAGCGTTCAGAAGAATGGAAGACGTCGATCCTCCAAAAACCGCTCCGTAATATACTCCTGCCATCATGATCAGAGCAACCGATGCTTCCATCCCGTAAGTGACAGGGATCATGATAGCTATTGCGCTGATCGGTCCCAGCCCGGGCATCATTCCTATAAGTGTTCCGGCGATGACACCGATCAGTACAAACAGGATGCCCTGCAAACTGAAAGCAACCTGGAATCCCTGTGCTATTCCTTCCATTGCGCCCATACGTGTTTCCTCCTTCCTAGAATGGTAATATACCCTGCGGCAAAATGATGTTCAGCAGGTAAGTGAACGTTACATAGAGTACTCCCGGAACCATGATTGACACCACTGCATTCATAACGTGCCTACTGTAACCGAGAAACAGGGAACATCCGAAAATGAACAGAGCCGAAGTAACGACGAACCCGAGAATTTCAAGAAGAAATATGTAAAGGAAAATGAAGCCCCCTACTCCAAGCATAATCGGAATTTCTTTTTTCGGTACGTCACGCTTCTCTTTATCTTCTTCGGTTTCCGAGGATTTATCGAAAAACAGAATGATGGCGAGCCCGATAAGCAAGTACCCGAGTACTTTAGGCACAGCATCGGCGTCTACAGGAACGTACGGGTATTTCTTCAAATTGTACGCTGCGTACAGATACCCGACCGCAAGCAAAATCAGAAAAATACTGACTTTCTGATTCATTGTCTTTAACATACCCACACCTCCTTGATGGATTCATCTAAGGAAAGGACCTTTTGTTAAAAAGGCCCTTTCTTCAATAGTTATTGTCCCATGTCCAGTTCGTCCAGAAGTGTTCCCAGCTCTTCCGTCTGTTTCTGGAGAAATTCTTTGTACTCTTCACTGTTCATGTACATTTCGTTCCACCCGTAGTTGTCACGAATGTCAGCGAATGCATCAGACTCGCTTACTTTTTTCAATTTTTCTTCGTAAAAAGAAACTTGAGCATCCGTCATATCTCCCGGGCCGAAGAATCCTCTCCAGTTAACGAATGTTGCGTCAATTCCCTGTTCTTTAGCGGTAGGGAATTCAGAAAGCACTTCTCCGTCGAGACGCTCTTCTGCCGTGATACCGAGAACTTTCACTTCTCCTGCTTTCACCTGTTCCACCGTCTCTGCCACACCCGTAGAGTAGACATCAGCGCTGCCATTCATGATCTGAGTCATACCACCTGCGTCCTGAGCAGATACGTATTTAATTTTTTTGATGTCCACGCCTGCTTTTTTCGCTATAGAAACAAATTGCATGTGGTCCATGGATCCGGGAGAAGACGTCCCCACGACCGTTACGCTTGAAGGGTCTTTCTTCATATCCTCGAACAATTCGTTCAGGTCATTCCACTTGGCATCTGCGTCCACTGCGAACGCACCGTAGTCAGCGATCATGTTAGCCAGAGGAGTGAAATCTTCATAGCTGAGCTCCGACTGGCCATTCAACGGGATAAATACGAGAGGCGGTGAGGAAACGAAAATATTGTGAGGGTTGTTCGTGCTGTTTATGTAAGACCACCCTACGGCACCACCTCCACCTTCTTTGTTCACGACGCCCACACTTTTGTCCATAATGTCTTCTTCTTCAAGGATTTTCCCTACACTTCGTGCTGTAGTGTCCCAACCGCCGCCAGCTCCGGCCGGTGCTACAATTTCAACGTTCTTCTCAGGTTTCCAGTCCTCGCTTCCTTCTCCTTCACCGCCCCCTGAACTCTCTTCACTACCGGAACTTCCGCAAGCTGCCAGAACAAAAATAAACATGATAGAGATAAAGACGAATATTTTTTTCATGTTACCACTCCCCTTCTTTTTGTAATAATTCCACTTTATATTATAATTTTCTGAATGTAACCGTTTTCAAATTATCCTTCATTAGAAAAGTTAAATGAATTAAACAAATAAAATTCACGAAAAAGATCAGCCGGTTTATCCAGCTGATCAATAGGGGTAATATTTTCTTTCCGGTCTGCCGACTCTTCCGTATTTCATTTCGGCTGCAGCAGTATCGGTGGAAACCAGATATTCGAGATACCTGCGCGCCGTCGTTTTCGAAGCGCCCATCTTTTCGCTCACCTGTTCCGCCGTCACTCCCTCTTTTTCACTCATTAAAAAACGTTCGACTTTTTTTAAAGTGATCGGGTCAATTCCTTTAGGCACCTCTTCCTCCCTGTGCTCCTCCTGCTGGTTAAGGAGAAAGTCGAGTGTTTCCTGACTGAATTCTTCGGTTTTATTAAGGATATTCGTTCTTTTTTTATATTCTTCGATAGTCTTCTGGAAACGTTCGATCGTTATCGGCTTAATAATATAGTCCACTACCCCATAGTTCAGGGAGTGTTCCACCGTTTCTTTATCCTTCGCAGCCGTAATCATTATGACGTCCGTCTGCGGAGATTTATCACGAATACGGGGGAGCAGATGCGAACCGAGTTCATCCGGCATGTATACGTCAAGAAGGAGGAGGTCCGGCTGTTTTTCTTCTACAAGAGCGATTGTTTCTTCTGCATTCGCAGCTTTCGCAACGACCTCTATATCATCTATCGTATTCAGAAACTGTTCATGTAAATTCGCCACTCTGAAATCGTCTTCGCTGATCATTACTTTCATCATCTATCCCTCTCTTTCGGTAAAAATACGGAGAAAACAGTGCCTCCTCCTGTGTTATCGAGAATTTCAATAGTCCCTCCGAGTTTTTCAATGATCTGCTGCACGTTCCAAAGACCGTATCCCCGCATCACACCATCTTTGGTGGAAGAGCCTTTCTGAAAAATAGATTCATACATATCTTCCGGTATCCCCGGCCCGTTATCTGTCACAGAAAATATGATGTCGTTGCCGATATCCGTGATAAAAATTTCAACCAGCTTTTCTTTCTGATTCTGCACCGCTTCAAAAGCATTATCTACGATATTACCGAGAATCGTTATAAGATCCGCTTTGTTAATGTGCTCAGGCAGATGCTCCAGAGAAGAATCTTCGTCAATTTTGAATCTGACCTTTTTCTCGGATGCCTTACTGATTTTCCCTGTGAGGATGGCCTGCGTCGTTTCATCATGTATACGCTGGAATATGATTTTCTGCTGTGGCTCCGATTCTGTAAACTCCTGTTCTATCATTTCCGTAGCTTCTTTTGTATTACCGAGCTGCATCAGGCCAAGTAAAACATACATTCTGTTCGTGTATTCGTGCGTCTGAGCACGTAGACTTTCCGAATAACGCTTTACTTCGGACAACGTGTTGACCATTTCTCTGACTTCCGTTTTATCCCGGAGACTGGAGACTACTCCTACTGTCTCTCCCTTTTCCCGGATAGGAGTACGGTTTACGATCACCACTTTGTTATTCAGAACTATTTCCTCATCCTGCTCCGCTTTACCGCTTTGTAACGTACGAAGCATCCCCGTATTCGGAAAAATATCAATTATATTTGCACCGGCATCTGCATTTTCCAATCCAAGCAGGTCTATGGCGGACTGATTAATCATCGTCACACGCCCCTGACTGTCGATCGCTATGATCCCTTCTTTTACGGATGATAAAATCGCTTCCCGCGTCTGATAAAAAGAAGTCACTTCATAGGGTTCAAGTCCAAGGGTATCTTTTCGGATGCTGCGGGCCAGGAGTAAGCTTCCGATTACACCCAGCAGAAGAACGCCGGTGGCGATAAGTATGATGGTTTCCATTTCATTCCATACCATCGTACGTATATCTTCAATAAGGAATCCGACCGAAACGAGGCCGATGATCTCCCCGCTGTCGGAAATGATTGGTGCTTTCCCCCTAAGCGATGGTCCAAGCGTTCCTTCCGCTCTCGACGTATAATATTCACCGTCTTTGAGAGCCCGGCTGTTATCTCCGCCTACCATCTTTTTCCCGATCTTCCATTCGTCGGGATGAGCGTAACGAATCCCATCCTTATTCCCCACTACTACGAATTCTGCACCTGTCTCTCCCTGGACGCTTTTCGCTATAGGCTGGATGATTTCCGAAGGATTTTCCGATGCGAAAGCTTCTTTCACTGTCGGCATAAATGAAATGGTAGAAGCCACCTGTAATGCCAACTGCCCTACGTCCTGCTCCACTTCTTCTTTTTCCATAAAAGCGTAAGCACCCGTAAAAGTTACAGTAACCAGGAGAAGTAAAGACAGCACAAGGCCCAGAATCTTCGTTTGCAATTTTACATTCATGCCGGATCCCCCTCACGTGATCTCTCTTCGATATAGTAACATATGCATCTACGGGGACGGGTGATTATTATTAAAGAAGCGCTGGTAAGTCTTAGGGGAAGAAAAGCTGCTTGATAGTTTAATTCGCGAGGCTTTCGTTCCCTTGGGATGGAGTTTTGAGCCGTGAAGGGCACGATTGTTCAGTAATCGTTACTTTCGAAGGCTTTCAACAGGTGTGAAGGGAACGATTCGAGCCTTTTCCTTACCTTCGGCCGGATGAAGGGCTCCTGAAGGGCACGCAAATCCTGAAATCGACCATACAAAAAGTCTGCCTTATACTAAGGCAGACCCTCTTTTACATAATCATTTTTGAAGAAGTTCCATCAACTGTTGGATGACGTCCTGGGAAGTCGCCAATTCGGACGTTTCAGCCTTCTGGATGACGTTTTGCAAAACTTCCTTCAACTGTTCTTGCTGTTGCACAATACTCACCTTTTTCTTCTGATGTTTTTATCTTTATAAATCAGTAATCCGTGAGGACCCTTCTACAAATCTCTCACTGGAGTGCTCCATATCCCGGGGTGTATGAATCAGCCCGGAACTGGTCCGTTCGTTCAATATCATTTCACATTATATCATAAACCACTGCAAAAACCAGATATTTCCTCGTAAAAATTCCTGCCTCTGTCTTCCTATTACTGTTTCCTGGCTGTTTGTACTCTAAACATGTTTCTTTATTAAGAACATTATATTATTAATCACGAATGAAGTCTATAGTTTTTCACAAAAAAATAAGTGCCGCCTTGCCGGGCGCACTTATTCCTTATCGCTTTTATTCAACTTCCATTTATTGAATTCCAGATAGTCTTTGAACTGTTCCTTGGAGAGTCCCGAACTCATGGCGTCTTTCACCAGGTTCACCCATTCGTCATCCAGCGGCTCGTTGACGTCCTGCTGTTCTCCATGCAGAAGATAGTTCATGGAGACATCGAGTTCTTTTGAAATCTTCTCCAGGAATAAAACCGACGGGTTCTTCTGAATGTTGCGTTCAATCGAGCTTAGGTACGATTTGGCAACGTTCGCCCTTTCGGCGAGTTCAGACAGGGAGTACCCCCGGTTTTTCCTTATATGCTGTATACGATCGCCTATCATATCTCTCACCTTCTTTCTAAAAAAGTATAGCACATTATTTCATGATGTTCTATATAAAGTACCATTCAAGTTATAGATGAAATACTTCACAAAAAATCCGTGCATAGCGAATTACTTCACACTCTCCATAATTCCTTTATTAACAACCTTCAAAACCTTTTTGTAAATAAAATTTAATAGTCTTAAAAAAGAAGCCTTCCTTCAGTGAAGGAAAGCTTTATTCAACTCTTTTCTGAAAAAAGTTGTTGATTTTAACAGATAGGTCATCGAAATACGTATAGACGACCGGGATCAGCACCAGCGTAAAGAAGCTGGAGACCGTCAGTCCGAAAATGATGGTTACCGCAAGCGGCTGCTGGGCTTCCGCGCCCTGGCCGATTCCGAGAGCGAGCGGCACCATGCCGAGCACCGTAGTCACCGTCGTCATGAGAATCGGCCGCAGACGGTTAGGTCCCGCTTCCAGAATCGCATCGTACCGGCTGTACGAACGCCGCCTCAAAATGTTGATGTAATCCACGAGAACGATAGCGTTGTTCACTACGATTCCCGCGAGCATAATTATTCCGACGAACGCCGGCATGCTGAGCGGGAGACCGGTAACAAACAGGCCGACCGCTACACCGACGATGGTCGCGGGCAGGCTGAACATAATGATGAACGGAAACAGGAAGTTCTCGAACTGCACGGCCATCACCGCATATACGAGAAACAGCGAGAAAAGGAGCGCGACAGATAAGTCTCCGAAAGCCTCTTCCATATCCTGGGCCTGTCCGCCCACTTCATACGTATAGCCTTCCGGGAAGTTCAGCTGGTCGATTTCCTCTTCCACATCAGCCGTGACACTGCCGAGGTCCCGCTCCCCGATATCTGCCGTGACGTTCACCTGCGGCTGCTGGTTCTCCCGGTTCAGCGCTACCGGCCCCTGCACCTGTTCAATCTCTGCGATGGAGGATAAGGGAACCGTGTCTCCGGAAGCTGTCGATATCGGTGTACCTTCCAGTTCTGCGATGCCCGCACTCTCATCGAGCGGCGTGACGAGACGTACTTCAAGCTCTTCCCCGCCTTCACGGTAACGGGTGGCCGTCTGTCCCTGGAACGCCAGCTGCACCTGTGAAATGACCTGCTGTTCCGTAAGCCCGTATCCGCTCGCTTTGTTACGGTCGACCTGGATGTCGAGCTGTGGTTCGGAGTCTTCCGTCGACGAGGAGGGAGCGACTACCCCTTCGACATCTTTCATAATCAACACGATCTGTTCTGCCAGTTCGTTCAGCACCGCGTTGTCCTGGCCGTTAATCTGCACCTCGAGCGGAGCCCCGGTTCCGAGTCCGGCACTCATCTCCGTCACTTCGACCTCGGCTCCGACGACGTCACTGAGATCATTCTCCATATCTTCCATCACTTCCTGCGTGGACCGCTCCCGGTCTCCCGGGTCCACGAGCTGTACGGTATAACTGGCCCGGTCAGCACTGCCGCCGGCCAGCCCCATTTCTCCGCTGCCGATTGACAGGTAATGGACGTCGACAACGTCACTGAACTCATTCAGACGCTTGCTTATCTCCGAAGTAACGGTTTCTGTTTCTTCAAGAGATGTCCCACGCTCAAGTGAAACGTCGACTTCTATCTGCCCCTGATCGGATTCCGGGATGAAAGAAGTTCCGACGAGCGGGATGAGCGCTATACTTCCTCCTATGGAGAGAATCGTGAGCAGCACGGTCGTTTTGCGGAATTTCAGCACTTTCCTCAGCACCCGCTGATACCCCCGGTTCATTTTTCCAAGGAGCCGGTCAAACCAGTTCCGCTTCCCGTCGCGCATCGCTTTCGTCAAAAGTTTGGAGGACAGCATAGGTATAAGCGTCACCGAAACGGCGAGAGAAGCGAGCAGGGCGAACGAAATGGTCAGGGCGAGCGGCGTGAACAGCTCGGAGGCGATTCCGTCCACCAGCATGATCGGCAGGAATACGACGAGTGTCGTAGTGGCGGAAGCGATAACGGCCGGAGCCAGTTCGGAGGCCCCTTTCTCCGCTGCTTCCTTCATCGAGAATCCTCGCTGCCGGTAGCTGACGATATTTTCAAGGATCACGATGGAACTGTCCACCATCATCCCTATACCGAGCGCCAGTCCGCCCATCGTCAGAACGTTGAGCGTCTCCCCGGTAAAATACATGAGAGTGAACGTCGATATGATCGCGATCGGAATGGAGATTCCGATGACGAGCGTCGCCCGTATACTCTTCAGAAACAGAAGCAGTACCGCGACGGCGAACAGACCACCAATAATGATGTTCACGATGACGCTGTTGATTGAAACTTTGATGAACTCCGACGTATCGAGCACGGTTTTCATCTCCACGTTCTCCGGCAGTTCGGGAGCTACTTCATCCATCGCGGTCTGGATGTTTTCAGCCGTCTCCACCGTGTTCGCATCCGTCTTTTTCAGAGCGGACAGTACGACGGCCGTCTCCCCGTTCACTTCCGAAACAGTCCCGGTGTCTTCGATCCTTTTTTCCACCATGGCAATCTGGTCGAGCTTCAGACGATCTCCGGACTCCGTGGTCAGAACGGTGTTCTTGACGTCATCGATCGAATCGAATTCCCCGTTCACACGGATACGGAGGTTCTTATCCCCTTTATCGACGGACCCTGCTGTCGCCGCCTGATTGGAAGCGTTCAGAGTCTGGATTATCGTCTGACTATCGATGCCTAATCGGGCGAGTTTTTCCTTTTCGATTTCAATCTGAACTTCTTCGGTACGGCCGCCCTCGACGGAAATCGAGGCGACTCCTCCCTGCCGCTCCAGATAAGGAACGAGCTGGTCTTCGGCGATCTGCTGAAGTTCCGCCGGCGTATCCCCGGATAATCCGATGGTCATGATCGGCAGGGCCTGAGGGTCGAAGCGGAGGACGCTCGGCTCCCCGGCATTCTCCGGCAGCACTCCCGATACCCGGGAGACCGCTTCTCTCACTTCAAGAAGGGCACTGTCAAGATCCACTCCCGTCGAAAACTGCATGAAAATAAGCGAGGCTCCCTGCTGGGACTGGGACTGCAGCACTTCGAGTCCTTCGAGTGAGCTGACCGCCCCTTCGATTGGACGGCTGACGAGCTGTTCCACATCCTGCGGGGCCGCTTCCTCATAGGAAGTCGACACGACCGCAACCGGCAGGTCGATGTCCGGGTACAGATCGATCGTCAGGTTTCTGAGGGAGACGAACCCGAGAGCGAGGATGGCAGCGACGATCATAATGACACCGACGGGGCGCTTGATGGACGTCTGTACGAGCTTCATCTATTCATCCTCCCCGATGATGCGGATCTCCGCCCCGTCCGTCAGGGTGACCTGACCGGATGTGACGACGCTGTCCCCTTCGCTGACATCACCGGTGACAGCCGATTCTTCCGTCTGCGAGGACTCCACCGATACCGGCACTTTGACAGCTTTCTTCTCTTCCACTTTATAAACGAAAGTTTCGTCCGACGTCTCAACGAGCGCTTCCGTAGGAATGATCGTCGTGTTCTCAACGACCGTCTCCGGCAGCTGAAATACAGCCGTCGTGCCCGGCTTTATGGAACCGTCCGGGTTGGAGATTTCCGCTTCCACGCTGTAAAGTCCCGTATCCCCGGGCACGGTGGCGACATTCGTCAGCTGTGCTTCCACCGGCTCGTCGGATGCTTCCACGTCCACCTGATACTTCGCTCCTTCTTCGAAAAGAGATGTCTGTTCCGCCGTAATCGAAGCAGTAATGAGAGCAGGGTTCAGCGACACTACCGTTGCGAACGGCTGCTGGTTCGTAGCCATATCTCCGACGTTCCCCTGTATGGAGGTGACTACGCCGCTCCTCGGGGAGGTGAGCGTCTCCGGTCCCGACTGCTCCCGTGCCTGCTCCAGCTGAATTTCCGCCTGTTCCACCTGCAGCCGTGCCGACTCGACGGCGGAGCTGGCCTGACTGAGCTGCTGTTCGGCCTGGGCCACCTGACCTTCTAGTTCCTGTTCCGAAGGACCGAGCAGCCCGCTCAGTCCTTCCGGTGCTTCCTGATTCTTCGCTCTTTCGACAGCTTCTTCCGCGTCATCACGGGAGGCGATTGCCTGATCCAGCTGCTGTCGTGCCTGAGCCAGTGCGTTTTCCTGAAGTTCCACCTGAGACTCTCCCTGGCCGGGAGTAATTTCAGCCAGCGCATCGCCTCTTTCCACGCTGTCTCCTTCTTCCACACTGATAAACGTAATTTCTCCGGGGGCGCCGGGGACGACAGGGGACGTGGCAGAAGGCTCGGCCCGGGCGAGAATTTCCCGCTCCACGGTGAATGTGCCTTCCCTTATTTCCTCTGTTTCCACCGGGGTGACCCGTGTCTTTTCTTCTTCCGTTTCGTCACTTGAACAGGCTGCCAGCAGTATCAGCAAAAGCGAAAGTAAAATTCCTCGTTTCATGGGGGCATACTCCTTCAGTGTGAAAAATATTAAAACGCTCTCATTTTATCAGAAAAAAAGCTGCCGCCTGTACGCGACAGCTCACCATTGTTTATAGCGTAGAGCCCAGCTGTGATACGATCAGATCTATTTTTTTCTCGACGGGAAGCTGATACCCTCCGAACCGTTCGTCGAAATGATCGAACACCGGCTGCATTTCTTCGAGATCGATCAGTTTCTGGTACGTTTCGTACATGTGACGGTACTGATCGATGTACCGCTTCATCTTCTTGTAGAACCCGGACAGGTGGTACGCAGATGAGAAATCAAAAGCTTTGAATACCTGGGTATCATAGTGCGGGAAGGCCGGGTTTATCGCGTGCAGCATCGCTGTCGCCAGAGGGAACTGCAGCGTGTAAGCACCCTTGTGGTTCGCCACTTCGTACAGGCTTTTCGTAATGTGGTAGACATTCGGACGCGTCTCTCCGCGCACGCCTTCCATCAGATCGAAGAACCTGTCCTTGAAATCCTGAGTAAGGCTCGGGTTCTCCAGTCTGTAAAAATGACGGAACACAAACTGGTACAGCCCGTCTTCCGGCACGTATGTAGAATGATACATGCGGTTCGTGTACAGATATACTGCGACTTTCTCTTCCGGAATAGCATTGATCAACTCTTCATAATCACCAATGATCATTGATGTAAGTTCCTGTGATGCACGATATTTCATAATTATTCTCACCCCGACTTTAGTTTTCGAATCCTCTACTGTTCCCTATTTTACAGAAGGTTACGGGTTTTTCCAATCTATTTAGGAAATTTACCCCGCTGTGACAAAATTTCTGCCATTCGGAGCACGAATCGTGCCCTTCGGGTGCTTATTTTTTCGCTGAAGGTAACGTTTCTGCCGTAATCGTGCCCTTCGTGCCGGACCAGGCGCTCTGAAGGTAACGATTCCCGCTGTTTCGTGACCTTCGGACAGGAAAAGGGAAGCTGAACGGCACGATTCCACGCTTCAGGTGAACTTTCCGCACTCATTCCTTTTCCTTAAGGTATAATAATGAAGAAACATACAGAAAGGATGATGCATTTGATCAGAAAAAAACGGGACAAGCCGGTCCAGTTGAAGATTCTGCACGCGCTGGAGAAAAGAAAAACGCTGACGGAGCAGGAACTGCTGCAGAAAAGCCGGCTCGAGAAAGGATGGGAAGGGGAGCAGCTTTTCGACCGGATGACCGGGACCGTGTCCAAAGAGACACTTCAGCTTCACGACCTGCGGCTGACCTGCCGCGGTTCCACCTTTCAGCTGGATACGCTGCTCATCCGCCCGGATGCGATTTACCTGTACGAAGTGAAGTACTATAACGGCGAGTTCGTGTATGAGGATGGGGACTTCAAACTCTCCGGCGGTAAAGTGATCCTCAATCCCCTGCATCAGCTTCTGCGCGCCCGCACCCTGCTGCACCAGCTGCTCGAAGAACACGGATATTCTTTTCCGGTCCGGGCCTACGTCGTTTTCCCTCACCCCCATTTCTTCCTGTACCATGCCCCTGTAACCGATTCTTTTCTTTTTCTCCCGCAGTGGAAAAGTCATATCACCCGTCACGCTGCTGCCGGGGTTCTGACGGCCACCCACCACAAACTGGCGGACCTGCTTTGTTCTCTGCACAGAAAAGAGCCGTCTGCGACACAGGATGTTCTCTACGGGGAACTGCACAAAAATCTATTCTGTCCGGGCTGTGCCGGACCCGTGTGCCGCCAGTTCAAAACATTCTTCTGTCCGGACTGTGACAACCATTACCCGGCGGGCCGGCTCATTTATGAAGCGCTGAAGGAATTCCGTCTTCTCTTTCCGGAGATGCGTCTCACCCTTTCTTCGGCACGAAATTGGTGCCGCGTCGCTTCCGACAAACAGATCAGACGCGCGCTCGCTCGTCATTTTAACGAAAAAGGACAAGGGCGGGGTGTACACTACGTGTGAACCGTTTTTTTCCAAACAAAAACGACCTCCCTGAGAGAGGTCGCTTCCTTTTATTTCAGGGCGAACATGATTTCCGCTTCGCAGGCGACTTCGCCGTCTACGGAAGCAACAGCTTTCCCTTTACCCATCGGGCCTTTGAGCCGGACGATTTCCACTTCCAGCTTCAGTCGATCCCCGGGCTTCACCTGACGTTTGAAGCGGCACTTGTCGATGCCGGTGAAGAAGGCGAGTTTCCCCTGGTTCTCCTCTTTCTTCAGCATAGCGACAGCACCGGTCTGGGCCAGCGCTTCCGTGATCAGTACTCCCGGCATTACCGGATAGTCGGGGAAGTGGCCCTGGAAATACGGTTCATTGACGCTTACATTTTTATAAGCGACCGCCCGCTCGCCTTCTTCGAGCTCCTCGACTTCATCGATGAGCAGAAACGGGTAGCGGTGCGGAATGACTTCTTTGATTTCATTAATATCAAGCATATGTATACTCTCCTTTTTTTCTACATTATAAGTATGTTTTCTGTGGAACGCAAAAAGGTTTGCCGATTCTCCCAGTAAGGGTATAGAACGTTAAGAAGGAGGTGGAAAGATATGTTATGGACAATAATAGTTATTCTCCTGATACTGTGGCTGGTCGGCTTCGTCATCGATCTTGGAGCTATCATTCATCTGCTCGTCATCGCAGCCATCGTTCTTATCGTCATCAGACTTATTCAAATGGTTACAGGGAAAAAGTAGAGCAGAGTGATCCGTCACTCTGCTCCTGTCATGATATCGATGATCTGCTGCCACAGCGACCAGTCGAACACTTCAAGCGGATTGCCTCCGCCTATGACGCCGTAACCGATCATCAGCCCGACGACGAGCGCAAGCAGGCATAGAAGCACGACAATGATGAGACGCAGCCAGATCGGGAGTGCTCTCCGTCTCTTATTCCGTGTCTTCGCTTCGTTCGTTTTATTCTTTCTGTAGTTCTTTCTCGTATTTTCTACCATACATAAATCTCCTTATATTCAGGATCGCAACTGATTGACGAGTCCCATCATTTCATCCGACGTCGATAAAGCCCGGGCGTTGAACTGATAGGCCCGCTGCATCTGGAGCATCCCGGTCATCTGCTGTCCGGTATCCACGTTCGATGCCTCCAATGAATTGCTGCGGACGGAGCGATCTTCATTTTCCACAGCAGCAAGTATTTCCTCTTCGTTAAATCCGAGAGCCTCTGTATCAGGCAGACGGAAACGGTTCCCCTCCGTTGTCTCGAGCATGCGCGGACGGATGGCCTCCGCGATACCGATACTTGCTTCCGTCTCTTCACGGTCGCCTCTCTTCACGGAAATCGAGCCGTCTCCCCGGATCGTGAAGTCGTCAAAACCGTTATCGAGGCGGATCTCCTCCCCGTCCTCCCCGAGAACCGGGTGGCCTTCCCCCGTCGTCAGCATAAGCTGATCGTTTTCCACCGGCAAAAAATAAAAGTTCCCGGCCCGTGTGTACTGCGTTTCGTTTCCTGCCTCCGTCGGCACCTGAACACGGAACAGATGACGCTCTTTCAAAAGCGCGAGATCGAGTTCCCTGTCCGTCGTCCGGACCGTCCCCTGCTTCAGATCGAGGTTCGTATGTCCGAGCCGGGCACCTGATCCGAGACGGATTCCATCCGGCGTCCGGCGTCCGACAGCAGCTTCTTTATCTTTCAGGTTGTCTATGTTCTGAGTGAGAAGTGAAGTGAAATCGGCCTGCCTGGATTTGTATCCGGCCGTGTTCGCATTTGAAATGTTCTGTCCGATGATATCAAGCTTTCGCTGCACCTGGCCCATCGTTACGGCTGACTGCATCACTGCACGATTTACCACAGTTTCCCTCCTCCTCTATTCTTCCCCGGTTTCCCGTTCAATAAGTTCATCACTGGACTCTGCCGATTTCGGTGACGGCCGACTGTAGGTTCTGGTCGTAGGCACGCAGCACACGCTGATTCAATTCAAAGGACCGGTAGTTACTCATCATTTCGGTCATCGTGGCCTGAGCATCGACGTTCGACCGTTCAAGCATCCCCTGCCTGACTTCGAACTCCATATCCTCTTTCCCCCGGGCCTCTTCCGTTACAGCATCTTCCCCTGCCCGGAACAGGTCATCCCCTTCTTTTATAAACTGGGAAGCATCCGGCGTGTACGTAATGCCGAGAGGTTCTTCTTCTCCGTCTATTTCAACTGTACCGTCATTTCGTACCGTAAACTCCATGCCTCCGGTCTGGACCGGGTTCCCTTCGGCGTTCAGTACGTAGTTGCCTTTATTCGTGGTAAGAAACCCTTCCCCGTCCACGGTGAAATTTCCGTTCCGCGTATAGCGCGTCTCACCATCTTCATTCCGGACGTTGAAAAACGTGAACCCTGTTTCATCCGGCGCGCCCTTCTGGAGAAGAGCCATGTCTGTCGCGGTCCCTGTTTCCCTGAGCCCCCCCTGCGTAAAAGAAGGTACGGTTTCCTGAAGATACATTCCCGTGTGCATTGAGCCGATACCCCGGTCCTGCGGGAGGCTCAGGCCGCTTTTTACAGGAAGCTGCAGCCGGCCCGACTCTTTAATGAGCATTTCCGGGAAGGCCCGTTTCACTCCCTGATCCTGCTTGTACCCCGGCGTATTTGCATTTGAAATATTGTTGGTCAGTGTCTCCTGATATCGCTGATTCGCCACCATCGCCGATGCAGAATTGTAAAATCCACGAAGCATGAGCCTCCCCTGCCTTCCCTTTTTAAGTTTACGTCCTTCTATTTCTTCTGAAATTACCCTCAAGCATCATTCCGGCGCCTTTTGCTGCGCTATGGAGCGGATCTTCAGAGACAAATACGGGCATATTAAGTTCTTCCCGAAACCGGATCCCGAGTCCTTTCATCAGAGCTCCTCCCCCCGTCAGAACGATGCCGCGTTCTTTTACGTCAGTCGTCAGCTCCGGAGGTGTATCTTCCAGAACGGCTTTTATCGTGCGTGTAATCATCCCGAGCGACTCTTCGAGAGCTTCTGTCAGTTCACCGGAAGTGACCGTAATGACCCGGGGCAGTCCGGTGATGTTATCAAGACCTTCCACCTGTATATTATCGCTCTCACCGGCGTCCGCGTTTATAGCAATATTTTTCTTCACTTTTTCGATTGTATGCTCCCCTGTCTGAAGAGCGTATCGTTTGTTTATGTACGTAGTGAGATCGGTGCTGAATTTATCCCCCGCTCCTCTGATCAGACGGGCCGACACAATTTCTCCCATGGAAAGCACGGCGACCCCGGTCGTTCCTCCTCCAATATCGACGATCATGTTGCCATCGGGCTGAAAAATATCTATTCCGGCGCAAAGGGCTGCCACTTTCGGCTCTTCGGCCAGCTCGATCTTCTTCCCGCCGGCTTTTTCTGCCGCTTCCAGCAGGGCTTTCTTCTCTATTTCCGTTATATCGGCCGGATGACAGATGAGCACGCCGGGTTTGCTTAACAGACGCTGAACTTTTATTTTTTCGAGAAAATATCTGAGCATTTTTTCGGTTGTGTCAAAATCTGCAATGACCCCTTCCCGGAGAGGATGAATCACTTCAATATGCTCCGGCGAACGGCCGAGCATCCGCTGTGCGGGTTCACCTACTGCGATTACGGCATCCTTTCTCCGGTCCACCGCAACTGCAGAAGGTTCTTCAAGCAGAATCCCTTTTCCTTTCACATATATCACTGCATTGGCAGTACCCAGATCCACCCCTATCTCCTCAGCAAACATGAGTGAAGAACCTCCCAGTCTTGCCATACTGAACAACCATCCTAACCGAGCGACTGTTTATATGATATTAAGAACGCATCTATTCCATTATTTTATCATAATATAAAGAATTTCGTCTTATTTTTCCAAAAAAATAAACGTCCACCCGCAGATTATCGAAAAAAAGCACCGCCACGGGGGCGATGCTTCAGATTTGTTATGAATTATGATGTTGATAATGATTCCTGAGGCTCAGACTTTGGGACAGCAACACGTTCTATATCTGCTCCGAGACTTGCGAGTTTTCCTGCTAAATCAACGTAACCGCGGTCGATGTGACGAAGCTCCGTTACACGGGTGGCACCTTCGGCAACGAGTCCTGCGAGTATGAGTGCTGCTCCGGCACGAAGGTCGGTCGCTTCGACTTCCGCTCCCTGCAGGTTCGAAGGGCCATCAACGATGACACTTCTGCCTTCAATCCGCAGTTTAGCGTTCATACGGCGGAATTCTTCCACGTGCATGAAACGATTCTCGAATACCGTCTCCGTAATGACACTCGTACCTTCCGCCCTCAGCATGGCCGCCATCATCTGCGACTGCATGTCTGTCGGGAAACCGGGGTGCGGCATCGTTTTGATATCTGTCGCTTTCAGCTGTTCCGGTCCAATGACACGTAGACCGTCGCCTTCTTCTTCGACAGATACGCCCATTTCCTCAAGTTTTGAAATAACGGCTCTCAAATGCTCCGCTTCCGCACGCTCAAGCAGAATGTTTCCGCCCGTGACGGCCGCTGCGACCATGAAAGTCCCCGCTTCGACGCGGTCCGGGATAATCGTATGTTCCGCACCGTGGAGTTTTTCGACCCCGTCGATTTTTATCGTTTCCGTTCCGGCTCCGACGATGTTGGCCCCCATCTTGTTCAGGTAGTTGGCCAGGTCGACGATTTCCGGTTCTTTCGCTGCGTTCTCAATTACGGTCTTTCCATCCGCGAGAGCTGCTGCCATTACGAGATTCTCAGTGGCACCGACACTCGGGAAATCCATATAAATCTTCGCGCCTTTCAGACGGCCGTTTGTGTTCGCTTCGATATAGCCGTCTCCGACCGTCACCTCGGCGCCCATAGCTTCAAAACCTTTCAGATGCTGATCGATCGGGCGTGACCCGATGGCACATCCGCCGGGGAGAGCTACTTTAGCGTGCCCGTAGCGGGCAAGGAGCGGGCCGAGTACGAGTACGGAAGCGCGCATTTTACGCACGTATTCGAAAGGAGCTTCCGTCTTAAGCGGCTGGGACGCATCCACTGTCACCGTATTTCCGGAAGTTCTCACTTCGGCATTCATGTGAGAGATGACCTGATTAATCGTCGTTACATCCGCCAACTCAGGGACT
This sequence comes from Salimicrobium album, assembly GCF_900107115.1. Classification (GTDB taxonomy): domain Bacteria; phylum Bacillota; class Bacilli; order Bacillales; family Halobacillaceae; genus Salimicrobium; species Salimicrobium album. The sequence goes on from NZ_FNOS01000003.1 coordinate 72,122, forward strand.
TCATGCAATACACTTTTTCCTTCACTTGCAATAATACTTGCTGCGATCACAGGCAACACGGCGTTCTTGGCACCTTCTACTTTTACACTACCGTTCAGTTTGCCGCCACCGCGGACGATGATTTTTTCCACCATACATTCTCCTCTGCGTCGAGATTCTTAGTTATCATATTCACCCATCATTAATTACAGTTCCAATTTTCATCAAAAGTTTCTTCAATTCACATTAGTGACCTTTTTCACACAAACAAAACAACACTAATCGTATCACCACTGTCAACAAAAGCGCAAGGGCTAAAAGTGGGATATTTGGCGATGGGATGTAAAAATTGCTTTTTCCTTTAAATGTTGTTTAATAAACAGTTTCCCTACATGTTTTTCTGATAAACGCTTTTCTGTCAAAACAGATAAGTGAGACTATTCGACCACGAAAGAAAATCCAGGAAGAATCTGCTCACGGTCGTTCCTATTGCAATCGTAAGAAATATCACCAGTATTCTGGCTTCGAACACTTTCCCCTTCCGGAACAATCCATCCAGATTCAGCGACTGGAGAGCGTACCAGCTGATTACTATAAAAATAAGGTGAGAAGTCATACTCATCAGTGCTTCCTGGACAAACACATCTTCCATCGTAAATTTCCTCCTTCGACATTTCCCGGGAAATAGTAAATCATTTCGGGACGTACCCGCTCTTTCTTGGGGGTGTATGTTTTTCTTTCCGCATTGATGAGGAGAGAATCCCCGTTCCACACGGTCACGGTCATTTCATTAGCTTAGAGGATGTGAAGAGAAGTTGCAACAAAAAAAACTGCTCTCCCTCGGGAAAGCAGTTTAAAAATTATTATTGTATACATCCAGACGGTTCATTGCCCGTTTAAGTGCCAGTTCTGCCCGTCGAAAATCAATATCGTCCTGTTTTTCTTTCAGGCGGCGTTCCGCACGTTCTTTCGCTTTTCGGGCACGTTCCACATCGATATCCGAGGGAAGTTCTGCCGACTGCGCCAAGATCGTTACTTTGTCGGGACGAACTTCAAGAAATCCGCCGCTTACAGCTATTCTCCGGGAATCGCCGTCCCCTTTCAGTCGCACCGCGCTTATCGTAAGCGGAGCTACCATTGGGATGTGACCGGGCAAAATACCGAGTTCACCGCTTTCCGCCTTGGCACTGACCATATTGAAATCTTCCTCTAATACCGGGCCGTCAGGAGTAACAACACTCACTGTTAGTGTGCTCATGGATCTACCTCCTTCGGCAATGGAATAACAAGTGCCTGCTTAAGAGACACCTGTCATCCTTCCTGTACTTACTCCATGTTCTTCGCTTTTTCTACAACGTCCTCAATACGGCCGACAAGACGGAAGGCGTCTTCCGGAATATCGTCGTGTTTACCGGAAAGGATTTCTTTGAACCCTTTCACAGCTTCCGATACAGGAACGTAGGACCCTTTCTGACCGGTGAACTGTTCGGCAACGTGGAAGTTCTGGGAAAGGAAGAACTGAATGCGGCGTGCACGGGAAACCGTGAGTTTATCCTCATCCGAAAGTTCATCCATACCGAGAATGGCGATGATATCCTGAAGTTCATTGTATTTCTGCAGCGTCTGCTGCACCTCACGCGCAACGTTGTAATGCTCTTCTCCCACGATATCTGCGTCAAGGGCACGGGACGTGGAAGCAAGCGGGTCCACGGCAGGATAAATACCCTGCTCGGACAACTTACGTTCCAGGTTCGTCGTCGCATCGAGGTGGGCGAACGTCGTCGCAGGAGCCGGGTCTGTATAGTCATCGGCAGGTACGTAGATTGCCTGGATCGATGTTACGGAACCTTTGTCCGTGGACGTGATTCTCTCCTGAAGCTGACCCATTTCCGTTGCCAGAGTCGGCTGGTAACCAACAGCGGAAGGCATACGTCCAAGCAGGGCGGAAACTTCCAGACCTCCTTGGGTAAAACGGAAAATGTTATCAATAAACAGCAGTACGTCCTGCCCCTGTTCATCACGGAAGTGCTCAGCCATCGTAAGTCCTGTAAGCGCGACACGCATACGGGCGCCAGGCGGTTCGTTCATCTGTCCGAACACCATCGCTGTCTTCGAGATAACACCGGAGTCTTTCATTTCGTAGTAAAGGTCGTTCCCTTCACGGGTACGCTCCCCTACACCTGCGAATACGGAAATACCTCCGTGCTCCTGTGCGATGTTGTTGATCAGTTCCTGGATAAGTACTGTTTTCCCTACGCCGGCACCGCCGAAGAGACCGATTTTACCACCTTTTACGTAAGGGGCGAGCAGGTCTACGACTTTAATACCCGTTTCAAGAATCTCTGTTTCTGTCGCCAGATGTTCAAACGTAGGCGCCAGTCTGTGAATCGGTTCCCGGCGAACGTCACTCGCAAGCGGTTCGTCGAGGTCGATGTTGTTACCAAGTACGTTGAATACGCGGCCAAGCGTTACGTCCCCTACTGGTACGTTGATTGCACCGCCTGTATCTTTCACTTCAAGTCCTCGCTGCACTCCGTCTGTCGAGCCCATGGAAATGGTACGAACAGCATTGTCACCGAGGTGAAGAGCTACTTCGAATGTCAAATCTTCGCTGCCATCCCGTTCCACAACGAGAGCGTTGTTAATATCAGGGAGTTGGCCATCGTCGAAAGTGACGTCTACGACCGGTCCCATAACCTGTGTTATGCGTCCAACACTCATCTGCTATTCCCTCCTAACTTAACTTCTCCCCCGTCTTACTATTCGAGGGCGGATGCACCACCGACAATTTCGGTGATTTCCTGTGTGATTGCTGCCTGACGGGCACGGTTATACGTGAGTGACAAGTCGTCGATAAGATCGTCGGCGTTGTCGGTCGCACTTTTCATTGCCGTCATACGTGCAGCATGTTCACTGGCCTTACTGTCTATAAGTGCTCCGTAAATCAGACTTTCCGCATACTGCGGCAGAAGCACTGACAAAATTTCTTCCTGGTTCGGTTCATATTCGTAGGAAGCAGACGATGATTTCGTTGCCTGCTCAGCAGAGATATCGTTGAGCGGAAGTACTTTCGTCTTCTTCACTTCCTGGGTAATCGCACTGACGTAGTGGCTGTAGTAGACGTAAAGTTCATCGATGTCTTCTTCGGTGAAAAGATCGACCGTTTCGGAGGCCAGTTCTTTGATATCTTCAAAGTCAGGCTGGTCGGCCACACCGGTGATTTCTTTATCCACTGCCATATTCCGTTTCCGGAAAAAGTCCCGGCCGATCCGGCCGATGGCTATGATTCTGTACTCGTCGGCAGAGGTATGATTGTTCCAGATGTCCTGATAAGCTTTCCGCAGAATACTTGCGTTGTATGCTCCTGCAAGACCGCGATCCGAAGTGACGATAACGTAGCCTCTACGTTTCACTTCCCGCTCCTCAAGCATCGGGTGGGATGCATCTCCTCCCCCTTGAGCGATACTGGCGACGACTTCCTGGATTTTCTCACTGTACGGTACGAAGGATTTTGCGTTCTCTTCCGCACGGTTCAGTTTGGAAGCTGAAACCATCTGCATCGCTTTCGTGATCTGTTTCGTTTTTTTCGTGGAACTAATACGACCTTTAATCTCTCTAAGGGATGCCAAGCTGATTCACCACCCTTTCTTAAAAACTCTGTCCGTCCGTGCAGGAAGGAAGTGTGTTGCGGTCTTCCTTCCTTTTTTAAGACGAAGGTTTTCTGAATCCTTACTGTTTATTCGGCAACTACGAAGGTTTTCTTGAATTCAGTAACCGCTTCGGCCATCACTTCATCGTCCTGAAGTTTGCCTGTTTCGCGGATTTTTTGAAGAAGATCTTTACGGTTGTTATCGAGCCAGTCGTGGAACTCACGCTCGAAACGGGTTACTTCTTCAGTCGGAATGTCATCAATGTACCCTTTTGTAAGAGCATAAATGATCATTACCTGTTTCTCGACGGATATAGGCTGGTGCAGTCCCTGTTTCAGAACTTCCACCGTGCGTGCCCCGCGATTCAGTTTCGCCTGTGTCGCTTTGTCCAGATCCGAACCGAACTGGGCGAATGCCTCAAGCTCACGGAAGGAAGCAAGGTCCAAACGAAGTGTACCGGCCACTTTCTTCATAGCTTTAAGCTGGGCGGAACCACCTACACGGGATACGGATAGACCCGGGTTGATCGCCGGTCGTACACCGGAGAAGAACAGGTCGGACTGCAGGAAGATCTGACCATCCGTAATCGAGATGACGTTCGTCGGAATGTAGGCGGAAATGTCTCCGGCCTGTGTTTCGACGAATGGAAGTGCGGTAAGCGAGCCTCCGCCTTTGGCGTCACTCAGTTTTGCCGCACGCTCAAGAAGACGGGAGTGAAGGTAGAATACGTCTCCCGGGAATGCTTCACGGCCTGGCGGACGACGAAGGAGAAGGGAGAGTTCACGATAAGCGGACGCCTGTTTCGACAGGTCATCGTACACGACGAGTACGTGTTTTCCGTTATGCATGAATTCTTCTCCCATGGATACACCGGAGTATGGCGCCAGGTAAAGAAGTGGTGCCGGCTGGGAAGCACTGGCGGTCACGACGATCGTATAATCAAGTGCTCCGCGACGGCGGAGTGTTTCTACAGTACTGCGGACAGTCGATTCTTTCTGACCGATGGCGACGTAGATACAGATCATGTCCTGGTCGTGCTGGTTCAGAATCGTATCCAGTGCTACAGACGTTTTACCGGTCTGACGGTCTCCGATGATCAGCTCACGCTGGCCACGGCCGATCGGTACAAGTGCGTCGATCGCCTTAATACCGGTCTGAAGCGGCTCTTCCACGGACTTACGGTCCATAACGCCTGGAGCCGGAGATTCGATCGGACGGGTTTTCGTCGTTTCGATGTTCCCGAGGCCGTCAACCGGCTGTCCGAGCGGGTTGACGACGCGGCCAAGAAGTTCCTCGCCTACCGGTACCTGCATGATGCGGCCGGTACGACGGACTTCGTCGCCTTCTTTGATATCTGTGAACGGTCCCAATATAACGAGACCGACGTTACTTTCTTCCAGGTTCTGTGCAAGTCCCATAACACCGTTTGAGAATTCAACGAGTTCCCCGGCCATGACGTTATCCAAGCCATGAGCACGGGCGATGCCGTCTCCGACTTCAATGACGGTACCGACATCGGTAACTTCCATGTCTGCTTCATAATTTTCAATCTGTTGTTTAATCAGACTACTGATTTCTTCAGCATTGATGCTCATGCGGTTTCACCCCTATCCTCTATTGTTCGCTGAGAGCAGCTTACGTTCCATTTGATCGAGTTTGCCACGGAGGGATCCGTCGAAAATCCGGTTCCCGATACGTATACGCATTCCACCGAGAAGATCCGGATCCACGCGGTTATCGATAATAAGGGAATCCTTTCCTACTTTCGGTGCAAACGTTCTGGACAAACGCTGTTTCTCATCCTCCGACATTTCCCTTACTGTGTAAACGACAGCTTCCTGCACGCCCTGGTAATCGTTCACCCTGACAAGGAAACGGTCCGCAAGCGGAACCATAAGGTCCGTACGGTGACGGTCGATAAGAAGGTGAAGCGTGTGAAGCACTTCTTCGGAGAAACCTTTGAAGCTGTTCGTCATGACTTCCTTCTTACGGTCGGCCGGAATGCGTGGATGCTTGAGAACATTTTCTAACGAAGGGTTCTCGCGCGCCACTTTTTTCAATATGTTCATTTCTTCCTGAAAAACATCAAGTTTCGATTTTTCCTGTCCGAGCTCAAAGAGGGCATCTGCGTATCTTTTTGCTACGACTGTCTCGCTCATCGCTCTTCTCCCTGTTCATTCACGTATTGTTCGATAAGCTGTTTCTGATCCTCTTCGGACAGTTCTTTTTCGATAACTTTCGATGCAATCATGACGGACATGGAAGCGACTTGATCTTTAAGCTGCTGTACAGCTTTTTCTTTCTCCTGCTCGATTTCCTGTCGTGCCGATTCTTTCATACGGTCGGACTCGTTTCTTGCAGAAGCGATAATATCTTTCTCCTGTTTTGTAGCCGTCTGACGCGCATCTTCGATGATCTTCTGTGCATCCTGACGCGTCTGTTTCAATTCTTCGGAGGCTTCACGCTGAAGGCGTGCTGCTTCTTCACGGCTTTTCTCCGCTGTTTCTATCTCACCGGAAACGTAATCTTCCCGTTCTTTCATCATATTCATGAGCGGGCCCCACGCAAATTTGCGCAACAGTGCCAGCAAAATGATGAAGAAGAATAACTGGATAATCGCATCTCCGAATGCAAAACCACTTGCCTGAACAATCAGGTTATCAGTCAACCCGTACACAGCTCTCACTCCTTTCTTTCCTCAACATACCTAAACATACATAAGAATAGCGCCGACACCCGGCCCGTTCCCCGATTAACCGTCGGCTTAAAAAGGCGTCAGGTACAAGCGCTAGTGCCAGAAATATATCGTTTCCTACATGTTCTTACCGGGTACCAAACAGATATAAGAAAGGCGAAGATAGACTCCGCCCTGTTCAGATGGACGACATTAGCCGCCGATTACGATAAACGCGATTACAACACCGATGATCGGAACCGCTTCAACCAGAGCCACACCAATGAACATTGTTGTCTGAAGGGCACTGCGAAGCTCCGGCTGACGTGCAATTCCTTCTACCGTACGACTTACGATCAAACCGTTACCAATACCGGCACCAAGTGCTGCCAGTCCTACTGCGATAGCTGCTGCTAAAAGATTCATAATGTAAATCCTCCCCAAATATTTTATTAATGATTATTTGTTTCAAAAAAATATGTTAATGGTCTTCGCTCACTTTGTGAGACATATAAACCATCGTCAACATAACGAAAATGAATGCCTGGATAAAACCGATGAATGTACTGAAACCCATCCAGGCGACCATCGGCACTGACGCTCCAAGGAAACCGAAGAAACCGCTTGATGCCAGTCCCAGAAGCAGGCTGATAAGAATCTCGCCTGCGTAAATGTTCCCGTAAAGACGCAGACCGAGCGTCAAAGTGTTCGAAAATTCTTCAATGATATTGAAGGGCAGGAGGAACGGCAACGGACGTACATAATCCTTTGCGTACTCTTTGGATCCCTTCAGTTTGATCCCGTAGTAGTGGGTAAGCACCACTACCATGACAGCTAATGTCATCGTTATCAGAGGATCTGCAGTCGGTGACTTCCACCATAACGTGTGTCCGACAGTTCCGGTAACGATAACCCCCAGCATGTTTGAGACAAATATGTAGAGGAATAACGTTAAACCAAGCGGCAGAAACATCTTTCCTGTTCGCCAGTCCATGTTGGTACCGATGATATTCTTTATAAAATCGACGGTCCACTCAATCACATTCTGCATGCCTTTCGGGTGTCGCTGCAGATTCCTTGTTGCTGCAACGCACACAATAAAGACTATGAGAGACGCGACAAACATCATGAGGACGTTCGACAGGTTAAAAGTTAACCATGGTATGCCAAACGCTTCATTCCACATTGGTGCTTCGTGATCCAATCTCTTCACCTCTCTTCCATCTTACTATCCTTGCTAGAATTAATGAAGGCATCTATAAAAATGACAACCGTAGCTGTCATCAGGCCCGATACTACGCCAATTAAATGGAAGTATTCTTCGAATTGAAGGGCGACAACGACGGCGAGCGCTCCGCTCGCAAGTCTCGTGAACGTGCCGATCCCCTTCATCGACTTATTGGCGGCTACTGTTTCCCCGAGCTGCTTCATCTTGCGCTGCATCAACCACAGATTGTAGAAGCTGAGTACGGTGCCGAGAAGTGTCCCGAGGAAAAATGCTTTCCATGGAGTAAGTCCATAGGCGAGAACCAATAGTGCGAGAAGGTAGAACATCCATTTACGTTGACGGGTCGCCATAACATCAAAGTCTTTCAAGTTAATCGTCCCCCGTGTACTTCCTTACTAAATGAATCGTTCCGTATGTACCTGCTGAAAGACCGGTCAGGAGACCGAGAATCAGAAACAGCGGGTCACTCCCGAACTGTCCGTCCACCCATTTGCCGGCATAGATACCGACGAGGATGCCTCCTGCCAGCTGTGATGATATGGCGCTGACAAGACCGATTGTCCGGAACGAACCGTTCGATTTTCCCATACACCGTCTCACCCGTTCCCTTTGTGTGCAAGCTTTTCTTTGCATGAAAACCTTATCATTCCACACTATGTAAGATTACATTAGCACTGTTGTAGTGTCAATAATTTGTGGAATAAAAGTGTAAACAATAAACCCGGTTTTTTTCACATTTCTGCCACATTTCAGCAAGGAAATTTAAAAGGGTGTGCAAACGTTTGTTCCATAAGGGGTCATCCCTCCTGCAACAGGGGGGATCAGAGATAAACACCCGAACCTGTCCCGGGGTCAGACGGCTTTCATTCGATTTCGAACGGGGCCGGTTTTCTGTCGGTCTTTCCGAAGAAATACCGGAGTCCTTCCGCGATACGGGCAGACGCCTGGCCATCCCCGTACGGATTGGAGGCTCCTGACATTTTTGCATAGGCCTCCGGGTCCGAAAGTAACTCATCGGCCAGTCTGAATATGTTTTCCTCGTCCGTCCCGGCCAGTTTTATCGTGCCCGCATCTATCCCCTCCGGACGTTCCGTAGTATCACGGAGGACCAGTACAGGGACGCCGAGAGAAGGGGCTTCCTCCTGCACGCCGCCGGAATCGGTAAGGATAAGATGGGCCCGGGAGGCGAAATTATGAAAATCAATGACGTCGAGCGGAGAGATCAACTTGACCCTCTCCCAGCCTCCGAGAATATCTTCTGCGGTTTCCTGTACTTCCGGATTCAGGTGAACCGGGTATACGACTACCACGTCCTTATGAGTCTCAACGATCCGCTTCACAGCCCTGAACATTCTTTTCATATTCATACCGAGATTCTCGCGCCGGTGGGCAGTCATAAGTACGAGGCGACGTCCTTCCAGCGAATCGAACACTTTACTGGAATACGCCTCATCCACCGTCGTTTTAAGGGAATCAATCGCCGTGTTTCCGGTGACGAAAATCTGATCTTCCCTTTTGTTTTCAAGAAGCAGATTGTCCCTTGCCTGATTGGTGGGGGCAAAGTGGAGATCGGCGAGCACCCCGGTCAGCTGACGGTTCATCTCCTCGGGAAAAGGGGTCTTTTTATCCCAAGTCCGGAGTCCCGCCTCCACGTGTGCCACCGGAATCTGATTGTAAAATCCGGTAAGGGAGGCGACGAACGTCGTCGTCGTATCTCCGTGGACAAGTATGATATCCGGAGCTGCCTCCTTCATCACTTCATCCAGCCCCTCCATCGCACCGGTGGTAACGTGGGCAAGCGTCTGTTTCTTTTTCATGACGTTCAAATCGTAGTCGGGTCTGATATCGAAGATCGACAGTACCTGGTCGAGCATTTCCCGGTGCTGGGCCGTGACGGCCACTGACGTTTCGAAATCATTGCTCCGCTTTTTCAATTCAAGAACGAGAGGAGCCATTTTAATAGCCTCCGGTCTCGTTCCGAACACTGTCAGCACTTTAATCGGACGTGACATAGCCACTTCCTACTTCGTTCCGTACAGACGGTCGCCTGCGTCCCCGAGACCGGGTACGATGTATCCTTTTTCATCAAGCTTCTCATCGAGAGCCGCTAAATAGATATCCACGTCAGGGTGGGCTTCCTGCATCAGCCTCACGCCTTCCGGAGCTGCCACGAGACACATGAGACGGATCTGTTTCGCCCCGCGTTTTTTCAGGGAGTGAATAGCTTCGATTGCCGAACCGCCGGTAGCAAGCATCGGGTCGAGAACGATGAGTTCGCGTTCGCTGATATCACTCGGCATTTTCACGTAGTACTCTACCGGTTTCAACGTTTCCGGATCACGATAAAGTCCCACGTGGCCGATTTTAGCTGCCGGAATCATATTTACCATCCCGTCGACCATGCCGAGACCGGCACGCAGAATAGGTACCAGACCGACTTTCTTTCCGGACAGGACTTTCGCTTTTGCATCATCGACGACCGGAGTCTGGATATCCACTTCCTCGACCGGAAGATCCCGGGTAATTTCAAACGCCATCAGTGTAGCCACTTCGTCCACAAGCTCCCGGAAATCTTTCGTTCCCGTCTCTTTTTTCCTTATGTACGTCAGTTTATGCTGGATCAGCGGATGGTCCAGTACGTAAACGTTACTCATCGAAGCACTCTCCTTCGTTAATTTTATTCATATCTGTCTTATTGTACTGAATAATAAGCTGTTTTGCAACGAGGGACAAAAGGTTTAAAAATTCGTAATTAAACCGTGTCTAAGTGCTTACAGAACTTACGATTTTCCACACAAAAAGCCGCTCTCAGGCGAGCGACTTTTCGTTCATTCGTATTATTCATCCGCACTTTCCAGGGAGGGGTAAAGCGGGAAGCGGGACGTAAGCGCACGTACACGTTCCTTCGCTTCTTTCAGTTTCCCGGGCTCTTCATGGTGATCGAGGGTGAATGCGATCAGATCCCCGATCTCCTTCATCTCTTCCTCTTTGAAACCGCGCGTCGTTACGGCTGCCGTACCGACACGGATACCGCTTGTCACGAACGGGCTCTCCGGATCGAATGGAATCGTATTCTTGTTCGTAGTGATACCTACTTCGTCCAGCGCCTTTTCGGCCACTTTTCCTGTCAGGCCTTTATTGCGCAGGTCAAGAAGAAGGAGATGATTCTCCGTACCGCCGGAGACGAGACGGATATCATTCTGCTGCAGTGCTTCTCCGAGTTTCTTCGCATTACTGATGATCTGGCTCGAGTAGTCCTTGAAGGAACTGTCGAGAATTTCTTTGAATGCGACGGCTTTCGCAGCGATGATGTGCATCAGCGGGCCGCCCTGCATGCCAGGGAATACGTTTTTGTCGAGTTTCTTCGCGAATTCCTCCTTGCAGAGGATCATCCCTCCACGTGGACCGCGAAGAGTTTTATGCGTAGTCGTCGTTACAAAGTGAGCATGCGGAACGGGATCGGAATGATGCCCGGTTGCCACAAGTCCGGCTACGTGTGCCATGTCCACGAGCAGGTACGCGCCTACTTCGTCCGCGATTTCACGGAAACGGGCGAAGTCGATGTCGCGGGGATAGGCACTTGCTCCTGCAACGATAAGTTTCGGCTGAACTTCTTTCGCCCTTTCGAGAACGGCGTCATAATCGATCAGTTCCGATTCCTTATCCACCCCGTACTCTTCGAAGTTGTAGAGGGAGCCGCTGAAGTTCACCGGGCTGCCATGCGTCAGGTGACCGCCGTGGTTCAGATTCATTCCGAGCACGGTATCCCCGGGATTCAAAACGGTGAAATAAACTGCCATGTTCGCCTGGGAACCGGAGTGGGACTGGACGTTCGCGTGTTCTGCGTTAAAAATCTCTTTCGCCCGGTCCCGGGCCAGGTTTTCCGCTTCATCGACGAATTCGCAGCCGCCGTAGTAGCGTTTACCCGGGTATCCTTCGGCATATTTGTTCGTCATTACAGAGCCCATCGCTTCCATAACCGCTTCGGAAGTGAAGTTTTCGGATGCAATCAGTTCGATATTATAGTCCTGACGGTGGTGTTCCTTCTGGATAGATGCAAACAGTTCCGGGTCTTGCGATTTCAGTTGTTTCATCGATTCGTATTCCCCTTTCGTCTTTCCCTCGTTATTTTCTCTTCCTGGCTATGCCTCGTTTCATTCGTACTCCGCACGCGGTCCGCCTATCATAGGCGGTCTCGTTCTGGCAGCCCGGGCCCTCGCTTCTCCTACTGAGGTCTGATCGAGGCGGAGCGGTACGGCGACATGTTTCAAATGCATGCCGATCATCGTTTCACCGATATCCACACCGGCTTCCGCTTCCATACTCTCAACCAGGACAGGGTCCTCCATCTCGCGGTAAGCATGCGCCGCCATCGCCCCTCCTGCTTTCGGTACCGGTACAGCAGCGACGATACGGCCCCCGCAGCGCTCAGCCGTCTGCCTTTCAACGACGAGAGCGCGGTTCAGATGCTCACAGCACTGAAAGGCAAGCGACATTCCGGTTCTTTCCCTGAAACGTAAAAATTCCGTGTACAGGTCCCGGGCGACTTCCCCGCTGCCGGACGTGCCTATTTTACGGCCGTGGACTTCGCTTGTGGAACATCCGACCACGAGCGTGCCTCCGGTCATATATCCGGTGTCCGAGAGCTGCTGCAGGAGGGCGGTTATATCCTGTTGTATATTCATAAAGCTGTCCCTCCCTCTCCACGCGAAAGTGTATTGTTCCTTCTTCAAAAAAAGAGAAGCATGCGCTTCCCTATAAAACTTTCCTTTATTGTATTACTAATTTCTGTTTTCGGCAATGTTCGGGTTTTGGCATCATGCCGCCTGAACGGCTCTCTCCGGAACTTTATTTATCGCCGGTCTTATCAATAAGCAAGTCGATATACTTCTCCAGTTCGCGGTAGGTTTCCCTGTACATTTCCACATCCGCTCCGAACGGATCCGACACGTTCACATCCGGAAAAGAATCTTCCAGTTCCTCGATTTCTTCGAGCTCTTCACGACATGCTTCCTGCCATTTTTCACTTACATCTTCTGTTTCTTCCTGCCGAAGCTGATTTCTTTTCTCTTCCACCCGACTGTACAGTGATTTCAGACGGTCCCATTTCTCTTCGGGCACGAGAACGTATTCCTTCAGGGTGAACAGTTTATCTTCATACCCCTGATACTGCATGGCGATCGTCTGTTTGTGACCCTCCGTCATCGTAAGAACGAGATCCGCCCAGGAAAGGAGCTCCGGCGATACAGGCTGGGAAATGCCATCGGTACTTACTCCTTCTTCTTCCATCACCTGCATGGCTCCCCGGGACACAGGGGAACCGTGGCCGGCGAACATTCCGGCGGAACGGACGTCGTGTCCTGAGGTTTTATTTTTCAGAATGGCCTCAGCCATCGGACTTCTGCACGTATTACCTGTACAAACAAACAAGATATTCATCATATTTCTCCTCCCGTTCCTCGTAAATTCCGGCTGCGCGGTTACGGCTTCCTCACACGACAGTGTGGTCCGCCGCTTTCCGTAGACGGTTCATGACTGCCGTGCCCATCCCCGCTTCTTTGAACGTTTCACATAAAATAAGGTCGATCTCCGTATCGGAAAAAGAGCGGAGCGCGCTGTACAGCCCTCCGGCCACTTCTCCCATGTCCTCCCGGGAGCCGCACTCCACGAGTGGCTCATGATCCAGTTTCCGTGCCAGTTCCCGGCTTGCGATGACACCTATCTTTTTCTCTTCCTCTTTGTAATACTTCAGGGCAGTGACGAACCTCCCGTCATCCCCTTCCACGAGCCACAGCGGTACATCCGGCGCATAGTGACGATACTTCATGCCTGGAGATTTCGGCCGGTCCCCGGCTCCTTCCAGAGCAGGATCCACCTGCACCTCACCGAATACTCGCTCCAGATCTTCTTTCGTTATTCCGCCTGGACGTAAAATCACAGGGACCTCCGAAGTACAGTCCACAACTGTCGACTCCACCCCGACTCCCGTCGGACCACCATCGACAATGCCCGTGATTTTGCCGTTCAAATCTTCATACACGTGCCCTGCCGTCGTAGGAGAAGGCTTCCCTGAACTGTTGGCGCTCGGAGCAGCTATAGGCACTCCTGCTTTCGACAGCAGTTCCAGTGCGACCGGGTGATCCGGCATACGCACCCCTATCGTATCAAGGTTCGACGTGACGTTCGGTGCCGCCTCATGATTCGAGGGAACAATGACAGTAAGCGGACCCGGCCAGAACGCATCCATGCACTTCTCGGCCGTCTCCGACCAGGAAGAAGCGATTGCACTCAGCTGGCTGCGCTCACCGATGTGGACGATGAGCGGGTTGTCCGCAGGACGGCCTTTGGCTTTGAATATTTTACTTACCGCTTCTTCACTCGTAGCATCCGCCCCGAGGCCGTACACCGTTTCCGTCGGAAAGGCTACCGTTTCTTTCTGGCGCAGAGCCTCTACCGCTCCGCTCAATCCTTCCTCCATCGTCCATATCTTCGTACGCATTTTTTAATCCCCTTTATTCCGGTTTTCTCTACTATCCATTATGGACAAAGCTGAAGATACAGGCAAGCATGAGCACGCCGGGTGGTATAGCGTTCATCCACAGCTTTTTCCACAATAAACGAAGTTATACACAACTATAAATCAAATAATAATAACGTTATCAACTTTTTATACACACTATCCACAAATAACACCGGAGGTTTATCCACTTATCCACAGAATACAATCCGGAGGAAATGCCTTCCGTAAAAAAAAGCCCCTGTCCGAAAAGGGACAGAGGCTCAGGGAACTAGTGACAGGCGGTGACGAAGCGATCTTTTCCGTTCAGGTCTTTATGAACATGTAAACGGTACCCGGGCAGCGCTTCTCCGAGAAGCCGGGCTACCGCCTCCCCTTGAGTATGTCCGATTTCGAAAGCTGCCAGCCGCGGTTTTTGGAGGCGTTCCTTCAGCTCCCGGCACATCGCTGCGTATGCCGCCAGACCGTCTTCTTCCGCAAACAGGGCGAGTTCCGGATCGTAATCCCTGACCGTCGTATCCAGTTCTTCTTTTTCTCTCCAGGAGATATAAGGCGGATTGGAAACGAGAATATCCACATGTTCTCCTTCAAGCGGAGTAAGAAAACTCCCTTCAAAGAAGCGGACCTCTGCCCGGAGACGCTCCGAATTCTGACGGGCGATTTCGAGCGCGGCGGGCGAGATATCGGTTGCGGACACTTCCGCTTCCGTTTCCAGAGCAAGCGTAACGGCGAGCACACCGCTCCCCGTGCCGATATCAGCGATCCGCTCACCCGTCCCTGCACAGGATCTGACAAGATCCATCAGCTCCTCCGTTTCCTGACGCGGAATGAGAACGTCAGGGGTGACCGTGAAGTGCCGGCCATAAAAGTGGGCTTCCCCGGTGATATGCTGGTACGGTTTACCGGTCAGAGCGTGGGTTCTGACTGCTTCCATGAAGGAGTGCTGCTCTTCTGAGGAGAGTGGGCGGTCGCCTTCAAGATGAAGAGCCGGACCTTCGAGCTCCGTATAAAACTCGAGCAGGAGTTCCCCTACTCTCTCCTCTCGTCCGTACTCCCGTAAAAAAGAAGAAGCCCGGTGAAGAGCTTCTCTGATCGTCATCGTATCCATATTATTGCCCGATCTCTTCAAGCTTCTTCGCCTGTTCTTCCATGAGCAGCGGTTCGATGATCTGATCGAGGTTCCCCTGAAGCACCTGGTCGAGCTTCTGCAGCGTGAGACCGATGCGGTGGTCGGTGACACGCGTCTGCGGGAAGTTGTACGTACGGATCCGTTCAGAACGGTCTCCTGTACCGACAGCCGATTTACGGCTTTCATCATACTCTTCCTGTGCTTCCCGCTCGTACTTGTCGTAAATACGGGCCCGCAGAATCTGCATCGCTTTTTCCTTGTTCTTAATCTGGGACTTTCCGTCCTGACAGGAGGCTATGATACCCGTCGGTTCGTGGGTAAGACGTACGGCGGACATCGTCGTGTTGACACTCTGACCGCCCGGACCGCTTGATGCGAACGTGTCCACGCGTATATCTTTTTCGTGGATATCCACTTCGACATCTTCCGCTTCCGGCAGACAGACGACGGTCGCGGTCGACGTATGAATGCGGCCTCCGGATTCGGTTTCCGGCACACGCTGTACGCGGTGTGCTCCGCTTTCATACTTGAAGCGGGAGAACGCTCCTTCTCCCTTGATCATAAACGTAATTTCTTTGTAGCCTCCGACTTCACTCGCCGTGGAATCGATGACTTCCGTTTTCCACCCTTTTCCTTCTGCGTAGCGTGTATACATACGGTACAAATCACCCGCGAACAGAGCAGCTTCATCACCGCCGGCTGCTCCACGTACTTCAAGAATAACGTTTTTGCTGTCGTTCGGGTCTTTCGGCAGCATAAGAACGCGCAGTTCTTCCTCGAGTTCTTCTTTGCGGGAAGTGAGTTCGCTCAACTCTTCTTTCGCCATCTCTTTCATTTCCTCATCCGTTTCGTCTTCAAGCATCTCTTTCGTTTCGTCTATCTGTGAAGTCACACTTTTGTATTCCTGATAGAAGCGGACCGTGTCCGAAAGATCGGACTGCTCCTTCGAGTACTCACGCAGCTTCTTCGTATCGCTGATGACTTCCGGGTCACTCAGCAGCTCGTTCAGTTTATCGTATCGATCTTCCAATGTCTGTAACCGTTCGATCATTTTCTTCACCTCTACTTTTCTCTACCGATTGTCATTATATTATAGGGAGACCCCGGATACAACCGCGCCCCCGTCCTTTACAGTGGGGGATTCCCGTGACATTTACGACAGACCGGGTAGTACGCATCATTTCCGCCGATCTGGATCTGTTCTCCGGAGTAGACCGGCTTTCCGGCTTCATTCACCCGCAGGTTCATCACCGCTTTCTTCTCACAGAACCAGCAGATCGTTTTCATTTCTTCGATTTTATCTGCATACAAAAGGAAATACTTACTTCCGTCAAACAGCTCGTTCTGAAAATCGTTTTTGAGACCGAATCCCATGACCGGGATGTTCAGCCGGTCCACTATTTTCGTAAGCTGCAGTACGTGTTCTTTATCCAGGAACTGGGCCTCATCGACGAGGACACAGTACGGCTGTTCCTCTTCCTGCTTCACCGTTTCGTACAGATCGGTTTCTTCGAAAATCGGATAAGCTTTCCGGCGCAGACCGATCCGCGAAGAAACGTATCCGATTTCATCCCGGTCGTCGAGCCCCGGTGTGAATATGAGCACCGGTTTATTCTGCTCTTCGTAGTTATGGGCGACTTTTATGATTTCGATTGATTTTCCGCTGTTCATTGCCCCGTATTTAAAATACAGTTGTGCCATGTGCAGACTCCCCTTTTTTCTAAGCGCTTCTCCCATTATACACAAAAATAACGGTCGTGCAGATGTCCCCGTTTCTCTCAAAAATTTTTTCCTTCCCTTCAGCACGGTCCGGTGCGACCTGAAGGTAACGATTCTCCCCGAATCGTTACAATGGGTACTGAAAAATGGAGCCGAAGGTCACGATTTCTGCCTAATCCTTCCCTTCGGCTCCGTTTTTTTAAGCTCAAAGGCACGAAAAACACCTTCACCGGTCCTCCGCCAATAAAAAAACAGGCATATGCCGGAAGCGACATCTGCCTGTTCTCTGTAAACTTCCCAAAACGATCAGGAAAGGTTGTATTTTTTCTTGAAACGGTCTACACGGCCACCAGCTTTGTCCGCTTTCTGTTTACCTGTGTAGAACGGATGAGATGCAGAGCTGATCTCTACACGGATCAACGGGTACGAGTTACCGTCTTCCCATTCGATCGTCTCATCGGAAGTCTGAGTAGATCCTGTAAGAATCTTGTAATCAGAGCTTGTGTCTAGGAATACAACTTTCTGGTATTCTGGATGAATGTCTTTTTTCATTACTCTTCCACTCCTTTTTGCCCTGAGCCCTTTTTCAGCACAGAGTTATTGTAAGAGCCGTTTCGGGTGTAATCTGTCCCTTGACTGAAACTCACATAGAGTGATTATAGCAGGTCGCTGTCTGTAATGCAACCTGTGATTGCAGGCTTTACTTTTTAGATGTCTGATTCATCTCCTTATCCATCACGTCGAAGAATTCACGGTTGTCTTTCGATTTCTTCATGCGGCGCAGGAAGCGTTCGTAGAAATCGTGGGAGCTCGTCATCGCCTGACGGATCGCCCACATTTTCTCCAGCTGTTCTTTCGAAAGAAGCAGTTCCTCTTTTCGCGTGCCGGACCGTTTCAGATCGATCGACGGGAAGATCCTTCGCTCCGCCAGATTGCGGTCGAGATGAAGTTCCATATTACCGGTGCCCTTGAATTCTTCATAAATGACGTCGTCCATCTTCGAACCGGTATCCACCAGAGCCGTAGCAAGAATGGTGAGACTGCCGCCTTCTTCGATGTTACGCGCGGCTCCGAAGAACCTTTTCGGACGGTGGAAAGAAGCAGGATCGATACCACCTGAAAGCGTGCGCCCGCTCGGCGGAATCACCAGGTTGTAAGCTCTGGCAAGACGAGTGATACTGTCCATCAGTACAATCACGTCCCGTTTATGTTCCACGAGACGCATCGACCGCTCGAGGACCAGTTCCGAAACTTTGATATGGTTCTCCGGCACTTCATCGAACGTGGAGGAGACTACATCCACATCCGGAGCTACCGAACGTTCGATATCCGTCACTTCTTCCGGACGCTCGTCGACGAGAAGAATGATCAGTTTCGAGTCGGGATGGTTTTTGGCTATACTGTTCGCCATCTGCTTCAGAAGCATCGTTTTCCCGGCTTTCGGCGGAGCGACGATAAGCCCGCGCTGGCCGTACCCGACAGGAGCCATTACATCCATGATCCTCGTTGCCAGCTGATTTTGCGCCACTTCGAGATTCATGTGACGATCCGGATAGAGCGGGGTCAACGCCGGAAAGTGTACCCGCTGCTTGGCGGAGTCCGGGTCTTCCCCGTTCACTGCGTCCACGTGCAGCAGGCCGTAGTACCGTTCGTTCTCCTTCGGCGGACGGACTTTACCGGAGACTTTGTCCCCGTTCCTTAAATCGAATCTTCTTATCTGGGAAGCCGAAATATAGATGTCCTCCGCACTCGGGGAGTAGTTGATCGGCCGCAGGAAACCGAAACCTTCCGAAGGGATGATTTCGAGAATGCCGTCCATGAATAGATAGCCGTCCTTTTCGGCCTGTGCTTTCAGGATGGCAAATATAAGTTCACGCTTTGTCAGTTTGGAGTAATAGGACACTTTGTATTCACGTGCCTTGTCATAGAGTTCTTTCAATTTCAATGTTTCCAAGCTGGAAATGTTCAATTCCGCCACAAAATCACCACTTTAATTAATTTTTGAATCCGTACAATGTCTCGACAGCTTATGAATGTTGAAGAAATATAGAGAAGGTGCTGGAGTGATTGTTCTGAAGCTTACCGAGGCAGGTGTCTTTAAAACACATTCAGTTTACATCTTATCACATCTTCACTTCAATAGGAGGTTTGACGCACTTCCTAAAAAAATCGGGGTAGAAAAATGCTTTTCATAATAAAAAACTCAAAAGGGTAAGCGTACCCCTCTTGAGTTTCGTCAGTACTTCTGGAACTGCTCCTGCTTCGTTTCGCTGATTTCTTCGTACCACATATTGGCACCTATACTGTTCAGTTTCTCCACCATATTTTCGTAACCGCGCTCGATGTGTTCGACGCCGCGAATCTCTGTCACCCCGTCAGCCATCAGGCCGGCGATAACGAGCGCCGCTCCGGCACGAAGAACGGAAGCCCGGACCCGGGCCCCCTGAAGAGGGACCGGACCTTCCACAATTGCATACCCTTCATACTCTTTCACTTTGGCGTTCATCCGTCTCAATTCATCGATATGTTTGAACCGGGATGGGTAAATAGTATCAGTTACCACCGCACTGCCTTCGGCTTTCGTCAGAAGTGAAGTAAACGGCTGCTGCAGGTCGGTCGGGAAGCCGGGATATACGAACGTTTTCACATCCACACTCTTATATGTTTCAGGCGGACGTATGTACAGTTGATCATCCTTCTCTTCAATCGTCACCCCCGTCTCCCTCAGTTTGGCCAGCAGGGAGTCGAGGTGCTGGGGGATGACGTTATCAAGGATGACCCCGTTCCCCTGAGCCGATGCGAGAATCGCGTACGTCCCTGCTTCAATGCGGTCCGGAATGATCGTGTGCCGGCAGCCGGAAAGATGTTCGACACCTTCGATACGGATCACGTCGGTCCCCGCCCCTTTGATATTCGCTCCCATGCTGGACAGAAGGGTGGCGACGTCAATGATCTCAGGTTCTTTCGCCGCATTTTCGATGAGCGTCTTCCCTTCGGCCCTTACGGCTGCAAGCATAATATTGATTGTGGCACCGACGCTGGCCATATCCAGGTAAATCCGTGCGCCCTTCAGTTTCTCGGCCCGGATACAGATGGAGCCCTGTTCATTCGTGACTTCCGCTCCAAGTGCTTCGAAACCTTTAATGTGCTGATCGATCGGACGGGGACCCAGATGGCAGCCTCCGGGCATCCCGAGTACGGCTTTGTTGAAACGTCCGAGCATTGCTCCCATGAAATAATAGGAAGCCCGCAATTTCTTCACCCGGCCATTCGGAAGTGCGAGAGGAGCCATTCCGGAAGGGTCGATGTGAATGGTTCTTCCCTCTTCGGTCACTTCCCCGCCTATCTCCCGGAGCAGTCCGCTCAGCGTCTCAAGGTCCGAAATATCCGGCAGGCCTTCGATGGTCACCGGTGATTCAGCCAGGATGGCTGCCGGAAGCAGAGCTACGGCACTGTTCTTCGCTCCGCTGACACGAAGGGTCCCCTCCAGAGGCCTGCCGCCTTCTATCATTAGTTTATGCATATCGGACTCCTCACTTTACATATTCCTGTGCAACTTATTTATTTTGAGCACTGTTCCAGTCGTTCAGAAATTTCTCGATCCCCTGATCGGTGAGCGGATGTTTCACGAGCTGGTGAAGGACTTTGAAAGGAATCGTCGAAATATGCGCCCCGTTCAAAGCTGCTTCGTGGACGTGCATCGGGTGGCGAACGGAAGCTGCGATAATCTCCGTGTCGATGGCGTGACGGTCAAAAACTTCAGCAATCTGCGCAATCAGATCCATACCATTGTGTCCGATATCATCCAGACGACCGAGGAATGGGGACACGTAGGAAGCACCGGCCCGCGCTGCAAGAAGCGCCTGATTCACAGAGAAAACGAGAGTGACGTTCGTTTTTACGTTCAGGTCTGAAAGTTGCTTCACCGCTTTCAGTCCCTCCATCGTCATCGGAACTTTCACCGTAATGTTCGGGGCGATTGCAGCCAGTTCCTTGGCTTCTTTCATCATACCGTCCACGTCCTCAGAAACGACTTCCGCACTGACAGACCCGTCCACCTCCGAAGTGATTTCACGGAGACGATCGTGGAAGGAAACGCCTTCTTTCGCTACCAGGGAAGGGTTGGTGGTCACACCCGAAAGCAGCCCGAGGGCATTCGCTTCCCTTATTTCGTCTATGTTTGCAGTATCAATGAAAAATTTCATAACTGATTTCCCCCTTATAAGTGTGATTGCGTTTTCAAAATATGGAACACTCTTTTGTTCCACCTGCCAAACCGGCGGAGAGACTGTCGTTCCGTCACCCCGGCAGGGCTTGAACTGATACTTCTAAGAATACCAGTACGTTTATAAAGGTGCAACAGCTCGTGTTTATATCAGCGCTTACATATCAGAATTTTTTCATTTCTCTCACAGCTTCCGAATATAAAAAAAGACACCGGCCCCTTTAGTAAGGGACGGTGTCCTGACTATATGTTACCCGTTGAATGTCGCTCCGATGAAACCGGTGAACAGTTCCTGGGCGCGTGTCGGACGGGATTTGAATTCCGGATGGAACTGACTGGCTACGAACCACGGATGGTCTTTGACCTCGATGATTTCTACAAGGCGTCCGTCCGGGCTGGTGCCTGAGAAAAGGAATCCTTTCTCTTCCATCTCCTCACGGTAGTGATTATTGAACTCGAAGCGGTGACGGTGACGTTCGTAAATCACTTCCTCCCCGTATGCTTCCATCGCTTTCGTATCTTCTTTAATACGGGATGGATAGATACCGAGGCGCAGTGTTCCGCCGAGATCTTCCACATCTTTCTGTTCCGGAAGCAGATCGATGATCGGATCTTTCGTCGACGGGTCGATTTCCGCCGAGTGTGCGTTCTTATAGCCCAGCACGTTACGGGCGAACTCCACCGTTGCCAGCTGCATACCAAGGCAGATGCCAAGGAATGGTACTTTATTTTCACGTGCGTAGCGGATCGCTTCGATTTTCCCTTCGATGCCGCGGTGTCCGAATCCGCCGGGCACAAGTATGCCGTCGGTATCCGCCACGAGTTCCCCGATGTTGTCCTCAGTGACTTCTTCAGCGTTCACCCACTTCACTTCCACATCGGCGTTCTGCTGGTAGCCTGCGTGTTTCAGCGCTTCCACTACAGAAATATAGGCGTCCGGAAGCTCTACGTATTTCCCGACAAGAGCAATCGTACGCTTCTCTTCCAGATGCTTGACCCGCTCCACAAGCTCATTCCACTCCGTCATGTCAGCCGCCTGACAGTTCAGCCCGAAGTGGTCGCATGTAAGCTGATCGAGTTTCTGTTCCTGAAGCGTAAGCGGAACGTCATAAAGTGTTTCCGCGTCCACCATTTCGATGACGGCCTCTTTTTTCAGGTCGCAGAAAAGGGAAATCTTCTCTTTCATATCATCGGAAATTTCCGTTTCGGAACGCAGTACGATCACATCCGGCTGTATGCCGAGGGAGCGCAGTTCTTTCACGCTGTGCTGCGTAGGCTTCGTTTTCAGTTCGCCCGCGGCCCGGATGTAGGGAACGAGAGTACAGTGAAGATACATGACGTTATCGCGGCCGATGTCACTTTTGATCTGACGGATCGCTTCCAGGAAAGGAAGGGACTCGATGTCTCCGACCGTACCGCCGATTTCCGTGATGACGACATCTGCGTTCGATTCGTGTCCGGCACGATATACCCTTTCCTTGATTTCGTTCGTAATATGCGGAATCACCTGAACCGTACCGCCCAGATAGTCGCCGCGACGTTCTTTTTTGATCACGTTCGAGTAGACTTTACCGGTCGTTACGTTTGAGAACTTATTCAGATTGATATCGATGAAACGTTCGTAATGACCAAGGTCAAGATCCGTCTCCGCTCCGTCGTCCGTCACGAATACTTCTCCGTGCTGGTAAGGACTCATCGTTCCCGGGTCCACGTTCAGGTATGGGTCGAACTTCTGGATCGTTACGCTCAGCCCCCGGTTTTTCAGTAGACGGCCCAGTGATGCCGCCGTAATTCCTTTTCCTAATGAAGATACAACACCGCCGGTAACAAAAATGTACTTTGTCACGTTCATCCCTCTTTCCTTGTTTGTTAGTAATGACTTCTTCTGTTTCGGAATAAATATAGAAAGGGCGGCTGTTGCACCGCCCGTCACCGAAGAAAATCCGTTATACTTCCCTGCTGGAATCCGGAACAGGTGCGTCCCGGACCTCCTGCAAAAAAGAAAAGCTCCCCAATCGTAATTGGGGAGCTTCTGTTAAGGTCGTCCTTTTTTAAGAGCCCACATAGAATTATAAAAAGGTTCACCTGTAAAGTCAAGAACAGGAAAAAATTACTTTTCTTCTTTTTCTTCTTCGTCCTCGTCGCCGATAAAGCTGGTGTCTTCATCTACCATTTCTTCCTCTTCGTCGTCAAGGTCGTCCTCTTCATAATCGCCCTCGAAGTCATCGTCGTCTTCGAGATCCAGTTCTTCGTCCGTCAGGTCAAGTTCCTCTGTATTCTCGTCTTCTTCGTCGGCATCGTAATCCGAAATGCCGAGTTCATCTTCAAGCAGCTTGGAAGGCTTCTTTTTTTTCTTCTTCTTTTTCTTCTTGCGCATTTTCGGAAGGTTGGCGATATCTTCTTCCATCTGTTCAATCGGGTACCACTTACGAAGTCCCCAGTGGTTCGTACCGGTCGTCGTAAAACGGCCGTCAAGATTCATATCCGTGTAGAACTGGGCGATGGCCTCTTCTTTCTGCGCTTTCGTATACTTCTTCCTGTCGGCGATCTGTTTGAACAGTTCGTTGAAATCGTACGTCTGATGCTCGTCTTCCAGAATGGTATAAGCCATTTCAAGCATAGAGGTTTCGTCTATCTGTTGTTGGGTCATTTCTTCAAAACTCAACGTCAGCACTCCTTTTTCTCAATTCTGTTCCGACCGTCCCTACCCTTCCATAAGCGGAGGAGACCGGACAGACTTTCGCTTTTTTCGTCAATTACACACGTTTCTCACTGTAACCATACCCTTTATTATAAAAAGAACGGAGAAAAAAATCAATAACAGAGAATTTCTTTGGAATCCCCTCCCGTTTTCCCGTACAATATAAACAGCTATCGAACGAAGGAGAGAGACCGATGAAGCTTAAAGAACTGCACCCTGTGACCTGGGTCATTATCGCCCTGATTCTGATTTTCGTGCCTTCCTGGCTTTATATGAATTACGGGCTCATTCATGAGGAACATGTTAAAGAAGCCACCATCTCGGAAAAATATCACGAAAAGGACGAATATTATATCGTCGCGGATGGTAAAGATATCAAATTGTCCGATTCCAGCCAGTGGATGCTCATCGAACCTGAGGAGAAATATGAAATCACGTATGAATGGTACGGGCAGAAAGAGCCCGAAGTCGTCTCCATCAACCAGGCCCACGATGATGACAGCACCGGCGGCGGTCACTGACAACAGAAACTGCATGATACACACAGAAATCCGAACATTGATGTTCGGATTTCTGTTTTTAAGCTGTCATAAAAGGATAGGGGATGAAAATTACGTCATTCCCCGCCTGCCGTTTTTTACATATTTCTGCGGTACTGACCGCCCACTTCGTAAAGAGCGTGGGTAATCTGGCCGAGACTTGCAACGCGGACGGTTTCCATCAGTTCGGCAAACACGTTTCCGCCTGAACTGGCCGTTTCTTTCAGTCTGTTCAGTGCTTCCTCTGCCTTATCTTCGTTGGACTTCTGGAAGTTACGAAGCTCTTTGATCTGGTGTTCTTTTTCTTCTGTGGAGGCACGGGCAAGTTCCATCGAATCAATATCCTCTTCCGACTGCGGATTAGGGTTAAGATACGTATTCACCCCGATGATCGGCATTTCACCGGAATGTTTCTTACTTTCATAATACAGGGACTCTTCCTGAATCTTACCACGCTGATACTGGCGCTCCATAGCCCCGAGTACTCCGCCGCGGTCGTTCATATTTTCGAACTCCTGCATGACCGCTTCTTCGACGAGATCGGTGAGTTCTCTGATTACGAAGGACCCCTGCAGGGAGTTTTCGTTCTTCGTAAGACCGTATTCCTTGTTGATGATCATCTGGATCGCCATAGCCCGGCGTACGGATTCCTGCGTCGGCGTCGTAATCGCCTCGTCGTAGGAGTTTGTGTGAAGCGAGTTACAGTTGTCCTGGATAGCCAGCAGAGCCTGCAGCGTCGTACGGATATCGTTGAACTGGATTTCCTGAGCGTGCAGGGAACGGCCGGATGTCTGAACGTGATACTTCAGCTTCTGACTGCGCTCGTTCGCTCCGTACTTATTCTTCATCACGATTGCCCAGATGCGGCGTGCGACGCGCCCGAGTACGCTGTATTCGGGGTCCAGACCGTTCGAGAAGAAGAAAGACAGGTTCGGTGCGAACTTGTCGACGTCCATACCGCGGCTCAAATAGTATTCCACGTAGGTGAACCCGTTTGCAAGCGTGAAAGCGAGCTGCGTAATCGGGTTCGCTCCCGCTTCCGCGATGTGATACCCGGAAATCGACACGGAGTAGTAGTTGCGCACGTCGTGGTCGATGAAGTACTGCTGGATATCTCCCATCATACGGAGGGCGAACTCTGTCGAGAAGATACATGTGTTCTGTCCCTGGTCCTCTTTCAAAATGTCAGCCTGGACCGTTCCGCGCACTACGTGGATTGTGTCTTCACGGATCTGCTTCGCTTCCTCGGCAGACGGTTTCCTGCCCTCTTTCTCTTCAAATTTCCGAAGTTCCTTATCGATAGCCGTGTTGAAATACATGGCAAGGATGATCGGAGCCGGTCCGTTGATCGTCATGGATACGGAAGTTTTCGGATCGACGAGATCGAATCCTTCATACAGTTTCTTCATGTCTTCGAGCGTACTGATGTTCACACCGCTCTCCCCGACTTTTCCGTAGATGTCCGGACGCTCGCCCGGGTCTTCCCCGTAAAGTGTTACGGAGTCGAAAGCGGTACTGAGTCTTTTCGCTTCTTCGTTTTCGGAGAGGTAATGGAACCGGCGGTTTGTTTTCTCCGGCGTCCCTTCCCCGGCGAACTGTCTCGTCGGGTCTTCCCCTTTCCGTTTGAAAGGAAACACACCGGCCGTGAACGGGAAAGCTCCCGGAACGTTCTCTTTCCGAAGCCACTCGAGACGGTCGCCCCAGTCCGCATACTTCGGAAGGGCCACTTTCGGAATTTTCGTTCCGGATATGCTTTCTGTCGTCAGATCCATCGTAAATTCCCTGTCCCGCACTTTGTATGTGAACGTTTCTCCTGAGTAGTTCTCATGGAGCGTATCCCAATGTTCGAGCTTTTCTTTCACTTCGCCGTTGATTTCTTTCACTACTTTTTTCTTCGCTCCCGTGATGGTTTCATTCTCGCCGACGATTTTCTCCGTGCCTTCGAGCTGGTACCACTGGCGGGCTTTTTCTGCCTGATCTTCCGTGAATTCATGATAGCCGCGCACTTCTTTCGCGATATCCCGGAGGTACTGCTTCCGGTCGTTCGGAATGATAACGTTCTGCTTTTCGACTTTGGATACCCGTTCAAGCGACGTTTCCGTATCCCAGCCGTACCGCTCATTTATTTCATCAAGAAGGGCAGCGAAAAGGGTGTTCGTCCCCGGATCGTTGAACTGGCTGGCGATGGTGCCGTAGACAGGGAACGATTCATGATCTTCGTGGAACAGCATGTGACTGCGTTCATACTGCTTTCTCACCTGTTTCAGCGCATCCTCCGAACCTTTCTGTTCGAATTTGTTGATAGTGATGAAGTCGGCGTAGTCGATCATGTCGATCTTCTCGAGCTGGGACGGCGCCCCGAACTCGGCGGTCATGACGTACATGGAAAGGTCGGTGATTTCCGTAATTTCGGCATCCCCCTGGCCGATTCCGCTCGTTTCGATGATGATGAAGTCGTAGCCTGCTCTTTTCAGAATCTGTACCGCGTCCGTCACCGCTGTCGATATCTCAGTACGCGCTTCTCTCGTCGCAAGAGATCTCATGTATACGTTCGGGTGGAAGATGGCGTTCATACGGATTCTGTCCCCGAGGAGAGCACCGCCGGTTTTCTTCTTCGTCGGATCCACCGAGAGAATCCCCACTTTTTTATCCGGTACTTCATTCAGGAAGCGGCGTATCAGTTCGTCCGTCAGGGAACTTTTCCCTGCCCCGCCGGTACCGGTGATACCGAGCACGGGTACGTCTTTATCCGTCTGCCACTGCTTCCGGTAGCTTTCAAGTTTTTTCTCATCTGCGTTCTCCGCCTGCGTGATCATTCTTGCGATCGTAACCGGGTCCCCGGCTTCCAGATCCATGTTATCTTTCACCGGCGGAAGGAAGTCGGCTTTTTCGACCATGCTGTTGATCATACCCTGCAGGCCGTGTTCCCGTCCGAACTCCGGAGAGAAGATGTGCGTCACTCCGTATTCATGGAGCTCCTTGATTTCCCGGGGCAGAATGACTCCCCCGCCTCCTCCGAACGTCTGGACGTGCTCTGCACCTTTTTCGTTCAGTAGATCGATCATGTATTTGAAGTATTCCATATGACCGCCCTGATAGGAGGAGATGGCAATCCCCTGGGCATCTTCCTGTATGGCAGCGTTGACTACGTCTTCCACAGAGCGGTTGTGCCCGAGATGAATAACCTCGGCACCTGTCGCCTGCAGAATACGTCTCATAATGTTGATTGAAGCGTCGTGACCGTCGAACAGACTGGAAGCGGTTACAAATCGCACCGCATGTTTCGGTTTATATACTTCCACAATAATTTCCTCCTTTATGGCTATCTGTAGGTTGCAACTCCTTCAAGCAAAAGACTGACCTGATGATCGATGTACTCTTCCAGTGTGAAGGACCTCTGAAGAATCCATCTGCGGAACCCCCACATCTGACCTTCCACGAACACGTTGTTGGCAATGACCGATATTTTACCGCGTGATGCTCCCGGAAGGCTGCACGCCAGTAATTCCTCCAGCATAGCCACCATTTCCTGTTCCTTCTCAAGGATATAATCTTTCGCCTCTTTCGGCAGTGCCTTCACTTCCTGGTAAAGAACGATCACTTCCTCCTGCAGATCATCCATCAGACGGAAATAGGAGCGGACCGCTTCTTCAAGAGGAGCACCGTCCGGCACGGAGGTGTCCACCACTTCTTTCATCCGCTCATTCACCTGTTCGTAGATGGAATCACATACAAGGAACAGCACATCTTCTTTCGTCCTTATATACTCGTAAAGCGTACCGATACTGAAACCGCTCGCTTTCGCGATTTCACGCGTCGTCGTTTTGTGGAACCCTTTATCCCGGAAAAGAGAGACAGCACCGCGGATCATTTCCTGGCGCCTCTTCTCCACGAGAGCCCTGTTCTTAATGGAAGATGGAACCTGTTTACTTCCCACCATCGGCTTTCCCCTCCTGCTTCCATTCACCGAACCACTGTTTCGCGAGTGCATAAGGATCATATTCCTCACGCTCGAGATTTTTGCTGCGGTCGCCGGATTCAATCCAGCGCCTGACGTCCCGCCATATTTCTTCACGGATGAGCTCGTACACTTCCATTTCCCGCTGCATCCGCTTTTTCTCCTGACCGGAAGCCGTTTCTTCGAGGTAAATGCGGTGTTTCTTCATTTTCTCCCACATTTTCAAAATACCCTGCTTTTTCGTCGATACCGTTTTGACGATCGGCGGCTGCCACCCTTTCGGATCGGCGATCATCATGTAGTCTTCGAGTGTAAGTTTCAGTTTCTCGACGTCCGGCAGGTCCGCCTTGTTGATAACGAACAGATCGGCGATTTCCATAATACCGGCTTTGAAAATCTGAAGAATATCTCCGCTGTTCGGCGTAAGTACAAGTCCGGTCGTATCCACCACTTTCATCACGTCGAGCTCCGACTGTCCGACTCCGACTGTTTCCACAAGTACGATGTCAAAACCGGCAGCATCACACATACGGATCGCGTCTTTCGTCGCCCTGGCAAGACCGCCGAGACTTCCTCTCGTGGCCATACTGCGGATGAAGATGCCGGGGTCGACGAAATGCTGGTGCATCCTCGTCCGGTCCCCTAAAATCGAGCCTCCGCTGAACGGACTCGTCGGATCAATGGCAATGACCGCCACACTGAGATGCTGTTCCCGGAGAAGATGAAGGAGCTCGTTGATAAGCGTGCTCTTACCGGCGCCGGGAGAGCCTGTAATACCGATATAGTGAGCCTGTTTTTTAATGGAGAATATATCACTCATCAGCGTGAGTTTTTCTTCGTCTTCCCGTTCTGCCAGCGTAATGGCTCTTGCGAGTGCCCGACGATCTCCGTTATGAATTCTTTCAGCCAGCGAATGCATCGAATCGTCCTTTCTGTATTCCGGTACTTTTACTTCTTATAATCGGTTTACGGTACCGAAAGACCTTTTACTGAACGAAAGCAGTCGCCCCCGCGAAGACGGGAGCGCACAACTTACGCTATCAGCTGGTGACCATACGTCCGATTACGAGACGCTGGATTTCGTTGGTACCTTCATAAATCTGAGTGATCTTCGCGTCACGCATATAGCGCTCTACCGGATAGTCTTTTGTATATCCGTAGCCGCCGTAGACCTGTACGGCTTCTGTCGTTACTTCCATTGCAGCGTCGCCGGCGAAAAGTTTCGCCATTGCGGAAGCTTTTGCGTACGGCTTTCCTTCCGATTCGAGAAAAGCTGCCTTATACGTAAGCAGACGGGCCGCTTCCACGTCTGTCGCCATGTCTGCCAATTTGAAGGAGAGACCCTGGTGTTTGGCGATCGGTTTGCCGAACTGTTCCCGCTCTTTGGCATAGCCGATGGATTTATCGAGAGCACCCTGGGCGATTCCTACAGCCTGGGCAGCGATACCATTCCGTCCTCCATCGAGAGTCTGCATAGCGATTTTGAATCCTTCCCCTTCTTCTCCGAGGAGGTTCTCTTTCGGTATGCGGCAGTTTTCGAAAATAAGTTCCGTCGTCGGCGAAGAACGGATGCCGAGTTTCTTCTCTTTCTTACCGAACGTGAAACCATCCGTCCCTTTCTCCACGATGAAAGCGCTGATGCCTTTATGGCCGGCATCCTGATCCGTTTTGGCGAAAACGAGGTAAATGTCCGCCACGCCGCCGTTCGTGATCCACACTTTGTTACCGTTCAGAATATAATCGTCTCCGTCTTTTTTCGCCTGAGTACGCATGGAGGAGACGTCACTTCCTGCGCCCGGCTCGGACAATGCATAGGCTCCAAGAGCTTCCCCTGTGGCAAGACGTGTCAGGAAGTTTTCTTTCTGTTCCTTGTTTCCGAACGTGTAAATCGGCCAGCTGGCAAGGGAGATGTGGGCAGAAAGCGTCACACCGGTCGATGCACAGACGCGGGAGAGTTCTTCCACCGCAATCGCGTAGCTTACGAAATCGGATCCGATTCCGCCGTATTCCTCCGGCCACGGAATGCCTGTAAGACCGAGCTCGGACATCTGATCGAAAATATTGCGGTCAAACCTTTCCTCTTCGTCCCGTTCCGCCGCTGTCGGCTCTACTTCATTCTCCGCGAAGTCACGTACCATTTTTTTGAGCATCTGCTGTTCTTCTGTCAATTGAAAGTTCATACCTGTTCCCCTTTCTTCGGTTCGACTGCTTATTATTTCATCAAGTGCGTTCCAATGACCATCCGCTGAATTTCACTTGTACCTTCATAAATCTCACAAACTTTGGCATCACGGAAAAACCGTTCTACCGGGTAGTCTTCCGTATAACCGTAGCCGCCGTATACCTGGACAGCTTCAATACTAGTATTAACCGCAGCACGGGAAGCATAAAGTTTTGCCATCGACACTGCTTTGCCGCATGGCTGCTGTGCCTGCTGCAGACGGGCCGCTTCATACACCAGCAATTTGGCGGCTTCGACATCCGTAGCCATATCCGAAAGTTTGAAAGAGAGACCCTGGTGTTTGGCAATCGGTTTGCCGAACTGTTCCCGTTCTTTCGCGTAACCTACCGCATGCTCCAGAGAAGCCTGCGCTATCCCGAGTGCCTGAGCGGCGATGCCGATTCTTCCGGTATTGAGGTTGGCCATCGCAACGTCGAACCCTTTCCCTTCTTCCCCGAGCAGGTTCTCTTTCGGTATCCGGCACTGCTCGAAGTTGATGGCACACGTGCTCGATCCGTGCAGCCCCATTTTTCTTTCCACTTTTCCGACAGTGAAACCGGGAGTGTCTTTTTCCACAATAAAAGCGCTGATGCCTTTGCTCCTCGATTCTTCCGGGTTGGTACGGGCGAATACGATGAAAGTATCTGCCGCCTCGGCGTTAGTGATGTACGCTTTAGAGCCGTTCAGGATGTAGGAATCCCCGTCTCTGACCGCTTTCGTTTTCAGACTGGCAGCGTCTGAACCTGCGCCTGGTTCCGTGAGGGCAAAAGCTCCCAGATACTCCCCGCTTGCCAGTTTCGGAATGTATTTCTTCTTCTGCTCTTCCGTTCCGAAGTAAAGAATCGGGTTCGTGCCCACTGAAGTGTGAACGGACAGAATCACCCCGACTGTCGCGCTGACCTTCGACAGTTCATTGATGGCGATAATGTACGAGGTGAAATCCATCTCGGAGCCGCCATATTCTTCAGGGATCGGTATGCCCATCAGGCCGAGTTCTCCCATCTTTTTGACTACTTCTATCGGAAAGCGGTCTTCCGCTTCCATGCGTTCTATGGCCGCGGCGACTTCGTTCTCAGCGAAGTCCCGGACCATTTTCTTCATCATCTGCTGTTCATCAGTTAAAAACATTCGGTTCTCTCCTATTCATAAACGTAAAAACCGCGCCCGGATTTCTTCCCGAGCCAGCCGGCTGCTACATATTTCTTGAGCAACGGACATGGACGATATTTCGAATCGCCGAATCCGTCGTAAAGTATTTCCATAATGGACAGACACGTATCAAGGCCTATAAAATCCGCCAGCTGGAGCGGTCCCATCGGATGGTTCATGCCGAGTTTCATAACGGTATCCACGTCTTCTTTTGAAGCCACACCTTCGTAAATAGTGAAAACCGCTTCGTTGATCATCGGCATAAGAACCCGATTGGCCACGAATCCCGGGTAATCGCTCACGTCCACCGGTGTTTTGGCCAGCTGTTCCGCCAGCTGTTCCACCCGTTCGAACGTCTCATCACTCGTCTGAATCGCACGGATAATTTCCACCAGTTTCATCACCGGTACGGGGTTCATGAAGTGCATACCTATAACCTGTGACGGACGATTCGTTACCGCCGCCACGTCCGTGATCGGAAGAGACGAGGTGTTCGTCGCAAGAATGGCATGGTCCGGCATAATGTCATCGAGCTGACGGAATACTTTTTCCTTCACATCCATCCGCTCTACTACGGCTTCGATTGCAAAGTCACAATGGGCAGCGTCTTCCATACCGGAAGCGGTCTCGAGGTGAGCTTTCGCCTGCTCCGCGCCTTCCTTTGTCATACGTTCCTTTTCGACAGCACGGTCAAGACGCTTATAGATTCCTTCGATCCCTTTTTTCAACGCTTCTTCGTTTACATCAAACAACTTCACGGAGAAATTGTGCGAAGCAAATACCTGTGCAATTCCGGCGCCCATCTGACCGGCACCTATAACGAAAATATTCTTCATGATTAAGCTCCCTCCACTTCGATCATAACCGCATCACCCTGGCCTCCGCCGGAGCAGATAGCAGCGATTCCGGTACCGCCGCCGCGACGACGAAGTTCGTAGGCAAGTGTAAGAATGATTCTGGCACCACTTGCACCGATCGGGTGACCAAGCGCCACGGCACCGCCGTTGACGTTCACTTTATCCGTATCAAGTCCTGCAATCTTACCGCCGGCCAGTGACACGACCGCAAAAGCTTCGTTCACTTCGAACAGAACGATATCTTCCATTTTTTTGCCTGTTTTTTCAAGAATTTTGTTAATGACGAGTCCCGGTGTTTCAGGAAAATCCTGAGCTTCCACTGCAATTTCATCGTGGGCGATGATTGTGGCAAGCGGCTTAACGTTCTGCTGCTTCGCTTTCTCATCACTCATCAGTACCATTGCGCAGGCTCCGTCATTCACACCAGGTGCGTTGCCTGCCGTAATACTGCCATCCGGGTCGAAAGCAGGTTTCAGCTTCTTAAGTTTCTCCGCTGTCGTATCCAGTCTCGGTGCTTCATCGGTATCGACACTGATCGGATCACCTTTTCGCTGCGGTACTTCAACCGGTACAATCTCTTCTTTCATCACGCCGGATTCGATCGCTTTACCGGCAAGTTCGTGACTGCGCGCCGCCCATTCGTCCTGGGCTTCTCTGGAAATGTCGTGCTTATTAGCCGTACGGTTGCCGTAGCTTCCCATGTGGATGCCCTCGAAAGAGCAGGTAAGACCGTCGTGAAGCATCATATCTTTCACGGCACCATCGCCCATACGATAGCCGAACCTCGCTTTTGGAAGGAAATACGGAGCACTGCTCATACTTTCCATGCCGCCCGCGACGATGATCTCCTCTTCTCCGAGACGGATGAACTGATCACCCATCGTTACACTGCGCATACCGGAAGCACAAACTTTGTTGACGGTTTCCGTCTTCACATGCCACGGTATATTCGCATTCCGGGCCGCCTGTCTTGAAGGCAGCTGTCCCTGTCCGCCCTGAAGTACGCTTCCCATAATGACTTCTCCAATATCCTTACCTTCTACGCCGGCACGCTGCATAGCTTCCGCAATGACTTTTCCGCCAAGATCCGAAGCAGATAAAGAAGAGAGACTTCCTCCGAGTTTGCCAAACGCGGTACGTGCTCCATCAACAATCACTGTTTTTACCATTAATTATTCCTCCTCTGTAGCGGTAACGCTTTCAAACAATCCTATTGAACGCTCGCTCAATTTCCTCTCATAAGGAAAGTCTACAAAACTTTCTGTACACTTTCCGCAATTTTTTGACTTTTTATTTTACGGATCGGACATTTTTCGCTTTAGTGTTTCCAAGCGGAAGCTCCCGCTTTATCTTTTTCATGCCAGCTCACGGGCTTCCAGAAACTCACGTTATAAGCCCTCCGGACCACCGGAAGGAAAACCTCTTCCGGATGGCCGGCCTGCTTATTCCGGTGTTTCTAAGCGGAAGCTCCCGCTTTATCTTTTTCAAAGATGGATTTTGCAAGTATTTCCGCGATGTCCATCGTGCTGACTGTTTCTTCGACTTCCTTCGCTTTCGTACCATCGGAGAGCATAGTCAGGCAGAACGGACAGCCACTGGAGATCATAGTCGGTTCCACTTCAAGTGCCTGTTCGGTACGGGCTTCGTTGACGCGGTTTCCGGTCTTCTCTTCCATCCACATCATTCCACCACCCGCTCCACAGCACATGCCGTTGGAACGATTACGCTGCATCTCCACAACTTCTACACCCGGAATCATTTCAAGTACTTCACGAGGCGGTTCATACACCTCGTTGTATCGACCGAGGTAACAGCTGTCGTGATACGTAATTCTTTCATTGACCGGTGCTTCCGGTTTCAGGCGGCCTTCTTCAAGCCACTCTGCAAGCAGTTCCGTGTGGTGATACACTTCCGCTTCGAAACCGAAGTCCGGGTACTCGTTTTTGAAAATGTTGTAGGCGTGAGGATCGATCGTGACGATCTTCTTCACGTCGTTCTTTTCGAATTCTTTGATGTTCTTCTCCGCAAGTTCCTGGAACAGGAATTCGTTCCCCATGCGGCGGGCCGTATCTCCGGAGTTCTGTTCCTTGTTTCCGAGAATAGCGAATTTGATGCCCGCTTTGTTCATAAGTTTAGCGAAGTCCATAGCTATTTTCTGACTGCGGTTATCATATGATCCCATAGAGCTTACCCAGAACAGATACTCGAATTCTTCGCCTTCTTTCTTCAATTCCTTCACCGTCGGAATGTATGCTTCTTCATCAAGGTCACGCCAGTTTTCGCGTTCTTTCTTGGAAAGTCCCCACGGGTTCCCCTGACGCTCGATATTCATAAGAGCACGCTGACCATCCTGATCCATTTTCCCTTCGGTCATTACGAGATAGCGGCGCAGGTCGATGATTTTATCGACGTGTTCGTTCATGACCGGACAGGCGTCTTCACAGTTCCGGCACGTCGTACATGCCCAAAGTTCTTCTTCGGTGATGACGTCCCCGATCAGGTTCGTTTCGTTCACGCGGTCGACAGCATCGTTCTGTTCATTGCGGGCCATCGACGCGAGCATATTACCTTCGGTTCCGGAGAATGCGTAGGATGGCACCCACGCTTCGCGCCCTGTGACCGCTGCCCCTTTTTCGGTCAGGTGGTCACGGATCTTAACGAGAAGGTCCATCGGAGACAGCATCTTCCCGGATACGGAAGCGGGACAGACGTTCGTACAGCGCCCGCATTCCACACACGCATACAGATCGATCATCTGAAGCTGGTCGAACTCTTCCACTTTTCCGACACCGAAGGACACATCTTCCTCGTCCGTTTCATCATCAATGTCGAAATTGATCGGCTTCAGCTTCCCAGGTGCATCCTCACGACTGAGGAAGACGTTGACCGGAGCTGCAATAAGGTGAGCGTGTTTCGACTGAGGTACATATACAAGAAAGCTGAGCAGAGTAATCAGGTGAATCCACCACATAACGAAAAATACTGCGGCTGCCGCTGTTTCCGGAAGCCATCCGAATCCGAGTGCGATAGCACTGGCCACCGGTTCCCAGACGCTTGCTTCATGGCCATGCCAGATAATGTTCATACCGTTTCCGGCCAGTACCGTCACCATCAGTGTTCCGATGAAAATAAGTACAAGACCGGCTTTCCAGCCGCGCTTCAGGCGGACGAGCTTCTCTATGTAACGACGGTAGAAAGCCCAGACGACGGCAACGATGATAGTGAGTGTTACGAGTTCCTGGAAAAACGTAAAGGCAGGATACAACGGACCCAGCGGCAAGTGTGAATCAGGCGCCAGCCCCTTCCAAATAAAATCGATCGCTCCGAACTGTACAAGTATAAATCCATAAAACATCATGACGTGAATTGCTCCGGATTTCTTATCTTTGAGCAATTTTTTCTGACCGAAAACGTAAATACCTATCTTTTGAAGACGACGTTTGATCTTTCCGTCGAATTCAAACTTCTTCCCCATACGGATATAAGCAATTCTCGTCTGAACGATACGCGCGAACAGATAAAGCGCATAAATCGTTATTCCGAGAAAAAACAACCAGTTCACCAACAGTAAAGGATCCATCCTTTTCCCCCTCTTTCCTATTTTCTGTATTGAAACCCCTTTCATGTTCCAGTTAACTCTACTATAAAACTGAATGAGCATTCAGTCAACATGTTTCGCTTTTTTTCTTCCTGTATTTGTGAATGGAGATACGTGTATATCTCTATAATTTCAGTTACAATCAAGGTATGGATTTTTGGAGGTGGAGAGTTGCGCACTATTAAAATTATCATTTCACTTTTACTATGGATCGTGCTCGATCTGATCCTCGGTAGGAGAAGTCAGCGCAAACATAACCGTACGCTTGCGTTCGAACAGACGAGAGGGAACTACCGCTTCTACAAAAACGGTACTCCGCTTTTTGAGGATCTGTTCGAAGAGATTTCCCAGGCCCAGGAACAGATTGACGTATACTACTATCTCGTACGCCGGGATATCATCAGCCGCAAGTTTATGACACTCCTCAAAATGAAAGCGGAGGAAGGTGTAAGGGTCAACCTTCTCGTTGACCGGCTCGTAAGCGCGCCGCTTCGCCGGGAATACCGATCTTTGAAGAAAGCGGGCGTGGACGTAGCCTTCGCTGAAACGCCGAAGTTCCCTTTTTTCTTCTATACGTTCAACCGGCGGAACCACCGGAAAATGGTGGTCATCGACGGAGTGATCGGCTACGTGGGCGGTTTCAACGTCGG
This sequence comes from Salimicrobium album, assembly GCF_900107115.1. Taxonomy (GTDB): domain Bacteria; phylum Bacillota; class Bacilli; order Bacillales; family Halobacillaceae; genus Salimicrobium; species Salimicrobium album. Next base: position 108,916 of record NZ_FNOS01000003.1, read on the forward strand.
CCGGGAGTATATCGGAAAAAGTTCCCAGTTCATCGACTGGCGCGACTATCATTTGCGGCTGACAGGTTCGATTGTCCGCGATCTGCACCGGATCATCGCGAGTGACTGGACGTACAATACCGGGGGGGCTCTTCCTTCCGTCGCTTACCGGGAAGGAGGAAAACACCCCTTCCAGCTTGTAGCGTTCGACGGAATAGGAGTAGAGAATACTTTCCTTACGATGATCAGGCGGGCCCGGAGGGAAATTCTCATCGGCAGCCCCTACTTCATCCCGACCAAAAGGATTCACCGGGAACTGCTCAAGGCGCTGGAGCGCGGGGTGGACGTCCATATTCTGCTTCCGCTGAAACGCGATCACGCTTTCGTAAAAGAGGCCGGTTTCCCGTCTCTTCAGAAACTTGTCCTTAGCGGAGCCAACGTCTACCACTACAACGCAGGCTTCTATCATGCGAAGCTCGTTCTTGTTGACGAAGAAGCTGCCGATATCGGTACGGCGAATTTCGATAAGCGGAGTATGTTTCTGAATAAGGAAGTGACTATCTCCATTTTCGAAGAAAGTTTCGTCCGGCATCTGCGTTCCGAGTACTTCAAAGATACAGAAAACTCTCTCGTATACGATAAGGAACAGGCTGCTAACCCTTCTGTAGCCACGAAAGTGAAAACGCAGCTCGTCAAACCGTTCCGCTGGATGCTTTGACCTTCTTTCTGTAAAAAACAAAAAGAGTGATGTTCTTCTATAAATCGAAGAACATCACTCTTTTTTTATATTATCATTTACGCCCGGACGGAAGGCTGGCGGTTGTGCCTACATTTTTTCGGGGGCTTCGACGCCGACGAGAGCAAGAGCGTTTCTAAGCGTCTGCTTTACAGCTTCCATCAGCTTGATTCGGGAAGCCGTACGCACAGGATGTCCGGCATCCAGAACTTTTTCCGCATTATAGAAGCTGTGGAGGTTCGATGCAAGATCGAACGCGTACTGAGTGACGCGGTGAGGCGTCCGGTTCACTGCAGCATCTTCCACAATCTGCGGGAATTCCCCGAGACGCTTCAGAAGATCGATCTCCTTCTCCGAAGTGAGCAGCGTACCGTCGAACTCATCAGAGCGAAGATTCTTCTCCTCGGACTGTTTCAGCATCGTTGCGATACGTGCGTGCGCGTACTGTATATAGTAGACCGGGTTTTCGTTGGACTCGGAACGGGCCAGATCCATGTCGAAGTCGAGGTGTGAATCACTCGAACGCATTGCGAAGAAATAGCGCATGGCGTCCACTCCGACTTCATCCATCAGTTCGCGCAGCGTAACGGCCTTGCCGGTACGTTTGCTCATCTTCACTTTTTCCCCGTTTTCAAACAGGTTGACCATCTGGATGATTTCGACCTCAAGCGTCTCTTTGGCATAGCCGAGCGCCTGGACGGCCGCTCTCATCCGCGGGATATACCCGTGGTGGTCGGCGCCCCAAATATTGATGAGGGTGTCAAAACCGCGGTCAAGCTTATTTTTGTGATAAGCAATGTCCGGAGCCAGATACGTATAGGTGCCGTCGTTTTTCACGAGGACACGGTCTTTGTCGTCTCCGTACTCCGTAGTTCTGAACCACGTCGCCCCTTCCTGCTCATACACAAGACCCCGCGCTCTCAGTTCTTCGACAGCCGCTTCGATTTTGTTCTCCTCGTACAGGGACGTCTCGGAGAACCATTCGTCGAAAGTGACGCGGAAATCACCAAGGTCCTTCTCTATACGGGAGAGTGCGTACCGGAGGCCGGATTCACGGAAATGACGGTGTCTCTCTTCTCCGGAGACCTCCGTCCACCTGGCACCTTCTTCTGCGGCAAGCTGCTTCCCGAGCTCAATGATGTCAGCTCCGTGATAACCGTCTTCAGGCATCGCGTATTCTTCTCCGAGCGCCTGCATGTAGCGGGCTTCTACAGATTCTGCGAGTTTTGAAATCTGATTCCCTGCATCATTGATGTAGTATTCCCTCTCCACGTCGTACCCGGCCGCTTCAAGGATATTACAAAGCGCATCTCCAATGGCTGCTCCACGGGCGTGACCCAGGTGCAGCGTTCCTGTCGGATTCGCAGATACGAACTCCACCTGTATACGCTCCCTGCGGGCTTCTCCGCTTTTACCGTAGCTTTCTTTTTCTTCGAGGATAGATGGAACGAGTTCTGCGAGATACGTATTGTTCATGCGGAAGTTGATGAACCCGGGACCGGCGATTTCCATCTCCTCTATCGAAGCTTTCGACTTATCGAAAGCCTCTACGATGTCCCCTGCGATCTCTCTCGGATTCTTTTTTGCGATCCTCGCCATTTGCATAGCCATATTCGTGGCATAATCCCCGTGCTGTTTATCTTTCGGCTGCTCGAGCACCACGTCGGGGATTTCTTCGGAAGAAGCAAGCCCCGCTGCTTCCACGGCGCGGACGATCTCTTCTTTGATCTTTGCTTCCGTCTTTTCTGCAATGTTCATTCCGTTTCCTCCTTAAGCGTTAATTTCAGCTGGTGATTCTGTGTGACATCTTCATTGACCGTCATCTTATAGACAATGAACAGCTCACCGTTTCCTGAGTCGCCCGGGGGACGGTATTCCAGCTGTTCCGTCCAGGTGCTCATGAAAAGTTTTCCGTATTCATGTACGTACGTGTTCTCGGTTTCCGTGTTGACCTCGAACAGCTGGCGCATTTCCACGCCTCCGGAGCGTTTAATGCTTACATGACCCGGTTTGATGGTCACCATCGTATCCACCGGCTCTCTTCCTTCCGGGTGTTCCCTGAAAGTCACTACGTCCATATTCCCTTTTCTGAAAAAGCGCCCCTTTTCCGACAGGGACATCTGCTCGGAGTCCGAACCGTCCCGGATGTGCGTTTCTAACGTAACAGCTACGTTTGTCATGCTGTAATCGCTCCTTTTTTCGTCCCGTTTATAACTAATCCATTATAAGAAGAGTGCAGTAAAAACTCAAGTTGTTTCCCGTAAATAGTCGATCGTCTCCTGCAGTTCCGCATGGATATCCACGTGCGTCGTAATGCTGAAGATACTGTACAGTACCACCGCACCCGCTATGATGCCTGCATACCACTTGTAGGGCACTCTATTGCGGAAGGGACGGTAATTTTTATGAAAAGCGAAGAGAATAAACGGCAGCAGTGCTCCGACGGCCACGATGTCCCGGGTCCACTGCTCCTTTTCCCTGTTGCTGATGACAGAAGCCCGGAGTGCTTCGTTCACGTGCTCTTCTGCACTCGTCTCCCACGTTTCCCCTTTGTACTCAACTTTCCACGTATTGTTTTCTATCGAATGTTCGTAAAGAACAGGTGTAAAAGAATATCCGATGGTCGCCACCAGAAGCGTTCCCATAACAATCGCATAAACTACAGGTATCCATAACAGTTTTTTATTCATAAAGCCTTCCCTTTCTCTGCCCCCGGCTTTTGAACGAAGCGACGGGGTGCATCCGGATCATTTCACTTTCATCCCACCTATTTTAGCACGAGTTATCGGTTCCGCCAAAGCCCCCGGGTTACGCTTGTGCGCCCTCTGAAGCACTTGCGTTTCGTCATTCGAATAGAAAAAAGACCGGCTGACGATTCAGCCGGTCCTCTTTCTGTCTTAGTAAAAGCATTTTCCATGCTACTTCAAATATATTACTGCGGGTGATATTTTTCAAGTCGGGAGGGCCTGGAAAAGTGAACATTTTGTGACACAGGCGGCCGATAAAAGCTCCCGGACCGTACTTTCCTGTTCACATCGATACGTCGGTAACTTCATCGCGACTGAGTCGCAGCAGCCGGCCGCCGTGGATATCACGGCACTCCAGCTCACCGCTTCGTCTGTGGAAACGAAGCGGCACCACCTCATGCACATCCCCGTCCATTTCAATACAGACAGGAATCTGCCCGTTCATTGCGTGCTGCAATAAAAAATCGATCCCTGCCGCCTGCTGTTCTTCCATATGCCCCTGTTCAACCCGCTCGTCCTCTTTCCAGAGATTACGGAGCATCTCGATGTGCTCCGGCAGCATGAGTGAAGTCCATTTGATGGAGCCGCGATCTTTCGGTTCCTGATTCATCATCATCCCTCCAACACGAACGTTTGTTCCTATTTTATCACACTACTTGTTTTTGTGCACGGGGATATCAGGAAACAGGACGCAATTCCCGGATGAAAGCCCACGCTTCCTCCAGTTCTTCCTGTTTGTAATTCTGTCTGCTTTTCACCGTATATACCTTCTCTTCAATTTCCTCTTTCGGCAAGTGTTCAAAAAAGAGCATCGTCGACACCAGTTCAAGGAACCTGGAACTTTTTTCATTCATTGCACTGATATATCCCCCGAGTTCCGGACGTTCAATATCTGCATGTTCCAGAAAATCGTGTCCGGAGTCCGTAAGGTTATAGCGGTACTGGTAATAATTCCGCTTTTCCTCCATCGCTTCCGAAATGAAACCGAGGTTGCACATTTCTTCTATACGAAGCGTCAGTTCCTCCGAATAAGGACCGTAAAAATGGAACTCATACTTTTCTTCAAAAGGAACCCCGCATTTTTTCATAATGAATATCATTTTCTGAAGACGCTTTCGTCCCACTACTTCCTCACAACTGTTTAAAAAGTGCATTAGTCTCGCATGTTTCTCGAGCATTACTGTTCCTCCCTGCCATACAGAATTCCTTTAATCCGCTGCTTCGTTTTCTCATCACTGATCTGCTCAATCGTATCCGCCGGAAAATAGAGTTTATGGTCCGTCCGTTTTTTTCCGGAAATCGATTCGACGATTTCGGAGAGCCGGGACAGTTCCTTCAGTCCCCCGTCCGGCTGCAGAAGATGAATCGGCAGTCTTTCTCCTTCTTCTCCCGGACGATAGAAATCGTAAGGAAGATCGGAGCTTGAATCCACTTCAAGATAAAAGCGCGGATCGACTCCCGCCTCTTCAAATAAATCGTACAGTTCCCGCCAGGCGTTCATCTGCAGATTCGGGTTGAATTCAATATATTTGAACAGCTTCCTGTTTACGAACCGTTCACACAAATCGCTCAGAATCGGGTCTTTCTCCCTGATCCACATCTGGAAGTAGTACATCACTACGTTCTCATCCAGATCCAGATATTCTTCGAGAGAAGGCGCCTCTTCAAAAAAGGAGAAGAAGTGTACCGGTTTAAGCTCAAACTCGTAGCCGTTTTTATACAGCTCCTTGGCACGCTTCAGAATCTTCGACAGGATCACTTCCGCACTGCGGGTCACGGGGTGGAAATAAATTTGCCAGTACATCTGATAGCGGCTCATTATGTAGTCCTCCACCGCATGCATACCGCTTTCCTTGATCGCCACCTGATCCTCGAGCGGGCGCATGACGCGGAGTATTCTTTCCATATCGAAATGACCGTAGCTGACCCCGGTGAAATAAGCATCACGCTGGAGGTAATCCATGCGATCGGCGTCGATCTGGCTGGAAATGAGGCTGACGACGAGCTTATCCGTGTACGTCTTGTTGATTACATCCGCCACTTTCTTCGGGAACCCTTCTTCCACTCCGGACAGCACCCGGTTCACTTCCGTATCACCGAGCAGAATCGACTGCGTGTAGTCTTCGTGATCGAGCCTGAAAGCTTTCTCGAACGAGTGGGAAAAAGGGCCGTGGCCGAGGTCGTGCAGCAGGGCCGCACATAGGGAAAGCAGACGCTCGTCTTCATTCCAGTCTTTGTGATCACGGAAGTTCTCAAGGATGCGCCGGACGATTTCATATACCCCGAGAGAGTGGCTGAAGCGGCTGTGTTCCGCTCCGTGGAACGTAAGGTACGTGGTTCCGAGCTGCTTAACGCGGCGCAGCCGCTGGAATTCCCGGGTACCGATCAGATCCCAGATTACACGGTCCCTGACATGGACGTAGCGATGGACCGGATCTTTAAATACTTTCTCTTCGTCTAATTTTTCATCACGATAAGCCATGTGTCTGCTCCATTCCTTTTTTGTCCAGTATAGCCTTTTGCGGGCCGGAAAGAAACGTCTTGACAATACGGGAGAGCCGTGAAATCCGCTTTTCCTCCCGTTCTACAAACACAAAAAAAATTTGCTATAATGGTGGCAGTCTGAATGCAAAAGGAGACCGACCAATGATTTCATCCATACTGCAGCAACCGGAATACAGGCTCGTGGACCACAGCGACCCGGAACTTCATACATCCGCCCTGCCGTCCTTCGCCTATGATGATGCGCTGGCGACATCTGTCGGGGCAGGGACGAGCCCGGCCACTGCCCGTCTGTGGGTACACCCGAAAACCGTCGTCCTCGGCATACCCGACGCGCGCCTTCCCTACATCTCCGAAGGTATCGACTACCTGGAAGAAGAAGGGTACAGCGTCGTCGTCCGAAACTCCGGAGGTCTCGCCGTCGTACTGGACGAAGGAGTACTCAACCTTTCCCTCATCTTTCCGGAGACGAAAGGAGTCGATATTCATGGCGGGTACGACGTTATGGTCGAATTCATCCGCTCTCTTATCGATGCCGACATCGATGTATATGAGATTTCCCGCTCCTACTGTCCGGGCGACTATGACTTGAGTATAGACGGGCGGAAGTTTGCAGGTATATCCCAGCGCCGTGTAAAAGGCGGATTCGCCGTACAGATCTACCTTGATGTGACAGGAAGCGGACAGCAGCGGGCAGAGCTGATCCGGAACTTTTACGACACAGCGAAAAAAGGGGAGGAGACAAAATTCTCTTTTCCCGATATCGATCCGTCCGTCATGGCTTCGCTCAACGAACTGCTGGAAGAAACGGTTACGATAGAATCGATCACGGAACGGATCAAAGACCGTCTCCGTCATTACAGTGACAGCGTCATTTCCTACCCGCTTACGGACCAAGAAGTAGAGTGGCTCAGTAAACGGACAGAACAGATGGTGTCCAGAAACAAAAGAGTGTAAAAAGACCAGAAATCCTGAGCTGCTAAAAAAGCGCGGTGCCCGCTATCGGCACCACGCTTTTTGTATATTACTCTACAGACTGGGCGGCTGTTATGATGGCAAGCTTGTACACATCATCCGCATTACAGCCTCTCGACAAATCGTTCACAGGCTGATTGAGTCCCTGAAGCACGGGTCCGACAGCATCAAAACCACCGAGACGCTGGGCTATTTTATAGCCGATATTTCCCGCTTCGAGGCTCGGGAAGATGAACGTGTTCGCTTTTCCTTCAAGTGGAGAATCCGGCGCTTTCTTTTCAGCGACGGAAGGAACGAAAGCAGCGTCAAACTGAAATTCCCCGTCAATCAGAAGGTCGCTCCGCTGCTCTTTCACAATCTCGAGAGCTTCTCCCACTTTTTCGGTTTCCGGAGAGACGGCCGAACCTTTCGTGGAGAAACTGAGCATAGCTACACGAGGGTCGATATCGAAAAGGGCGGCAGTGTCTGCGCTGGCCATCGCGATTTCGGCCAGATCCTGACTGTCCGGGGAGATATTGATGGCACAGTCCGCGAAAATGTATTTTTCCTCGTCCCGGACCATGACGAATACTCCGGACGTCTTGTTGATGCCTTCTTTCGTTTTTATAATCTGAAGAGCCGGGCGCACCGTATCTCCTGTGGAGTGTACTGCTCCGCTTACCAGTCCGTCCGCTTCGTTCATATACACGAGCATGGTACCGAAGTAGTTACCGTCTTTCAGAATGTCGCGGGCTTCCTCTTCGCTCGCCTTACCTTTTCGCCGATCCACAAAAAGCCGGACCATATCATCCATATTTCCATAAGTTTCCGGATCCACGATATCCACGCTGCTGAGATCGACTCCGTTCGTTTCCGCCTTCTGTTTCACTTCATCTTCATTTCCGACTAATACAGGACGGACATATCCTTCCGACCCGAGCCTCCCCGCAGCCGTCAGAATTCTTTCATCTCCGGCCTCCGGAAAGACGATTCGCTTTCCTTTGCCTTCTATTTTTCCTTTCAGTGTGTCAAAAAGATCACTCATGTGTACCCCTCCTGTTTTGATGTCTGTATCATATGATAAAACGTGCCAGCTTAAAAGAAAAGCGATACACGTAAACGGCCGTCAGTAACCGCTCTTTATTTTCACTGTTCCCTAATCTTCTTTCGAATATGTGACAGAAATCGGAAAAATCGTTTACAGGAAAGTACTTCACATGCCCCTCCGGCACTCGTATGTTATATTGAATAAGGACATAATTATATCAACCATAAAGGAGCGATTCGACTATGCCAGAACCGGTTATAACAATGGACGGGTGGTACGTCCTTCACGATTTCCGTACGATGGACTGGACTTCCTGGAAGTACGCGAGTGCCGAAGAGCGCCAGCAGGCGATTCAGGAATTTCAGGCGCTGATGGAGACTTTTGAGACGAAAGAAGACAACCGCGAAGGAAGTCACGCTATCTATACGATTGTCGGCCAGAAAGCTGATCTCATGATGATGATTCTGCGCCCGACTATGGAAGAACTCAACGAAATCGAGACGGCTTTCAATAAATCCAAACTGGCGGAATTCATGACGCCGGCCTACTCTTACGTGTCGGTCATCGAACTCTCCAACTACATGGGAGGCGACCAGAATCCGGAAGATCCGGAAATCGAAGGCCGTCTGAAGCCGAAACTTCCGAAATGGGAACACGTCTGCTTCTACCCTATGGATAAGCGTCGTCAGGGGAATGACAACTGGTACGTTCTCGAGAAGGACGAGCGGGCGAAACTGATGTACGAGCACGGCATGACCGGGCGTCAGTACGCCGGTAAAATCCGTCAGTTCATCAGCGGATCGATCGGTTTTGACGACTGGGAATGGGGCGTGACCCTGTTTGCGCACGACGTTCTTCAATTCAAAAAGCTCGTCTATGAGATGCGCTTTGACGAAGTGACTTCCCGTTATGGTGACTTCGGTTCCTTTTTCATCGGCAACCTCCTTACAAAAGAAAAAGCGGAGACGTTCTTCGAAGCATAAAACGTTTTTTTCCGCAAAACAAAACCCCGGCCTGACACTGTCAGTCCGGGATTTTCAATTGCAACATTTTCTGACTACAGAACTTTCATCGCTCCAATACCGAGCAGTACCCATCCGATAAGGAAAGCGACTCCACCGAACGGAGTGATCATGGCAAATGTTTTCACACCGCTTACGGCATATACATAAAGACTTCCGGAAAACAGAAGAATGCCGGCAAAAAACAGCCACCCGGCTCCTGTGAACATTCCGGATGCACCCTTACCGAGCAGCAGCGCCGTTATGAACAGCGCCATCGTGTGGAACATCTGATAGTTCACCGCTTTCTCCCACTGACCGAGGCCTTTTTCGGACACTTTTCCTTCCAGCCCGTGTGCCCCGAACGCTCCGAGTGCCACAGCAAGAAAGCCGTTAATGACTCCCAGCAATAAAAACAGTTTCATTATTCTTCCCCCTTATCAAAAATCAAAGATAGACGAACCGTTCGCTCCGTCGTGATCCAGTTTATCATTTGTGCTTTTCCGCTCCGGCGGGTCTTCCCCCATCATCTTCCTCATTTCTTCCGCCGTCGGCTGCATATCGTTCTTCTTCGCAGTTTCCGGTGCCCCGGCGGACTCCTGCCTTTCCTCTTCGAGCACCAGATCACACAGCAGCCGGACAGCCCGGGCATGTTCCCTGACCCGGACCGGGTCTTCGTGCCTGAGCATAGCTTCCTCTATTTCTTTATTCATTCGCTGCAGTAATTGTTGCATGGAGATGCTCATCAGCTACACATCCTTTCCATCTGTCAGTTTATCACGATTGCCACGGGATTACCTATGACAAAAATTCGATAATATTTTCAAAGGGAACAGGGGATAAAACCGGACAGGCAAAAAAGAACAACACGCAGATCTATCCGTGTTGTTCTTCCTGAAATCAATCATTGTTCATTTGATGAAGATCCGTTTCGCTCCGGACTCATAGGTTACAGAACACTGCTTATAAAAATAATGATGATCATAACGGGTAATAGATACTTCACAAGGCCATACCAGACGTTCCCGATGACATTATCACCGAAGTCCACGGCTTTCAGTGCTGTAGCCTTCGTAAAGTACCAGCCGACAAACAGCGCCATGGAAAGTCCTCCGAGCGGAAGCAGGATATTGGAGGCGATGTAGTCCATCGAGTCGAGGATGTTCCTCTCTCCGATCGGCGTTATCCCGGACCAGATTCCGAAACCGAGGGATACGGAGATGCCGAGAAAGAACATGATTACCCCGACAATGACGCTTGCCTTCGTTCTGCTCCAGCGGAAAAGGCGCATGAAGTAAGCTGTCGGCACTTCGAGTATGGAAATCGCCGAAGAGAGAGCTGCCAGCGACAGAGCGAAGAAAAACAGCAGCCCCGCTATCCCCCCAAGCGGCATCTGTTCAAAGATGGAAGGAAGCGTTATAAACACAAGCGGCGGTCCTGATGATGGATCGATATTAAAGGCGAACACCGCCGGAAAAATGACGATTCCTGAAATGACGGCGAAAAACGTGTCCATCAGACCGATTCCGACGGCAGCCCCCGGCAGCCGTTTATCGTCCGACAGGTAGCTGCCGTACGTAAGCAGCGCCCCCATACCAAGACTCAGGGAGAAAAAGGCCTGACCGAGGGCCTGCACGTAAATCGAAGGCTGGGTCAGCGCCGACCAGTCCGGTCGAAACAGGAAACTCAGTCCTTCCATGGACCCGTCCAGCGAAAGGCTGACCCCTGCAAGGGCCAGAAGCAGCAGGGCAAGCAGCGGCATGAATACTTTATTCGCCGTTTCTATCCCCTTCTTCACTCCACTGAATACGATCACGATGGTCATAGTCATAAATAGAGCGGACCAGAAAAGCGGCTGCCACTCCTGCGTAATGAACCCGCCGAAAGCCCCTTCGTATCCTCCCTCTGCAGGAGCCTGAAAGAAGTCACCTGTGATGTAATGAAACAGGTAGTAGAGCGACCAGCCAGCGACTACTGCATAAAAACTCAAAATCAGAAAAGCGCTGAAGACCCCGAAGAACCCGGTCAGAAACCACGGCGTCCCGGGCGCAAGCTTCTGATACGAGCCGATCACATCACTTTTCGCTTTCCTCCCGATACTGACTTCTGCCAACAGAAGCGGAATTCCGATTAAAAATACAAATACAAGATATAAAAGCAGAAACGCTCCGCCACCGTTGTTTCCGGCTACGAATGAAAAACGCCATATATTTCCGAGACCTACAGCCGAACCCATCGCTGCAAGCATAAACCCGAGTTTCGTCCCCCACTGTTCACGAGCCATAATAAACCTCCTCCACATTGAATATGCACCATCATACCACACATCCCCCCCGGTTACGACACGGGTTACCCCTTTTTCCAACTATTCGGTTTATTCATGTTGATGTATGAATATTATATAAGACAGTAAAAAAGCCGTCTCCCCTTTTTTCCCGGGAATACGGCTCTTCACAGTTTATATTTCTTAGTCATTCTCATTTTCGCGATGAAGCTTCTCCAGACGTTCCACCCGGGCTTCAAGTTTATAGTAGTCTTCTTCCGTAACAAAACCGATTTCCTTCAGCCGGTCTTTCATCATAGTCCGCGTCTGGTTCGTAAAGTCCATGTCGGCGTTCTGACCTTTTTCCATCCATTCATTCATCATCGCTTTCGCTTCTTTCGGGGTCATTTCCCCTTTGTCGACCATGTCCTGCACCATCTTCTCAAATCTTTCCTTGCCGCTTATAGCTGCTCCGACACCGAGGTAAAACCCGCGCTTCATCCATTTGTCCATCATTTTATCACTCCTCCTAGGAAATATTTTTGATCATACTTGCATGTTTCCATGAAAACAGAAAAGTTCCGGCAAAACTCACGCCTGATATTAGATATAACACCCAGATCGGGATCTCCTCCAAACTCGCTGGCAGAAAGAAGGAGGCGACCAGGGTGGTACTCCCGATTAAAAAAGTGACAGCAGCATAGAAAAAATAGAAATGATGCCACAACGTCTGCTGCTGCTTCGTCTGCTGCCATTCCCGCTCCTTATCCCCGTCTTCGAGAAACTCCACGAGTGCCCGGGGCAGGGAAAGGAGAGGCTGGCCCGTCTCTTTTACTATGTTTTTATAAAAACCGAATTTGGACTGATTGCCCGTCATCCATTCATTGATCACCGGCTTGCCCCACGATACGAGATCCATTTGCGGGTATACAGCCGTAAGCACTCCTAAAATCATGGACGCCGCCCTTCCGAGAAAAGCGTAGTCGGCCGGCAGCTGTATCGGCTGGTCTTTCACGAAATCCTGAAGATCTTCCAGAATATCGTTCATGACGGTTGCGTCCATCTTACTCATATCTTCACTCAAATACATCGACACCAGTCGACGCATCATCTTCTTCATCGCTTCCGTATCTGCATCATCGAGAAGAAAATTCATTTCTCTGAGCGACTCCACCACTCTGTCATAATCATCGATAATGAACCCTTCGATCATAGAGCGGATGTGGTCGACGTCTTCCCTTTTCACTTTTCCGACCATACCGAAATCGATAACGACTACGGTACCGTCCTCTTTAATCATTATATTTCCCGCATGCGGGTCCGCATGAAACATTCCGGCATTGACGAACTGTTCCACACAAAGATCGAATATAGTCCGGGCAAGCTTCTCGCGGTCCAGGTCATTTCTTTTGATGAAGGAAATATCCGTTACCCGCGTACCTTCCACCCACTCCATTACAAGCACACGACCGTTGGAAAGATCGGTGAAATATTCCGGTATGTACACGTTGGAATGCTCTTCGAACCTTTTCCGGAAGTAATTCCCGTTCTCAAGCTCCATCGTGAAATCCAGTTCATCGCTCATCACGGCTACGACTTCTTTATAGAGGGAAGGAAGATCCGCTTTCTTCCCGAAAATAGTAAAGCGGTTGAGTATCCCGAACACCACTCTCATCGCCTTGAAATCCGTCTGGAAAATTTCTCTTACGCGATATCGCTGAACTTTGACTGCAACAGGGGTGCCATCATGAAGATAAGCTTTATACACCTCCCCGATTGATGCGGAAGCGATGGGGTCTTCATCGATGGAGGCGATATATTTGTCCATGGACTCCTGCCAGTCCTCTTCTATAATCCCTTTCGAATACTCAAAAGGTACGGGCTGGACACGATCGACCAGACCTTCGAGTTCACGTATGAAAGAAGAAGGGAGTAAGTCACCGCGTGAACTTAAGAACTGGCCGAACTTAATGAGCAGTCCCCCCAGATAAACGGCGCGCTGCCTGTATTCGGTAGCCAGTTCTTTCAGTAGTTTTTCCCACTTTCTTTCCGTTTCCTGATCCCATATTCTGTTCAGTTTCTGGAACCAGAATATTTTCCACAAAAACTTTATGGACATCCAGATAATTATATACATTCTATAAATCCCTATGTACTTCTTCGACTCCAATGCCTTCCCCCCTCTTGCAAGTGTAATGACCCTTTCCCTTTCCAGCTTTCTTTCAACCATAAAAAAACATGAATTTGAGCTTAAAGACTCGTTTATTTACTTTTTTTACCTTTTGACACAACTAAAGAACTAACTTTTTACAATGAAATAATGAGCATACTTCTTCCAAAAGAACAAAAACTGTCACACCTGTACTTTTTTACTATTTTAATTATTTTGAAAATTTTATCATTTATGTGCATAATAGGTTTTGCAATCAAAATCGATACAGGGGGTCTGGAAATGAGGAAATTATCCACCTGGCTGACCGCCGGGGCACTGTCAATGGTACTCGCTGCTCCGACAGTAAGTGCCGAAACATCTTCCACCGAAGACTACACGAACTGGAACAAGGAACGCTACACGGACAAAATGCACATCGACAGCATGCTTAGGCAGAAATCCGAGCAGGAAGGTTTCGATGAGAAAGCTATCGAAACGATCAGAAAAAATGCAGAAAATGTTAATTTTAATGAACAGGAAGGTTCGGAAAACGGAAGTGGAGATTCCGGATTTACATATGATGGAGGAACGAAAAAGTTTCTTGACCGGGATCTCGGATTCCAGGATTTCACTCTCCGCAGTTCGGGCGAGCATGTGGAAATATGGGTAGCGAACGACCTCTCCTTCCCGGAAGGTGACCCGCGTGAAGCTCATAAAATCAATCAGGAACAGGTAGATAAACTTACGAAAGAGTTCGATACGAATATTTATCCGAAAGCTACCGAATTTTTCGGTAAGCAGGATCCGCTCGACGGGACGAATGCCCAGCTGGTGGATCTCGGCGTCGTCCCTGAAGGTTACTACGAGACCGAAGACGATGAGAAAATCACCATTCTCGTGAACAATATCAAAGACGACAACTACAACGACCCGGACTACCCGTTCTTCGTCGCAGGCTTTTTCTGGCAGACGATCGAACAGTATACGGACCGTAATATCGTAACGATCGATTCCCGGGACTGGGGCGAGCGTCTGGAAGAATCTTTTTTCTCGACCACCATCCACGAACTTCAGCACTTGATTCACGCTGATAATGACAGCGACGAAACGTCCTGGGTGAACGAAGGGATGTCCACGTTCTCCGAGTACCTGGGCGGCTACGGCGTAGATGCCGGCTCCATCAATTTCCTGCTCGATCATCCGGAGAACTCTCTTACTGCCTGGGATGAACACGTAGATGCAAAAACGGGGCCGGAAACGATTGCGGACTACGGTCTCGTGCAGCTGTTCACTCTTTACAACTACGAACAGTTCGGTCAGGAATTCATCCGTTCTGTAGCTACAAGCGATATCAACAGCATCGACAGCTACAGAAGAGCATATGAAGAATTCGGTATCAATAAGTCGTTCGAGGAAGTATATCAGGACTTCACTTCCGCACTCGTCATGGACGACAACAAGTTCAAAGGCGGAAAATACGGATTTGAAAACGTGGATCTGCGTGACCTTCCGACAGAAGATGGGACACGCGGAAAAACCGTGAACTTCGAAAAAGCCGAAGACTATGAAAAAGAAGGCGTACCTGCCTGGGGGACCGACTTCAAAGAATTCAATTTTGAACCGGGAGAAAATGTGGAATCCTTCGATTTCAACGGAGTCGACTTTCTTCCTTTCCAATGGACCTCGACAGAAGACCCGCTGAATAAAGGCAACGATGTATATTACAGTACCAAAGGCGATGAAATGGATAACGCGATGATTTTTGAAGCGGATCTTTCAGGACTTAACGAAGCCACTCTTTCTTTTGATCACTACTACCAGATTGAAGAGAACTGGGACTTCGGAATGGTTCAGGTATCCACCGACGGCGGCGATACGTGGACGTCCCTCTCCAACGGGAACACGACGAGTAACGTGACCGACCAGGGGTATCCGAAGATCAAAGAAAACGTTCCAGGTTTCACCGGAAGCAATGGTTCTTTCCAAAACGAAACATTCGACCTCTCTGAATATGCCGGAGAGAACGTACTGATCTCCTTCCGTTACCTTACGGACTGGGGTTCCACCGAAAAAGGCTGGTATCTCGACAACATTGAAGTTCCGGAAGCAGGAGTCTCTTACACCGGGGAGAGTACGGAAGGCTTTACTTCCCAGGCGGAACTGAACGAAAACTACGTGAACTACGGCGTTTCTTTCTTCAAAGAGAAGAATAACGGAAAGTATCAGGTCGTACACGTCGACCCGTTCAATATTACAGACAAGGATGCCCTCGAACTTCAGCAGGTATTCCGTCCCGGCAAAACGTACATGACCACTCATTACGCTGCACCTCAGGACAGCACGGAGTATGTGAATTTCGAATATGAAATTTCCTACAAAGAAAACGGGAATAACGGCAATAAAGGCAATAATGGGAATAATGGTAACAGCGGGAACAACGGAAAAAACAAACAGAAATAAGCAGAATCGGCCCTTTCAGAGGGCCGGTTTTATTTTTTCGTAAAGCCCGGTATGTTCAGCAGATTTTTTATGTCGGACGAAGCTTTTTTTCGTTACGTTCGCCACTCTGTTTTCTCAGTGAACGGCACGTGAAAGGAACGAAAAACTATTCTCCTTTCGCGGGGACGCCCGGATGATTGATTCTACTTTTCATTTGAGGTGATTTTTGCCATGATAGTGGGAGAACGTACTTAGAGAGGACGGGATTTTCCTTGATGATAAAAGAACTGGAAGTGAAAGATTTACGTCCGGTATCCGAATGGCTGCACCGGATGAACGGGGATGATAAACACTTCGTCGCCTGGCTCGCTTCGGATCCGAAAGAGATATTCGAACAGATCTGGGGGCTTACCCAGCTGAACGATCCCTTCGCATTTGTAGCATGGGACGGGGAAGAAATCGTCGGCTTCCTCGGCATACTCCCTTTTTTCGAACAGAGAGTGTGCAGACTTCTCGGCCCATTCGCGACAAAACAGGAAACTCTGATTATCGAGAGGTTATGGCAGAAGGCTTCTCTTACGCTCGAAATGTATTTTGATGCGGCGAAGCTTGCCTGTTTCGATGTGAACACGGAACTTCTCACCTTCGCGGAACACTATGAATTTGAACTTTATAATATAGAGAAGACACTCCGGCTTGATAAAGAATCCTTCACCCAGGAACCGGAGGGTGCTCCAATCGCTCCGCTGGATGAATCCCGGCGCGAAGAGCTCGATTCGATTCATCCGGCCGGGGCCTACTATACGACGGATGAAATGCTCACATTTTCCCGTGAAAACGGCCACCACCTGCTCGGATATTTCGACGGCGATGATCTCGCCGGTTATCTGTATCTGGAAACCATACTCCCCGAAGAAGAAGGGGAAATCTGTTTCGTAAACGTAGCTTCCGAAGAACAGGGAGAGGGCGTCGGCAGTGCCCTGCTCACCTATGCCCTTTCTCTCGGGTTCCGGAGGGAAAACTTTTCCTATATTACGATTTCCGTGCGGGAAGCTAACAGCGGAGCCGAGAATCTGTACAGGCAGTTCGGCTTTTATGAATGGCATACGATCTACGCCTACAACAAAACGATCGAAACACAGCCGCCTCCGAAACTTGTCCACTGATTTCGGCGGAAAAGGAGGGAACGCATGAGCTATCTTGAAGATATTTTAAAATCTACAGGAGACACCACACCGATTATAAAGCAAAAATCGGTAAGCGGCGGAGACATCAATGAAGCTTTTTATGTACGGACGACAGCGCAGGAATATTTTGCGAAAAGAAATAAAGGAGCCTCTTCCCGGTTCTTCCAGACGGAAGCGAGAGGTCTTGAGCTCCTCCGGCAGACCGGCGCGATCGACGTTCCGCGAGTTTATCATCACGGAGGAAACGACGAGGAAGCGTGGCTCGTTCTGGAATATATCCCGGCCGGCACTCCCTCCCCGCTGTCCGAAAGCCGACTCGGGGAGCGGCTTTCCCGTATGCATGCCAGGGAAAACAGTGCCTACGGTTTCGATCAGCCCACGTTCATCGGGGAAATTCTGCAGGAGAATCATATGTATCCGTCCTGGCTGGAGTATTACCGGAGCGAACGGCTTCTTCCACAGATTAAACTGGCAGGAGAAAAAGGGAAACTTCCGCCGGACAGAGAAAAACGTGCCCATCAGCTTCTGGAGCATCTGGACACGTGGATCCCCGAAGACCCCGGAAGTTCCCTTCTCCACGGTGATCTCTGGGGCGGCAACTGGATGACAGGTCCCGAAGACACGCCTTACCTGATAGACCCTTCCGTGCTATACGGAGACAGACTGATGGATCTCGCTTTCACCGAACTGTTCGGAGGATATTCCCGGGATTTTTATGAGGCGTATGCCGCGTACACCCCTCTCCCCGACTATTATCAGGACGTGAAACCTTTATACCAGCTGTTTTATCTGTTCGTTCATCTGAATATGTTCGGGGAGGCCTTCGGAAGCCAGGTGGACCGGATTCTCACTCATTACACAGAAACGAAAGGGTGAGGGTAGAGATAAGCCTGGGATAGTACGTAGTCATCTTCATATTTATGACCGAAATCTTTCAGTAATGCTCTTACTTCATCCAAAGAAATTGCACCATCCACGAACTGCTTCAGTTTTCTCTGAAGCAGTTCTTTTTCTTCTTCGGATAACTGCCGCTTTACGTGTCCCGCAATATGTTCACAGGCATTGACGTGTCTCGCCCGGGTCGGAGGAGTCTCCACCGCTTTCTCGAGAAGCTGGCGATAATCTTCGGCCAGCTCAAAGAACGGGGTCTCTCTTCCCCGGGCCAATAATCGACCCATTTGTTTCTGTATACCCGGGGAGTACGCCATCAGTAAATATTTATGATCCGATTGAAAATCGAACAGCCGCCGTTTTGATTCCTGCTCGAACACTTTTCTCAGGCGATGCAGCGTAAACATTTTCGTCCAGAAGTCATCGAGATCTTCAGGGCTCGCATGAATCAGAAAAGAAGCGGAGCTGCTCCCGTCGGCATGGCGATTCCCGGTAATATTTACGTATTCCTCCAGTCGATGTAAGTACTCCCTGCTGATGTCCACGTCTCTTTCAATATATATAGCAGGCTTCTGTTTATAGTCCACGTCACTCTCTCCCTTTTTACGAAAGATTCTGTCTACGAAGAAGGATTCCCCGTCATAGCCGTCGAATAACATAAAAGCAGTCATAAAATACTTGGCAATATGACGTTTATGTATTAAAATCTATTTTATTGCATAATTATACTCAGTTAGGAGCGCTCTCATGAATAAACACACTTTCCCCTTATCTGCTCATTTAAAATTCATCATACCTTCTCTTATCGGTGTGATTCTGTTTATGGTGCCCACCCCCTCCGGTGAATCCCTCACCATACTTGTCGCTATTTTCGCCGGATGGCTTGAAGAGGCACTGGCAGGTTATTTATCTTTAATAATGACGTTCATCATTTCTCTTACGGCTGTACTTACCGTCTGGGTAAAAGCAGGAGGGCGTAAAAACGTTAAGTCCTCTCCTTTCTTCACTTCACTGCTGGACGTCACCCCTTTCTGGACAGGAGTTCGGGTTCTCGGAATGATTTTTGCCCTGATGGTGTATTTCCAGATCGGCCCGGAAGCGATCATTTCGGAAAATACCGGTGGCATGCTTCTCGATTCCCTTCTTCACGTGCTGTTTACAGTATTCCTCTTTGCCGGACTGTTCCTGCCCCTGCTATTGAATTACGGGCTGCTGGAACTCTTCGGAGTGCTGCTGACGAAAATTATGCGTCCGCTCTTCACACTTCCGGGGCGTTCCTCGATCGATTCACTTGCTTCCTGGCTTGGTGACGGGACGATCGGTGTGCTTCTCACGAGTAAGCAATACGAGGAAGGATACTACACGAAACGTGAAGCTGCCGTCATCGGTACCACCTTTTCCGTCGTATCGATAACGTTTACGATCGTCGTCATCGAAGAACTCGGACTCGGCCACATGTTTCTCCCTCTTTACGGAACGATAGTTGTCGCCGGGGTAGTGGCAGCACTTATTATGCCGCGTATACCTCCGCTTTCCCGAAAACCGGACACGTTCGTTACGGAAGAACCTCAGGGGAACGGCGATGATGTTCCAAAATCGGAGAACGCCTTCGCCTACGGTTATAAGCAGGCGGTCAAACAGGGGAACCAGTCCCCGGGGGTCACCGGATTCCTTAAAAACGGAGCGCAGAACATCCTCGATATGTGGATGGGCGTGGCTCCCATCGTTATGGCTCTCGGCACGGTAGCTCTGGTACTGGCGGAGTTCACACCGCTGTTTTCATGGCTCGGTGTACCGTTCATCCCGATTCTTGAACTGCTGCAGATTCCGTCGGCCCAGGCTGCATCCGAAACCATTCTGATCGGGTTCGCGGATATGTTCCTGCCGGCACTGATCGGTGCTTCCATTGAAAGTGAAATGACCCGCTTCGTCATTGCCGCCCTGTCCGTCACACAACTGATTTACATGTCGGAAGTCGGAGGGCTTCTCCTCGGATCGAAAGTACCCGTGGGTATCAAAGATCTGTTCATCATTTATCTGGAGAGGACGATTATCACCCTGCCGGTAATTGCACTGATCGCCCATCTGATATTTTAAATAAAAGCAGAGATGACAGTCGGACCGGCTGTCGTCTCTGCTTATTTTCATAATAAAGATATATCTTCCTGTTACAGCTCTTTTACGTTCTGCTAACATTGTTTTTTTACTTATACACAAACTCCCCGGTAAGTAGTACGATATAAATAACACTAATGCTTATAGAAAAGGCGGGAGACGCACATGGAACGCGATGCTTTTTTCGATAATGCGAAACTGTTTCTGATCGTACTCGTTGTATTCGGACACGCGATACAGCCGATGACGAATGATTCCGTCTTTGTATATAATCTCTACACATTCATCTATATCTTCCACATGCCTGCCTTCATTCTTCTTGCAGGCTTTTTTGCCAAAGGGTCGAGGGACAAAAAATATATACTGCAAATGATGAAGAAACTGCTGCTTCCCTATTTTCTTTTTCAGGCCGTGTACAGCGGCTATTACTACGCTCTCGGGGACGAGGGGTGGTACAACGGGTTCTTTCATCCGCACTGGTCTCTCTGGTTCCTGATCAGTCTGTTCTGCTGGCATATTCTGCTCATCGGGTTCAAAAAGCTGCCGCCACTTCTCGGTATACTTATTTCGCTTGAGCTCGGTCTGATCATCGGATATTTCAGCGACATCGGCCATACGTACAGTCTGTCGCGCACCTTCGTGTTCTTCCCGTTTTTTCTTGCGGGATACTGGCTTACTACCCGGCAGGTGAAAATATGGCAGAGCACTTCCGTGCGTGCCGGTTCACTCGTGACCATGGGGATTATAGGTACGCTGATCGTTCTTTTTCCGGAATTCAGTTCCGACTGGCTGCTCGGTTCCAAATCCTATGCCACTCTCGGCAGTCCTGAATCCGGAGGCTGGGTCCGTCTCGGAGTCTACGTACTTGCTGCTGCCATGACAGTATCCGTGCTGGCCTGGGTTCCGAGTCGCCATTTCTCTTTCACGAAACTCGGTCAGCGGACGCTTTACGTATATTTACTGCACGGATTCGTCATCCAGTTTTTCCGGGAAACAGAATTTTTCACATATACTCACTGGCTGGACGTATTCGGAGTCTTTTTCGTATCGCTCGGAATCGTCTATCTCTTCTCTTCCACTTTCATGATGAAAGCGGCGTCGCCTCTGATTGAAGCGAAACTTCCCCGGAGACGAAAGATCCGTACGTTTCAATAAAGTCATAAATACGAAAAAGTCCCCTGCAACAAGATGTTGTCAGGGGGCTTTTACAATGACTTACACGTTCGATTCCGGTGCCGTTTTTACTTCCTGAAATCCCCGGCCCAGCTGCCGTTGCGGAACACCGGTTCAAACGTACCGTCCTCTTTCTCTCCGTCAATATCGAGTTCAGCCGAACCGATCATGAAGTCTTCGTGCACGAGACTGTCGTTCACTCCGTTTTTATCCCGCTCCTCTGCGCTCATCTCCGAGCCTTTCTCCACGTTGGTCGGATAAGCTTTTCCGAGAGCAATATGACAGGAGGCATTCTCGTCGAACAGCGTGTTGTAGAAGACGTGACCGGACTCGGAAATCGGTGATTCGACAGGGACGAGAGCAACTTCGCCGAGACGTTTCGCTCCTTCATCCGTTTCAAGAAGATATTTCAGGGACTCTTCCCCGGATTCCGCCTTATAATCTACGACCTTCCCTTCTTCGAATGTAAGCGAGAAGTTCTCGATCAGGTTCCCGTCGTAATTAAACGGCATCGTGCTCCGTACCGTTCCGTTCACTCCGTATTTATGAGGCATCGTAAATACCTCTTCTGTCGGCATGTTAGGGTTGAACTTCACGCCTTTCACAGATTCGGCAGCGCCGCCGGCCCAAATATGATTTTTCGGAAGCTCAATCGTAAGTTCCGTCCCAGGCGCTTTATAGTGAAGCTTTTTGAACTGTTTATCATTCAGCAGCTCTCTCGCTTTACGCAGGTTCTCATTGTGCTCATCCCAGGCTTTCATCGGGTCTTCTTTATCAATCCGGGTAATATGGAAAATCTGTTCCCACAGTTTATCCTGAGCTGATGCCACCGGCTCATTCGGAAAAAGTTTCTTTGCCCAGTCCGGATGAGGGAAAGCTACGATCGTCCAGGTTATTTTATCTTCCATAATATAATCCCTGTAGGTGGTGAGCGCTTCGGCACTCGCTTTATTGGCTTTCGCTACTCTTTCCGAGTCCACATCTTTTAAAAGGTCCGGATCAGGTCCGTAGACGTTCACTACCGAATATCCGTCTTTCGCCATTTCTTCAAGACCCTCGGCCCGCCAGCGCGGGAAGTTCTCAAGCACTTCGTCTGCTGCATGTTTCATTTTCATATAAGTGAGGACGTTATCGCCCCACTGGACGTGTACGTCTTTCGCACCGCGTCCGTACGCCTTTGCGCTCAGTATATGCACAAAATCGGCAGCTTCTATCGGGGCGTTGATAATGATCCCCTGGCCTTCCTGTATGTTGACCCCTTTTTGCAATGCAACATCTGCATACTGCTCAAGCTTTTTCTGAAATGTACTCATGCTCATCCTCCTACGACATCCACTTCGGTGGTGTGTTTTTATCCCAGTATATTTCTCCCAACGGGTGGTGGTTTTCATACCCGTCTTCTTTCACATGATAATGGAAATTAAACCAGTACCCTTCCCCCGGACGCAGGTCCCGCCTGACGTGGAAGCGCGCCAGCTCTTCACCGGAACGGGTATTTGTCAGGTTGAAAATTTTTTCTCCATAACCTCCAGCCGGGCTCTCCGAAATTTCATAGACAGGTACATCTCCGACATCCACACAGGACTCGATTACTGCTTCAATTTCCGGAAAGATAATCTCGACCATGTCTTCTTCCACTTTCTCCTTGATGCGCGGCCCCAGTTTCGTGAACGTCTGTTCTTTCGCTTTGTCCGTCAGGTCTTCCACGGTAAGCTGCTGCGACAGCTCCTTCGAAAGGCCCATCTCTTCCCTGAACGTTTCCGTCCCCGAGGCCTCGGCTTCCGGGGGATCCTGCGGTATGTACAGCCCGAGTGTCATAACAGCCACGAGGGATACAAACAGTTTTCTCAGCCATATCTTCATGTTTTTCATCCTTTTATCGATAAAAGTCGGGACCTTTTCCACTTATCATTGTCCTCACAAAACACCCCTATGCCCGCGCATAGAGGTGTGAGCCGATTCCTACTCCGTGAGTACGAAAGTCTCCAGTTTCAGTGTGACATCGACCTTTTTCATCCGCCCCTGAACGGTATAGTGATTGGTTTCATGCCGGAAAAATTCCCGTGCTCCGTTGTAGGTGGTAAACCATTTGTTGCCAATTACGGAAAATTCGCCTTTTTCCCTGTCCGTAACCTCAATCGGGTGATACGTCCTGCCGAGATGCCCGTCTTCTCTTTCCATTATCCCGACGCGATGCCTGGCATCCATCCATACTTGAGTCATGATTTTCAAGAGATCACTCCTTATATCACGGAAAACCGCATTTAATTGTGTGACAATTTGTAAGTTGAGTCAATTATCGCAAAATTCTCACACAATTTCAACACTTTACCGTTAAAAAGCAGAGAAGGACTATTTTTCTCTTTGCATGTCACTGATGAATTTATAGCGATCGCTTCGATAAATGGATGTGTTCCGCTCAAATGGAACGCCGGCACTCAGGTAACCGAGACGCTCTATCCGCAGAATCGCATCTCCTTCTTCGATGGAAAGAGGTTCGGCTTCTTCGAAAACAGCTGTCCCCGCCTCGATTGTCTGCCTGGCCCGTTCAATCGAAAGCTCCGTTTTCGTTTCGATGTATTCGTAAAAGGAGACGCCTTCCAGTCTGTCGGCATCGAGCTCCGGAAACAGATGGACCGGTATGAAAGTCTCTTCGATAGCCATCGGTTCCTCGTCCGCGTAACGGATCCGTTTCAGGTAATAGACTTCCTCGTCTTTCAGTTGAAGGATATCTTTTGTCGTTTCGTCCGGTTCCTGTTTTTCGAATATAAGCAGTTCGTTGTGAGGCGTGAGTCCGCGCCGTTTCATATCCTCACTGAAGCTTGTGACCCCCTGAAGAGGCTGTTCGAATTTTTCTTCGGCTACGAACGTGCCCCGCCCCTTTTCCCTGTAAAGGATACGATTCCGGACCATATTCGAAATCGCCTGACGGACGGTCATGCGACTCACTTCATAGGTTTCGGACAGCTCTCTTTCGGACGGGATAGCCTCTCCATAGTTATAAATACCGGACTCGATCTTCCGTTTCAGATCCTCTTCTATCTGGTAGTACATCGGCAGAGGAGATTCTTTATTCAGCACTGGTGTCCACGTCCTTCCCGTAAGCTTCTTCGTCTACAATCAATGTAACATGTTTATGATTGTAGAGAGCCGAAGCGGGAAACATTTCGTCCATCTCTCCTTTCAGCAGCCGCCGGATAGCCTCCTGTTTATTCGCTCCTGAAGCCAGCAGGAGGATTTCCTCACTTTTCAGAATAGAAGCGATTCCCATCGTGACCGCTTCCGTCGGTACTGATTCAAGAGAAGGGAAAAACCTTGCGTTCGCCTCCCGCGTAACCTGATCCAGCTTTTCCACGTGCGTCCCGGCTTCAAAGGAAGCTCCCGGCTCGTTAAACCCTATGTGACCGTTACTCCCTATCCCGAGCAGCTGAATGTTTGCAGGACCTTCTTTATCAAGAAGTGCTTCATACTCTCTGCACTCTTTGTCCAGATCTTCTGCTTCCCCGTTCGGAATGTACGTATTTAAAAAAGGGATGTGCGAGAAGAGTTGTTCCTGCATAAACGTATGATAGCTCTGACTGTGATCTCTCGGCAGACCCACGTACTCATCAAGGTTGAACGTCGTAACCCCGGAATAGTCGATTCCGCGTGACCTGTGTCCCTCTATGAGCTGTTCGTACGTACCGAGCGGCGTTCCTCCGGTAGCCAGTCCGAGAACGCAGTCAGGCTCAGCATTCACTTTTTCCTCTATAACAGAGGCTGCTTTCCGGCTCATTTCCTCATAATTTTTCACAACGATAACTTCCATTCCTATTCCTTCCTTTCATATACCAGTTCTCCCCGGCACCATGTCGCATGTACGTTGAATTCATCATCAACGACTACGAGATCGGCATCTTTTCCGGGTGCAATACCACCTTTCCTGTGTCCCACTCCAAGTTCGCCGGCTGCGTTTCCGGAAGTGATGGCCAGCAATTCCTGATCCGACAGATGAAGATGTTTTTTCATAAGAGACGCCGCTTTTGAAAGAGTAAGTATACTCCCGGCAAGCGTCCCGTCTTCAAGAATCGCCTTCTGATTTTTAACAGTTACATCCTGACCTCCAAGGTCATAAGTACCTTCCGGCAGACATTTGGCACGCATTGCATCCGTAATGAGCAACGTCCGCTTATCTGTAAGCTGTCTGTAGGCAATCCCGACAGCTTCCTTACGTGAATGGATATGATCAACAATCAGTTCCACCATAAGACGCGGGTCCGTGAAGGCCGCTCCGGTCACGCCCGGATCTCTGTGATGCAGCCCGCTCATCTGGTTGTATAAATGCGTCACGTGACTTACTCCCGCTTCAACAGCGGCTTCCGCTTCATCGAACGTTGCATCTGTATGACCCATCGAAGCGATGATGCCTCTTGCTTTCAGATGACGAATCAGCTCCTCCCCACCCTTTTCTTCGGGGGCGAGCGTCACGAGCCTGATCGTGTCATTACTTGCTTTACGGTAGGTTTCGAACTTAGTGACGGAGGGCTCACGGATATAATCGACGGGCTGGGCACCGGCTTTCTTCCCGGATATGAACGGCCCTTCCAGATGTACTCCGAGCATTTCGGCCCCCTTTACGTTTTCTCCCGTAAAAGAGCCCACGTTGTGAAGAGCACGCTCTATGTTTTCCGGGGACTGGGTCATCGTAGTAGCAAGAAACGATGTAGTCCCCTCTTCCGGGAGAATCTCCGCTATACCTTGCAGGGCTTCGGGGGTGGCATCCATTACGTCGTGACCGTTCGCTCCGTGGATATGCACGTCGATGAACCCGGGGAACAGGGAAAGCCCTTCCCCGTCGATGACCGTATCTCCCCGGTTGAGAGGGGAGTCACTCACATTGCGGATTTCACCTTCTTCAAAGAGTACGCTTCCCTTTTCAATGGTACGATCCGTCTGTACAATACGCACGTTTTGATACTCGACACTCATCCCGTGCACCTCCTCTTATTTGTCCTTCATCTGTTTTTTGATAGCTTCTGCGAGGAACTCGACACTTGTGCCTACAACTACGTGGACGTTTTTCGAACCAATGTTGATGACACCCCGTGCCCCTTCACGTTTCAGCTTCTTGTCGTCCACTTTCTCTCTGTCTTCCATCGTAAGTCTGAGTCTTGTCGTACAGTATTCCAGCGTGTCGATATTCTCTTCGCCACCGAGTGCCTGAAGATAAGCGACCGCTTTTTCGTCATAGTCGGATGTTCCGCTTGACGCTTCTTCGGCATCTTCTTCATCGTCATCCTCACGTCCAGGTGTTTTCAGGTCCAGTTTCGTAATGAGGAAGTAGAAAACGACGAAATACAAAGCTCCCATGACGAGCCCGAGCACCAGAAGCATAAGCGGATTTTGTGCAATGTTGAAGTTCAGTAAATAGTCGATCAGTCCGGCCGAAAATCCGAATCCGTGCCGCACATCAAGCATATAAGCCGCGATCATCGATACTCCGGTCAACACGGCATGGACCACATATAGAAGCGGTGCGAGGAACATGAAAGAAAACTCGATTGGTTCCGTAACACCCGTAAGGAAGGAAGTAAGAGCGATACTTCCGAGCATCCCGCCGACAATTGCCTTCTTCTCTTTTTTGGCAGCCGCATACATGGCAAGACATGCACCGGGCAGACCGAACATCATAATCGGGAAGAAACCTGCAAGGAAGTACCCGGCCTCAGGGTCCCCTTTAAGGAAACGGTTGATCTCCCCGTTCACTGTCTCCCCTGCAGCCGTCGTAAAGCTTCCGAAATCGAACCAGATCAGTGTATTCATGACGTGGTGAAGCCCGACCGGTATCAGCAGGCGGTTCAGGAATCCGTAAAGACCGACGCCTGCTTCCCCGGAAGAAAGAATCCACTGGGCTGTCGCATCAAGAGCATACTGCGGATAAACCCATAAATACCCCATGATGAAAGACATGACTACCATGGCAGCAGACGTCACAATCGGTACGAATCGCTTTCCTCCGAAGAAAGATAAATATTCCGGAAGTTTAATATCGTAGAAGCGGTTGTACAACATACCGGCCGAAATGCCGGCAATGATACCGGCGAATACGCCCATGGATATGTTTTCGTTAATGGCTTCGACTCCCGCCTGTAAGACGAGAACCCCGATAGCCCCGGACAGAGCTGCACCTCCACCTCCATCTTTCGCAAATCCCATCGCGATACCTATCCCGAATATGAGCGGAAGGTTATCAAGAATACTGCCTCCTGCAGCTTCGATAAAGTCGATATCAAGCATATCATCCATGCCGAGACGCAGAAGCAGGGCCGCAGCCGGAAGTGTGGCAATGGGAAACATCAGTGATTTCCCGATTCGTTGAAAAAATGCTAACACGATTAAAACTCCTCTCTTTATTTGAAAACGCTTTATATAAATTCTACCACTCACGTATATAGTTGTCTATACCAATTTATCGGAAGAAGAAATTGATTTGGCTCGGGTACGGCTATCGTTCCCTTCACGGGAATGTTCAGGTGCTGAAGGTAACGATTCTACCGTTTTCCTTCCCTTCGCGGAGGATATTCTTCTTTGAACGTCACGATTCAGGCGAAAACGTTACCTTCGGAAGCTTCAAGTGCGCCTGAAGGTAACGAAAAAAGCAGTCCCCTGTCCTCCCACAGGTCAGGGAGCCTCTGGAAAGTTACTCACAAAAAAAGACTGACCTCCGTCAGTCCTTCTTCTGCTTATAGATTTCTATCGCTCTCTCACGCATCCGCTTGTGATCCACCATCGGCTCCGGGTAATCTTCCCCGATGGTACATCCTGCTTCCTTCTGCTCATCTTCCGACATTTTATGAGGTTCGTGGATGTACTTCTCCGGCACATTCCGAAGCTCCGGAAGCCATTCTTTTATATAGTCCCCATGCTTATCGAACCGTTCGGACTGACGGACGGGGTTGAAGACACGGAAATAAGGGACCGCATCCGTTCCTGTCGAGGCTGCCCATTGCCAGCCGCCGATGTTCGAAGCCGCTTCATAATCGGCCAATTTCCGGTTGAAGTACCTCTCCCCTTTTCTCCAATCGATAAGAAGATCTTTCGTCAGAAAAGAGGCGACCGCCATTCTCGCGCGGTTATGCATCCAGCCGCTTTCGTTCATCTGTGCCATGGCAGCATCAATAAACGGGAACCCGGTCCGCGCTTCTTTCCACCGTTCAAAGATTTCCTCGTCCTCGTTCCATGGGATTCCGCGGAATTTTTCTGTAAGTTCCTTATCATCCGCCTCCGGATGGTTGTAATACACCATGTGGTAAAAGTCGCGGAAAGCCAGTTCCCGGACAAAGCTCTCCACTCCGTCCTGACGCTTCCGGCCGTCCGTTTCCTGCAGAACTCTGTGATATACCGTGCGCGGGGAAATTGCTCCCGTGCGCAAGTAGCGGCTCATCAGGCTGGTTCCGTCTTTCGAGGGGATGTCCCGGTCTTCGTCGTAATAATAGATCGGTTCATCCAGAAACCGGGTGAGGCGCTGCTCAGCTGCTTCCTCACCGACCTCCTCCCACTTCCGGAGCGGGGCTTTCGTAAGTTCCCGGTACTTTTCCTCTCCGTCTGTAAAATCCCCGGAGCGATCTGTCAGATGCTGCTTCATTTTATCCGTATCCAATTTCACCACCGGGGGTTTGGTAAGCTTCTGCCACTGCTTGAAATAAGGGGAGAACACCTGATAGAGCCCGCCGTCTTTCTTCGTCACTTCCTCCGCTCCGTGGAGAGGGTGGTCGATATAGGTATGCGTACGTACCCCCCGCTCTTCGAAGACAGGCAGCACCCGTTCGTCCCGTTCTTTGCCGAATCCGGTTTCTGCTTTGTTGAAATAAATGTCCTCAGCATCCGTCACCGTATCGAAAAAGGATCGGAATGCCTCCTCTTCCTCCCCGAAGATGAAATGGAGGGGTCCCGATGATTCATGGAACTTTCGGACGGTCTGAAAAAAATAGTCCTCCTGCAGATCAAATTCCCGGATAAGCTCGGGATGGATATGGAAGAGAAGCAGTAGCTCATCCTCTTCCCCGAGGTTTTTCACCGCTTCCGCCAGAGCAATATTATCGTTCAGACGCAGGTCGTTGCGAATCCATACGACAGAAGTACTCATATTACAGCTGTTTCATCAGATTGGCCATCTCGACAGCAGCTACAGCAGCCTCTGATCCTTTGTTTCCGGCTTTCGTTCCTGCACGTTCGATCGCCTGTTCGATCGTGTCGGTCGTGATGACACCGAAAATGACCGGCAGACTGTTCTTCACGGAAGCCTGGGATACCCCTTTCGCCGCTTCCCCGCACACGTAGTCGAAGTGAGGGGTCGACCCCCGGATGACTGCCCCGAGAGTGATGACAGCGTCATACTTCCCGGATGATGCCATGCGATCTGCCGCAAGCGGGACTTCAAAAGCTCCCGGCACCCACGCTGCATCAATATTCGCTTCATCCACACCGTGCTGTTTCAAAGCTCCGACAGCGCCTTCGTAAAGCCGTTCTGTGATAAATTCGTTGAATCGTCCCGTCACGATACCTATTTTAAGATCTGTTCCTACCAGATTACCTTCAAGTCTGTTCACCATGCTTGATACTCCCCTTTATAAATGAAATAAGTGTCCCATTTTCGAACGTTTCGTTTCCATGTAGCGCGCGTTCTCTTCCCGGGAAGGCATTTCAATCGGTATGCGGTCGGTAACTTCGAGACCGTAGCCGCCGAGCCCGGAGATTTTTTTCGGATTGTTCGTCAAAAGGTTGAGCTTCGTAATCCCGAGGTCCTTCAGAATTTGTGCTCCCACCCCGTAGTCGCGCAAATCCGGAGCAAATCCGAGTTTCTCATTGGCTTCCACCGTGTCGTAGCCTTCTTCCTGGAGTTTATAGGCATACAGTTTGTTCATGAGCCCGATTCCGCGTCCTTCCTGACGCATGTAGACGAGCACCCCGCTGCCATTTTCTTCGATCTGTCTCAGAGCGTTGTGAAGCTGCGGCCCACAGTCACAGCGCCAGGAGCCGAACACGTCCCCGGTCAGGCACTCCGAGTGGACCCGTACGAGCACCGGTTCCTCCGGGTTGATTTCTCCCTTCACAAGAGCAATATGATCCTTGTAGTCGATATCGTTCGTAAAGCCGATCGCCCTGAAATCTCCGTATTCAGTCGGGAGCTTGATTTCCACTTCCCGTTTGACGTGTTCTTCATGGTTGTACCGATACTGGATCAGATCTGCGATCGTAATCATAGGTATGTCGAATTCCTCGGACATCTTCTTGAGATCCGGCACTCTCGCCATCGTCCCGTCATCCTTGATGATTTCACAAATGACACCGGCGGACTTCGCACCTGCCAGTTCTGCCAGGTCAATGGACGCTTCCGTGTGACCGGCACGACGGAGAACTCCCCCTTTTTTACCGACGAGCGGAAAAATATGTCCCGGCCGGTTGAAATCAGAGGCCGTTGCCTGTGGTCTCAACATCTCCCGAATCGTGAGGGCCCGTTCCTCTGCGGAAATACCGGTCGTCGTATCGCGGTGGTCGATACTTACGGTGAAGGCCGTTTTGTTCGGATCGGTGTTTTCCCCGACCATCGGCATCAGCTCGAGACTCTCCGCTATTTCTCCGGAAACAGGAGCACATACGAGGCCGCGCCCGTGGGTGATCATAAAATTGATCATTTCGGAAGTTGCGTATTCCGCCACCCCAACGAGATCCCCCTCATTCTCTCTGTCCTCATCATCACATACTATTACCATCTTCCCCTGTTTCAGGCGTTCGATTGCGTATTCGATAGTATCAAACATAATATCCCCCTGTCCTCTAAACGTAGCCGTTTTCTTTAAGAAAATCGGAGCTGACTTCTTCTCCGCTATTTTTGTTCTTCATGAAATGAGCAATATATTTACCGATCATATCACACTCCACGTTAACCTCATCTCCCGGTTCTTTGTTCCCGAGAACGGTGTGTTCCATAGTGTGCGGGATGAGGGAGACGAGAATCGTATTCCCCTTCACTCCGAACACGGTCAGGCTTGTACCGTCTACAGCAATCGATCCTTTATGAATAAAATACTGTATCAGGTCTTCCGGAAGTTCAATTTCATAATATACCGCATTTGCTTCCGGCGTTTTCCCGGTTATCTTTCCGGTGCCGTCAATATGTCCGGAAACGATGTGGCCGCCGAATCGTCCTCCCGCTGCAAGAGCACGTTCAAGATTCACGTTGCTTCCTTCGGTGAGGTCTTTGAAGTTCGTGGCCCGGAATGTCTCCGGCATTACGTCAAAAGACGCCGTCGTTTCCGTGAATGCCGTGACTGTTAAACAGACGCCGTTAATGGAAATGCTGTCTCCTTCTTCCACGTCCTGTAAAATGACGGAAGCTTTGATCCTCACATCCATCGCTTCCTCTTTCTGCTCAATCGAACTGATGGTTCCGATTTCTTCTACGATTCCTGTAAACATCTCATTCGCCTTCTTTCCTTGAAACGATTTTAATGTCTTCCCCTAAACGGTCCTGATGAACTACGGAGAAACTCATTGCGTCATGCAAATGCTCAATACCTGCCCCTGAAACGGGTGTCAGCGCTTTTTTTCCGCCTATCAGTTTCGGGGCGATATAGGTAATGACTTCGTCGACGTTTCTGGAGCGGACAAAACTGTCAGCCACTGTTCCTCCGCCTTCTACGAGCAAAGAGGAGATCTTTCTCTCCGCAAGCTCCTTCAGAAAAACATCAATGTCCACAGTTTCTTCGGACTGACGCAGAATTTCCACGTGTGACGGGGCCGAGAATTCTTTCAACTGCTTATTAGTCACCGTTTTACCGGCCACGATCCACACCGGTGAAGTGTCGTCCTGCATAAGTTTCGCGTTCCTCGGCATCCGCAGATGGTTGTCGAGAACGATACGCACCGGGTGGCTTCCGCCTTCCTCAAGTCTTGCCGTCAGCATAGGATCATCCGTAAGCACCGTATTTATCCCTACGAGAATAGCTCCCGAGCGGTGCCGATACCAGTGTCCGTCTTTCCGTGCACTCTCCCCGGTAATCCACTGGCTTTCTCCGGTGGACGTCGCAATTTTACCGTCCAGGCTCATCGCCGACTTCAGCCGCACGTACGGTTTCCCCTTCGAAATATAGTGGAAAAAAGGCCGATTAATGGCATCCGCTTCTTCGCGGCAGACGTCCGTGACGACTTCCACACCGCCGTCCTTCATTTTTTTCATGCCTTTTCCGGCCACCTCAGGATTCGGATCGAACGAGGCGATCACAGCCCGCTTAACCCCTGCAGCTACAATCGCATCGGCGCAGGGCGGCGTTCTGCCGTAATGGCTGCACGGTTCAAGAGTGACGTATATTTCTGCATCTTCGGCGTGGGTCCCGGCCATATTCAGCGCGTGGACTTCGGCATGAGGCTCCCCTACTTTGACGTGAACCCCGGTGCCGACGATCTGGTTATTTTTAACTACTACTGCGGCGACGGCCGGATTTGGGTCCGTCTGGCCCATCGTTTTCTGTGCCATCTCCACAGCAAGTTCCATATAGTAACGGTCTCTGTTCATGTGCTTTCCTCCGAACTTCTTCTCTTTACGGGAGACAGGCTTATTGTCGGTTCGGACGCAGTAAGCGCTCTGTCTGAATGGTCTTTTTTCATAAAAAATGCCCTGAAGAACAATTGTCCTTCAGGGCATAAAGATACTTAAAAAAAGGTACACGTGTACCAGGATTAGAATAATCTTTCTCCCATCCAGACTTTAACTGTCGGCTTTGGAATTTCACCAAATCAGGGGGAATACGCTCTTCCCCGTCGCGGGCTGAGGACGTTACTCCATTACCGCCGGCTAGGAATTTCACCTGACCCCGAAAGATACTGTATTGAATTACTTCTTACTATATAGGATGAGAGGAAAATCTGCAATCCTTTTGCTTCACAGCCTTTTCACAAAAAGGAAACGGTTGCAAAATCACACCCTTTCCGATATGCTATGCTTAGTTTGCGAAAACGATTGCACAATTTTGATGTGAGGCAAGCAGGTGATGATCCATCCGGATAAAATCGCAGTTTTTGAAATGAGAAGAGGAGTGAGTGAGTATGGAACGTAAATGGTGGAAAGAGGCCGTCGGCTACCAGGTGTATCCGCGGAGTTTCCAGGACTCCGACGGGGACGGTATCGGAGATCTGCAGGGAATGATCAGCCGTCTCGACTATTTGAAGGACCTGGGCATTGATTTTATCTGGATCTGTCCGATGTACAAATCGCCGCTTGACGATAACGGCTATGATATTTCGGATTATAAGGATATTCTTCAGTACTTCGGTACGATGGAGGACTTCGATCAGCTTCTCGAAGAAGTACATAACCGCGACATGCGCCTGATCATCGACCTCGTTCTGAATCACACGAGCGATGAACATCCGTGGTTCCTTGAATCGAAATCTTCGAAACAGAGCCCCAAACGCGACTGGTATATATGGAGAGACGGACGCGACGGCGGACCACCGAACAACTGGGAAAGTATATTCGACGGGTCGGCCTGGAAGTATGATGAAGCGACGGAACAGTACTTCCTCCATATCTTCTCGGAACGCCAGCCCGATTTGAACTGGGAAAACGGCGAAGTGCGCCGCGAACTTTACGACACTGTCAACTGGTGGCTGGAGAAAGGAATCGACGGTTTCCGCATTGACGCAATCAGTCATATCAAGAAGCGTCCCGGTCTTCCCGATATGCCGAACCCCGAGCACAAACAGTATGTATCGAGCTTTGATATGCACATGAATCAGGAGGGCATCCACGAGTTCCTTCAGGAATTCAAAGAAGAAACATACGGAAAGTACGACGCGGTTTCTGTCGGGGAAGCCAACGGAGTGAGCGCGGATGAAGCACATCTCTGGGTCGGGGATGAGGGGAAAATGGACATGATTTTCCAGTTTGAACATCTTGATCTCTGGGACCAGGAAGGCGGTACGGGGCTTGATGTGCCGGCGTTGAAACACGTCCTTACGAAATGGCAGAAAGGACTCGAAGGAGACGGCTGGAACGCTCTGTTCATCGAAAATCACGACAAAGCACGTGCTGTGTCCACGTGGGGAGACGACGGGGAGTTTTGGAAAGAAAGTGCCACGTCGCTTGCCACCATGTATTTCCTGATGCAGGGTACTCCCTTCATTTATCAGGGACAGGAAATCGGTATGACAAACGCCGGATTCACTTCCATCGACGACTATGACGATGTGGCGGCGAAGAACTTCTATACTGCCAAAAAGGCACAGGGATGGAAAGAAGAGGAGATACTTCAAAACCTCAGGGAAACTTCCCGGGACAACAGCCGGACGCCGATGCAGTGGGAGAACAGCCGCAATGCCGGATTCACTTCAGGCCGCCCCTGGATAAAAATCAACCCGGATTATAAGCAGGTGAACGTGGAAGATCAGCAGGAGGACGCAACATCGATTCTGAACTACTATCGACAGCTGATCCGGCTGAAAAAGTCGTATGATTTATTCACATACGGAAGATATGATCTGCTGGAGGAAACCGATCCCGCTCTTTACGCTTATACGAGAACGCTCGGTGATCACCAGGCAGTGATTATCGCAAACCTCTCCGACACCTGTTCCTCCCTTCCGCCGGAAGCAGGTGTAAGAGGAGAAGATCTCCTTCTGCATAATTACCGTTATCTCTCTGATGAATCCATTATCCGTCCTTTTGAAGCACGGGTATATAAAAGAGAATGGTGACTAATATTTCCGCGAGTAAGAAAGGCCTCCACGAATCCTGAGCGGTTTCGTAGAGGCCTTCTGATTTCTTTTTCCTGTTTTAGAGGCTTTTAGTAAGGACACAAAAAGCGAATTTCGGCAAAGCGAGCTGGCGTTTGATCCGTTTCGGATCGGAAACCAGCCGGTACAGCCATTCCACATTCAAATCCCGGTACAGTTTCGGAGCCTTCTTCTCTTTGCCGGCCCACACATCGAAACTT
Source organism: Salimicrobium album (assembly GCF_900107115.1). Lineage (GTDB taxonomy): Bacteria > Bacillota > Bacilli > Bacillales > Halobacillaceae > Salimicrobium > Salimicrobium album. The sequence continues at coordinate 144,076 of NZ_FNOS01000003.1, forward strand.
CCTCCGACGCCCTGAAATACTTTCACCCCGAGCTTTTCTTTGTTGCGACGAATCCAGAGCTCCTGCTTCGGACTTCCGAGTGCTACAAACAGAACGTCAGCCTGACAATCCTGAATTTGCTGCACTACCTGGTCTTCGTCCCCGTCAAAACCGTTTTCATATCCTGCCACGGTAATGTCGGGATGGTGTTTTTCAATGTTGTCCCTCGCTTTTGATACAACATCTTCTTCCGCCCCGTATAGAAACACGCGCAAGTTTTTCTGTTCGGCAAAGTGCAGGAGGTAACTCATCATGTCTATACCGGTCACCCGTTCACTTATCTTCCCGCCTCTCCATTTGGAGGCCCATACGATTCCTATTCCATCAGGAATCTGTAAAGTGGAGGAATTGATAAGCTCACGCACGTTTTCGTCCTTACAGGCTTCCATTACTTTCTCCGGATTGACAGCGACGATGGTCGACTGCTCCCCCGAAACGATATTCCTTGATATTTCACTGATCACCCGTTTATAGGTGACAGGCGCCACGTCGACGCCCAAAAAAGTTTCCTTCATCATTCTCCGAGAACCTCCAGTCCGCTCAGGTCCCCGATCGGATAGATTCTCGTATCGCCTTTCGCTTCCGGAAGGCAATTCCGCATATCGAGAACGACCGGGGTCTTCATGCGGTCTTCAAAGATAGAGGTATCCATCTTTTTGTATTCACTGTGATCGACCAGCACGAGGGCCACGTCTGCTTTTTCCAGAGACTCCTCGAGAGGGTGGATCCGCAGCGGAACCTGGTCTTCCGTGACGTAAGGGTCGTGACAGAAGACTTTATAGTTCTTCTTATTGTTCACCAGTTTAAAGACGACATCAATCGCCGGGCTTCCGCGTACATCGTCCACGTCGCCTTTGTAGCTGAGTCCGAAAACAGCTATTTTCGGGTTGGATATGTTCTTTGTGAGTTTTTCGATCTGGGAGAGGACGAATTCAGGCATCGAGTTATTGATTTCTCTCGCTGTCTGCATCAGAGGCGAAACATCTTTCGCTTTTTCTATAACGAAATAAGGATCGACCGGAATACAGTGCCCTCCGACGCCGGGACCAGGTTCATGCAGTTCCACTCTCGGGTGCACGTTGGCAAGGCGGATCACTTCGTGAGCGTTGACATCGAGCTCCGCCGAAATTTTGGCCAGCTCATTGGCCAGCGCTATATTTACATCCCGGTACGTATTTTCCATAAGCTTGGACATCTCAGCAGTAATCGCCGTCGTCTCTATAATTTCCCCTTCAAGAAAGAGTTTATATACTTCCGCTACCTTTGCCGCCGCCTCTTTTGTATAGCCGCCGATAATAAGCGTGTTTTCTTTTATCTCTTTCATGACACTCCCCGGAATCACCCGCTCGGGACAGTGGGCCAGGTATATTTCATTGGCAGCCACGTCCCAGCCGGCTTCTTCAAGCACAGGAGCCACTTTATCCTGTATCGTGCGCGGCGGGACGGTGGATTCGACAATGACTGCGTTCCCTTTATTCAAATACGGAAGGATGCTCTTCACTGCCTGTTCAACGTAAGTGATATTCGCCGATTCATCATCATAAACAGGAGTCGGGACAGCCACGATGAATACATCCGCCTCTTGGGGCTCTCCACCTGCAGTTAAACGGCCGGAACTGACCACGCCGCTGACCAGATCCCCCAGGCCCGGCTCCTCAATAAGGATGCTGCCTCCCTGAAGATTATCGATCACTTTTTCGTCTATATCAACTCCGTGTACGTTCATACCGGCCTCGGCAAGCACTCCCGAAATCGGGAGCCCGATGTGACCGAGTCCCACTACACATATGTTTTTCATCATTCACTCCTCCGGATTCCTTATTATCTCCTCGTAACCATTGACAGCAATTATTACTTACTACGGTACTTATCCTCTTCCCCTGTGACAAAGAAACACCCGGATATTCCGGAAACATCGTAAAACTATGACCCCCGGTTATTTCGATACCGTAAGGTCAGGCTCCAGCGTAAGTTTCACGTTCCCCGCAATCGCTCTTGAAATCATACAGGAGGATTCCGCTTTGTGGGCCAGCTTACGCAGCTTTTCAAGTTCAGACTCGGAGGCCCCCTTTTCAAGGGCGACTCTCGGACGGTGAATGATCTCTTCATAAGTTATAACACCGTTCGTAACGCTTACAACACCTTCCGAGTCCATATCCATTTCTTTAACCGGAAGCTCAGCCCGTTCCATCATAGCTGCTAACGTTATTATATAGCACGTAGATGCCGCTCCAAGCAGCATCTCGTCAGGATTTGTCCCCTGACCCGGTCCGTCCATTTCTTCCGGAATGGAAATTTCCGTCTTCAGCTTATCGGCTTCGATTGTTCCGACCGACCCCCGTCCTCCGGGCCACGTCGATTTCATATGAAAATGATGCTTTGTCATTATTGTTCCTCCTTCCGGTCTTTTTGAAACCTGAGCACTTTCCCATTGAGGCTTTGGATCATAAGTTCCACCTGTTCGAGATCCTCTTCGTCTACAGGACTGTCCATGGACTGGACTACGTCGTTCAGCATGGACACCCTGTTTTTAATGTAGTAAAACTGTTCGTCTTTACCTTCGAGCGCTTTACCCATTCTATTTCCTCTCCTTACTGACTATTCCCGCTTTTCTTTCTCCCGGACAAAAACCAGCCGGCTGCCGCAATACCTACGAGCACGGTATAAAACGTGATTTTCCAAAGTGCCGAGTGCGCAAAGCTTTCGTTAAGAATCTGAATGTTCGGATGGGCAAGAGTGGATATGACCAATTTTACACCGACCCACCCTACAATAACAAAAGCTGCGATTTCAAGGCCGGGACGGTCATGCAGAATTCTGACGAATACGTTGGCCGCGAATCTCATGATGATAATACCGATCATCCCGCCTGCAAGGATAACGGCGAACTGTCCTCCGTCGAGACTCCCGACCGTCGGGAGCTCCGTTTCGGGAAGGGTTACGGCAAGTGCGACAGCGGCGAGGATGGAGTCGACCGCAAAGGCGAGATCGGCGAACTCCACTTTCACTACCGTAATCCAGAAGCCTTTCCCTTTCGATGTTTCATCGTACGCGGGTTCTTCGTCCTCCTCTTCTCCGTTTCCTTTCGCTTTCCATTTATCATAAAGGTTCTTTCCTGCAATAAATAACAGATAGGCTGCGCCGAGAGCCTGGACCTGCCAGACGTCCACAAGAAAAGAAATGACGAACAGCGATGCAAAACGAAGAATGAACGCGCCGACCAGGCCGTAAAATAAAGCTTTCTTTCTTTTCTCGGGCGGCAGATGTTTCACCATGATTGCCAGCACGAGCGCGTTGTCGGCCGCCAGTATCCCCTCGAGTCCTACGAGTACAATCAGTACCCAGCCATATTCAATCAGTAATTGTGCTTCCATAACATTCCGCTCTCCTTATTAATCGATTCCCGGTAAAGAGCAGAGCATAAAAAAGAGACCTCTGCCCTTCCCGGACAAAGGTCTCGCAAACAACGGTCGTTGCCGATAAAACCGGAGATTTCTCTCGTATTGACGATTTTATCGAACAGCTACTCCCCTTCTTTTTTTATCATACCATTTATCCCTTTGAAGTCAACGCTGGAGCGTAAAAAACCTCCCTTCTGAAAGCATCTTTCAATTAAAGTCTCCAACAAAACATTTCTTTCCTTACATCTTTCCAGTAAAATGTATTCATGTGATGCTGTAACCCTGCATTTCTCCCGGCACGTCACTTAAAATCATTTCAGGAAAGGCGGAATATGAAATGCTCCAAAAAAAATGGTTCCAGACAATTATCGCCCTGATAGCAATCTGCTTATTAATATTATTACTGAATAAAATCCAGTTTTTCTTCCAGCCGATTCTCACCTACATTAGCGCTATCGCCCTTCCGCTTATCGGCGGAGGCGTTCTCTATTATATTTCAAGACCGCTCGTGGAATGGCTGACACGCGTGAAAGTGCCAAGAGTCCCCGCTATCCTGTTCGTCTTCATTCTTTTTATCGCTGCCGGCTATCTGGTCGTTCAGTTCATTGCACCAATCGCCCAGCAGCAGTACACGAAATTAATGAACAACATTCCGGAAATGGTCCAGACGGTCGAACAGGGAGTCGGCTACTGGCAGCAGAATCAGGACATTCTTCCTGAGAGGGTAACGGATACTATCCAGAACTTCACGGATAACCTTGAGTCCTACATACAGGAAGCCTCTGCGGCTTTCTTCAACATACTTACGAACGTCGTCAGCTTTCTTTTTTCACTTATTCTTGTGCCGTTTTTCCTCTTTTTCATGCTGAAAGACGGACATCGTCTGCTCCCGTTTCTGAGCGGTTACATGAGAGAGAAGAGCCCTTCTTTCGCAGACAGCTTTGTGCGATGGGCCCGTTCCGTCGACCGTACACTTTACACATTCATCCTCGGTCAGCTTACGGTCAGTGTAGCTGTGGGCTTACTTCTTCTGATCGGCTACCTGGCCATAGGTCTGCAGTACTCACTCACGCTGTCCCTGTTCGCCATGATAATGAACGTCATCCCTTTCATCGGACCTTTTCTCGCAGTCATCCCGGCTCTGATCGTCGCTCTCTTCCAGGATCCGATCATGGTCATCTGGGTAGCTATCATTACGATAATCGCCCAGCAGGTCGAAGGGAATCTCATTTCACCGAATATAATGGGGAAAGCACTGCATATCCATCCGCTTACGATCATCACTGTCATACTCGCTGCCGGAAGTCTCGCAGGTTTTCTCGGTTTATTGTTTGCCATACCGACGTACGCACTCATAAAAGCTACCGTTGCGCACTTATACGAAGAATGGAAGTCTCCCACTGTTTAGTGACTGAACTGCAATATATGAAAAAGAAGCTGCCGAGGCCCGGCAGCTTCTTCTATTCTGTATATAATTGGTTACAGGAATTATTCTTCAGAACCGGAACTGTCACCCGTTTCTTCGCCGGAAATTTCACTTATTTCTTTCTCCAGCTTATCGAGAATTTCCCCGTCGACCGTGGAAACTTCCTCTCTGTAGAAGTCACGGACGCCCATCGCTTCTTTGCGGAACGCCTCACGCTGTTCTTCCGTCAGTTCTATAACTTCCGTAGCGTTCTCTTCGTCTTCTTTAATGGTCTTCAGCCATTCCTCGTTCTGGGCTTCCTGTTCCTCATATACCCACTCCTGCATTTCCTGCACAGTCTCGTCTATTGTCTTCTGCATTTCTTCATCAAGACCGTCGTACCAGTCGGAGTTCACGGTAGTCATCGCTACATAGTTGTTGTGATTAGAGAGAGTCATGTAATCCTGAACTTCGTGGAACGAAGCATCTCCGATGAAAAAGATAGGGTTCTCCTGACCTTCAACGGTACCGCGGTCAAGCGCCGTGTAGAGCTCTCCCCAGCTCATCGACTGCGGGTCGGCGCCGTAGGCTTTGTAGGATTCCAGAATCAGTGGAGATGTCTGGGTACGCATTTTCAACCCTTCAAAATCTGCAGGTTTTTCGACCTTTTTATTGAAAGTCCACTGCATCGCCCCTTCAGTCCAGAACGCGAGCGGAGTGATACCATGCTCTTCATATTTGGAACGAAGGTCTTTATTCAGAGCTTCACTCTTGTTCAGGACTTCCTGGGTTTTCTTCACACTGTCAGGAAACAGGAAATGCAGAGCGAACAACTGCCCTTCTTTTACCATGTTCCCTGTGAAACCCGGGGACATGACAGCCATCTCGACAGCTCCTGTTTCAAGCTGTTCCACCTGGTCTGATTCATTACCCAGACCTCCGAATTCATAAGGTTCTATCGTGATTTGACCATCGGTTTTCTCATTGATACGTTTCCCGAATTCTTCCGCATACTCGTACTGTACCTGGCCATCCACTTCTTCCGTCACCATTCTCCAGGTTTCTGAACCGCCTCCTGAAGATTCTCCTCCGTCTCCTGAACTTTCTCCGTCACCACCGCCGCCACATGCAGCAAGAAATCCCGACAACGATAAAGCCATGACCCCAGTCAATAAACTCTTTTTGTTAATAATGGTGAAAACCTCCCCAGTTTTTTTGGTATACTTTCATATGCTTATAAAAGCATAAGTGACAACTCTTCGAAGTAAATCAGTAAAAATGCTACTGCTACCATAATCGCTATATACGGCGGCGTTCCTTTAATCACTTCCAGATAAGGTTTATTGAAAACGGCGCTGGCAGTGAAGATGTCGACGCCGAACGGCGGAGTGGCTGAGCCAAGCGCCGCCTGGAAAGTGATAACGACACCCAGGTGGATCGGATCTACTCCGGCCCCCATAGCCGCCGGGTAGAAAATCGGTGTAAGTACAAGAATGACCACAATCGGATCGACGAACATACAGCCGACGAAGAAAAACAGAGATACCATCAGCAGTACGAATATCGCGGATGGTTCTGGACCGAGCACGGCATCTGTTATCATCTGCGGAATGCGCGCAAACGATATGACCCAGGTAAATGCCTGACCTCCTGCTACGAGTACAAACACGGCTGAGGTGACGATACCGGTAGAGCGGGCGATACTCGGCAGTCTTTTAATATGAATAGATCTGTATATAAGTACTTCCAGTATGAACGCATATAGCACGGAAACACCTGCTGCTTCCGTAGGGCTGAACAGCCCGGAGTAGATACCTCCGATGACGATTACGGGGAATCCGATAGGCAGCAGAGCTTTTTTAGTCATGTGCAGTCGTTCTTTCCACGTTGCTTTGTTTGCAAGCGGTATGTCTTTGACGATAGCGTAAATGACGCTGTAAATAGTAAAAGCGAGAAAAACGATGATGCCGGGGATGATACCTGCGATGAACAAGTCTCCTACTGAAGTTCCGGAGACAAGTCCGTACATGATCATTCCGATACTCGGAGGAACGAGCAGAGCTACGTCGCTCGAATTGATGATAAGTGCGATAGCGGTCGGATCTTTATAACCGATTTTGAGGAGTCGCTCCCGCATCGGGGTACCGATGGCTACGACGGTAGCCTGGGTCGATCCGGAAATTGCGCCGAAAAGGGTACAGGCGGCAGCTGTAGTAACGGCGTAGCCTCCCCGGATATGTCCGATGAAGGAACCGATGAAATCAAGCAGTCTGTTCGAAGTTTTTCCGGTGGTCATAATATCGGCTGCGAATATGAAGAGGGGAACAGCCAGCAGTACGTAAGCCTCGATCCCCGTCGAGAACTGCTGCATCATGATTACCGGGTCTAAATTCGGAAAATAGATAAAAATGACAATTAGAGGAGCAACCATTAAAGGAACCAGCATCGGAAAGTTCAGCAATAATAGAATGACCATAATTGTTAACATTGTCGCCAGCATATTGTTATCCTCTCTTGTTCGAAGTAGTTACTATAAGTGTCCGGTTTCTTCCACTTTCTCATTTTCCATGTCATTATAGTCCAGGGCTTCCGTACCGATGTATACATTTTCTTTGTCTCTGATGTTCACCCACATGTTACGCAGGAACTGCACGCCCCCCAGGAAAAATCCTATCGGGATAAACATATAAAGGATGTACATCGGCATCTGCAGAGCTGCTGTGACACGGCCGGAGTCTTTAATATCCAGAACATAGAGCGTGGAGTAATAGGCCAGTACGAATAAAATGACAGCCGTCAAAGCCGGGATGAATATAGATAAGACTTTTCTCACCTTAAACGGAGAGAGATCGTAAAAAGCGGACATACTGATATGCCTTCCTTTTCGGGCTGCGTAGCTGATTCCCATGAACGTAGCGACGGTCACTGATATCTGGCTGACCTCATCCGCAAATGGAAGCGTATAGCCGAGCAGCGTCCGGGTAATCGGCTTGCTGATCACCATCAGTGCAATCAGAATGATGGCATAGCTCAGGATGAATTCTTCCAGTTTTAAAATTCCTCGATCTAAAGCTCGAAACAGTTTCAAGTTATGCTATACCCCCTCGGTTATACGCAGGTAATTTGGACATCACTTATTTTACATAAGGCTGAAAGTCCCTACAAACCTGCTTATTTTGCAAATACCCCCCTCTCCTCTCTTTAGAGCGGCTTTTCCTGTGTTATATAAAGAATATCATAAACATAATAAGAAAAGCAGAAGGATTTTACATTTTTCTAAAAATTCAGTCAATTAATCTTACACGTAAACACTTGGGAGGAAAGTCATGGTTTTGCATCTTTTCTGTGCATTTTATATAATGAATTATACCATAACATTAAAAGAAGGAGTACATACATATGTCTAAACAGGAGATTGAAGCCCGTATTGCCGAACTGAAATCCGACTATATCCGTGTCCAGGGAGATATGGACAAATTGGAAGCGAACGGGGGAAATGTGGAACGTGCCGAAGCGCAGCTCGAAAAGATTGAAAGTGAACTTTCCGAGCTGAAGAAAGAATTACGTCAAAAATAAGCAGCCGGGTTCAGCCCTGCTGCTTATTTTTTCGTTTCGTCTCCAGTTTTTCCTGAATTTTCTCGAATTCTTTACTCGGAGGGGTAAGGGAAACTACGATATCCCCAGTCTCCGGAGCCAGCTCTCCGTATTCCGTAAAGAAATAAAGCATTCCTGTCGCTTTCTTCTTCACGAATAACTGAACTGCCTGATCATCGAGATTATTCAAATAATCGCTGTACGTATATTTCTCCGTTATGGTCGTTTTTCTTAAAACATACCCGTTCTCCACCATATCATTCAAAGGCTCCCACGTTACATCTTTTCTGAACAGAATCCGCCCGCTGATGGTGTGGTTGAGTCCCTCGATATTATCTCCCCGCTGGTCACTCAGGTTCAGCTGAAACGTGTTGTTTCTCCCAAATTCCGGCACGAACGTAGTACATATGAGAGCGTTATAAGAATCCATTTCCGTCGCAGTTACGAGATAGTCGTACGGAGTCATATCAATGGAATAGTCGGTCTGCTCACTGAGCATTTCCCCGTGGAACGTTTTCACTCCTTCAGATCTAGCTCTCGTAAGTTTTCTCCAGGAAGAATCGACTACTACTACCGGTACGTCGAGACTCTTAAGAGTAGAGGCAAGCTTGGTCGTGAAGGGATTCCCGCCGACGATCAGCACTCCCGGCGGACCTTCCTGCGAAAGATCGAGCTTTTTCGAAAGCCATCTCATCGAGAACCCGTGAGCCACGACCGTGGTGAACACCAGGGCAAACGTCAGGGAAACGAGTATCTCCGCATCCTCGAATCCGGCATCGGAAAGCGCGCCGGCGAAATAACTCGCTACAGTAAGAGCTACTATCCCGCGAGGAGCAATCCATCCTACGAGTAATTTCTCCGAGTTGTTGAGATCCGTGCCGATAGTCGAAATGAATATAGAAAGGGGCCGTACGACAAAAAGCATAATCAGTACGAAAGCGATGATTTCGGGCTGAAATATTTCCACGAGTGTTTCTCTCGTCAACGAGGCCGTCAGCATAACGAAAATCGCCGAAATCAGGAGCAGGGACATATTCTCCTTAAAGTGCCTCATGTCATTTATCGAGGAAATTCTCATATTCGCAAGCGTCATCCCCATAGCCGTCACTGATAAAAGACCCGTCTCGTGCATAATTTCATCGGCTGCCGTAAAACAGACGATTACAGCTCCGAATACGAAAGCCGATTTCAGAAATTCCGGCACGTAGCCGTTTTCGAACATATATCCGACTCCCCTGCCGAGGCCGTATCCTATTCCTACCGCAAAGACTGCCGCAAGAAAGAAAGTGACCAGAGCAGAAGGTGCGAGCGGATCTCCCATGAGAAAGACGATGATTTCGAAAGTGAATACAGCAAGGAGAGCTCCGATAGGATCTACGATAATCCCTTCCCACTTCAATATTTTGGCAGGCCTCGGTTTAAGTTTGGCCTGACGGAGCAGCGGCAGAATAACGGTTGGTCCCGTCACAATCAGAAGTCCGCCGATAACGAAAGACACTGCGACACTCAGACCGGCAATGTAGTGAGCGGCGAGAGACCCGAGAATCCAGGCGATAAAGGCGCCCAGGGTGACGATCCGGAACACCGGTCTCCCGAGCCCTCTCACCTCTTTAAAATCAAGGTTCAGACTGCCTTCGAACAGGATAATGGCAACGGCGAGACTGATTACCGGAGAGTACAGATCACCGTAACTTTCGGAAGGGTTCATCAGACCGAGTACGGGACCTGCCATGAGTCCGGCCAGGGACATCACTACGATGGCAGGAAGCCTGTATCTCCAGGCGATCCACTGAGATCCTACTCCCAGCAGACCAATGAGCGTTATTTGTAACAATAATGAATCTATGATCATATAGGTAATCTCCTCATTTTAGAAAAAAGTCTTTTCTCAAAAAAGCATAGCTTTATTCTATATGTAACTTCTTCCCGTGTAAACAAATACAGACGCCGTGAATCCCTCTGTAGGAGCGTTTCAGAATGTAAACCTTTTCATTATTGACTCGCCGGGATCCTGAGCTTTGACATTAAATAGATTGACATAGCATTTGGAGGTTGATAACATAAAGTTCGGTTTTGATTTAATTTTATTTTCTAAAAATTAATATTTTTTAAAAGGCATACTTCCTATTAAGAAGCTGCCTGATACATTGGAGGCGCATCGGTTGAAAAACTCAAGAACTATAGCAGTAGGATTTATGTTGTTCGCCATGTTTTTCGGAGCGGGTAACCTCATTTACCCGGCTTCCCTCGGCATGGGGGCCGGAGAGAACTATCTTCCGGCTATCATAGGTTTCATCCTTACAGGGGTAGGACTCCCTATTACGGCTGTAATAGCTCTTTCTCTTTCCAAAAACGGAGCTACGGAGATTGCCGGAAGAGTGCACCCGGCTTTTGCTATTACTTTTGTTTCACTCATTTATCTCGCGATCGGTCCCTTTTTCGGTATCCCGAGAGCGGCCAACGTCGCCTATGAGATGGGAACGGCTCCATTAACCGGAGGCTTAAGTTCCCCCATTCTCTTTGTGTTTTCTCTCATCTTTTTCACCATCGTCTTTCTCATAAGCCGGAACCCTTCGAAACTCGTCGATATAATCGGACAGTGGCTCACTCCGCTTCTTTTCCTGTCTATCGCAGCCCTGGCGGCAGGAGCCCTGTTTCTTCCTTCTTCCGGTTCCGTCGCCCCGGGAGAAAAATACGGGACCACTCCCTTTTTCAGCGGTTTCGTCGAAGGTTACCTGACGATGGATGCTATCGCCGGGCTTGCGTTCGGAATCATCGTCATCACTTCCATCCAGCAGCAGGGAGTCACTGACCAAAAACAACTTACCAGACAGACGATTAAAGCAGGCGCTGTCACTGCCATCGGCCTCAGCCTCGTTTACGCTGCGATCGGCTGGGTAGGAGTGAAAATGGCCCCATCCGGAGATTTCGCCAGCGGAAGTCTTCTCCTGTCCAGTGCCGCCGAAACGATGTTCGGATCTACAGGAACCATTATATTGGGGCTCCTTGTAACGCTCGCCTGTTTTACGACTTGTGTAGGTCTCACCGTAACCTGCGGGCAGTACTTTTCGAAGCGTATCCCGAAGCTTACTTATCTACAGGTCATTACCGTCGTGACCATCCTCAGCCTCGGAATTACAAATCTCGGACTGAACCAGATCATCAAGTATTCGGTACCGGTACTGACATTTCTTTATCCCATCACTATCGTTCTCGTTATTCTTGCGTTTATCGGCAAGTATTTCCGGCACTCGCGCTACGTCTATCGGGGAGCAGTCGCTTTTACCGCAATAATCAGTCTTTATGAAGGGCTTCAGGTGCTGGAGATCAGCATAGAACCACTGACAGCCTTCGTAGAAATGTTGCCGTTCGTAACGATCGGGCTCGCCTGGGCCCTCCCCGCTTTCGCAGGGGGCGTACTCGGAGCGATCATACATGTGCTGATGCCATCCTCTTCAAAACGAAGAAGAGAGAAATACGCATTATCCCGAAGTAAATGATGGGAGAGATGCAAAAAAGAGTTCCTGCCATTTTCGGCGGAACTCTTTTTTTGCATCTTTCTATTCTACATCGTCATAATCAGTTTCCCGTTCTTTATGACGCTTTTGACAGGCTTTGCAAAGCTTCACTTCTTCTTCTTTTTTCGTCTGAAGCAGTTTACCGCAGTTGTTGCATTTACTGAATTCGTTAGGGTTCCCCTGGAACCCTGCAAGTTCGTGTTCCGGTCCCGGCATAAGATTCACTCCTTCTTTTCGGTTGTGAAAATCTTATACCCTTCCCGACCCGTTATTAATCTTCATTGAAGTCGAGAGACCAGCTGCCATTTCTCATTACAGCTTCTTCTTTACCGTCTTCAAGAACTCCGTCTATATCCATTTCGCCGGAGCCCATCATGAAGTCTACGTGTACAAGACTGTGGTTGACCCCGTTCTCATCAAGCTCTTTCTCACTCATGTCAGAACCGCCTTCCACGTTGTTCGGATACGCTTTTCCGAAAGCCAGGTGGCAGGAAGCGTTCTCGTCGTACAGGGTATTGTAGAATATGAGGCCTGACTGCGAGATCGGAGACTCGTGAGGGACGAGCGCCAGTTCACCGAGGTGGGAAGCTCCGTCATCCGTATCAAGCAGCTGCTCCAGTGTTTCCTCTCCCTGCTCGGCAGAAAAGTCGACGACCTCTCCGTCTTTAAAGGTAAGTGTAAAGTTATCGATCACACTGCCCCCGTAATTCAGAGGTTTCGTACTCGAAACGATTCCGTCCACTCCGTATTTGTGAGGAGCCGTAAAAACTTCCTCCGTCGGCATGTTCGGATTGAACGGCACACCGTCTTCCGTCCGGCTAGCTCCGCCTTTCCATATGTGCCCCTTCGGAAGAGCAACGGTAAGGTTCGTACCGGGTCCCTGGTAGACGAGCTCTTTATACTGCTTTCTGTTCAGGAACTGCCGTGCGTTTTCAAGCATTTCATTATGCTCATCCCACGCTTTGACCGGGTCCTCCTGGTCGATGCGGACGATAGAGAAAATCTCCTCCCACAGCTTCTCTTTCGCTGTTTCTGCGTCTGCTTCCGGAAATATTTTCTGCGCCCAGGCGGTGATCGGGATACTGACAATCGACCACTGAATCCGGTCGTTCATCGTGTAGTTACGAAATTCGGCCATGGCTTCACTGCGGGATTTCTGCGCTGCAGCAATCTTTTTTGCGTCAATTCCCTGCAGAAGGTCGGGATCTGTTGCACGTACGGAAAGAATGGCCATCCCTTCTTCGCCGAACGATTTGAACATATCCTGCTGCCATTCTGGAACTTCTTTCAATGTCTCTGTATCTGCGTATTCATAGCGCAGGCGGGTAATGTCATCGTCTCCCCAATTGATATGTACGTCTTTTGCCCCCAGTTCAAAAGCTTTCTTTACGATTACCCGCGTAAAGTCCGCTCCCTCTACCGTAGAATTAATGACCAGTTTCTGATCTTTCTGCAGATTGACTCCGGTTCTCAGCGCCAGATCTGCGTACTTATCAAGCATATGTTGGTGCATAACACTCATCACCTTTCCAAGGAATTTTTCGCTTTCTATTATTTCACAATTGCCCCTTCAATACAAAAAAGGGACCTTCATGAAGGCCCCCGGCTTTCTTCCATCAGTTTTCTTCCATCAGTTCGGACAATTCTTCCCACCGTTCCATTTTCTGTTCAAGTTCTTCTTCTTTTCTCTGCTGTTCTTTGTACAGTTCTTCCGCTTTATCGAAATCACTTCCGGTTTCACTGATTTCTGTTTTGATCTCTTCGATCCGTTCTTCTACAGCCGAGATATCGTCTTCAATCGTCTTCCATTCCTGCTGATCCTGATAGGACAGTTTCTTTTTCCGCTTCGTACGCGACTCTTTTTTCTGAGCAGGTGCAGCGTCCTGTTTCTTCTCCTCTTTCTTTTTCTCCAGGAATTCACTGTAGGCTCCCTGAAACTTCTCGAAATTCCCATCAGTTTCAAGAGCAATCAGCCGATCGGCGATTCTGTCGAGGAAGTAACGGTCGTGGCTGACAGTAATGACGACACCCGGAAAGCTGTCGATATAATCCTCAAGCACGCTCAGCGTTTCCGTATCAAGGTCGTTCGTCGGCTCATCGAGAAACAGGACGTTCGGTTCCTCCATCAGCACCTTCAGAAGATACAGTCTGCGGCGTTCGCCCCCTGATAACCTTCTTATATACGTCCACTGGTGGCTGCGGGAGAATAAAAACCGCTCAAGCATCTGCTCGGCTGTCACCTGATGCTTATCTTTCGTCGAGATGACTTCGGCCGTCTCTTTAATGTACCCGATGACAGTCTGATCGCCATCCAGCTCTTCGTGGTCCTGTTTATAGTATCCGATTTTCACAGTCGGTCCGATGTGTACGGCGCCTTCCGACGGTTCTCTCCGCCCTGCCATTATATTGAGCAGCGTCGTCTTTCCGGTCCCGTTCGGTCCGATGATGCCGATACGTTCTCCCGGTACAATCAGATCACTGATATGACGGAACAGATAGTCCTCTTCAAATTTATGGCCGATATCCTCGAGTTCCATCACCTGTTTTCCGAGGCGGGTGGAGGCCGTAGCGATATCAGCTTCTTCCTTATCCGTTTCGAACGTCTTCTCCTTCATCGCTTCCACACGCTGCTTTCTGGCTTTCTGTTTCGTACCTCGGGCTTTCACTCCACGCTTCAGCCATGCAAGTTCCTGTTTCAGCACGTTCTGATGCTTCGCTTCTCTCCGTTTTTCGAGTTCTTCCCGTTCCGCTTTTTTCTCAAGGAAAACTTCGTAGTTACCTTCGTACTCATAAAGCTGTCCTCTTTCCAGTTCAAATATTTTATTCGTTACCCGGTTCAGAAAATAGCGGTCGTGGGTGACAAGCATAAGTGCCCCTTTGTACTGACTCAAATACTCCTCGAGCCATTCGATCGTTTCATTATCAAGGTGGTTGGTCGGCTCATCCAGAAGCAGAAGATCCGCCGGCTGCAGCAGGGCTTTCGCAATCGCCACGCGCTTCTTCTGGCCCCCGGACAGCTCCTTCACCTTATGGTTATACGCTTCGATGCCAAGCTGGGAGAGGACTTTTTTCGCCTCCGTACTCGCTTCCCATGCTCCCGCATCTTCCATTTTTTCCTGTGCTTCCATCAATTCGTTCTGGACCTTTTCGTCCTCCGGCTTTTCCATCGTCTGCTGAAGAGCTTTCTCGTATCTCCGCAACACTTTCATAATGTCCGAGTCCCCGTAGTAAATCTGTTCAAAAACCGTGTCTTCTTCTTCAAGTTCAGGCTCCTGGGACAAATATTCCACGTGGAAATCCTTGGCGTGATGAACGTTACCTGCATCCTTCGATTCGATATCTGCGAGGATTTTCAGTAACGAGGATTTCCCGGTCCCGTTTACGCCTATAAGACCGATTCTTTCCCTATCTTCCACCGTAAATGAAAGTTCATCGAACAGTATTTTATCTCCGTACCCTTTAGCGAGATTTTCTGCGATCAGTATACTCATAGCTACCATCCTTTTTCGTTCAGATCATGATTGTATTTTAGCACAGAGACGAAGGAATACGAAAAAAACCGCTGCGGGAGCGGTTTCAGCTTGTAGAGGAATCTGTTTTTCTCTGCAAGTTTTGTGGAGTTCTCGCGCGGGGGGTGAATCCCGTTCGCCCTTCATTGAAAAACAAAAAAAAAAAAGCTGCCGAGATTTTCTCGACAGCCTGACATCCAATGTGGATACGTTTTTTCGTTTATTTCTTATCGTTTCTGACAGGGTCCGTGCGTTTCCAGTAATCCATACCCTTCACACCGGGCAGATGGTCCTGATAAAAGACCGGGTCTTTCCCCTGTCTGCGCTGATTCAAATAGTCTTTCAGCGCCGCGTAAGCGATCTTCGATAACAGGAAGATGGCGTACAGGTTTATCAGTGCCATAATTCCCATCGTCATGTCCGCAAGCGACCACACGAGACCGAATTCGGCAACGGCCCCGAACATCACCATGAGCAGTACACTCGCACGGTAAATGAGTTTCAGCCTTCCGCTCGTCCGGATGAATTCAAGGTTCGTTTCCCCATAATAGTAGTTACCGATGATAGAACTGAAAGCGAATAGGAAGATGGCGACCGCAATAAAGATGGAGGCCCACTGTCCTATCTCATTCTCAAAAGCCATCTGGGTGATCTGAATCCCTTCTGCGCCTCCCGGATTCTTATATTCTCCGGAAAAGAGGATAATAGTTGCCGTAGCACTACAGATGATCAGCGTATCGATAAATACCCCAAGCGTCTGGATAAGTCCCTGTTTCACCGGGTGCGTCACTTCCGAGGTAGCAGCTGCGTTCGGCGCACTACCCATACCGGCTTCGTTCGAGAACAGACCACGCTGCACACCGATCATGATCATACCTCCGATAGTACCGCCTGCAAATTCACGGAAACCGAAAGCACTGGAAAAAATAAGACCGATCATATCCGGAACCTGCCCAAGGTTGAGAAACAGGACGTACAGAGCCAAAGCCACGTAGAAAAATGCCATGATCGGGATAATGAACTGCGTCACCTGAGCAATCCTTCTCAGACCTCCGAAGATGATGGACGCTACGATAGCCGTTAAAATCAGCCCGAGCACCCAGCCGTCGAGAGAGAAAGAACGTTCAAAAGCGGAAGAGATCGTATTCGACTGCACGGAACTGAAAACAAGCCCATATGTAAACGTGATGGTGATAGCGAATATGATTCCGAGAGTACGGTTGTTCAGTCCTTTTTCCATGTAATAGGCAGGACCTCCGCGATACTGATTGTATTCCGGTGTTTTGAATATTTGAGCCAGCGTACTTTCGATAAAACTCGATGCTCCGCCAAGGATGGCCACAAGCCACATCCAGAATACGGCTCCCGGGCCGCCGGTGGAAACGGCTGCTGCGACACCTGCAAGGTTCCCTGTCCCTACACGGGATGCGGTACTTATAGCAAATGCCTGAAACGCAGATGTTCCTTTCTTGCCTTCTGCTGTAATCGATCTTTTATCGAAAAGCACCCGGAACATTTCCGGTATGAGACGGAACTGGGCGAATTTCAGCTTTATGGAAAACCATAACCCCAGTCCGAGAAGTACGACGATGAGAACATAGCCCCACAATATATCATTGAAAAAACTTATAACACTTTCCGCTAACCCCATATTCTTTTCCTCCTTAGAATTAAAACAACCAATTCTTCTCCTTCTTTCACTTTACCAATAAATGAAAACAATTAAAATTCTTTTCCCGAACTGTTTGACATTTTTTCAAGTATCTCTACAATGAGTACCCAATTCATCGAAAGGAGAAAACATTTTATGAAACAGGCCATTTGTACAGTGCTTACGATAATAGGACTCGCCCTGGCCCTCTTTTTCACTTCGGATTACACGGGAACCAATGATAATTACCACATTGATATAGTCGATACTGTCGAGGAAATTGAACATCAGACCCCTGCCACTGTAACGGAGACAAAGATTTCGGAACCGGAGGACGGCTTTATGGTCCGCCTCGGGAGAGAAGGCCAGGTTGCAGGCACAGACCTGTTGCTGCCAATGGACGCCGGACTGCTGGATCGCCCTTTACAGGGAGGATTTATACAGCCTGTCACTGAACAGACAGAGGAAGCGCATGCCGCTTTCTCCGTCTAATTCAAAAATATCCGAAATTTCTATTGACTATTTTTCGCAATGTTATAAAATAAAGACTGCAAATGATAACCATTTTCATTTGAACTACATAAAAAAGCCGGGACTATGAAAAAAGTATTTATTTCAACCCTGTTCCTTGCTTTTCTCCTGCTTCTCGCAGCGTGCGGAAACAACTCGGGAGAAGAAGAAAGCTCCGGAAACGGAGAGAAAGCTGAGAAAGAAGAAACTTCTTCAGAAGAAGCCTCCTCTTCCGAAGAAAGAGGCGGAGAAGTTGAAATGCTGGATCTTGTCCGGATGGATGAGTATAAAAACCGGTATCCTCATGAGTTGAGCGGAGGACAGCAGCAGAGGATCGCCCTTGCCAGAGCTCTTGCTCCCTCCCCTTCCCTGCTTCTTCTTGATGAACCATTCAGCAGTCTCGAGGCCGACCTTCAGGTTACTATTCGTAACGAGTTGTATGACATTCTGAAGAAAACGGGAACGACGACTGTTTTCGTCACTCATGACCGGGAAGATGCAAAAGCTGTTGCCGACCGTATCGTTACGATGCGCGACGGTGCCGCTCATGACTGGGACTCCCTGTGTACGACCCTGCCCGAGGCAGAAACGCCTCCTGAAGTTATACACCACTCCTCCCGGTGACCGATAAAAAGCGCGCAACCCCTGAGCAGTATTCAGGGGTTGCGCGCTTTTTTCTTTGTTTCTGAACGGGTGGGTCCGCCTTTGTTGTCCAGCTGCAACTTCCAGAAGCTCCTGTTGTAAGCAGTAACCTTATTTTCGGGAGAGAGCACCCGAAAAGTAAGCCTCCTGCTTACACCTGCGCTTCTAATCGGAAGTTTCCGCTTTTCTATTTCATCCAGCTTCGCCATTCAGAAGTCCGTAAGATAAGCTGCCCCTCCTGTTTCGGGACAAAACACCCGAAGCCCGGAGAGTCTGCTTATCTTAGACCTTCTAATCGAATGGCTACGCTTTTGTTTTTACCACGGGAGGCCCGTTCCGTATATTTCCGCCAGTTCTTTCGATTCTTTTCTTCTTTCTTTTCGCTGGTCATGACGGGCAGAAGCTCCCGCATGGAGACGTTTTTCCTGATCGGTTTCCGGGTAAACGGCCGGAATCGGTACAGGTTTATTTTCTTCGTTTACGGCTACCATCGATACAAACGCCGTGGTACATACTTTCCGATCTCCACTCAGCAAGTCTTCCGTTATCGCCTTAACGAATACTTCCATCGAAGTATTGTGAGTCCAGGTCACGAAAGCTTCAAGACATATCGCGTGCCCTTCGAACACAGGATGGAGAAAGTCCACGGAATCGATGGATGCAGTGACTACCGGCTGCCTGCAGTGCCGGACTGCAGCGATTGCCGCAATATCATCGATATACGCCATCAGCTTGCCTCCGAATAACGTCCCGTGACTGTTCGTATCCGGGGGGAGGACGTGAGAATTTTTAACTGTAAAGGATTCTCTGGCTTTTTTCGCTTCCATGTCATCTATCACCTTTCTGATTCTATTCTATAATATAATTTCCTATCTTATTATAGCACGTGCTGCAAGTCGCTCACCCCGAGACCGGGAGTCTTATTTCGAAGACGGCTCCGGAACCTTCCAGATTATAGGCTGAAATCGTTCCGCCGCTTCTCTCGATGATCGCTCTTGAGATCGCCAGGCCAAGACCCGTTTCCCCGTCTTTTCCTTTTTGGAAGCGTTCGAATAAGTGCGGCATAACTTCTTCTCCGATGCCTTCCCCGTCATCCTGTATGCGGATAAGGAAGTCCCCGTTTCTTTCCACCGTAATCGAAAGTCGGGATGACGCATGACGCACTCCGTTTCGCCCTATATTCATAAGAGCCTGCAGGAAACGTTCCGGGTCAGCACTGATGAACCCGTCGCCTTCTATATGCACGTCCACTTCTATATTTTTCTCTTCCGCCAGCGGCAGCAGCCTGTCCGCCGCACGACCTGTCCATTCACTTAATTTCAGGTCTTCCGGCCGATAAATATCTTCGTTACTGTCGAGTTTGGCCAGCAGAATCATTTCATTTACGATTTTTTTCAGGCGGTCGATTTCTTCCACCATCACCGTAAGACCACGATCTCTTTTCTCTCCTTCAAACACACCGTCCCTTATACCTTCCGCATATCCCTGGATGGACATGAGAGGAGTTTTGAGCTCGTGGGAGGCGTTTTGGAAAAACTGCTGCTGTGTACGGATGTATCTTTCAAGTTCTCCGGCCATCTGTCTTACACTCTGGTCCACTTCTTTTATTTCTCCGGTCGCTTGTACGGGCTGTACTTCATTGAATTTACGCTTTTCAATCTTTTTGACCTCCTGTTTCAACCGTTCAAGAGGAGTGACGAGCTTTCTTGTGAACAGATAACTGACAACTGCTGCAAGAAGCAGGCCAAGAACAAAGATGAGCATTATTCTCCAGACGAAATTCATCTGGATGGCGGCCAGGTCCCCGATAGGCGTAGCCATCACCAGTACCTGGTCCCCACTCAGTTCATGATCCGAGACGACGTACTGGCCGTACCCGCTGTCCCACGTGTCACTTCCCGCAAGCTCTTCTTCGTAACGTTCCACCCAGTCTGACGCTGCCTCTTCCGGGAGAGTGTGAAACAACAGCTCTCCGGTGGACTTATCAAACAGGAGAAGGGGGTAGTTCTGATCCTGAATCAGACTCGAGACTTCCGGAGACTGGAGAAGACGATCCGGATCGTTCAAAATGTCGACGAGCAGCTCCGCACGCATTTCCAGCTGCCTTTTTTCATCCATAATAAAAATATCCATAACGAGGGAGTACAGTACGATTGCCGTAATCGTCATTACGACGAGAATGAGTCCCGTAAAGGCGGTGTTCAGCTGATGGAGCAGTCTCATGAGCCCGGAGACCTCAATCTGTACCCGTATCCCCACACCGTTTCAAGATCGAGATCGGGGAATTTCTTTCTGAGTCGTTTCATCAGATCGTCAACAGCTCTGTCACTCCCGAAGTAATCCATACCCCATACGGACTCGAGAAGCGTCTCCCGGGAAAAAGCTTTATTCTCGTGTTCGGCAAGCACACGGAGCATCTCGAACTCTTTCTGGGTCGTCTCCACTTCCTCCCCTGCATAAAAAGCAAGACGTTCCGTTAAGTTCAGCTCAAGGTTCCCGGAAAGAATCGTCTCCTCCCCGTCGGCTCCTCTCCCCTTCTGCATCTGTTTCCAGCGTTTCACATGCCTCTTGACGCGGGCAACAAGCTCGCGCGGGCTGAACGGCTTAGTCAGGTAATCATCACCTCCGAGCTCCAGCCCCAGTATTTTATCCACCTCTTCGTCTTTGGCTGAAATAATAATGATCGGAACTTCCGAATGCGTGCGTACCTTTTTACAAAATTCATAACCATCCATTCCGGGCAGCATAATATCCAGGACCCACAGATCAGGTTTTGCGGACTTATTGAATAATTCCCATGCCTGTTCCGCCGAATCCACATCCTCCACCCGGTACCCTTCTTTCTCCAGGTACGTTTTCACGATTTCCCGGATGTTATCATCATCTTCCACGAGTCCTATATAAGTGTCCATTCCATTACCTCCTGTATTTACATATTTATTCCGTAAATAATCCATATGCATCCCATATCTCTTTTTTATAATAAGTTATACAACATCTTCTCACAGATTTATTCATATTGTATCAGAAAGGAGCGGTTTCCGAACGATGAAACTATTTCAGCGCAACGGAGACGGTAAACGGGTCTCCAAACGAAACGGATTCGCCTTCGGGGTCTTCGGAGCCATCGTAGCCGTTTTTATCGTAACGGCACTATTCCAGTCCCAGGGGATTCAGATAAATATAGAAACAAACCCTGAAAAAGCTCAGGCGAACCCGCTTACTGTCGAAAACACCGAAAAAAATAATATTAAAGCTATTCAGGCCGCACAGGAAGCGGTCGTAGGCGTAAGTGCCGTGAAAGAAGGAGCACGCGGAGAAAAAAGTGCCGGTACAGGTTCAGGAGTCATATATAAAAAGGATGGAGACAAGGCCCTTGTTGTGACGAATCACCACGTCATCGAACAGGCTTCCGACCTGGAGGTCACTTTAAGTGACGGCACCAAAACGGATGCCGAACTCCAGGGAAGTGACCCCTTTACGGACCTGGCAGTTCTGGAAATAGACGCTGAGCACGTTTCCAAAGTAGCAGATTTTGCGAAGAGTGAAGATGTAGAGGTCGGTCAGACGGCTTTCGCCATCGGTAACCCGTTAGGTATGGACTTCGCCGGTTCCGTGACCAAAGGAATCGTAAGCGGTCTGGACAGAAACGTACCCGTCGATTTGAACGGGGATTCAGAACCGGATTGGCATACTACCGTTTTCCAGACCGATGCTGCCATCAACCCGGGTAACAGCGGCGGGGCTCTGATTAATCAGAACGGAAAAGTGATCGGTATCAATTCGATGAAGATAGCGAAAGCGGAAGTAGAAGGCATCGGATTCGCCATCCCGGCAGAGACGGTCACTTCCATCACCTCGGAACTCGAATCGAAAGGAGAAGTGGAACGCCCTTATATCGGGGTCTCTCTCTATGATTTATCTCAACTGCCGGCACGCGCTGTTCAGGGGGAACTGAATCTTCCTGAAAACGTAGAAGGCGGCGCAGTAGTCGGTAAAACCGCAACAGGCACACCTGCAGCAGAAGCAGGACTGAAGCAAAATGATGTGATTACAGCAATTAACGGAGAAACGGTCGCCTCCACCCTCGACCTGCGCAAGTATCTGTATGAGGATGCAAAAGCAGGAGACGAAGCGACGCTGACCGTTTACAGAAACGGCCAGCAACAGCAAATAACCCTGACACTGAGTGAGCAATAAACAAAAGCGGAACCACCCGTTCAGAAGTTCCGGACTAAGCAGAAAGTTCGCTTTTCAGACGGTCTTTCCTGAAAAAAGAAGCTGCTGCTTAGAACGCGGACTTCTGGGTGGTGCAGCTGGAGAAACAAAAGCGGAAACTTCCGGTTAGAAGCGCTGGCGTAAGCAGGGGAATTACTTTTCGGGTGCCTTTCCCGAAAATAAGGGTACTGCTTACGACAGGAGCTTCTGGAAGTTGGAGCTGGATGAGGAAAAAAAGCGGAACCACCCGTTTTTCAAATACCGCGTGGAGGCGGAATTCCCTCCACGTCACCGGCAGAACGCCGGTGAAGGGCTCCCCTCTTTGCCCTGGTATATCCCAATATGACGACGGGATACGATAAAGAATTTCCGAAAGACCCGAACTCTCTGGTAGTACACCAGAAAACCTGACCTCTCTTCGGACGGAGTACACTTCAAGTGTGCTCCGTTCGTTTTCGTTCATTTATAAACGGGAATCCTTATTCTATAACACTTATTCAGAAAGGAGTCTCTCCATGCAGAAGCGAAGTGTCATTCTTGCCTACATTCTCTGGCTGTTCCTCGGCCAGCTGGGCATTCATAGATTTTATACAGGACGCACAGGCTCCGGAATCATCCAGCTGATTCTCGGCGCAGCCGGCTGGGCTACTACAGGTATACTGATTGGCTGGTTCCCTCTTTTCGTACTCTGGATCTGGCTGGTTATCGATATTTTCCTTATTCCGGGCATGTGCCGCAACCCTGAATAATACAAAAAAGAGTTCAACCCCTGAGATTGGGAGTTGAACTCTTTTTTCATTTATAAAACCGGAGAAAGCAGCCGGGCGATCGCTTCTTTAAAGCGGATCCACACCGAGCGCTGCTCGTACAGGGAGTGGGTCAGCTCAGTAGTGAGCTCACTGTCCTCCATGAACCTGTCCGTCAGTTCACCGGCAAGTTTCGTATCATAAACAAACGCATTCACTTCAAAATTAAGACGGAAACTCCGTACGTCGATGTTCGCTGTACCTACCGAGGAGACCACGCCGTCAGCTACAATCGTCTTCGCATGCAGAAAACCGTTCTGATAAATGTAGACTTTGGCACCTGCCCACAGCAGATCTCCGACGTTTGAATACGTCGCCCAGTATACAAAAGGGTGATCCGGTTTGTTAGGAATCATCACTCGCACATCCACCCCGGAAAGAGAAGCGACGCGCAGGGCATCAAGCAGACTGTCGTCCGGAATGAAGTAGGGCGTCTGGATGTATACATACTCTTTCGCTGAAAGAATCGTCTTGATGTATCCGTGCTTGATCTGTTCCCATTCGGAATCGGGGCCGCTTGAGACGATCTGTACTGCCGAATCCCCGGGCTCCGACTCAAAGAGGGGATAGAATCGCTCGTCATACAGAATGTCGCGTTTGGAAGCCTGGTTCCAGTCCAGAATAAACCGTGTCTGTAAATTGTGGACGGCACTCCCTCTGACACGCAGGTGCGTATCTCTCCAATACCCGAATTTCTTATCTTTGCCGAGATATTCATCCCCGATATTGAACCCGCCGATGTATCCGATCGTTCCATCAATGATTGCCAGTTTCCGGTGATTCCTGTAGTTGATTTTCATGTTCAGTTTAGGAATGAGTGGAGGGAAGAAAGATTCCATCTCCACACCGGCACGCTTCATTTCTTTTATGTAGGAGCGGCTCAACAGCCGGGACCCCATGTCGTCATACAACAGTTTCACAGAGACCCCTTCTTCGGCCTTTTTTCTCAGAACCGTTCCGAGCCTCCTCCCCAGGTTATCGTGACGCAATATGTAATAAAGGAGGTGAACATGGTCCTGAGCTTTCTCAATATCCTGCATCAGTGCCTGGAATTTCTCCTCTCCGTCCGTATAGAGATCCAGTTTATTATCCTGGCTAAGTAGTGCATCATTGTTTTTCAAATGCATATAAATCTGGTCTTCGTGAGGAGCGACTTCCGGATGTTTCAATTCAAACTCGTCATTATCGATTGCACGCAGCTGTTCCTGTACAGCCGCTAACAGGCCGAGGCGTGCTTTCTTATCCCACGTGAATATTTCTTTTCTGCTTAACCGGCGGCCGAACATCAGATAAATAATGAAACCGGCTACAGGAACAAACATCAATACCATCAGCCACGCCCATGTGGCACTGGCGTCCCTGCGTTCCAGGAATATAATCGTAAACCCGAGCAGAACGTTTAAAAAGATGATCACCGTTACAAAATAAGGTATAAATTCCACGTCTGCCACTTCCCTTTCTCGAAATTCCTTCTCTGTTCACTATATCATAGGGGTTTTGATAGAAGAAAGATATACCGAAGCTTGTGTGTGGCATACCGCGCTTCTTTCTTATACAAAAGAAGCAGGAATACTGTCTCCTGTTTCTTACTCTACGAGGAAGCCTCTTCCGCCCAGTTCCCGTAGCGCCTCATGGAGAGCTCCCTCCCTCTCGGACGCTATCTCATGAGTGTGGACACCTCCGGTCAATTCCAGAAGATAAGAAGCATTCGAGGAATGGACCTGTTCTACGAAACGTTCCACATCACGGCGGTTTTCGAGATGGAGCTCGGCTTTCATGTCTCCATAAACCGGGTGTTCCACCACTACACTCTTTACATGTACCCCGTGATCGACAAGAATGTCGAGTTCCTCCTTCGTCTCGGAAGGGCTGTGGCAGCATACGATCGTCTTCCTGTAGTGAAAATCCTGCTTTTCGTCTTTCATGTAAAGATAGCCCTGACTGGTAGCTATAATCGGCTCACCTCCGGCTTTTAGCAGTGAAACGTCAGCCACGATCACCTGTCTTGTCACCTTCATTTCTTCTGCCAGCAGTTTACCGGTAACAGCAGCACCCCGTATTTTCAGTCGTTGCAAAATAGCTTCCCGGCGCTCGGAGGCTCTCAGTTTCTTTCCGTAAGTCATAGGTGCACCCCTCTTTCTCCTTATATGATTCACGTAACATCAAAAGCTTCCCTGTTTCTATTCCTGTTTCGGGGAAATCGGGAGACCTGCCCGGAGCTCGAACAGATCCGCTCACTCCCTACGCATAGGATGTGATTTCTACAGGAGCAAGCTCCCACATCTTCACTCCGAACGTGGAAGTTCCAAGAGAAGTGAATGCAAGATCGGACAATGCAGCATCCGCAAAGATACGTGATGTGAATACTTCTTCCCCGCCGTTTACGAAGATTTCAAGCGACGAACGATCGATAAACAGATGCAGATTGCGAAGAGGGCCGTCCAGCTGTACATGCCTGAATTCGGTCTTCTCCGGTTCTTCGGGGTGAGGACGGGAGAGGGTGAGAAGATTTTCGGATCTTTTATAGGAAAACGATGCTTCACGGAACAGTTCCACTGCCCACATGTCCTCCAGTGATTCAAACTCGATCTCAAGCTCTGCTGCCCTGCCGTTCACACCTTCCAACTCCTGCTGATCGTTGGTAATCTCGGCTTTCTTCTCAACGGGTTCCCTGCTTTTTCTCCATTGGCGAGCCTCGGGGAAAGGACGCTGAATAATTTTGTCCCCGTCCCATGAAAGTTCTCTCGGAATAGTCCAGGTATGTGTCCATCCGCTGTTTACCGTCGGATGTGACTCTTCATACTGTCCGGGTACTCCCATCCAGGCGATCATCAATCGGCGTCCGCCCGTTTCGAACGTCTGCGGTGCGTAAAATTCGAAACCCCGATCCAGCTCCCTGAAATCTTCCTTTCGCCATCTCTTCCCTTCTGTCACTCCGGAAATATATCCGGCCTGGGAGGCATTCCGGAAATGGATATCCTCTGAGGTTAATCCGCGGGCGCTGAAGAAAAGAATGTCTTCCCCATCCAGAGTGAAGTAATCCGGATTCTCCCACATTTCTCCCTCCCGATTTCCCGCTTCCGCCAGACGTTTAACGACTTCCCATTCTTTCAGGTCGGGGGACGTATACAGGAGAATCACCCCTCTGTCCCCCTCTGTTTGCGAACCGGCCGCCATGAACCACTGATCCCCTTCTCTCCACACGTTGGGGGAGCGGAAAGAAGAGGTGACGTTTTCCGGCAAATCGAGGAGCACTTCCTGTTTCTCGAAGCTGTGACCGTTCTCCGAAACCGCTACGGCCGGATACTCCCGTATTTGTCCATCCTTATCTTTTGCATACCCAGTATAGAACAAGTGAAGGACACCGTCTTTGATGACGGCGCTCCCTGCAGAACAGCCCTCGGCATCGTACCACTCACCCGGTACGAGAGCCGGTTCTTCAAGAGTGTAATGGAGGAAATCGACTGTACGGTAATGTCCCCGTATTTTCATACTGTGCCCGGTGTCGAACGGGTTCCATTGAAAGAACAAATGATACTCTCCGTCCCATTCCACAAGCCCGGCAGGTTCGCCCATCAGCCCCACCGGAGCCATAAGATGATAGCTCTGCCGATGCGGATCTGCTTCCACTTCATTTCTGTTTTTATGTATCTCTTTTTTTACGGATTTCTTGAATTCTTCCTCTTTCATGAATGCTCACTCCTTCACCCGTGTATTTCTTCCTTCGAAAAAAAAGCCCGGAAAGACGTGCTTCCGGGCCGGAGTTCCTTAATTTACTTTGCTGTCACCGAAGCAATGACCGTTTCACCGGCGGTTGCGTTCTCCGTTTGATGGACTTCAAAAGACTCGACAGCATCATCATAGTTTGTAATTACTACGGGAGTGACGACCGCCTTGGCTTTTTCGGCAACAAGGTCTTTATCGAAGGTGACAAGAGGGTCTCCTGTCTTCACTTTGTCTCCCTGGCTTACATGACCTTCAAAACCTTCTCCTTCCATGGATACGGTTTCCAGACCTATATGGACAAGGATTTCCAGACCATTGGAAGTTTTGACACCGACAGCGTGGTTAGTCGGGAATATTTGAACGATCTCTCCGTCCACCGGACTTACCACCTTTCCGTCTGACGGTTCGATAGCCATGCCATCTCCCATCATGCGCTGGCTGAATACGGGATCCGGCACCTCATCGAGTGCTACTACTTTACCATTCACCGGTGCTACAATCGAAATGTTTTTATCTTCTTTACCAAATAATTTTTTGAACATGTCGTGGTCCATCCTTTCTATTCGTTATCTTTTATCCGTTTTCCCTCGACCATTATATTTAAACCTCACGGGACTGTACACTCTTTTTGTGTTTCCCGCGCTGAAATCTTCCGTGCAGCAGTATGTAAACACCGACAATAAGTACGATGAAAATGGAGCTGTTCACGTAAAGACTGCGAAAGCCTACGGATTCTGCAACAATCCCTACAAGAAAAGATCCGGAGCCGATGCCGATATCAAAAATAGTGAAAAAGGTCGCCGTTGCCGCTCCGGCGCGTTTCGGAACCTTTTGCAGAGCGATGGTCTGCATGCTCGGTACAAGTGTGCCGTAGCCCAGTCCGATCAGACCACCGGCTGCCAGCAGGACGAAAGCCGTCTGTGCTGATCCGAGCAGATACATCCCTATACTGAAGATGAAAATCGCCGGAATAACGATAATGTTTTCGCCATACTGATCAAACCACTTTCCGGTAAACGGCCGTGACAAAAGCAGTACTACGGCATAAACGACGAAGAAGTAGCTTGCCGCTTCTTCCAGCCCGATGTTTTTAGCATGTACGGAAACAAACGACAATACACTCGAGTAGGCCAGAGCGATGAACGCCCCGGTCAGAGCCACCGGAAGCACCGACTTTTCGAGAAGACCGTTCACCCCCGGCATAAGACTTTGTGGTCTGTCCGCCTCAGGGAGTTTCGGGACGCGGATAAATAACCCGGTGGCGAATGCCAGACCGGCGAATAACGTGCAGACTGCAAAAAGCGTCGTATACGTGTACGACTGGATAAGGGTGAGTCCGACAAAGGGACCGGCCACCATAGCCAAATTCATGGACATAGCGAAATACCCCATTCCTTCACCCTTACGCGAATCAGGGACGACATCAGCGGCCAGCGCCCCCATAACAGTCGTACCCATACCGAATCCTATCCCCTGGATAAACCGGATAAGAAGAAGCCAGCCGAAGGATTCCGCAAAAAAGTAGAATCCGCTGCTTACGAAGAAAATGGTGACAGCCGTTATCAGCATCGGCATCCTTCCTATAGCATCCACCCAGTGACCCGAAAGGGGGCGTATAATAATAGCCGAAAGGAGAAAGACAGTGACTACGAGCCCGGCTCTGCTCTCAGGCACCTGCAGCTGTTCGATGGAAAAAATCGGCATCGTTACAAACAGTATGTAAAACACGAGAAATATGAAAAAGTTACTGGTACATACGTTCAAAAAACTTTTCGTCCACAAAGGTTGTTTCATCGTTCTCCGTCCTTTTTTTCTAACAGTTGAAGTTACACTAATTTGTAAGCACGCCCACCATTATAACAATATCCAAAAGGTGGTGTCTATTTATCCCTCCGGCCATTCTTCATCCGGAGCCCGGTATCCGGAAGCAATAATCTTCCATTCTTACCGTCATTTCGCTAAAATGGGACTGGCATAAACGAAACGAAACAGACGGCACTGTCTTCAGGGAGGAGGGGGAAAATGGAAGAGGAAAACAAGGGGATTCTCATTACAATCGTCGCTTATCTGCTGTGGGGTATTCTGCCCATCTACTGGAAAACACTGGAACACATAGCCCCTTTCGAAATTCTGGCCCACCGGATAGTGTGGGCACTCGTATTCATGGTTGGAATCGTTATCGTTCTCCGCAAACAGAAAGACTTTTTCCAGAGTGTACGGACGCTATGGAATGATAAAAAATCGCTTATCGGCATTATTCTGGCGTCCTTCGCCATCAGCCTGAACTGGTTCATCTTCATCTGGGCTGTAAACAGCGGGCATGTGGTTCAGGCAAGTCTCGGCTACTATATCAACCCTCTGATCAGCATCTTTTTCAGTATGCTCGTAATGAAGGAAACTTTCACGAAAGCCCAGTGGTTCTCTTTCCTTCTCGCCGGTGCGGGAGTGGCTTATATGACCGTTAGCGTTGGAGCATTCCCGTGGGTGTCCGTCGCTCTTGCGATGAGTTTCGCAGTATATGGACTTCTGAAGAAAATGGCGGCCATCCCGGCCATTTTCGGTCTGACGGTGGAAACAGCAATCGTGACGCCTCTTGCTCTGGTTTACCTGATTCCTGCTTCCGGGTTCCCCGGAGAGGTGACGTGGTTCTCCTCGAATTCCCTGCTCGTATTCAGCGCAGGAGCAGTGACAGCCATACCTCTGTTACTTTTCACGAGCGGAACAAAACGCATACCACTCTCCATGGTGGGCTTTCTTCAATATATAGCACCGACTCTTATGCTTTTGATCGGGGTGTTTATGTATAACGAACCTTTCACATCCGTTCACGCCGTAGCTTTCGCTTTCATCTGGACAGGACTGCTTTTATATACCGTAGAAAGATTCAAAAAAACTGGCCATAGAAAAGTGAAACCTTCCGTTTAGAAGCGGCAGAACGAAGCAGGAAGGACGAGCGAAAGGCGGTTTTCCTTTCCCGGACATACTGCTTCGGGCATGAGCTTCTGGAAGGTGGAGCTGGCCCTCGAAAAGTGAAACCTTCCACTTAGAAGCGGCAGAACGAAGCAGGAAGGACGAGCGAAAAGTGTTCGAACGAAAGCGAACCCCTTCCGCCCCGTGTTATACTGAAAAATATCAGCAACTCCAAGGAGAATGTACTATGGACGAAAAATCGATATCCATCATGCAGGCAGCCATCAAATTATTTGCAAAAAAAGGATTCACCTCGACTTCCGTTCAGGAAATCGCTAAAAACGCAGGAATCTCCAAGGGAGCTTTTTACCTTCACTTTTCTTCCAAAGACGAACTGCTTTTTGCCCTGTTTGATTACTACTATAATCAGATGAAAGCAAAAGTGGATGCATGTGCTAATGAACCGGATCCGCGCGAGAAGTTTGTTTCACAACTTGCCGTAATGTTCAAAGAAATAGCCTCTCACCGGGATTTCATTAAGATGCAGATTCGTGAACAGACGATCCCGTTCAACGAAGATATCGAAACGTTCACCAGCCGGATGCGTTATGAATCGTACCAGTTCTATCAGAACCACATCCTTGACATTTACGGTAAAAATGCGGAGGAATTCTCTTTTGAAATAAGTATCATAAGCGAAGGGATGTACAAAGCCTATCTGGAGCTGATTCTTATGGAAGGAGCCCGCTTCGACTTCAGGAACCTGGCCGAAACCTTACTGCGACGGGTCGACTACCTCGTTGAAGGCTTTCTCTATCATCAGGATACTCCGCTGCTCACAAAAGCATACATGGCGGACCTCATCCCCGAAGAGTTCCTCGGCGTCAGCGAATCGGCCCTTCATAAACTGATACAGGCAGAAGAAACGAAAGCCGGCGGTGAAGAAAAAGAAGCGCTGACCATCCTGAAAGAAGAGCTCACTTCCTCCTCTCCCCGCAATGCTATCATTAAAGGAATGACGGCTGTCCTTCGGGAAGACGGCAGATTTGAAGAAATTATAGACCGTGTGGAAGAAACCTATCCGGAGATAAGGTCCCGTTAAATCTTTATTCGTCTTTCTCTCCATTCAAAAATCCCTTGACCTCCTGCCGGAGCACGGGGGATTTTTTCACTTCACTTGAACATTTCCATAAAAGCAGGTACCTGATTTTTGACCATCACCGGGTTGGAGGCCCACTTCCGGAATGCTTCCAGTTCCTCCTCCGTCCAGCTTCTCAGCGTACTGATGTAGCCGAGCGTAAAATCGTAGGAGGGCTTCAAAACTTCATCCCGTTCTTTGCGGTACTTTTCCATTTCCTCTCCGAACGACGCCCCGTCTGCCGTTTTTTGAATAACTTCTGCCAGCAGAAGAGCCTGCCAGATAGCATCGTTCATTCCGAGTCCCGTGCTCGGATCTTTGGCGTGAGCTGCATCTCCTATAAGAGCCCAGCCTCTGCCGTATGGCTCTCTGAAGAAATTTGGAACCCCGGGCGTCCCGATGACTTTTCCGTGAAGCACGGACTCCTCCATTCTCGCTTCCATTCCATACATGCGTTTAAATACTTTTTCAAACTCGTTTTGCGGATCCCGGGCAAACGACTTGAACTCTTCAGGATGGATTTCAAGACCGAGACAGTCCATCCCTTCCTGCATCGGAAAGACGAAGCCGATTCTTCCTTCCTCCAGGAAGATCTCCACCGCCGGGTCCGGGAGGGGAGATATACCTTCGTAATATCCGTAAAACACCGGACGCTGAGCCGGGGTGTAATCGTACATGGCAGCTCCCGCTTCCGCCGCGACGGTGGAATTCCGGCCGTCGGCTCCGACTACCAGTCCGGCTGTGAGCTCTGTTTTCTTCCCCTTTCTGTCCACGATTTCCACGCCCGTAACCGCTCCATCCATCCAGAGCAGGCGACGCACCTGCATCTCCTCCCTGAACTCCACCGTTTCGAAGGCAGTCGCTTCCTCCATAAGCAGGGAGTCAAAAGATGCCCGTCCCGGAATTACCGTCGCCCCGTCTCTTTCTGCTTCTGTAAAACTCTTCCCGATATATGTACGCATCCGTCTGATTTCCCTGAGCCCGAGACCGGCCACCTTCTCTTTCACTCCCAGTACGTCTAGGTAATGCTGATGGGAAAGAAGGTGGGTCGATAACGTATCGCTCGGAAAGCTGGCTTTTTCAATCACCAGCGTCCGTATCCCCAGCTGGCCGAGTCTGATAGCGAGACTGGCTCCTGCCACTCTTGCTCCTACGATAATCACTTCATAATCTGACATCCTTCTCCTCCTTCATCTCTGCCCCACTCCCGCTTCGTCTCTTTCTTCTGTAAACGTATAATAGAATGAATAACAATTCAACCAATCCGGCATCCCCATCAAAAAAGCCCGCCCCCACAAAGGGACGGACCGGTTCATTCCTCTTCCTTCTTCACCGCAATAATAAAACGATAGTAAGCGGAAAAACTGAGGAAAGCGACGATTGCTCCCGTAAAGACGGGGATGATCACCGGAAACATATAGACACTCACCATCAGAAGGAAGCCGTTCGTTACAGCAATCGTTCCGAAGAGGAGAGGACTGCCGAGCGTAATGAAGAAAGACCGCTTCACCAGTTTTCGAAAAGGCAAAGACACGTGTACGACTGTTGCGAAGAAGTTCACGGTAAATACGTACAGCAAAATGGAAGTGACAAGGAAAACTCCGGTAAGAATCGTGCTCGATTCATAAAAATAATAAATATCGACGGCAACGATGACCCACAGCAGGGTGAACAGCAGCCCTCCCGCAACACTTTGCAGGTAGTTTTCCCTGTAGTAGCTCCAGTACGATTTGTTTTCGACCATATAATCTTTTCTTACCCACTCCCTCGCTTTAGCGAACAAAGCGGCAGTAGCCGGGAAAAAGACCACCGGAGCGAACAGGATAATCGGTATCAGAAGTATGAGTACCTCACCCTGATCGCGGGCGTCAAGAAGACTTAGAACGAGGACGACAATGGGAAGGTTCATGGCAAACCAGGCCAGGTTCGTCAACGAAAATTTTGCTATCCACTCACTTACGGCATACATACCGCCCATAAACCCCGATTGTTTTCCCATCATGGTTCTCCTCCCTGTTTAAAGCACGTGTACTCTCCGGTGAATTACGCCTCAGGCCCACCACATATCGGCTGGCGGTTCTTCGATGATAACATTGTCGAGATTGTTCACTGCTCTTTTGAAACCTTCTTCGATCGACATGATCGGGTCCTCGTGCTCTATACTCACCGCGTGGTCGTAACCGAACGTTCTGAGAGCACTCACGATATCGGACCACTCCTGCACGCTGTGTCCATACCCGACCGAACGGAAACTCCAGGCCCGGCTGCGAACTTCCCCGTACGGCTGCATGTCAGTGAGACCGTACATATTCACATTTTCCTGATCTATATACGTATCTTTGGCATGGAAGTGATGGATCGCCCCTTCTTTACCAAGAATTTTAATAGCGGCAACCGGATCGATTCCCTGCCACCACAGGTGACTCGGATCAAGGTTGGCTCCGATAGCCGGAGAAGTAGCTTCGCGCAGTTTCAGCATCGTGTGCGGCGTATGAACAAGAAAGCCTGCATGAAGTTCAAGCCCTATTTTCACACCATGCTTCTCAGCGAGAGCAGCCTGCTCTTTCCAGTAAGGAACGAGTTTCTCTTCCCATTGCCAGTTCAGCACTTGTGAGTATTCCTCCGGCCATGGAGTGACGGGCCAGTTCGGCGTTTTGTCCGTCTCAGAACCTCCCGGCGTTCCGGAAAAAGTATTCACTACAGGTACCCCCATCAGGCCGGCCAGTTTCACAGTTTTCACGAAACTTTCATGAGAGCGGGATGCGAATGCTTCGTCCGGTGATACTGGATTGCCGTGGCAGCTGAAAGCACTGATTTCAAGCCCCCGCTTATTCACTTCCTCCAGATAAGCCCGGCGCTTCTCCTCACTTCCAAGCAGTTCGTCCACATGACAGTGAGCATCCCCCGGATATCCGCCTGTCCCTATCTCCACTGCCTTCAATCCCGAATCCTTCGCTTTGTCGAGCATCTCTTCAAAGGAAAGATCTGAAAATAATACTGCAAAGACACCAAGTTTCATCGTAACTCCTCCTCCTGCCTGTTCATTACTACCGCTTGCCCTGTACGACTGCTTTCATACATCGCGTCTATAATTTTTGTGACACGGAGTGCCTCCTGAGGATGCACAGCGAGTTTTTCCCCGCCGTTCAGGCCTTCAAGAAAATTAGCTATCTGCCTTTTTCCTGCCCATCCGCTCTCTTCTTCTCTCATTACCGGGGTGGCATCCCACACGGCACCGTGTTTCGACTGATACAGTTCGAACGGATACACGTCCAGCCCCCCCTGTACTCCCGATATGCTGAGAGTCGTATGATCCTCTTTTATATTTGCGGCCCAGGAACATTCGAACTGAAGCGTCACCCCGTTTTCAAAACGTATGTAACTTGTCACGTGATCATCCACTTCGAACGATTCAGGATCCACTTCTCCCCAGTCATTCACCTGACCCGGCGTTCTGCTCAGCTCGTTATACGTCTGGGCGCTCACTTCCACCGGTTCCGGATTTCCGAGCAGCCAGAGCGACAAATCCAGCAGATGACACCCAAAATCAATAAGGCTTCCGCCACCCTGCAGGTCTTTGTCCGTAAACACTCCCCACCCCGGCACCTTTCTCCGGCGCATGGCCTGCACTCTCGCTACAAGAGGTTTGCCGAGTTCTCCCGCTTCCGTCACCCGTTTCGCCATAATTCCTTCCGGAGTGTGACGATAATGATAGGCGATAGCCAGAGTTCTATCATTTTCCTGCGCAGCTCTCAGCATAGCTTCTGCTTCATGCCGGTCCATGGCCATCGGCTTTTCACATAATACGTGCACGCCTCTGTTCAGGGCTTTTATACTCAGTTCCGCGTGGAATTTATTCGGTGTACAGATAATGACAGCGTCGACGATATCGAGCAGTTCCTCCGGAGACGTGCACACGTGAGGCACTTCAAACTCCTTTGCGACTCTCAAAGCCCGCTCCCTGTCCACATCCTGCACGGCGATCATTTCAGCCAGATGAGGAAGTGACAGCAGGGCCGGGATGTGGCGATCTGTCGCTATCCCGCCCGTACCGATCACTCCCACTTTCCATTTATTCATATTACCCCTTCTTTAACGACTGTATTTTACCCGTTTCCCCGGACTCCAGGGCTGCGAGAATGATTTCAAGGGATTTTTTCCCTTCATGACCGTCAATCAGCGGCTGTTCATCGTTCAGCACACTTTCCACGAAGTGATCGATGACTCCGGTATTCGTCTGGCCACCGCTTTCATTGGACTGGATCTGACCGAGCTGAAAATTGATTACATCCCCGTTCGTATAAGAAGCTACGAGAGAGTAATCCGGGTCGTCCTCGATTCTGAGCATCCCTTTCTCCGCGTAGATCACCGTGGAATTATCTTCGGCGGTATTATAAGCCCAGCTTGCCGCCAGGGTACCGAGAATTCCTGATTCCGAACGAAGCATGCACACGGCGTTATCATCGACCGTAATACCATCTTTTGCGTTATTTTCAACAAAACCGGCTACGTCCGTGAATTCTTCTCCGAGAATATAGCGAATGAGATCCGCCTTATGGACGCCGAGGTCCCCCATCGCTCCGATGAACGCTTCGTCTTTTTTGAAGAACCAGCTGTCCTTCCCATCCACGCTCCAGTCTTCCGGCCCTCCGTGACCGAATGTTGTCCGGAAACTGTAGATTTTCCCAAGTTCCCCCGAACGGACAATCTCCCGGGCTTTCCGGTGGGACTTCACAAATCGCTGGTTGTGGGCAATCATCAGTTTTTTCCCGTTCTTCTCAGCCGCACTGATCATTCGCTCCGCTTCTTCCGTACTTGTAGCCATCGGCTTTTCACATAAAACGTGAGCCCCTGCTTCCAGGGCTGCAATAGATACGGAAGCATGTAAATGGTTCGGAAGGCAGATACTTACAATGTCCACTTCTTCTTTCTGGAACAGTTCTTCATAATCCGTATACGTCTTGGCATCGTAGATCTGACCCGCGATGGCAGCCCGCTCTTCTACAATGTCACAGACTGCAGTAATATCCGTCTCTTCATTACTTCTATACTCCACTAAATGCCGGTGCTGGGCGATACTGCCACAACCGATAATTGCCGTTTTCAATGTCATAAATCAACAGCTCCCTTCAAAAGGTTTACATGCTTTTATTTTTTGGAGATGCGTTCAATCGGGGCAGCGTTCCCGTACTGGTGCTTCGGACCGTTCGTATTCTGCGCCCAGCGGACACCGTTACGGATCACCGTCTGTACGTCTTCATGATAATAAGTCGGATATGTTTCATGCCCGGGACGGAAATAGAATATCTTACCGTTGCCGCGTTTGAACGTAGCACCGCTTCTGAAAACCTCGCCGCCTTCAAACCAGCTGAGGAAAATAAGTTCATCCGGAGCCGGAATATCGAAGTGTTCCCCGTACATCTCCTCTTTTTCTATTTCAAAATACTGACCGATTCCTTCTGCAATAGGGTGGGTGGGATCAACGTTCCATATCCGCTCCCTGTCGTCAGCTTCCCGCCATTTCAGATCACACCCGGTCCCCATCAGCTTACGGAATACTTTCGAGAAGTGGGCGGAGTGGAGGACGACCAGCCCCATTCCGTCGAGAACTCTCTGCTTCACTCTCTCGGCCGCCTCTTCGGTAACTTCCTCGTGCGCTTTATGCCCCCACCAGACGAGAACGTCCGTCCGGTCGAGGACTTCCTTCTTCAGCCCGTGTTCCTCCTCGTCAAGGGTGGCCGTGATAATAGTATGCCCGTCTTTTTTCAGAAAATCGGCAAGGGCCCCGTGAATCCCTTCCGGATAAATATCCGAAACTGCCGGGTTTTCCTTTTCATGGCGATACTCGTTCCATATCAGTACGTTCATATTCACTACCTCCTGCTGTGCAACAATAAGCGAAATCGCTTGCACTTTTCTTTAAAAAAATTTATTTTCGTTCCCTGCACGATTCTCTTTCCACAATATTCGTAGGGATAATCAGACTTTTATTCATCATTGCGGGCTTCTGCAGTTTTTCGATAAGAGTGTCGGCTGAATAGTAGCCAAGCTGACCTGCATTGGTATCCACCGTTGTAAGGGATGGACTTGAGAGCCTGGAGACAATCGTATTGTTGAAGCTGATAACACTCATATCCCCGGGTACGGAAACGCCGGCTTCCTTAAGCGCCGCAATAATGGAAAGCGCATGAAAGTCATCCATGATCACAAGGGCCGTCGGAGGTTCCGGGAGCCCGAGCAATTCTTCTGCAATGATGGTGCCGTCATAGCTTCCGTCTTTTCTATACTTAATGTAAGAAGCGTTCTGCGGACACCCATGGAGAGCGAGCGCTTTTTTATATCCTTCCACTCTTGCTTTCGTCACTTCGAAATCGGCTTCTCCGCCGACGATCCCGATCCGCTCATGCCCCAGCTGGATCAGATAATCCGTTGCCTCATTCGAAGCCTGCACGTTGTCATTATCCACGTACATTATGTTCGACGCCTCCAGTAACGGCTTTCCGACCATAACGAAAGGAAGGTTCTGTTGCATCAGGTAGGGAACGACCTGATCGTCCTCTTTGGAATAAAGGACTACGATAGCGTCCACTCTTTTTCCCTGCACCATTTTTATAACATCCCGAAAAATAGCTTCTTCCGACTCCCCGGTCGTCAGATTCAGGCTGTAATCGTTTTCCTGACATGCCTTACTGATCCCGCTCAAAACTTCGGAGAAGAAGGGGTTATCGAAAGAATGGGAACTCGAATGTTTCATCACCACCCCTATCGTCTGGGTAGCCTGCCTCACAAGCACGCGGGCGTTGTAGTTCATGTGATAGCCCATGTCCTCCATGACTTTTTTCACTTTTTTCTTCGTAACCTGGCTGATTCGCGGACTGTCCGCAATCACCCGGGATACTGTCGAAGGAGCGACTCCCGCTTCCTTCGCTACATCCTTAATCGTAACAGACATCGTTCCTGCTCCTCTCTACTTCACAGCACCTTCCGACACACCATCAATGATCTGTTTCTGGGCAAAGAAATAACCGATGATGACCGGGATGATCGCTATAGTCAGACCGGCAAGTGCAAGGTGCCACTGTTTCGTATACTGACCGAAGAAGTAAAACATCTTCAGCGGAATCGTTGCGTTCGCTTCACTCAGTACGAGCGAGGGAAGCAGGTAATCATTCCAGATCCAGATCGTATTTAAAATAGCCACCGTTACGGAAATCGGTTTTAACAGCGGAAAAATAATATACCAGAATGTCTGGAATCGGCTGGCCCCGTCTATAATGGCCGCTTCATCCAGGGATTTGGAAATACCGGTCATCGCCCCGTGGTAAAGGAAAATGGAAAGACTGCATCCGAATCCGAGATACATGAAGATAAGACCGGCAGCGTTCAGCATATCCACCTGACCGAAAATGGCCACCAGGGGAATCATAACAGACTGGAACGGAATGAGCATGGCTGCCACAAATACGAAAAAGATGATGCCGGAGAGCTTACTTTTGTTCCTCGCAAGAGCATATCCCGCCATGGAGGAGAAAAGAATAATGATCAGAATGCTCAACCCGGTTATAAGTACGGAATTGAAAAGGGACTTCAGAAATTCAAGTTCCGCAAAAGCGTTAACGAAGTTCTCAAATGTAAATTCAACCGGTATTCCGAGGACGCCCTCGAAAATCCCCCGTTTCGTTTTGAAAGCGTTGACGATCATCAGATAAAACGGAGAGAGCCACAAAAGGGCCAGCAATAAGCCGAATATTTCAAGCAGTCTTGTATTTCGTTTCTCTCTATCCTTCTGCATCACACGTCCACCTCACGTTTCTTATTGTAGTACACCTGTGTCAGGGAAATGACGGCTACTATGAGGAAGAAAATAACCGCTTTCGCCTGGGCATACGCCATCTCCCTGTCACTGAAGGCTGTACGTACGATTTCCATCGCCACCATCTGCGTGGAGTTGAAAGGTCCTCCATTCGTCAGTGACAGGTTTTGGTCGTAAATTTTGAAAGACATGGATAATGTAAGGAACATACTGACCGTAAAGGCGGGAGCCACTAGCGGGAAAATGACATTTTTGAATCGCTGTACCGCATTTGCCCCGTCAATTTTCGAAGCTTCGATCAGCTCTTTCGGCACGTTTTCAAGATAGGCTATATAAATGATCATAATATACCCGGCCATCTGCCAGGAGGTAAGGATTACAAGTCCCCAGAAGCCTGTGTTCGTTGTAGATAACCAGCCGCTCAGACCTTCAATCCCCGTAATTCCGGATATATCACCAAATACAGAGATGAAAATAAATTGCCAGATAAACCCGAGTATAAGACCGCCGATCAGGTTCGGCATAAAAAAGACGGTCCGCATCAAGTTATTCGTCTTCATGTTTCTCGTAACGAGAAGTGCGAGGCCGAGGCCGAATATGTTCAGCAGCAGTACGGTGATAACTGCAAACTTGATAGTGAACCAGATCGAATTCATGAACTCATCTTCCTGGAACAATTTTATGTAGTTTTCCAGACCGACGAAATTGTTCGCCGTTAATCCGTTCCAGTCCGTAAATGAATAAATCAGTCCGTAGACGAACGGGATGACCACAACAATTCCGAGCCCGAGAATAACGGGGGTCAGAAAAAGCCAGAATGATAAACTCCTGTTTCTCATAATAAGTTCCTCCTCAGTTGTAAAAAAGCTCTTCTGTCGCCTTCAGTAACCAATAAGAGCGCTATAGTTCAGCGCTCTTTACCGGTCTTCTGTTATTTGCTTATTGTCTGGCTTCTTCCCAGGCATCAGTCGCCTGTTTTTCCACTTCTTCCCACGTTATATCACCGGCAAGATATTCCTGCATGGCGACGCCGAGAGCATCTTCCGTCCAGGCTGTAGGAGCTCCGAGGAAAACCCAGCCGAGCGTATTACCTTCTTTCGCGTAGTTGTATATTTCCTGGGAAATAGGATCCGCGATTTCCTGGTCTTCGTACCCTTCGTAAGCAGGAATGAACTTGAATTCTTCCGTTACGAATTTCTTACCTTTGTCAGACGTGTACATCCAGTCGAGGAAATCTTTGGACGCCTGTACCACTTCATCTTCGGATTGCTTGTTTACCACCCAGTAGTTAGGCACGCCTACAGGAATACTTCCTTCATAACCTTCCACCGGAATAGGAAGAAGTCCGACATTGTTTTCGGCGAATTCCTGATCCATGGATTCGATCGTGTTGTACACCCAGTTACCCTGCTGAATCATCGCTACGTTTCCAAGAGAAAAGTGCTCTTCCACCTGCTGGGAATAATCGAGACTCAATACAGGCTGAATGGAATTTTCACTCTGAAGATCCGTGAACTCTTTCATCTGATCTCCCATTGCGAATTCCACAGTCTCCGCTTCATATGCTTCCATTACATCATGATTGAAC
Organism: Salimicrobium album; assembly: GCF_900107115.1. Taxonomy (GTDB): domain Bacteria; phylum Bacillota; class Bacilli; order Bacillales; family Halobacillaceae; genus Salimicrobium; species Salimicrobium album. Next base: position 184,544 of record NZ_FNOS01000003.1, read on the forward strand.
TCATCCGCCAGGTAGGCGTTTGCCAGGTGGTTACCCATAACCCACTGTTCTTTTCCGGGGAAAGCGAACGGCGCTTTGATTCCCAATTCTTCTTTATTGGAATTCAGGGTTTCCACGGCACCTTTCAGATCTTCCATCGTCTTGATCGAGGAAGCATCAATACCCGCTTCTTCGAAAACTTTCTTATTGTAAAGAAGTCCATAGCCTTCCTGGTTAAAAGGAAGTCCGAGAACCTGATCGTCACGACTTACACCGTTCAACGTCCCCTCAAGAGCCGCTTCGGCAGCTTTCGTATCCGAAACGTCGGCCAGATATTCTTCGTACTCGTCCACGTCCGTCGGTCCGCCGACGTTGAAGATGTCAGGCTCTTCGCCGGAGGAGAAGGAAGTTTTCAGTGAAGCACCGTAATCGTTACCGCCGCCGACGGTTTTGACGTTAATATTGACGTCCGGGTTCTCTTCTTCATACATCGATACAAGTTCTTCAAACTGATCTTTGAACTCCACTTTGAATTGAAAAACGTCAACCGTAACCGCTTCGCCGTTGCCGCCTTCTCCTCCACCGTCATTACTTCCGCCGGAAGATTCTTCACCTGAGCCGAACGAACAGCCCGCCAGCACACTTGAAGCCAATAGAGCCGTAGCAATCCCTGAATAAAACCTTTTCTTCTTCATTCCATACACTCCTTTTTACTGTTTCTGATGTTTTGAATCCGCTTACAACTTACACAAAAAATAAAGGACGCCGGAAAAGTTTGTGCATTCGTTTGCAAAAATATCCAATAAATTATTCCTTCTCCTATGTAAAGAAAAGGACAGGTGACAGAAGCGATACTGTGAATTCGTTTGCACAGTTTCATTGTCTGTATCTTAGCACGATTACAAACATATTACAATAAGTATTCTGAAAAATATGTATCATATTATTTTTTCCATACAAAAAAAGCCGAAGGGGGTACCCTTCAGCTCTTTACGCATAATTAAATTAAAAGCTTCTTTCTTCTTGCACGTTATCGTCCTGATCGAGAATCAGAACTTTACTCGGAGAGTTCTTCTTCGCAATTTCTTCGGCTTTGCTGACTGCGGAATCAAAATCTTCGAAGAAATCCGTCGGAGCGATGTCTTCGATTTTAATGTACCAGCCGTTTTTGTCTTTGTTTTGTACTACGCTATATTCTTTTACCATAATTAATCCACTCCTCTTTTAATGATCGGATACTTTTGATTGTACCCCGCCTCTTTTTCCTTCAAACATATCTCAAATAGTCAGAAAATTAGTTGACATACCTTTCCTCTGGTGGTTATACTTCATAATAAGCTTAAATTGAATAGTTCGTGCGACTCTTATTAAGAGCGGCTGAGGGATTAGGCCCTGTGAAGCCCGGCAACCTTCAAACATCAGTTTGAAAAGGTGCTACGTCCTACAGATCTTACTGATCTGGAAGATAAGAGGAGGCAATATATAAATCAGCCCTCTTCTTAACTTATCAGAAGGGGGCTTTTTCTGTGCCCGGTCTCCCCGGCCGCATTACCTATACAATTCCACTGGAGGGAAGATAGATGTCCGTCAATCATATCCGAACATGTGAAACCGTTTATAAAGAAGTGTCGATCGGGGAGTTCATTTGCGAATCAGGTGAACGGCTGCCGGAAGTTACCCTTGCCTATGAGCAATCCGGCAACCAGAATGCGCCCCTGCTCCTTATATGTCACGCTCTCACAGGCAATCAGTACACCGTGGGTACGGAAGAAGAGCCCGGATGGTGGAGAGGTCTATTCGGAAAAGAAGGGATAGTCCCGGAAGAAGAGTTTCAGACTGTCACCTTCAACGTGCTTGGTGGCTGTCACGGTTCTACGGGGCCTGCGAGCGTAAATCCCGAAAATGGAGAGGTCTATCGCCTCGACTTCCCTTCCATAACAATCAGAGATGTAGTACGGGCTCAGAAAAGGGCTCTGGAAGTTCTCGGCTTCACGCACATACATGCCGTACTCGGCGGGTCACTCGGTGGTATGCAGGTGTATGAGTGGGGGCTTATGTACCCGGATGCGATGGATAAGCTGTTTATTCTCGCTTCCACCCCGGCCCTCAGCGATTATGGAATAGCATTCAACCATATAGGGGCGGAAGCGATAAAACGTGACCCGCGGTGGGACAATGGTAATTATCAATCGAATGAGAACCTCGACGGTTTTGAAATTGCGAGAATGACGGGGATGGTCACTTACAGAAGCAGATCTCTGTTTCACCAGCGCTTCAACCGCCGGCAGAACGAAGAAAGTTATCATATCCAGTCCTATCTGGATCATCAGGGGAAGAAGATTAAAAAACGGTTCGATGCCAACAGCTACCTTTACCTTCTTGAGGCGATGAACCATCATGATATTACAAGAAACAGAGGAGCCATGGAAGATACGGTGCAACAGTACAGAGCAGATATTTATACGATGAGTTTCGAGAAAGATCTCATATATCCGAAGGAATCCATGGAAGAATTTTCACTCCTCACTCCACACGCTGTGCATTTCCATATCGATACCGAATTCGGTCACGACGGCTTCCTTGTCGAATTCGATAAGTGGGGAGAGTTCATCAGATATCACTTACGTGTTTAACGGCTGCAGAAGATCCGTTATCAAAAAAGAGCCAGGCCGGGAGACAATAAAAAAACAGCACATTACCTCCACCGGCCGCAGCCGCCTGAGGTCTCTGTGCTGTTCCTTAGAAGATTACATTCCGGCCAGTCGTTCTGCTCCGGACTTTTCCCTGCCTGTTTCCTTTTCCCTGCTCCTGGAGTCTTTCAGCTCAGGAAGTACTTCCCGTAATAACGCAGGAGTTTTTTCATTCAATCCGCTCATGACAAGCTGCCCGTTCGAACGGGCGGAATTCACGAGCTGCTCCGTCACCCACGCCTCGGACTTCCCGGCCCAGTTAGGGCGATTGATGAGTGCTTTTTCCGGGCTCACCCTGTCCCCGGAAACCAGCACCTCCTGCTGACCTGTAATGGAGCTGAGCAGGTTCACGGAACGTTCCCGGTATTCGCTTTCTTTCTTATCCGAGAGACGTCCCGGGAGCCTCTGGTTCCATGTATGAGCGACCACAGCGTGCCCCTGTTCTTTTATAGCTTCCACCGCGGCCGGATATCGTTCGACACGTTTGCCGATCAAAAAGAACACAGCTTTCCGGTCGTTCTTCTCCAGCGCCCGGAGGATCTCTTCTGTCCTCTTCGGATGGGGGCCTCCCATCACTGCTACAGGATACTCTTCTAACATTTTTTCGGTAACAGGAATTTCAGTGATCTCTTTCTCCGTATGAAAAATCCCCGGTCTCTCCGTCATATCCGAACGCTTCTTCATGAACTTTTCTTTGAACCATTCCGGGTGCTCCTGTTTATTCACCCGTACGGACTGATTCCCCGCGAAGAAAGTGAAAGCGTCCCCTTCATACGTAAAGCTGTTAAGTTCCTTCTCCGATAGTTTGCGTTCAAAGGTGCGTTCCAGATGGTCCCGGATTTCTTCATAATCATTCTCACTCCGAAGAAAATGGGTAAGCAAAAGTTTCTTGCCGTTCGATTTCTCAAAATGAAGCACCGTTTCATCAAAAGCCTTACGCTTCTCTCCCCACGTTACGGTCTCGTTGAACTTAACTACATATGTAGCGCTGTCTTCATAAACGATGTCATAGTCGACGTGGAGTTCCTGCACAGCAGAGATCCCTTTTTTCTTTACGCGTTCATAACTGTCTTTTTTGAAGTCGGAACGCTGTTCATTCACGTAGTCCAGTACCGTCTGGTCAATCTGGTCATTCGGCGTTTCCGGGTAGTGCATCACAATGGAAAGTTTGTCGAATTTCTCAACTTTCGTTTCTATATCAGCTTCATACTTCTCATAATTCTCTTTTTTTACCGGTTCCTTTTCTTTTTCTTCACCGGCATTAGCCATAAACGAACAGCCGCTCATCAATATGAAAAACCCCAGTATTAGTCGTCTCATTTTTCCCCTCAATATCCTGAAATATTACATCGCCAGATATATTGTAACACAACTGTAAAGAGGGGGAGAGAATTTATACGGTAAGAATTTCTACCGGATAGCCGATGAACAGTCCTGTTTCCACAACACCAGGCATTGCTTTAAGAGTACTTTCCGCGTCAGCGGGGATATCTTCAAAGGTTACATCCAGAATGATATTGCCTCCTTCTGTAATGACAGGGCCGTCTTTTTTCTCAGCCATCCGCATCTCGACACGCTTCACCGAAGATAAATTTCCGAGTCCTGTTTCCACCAGATGAATAGCTCTCGCATCCACTTCAATCGGCACAGCGAACTTCTCTCCGAGTCTCTCTACCATCTTGCTTTTATCTGCAAGAATGTACGTCTTTTCCGCGCTGGCCATCACGAGTTTCTCCCGGAGCATAGCTCCTCCGCGCCCTTTGATCAGTCGACGGTCGCCGTCCACTTCGTCCGCCCCGTCAAATCCCCAGTCGGGACGGGAATCTATAAGCGTCGTAGTTGCAAGTCCTAAGACTGCACAGTTTATTTCCGCTTCTTTGGAAGTGGGTATGCCTTTCACATCAAGCCCTTCTTCGTTCACGCGTTCCGCAATAGCCTGCAGCGCCAGGAAGGCAGTGGAGCCGGAACCGATGCCTATGACATCCTTATCTTTCACTTTTCCCGCTACCTGATCCGCTACCCGCTGTTTCTCTTCTCTGTTCGAAATATCTCCGGACCAGTTCAACTGACCGGCTAACTGATTTGTCCATTGCATGACCATCACTCCCATTAGAATTGTATGCCTTTCCAAGTATATCAAAATCCGCTCACTTAATTAAATGATGCCTGAAAGCGTAAACGACAGCCTGGGTACGATCCTGGACCTCCAGTTTCCCTAGAACGTTGCTGACGTGTACTTTGACCGTTTTTGGTGCAATAAAAAGGAGGTCTGCAATTTCCTGATTCGTTTTGCCTTCCGCCATGAGCAGCAACACTTCTTTTTCCCGTTTCGTCAGCTGTTCATGCAGCGGTTCTCCCCTTCTTTTGCCCATCAGTTTTCCGGTGACTTCCGGTTCGAGTATCGACTGCCCTCCGTATGTAGCTCTTATCGCTCCGGCAATCTCATCGGCCGTTGACGTTTTCAACAGATAACTCACTGCTCCCGCCTCAAGCGCAGGGTACACTTTCTCATCATCGATAAAACTTGTAACGATAATGATCTTCGCCTCCGGCCACTCCGAATTGATTTTACCGGTAGCTTCGATGCCGTCCATCCCTTCCATGACGAGATCCATAAGAATAATATCCGGTCTGTACTCGAACGCTTTCTCCACTCCCTCTTTTCCATTTGCCGCTTCAGCAACGACTTCTATATCCGGCTGAGCGGACAGATAGGCGGACACCCCGATTCTGACCATTTCGTGATCATCTACGAACAGGACCCGGATCATACTTTTTCCTCCCTTCCCTTCCGTGGTAATTTCACTTCCACCCTTGTACCGTCATCTTTTACGCTTACTATTTTCAACACTCCCCCTACTTCAAGAGCCCGCTCGTTCATGTTGACCAGGCCATAGGAATTCGTGCCTGCACTTTCCGTATCAAAGCCTTTCCCGTCATCCAGAACCCTGAGCAGAACGAAGTCATCTCTCTGCAGCAGCTGCACTGTAAGATGGTCAGCCTCGGCATGACGCAACGTATTCGAAACAGCTTCCTGAAGAATACGGAACAGCTGATCTTCCTCTCCTTTTTCAAGAGACACTTCCTCCAGCTGTTTATCCACCTGAAGAGGGACTTTCTGTGTCAGTTCCTCAAGAAGGTCTTTTGTTCCTTCCTTCAGCGTTTTTCCTTTTAACGGGACAGGCCGCAGATGAAGGAGAAGAGCCCTCATCTCAAGTTGGGACTGGTGGATCATTTGTTCCACCATACGGAGCTTGCTGTTTTCTTCCTGCTCACTGATTGCAGACATCATCATCGAAGCCGCGAACAGCTGCTGGCTGACCGAATCGTGCAGTTCCCGGGCCAGCCGGCTCCTTTCCTGAGTGACCACTTCCTGAATACTTCTTTCCCTTTCGTCCGCCCGTTCGGATGCCTGTTTTCGGGAAAGTTCCGTCTGCCGGCTCATTTTTCTTTCGATCGCTTCCAGACGGGCGCGCACTCCTTCCCCTGTCTCCTTAGCATCCATCGGAATGCCCTGCACCAGGCAGTCGAGCTGCCGGTAGAGATGTTTCTTCTTCTGTTTTTCCTGAACACCCTGAGCCAGCCCGGTGCCGATACCAAAGGTGAGGCCAGCCAGTACAGGGACGAGAAGGAAAGGCATATCCAGTACCTCTTTCCTGTACAGCAGCGACCAGTTCTCCGGAGGAAAAGTGAGGAAGGTAATGCCTGTCAGCAGAACGGAAAAAGAAATAAACAGCAGCACGTAGAATATAAGGTGTTTTTTCATATGCGCTTCACCTCAAGGTCTCCCGACAGAACTGAAGTGACAATCCGCACGCCAGGCTCTTTCCATCCGTAGTCTTCTGTCTGATAATGAACCGTTCCGTTCCACAGATGCGTACTCCGGTAATCGAAAATAGTCGCGCGCCCTATGAGAGCGCTGTGATGAACGAGCACTTCCGTTTCATACGGTACGTAAATTGTAAGTGTACCCGCCAAATGCCTGACGGAAATGACCGCTTTTTCCGGAAGTACGGTGTGGCTCAGGTCTATCGTTCTGTCACCGATGCCGCCGTGCACGTTGATATCGTTCCAGGCGTAAGCTTCGGGAGTCGTCTGATCTCCCCACATTTTCTGGCTGATTACCGGTTCCTTCTTCGGGGAAGGGGGTTCTCGAGAGAAAACGGGCCGGGCAGGATGTCGACCTGCCTGGAAGTAATTATAGAGGAAAAGGACGAGGAGTATAAAAAGGAGGAAGCGGACGACGGCCATACTTAAAATAGTCATAACGAGAGATACGAGCCCGATCCAGAACACTACCTTCCCGAATGCTCTGTCATAGGAACGGTGCCCGACATACACGAGGATACCGCTGAACAGCAGGGAAAAGAGAATTCCTCCATCAAAAAGAATGATTTCGGCTATAAGAAGTACCGCAGCAATGAGCAGAAGTTTATTAATCGTTTTCGTTCCCACTTTCTCAAACATAATAATCCTCCCCCCTACACAATACTCTCCCGTATCGGACGATACAGGAGAGATATTGGTTCACTGATTTTTTTCCAGCTGCCGGATCTTACTGTCGAATGTCGATTTCCGGTAAGAACGCTGAATCTGCTCCTCCAGCCTTTCCATGTGGCGATCCAGTTCTGTAAAACGGCTGTACGGCTGTTCGGACGCTTCTTTTGAAACACGGTCCATACGGTGATGGGCTCTCGCTATATTCTCGCGTCCCATCAGCTCCATACGCTTTACGTGCATATCCTTCAGTTTATGTTTCATTTCTTCATATTTGTGTTCAAGTTCCTGCAACTGCTGATCCGTTTCCTGCTTCGATTGTAGCAAACGTTCCGCCCGATTGGTATAGGCTTCCTGTTCCGCAAGAGCGAATTCTTTCATTTCTTCTTCTCCGGCATTTCCCGCTACGACAGCCTGCCGTTCCCGTTTTTCAGCCATGTTCTTCGCCTGCTCGTACTCATTTTCGAACTCCTGTTTCAGTTTGTACTGACGTTCAATCAGCTTCTGCACATTTTCCGTTTCCTGTTCGCTTTCTCTCAAGTACTGGTTCAGCAGGGCCATAGGATTTTTTTCTTCTTTTTTATCCAGAGCGTCGTGAATATCCGCCATAAAAGTGTCTTTCATTCTCGTGAATAGGTTCGTCATGGGTATCCCTCCTTATTGTAATTGTTTCCACTGTTTCTCGAAATTAGTGAACGGATCGTCCTCAGGTTCCGGTTCTTCTTTCTTCCAGCTTCTATAGACAAGGTACAGCCCGTAAGCAGCGGCAACCCCGATCAATGCCGGAAGGTGAGGCGTAATAAAAGCAAGAACCAGCAGTCCGACGATCAGCCATCCTATTTTCCCGCCGGCAGAATCCGTCCTGGTAAACTGTCTATAAACGAGATATAGCAGCCAGATCCCGACAGCAAGCATAATCAATGGTCCGAGACTTGCCAGAATAATCGCCAGAGCCGCCAGAGCTCCGATGAACAATAAGAACTGTTTCATACCATCTCCTCCTTCAACACTAATATTACGGCACTCCGGTACTTCCCGTAATGAGCCGGAGACATATCTTCCCCTAGGTCCGGAGGCGTATTTATTTCCTTTCTGTCCCGCAACCCCGTCGATCTGCGCGTTCCTGAGTGGAAAAGCAGCGCAGAAATAAACAGACACCGCAACGACCTCACGATAGTATGCGGTCACTGCAGTGTCTGCTATTTCTGATATTCATTCTGTTCCGGGCCAGGTTTCTTACCTGTTCAAATAATCCGCAGGTCTTTAGGAGTTTTCGTTAAAATTTCATATCCTCCCTCCGTAACAAGCACATCATCCTCGATCCGTACACCTCCGGTTTCAGGATCGTAGATACCGGGCTCGATCGTATACGTCATCCCCGGCTTCAGCACATCTTCATTCAGATGACTCATGGAAGGGAACTCATGGACATTAATGCCAAGACCGTGACCGATACGGTGCGGGAAGTAATCCCCGTATCCTGCTTCTTCAATGACATTTCTTGCCACCTGGTCAAGGTCTCCGATCCTGGTGCCAGGCTTACTTATATCAAGAGATGCCTGTTCCGCCCGCTTCACCGTTTCATATATTTCGCGCTGTTTTTCATCTACTTCTCCAAAGGCTACCGTTCTCGTTATGTCTGAAGTGTATCCTTCCCACACGACTCCGAGGTCGAACAGTACAAGATCGCCCCTTTTCAAAGTCCGGTCTCCCGGATTTCCATGCGGGTGCCCGGCCTTCTCGCCGAACAGAACCATCGTGGAGAAGGACATCTCCCGTACCCCCCGTTTCTTCATTTCGAACTCGATCCGGGCAAGGACTTCCATCTCCGAAACTCCTTCTTCGAGAGCCGCTATGCCTGCTTCCACTCCCTCATCGGCAAGAGAGGCCGCCTTTCTCATAATACTGATTTCCTTCTCGTCCTTGAGGAGCCGCTGTCGGTCGAGCAGTCCCGTGACGTCCCTGATTTCGGGAGTGGCGAAAGCTTCGATCAGCTGCCCGGCTCTTCCGTAAGAAAGATGCTCTTCTTCTATCCCGAGAGTATGTACAGATTCGTTATAATCCGCAAGCGCCTCCCACGGATTTTCATGGTCCTGATAGGCGATGATATCTCCTTTGAATCCGGTTTCTTTCAGCTGCCCTTTCTCCATTGCCGGCAAAACAGCCACCACTTTCTCATCCGGGAAAACGAGCAGACCAAGAAGTCGTTCGTGCGGGTCGGTCAGGAAACCGGTCAGGTAAAAGAAGTTCTCCTTCGAACTTACGAATGCCGCGTCCATGTTCTCTTTTTTCATACTTTCACAAAATGTTTCCATTCTTTGTGTCATTTTCATCCCTCCTCCCTTTATCCTATCGAACGAGCGGAAGATTGCCAACTTAATGATAAATTTTCGACAAATCCTTTTTTCATACCCTCACCCCGGAGCCAACATGTATAATAGGCATGTAGAAAGGAGTGAAGTTTATGGATCGTACGCGTTTTCTCATAAAAACTTCAGCCGTTTATGCGTTTATCGGGGCATTTATAGGCTCTCATATGGCCGGAGGCGGCGGCCTGGAACTTTCCGCTATCCACGCTCACATTCTTGTCGTCGGGTGGCTGTCCCTTTTCGCTTTCGGCATTTTTTACAAAGTGTTTCCGATACCAAAAGATTCCAAACTCGCTATCGCTCACGTATGGGGGTCGTTCATCGGGGTTTTCGGACTGACTGTCGGAATGTGGCTTTACTACGCGAAGCCGTTCCCCGGCCTTGAAACATTCAGCACCGTCTTTTTTATTGTAGGCGGAACTATTCTGCTAATAGCTTTTGCTATCTTTCTCGTTATCGCCTTCAAGCACAGCAAATTTATTTCGGAAGACTAAAAAAAGCTGCCCGCCCGCTACTCCGTAAAAGTAGTGGGGGACAGCTTTTTTATTGCGCTTTTATATAGACGTTCCTATTCCTCCGGATCTTTTTTCATAGCGGGCCAGAACGCGTACTTACCAAGAACTTTCGTTATGGAAGGTACGAGGAACGGGCGCACGACGAACGTGTCGATCAGAACGCCTATGGCGGTCACCGTACCGAACTGGACGAGGACCTGCAGAGGCAGTACGGCAAGAACCGCAAACGTTCCTGCCAGAATCAGGCCGGCGGAAGTAATAACCCCGCTCGTACTGCTTACCCCGTTGCTGATGGCAGCATCGAGTTTCATCTGCTCCCTGTTCTTCCATATACTCGAAATCATAAATATATTATAGTCATTTCCGAGTGCCACCAGGAACACGAAAGAGTACAGAGGAATGAGTCCCTGCATTGCAGGCTCTCCCATGACGTAGTGGATGATGAGCCATCCGAGTCCGAGAGCGGAAAGATAGGAGAGACCGACAGTCAACAGCAGATATCCCATCGCCGTAATGGACCTGAGATAAGTGACGAGGATGAGGGCTATGATGACCAGAATTACCGGGATGACGATGTTCTGATCACGACTCGTCACTTTCTCCGTATCATACAGACCGGCCGTTTCCCCGTTGATCCATACCTGGTCTTCCGGGTCCTCCTCTCCTTCTTCCTGAAGCCGGTCTTCCACTCTGTTCTTAAGCTCGGGAACGAAAGCCACGGCTTCCCTTGAATAGGGATCTATGGAGAGCGTGACGCTGTATTGTTCATACTCTTCGTTCTCTTCTCCTTTCTCCGCTTCCCCGACGGACTCCACCTCGTCGAGAGCTGCAATATCTTCCCGGAGAGAAACTTCCCTGTCCGATCGGATAAGCACCTGCATCGGTGCTACCGTACCTTCCGGATAGTGTTCGCCTATAATCGCAAATCCTTCGCGGGAAGGCATATCATCGGGAAAAGAATCGAACACTCCGTACGTATAGTTGATACGGGGGACGAACAAAGCAAGGATACCGAGCACTACTACCGTCACCGTGATAATGGTCCACGGTTTTCTCACCGTGATCCGACCCACCCATTCACTGAATCGGCTTTTCGTTTTCGGTCGTCTCACTTTTTTCCCTTTTTTATTTTCCAGTTTCTGAATCATTTCTTCTGTCCGCGGAATGAACGGAAAGAAAGCCGTTCTTCCAAGAAGAGCCAGAAGTGCGGGAAGAAGCGTCAGAACCGCTACAGCCATAACGATGATAGCCACACTGAACGGGACGGCGAAACGGTCGTAGGAAGCATATTGTGCCGCCACGAGCGTAAACAGACCTGCGGCTGTCGTCAGCGCACTGATCATAATCGCTCCCCCGGAATGAGCGATCGCTTTCGTAAGAGCGGTATATTTATTCGGTTCCATGAGAAGTTCGTCACGGTAACGGGTGATAAGGAACAGACAATAGTCCGTCCCGGCCCCGAACAGAAGTACAGTCATAATCGAGACCGCCTGGCTGTCGACGACGATCCACCCCTGGTCTGCCATAAATCCGAGAAGCGGACTTATTATACCGTAGGCGAAACCGACACCGATCAGCGGGACGACCGCCAGAATAGGAGAACGGTATAAAAGGACAAGCAGGAACAATACGAGAAGTACGGTAGAAATGAGCAGAGTGATATCAGCCGTACTGAAAAGCTCCGTGGAATCGATTTGTATCCCTACCGCGCCTGTATATCTGATATGCATACCGTCCTCGGATAAGTCCGTATCGAAATAGTTCTCTCCCGTGATTTCCGTAATCCGTTCCTGCAAGCTGGAAAGGACCGGCTGCAGATCGTCCGTGGTGGCCTCCTCGCTGAAAAACACCGGTGTCGTCAGAGCCTCTTCGTCCCCGGAAGCGGAATCGAGCAGCGCCTGAGGCGGAAGTTCTCCGAAAGGAGGAATCATGGACTGGTATTCAAGCGGATCCTCATCCAGATTCTGATATAACGTATTTATGTTTTGCAGATCTTCCTGTTCGAGTCCGCCATCTCTGTGCCATACGAGCAGAAGAGGTACACCCGCATCATTCGGAAACTGTTCGTCTGCAATATTCGAAGCCTCCACCGACATCGTCTCTTCCGGCAAAAGCTGACTCCCCCCGGTTGTTTCGTCATTCACCTGGGGCCACACGACAGAGACGACCGCTACGAGAGCAATCCAAATGAGGAGAGTCACCCACCTCGTTTTCGAACCTGCTATAGTCTTCCCCCAATTTTTCAGTAAGTTTTTCATGCCCTCACCTGCTCTTCCTTTTTTATTAGTTATTTATAATTATATATACTGGTCAGTTAATTATCTAGTGATTTTTTCTATGGTATAATCAGAAAAAACGTTTACGCATCAGGAAAGGAGGAGGGCTTATGCCGGAGGGGCCAAAAAGATCTGTGGGCAGACCAAAGGTTTCCGAACAGAAACAGCCCACTTATGAAGCCATCCTCCAGTCTGCTTCCACTCTGTTTATGGAGTACGGATACCAGCGCGTGTCTATCGATGACGTAGCCGGACACTCCGGTGTGACGAAAGCGACTGTCTATTACTATTATGCCACAAAAGCAGACCTCTTCACTAAAACGATGGAACATACGATGGAGATGATAAGTCTCCAGATGGAGAAGATACTGAGAGAGGAAACGTCGCTCTACAATAAACTCCTGCGGATTGCGGATGCTCACCTGAAGGCTACCTTCCACATAGACATGGAGGGGCTTATGCGGGAGACGAGGTCCTCTCTGTCCGAAAAACAGAGAAAAGCTACGAAAAATGCGGAAGAAATGCTCCACACCACTCTTGAAAAAGCTTTTATGGACGCTGTAACTTCAGGGGAGATTCCGGAAGTGCCTTTAAAATTCGCCGTCCAGACGTACGTGACTCTGCTCCGGGTGGGGAATTACCGGGATCATGCCAACCTTCCTCTTTTTCCCACTACAGAAGAAACGGCAGAGACCCTTGTCACTTTTTACTGGAACGGACTGTTCGCCCGACCGCTGAATAATAATACTGATACCCATCCTTCTGAAAATTGAAACAGGCACCCTCACGTGGAGGATGCCTGTTTTTGATGTTGCCGCCATCTTGTATTCCTGAGATATGACCCTTCCAGACGAACCGCGGTGAGAGCCGCTACGAAAGCTAACGCTCCATCTTTCAGAAGAAACGGAAGCATACTCGCCCAGGCAGCAGTATAACTGATACCCGCACCTTCTCCGGCCCAAAGGGATAAAGCTGCGTAAAGCCAGGTAACCCCAATCAGATAATTTACGGCAAGACCGGCGAGAGAGGCCTTTACATACCGATTGAAGGCCTGTCTCTTCTCAATGACCGCTCCCGCTGCATAAGCGATCCCCATAAAAGATAATACAAATCCGAAAGTGGGCGAAACGAAACTCCCGAGCCCCCCGCTAAAACCTGCAAATACGGGTACGCCGATTAAACCTACCGCGGTATAGACGAACATAGCGAATGCCCCGCGTTTTTTCCCGAGAATCAGTCCGCTTAATATAGCAACAAAAGTCTGAAGCGTAAGCGGCACTCCCATTACCGAAAGAAATGGTGCTATAGCAGTGATGTTTGCTCCGATGGCCATAAGAGCCACGAACATCGAACCGATTGTAATATCATATGTACGCATGTGTTAACCCTCCCGTTCGTTACGTTAACTTTAATAAAAAAAGTTTTTTGTGTCAACCTTGTTTTTCGAAGGTTAACTCATTTACTTTTCCATTCTTCCGGGAGGAGCCCCCTGTACACCGGCGTCATAAAACGGTCATCGATAAACTGCAGCACTCCGTGATCTTCTTCGGACCGGATCAGTCTGCCTCCGGCCTGCAGAACTTTGTTCATACCCGGATAGACATAGGCATAGTTGTAGCCGTTCCTGTCCTGGTTTTCGAAGTAACGATGAATCAGCTCTTTTTCTATATCTCTCGGCGGGAGGGCCACCCCTACCACGGCAACCCCGCGCAGCCTGTCCCCTTTCAGATCGACGCCCTCCGAGAAAACACCCCCAAGGACGGCAAAGCCGATGATTTCACTTTCTTCGGTGAACTGGGCCAGAAACTCTGACTTTCTTTCCTCGTCCATATTCCGTTCCTGAACAACTATTTCCTTCCCCCATTCTTTAGCATAGGAGTGAATCAGTTCCAGATATGAATAGGAAGGAAAAAAGAACAGATGATTGCCCGGCCAGGTTTCTGTCTGTTTTTTTAAACTGTCACTCACGTCCCGGGCAGTTCTCTCCCGGTCCCTGAACCGGGTGGACAAAGGGGTGAATATCGTGTCGATCTGTTCTCTGCTGAAGGGGGAAGGCAACTTCAAAATATAGTCTTCAGGCGTCCCTCCGAGCATTTCTTTATAGTAAGCAAAGGGAGATAGTGTGGCCGAAAAATAGACAGAGAAACGGTAGGCATCGGTAATTCTCTTAACTACTGTACGCGGGTTGAGGCAGTAAAGCTTCAACTCTTCCTTTTCTTTACCGATGTAAACGAAGTTATCATCTTTCTGTTCAAGCATATTCAGGAAATGCTGGCTTCCGAAGTAGACGTTCATCACCGTCTCATTCTGTTCCTCCGGCAGCAGATCACGCAGGAATGACTCCGTTTCTTCCACAAATGCTTCGATACGTTCCTCCATAACTCCCGGTATTTCGTCGATGGACACTTCCTTCTGATTTTTCGGAAAGAGAGAAGTGATGTCGGAGGCTATGGAAGCAGCCAAACTTCCTGCCCGTTCAGATTCCACCAGGGAGGGCAGCGTTTCAAAGTCAGAGGCGGAAAGGGAAGCGGAGTACATGTCCCGCGCCCGTTCCACGAGATTGTGGGCTTCATCCACCAGCAGACCCATTTTCTTCGTCCTGTCACGGGAGAGTCTCTTCAGAGCAACCCTCGGGTCGTATACGTAGTTATAGTCGCCGATTACGATATCGGCAGCGTTCGTAAGGTCCAGAGAGTATTCAAACGGACAGATGTGGTGCTTTCTGGCATAGGTCTCAATCGTGCTCCGGTCCAGCAGCGACTCATTCGTAAGGATGTCCACCAGGGCGTCATTGATACGGTCGTAATAACCATCCGCAAAAGAACAGTATTCGGGCTGACATATCGTTTCTTCCTGAAAGCAGATTTTGTCCTTGGCCGTCAGTGTCACCGCAGTAAGGGACGCTCCCTCCTCCTGCATCAGACGGATCGCCTCTTCGGCCGTCTCGCGGGTCGTCGTTTTGGCCGTCGCATAATAAAGCTGTTCAAAATCTCCTTCTTCCATCGCTTTCACACCGGGGAACAGAGAAGAAATAGTCTTCCCAATACCTGTCGGTGCCTGGGCAAACAGGGTTCTTCCTTCCCTGGCGGTGCGGTAGACGCTCCCGGCAAACGTCCGCTGACCTTCACGGTACGAAGGATAAGGGAAGCCGAGTTTCGGAAGCGTTTCATGTTTCTGTGCCCGCATACGGACAAGAGTAAGGGCATAAGGTGTGTATGCTTCCACCATGAAACGAACTTCTTCCGCCAGCTGTTCCACAGTAAGATACCGCAAGTACCTGATTTTCTTTTTCGATGCTTTCTGTACGTAAGTAAGCTGAACATTGATACCCTCGAGCTGTTCCCGTTCACAATACATGTACGCATAGCCGTAAGCCTGCCCCCAGTGTTCGGGGAAAAAATCTTCCTCGAGTTCTTCCGCTTCCAGCGAAGTGGACTTGATTTCATCAATGACAAGCCCCTCCTCACTCCTCAACACCCCGTCACAACGACCGTGAATGTGAAGGGTCATCTCTTCCATTTCATACAGAAAGTCGAGATATACTTCTTTTTCCTCTGTCTCTTTGTATTCCTTCTGTACCGCCTGGTGGATGGCCGTCCCTTCACTCAGTGCTTTGGAAGAACGGAATTTTTCATCGATACTGCCCCGTTTATAAGCATATTCCGCCAGCTCCCGAACGGAAATCTTCATCGATTTCATCACACATCACCCCATTTCCCTGTCGTATTTCGTATGTATATTATACACCCTCGGAAAAGTGATATAATAACAAAAGAAAGCGGAAGTTTCCGTTCAGAAACACTGGCGTAAGCAGAAATCTCACGTTCCGGGTGCTTTTCCCCGGAACTGAGAGGACTGCTTAGGTCACGAGTTTCTGGAAACTGCAGCTGGACTAAAACAGAAAGCGGAGACCCCCGCCTGGCTCCAAAGGCATAAGCAGGACTGCCGAAAAGGTGCCCTACCCTTTAGGGAGGAATGCTTATGACCAAAGGAGCCGGGGGTTGCAGCTGGACTAAAAAAGAAAGCGGAAGTTTCCGTTCAGAAACGATAAAATCAATAAATGTAATAAATGAAATGTCGGGTGGATAGTAATGACAAAAAAATGGTGGATAATCGGAATTCTGGTACTCACAGTGATCCTCGCCGGATTTCTGTGGTTCTCACTGACAGATTCAGATAAACAGGACGCTCCCTCCCCTCCCCGGACCGGTGAACCTTCTCAAGATGATGCATCAGGTTCCGATCCGGGAGACCGTAATGCAGAGGGAAAAGATGATATAAGTGAAAATATAAGAGAGTCTTTCTCTGACGCCCTCGATAGTGCAAGAAGCCTGTTTGTGCAACAGGACCTTCACATTACTGCACTGGGAGATTCACTGACGCAGGGAGTCGGTGATACGACGGATAATGGAGGTTATGTAGGTATTCTCGAGGAGTCCATTAACCAGAACAGTGACACAGCCGCAGAAACCGTCCAGGTCGATAATTTCGGAAAAAGAGGAAACCGTACCGATCACCTTCTGGAAAGACTGGACAATGAGGACTTGCAGGGATCCATCCGGGAAGCGGACCTTATTCTTATAACCATCGGCGCCAACGATGTGATAAAAGTAGTGAAAGATAACGTCACTTCTTCTCTTGATTACGAGCAGTTCGTCGAAGCGCAGGCAAATTACGAGCAGAACCTGCGCAGCATTCTCGAAAAAATAAGAGAACTCAACCCCGAGGCAAGTATTTACCTGCTCGGAGTATATAACCCCTTTGATAAATATTTCAAAGATATCCCCGAACTGAATCAGATTATAAGCGACTGGAACAGAATAAGCAGACAGGTACTTACCGAATTCGACAATACAGGGTTCATCCCTATCCGCGACATATTCGAAGGTGCTGACGAAGATATATTGTGGGAGGACAATTTCCATCCGAACGAAGCCGGGTATAAACGGATGGCCGAACGCGTGTTAGAATATATTAGAGAAGAGATTGAAGAATAGCAGTATAGGTGGAGTGTGCAGTGAAGAGATTGAAACACATTATTTTCGAAAATAAATGGCGCAGTGCTTTTTTCGGAGTCATTCTCCTTAATCTCGGCATTGTCCTCTGGGTGCTTGCTCTCATCTTCATCCCGACGGACTACGCCCTTGTCAATGTCGACAGAGAACGGACGAACACGGATGCCGAATTTACGATCGTCTCAACCAAAGAAAATCTGGAACAGTTAACGAATGAATACTTAAATGAAATGTCATCAAACACTATTTTCGATTATTCGATTTCCCTGGATAAATTCGTGAAACTCCGGGGAAATATCCGGGCTTTCGACCAGGTTATCCCCATAACGGTGGAACTTGAGCCGGTAGTGCAGGAAAACGGGGACCTCATTTTGGAACAGCAGGGTATTTCTCTCGGAAAACTTCCGCTTCCAAGCAATAAGGTGCTGGAGTTCGTCGCTGACAACTATGATCTTCCGGACTGGGTGCAGGTGAACCCTGAGGAGGAGAACATCTACGTAGCCCTTACGCAAATGGAGACGGAGAGCAATTTCCGGCTGGCAGCAGAACGTTTTAATTTGAATTCTGACCAGCTCGCCTTTAAAATAGCGGTACCTAAAGACAGTTTCGAACTTGCACAGAAAGTCGTAACCAACAACGATCTGGAATTTCAGAATTAATCCCGAATGAAGGATGTGAGCATATGGACGTAGTAAATAACATCGCCGATCTGATTGGAGATACGCCTCTTGTCAAACTGAATCGTGCGGCTCCGGAAAACGGCGCCACCATCTATTTGAAACTCGAAAGTTTCAACCCGAGCGGAAGTGTGAAAGACCGGGCCGCCTTTGAAATGATAAGACAGGCGGAAGAAGACGGTCATCTCCAGCCGGGGGCCACCATTATCGAACCGACAAGCGGAAACACCGGTATCGGCCTGGCGATGAACGCAGCAGCCCGCGGATACAGAGCGATTCTCGTCATGCCTGATACTATGACTCAGGAACGCATCAACCTTCTCAAAGCTTACGGCGCTGAAATCGTCCTTACTCCGGGGGAAGAAAAGATGCCCGGAGCTATCGCCAAAGCGAAAGAACTGACTGCAGAAATGGAAAACAGTTTTATGCCGATGCAGTTTGAAAACTTCGCCAACCCGGATGCCCACCGGCACACGACGGCAGTCGAAATCAAAGAAGCGATGGAAGCACTGGGAAAACCACTGTCCGCTTTTGTATCGACTGCAGGAACCGGCGGTACGATTACCGGAACCGGAGAAGAGCTGAAAAAATTCTTTCCGGAACTGAGCATCCACGTAGCAGAACCTGCAGGATCACCCGTACTCTCCGGAGGAAAACCGGGCAAGCATAAACTGGTCGGTACCAGCCCCGGGTTCATCCCCGATATTCTGAACAGGGATATTTACGATGAAATTCTTCAGGTCACGGATGAGGACGCCTATGAAGTGACGCGAAGACTGGCCCGGGAAGAAGGCATTCTTCTCGGCACCTCCGGCGGCGCCAGCTGCTGGGCTGCGATGGAAGTAGCCAAAAGAATGAGCCCCGACGATGTAATCGTCGTCATCTCCCCGGACACGGGAGAACGGTATCTCTCCGGAGACTTATTCCGATTTTAATACCTGGACAGCACAAACCCCTGAGCCGTATACATACCCGGTTCAGGGGTTTTTTCACATCCTGTAAAAATCACGGAAACGCAGATGCCAGCCCATGTGAAAGGAAAGCAGGCGCAGACAGAGGATTACTATAAATAAACCGTACATCTGTATGACACTATCCAGATCCACCCAGCCCATACCTGCAACAAATCCTGCTCCCATCGCCCACACCGCATATATTTCCTGATGTAACACCATAGGCCGGCGCTGAGCAAGTACGTCCCTTGTTATTCCTCCCCCTACTCCGGTCAATAAAGAAGCAAACATGACCCCTCCGAGGGGGAAGCCCTGTTCCAATGCGAACATTGCTCCCCCTACAGCAAATGCGGACAGACCTACCGCATCCGTGTATACGTTCCACCTGTCCATAAACATGACCCAGCTCTTCGGAAAGAAGTAAGCGATGGTGATAATCGTTACCGCCACGTAAAAGAATATCCCCTGTTCCCATACGTGAACTACAGGGACATCGAGTGCAATATTTCGTATAATCCCTCCGGCAAACGCTGTTGCGATACCGAGCATATACGTACCAAAAAAGTCGTATCGTTCACTCATGGCTACGATGGCTCCGCTGAAAGCGAAAGCCATGACCGCTATCATATTCATTATATCCCAGGCCATAATCGCGCCCCCAATTCTCGTGTCTGTTTGGAAATATATCACACTTTTTATGTGAAAAGGAGGTCCTTTGACATTTTTCCATTTTTCTTATACAATTATCTTGAATTCGAGATAAGGAGGAGATCTCATGGAAATCAAAGGGATCCACCACGTATCAGCTATAACTAAATATGCCCAGGAAAATCATGATTTTTACACAAATGTTCTCGGCATGCGTCTCGTCAAAAAAACCGTAAACCAGGATGACCCTTCGATGTATCATCTGTTTTATGCCGACGCCGAAGGAAGCGCCGGAACAGATTTCACTTTCTTTGAAATACCGATGCTCGGGAACACGTACGAGGGAACAAATAGCATCTCCACCACCACTCTCCGCGTTCCGGACGATGGAGCTATCGACTTCTGGCAGGAACGCCTTATTTCCGAAGGAGTGGAAGTCGACCCGGTAACCGAACGGTTCAGTCGTCGTATGTTATTCTTCCGCGACCCGGAAGGACAGCGTCTCGGTCTGGTTTCGGACGAGAATAACGAAGGTGTAGCCCCGGGTGTAAGATGGGAAACGTCCGACATTCCCGTATCAAAAGCTATCCAGGGCCTCGGCCCCGTCTATTTTACCGTACCTCACCTTGAACCTACCGCTCAGGTACTGACAGAGACGCTCGGCTTCAAGCAGCTGGACAATGAATCGAACATCTACCGTTTCCAGGCAGGAAAAGGAGGTACAGGAGGGGAAATACACGTCATCGCCGATGCTTCCCTTCCAAAAGAACGTCCCGGCCAGGGAAGTGTTCACCATGCCGCTTTCCGTGTGAAAGACAGGGAGGAACTCGAACAGTGGGTAGAGCGGGTTCAGGATGCCGGACTTATCAATTCCGGACTTGTAGACCGTCATTACTTTCAATCCCTCTATTTTCGGGAACCGAACCATATTCTCATTGAACTGGCTACAGACGGTCCCGGCTTCGACGTGGACGAACCTATGGACTCTCTTGGAGAAGCCCTCTCCCTTCCGCCTTTTCTCGAGAACCGTCGCGAAGAAATAGAGGAAAACCTTAAACCTATCCGCCAACACAAAAATTAATCAATCATCCTCGCCTTCCTCTTTTATGGGCAAGCCCGTAACCTGGAGGAGGGCTGTTTTTTACAGCAGAAACTCCCATCAGATATAAGTTACTTACACACTTCTGAATACTTTCTTTTTTACCCCACATCTCTTGCATTTGTATATCGACCTCGAGTTTATTTCATCATCCCACCCGATCATTTCGAATTTATGCAACCCTACCCTGCATAGAATACTATTTTCTTCTCTCGTATTAATAGCTGAGTAAACCTGCATACTAAAACCTGTAATCAGAGAAATATAAGGCGTATAAAGAAGATTTGATTCTATTTGAAAACTCAAAATAAACAACACGATTCCTAATAAAACTATAAACGACCCCATTTTTTTAACTGAAGATTCCATAGTGTACCCACCTATTAATATTTAATGTTATTCAACTTTCTGTATACTTTGAGATTCACCCCCACATACATGTTCTTCCTGATATTCCACTGAGGAGAGGACGAAGAAACCTCTTATCTTTCCCGTCCCTGTTGTCAGACATTTGATTAATACTGTGGAAAAAGACTAAAATAGAGATACTGACAATTTAAAGAAGGAAGGAATCTATACTCATTATGGATAATCTGAAAGCTCCGGAAACGTTTCAGTCACTGAAAAAAGCGTCCGAAAAAATCTTTGAACTCGTTACAGCTCACCTTAACGTCCAGACTGCTTATGTAGCTAAACGTGGCGATACTGCTATGACAGTGCTGAGCTCCATAAACAATAAAGAGGAACTCGTACCTGAAGGTCTGGAGGTCACCTACAGCGGTGCCGTTTGCCGTGTGGTTATTTCCGGTGAAGGTAATACGCTGAATTCTTCGAATCTGGAAAAGGATGAACTCACGAGAGAACTTGAAATAGCAAAAGACCTGAAAATGAAAGGCTTCCTCGGGGTAACGCTCCGCGATCAGAAAGGCGAGGTATTCGGCACTCTCTGCGTTCTCGACCAGGAGGAGAAAAATTTCTCGGAAGAAGACGTTCAGTTTTTGCAGTCTATCGCAAACGTTCTGTCCTACTTGATTGAACTTGATCATACCCAGTTCAATATGTCCCTGCTCAACGTTCCCATCCTTCCTATAACAAAAGGAGTATCGGTTCTGACGCTGCAGGGTATCGTGGATGAACAACGGGCAGACAAACTGACCGCAGAAGTCCTCCGCTACGTTTCTCAGAACGATATCGACTTTTTTGTAATAGAGCTGTCGGGACTTGTCATCATTGATAATGAATTTCCTTATGTCGTAGTGGAAATTCTCCAGGCTCTCAAGGTGATGGGAGTGGAACCGATTCTGACGGGTGTCACCCCGGCCATCGCCATGCAGGAGGCAGGCACGATAGCTTTACGGAATCTGGGGATTAAAACAGTTTCCAATATAGAAGAAGCCCTTGAGTATATAGGGTTCAGCCTTATTGAATCATAAAAAACCGCCGGAGCCCCCGGCGGTTTTCTTTATGGCTTTATTTGAAATTTACTGGTTCAGACGGTCTTTCACCCAGTTGATCAGTCCACCAGTTTCCATAATTTCGATTTGACGCTCGGATAGAGCGTGCTCTACTTTTATCTTCTTATCCTTGCCTTTTATTTCAACTTCCAGTTCGTTACCTTCACGTACTTTGTCACGAAGACCCGTGAATACGAGAGTATCGCCCTGACTTATTTCGTCCCAATCGCTTTCATTCACAAAAGTAAGCGGGAGAATACCGAAGTTCGCAAGGTTCTGCCAATGAATACGTGCAAAGTCCTTAACGATCGCCACTTTCATACCGAGGAAGCGCGGAGCAAGAGCAGCGTGCTCACGGCTGGACCCCTGTCCGTAGTTGGTTCCGCCGATTACGGCATGACCACCGTCGTCACGGGATTCCATAGCTCTGTCATAATATGTCTCATCCACTATTTCAAACGTGAATTTACTGATTTCCGGAAGGTTACTGCGGTATGGAAGAACACGCGCTCCCCCTGCAAGTATTTCATCCGTCGAAATGTCATCACCCATCTTAAGAAGGACAGGAAGCTCCATATCATTCGGAAGCTCATCCATCTTCGGAATGGAAGCGATGTTCGGTCCTTTCACCAGTTCGTACTCTTTCGATTCTTCTTCCGACACCGGGCGTTCCAGCAGACGGGTATCGACGGTCGGCTCTTCCGGCATATCGACTTTCGGATAATCGAACCCTGCATTTCTCGGGTCGGTTATTTTACCGAAAAGTGCAGAAACCGCTGCCGTTTCCGGACTGGAGAGGAAAACACTGTCTTCTTTCGTGCCGGAGCGTCCCGGGAAGTTTCTTGGAGTCGTACGGAGACTGTTGCGTCCTGTCGCAGGGGCCTGACCCATACCGATACAACCGTTACACCCGGCCTGGTGAAGACGTGCACCGGCCTGAAGGAAGTTCGCGATATGACCGTGCTGCGACAAGTCAATAAGCATCTGACGGGACGTCGGGTTCAGGTCGAGTGACAGTCCTTCGGCAATGTGACGCCCCTCCACGATTTTCGAAGCAATGGCGAAATCACGATAGCCCGGGTTTGCGGAAGAACCGATGTAAGACTGATAGATCGGTTCGCCTTCAACTTCACTGACCGGAACTACGTTACCGGGGCTTGTAGGTTTCGCAATCATCGGCTCAAGTTCAGAAAGATTGAGCTCTTCGTGGCGGTCGTATTCCGCACCTTCGTCCGCTTTCAGTTCAATCCATTCGTCTTCGCGGCCTTCTTCTGTCATATAGCGCTTCGTTTCTTCATCGGACGGGAAGACAGTACCGGTGGCACCAAGTTCTGCACCCATGTTGGCGATTACGTGTCTGTCCATAGCTGACAAGTTTTTAAGACCGGGACCGTAATATTCGAATACGTGGTTCACTCCGCCTTTTACCCCATGGCGACGAAGCATTTCGAGAACCGCGTCTTTCGCGCTTACCCAGTCAGGAAGCTCTCCCGTCACTTTGACGCCCCACACTTTCGGCATCTTAACGTGGAACGGTTCACCGGCGATGGCCATGGCTACGTCAATACCGCCGGCGCCGATGGCGAGCATACCCATACATCCGTTTGCACATGTGTGGCTGTCGGATCCGAGAAGCGTTCTGCCGGGACGGGCCAGACGCTGCATGTGTACCGGGTGACTTACTCCGTTACCCGGACGGCTGTAGTAAAGTCCATATTTCTTTGCGGCACTTTCCAGAAATAAGTGGTCATCCGGGTTCTTACTGTCTTCCTGGATCAGGTTGTGGTCCACGTACTGGGCGGAAGCTTCCGTTTTAGCCCGGTCGATATCCATCGCTTCGAGCTCCAGCATAACCATCGTTCCTGTGGCATCCTGTGTAAGTGTCTGGTCGATTTTGAGGGCGACCTCGGCCCCCGGTGTCATTTCCCCTTCAACTAAATGATCTTTGATTAATTTTTGTGTGACGTTATAACTCACGCAAAAACCCTCCTTATCACAATTAAGTCTTCTATGTTTACCGTTCCTCCTGTACCTTTACCCGAATTATGGCAAATTTATTCATTCAGTTATGAAAAAGTGACTAATGCCTGCTTTGTCAGGGCAGTGAGGAAACAGAAAAACAATCATTTACTGGCCATGATTGTTTTCATAGTAATCGTTCAATTCCTTGATCGGGGTGATGTTTGCAAGAGTCGAAAACACCATGTTTTCATTCATCCAGCGATTTACTTCGACGGCGTCTATTTCCTCGAATTCTCTTTCTTCCGTAAAGCCTTCGAGCAACTTCAGCGACTCTTTCATTCTGCCGAGCGTGCGTCGATTGTCTGTTTTCGTAAGTATAATCTTTTTGGAGTTATCAAGCAGATCTCTTTTGTATTCTTCGTTGATGTCGAGCATCTGAAGAAGCTGTTTTAATGAGCCGCGCAGCACATTATCGATGTTTTCATACTGTTCGGCCTCAAGCCCGAACAGTACAAGTGTAAGTGCCGTGCGGTCATTCATGAGGAGAAGGCCTTCTTTATCCCTCACAGAGAACCGGTTCATCTGCCAGCGATAAATCTCGGGCAGATCTCTTTTATCAAATTCTTCTCTTTCCATAGGCAGTGATTCCGCCATCTTTTCCGTGACGCCGATAGTAAACATGTGTCTCACCTCTTCCCTTCCAGTGTAGCATGCAAAAATGAATCCTGCAGTCCGGAAAAACCGCAGAATTCATTTGACCCGCCTCGCAAAATCGACGAACTGGAACTTATCCGGCCTGTGTCTTGATTCCGTATACTGAAATAAAGTGGCATCGGAGAGATAGACGTAACTTCTGATTACCACTACCTGGGCGTGCTCCAACAGGTCCAGGTACCTTTCATCTTCAGCGGTCGCATCCTCCACTACAATCTGTTTTTTTGCGAAACTGATTTCAAGACCCAGCTCCTCTTCAATGAATTCATAGATCGACTCTTCGGCAATCTGTTTCGTAAGACCCTTCACATAGTCCTGCCTTACGTAATCCTTGTCGAGAATAATGCGCTCGCCGTTGATCTCCCTGCTGCGGATAATATTCCAGACGCGCACGTCCCTGTCACAGCCGAGGGCCTGCTGCAGTTCTTCTTCCGGCTCTGAAAGGAAGAGCTGCTCTACGTTCGTGACGATGTCGCCGCCGAACTGTTCGGAGAGCTCCTTGAAGCTAGTGAGGCCGGAGACCGGGAATTCGAACTTGCTGTGATCAAGCACGACCGAACCTTTCCCCCGGACTTTGTGGATATAACCATTCTGCACAAGCAGGTTCAACGCTTTTCTTATCGTTTCTCTCGATGTCGCATACGCTTCCTTCAGCTCATGCTCCGAAGGAAGAATTTCCCCGGCGTGATATTCCCCGCGCTGAATCTGACGAACAAGTTCATTATAGATAGTAAGAAATTTATTCTGCATTTTTTTCACCATTCATCAGTATATCAGTATTTTTTAATATGATAAACGACGGACTCATAAGGTCTCAGATCGATACTTGTACTCATGGAAGGAGGTGTGTCATAGTTCGAGATCAGCACGACCCCTTCTCCCTGCACCCGTTCCGGCAACGCGGCCTTCGTTTCTGTGCCGTAAAAGTTACTGACGGTAACGAGACGTTCGTTCTCCGTTTCGCGTTTATAAGCGAAAAGAGAAGGGTCCTCTTCAAGCAGAAGTTCATAGTCCCCATGAGTGATAATGTCGTACTCTTTCCGCAGACGGATCAGCTTCTGATAATATTGGAAAACCGAATCTTCCTGCTGAAGTTCCTTTTCAGCGTTGATGTATTTATAATTATCCGGGACACCGATCCATGGCGTGCCTGTCGTAAAACCGGCGTTCTTCCCGCTGTCCCACTGCATCGGTGTACGACTGTTATCCCGTGATTTCTGTTTAAGAATGCCGATGATCTCCTCTTCCGATTTCCCCTGTTCCTTCATCATCTCATAACTGTTGAGGGATTCCACGTCCCGATACTCTTCGATCGATTCGAAGCCCGGATTCGGCATTCCTATCTCTTCTCCCTGATAGATGTAAGGGGTGCCTTTCATCATATGCATAGTAGCAGCCAGCATCTTCGCAGAAGTGACCCGGTACTCCCCGTCATCCCCGAAGCGGGAGACGACGCGCGGCTGATCGTGGTTGCACCAGAAGAGCGCGTTCCACCCTCCCCCTTCATGCATTCCTGTCTGCCACTCGCTCAATATACGTTTCAACTCCTGAAGGTCGAAAGGCGCCTTCGTCCACTTCTCACCGTTCGGATAGTCGACTTTCAAATGATGGAAATTGAACGTCATGCTCAGTTCCTGACGCTCCGGACGGGTGTACTTGATGCAGTGGGCGATGGTGGTCGAGGACATCTCCCCTACGGTCATCAGATCGTGCGGTGCAAATACTTCTCGGTTCATTTCATGCATGAATTCATGCACCCGGGGCCCGTCCGTGTAGAACTTCCGCCCGTCTCCCGTATCGTCGTCCGGAAAACGCTGGTCTTTTGATACGAGATTGATTACATCAAGACGGAACCCGTCGATGCCTTTCTCCGCCCAGTGTCTCATCATATCGTACACGTCCCGGCGTACGTCTTCATTTTCCCAGTTCAGATCCGCCTGCGTTACGTCGAAAAGATGGAGATAATACTGACCTGTATCCTCATCGTATTTCCACGCATTACCCCCGAATTTCGACTGCCAGTTCGTCGGTTCCTCTCCGTTCACCGGATCCTTCCATATATAGTAATCGCGATAAGGGTTATCCTTCGATGTCAGAGACTCCCGGAACCACCTGTGTTCGGTTGACGTATGGTTAACAACTATATCCATGATCACTTTGATACCACGCCGGTGCGCTTCTTCCAGCAGACGTTCGAAGTCTTCCATCGTTCCGTATTCTTCGTGGATGTCAAAATAATCACTTATATCGTACCCGTTGTCATTCTGCGGAGACTTATAGACAGGTGTGAGCCAGATCACATCCGCCCCGAGTTCCCTGATATAGTCGAGTTTTTCAATGATTCCCTGAATATCACCCGTACCATTGCCGGTAGTATCATTGAAACTCTTTGGATAAATCTGATAAACAACCGCTTTCTGCCACCATGGTGCCGTTTCCATACAAATACCTCCTTTTTTTGTTTACGATAAACCGGAAGCCGTGAAGGTATCAGGACCCACACGGCTGGCTGAGTTATTAAACGTCGCGTTTACGTTTGGCGTAAAGATATGTCGCCGTAAGAGGAAGAACGATGACAATCGCCATGCCGATCAGAAAGTCGCCCCAGTACTCGTTCATGATCGAGAAAATACCGGGCACCCCGCCGACACCGATCGATGTGGCCAGCACGCCTCTTGAAGCTATATAAAGTCCGGCTATTCCAGAAGAGATAAGGGAAATGACGAACGGATACTTAAAGCGCAGGTTGACCCCGAACAGTGCCGGTTCTGTAATACCGAGCCATGCGGAAAGTCCGGAAGAACCGCTCAACCCTTTAAGTTTCTCGTCTTTCGTAGCAAGGAAAATCGCGAAAGCCGCCGACCCCTGAGCGATGTTCGACAGAGCAAGCATCGGCCAAAGGAACGTACTCCCGGTACTGCCGACGAGCTGAATATCGACGGCCAGGAACGTATGGTGCATACCCGTAATAACGAGTGCTCCGTAAAGCCCGCCGTACAAAAGACCACCGGCCCAGGCTGCCATATCAAAGAGTGCGATAAAACCGTCGCTGATTCCATTACCGATAGCGAAAGTGACCGGTCCGATAAAGATGAACGTAAGAAATCCTGTTACGAGAAGAGCGACCGGGGCCACGATAAGCAGCTGGATACTTTCCGGAATTCTTTTGCGCAGGAACAGTTCTATTTTCGTAAGAACCCATGCAGCTACAAGTACCGGAAGTACCTGACCCTGATAACCGATCTTATCGACTTCGAATCCGAACAGGTTCCAGACGGGAACCGTCCCTTCTTTGACAGCCTCCCCGTAACCGTAAGCACTCAACAGTTCCGGGTTAACAAGAACGAGACCAATCAGCATACCAAGAAGAGGTGTACCTCCGAATTTCTTGGCAGCTGACCACCCTATGAGCGCCGGCAGGAAGACGAATGCCGTATTCGCGATGACTATAATCATGTTCGCGAAACCGGACCACTGCGGATAAACATCAATAATCGACTGCTCCTCGAAGAAAATCCCCGGTCCAGTGAGCAGGTTATTCAGACCAAGCAGGAGCCCTGCCGTGATGATAGCCGGCAGAATCGGAATGAATATGTCCGCAAGTGTCTTCACACCGCGTTGAAGGGGGTTCATCTTGCCTTCTGTCTGTTCTTTGACTTCTTCCTTCGAGGCTTCCCCGATTCCGGCAAGTTCTATAAATTCGTTGTAGACTTTGTCCACTGTACCCTGACCGATAACGACCTGAAACTGATTGTTGGCAGAGAACGATCCTTTTACAACATCGAGCTCATCCAGCCTTTTCTGATCTACAATCCCCTCATCTCCCAGTGCAAGCCGTAAGCGTGTTACGCAGTGAGTAGCCGCCTCCACGTTTTCTTTACCGCCCAGAGCTTCGAGGATCTGTTCTGCTTCTTTACGATAGTCCACGTCATTCCCTCCTTAAAATATCTTGACTGATATACTACAACCGCTTTCATTTTCTGGCGTCTTGTATATACAACTTGTGTTAATTATTTTAATTTGTATATACAGGAATGACAACCCTTACATTTCAAAAAACAGAAATTTCTGCTACTATGTGTATATACACATGTAAAGGTGGATGGTTGAAATGTTGAAA
This sequence comes from Salimicrobium album, assembly GCF_900107115.1. Classification (GTDB taxonomy): domain Bacteria; phylum Bacillota; class Bacilli; order Bacillales; family Halobacillaceae; genus Salimicrobium; species Salimicrobium album. The sequence goes on from NZ_FNOS01000003.1 coordinate 213,512, forward strand.
AAAGCTTTACTGGTCATCGATTATACCAACGATTTCGTTCACGAAAACGGGGCACTCACCTGCGGGGAACCGGGACAGGAGATAGACGGAAACATAGCCGGCCATATTCACGAATTTGCGCACAACCGGGAAGATATATTCTTCCTGACGGATGCTCATCACGAAAAAGACACCCGTCACCCGGAGACCGATCTTTTCCCGCCCCACAATATCATCGGTACCTCGGGACGCGACTTATACGGAGAAGTGGAGAAAGCGTCGGGACAATACAAGAACGAACCGTTCGTGCACTACCTGGATAAAACGAGGTACAGCGCTTTCGCCGGTACCCCGCTCGATCTTCTTCTGAAAGAAAGAGGAATACGGGAACTTCACATAACCGGTGTCTGTACGGATATCTGTATCCTTCATACTGCTGTGGATGCTTACAATTTAAGTTACCCGACGGTCATCAATCGAAACGCAGTGGCTTCATTTAATCAGCAGGGACATGAGTGGGCGCTCGGGCACTTCGCCTCCTGTCTCGGTGCTACCGTCTACTGAGAAGCGTTTACAAGTTTTTCTGTTTGAATTTAAGGTGGAAATCGCATATTATAAATGATGGATAATAACGACTTAATGATTTTTATCAGTCAGAGAATAGAAAACAGGAGGAATCACCATGAGCTCAGATTACCGGGTTCTTCTCTATTACAAATACGTTGATTTACCAGACTACGAAGAATACTGTGCCAATCACTTACATTTCTGTAAAGATCTTGGTCTCCGGGGTCGTATTATTGTAGCTCCGGAAGGTATTAACGGAACAGTATCGGGGACGGTCGAACAGGTAGAGGAATACATGGAATATGTGCGTTCAGATGAACGGTTCGCTGACATCCATTTTAAAATCGATGAACATGAAGGTCACGCTTTCAAGAAAATGCACTGCCGTGTGAAGCCGGAACTCGTCAACTGGAATATCGAGGAAGACGACATCGACCCGAAAACGTTCGGAGGGCAGCATCTGAAACCGAAAGAGTTCCGTGAAATGCTTGAAGACGAAGATACCATCGTCATTGACGGACGTAATGAATACGAATATCGTATCGGCCATTTCCGTAACGCGATACGTCCCGACGTGAACTTCTCCCGGGAGTTTCCGGAGTGGATAGCGGAGAAAGCCGAAGAATGGAAGGACAAAAAGGTGCTGACTTATTGTACCGGCGGTATCCGTTGTGAAAAACTCACCGGCATACTGAAGAAAAACGGAGTAGAAGATGTTTATCAGCTCGAAGGCGGAATTACTACGTACGGAAAAGACCCGGAAGTCCAGGGTGAGCTGTTCGATGGCAAAATGTACGTATTTGATGAACGGGTTACCGTTCCGGTGAACCAGAAAGAAGAAGTGATCGTAGCTGAATGCGAGCACTGCGGCAAGAAAGAAGACCGTATGATCAACTGTTCTAACCCGGGCTGCAACCGTCAGTACGTCTGCTGCGAAGATTGTGAACAGACATACCATGCCGCCTGCACGATTGAATGCAAAGAACATCCGGAAAACCGCTGGAGCCCCGAGCTCGGAACGCAGATTGATAAATATACGCGTATGCAACAGGAGAAAATGAGACAGAAAGCTTAAAGCTTCTCAGTCTTCCAATAATCAGCAAAACCCCTGCAGATGTGCCTGACCGGCTTTCTGCAGGGGTTTTTATTTAGGTATTTTCATCTTTTCCTTCCAAAAATACGCTCGGCTGCGTGATAGGTGGAGCCGATTCCTTCACCGAAAGATAACGCATGACGAATAGCTTCCGTAACGAAATATTTCGCTTCCTCCACGGCTCTATCCATCGGCAGTCCTTTGGCAAGGCCAGCTGCAATGGAAGCCGAATACGTGCATCCGGCCCCGCTTGTATGAATCGTATCAATCCGCTCGGAACGGTATTCCTTCACTTCCGTTCCATCGAACAGGAGGTCGACGGCCGGATAATCGGACAACCCTCCGCCTTTCAAAAGGACGTAGTCCGCCCCGAAACTGTGCAGCTGCTTCACGTCCCTCTCCATCTCTTCAATCGTTTCGGGAGCCCTTCTGCCGAGAAGCTTTCCTGCTTCCTGTAAATTCGGAGTGATCACTGCAGCAAGCGGAATCAGTTCTTCTTTCAAACTTTCCACCGCCTCCTCCTTCAGGAGCTGGGTTCCCATCTTACCGATCATGACCGGATCCAGAACGTACGGAACCTGTTTATACCTTTTCAGGAGTTCTGCCGTCGCTTCAATAATCTCTTTTGTAAACAGCATACCGGTCTTCAGGGCGTCGGCTCCCACATGCTCCATCGACGCGTGAACCTGAGCCTGCACAGATTCGACCGGCTGGGTGAACACCCCTGTATCCGTCACCGAATTGTTGGCAACGAGAGCCGTGACCGCACTCATTCCATATACGTTGTGTTCTTCAAACGTTTTCAGGTCCGCCTGAATACCTGCACTCCCCTGGCTGGCCGAGCCGGCAATGCTTAACACCCTTGGTATCATTATCGTTCCACCTTTCTTCTGTTTTCTACTATAATGTAAATCAGGAGGTTGCCTATGGCTAAATATCCCGAGTTATCCTGGTCCATTGCCAGACACAATACACTTATGACCTGCGCACGTAAATACGTTTATCATTACTACACTTCCCATAATGGATGGATCAGTAATATAGACAGTTTACAGCATCAGGCATACAGGCTCAAAAAAATAACGAACCTGGAAATGTATTTCGGAAGTATCGTTCACGAAACAGTTGAAAAAGCCGTTGCCCATTACCGCACCACCGGTGAACTGCCGGGGGAGGATAAGATGAAAAACTACATCCGTCAGAAACTCAACCTCGCCTACCGGGATTCCTATCACCGGGAGTATAGCTGGTGGCGGCGGCCGAAAGGCTACATCATGCTCCATGAGGTATATTACGGAAACACGATTCCGGAAGAAAAAATAGATAAAATCAAGTACCGCCTCGACACCGTTCTTAAAAATTTTCTTTCCAGCCCCACTTTTCGCGATATGCTCGATACGGAAAACACGGACTTTGTGGAATCCGAGAAGTTTCGCTACTTACTGATCGACGGGGTGAAAGTCTGGGTCGTTATGGACCTTCTTTACTACCATCATCAGTCAGGCAAGTGGGTTATCGTCGACTGGAAGACGGGGAAACAGACAGAAGAGGACCGTAACCAGCTGGCCCTTTATGCCATGTATGTGAAGCATACTTTTCCTGTAGAGTCCCTTGATGAGATTACGATCCGGAACGAATATCTTCTTGACGGGAGCACCGAAGAACATAAGCTTACCGAAGAAGAAATCGTCCGCGTGCAGGATATGTTCAATCTCAGCCTCCGGGAAATGGAAGAATATATGGAAGACAGGGGAAAAAACATACCGAAACCCATCACCTCTTTCCCTATGCAGCAAAACAGGAGTATTTGCGCCTCCTGCAACTTTCAGGAACTATGTTTTCCGGAGGGTTATGTTTAAAACGGCAGCGAACAGGATATGTATTATAAAGTAGACAAACAAATCGAAGGGAGCTTTGATCAATTTATGAAAGTACTAGTAGCTGGTGCAAACGGAAAAACAGGACGTTTGCTCATACAATATCTAAAAGAAGATGGACACGAACCGTACGGCATGGTTCGTAAAGAAGAACAGAAAGGTACAATCGAATCACTCGGCGGTATCCCGGTTCTTGCTGACGTAACGAAAGATGTCGGTCACGGTGTAAAAGGCATGGACGCTGTCATATTTGCAGCAGGCTCCGGCTCAAGCACAGGACCTGAAGAGACGGTAAGAGTCGACCAGGAAGGCGCCATCAATCTGATTAAGCATACGGAAGAATTCGGCATGACCAAATTCGTTATGCTGAGCTCTATTGCCGCAGGAGACCCGAGCCGTGTAGGTGAAGATATGCGCCATTACATGGAAGCGAAAGGTAAAGCGGATGAGTATCTGCAAAGTACGGAACTGGATTACACAATCGTACGTCCAGGCGGTCTGACCGACGGCGATTCCACTTCCAAGATTACAGTGGGCGACACAGTTGATTTTGGTGAAATCCCTCGTGCGGACGTAGCTAAAACTATCATCGCGGCGCTTCAGGAACCGAACGCTTTCCACAAGGCTTTCGAAGTGATCAGCGGCGATACTCAAATCGAAGAAGCTCTTAAAACATTGAGATAAAATCGAGAATGTAAAAGTATCTATTACGAGAAAAGTCTCCCGCCTGCAGATATCTGCAGGGGGGAGACTTTTTAATGTATAACACTTATTTTCTTCCGTATATTACCGTCATATCAGGTTTTTTCTCCAGTTTTTAAATTCGAGTTCATTGAATTTCCATGCCATTTTCTCTTCATCCACCTGAAGGAGAGCTTCCTCCAGTGGAAAATCAATTTCGACGTTGCAACGGATTGCGGCTAAACCCCTCGAAAGATGCAGCATATCGAGGTCCGTCTCGATTTTACTTCGCTGTGCTTTTGTAAGAGCGCTTATGTTTTCAAGTATCCCTTCAATCGTACCGTACTGATGCAACAGCTTCAGAGCGGTCTTCTCCCCTATCCCTTTCACTCCGGCGTAGTTGTCGCTGCTGTCTCCCATGAAAGCCTTCAGATCAATGAGCTGTTTCGGGGTGATCCCTTTTTCCTCTTTCAGCCTTTCTTCCGTATACTCGGCATAGTTACCGTACCCTTTTTTCAGTAATACTACAGAAACATTCGGTTCAAGCAGCTGCAGCATATCCTGATCACCAGTCAGAATCAGCACTTCGGCTTCTTCCCGGTAATGATGACTTAATGTCCCTATACAGTCGTCCGCTTCATACCCTGCCAAGCCGACGTTCGGTATATGTAGAGCTTCCATCACTTCTTTTGCCAGATCGAACTGTGGGACCATCTCTTCCGGAGGTGCGCTCCTGTTTGCTTTGTAGCTCTCGAGCATATCGTTTCTGAATGTTTTGCTGCCCATATCCCAGCAGGCGACGACGTGAGTCGGTTCATATTCCCTCACCGCCGAAAACAGATGCTTCACCATTCCGTACACGGCGTTTGTCGGTACACCTTTCGAATTGATCATATAATAATTGCTCACAGCTGTAGCATAGAAGGCCCGGAACAGCAGCGCCATCCCGTCCACGAGCATCACTCTTTTAGACATCTTCCCACTCCTTTCCTATCTCCGGTCATTATACCAGAAACAGGGTCCGCTATATATCCGTCAGATAATTGACAATATTCCACCTTCGTGCTAAATTTTATCTGTAAGCGTTTTCAATAAAGCACAGGAGGATTGATTAAATGGTATATCAAAACCCAAACACAGAAGGGTCCCCGGTTCAATTCAAAGAACAGTATGAGAACTACATCGGAGGGGAATGGACGCCGCCCGAAAAAGGGCAATACTTCGACAACGTAACTCCGGTAACCGGCAAAAACTTCACCAGAATCCCCCGCTCTACAGAAGAAGATATAAATAAAGCCATTGAAGCAGGACATAAAGCTCAAAAAGCCTGGGGCTCCACTTCCGTTGCGGAAAGAGCCAATATATTAAATAAAATTGCCGATCGCATGGAGGAGAACCTTGAACTTCTCGCTGTCGCAGAAACCTGGGACAACGGAAAAGCGGTCCGCGAAACCCTCAACGCAGATATACCACTTGCCATCGACCACTTCCGCTATTTTGCAGGCGCAATTCGTGCTCAGGAAGGCTCCATCGGCCAGATTGATGAAGACACGGTAGCCTATCATTTCAATGAGCCTCTGGGTGTCGTCGGTCAGATCATTCCATGGAACTTCCCTATCCTCATGGCGACCTGGAAACTGGCTCCTGCCCTCGCCACCGGCAACTGCGTAGTACTGAAGCCGGCGGAACAGACTCCTGCCTCCATCCTTTTTCTGATGGAAATGATTGAAGATCTGCTTCCTGCCGGAGTATTGAATATCGTTAACGGGTTCGGTCTCGAGACCGGGAAACCTCTTGCCCAGCATCCTGATATTCAGAAGATTGCTTTCACCGGCGAAACGACGACCGGCCGGATGATTATGCAGTACGCTTCCCAGAATATCATTCCGGTAACACTGGAACTTGGTGGAAAGTCCCCGAACGTATTCTTCCCGGATATTATGCAGGAAGACGATGATTTTCTCGACAAAGCGGTGGAAGGTCTCGTCATGTTCGCGCTGAACCAGGGTGAAGTATGTACATGTCCGTCACGTGCCCTTGTGCATGAATCCATTTACGATGAATTTATGGAGAGAGCCATTAAACGGGTGAAAGAAATCAAGACAGGTAATCCGCTTGATCCGAACACAGCTATGGGAGCGCAAGCTTCTTCCGAACAACTGGAAAAAATACTTTCGTATCTTGAAATAGGTAAAGATGAAGGTGCCGAACTGCTGGTCGGAGGAGAACAGAATAAAATGGACGGGGAATTTTCCGACGGCTACTACGTGAAACCGACGATATTCAAAGGGACAAACGATATGCGTATATTCCAGGAGGAGATTTTCGGCCCTGTCCTGTCCGTCACTACGTTCAAGGATGAAGATGAAGCCATGGAAATTGCCAATGATACCCTGTACGGTCTCGGCGCCGGTATCTGGACCCGCAACGTGAATACGGCCTACCGCTTCGGACGCGGCATCCAGGCGGGACGCGTATGGACGAACTGCTACCATGCCTACCCTGCTCACGCTGCCTTTGGCGGTTACAAGATGTCCGGTATCGGCCGCGAAAACCACAAAATGATGCTCGGCCACTATCAGCAGACGAAAAACATGCTCGTCAGCTACAGCCCGCAAAAACTTGGATTCTTTTAAGAACAAAAGCGGAAACTTCCGGTTAGAAGCACTGTCGTAAGCAGGAGGCTTACTTTTCGGGTGCCCTCCCCCGAAAATAAGGGTACTGCTTGCGGCATGAGCTTTTGGAAGTTGGAGCTGGATGAACAAAAGCGGAAACTTCCGGTTAGAAGCACTGTCGTAAGCAGGAAACCCCGCCATCTGGACAAGAATTACCTACACCAGAAAGGATGAGCCTTATGGCTGAACGAGTTACGGCAACAGAAGACGCTCTTGCACTTATCGACACCCTGAAGGAAAAACATGGAGCCCTGATGTTCCACCAGTCCGGCGGCTGCTGCGACGGCAGTTCACCGATGTGTTACCCGGAAGGTGATCTTATGGTCGGGGCTCAGGATATAAAACTCGGTGAAATCGCCGGAGTCCCCTTTTATATTCACAAGAAACAATTTGAGTACTGGAAGCACACCCAGCTGATCATTGATGTCGTGGATGGACGCGGAGGTATGTTTTCTCTTGAAGGTGTAGAAGGGAAACGGTTCCTGACTCGCTCGCGTGCTTTCACGAAGGAAGAGAATGATGAACTGAACAAACGGAAAGTATAACTGCCTGTTTTTCAAAAGCAGCCGGAGCAGCGCTCCCGGCTGCTTTTTATGGTTTTTGAACCGGCACTTCATTCTTCATATGGCACCTCCCGATCATCACGGTTATAATAAAGAGAAAAGATTCATGCAGGAAACCGGCTATATACATCATAAGGGGGGAAGGGATCTGTGAGAAAACGCTTCTGGATACCGATACTGCTGATCATTTTCGGAGTCTTCTTTCCACTTCTATTCGACATTGAACATGTCGGGCTGCATCATATGATTGAAAAACTCAAAAACAACCCCGACGGCAGTACTTTAATGCTTACCGCACTTATTCTCGTTTTTCTGAATACATTGAGAGCTCTTCCCCACTATCTCGGGGCTCTGCTCCTCGGGGATGCTCTTGGAAGAAAATATAACCGTCCCATACTGAAAATCGCCGTTCCGGTCGTGATTATTCCTGCAGTATATCTGCTTATCAACTCTTATTATTCCATGAACTATCATTTCGGGGGACCTGCCATTCTTCTGTTACTATCCATTTTATTCCTTCAGCTGTTCGGCAGACAAAATATGCGTCCGCTGTTTATGTCTTTCGTTTTCTCCCAGCTTCTGTTCGGTTACCAGTGGCTGGATATCGTCCCTGCTCTCACTTCCTTCGGGTTCGGCGGCGGAGAAGTTTCCGTACTGGTTAAAAGTACATCGTCCGCTATCGGTTTTGAAAACACTCTATCTATCTACAGCCTTTTATTTTCAGCTGTCTTCATCGTCCATGCCCTCGTGTTTGCCGTCTATTTAACAGTGGTCGAACAGAAGTGGAAAATGCGCAAAGATCTGGAGTCGGCGCGGCTCGAAATGGTGGAAGCAAGAAGCGGCCGGGAAGCCCTTCATCTCGTCCACGACCTGAAAACACCACTCTCTCTGATGGAGGGGCTGAATTCTCTTATCCAGATGAAAACGGACGATCCGGATATCCAGACATATACCGGAAAAATATCCGATTCTATAGAGGCTACGAGCGACATGGTCTCTGAAATACTATATGATGAAAAGAAGAACTGGTGCTCTCTGCACACGCTGATCGAATACGTGAGGCAAAACAAATTGTCCGAATCCTCTACCATTTACCAGTTCGAACTCCAGGCTCCGAGTGATATAGAGATCTACATTAACAAAATCCGGATGACAAGGGCAATCGTCAACCTGATTGATAACGCCGGAGACGCTGTCGAAGGTCAGAAAAACGCCCAGGTCGTCATCCGTTCGGAAGTCCATGCGGGCATATGGATCGGTATCGAAGACAACGGGCCCGGCATCAAAAATCGGGACCTCCAAAAAATCTGGAACGCCGGATTCAGTACGAAAGAGCACCCGGGGCTCGGTTTATCATTCGTCAAAAACGTAATTGAAGAACACGGTGCCTCCCTCGATATCGAAAGCGAACCGGGGATCGGCACAACATTCTGGATACATTTTCCGAAGGAGAGGACACGCTATGAACATACTGATCATCGATAATGACGAATCCTTGCGTTATATGCTGACGGAATTCTGTAACCATGCGGGATGGCAATCAAATACGGCCGTGAACGGTCGCGAGGGAGTCGAATTATTTCAGCGGGAGAAATTCGACATTATTCTGGTCGACTATCATATGCCGGAGATGGACGGGCTGCAGACGGTCAAAGAAATAAGAAAACAGAATCAGCAGGTACCCATCCTTGTCCTTACGGTGGATGAGCGCCAGGAAATTGCGGATCGCTTTCTCGAAGAAGGCGCGACGGATTTCGCCTTAAAACCGGTCAAAGCTCCGGATTTGATTTCCCGTATCCAGCTGCACGTAAAGCTTGCAAATATGCGTTCCGTGCACGAAGAAAGTGAAGAAATCTACTCCGCCAAAGGGATCAGCAAAAATACTTTAAGTATTATTGCGGAGCACCTGAAAAAAGAAGAAGAACCTGCGTCCGTCGATGTCGTTTCCAAAGAAATCGGTCTTGCCTACCCTACCGTCTATCGATACCTGATGCACCTGCTTGAGGAAGGGCAGGTAAAACAGGTGATCAGCCACCAGAAGATAGGAAGGCCGAAGAAACTGTATAAATGGTATACAAAATAGCCGGTGGACACCCCCCGGCTATTATTTGTTTCCCGAGAAATCGACTGGCGGGAACACTTTTTTGTTCTACCCTCTGATTTCTTTATATTTTTCTTTCCAGGGAAAAGCTTCTTCAAGTTGACGCGCAAGCTGGAACAGAACTTTGTCGCGTCCGTATCGGGCCTGGAAATGAGAACCGATCGGCAGGTTTTCTTTCGTCCAGTACGTCGGTACACTCATGGCCGGCTGTCCCGTCATATTTGCTATGGGAGTCAAGTAGGCGTATATTTCCGAAACGGATAATATTTCATCAATTGTTTTCTCTTCTCCGTTATAACGACCGAGGGGCAGGGCTTTTTTATGATTCACCGGATTAATCAGCACGTCATATTCTTCAAAGAAACGATCGAGCTTCTGCGTCTCGAGAAAAACTTTCTCCCTGGCTTTCTCATATTCAAGAGCACTGTAGCCGGCAGCTTTTTCCTTCAGCGTAGATAACATTTTTTCGATAAAAGGGTCAGCCGGGGCCTTATTGTTCGCACTGGCTGCTTTATCTACACTGAGCGCTCCTCCGACGACCCACAGGTAAATATAAGCTTCCATCATACCGTCGTGGTCAAAATCCGGATATACTTCTTCCACTTCATGACCGAGAGAAGCGCACTTTTCTGCCGCATCCCGCACCACTTCCTGTACTTCTTCGTCGATCTCGATATTGCCGTGTACGTTCGGGGCATAAGCTATTTTCAGTTTCCCCGGAGACTCACCGATGGTGTCAAAAAAAGGAAGATCTTTCTCCGGGAAACCGTAACCCGTCCCCGGAACCGGTCCTTCGATGACATCGAGCAGGGCGGCACTGTCCCGGACGGAAGTCGTCAGCGCATGCTGGACAGAAAGGCTGTTAAGATACATCGTAAGCGGAGAGCGGCCCCGTGTCGGTTTAAAACCGAACGTGCCGGTATTTGATGCAGGTATACGAAGGGATCCGCCTCCGTCACTCCCGTGAGCGAAAGGTACCATTCCTGCAGCTACAGCTACCGCAGCACCTCCGCTTGATCCGCCCGGAGATCTCGTCCGATCCCACGGATTGATCGTTTCCCCGAGAAACTGTGATTCCGTAGCAGGAGTGAATCCGAACTCGGGAGTGTTCGTTTTCCCGGTAATGTTGAGGCCCGCTTTTTTGTAGCGCCTGACGACCTCATCATCCCCGGGTGCCGTGAATCCCTCCATCACTTTGGAACCGTAAGTCAACGGTGCTCCTTTGACCGCGTTCAAATCTTTGATGAGGAACGGCAGGCCTGCGAAGAAACCATCCTTCCGGTAATCGGCATTCTTCACTTCATGAACGATCGCATTCAGCTCCGGATTTCTCTCCTCCTGAATCATGCGATAATGAAGCAGCACCTCTTCTTGCGATACCGCTCCCTCTTTCACCATACGGGCCTGGGCTATTCCATCTATTTCACTCAGCTCTTTTATGTACATCTGTCCATTCTCCTCTCTTAAATAAAAAAAGAACCCGTCTCCTGTTTTCCTCACCGGGAAAGCAGGAGACGGGTATTGCCTTTACATCACCTGGATTATTCTCCGGATGTATAGAAAAATTGCGTCCAGTACGTGACATAATAACCGTCGCTATCGACGTAACCGACACCGATTTCATCATAATTTTCATTTAAAATGTTGGCGCGGTGACCTTCACTGTTCATCCACGCTTCCACTACTTCTTCCGGAGAAATCTGTCCGGCAGCAATGTTTTCCCCCGCATACTGATAATTGAGTCCGAACATATTCATCATATTGAATGGGGAACCATACGTCGGTGACTGGTGGGCGAAATAGGAATTCTCATGCATATCAAATGATTTCTGTTTCGCTACACGACTGAGCTCTTCGTTCAATTCCAGCGGAGGGAGACCGTACGCTGCTCTTTTTTCGTTGGTAAGTTCCACCACTTCCTGTTCAAAAGCGGATACTTCATACACAGCCCTGAAATTACGGGCTGTCTCCGTTTTTGTCTCGGAGCGGAGTTCGGGAGAAAGGTACAATTCATATGTTGCTCCGTCTTTATAAAATTCTTCGGGTTCCAGCCTTATCGAAGCTTCCCCGATCGTTCTTTCCAGAGGGACGAATGTGCCGTCCTCTCTTTTAATCCCTACGTAGTTATTGCTTGAAAGAATATCTTCATCCACATTTTCTGTAAACTCGATCGTCCAGGCTTTATCTATCGGCACTTCTTTCCCCGGTAACGTTTCCGTTTCTCCCTTAATAGGGTTGACCACCCCAAGCAGCACCATTATTAACCCGCTTATCCAGTATTTGTGCATCCTGAACGACCTCCTGTGTAATGTTAAAAATAGTTCATTTTCCCCATGGCTCGTACTGTTCATAATAAAAGTATTCTTCTTTAAGAATCCCACATATGGTACCTTTAGACAAGGGTCAAAACTCCTACTTAATCACTAAGTTTTACAATTTATAATTACTGATTGCCTGCAGAACTGGTTCCTTTTCTTTACATACATTAAACATAAAAAAACGCCCCGCTTAAAAAACGGGGCAGAACTGTTTCAAAGTAACGCTTCCAGAATAGCTTTTTGTACGTGAAGGCGGTTTTCGGCCTGTTCAAAGACAAGCGAATGCTCCCCTTCCATCACCTCTCCGGTGATCTCCTCTTCCCGGTGGGCCGGTAGACAGTGAAGAACACTTACGTCCGGCTTTGCTGCTGTCACAAGCCTTTCATTAATCTGATAGGGGAAAAGCGCCTCTTTTCTTTCTTTTTCTTCTCCGTCCTGTCCCATACTGGTCCAGACATCGGTATAAAGGATATCGGCACCCGCGGCAGCTTCTTCCACGTTTTCTGTTACTGTAACACTCCCCCCATGTTTTGCCGCCAGCTTCTTTGCATTCCCTGTTATAAAATCAAGCGGCCAATAGCCGGAGGGAGAGGCTACCACGACCTCGAGACCGAGAATGGCTCCTATCGTCATAAGAGAGTGGGCTACATTATTTCCATCTCCGGTATAAACGAGTTTCACCCCGGCTAATTGACCTTTCTGCTCATAAACAGTGAGCATATCGGCCAGTGCCTGGCACGGATGGTACAAATCACAAAGTCCGCTGATAACGGGGACACTCCCGTTCCCGGCCAGCTCCTCGAGTTTCTGATGCGCATCGGTGCGGATCATAATACCATCCACGTACCGCGACAGAACCTTCGCCGTATCCCCGATTGTTTCTCCGCGTCCAAGCTGCATGTCCCGGCTGTTCAGATTGATGGCTGTCCCTCCGAGCTGCGTCATCCCCACTTCGAAGGAGACGCGGGTCCGGGTCGACGATTTTTCGAAAATCATAGCCAGAGTTTTTTGAGATAACGCACCAGAGTAGGGAGACTGTTTCAATACCAGCGCTCTTTCAAGTAAATGAATGATTTCTTTTCTGCTATAGTCTTTCCAGGTAAGCAGGTGCTTCCCTTTCAAAGAAATTTCTTCCTTTGGATCCGTGGTTTCCGTCCTCACACTATCACCTCTTCCTCTACGGATTTTCTAAGAGCGATCCTTGTCCTGCTGCCATCCTTCCGGTTCTCCTTATAAGCTCTGTATGCATCCGGGTCACTGAAAATAGTGATGCCTGCTTTTAATGCCTTCACCCTCTTCTCTCTCGCTTCTTCCGTTTCACCTTCGTTATGGTAGACCGCAGCTTCCGGCGTGTTCAGCCACGTATCGAAATCATCGTCGTGATCTTCATCGAAACATGCCGGACTTCCGGCTGAAGGTAAGTGTTCGAACACTTTTGCAAGCGCCTCTTCTTTCGTTTCACCGATATACATCCCCTCTCCGGTGGACATCATGTTAGCTCCGAGTTTGTGATCGAGTTCCGCCAGAGCATGAGAGGAGAATACCGGAAATTTCACTGCCACACAGGGTATGTGGAGCGTTTTTTCCGGGAAACATATCGATTCCCCGACCATCGCCCGGACCGCCCAGTCGATGAGCGGAAGTGCTGCGGTTTTACTCACAATCGGGACCGTACGGCTCGAACGCGGGTTCACTTCCAAAACGAAGACATTCGTCCCGCTCACAAGGAACTGTATATTCATGATTCCTTTATAATCTATGGAAGTTGCAATCTTCTTCGCAAATGTTTCTACCTGATGCCGGATCGTTCCCTCCACCTCTGCAGGGAACACGGCCATGCTGTCTCCTGAATGGACGCCGGCTTTTTCAATGTGTGCCATGAGACCGGGAATGAATACTTCCGAACCATTACTGACAAGTTCCACTTCTACTTCCTCTCCGGAGATGAACTGGTCCATCACCAGCGGGTAATGTCTCTGCTCCATCTCCTGAAGAGCCGACTCAAGTTCATTCTTCGAATGGATCACGACCATCCCCTGTCCACCTATAACGTAGGAGGGACGACAGAGAAGCGGATACTGATACGTATGTGCGGCTGCACGTGCTTCTTCCGGTGAGTGACACATCTCGCCGGGGACGTGGGGAACATCTATCATCTGCAGTAATTCATAGAATGCCTCCCGATCTTCGAGTTTAGCGATGGTTTCGGAAGATGCTCCGGCCACCTTATATCCGGCTTTTTCCACAGCTTCCGTTACGTTAAGAGCCGTCTGGCCGCCGAACGCTGTGAAAACGACATCCACTTTCTCAAAAGCGGCTACATCGAGAATATTCTCCAGTTTCAAAGGTTCAAAGTACAGCCTGTCTGCCGTTTCGAAATCGGTGCTGACCGTTTCCGGATTATTATTGATCATAATCGTTGTATACCCTGATTTCTGCAGGCTTTCAATCGCTTTGACCGAACTATAATCGAACTCTACGCCCTGGCCGATACGTATCGGTCCCGCTCCGACGATCAGGGCTTTCTTGCCCGCCCGGAGAGGACTGATTTCCGTCACTCCCGCATACGTGCTGTAGGCGTAGTTTGTTTCGGCTTCGAATTCACCTGCGCACGTATCAACGATTTTGTAGGACGGTTTTATGCTATTCTCTTCTCTGAATTTTATCCATTCCCTTTCATTAGTGCCGGTGACTTCAGCAATTTTCGCATCTGACACTCCGTAGAGTTTCGCTTCCTTTATCGTACGTACGGAGGTATCCTCCGTCAGGCGCTGCTCCCACGAAAGCATACGTTCAAAAGTATGGAGGAAGAAAGGATCAATCTGCGTAGCTGCAAACAGTTCTTCTGTGGTCGTGCCCTTCCGCATCAGATGAAGGAGGGCGAAAAATCTCGCATCAGTCGGTTTCTTTACGTGTTCCCATGCGTCCCTTTCTGCATTGAACACCGGCGCTGACTGATCCAGCGAATCGATCGCTTTCTGAAAAGCCGCTTCCAGTGTCCGGTCGATCGCCATCACTTCACCTGTCGCCTTCATTTTTGTTCCAAGGGTACGATCTGCTCCTGCGAATTTATCGAAAGGCCAGCGGGGAAACTTCACAACGACATAGTCCAGAGCCGGTTCGAAGCTTGCGTACGTATAACCGGTAAGAGGATTGAGCAGTTCATCAAGCCGATACCCGAGAGCCAGCTTTGCCGCCAGTTTTGCAATCGGGTACCCGGTAGCTTTCGAGGCGAGGGCGGAAGAGCGGCTTACCCGCGGATTGACTTCGATGACGTAATATTGCCGGCTGGCAGGGTCGAGAGCGAACTGCACGTTACAGCCTCCGATCACCTCGAGACTGTCCACGATTTTCAGAGCTGACGTACGCAGCATCTGATATTCTTTATCCGTAAGTGTCTGGGAAGGGGCCGTAACAATCGAATCTCCTGTATGCACCCCTACCGGATCCACGTTTTCCATATTGCATACAGATATACACGTACCATTTGTATCGCGCATCACTTCGTATTCCAGTTCCTTGAACCCCGCGATGCTTTTCTCGAGTATTACCTGGGAAATAGGACTCGCTTTCAGCCCGTCTTTCATGAGGGAGCGAAGCTCTTCCTCGTTATGCGCGATGCCTCCCCCGCGCCCGCCAAGCGTGTAGGCCGGACGGCTGATAACCGGAAAGCCTGTTTTTTCCGTAAAAGCCCGGGCGGCATCGAAGGTGGTAATCACCTGGCTTTCCACGACCGGCTGCTCCGTATCACGCATCACCTGTCTGAACTGTTCCCGGTCTTCCCCTTTTTGAATAGAGTCGATGGAGGTTCCGAGCACTTTCAGCTCATGCGCATCCATGACTCCTTTCTGTTGAAGTTCCACCGCAAGGTTCAGTGCCGTCTGCCCTCCCAGTCCTGCAAGCAGGGCATCGGGCCTTTCTTTTTTAATAATAGCTTCCACACTTTCGACTGTGAGCGGCTCGCAATAGACGCTGTCTGCAATAGCGGGATCCGTCATAATCGTGGCCGGATTGTTATTAACGAGTACTACCTCGTAACCTTCTTCCTTCAGGGCGATACATCCCTGCGTACCGGAATAATCGAATTCCGCCGCCTGACCGATAATGATG
Organism: Salimicrobium album; assembly: GCF_900107115.1. Classification (GTDB taxonomy): domain Bacteria; phylum Bacillota; class Bacilli; order Bacillales; family Halobacillaceae; genus Salimicrobium; species Salimicrobium album. The sequence continues at coordinate 229,476 of NZ_FNOS01000003.1, forward strand.
GGCCCGGAACCGAGAACCAACACTTTTTCAGACATATGCTTTCACCTCTTTCTTACGCAGAATTGCAAAAAAATCCTCGAACATCCACTCGGCATCCTCAGGTCCGGGATTCGCCTCCGGATGAAACTGGGCACTGAAAATCGGCATGGAATCATGGACTACCCCTTCAATCGACCCGTCATTTACGTTTACCATCCGCACTTTTAGAGGTGTGAATTCAAGGCTTTCCGCGGTGACTACGTAGTTGTGATTCTGAGAAGTAATGAATACCCGGCCGTTCTCCAGGTCTTTCACCGGGTGGTTGGCGCCCCGGTGACCGAACGGAAGCTTTTCCGTATCCGCTCCGTAAGCTAAGGAAATCACCTGGTGGCCATAGCAGATACCGAACACGGGGAATATATCGAAAAGGTCCTTGAATTCTGCAAGTTTTCCACTTACATCTTTCGGATCACCCGGCCCGTTGGACAATACAATTCCATCCGGTTCAATGGAATGGATGTCAGCTGCCTGCGAAAATGGTACAACAGTAACTTTTGCTCCTCTGTCCAGCAGTTTCTGAAGAATGGAGCTTTTCCAGCCGAAATCGATAAGTGCAAGATGAATGTCTCCCTCTCCATATACTTCACTTTTCTCACCACTTACTTCGTACACTTCCCCAACTGCTTCCACGGAAGAGGGAGAAGATCCTTCCTTACTTAAACTCGCCCGACACGTCCCTTTCGCCCGAATCGCCTTCGTCAGCGCCCTCGTATCAACTCCCGTTAAGTATGGAATATTCATATCGCTCATATAGGAGGATAACGACTGTTCCGCCTGATAATGACTGTCCTCGTCGGAGCACTGCCACATCACTGCCCCCTTCACCTGGGGTGTGGCGCTTTCATTCGCCGTTTCCGATACTCCGTAATTACCGATGAGAGGGTAAGTAAATACGACGATCTGTCCCCTGTAAGAAGGATCTGTCAAAACTTCCTGGTATCCGGTCATCCCGGTATAAAATACGACCTCTCCTTCGAGCGGCACGTTCCACTCCCCGGAAGCCGTTCCTTCGAAGGACCGGCCGTCTTCGAGCTGAATGACACCTTTCATATGACCATCCCTTCTATTGCATAATTATTATAGTTTATGAATATTTATGCTATTATCCGGTGAAATATAAAATTTGTCAAGGGGGCCCATGAAAGTCAGAACGAAAAATACTGGAGAACGGCTTAAAAAAAGGAGAATGAGCTCCCTTTTGTGTAAATTTCACCTTTCTTTCCACCCGGTTCTTCCTGTCCGAAGGGAAGAGAAAAAATATACACGTATCAAAACCATTACAACTCTACCGCCACTTCTTTATACAACAAAAAACCGGACATCGACGTCCGGTTCAGTGGTTGCTATTCAGTTTTTCACAGCTTTACTCGAAGGACTGGAACACATAGGAGTCCTGCACCGGGTACACCTCTTTACCAAGCAGCTGGTTGACGATCACTTTACTGCGGAAGACGGCGAGACCGAGGTTGGTGGACCCGACGCCGTGAGTATGGGCAATACAGCTGTTGGCAAAAATATTATAAGCATTTTCTCCTTTGTTCACCAGTCTGTAGTCCTTCGTTACTTTGTAACGGCCGTAATCATCAAATTCAATTACGTCCGAAAGCTCTTTTATAAAAGAAGGGACGTTAGGCTGGTATCCTGTCGCGACGATCACTTTATCAGTCCGGTGTGAATAACCTTCTTCTTTCTGATAATGATGGCAGCTCAGTTCATACCGGCCTTCCTTCCGCTCTATACCTGTCACCTTCGTCAAAGGCAGCAGGGAAACATCGATCTTTTCCCTGCCTACTGTATATTCATACATAAGGTTATATATATCCGTAATAGTATGTTCGCTGATCCCTTTGTAGTACAGTCCCTGCGAGGCAAAAATCTCATCTTTCTTCTCCTGCGGAAGGGGATAGAAATAGTCAATATAGTCGGGCGAAAAGTGCTCAAGATTCAGCTTCGATTCTTCCATAGAGGCAAAACCCGGAGAACGGGTGATCCAGTCCAGGCGGAAACCGCACGTCCTCTGTTCTTTCAGCAGCTCCCGGAAAGCCTCCGCGGCGCTTTGTCCCGATCCGACGACCGTCACACTTTCCGCTTCCCGGCACGTCTGCCGCTGCATTTCGAAGTCGGCTGTATGGAATACATCCTCCCGTGGCATGTTCTGGAACGCCTCCGGGAGAGCGGGCGTACTTCCGGTTCCGAGCACTACGTGTTTCGTATAAAAAGTTTCAACTTCCCCGGTGCTTTCATCCTGCACATCCACCTGGTGGCGCCCGTCCTGCAGACGATGGACAGCCGTAACCTGTTTCCCGAACCGGCAACTTCCAATCCGTTCGGAGGCCCATTTACAATAATCGTTATATTCTCTCCGCGGAATATCAAGACGCTGTAAAATATAGAACTGATACATCCGTCCCTGCTGGCTGATATAATTCAAAAAACTGTGCGGGTTCGTCGGATCCGCCATCGTTACAAGGTCCGCAAGAAAAGGAACCTGAAGTTTCGTCCCTTCGATCAGCATACCCGGATGCCAGGCAAACTCAGGTTTTTGCTCAAAAAACAGCGCCTTCGTCTCCTGTGTATCAAGGAGAGCGGCTAGACTTAAATTGAAAGGACCGATTCCGACCCCTATGACGTCATAAACTTCCCTATTTTGTTTCAATTAACTTCGACCCCTTTTTTCAGAAAAGACAAGTATTTCTGAAGTTTTCCTTTGTTAATGGTATCACATCGCAAGGAGAACAGGACGAAAATTCCGAAAACTATTCAGGAAGTGGCCTGTTTAGTTACAAGATCCGCATACTTCCCGCCGAAAGATACCAGTTCATCGTGACTGCCTCGTTCAGCAATACGTCCTTCTTCCATAACGAGAATAAGATCGGCATTACGGATCGTATTGAGCCTGTGAGCGATTACGAAACTGGTGCGCCCTTCCATGAGCGTCTGCAATGCTTCGTTTATTTTCGTTTCCGTCACCGTATCGACACTGCTCGTGGCTTCATCAAGAATAAACAGGGAAGGATTTTTCAGTATAGCGCGGGCAATCGATAACAACTGGCGCTGCCCCTGGCTCACCCCTTTCCCTTCGGAATCGAGCATCGTCTCGTATCCGTCCGGGAAATTGCGGATGAAACCGTCGGCTCTGGCTGCTTTTGCAGCTTCTTCCACTTCCTCGTCCGTCGCTTCCAGTCGCCCGTAACGGATGTTTTCACGGATGGTCGTGTGAAACAGAATCGCATCCTGCAGCACGAGACCCATATGTTCCCTGAGCGTCTCCCTCTTCAGGGAGCGCATGTCCTCTCCGTCCACGAGTACGCGGCCTTCCGTCGCATCATAAAACCTTGACAATAATGAGACTACCGTCGTTTTGCCGGCTCCTGTCGGTCCCACTAATGCTACGGTATCACCCGGTTTCACGTGAAACGATACATCATCCAGTGCTTTTTCATCTTCATCATAATAAAAATGAACGCGTTCAAACTCCACTTCTCCGTTTATGGAATCCACCGTCTTCGCACTCTCTTCATCGACCCTTTCCTCGTCCTCATCGATGATGCTGAACACTCTTTCAGCCCCTGCAACGGCAGAAAGGATCATATTGAACTGGTTGGCGAGGTCGTTCAGAGGCCGGGTGAACTGTCTGGAATACGTCGTAAACGTAACAATCAGACCGACCGTCACGAATCCGTTCAAAGCGAGTACCGCTCCCCCGCCGACAATGATGGCGAAGCTCAGGTTGTTAAGCATATTCATCAGTTTCGGAATAAAACCTGTGTACACCTGAGCCCAGTAGCCCGATTCATAAAGGGCACGGTTCCTTCCGGCAAAATCCTCCTCCACGTCCGCCTCTTTGGAAAACAGAGCAATGACCGGCTGACCGGAAAACATCTCCTCTGCGTAACCGTTGACGTCGCCGAGGTCTCTCTGCTGGGCTTTGAAATACGGGCCTGTACGTTTCGTAATCCACTTCATACCGTAGTACATAAGAGGGACGACTGTCAGTGTCAGCAGCGTGAGCCAGGGGCTGAGCACGAACATAATGATCAGCGTCCCCGAAATAGTGAGAGCACTCGTCACAAGCTGGATGACAGCCGAGTTCAGTGTACGACTCACGTTTTCCATATCATTGGTAAGACGGCTCATCAGCTCTCCCTGCTGATATTTTTGAAAAAAGGAGACAGGCAGATGCTGAAGATGGTTGAATAAGTGTTCCCGCATGCGATAAACCGTATTCTGGGAAAGCTGGATCATTGAGTAGCTCTGTATCCACATGAATACGGACTGAAAAATATAAATGGTGCCGAGCAGCAGCAGAAGCGTAAATACTCTTCCTTTGTCGGAAGCCCCGATTATAGTATCAATGACCACTCCAAGCAGATAAGGCCCGGCAAGAGACAGGGCGGAACTGATGAGAATAGCAAAGAGGACGAAGTAGAACCTTCTTTTTTCCTTCATCATATACGACCAGACCCGCCCGATCGTCGTTTTCATATCATCCACTTTCGGTCGTGCCGAAAAAGAAGCACTATGTGGATGTTTCCTTTCAGCCATCAGCTCCCCTCCTCTCTCTGCGACTCATAGACGCTCCTGTAATAATCGTTATCTTTCAGCAGTCGTTCGTGACTCCCTTCCCCGATCAGCCGTCCTTCCTGCATAACGAAAATACGATCCGCCCGTTTAAGCGAACTGATTTTCTGGGCGGTCATAAGTACCGTACGCTTTTCCGACTGCAGCGTGTCGAGGAGTTCTTCTTCCGTGTTCGCGTCCAGCGCACTTGTACTATCATCCAGAATAAGAATCGCAGGATTCCGGACGAGTGCCCGGGCGATAGAGAGCCGCTGTTTCTGTCCTCCGGAAAAATTCACGCCTTTCTGACCGATTTTCGTATCATACTCATCAGGAAGCGTTTTAATGAATTCATCGATCCGGGCTTTCCGTGCCGCTTTCTCAATTTCCTCTTCCGCAGCCTCCGGTTTCCCGAAGCGGATATTCTCCCCGATCGTTCCGGAGAAGAGGTGGGCCTCCTGCGGTACCATGCTGACTCGGTGTCTGAGATGGTGGATATCGATGTTTTCCACTTCTTCATTTTCAAAAAGAATGGTTCCTTCCTCTTTTTCAAGCAGCCGGGGTATCAGCTGCAAAAGCGTCGATTTTCCCGACCCCGTTTCCCCGAGAATCCCTATTATTTCCCCGGCATCGATATGAAAGGATATGTTATGGAGCACCGGATCTCCGGCGCGCCGGACGGAAACGTTACGGAAGTCTATGTTTCCTTCGAGTTCCGTTTTGAAATTCGCCGTTTCCTCCAGGTAAGCGGGCGTCCCCTCTGAGAGAACCCGGGCTATACGGCCGGAAGACGCCTGACTTCTCGAGAAAACCATGATCAGAAACGTGAACATAGAGAAGTTCACTAGCATTCTGGTAGCATAATTGACGATAGCGACCAGTTCTCCCGGTTCCGCAGTACCGGCTAAGATGGCCTCGCCCCCGAACCACAATACGATAAGTATGACTATGTTCATCATAAGCATAAGGGCCGGCATCGCGAACTCCATCAGCCACAGCGCCTGTTTATTCGTGTGCCGGAGTGACGTGTTGATATCGTGGAAACGGCTTTCTTCATAGGAGGTGCGGTTGAACCCTTTGATCAGCCGGATCGCCGTCAGGTTCTCCCTGATAATTCTGTTCACCCCGTCCAGCTTGTTCTGAACGAAGCGAAACAACTTCACCCCTTTCAGACTGATGATCACCATAAACACAACGAGCACCGGAGCAGCGAACAGAAGAATGAGAGCCATCCCTCTATGTACCGTAAAAGCCATCACTAATGAAAAAATGATGAATAATGGAGCTCTTAACCCGATTCTCGTAAACAGAAAAAGAAAATTCTGTATCTGTACGACGTCCGTCGTGATTCTCGTCACAAGATCGGGAGTCGAATACCGATCGAAGTTCTTTCCGGTGAATTTCTGGACCTTGTTGAAAATATCTCTGCGAAGATCATACCCCGTCCCCTGACTCGCTTTTCCGGCAAAAAAGGAGTTGATGATCCCTGCCGAGAAAGCCAGGAGAGAAAGAACGATCAGTACCGTCCCCCAAACAAGTACGGTCCGATAATCTTCCTGCAAAATCCCTTCATCTATAATCTTACCCATGATCAACGGCTGAAACAGCTCGACTGTCAATTCTACGAACATAAGGGCAATCGCAATCAGAGCCGCCCGTTTATAGACAGATACATACTGCAGTAATAATCTCATATATCCCTCTCATTTCTGTCACGCATCAGCCGGGAATACGACTCCTATCTGTTTTCTCACCTCTTCCATCAGGCGTGCCGTTTCCAGGGAGTGCGCCGGCGCAGCTGCGGAAAATTCAGACGATTTCCCTTTCCGGACCATATTCGTAAAAGCTTTCAGTTCTCCATACATTGAAGGTTCCGATAAAGCACCCGGCAGTTCTTCAACGGATCCGTCTCTGTACCTGATCGTCATCCCCTCGGGTGTGGAAATGTCGGGTATCACTATAGAACCTTCCTCCCCCTGAATCTCCGAGGGGGCGTAAGAATTGTGGATTTTAGAGAAAGAGACGACCCCTTCCATATCATCGTATTGAAAAAGTGCCGTGCCTTCACCGTCTACGCCTGTCTCGAGAAGCACGCCTGTCGCCCTGGCGGAAGAAGGTGTTCCGAATAGCGTAATCATTGGATAAATTCCATATACACCAAGGTCCATCAGCGCTCCGTTTGATAATTCTCTCTTGAAAGCATTCAGTACCTCCCCGTTTCTGTAGGCTTCATAACGGGAGGAGAATTTGCAGTAATTCCCAACATAACGTCGTACTTTCCCGATTTTATGAAGATTTTCCCTGATTTCTTCAAATCCCGGCATGAACAGCGATTTTATCGCCTCCAGAAGAACAACACCTTCTTCCTCGGCTATACGGAACATTTCTGCAGCTTCCCGGTAATTGGAAGCCAGAGGCTTCTCGCACAATACGTGTTTCCCGTGTCTCATACAAAGGACCGCCTGGCTGTAATGCAGGGCATTGGGGCTCGCTATGTATACAGCATCAATTTCGTCACTCGCAGCAAAAGCTTCCAGATCAGTATATGTAAGGGAAATTCCGTGTTTCCCGGCAAATTCATCCGCTTTCTCCTTCGTACGTGAATATACGGCCGCCGGCTGCACTTCCTCCAGATGTGCCGCTGCCTCCAGCAGTTGATCAGTTATAAAATTCGTTCCGATGATTCCCAGTCGCATAACAAGAACCTCCTTCATTGATTTCCCCTCATTATAACAAAAAGAAGAGCAGGAGGTGCTCTCCCCGCTCTTCAGGTGGAATGTATAAAGTGATTTTCATGACCTGTCTTTGGTCTGTAATGAAACGGTCTCTCTCTTACTTGAAGTCGTCTGCATATTCTTCATACTCTGTTCCAGGCAGCTCATCGGCCGGTATGAACTTCATAGCCGCCGAATTCATGCAGTATCTGAGGCCGTGTGGCTCAGGACCGTCCTGGAAGACGTGGCCCAGATGGGAATCCGCCTGTTTACTGCGGACTTCCACATTTGTACCGAAAACCCCTGTGTCTTCTTCATAGGTGATATTCGCGAGTTCCAGAGGCTTCGTGAAACTCGGCCATCCTGTTCCGGAATCGTACTGGTCCCTGGAACTGAACAGCGGCTCTCCCGAAACGATGTCCACGTATATACCGTCTCTCTCATTGTCATGATATTTGTTGTCATACGCAGGCTCCGTCCCGTCTTCCTGAGTCACTTCATATTGCACACTGCTAAGTTCGGAAACAGCTGATGCTTTATCTTCCACCGCAAACGGCGAGGTTTTATTTATTTCGTATTTACGGTCTTCTCCCCACGTTTGCTTCAGGTAGTCATCACGCCCTGAGTTATCTCTGTAATGCTCATAACGGCCCGGATTCTTCTTGTAGTAATCCTGATGGTACTCCTCCGCTTTATAAAACGTGTCATATTCTTCGACGGAAGTCACAATCTCACCGTCGAACCTTCCGGAGTCTTCCATTTCCATCAGGGAAGACTCAGCAGCCTGGCGCTGTGCTTCATCGTGATAAAAAATCGCCGATAAATAAGGCTCTCCCCTATCCACGAACTGCCCACCATCATCTGTCGGGTTTATTTGACGCCAGAAAATCTGCAGGAGATCTTCATAACTGATCTGTTCCGGATCGTACGTTATCTGAACGGCTTCCTGATGCCCTGTTTCTTTACCCGAAACTTCTTCATAAGTAGGGTTTTCCGTTTCTCCCCCCGTGTACCCCGACACCGCACGGATCACTCCAGGTCTTGATTCGAAGGGAGGCTCCATGCACCAGAAACAGCCGCCGGCAAACGTCGCCTGCTCCATTCCTTCAAGGTCTCCCTGCAGTTCCGACTGTTCCGTCGCAAGCACTTCTTCATATTCATTAGCTGTGAACGTCTGGTATAAAAACCATCCGCCCGCCAGCAGGGTTAACGTTACTATACTGAGTATCCAGCGTCTTTTATTCATAATCCGCCTCTTTTCCGTCTCTTTTTCTCAATTATAAGGAAAAAGAAGGAAAACAAAAAACATTATGCCTATTCTGACTAGAAAATCTGGTGCAGAAAGAATAATTTCCCCGCACCAGGTTCTGTAGCATCGACTTATTTCGTTTTGACAGCTTCTTCCCGTAATTTGAATTTCTGAAGTTTTCCACTGGCATTTCTCGGCAGCTCTTCAACAAACTCGTACCGTTTCGGCCGCTTGTACCGGGAAAGCCTATTCCACGACAAAAGAAATTCATCGATTTCCTGAGCGGAAACCTCCTCTTTTTTCACGATAAAAGCTACGACCTTTTCTCCCCATTTCGCATCCGGCTCCCCTACTACGGCAGCATCTTCGACAGCCGGGTGTTCGCTCAGAGCATCTTCCACTTCCCGGGAGTAGATATTCTCTCCCCCGGAAATGATCATATCTTTCACCCGGTCCCGGACCCAGAGGTATCCTTCCTCGTCCATCATCCCTACATCTCCGGAGTAATACCATCCGTCCCGTATCGACTGCTCTGTCGCTTCCGGTCGTTTATAATATCCTTTCATCATACTCGGCCCACGCACGATGATTTCACCAAGCTCGCCCGGGGCGCATATATCTTCGGGGGTCCCGCTCTCCTCATCTTCCGATCTGATGATACGGACTTCCTGATTCACCAGGGGTTTACCGGCCGAACCGGCTTTCTTTATCTGTTCATCCTCCATCTGTACCGTAATGGCAGGACCCATTTCCGTCATCCCGTAAGCCTGTACGAGACCGATACCGAGCACGTCATACAACTCCCTCGTAAGGGACGGGGGCATGGGTGCGCCGCCGTAGAGGCCCTGACGCAGCGTAGTTATATCCTCTTTCGTAAATTCCTCCTGAATCATCATGTGCCACATAGTCGGAGCCCCGAACATCGTGGTGATTCCTTCTTCCCTCACCAGCCTTATCGTTTCTTTCGGGTCGTAGTGATGCAGAATCGCATTCCCGGCACCTACAAGAATTCTCGGGAAAATCGCACAGTGAAGTTCGGCACAGTGAAACATAGGACCGATGGACAGGCCTTTATCGGCTGCAGTGAGACGCATGGTCAAAGCCATAGCCATCGCCTGATCCACCATATCCCTGTGCGTATGAAGTACGCCTTTCGGTTTCCCTGTCGTGCCCGATGTGTACATGATTGCATACGTGTCGTCTTCGTCGAGCTCCGTTTCCACATTCGTCACGTCGGAAGAGAGTTTGCTGTAGAGATACTCCCCTTTCCCGTCTTTCTCATCAATGGACCAGAATTGAACATCTGTCATATCTGCCTGAACGGGATCAACCTGAGGACTCGTCGCCCGTTCATACAGAACCACTTTCGGTTCTGCATCCGCCAGAATAAATGCGATCTCCTTTTCTGTCAGTCTGAAGTTAATCGGATTAAACACCGCGCCCAGCCTGGCACAGGCAAATAACACAGTCATAAACTCCGACGTGTTAAAAAGAACAGTGGATACTACATCCCCTTTTGATATACCGTTATCCTGCAGTGTATGGGCAAATCTGTTCACTTCTTCCTTCCATTCTCCATACGTCCACCTTACATTGATACGTTCATCCACCAGTCCTTCTCTTTCGGGAAATTTAGCTGCTGTCTGATCGAACATCGACTTTAGTGTCGGTCCCATCTCTCCACCCCTTATCTAAAAATTCAGATTTCTTTCATATAGTATCTATTCGACAGGTAAGGTACATTTTCCTTCAAAAAAAGCAGGAGTATTAAACTCCCGCTTTTGCATCTACCACACGGTTTATAACGCTGGCCACTCCGTGCTCCACGTTCGTGCCCGTAACCAGATCCGCTTCCTGTTTCACTTCTTCCTGAGCGTTCCCCATCGCTACACCGATCCCCGCTTCTTTAATCATGGCAAGGTCATTCAGACTGTCTCCCACTGCCATCACTTCGTTCAGGGAGAAACCGAGTAATCCGCTGATTTTATGAAGAGCAGCCGCCTTACTCACTCCGGCCGGGTTGATTTCTATATTTACAGGACTCGAATTCGTCACTTCAAGCGCAGGGTTGGCCGTCACTTCTTTAAGAATGACGTTCCGGACGTCTTCATCCGGCACTTCCAGACCGATTTTCAGCCATTCATACTCTTCGATCGGTTTCTCAAATTTATAATCGGAGTCAAAAGCTCCTTCCACCGTGGACGTCCAGAGACGCACGCCATATTCTTTCTGTATTTCCCACAGCCGCTTCACTTCTTCCATGCCGAGTACTTCACGTGTCACCAGATTAAAATCTCCGTCGTATATTTCCCCGCCGTTGACAGTAACGATGTACTCGGAATCCCCGAGCGAACGGACCAGGCTGCGACAGTGACCTATCGGACGCCCGGTACTCACGATAACGTGAATCCCTGCGTCTTTCGCCCGTTCTATAGCTCTTTTATTTTCCTCGGATATTTCGAACTCATTTTTCAAAAGCGTTCCATCCATATCCAGAGCAATCAATCTTATATTATCTTCCATTGTTATTCACGTCCTCTCTACGACTATATTCTAATACATACACACCCCTTCGTCCACCGGAACGGAGTTTCTCCCCGGCGACCCAAAAAAAAGCCCCCGGGCCGGGGACTTTTGGCAGTATTATGCTTCAATCAGTTTATTGACCTGTTTCTTCCATAGACCGAAACCGCCATCCATATTACGGATATCGGTGATGCCGTTCGCCTGGAGAACACTTGCAGCAATAGCCGAGCGCACGCCGGAGCCGCACTGAACAACGAGCGGGCGATCTGCCGGCACTTCGTCGATCTTATCCGGTAATTCTCCGAGATAAATGTGAGCGGCACCTTCAATGTGCGCTTCTTCATATTCTTCCTCGGAACGGACGTCGAGCACTTTCGCTTCTCCGTTCTCGATCATCGATACCGACTCTTCCGGAGTTACGTTGTGGTAGTGCTCCGTACGGTCACTCATAGTGACCGCCTGAGTGGCATCCATATAGTGGGTAACATTGTCGATTCCGATCGAGCGGAGAGCTGTCAGAACTTCGTGGTGATCCTTCTCATCGGTAAGGATATAAAGATCCCGGTCGTAATCCACGAGCCATCCGGCCCAGTTAGCGAAGGATTTGTTGATCGGGATATTAAATGTCCCTTTCACGTGATTCTTCGCAAAACGGGCGGAGTCACGGGTATCGAGAACCTGGACACCGTTATCGATCGCTTCTTCAAGCTCTTTCGGATTATCGATACGTTTCGGATCGTTAAGGTCGCGTACGATTTCCGCTCCGGATTTGTTCACCTTTTTCATTTCGGCGAAATAAACCGGAGGCGCCGGCTGTCCATCCGTCAGTTCTTTAACGAACTCATCGGCGTCCGTATGACTGAACACCCAGTTTTCTTTCTTTTCATAACCGAGGGTGGACTGTGGCACGGCACCGAGAGACTTACCGCAGGCACTGCCTGCTCCGTGACCGGGCCAGATTTGCAGATAATCCGGAAGTTCACTGAACTTCTGAAGAGATTCAAACATCTGCTGTCCGCCTTTTTCTGCAGTACCTTCAGCCCCTGCAGCTTTATCCAGAAGATCCGGACGGCCGACGTCGCCGACAAAGAGGAAATCACCGGTGAAGACGCCCATGGCATTATCCGTTCCTCCGTCTTTCAGAGTGAACGACAGACTCTCCGGTGTGTGGCCCGGAGTATGAAGAACGCCTATCGTGACGTTTCCCACTTTCACTTCGTCTCCGTCTTTCAGAAGCTGATGGGGAAGGTGGTCGATATTTTCGTACTTCCAGTCGTCATCTCCTTCATCGGAGACGTACAGTACAGCTCCGAGACGCTCTGCCATTTCACGGCCTCCGGAAACGAAATCCGCGTGGATGTGAGTTTCAAGGGCACCGTTGATGGTCAAACCGTTTTCGTTCGCTTCTTTGATATAAGGTTCAATCTCGCGTGCAGGGTCGATGACTACTGCCTCACCGGTTGCCTGACAACCGACGAGATAAGACGCCTGCGCCAGATTATCATCATAAAAATGTTTCAGTAACATAGAAATTGACCTCCTATTGTTATTTTTAACTACCGTACGGGGTATATTAGAGGTATATCCGTTCCGGAAAATCATTAAACCTATTTCATTTCTTCGAGCCTCTGTTCCATCAAATCTTTGTTCATACCTCCGAGAATCACAGACTGGACTTTCCCTTCCTTATCTATAAACACGGAAGTCGGTACAGGCCCTACTTCGTATTTAGCCATCACGTCCGAATTGCGATCAAGTAATACAGGAAATGAAAGGTCGAACTCTCCCGCAAACTGGCTTACATCATTTCTTGTCGCTTCTGTTTCCGTAAGGTTCACCGCAAGTATTTCAAAATCATCCCTGGAGCTGTACACTTCTTCCATATCCGGCATTTCTGCACGACACGGCGGGCACCACGTGCCCCAGAAGTTCACAATTACCGGGGTTCCCCGATAGTCGGAGAGACTCACCTCTTTTCCACTTAATGTCGGAAGCGTAAAGTCAGGAGCCGGTTCCCCTTTTTCAAAACTTGAAGAATCGTTCTGGCCATCCGGTCCTTCGGCTGTCATCACTGTATCTCCACTTTCCTGTGTCGCCGTCTCTTCCGGTTCATATAGAAGGTCGTAAAGAGCCCATCCGAACAATACTACAACGACTGCAATTACAATCCATTTCTTCACTACAATATCCCCCTGAATATAATTGTACCCAGGTTAGAAAGCCAGGTGTCCTGCACCATACGGAGAAGCATATTGGATATTCTCGTGAGCTGACCCGTATATAGCATTATCCCCATCACAACCATGAGGCTGCCTCCCACTTTCATGAATATCTGGCTGTAGCGCACTACCGCTCTTGCAGAACCAACGAAGAATGAGAAAATCAGAAACGGCAAAGCGAAACCGAGTACGTAAAATACGCTGTAAACCATCCCCTGCGTGGGGTTACTGGCTGCAAGTACGAGAATCGAACCGAAAATCGGGCCGATACACGGCGTCCATCCGGCTGCAAATCCGAGACCTGTAAAAACAGAACCGGTATACCCCAGGGTTCTCTTAGGCTTTACAGAGAACCGTTTTTCCCGCATCAGCCAGGAGAAATTGATCCATCCTGCTACAAACAGCCCCATCACGATAATGAAAACGCCGGCGATCCGCTGCAGGAAAACTCCGGAATCCCCGGTCAGCACTCCCTGCATCCATTGTCCGGCAAGTGATGCCCCGAACCCGAGGCTCAGGAAAACCGTTGCCACCCCGATCAGGAAGAAAACCGAATGCAGAAGGACTTTTTTTCTTATTTGAGGATTGTTCTGATCCTGTATATCTTTCACACTCATACCTGTAATATATGATAAATAGGCCGGAAAAATCGGCAGCGTGCACGGCGAAAGAAAAGATAAAACGCCTGCCCCGAAAGCCAGCCAAAACGTTACGTCCGCTTCCATTTAAATACCCCCCTGCCCATAATGAACACGCCGGCAGCGATTACAAAATAATACCCGGCGTCCACCGGCACTCCCATAACGTCAAGTACCGGGACGATCAGACTGACAGCACCCGCAGCAAGCATCACACTTCCAAACAGGGCTGACCAGTAATTCTTCCATAAAAGACTTCCCGCATAGATAATAAACCATATAACGAGTTCATGTAATACGTTATCTTCCATAATTATTATACTTCCAATATAGTAGAAGAAAAACGAACCCGAAAGAAGAACAGTCATTCCGTACAGTTCGTCCTTGCTCAACTTCAGCCGGAAAGCATGAATAGCCGCGGCGACCGACGCTATGTAGAACTCAAGCGTACCGCTCGGATAACTCAATACCGTCACCGGGTAATCAAGTACCATAGGAAAGGTGGTAACCAGTTTACTGCTGAAAAACACGAGGAAAAACGTAGTCAGCAGGGTCGTTCCCTTTGAAAAGACCTCTTTTTTTCCCTCCATACCTGTCCGTGCAAACCGGAACACACCTGCGCTTACCAGTAAAGCAGTCAATCTTATAATTAAATATGGAGGCACAAACATAATCTCCCTCCCTCTCCTTTATACCATAATACTCTTTTCCTTTTGTGAATAATGAATGAACTTCACGTGTTTATTTATATACCTGCGAGGGTACACTTATTTGAGAAATACTACAAAAAGGAGTGAAACGACATGTTCCACTATACAGTAGAAACGGATAAAAACCTCGAAGAAGCAGTAGAAAGTCTTCAGGCAAGCCTTCAGGAAGCGCAGTTCGGCGTACTATGGAACTTCGATGTGAAAGAGACGCTTCAGGGAAAAGGTCTCGACTTCGATACGGATTACCGGATACTTGAAGTATGTAACCCGAAAGAAGCCAAACACATCCTCGAAAAAGATCTCCTCGCAGGCTACTTTCTCCCATGTAAAATGGTCGTATACAACGATCAGGGGCAGATTAAAATCGGTATGCCGAAACCTACGTCCCTTATGGAAATGATCGATGATAAAGAAATTAAAGATGTAGCGGCCGATATTGAAGAACGTCTGAAAGTCTGCATCGATAACGCAGCTTAAAACCTCCTTCTGAAGGGGGTTTTTCTTTTTCTCCGGAGATCTCAAATAAAATAAGCATATCTTGTTGACAAAATACCTGTAGGGGTATAAGATGCACTTAGTTGATTAAAAGAAATCACCTCACATTAAACAGCAAATTTTTTTCGTTGACAATATACCCCCATAGGTATATAGTAAGCATCAGTCTCGCTAAGGGAGGGAAGACAGATGGAATACAGCAACAAAGAAATAAACAGAATAAAACGTCTGGAAGGTCAGCTTCGGGGTGTACTGAAGATGATGGAAGAAGGAAAAGATTGCAAGGACGTTATCACCCAGCTCTCAGCCTCCCGCAGTGCTATCGACCGTTCCATCGGCGTACTCGTAAGTTCCAATCTTGTAGCGTGCGTCAGAGAGGAAGAAAACGAGGAAGATCAGGAAGTTGCAATCAACGAAGCAGTGCAGCTTCTGGTGAAAAGCAGATAATTTTTTTCAATAAAATAATACCCCTGTAGGTATAAGGAGGAAATAATCATGTCATCCGAAAACAAAAAAACCAACATTATTCTATTCAGTGGAGATTACGATAAGGCAATGGCTGCCTACATCATCGCAAACGGTGCTGCAGCCTACGATCACGATGTAACCATTTTCCACACGTTCTGGGGACTGAACGCCCTCCGTAAGGACGACAAGATGCTCATTGAGAACAAATCAAGACTTGAAAAAATGTTCGGTCGTATGATGCCGCGCGGCGCCAAACGAATGGGCATCTCCAAAATGAACTTCGGCGGTTTCGGTCAGAAAATGATCAAGGACGTTATGAAGAAGCACAATGCCATGCCCGTCGAAGACTTGATAGAAATGGCTCAGGAACAGGATATCAATTTGATTGCCTGCACCATGACGATGGATCTTTTAGGTCTCAGAAAAGAAGAACTTCTCGACGACATCGAGTACGGCGGCGTTGCTGCTTATATCGGTGAAGGTGAAGACGGAGCTATCAACCTGTTTATCTAAACAATTAAGAGGTATTGTTATGAAAACAATCCAGGCACATGAAGTAGAAACGCAGTATAGCGATTTAAATGTTATAGATGTCCGGGAAGCGGACGAAGTAGCCGAAGGAAAAATACCCGGAGCTATTCACATCCCTCTCGGGGTATTGGAATACCGGATGAATGAACTGAATAAAAAAGAAGCTTACGTTACCGTATGCCGTTCCGGAGGGAGAAGTTCCCAGGCCGCGCGTTTCCTTGAAAACCAGGGGTACGACGTCACCAATATGGAAGGCGGCATGATGAATTACGACGGTAAGACTGAATAAAAACAGGAGGTCATCATTATGAGTATTACAACTGATATGCAATTAGACGCTAAAGGGCTTGCGTGCCCTATGCCGATCGTCAAAACGAAAAAAACGATGAAAGATCTCGAGGCAGGTCAGGTGCTTGAAGTACAGGCTACAGATCAGGGATCTACAACCGACCTTAAAGCCTGGGCAAATAAGTCGGGACACCAGTACCTCGGCACCAACGAAACGGACGGTGTACTTTACCACTACGTCCGCAAAGCGGATGAGGAGAAACCGGAAAAAACCCATCCGAATACAGTAGGAAACGAAGAACTTGAAAATCGTAACGACGATGCAGTGGTTGTGGATGTGAGAGAATCAGCAGAATATGCTTTCGGCCACATCCCGGGAGCTGTCTCCATTCCTCTCGGGGAGCTTGACGAGCGTATGAACGAGATCGATTCCTCTAAAGAAATATATGTCGTGTGCCGTACAGGTAACCGCAGTGATATGGCGGCGCAGAAGCTCACGGAAAACGGCTATGACAAAGTATACAACGTAGTTCCGGGTATGAGTGAATGGTCAAAAGAGACGGAAAAATCCTGAAGATATAATACAGAAATAAACCACAGGGGGTTATGTAATTGTCACTACAACCAATGAAACCATCTGAACTGGCAAGGAAAGCAGTAAATAAAGAAGAATTGTTTATTCTGGACGTACGGAACGAAGATGCGTTCGAAGACTGGAAAGTAGAAGGGGTAAACTTCGAATATATGAACGTTCCCTACTTCGACCTGATCGACGGGGTTGAGGAAATCATGGACGATCTCCCAAAAGATAAGAACATCCTTGTCGTGTGTGCCAAAGAGGGGTCTTCGGTTATGGTAGGAGAAATGCTTGCTGATGAAGGTCTGGAAGTGTCCTATCTTGAAGGCGGTATGAAAGCATGGAGTGAACACCTGGCACCCGTGAAAATAAGCGACCTGGCGAATGGCGGTGAACTGTATCAGTTCGTTCGTCTCGGTAAAGGATGCCTTTCCTATATGGTTCTTTCAGGAGAAGAAGCTGCGGTGATCGATGCCAACCGCATGACTGATATTTATACGGATTTCGCCAAAGAAAAAGGAGTTACCATCAACCATACGATGGACACCCACCTGCACGCTGATCACATTTCCGGAGGTCGTGCTCTTGCCGAAGAGTCAGGCGGTACGTACTGGCTGCCTCCGAAAGACGCAGAAGGTGTAACGTTCGATTATAAACCTCTGGAAGACGGGAAGACCATCAGGGTAGGAGAAACAGACATTGATATCCAGGCGCTATATTCCCCGGGGCACACCATAGGCTCCACTTCTTTCGTCATCGACGGGCAGTATTTACTGACAGGGGATATCCTGTTCATTGCCTCTATCGGACGTCCGGATCTTGCCGGGAAAGCGGAAGACTGGGTACAGGATCTCCGTACCACCCTTTACGAAAGATACAGGGAACTCTCTGACAACCTCATCGTTCTTCCGGCCCACTACACGGCTACAGATGAATTGAACGACGATGGTTCTGTTCAGGAAAAACTCTCGGTTCTTTACAAAGAGAACCACGGGTTGAACATTGAAGATGAAGCCGAGTTCAGAAAGACTGTCACGGAAAATCTGCCACCGCAACCGAATGCCTATCAGGAAATCCGCGAAACGAATATGGGACAGGTTGCACCGGACAGTGAAAGAAAACGCGAAATGGAAATCGGTCCAAACCGCTGCGCCGTCCGTTAAAAGCGGACAGCAGCAGAAGCAAGAACAAACTTTCATTATATTATTCAAGGAGGATGTTTAACATGAACGTAACAAAAACACTCGATGCAACAGGACTGGCCTGCCCAATGCCGATCGTAAAAACGAAAAAAGCCATCAAGGATATCGAAACTGGAGAAATACTTGAGGTACATGCTACGGACCAGGGAGCCAAAAGCGACCTGAGTGCATGGACTAAATCCTCTGGCCACGAGCTTCTGGAAACGGACGAAAGCTCCGAAGTCCTCAAGTTCTGGATTAAAAAAGGGGAGTAACTCTCCTCTGCATCACCTGATTGGGAGGGGGCCTTTATTCAAAGGTCCCCTTCTCCATTTGTAAAGGAGGAAACTTATATGGAAATCGGTTTGATCATTACAATATTCCTGATCGGGTTCGCGGGCTCTTATATTTCCGGCATGCTCGGAATCGGCGGATCGATCATCAAATACCCTATGCTTTTATACATCCCTACCCTTGTAGGATTTACCGCTTTTACCGCTCACGAAGTCTCGGGTATCAGTGCCGTCCAGGTCTTCTTTGCCACTATCGGCGGTGTATGGGCCTACCGGAAAGGGAATTACCTGCACAAAGAGTTGATCCTCTACATGGGAGTTTCCGTACTGATTGGAAGTCTGATCGGAGGTTTCGGCTCCCGCCTTCTTCCGGAAGAAGGCATCAATTTCGTATACGGTATCCTTGCTCTCATTGCAGCCGTAATGATGTTCATTCCGAAAAAAGGTCTGGACGACCAGGATTTCAGTACAGTTACATTTAACAAACCGCTCGCCTCCGTACTCGCTCTTGTCGTCGGAATCGGTGCAGGTATTGTCGGAGCCGCAGGAGCTTTCCTGCTTGTGCCTATCATGCTTACCGTCATGAAGATACCGACAAAAATGACGATCGCTTCGTCGCTCGCGATCACTCTCATATCTTCCATCGGTTCCACTATCGGAAAAATTTCGACGGGTCAGGTGGACTATCTCGCTGCCGGTATTATGATTGTTGCCAGTCTTATTGCTGCTCCACTCGGAGCCAAAGCAGGCAAGAAGATGAACACCACTATCCTCCAGGGAATGCTTGCTGTTCTCATACTTGGCACGGCTATCAAAATATGGCTGGATATTTTCGGAATCTGACAGCTATACGAAAAACCCCCTGCAGCTGGCTGCTGCAGGGGGTTTAACGTTTATTCCGAAGACTGGCCGTTTTCTTCCACCAGTCGACTTTCGTCGAGATAGCGAAGCAAGTCTCCATAAATGACGGAATCCGACATGCTCAGTTCTTCCTGTGCTCTGTCAAAACCTTCTTCACATGCCTGTTCGGCCGTTACTTTCTCGCCGGTCTCCCGGTCGTAACAGACACCTTCAATGCCTACATATTCCTCGTTCGCGAAGTTGCCATCACGGTCTGCCACGAATTCTTTACGATTTTCATTCAACAGATCCGTACCGAACTGGATCGGATTATCTTCTTCCTCTTCCATTCCAAGGAGATTCATAATCGTCGGTCTCATATCAATCTGACCTCCTACTGTTTCCTTGTTCATGGCCGGAATGTCCTTCCCGTAGATCAGGAACGGAACGCGCTGAAGCTGGAATTGTTCGAATGGTCCTATATCTTTATCAAGATACTGACCCATTGCCTTCTGGTGGTTTTCGGAAATACCGAAGTGGTCTCCGTAAATCATCAGTACCGTATTGTCGTAAAGATCCGACTGCTTAAATTCTTCCACGAACTGTTTAAGTGCCTCATCCTGATAACGCATCGTCTGGAAGTAGTTGTTCAATGTTTTGCTGGAAGTGTCTCCCGCTTCAATATACTTAAGTTCTTCAGGAAGCGTAAACGGATAGTGGTTCGTAAGAGTAATCATTTTCGTATAGAATGGTTTGTCCATATCTTTCATCTTATCGAGCGAATCCTGGAAGAAATACTCATCAAGATAACCCCATCCGTGTGATTTCTCTTCCGTTACATTATAGTCTTCCTTCGAATAGTATTTGTCGTATCCAAGAGAGTCATACATCACATTACGGTTCCAGAACGTTTTATCGTTAGCGTGCATCGTCGACGTCGCGTATCCATTTTCACTTAAAATTTCCGGAGTCGCTTCATATTCGTTACCGGAATGAGTGAAGAACACCGCTCCCCTGTTCAACGGATAAAGAGAGTTATCGAGTAAAAACTCGGAGTCCGACGTACGTCCCTGTTTCACCTGATGGTAGAAGTTATTGAAGTAAATCCCCTCTTCTTTCATCTGGTTGAAGTAAGGAGTTATTTCCTGGCCGTTGACAGTATTATCAATAGCAAACGTCTGCGTACTCTCAAGAGAAATTAAAATGACGTTTTTCCCTTCGGCCACCCCTTCAAGCTTATCACTGTCTTCCACGTTCTGTTCGTTCAGATAGTTGATCACAGGAACCAGTTCGTTGCTGTCCGCGAAAGTCCGCTTCATTTCCGTACGCCCCTGCAGCGTTATATCATAAGCATGATAGTTCAGCAGGCCGATGTACTGCACAAGCATGTTCCTGTCAAAAGTACGTTCCAGAAGATCCGTACGCTCTGTTTCTGCCCACGCTAAATTAATCATAAATACAGGAATAGCTACTACTGCAAAAGCGAACCCTTCCCAGCGTTTCGGCATAAAAGAGACGAAACGATCTTTTCTTAGATAGAAAAGAAGGAACGCGGCGATTAATACATCTACAAAGAGGAAAATATCCCCGAAAGAAAGAATTTCCTGAATGCTTCCTCCCATGCCGGCAAGGTTGGCTACCTGCTCAATCATCGGTAGAGTGATAAAATCGTTATATTCTCTGTAAAACAGTACGTTAATGTACAAAAGCGCAGAACCGAGGATGTACGAAATCAGCATCCCTTTTCTTCCTGCAATAAGCAATCCGATCCCAAAGATAAGAAGAATACTGCTCAGCGGGTTAAAGGCGAGAATAAAAGCTTCATTCGTATTCTCCACCGGAAGATTGAACACGAACCGCTGGATCACATACATCTTCAGCCAGAACAGTGCAATCACTGCAGCATACGTGCCGAATTTCGTTTTGTTATTAATAAAAGCATTTTTAATTTTAGTAATCATTGTAAAACCTCCGTTAAGTTTCGCACAACATTATTTTACATCATTTCCTCCCTAAAGTGTATCGAAACATGCTATTTTAAGGAAATCGTCACAATTGAAGGCGCTTTAATATTGAATAAAAGGTTTACACGATAAGAGAAACAGGAAGAATCTCTATGAAAATGACTATAGGAGGAATTACAGTGAGTAACAGAAAAGAAGATTTTCTTGCTACGTTTCGTGCCCATCGTAAGGTGACGAACGATCTGATAGCTTTGATAGACGAGAAGAAACTGGATTTCGCGCCTACGGATACATCCATGCCGGTGGGTAAACTCGCAAACCACATTCTGGAGGCGACTTACACGTTCGCCCGTCTCGCTAACAATCAGTCTCCTGCCAAGCTTTTCGACGACGATGATAATACGGAACTTAAATCGAAAGCTTCCACTTACACACAGGAAACAGAAAAACTGATTGCTTCCATGAGCGAGGAAGATTTTGACAAGACTATTGATGTCAGCGATATGCTGGGAGAGAAACTTCCGGCCGAAAAGGTACTGGAAACCGGCATGCACCATGAAATTCATCACAAAGGGCAGTTATTCGTCTATGTAAGAGCAATGGGACACGATGATCTCCCATATTACGTTTCCTTATAAGCCATAAATGAAGGAACGTGAATAAAACAGGTAATAGATAACATTAAGAGACACAGCAGATCGAACTCTAACCTTCCGATCTGCTGTGTCTCTTCAATTTTATTGCGGTTCCCTTACTGATTTATTTACGACGACTTACAGAAACTGTGCAAAATGTGTCGTCTTACTCTTCCGCCAATTCCACTACTATGCCAAGTACTATCGTCAGCATGATAACCATCGATATCGTAAAAGCAAATGCAAAAGACATATTTTTTCTCCTTTCCTACCAGGTCCTGAAGCCGTCGGAACCAGGGGGTGCATGCTGAATCATATCTGCAACGGGAATAGTATAAGCTACAGCAATCAGAACAAGAGCTACACCTATCCACACTGTCCAGTTCTCAAGGATCCCCGGTGTCTCCCTCGCATCACTTTCTGCTATAGGAAATGTCTCCTGCGTGGCACTTTCAGCCATGGGAGCGAACCAGGCCAGCTGAACAACTATAAAAATGAGCAGGGAGGCTGAAAGAAAGAGGATGGACCCCCCTACCGCCATCGTCACGTGATTGGAAATGATTCCTTCAAACCAGGCAAGTGCATCCTCATGCTGATACCCCGTATAAGCTGTACGACGGGGAGCACCAAACAACCCGAGCACATGCTGAGCCGTACTCATCAAAACCATGCCGATCGACCAGGTAATGATCTGAATCAGCGCAAGACGCTGAAGAGCCTTTGTAAACACGCGTTTCGTCAGAAAAGGAATGAGCCAGAACGTTATTCCGAAAAATGTCATGGCTACAGGGGTACCGACCGTAATGTGGAAATGGCCGACCACCCAGAGAGTATTGTGAATCACTTCATTCATCTGAAAACTTGCGTTAATAATTCCTCCGGCTCCTCCGGGGATAAAAAACAGCATTGCAATAAAAATGGATGTGAATCTTACATCTTTCCACGGGAGTTTACGGAACCATCCGAATAACCCCTTCCCTCCGAGTTCACGCCCTCTCGTTTCAAATACTGCAAACATGGAGAAGGCCGTCATAAGAGAAGGCACTATTACCATGAACGTGAGTACCGTCTGCAGAAACTTCCAAAAGCTGGCGATTCCCGGTTCCGTCAACTGGTGGTGAAATCCTACCGGTATAGAAAACAGTATGAATAAGATAAACGATAGTCTGGCCAGAGAATCACTGAAGACTTTTCCACCAATGATTTTCGGCACAATGACATACCATCCGATGTAAGCCGGAAGAAGCCAGAAATAAACGAGCGGATGGCCAAAATACCAGAATAATGAGCGGCTCAACTCTACGTTAATACCTTCTTTCCAGCCGAACGCCCATGGGATAAACTGGAACAGGACAGTAGCGACTACTCCGAGACAGGCAATGATCCACAGGATAATGGTAGCGACTGTCATATAAGCAAAAAGCGGACTTTTTTCTCCCTTATTCGCTTTGCGCCACACTAAGTAGTGACCCGCTAAAGCAAAGCTTTGCACCCAGGTACCGACGACGAACAGCGCCAGTCCTACATAGAAAAAGCCATTAGCCATCATCGGGGCATAAAAAGTATAAAGAACAGAGGCCTCTCCGCTTACAATCATTACTGTAGCCATCACTGTACCCGTTGTGGTAATAATCAGACCGACCCAGTTCCAAAACACAACTTTCGGCCCGAAAGCCCCTAAGGTTCTGCTCATGCCGGACTGGAAAAAACCAAAGATAAAAAATGTAGTAAATATGAGAGCCAGAAGCACACCATGAGCCGTTAAAATCTGATAGTAATCCAGCCAGGCAGGTAACTGCAGGGCGTCGTTCCGTATGAATACCTGCATCAAACCACACAGGGTACCAATAATAAAAGCTGTATAGGCTATACCTAAATTCGTAAGGGCTAATTTTCTTTCCGGATTCGGAATGGATACTGCTGTCACTGGTCCACCACCTCAATTTCCATGCTCATAAAATGATGGCCTGAGCCACAATACTCGTTACACACAATCAAATATTTGCCCGGGTCACGGAACACGTGAGTCTTCTCATTCACCTGACCGGGTACTACCATCATATTTACATTGGTATCTACAATGGAAAAACTGTGAGTTACGTCTTTACTCGTCACTTTGAACGTCACTTTTTCTCCGGCAGGCACCTGAATTTCTCCAGGAGTGTACCCGAAAGCCTCAGCGACTACTGCTACCTCATAACTTCCGTCTTCCTTTTCATGCACACCGGGCTTATCAAAAGGAGGAGTAGATTCCAGGTTATCCGGATCCACTTTTTGAAGACCACCTGCCGGAGTGTGACCCTGATGAAACGCACTGACCCCCACAACCGAAAGGAAAATGATGAGTGCTGCAAAACCGAATGTAAGCCAAATTTTTTCATACTTATGTAAATGCATAAACACCCTCCTTTATAAACGACCGATATACAGGGTATATACCCCTATCCACATAGCAACGATAATGAATCCGACCACGAACACGCTAACCAGCGTTCCTTTCAGAGGCGGTTCTTTTTTCATGCCTGTCTTCCCCCTTTCTTTTCAATTATAAAAAGAAAGGGTTCGAATAGTTATCGGGGAATCCCCTCATCTTTATGAAGGTAATCCCCTATAAATTAAAAAAACCCGGAGGACAGGGTGTGAATAGTTGTTTCAGCAAAGTTCACCCCCTGCATCCAGGTATAAAAAGCGTTCTGATTCTGAAATTTTTACATATTTTTAGGGAACGTAGCTTTAACAGTCGTGCCCTCTCCCGGTCTGGAGTAAACAGTGAGTTCACCACCTGCCGATCGGGCCCTTTCCTGCATGCTGAAGGTCCCTACCCCTCTTTCTGTCCGGCGTTTATCGAAGCCTTCCCCCTCGTCGCGGATGACCAGGGAAATATAGTCCAGGTTTTCCTCAATTTCAACCTTCACTTCTTCTACTCCTGCATACTTACGTGCATTCGTCATAGACTCCTGCACAATACGGTAAATCGCGGTTTCCGTCTCCGGGTCCAGACGCGTTGTCAGTGTAGTTCTGAAATTCGCTTCCATTCCGTATGCTTCCCGGTGCCTGTTCACAAACGATCGTATCGCCGGAATCAGACCGAGCTCGTCGAGCGTTGAAGGCCTAAGTTCCCAGGAGATATCACGCACCTTTTGAATGATACTGCTCACTTCTTCTTCCATGCTGTCAACGAGAGGGGTTGTACCTTCCTGTTGTAACCGCTGCAGGCCGATGAGAAGACTGTACAGATTCTGGCCGATCCCGTCATGTAATTCCCGGGACAGGCGTCGCTTCTCTTCTTCCTGTACAGAAAGAATCCTCGTCGCCATTTCTTTCAGTTCCTGTTCGAACTGTTTTCTTGCCGTTATTTCATTCCTGATAGCCAAATACTGATACGGCTTTCCATCCTCTTTCAGAAAAGGTACAATAGTTGTTTCCACCCAGTAGAAGCCCCCGTCCTTCGTCCTGTTGCAAATTTCGCCGCGCCATACGTTACCGGTACCGATCGTCTTCCAGAGTTGTTTAAAAAACTCTTTCGAATGGGTACCTGAGTTTAAGACACGGTGATCTTTCCCAATCAGTTCTCCCGGTTCATATTTAGACACTTCACAAAACTTCCGGTTAACGTATTTAATGCGCCCGCGCTGGTCCGTCACTGCCACAATAGAAGATTCGTCAAGAGCGTATTTAATGTCAAGAAGCTCTTTTAGCGGCTGATAAAAATCCGGGGCAATGCGGCTCCGCTCCCGTATGTTGCTAAGCGTTACGATGTACATATCGTCTTTTTCGTATACGACCACCAGCACGGGAATCGTTTGCCCGTCGGCAAGCAGGAGATGTTTATCAAGCAGTACGTTCTTTTCACACTTTTCAAGCTCTTCCTGCGAAAAATCAAGAAACACATCTTCTATATCCGTAACCGAAGAACGAGCCATCTGCCAGGCCTGTTCGTTAGCAAATAACACTTCTCCTGTTTTATCAAATAAAAAAAGACCTTCCTGGATAGATGCGAACGATGTTATCGGACTTTTCATAACGGTTCTCCCCCTTTCAACTTCTCTGTTAACAGGTTTCGCCAAAGAGCCCACTGCTTCTCTCCGGGCAGGTCAACCGGTGTTCGATACCCGACCATCATTACGCTCGGAAGACTGGCGCCTGAAGCGAGAGGAACGAGGAAAAATGATTTCAGGGACTCCGAATATACGAGAGGGTCCTCGTGAGCTTCTGCATCTGAATAGTAGTACATAGGCGTGCCGGACTGCATCACTTTGCCGACGATACCCAGACCGTAAAGGATACGAACGTGCAGATGTTTATTAGTATTCATGCCGATTGTGTGACTCCATTGGATAGAGGCCTCTTTCTTCTTCCATTCTGCTATCGCCACAACGTCGGCCTGAAGGTTCTTTTTAATTTCCCGGAGTAGTACTTCCACACTCATCGCTCCTTATATCGAATAGCCAAACAGCCCTTTTTTCCACGCATACTCTACCAGCTCCGGTCTCGTCTTCAACTGGAGTTTTTCCATCACGTTCGCTTTGTGCGCTTCCACCGTTTTCACACTGATGATCAGTTTTTCCCCGGTTTCTTTATTGGAATAACCTTTAGCCACCAGAGCAAGAACTTCTTTTTCCCGATCCGAAAGTAAAGAAAAACGATCTCCTTCTTTCCCTTTTTCCACCTTCGTCATATACTCTTCCATCAGCCGTTTCGTTGCGGAAGGGTAGAGATAGGCATCCCCTTTTGAAACCTGATGTATCGCTTTGATCAGCTCATCGTGAGGAGCATTTTTCAATATGCATCCGGAAGCACCCAGCTGAATCGCCCTGAACAAATACTCCTCATCGTCGTGCATAGTCAGAACAAGGACGTTCGTTTCAGGAAATTTATTTTTAATCTCGGACGTTGCGGAAAGTCCATCCTTCCCATGAGGCATCGACAAGTCCATAAGTACAAGGTCCGGACGTTGTTCCTCTGTCATGGCGTAGGCTTCGTTACCTTCCGAGGCTTCACCTGCCACTTCCAGATTCTCCTGTGCCTCCAGCAGCATACGCAGCCCTGAACGCACTACAGCATGATCATCCACAATTAGTATTGAAATCATGAGGCCCCTCCTCTCTCTTCACTACCCAGGCGACAGTGCTCTCCTTTTCCTGAACGGAAACCTCGACGCCCGCAAAGACAGCGAATTTTTTTAAAAAATCTTCTTTCATGCTTCTATACAATTCTTTTTCATATAATAATAGCAAACTATTACCCTCAACAAAAACTCTTATTTCTTCCGTGCCGCCTTCGCTGACGACGATCTGTATCAGTTTCTGAAGAAAACGGAATATTATAGGATTGTCTTCATTCCATACATGACAAGCAGTTTCCTCGAATAATATACGGATACCATGCCGTTTCCCAAGTTGGTTTGCGTAAGTCCTCCACGCGCGGTACACCCCCAGCTTCCTGAGAGATACAGGGGAATAATACGAAGACCGCTCACGCATATCTTCAATGATATAGGATATAAGCAAAGCATCTTCTTCGTCCATTTTCCACTTGAGGCCAGTCAGCAATTGACTGTAACGCTCATGTAAATCAAAGGATGCTTCTTCGAGAAGCTGTTCGTAAAAATTATGAATGGATACATCAGGCATCTGCTTCCC
Organism: Salimicrobium album; assembly: GCF_900107115.1. GTDB lineage: Bacteria > Bacillota > Bacilli > Bacillales > Halobacillaceae > Salimicrobium > Salimicrobium album. The sequence goes on from NZ_FNOS01000003.1 coordinate 257,045, forward strand.
CTCCTTCTTCTATTCTATATTTACGTGTAAGTTTCGGGAATCGGGGAAAACCCCTAAATATAGAATACAGAAACCCCTGTAACAGGTGGAAATCATTCAATTATTGAAGAAAGGGGATTGTCCATGTCTGTTGTACTGCAAAGAATTTATGAAGAAGACTCGAAACTCGGCGGCTACCGTGTACTCATTGACGGAATATGGCCGCGTGGAATCTCCAAAGAAGATGCCGGGCTGGATGAGTGGGCAAAAACATTGGCTCCCTCCTCTTCCCTGCGGAAATGGTTCAATCACGATAAGGAAAAATTTGAAGAGTTCCGCTCTTCTTATAAACAGGAACTTCAAAACGGAGATCATCAGGAAGATCTCCAACGACTGAAAGAAAAAAGTGACGGGGGAAGAGTTGTACTTTTATATGGCACAAAGGAAAAAGAATATAATCACGCTGTCGTGATGAAAGAAATCCTTGAAAGTAAAAAATGAAGGCTGCCGGAGATCCGGCAGCCTTCATTTTATTTATCTTTTCCATCAAGAAACTCTTTTATAGTGAAATCTTTTGTAGACGTAATATTCGCCTGCAGGGAACGCTTTATAATTCTTAACGCATTATCGTTATCTTCTTTGTATTCAGAAGCAGAAGCATTTTCCGGCACCCATAAATGATAGCCGCGCATATAGGCGTCGTTTGCGGTGAACAGCGTACAAATATCTCCGGCGATACCGCTGATAATGAGCTGCTCGATTCCAAGCTGCTGAAGCAGAATATCAAGCTGTGTCCCATAAAATCCGGAATGTTTGGGTTTCAGTATGAAGTACTCGTCTCTTGCCGGCTCCAGTTCTTCTATAACAGGGCGTCCGATCCCTTTTTTCACGTCTTTAATCAGGTCCTCCACGTGATCCTGCCACAGGCCGAAGTTATCATTGACATAGATGACCGGCACATCGTTGTCCTTAGCCTCCTGTTTCAACGTCTTCACATCCGGCACGATTTCTTTCGTATTTTGAAGAAGATTCTCTCCCCCATCGAAATCCATGCTGTTGATAAAATCGATCAATAATAAAGCTGTTTTATTGCTCATTTCGTTTACTCTCCTTTTGGAACCTCAGGCGGGACAGCAGGCATGTGACGCTTATGTTTACTTTTCTCGTGAAGCCCCTCGATAATTTGTTCGTCTTTCTCATCAATCGTTTCTCCGCGCAGATAAGCATCTATCGTTTCGTACGTAACTCCGAGTTCATCCTCATCCGTCTGACCTTCCCAGAGCTCAGCACTCGGCGGTCTTTCAATGACGGACTCAGGTACTTCAAGGTATCTTGCCATTTCCCTTACCTGCTGCTTGGTGAGATGAGAGAGAGGTTCAATATCCGCCGCACCGTCCCCGAATTTCGTAAAGTATCCGGTATACGTCTCGGGGGCGTTTCCGGTACCGATCACTAAATAGTTGTAGTTGGCAGCTACAGCGTACAATGTGCTCATTCTTAAACGGGCTTTAAGATTGGCACCGCCCAGCTGTTCATTGTCTTCCACCCACTCCCCGTGACTCTCGATGTTTCCTTTAATATCTTTGAAAAGTTTTTCGTACGACTCGGTCAGGTTTATACCGAGGTAAAAAAGATTCGCTTTCTTAACGGTTTCCACCGCTTCCTTCTGATCTTCCACTTCCTGTCCGACCGGCATAATCACTCCGAGGGAGTTGTCAGGAAAAGCCCGCTTAATGAGGTTCACGACTACAGCCGAATCAAGACCGCCGCTCACTCCCACTGCAGCACCTTTAGCGTTGGCGTCTTTGATTTTACTCTGCAGCCACTCTGTTAAATAATCCACGTACTCCTTCATTAAAAATTCCACCTTCCTCTGTAATATTCTGTTAGAAAGATACCCATTCCAGGGCAGATTGAAACAATCCCTTTTCACTTCCAGCCTTATCAGTAGGTCTCTATATAATAAAACAAAACCCTTCCCGTTAAAAATATCGGAAAGGGCTTATTTATGGGAAGTTCGGTTTAAGGTAACTGTTTCCGGTTCTTCTTCATATTTTTCGGGAGGGGGGTTTACCGGGAACCCGTCTCAAAAACCGGCTGCTGAAGAGGTTCCTGAGAAAGACGATTTCTATCCGCACGGTTCTTCATGCGGGTCATGAACTCATTACCGGCTGCCAGTACTACGAACGTCGAAAATACAGTGAACAAAATTATGAAAAGAGATGTAACCATCGTCTCTTCCTCCTTTACAAACATAATTATTTATCATATCCATGTATATAATATCAAATTACCCCCTGAAGTAAAGTTAAAAAGCTCCATTCTTAAAAAAACTTGTATTTTCTTATATATCCTGTCACATACTCGTGATATTTTCACGGGATAAAGTATTACCTGCATACATTTTCTGCATATAAAAAGACCGGGGGTACCCGGTCTTCTCATCCATGTTTCGACTGTCTGTGTCTGCTTGTGATAACGTTGATCTCCGCACCGACCATAAGAATGATGCCTGTAAGGAAGAACCAAAGCATCAGTATAATTATACCTCCGAGGCTTCCGTACGTAGCAGAGTAGTTTCCGAAGTTACTGATGTAAAAAGAGAAAAGAAGGGAAATGACCTGCCACAGTACTGCAGTAGTCAGCGCTCCCGGTATAATGCTCTTGAACGGAATTTTTTCATTGGGAGCGATGTGGTACAGGGCCATGAGTACTCCAGCCATGACAATAATAGAGACAGCCCATCTGAGTATCTGAAATAAAATAACGGTAGAGTCCGGGAGCCGGAGAAGATCTGTCACAAAAGTGATGATTACATCACCGAAGACAGGGAGCATAATCGCGACAACGATTGCTAAAATCATGCCGAGCGTAAGACCTATGGAAATCAACCTTACTTTAATGAAAGATCTCGTCTCTTCCACATTGTAGGCTATGTTCGCTGCTTTAATGAATGCGTTGACCCCATTCGATGCCGACCAGAGCGTACCGAGAATACCAATTGTGAGCAGGCCCCCACTCGGTTTATCCACCACACTCACGATATTCTCCCTAAGCATTTCCGCCGTGCCCCCCGGTACGTTACTTGAGATAAAGCCCATAATCCGCTCACTGTCTATGGAGAAGTAAGGTAATAAAGACAAAATAAGAATGAGCATAGGAAATATGGCCAGCAGATAATAATAAGCCTGGGAAGAGGCAAGTACGGGAACATCATCTTTCTGAAATTCTTCGACAAGCTCTTTGCCGAACTTTTTTATTTTATCGAACAATGGGAATGCCTCCTTCATAATAGTTTACTGTTTACTTGTTCCCCATTCCCCGTACCGTCGTTCGATTAACCAAATTTTTTAAGAAAAACTTCCCTTTAAATGAGTTTCAAAAGCGATTTTTAGTGGTATCATGGGAAGAGAAGTTGAAGGAGGTGGGACCATTGTCATTTGTTTCCATAAGTTTATTAATTATTGCACTATCTTTTGCGCTGATTGTGATTTTCCTGGTCAAAACCATGAAAGCAGCAACTGACATTCTAAACAATGTTTCCAGTACGCTGGATACGGTGGAGAAACAGGTGGAGGGTATGACTGCCCAAACCGAAGATCTCGTAAGAAAAACGAACGGTCTGGTAGACGATGTTCAGCACAAAAGTGAATCGATCGACCCGGTCTTCGAATCTCTACATAGCGTCAGTTCTTCTGTAGGGAACGTGAATGACTCGATAGAGAATCTGACCCGTCACGTATCACACGCATCTGACCGCAGTTCGGAACAGGTTGCCCAGGCGATGAAATGGGGAGATGCTATTCTCGAGTTGTACTCTAAGTATCGCCGCGTTCGTCCGAAACAAAACACGAAATAAGAAAGGGGTAAACTATGGATTATTTAGGAATTGGTGTATTAATTATAGGAATAGCTTTTGCGATCATAGCTATATTTTTAGTAAGAACTTTGAATAATCTGGCCAGCGTACTGAAAGGGGTGGACCGCACAGTCGATGAACTGCCTTCCCAGTTGGATACAGTAATGAATGAAACGACCGACATACTGAAAAACAGTAACAATGCCCTTGCAGATGTCAACGAGAAACTGCGTGCACTGAGTCCACTGTTTTATATAGTCGGCGATGTGGGAGAATCCTCCCGTAAGCTTACGTCGTCTCTTGTGGACGTCACGTATGCTCTGAAGAAGAATACTTCCGAAGGCGAAGAGAAAGTCGGAGAACAGGGATGGAACGGGCTCTACGGTGCGATGGCTCTTTCTTATTATCTCGTGCAGAAGAGAAAAGCATTGAAAGACAATCTTCCGGAGCAGACAAATGGCGCAGGACAATAACCTCGAAACAGGGCTCACCGGTCTCGGTTTTGCTCTTGGCGCCGTGGGCGGGTTCTTCCTTTACCGGGATACCCGCTTTCAAAAGCAGCAGTCGCACCGCCGCCTGAAAAAAGAACGGAAAAGTATAGAGCGGTATTCGAAAGGTTCAGACGTTCACCACTCCATCGAAGCCGATAAACTTCAGTTGAGACAGGAAGCCGCACGTGCTGCCCGTTACGAAAATAATCTGACACAGAAAGAGGGATAAATAATGGGACAAAATTATGAGGACAGCCAGAATAATAAAAGAAGAGGTAACAAACTTCCTTTCGCTATGGTTTCCGGAGCATTGGTAGGCGCAGTTGTAGTTCTCGCTTCAGATTCCGAAGAGCGTAAACGTGTCAAATCCGGATCTTCCAACGCGAAGAACAAAATCTCAGGCTACGCTAACCGCGTAAAAGAAGACCCACAGGGCGTCAAAGACGACTGGCTCGGCCGTATTCAGCGTGCTGCCTCCATCACGAAAGAAGCTGTGCAAAAGATTCAGGAGATCCTGGATGAACAGGGCAATCAGCTTAAAGAGAGTGCGCAGGACATCCAGAACGAATCCAAAGAAATGATAGAGACAGCCAAAGATGCAGGAGATGAGCTTCAATCTGTCGGGGAAAAAGCCAGCGAAGCAAAAGAAGAACTTTCAAGCAGCGAGAGTTCCGATAATACCAGCACTTCCGGCAGTACGGATGATAACGTAACTGACATCAACGATAAAAAACAATAATGGATGAAGGTACGACCAATGGACGGGTAGCAGGAATCAGAATTCTGATTCCTGCTACCCTTTTTTAGACTTATTCGTCAATCACCGGATCAGGTACAGTATTAGATCGGCCGTCTCCGGAAACTGAAGTTTTTTCCCTCTGTGAGAACAGGGAGAAACAAGCCGGCACCCGGGCGGAAGGCTTGACCCACTGCCTCCCGGTCGCTTATATTTTAATATCCAATCGTTATAAAGGGGGGACGGGAGTGCTTTTATACAAATATCTACTTATTTTCCTTGGTGCTGCTACTCCCTGGCTGGAAGTGCTTGTCGTAGTACCACTCGGCATTATATGGGGGCTCTCTCCCACACTCGTGATGGTCGTCGGCTTTATGGGAAATATGCTTACCGTTATACCGGTAATCCTTTTGTTTGATAAATTAAAGGCATGGTATGTACGACGACGGGAAGAGAAAGGTCGCTCTTCAAGCAGGAGTGTGCGGGCCGTACGCCTATTTCAAAAATACGGGGTGATCGGTTTCGCTCTCCTCGGTCCAATTCTTATCGGCACCCACATTGCAGCCTTTATCGGGATGGCTATGGGAGCTACTAAAAGGCGGATGCTCACCTGGATGGGGATTAGTATCGCTCTCTGGGTACTGATTGTCGGTCTCCTGACCGCGTTCGGATTCGACTTCTTTGTTCAGGATACTAAAGCAGCTCACTATTAATTTCAAGTACCTATTAAAGAGAGGCATGACTTCCTGGCGGATTCATGCCTCTTTTTGTCAGCAGATTCGATTGTGACTTCTTCAGTAGTCCCCGAACATGTACGTACGATGATGAAAAGTGACGGCAAAAGCGAAGCCCATAGCCATCAGAGTCGCCAGCAGAGAACTCCCGCCGTAACTGATGAATGGCAGAGGGATCCCTGTAATTGGCAAGAGCTGAATAGACATGCCGATATTCTGAAAAACGTGGAAAGTGATCATCACTATAATCCCGACAAGTACGTAAGAACTGAAGTTGGAATTCGCACGCTGGGCAATAAAGGTAAGTCTGTAAATAAGCAGAAAGAACAGAAGCAGCACGACACATGAGCCAAGAAAACCGTACTCCTCCCCTATAATACTGAAAATGAAATCCGTCTGACTCTCCGGCATATACACTTCCCGTTCCCCCGTGCCTTTTCCGTACAGCTGTCCTGAGCCGATGGCACGCATTGCTTTAACCAGCTGATAGCCGGAGGAGTCTTCATATTTAAGTGGTTGAAGCCAGGAATAGATACGTCCGAAATGATATTCCTTAACTCCAAGATACTTCTCCAGAAACTGCGGAGCCTGAAGAGCCAGCAAAATAATAGTAGTTCCAAGTACAGCGATGCCCGAGTAAATCGGTACAATCACTCTCCACCGTATTCCCGAAATAAGAATCATACCTGCCATTATTGCGATGAACACGAGAGAAGTCCCGAGATCGGGCTGCTGCATAATCAAAAGAAGAGGCAGCGCGGTGACACCGATGATTTTTAAAAGCAATACGACATCCGAAGTAAAAGCTTTTCCCTGAAAACGGACGTTGTGCCTGGATATAACGTTCGCAAGCATCATTATCGTGAAGATCTTCATGAATTCCGAAGGTTGTATAGACAGTCCCGGCAGGGCAAACCAGCTTTTCTGTCCCTTGATGACCGGCGCAATGGAAGAAGGTGCCAGAATAAGCGCAATAAGCAGAAGCAGGCCGAAAATGTATAAATAAACACTCGCTTTCTGGTAAAGTTCAGGATCGAAATTCATCATTACAGCGATGACGATAAAACCAAGCCCGTAGAACACCAGTTGTCTCGTGACGAAAGGATCGTTATACTGTTCACTCTGCTGGGCACTATATAAAGCGATACAACTGACAACTACAAATGCCAGAATTGAAAAAAACAGCTGCCAGTCAAATCGTTCTTCCCATCTCACACGCTAACTTCCTCTCTGAAACCGTATTTCTTTAATTAATATTATAACGTTAATCCAAAAGTTAGGAAAGCGGAACCTCGAAAACGTGTTTTCCTATCTCATAAAAAAAGTCACAGTGTCCGGCACTGTGACTTTTCATCATACTTATTTAAATTCTCTCGTCGCTTTAACGGCTTTCTTCCAGCCGTTGTAAAGCTCTTCTCTTTCTTCACTTTCCATATCAGGTTCAAAAGTTTCTTCCACGTTCCATTGTTTTCTTATATCATCCTTACTATCCCAGAAACCTACCGCAAGACCCGCGAGGTAAGCGGCACCCAGGGCTGTCGTTTCCTGAACGACCGGACGCTCCACCGGTGCATCGAGTATGTCACTTTGGAACTGCATAAGAAAGTCGTTCTTCACAGCCCCTCCATCCACACGAAGACTTTTCACATCGATGCCGGAATCCGTAACCATTGCGTTAAGGACATCCTTCGTCTGATAAGCAAGAGACTCCAGTGTGGCGCGGATGACGTGATCTTTCTTCGTGCCGCGTGTCAGGCCGAACATCGCCCCTCTGGCTTCACTGTCCCAGTAAGGAGTACCAAGTCCTACAAACGCCGGTACCATATAAACTCCTTCGGTCGAATCTACGTTTTTTGCATATTGTTCACTGGCTGGGCTGTCTTCGATGAGCTTCAGCCCGTCGCGGAGCCACTGGATAGCTGAACCGGCTACGAAGATACTTCCTTCCAGGGCATACTCGACTTTACCGTCCAGCCCCCAGGCGAGAGTAGTCAACAACCCGTTTTCCGACTGTACGCCTTTGTCACCGGTATTCATAAGCATGAAACAGCCGGTACCGTACGTGTTCTTCGCCATTCCTTCGTCGAAACAGGCCTGGCCGAACAGGGCAGCCTGCTGGTCTCCGGCCATACCGGCAATCGGCACCTCTTCCCCGAAGAAGTGATAATCAACCGTGTTCGCATAAACTTCGGAAGAGTCTTTCACTTCCGGCAGCATGCTTTTCGGAACACCCAGAATATCAAGAAGTTCCTCATCCCACTTCAGCTCGTGGATGTTGAACATGAGGGTACGGGATGCGTTGGAGTAATCAGTAACGTGGGCTTTCCCGCCTGAAAGCTTATGAACGAGCCATGTATCCATAGTTCCGAAGAGCAGCTCGCCGTTATCCGCTTTTTCTCTTGCACCTTCCACATTATCAAGAATCCATTTTACTTTCGTACCTGAGAAATAAGGGTCGAGCAGCAGCCCGGTCTTGTCACGGAACGTCTCATTGTACCCCTGTTCCCGGAGATCATTACAGATCTGCTGGGTCTGGCGCGACTGCCATACTACTGCCCGGTAGATAGGTTTACCGGTGTTCTTATCCCAGATGACTGTCGTCTCCCGCTGGTTGGTAATCCCTATTCCGGCAATCTTATTAGGTTCAATATCGGATTTTCTCAGAACCTCGGATATACAAGAAAGAACGGAAGTCCATATTTCATTAGCATCGTGCTCCACCCACCCGGGTTTCTGGAAGAACTGTTCGAATTCTTTCTGGCCGGTTTCGACAATCTCCCCCTTTTGATTAAAAAGAATGGCTCTTGAACTTGTAGTACCCTGATCCAGGGATAGAATATACTTCTCTGACATAATAATTCCCCTTTCTTATAATATATTGATTATAGAAAATAAGTTTGCAAAGCTCTAGCTGAGTTTCTCTTCCAGATTATCTACCTTTGTCGGTTTTTCTTTCAGTTCTGATCGTGCTGCAAGGATAAGAATCGCCAGAATGATGACGGAACTGATCCAGAAAGCTACGGAATATTCACTGAGGAAAATCGCTTTGTAAAAAATCGCTCCATAGATTCCTCCGAGCACCGGTCCGAGAATAGGGACCCAGGAATAGCTCCAATCCGAACCGCCTTTATTCGGAATAGGAAGTAAAGCATGGGCGATACGCGGCCCGAGGTCACGAGCCGGGTTGATTGCATACCCTGTCGTTCCTCCGAGACTCATTCCGATAGCTACGATCAGAAGACCGACAATCGCCGGGTTGAGTCCCTGGGTAAAGTCGTTAGCTCCAATGAACAGTAGCCCCATTACGAGTACAAAAGTACCAAGAATCTCACTGACCAGGTTTGAAAAAGGACTGCGGATTGCCGGATCCGTCGAGAAAACGGCAAGTTTTGCTCCTTTATCTTCCGTGGCACGCCAGTGGGGAAGGTAATTCAGGAAGACGATCACACCGCCGATGAATGCTCCGATGATCTGGGCAGATATGTACATCGGCACCTTGGCCCACGGAAATTCTCCTATTGCAGCAAAACCAAGCGTAACGGCCGGGTTGATGTGTCCCCCGGAGACGTTACCGGAAGCATATACTCCCATCGTAACACCAAGACCCCAGGCGATCGTAATCAGTACCCAGCCTGTCCCTTCGGCTTTCGAACCTTTCAATACCACCCCTGCTACAACACCGCCACCGAATATGATGAGAATCATCGTCCCGATTATTTCAGCTAAAAATTCAGTCATTGTCACCTCTCCTTTTCGTCTGTTTAACGGTCGGGGACAAAAAAAGATTCACATGAGTAAGCACACCACTCCCGATGCGCCTGCTCATGTGAATCTCCGAATCTCCACCACACGTTTTAACTTGTACATACACTATAGCGGATAGTGTAAGCGGTGTCAATAAGTTCCGGAATTTTGCACACGGGCCCTGCGCATCTGTATCATTTTTCCTCATTCCCCGGGATTGTAAACCCTTATTACCATACTATCTATAAATTTTCTGAATTTTAAAACACTCTGCTCCCTTTTCCGATCGTGGAAAGAAAACAGAGTGCTTATTCAGCACTCTCACAGAACAAAACCCTCACGAACAGGGATGGCTGCCTGCTTCAAAAAAAACGATCAATCTTCCTGAAAAGATTTATAGTACGCTTTCACTGTCTGTATTCCCCTTTTGAAATTGGACAGATGAAAGTGTTCATCGGGTGCGTGCATATTTTCGGACTGAAGGCCGAATCCCATCAGTACGGGCTCCGCTCCGAGTTCATTTCGGAACACCTCGACGATCGGTATGGAGCCTCCCTCTTTTGGATAGAGAGTTCTGTTTTTATAAAACTGTTCATAAGCCTTTCCGGCTTTTTGGATGTACTCATTACCGGCATCGACCGTCACTGCTTTCGCTTCTATCTGTTTATCAAGAGTAACCGAAGCGCCTGCAGGAGCTGTCGCTTCCACGTGCTCTCTGATTTTTTCGAACACATGAGAAGGGTCCTGTTCACCCGTCAGGCGGCAGCTTACTTTTGCCGTGGCCACTTTGGGTATTACGGTTTTCACACCCGCACCCTGATAACCGGAAGTAATTCCGTTGAATTCCAGTGTCGGACGGAGACCGATCTGCTCAAGCGGAGTGTACCCCTCTTCCCCGTACAACGAAGTGAGCCCGAGTTCTCCTTTCAAAGCTTCTTCATGGAAAGGAATGCGCGCCATCTCTTCCCGCAGTTCATCCGTTACTTCAGGCACCCCTTCATAAAACCCTTCGACATTCACTCTTCCGCTCTCATCATGGAAAGAGTCCAGCACTTTGACAAGATGATGCGCAGCGTTCGGTACCGCACCTCCATACGCTCCGGAATGGAGATCGGTAGCGGCAGTAGCAACTTCCATTTCAAAAGCCAAAGCGCCCCGGAGACCGGTTACAATCGCAGGAGTCTCTTCGTCTATCATCGGAGTATCGGAAATAAGCACGGCGTCACAGGCAAGCTTATCTTTATGCTCCTTAACGAAAGGGACGAGGCTGGGGCTGGCTATTTCCTCCTCGCCTTCTACACAGAGCTTGATATTGACAGGCAGTTCCCCGTCCTCTTCCATTAATGACGCAATCGCTTTAACGTGGATGAGTACCTGGCCTTTATCATCCGTGGCTCCACGGGCAAAGAGCTTACCGTCCCTGATTTCCGGGTGGAAAGGAGCGGACGTCCACAGTTCCACGGGATCAGCCGGCTGTACGTCATAATGGCCATACACGAGGAAAACAGGTTTGTCAGGCTGATGCAGCCAATCCGCATACACTACCGGATGACCATCCGTTTCCATAATCTCCACATTTTCCATCCCGCTGTTCCTGAGGTCGGAAGCGAGCCATTCTGCCCCTTTCCTCACCTCGGCTTCATAGGCTGCGTCCGTGGAAATGGAAGGAATACTCAAAAAGTCGATTAAATCATTGATATATGTTTCTTCTTTACTCAAAACAGATCCTCCTGACATAAATCATATTTTCCCTCCATTGAACGAGGGAGACGTGCTAAAAGTTTTCCAAAAATAATCGAATGACATCCGCTCCGCCGATGAATGTCCCAAGAGAACTTCCGATATTTGTCAGTGCAATGACGAGCAGCACGCGCGTCGCTTTGTTGTTCCAGAAACCTTTGACGGAAGTCACGTCGTCGGAAAGGGATTCGAAGTCCCCCACATTCGGCCGCTTAATGTAAGCCTGGACGAACCCTGCGAACCAGCCGGCCGCAATAAGCGGATTCAATGAGGTGACAGGAGCCGCTACGAAAGCAGTCAGAATAGCGAGAGGATGCGCAAAGGCCGCAGCCGCTCCGACAGCTGAAACGATGCCGTTCCAGAGGACCCAGCTGAGCGTCTGCTGCATACCGGCTTCCGCATTCATCGTAAAGGTATAGGCGATGAGCGCTATAATGAAAACAGGGATGGCCCAGCCGATGATTTTCGGCCATGGAGATTTTTTCGGACGTTCTCTCAACGCTTCGAGGTCGTGCTCCCTGTGCACTTCCTTCGTAATCCCGGGAACGTGGGCAGCTCCAAGAACGGCTACCACTTTCTTTCCGGGAGCCGTACGGATCTTCTCGGCGAGATACTGATCCCTTTCGTCGATAAGCGGCTGCTTCAGTCTCGGAAAGTTATCGCTGAAGTCTTCAAGCATCGCATCCAGCATATCCTGCTCCTTCATCTTTTCCAGATCTTCCTCCGATATCGATTCTTTGGAGAAAATACCTGCAAACAGGGAAAGCATGAGTTTCGCTTTCCCTTTGAAACCAAGGTTCCCCCATATACGGGCAAACGTCAGCTGAATGTTCCGGTCGGCAAGGACGAGTTCGGCACCCGATGCTTCGGCTGATTCAATCCCCTGGATCATTTCCTGACCTGCTTTAATCCCGAACTGTTCCGCCATTCGTTTCTGGAAAGACGAAATCGCCAGGTTCATGAGCAGCAGCGTCGCTTTCTTCTCCTTAATGATCTGGAAAATGTCCATATTTCTCCACTGGTTTCCCTCGACGACGGAATGATACCGCTGTTCGTCAAGCTCCACACAGACGCTGTCCGGTTCTTCCTGCTCCACTACTTCCTTCACCTGCAGAGCACTCGCCCTGGAGACGTGAGCGGTACCGATGAGCACTATTTCTTTATCCTCAATCTGAATCCGTGTTATATAATCCTCATGTTCTTTCATAATTGAACCTACCTTTTTAACAAGCTACTTATCATTTTATACTAAATGAGTAACTCTGAATACATATAAACATCCGTGACATTTATCACGAATAAATACTGACATTTGTGCCTTATACCTGCTCCTAATTTAAGTTACGATATAGAAACAACGGAACACGGGAGGCTCAACTATGGAAAAAGAAAAACAGAAACAGCTTAAAAAAGACGTTTCGGAATTCGCAAAGCCCGATACTAAAGCCGGAATAATCCAGCTGCTCAATACTATGGTACCTTTTGTCACACTTTGGATCCTGGCCTATCTCTCCCTGGAGATATCTGCATGGCTTGCCGTACCGGTAGCCATCCTTGCCGGGGCTTTCGTCGTAAGGATTTTCATCATCTTTCACGACTGTACGCACTCTTCTTTTCTGCCAAGCCAGAAAGCCAATCGTACCATCGGCATTATCAGCGGTATTTTGACTCTTTTCCCTTTCGATAAATGGAAACGGAGCCACTCTATCCACCATGCGACAAGCGGGAACCTGGATAAGCGCGGTACCGGTGATATATGGGTGATGACGGTGGAAGAATATCTTCAGGCTTCAAAACGCGAACGTTTCATTTACCGTATGTACCGGAATCCTATCGTCATGTTCGGATTCGGTCCCATTTATCTTTTCCTTATCTCCAACCGTTTCAACCGTAAAGGTGCGAAGAAAAAGGAACGCGTGAATACCTACGTAACTAATATATCTGCCGTACTCATTTACGGAACGATCATTGCAACACTCGGATGGGAAGCTTTCCTTCTCGTGCAGCTGCCGATCCTTTACGTGTCCGGCATGCTCGGAATATGGCTTTTTTACGTTCAGCATCAGTTCGAAGATTCTTACTTCGAGGACGAATCGGAGTGGGATTTCGTTAAAGCGGCTGTCGACGGAAGTTCCTACTACCGTCTCCCGAAAGTCTTCCAGTGGATTTCCGGAAATATCGGCTTCCACCACGTGCACCATCTGAGTCCAAGAGTACCCAACTATAAACTTGAGGAAGCTCACGAATCTACGCCTCCTCTCCAGTACGCGACGACTATTACGTTGCTTACCAGTCTGGAATCGGTCCGGTTCCGGCTTTATGATACCGCCAACAAAACTTTCGTTTCTTTCAAGGAAGTGAAGCCCCTGTTAAAAAGCAATGCAGGGACTTCCGGTTAAAAACCGTTATTCATCATAAAAGTGAGACCGCCCCGTGTTTGCCGGGACGGTCTCTTTCGTGTGTGATATGCTAAAAGAAAAGGAGTAACTTCTATGCAGCAATGGTACCATATACTTCCAAAACATACGGGGCTCGGCGCATATATATGGATCGTTTTCTGCGTCCTTCCCTTTTTCTTCATATTCAGATCATCTTCCGTGCTGGAAATTGTGTTCGGTATTCTGATGACCTTCATTTTCTTCCTCTGTTATCGGTGGTCCTTTTCGTCAAATAGTCGTATGATTTACCTCTTCGTCAGTATAGAAATAGCTATAAGCCTCCTTATGACTTTCCTTTTCGGATACGTCTATTTCGCCTTGTTTCTTGCCTACTTTATCGGAAGCATCCGTCACCGCGGAGGGTTTATAGCTCTGTATACGGTCCATTTGATGACTACCTTTATAGCGACGGTGATGACTTTCATTATGCAGATGGATTCTCTGTTTCCCTACCTTCCCTTCGTAACGATTGCTCTTATAGGGGTAGTGCTTCTCCCTTTTACCGTCCGGTACCGGAGAAATCAGGAAATTCTCGAAGACGCCCTTGAAGATGCTAATGAACGTATTTCCCAGCTTGTAGTGACAGAAGAAAGAGAAAGAATAGCAAGAGACCTTCATGATACACTTGGTCAGAAACTGTCTATGATCGGTCTGAAAAGCGAACTGGCCGGAAAGCTCATAGAACAGAAACCGGCCCAGGCGAAAGATGAAATGAGGGACATACACGACACCGCCCGCACAGCATTGAAAGAAGTAAGGGAAATGGTTTCTGACATGAGAGCAGCATCTCTTGAAGATGAATGGATACGTGCCCGGCAAATGATAGAGACAGCCGGAATGACTTTCGAAGAGTCCGGAGCTCCGGGTTCGGTACACCTGCCTCCCCTGATTGAGCACGTACTCAGCATGTGCCTGAAAGAAGCGGTGACGAATGTAACAAGACACAGCAACGCTTCCGTATGTCAAATCGCTATCGACCAGGGAGAAGAAGATACTCTGCTTACCGTTACAGATGACGGAGACGGCTTCAGCAAAGACGAGTATAGTGATGGGAGCGGTCTGAAAGGAATGAAGGAGCGGCTGGAATTTGTCAACGGAACGCTTAAGATTGAACAGAACGCAAAAACTGCCCTGAACTTTTACGTACCGACCATCATTAAGCAGAAGGAGGAACTTTCATGATTCGTATGGTAATCGCAGAGGATCAGCAGATGCTGCTCGGGGCGCTCGCCACGCTTCTTGATCTCGAAGAAGGGATAGAAGTCGTCGGCAAGGCGGGAGACGGGGAAGAACTGCTTCGCCTTGCGCGGGAGCTGAAACCGGATATATGTATGCTCGATATCGAAATGCCGAAAAAGGACGGACTGGACGCTGCCGGAGAATTGAAGGACTTTCCGTGCAGGGTTATTATCCTTACTACGTATGCACGCTCCGGATACTTTCAAAGAGCCAAAAATGCAGGGGTACACGGCTATTTGCTGAAAGACAGTCCAAGTGACGATCTTGCCGCTTCCATCCGCAAAATCCATGAAGGAGCTAAAATTTACGACCCGGAACTGGTCGATCTCGCCTTCACGGATCCGAGCCCCCTCACCGAAAGGGAAAAACAGGTGGTCGCACTTATGTCCGAAGGCAAGAATACGAAAGCTATCGCCGAGTCGCTGTTTATAGCTCCGGCAACCGTAAGGAACTATGTGTCCATCATTCTGGACAAACTGGGCGTAACTAACCGTATCGAAGCTATACAGTACTGCCAGGAGAAAGGATGGATATAAGTCAGTTTCAGTTCCCCCGGAAAGGGAAAGGTAGAGAAAAAGGAGTGAGAAACGATGAGTAAAAGACCAGTCGTCGCCCTGACCGGGGCCAGTGGATACATCGGCCAGAATCTGCTGAAAAAAATCGAGGATAAAGCTGATATTATAGCTCTTTCCCGGAATGGAGATAACTACGAGGACAGTGAGCACATCCAGTGGAGATCCTGTGATCTGTATTCAATGAATGACGCCGAGAAAGCCCTGAAGGGGGCTGATGTAGCCGTTTACCTGGTACACTCCATGATGCCATCGGCAAAGCTTAACCAGGGGTCTTTTGAAGACATGGACGTCATTTTAGCCGATAACTTCGCTCAGGCTGCCAAAAAGAACAATGTAAAAAGAATCGTCTATCTGACCGGTATTGTGCCGAGAGACGGGGAGCCTCTTTCCAGACACTTGCGCAGCCGTCTGGAAGTCGAAAATATACTTCGTGCCTACGGTACTCCCGTCACTGCAATCAGAGCCGGGCTGATTGTAGGTCCGAAAGGCTCTTCTTTTCCGATTCTCGCAAAGCTTGTGAAGCGCCTTCCGATCATGGTGCTGCCAAAATGGACGCGTATGGATACCCAGCCTATTGCACTGCCGGATGTTCTTAACGCCCTCGATGAAGGATTGGAGAACGAAGAGATTTCCAACCGGTCCATCGATGTCGGCGGTCCGGAGGTAATGACTTACTGGGATATGATGTTGAAAACTGCAGCCATAATGGGACGAAAGCCGAAGGCCATACCGGTACCGTTCATCACCGTGAAACTGTCCAGACTGTGGGTAAGTATGGTGACCGGAGCATCGAAAGAAATCGTCTATCCGCTTATCGAAAGCCTTAAACATCCGATGGTCGTACAGAAAGAGAACTATGTGGAGGGTATCAGCGACGGCGAAATTACTTTTGAAGAATCCGCAAAACACGCTCTGGAAAGCGAACGTCAGGAAGGAATACGGCTGAAACTCCCCCAACTCCCATCTTTCAAGCAGGATGTCCGTTCCGTACAGAGAATCATTCTGCCGGAAGGAGAAACGGCGGACAGTACTGCCCTTTACTACGTGGAATGGCTGGAATCGTTATTGAACCCCTGGATCCGCACCACCGTGGACGAAGAACATTGCTGTAAAGTAGGTACCTCATTCAGTTCAAAATCGCTGCTGGAACTTTCCTACTCCAGAGAACGAAGCACGGCGGATCGTGCCCTTTACTATATTACCGGGGGGCTGCTTACAGATTCCGAAAAGAATTCCCGCGGAAGACTCGAATTCAGGAAGATTCCCGAAAAAAATGAGCTTATAGTCGCTATTCATGAATATATGCCTTCGCTTCCGTGGTTCGCCTATAAGTACACCCAGGCTTTTTCGCATCTTATCGTTATGCGTCTGTTCAGCAACCACATGAAAAAGAAAAGCACCGAAACGGTATACAGCGAAAGTACCGACCCTGCAAATGGATAAAAAAAGAACGTGAGAGGTCCTACAGTTGACCTTTCACGTTCTTTCATTTGTGCTCTTTTTCCAGCCATGCGGCCACTTCCTGCAGCCACTCTCTGTCTGTTCGCATCCTTTGCTGAAAATGCTTATGAATATAGTACCCCGCTCCCCTCTCCTGACGGGTCTCCCCCTCCTTCATTTCAATCGATTCTATCCATTTCCTTACAGCTTCTGCCACTGAATTCCGGTCGGAATATCGGACGAATAAAAGAGCCGGGTATACGGTGGTTATCTCCATCTTCTGATCAAGGAACGCATACAGAATCCGATTGGAAAGCTCTTCTTTTCCCTGGTCCGTAATTTCATATACGGTACGGCTCGGGCGTTTCTCCACCTGCTCCTGTTTTATAGCCTTTATATGTCCTCTTTCCGCCGCCCTTTTTATGTTGTGATAAAGATTACCTTCGGTTACGGGGAAGAGTTGATTCCAGTGCTGTTGTTTCATGATCATCTTCATTTCATAAGGGTGCCTCGGGGTCTCCCTCAACAGTCCCAGTATCAGTATCTGCATCGACATATCGGGATTCGCCTCTCTTTGCATTTATCGTTATCAAAAAATAAGCTGCCCTGATTAAGGGCAGCCTGCACTATTACTGTGCTGAAAATCCTCCATCAATAACGAGCTCGGCACCTGTTATATAGTCGGCATCGTCAGAAGCCAGAAACAGGACGGCTCTCGCTATATCTTCCGGTTTTCCGAGTCGTCCGAGCGGAGTAGCCTTCTCAAGCTGTTCGAGCATACCCCCGGATTCTTTCAGATTTTTCGTCATAGGCGTTTCTATAACACCCGGGAATACCGCGTTCACGCGAACCCCCTGTTTCCCATACGTAGTACTGGCAGATTTGGAAATGGCCCGGACCGCTCCTTTAGAAGCGGAATAGCTGTTGAAGCCGAGTCCAATCTGAGCCGTGAAACTTGATATGTTCACAATCGAACCTTTTCCGTTCTCTGCCATGTAAGGAGCCACATGCTTGATCCCTGCGAACGGACCGTAGCTGTTGATACGCATCATCAGTTCCCAATCCTCGACCGTTGTATCATCTGCGGACTTCTCTGTAGTGATACCAGCGTTGTTTACGAGGATATCTATTTTTCCATGCTGGTCTTTGATTTTCTGAACAGCATTCTTCCAGTCCTCATCGGAAGATATATCAAGCTTGACTCCTTCGACGTTCGTTTCCTGACCGACGGCTTTCAAACCTTCCTCATTCACGTCGGCAGCAATGACGAAAGCCCCTTCGTTTTTAAACAAATCCACCATTTCTTTACCCATACCGGATGCTCCCCCGGTAATAATCGCAACTTTACCATCTAATTTACCCATGTTCATTCCTCCTTTATCTATTCTCAATTATAACTCATTTATATACTTTGCGCAGACTATTTGGATTTTCCATGCATATCAATTAACTTCCAGACTCCTGTCTGCTATAATTGTTAACTTATTCGACTCATTATTAAATAGGAAGAAAGAAGGAATTGATATGGCTGACGGTCAAGGACGCCCCGATGTAAACAAAGTCCCGCTGATGATTGTTCTGATTTCAGGAGCGTTCGTAGCGATTCTGAATCAGACACTTTTATCTACTGCTATCCCCCCGATCATGAATGACCTCGGAGTAAGTGCCAACACGGCTCAATGGTTACAGTCGGTTTTCATGCTTGTGAACGGAATTATGATTCCCATCACCGCATTTCTCATTGAACGGTTCACTACCCGCGGTCTGTTTCTTACAGCTGTCGGCACATTCGCGCTCGGAACTCTGGTATGTGCGTTAGCTCCGAACTTTTCGTTTCTGATGGCCGGCCGTGTACTTCAGGCCGGCGGTGCAGGTATTATTATGCCGCTGATGCAGACGATTCTTTTTCTCGTTTTTCCGATTGAAAAACGGGGGACGGCCATGGGGCTGTTCGGTCTCGTCATAGCTTTCGCTCCGGCTATAGGACCTACGCTTTCCGGATACCTCGTGGGGCAGTTCCCGTGGAGAAGCGTATTTTACGTTGTCCTTCCTATCGCAATTATTGATATAATTGTCGCTTACTTTATCCTGAAAAACGTCACAACGCGGACATTCCCTAAAATTGATGCTCTCTCCATCGCCCTGTCCACACTCGGGTTCGGGGGACTTCTCTACGGTTTCAGTACAGCAGGAAACGTCGGTGGCTGGCTCGTTCCGCAGGTATATATTCCAATCATTGTCGGTGCCATCACCCTTACATTGTTCATTCAACGTCAGATGAAACTCGAACAGCCGATTTTGGAGTTCAGGATTTTCAAATATGGGGTCTTCACTCTTACAACCGCTCTCGGCATGGTAGTATTCATGTCCATGATAGGCGGGGCCGTCATTTTGCCTATTCTGATGCAGAATATGCTTGGATTCTCCCCGCTCGAGTCCGGGCTAATGCTGCTTCCCGGCGCGGTTCTGATGGGGATAATGAACCCGGTGACCGGACGCCTTTTCGACAAGTTCGGGGCCAGATGGCTTGCGATCATCGGGCTCGGGATTTTAACCGTCACGAATTTTCTTTTCACTTCGCTTACAACTGAAACGACATTCGCCTATTTGGCAATCGTCAACTCAGCCCGTATGTTCGGTATTGCTATGGTAATGATGCCCGTAACGACTGCCGGACTTAACCAGCTCCCCGATAAACTGATGCCACACGGTACAGCCATGAATAATACGATGCGGCAGATCTCCGGAGCTGTCGGTACGGGGCTGCTGGTGTCCGTCATGTCCAGTGGTGCGATTCCCCGGGAAGGCGCTGCCGGCATGGTGAACGGGGTCAATAGTGCCTTCATCGTTGCAGGAGCACTTTCCTTATTCGGTTTCATTCTCGCTTTCTTTATCAGGAGCAGAAAAAGAACTGCAGCTGCAGCCTGAGTAATTTAAAAAGAATAACTAGCAAAAAGCCCCTTGGGACCCGGTCACTTCCGGTTTTCAAGGGGCTTTTCATGCCGGAATAAGCACAAAAGAATCCAGTCAGTTTTCCAGTTTGCGGGATAACGGATATACCCCGAGACTCTGAATAATCAGTGATAGTACTACAACCGAGAAACTGATGGATAACAGCATCTCGCTCCCGTCCGGGCTTTTCGCATGGAGACTCAAAATCAGAAATACGGACATCGTCCCCCTGATTCCTGCCCAGGACACGAGAAAAGCCTGTCTGTTTTTATCAAGCGACCGATGATTATGGAATATCGCCAGCACACTCGTCACTATTAAGTAACGGATGACGATAGAGGCGAGAAAAATGATGATTGCCATAGCCCAGTTTGCGGAAGTGAGATACGGCGTCGCCGTAATTCCGATGAGCAGAAAAACGAGAGCAAGCAGGGACGGTTCCACGACATTCCAGAAACCGGACAGTGCTTCTCTATAATGTTCCTCCCGGTTCATATGCTCGAATTCATAACTCAGCATAATACCGGCAGCCACTGTTCCGAGTACTCCGGAGAATCCGATATGTTCAGCCGTCTGGAATGACCCATAAGCGATAATGATGCTGAGCATCACCTGATAATCGTGATGATGGGTTATATGTACGGCTTTTGAACAGAGCCACCCGAATGCTATTCCCACGGCCACTCCACCGAGCGATACGTATAAAAATTCTCCGATAAAACCGGTGAGCTGAAAGGAATTTTCACCCAGGTACATACCGCTCAAAACTGTGAACAGCACGATGCTCGTTCCATCGTTGATCATCGATTCCCCGTCCACCACTTCGGCAATCTGCTCGTCGGCCGCTTCTTCCAGAACGGAGACAGCGGAAACAGGATCAGTCGGGGTCAGAATCGAAGCGATAACCATGGCGCCGAGAAAAGAAATGCTGCCGAACCATCCTCCGATCATGTACGTCAGCAGACCCAGCAGAAGCGCCGTGGCCATCAGGCCGAGGGTACTTAGCGTAGCCAGCACAGCTCCATGCCTTTTTATAGCTTTGGCTGAATATTTATAGGCGGAAACGAACAGTATCCCCGGAAGGAAGATTTCATAAATCATCTTCTCCGTAACTTCCACCGTAGAAAAATATGGCACAAATGATAGTCCTATGCCAACTACGAGAAGCACTACCGGGATCGGCAGACTCTTTTTTTTCTTATCGATGGTAAAAACGACATATCCTATTAACAAAAGAAGCACTACTTGAGTAACGCTCATCTTCCCTCCCCCTTTCATCTACAATAGTGAATACCTCTTTTTCCTTTTCAAAAAACAAAATCGTCTGTTTTGACACAAAAACTTTTTTCCGCTATTGTAATGCAGAGTAAATAAATCAGAATTAAGTTGAAGGAGGAACAGCGTGAAAAAACTCTGGAATTTATATATACATGCTTCGCTCATTAAAAAAATCACGGTGGCTCTGGTAATCGGCATCATTCTGGGACTGCTTCTCGGTGATAAAGCAAGTGCCCTCGCCCCTTTCGGCGACCTTATGCTGCGTCTGTTGCAATTCATCATTATCCCCCTTATTCTTTTCACACTGATCGTAGGGGTGAATCAGACGAATATCGGAAACCTCGGCCGCATGGGCGGGAAAGTGTTTCTATACTATCTCGGGACTTCGGCTCTCGCCATCATCATCGGGACTTCTGTCGCCAGTCTTTTCGACCCCGGCACAGGTCTTTCTTTAAGCGGAAACGAGTCCTTTGAAGTGCCTGAGGATCCGGGGGTCACGGAGGTAATCCTCAGTATTGTGCCGGATAATATAGTGAAAGCATTCGTCGAAATGAACCTGCTCGGCATCATTTTCACTGCTTTCGCTTTCGGAATTGCCATAACTTATATGCGAAGCACAGAAAAATTCGGCGAGAAAGCCGAAAAACTGTATGATCTTATCGATACGTTGAACGAACTGACTTTGACAGTGATGAAAGGGATCCTTCAGTATATCCCGGTCGGTATTGCAGCTATAATCGCAGGGATCGTTGGAGAACAGGGCGCTGATACCCTTCAGGAACTCGGTGGTTTCATCGGAGTCCTTTACATCGCCCTGCTCGTCCAGCTCGTTATTTATGTCGGTATTCTCCTGCTCACTAAAACGAAACTCGGCCACTTCTTCGGGGAGGCGAGGACGCCCATGGTTACCGCTTTCGTCACTCAGAGTTCTTCCGGAACACTGCCGGTTACCCTTCATGCTGCGAACCGGCTGAAGCTGAACAAAAGCCTTTACGGTTTCAGCCTTCCGCTCGGCGCGACCATCAACATGGACGGGGCGGCTATACGGATAGCCGTTTCGGCAGTATTTGCAGCAAACGTCATCGGTGATCCGCTTAGCTTTGTCAGCGTGCTGCAAGTAGTGATCGTCGGCACGCTCGCTTCGGTGGGGACTGCCGGGGTGCCCGGTGCCGGTATCATCATGATCGCTACCGTCTTCTCCCAGGTGGGACTTCCGATGGAAGCTGTAGCTCTTCTTACTGCAGTAGACGTCTTCGTAGGCATGGGAGCTACTGCCCTTAACGTGACAGGAGACCTCGTCGGTACAAACGTCATCAGCAAAACAGAGAAACGGGCCTCCTGAATGTGTTAAAATGAACGCGGGAAAACTAATCCCCTTTTTAATACAGACATAAAGGAGGGTTTGCATGGCTTTTGTCATTACTGCCCCGTGTGAACAGGAGAAATCCGGAGAATGCGTAGACGTATGTCCGGTGGATTGTATAGAAGAAGGTAAAGACATGTTTTATATCGATCCGGAGATTTGTATCGACTGCGGCGCCTGCGAAGCAGTCTGCCCGGTAGAGGCGATTTATTACGAAGA
The DNA here is from genome assembly GCF_900107115.1 of Salimicrobium album. Lineage (GTDB taxonomy): Bacteria > Bacillota > Bacilli > Bacillales > Halobacillaceae > Salimicrobium > Salimicrobium album. The sequence continues at coordinate 279,832 of NZ_FNOS01000003.1, forward strand.
GGACCTTATCGACGAAGACATGCCTTATGTGGAAAAAGCGAAAGAATTCTTCAATCAGAAATAGAAAAGCGGACCGCAAATCAAAACTTAGTTTGCGGTCCGCTTTTTTTATTATTCATCCAGCTGTCTGTCTTTCCTGAAAAAAATGAGATACATTATTTCCACGAGACCGACAGTGTTCACAATCAGCAAGCTGAGAAACCATGGCAGCTGTCTGTTACGGGCTGCGTGCCAGAGTGCTATTCCCTTCCAGATAATCGACCACACGATTACGAAGAACAGCAGCGGGCTTTTAAAATTGAAACTGCCATTTTCCTTTTCCATTCTTCCTCCTCCTTTTTCCACGCACTTCAAACCTTTGGAAGATTGTTTATGAAAAGCAGTTCCATCGAAATAAATCAGGACGGAACTGCTCTTCTCACTGATGTTATTGTAACCCATCGATCACTTCGTCACGGGAATTCTTCCAAAGTTCCCCGTGCTCTTCTTTCAGGTAGTCGACGAGGATCCGCTTCGACTTTTCATCCATGTGTTCGACCAGAACTTTCCCTTTCAGCGACTTATCCAGGTTATTGACGTGCTCCGGCATCGACTTATACCCGGGCTTGATCCGTCTTTCCTCCGTCGATACCTGCACTTCGCAGGCACCGATGCCGTAAATATAAGGGCCTTCCTGCGCTACCTGGGTCGCTACCCAGACGATCCAGTACAGATTCGGTTCCACAAGCGGTTCCTTATCCGGTTTAAAACGGACCTTTTTCTCTATTTTACTCCGGGCATGCAGGGCATCCATATCAATGTACGCTTCTTCTTTCTGAGGGTCGACAATAACCGGAGAAATGTTATCGAGGTTGATTGTTCCCACCCCGTAACTGCCATCTCCACCTGTAGAATCACCGCTCAGTATATTAAACTGGTTTTTTTTCTCATCAGCCATAATATAACCTCCCTCATCTCGCTATGTTTCTTCCATTATATCGCAGACAGAGAGGGAACAAAAGGGAAGCTGTCTTCTGGAAAAGAAAAACAGGCGGACCCTTCGGGGAAAGGGCCGCCTGTTTTTTTATTAGTTAAAAGGAGAGGGGGGGATGATGGTCTGTCTTTATGAGTATGATTATATCTCCTCTTCCGCTTTCCTGCAAAAGCTCCTGCAACGCTTATACAACTGTATGCCCGGAGTACACTCCCCGCACCCCTTTTTTTATACGTAAGCACATAAAATTATGAATATATGCATAATTTTATTTTATTATTCCCGTCGCCCGGTAATTCTCTATCTCACTTTCGATGAATTTAAGCAGGTTTTTCTTCTGCTGGAGTTCTATAATCGTTCTCGTTTTTTCCCAGTAACGCAAGCCTTCTTCTTCGTTCCCGAGCAACAATAGATTACGGCCGAGCTGATAGTGGAATTCTGCAAACAGAAACATATCCTCCTCGGATAAGCAGAGAGCCAGTCCTTTCTCGCAATAACCTGCCGAAAGTTTGTATTCCCCGAGATCCGAGTGAACTTTGGAGAGGTTGTAATACACTTTCCTTACAATCCTCTCTTTTTTCAGTGAAGCCATCCGCTTAAGGATACGCAGGGCTTTCTCCAGGTAATAGACGGCTTCCTTAAGCTCCCCTTCATTTCTTTTTATGATACCGATACTATTCAGGACGTTCATATCAAGTTCAGTAATCAATAAATCGAGGTCTCCATTCGACAGACAATCCATGAAGAGAGACACTGCCCCTGCAGCGTCTTTGTGAAGATGGTAAACAGTCATCGCTTTATGCCATTTCAGGTATTTGTGGCGGTGCCCTTTCTGGAGGAGCGGGTTTTTCGATTCCTGGTCCACGATCTCCTCAATAAGACTGTAGTCGCGGTCACGTCTCGCTTCCTCCAGCAATTCTTTTACTTCCTGAAAATAATCTTCTCTTTCCTTCGAATGTTCATCAAGAAAATAATTGATATCTACGTCAAACTTTTTAGAAATCGCCCACAGCATCTGGTAGGAAGGCTCATTCAATCCCCGTTCTATTCTACTTATTTCCGATTGGGAACAGACTTTATTAGCCAGAAAAGCCTGGGACATTCCGGTCTGTTTTCTCAGTTCACGTATCTTTTCTCCTGTATTTTCATACATACTGCCACCCCTCCTTTCTTATGCAAAAATGCATAATTTCATTAAAAAAATAAGATTGTTCCTCTAAGTACATTTATTCACGGCAGAAGACCCCATTTTTCCCTTCGGAACGAGTTTTATATTATCTACTATACCGTATTATAATTACTTTCAAAAGAGGTGGTGAATACGTGTCCAGGAAGCTTTCAGTTTTCATCGTGACGATGCTGCTGGTTTTAGGTTCTGCAAGTGCAGTGACTGCTAAAGAGACTACGTATGAAATATCAGCCAAACCTGTAATACAAGCTGATTTCCCCGATCAGCATTAACATTGATTCACCAGTAGATTTCAGCCGCTGGCTTCTCCCCGGAAGCCGGCGGTTTTTTTGCCTTCTTTCGGATATAACACTCAAAAGAACCGATTATTTCCCGGGTAATACCAGGGAACTTATTTTCACAAACAAAAAACCGCCTGAAAATCAGACGGATTCTTTTACTGCAATCAATTGTATAACATGGCCAAGACCCGTATGCCTTGCACCTTCTACGCGATTCGCTTCCCCATAATAAAAATGAAGGATTTTATCGTCGCGGAACCATTCGAGCATATCTTCAGGCCGGTACATCGCTTCTCTCGTCGGCGGCCCTCCGGTTTTGTAGTTTATTTGTTCTTCCGAGTACACTTCAATGAGGATAGCGCCACCGGTTTTTACCGAGTCACGGACGTTTGCCATCAGGAAAGACTGATCTTCTTTCGGCACGTGACCGAATACCATAACGGCTCCGTCGTAAATATTTTCACCTGTCTTTTCCTGCGTAAGGTCTTTATGGAGACCCTCCACGTAGACTTCCCGTTCGTCAGCGAGGCGCTTCATCTTCTCAATACCGACTTCGGAATTATCGTAAGCCGTTACCGGATGTCCCTCTTCGGCTAAGAACACGGCATTCCTGCCTTCTCCCTCTGCAAAACAGCCGATGTGACCGCCTTCTTCGATATAATCATAGTGGTTTTTAATGAATTCATTCACCTCTGTACCGTAAATAAACTCACTTTCATTAAAACGTTGATCCCAATCTGTCATTTTTCATCCCTCCTGGTCCACCGTACCACTTCTCAAAACGGGAAAACGAACAATTTGATCGTCAGACTGCATTTTCCATTTTTTCGTGAAGATCCGGACGTTTATGAAACAGTTGAAAAACAGCTGCCCAGAGGATCGTCAGTACGAGGGACAGGATGCCCAGTATGAAAAGTATTTCCCCCGGAGCAACGCTTCCCGTAAAATCGAACATCGCTTCTCTCATCCCTTTGATACTGTACGTCATCGGTGAAAATTCATGAAGTTTCTGGAATATAGCGGACGAAACTTTGATCGGGAAAGTGCCTGCGCTCGTACCGATCTGAAATACGAGGAATAACACCGCAAGGAACCGGCCTATATTTCCGAGTGAAGAAACGAGAAGAGTAATTCCCATCATGAACGTAAGAGAAGTGAGAACTGTCATATTATAAAACAGAAGTCTATCCCCTATTTCTACATGCATAAAGAAGTCAAGGACCAGCGCGGCGATCAGCGCCTGCATGATAGCCTGCATCGTTACTACACTCAGTTTCCCGGTCCATCCTCTCATACCTTCACGAAGTGTATCATTCATGCTGTAAAATACGTGAAAGGCGATAGCGCCGATGAAAAGACTGATACTCAAAATATAAGGAGTAAATCCTGAACCGTAGTTCTCCACTTCCGTCATCGATTCTTCGTTAATAGAGATCGGGTTTAAGAACTGAGAGGTGTTTCCCTCTTTCAGGTTCAGTGATCCTGCCTCCTCGAGTGCCGAACTTTGCGCTTCTTTCAGTTGACCTATCCCTTTTTCCAGTTCAGCGATGGCTTTATTCAGCTCCCCCGCCTGCGCACCGGCAGCCGGTGCCTGAGCCTGCAGATTATCGGCGAGTCCGGCACTTGCTTCTTTTAGCTGAGCCAGCTTCTCCTCCATCGCTGCGAGTTTCTCCTCATTTTGTGAATAACCCTCTTTCATATCATTGATAGCCGTCGTCCAGGCCTCCGTGTAGGAAGACTGCAGCTGACCGGATACTTCTTCTGTCACTTTTTCACTGCCGCGCCCGGCGATGATTTCACCGGTCATGCTGTAGCCCGGATTCGTTTCGTACGTAATTTCCGGTTTCTCGGGTTTCTCATCGAAAACTGTGACCGCCTTCTGTGAAAAGGATTCGGGTATCGTTACCACGAGAAAATAGTCTCCGTTCTTCAATCCCTCGGCCGCTTCTTTTTGCGATGGAAAATGCCAGTCGAACTTCTCGTTGTCACGTAAGTTTTCAACTGTATCCGCACCTACTGCTACTTCTTCCCCTTCAAAATCGGCCGCCTCGTCCTCATTCACTACAGCAACCGGCAGTTGTTCCGTATTACCGTAAGGGTCCCACATAGAACCTACGAATACGGAAGTATAAATGATGGGTATACACTGGATAATGAAAAGTACCACCAGTATCTTTGGACTCGCTAAAATTTTCTTCCATTCTTTCTTCATTTTTCATCCTCTTCTTTCTTAAAACGTTTACTGATACGGAATAGTTTCCCGTAAAGGTCTTCCAATTCTTCCTCGGTAAATTCACCCGCAAAGAGGGTTCTCCACCGGGTTACGTTAATAGCTTCAATCCGTTCTACAATTTCGTGGCCCTTTTCTGTCACAGCCACGTATTTACTTTTATGATCCGGCCCCTTTCTGTATTCGAGATACCCCCCTTCCACCAGCTTTTTCACTTTGTTCGATACCCCGGTTTTATGCACGCCCAGGATTTCTGCTATCTCTTTCATCGTAGTTTCCGGATAGCTGTCGATCACTTTGATAAGCTGCGTCTGTTCCCTCGAGAAATGTTTCAATTCTTCGTCTTCTTTCAGGGAGTGGGTCACCTGCTCCGAACCGTGCAAATAAATATCATAGATAGATTCGTATACCTGTCTGATAAGTTCTTCTCTCATACTTTCACCTCAATAGTATATGGGCTAAACCAATAGTCAGTTTACCCCTTAAACTATGATAAGTCAAGAAAGAAAAGCGGAAACTTCCGGGTAGAAGCGCTGGCGTAAGCAGGAGGCTTACTTTTCGGGCGTCTTTACCCGAAAATAAGGGTACTGCTTAGGACACGAGCTTCTGGAAGTTGCAGCTAGACAAGAAAAGCGGACCCATTCGTCCAGAAGTTCTAAGATAAGCAGGCGCTCCGGACTTCGGGTGCCTTATCCCGAAACAGGAGGGACAGCTTATCTTACGGACTTCTGAATGGCGGAGCTGGATAAGAAAAGTGAAAGCGTCCGATTAGAAATGAGGGCACAAGCAGACCGGTCATGTGAAAGGTGACCTTTGCTTTCACTGATCCGAGTTGCTTGTGACGTGAATTTCTGGACGCTGCAGCTGGACAAAGAAAAGCGGAGCCGCCCGGGTAGAAGTTCCGGGATAAGCAAGAGTTTCGCTTTTCAGGGGCTTTATCCTGAAAAAGAAGCCATTGCTTAGACCGCGGACTTCTGGGTGGTGGAGCTGGACAAGAAAAGCGGAAGCGTCCGATTTAGAAGTAACAAAAAAATGCAAAAAAACAACGACGACCGAACTTCAAATGGTTCGATCGCCGTCGTCTTTACTACCAATAGATAAATCACTCGATTCCTTCAATTTCCCTTATATCTTCTTCAGGCTTTTGCGATACGTCTTCCCCTCCGAAGAATTCTTTGGAAAGTTCGGTCAGCGTTCCGTCTTTCCTCATTTCATCCAGCGCACCATCGATTTTATCCCGGAAAGTATGTGCGCCTTCCTCGATAACCGCGCGCTGATTGTTCGTGTGGAATTTCAAATCCGGGTGCATGGTCACATCCAGTTGTGGCAAAGATTCTAGTGCCAGCCGTTGTAAATAATAGTCATTGATGATCACATCCGTCCGCCCTACGTCCACATCCCGCAAATAAACATCATTCGTCACGTTTCCATACGTTTTCAGTTCAGCACCGAATTTTTCAGCAATGTCACTGTAGACGGTAGTAGCTGCTCCTCCGGCCACTTTCCCTTCAAGGTCCTCCAGGGAGTCATAGGACTCCACATCTTCCTCCCGGACAATCATAGTTGCATAGGAATATTTATAAGGCTCACTATAGGAGTACTTATCTTTGATTTCTTCCCTCATACCGGCAGGCGCCACGTCCACTCTTCCTGAGGTAAGAGAGGCGAACATACTGTCGAAATCCATCTCTTCAAATACAATTTCAAGATCAAGCCGTTTTCCGATCTCCCTCATCACTTCGACGTCGTAACCGGTAAGTTTATCCGAATCCTCCGGATAATAAGAAGCCGGATACAGTGTTCCGGGGGTAGCTACTACGATTTCCCCCTCTTCCTGGATCTCTCTCCACGTCTCTCCTTTTTCTTCCGACTTCGTTTCGGAAGACCCGCACGCTGCGAGAACTGTCGCAGTGATTGCCGCAATCAAGCCTGCTTTTACCTTTTTCACTATGTACCCTCTCCCGTCCCGGATCTCTTTTCATCCGTTTCTCTCGAATAGTACAATAAAGTAAGTTGACTTATTTGTCAAAATGAGTAAAATATTCCTTATATTTTAAATGATCCAGTACAAAAAAAGCCGCAGATACCTGCGGCCTTCCTCTTCCTATTTATTACGATGATGCTCAAACTCGTCCATGAAGCGAACGAGAGCCTGAACTCCTTCCTGCGGCATAGCGTTGTAGATGCTCGCCCGCATTCCGCCGACAGACCGATGTCCTTTTAACGTTTCAAGGCCACGTTCTTGCGCTTCCTCCAGAAATTCAGCATCCGTTTGTGCAGAAGGACTGACAAAAGGGATATTCATGAGAGAACGACTGTCCTTCTTAACGGGAGAGGTGAAAAGATCGGAGTTTTCTATCGTTTCATATAGAAGCTCCGCTTTCTCCCGGTTTATCTTTTCCATAGTTTTCAACCCGCCGAGATTTTCAATATACTCAAACACAAGTTTCGCCATGTAGATGGCAAACGTCGGGGGCGTATTATAAAGCGACCCGGCATCGCTGTGCGTTTTATAATCGAGCATCGCCGGTACGTTCGCGTCTGCATGACCGATCAGATCGTCACGGATAATGACTACAGTAAGACCCGCCGGTCCTATATTTTTCTGGGCACCGGCATAGATAAGCCCGAATTTTGATACGTCCACCTCTTCAGACAGAATGTTCGAAGACATATCGGCAACGAGCGGTACGTCCCCCGTGTCAGGGATGTTCCGGAAAGCCGTTCCTTCAATCGTGTTGTTCGTAGTAATATGAACATAGGAGGCTTCTTCATCAATCATATTTTTCGTTACTTCCGGAATGTACGTAAAGTTTCCATCTTCACTGGAGGCGATCACATTTACTTCCGCAAATTTCTCCGCTTCCTTCATCGCTTTTTTCGACCACGACCCAGTGTGTACATAATCCACTTTTTCCGAAGGACCGAGCAGGTTCATCGGCACCATGGAAAACTGCTGACTCGCGCCTCCCTGAAGAAAAAGCACACGATAATTATCCGGGATCTTCATCAGATTACGCAGTCCCTGTTCCGCCCCTTCAATGATTTCCTTGAACCAGCCGGAACGGTGGCTCAGCTCCATGACGGACATTCCTGAGTTTTTGTAGTTCGTAAGTTCTTTCTGCGCCTGTTCGAGAACAGGAAGCGGAAGCATGGAAGGCCCCGCCGAAAAGTTGTAAATTCTCTCCATAACTTTCTACCTTCTCTCTAAAAAGTCTGACGATAATTGGTATGAATGCATTATAAGGGATACACTTATTCATAGCAACACAAATTGACCAGGGAGGCGTTTGGCATGAGCAGAACGGAAGAAATCAAAAAAAGGTACGATCGTGTGTCCGGCGTTTTCGACATGATGGACCATATGATCAAAGATAAATGGAGAAAAGATTTACTGAAAGACCTGGACGGCTCCGTCCTCGAAATAGGAGTCGGGACCGGTGCAAACCTGCCTTTTTATCCGGAAACGGCAGAAGTGACAGGGGTAGACTTCAGCAGGAAAATGCTTAAAAAAGCAGAAGAGAAAGCCATTTCCCTTCCCGGTTCTATCACGCTCCGGGAGATGGATGCGGAACATCTGGACTTTCCTGATGATTCCTTCGACTACGTCGTTTCCACCTGCGTCTTCTGTTCCGTCCCTGATCCCGTCCGCGGTCTCCGGGAGATCAACCGTGTCGTGAAACCGGAGGGTAAAGTACTGATGCTTGAGCACATGCGGAGCGATACCGAATGGGTAGGAAAAATGATGGACGTGCTGAATCCGGTCGGCCTCCATATCGTCGGAGCTAATATAAACAGGGAAACGATGGTTAATATCCAAAAAGCCGGACTGCGTGTGGAGGAACAGGAACTCCTTTTTTCTACCATAATGAGAAAACTCGTCCTTACATCCGGGGACGGAGAGTCATAACTACAAAAACCTCCCCGGCGCTTCATACGACTGACGGATGTTCTTCCTGCATGGTAAAATACAAGTAAGAAATCAGAAGGAGCAATGCTATGTCACTCAACCGAGAAATCGATCAGATTCCGAATTCCCCTGAAGGCCTGGCAGACTATGTTGCCGGAAAACTCGGCTGTCCGGTCACAATTGAAGATGCCAATCACCGTATCATCTCCTACAGCAGCCATGAAACGAACGTAGATGATGCAAGAAGTGCAACGATTATGCAGAGAAAAGTGCCGGAGCACGTAGTGAACGGCCTGTGGCAGGCAGGGGTCATGGGAAACCTGTTCGAAAGCGCGACCCCGGTCTTCGTCTCCCCTCTCCCGTCCATCGGTCTCGGTGACCGCATTGCCATATCCGTTTGGAAAAACAAAGAAGTCCTCGGCTTCATCTGGGCTCAGACGGAACAGGCAAAGATGGGCGACGACGAGATAAGGCAATTAAAGGAAGCAGCCTCACTTGCTTCGAGACACCTTCAGAAACAGCGTGACAGAAAACGGGAAAAAGAAGAAAATATCCGAAGCTTTATGCACCATCTCTTCCAAGGAACTGCGGGAAGCCATGCAGAAATTGAAAAGCAGGCACGAAAGCTTCATCTTTCTTTGGAAGGCAGCCTGTCAGTAGCCGTACTGGAGTTCACGGAATCCATCACTCCCTCTGTAGAAAGACATGCTTCGTACCTGACTGAAACGTTCCGCCGGAAGAATATCATTTCTCATATGTTCGAAAACGATTTGCTTCTCCTCCTTATCCACACACACGAGGACGAGGCCGAGAACGTGACGCAGGAGCTGTTGCGGGGCTTCAGAGACAAATTGGAAGAAAGAACCGGCATCTCTGGTATCCGCAGTACTTACGGAAAAGTATGTACAAGGCCGGAGGATATTCACGTCAGCTATCGTCAGGCTCAAAAAACGCTAGAACTAAAGAACCGCTATCCCGAAGCTCTGTCCGGTGTGACAACCTATCGGGAACTTGGAGTCTATCAGTTTATTCAGGAAATCTCCGCGCTTTATGAACAAGAGAACTATAAGAACAGCGTAATAGAAGCTATCAAAGCATACGACCGGAGTCACAACACCAGCCTTTCGGATACACTCCGCTCGTTCCTTCATCACAACAGCACGCACCAGGCGGCCCGGCAGCTGCACATTCATACAAACACGCTGCTGTACCGGCTGAAAAGAATCAGGGAAATTACCGGTGTCGATCTTGAGGATACCAATCAGAAAACGAAACTGTTTATCGACCTGATCATTCAGGGGTAACGGGTGCCGTTTGTGTAATTACACAAATGAAAAGCTTCATTTTTTATTCTTTATCTAAATATTTATGCGCTTACATCAGTTATAATGAGAGATAAGAATTAAGATGGAAAGGTGGTCATTTTCTGTGATTGTCGGTATACCTAAAGAAATTAAAAATAATGAAAATCGCGTAGCTATTACACCTGCAGGAGTTCTGCATCTGAAAAAAGCAGGACACACCGTGCTCGTAGAGAAAGAGGCAGGTCTCGGTTCAAACTTCGCTGATAATGAGTACGAAGAGGCAGGGGCTGAAATGATCGACAGTGCTGCTGACGTATGGGCTAAATCCGAGATGGTTATGAAAGTGAAAGAACCTTTGGAGTCCGAATATAAACACTTCAGGGAAGGACTTATTCTATTCACCTTCCTTCATTTGGCTGCTGAACCGGAACTTACAAAAGCCCTGACTGACAGCAAAGTTACAGCCATCGCTTACGAAACGGTAGCCTCGAACGGTAAACTCCCGCTGCTTACTCCCATGAGTGAGGTAGCCGGCCGGATGGCTACGCAGATCGGTTCCCAGTATTTAGAGAAATCCGATGGAGGAAAAGGTATTCTCCTTGGAGGCATTCCCGGCGTCTCCAGAGGAAACGTTGTCGTCATTGGTGGCGGGGTCGTTGGTACGAACGCCGCCAAAATCGCTATCGGTCTAGGAGCGAACGTTACGATTCTCGACCTTAACCCGGATCGTCTGCGCGAACTCGATGATCAGTTCGGCGGAGATATCCAGACGCTGATGTCGAATCCTATGAACATTTCGGAAGCCGTCAAACAGGCAGATCTGGTCATTGGCGCTGTCCTTATCCCGGGTGCTAAAGCGCCGAAACTGGTATCGGAAGATATGGTCAAATCCATGACCAAAGGCTCTGTCATCGTTGATGTAGCAATCGACCAGGGCGGTAATTTTGAAACAGTGGATCACATTACCACTCACGATGATCCTATTTATGAAAAACATGACGTCCTGCATTACGCAGTTGCAAACATCCCGGGCGCCGTTCCACGAACAGCCACTATCGGCCTTACAAACGTGACCATGCCTTATGCAGTCACTATAGCCGACAAAGGCGTCCAAAAGGCTGCCCAAGGTAATAAAGCTATCGAAGAAGGAATCAACACCATGAATGGACACCTGACTTACGAAGCAGTAGCTAAAGCCCTCGGGTATGAGTTCACTCCTGTATCTGAAGCATTTTCGTCTTAACTTCGAACAAAAGCCCCCTGAGTTTCCGGGAAACCGGAGAGTCAGGGGGCTTTTCGAGTCGGCATCTGTTCACTTAAGCCGTGTCATAATGTCCTGGATCTGTTCAAAATATCCGGAAGCTTCTTCGAAATGAGAAGTGACTACCTTGGTAAATAAAAGATCGATCATATGAAGCTGACCCATCCTTGAGGAGGTGGCCCCGCTCCGGAATGGAGCAGGAATTTCCCGGGACGCCGATATATACAAAGGAATATCGGCGAAAGACGCGACGGTATTGGAACCGTAACGGGTAATGCTGATCGTCACCGCACCTCTTCGTTTCGCTTCTTCCATGACGAGTGCCGTTTCTCTCGTTTCTCCGGAGAAAGATATGCCGATCAGCACATCTGTTTCTTTAATATTTGCGATATCCATCACTGCATTATGAACATCGGTAAATGCCGAGGTCGCGATATTCATGCGGAGAAATTTCTGCTGGGCGTCCTGAGCGATGATACCTGAGGCCCCCACACCGAAGAAATGCAGCCGGCGGGCCTTCACGACAGCATCTCCCGCTTTTTCCAGCCCGGCAAAATCCACCAATTCCGTCGTCTCACGAATAGCCTGCATATTATTATTCGTCACTTTATCTACGATAGCATCCATCTCTTCCCCCGGCTGAATGTTGCGGTACGATGATGCCACTTCTTTCTGCAAATCGCCGGAAATCCTGAGCTTCAGTTCCTGTAGACCTTTCAAATCCAGCGATTTGCACAAACGCATCACTGCCGCTCCGCTCGTACCACTGAGTTCCCCGAGCTGAGCTGCTGTACAGTGGATCGCTTCGTGCGGATGGTCAAGAATGAATGCGGCAATCTTTTTCTCGGAAGGGGCGAGGTTTTCTTTCATTTCCGAAAGCATAACCAGCCCGCCTTTCAACGGCTGCTTCATGTTTACACCTACCCTTTGATGGCTCCTTCTGTCATTCCTTTAACAATACGGCGCTGGAAAATCGCGTACAGAATAATCACCGGCACGATGGCGATAACCAGACTCGCAAACAGCGTCCCCCAGGAATTCGTATACTGGGTTTCATTACTGATATAGTCGATTGCGAGAGCCAGCGTATAGTTGTTTTCCGACTGTAAAAAGATGAGAGCCATAAAATACTCATTCCAGAACTGTATCATATTCATAATCGTAACTGTAATGATACCGGTCATGGAAAGAGGGGTGATAATTTTCCATAAGATTTTGTAAGGGCTCATGCCGTCTATGGCAGCAGCCTCTTCCAGAGATTTCGGAATCGTAGCCATAAAGCTCGTCAGTACGAAAATGCTGAAAGGAAGCTGACTGACAGCGTAAACGATAGCAAGACCGAAAATATTATCGAGCAGGTTCAGCTGCATAAGCAGGAAAAACAAAGGAATCCAGCCGAGCACCATCGGAATCATCATGGCGGAAATATATAGAGTGAACAGCAAACGGTTCCCGCGGAACCTGAGCCGTTCCAGTGCATAAGCGGTAGGTATTGCCATAACCAGCGTCAATAAAGCACCCAGTCCCGTAACGATAAGACTGTTGAATACACTGATGTCGATGTTGTAATTGGACCAGGCGTCGATAAAGTTTCCGAAACTGAATGAATCCGGCAGTCCCCAAGGATTTGCGTAGATTTCCGCGTTCGATTTGAAAGCACCGAGAATCATCCAGAGGATCGGATACAGAACAGCCAGAGACCATAGAACAAGAGGAATTCTGACACCGATTTTCGTCCAAAATCCCTGTTTCCGTTTCACTTCGCCATCCCTCCTCTTAATATTCCACTTTCTCACGTCTCATGAAATACTGCATGATGAGTACGGTAATCAGAGAAAGTACTAAAATCATGACGCCTATCGTCGCGCCGTAGCCGAAATTATATTTTACGAAAGCTTCTTCATACAGATACGATCCCATGACGTGTGTAGCGTTGTTGGGGCCACCCTTGGTCATAACCTGTACGATGATGAAGGAACCGTTCAGCGTCGTAATGATGATATAAAGGATGGATATTTTGATCTGCGGCCAGACGAGCGGAAGCGTAATCTTCCAAAACTGCTGCCATCCGTTGGCCCCGTCTATTTCGGCGGCTTCATAGTAACTTTTCGAGATGTTTGAAATACCTCCCATCAGCATGAGCATGAACAACCCGATCCCTGCCCACACAGACGGAAGCACGAGACTCGGCAAAGCCCACTTTTCGTTTCCAAGCCACGCTTTCGTCCACTCCCCGAGACCTAAAAACTCCAGTCCGGAGTTCACGAGTCCGAGACTCGGGTTATAAATAAACATCCACAGTATCCCGATAACAACGACGGACATAATATTCGGAAAAAAGAACACGATCCGGTAGAACGGTGCTTCCTTTATCCTCATCTGCGTCAGAGCTACAGCAAAAAACGTCGCAAGAATCATAATGCCGATGATTTTTGTAATGACGAGAAAATAGTCATGCCAGATCGTCGCCGGAATAATTTCGTCATTGAAAAGTTTCCGGTAATTGTCGAAGCCCGTAAATTCCGCCACCGAGGAAGATCCTGACCACTGAAAGAAAGAGTAGTAAAGACCGTTGACCAGAGGATACAGGGTGAATAAGGCAAACATGAGAAACGTAGGTACGAGGCAAAAAGCCAGAAACAGGTACCGTTGTTTTTTTGACTGGACCATACTTTCCCCCTCTTTTCATATAATCCGGGCAGACCGGTGAATTTGTTAAAAGAAAATACAGAGGTGCAGGTTCACACCTCCGTATCCACTCTTATTCCAGAGATTTGCGGTATTCTTTGGAAGCCTGTTCTGCTTCTTCCACGAATTCTTCTGCCGTAATATTCCCAAGCATGAGGGAGACCAGGGAGTTACTGATCGGCGTTTCGAGATCGGCACTCATCGGATGAGGTTTCTGATAGATTTGTACCTTATCCGGATCGTTGATCATTTCGTTCGCCTGGATGAGGAATTCCGGCACATCGTCGGATTCCGTCAGATCGACACCCTGCAGGTTCATCAGTGCTCCGGTATGTTCGGAGAAAGAAGTGGCATACTCTTTCGTATAAACGAACTCCACAAACGCTTTCGCCGCTTCAGGATTCTCGGCCTCTTCCGCAATAGCCAAAGGACGAAGGTCCGGCACAATCGCGTAAGGTTCGCCTTCTTTCTGCATCGGAGACGGGATGAATCCATATTCCACGTCCTCCGGCTTATCTTTCGCCATTTCGTTCGGCAGCCAGAAGCCTACCGGGATAAAAGCATTGTCATGATTCAGGAAATTCATCTGGGACTGGGTGTGGTTCAGGGCTCCAAAGTCCGGGTCGATGTATCCTTCCTTCTGCATTTCTTCAATGTTTTTGATGACTTCCATCACTTCATCACTGCTCCAGGCCCCTTCCTGACCCTGTATCGTCTGCGTCAGCAGTTCGTCACCGCCCCGGGCTCCAAAAGCCGGGTACATCATACCTCTCAGGAAGTAATAAGGATGCTGTCCTGTAGTAACAAATGGCGCGATACCTTCTTCGTCTTTAATCGTTCCCATCGTCTCCATGAAATCCGGGAAGTTTTCAGGCGCTTCCCATCCTTTTTCTTCAAACCAGGCGCTGTCATACCAGGTACCCCACGTATCAAAAACCAGCGGCAGACTGTAAACTTCTCCGTCGTACTTCGCAGGTTCCACGATGAAACTGTCTTTCAGCGGCGTGCCGTCTTCAAGCTCCATCCCATCCAGAAAACTGCTCAGATTCATCAGCTGACCGTCTTCCACCATCTGAGTTTCACTCGATCCCGCGCCATCAATGTAAACGACATCGGGCGGATCTTCCGAAACCCAGCGCGATCTCATCTCTTCGTTGATGTTAGGGCCTGCGTGTTCCTTGATGGAAACGTCCGGATATTCTTCCTGGAAGTCGGCGATTACTTCCTTCCACCAGGAATCTCCGTATCCCCCGACAAAATACTGGATTTCAAGTTCCCCGGAAACCTCTCCGTCTCCGCCGCTTTCGGAGCTGTCCCCGCTGCCGGATGAATCTTTTTCGGAACTGTTTTCTTCCCCGCCGGACCCCGGTGCACAACCGGCGACAACCATTAAGACGAGAAGCAGTAACGCAGCAAATGTGTACTTCCAGCTTTTTTTCAACACAAATCCCCCTTGAATAATATTTATTTGAAGCCCTGAGGCTTACAAATCAATGTGAAATAGAACTCTCGGCTTTTCTGAGGTAGCCGTCACAGGCATCGAGAATTTCTTTCGCTTTTTCATAGGAGATATCCGCCTTCTTCATCATAATCGCTGTTTTCACTTCGTAGTTGGCATTCTTAAGCAGAAGGGAGGCTTCCTCCTCACCTGTATCAGTAACCGTTTTCAAAATACTTTCCGCTCTTCTGCGGAGCTTGTAGTTACTTGCGTGAACATCCACCATAAGGTTCTCGTAAACTTTCCCGAGCTGTATCATAACGGAAGTACTGATCATATTCAGGATCATCTTATGAGAAGTGGCTGCTTTCAGTCTCGTAGACCCTGTAAGAACTTCCGGACCGACGATGACTTCGATGGCTGTATCGGCATATGTGCTTATAAGAGCCTCCGGATTGCAGGAAAGAGCCACCGTGTACGCCCCCGCTTCTCCCGCTCTTTTCAGCGTCCCTACCGGATATGGAGTCCTTCCACTGGCCGTAATTCCGATTACGACATCCCGGTCATCGGGTGAGGCTGCGTCCAGATCCCGGTACCCTGCCTCTTCCTCATCCTCCGCATTCTCTTTCGCCTGTTCGAAAGCTTCTCCTCCTCCGGCCATAATGGCCTGTATCTGCTCCGGAGGGGTCATAAACGTAGGAGGACATTCGGAAGCATCCATAAAACCGACGCGTCCGCTCGTGCCTGCCCCTGCATAGAACAGCCTTCCGCCTTTTTTCAAGCTCTCCACCGTCTTCTCCACTACTTCCGCAACTTCGGGGAGCACGCGCGCCACCGCTTCTGCCACCCTGGCATCTTCCCGGTTCATTATTTCAAGCATGCCCATAGTCGATTCCATATCAATGGACATACTGTCCGGGTTCCTGCTTTCTGTGACCAGGGACTGAAGTTTCTCTTCTCCCATCAGCACCCTCTCCTCTCTGTAAGTTTCGCCGCGCCGGAAGACGGGGACGAATATATTTGCCGGATAACGCCCAGCCCTCTGGTTTCAATATAGTTCCCGAATGCTTCCTGCATAAAAGAAGAATTGTTGAAAATTGCTCCTGCAGTAAAGACAGGAAGCTCCCCGTCCTCCCTTCTCATCTTATAATGCAGACTTTCGATATGGAGCACCAGCTCCTGTACGGCCTCTTCCAGAATAGCCTGTACCTCCGGTAAATGCTCATGTTCAATCAGCGGCCGGGCGAGAGCAGCTATCTCCTTCTTCTGATCTTCCGACTGGTAGAAGTGTCCGATCAATTGCTCCGCATGCATAAGGCCGAGCTCCCTGAGAATAATCCCCGGTATGGAGGAGGGAGCTGCACGTCCGTCTCTTTCTTTAGTGGTGCGACGCAGTGCCTTCTTGCCAATATCGAAACCGCTGCCCTCGTCTCCGAAAAGATGGCCCCAGCCGCCGCTTTTGAAAAACCCCCCATCCTCCACAGCTACAGCATTGGACCCCGTGCCCGAGATGATCAGCATGCCGCTCGTCATATCGGGATGCAGAGCCCCCTGAAGTGCAGCTTTACTGTCCGAAAACACATCGATTTTTAAATTTTCTGACATATTAAGTTTTAAAAAAAGCGACCGCAACCGTGTCGTCAATTCTTCCTGTTCCTGAAAGCGTCCCGCTCCTGCTATTCCGGCTCCCACTGCTGTGACAGAGTCCGGAGGTATGTGGAATTTCTTCATACCCTCTTCAATGAGTGCAGCGATTCTTTCGGCACTCATGTCGTACCCGGAAGCTCTCGGATTCGAACCGGGGCCGAACAGCACATCATCTGTTTCATGAAGACTGTCTCTCCGGTAAAAAGCGACTTCCGTCTTAGTACCTCCTCCGTCAACACCAACGATGTAGTCCATTCAACCCCCACCTTTTTTATTACTTAAGATTATAATACTATTAAAATTTTATGTCAAACTAATTAATTAATTTTTGAAATATCGTTTCACAAACTGTAAAAACCTGCTGGCTTATGTATAATCGGAGAAAAAGAGGAGGCGTTTTCATGAAACATGAAGTGCTGTCGCATCTGAAGGAAATTTTGAGCGAAGAACAAATCAGTACGAACGAAACGATACGTAGTCACCATAGTAAAGACGAGTCCTACCACACGCCTGCTTTACCTGAAGTCGTCCTCTTCCCGCGCTCGAGCCGGGAGATCAGTCATATTCTGAAGCTGGCAAATGAAAATGGAGTCCCGGTCACACCGTTCGGACTCGGCTCCGGTCTCGAAGGGCACGTCGTACCTGTACAGGGAGGGTTCTCCATCGATTTTTCGGAGATGGATAATATTCTTGAAATCCGGGAACAGGACCTTCTCGTCCGCGTCCAGCCGGGCGTCACCCGCTCGACGCTTGATAAAGCACTGAAGAAACATGGCCTTTTCTTTCCGGTGGATCCGGGTGCGGACGCCACGATCGGCGGAATGACGGCTACCAATGCGAGCGGCACTACGTCCGTCAAGTACGGGGTGATGAAAGACCAGATCCGCAACCTGGAAGTCGTGACTCCGGACGGGCAGATCATCCATACCGGGAGCCTGGCCCAGAAATCCTCCTCCGGTTATAACCTCAACGATCTTTACACAGGATCCGAAGGCACCCTCGGATGCATCAGTGAAATTACGCTGAAAGTATACGGAATCCCCGAACATATCACGGCCGCCCGCGCCACTTTCAAAGAGATGACGGAAGCGGTGGATGCTGTAACTTCCATTGTTCAGACCGGTGTTCCCGTGGCCCGTATGGAAATCGTGGATGAGAGTTCCATCCGTCAGGTGAACGACTGGATAGAAACGGATTATGAAGTGAACCCCACTCTCTTCCTTGAGTTTCATGGAAATGAAGCGGGACTGAATCAGGACGTGGCATTTGCGAAGGAGATTCTTTCGGACCACGGCTGCACGTCCGTGACGTTCGAGAAAGACACCCGGGGACGCATGAAACTTTGGGAAGGCCGGCACAACCTTGCTTACACCTACACCCACGCCTATCCGGGACGTTCCATGATGGTAACAGATGTTTGCGTTCCTATTTCTTCTCTTGCCGAAGCTATCGTATTCGGCCGGGAAGAGCTCGACAGACAGGGGCTTCCGGGAGGACTTGTGGGACATGCCGGAGATGGCAATTACCACGCATTCGTCATGATCGACAAAAATGATGAGAACGAGATGCACAAAGCGGAACAGTTCAATGAAGCTATCGTTGAACACGCTCTGGCCCGGGGCGGCACCTGTACGGGCGAGCACGGCGTCGGAATCGGGAAGAAGAAGTACCTGGAAGCGGAGCACGGAGCGTCTCTTTCCATTATGAAGTCGATCAAAAAAGCCCTTGATCCGAACAACATCATGAACCCCGGCAAATTCATCGATATCGGATAAAAACGTTTATTTTTTAATGACGATAAGTAGAAAGGTAGTATTCCAATTGACGAAAACCATAAACTTTCTTACGGTACTGATTGTTGCGGAAGTGATTATGGCCCTTATTGTGGAAAGAACGATGGAATCTGTTACAATCCCACCCGGGTTTTACATTTTCAGTTCGTTCTTCGCATTATTCACTGCAGGGTACAGGTACTACTTTGAAATGGATAAAAAATCCTGGGGAGCTTCTCTTATGGTGCTCACAACTGCCGGAATACTATTCTCTATTGTCTTAATGTTTATCTAAAAAAAGCCCTGTCCGGGGCTTTTTTTCTGCCTGAAATCTATTAAAGTGATTTCATTCTTACAATGTAAAAAATTGTGCTACGATGAATGCTGGGAGGAATGAACAATGAGTATCCACTGGTTTAAAGTAATCATAGCCGGCCTGTTTGAAATAGGATGGGTCATCGGGCTGAAACATGCCGACAGCGTCCTCGAATGGACAGGTACCGTTATCGCTATAGTTGTCAGCTTCTATTATCTGATCATGGCCGGACAGAAACTTCCTGCCGGAACAGCATATGCCGTTTTCGTAGGAATCGGTACGGTAGGAACCGTACTCTCGGGAATGTTGTTTTTCGGAGAGGCGGCAAGTGTGGGGAAAGTGCTGATGATCTCCCTTCTTCTCACAGGTATAATCGGTCTTAAAATGGTGACACCGGAGGAGGATGCATAATGGCATGGGTCTACTTAATCATCGCAGGACTCGGAGAAATGTTCGGGGTTCTGATGATCAATAAATTCCACTCTGAACGCTCGGTCACATCCATCCTTCTGCTCGCTGCAGGGTTTTCCGCGAGTTTCCTTTTTCTTGCGCTGTCCATGGAAACACTGCCGATGGGGCTTGCCTACGCCGTATGGACAGGCATAGGAGCAGCAGGTGGCGCACTGTTCGGAATGATTTTATATGGGGAACCGAAAGACGGCAAACGCATCTTTTTTCTATCACTCATCATCGCTGCCGTCATCGGACTGAAGTTGGTCTCCCCCTGATATTATCCGGAATGAACGTACGTGCCGGCCATATAATCGTGTATGGCCCGGCGCTGCTTCGTTGCGATGACCATCACAAAACTCACCAGAGTGGACACTCCGAAAGTGATGACACTGAGCAGCACCTTCCCGACAAAATCCCGGATGAACATATCAAGAAGCGTCACGTCATTCCCGTTAAGTTTTTTAACACGTATACCCATCAGACGCTTTGCAAGGGTGTAACCGGCCCAGACAGCGGGCAGGATCGTCAGGTACAAAGCATCCAGCAGTACATAGGCATAGCTGCTCGAAACTTCTGATGTAAGTTCCCCAGTGATCAGAAAGTATAAAAAGACAGCTACCATATTAATAATGAAGCTATCTGCGAGAAAGGCTGCCAGTCTTTTTCCAAAACCGGCTTTAGGTGTGTCCGTCCGCATAACAAATCCCTCTTCTTTAAAATATTCGTTCCTCTTTGAAAACTGTTTTCTTTCGGGCAGGGACTCAAATTTCCAGAGTCATGTGCTGTTCGTCGTAATATTCCCCATGCATCTTCAAAGCGTTCTTCTCCACGCCCCACGTCTCAAACCCGGCATTTGCATAAAGTCGGATGGCGGAATCGTTGTTCGTCACCACGGACAGGTTAATCTTTTCAATATACCCTTCTTCTTTCGCTTTTTCGATCGTCTTCTGAAGCAGTTGACCCCCTACTCCTTTATTGCGGACGACGGGGGAGACGTACACTCCTATAAGGTGAGCAACATGTCTCAACTTGCTCGTGTCCTGCACGACGAGCGTCATCATTCCTACAATTTCCTCGTCCCAGATTGCTCCGAATGTGAAACTGTCCGCATCGGCAAGACGCTTGGACACTTCGCGGACCGGATCTTCCTTCGACATTGCCTCTTCATAACTCGTAGCGAATGCTTCCGGATTATTCCTTAACGCCTCGAGCCTCAAATCCCAATACATGTTCGCATCATCCGGTTGCAACATTCGTATCTCCATTACCTATCCCTCACATCTATAAGTTCAAATTCTTCACAGACGACGGCTGTGTCTTCCGTAAAATTTTTTCCCATTTCCTTCATAAGCGAGCGGAAAAACTTCTCGTGCGCGTTCCACCAGTATGTATAGGAGCGGTCTCCTTCCCCTTCCTTAAAGGCGAACGATTCCGGCACCTCATTCATCGGCATGACTGTCACCTTATTCGTACGGATGATCGCCGCCGGTTCCTCATTTGAATCAAGCACAATACTATATTCCCCCTCCTCCGGGAGAGGATCGTTTTCTGCGACATATTCCTCATAGAGAGAACATGTGGCTGTCTTGATTCCGCGGACTACGAGTCCGGCTAATTCGTCCTCATCTATACCGAATGCCCAGGCCGAAACGTTCTCCGGTGCCTGCACACCGTTCCAGTAACCTTTCCAGTAGCGCCATGCTTTTTCATTCATTTCCTTCTCCTCCTCTGTCTAATCACCGGGCCCTCCCGGACCGTGGATGTCACTCCCGGATTTACGATAAGCATCATCCTGTGCTTCTTGTGCTGCTTTTGAACGGCTCTGACGTTCCACGTTTTCTTTATTCCTGTGCATACGTTTATGTTTTCCGGTAAGGCGATCGACCAGTCTTGCCACGAAAAAAGGCAGGGATAAAAAAGCGACAATGATAAGAACACCGAAGAGTGTAGACATGAACGTGGCCTCCCTATGATAAACTCCTTCTTACCCTGTACGAATAAAAAGAAATAATGTTTCATCATCTTCCCTCTTTCCTTATAATGAAAAGAAAAAAGGAGAGACAGAAAACATGATCGATCTCATTAATATAGAAGCATTTATTCTGGCTGCCGTCCTTTTGAACCTTACTCCGGGCACCGACACTATGTACATTGTATCACGAAGCGCTTCCCAGGGGCTCGGCGCGGGCTCATACTCCGCCCTCGGCATTTCCGCCGGAATCCTTGTACATACGATTCTGGCGGCACTCGGTCTATCCGTACTTCTTATGCAGTCGGCCTTCCTGTTCACCGTCGTCAAAATCATCGGTGCCTGCTATCTCGGTTATCTCGGTCTGCAGATCCTTCTCACCAAAAAGAAGGCGGAGGGAGATAAGAAAGAAATACCGAAACAGTCGAACCGTAAGATTTTCGTCCAGGGAATGATCACCAACGTAACAAATCCGAAAGTAGCCGTATTTTTTCTCGCTTTTCTCCCTCAGTTCGTCCAGGCAGACAGCGGAATGAGCGCTTCCCTTTCTTTTCTGACGCTCGGGCTCATCTTTACGACCACCGGGACGATATGGTTCTTCATCACCGCTCTGCTCGCTTCGTTCACAACAGCGAAACTGCGCGGAGAGAGCCGAAGCGGCATGATTTTAAACAAAGTGACGGGGCTCGTCTTTATAGCTATGGGCATCCAGCTTCTCTATACGGAAAGCTGAAAATTTTCCATACAAAAACCAGGGGGAACTGATGCATCCCTCCTGGTTCTATCCACCGATATAAGACATGTTTATTTTTTTCTTTCCGGATTTCCTCTGTTCCCATCTCTCATCCGAATAGCGGTCGTCCCGATCTCTCCAGTTCCCTGTAATGAAGTCTCTGAGCTCCTGATCCGATGCTCCTCCACGGAGCAGCTGTTTCAGATCACGTCCTTCCGAAGCGAAAAGACAGTTGAATAACTTCCCGTCAGAAGACAGACGGATTCTCGTACAGCTTGAACAGAAAGACTCCGAGACGGAAGTTATGAAGCCTACCTGCTCTTGACTGTCTCCATATTTATATCTCCTGGCTACCTCCCCGAAATAATCCCTCTCGACCGGAGCGAGTTCATACTTTTCGGAAAGTATGTTCAATATCTCCGTTTTTGGAATCACACGCTCATAACTCCAGGCGTTATCATTGCCTACATCCATGAATTCAATGAAACGAAGAGTTATACCTTTCTCCTTACAGTAGCGGGCAAGTGGCAGTATCTCCTGTTCATTCACCCCCCGTTGCACTACCATATTCACTTTTACCTGAAATCCGAAAGCAAGAGCAGTTTCGATTCCTCTAAAGACCTTCTCCGGGGGCACCCCCTGACCATTCATTTTCCGGAACAACTCTTCATCTATAGCATCCAGACTCACATTTACCCGGGTCAACCCCGCTTCAAAAAGTTCCTTGGCATAATGACCGAGCAGCACTCCGTTCGTCGTAAGACCTATGTCTCCGATACCGTCTATGGCGTAAATACGGCGCACCAGTTCCGGGAGTCCCGGTCGCATCAGCGGTTCCCCTCCTGTAATCCGGACTTTTTTCACTCCTTTTTCAGCGAATATTTTCACCACTTTCTCCAATTCATCGAAAGATAAAAGTTCCTGTTTAGGAAGGAACGCATAATCCGTTCCAAAAATCTCTTTCGGCATACAGTAGGAACAACGGAACTGACACCGGTCGGTCACCGATATGCGCAAATCTCGCATAGGTCTTCCGAATCGGTCAGTGACTGCTTCTTTCATAGTAAACTCCCCTTTTTGTATTCGTCTTCAGTATTAACGTTACACAGGTGTTTCCCGGTTACTCCTTTTAAAGCAGCAGCCTCCACGGATACTCCTCCGAGATTCAAGAAAACCCGGTGTGCCGATCGCTCCCCTTGTTCGAGCAGATGATTGATTTTCTCTGTGTCCTTCGCCTCCCAGATGCTGATGAGAGGGTGAAGTCGTCCGCTTCCTTTTAAAGCACAGGGAACAGTAATGCCGTTCTCCTTTTTCCAGACAATCATTTCACCTATCACCTCGGGGGTAAGGAAGGGAACGTCACATGGCAGTAAGATGAAATGTTCTGATTCTTCCCTTTTCATCGCCGTATACAGACCTGCCATAGGCCCTTCCCCTCTCCACTTTTCCATGTCAGTATATACTTTCCCCTCCGGAAAAAAAGGCTGCAGTTCCAAAGAAGTCTGAATAACGACCTGGTCTGTCCAGGGCAGGAGCGCATGTTCAGATCTTTCATAAAAATAACTTCCTTCATGGGTTTCGAACGCTTTCGGTCTGCCAAACCTTCTCGATTTACCTCCGGCAAGTACCACGCCCGTCCGGCTGCTCATCCCCCGCTCACCGGTGGAATGAAAGCGACGATATCTCCAGATTCCACTTCTTGTGTACCTGAACAGAACTCCTCATTCAGCGCAACACGCACCCCATCCCAGCTGATTGAAGGATGAAGGTCAGTAACTTTCTCCATGACTTCCCCGAGCGTCCCGCCCTGCCATTTTATCCGTTCACTCGCTAAACCTGATGCTTCTTTCATAGAAGCGAAATATAACACCTGTATCATTGTACTTCCTCCCCTTTCCACCATTCGCCGTCTTCCTGGATTTCTTTTTTCCAAATAGGCACGTCTTCTTTGATACGTTCCATAATGAAACGGTTCGCTTCATAGGAGGCGTGCCGATGAGGAGTAGAAACGGCTACTACGACTGCTATGTCGGAGATAGCAAGCGGCCCGATCCGATGCCCTACAGCCACTTCCGCTTCCGGCCATTTCACCTTCACTTCCTCTGCAATGGTTTCCAGTATACGCTCGGCCATCGGAACGTAGGCTTCGTAGGCAAGGGATAATGTACGTCTCCCCTTTGTCCACTCTCTCACATGACCGGTAAATGTAGCGACAGCTCCTGCTTCCGGTCTCGTAACCATTGCAATATACTTGCCGGGGTCGAGAGGAGAATCCGTCACTTCATATCTCTTATCCATTCTTCCCACCACCTTTTCACTTCTTCTTTTTCATGCACCAGTCCCGCTTCTTTCATCATATAAATCTGCGGAAGAGCCATAAGCTTTTGTTTATCTTCTTCCTGTCTCCACAGTACAATTTTCGGAAAAGACGCCTGCTTGAACCCTTCTATTAAAATATAATCCGGGTTCCTTTTTACTGCTTCTTCATACATATGAGAAAGCGCCCCGTCTTCTTCGCACCTCTCATGCATCTGCATAACACCGTTTCCGTAAACGATTGAGGCATCCGCTCCAGCCCGGAAGTGCTGCATACTGTCCGTATCCTTATCCGGGAGGATCAAAGGGGAGGGATGACCGTGATGTTTTATCGTAACTACTTTCGCCCCTTCTTCTGTGGCCAGTCTGACGAGGGAATTCATTAATGTTGTCTTGCCGCACTTCCGAAAGCCGACTACCTGGAGTGTCCGGGGATTTCCCATCGGTCCACCCCTTCCGTATCACGGAGCATCATCATAGCTACCTTCTCCCCTTTTTCTATGTGTGACGTACCGCCCCGGAGAATGACCAGAACGTTCGCTTTTGCAAGAGCAGCTACTGCATTGGATTTATTAAACCCTGCCGGATTCACTTCTCCGGTGGAGCGGTCATATTCCGCGCGTACGAACCTGGTGAATGGATTCTTTTTCGGGAAGGACTCCTTTAACCGTCCGTATTCAAAAGCACGATAAGGGAAACGATCACCCATGCTTTCACGGAGTACCGGTCTGGCGAACAGTTCGAAACCCGTGAAACAGGCTGAGGGGTTTCCGGAAAGACCGAATAAAAAGGTGCCTTTTTCCGTTACAGCCACCGTCGTGACGCTCCCGGGTCTCATACCGACCTTGTTGAAAAGGACTTCCGCTCCCACCCATTCATAAATAGCAGGCATGAAGTCGAAATCACCTACTGATACACCTCCCGTAGTAATGAGGGCATCTGTTTCTTCAAGAGCCTGCACGACAGCTTTGCGGAGACTTTCTTCTTCATCTTTAACACCGGCAAACACGACCGGTTCTGCTCCGGCTTCTTTTACGGAGGCTGCAATCATCGGGGTGTTCGAATCCCTGATCTTTCCAGGAGGGGGGAAGACTCCTGCGTCTACCAGTTCAGAACCGGTAGCTATAATTCCTATTTTCATCTTTCTATACACAGGAACCTCCACCACTCCGGCCCCGGCCAGCAAAGCGATCACTCCGGCTGTAATCGTCCTTCCCGGTTCGAGAAGGAGTTCTCCTTCCTGTACATCTTCACCTGCGAACGAAACGTTTTCCCCCGGGACGAAGGTTTTTCTGAGCGAGAACCCTTCTTTTTCCTCTCTGGCCTGTTCGAACATAGCTACAGCATCCGTAGCTTCCGGAAGCTTTGCCCCTGTCATGATACGTACCGCTTCTTTCTCACCGGGAATACATTCCGAAACATCTCCCGCTCCTATATGATCGATCACTTTTAAATACACCCGGTTTTCTCCGCTTGCTCCTTTCGTATCCCCGGCACGTAATGCGTATCCGTCATAAGGGGAGCGGTCGAAAGGAGGCAGCGACTGATCGGCGTAAACGGGAGAAGCGAGCACTCTTCCTTCCGCTTCGTAAAGAGAGATCTTTTGTATATCCTGGAGTTTCACTCTCGCCCGGCATCGTTCAATAGCTTCCTCGACAGATATTGGTTTACGTACAGTAAGCACTGGTATCATCTCCTGACAGTTGTGATATAATCGACGGGAGAAGGAAGAAGTTTTTTCCTCAGTCCCGATAGTTACTAAAGGGGGGATTAATCGTGAGAGAACTTTCTCATTTTGATGAAAACAATAACGCAATTATGGTCGATGTTTCCGGTAAGCAGGCGACTTCAAGAAGTGCCGTAGCGAAAAGTTCGATAACTCTCGCTACAGACGCCTACGAACAGGTGAAAGAAGGCACGAACAAAAAAGGTGATGTCCTTGGAACCGCCCGTCTTGCAGGTATTATGGCTTCCAAACAGACATCTTCGCTCATTCCCCTCTGTCACCCGCTCCCTCTCCAAAAAGCTGCCGTTGATTTTGAGTGGGAGGAAGGCGAATTCAGACACACCCTGCATATTTCCGCGTTCGTAAAGACGTCGGGACAGACAGGTGTGGAGATGGAGGCTTTGACCGCAGCTTCCGTGACAGCCCTGACTGTATATGATATGTGCAAAGCTGCCGACAAATACATGGTCATCGGCCCGACATTTCTTGAAGAGAAAATCGGCGGTTCGTCCGGATATTTCAAAAGAGATGCCGAATAATCGATGTCCCGGTCTCTTATTTGAAGAGGCCGGTTATTTATGCAGTTCCGAATAAAAGTGGTCCAGTTCCGGAAGAATCAGCTCTTCCATTGCAAGCGATACCGCTTTGACGGACCCGGGCATGAGAAATACGAGCACGTTTCCGATTACACCGGCGGATGCTCTGCTGAACATAGCTTTCGTCCCAGCGTCTTGTTGGTAACTGAGGAGACGAAACAATTCCCCGAACCCGTCGATTTTCTTCTCATACAGCGGCTCTACAGCTTCGGGAGTTACGTCTCTTTTAGCGATCCCGCTGCCGCCGGTCAAAAAGAGAACATCCATCTCTTTTTCCATTTCTTCTCTTACACAGGCTCTGATTTCTTCTATTTCATCCCGGACCATTGTCACCGGCCCTGCTTTCCTTCCGGACTCCTCGAGCTGGCGCATCACTTCTTTGCCGCCACGGTCCGTTTTCTCGGTACGCGTGTCACTTACTACTATGATTGAAGATTGCACTTCGCCCACCTCCTCTCAGCCAAAAATCGAAGCATACAGTCTTTTTCCTTCCTCAGGCTCGGAAACCCCGTGAATCAGCATCCGCCCCTGTTCGAACAACAACATCCTGTGACCATTCAGCTCTCCCTGGATAAATAATCCGGTTCTTTTGTAAGGTATGGACATTCTCCGCATCATTTCTTCCCCTTCCTGAAGAGAAATCTTCCGGTGAGCAGGAGGGTGGATATGTACCGCTCCTCTGCCACACAGTACGGACACTCCTCCGGTTTCATGAAAGGAGGGATATGCAGGAGAACTTCCGCATGTAGGACATGTGGCATTTTTCATGCCGTGTGTCCGAATCTTCTGATGTTCTCCGCTCCATATATCTTCCAGTTTAAAAATACCGCCGCATGCCCCGGACCCCGTAATCAGCTGAAAAATATCCACTGTCTGTCTGGCTGCAGTAATCTGGACAGCCGGAGCCAGTGCTCCAGCAGTTTCGCACGTCTCCTTCGCTCCGGTGAGCGTTTCATAGAGACAGCGAAAACAGGCATTGTGGCCCGGAACTACGGTCATCTGGATACTCGTACTTCCCGAAAGACTGCCATACACCCAGGGGACGCCGAGCATGTGAGCGACATCATTGATTACGTAAGCTGTATCGAAATTGTCTGAAGCGTCGACGATTACGTCCGATGAAGAAGCCACTTTATGGAGAAACGGTCCGTCTGTGTAGTGAGGCCATATTTTGATATCCACCTCTTTGTTAATGTGTTCCAGTCTGACCTGGGCAGCTTCCACCTTCAGCCGACTCTTTTCCGCGTCTTCTTCGGTGAACAGCTGCTGGCGCTGGAGGTTGGACCACTCCACTTCATCAAAGTCGATAAGATGAATCCGTCCCGCACCGGCTCTGGTCAGCGTTTCGGCAACAGTCGTTCCCAACGCCCCGCAACCGACGATAGTGATTTCCGCTTCCCTGATTTTTTTCTGACCGCTTTTCCCGATTGCCCCAAATCTCACCTGCTTATCATAACGATCTGTGCTCATGCTTCCCCTTCTTTCTTCTCCTCCGTAATATCCGAAAATGTAGCTACGTACTTAATGACATTGCCAGCTTCATCCGTCACAGGGTTGATAGTGAGCCATTCCACATACAGCTCTCCACTTTTTCTTCTGTTCCATATTTCTCCCTGCCAGTGTCCGGTTCTTCTTATCGACTCCCACATCCGGTCGTAAAAATTTTTCGGCTGTTTGCCTGATTTAAGTAAAGCCGGGGTGTTACCAAGCGCTTCTTCCCGCGAATAACCGGTGAGTTTTTCGAAGGAAGGGTTCACCTCCACAATTTTTCCTTTCGTATCCGTCACCATCATTCCCTGACCGGAAGAATGGAAAATGGAAATCTGGTTATTCAGACTGTCCTGATACATCAGCCACATAACAAGAATCAGACTGGCAAGCGATACCTGCGACAAAAGCATGAACCCGATTGCATAGTGCCCGGTGATCGCAAACACTCCAGTAAGTATCAGTGGAGGAAAAAATCCGCCGAGACCTCCCATCATTGAGATAATCCCGTTCGCGATACCAGCCTGGGAGTGGAAATAGGTAGGAACCAGTTTAAAGACGACCCCGTTCCCTACCCCTGCCGAAACAGCTATAGCTATCGCACCCACTGTGTAAAGAGCAAGAGAGGGTGAAAAAGCCAGAAGGATGGCAGCGACAGTATAGGCTATGAATACCCCGATCAGCATCTTCAACGGGGAGAACTTATCGGCCACCGCTCCTCCGACAGGTCTCATCAGTGTTGCCACAACAATGAATCCGGCTGTACGAAGCCCCGCATCGATTTCCTCGAGAGCGAAATTCGTAACGAGAGAGTTGGGGAGGTAAACGGTGAATGCTACAAAAGATCCGAACGTTATAAAATAAAACAGAGAGAAGATCCACAGTTTTTCATTTTTATAAACTGCCCGGATCTGCTGCATAATCGGCTGTTTCACCTTTTTCTCATTCCGGTCCCCGACAAATATATTCAGAACTGCGAAGGCCAGAAGCAGAATAAGGTAAACTTTAATGGTCGCCTGCCACCCTATGGATGTAGCGATAACAGGTGCTGCAAAGGTAGTGACCGCCGTCCCTATATTCCCTGCCCCGTATACCCCGTTGACGAACCCGTGCTTTTCTTTCGGATAATACTTAGGAAGAGAGGTGACTCCTACTGAGAAAATGGCCCCTCCGACTCCGAGAAACAAACCTCCGATCAAAAGGTCTGTGAACGTTGATGCTTCACTTATGTAAAATACAGGGAACATCAACAGTATAAAACTAATGATAAAGACGAGACGGGCCCCGTACACATTCGCAAAATACCCGAGCGGGATTCTTAATATGGAACCGAGAATCACAGGTACTGCTGTAACCAGAGCCACCCGTTCAGGAGCGATAGTCACATCTTCCTGGATAAACGGAAGAAGAGATGAAATGATGACCCATACCATAAATCCGACGACAAGGTTCATCGTCTGCAGAGGAAGTTGTATTTTCCTGATCACTTTTCCTCCACCTCCTTTTTCGACTTATTTGCTGTTGTTATTTTTTGTTTACTGCGTAATCAGGGAACGAAGATCTTCGACGAGCGGTTCAAGATCTTTTGTCAACATGACTCTGTCCACCATCGGAAAGAGAACCGTTTCCTCTTTGACGAAGTGGAGGATTAATACTTCGAATGCTTCCCCGGCATCCTCCGTCATTTTCCGAAGCTGTTCGTAAGAATACTCCTCAAGATCACCCCTCGAATGAAAAAAGAAATGACCGATGTATCCCTCGATTTCCTTATGTTCTTCTTCTATAGACATGATTGGCCCCTGTTCTTTCCCTATATACAGAGCCAGAGCCGGGAAGAAGTGTTTTTCCTCTTTATCCGTGTGGTTTTTTAAAGGTTCAAGAAAAGATTTAAGACGGTCCCTGAGTTCTTTAAAAGCTGCACGCGCTTCTTTCATGTCTTTATGACGGTTGTTTGCGAAATCAAGTACGATAGCATGCCACTCTTCCATCAGGTACTGTAAATACTTGTGTTCATTTTCGAGAATACGCGTCGCTTTATTCTTCGTTTGAAATTTCTGTTCTTCCCACATCGTAACCCCTCCTTCTGCCTATGCTCTTCGTTTATGACGACGATATAGAATGTGACTTCTGCCAACGTAATGAACCGGTACACTCCACACGTGCACGAGACGGGTGTAAGGCCATAAACCGAAAATGAGAAAACCTGTAATGGCATGCACTTTAAAAGTAAAAGGCACATTTGCCATGTAAGAAGCATCAGGCCGGAGAATAAGGAGATCACGGAACCAGACGGAAATCGTGTCCCTGTAATCAAAACCGGGCTGTACATTATTCGTTACCAAAGTAGCGTAAACACCGAGAAAAACAATGAACAAAAGTAACGCGTTTACGATAATATCCGAACTCGTACTCAATTTCCTTACGGCACTTATGGAGACGCGCCGGTAAGTCAAAAGCAACATCCCGACAAGCGTCACGACTCCAAACAGACCACCCACATATAAAGCTCCCAAATGATATAAATGATCGTTCACACCTACAGCTCTCATCCATTCTTTTGGGATGCCGAGTCCTGCCACATGTCCGAAAATAACGGGAATAATTCCTATATGAAACAGAAGACTTCCAATCATAAGCTGTTTCTTTTCTATGAACTCACTCGATTTCGCCGTCCAGCTGAACTGATCATGACGATAGCGGAATATGTGACCGATGACGAATGAGACGATACACATATAGGGAAGGATTACCCACAAAAACTGCGAACTCACTGGACACTCACCTCTTCTTCCTTCACACAGGAACGCAGGGTTCTGCGCAAACTTTTGACCAGCGGAAGGTAAGGGTGGTCGTGCTTTTCCAAAGCTTCACGCAAATGGAAAGTTCCGTCTTCCAGCACTGCAAACAACAGGGCGAAACTCTGCCGGGAACGCTCATCCTCCAGCCAGTCGCCGATGTGAACAAATTCACACATAAGAGGAAGGAAATCCGACAGTTCGCCTTTCGGCATATTCAATCCATACATCTCATACATCACCTTTAACCTGGCAAGCATCTGACCGCGTTCCTTGCTGTCCTCAAATTTTGCAAAAGTCATGTAGAGAGTCAGACTTTTTTCGAAATCGAACGTTGCCGTATAGTATTCCTGAACTTCTGCATGAGACCATTTTTTCATGTTTTTCCAGTAAGTCTCCGCACCCCTGTACCCCGGGTCTTCCGGGGTAAAAGAAGCGCGGAAAAATTCTTCATCAAAAATTCCCGGTTCGGGGTAGGCAAGATGATGACTGTAGTAAGCAAAGGCGGAGCGTTGTTTATCAAGCTTGTTCAAATCAATCACGCCAGATCCCTCCATAGAAATTATCCTCATAAATTTCTTTACCTGATTTGGCACCCGCCGGCATCATCGGTCCACATCCGTCACAATCCGAGCCGAAACCTTCGGAGCCCTGGGCACGATAAGGGTTGCTGTAACTTTCACGGTGAGAGGTAGGAATGACGAAACGATCTTCATATTTAGCGATGGAAAGCAGACGATACATCTTTTGTGTCTGTTTCGCCGTCAGTCCCACCCGCTCCAGACGAGTCTCGTCAAACTCTTTTCCGCTCGACAACGCTCTCATGTAGGAACGCATCATAGCCATTCTCTGCAAAGAGCTCTTCACTGATTCCGTATCCCCTGCGGTAAGCATATTCGCCAGATACTGGATAGGGTTTCTCATCTCTTCAATAGCCGGGAAAATCATGTCCGGATTTTTGATGGAATCTTTTCCTTCGAAATAGCTCATGATCGGGCTGAGCGGAGGTACGTACCATACCATCGGAAGGGTACGGTATTCCGGGTGAAGCGGAAAAGCAAGCTTATACTCAATTGCGAGTTTATATACCGGAGAATCCTGCGCAGCTTCCAGCCAATCCTCCGTAATGCCGTCACGTCGAGCCTGTTCCTGGACTTCAGGGTCATGAGGATCAAGAAAAAGGTCGCACTGTGCTTCATAAAGGTCTTTCTCATCAGGTGTTGCGGCAACTTCCTGGACACGGTCTGCATCATAAAGCAGAACTCCGAGGTACCGGATGCGGCCTGTACATGTTTCAGAACAAACGGTCGGAAGTCCGCTTTCGATTCTCGGATAGCAGAACGTACATTTTTCTGCTTTGTTCGTCTGCCAGTTGAAATATACTTTTTTATACGGGCACCCCGTCATACAGTATCTCCATCCGCGGCATGCTTCCTGGTCGACAAGAACGATGCCGTCTTCGTCACGTTTATACATCGCACCGGACGGGCAGGAGGCGACACAACTCGGGTTCAGACAGTGTTCACAAAGTCGTGGCAGGTACATCATGAAAGATTTTTCGAAATTGAATTTGATCTCTTCTTCGATTTTTTCGATATTCGGGTCCTGTGGTCCCGTAATATGACCGCCGGCCAGATCGTCTTCCCAGTTCGGTCCCCATTCAGGATCCATTTTTTCACCCGTTATTGCCGAATGAGCACGAGCCACGGGTGTGTGCTTTCCGTCTTCTTTATTTGTCAGATTTTCATAGTTGTAAGTCCACGGCTCGTAATAGTCTTTCATTTCCGGCATATCCGGGTTATTGAAAATTTTCCCCAGGGCTATTTTTGATAATTTGGTGCCGGATTTCAGTTGGAGCTTGCCGTTCTTGACTTCCCAGCCGCCCTTATACTGTTCCTGGTCCTCCCAGCGCTTAGGGTAACCGATGCCGGGCTTTGTCTCTACGTTGTTGAACCACATGTATTCCGCACCCGGACGATTCGTCCAGGTGCTTTTACAGGTAACACTGCATGTGTGACAGCCGATACATTTATCCAGATTCATTACCATTGCTACTTGAGCTTTAATCTTCAAGCCAGTCAACCTCCTTCATTTTTCTTACTGCTACGTATACGTCTCTCTGGTTACCGATAGGGCCGTAATAATTGAAGCCGTAACTGAGTTGAGCGTATCCTCCAACCATCTGTGTCGGTTTCACGTGAATTTTTGTAGGAGCGTTGTGACTGCCGCCCCGCTGTCCGGTAATTTTTGAACCCGGAACCTGAATGTGTTTATCCTGGGCGTGATACATAAACATCGTTCCCTGGGGGATCCGGTGACTGACGACTGCTCTTGCTGTTACCACACCGTTACGATTGTATACTTCAAGCCACTCGTTATCGCTTATATCATGAGCTTCGGCGTCAATATAACTGATCCAGACCGTAGGCCCTCCGCGGAAAAGCGTAAGCATGTGCAGATTGTCCTGGTACGTGCTGTGGATATTCCACTTTCCGTGCGGAGTGAGATAACGGAGGACGAGTGAGTCCTTGCCACCTACTATCTTCTTATCTCTCGAACCGAACACCATTGGTGGCAGGGTCGGTTTAAAAACCGGAAGAGACTCACCGAACTGCAGGAATATTTCATGATCGATGTAAAAATGCTGCCGGCCTGTCAGAGTACGGAACGGTACTTTGCGTTCAATATTCGTAGTAAACGGAGAATACCTTTTCTTCCCTTTGTTTGAACCGGTGAACACGGCGGTCGGTATCACTTCCCTCGGCTGGGCGGTGATTTGATCGAAAGTGATCTTTTCCGCGGCACGGTCGGAAGATATATCTTTCAGTTCCACTCCCGTATCCTTTTCCAATGCTTCATAGGAGCGCTGGGAGACGGCGCCGTTCGTGGCGGAAGAAACATGCAGCATTGCGTTCGCAACCTGCCGGCCCGTTTTCAGCATAGGGAGTCCTTCCCCTGCGTGACCTTCTTCATCCTGAACGCCGTTGATCAGCTTTAGTTCCTCATATTCTTCACTTACCGGGAACGAGACCCCGTGAGCGCCGACCTTTCCGTTGATCAGATTCGGACCGAGCGTCGTATACTTTTCGTGAATCTTCGTGTAGTCGCGCTCTACAATGGAAATGTTCGGCATAGTCTTCCCGGGGATCGCTTCGATTTCCCCTTTCTTCCAATCTTTCACTTCTCCGTTGGGTTGTGCTATTTCCTGTGGCGAGTCGTGACCGAGAGGACTTGTAACTACGTCTTCGTAAACTCCCGGAAGATGGTCTTCGGCCATTCTGGAAAAGACACGGGCCAGGGAACGATAGATATCCCAGTCCGAGCGGGCTTCCCATAAAGGATCGATAGCCGGATTGAACGGATGCACGAACGGATGCATATCCGTGGAGGACAAATCTGTTTTTTCATACCATGTGGCTGCCGGAAGAACAACATCCGCATACAGCGGGGTGGAAGTCATCCGGAAATCGAGAGCTACAAGCAAATCAAGCTTTCCGTTCTTCTCCTCACTCCATTCGACTTCCTCGGGCTTATCGTCTTCGTTCACTTCGGACATAAGTCCGTCGGAAGCTCCAAGCAGGTGTTTCAGAAAATATTCCTGACCTTTGGCAGAACTTGAAATCAGATTCGAACGCCAGACGAAAAGAGTGCTCGGGAAGTTCTCTTTCGCCCCTGGCTCTTCTACGGCAAAACGCATTTTCTTCTCTTTCAGCTGATCCACAATATCCTGTACGATATCTGCGGATGTTTTGCTGCCCCGGTCTCTTGCTTCTTTCGTCAGATGCAGACTGTTTTTATTGAACTGTGGATAAGACGGAAGCCAACCGAGACGAGCTGCCAGCACGTTGTAATCAGCCGGATGTTTATATCGGAGTTTCCCTCCGAGCGGCGATTTCAGAGCTTCGGTGCCCATTTCTTCGTATTTCCACTGATCGGTCGCAAAGTAGAAGTAAGATGTTGCATTCTGAAGACGTGGCGGACCCTGCCAGTCTTTCGCAAACGCAATCGTCGACCATCCTTCGATCGGACGGCATTTTTCCTGACCTACGTAGTGCGCCCAGCCGCCTCCGTTTTTACCCTGGGAAGCTGTAAGCGTTACAAGATTCAAAATCGAGCGGTAGATTGTATCACTATTGAACCAGTGATTAATGCCGGCTCCCATGATGATCATCGAACGGCCGTCGGTATCAATAGCGTTCTGCGCGAACTCTCTCGCTACCTGTGTCACTACCGACGCTTTCACTCCTGTGATTTTTTCCTGCCAGGCAGGCGTATAAAAGGAAGAGGCATCCTCATAACTTTCTGCATGATGAGTGCTGTTACTTCTCTTCACCCCGTACTGGCTCAGCATAAGATCGTAAACTGTCGTGATTTTCTTTTCCGTGCCGTCAGCGAGAGTGATTGTCCTCACAGGAATCGAACGGGTAAAGAGATCATTTCCATTCGCATCAAACGATGGAAAGACGATCTCTTTCCATTCCGTTCCTTCCGACTCTGTCGTCAATGCGGGCTGTATGTACGACCCGTCTTCTTTTTCAAGGGATAGGTTCCACTTCACGTCCTCTTCCCAGCGCTGTCCCATCGTGCCATTCGGCACCGTGATTTCTCCATTCGTCTCATCGATAAGAACCGGCTTCCATTCCGCGTTTTCGGAAGCCCCTCCGAGATCCGCTTCCCTCAGAAAACGCCCCGCTTTCCATGCATCTTCATGTTCTTCCAGCATGATCAGAAAAGGAAGGTCGGTAAATTGCCTGGAGTAATCAAGAAAAAGCTTTTCCTGTCTCTGTTCGTAAAATTCATCGAGGATAACGTGGGTCATCGCTTGAGCGAGGGCAGCATCCGTACCGGGATGAGGAGCCAGCCAATTGTCGGCGAATTTTACGTTTTCTGCGTGATCCGGAGCTACGGAAACCACTTTTGCTCCTTTGTAGCGCACTTCCGTCATGAAGTGGGCATCCGGTGTCCTTGTAAGAGGAACGTTCGACCCCCACATAATGATGTAGCCCGAGTTGTACCAGTCGGAAGATTCAGGGACGTCCGTCTGTTCTCCCCATATTTGCGGGGAGGAAGGAGGAAGGTCCGCATACCAGTCATAGAAACTGAGCATTTCTCCGCCGATAAGATTAATGAAACGGGCACCTGAAGCGTAACTCACCATAGACATGGCAGGGATTGGAGTAAACCCGGCAATCCGGTCCGGACCGGTGTTTTTAATAGTGTAAATGAGCTGAGCGGAGATGAGTTCGAGCGTATCATTCCAATGCACGCGAACGTGTCCGCCCTTTCCTCTGGCCTTTTTGTAAATACTGGCCTTTTCTTCATCTTCCACAATGCTGGCCCAGGCTGCTACAGGATCTTCATGTTCTTCGCGGGCTTCTTTCCAGAGACGCCACAGTTTCCCCCGCATATACGGGTATTTCACGCGGAGCGGGCTGTATTCGTACCATGAAAATGATGCTCCCCTCGGGCAGCCTCTCGGTTCGAATTCCGGCATATCAGGACCACACGATGGATAATCGATCTGCTGGTTTTCCCATGTGATAATGCCGTTTTTCACAAAAACTTTCCAACTGCAGGAACCCGTGCAGTTGACACCGTGGGTCGTTCTAACCACTTTGTCGTGCGACCAGCGGTTCCGGTACATGTTTTCCCAGTCTCTGCTTTTTTCTTCCAGAAGGGACCAGTCTCCCGAATACCGCTCTACCGGTTTGAAAAATTTAGGTTTCCACTTTTTCATCTTCATTAATATCTCCCCTTCGCAAGCGCTGAACAACTTTGTCTATATATCCAATTATGTAAGAGGGATAAAAAAAAAGATATCAGGCATCTCCCTGATATCTTGTGGGGAATACCCCTATTTTGTCCGGGGCGTTCCTCAGTGTTCCAAACTCCATAAAAAAGCGGTCAGTACCCATTCTGGAAGCCTCTTCCCTGTCGTGCGTTACGAGTACGGAGGGAATTCCCCTACGCGGGTCCAATAAGATATCCTGACAAACCTTTCTCGTTTTCGCATCAAGTGAAGAAAACGGTTCATCCAGCAGAAGAGCTTCGGGTTCCGAAGCCAGCGTCCGGAGAAGATTCACCCTCTGCTTCTCCCCGCCCGATAGGTTACCCGGGTATGCGGAAAGCAACCTGTCCACCCCGGTTTCCAGCAGAAGATCTTTCATCCACGGCTCCTTCAGAACGTCTGCATTCGAGAATGATATATTCGAAGCGGTCGTCATGTGCGGAAAAAGATAAGGCTGTTGAAACACATGGCCGATCCGTCTGGACCTGGGCGGGACATCAATTCCTTTATCAGAATCAAAAAGAACCTTTTCTCCCAGATAGAGTACACCCTCATCCGGCGCCCCGACTCCGGAGAGCATATTCAGAAACGTCGTTTTCCCCGCTCCCGAGTGGCCTGTCACTACAGTGATGCTACTCTTGAATTCAAAAGAAATATCGAGAATCATTGTGCCCTGCCTTTTCACGAATCTTCCTGATAACCTATTCATTCACCTCTCTCCTTCCCCTGGAGTGATACGATTCAATGTAAAAATAACGGTAACGCCAAGAACCAGCAGGAGGGCAGTCCAGCCGAAAGCCTTTTCCCACTCTCCGGTCTCCACAGCAAAATAGATAGCTATGGGCAGAGTGTCCGTTCTCCCAGGAATGTATCCAGCTATCATCAGGGTCGCCCCGAACTCCCCGATTCCCCTGGCGAAGCTTAACAGCCCTCCAGCTGCCAGGCCGGGCCAGGCCAACGGCAGGATGACGGAAAAAAAGATCTTTTTCTCCGAAGTTCCAAGGGTACGTGCGGCATGTATGTAGCCGTCATCCACTTTCTGGAAAGCGGCTTTTGCGCTTTGGTACATAAGAGGGAAGGATACGACAGCAGAAGCCAGGACGGCTCCGCTCAATGAAAAATATATGTGCATGTCGACAAGACCAAGCACCTGTCCGAGCGGTCCATTCCTGCCGAATAGATAGACGAGTCCAAAACCGAGAACCGTAGGAGGAAGAACCATCGGCAGCATAAAAAACGGTTCCACCCAACTTCTCCTTTTCCAGGCTGTCTTCTTCATCCGGAAAGCGGCCCACGTTCCCGTTATAATAACGAGCAGGGTCGACAGAATCGACACTCTTAACGAAAGCCCTACCGGCGACCACCATTCCTCCATACTACCTTCTCCTCCCCGGCCGGAAGAAAGCCACCTTCCCGGAACATGTCCATCGCTTCCGGCGACATCATCCAATCCGCTGTGTCACGTGCCTCCTCTCCCGCCCCGTGACTGACACCGAGCTGATAATGAATATCGACCCCGGATTCAAGAGGCGTGTGAGGATAGCTTGTCCTTCTTGCGTCCGAACCATAAACAATACCCGCGTCCGCCTGCTTCACCCGTACGTAGCGAAAGACCTGAAATGCATCCTTCCCGTACACCCGGGTCGTATCTGCGGCCGTCTTAACATCTTCGCTCTCCAAATATTTCTTCGTATAAACTCCAAGAGGAACCCTGTTCAACTCCCCTAGCGCAAGAAAACCGATACCCTTTTGTTTCAAAAAAATTTCCGGGTGTTCCGGTGTTTCTCTATCACCCGTCACCAGGACAAGATCATTTTTTATAAATGTACGGACAGACGAAGCGTCTGTATAGCCTCCGTCTGTCATCTCTTCCATATCATAGGGGGAAGCTGATAAAAACACGTCGAACTGTGCTCCCTGTTTCACCTGATGAAGAAGCTGGGTACTTGAACCATAGTGAACAGTAACGGCCTTACCTGTATACTGTTCAATGCTTCCCCTCATATTTTCGAGAGTTTCATATAAGCTTGAGGCAGCGAATATTACAGTTCCTTCCTCTTCTGATTGCGAACATCCTCCGAGTAGCGATGCCGAAAACAAAAGTAACAGGAGAAACATTTTCATATGAGTCAGAACCGCTCTCTTACTTTACTGAATAATACGTTATTCTCCAGGTGAATATGTTCAAAAGTGTTTTTTTCAAGCTCGCCGAGGCGCGTGAAAACGAGTCGGAATGTATTACAGGCTCCTTCCGGCGGTTGAAAATCATTAGTCAGCATGCGGATTTCTTTCAGCAGTGTACCGGTTTTCTCATGTTCTTCTTCCAGACCTTCAACATGAGGAGCAAGAAGCTCTTTTCTCTCTTCACCAGGATTCTTTTTGTACTGACGAATTTGTGGAAATACCACCTCTTCTTCTTCCTCGGTATGGCGAAGCAACTCCCTGTGCAGGCCGTCGTAGATTTCTCTGATACGGTTAAGCTCGGGGTGCTTCCCTCCGTGCACTCTCGAAACTTTAAGCACATATGGAGCCAGTGATGGAAGTTCCTGCCTCAAAAAGTTATGGTATCTGCCTTCTATAAGTCCCATCAGTTCTTCTTCCGTCATATTCTGGGGTTCGACCGGACCTGAGATCTCTCTGTCTCTCGCCAGCTGGTTGATGGTATGAAGAATATCTTCTGCATTTTCCCCGCGTTTATCGGAAGCTTCTTTCAGCGACACGCGTCCGCCGCAGCAGAAGTCTATCCGTTTCTCCCGGAAAAGATCAGCCGCCTGGGGAACATCCGTTACTATATCTGCCACCAGCATATCTTCAGTCATCGTCCTCACTATTATCCACTCCCTTTGGATTCTTATCTTAATTATAGAAGATGGCAATGATTAAACCTATTAGGGAACTCCCTGTTTTTTTACGGAAACTTCCCCTAGCTGATAAATTAAGGGAATCCCCCGATGCCGGACAGACCCCCGGGTATGCTATGATAAATAACAAGAAAGGGGACGATGCAAAGTGTCAGGACCATCTCTACGAAAAAAACAGCCCCACCATGCCATCCACGAAGGAGGCTTGAGCGGAGCTGTCCAGAAAACCGACCAGTTGAAACAGTCTATGCAAATAAAGGACAATCAAAAAATTGAAGCGTGTATCCAGGATCTTGTCGACTACTGGGAGACGAGAATACTCAGTCATGCTGATGCCGAGGAGGAGGAGGGGGGCCTCTATTACGAAATAGCTCACAATCAGCCGGACAAAAAAGAGGACATCATGCAGCTCACAAGAGACCATGATATCCTCCGTATACTTGTGCGTCAGATTAAGGAAGAAGCAGAGACGACGAACGACTACGGGCACATTCTCAATAAATTCAACGCTTTAATGATTGTTAATGAGATTCACAGCAGGGACGAAGAACGCCTGCTCGAAGAATAACGTTACGGATGGGCTCCTCCCGGGGCGCCTTCCGTTTTTTGTTTCATGAAAATGATCACTTCCGCTGCCAGCAGAAGTATGACGACCCACCCCCACACGTTGAGCAGCAGTCCTGTATGAACGTGGGATGTAAAAGCGAAAAACATACCGAATGTGAAGTTCCGCGACCACTGGGAGATGTGATATGTAAACACACCTTCCCTCCATCCGTACTTCCGGATACGCCGGCGGGCCCGTACCAGTTCTATACTTTCAATGAAAAGGAGGACTGCGAAAGTCCCCCACCAGAACATCGCAATCGTCTCTTCCGTAAAAGATCCGGAGATGACCATGGCGAACCCGCTGATGGAGAGCGCTCCGTGAAAAATGCAGTTCGTATTACTCCAGTCGTCCGCGAGCGTCCCTTTTGAATTCCAGAAGTAATGACGGATGATGACTATCGCTCCTGCTGTATACATTAAAAGTCCGAACAGAACACCGAGAGGCGGGATGTCCGGCTGTACGAGTACGTTCCACACGATAACGAGCGACTGCGTGGCGACAGCGGCAAGCAAAATCACTCCGTGCGGGGCATGAGCCTCCGGAGTTCTCCACAAGTTATAGAAATGCCTCAGGCAGTGGTAGATGTAATAGCCATATAAAAGCGTGTTCAGTGCGATAACGACTGTTACGACGGGTGCAAAATCCGGATAATAAAGAAGGATCACTTTAGCAGAAACCGAAATGCCGGCCACCCACGTCCCCATCGAGAAGAAATTCACGGGGTTGTTCAAAAACCCTTTCCGGAACTCTCTGCTTGAAAACTGCAGCCCCAGAGCTATGAGGATACCGGCTGCTCCTGTCAGGAACAAAGAAATAAAGACCGGTCTCATAATCGGCGGGAATGGGAGAAGATTCATACTCGTGTGCAAAAAAATCCCGAACGCCATCACAATCGCTCCGGCGGCAGGATTAATGATTTTCCTGTTCGTTACCATACTCTATGTTCCTCTCTACTATGCTCTCCTTATTCTATCAAAGAATGCCCCTAAGTACGAAGGAACAGAGTGAAAACTCACAGCTGCCCCTGATACCAGGAGAAATAATCGAACCGGAGGCTGAGCAGAATCAGCAGCAGGAAGATCGCCCCCATACCGGCCGGGAACAGCCAGTCTTTCTTCCGCACACGAATATTCCGGTAGAACGTCCGCTCCCGGGTGCCGGTAAATCCTTTCGATTCCATAGCTACAGCCGTCCTTTCCGCTTTGCGGATCGCCCCGGCCAGTAAAGGTACGGCAAAACGCCGGTAACGTTTCCACCTGCTTTCCCGACCCATGCCGCGCACCCTGTGAGCGGCACGGATCTGCCGGAATTCTGTCGTGAGCATCGGCAGGAACCGGTACCCCGCCATGATGCCGTAAGCCAGCTTCGGGGGAAGCCGGAGCTGCTGCATCAGACTTAGCAGGAATTCCACCATGTTTGTTGTGAAAATGAATAAAAGAGACATCGTTGCAAAGGCGAGGACACGGAAACTGAGAGATAACGCCACAAGCACATCCTCCCGCGGCACTTCCCACCAGATGAGACCGATCGTTTCAGCAGGGTTTTTCGGCGCGTCCGCAAAAGCGATCGTCGTCCACAGCATACCGATAGCGAATATAGTAAAAGG
Organism: Salimicrobium album; assembly: GCF_900107115.1. GTDB lineage: Bacteria > Bacillota > Bacilli > Bacillales > Halobacillaceae > Salimicrobium > Salimicrobium album. The sequence continues at coordinate 321,782 of NZ_FNOS01000003.1, forward strand.
TATCAGATAGAACAGGTAGTATTTCCGGCGGAAATCACCGAACAGAAAAGTTACGGCAATCGTGCACAAGGTGAACAGCGCGGGAGTCACCGGATCAAACAGCAAAGCCAGTGCTACCACAAGTCCCAAAATAGTAAGAGCTTTCACACTCGGATTCAGATTATTGAGGTACATACATATCCCCCTTTATCAGCCTGTTCGTCCTTACACGAAAAGGTTCCTTAAGCTGAAAGGCGGCCAGATCTTCATTCCATAATTCATCCGGATCCCCCGTGAAGCCTATCTTTCTGTCCTTCATAACCACGACCCTGGTAGCATAGCGATCGACGAGATCCATATCGTGAGTAATCATTACGATCGTCGTACCCGCCCGGTGTTTTTCTTCGAGAAGATTCATAAGACGGCTGGTGGACTTTGCATCCTGTCCGAACGTAGGCTCATCCAGAAAAAGTATTTCCTGATTCTTCACGAGCATAGTCGCCACACTCAGCCGCCGCTTCTCCCCCTGACTCAGCGTGAAAGGATGAAACTCTTTTCGGTCCGTAAGTCCACACCACTCCAGCAGTTCCTCTATTTTCTCATCCTCCGCCCCGCTGTACGCCAGTTCCTCCCATACACTGTCCGTGAGAAACTGGTGTTCAGGGTTCTGGAAGACGTATCCTGCATGCTGAAACCAGTCTTTGTCCGGGAAGGGGCGGGTGATTCTTCCGGAGGAGACCGGATCGATGCCCGCAAGAAGCCGACACAGGGTGGTTTTTCCGCTTCCATTAGGTCCCGTAATCGCCGTAAAAGAACCTTCGGAAATCGTTACATTCACGTTGGAGAAGATAGATTTGTAACTGATTCCCGATGCCTGCATGAGGGAGGGACCGTTCTCCCTGTGGGGTGGTGCTTTCAAAGGAGCGGAAAGTCCGGGAGCAAGTCCGCGGGCCGTAAGCGGGTACGGCGGAGCGGTTCTTCCGGATTCCATCGCCACTCTTACAGCTCCAGGCACAGCTATCCCTTCTTCGTAAAGAGAACGGGCATAACGATCGACCCCCTGCTGCAGAGGGCCGTCGTAAAACAGACTGCCGTTTCTTCCAAGCATCAGCACCCGGTCTGTTATATCAATCCAAGGGTCAAGGTCGTGCTCAATAACGAAAATCGTTATATTTTTCAACTCTTTCAAAGAACGGAGCAGAGAAACAAATTCATCGGTAGCTACGGGGTCGAGATTCGCTGTCGGTTCATCCAGAACGATCACCGGAGGCTCCATAGCAAGTATGCAGGCGAGGGCCAGCTTCTGTTTCTCTCCCCCGGAAAGAGAAATGACCGCCGCTTCCTTCTTGTGGAGGAGTCCCACCTCCTCAAGAGCAGTCTCCACTCTCTTTTCCATCTTTTCAGAAGGAACACATATATTTTCAAGCCCGAACGCCACTTCATCCTCCACCGTAAGCATGCAGAACTGCGTTTCCGGGTCCTGAAATACAGTCCCTACTCTCCGGCTCATCGTCCCGGTGGCAGCATCTTTGACCGGCTTACCTTCAAACGTCACTTCTCCTTCCATTGTACCCTCGAGCTCTTTCGGATAAATTCCCGTCAGGCACCGGCTGAGCGTGCTTTTTCCCGAACCGCTTGCCCCGAGCAGAAGTACACATTCCTTTTCCCCGAGCGAGAACGTTACGTTCTGGAGAATCGGGGCATCCATATCATCGTACTGCAGGGACAAATTTTGTACATTCATCATGCAGCATGCTTCTTCCGTTTTTCTTTGCCGAGAGCAAATCCCGAAAGAACGCCGGTTTTCGCCAGAGCGTCACTCAGAGCTTTTCCGGCCACTCCCGCAAGAATCACTCCGCTGACAAGGCGCGTCACAAACATCAGCAGTACATACCCGCCGGCAAGTGCTGCGTACCCGGACTGGAAGTATCCCCAGACGAAGCTGAAGACGGCGGCCATCATTCCGGAGAACATAAGTGTCCCGAGGTTGTAGCGGCGATACCCGGTCATGGCGAACGCCGATTCCGCACCGAGACCCTGGATCATTCCGCTGATCAGAAGCATGGGACCTGCTGCGTTCCCGAGCAGTACTTCGACAGTAGCCGCAATGGTTTCGGAAAGAAAAGCGGCGCCGGGTTTCCGGATAATATAAGCAGCGATAATGGAAACGATAAACCAGATGCCGAAGATCAAGTCATAACCGATCGGGCCGAAGAAACCTGTCAGCACTTTTCCCACCGGGAGAAAAGCGAGGTAAACGACTGCGAATACGACGGAAAGTACCGACATGACAACGATTTCCTTCAGTTTCCAATTTTTCATTTATTTCCTCTTTCCTGGGATGGGCTGTTTGCAGACATCGCTACAGTCATTACGGTGTGGGAAGAACCACTTTTCTCTGTGTCGCTGAACACTTCTTCAAGACCTTTGAACATCGTATTCGTATCCCCTGACAGCTTAGTGGCATAGTGAGCTCCGGAGACCTCAATCCCACTTTCTTTCATACGTTCAATCCCCTTGTATATAACGTCCATATAATTTCCGCCACCCATCGGGTAAAGGGAGAATTTTGCGCCGGTGTACTGATCCAGATCCCACAGCCCGTTTTCCGGCTTTTCTTTATGCCCGGTATATTGGTCACCCTCGGAATCTCCCGGGCACCCGACAGAAAACGTTGCATTCAGGGCTGTGTGTACCCCTGTTTCGGCTACACGCAGGAACACTGCCCGCGTCACGTCAAATACGTGCTCGATATCCCCGCGTACCGTCGTCGTCACTTCATCCGTATTCATCCATACTTTTGAAGTATCGATTTTTTCCAGAGCTCCCTTGATCTTTTCCTTGAAGTCATCACTCATCGGGTGAACCGAAAAAGAGCATCCTGCAATTTTCACATTTTCCTGCTGCTGACTCATAAATAATTCCTCCTTTTAATAAAACAAAAAAGACTGCATCCGATTCGCGGGACGCAGTCTGTATCATTAAAAGAGTTTGCTGTTTTTATTCAGACTGCACTTCCCCACGCTGGTACTAACCAGATCGGGTCCAAAGGGTCAGAATTCAATTCTTCTCAGCCGTGAGCCGGCTCCCCCAGTGCATGAAACGATATGCAGTTTTTTGTTGTTTGAATTTATCATAAAGCATGCAGAAAATTTTGTAAACCGTCGTTTTCCGCTCGATATTTACGTTTACACCCTTTTCAGAGCTTCCATTACGGGAGATTCGCCCTTCGTAACCTGAAACTCCTTGTTAACAAGATGAGGGCTGTTCAACGTCTCCACTATAACTTTCGCGACATCTTCCCGCGGGACTTCGTCGCGCGGAATTTCTCCGCCTGCGTTCACTTTCCCCGTACCTTCGTCATTGGTAAGGCGGCCCGGGTGGATGATGGTATACTCCAGACCGGAAGAGCGGAGCCATTCGTCCGCGTAAAACTTACAGGCCGCATACGGACGGAAGTCTTCGCTTCCCCAGCTGCCGCGTCTCGTATCGAAAGAGCTGATAAGAGCAAAACGGCTTACGCCTTTCTGTTTCGCTGCTTCCATCATTTTCACGGCTCCGTCCAGATCTATCATGATGGTTTTATCCTTCCCGGTATGAGGTCCGGACCCGGCAGCAAACACGACGGCATCCACGTCATCCATCAATGCGGCAAGCACATCGATTTCATCTTCCAGATCCGCAACAGCCACTCCTGCACCCAGGTTTTCAAAAAAGGATGCCTGTGTTTTATCGCGGATCATCGCTTTAGCTTCGAACTGTTCACTTTCTTGAAGCAGACGGACGAGATGTTTTCCTATCTGACCGTTCGCTCCGGCAACAAGAACTTTTTTCATATAATCCCGCCTTTCTAGTTACTTACAACAGGTGACTCCCTTACATAGTCGTTTGTTTCTGCCAAGTCTGCGAGAAATTGGGCTACGCTCGCACGCGACACACTCATTCCTACTTCATGTTTTCCTAAATAACCGATTTTAAGCGGCTTCTCCGCTTTGTCCGTAAGGAAGCCGGCACGTACCAGTGTCCAGCCCAGATCCGTACTCCGGATAGCTGTGGCCATACGTTCAATTTCACGCTGATTGTTGGCAAAGCCGAGGCGCAGTGCGGAAGCGACCGCATTTCGGCGGTAGTCTTTCTCGTCATTCGGGTCCTTGACGATGCCCGTCGTAATACCGACAAACCGTTTTGTTCCTGTTTCTCCCATCGTTTCTACGATGTTGATGACTCCTTCACTGAGCCTCTGCCTTTTAACGCGCCCGGAAGGACCTAGAAGGCTGATGACGGCGTCCATTCCGTCTACCGTTTCTTTGATTTTCTCCCGTTCATCCAGTGTACCTTCGATTATCGCTAGCCGGTCGTGCTCCATCGGATACAACTTTTCCGGACTTCTGGCATAGGCGTACACTTCGTGACCGCGACCGAGCAGCTTATCTATCAGCCGGAGACCGGTGGAGCCCGTACCTCCAAATACCGCTATTTTCACTGATACCTCTCCTTTCTCCTTACATACTGTACCTCTTTCATTTTCCCAAATTACCATCTCCGAAACAACTAATAGCTTATGTGGGATAAAGCCTTTACATTTGGGGTATTATCCCTGTAACATTAAAAAGTGAATAACCACTCATCACTACGTCTTATACCTACCAAGGAGGAAATCACGTGGCAACTAAGAAGAAAAAGTATAAGTTTATGAACACGACCTTCTGGTCTTCTTTCCTCATCATTTTAGCCTTTACTATCTGGGGAGGATTGGCACCGGATACGTTAGCAACCCAGGCAGACACAGTGTACAGCTTTATAGCTAACACGTTTGGCTGGTTCTACCTTATCTTCGTATTTGCTCTCATCATTTTCAACTTCTACCTTGCTTTCAGTAAGTATGGAAGCATCCGTCTCGGCGGTGACGAGACACGGCCGAAATACCCTTTCTACACCTGGATTGCCATGCTGTTCAGTGCCGGGTTCGGTGTCAGTATCGTTTTCTGGGGGGTGGCCGAACCGATGACGCACTTCGGCACTCCCCCGCCGTTTGAACCCGGAGTGGAAGCGGGCACAGCGGAGGCTGCCCGTATCGCCATGTGGAACGCTTTCTTCAACAACGGTATCCACCAGTGGGCTTCATTTACCTTCGTCGGTCTTGCCATCTCCTATTTCATTTACCGTCAGGAAGAGCGGAGCCTTATAAGTGATACTCTGAATCCCGTCATAGGAGAAACCGGCAAGAAACCTCTGCGACGCAGTATCGATACCATTGCGGTCATCGCTACCGTTATGGGGGTTGCTACCACTCTCGGTCTCAGTGTCCTGCAGATAAACAGCGGACTCGGAGCAACGTTCGGTGTCGAGTCCGGACAGACGACGCAGATTTTGATCGTACTTGCCATGTTCATATTTTTCATGGTCTCCACGTTCTCCGGTCTTGACCGGGGTATCAAATACTTAAGTAACATCAACCTCGGCCTCGCCCTTTTACTCATGGTCGTCGTTTTGTTCATAGGTCCGACAGGCTTCATACTTAACACTATTACTACAGGGTTAGGAGATTACCTGCAAAACTTCTTTCAGGCGAGTCTTCGCCTCGGACATTATAGTGAAAGTACGTGGGTGCAGGAGTGGCCCGTCTACTACTGGGCATGGACCATCGCCTGGGCACCGTTTGTCGGAATGTTCGTAGCCCGTATTTCCAAAGGGCGTACTGTCCGTGAGTTCGTACTTGGAGTTATGGTCACGCCGCCATTTCTCGGAATCATATGGATTGGAATATTCGGCGGGACAGCCATCCACTCCGATCTGTTCAACGGCACACAGATTGCCGCAGCCGTGGCGGAGAACGAAGCGACCGCTCTCTTCTCCCTGTTTGAGCAGCTGCCGCTCGGAAGTATTCTTTCGTTCCTTTCCATCTGTTTACTGTTCACCTTCCTGGTCACCTCTGCCGACTCGGCTACCTTCGTACTCGGTATGATGACGACACAGGGGGACAGAGACCCTTCTGTAGTAATCAAAGGAATATGGGGGACGATGATAGCTCTGTTAGCTATCGTACTGATCATCAGTGCCGGTCTGAATGGATTGCAGACAGCTTCTCTGATTGGAGCGCTGCCATTCTCGATTGTCCTCTTCGTAGTCGCCGTCTCGCTGCTGATGACTATCAGAAGTGACTACAGGGAGACCAGCGAACGCAAGGATATAGCGAAACACCGTAAAATCGCCGAACATATTGAAGAAGAAGAGAATGGCGATTCATGAACAGCTGACACGTAATATAATTAAAGCTCTGCCAATCATTGCGAAATTGGCAGAGCTCTTTTTCTTCGTTCATGGAGACCATCTTTCTTCAAAACCGTTCTGTTCCGAATACTCGTACAGTAACTTCAATTTCTCCGGCCGATAGTTGTATAGACTGCGGTCTTCATAAAGGAGCACGGGTTCCGCTTTTAAGTATTCATTCCGTTCTAAAATACGCTCTAAATAATTATAATCGGGCAATTTATCACTTTTATTCAGGTTGCAGCTCTTGCATGATAACACGAGATTCCATATATTATCCGACTGGATGAAAGACCAGGGGATAAAGTGATCAACGTGAGTCTGTTTTTGGGAAAGGTGTAAAGATTTCCCGCAATAAAAGCAGCTATTTTCAAATCGTGACAACAGAATCTCTCTATAAGGATGGAGCGACTCCCGCTGCGCCACACTTTCCACTTTTTCCAACAGAAACTCACGGATTACAGGATTATACTGCTCTATCATTTTTGCCAGATGATAATTTAAGAGATCAGTGACAAGCCGCTGATATTTCAACAGAAACAAATGCGAATCCGGATGGAACTGAAAGTATTGAGATTGTTTTCGTCTGTCGAAACCGTACAACTTTCCTTCAAAATCACTGTATAAAGCTCCAAAGACATATTTCTTCATAATTGGCTTCGCACACTCCAGGACGTAAACCTGATCTCCTGCCTGCAGCTGGTCAAAACTCAAATCTATCGGTAACTGCCGTTCTTCACGGGCCCTCAGAACAGCAGCCGCCACCCCTGAATTTTGCGACCCCTGTTTCAGTCCGTGCCTGACCACCAGGTTCCAGTACGTTTTTACAAAAGAATACCCGATCTGTTCATACGTCAACTGCAGCCGGGAATCAGCGTTATATAAATTCTCAATCAATGCTTTCAGAAGACCGAACTTATACGTCTGGGTCTTTTTACTTTTGTAAAAAAACATTGTGAACTGATACCAAATTTCGTCTTCCTCGAGAGAATGACTGTTTACTCTCCCGTGACCCGACTTCCAGCTCATTCCAGCTCACTCTCCTTTTCTGAAGCACCGGAATCTTTTCCTTTCATTTCATGAAGCATCGCTATCAGGCGCTCCACATCCTGGTCACTCAAATCATTGAAATGATCGAGCTGCTTCTGGATAAACTCCACTTTCTCGTCTTTTTTTACTCCGTCTGTCAGAAAGAAAGTGGTGATGGAACTGGTGATCATCCCGATGAGACCGATTCCGACAAGCATGAGGACGATGGCGACCATTCGCCCTATCCCCGTCTCCGGAGAGATGTCGCCGTACCCTACTGTGGTGGTAGTGACGACCGACCACCATACGCCGTCCATGTAAGTGGTGATTGTGGGTTCGAATTCCTTGACCACGATTGCCGCTCCAAAAACAAGGATAAATGAGACACTCAGCACGAGATCCAGTCCGTTCGTTTTAATGATAGAGAACAGAGTGCCGAGGTATTTCCGTGAGACGGCGAAAAAGCGCAGAACGCGGAACAATCGTACAATCCTTGCTGTCTGGAAAATAGCGTCGAGAGGAAGGGCCGCAATGATATCAATAGGGTTCTTTTTTATGTATTGCCACTTTTTTTCTGCTGCTATAAATCTTATGAGGACGTCCGTGAAGAAGATGATCCAGACGTACCGGTTGATAGCCAGAAGTACCGGATTCTCCGTCCATATGAATAATACGGAAGCCAAAGCGAGGAATACGAGCGTAATTTCATACCCGATAATCCAGTTCTTTTTCGTTTTTGCTTTCATATTATCCCTCACCACCTATCGTAGAAGTCCTGTTCAGTCTACCCATTGCAGCAGTTCAATCCTGTTGCCGAACGGATCCTGTATATAACAGCGCTCTGCTCCCGGGAGCCTGTCATCCTTCTTCACTGCCACACCCCGGTCCTCAAGTGTGTCCACTGCTTCCTGCAGGTCATCCACTTCAAACGCCGGGTGGGCTTTCCGGGCGGGAGTGAACGGTTCTTCTATACCGATGTGCAGCTGCTGGACGCCGAGACTGAACCAGACGCCCCCGTTTTTCCGAAGACTATCCGGTTTCCCCACCTCTTCCATGCCGAGTATATCTCCGAAGAATTCCCGCGCTTTCTCTTCCCCGCCTTCCGGTGCTGCAAGTTGGATGTGATCGATTCGTTTCAACATATCTTTTCCTCCCTTTCGGCTCAGTTACTCTCATTTATTTTTAATATTATCATACATACGGATAACGTTTTGTATGGTAAAACGATTTTCTTCCGTCCGACGTCCCCGGCCCCCGGATAAGTACAGACCAACGGATCATCCCTCTTTTTTGGCCAAACAGATTACGTGCGTTTGCTCTTCTGTTCTTATAAACTATGGTACATTCCTGGCTGATCGGCCTATATGTTTTGAAATCGAGAAAAACGGATATTGCCATTTAAGTATGGTGACACTAATCTTTCACCTAAGGAGTGAATAACGATATGCTATTCAGAGAATATGACTTTTTGAACCAGAACGTTAAGAACCGGTTTGTCGTCGCACCGATGACACGCGTCAGTGCAGAAGAGGACGGAAAGCCGAATGATACGATGAAAGACTATTACACCCGATTCGCCAAAGGCGGGTTCGGCACGATTGTGACGGAAGGGATCTATCCCGATCAAAGCTTCAGTCAGGGGTACAGCCACCAGCCCGGTCTGGCCACAGCTATCCATGCCGACGGCTGGAAGCCGATTGTGGATGCTGTTCATGAAGAAGGTACGGCTATTATTGCGCAGTTAATGCATGCCGGAGCGCAGATGCAGGCGAACAGATACTCCGATGAATCTATCGCACCTTCTGCCGTGCAGCCTAAGGGAGAACAGCTCAGCTTTTACGGTGGTTCCGGCCCTTTCCCGGTACCGCGCGCTATGGATGATCACGATTTCAGAGAAGTGAAAGAAAGTTTTGTTCACAGTGCCCTTCGCGCTAAAGAAGCGGGATTCGACGGTGTGGAACTGCACGGAGCGAACGGTTATCTTCTCGACCAGTTCCTCACGGATTACTTTAACCTCCGTAACGATGAATACGGCGGCTCGCCCGAAAACAGAGTTAAATTCGTTCTTGAAGTGATTGAAGAAGTCCGTGCTGCCGTCGGTGAAGACTACCCTGTAGGTATCCGTATTTCGCAGGCGAAAGCAGCCGACGGAGAACACAAGTGGGCAGGGGGTGAAGAAGAGGCACGCACAATTTTCGAAGCTCTCGGTAATGCGCCTCTCGACTTTGTTCACACTACAGACCCTGATGCTGCAGCGTCTTCTTTCGGAGAAAATACGAAAACGCTGGCTGAAGCAGCAAAACTGTTCAGCGGCCTGCCGGTCATCGCCAACGGTAAACTTACCGATCCGGTGAAAGCGGCCCAGCTTCTGAAAGAAGGACAGGCGGACCTTATTGCAGTAGGAACCGGAGCTCTCGCCAACCCGGATCTTCCAAATCTGATAGACAAAGGGGAAGATTTAAGAGAGTTCGATTTCAAAGAAATCATGCTTCCTCAGGCGAACATTAAAGACCATGAGCTGAACCAGAATATCTTCAACGGATAATTTTCATGAAAACGGCCCCGGTGCGGGTCGTTTTCTTTTTTCTGCCGTATGTTTTTTCTGGTAGGATAAATGTAGAAAGGAAGAGATCAATGCCAGGTATATTCGTAACAGGAACCCATTCAAATGTAGGAAAAACTTCATTCATCACTGCACTCGTAGCGTCCCTCAGGGAAAAGGGGATCGATGCTGTTCCGTACAAACCCGTACAGTGCGGAGCGACAGAGGCCGGAACCTCCCCGGACGCTGACAGATACCGGGAGGTCTATGAACCCGGGCTCGGGGATGTATTGTGTACATATCTGTTCAAGTCGAAAGTGTCCCCCCATCTCGCCGCTTCCCTTGAAGGTACGCTCATCGAACCCGACCGTATCCTTCGCGACTTCTCCTACCTGGAGAAAATGCATGAGCTCGTCATCGTGGAAGGCTCCGGGGGAATTGCCGTTCCGTTGATTGACGAACAGTACGGGACGCCTGAACTGATGAACGACCTAGGGCTGCCGGGGCTTCTGATTGCGGATGCCGATATCGGGACTCTTAACCAGACGACGATAACAGCTTCTTACGCCCGCGGGAAGAACGTGGATCTCCGGGGGATCGTGCTTAACCGCTACCCCGAATTTCCGTCCATCGGCATTCGTCATAACCCCGAGATGCTTGAACGAACAACCGGACTCCCGGTACTCGGAAAAGTTCCGGAAACCGAAGAGCCGGACCTGTCCCTGTACCGCACCATCTATTCGGATTTCCTTGAAACACTCAAATACTGAACCCGAAGGAGAGAGCTATCATGAAAGAAGAATTGCTGCAGCGCTTTATCAGTTACGTAAAGATAGATACCCAATCGGATGAAGCATCGGAAACTACACCTTCCACAGACAAGCAGTGGGAGCTTGCGAACAAATTGGCGGAAGAACTGGAAACAATCGGTATGAGTGAAGTTTCCATCGATGAGAAAGCCTACGTCATGGCCACCCTGCCTTCAAATACTGATAAAGATCTGCCTGTCATCGGCTTCCTTGCGCACATCGATACAGCAACGGACTTTACCGGGAGCGGTGTCTCCCCAAAGGTTTGGAAGAATTATGACGGAGGAGAGCTGAGTCTGAATGACGATACCGTCCTCTCCCCCGATGATTTTCCTTCCCTGCACAAATACGCAGGACATACGCTTGTCACGACAGATGGTACCACACTGCTCGGAGCCGACAACAAAGCAGGGGTGACCGAGATCATGACGGCGATGAACTTTTTGCTCCATAACCCGGAAGTCCCTCATGGAAAAATACGGGTCGCCTTTACGCCCGATGAAGAAATAGGAAAGGGCCCTCACCACTTCGACGTCGAACGCTTCGGTGCCGACTTCGCCTATACGATAGACGGAGGGGAACTCGGGGAACTTGAATACGAAAGCTTCAACGCAGCTTCTGCCACTATCCAGTTCCAGGGGCGCAACGTCCATCCGGGATCGGCGAAAAACAAAATGATTCATGCTTCAAAAATGGCGATGACGTTCGCGTCCTCCCTGCCCGCTTTCGAAGCACCGGAATATACGGAAGAGAAGGAAGGTTTCTTTCACCTGCTCGGCATGGAAGGCGATGTGGAACACGCCGTTCTCTCCTATATTATTCGTGACCACGATAACGAAAAATTTGAAGCGAAAAAGAACTACATGCAAAAAACAGTGGAAGAATTTCGCCGCCTGTATGGCGAGTCCGCCATTTTGCTTTACATGGAAGATCAGTACTACAACATGCGCGAAAAGATTGAACCCGTCTTCGAAATCGTGGACGCGGCGGAACAGGCCATGATAAACAAAGGCATCCGGCCGCTCATACGCCCGGTCCGCGGGGGAACAGACGGGTCTCAGCTCTCTTTCATGGGGCTCCCGACGCCTAATATTTTCACCGGCGGCGAAAATTACCACGGTAAATACGAGTACATTTCACTCGACAACATGGAGAAAGCCACTGAAACGATCATCGAACTCTCCCGTCTGTTCGCCACAGAAAATAAGTTTAACATCCGGAAGAAAAAGGAATCGTGAGAATAGGAATCTTCTTAAAGGTGGTGACATGATGGGTGAAAAAAATAAAGACCACAACGTTGATAACAACAGGAAAATGATAAACGAAGAAGAACGTACGGACCTTGCCGAGAAATTTAAAGAAGAAGAATTGACGGACGATATTCCTATGGAAGCGCTCGAACTCGATGAAAAAGGTAACAGAAAGAAAAAAGAGTTCATGAAAGATTCTCAGAGCGAGAAGAAATATCGGAAAGACCGTGACAATCAGGACTGATAAAAGCTGATGCCCTCCTAAATGATGAAGAAGGGCATCAGCTTTATTTTTTGAAACTTTTCCCTTTCCGTACATTATTTAAAAGGAGGAATAGTTATGCTGACTATTGCAGAAGAACTTCTGCTTCTCGCTTTGCATGATCGGAAAGGCTCGGTAACTATGCGGGCTTCCTCTTCCCTGAAATTCGGGCTGGCGGGAGCGTTCATCAGCGAACTTGCATTAAATGAACGCGTCGCAGCTGAAGGGAAGAAACTCACCGTCATAAATCCCGCCCCGGTTGATGATCCTCTGTTAAACGACGTATTCCAGGAAATTAAAAACTCTAAAAAAGACCGTAAAATCAGAGTCTGGGTCGAGAAGTTCGGGAACCGGATGAGAAAGCGGCAAAAAACCATGTCTTCCCGTCTTGTGGAGAAGGGGATACTTGAAGAGAGTCATCACAGCTTTCTCGGTATCTTCACCTGGATAACCTACCCCGCTTCTGATAACACAAAAGAAGAGGATATCCGCATGAGGGTAACGGAAGCCCTGGAAGAAACCGACCTCCCGGACGAACGTACACTCATTCTGCTCAGCCTGATTAATGCCTGTGATCTCGTGAAGGAAGTTTTCCCTAAGAAAGAAGCGCGCGCGAAGAAAAAACAGATCAAAGCATGGACGAAGCGCAATCCTTACGGAAAAGCTGTAAATGAGGCCGTAGACGCCACAAATGCCGCCGTTTATGCAGCAGCAGGTGCAGCAGCTATCTCTTCCGGCGGTTCTTCCTGATTTTTCCCGGAAAAATAAAAGCAGGAATCCCGGGAGGCTGCTCCCGCAGGGTTCCTGCTTTTATTATATTATGGCAGATCATTACCCGCAGCGCGGTAAAGCTCGTACCACTCTTCCTTCGTAAGTTTCACTTCCGACGCTTTCGCAATATCTTCGAGACGCTGTTTGTTCATCGTACCGACAATCGGCTGGATGCCTGCAGGGTGACGCAGAATCCATGCGATGGCGATAGCCGAATCGGTCACACCATAGCGGGAAGCGACCTGCTGCAGTTTTTCATTGATTTCCGGAAAATCACTGTTTCCGACGAAGGCGCCTTCAATCATACCATGCTGAAAAGGGGACCAGGCCTGAAGTGAAATATTATTCAGACGGCTGTATTCGATGATTTCCCCGTCCCGGTTTACTGCTGAACTATTCTCCATATTCACATTCAGTCCGTGATCGATCATTACCGTCTGCATAAGACTCAACTGCACCTGGTTAACGATCAGCTCCTGATCAACCGTTTCCTGCAGCAGCTCTGTCTGCATAGGATTGTGGTTACTGACACCGAAATGACGGACTTTCCCGTCGTTCTCCAGTTTAGTGAAGGCTTCAGCCACTTCCTCCGGTTCCATAAGAGCATCGGGACGGTGCAACAGTAATACATCCAAGTATTCTGTGTTCAGACGCTTAAGGCTTCCTTCCACCGAAGATATGATATGTTCCTTGGAAAAGTCGAAGAAACCATCGCGGATTCCGCACTTCGATTGCAGAATCATCTTTTCGCGCAGGGATGGTTCAATCGCACTTGCGAACGCTTTCTCGGCTTCACCCTTCCCGTAAATATCAGCATGATCGAAGAAATCGATACCGAGCTCCATCGACTTATCTATCATTGCACGTGCATCATTTTTCGTCATCCCGGCCATACGCATGCAGCCGAGTCCGATTTCCGGCACACTCAGGTCGCTCGTGCCGAGGTTCATTCTTTTCACCATCATTAGCCTCCTATATTGTACATATGTTCAAAACGTGCGTTTCCCCTGAAACTATCTGCAATGATACAAAGGAGGGGTTTCTGAGTCAGCGCTCAAAAAACCCCTCTCGCGACTTTTTTCATATACGGACCTCACACTGTTATTTAACGACCAGCACGGGTTTCGTGCACTTTTGAACTACGTTGTTACTTACACTGCCGAGAAGCAGTTTCTTAACTCCTCCAAGCCCGCGGCTTCCTACAATAACGAGATCCACATCATGCTCTTTGGCATACGCACAAATCTTCTGGCCCGGGTTTCCCTCTTCCTTTCCATAAGATATTTGGGTCACCACTGACGTGTCTTCCTCCTGTTCGAGTTCCACTTTAATTGCTTCCATTTCTTTCTCAAACCGTTCAGCCAGCTCTTTACCTATGTCTTCGGCCATTTTGGCATTTGTCGCGGGCCCCGTCGTATTTATGACTGAAAGTAAGTGGATTTCACGATGATCCGCCTTAACGGCCTGGGTTTTAGCTTCCTCGACAGCGTGTCTACTGAGTTCACTTCCGTCATAAGCTATCAGGATCTTTTTGGTCATGTGGCATCTCCTCCATTTTAAAATTCTCCTTACAGTACTATATTCCTACTAAAGCGCAAGGCTAAACGTTGTAAACGGTTTATTAGTGAACAGTTTTCAAAACTTTTCGAATCGTTGCCCCGCCAGGGCTGAACCGATAAACAAATAAATTGCAGGAGTTCTTTCTTTTCTTTACACTTAATTCTACGTTATTAACCAAAGGGGATTGTACTATCGTGAGACAAGTCTACAGCGACGTATACCAGTTCAGAGGTTCCCATTACGATTTCGGTTTCCGGCAGGGCGAATGGCTCCGGAACTCTCCCATCCTCGCCAATCGGGATAAGCAGTGGGAAGGGAAAAGAGACCGTCATTTCATTATAGATTTCGATGAAATAAAAAGTATGTTCGACCGCTTCTCCCCCGGCATATGGGACGAAATTCGCGGGCTTGCCGATGCGCTGGATCTTTCGATGGAGACAGCCATCCAGAACTTCGGCGGTTACTATCTTGAATTCGGTAAAAGCGGCTGCTCCATTTATACGAATGAGCATGTGCTTGTCAGAAACTATGACAGTGACCCCGTCGCTTACGAAGGCCGTTATATGCTGTACCAGCCGACGGATGGAGGTTACGCGACGATCGGACCTTCCATGCAGATTACGGGACGGACAGACGGGATGAACGAGCACGGACTCTCCATGGGGTACAACTTCATCAACCGTGTCGGCTCGGATACCGGATTTCTCTGTAATATGATTGGACGTATGATCCTTGAGAATAGCCGGACGATCGAAGAAGCGATCGATTTACTGAAGAACATCCCGCATCGCCGGGCTTTCAGCTATGTACTCCTCGACTCTTCCGGCCGTTCCGTCGTCGCAGAGGCTTCGGCCCGTGACGTGAAAGTGAGGGAAGGGAATATAAGCACCAATCACTTTCACAAACTGACAGAGGAAAACCGCTACCGTATGGATGATTCACTCGGCCGCTATCAGACTATGGAAGACGCCGTGCCTGAAGATATTTACAGTTCCTATCAGCTGTTGAACAATACGGATGAACAGGTTTTTTCCTACAAGTACGGAGCCTGGGCAGGCACAATTCATACAGCCGCCTATCTGCCGGAGAAAAAGCAGGCATGGTTCACCCACGGAGCGGACCGGCTGCCGATGCTTTTCAACTTTGAAGACTGGCTGAACGGGGAAGATACGAAGGCCAGGAAAGTTAAAGGATATATCGATTCTCCCCACCCTTTCGTAAACATGGAGTACCAGTGAATACTGATATAAATCTTGAATTCAAGCATCAAGAAATAAAGCGATTCATATCATTACTAATAACCTCGCTTTTTCGGTAAAATATAAGGAAAAGGAGGATCTATGATGAGCGTACATGATATTTCAGTTACGAAAGAGAACGGGGAAACTTACAGTCTGGATGCCTATAAAGGGAAAGTGCTGATGATCGTCAACACTGCCACAAAATGCGGTCTGAAGGGACAGTTTGATGAACTGGAGGAGCTGTATAAGAAATACCAGGACGAGGGATTCGTCGTTCTCGGGTTTCCGAGCAACCAGTTCGCCAATCAGGAACCGGGGTCCGCACAGGATGCAGCGGAACAGTGTCGTCTCAACTACGGGGTGACATTTCCTATGCATGAGAAGATTAAAGTGAACGGAGATGACACGCACGAACTTTTCAGGCACCTGAAAGAACAGTCAGGCGGCATGCTCGGTGATGGCATCAAATGGAACTTCACTAAATTTCTCGTCGACCAGGACGGGAATGTCGTAGAGCGCTATGCTCCTCAGACTTCACCGAAAAAAGCGGAAGAGGATATCAGGAAACTCGTTTCTTGATCGCTTTATAATCCACAGAGCTAAATGAACACCGTAAATAAAAGACACAACAACACCGAAGCCTATTCGGTGCAGTTGTGTCTTTTCAATTTTGGGCCGGTGTATGGAACAGTTAAAAGAGCAGATAAGCGACGACGCCCGTCATCAGTCCATACAGCAGGGCAGGGATAACCGTCTTACGGATGATTTCCCCTTCTTTCCCGGAAAGACCGACGACGGTTCCGGCAGCTACTACGTTATGTACGCAGATCATGTTACCCGCCGCCGCTCCGAGAAGCTGCAGGGCCAGTACCGTGCGCATGCCGAGGCCGGCCTGCTCGGCGATATTGAACTGGACCGGGGAAAACGTAAGTGTGGAGACCGTTGCACTTCCGGTGATGAATGAACCGATTTCCCCAAGGAACGGCGCTACAATCAGCCACATGAAGCCAAGATTTTCGGACAGAAAACCTGCAATGTACTGCGGCATACTGACAAGGTCTGACGTATTCATACCGGAATTGGAGAATACCTGGACGAGTGCGAGCGTCGCAAAAAGAGCAAGAGCGGCATCTTTCATTGAGAATAACGACTCCCGGGAAGCATCCAGAAAGTGACGGAACGGTTTCCTCTGAATAAACACCGAGGCTATAGTAGCCAGCACAAGTACGCTTCCCGGAGAATAGAGAATCTCCCATGCGGACGTAATCCCTTCCACTCCCAGAATATCCGGCCACGTCGCATCAATCCACGTCTTCGCCGCATCTCTCACGACCGGCACAATCCGTGTCAGTAACAATAATACTACGATGAGGACGTACGGGGCCCAGGCAGCAACGAGAGAGATGTCCGAAGACTTCTCTTCTGTCCCTTCCTGCTTGGCATCCATCCACACTCTTTTCGGGACGAGCCACCCTTTCCCGGCGGTAACCGAAGCGGTCAGAAGACCTGTCAGAGCAGCAAGAATAGCTACGAACTCGAAGCCGAACAGCGTAGCGTATAATAATGCGGACGACGTATAAACGAAACCGACGACAAGAGCCCAGGGGGCTATCTCAAGCACATCCTTCCAGTTCCTGTTCTTACCGAAGAACATCGTAAGCAGCACAACGAGAACCAGAGGTACAAAGGATCCGGTGAACATATCGATTTGTGTAATCCTTACAGCCACTTCATTATATAACGTTCCGTCCGCACCGGGCAGGTTGCTGAGGCCCACCTGCAGCGGCGTGCCGACAGCTCCGAACGGTACAGCTGCACTATCCGCCACAAGAGCGAGTGTGGCAGCTGCAAGAGGATTGAACCCGAGAGCCACAAGTAAAGGTCCCGTAACCGCTGCCGGCGTACCGAATCCGGCCGCTCCTTCCAACAAAGAGCCGAACAGAAACGCGACGATAACCGCCTGAACTCTCATGTCAGGTGAAATATTGCGGAATCCCTGATTGATACGGTCGACCGCTCCCGTCCGCCGCAGAGTATTCAAAAGTACAATCGCTCCGAACAGAATGAACAGAATCGTTAAAGCTTTATGACCTCCTTCAAGTACCGAGGCAGCAATCACCTTTCCGTTCATCCCCCATATGGTGTAGGCGAGCAGAAGCACAAGAACCGCACTGTATGCCATTCCTTTTTTTGCAGCCATACGAAATACCACCAAAAATAAAAACGGAAGTATGACTGCTGCCGAAGCAGTTAATAAAAGCATAAAAGCCCCTCCTTTCTCTGTAACTGACACATTTTGTTATATTGCTCAACTTTTATGTTATCCGGCCCCGAAGAGTACACGAACGCGCGCGATATGTAACCGCTATCAAAATAAAACTGAAAAAACAGGAGAGAGGCTGCATGCAAAAACACCTCTTCCCTGTTTACGATTCTCCGATAATGTGATGCGGGGTAATGATACCGAGAAGTTTCTCATTCGGAGTGCCATTCTCGGTAATGAGAATCGCTTCCGGCCGGAAACTGCTCGAAGGGTTCCCTTTCATCATATCCACAGCCTGGTGCACGGTCGTTTTGCGACTTATGAATTTGTAGTGATCTTTACGGACTTCTACAGCCAGCACTTCCCCGATCGTCGTTCCGTTCAGATTCAAATGCTCCTCGTTAATATGGGAGGATAACCATTGAGTAATCCCCCGCGGCGTCAGGAGCCCTTTGAAGCCGCTGTTTCCGTATACGGGAAACTGGGAAAATTCCTTCTCCTTCACGATTGCGAGAAGGGAAGCGAGAGTGTCGTCCAGATGAAAAGTCTGAACATACCTGCTGAAAGCCGGTATAACGAGTTTCGGTCTGGTAAGTTCCGCTTCAATGTTCAAAATATGCTCCACCGTTTTTTCATGCGGTTCCGCAATAATATAATTGGGCATGACCCTGTTATGTACGATTGCATTGCGCAGTTCGGCAAATTCCAGCAGATCATTTTGAAACCGCTTGACCACCGCATTCCGTTTGCTGAAGTAATTGACCAGTGAAGCGAAAGGGATGTAATCCTCTGTTTCTTTCCAGCGATTCAGGTGCTGATCGATCCGGTTATAGGCACTTAAAAAAGTATCCGCATTCTTTCCCATCCTATCTCCCCCTACAGGCGCCGGTGCGCTCGGCTGCATCCAGTTTTCACTATATCACCACCGGACCTTCGGTTACAAAGTATTTCCGGGGAAATAACGGGTGATTATCGTATTTTTTATAAAGGTACTCCGCGTTTATGGCTGCTCGATTACTATTTGACTTTCAATCTGTACCCCATCGAGTGCCTGCGTGGCGAGACGATCGGCTTCGCTGTTTTCCTTCCGGGGGACATGGAGGTAAGTCGCTTCCAGCCCGCTTTCTGCCAGCCTGGCGTCAATACGATCTGCCCAGGTCAGAAAAACCGGATCGTAACACTCCCACTCTTCTTTCATCTGATTAATCACAAGACGTGAATCTCCTTTTATGCAGATTGGCTGGTAACGTATTCCGAGCATGGCCAGTTCCTGGACAGCCAGGTGCAGTGCTGCATACTCAGCCTCGTTGCTTGAGGTCAGCTCGTCCACGAGGGCATTTTTCCGGACGCGGTACATCTCCCCGCTCTTTTCGTAATAGATCGCACAGCCCAGTCCCGCCCGTCCGTACTCTATTTCATAGCCACCGTCAAAATAGACATATACATCGTGCGGCTCGGTCTGTATTTTCTCTATGAATGCCTTAAGTTCCTTACGCAAAAATCTTTCCCCGTTGTTATTCTGAAAGACTATTTCACGGACACGGCCCATTTTCTGAAGATCCGCTTCCAGCTCCAGGGCCGTTTCAATATTCATCTCCTCCGTAAAACAGGTGATAACCGGCCCCTTCGGCACTTTATACAAGTAGCTTATGGTCAATTGCATATGCAACCCCCCTTTTTCTTTCCCGGTATAAAAAAGGCCAGAGACAAGGCCTTCAGGAAGGACTTTTGCCTCTGGTCTTCTGCCATTCGCTGCGCATGATGCCCATCTTCACCGCATCAAAGAATTCTCCGTCCACTTTCCGGGCTTCACGGACACGGGCTTCTTCAAGCATGCCCACTTTTTCCCCGACGTGGATCATACGGGAATTTCCGGACCAGGTGCTTAAACCGAGCCGGTGCAGTCCAGTCGCTTCGAACAGATAATCGATCCAGTGCTGGTACGCTTCCGAGCCGTAACCGCCGTTCCAGTAGTGTTTATCATAAATGACGATCCCCGTTTCCAGCCAGTCCGTGTTCGGATCGACCCAGTACGAACCGACAGCTCCAACAACTGTATCGTCAATTTCAATAACGAGAGAGCTCGGCACGCCTTCCATAATATAATACTGCTGTTCCCAGCTTTGGTAGAATTCCTCTTTCGTTGCATGCTGTTCGGGAATATACGGCCCATTCCATTCTCTTGAGGCCTGTTCCTCCTCTTCAAACTGCCAGTAATAGAGCACATCTATATCTTCTTTGTAAGGTTCCCGCAGAATGGTCTTTTCACCTTTGATTTCTATCATTACTTGCCCCTCCGTCTGTCAAAAACATCTCTTTTGTCTTTGTCGTCTCCATTATCACAAAGATGAGACTTTTACGCAAAAAAGACTTTCCCTGGTAAAAAGAGAAAGCCTTTATTCGTTAAACTTTTTTACACTAAAAGATTGAAAAGCTCCTGATTTTTGTTCAACTCTGTATACGTGAATCCGTGTTCTTCCATCCGCCGGATAAGGCCGTGGTAGTCTTCGTACTGTTTCAGTTCAATACCGACAAGAACCGGTCCTTTTTCACGGTTGTTCTTCTTCGTATACTCAAACCGGGTGATGTCCTCCGTATCACCCAGGACGTTGAACACGAATTCTTTGAGGGCTCCGGTCCGCTGTGGAAAATTGACGATAAAATAGTGCTTCAGTCCTTCGTAGATGAGGGAACGTTCTTTCATTTCCTGCATTCTGGAAATATCGTTATTCCCTCCACTGATGACACAAACGATCGTTTTCCCTTTTATCTCTTCCCGGTAGAAGTCGAGAGCCGTTACCGGCAGGGCTCCGGCCGGTTCCGCGATGATCGCGTTCTCGTTATAAAGGTTCAGAATGGTCGTACACACCTTCCCTTCCGGAACGCATACGACATCTTCCATAACCTGTCGGGCAATCTGGAAAGTAAGTTCACCGACCCGCGCCACAGATGCCCCGTCGACAAATTTATCGATCCAATCGAGCGTTTCCACTTTCCTGCTCTCGAGAGACATCTTCATGGAAGGCGCCCCTTCCGGCTCCACACCGATAATTTTCGTCTCGGGGGAATTCTCTTTTACGTACGTGCCGACTCCCGCAGAAAGACCGCCACCGCCTACACTCATGAACACATGGGAAATCGGCTCATCCATGTCCTCTATGATTTCTTTCCCGACGGTGCCCTGACCTGCTATCGTCCGCTTGTCATCGAAAGGGTGCACGAACGTCATCCCTTCTTCTTCGCACGCTTTATGAGCTTCTTTGTATGCATCATCAAAAGAATCGCCGGTTATAACGATGTCTACCCATTTATCCCCGAAGAAAGAAACCTGGGAAATCTTCTGTTTTGGCGTAGTCGTCGGCATAAACACTTTCCCCCTGATGCCGAGCTTCTGGCAGGAAAGTGCAACCCCTTGAGCGTGGTTGCCGGCACTGGCACACACTACTCCTTTTTCGCGGGCGCCATCACTCAGGTTTTTGATGTTATTGTATGCCCCGCGTATTTTAAATGACCGCACCGGCTGCAGATCTTCTCTTTTTAAGTAGACGTTACAGTCATAGCGGGCGGAAAGAACTTCATCTTTAAGTAATGGAGAACGTATCGCCGCTTCTTCCACTGTTTTGGCAGCTTTCCGGATATCTTCCCCCGTCACTAATTTATCCATAACTTGACCCTCGCTTTTATTTACGCTCATAGCCCCATCCTTTTCTGAAACCGAATTTTAAGCACTATTTTAACATAGGAAAAGAGCTGTGACAGCTTAAATTCTTATTTTTCTTACACAGGTTCCGGCTATTCCTCCGGCACGTAAACGTTCAGTTCGTTGTGAAGCAGGCGTGCTTCAAACGGCAGTTTCATCCCTTCGTCCCCGTCTATATTTACGACGAGATTGAGCGATGTATCGACTTTCATGTCAGTGGCGGTGAAGTATTCCACCTGTTCATTACTCTTAAGCTCCCCCCTGAACAGATCGGGGATGAGCTGGACCACTTTCGGCAGAGAAAACTCTTTCAGAATGAATACGTGAAACGCTCCGTCGTTTACCTCCGCCTCCCGCGCGAAAGTTTCGATGCCTCCGACGGAATTTGTCAGAGCTACGAGGACGAGATAGGCTTTCCCCTCCCATTTCTTTCCGTCGTAATCTATCGAAAGATCGAAGGGGGTCTCTTCCCTGATGGCTTGCGCCCCTTCAATCAAATAGGCAAGAGGACCGAATTTGGATTTTTGTTCCGGGGACACCTGATACACAGCCTCCGCGATAGCACCGACGGCCAGTACATTCATGAAATAACGTTCACCGGTAATTTTGCCGATGTCGACGGATCGGGTATTGGACGTTTCCAGAACGCCGATAGCTTTCCTTTCATCCATCGGTATACCGAGAGCTCTAGCGAAATCGTTTACAGTTCCGAGCGGTACGAAGCCGAACACGGGCTTGTGGTCTTTCTCCGCCAGACCGTTGATACTCTCATTGATAGTACCGTCGCCTCCCATGGCGACGAGGGCGTCGTACTTCCCGAAAGAAGCTTCCTCCGCAAATCGGGTCGCATCCCCCTCCCCTTCCGTATATTTCACTGTAACTTCTTCGTGCTGCTTTTTCAGTGCAGTCACTGCTTCCTCTTCAAACTTCAATCCCTTTTCCTGACCGGAAGAAGGATTGATAATTAACATTGCTTTCGTCATAACCTTTCCCTCTCTTTCTTCCCGAACTGCATATGTTCATATCTGCCCCGGGTTACTTGATAAATGCCGTAAAGGATGAGACCTGCCGAAACGAAACCGAGAATCCACCGTCCGAATGGCTGGGAGGCGATTTCCGAAAGCGCCCCGTCCAGCCCTTTGGCCTGACCCGGATCGTGACTCAGAGCGGTCCTTATGAAGAAAAAACCGATCAGTCCAAGGACAGCACCACGGGAAACGAGCCCTGCAGTGCCCGTATTTTTAGCTATTTTCCTCTCATGATAGTCCATGTCCCCAATCAGGAATGCTTTCATAAACCGTTGTGTCAGGCCGTTTGCGATTTCATAGACGCCGTAACCGATAACACCGGCTCCTATTCCGCCGAGAATCCAGGCTCCAAAAGGCTGCTGTAACAGCTTTGCCGATAATGTATTCCCGGATCCTCCTCCGCCGGAGATGGCATTGACCGCAATACCGATAGCCTGCACTGCCAATACAGTATAAATGCCTGCGTTGATAAAGTAGGCGAACCGTTTTATCAGACCGCCCATTCCTTTCCCTTCACCTTTGGGATCCAGAAACGCTTTTATCAGTACCCATCCTATATACATGAAAAGTCCGAGGCCCATCAGCCAGACGAGTATGTTGCCGAGCGGTATGCGAGCTAACGACCGGAACATGCCGGATGTCCCCGTCGCTTTCCCGCCGAAACCTGCAGCCGCAAGCAGAGCAAGGAGGCCCACTATAAAGTAGACGCAGCCTTTGGCCATATAACCTATCCTGGCAGATCTTCTTATCCAGGGCTTTATCTCTTCCCTGACGTACTCATCCGGGTGGATAGACTTCCCCATACGTTTCCCCTCTTTTCGTCTATAGCTGCTGCATGGAAGTTTCCCTTTTTTTCACAAACAGAAACTTATATATAAAACATCAGGAGCGCAGGAATTGTTATGATACTGAGCAGCGTAGTCACGAGTGTAATTCCGGAAACCAGTTCCGGTTTTGCGTCAAACTGAACGGCGTAGATAGTGGTGGTGGCCGCCGACGGCATAGCTGCCTGTACAATCAGTACACTGGCCATCAGTTTACTCATGGGAAGAAGCGCCACCAGAGCGAACGCTATCACCGGAGATGCTACAAGTCGCAGGACAGAGGCATACGACACCTTCTTCCAGTCCAGGGACGTAACGCTTATTTCAGCCAGCTGCATGCCGAGCACGATCATAATCGTCGGAACGGTGGCTGCAGCGACGAGCTCTATCGCTCCCATCACGCTTTCTCCGACAGAAACCCCGCCGAACTTCATCACTAATGCGAGCAGCACGGCGTAGGTCGGAGGCATTTTCAATACAGACAGTCCTGCCATCTTCAAGCCGGCCCGCCCTTTTGCTGCATAGTAAACACCGAAGAAATTCATAATGATCGAGTGCAGTACCATCAGGGAAACTGCATAAATGAATCCCTCTTCTCCGAACGCAAAAAGGATAATCGGCGACCCGTAATTCCCGGAATTCATGAAAGCCGTAGAGAGAATGAGTGCACTTTCTGTCGAAGTACTGTATCCTTTTATCCAGGCGTAGATTTTGTTTATGATCAGCATAATGAATAACAGAAGCAGGGCGAACACCAGCATCATAATATAGTCCCGGTTCAGGTCTGCCGTATAAAACGTTTCAAATACAAGACAGGGAAGCATAATGTACATGCCTACTGTCGAAACGGAACGTATGTCCAGACGCCCTGCCTTCTGAATGATATATCCTGCCAGAAATACTGCGATGACGGGCAGGACCACTTCCACAAACACTCCCATACTATCCTTCCCTTTCCAAAATCATTATATCTTCTTTCAACATACCACATTTACCCGTTTCAACGCCCGGCCTTACGGGTAATTAAAAGTTATTAACTCTTCCAGACAGAAAGGGCATCCCTTATGATTAACCTCACAGAACTTCTTCATTCCTATTACATAAATTCTTACGGACCGCTCACTCTTCCGGTCCGCCAGTTCACCCTTCATTCCGCAGTTCCGAACGAACAGGGCGTCTTCTTCTGCAAATCCGGTAAGCGCAGCGGCCTGGATTATGTCGACGAAGCTGTCGCTAACGGAGGAATCTGCGTTATTGGAACGGACCCGTCTCTTCTCGGGGAGCGCGAGCGCCATCCGGACGTTACGTTCATCATCGTATCCGACCTCCCCCCCGTCATCACCCTCCTTCTCCGGACCGTCTATAACAGCGTCTTCGACGAGATGGAATTCTTCGGAGTGACGGGCACGAACGGGAAAACGACAGTAACCTATATGATTTCCACCCTTTTGAACAGATTCGGTTTCAAGACAGGATCTGTCGGTACGGAAGGTGTAATGACCAGTGATCTGCAACCCATGGATTACAATAAAACGACGCCGACGACACCCGAAGCCCCTGAGCTCGCCCGCATCATCAGCCATTTCCACAGCGAATCCTACCAGACCATGGTATATGAGGCCACATCTATCGCCCTGGATCAGGAAAGGACGACATTCATCCCGGTGGATACGGGAGTGTTTACGAATTTCAGCAGGGACCACATGGATTATCATGAGACGATCGAACATTACTTAAACTCGAAAATGAAGCTTGCCGAGGCCGCCCGTACTCTCGTTTTCTCTCTGGACTCCCCTGTCTTCCGGTCTTTGAAAGATTTCGGAAAACCGGTACGGACGTTCAGTCTTCTCGATGCCGCGGCGGATTTCTACGGAGAACGGATCACCTACGACGAGAACGGATCAAGGTTCGTGTTGCACGCCGACGGGGAACGTTTTGACGTCTACACACCTTTTATCGGAGAGCACAACATATACAATTTATTGAGCGCTTTTGCGGTTCTGTATGACAAAGGAATCCCGGTCCGGGCCATCGTTGAGGAAGCTGCGAAACTCCCGCCGCTCCGAAACAGGTTCCAGCTTCTTACGGTGTGTGAGCGCCGCTTCATCCTGGATTTTGCCCACACCCCGGCGGCCCTGGAGAAATCACTCGGGGCCGCGCGTACGCTTGCGGATGGGAAACTGATTGCGATGGTGAACGGCATCGGTCTCCGCGGAATCGATAAAGTCAAAAAAATGGCCAAAACGCTCACCCCTGATGTCGATTCTGTGGTGCTTGGAGCAGAGCAGGTTGGATATGTGGAACCGTCGGTAGTCATCCGTGCGATGCAGGAAGCCCTCCCCCCGGATATTTCAAAAGACAGAGTAACGACGGCGATGAGCCGGAAAGAAGCTATTGCTGCCTGTATCGGACAGTCCTCCCCGGGAGACACTATTCTGCTTACGGGCATCAACGAGCCGCAGCACTACAAAGGTACTCTGATTCCTCACGATGATATCGAGGAAATAAGCACTCATTTTTCCGCTTCCTGCGCGGACCCGAAACCGCTTGTCTGAATCTTATACCTTTATCGTAAAACAGGAAAAAGGCCCGGTCCTCTGCTTTCACAGAAGGCCGGGCCCTTATTAGTAAATATAATTATTATATTATAGCATACTAAGAATAAAGCTGATGACTACGATGAGACCAATGATCATTAAAATAGTTCGAAGCATATTTTTCACTCCTTGCTTTGTCATGTTACGTATACCTTTCCTTATCCCTTATATCTTGAAACATTTTTGTGCATATTTCCTCCTATTTACTCACGTTTCAAAGCTTATACGTTTCGAATTACGAAAAGGTCTGCTACGATAGAACGAGGAGGAGATACATATGGAAGACCATATTTGGCTGCGGCCACTTGAGAAAGACGACGTGCCTTTCATGCACAAACTATATAACAAAAAAGAGATTATGGATTTCTGGTTCACGGAAGCCCACTTCCCGAAAGACCGGATCACTACCGGTTTTGAAGAGAGAAAAGAGCCCGGTAAACACCGCCTTTTCGTCATCTGCAAAGATGAAATGAGCATCGGTCTGACCGGACTGTATGATATTGAACCGGTGCACCGGAATACCGAATTCGGCATTATGATCGATCCCGTGCATCAGGGGAACGGTCACGCGGGGGAAGTTACGAAGATGATGGTGGATTACGCTTTCCGTACCCTTAACCTCCATAAAGTTCATCTTATCGTAGCGACGGAAAACGAAAAAGCTGTGCATATTTATAAGAAAATCGGCTTCGAAATCGAGGGAGAAATGAAAGAACACTATTTCATCAACGGAGAATACCGTGATGCCTACATGATGGCGATTCTTAAACACTCTTATGAAAACCGGGTTTCCGAATAAATCCGAAAAGAGCGGACGATGCAGGGCTATATGCCCGTACGTCCGCTCTTTTTATAAACGCTATACGTTACCTTCCGCTTTCCATTTGTAGTATTTGTACAGGGCCTGTGTTCCCTCATTCTCCCCACCGTTCTCCATGAGTTCTTCATACATTTCTTTCGCAAGACGCAGCCCCGGGACCGGAAGCTCCATCCTTTCTGCAGACGCAAGCGCGATCCCCATATCTTTAACGAAATGTTTTACATAGAAACCCGGTTCAAAATCATTCCCGATCATTTTTTTGCCCAGTTTTGATAAAGAAAAGCTTCCCGCTGCCCCGTGTTCGATGCTGCTCATGACGACGGCGGGATCCAGACCGGCTTTCTCCGCGTATGTAATGGCTTCGACGACGCCCATCATCGTCGACGCGATGGCAATCTGGTTACTCATCTTCGTATGCTGTCCCGCACCCGGTGGACCCTGCAGCACGACATTCTCCCCCATCGCCTCCAGTACCGGGCGTACTTTTTCGAAAGAAGAGGGCTCGCCTCCTGCCATGATCGTCAGTTTGCCCGCTTCCGCAAATACATCACTTCCGGAAACCGGAGCATCCAGTGCCGCCTGTCCATTTCTCTGTGCGGCTTCGGCAATTTTCACCGCCAGCTCCGGGGAAGAAGTGGTCATGTCGATGAATACCGTCCCGCCGGAAGCATTGTTTAGAATACCGTCTTCCTTAAAATATACTTCCTCTACATCTTCCGGAAATCCGACGATGGTAATGACAACGTCTGCCTCCCTGGCAAGCTCCGATATCGTCTCTTTCCATTCCGCCCCTTCCGCGAGAAGTTCTTCCGCTTTCCGCTTCGTTCTCGTGTAAAGAGATACCGCATATCCATGTTTCATAAGATTTCTGACCATATGCCGTCCCATGACCCCGGTGCCGATGAATCCGATTTTTTTCAAATATATTCCCTTCCTTCCTGATAACTTACCGAATATTGTAACCGTTTTCCGGACAGGACTCAACGGCTTTACACTTATGTAAAAAAACGCCTCCCTCTGCCCGAGACGGCAAAAAGAGACGTTTACCTTCAGTTAACCGGATTCCGTACGCTGTTTTCCGAAATAGAAAATTCCGACAGCCCAGCCGATCACGGCCATCACCAGGGAGAAGATGAAGAATGGAACCGGTCCGAGAGAGTAGATTACCGGCACGGAAAGGGCGGTCACCAGTCCTCCCCCGAGAAACGGTTCGTATATGAGCTGTTTGTAGCCGAACGCTTCCAGCGCAGGCGTCTCCACGTTCGGGTCCACAATTCTCATGAGAAGGAGACCCGTAGCGGTGATCCCCATGGACTGTCCGAAGTCACCGATGGCACGTTCAAACCAGTACGTAGGAATCATTTTCTTCGCAAATATCTGGAAAGCGAGAACGTTCCAGCCGATACCTCCTACAGCGAGAAGCAGGAACGGAACGAAATATTCACCGATAACGGCGAGGGAAATCGTCGCAATCGCCGTCATTATCAGGATATCAAGCGACAATCCCTGGACTCTCATGACCATCTGCCTGTCCACGAGATTAAACCGATCGTAGCGGTCCAGGAACAGCTGCAGAATAATACCTCCGATCATAGCGAGCGGGAACAGAGGAATATAAGTCATAATGTATGTGTCCGTCCAAGCTCCCCACGTAACGGCCTCAAGGCCGATCAGACCCTGCTGTAGTCCGTACCCGATCAGTATCGCGATACTGATCATAGCTACGTGAAAGGAGAGCGGTTCGATCGATTCGGAGCGCAGCGTCATCTTCCCGGCTGCCTCCCTGTTTTCGAATTCGCGGATTCCGAGTTTCTGTATATCGGAAAAAGCTTTTTCGTCCATATCAAGCGCTGTCTGCCTTTTTCTGGCAGCTACGTTGATAAGAATGATACCGATGATGACACCGGAGAGGATACCGACAGTGGCAAGTCCCACTGCCAGGTCATACGCCTCGGGGAACCCGAGCTGTTCAAACGTGCTCTGCATCCCGGCAGCCGTACCGTGCCCGCCTTCAAAACCGATTTCTATAAGAGCACCGGCCATCGGAGGAATGCCGAAGATCGGAGTAAGTATTAAAAGAGCGATGAGCAGACCGACGACATATTGTCCCCATCCGACCATCCAGCCGAACGATAGCTGAGGTCCTCCGTAGTCCCAGATCATTTTGAGGGAAGGCGTTTTCTTCCCGATGAAAAGGGAAGCGAAGATGACGTTGATCATCAGCCCGGGCAGTGCTGCCCATACATCCGTAATAGTTTCCGTAAAAAGCCCTGTTGCCCAGAATGAATCTGATCCGGTCAGCGGCGCCAATAGATTCCCGAGCACCTGAGGTCCAAGCAGAAGTGCTGCGAAACCCCCAAGAATCGAACTCGGAAGAAAAAGGGACTGAAACAGAGGCACGCTCACTCTGATCAGCTTCCCGACCAGCAAAAATAGCCCCATGACGAGCAGGGCGAACCCTATCGTGTTTGCTGTCATAATATTTCTCCTCTCCCTGTTTTATACTACTGAGGTTCTTCCCACAGGCGCCCCGGAGTAAACTTCGGAAAGTATGCTTCGTGCACGGCTATCGAAGCAGAAGTCCTTACGGTATTTTGCGTTCCCTTCCCCTTCAGAAAAAGCGGCCGACTGTCACGATTCACCGGTTTTCGTGCCCTTCAAGTCACTTTCTGTCTTCTGAAAGTAACGGAAAATGCAGAAACGTGCCATTCGCATCCCGGTTCAGCTTCTGAAGGTAACGAAAACATCCACAAAAAAATCACCGGCCCAAAATATGGGACCGATGATTGAAAAGCAGCTTACGCACGGAACGAACCTTCCATAATGGATTCTTCAACCGGGCGACGCGGAGACGGCTGTTCCCGCTTCTGCATCTCTTCTTCCAGTTTTTCTTTTTCATCCTGATAACCGATAGCGACGAGCGCCTGAATCTCGAACTCTTCCGGAATACCGAGAGTTTCGCGGGCCTGATCTTTATAAAAACCGCCCATAGCGTGAGTGATGAGACCGTTCCTGCGGGCCTGCAGGGAAAGGAAACCCCAGGCTGCCCCGGTATCGAAAGCGTGAGTGGCGTCTTCTTTATCAGAAATGATAAGGGCGAGGACCGGTGCCTTCTCGCACCATTTACGGTTTCCGTCCATGACGAAAGAATGGAACCGCTCACGGTCCTCCTCCGTTCTCGCTATAATAAAACGCCAAGGCTGCATATTCATGGCAGATGGAGCCCATCGCGCCGCTTCAAACACGCTCATAAGATCCTCTTCGGCTATTTCCTTCTCCTGGAACGATCTCGGGGACCAGCGTTCGAGAAACGCTTCGTCGATTTCATAATTGGCCTTCCGATACTGTTTCATTTCACTTGCGTTCATACTGTTTCCTCCTCTGACACATACTTCGTCCATTATATACAAAAGAATATCTTCATTTCAAGATTTGAACTTCTACATTCTTTTCCCGGACAGGGCACTGGTGATTTTTTCCCAGGCCGATGTGCTTTTTTCCTTTCCGGAAACGAGAAGATTCACGTATAACGCATCGATGACGCTCATCTGTGACATAGCGGATGAGAGGATCTGCGGGCGATAGTCGGCTTCCTCCGCGACGGTCGTCAGCACGACATCGGAGCGTTCCCGGAGCGGGGATTTTGCGAGATTGGTAATAGCGATGACAGGTACACTGCCGCTTTTCAAAATGTGGAGAACGTCGAGCACGTCCTTCGTCGTTCCCGAATGGGAGATGAGAACGGCGACGTCCTTATTTTTCAATTGGGAGGCGGACATGAGCTGCATATGGTTATCTGCCTGGCTGAACACGGAAAGACCGGTTCGCAGCAGCTTGTGGCAGGCATCCTGGGCGATGATATTCGAACCGCCGCACCCGAAAAACTCCACCCTGTCCGCCTGGCGCAGCATTTTCACCGCTTTCGCCACTTCGGAAGTGTCCAGCACTTCGAGCGTCTCTTCCATCGTGCGTATGTTGGATCGGAAAACTTTCTCCGTGACCTTGGCTTCGTCATCCGTACGGGTTATGTCTTCCAGCTCCTCTTTGTCCGCACCGACCAGTTCCGAAGCAAGCTCGATTTTCATATCCTGATAACCTTTGAACCCCATCGTTTTGCAAAAGCGGAAGACGGTGGACACGGCGATGCCGATGTCATCAGCCGCTTCGTTGATCGTCCCTTTTACAATCCGTTCCGGCTTCTCCAGTATATAGTCCGCTACACGCCGCTCTGTCTGTGTAAACTGAGGATACTCCGAGCGGATACGCAGGAGACAGTGCCTCTTTTCCCTGGCTGCCATAAACGTCTCTCCCCTTCCTTTACAGTAAGTTCATCTTAATACGAAGAACGGGAAAAAGAAAATATTTTTGTTACCGTTTACAAAAGGAAAAATATTTTTCTGTAAACGATTGCAAAGAAAAAATTTTTCATGTACTATAAGCGGTATGAAAATACAGAAACATTAGGAGGTACCAGCAATGTCATCCACCATGCTTATTCTTATCGCCGTAGCGGGAATTTTCGGCCTGCTATTTCTCGTGATCCGGACGAAACTGCACGCGTTCGTTTCCCTTATGATCGTCAGCCTTCTCGTCGGTATCGCTGCCGGAATGCCTCTCGGAGAAGTCATCACTACTGTAGAAGAGGGGATGGGCGGCACTCTCGGGTTCGTCGCCATCGTCGTCGGGCTTGGAGCCATGTTCGGAAAAATGCTCGAAGTCTCGGGCGGAGTGGAACGTCTCGCCCAGTCCCTGCTCGGACGATTCGGGGAGGATAAATCCCAGTGGGCTCTCGGCATCGCCGGTTTCCTCGTCGCTATTCCCGTCTTTTTCGACGTAGGATTCATCATCCTCGTTCCTATTGTATACGGACTTGCGAAGAAATCCGGCAAGTCGCTCTTGTACTACGGCATTCCGCTTCTTGCAGGACTCGCCGTCACGCACAGTTACATACCGCCGACTCCGGGACCTATTGCTGTCGCAGACCTTATCGGAGCGGATCTCGGCTGGGTCATCTTCTTCGGTGTACTCGCCGGTATTCCGTCGATGATCATCGCAGGACCGCTGTTCGGCCGCTACATTGCGAAAAGAATCGATGTCGCCGTACCGGACTACATGGATTTCGAAGAAAAAGAATATGAAAAAGATCTGCCAAGTTTCTGGATGATTACTTCCATTATTCTTGTGCCTCTCGTTCTGATACTTGTTAATACGGCCTCCACCATCATTTTCCCGGAAGGAAGCACTGTACGTTCCATTACCACTTTTGTCGGTAATCCGATTGTGGCACTGACGATCGCCACGCTGCTTACATTCCGGATTCTCGGAACGAAAAGAGGCTACTCCCGTCAGGAAGTGCAGGACATCGCTACGAAAGCGCTTGAACCTGCAGGGATTATCATTCTTGTCACCGGCGCCGGTGGCGTATTCAAGGAAATGCTCATCCAGTCCGGAGTCGGAGACGTGCTCGGGGAAATGATGGCAGGTTCCCCGCTGCCGCCGATCCTTCTCGCCTTCCTTATCGCTGCCATCGTCCGCGTAGCCCAGGGCTCTGCAACCGTGTCCATGGTTACGGCAGCCGGGCTTATATCTCCGGTCATCGATGTAGCCGGTCTCGAAGGTGCCGCTCTCGGCCTGATCGTCATTTCGATTGCCGCAGGAGCTACGGTGCTCTCTCACGTAAACGACTCGGGTTTCTGGCTCGTGAACCGCTTCTTCGGTCTTGACGTTAAGGACACCCTGAAGACGTGGACCGTCATGGAAACGCTGATCGGTCTGGTCGGGCTCACCGTAGCACTCATTCTCGGACTTTTCATTACGTAACGGATAATCGTGACATTGAAGACCCTTCATGCGGTCTCAGTGTCACGTTTTTACGTTAATCGTGCCCATCGGAGCCGTTTTACACTTCTGAAGGGCACGTATTCATGATTATCGTTCCCTTCCGAAGACATCCGGGAGTCTGAAGGGAACGATAATCGTAATATTTCAAAAAAAAGACACCCCTAAAACCGAACATTCAGAGTTCGATTTTGGTGGTGTCTGTTATTTATAAAGCGTAACACTTCAATGTCTTCTGTACCCCGGTCCTCTCACTCCCACGTACCACCTATTCCTTTCTCAAGGCTTTTTTCCCGGCAGAACGGGCAGCGGGCCATTTCCAGCCAGTCGAGAGAAAGAATGCGTACATTTTCACTGCGGCATTTCGTACAGCGGGGGTAGTTGTGGGAATGAGAGCCGTCTTCGAACAGAAATTTGATAGTCGGGCGGCTGCTTAAACATAAACACTCCTGACACTGGGTGAGCTGGAA
The DNA here is from genome assembly GCF_900107115.1 of Salimicrobium album. Classification (GTDB taxonomy): domain Bacteria; phylum Bacillota; class Bacilli; order Bacillales; family Halobacillaceae; genus Salimicrobium; species Salimicrobium album. The sequence goes on from NZ_FNOS01000003.1 coordinate 355,035, forward strand.
GCTGAACTGATAGTCGTTCACCTCTTTATCTTCGAGCAGCTCCTCCAGTTCCTTCCGTTCCCAGTACGGAAATTCACCGAGGCATCTTGCGAGAGAACTGTGAAACATGCCAAGACCGAAGCGAAAATTCCCCGAATATCCGCATCCACGGCACCTTACTTCTGACGTTACCCCATAGGACCGCCTCCGGCATATATTTTTTGATTTATCCTTATTATACTCCATTTCCCGGAAAACGTTTAACGATAAGTCGCTCACAGTCCGGATGGACGCAGAGGTTCTGTATACCCGGGGTGCCTCGGCTTATTATTTCCAAATGTGATAGTACGTCTTCGCTTCTTCCGGATCATCCACGTTGTCGATCAGCCCTTTCGCCTGTTCATCGATATAAGGATCGTTATCCCTTTTATAAAGAGCAGCGAGTCCTCTTAGAATGTCTTCGCGAAGAAGTGTGCCATTTTTCTCCCCGGCGGCTGTATAAAATCTTTCAATCATAGATCCGGTCACAAGGTTCTTCTGCCGGGCACCTCCGAGAGCGATCCGCCATACCGACTGCAGAGCACGGCGCGCTGCAGTGGAATCTTCATCTTTTGTCACCTGCCATACGTTTTGGAAATCGCGCATGATCCGGTCTTCCGGGTCACTGACAGCAAGATAGGACAGGAACTGAGCGGCTTCCGACCTCAGGCGTGCACCTTCATCATCGAGGAATCCGACGAGTCTGTCCCACACTTCATAACTCCATGATACTTCCGTTTCCATTTCTTCAAGGAGGGTCCGGTGTGCTTCCACGGAACCGTTCCTCCATTCTTCAAACAGCTGTTCTATACGGTTATCCATAACGAAATCCTCCTTTTCTTCCTACCATATCATTTTCCCGGAAAGAGTGCGGAATAACAGGATGCGTCATTTATTTTTATTTTGTCGCCCCGGTAGTTATACTGGTCTTATAGTCTTGGAAAAGGAGTGATTCTGATGGGCAAACTTGACCAAAAAACAGCAATCATCAACCGAATTTCTTTGCACAAAAAAGTTGTGCAGGAGACGTTACATACAAAAGGAGGACATACATATGAAAAAACAGGTTAAAGTCGTGGCAGCCATTATCGAGAACGAGAAAGAGGAAATTCTCTGTGCACTCCGTTCTCCCGATATGAGTATCCCGAATATGTGGGAGTTCCCCGGCGGAAAAGTCGAAAACGGGGAATCTCTGCAGGAAGCGCTTGAACGGGAAATCCAGGAAGAACTCGGCTGCAGCATCCGGGCCGGCGAAGTTTTTAACCGGAACGTGCATGAATACGATTCGTTCGTCATTGAACTGATCGCCATCAAAGCCCGGCTTCTCGAGGGGGAGCCGGAACCGAAAGAACACGCCAAGCTCGTATGGCTGAAACAGGAGCACCTTCCTTCCCTCGTCTGGGCTCCCGCCGACATTCCGGCAGTCGAAGAACTTACACCTTCTCGGTAAGTTCCGTAAACAGCTGTTCCGGCAGCTGGTGATGCAAAGCGATCTGCACTTCTACCGGCTGTTCTCCTCTCCAGGAGAGAGCGTCCCCTTCTCCGATATAGATATACGGTTCCGTAAACCCGTTTTCAATCTGCTTATACTTGCGGACGAACAAGTGCAGCCGGATACCCCGCTCGCGGTTATGAAGAATATTTTTCCCCCGTTCGGAGTCCTGCCTCGTACTGTTCGGAGTTTCCCACTGGAACTGCGCGCGGCTGATCAATTTATCATTGTAGTTGATGCTTTCTTTAATATCCGCCTCTTTGTGCAGATCGATGAACAGAAAATAGTCATTCCCGTTCTGTAACAGTCCGGAGCCCCGGAATGCAGAATGACTCTTACGGTAGTTCGACAGAAGAGCCGCATCCGCCATCTGATACTGTTCATACAGTTTGAAATGAGGTGTCCCGTAATAACGGGAGCCGAATTCCCGTTCGTATCTCAACAGTCCGTATTCGAGTACGTCTAATATATAGGCACGGTACTCCGGATTGTTCAGCAGTTTGTCGAATAATAAAGTACGCTCGGCCCTCTCCCCATCATAAGACACGAGTTTCGGCGTCCTTTCCCGCATCCCGGAGTCGAAAAATTCCTGGTTCACGTAACAGAGGGCGTGTTCAACACTCACTTCCGGAACCTCTTCCACCCACTTCTCTATTTCCGAATGTGCTTCTGCAGTTGTAATCAATCGTTTATGGGCGAGCGCCCGAAGCAGGGCGAAGTCATAGCTCCGTTTAAGCGGAAGCATCGATGAAAGCCATTTGAGCGTTTTGATAAACGTCTCATCTGCGCTCAGTTCTTTAAGATGATCGTCTTTTTCCGTGGCTGCGACGAATTCCAGGTATGTATTCTTCTTCCTGATGAAAGAAACCGGATCCGGAGCGTTTTCGTACGTATAGTAATCCATCAGCCAGTGCGGAGTCTTTCCGGCCCGGACACGTTTGAACTCCTGGTACTGATCACGGAGATATTTCATCGACATGAAGGACTCCCGGTCAATCTGAGTCAGAATCCTCTCTTTTGAAATTTCATCCATTTCGATATGAGTGGTTCCCGGCAGATGAGCGAAACCGGTAGATATAGCGACTTTCAGACTTTCTTTATCGTAATAGCGCTGCCCGTTCAAAGCGATAGCGATGAGAAATGTCTTCGCGTGGTTACCGATGAAATCAAGCACCGTCAGGAATTCTTTTCCCGCATGCTTCCGAAGGCCCCGCCCCAGCTGCTGGATGAAAATGATCGGTGAATTCGTAGGTCTGAGCATCAGCACCGTATTTACAGAAGGGATGTCGACCCCTTCGTTGAAAATATCCACCGTAAACAGAAACTCGATCTCCGACTCGTCCGATTCCAGGCGGCGTATGGCTTCCTGCCGTTCTACACCCTTGTTCTCTCCATCCAAAGCAAGACTCGGAATGCCGCGCTTCCGGAACTCTTCAGCCATGTATCCGGCGTGCTCCCGGCTGGCACAAAATCCGAGACCTTTTCTCTTCTCCCCGTCCCACCCGTAAAACTCCATGTTTTCGATAATAAAATCGACGCGTTCGTTCACTTTCAGTCTTCTCGTTATTTCGTCAATATCGTCAACAGATACGTCGCTAAGATCTACATTGTCGATATCCGTTATTCCGAAATAGTGGAAAGGAACGATAATATCGTCCTCAAGAGCGTCATGCAGACGCACCTCCAGTGCCACGTTCTCATCGAACTGTTCAAAGATCGACTGCTGGTCCCCCCGCTCCGGAGTCGCCGTCATCCCGAGCGTAAAGTCGGCATCAAAATATTCGAAGACTTCCTGATACGTCGGAGCCGTGACGTGATGCGCTTCATCGTAAATGATGTAATCAAAGGCCCCGGGATCAAAGGAATTATAATAGTTATGAAGCGTGCGGATGTTAGCGAACAGATAGTCCGCTTCCAGATCTTTCTGTGTACCGGTCAACAGTCCGAAAGATACGTGAAAGTTATGTAAGAAATATTCGAACGTCTCCTTCGCTTTCTGCAGGATCTCCTCGCGGTGCACGACGAACAACAGCCGCTTCGGCCGTTCCCGGCGTACGTCAAAAGCCGACATATACGTCTTCCCGGTACCGGTAGCCGCAACGACGAGCGCCTTCTTCTCCCCGATACTACGGAGCCGTTCGAGGTTCTCCATAGCCCGTGTCTGCATACTGTTCGGCGTCACGTACGTACTTTTTTCATAAACGAGAGACTGGTGAGTGACAGTCTCTTTCAGGTTACGGACGAGCTCGGTATAATCATGCAGAAACTCATCATCCACCCTGCGGCTTTTTTCCCACAGATCATTGAATTCGTTGATCACCCGGTCCATGAACGCGGCATGCTGTTTGGAAATAAGTTCGACATTCCACTCCACGTTACTTTTCAGTGCGTGCTGGGTAATGTTGGAGGACCCGATAATCACTTTGTAACAGTCTTCGTATTCAAATATGTACGCTTTCGTATGAAAACCGGTCTTATCGGTGACGAACACCTTCGATTCAATAAGCGGGAACTCTCTCAGCTTCCGCAGTGCCTCAGGATCGGTGAAATTCAGATAAGTGGAAGTGAGAATTTTCCCTTCCACACCTGCTGTCTCCGCTTCCTTCAATGCTTCCAGCAGCAGCTGAAGACCGCTGAAGTTGAGAAAGGCGACACTGAAATAAAAGGAGCGGCACGTCTCAAGAGAGGTTTTCAACTCCTGCAGAAGACTTTCCGTCTGTGTATTCACAATAAGTCGTGGTTCATTCGGCATACCTTCACCTCTGATTCTGGAAATAATTTGTATCCATCGTATATGAGTTTTCCCGATCGATCAATGACAATAGTTTCCAGGACTCTTGATGTTACGGACGCAAAAAGCAGCCGGCTTTCTGGCCGACTGCCGCTTTCTTATGTCCCTGGACCCCTTTAAAATCCCCAGTCCCAACCGTAAGCTTTCACTTCTACGTCTTTCACTTTTCCGGCGTTTTCAGCAGGTATCTCAGGGTAAGTAAGTTCGAATCCTGCTTCACTCCCCGCGTTCACACTGACAGAAATGCTATCGGTCAGGACACCGAGGAGAGAACCATCTTCTGCATAAAGCCCTGCAGCAATCCTGATATCCTCCTGCACATCTCCGGTCGTATTTTCAACGATTCCTGTGACTCGATACGGGGTATATTCGTCCCCATGGCCATGCTGAACACTTTTCACCTCCATTAAATTCGCGTCTTCTCCAAAAGCTTCCCGGTATTCAAAGTTGTACGTCGTATGATCAAACTCTTCCGGATCGGTCACTGCATCCAAAGTAGTTGTCTGGGATACGAAAGCCGTCTCACCCGGCTTCAAAACTTCCGGCGTTGCACTGTTCATGGCATCGGTACCAAGAACCGACCCTTCTCCGTTCATAAAATTCATCTGTACTTCCCCGATCACTACCGGAACATTACCGGTGTTCTCCAATACCGCTGCAGAATGAACCCAGAGAGAATCTATGGAGTCCACCCATGCGCCACCAGTCTGATCAGTTATCTCCACAGCTGCACTTACGTTTTCTTCGCTTTTTTCTTCTTGCGCTTCATCTGGAGCTGCTTCTGTCGATTGTTCCTCCACCGGTACTTCCGCTTTTTCCTTCTGTCCCTCGGCCGCTTCCACCTCTTCACTTTCCGGAGCATCCCCGGTAGTTTCTCCGACCATATCCTCCCCTGTGCTGCACGCCGTTAACACCAAAAAAATCATGAAGATAGAAAAAAGTATTATCCTCTTCATAACTCCCTCTCCCTTACGCAGCTTCCTGCTGTATTTTTTCTTTTCTAAAAATACCCATCAGACCTGCCGGGACAAGAAATAAAGCCGGAACCACTCCGAAAAGACTAATGGAAATCAGAATAGCGATACCGCTGATCAGCATCAGCCATCCACCAAGAACGGCCTTGAATTTGACGACTACGGCCCCTACAACAGCTAGACTGCTAAAAATAAAGGCGCTTGCTCCAAGATTCCCGAGCTCACTTGTCTCATTAAAAGCTGCATCCACCGAACCGATAAACAATGCAAAAAAAGCTCCGCCAAAACCGATTAATCCTCCTATAATCCCTAACGCCATCTCTGTCATTCTGCTCATCATCCACCCTCCCTTCCGATTTTATTACCTATATTATAAAATTAATTATCTGAAAATTCTATACATTTATAATGTGGGCGCAAAAAAATGTCACCACTTAACATTTAACAGAATTTTTTGTAAATAATATGGAAGGCTTATCCAATCTCCTCTATACTTGGACGTAGGCTGAAATACAGGAGGTACGAAAGTGAAAAAATATTGGACCCTGCCACTGCTCGTCATTGTAATCGGTATTATGTTCCTAATGTTTCAAAACTATAAGCAGGCCGCTGCCCTCCCTTCTGATTCGTGGCATCGGGAAGCGAAACTCGGCGAAACCGAAATCCGCGCCGGGCTGGACGGCAGAAAAACGGAAAATGGCATTCGTCTCGCTTATTTTACGGAAGAAGCTCTCACCATCCAGACATACGATGAAAAATTGAATGGTACAGAAACGACGAAAGTCCCCGTCCGGAACACGAAAGGGGCTGACGTTTTCATCGGCGATACATACACGATTTATTACAGTGATGGAGGAGTCTACCGCGCCGACACGGAAGAACGGATAGCAGACTCGGAAATCTTTCTTCCCACTGAAAAAGGTGCAGTATACGTGGAAGGGGGAAAAGCCGTCTACGTGGACGGCGGGACGCTTGAAACGACCATCATAGCCGAAAACGTAACGGAATCCTCTTCCATCCACGCCTATGAATCGAATCGGGGGACTGTCGTTTCCGTCAGTGAACGAGAGGATAACAGTCTCACTTCCTCGATTTACATGAAAAAGAAGAGTGAAGTTGAAAAAGTGGATCAGTTGACTGTCGAGCTGTCTCCTTCTCTGAAAATGGAAGACACGTATCCATTAATCCAGGGAGAAACTGCCACTCTGCTTATTAATGCCGTTCCGGCTTTTGTCCGTTCCTCCTCTGGAGAGAAGAATTTTTTTCTGGCTCATAAACGAAACGGTTCCGTTACTCTTACTGACGTCTCGTTTCCGGATCCGAACAGAGAAGGAAGTCCCCTGCAGGAAGTCGAAGACCTCCACGTTTACGAAAAAAATGGACGCCCACTTCTCCTATTCAGAGCCCAAGGGTACACTGAAACTAAAACAAGCAGCGCGGAAGCGTTCAACGTTTTCGAAGGAGAGATAAACAATGAAAGTATTACTGCAGACAGACTCAGCAACACCCCGCGTCTTTCCGTTCGCCCGGAAGTGATCGATGCAGGGATGATCGCCTGGATCGATGAGGGGGCGGACGAGAACACATTGTTCACAGCCGCTTCCAAAGAGCACGCAGATTTTTCCGCTTCCGCTTTCTCCGGGGATATACTGCTCCGTACAGCAGGAAAAACACTGACGATGCTTTCGACCGGGCTTATGACCATTTTTCTGACTGTTCTCTGGTATGCCGTTCCCCTGCTGGTTATGGTGTTCTGGATGTCGAAACGCCGCAATCCTTTCGACGAAGAGAAAGAATGGATTCTATATGTATCGGCAGCCATTTACACGACAGTCGCCTTACTGTTCGATCATCACCTGTTCAAACCGCAGCTCATTGAGGCTCTGCCCGGGATACTCGATTTTCCCGGCAGTCCATTCGTAATCATTCTTCTGTTCTCGCTTCTGTCCTTACTGATCGTCAGATTTTCGGGGATGGATAAATGGTGGGGGCTTCCGGCACGTGTAACTTATTTCGTCGGCCTGCACGTCGTGTTTATGACCGTTTATGTAGGACCCTATTTATTCTGATGTTTCACGTGGAACAAACAGAGAAAATCGTATAAGCATAGAAAAAAAGTTGGAAATTTTCGGCTTTTTTCAGAAAAATGTTTATTGTTCAAATACATGGGAAGATGTACAGTGGTCTCTCCATTAATGAGGGAAACATATAACCGTGAGGGAAATTTTCGTACAATCGCGCTTACAGCATAATTAATAAAATTCTGTTTACCTAATAGCCAAAAGCCGGCCCCCCTGATTCAGGAACGGGTTACGCTTTTGGTTTCGCTGTCTCAGGTTTTATGGAAGGGCTTTCTCCCGAAGAAAAAAGCATCCCTTCGGTTTACATTACAAAAGTGCGGCTCGGTACGACTTTCTCTCTGGTAAAAACACTTAAGGAGGAATGGAAGTATGGCAATGGATAAATATCCGTCCAGGCAGGGTGATCACAAGGAGATTATCGACCGGAAAGATCCGATCGTTCACGGCGGTGCCGACTACGACGGACCTCTGGAGGAAAAAGATTTAAGCTTCTATGATGAGAACGGGTACATCATGCTGCAGAACCTGTTCACTGCTGACGAAGTTAAGCTTATGAAAGAAGAACTGCGTAAAACGATGGAAAATAACGAAAACCGTGATGCACCGGACGTCATCAAGGAGCCGAACAGCAACGAAGTCCGCTCTGTATTCGAAATCCACAAAGACAGCGGTTTCTTCGAAATGCTTTCGAAAAATGAGCGTATCGTCAAAGCAGCCCAACAGATTCTCGGTAGTGATGTGTACATGATGCAATCCCGCATCAACTTCAAACCTGGCTTCAAAGGTAAAGAGTTTTATTGGCACTCGGACTTTGAAACGTGGCATATGGAAGACGGCATGCCGGATATGCGGGCACTCAGCTGCTCTATCATTTTGACGGACAACTATGAGTTCAACGGACCGCTTATGCTCATACCGGGATCACAGAAGTGGTACGTCTCCTGCCCGGGTACGACTCCGGAGGAAAACTTTAAACAATCATTGAAGAAACAGGAGACCGGTGTACCTGACAACGAAAGTATGGAATGGCTCACCGAACAGGCCGGCGGACAGATTGACCGCGCCACCGGGCCTGCAGGCTCTGTCCTCTTCTTCGACTGTAATACGATGCACGGCTCTGCCGGGAACATCTCCCCTTACCCGCGCAGTAACGTATTCTTCGTATTCAACTCGGTGGAGAATAAACTCGTGGAACCGTTCAGCGGAACGGAGCCGCGCCCGGAGTTTCTTGCTAACCGGGAAAACACTTCCGCAATTAAACCACAGGCAGGTTCTCTGACAGAAGACGTCTCTTCCAGATAACAAGAGATACAGGGAATTACCGCCCTAAAAAAAGACGCATGCCTCCGGAAAAGAGGTATGCGTCTTTTAATATTATCCGTGACTTATGCATTGGCACGCTGGAAACTGAAGGTCGCGAAAAGTACGAGAACCGCAGCAAAGCCTGCAATGAACAGAACTTCGGCGAACATCGTCACTTCCCGGCCGAGCACCGTTATGTTCAGCCCCATGGCTTCCGATACGGCTGCCGGAATGTTATCCACTTCAATCATCAGTTTCTTCATTACGTCCACTCCGTAAGTAACCGGGTTTATTTTGACGATGACGTCCATCCATGCCGGCATATTACTCACCGGAAACAAAGCTCCCGACAGAAAAATCATCGGCATTACAAGAATCTGCACGGTCAGCTGGAACCCTTGAGTGGAACGGATGACACTGGCGAACAATAAACCGAGTCCCGAGAGAGCGCAGCCTAACAGAAACATGAATGGAATCACCTGTATAAGCGCCATGATACTGTAAGATATTCCGAGAAACGGAATAAGAAAAAACAACAGTATTCCCTGGATCGTAGCGATCGTGGCAGCTCCCAACATTTTTCCTATAGCGATACTTACCCGGGAAATGGGTGATACGAGAATCTCCTTCATATACCCGAAATCTTTATCCTCGATGACGGACATTGCAGAAAAAATCGAAGTCATCAGCAGCGTCATTGCTACAATTCCCGGAAATACGAATTCTACGTAATTGAAGCTCTCCGCTCCGTCCGGCATGTTACCGGCCATCATCGTTTCCATTGAACCGCTCATACCTCCGCCGAAAATAAGCAGAAAGAGAATCGGCATCGAAAAGGAGCCGATCAGCCGGGCTCTGTCCCGGAAAAATTTCGTCAAGTCTCTTTGCCAGATTGCAAATATTCCTTCCATCGGTCATTCCTCCTATTCTTTCGCGTCTCCGATTTTTCTGCCTGTAAAAGCGAGAAAAACGTCGTTCAGGGTCGGTTTCCGGATATTGAGTCTGGTGATGGGAATTTCCAGTGTTTTAATAAAGGAAGAGATGAAGGCGTCACTGCTCTCCACTTTCAGATGAATCGTATCACCTTCCACACTCACGTCCGCACCTTCCACTTTCTCCTCAATCTCACGGAGTGCCTGGTCGTTGTCCTCTGTCGACAGTTCAATCATGTCCCCTCCGAGCTGGTCTTTCAGGGAGGTCGGAGAATCGAGGGCAATAATCTCCCCCTGATCCATAATAGCGACCCGGTCACTGATTTCCGCTTCGTCCAGATAGTGGGTCGTCAGAAACATCGTAATGCCCGCTTTCTCTTTCAGTTTCAGAATATATTCCCACAAGTGGGCACGTGTCTGCGGATCCAGACCTACCGTCGGCTCATCAAGGAACAGAACCTTCGGGTAGTGAAGCAGTCCCCGGGCGATTTCAAGACGTCGTTTCATTCCGCCCGAAAAAGTTTCCACCCGCTGTTTCCGCTCATCGACGAGGTCCACAATTTCAAGCACTTCCCCGATCCGTTCCTGGCGCTTGTCTTTCGGCACTCCGTAGAAACGGCAGTGCAGCATCAGATTTTCGTTGGCGGTCAGCTTCTCATCAAGCGTATTTTCCTGAAAAATGATGCCGATACTGGCGCGCACTTTATCTTTTTCTTTTTTGGCGTCATATCCATTAATCATAATGCTCCCGGAGGTTGGTTTGAGCATCGTACAGATCATATTGATCGTTGTACTTTTGCCGGCTCCGTTCGGCCCGAGAAACCCGAAGATTTCCCCTTCCTCCACTTCAAAATTGATGGCTTTCACCGCTTCGGTCTGTTTGTATTTCTTCGTCAGATCTTTCACAGAAATCACCGGGTCCATGTCTTTTCCCCCTCTGCGTAATAGTTATGATATAATAACTATTAATCATTATCCACTTTTGCCCGGCAAAAGTCAAAAAGGAAGGAGCATGCTGACGATGACGACGGATAACGAACTGATCGACCAGATATTGAGCGTCCTCCCCGCTCTTCCGAAGAAGCTGTTCGGGGAGGTGCGGCCTTTCGAGGAAAAAGACCTTCACCCTACCCACCTGCACATTCTTCATATCGTGGAACAGGAAGGACCGACGCCGATGAAAACGGTGGCGGAGAAGCTTTCCATCAAAAAATCGAACCTCTCCCCACTCGTCGGAAAGCTGATCGAGCACGGACTGCTGGAGAAGAAGAAACTTGAGAAGGACCGACGCGTGACGCTCATCCGGCTGACCGGGGAGGGAGAAGCTTTTCTCAGTAATAAAAAGCAGTATATGAAAGATAAAATGCGCGAGCGGCTGGCATCGCTCACCCCGGAAGACCGGGAGACGCTCCACGATACGTTTTCCAACCTGTCGGTCATCCTGGACAAAATGAGCCGGTAAGCTCCTGAGCTTCTTTTGTGTCAGTGGAGCTGCTCATCGGCCCGATGCACAATGATGAAAGGGACGGCGGCAGTGAACGTGCAAAAACCGTGTTCCATGGTGAGTGCTTCTGTGAGCCCGAGCTCCTCCAGTTTACGGCTCAGGCGGCTCACTCTCTGCCTGAACGTCGTCGGCTTCACCTCTCCCTCTTCTCCGGCCAGTTCTGCCATTACCCCGGCATCAAGTGGCTCCTCCCGGGATGACTGGAGGAGGTAGTAAAGAATTTTTCCGTAATCCCGACTTATTTCTTCCGTTTTACCATCAAATCCTATTTCAATCGTCTCATCTCCAAAGTACAGATGTCCGGTCCCCCGACTCTTCTGTAACAGGGACTCTTCCGCTTCTTCCTTAGAGAGAAACTCCATTTTCTCCCCCGTTATTTTCAGGAAGGCGTGGGTGTTCAGATAACTCTCGGTTTCCTGCAGCTTTTCGTACAACCAAGACATATCGGAAGAGGAGAACGGTTCGTATTTCCCCGGTACAGAAAGAAGGCCCATCTTCTCGTGGAGGTCATACAGAACATGTATTTCACTCGTGATAAGGTAGAGATGAGCATAGTACAGCTGTCTTTCGTTTAAGGGGAAACGTTCGGCCTGTCCCTGAACTTCCAACGCTTTTGAAAAATGACTGCCCGCTTCTGTAAATCGTCCTCTTTGCACATACAGGAGACCGAGACGGTAATGAGCGAGAGGAAGATGATCTTCAAAATGAAGAGCCTGCTTCAGAGAATCGATGGATGACTTCTCATCCTTTCTGTGCGCCGTTTTCATATAGGAGCCGTACTCCACCAGATAATAAATGAGTTTCTTTTCCACGTCCTCGGCAAGATCTCTGTCGTTTTCTCTTCTTAACTGCTGCCTCAGTTCCCTGTACAAAGCTATCAGACGGGAGTAGCCGCCTTTTTCCTCTTCAAGATTCCTCTTTGCTTCCCGTATTTCCTCCGAAAGATCGTTACTCGTTCTTTTCGGCATCTTTCCCTGCCTCCTTTTACATACTCTCCTCTTCCTATTCCCCGAACTGCCTCCTTCTCAGCACGTGTAAGGAAAAATACATACTTTTATCGTGAGATACGTTAAAGTGAGAAAAAGACAGACAACAGGAAGGAAAAGATACCCATGTTCTCAAGATCCCAATGGCTGAAAATCATTTTGGTCCTTTCCCTATTTCTTACCATCGCTTATATTACTCACTTCCGCCTGGAACTCAGACCTTCCGATATCCGCGACTTCATTTTATCGTTCGGGTGGTGGGGGCCTTTCGTCTTTTTCCTCATCTACACTGCCGGACCTCTCATATTTCTGCCGACGTCCGTTCTGTCTCTCGGAGCCGGCCTCCTGTTCGGAGTATGGCCGGGAGTTCTATACATTATCATCGGAGCAACAGGAGCCGGGGTGACAGGCTACATGATGGCCCGTCTGTTCGGAAAGTCCGTCGTTCCGCTGGATAACTTCTCCTGGGGAGAAAAGCTGTTCAGAAGAATGGAAGAGCGCGGTTTCGTGTACATTTTCGTGCTGCGGCTCGTCCCCATCGTCAGTTTCGATCTGCTCAGCTACGCCGGGGGAATTTCCCGGGTGCGCTTCCGCTCGTACATCCTTGCTACTGTCCTCGGGATGATTCCCGGCACGTTCGTCTACAGTTTCCTCGGCTCAAGCCTTGCTTCCGGAAGCATTCTGACAATCGGGATAGCGGCAGGAGTCTTCGTACTCATGGTGGCGGTTACGTATTACTTCCGGTCCCCGGTCAAAAAATGGCTCGGCCTTTCCTGATAAAATATTGTTTTTTTCGGTGATCGGACCTTTAAAATTTCTCTCACAGGGTAAAAGAAGCCTATAAAGGAGAGTGTATACGTTGGATGATTTCAGATTGAACCAGAAAGCTCCGGACTTTACGCTGAAGAGTACAGCCGGGGAAGAGTATAATTTTTCCAAAATGATAGAGGAAAGCGGGGAGGACTGGCAACTCGTCATCTTTTTCCGGGGGTCCTGGTGCCCGGCATGCATGGAGGAGCTGAAACAATTCGAAGAGGAGAAAAAGTATTTCGACAGACAGCAGATACGACTGACCACGGTCACTTATGACGACAGAGAGAAGCTTGAGAACATGGTGGAGGAGCACGGTTTCACCTTCCCGGTTCTCGTCGACGAAAATTTGGACTTTTTACGGGCATACGACGTTCACTTCCACGGGGAGGATGCTCCTTATGAGGATCATGGCACCCACGGAGAACCTGCCTATTTCTTAGTGGACAACGAAGGGAAACTGCTGTACCAGCAGCGTCAGACAAGCCCGTTCGGCCGCCCGCATCCGAAAGAGCTGCGTAAGATCATTCAGTATATCGGCAAAAATTTGAAGCAGAAACCTGAATAAAATTCAGGAAAAAGCAGATACAGATATAACAAAACCGAACTGCACAGTTCGGTTTTGTTGTGTCTGTTCAGTTTTGCCCCGGACTCACCTGATATAAATGAACTCCGGATGCGGATGACTGAGAAAGTCGTGATGGGAAATCGTCCAGGCGTATGCTCCGGCCTGGGTGAACACTACCGTATCCCCGGCCCGGAGTGACGTTACATACTCCCCGCGCACGAGAAGGTCATTCGGAGTACACAGCTCCCCTGCGATTACGACTTCCGTATTTTCCACACCGGGTCGTGCAAACGGATACTCCCACTCGTCTTTCGCCACGACGTAAAAGGGCTGACTGATCTTCCAGGCCGCCGGAAACCGCAGGTGATGCGTCCCTCCGCGGACTACGGCGAATGCCTGCCCGTGATTCTCCTTCACGTCCACCACTTCCGTGACGTAAAAGCCGCTGTCACTCGTCATGTAACGGCCGACTTCAAGTATCAGCTCGTGGCCTTTTGTATCGATTTCCGTTATACCTTTAGCGAAAGTACTCCAGTCAAAAGGATCTTCCGGGTTCCAGTAATTGATACCGAATCCTCCTCCGAGGTCGATAACAGACGTTTCAAGGTCGTATGCTTCCTGCCACTGCAGAGCCTTACGTACGGCGAGCTCTGCAAACGCCACGTGGACTCCGGCATCAAGATTATTCGACATGGCATGGAAGTGGAATCCCTGGATGGATATGTGGGGAGAGGCGAGAGCTTCTTCGATCAGAGACGGCATCCACTCTTCCTCCACTCCAAACTGTGTCGGAACGCCGGACATTTTCAGACGGCTTTCGGACACATCCTCTTTTAGATTTACCCGCAGAAGGACGTTTGCCGTCCGGTCCTTTTTGCCGGCAAGATACGCCGTACGTCTCAAATCCTGGAAACTCTCCACGTTCAGAAGCATATCCGGATCTTCCAGCGCGCGCATAACCTCTTCTTCTTTTTTGGAAGGTCCTCCGAATATACGTGGTCCGTTCCACGTCCGGTCCATCTCTCCTCCGGAGGCGATTTCGAATCCGTCCACGACCGGCTCGAGCGTCCGGATGATCTCCGGATCGGGATTCGCTTTTACGGCGTAATACAGCCGGCAGTGGCCGGGCAGACCGGCTTTCATCTTCTCCGCACGTTCTTTCAACCCCGGAAGATCATAAATGTAGGCGCAGACGGAACTGTTCTGGTTCTGAATGTACTCTCTGACTGCTTCCATCATTCTTCTCCTTCGTAGAGCGGATTCGATACTTCGCTGAACCACTCCTCTTTTTCTCCGTACAGACGCATTTTCGTAAGGGATTTGTGCATCACGGTTTTCTGTTTCAAAAATTTCCGGTCCGTTTCTGCCTGCTCCGGCACTTCTGTAGCCAGTCGCCCACACGTCTCCCTGCATACCTCCCGGACGATACTCCAGAACTCCATCTCCTCCACTCCCGTCGCTTCGACGAGCTGGCGGATTATTTCACCGAGATGATTCTGAAATACGCTGTAGTACAGCTTGTGGTGCATCGACGCTGCATCTTTAGTAACGGATACCGAACCCTTCATAAAGTCAGGATACAGCCCGCGTTCGTTCAGTCGCGCCTCATAGAAGCGTGAACCGCCCCAGTCGCGGAAAAAGAAGCGGGTGATGCTTCCGTTTTTGAAAACGGGCACACTGTTCTGCAGGTGTCCTTCAAGTGCCACGCCGTATTTGGTCATGAGCGTGAGGTACGGTGGAAGCACAGTTCGGGCATAGTCCCGGAAAAAAGCCGAAGCAGCCTCGCATTCCGGGAGACGTTTCTCTGCTGCATACTGCCGAAAGCGCGCCTGCAGAATCGTCCCCTCTCCGCCCGGCTCTTTTGCGTAAAGAGCCATACCGGCGATCGCCTCTTCCCCTTCCTCAAGATAAGGGGTGATGTTCTCCCTCAAAAGCATCGTCAGGTTCCTTTTTTTCAAGTTATCATCGGAGGCAAAAGACCCTCCGCCAAGTTCATAAAGAGGGGTGAACCCGGAAAAGGATTCCTGTTCAAAGATAGAATGGAGCAACTCACTGACGACGCGGGCGTTTCCTGCCGTCTGCGGAGAGATGGAGCGCACGGTGGAAGTCATCTGACTGTTCACTGCAAGCTTCAGCGCAGGTCCCTCCCCCGATACCGGAACGAGCGTACGGAAGGAAGACGTCGCTTTTACGGGAAGGGACACGTCTTCCAGTAATACGACGGTCCCGTCTATGATTTCTTTCTCGTAAATGGAGGGAAGCGCATGGATGAACTGCCATTCGTGCACGGGGACGATGACAAAATCAGATGATTCGTATCCGGACCTCTTCAGTTCTTCTTCACTTTTTCGATAGCACTCCGGAAAATGCGTATAGAGAAGCGACTGCTCACGGGACGTCCAGCTCTCTTTCCGGACCGCAGCGAACCGGACAGGAAACGTGTGTCCGAATTCAGGGGAATAGCGGAACGAGTCTTTGTAGGAAAGACCGAGTCGCGTCTTCGCTCCCGGGTGGAGGTGGTGTCCTTCGGTGACCTGCTGTTCAAAAAACAGGTGGTCTTTTCTCTTACCCCCTCCCTGCACGGCTCGTCCTGCATAAGCAAGAGAAAGGTTCGCCGTGCCGTTGTCGAGTTCCTTCTGGAAATAGGAGAGGTTCGGATACTCCTCCTCCGTAAACAATAGTCCTGCAAGCATTGAGGCGGTCCGGACGGGAGTCTCCCCTTTTGAGTCCACATAAGTGATAGTGCCCGTCGTTTCGATACGGTTGAAAGCGTACACTGCCCGCACCGGAAATACGACCGAATAGCCGGGAAAGTGCAGAGTTTTTCCGATAAGCGAACCATCATCTCCGTACTCCTCCGACGATCGGTCATAAAGCCCCTCCCTCAGCACGGCAGAAGCCAGCTTGTGCAGAATACCGCTGCGACCGGCGGATATGAAACGGAGAAACCCCGGCACGTATGCCGGTTCGTCGCTTTCAAGGAACTGCAGACATTTCCTTTCTTCCTCCAGCAGTTTTTCACCGGACAGCGATTTAATCGGACGGCTCATCATACCGGTTCGCCTCCTTCCTGAAATGGGTTCGGGGTGTCCACGAATTCGTAATCCGTAAACTGCCCGGACAGTCTCATGCGAACGAGCGATTTCATACGGGCCGGACGTGTCGTGAGCCTTTCCTCATCACGTGCCGCCCGCGCCGTTTCCGAGGAACGCAGACTATCCTCTAATACCCGGCGCACCGCCGCCCACATGCCTGCTTCCGGCAGTGCATGCCGGC
The DNA here is from genome assembly GCF_900107115.1 of Salimicrobium album. GTDB lineage: Bacteria > Bacillota > Bacilli > Bacillales > Halobacillaceae > Salimicrobium > Salimicrobium album. The sequence goes on from NZ_FNOS01000003.1 coordinate 371,769, forward strand.
GGGCGAGAATCATGATGATTTCCCCGAGATGATTATGGAAAAGGGCGTGAGAGTAAATGTCGGTCAGGTCTTCTTCCTTATCGGTGAGGAGGTTCGTCGAAGGGTCGATCGGTGCTTCTTCAAAATGGCGGTTCAGCCGCTCCGGCAGGATACGCACGCCTCCGCAGTCACGGATATCGATACGTACCGGACGCCGGTCTTTCAAAATGACGACGGTATTCTGCAGATGAGCCTCCATGGCAATACCATATTCGCTCATGAGTCTCGTCACTCCCGGCAGCAGTACGCGGGCGTACGTTTCAAGAAAAGAAATGAAGGCTTCTTCCGTCGTCTCCCCGGCCAGCTCCTCAATCAAAAGAGAGCCGGTTACCGGAGACGTGGAGATAAGGGCCGCCGCCGGCATGGCTATTTCCCCTTCCTGAAGATCCGCCTCCGGATTTTCCCGTAGAATGGAAGCCGCGTTTTTCTCAAAAAAGCTGCGGTCCCGGTCGTCATCCGAGGCGTAGTGGATACCGGCAAGATCGCGGGAGAACGTCATCGCCTCACCTATCCCTGCATCTTTACCGGCAATTTCCGTCAATAGCCCGGCCATGACCGGCGCATTCCTCGTCGAAGCTGCGGATACCGTACGGACGGCACTCGTCATCTGCACATTCATCGCCGTTTTCAGATGAGGAGCCCCGCGACCGGCAAGCGCCATCGTCCGGAACGACATGAGCGCATGAGACGGAAGTCTGGAAGCGAGCGGAATCATCGTTTCGTCTTCCAGCTCTTTTTTGTAATAGACAGGTAACGTATGCTCCTCCTGCCACGGATGCAGCGGAATGAGGCGATAGGAACCGGAGAGAGCTTCGAATTCCTCTTTCACCTCAGGTGACGCTTCCGTCAGCGTCCCGGTCATCGTCGTATGAAAAGGCGCCGTCTCCCTCACCCTGTCAGTGCGGACAGCCAGAGGCACGAGTTCGGGGGATGCTCCCCATTCCGGTGCGTATTTTCTCACGTCTTCCGGAGACATCGGAAGTCTCGTCCTCGTGCCCGGGTGCGTCGTATGGCCGTCGATCACCCACTGCTCAAAAAAGACGAGCGGGGAAAAGTTCCGGTCGTTCTTCGTCCGGTTGATGACGTACTCCCAGGTCTCCTGCTGCACGGGCACACTCTCTTTTCTTTTATCAAAAGCTTCGAGGGCGGAGGCGTAATTCAAAGCACTGTTCATCATTTCTTTGACGAACGATTCATTTCTGAAACCGAGCAGCATCAGCAGTTCCTCCATCCGCTGAAGCTCCTGTTTTTTTCCGGAAGGATCAACGTAGACCGGGCTTCCCCCAATGTCTATGTGACCCAGTATGTACGTGCGTGACACCGGCACCTCCACGCGACCGCCTTTCGGGACTTCTATTTCCAATCCTTGCGGCGTTTTGTTAAAAGATACGAGATTTTCACGAATAATGCTTTGCAGAAGCAGTCGGAAAATATAATTCTCCGCCTGTTGTTCATAACTGGTATTCATAGCTTCCACTCCTGTCTCTTCCTTCTAAAAGAACTATTCCCATTCTGTAAAGGCAGTAACCTAAGAGTATTCCTTCCCTTCGCAGGTTTTCCGGATGCACGAAGGTCACATTTCCTAAAATAAAGAGCAGGGTTTCCCCCTGCCCTTTTCTTCCATACATATTTTATTTAGGCGTTGATCACGATTTTTCCTTTGGCATGGTGTGTTTCGCTTAGACCGTGGGCTTCCTGCAGTCCTTCAGTCGTAAGCGGGTAACGGTGACCGATGTTCGCTTTGACTTTTCCTGCCTCCATAAGGTCGGCGATTTCCTTGAGCTGCTTACCGTCCGGCTCAAGCCAGAAGGAAGTCGCTTCGATATCGTTCGCCTTCGCCTTTTCTTCATCGGGCTGCCCGGCGATCGTTACGAGACGTCCGCCTTTTTTCAGTACGTCGAACGCTTTGTCCAGAACATCTCCACCAAGCATATCAAACACGACGTCGTAGTCGTTCAGCACTTCGGCAAAGTCGTCTTTCGTGTAGTCGATGACTTCATCGGCTCCGAGAGATTTAAGGAAATCGACGTTCTTCGTACTTCCGGTCGTCGCTACGTAAGCCCCCAATTCTTTTGCGAACTGGATCGCATAGGAACCGACGCCGCCCGCACCGGCCTGAATGAGAACTTTCTCACCTTCCTGGACGCGGGTTACGTCCGTCAGGCACTGCCAGGCAGTAAGACCTGCGAGCGGAGTAGCCGCTCCTTCTTCGAAACTGACATTTTCCGGAAGCGGTGCAAGAAGACGTTCGGCAACGAGGGTATATTCCGCATACGTCCCTTTTCCGGTCAGGTCGGGACGGGCAAAGACGCGGTCTCCTTTTTGATAGGACGTTACCCCTTCTCCCGTCTCAGCGACGATGCCGGCGACGTCCCAGCCGAGAATGAGAGGAAAATCAAATTCTACCATCTGTCTCAGATATCCTTCGCGGATTTTCCAGTCGATCGGGTTGATGGATGTCGCTTTCGTCTGGACGAGCACCTCGCCTTTTCCGGGGGTCGGTTTTTCAACTTCCTGTTCCTGCAATTGTTCTTTATGACCATATTCATTGATTACGATTGCTTTCATGTCGTTCACTCCTTTTTGTGAGTAAGAATCTACTCTGAAAGTTAGAGCAATCGGAGAGGAAAGTCAAAAGTCCTGCACAAAACCACGACCGATGTCCTCTTAAAAACTATGCGAAAACCTTCTCTCAATCGCTTCAGATTCCTTTATTTCAAAAGGAAGCGTTTACTTCACCAGGAAACGTCCAAACTGCTTCATGAGTGAACACAAGCATGTTATAATCGTACCAGGATCAAAAAGAAGGAGTGAATGGAATGAACAAACAGCATTTTGAACAAATGAAAAATAAAGGCGGCTTCGTCGCAGCTCTTGACCAGAGTGGCGGAAGCACACCAAAAGCTCTCGCTGCATACGGTGTAGGAGAAGATCAGTACTCCAACGAAGATGAGATGTTCGATCTTGTACATCAGATGAGAACGCGCATCATCACATCTCCTGCCTTCAGCTCTGACAAAATCATCGGTTCGATCCTTTTCGAACAGACGATGGACCGTGAAATCGAAGGTCAGTACACAGGAGACTACCTTGCATCGAAAGGCATCGTTCCTTTCCTTAAAATCGACAGCGGTCTTGCCGAGAAAGAGAACGGCGTTCAGCTGATGAAACCTATCAAAGACCTCGACGAAAAACTTCGCCGCGGCAACGAGCGTAACATTTTCGGTACGAAAGAGCGCTCCGTCGTTCATGACCCGAATGCAGAAGGAATCAAAGAACTTGTAAACCAGCAGTTCGAAGTAGCCAAAAAAGTATTGAGCTACGACATGATTCCTATCGTCGAGCCGGAAGTGGACATCGACAGTTCCGATAAAGTGAAGTCCGAGGAAATTCTCAAAGTCGAGCTTAAGAAGCATCTCGACGAATTGTCCGAAGATCAGAACGTAATGCTCAAGCTTACGATTCCGACTAATGCGAATACGTACAAAGAACTTACCGGCCACCCGCGCGTTGTTCGCGTCGTAGCGCTTTCCGGCGGTTACTCCCGTGATGAAGCTAACCAGAAACTGAAAGCGAACGATAACATCATCGCAAGCTTCTCCCGTGCGCTCGTAACGGACGTAGAAGTGAAGCAGTCCGATGAAGAATTCAACAATACGCTTCAAAAAGCTGTAGATTCTATTTACGACGCTTCCGTCAATAAAAAATAAACACTGTTATGTAAGCCTGTCCTTTTCGGACAGGCTTTTTGTTTGTGTGAAATTGTCTGTCCGGTTTATCCTGACCTTCGCAGCGGGAGGAGTCTTGCGATCGGCAGGAAAACACCGTAATCGTTACCTTCAGGCCCGTCTTTTCTCTGCGAAGGGTACGATTCCTACCTAATCGTTACCTTCAAGCCCATCTTTTCCCTGCGAAGGGCACGTTTCCCCGCTAATCGT
>NZ_FNOS01000004.1 GCF_900107115.1 Salimicrobium album
TTCTTCCTCCGCGACACGTAGGTACGTACGCTTCTCTCTGATCCTGCGAAACCATCATCTTTCAACAACTGCCATATACGTTTGGCAGTCCTTCTGTATTTTTTCTTTTTCTTCAAGTCATCCTTCAGCCATTCATCAATCGTCGGCTTTACGGGATCCATGACGGGGGCTGGTTGATTCTTTTCTGTTTTGTCCGAAGGACGAAATGTTTCCTGGTCTGCGTATTTCTTTACCGTGCGGACGTCCGTATTCGTCCTTCTGGCCACATCCGAGTAGCTGCACCCTTTTTCGTTAACTTCTTTCCTGATATACTTAATGTCAGTCACTTCTAACATCTCCTTAATGACCTCCTGTCCTTAAATGGTTGCACAACAGGAAGTCTATGGATTTAAGGGATCGTTAGCAAGTGGCTTTTTTTTACGCTTTTTGCCTTGTTTGGCAACTTACATAGAAGGGCTGCCGAACCTTACATTTTCATACTGCCATAAATATGAGTAACGGTTAGATCTAATTTGTTATTAGAATTGACAGACAATGGAATTTAACATAAGATTGAATAAATTTCATTGGACGGATTAGTGATTTCCAGTGTAATTTTTACATACGAATTGTAAGCGATTAATTAATTAAGAAAACTGACTGGGGAGGGCCAGCATGGAACAATTCACGGAAATCATCGCAAAAATTACCGAAATCGTATGGGGCTTACCTATGATCATTCTACTGCTGGGCGGCGGGGTCTTTTTGACATTAAAGCTCGGTTTCTTTCAGTTCAGGCATTTGCCGCATATTCTCGGTGAAACACTTGGAAAGATGTTCAAAAAAAGCGATCATCCAGGCTCGGTGTCTCCTTTCCAGGCGACGACGAGTGCTCTTGCGGCGACGATGGGGGCGGCGAATATCGTCGGGGTACCGGTGGCGATTGCTCTCGGGGGGCCGGGATCGATTTTTTGGATGTGGATTGTCGCTCTGATCGGTATGGCTACGAAATATTCGGAAGTCGTCCTCGGTATCCGGTACCGGGAGACGAACGAGAAGAATGAGTACGTCGGCGGCCCGATGTACTACATACGGAAAGGACTTGGCTGGAAGAAGGTCGCGTATTTTTTTGCGTTCGCCCTTATGCTCGAAATCATCGCAAGTACGATGGTCCAGGCGAACTCTGTGGCGGAGACGATTAATGGATCATTCGGCATCTCCTCGCTATGGACCGGGCTCGTCGTTATGCTTCTCGTCGGCATGGTAATTATCGGCGGCATTAAGCTTATCGGAAAAGTGACGGAAAAGCTGATTCCGGTTATGATTCTCGCTTACATAGCAGGTGTACTTACAATTCTTATCATCAACATCAGTGAAGTACCGCAGGCTTTTCTACTGATTTTTGAATACGCTTTCCAGCCGATCTCTGCTGCGGGAGGTTTCCTTGGGGCCGGGGTAGCTGCAGCTATACGCTGGGGGCTGGCACGCGGTCTGTACTCCAACGAAGCAGGGATGGGCACCGCGCCGATCGCCCACTCGGCTGCGAGAAACGATCACCCGGCCAGACAGGGGTTCTGGGGTGTGTTCGAAGTCATTATGGATACGCTCGTCGTCTGTACGATGACCGCCATGGCTGTTCTTACGACGGGGGCCTGGAAGGAAGTTGGGCCGGACAGCGCCGCCGACATGGTACCGACGGCTTTCGCGACGATATTCGGCTCTTCCCTCGCAGGAAGCATCATCTCTCTTATTCTGTTTTTCTTCGTTATTACTACTGTGCTGATTATCGTCTACTACGGGGAGAAGCAGGCGGAGTTTCTATTCGGTCGTAAGTTCTCGCTCTTCATGCGCTACGTCTACCTCGTGGCTATCGTTCTCGGTGCCATAGGCGGGCTGAAATTCATCTGGCAGTTCCTCGATCTGCTGCTGGCGATGATTGTTATCCCTAATATGATTGCTGTCGTATTTTTAAGTAAGCAGGTGAAGTCGATTACGGACGATTACTTCAGGAACTACTTGCGCGGCGAAGGCGAAAGTAAGTATAGAGGAAATGGAGAGCATCAGGAGTAAGGCAGAGGCGTTACCTTTGCCTTGCTCCCTCTTTTTATTTTTCATTGAACAGACAGTTCCCGACAGGAATTGTTTTTTATTTTGTTGTTTTGTTTTTTATAATGAATTAGAATAGATTATAGAGAATGGAAATTTCATGAGGGTTGCTGAGAAAAATTCGCTTAAAGGAGAGGGTATATGTTGGTGAAATTATCGATCATCGTCCCCCACTTCAATTCCTCCGGATCTTTGGAGCGACTTGTTGCCTCTATCCCTGCCCGTCATTCAATTGAGATTATTATCGTGGATGATCATAGTGACCCTGCCGAAAAAGCGAAGCTGGAAGTGCTGCGTGATAAGTTTTATAAACACCGGCTTCTGTTTCTGTCGAACGGAGCTGGGAAGAAAAGTGCCGGTGCTGCGAGAAACGAAGGTCTTTATCACGCATCAGGTCAGTGGATTCTGTTCGCTGATGCAGACGATTACTTTCTGGACGGTTTTTATGAAAAGGTGAGTGCGTTTTTTGAAAGTGAGTACGATATCGTATATTTCACTCCGGTAAGTGTGTATAACAATACTGACGACGAGGCGGACAGACATGCGAAGTATGAGGTTCTTGTAAAGAATTACCTGAAGGAAAAGAACCGTACAGCTGAACTGAAATTGAGGTATCAGTTCGAGGTTCCGTGGTCGAAGCTGTTCCGTCGTTCGTTAATCATGAAGAATTACATTAAGTTCGACGAAGTCATGCACGCCAACGACGTCCTTTTTTCCGTAAAGAGCGGTTATTACGCGCGGAAGATTTATGCTTCTGACGAACGGATCTACTGTGCGACGAAAGACAGCGGCAGTTTGACCACTGTCGTAACGGAGAAATCGTTTGATACCAGGTGCCACGTTTTCCTTAGGGAACATTATTTTCTAAAAGACCACGTATCAAAAGCGGAGTTTGAAATCATCGAACCGAACGGACGTTACTACCTGCTGGGGGCACGGCAGTTTGGCATACGAAAAGTGTGGAAAGTGTATCGAGCGTTACGGAAACAGAAAGTGAAAATCCTTACGCGACGTATGCTTAACCCGTGGTGGTTCAAAGCCAGGTATAGAAAGGTGAAAAAGGAAGAAGCGGAGTTAGAAAGGTTTATGAATAAATAACGAGAGCGGGGCAGAGGATTCTTCTGCTCTTTTTTATGTTCGGGATTGTAACTGCTGCTAATTGTCGATTTCCATTTTTTACGTTGTTCGCTGAATGAAAAGAATGTAAGATAGGATAGGCATTTATAAAATATTCATTGCGTTAAGAGGAGGAATTTTTCGTGGATTGGTTGGAAATCATTGTACCTATCGCCAAGAGCATAGCTCTTGCACTTATTGTACTGCTTGTGGGACTTGCAGTCATCAGAGTCATAACGAAATTCGTAGCTAAAGGAATAGATCGTTCGAAAATGGACGATACGCTGAAGCCGTTCCTGACTTCCATGGCCGGGACGATTCTGAAAATCTTGCTGGTATTGACAGTCGTTCAGATTCTAGGCGTGGATATCACATCTTTCGTCGCTATTATTGCAGCTGCCGGGTTCGCTATTGGTCTTGCCTTCCAGGGGGCGCTGGCTAACTTCGCCGGCGGTGTGCTGCTGCTTACCCTTCGCCCGATCCGGGTCGGAGACTACGTGGAAGGTGGCGGCTACAGCGGTACCGTACAGGGGATCAAGATTCTTTATACAGAGCTCGTCACTCCCGACAACAAAGTCATCTTCGTGCCGAACGCTTCGTTGTCCAACACCGGACTGACGAACTACAACGTCAAGGAAACGAGACGTGTGGACTTTGCGTTCGGAGCAGGATATGAAACGAATGCAGACTACGTGATCCAGTCTCTTACGGAAATCGTCAGTAAGCATCCTCTCGTGTTTCAGGATCCGGCTCCGTTCGTTAAAATTTCCGAACACGGAGAGAGTGCTGTCGTTTATACCGTACGCGTCTGGTCGAAGTCGGAGGACTACTGGACCGTGCACTTCGACGTAATGGAAGACGTGAAGAAATGGTTTGAAAATGATGAACTGTCTATTCCGTACCCTCAGATGGACGTTAACGTAAGTCAGAAACAATAGGCTGTTACAGCCGAATGGAGAGGTGGTGCCGTGGGCACTGCCTCTCTTTTTATGATTCATTGAAAAATTATACCAGTTGATGTATTATTACGTTGCATAATAACCGTTTGCAGTGATCGGAATATATTAAAGATAATGGAGAGGGTAATCATGGACAACAGAGAAAAAACCAGAGACTTGAGAGCGCCGGAGAAGCGCTTCCGTCCTGAACTCGAAGGAGTGCGTGCAGTGGCCGCCCTTCTGGTGGCTATTTATCATATCTGGTTAGGCTCCGTGTCGGGGGGCGTAGATGTATTCTTTATCGTATCCGGCTATTTGATTACTACTTCGCTTCTATCCCGGATGGTGAAATACGGGCGCATTAATTTGGCGGAATATTTATTGGGCCTTGGCAAGCGTCTCTTCCCGGTCGCATACGTAGTCATTATAACGGTCGCCCTGTTGTCCATCGTCATTATGCCGCTCTCCCAGTGGCCTCAGCTCATTTCGCACATGTTTTCTTCCGCTTTTTATTTCCAGAACTGGCAGCTGGCATTTAATGCGGTCGATTATCTGGCTCAGAACAATAACTCCAGCCCTTTCCAGCACTTTTGGGCGCTGTCTCTGCAGGGGCAGTTTTACGTAACCTGGCCTTTAGTCATTTTTCTAAGTGTAATGCTGGCTAAGAAATTGCTGAAGACGCCTGTCAGAAAGACGCTTCTTGGAGTGCTCGCCTTTATATTTATAGCTTCTATGTCCTACTCCATCTATATTACGGAAGTGAACCAGCCGTGGGCTTATTTCGATACTTTCGCCCGGGCCTGGGAATTCAGTCTCGGCGGAATGCTGGCACTCCTGCTTCCATATCTGCGGTTACCGAAGAACGTCAGTTTCGGTTTAGGCTGGGCAGGACTTGCGGTCATCTGCCTGACAGGTATTGTCGTACCTGTATCGAGCGTGTTCCCGGGTTACGCTGCACTTTTACCTATTTCCGGAGTCATCATGGTCATTCTGGCGGCAGAAACCGGGCACGGATTCGGGGTGGAAAAACTCCTCGGCTCCAAGCCTTTCATGTATTTCGGAGGGATTTCCTACGGGTTTTACCTGTGGCACTATCCGCTTCTGATTTTCTACTACAATTATTTCGGTACGGACACGATTCCAATACAGTGGGGGTTGCTCATTCTCGTCATCACTTTCGTGTTATCGGTAGCTTCAGTGAGACTGGTGGAGTCCCCTATCCGTACGATTAATCTGAGAGAAGCGAAAGGGAAAGTCGCTGCCGTTCTCGTGGCGCTGGTCGTCCCGGTGCTGGCCGTATACTTTTCCTGGGACATCTATGCCTCGCAGGCGAAAGATAATCTGAACGACGATTATAATCAGCAGGATTACCCGGGGGCTTTGGCGATGGAAGAAGGGGTGGAAGCGCCTGAGGGGGTGGAGCCTATCCTCAATCCTCCCGGTTCGGAAAGCAACCTGCCTGAATTCTACAGTGACAAAGACTGTTACACCGATCTCGAGGAGGAAGGCGTGAGCCACTGCTCCTACGGTCAGACCGAAAACCCGGACTATACGGTAGCTCTGGTGGGAGGCTCCCACACAGGCCACTGGTTCCCGGCGCTGAATCGTCTCTCGGACGAATTGAATATGCAGATTGATGTGTACAACAAGGACGGCTGCAGATTCACCACCGACGATTTCGGAGGTGCCATGAATGAATCATGCATGGAATGGAACGAAAAAGTGATAGAACCCCTCCTCGAGGACCCGCCGGATATGGTGTTCGGTACGGCTACCGTGAATAATATGCCGAAGGTGCCGGAAGGGTATATCGAGCAGTGGGAGAAGCTGGACGGCGTTACCGAAGTGTTCGCCATTCGGGATAACCCGCGAATGGGGGAGAGAATCCCGGAATGTCTGGAGACGAAATCCGAAGAGGAGTGTTCGATTGAACGGGAAGGCTCCTTGCCGAAGACTCCGCCGTGGGAAATAACAGAAGGTATTCCGGATAACGTAACGTTTGCCGATCTGTCGGAGTACTTCTGTGACGAGGATACCTGCCACTCCGTAGTAGGTAACGTCATCGTTTATCGGGACGTGCACCATATCTCGAACCTTTATTCCTACACGCTGGCCGAACCGTTGAAGAAACCGCTGAGAGAAGCTCTGGAAAATCTGGATGAATAGTAAAAGAAGCCATAGCCGGCGATGCGGCTATGGCTTCTCTGTTACTGGGCGGATTCGATATACGCCTGTTCTTCCTCTTCGCTCAGGACGCCGGTCGCTTTGCCGACGTTTCCGCCCTGCATCCTCCATATAATATTGTGGTGTTCATCGACGTTGCTGAAATTCCCGTTACTCCAGGCATTCAGTATATTTTCATACTGAGCCCCTTCACTGTATTCATTCCTCTTCACTTTATCGGAGAGCCAATTGATTCGCTCCTCGGTTATACGGTAAAAACCCCACTTCTGTTCGGCCTGCACTTTCTGGTGGCTCATCTGGTGGATGTAATCCCGGATGGTCGATTCAGGGACAGTGTCAGCTTTCTTCTCATCCCCGAACGGATTCAGTTCCTCCTCGTCCGAGGATTCCTCGAACTTCTCCTTAGACAGCTCTTCGACTTCTTTCTCCTCTTCCTTTTTCCCCGGTTTCCCGTCTTTGGAATCGGACGGCTCCTCTTCTTTCGTTTCGGTGTTTTCCGTACCTGTTATGTAAAAGTAACCCCCGGTCCCCGCTCCGGCAAGAAGCAGAATACCAAGCGTCCACAGAATCGTTTTCCTGACCATAATAAAACCTCTCCTCTCCTTGCATTCCATCTACATGCTATCGATGATATACTTGGAGTTCAAGAGAGAAAAAATAGGCAGGCCAATTATTTGTATACGTTTTCGCTACGGGGAGAAGGGTGAGTGTGGTAAGTATAATAAAAGAACGTCTATCCTAATGGAGGAGGTCACTGATGAAGAAACGAGTCCGTAATGTAATGTTATCCGCTTTATTTTTGGCAGGGAGTCTGGTAATGACCGAACAGGCATCGGCTGCGAAAGTCGGTCCGGAGGAATGGACGGAGTACCGGATGAATTCCGAAAACAATCCCGTGTACAACAGCAGTTTCGACGAAGAGATACAGGATGTCATCGAAACGAACAACCAGATACGGTCGACTCCCGTGATTGTCGGTAACAATGCCTACATAGGAAATCACGAGTCCGGCGATCTTTACTCTTATAATCTGGTCGAGGGTACGATGAACTGGGAAGCAAAAGCTCCGAACTGGGTACACTCGGAAATGATTTATGCCGAAGATAATCTGTTCGTAGGTTTCGGAAACCGCTATTTCAAAGAAAATGGAACGAGAGGAACAGAAGACAGTGGGGTTCTCAGTCTGAATCCCGAAACGGGGGAGACCCGCTGGAAGTTTGAAACCGACGGCGAGGTGATGCCGACACCGGCTTTTCATGACGGGACGGTATACATTGTAGCCGGAGATCGACACCTGTATGCCGTGGATGCAGAGAGCGGGGAAGAAGAGTGGAACTTAGAACTCGGCCACGTGATGAGTATGTCCTCTCCGACGATTGAAGACGGGATGCTGTACGTAGGGGGAGGGGCGCCTACGCCTTACACATTCACAGCCGTCGATCTTGAAAAGGAAGAAATCAGCTGGCAGACGGAATTCCCGGAAGCTTATGCGGGTCTTGATGACGTACCGCCGGTCATCTATGAAGATTCCGTCATTACAACAGCCCTTGAGGGGGAAGAGGACGACAATCCCACCCACATGATCTACGCCATGAATACGGATAACGGAGAGATGAAATGGAAAGACAGCCTTGGCCAGGGGGAAATGGTGAAAAATAATAAGTCGGGAGCCCCGATGATTTATGAAGACCAGGTATTCGTCGCGAGTCCGATTACCAAATCCTATTACGCTTACAACGCGGCGGACGGGGAACAGAATTGGAAATACGAGGCGAACGTTAGTAAGGCGCCTCCGGTTGCGGAAAACGGGACCGTGTACTTCACAGATAAAGAAGGGTTCGTGTACGCTTTCGATACCGAAACGTATGAGCTGCTCGGGAGTAAGGAACTCGGAGGAGTCCTGGCCCCCTCCGGCCCGGTACTGATGAACGGAACCCTGATTGTCGGGAGTCAGGACTCGAACGTGTACGCCCTTCCCACCAGTGACGTCAGAGGTTCCTCGGACGCTTCCTTTTTTTGGACGAGTCCGCTAGGAATAACTCTGTTCGCCGCGACGGCACTGCTCGCCGTGGTGCTTCTGTTCATATTAAGGAAAAGGACAGTCAGGAAAGATCCCCGGAGAGTAGGGAAGTAGAGGCCCACCGGCGGGGAATCATGTATAATAAACAATAAATTATAGTGAACTAGGGGGAGAAACATATGGAACAAGCGATTGCAGCTGCTCTTAAGGCAGGTCAGGAAATTATGAAGATTTATGAAAGCGAAGACTTCGATGTCGAAACGAAAGAGGACGATTCACCGCTCACCCGGGCGGACCGTGCCGCTCATGATATTATCGTGAAGAAACTGGAGGAGGGAAAGGACTCCCTTCCGATTTTAAGCGAAGAAGGAAGTTCCATTTCCTACGAGGAGCGTAAAGAGTGGGGAGAATTCTGGCTCGTCGATCCGCTGGACGGCACGAAAGAATTTCTGAAGAAGAACGGGGAATTCACCGTGAACATCGCGCGGATCAAAGACGGAAAACCGGTATTCGGCGTCGTGTATGCTCCGGCCCTTGAGGACCTTTACGTAGCGGTCGAAGGGAAAGGATCCTTTAAACTCACTTCCGTCCTGCGTCCGGAGTGGGGGAAAAAAGCGACGGTACTGCCGGCTCTCCCTGCAGCAGGAGATACGGCACGCATCGTCGCAAGCCGTTCGCACATGTCCGAAGATACGAAGGAGTTCATCGGAGACCTCGAAATGACGTATGACTCTGTGGAAACCGTTTCTGCGGGAAGTTCACTTAAGTTCTGCCTCGTTGCCGAAGGAGTGGCCGATTATTATCCGCGCTACGCTCCTACAATGGAGTGGGATACGGCAGCCGGTCAGGCAATCGTCGAGCTTGCCGGCGGTTCCGTCGGTGTCGCCAATTCGATTCATTCGCTCACATACAACAAAGAGGATCTGCATAACCCGTGGTTCCTCGCCACACGAGGATAAGATCCGGCACTCCTTTACGGGGTGCCTTTTTTTACGATAAGGGGAGGTCTGTTATGCAAACGAAGAAAAAAGTGATCGCCGGTGTTCTTCTGTTATTTTTTCTGATTTTTCTGGCTGTCGTTATCACATTCACTGTGCTCGGGCGTGACTTTCTCGTTATCAAAGAAAAACCGAAGCCTTCCGAAGTGATATACGTGCTGGACGGAAGCCCCGGACGGGTGGAGCGTGGTCTCGCACTTTATAAGGAAAGATACGCGGGACGCCTCATCCTCTCCGGAGGCGTTCAGCCGGAGGATGCAGAAGCGTTCCCAGGACTGAAGACGGCTGCCGTCACCGGTACTCCGGAAGCGGAAAGCACGTGGGAGGAAGCGAGGAATATGGAAAAGATAGTGAAAGAAGAAGGGATACGGACGCTGCTGGTCGTTACGGACGACTACCACTCCAGAAGAACGAAAATTGTTTTTGATAAAGTGATCGGAAATGAAAATACAGACGTAAGCTATGCGACGGCAGATACCCCGTTCGATCCCGAAAGCAAGTTGACGGAAGAACAGCATCTGACTGCTTTCCGGGAGTACGTGAAACTGATGTTCTACCGGATCAGACTTTTATTTGAATGAATGGAAATAAAAAGGTGATGATATCATTCGAATGGTGGTATAATAGTCCTGTGTTAATTGAAGGAGGTTAACTATGTGCGGTTTTATCGGTGTCCTCAGAAACGTTCCCGGTCCTATGACAGAAGAAGACAAACTGCTCTTCCGGAAGAAAAACAATCTTCTCACGCATCGTGGTCCTGATGAGGAAGGAATATATCACGACGAATATATATCTTTCGGGTTCCGGCGGTTGAGCATTATAGATATTGAAAACGGTCAGCAGCCGCTGAGCTACGAAAATGAAAGATATTCTCTCGTATTCAACGGAGAAATCTACAACTATATCGAATTACGGGAAGAGTTACAGAAAGAAGGCTATACGTTTGCGACCGAGTCCGACACGGAAGTCATCGCCGCTCTGTTCGAGGCGAAGCGTGAAGACGCATTCCGCCGTCTGCGCGGCATGTTCGCCATCCTTCTCTGGGACAAGCAGGAAGAGATGATGTACGGAGCCAGAGATCCTTTCGGAATCAAACCTATGTATTACTCGGTGGAGGAAGATGGGACGTATTTCGCTTCGGAGAAGAAGTGCCTTACGTTTGATGATGATCCGGTCGACGTGGACGAAGAAGCCCTGAGCCATTATTTAAGTTTCCAGTACGTTCCCGAACCATGGACGATGACGGCCAGCATCCGGAAAGTACCGGCCGGTCACTATTTCACTCAGAAGCCGGGTGGGGCCGTAACGTTCACGCAGTACTGGAAATCTGAATTTACTCCTGTAATCATGGAGAAGGGGAAGTGGGTCCATCGTGTCCGCGACGTCATGTATGATTCGGTGGAGAAACACATGCGGAGTGACGTTGAAGTCGGTTCTTTCCTCTCCGGCGGAATCGACTCCAGTCTGATTGTGGCCATGGCCAAAGAGCTCCATCCCGGCCTCCGCACGTTTTCGGTCGGATTTGAAAGAGAAGGATATTCCGAAGTGGATGTAGCGGCGGATACAGCGGAAAAACTCGGGGTGGAGAATCACTCCTATATGATTTCGCCGGAAGAGTACGTACAGAAACTTCCGAAAATCATGTACCACATGGATGATCCTCTTGCGGATCCTGCCTGCGTTCCTCTATATTTCGTCGCAAGAGAAGCTCGCAGACACTCCACCGTCGTTCTCTCCGGCGAAGGGGCGGACGAGCTGTTCGGCGGCTACAACATTTACCGGGAACCTCAGTCGTTGAAGGCCTTCACAAAAATTCCCCGGCCGGTGAACTACTGGCTGAACCGCGTCGCGTCGATCATGCCTGAAGGGGTGAAAGGGAAAAGCTTCCTTGAACGCGGTACGACCCCGCTCCGCGACCGCTATATAGGGAATGCGAAAATGTTCGAGGAGAAAGAAAAACAGGAGCTGCTTCGAAACCACACCGAACCTCCGTATCAGAAAGTGACGGAAACCCTTTTTGATACAGCGAAAGATTATGATTACGTCCATCAGATGCAGCATGTGGATATCCACACCTGGCTGCGCGGGGACATTCTGTTGAAAGCGGACCGGATGACGATGGCTCACTCGCTTGAGCTGCGGGTCCCGTTTCTTGATAAGGAAGTATATGATGTAGCGAAACACATTCCGGCGGATCTGAAGATAGCGAACGGAACCACGAAGCACATTTTACGGGAAGCAGCGGAAGGTATTGTGCCGGATCACGTACTGGACAGGAAGAAGCTCGGGTTCCCCGTGCCGATCCGTGAGTGGCTGAAGAATGAAATGTACGACTGGGCACGGACGCTTATTTCCGAAAGTGAAACCGGGCGATACTTCCACAAGGAGTACGTCCTTGGGCTTTTAGAAACGCACCGGAGCGGCAAGCATGATTACAGCCGGAAGATATGGACGGTGCTCATGTTTATGCTGTGGCACCAAATTTTCATAGAGAAACGCTATCCGCTCGAAGAACTCATTTCCGAAGACAAAACAGAAAGCAAACTGACTCTCGTGTAACGACAAAGAAGCCTGACGGATGAGTATCCGTCAGGCTTCTGTTTTGTAAGGGCCGGTTACGAACCGGGGGTGATGAGCGATTTCGCTTTAGCGATTTCCTCGTCGGGCATCTGCATGTAGTAGATACCGTCGATGGTCACACCGCTGCCTTTCATCTGGTACGTGTCGATATTCTGACCGGACTTCCGGTAATCCTGGAACAGCATCTTCATCGTATCGAAGTCGGCGTTCGTCGTGACGTTGCCGCCGAGGACGTCCAGAATCCCCTGGATTTTGCTGACCGAGGAGAAGGAAGCGGCTTTGTCGACCACCCCTTTGATCACTTCACGCTGTCTTTCGTTACGGCCGAGGTCGCCGTTAGGATCGTTCTTTCTCATTCGTGCATATTCAAGCGCTTCGTTTCCGCTTAGATCAATCTCCCCTTCGGGAAATTCGATCCCTCCCTGAGTGAAAGCTCTGTCGTTAGTGACAGTCACTCCGTTCACGGCATCCACCAGTTCGACGAGACCTTCCATGTTGATTCTTACGTAGTAGTCAAGCTCCATATCCATGAACGTCTCTACCGTATCCACAGCCATATCGACTCCCCCGAAAGCATAGGCGTGGTTGATTTTATCCATCCTCCCGCTCTCCGGTTCATTCCCGCCGAGCACCGTTCTGGTGTCTCGCGGTATGCTGATCATATTGGTCTTCTCCTTGGACGGCTGGACGGAAGCGACGAGGAGGGTATCCGATCTTCCGCGGTCGCCTTCCCGCTCATCGACGCCCATCAGCAGTATGTTGATCGTTTCTTTATCTTCGACTTTTTTCTTCGTTTCTTCATGATCGATAGAGGTGACCGGCGAATGCATATTGCTGTTCACCGTCGTTTCTGCCTGGCTGTATACATATCCGGCGTACGTCCCGGCTCCGAAAAACAATAAAATGACGATGATTACAGTGATTTTCCCAAGTTTCTTCAAATGAAACCCTACTTTCCAAGTGTAGTGGTAGTACCGGTTCGCGATGCGAAACCATTATTCTTTATTTTACCACAAAAGTCGAAGGGCGGTGTAATTCAGGAAAGATATTTCAGAACGAATGTGCTTTCCGGTACTTGAGAGGAGTCGTCCCCATGACTTCCCTGAATTTCCTTCCGTAAGTGGTGACAGAGGAGTATCCGTATTCCGATGCCACGTCCTTGATCGAATAGTCGGTGAAGATAAGATGTTCCGTGGAAGCTTTTATCTTCTTGCGGTGGATATAGGAAGTGATCGTTTCCTGCATTTCTTTTTGGAAAATGGAAGACAGATAAGGAGAGGAGATATCGAGTTCTTCTGCTACAGTACTCAGCTGCAAATCCCGCGACTTCACTTTTGTATTGATGAACTGGATAGCCTTGGCGACATGCGGGTTCGTTATCGTATCGAATTCCTTAACGCTCGAGGCGTACAGATCAATGATCTTGTCCGTCAGAAAACGTGCCCCCGACTCCGCCTGCTCCGCCTTCATCTCGTCAATCGTGTGGAACAGGGAGAAGACCTGAGCCATAGACATCAGGGTGAGATGCCTGGCCTCGGACTGAAGACTTGCTGAAGCGAGAATGCTCTTCCAGAAAAACTGGATGCTTTTCCACTGTTCCGGGTCCGGGTATTCCTCATAACAGAAACCGGTGGAGTGGAAAATGTTATAGAGACTCTCCCGGTCGTTGTCGGCGAGAGAACGAGTGATGTTATGAACGTCTCTCGAGGTTGTGGAATGCGAGTTAAGATGATCCACAGCCCGCATAGTCTCATCCAGACGTTTCAAATAAATATGTTCAGCTGACTCCAAAGGGAATAACCTCCTTTCTGAAATTCCGTCATTATTTAAATTTATAATACACTAGTCCTAGGTAAAAGTGAAAAAAAAGGTTCTTTATAATCATACAAGCGCATTTTTTTGAATAGCTATGAAGATGAAAAGCATCTTTTGTTCTTTATAAAATAAATTTGTTTTCTTTTTAGATACCTACGTGTATACTGAACGTAATGATGAATGGAATGTCAGGACCGGGAGGGGCAGCGGAATGAAAAATCATAAGTTCTCCTTAATCTTATGTACGCTCGGAAGAACGGATTTGGTAGGGAACTTTATAACGTCAATATCTTCACAGACGTATCAAAATTTGGAACTTATCATTGTCGATCAGAATGAAGACGAGAGAATCCACGAGCTGTTGAAGAGAATGGAGCCGGATTTTCCCGTTCTTCACTTGAGTTGTGAAAAAGGCCTGTCCAAATCCCGCAATGAAGGTTTGAAATATGTATCCGGGGAGATTGTAGCCTTTCCGGACGATGACTGTTTGTACCCGGAGAATTTACTGCGGAGAATCAACGATTTTTTCGACGAGAATAATTTAGATGTGCTGGCGATTAAAATGAAGAACAGCGTCCCGACAGGAAGAAAAGTACAGGAAAATACGAAGTCCCAGTTCGTTCATAAATACAATGTTATCGGTCTGATGGCTTCTATCTCCTCTTTTTATAAAAAAGAAGTTATCGATCAAGTCGGCGCGTTCGATGAAAGGCTTGGCCTCGGAGCGAATACGATATTCCAGGGCTGTGAGGATTACGATTATCCGATCCGGGCTCTTAAAGAGGGGTTTATCATTTATTACACGAATACGATAGAAGTACTGCACCCCTGGGATTATGAAATGGTTGATAAAAACAAAGATTTGAAAGGTCGATCTTATAACGGGGGAGCGGCCGAAATGTTTCTTTTGAATAAGCATAACTATTCTCTTTTCTATCGACTGAAACGGATATTCAGGAGAATAATGGTGAGTTTGTACTATATGTTGAAGCGAAACCGGTATAAAGCAGGTCTCAGTATTGCAATTTTAAGAGGTATGATTGCTCACTTCAGGTATCGCCCGGGGTAGGTAGTATAAACGTAGCATCTTTACAGAAGCAGAGCCTCCTCCGCTGGGAGAGGCTCTTTTATATAGAAGGTTTCGGGACTGTAATCAACATCATTCTTTATAAAGAATTTAAAACAGGGAAGTACAAAAAGGTTTTGTTCTTTATAAAATATATATTTTCATTATTTTAAACAAAGGCTAGGCTTTTTGTAAACGATGTAGTATAATACTAAACAAGACCAGAAGAAAAAATAGCGAATTTCCGGATTGTAAATAAAGAGTGAAAGGAGTGGATTCAGTTTATCGTTCCTTATTAAGAACAAAGGCTGTGTTTTCCGAAAAAAGTGAGCTTCAGCGTGAGTCTTTTATTTTTTGCCGGTTTGTTCTTTATAAAGAATAAAATAACTTTAATGGAAATGAACCTTCAGCAATTGCAGGGAAGAAATGGGCGATCTTTTAACAGGAAAAGGAGTGACTTTAATATGGAAAACTCTGTTGTTCAGAAAAAACCTGTCCCACGTCCCTCCGGAAGATCATTTCAGGGAGTCGTTAAGAGAAGTCTCGATATTATTTTAAGCCTGATCCTCCTCATGGTTTTGACACCTGTGTATGTGCTCATTGCTGTTGCCATCTATATAGAGGACGGCGGTCCGGTTCTGTTCAGACAGACACGCACCGGTAAGGATGAAAAACTTTTCCGTATGTATAAATTCCGATCTATGCGAGTAGTGATGAAAGAGGAAAGGTCGGACGGAAAGACGTACAGCTGGACGAACGGCGTACCGGATGATTTCGTATTCAAAAGCTGCTCCGAATGGCATCCGGATGTCACCAGAGTGGGAAGGTTCATTCGGAAGTTCAGTCTGGACGAACTGCCTCAGCTGGTGAACGTCTTAAAAGGCGAGATGAGTGTGGTAGGACCAAGACCGGAAGTTCCGGAAATCACAGACTGCTACAGTGCCGCTCAGAAAAGAAGGCTGGAAGTGAAACCCGGCATCACCGGATGGGCTCAGGTAAATGGAAGAAGTGAAATAAACCACGGTCAGAAAGTACATTTCGATAACCATTACGTCGATCATCTGTCATTGAAAATGGATGTAAAAATCTTTTTTCTTACCATATTGCAAGTACTGAAAGGAAAAGGTGCTGTGTAATGAATGGCAAATGGAAGAAAAGGGTTACCGGGTTCGGGAGGAAAAGCTGATGGGAGCATTGATGGCTTTCTATGTAAATACGTTCCTGCTCGCAATCGTCAATCTGAAATTGCGCAACAGAACACTCGGTTTTTTACTGATAGCATCCCTTTTAATCTTTTCTGCTTTCCGGAAAAATATCGGTACGGATTTCGAGTCTTACTTTCTTCTTCAAAAGGCAGCAGATGTAAATCTGGACTATGTATATTTTGAACCGTTCCACAAACTGTTGTTTTTCCTCGGTACGGTCACAGGTTATGAATACGCTTATTTCGTGCTTACTACCCTGTTCATCTTCTTCTTTCTCGTCAAAATCCTTAAAGATCATGCGAAAGTGGCGCCGGAACTTACCCTGATTTTTCTCACTTCCGGATTTTTCTTCTATTCGTTCAACGGTATCAGACAGTTTATGAGTATCATCGTCTTTCTGTACGCCGTGAAGTATCTGGAGAGGAACTTACTGAAGTACTTCCTGTACATCGGCCTTGCGATCACCGTACACTACAGCGCTATGATTCTGCTTATCGTACCGTTCGTACTGAAAGGCCTGAAAAAGGTACCTGATAAACTGTTTATTTTCATTATTCTTTTCTCCATAGCGTTCTCACCAGTAATTAACATAGCGATAGAGTTCATCGTCGAAAGTGTTCCTGTCCTGGAGACTTATTCCTTCTACGTTCGCGAAGATTTTGTGGAGGTAAGCGCCAAACACTTTATGGAACGGCTGGCGTGGGTGGTGCTGGCAATGTTTCTGATACTCGGCACCGGAAAAAATGTCAAAAATAATTTTTACTACCTGGTGCTGTTCGGAATCATCCTGCGACTGGTCCTGCCGCTTTCCTTATCGAGAATAGCCCTGGACTTCCTGATGGTACAGATGCTGCTTTTCCCTTATCTGCTCAGCTTGACCGGTGCTAATGTAAACAGGAGTATCAGAACTGTAGTGCTGGCGTTCTCTCTTATCCTGTTCTGTACGTACCTGTTGACCAACACTTCCCACATTTTCGGTATCAGATAGAGCTGGGGGATTATACTGTCCCTTTGTTCTTTAAAAAGCACGTTACGACTATTCACAAAACAAAAGGGGCTGTTACTAGTGGAAAATGGTTATTCGACCATGGAACTTCTGCTTATATTGAAACGACGCTGGCTGGTTATCACTCTCATAGTAATTCTGGGGCTCGGAGCGGGTGCTTTCGTTACGTTTTACGTAATCACTCCTCAATACAAGATGTCCTCGGAGTTCATCGTTAACCAGGCTCAGCCGGTTTCTACAGAAAGTAATTCAGTGACATCGGAGAGTATAAGATCGAATATCGAACTGATCAACACGTATAACGTCATCATTAAAAGTCCTGCCGTGCTCGACGAAGTGACTTCGTGGCTGGGTCTTGAAATGAGCGCAGAAGAACTCAAAGACAAAATATCGGTATCAAGTGCCGAAGAATCACAGGTAGTCGAAGTCACGGTAGTCGATACAAGCCCGGAGAAAGCAGCCGAAATCGCTGATACTACGGTCCTTACTTTTAAAGATAGTATTCCTGAACTAATGAATGTAGATAACGTGCAGATTCTTTCGGAAGCTGCCCCGGCCGGGGAGGCTGTTCCGTTCAGCCCTAATATAATGCTGAACCTGCTCATAGCCCTGGCGGGGAGTGTGGCTGTCGGAAGCGGAGTCGCTTTTATCCTCGAGACGTCGGATACGACACTTCGAAAAGAAAGTGACGTAATCGAAAACCTCGGTGTACCGTTTATGGGTAGTGTCGAAGTAATTGTAGAAGAAGGAGAAGATTCCATCCCTGCTTCTAACACTGTGGAAATGAGAGGTGAGTCCATTGGTTCGTAAACAGACAGTAAATAAAAAAGGCAGTTACCTTGTTAACGGTAGACATTCTTTAGCGGCAGAGCAGTACAAAACCATCAGAACGAATCTGGAATTTGCGTCTGTAGATCGTAAACTCCGATCATTTTTCGTCACATCCCCGGGCCCGGGAGAAGGTAAATCTACAACTGCCGCCAATCTGGCTGTCGTTTTTTCGGAACAGGGAAAAAGAGTGATTCTTATTGATGCCGATATGCGTAAACCGACCCTTCATTACACGTTTTCCTCCGAAAACGTAGTTGGTCTCAGCAATTATCTTGCCGGCCAGAAACCTTCCGTCACCAATGTAATTCAGGAAACAGCAGTGAAGAATCTGGATATAATAACGAGCGGGCCGGTTCCGCCGAATCCGGCTGAGTTGCTGGGCGGAAATTCCATGAAGACTCTTATGAACGAATTGAAGAGTACTTACGACCTGATCATTTTCGACACGCCACCCGTACTTTCTGTGACTGATTCACAGTTACTGGCCCCGTATACCGAAGGGGTGGTTCTCGTAGTACGGAGCAGGAAGACGCGAAGAGAAGAAGCGAATAAAGCCAAAGAAGTACTCCTGCACTCACGGGCCAGGATCCTCGGTGCGGTACTGAACGGTAATGAAATGGAAAAAAGGAAGAAAAACTATTATTACTACGCTTAGCAATGGGAGATTCAAAAAAGAGAGCAG
This sequence comes from Salimicrobium album, assembly GCF_900107115.1. GTDB lineage: Bacteria > Bacillota > Bacilli > Bacillales > Halobacillaceae > Salimicrobium > Salimicrobium album. Next base: position 18,527 of record NZ_FNOS01000004.1, read on the forward strand.
AGCTTCTGGAAGGGATGCCTATGGAAAATATATTAGTGAAAATTTCACAGAAAACATTTGTCAGAAACGTAGTGATTGTAGCTTCCGGTACCGCCTCTGCGCAGGTGATTATGGTAGTGAGCTCTCAGTTTTTAACGAGAATATATGGACCTGAGGCGTTCGGCATGTTTGGAGTCTACTCTTCGATCATCGCCATCCTGGCTCCCGCAGCCGCCCTGACTTACCCTATTGCCATCGTCTTACCGAAATCGAAAGAGACAGCGATGAACGTGATGCGGCTCTCCTTTTACATTACGCTCCTGGTAGCGTTGCTGACGACGGTGGTGCTGTTCTTGTTCAATGACATCATCGCATCAGTGTTCCATTTACAGGAGGTCGCCGCTTTTCTCTATTTTCTGCCATTCGTCATTTTCTTTTCAGGGTGTCTGCAAATCATAGAGAACTGGCTCATTCGTAACAATCAGTATAAAGTTACGGCCCGTTCCGTCATGGGGCAGACGACCATAGTCCAGGCAGGCATGGTCGGAATCGGGTTTTTCAACCCAATGGCAGCTGTACTGATTCTGTTCACTTCGATGAACCAGGTGTTGCGCTCCCTTCTTATGGTGGCCGGTGCCGGGTACTTTCGACTCGGAAAACTCACGGCTTTTTTGAAACAGACGAACATGCGGGAGATGAGGAGGTCAGCGAAAAAATATTATGACTTTCCGGCTTATCGAACCCCGGAACTTTTACTGAATGGATTCTCTCAAGGGTTCCCTGTTCTGATGCTGAGCAGTTTCTTCTCTCCTGCAGCCGCAGGGTTTTACGCCATAGGCAGAATCGCTCTCGATATGCCGGCTCATTTAATCGGGAAATCCGTCTCAGATGTTTTTTATCCCCGTGTTACGAAGGGGGCGAATAACTTTGAAAAGATCACTCCCATACTGATGAAAGCGACGGGGGTGATGGCTGTCATAGGTCTCCTCCCGTTTGGCCTCGTCATTCTGATTGGCCCGTGGTTATTCGAACTGGTCTTCGGAGAAGGATGGGCGATGGCGGGGGAATACGCCGTGTGGATTGCAGTGTGGGGATGGACAAGATTCCTGCAGGGACCAAGTACCAGTACTCTGCCGGTTTTGTCGGCGCAGGGGTTCCATCTCGTCTTCACGATCTGTTCCTTAAGTGTCCGGGTATCAGCGATGTTTGCCGGATACTGGATTTTCGGTGATGACCTTATAGCCGTGGCGTGTTTTTGTCTTGGAGGTGCGGTAATGAACGTACTTCTTGTGCTCATTACGTGGAAACGAACTCGCAGATTTGATACGGAGCGAAGTAGTTTGATGTAAAAGGAAGAATTATACACTTTCGTTCGTTATATAGAATTGATTTTCTTCGGCGCCTGGAGGTATCGCGGATTTAAATAAAGGAGGACATTGAAAATGAAAAAGAATGCCCGTAACTCAAAAGGCACGGTTCTGGTCACGGGAGGAGCGGGGTATCTCGGCTCCCATACCAGTGTCGCCCTGCTTGAAGCCGGTTATAACGTCGTCGTCGCTGACAACCTCATTAACGGATACGAGGAGAATGTAAAAAAAGTGGAGGAAATTACCGGAGCGTCCGTCACCTTCTATCGGGCGGACGTAACAGATGAACAGGCATTACAAAAGATATTTGCGGAACATTCGTTCGATGCGGTCATGCACTTCGCCGGACTGAAATCTGTTAAAGAATCCTTCGCGAGAGCGCTGGACTATTACCACACGAACGTCAGCGGAACTGTAACGCTGGCGAAAGTCTGTAACGCTTTCGGAGTACAAAAATTCATCTTCAGCTCATCCGCTACAGTTTATGGAGAGAACCAGGTTCCGTTTACGGAGCACATGCCGCTGAAGCCGACCATCAACCCGTACGGAGAAACGAAAAGTATGTGCGAACGCGTACTGCAGGATTTTTCATTGATGAATCCTGAGTTTTCCATAGCCATTCTTCGCTATTTCAACCCTGTCGGTGCTCATGCAAGCGGGAAGATAGGTGAAAACCCGCGTGGTATCCCTGATAATATCATGCCCTACATTACCCAGGTTGCGACCGGGAAACTTGAGAGGCTCCATATATTCGGGAACGATTACGAGACACCGGACGGAACGTGTATAAGAGATTTCGTCCACGTCATGGATATTGCCGAAGGACACGTGAAGACGATGGAACATCTGGACGGCGGGGCAGTCGTTTACAACCTCGGAACCGGAAAAGGGACGAGTGTGAAGGAACTGATTTATACATTCCAGCAGGTGAACAACGTCCGTGTGCCGCATGAATTTGCAGCACGAAGAGAAGGAGACATAGAAATCTGTTATGCAGACACCGGAAAAGTCAACAGGGAAATCGGCTGGCGGGCGGCACGCACGGTAGCGGACATGTGCAGGGACGCATGGCAATACGAACTCGCTCTCATGAAAGAAAAGGCGACGCTGCTTGAAGCCTCGAGAGGGGGAGGGACTTTTATCGATATGGAAAAGAAAGTCTGATCTGCGGTCATGATCGACAGTCTTCGGAACATCTCGAACATCGGATCGATTACTGAAAAGGGGCGGTGGGACAATGAAATTCTCTGTATTGATTTCCGTATACGATAAGGAAACTCCCCGATTTTTCAAAGAAGCGTTGGAGAGTGTAGTGGAACAGACCCGAAAGCCGGACGAAATCGTTGTAGTAAAAGACGGGAGACTTACTGATGGACTGGAGGAAGTGCTTCAGACATTCGAGCGGGAGAATGAGCCGTTAGTGAAAATCGTACCACTCGAGGAGAACGTGGGACTCGGGGAGGCTCTCCGGACAGGGGTATGGCACTGCTCCCATCCTGTCATCGCCCGTATGGACAGTGATGATATAAGTCTTCCTCACCGGTTTGAAACGCAAATCGATTATTTAAAAACACATGAGGATGTAGACCTTGTAGGAGGATGGATTTCCGAGTTTGATGAAAACGACTCCAGGAGGCATACGAGAACCGTACCCACGGGGTATGAAACGATTAAGAGACGGGCCAGATACCGGAACCCGCTGAATCACGTATCCGTCATGTTCCGAAAGCAGGCAGTGCTGAAGAGCGGAAATTACCAGACGTGCCTGTGGAATGAAGATTACTACCTATGGATCCGGATGCTGAGCAGAGGGTGCAGAATAGAGAATATTCCGGAAGTCCTCCTGGATGTAAGGACCGGGAAAGGGATGTACCAGCGCAGGGGCGGAAGAAACTATATAATGAATGAAGTGAAATTTCAAAGAATGATACTGGAATCGGGATTCATCTCTCGTTCGGAATTTGTGTTCAACGTATCGAGCCGCACATTTGTAAGAGTGCTTCCGAACGACGTACGTTCTCTGATATATACCCGGATGCTGAGGAAAAAGCCGGTTGTGCCTCAGGCTGCCGGAGAATAGAGCTTGAAAGCTGCGGTCCTTGAGTGGACGGCAGTTTTTTTATGTGGTCGTCCCCCGAATCCTGACGTTTGGGGGAGGAAATTCAGTGTGAAGGTCACGAAAAGGCTGAAATCCTTCCCTTCGGAGGAAAAATCGTCTGTTGAAGGTAATGATTCGGAGTTAATCGTTACCTTCAGATCTTTTTGAGAACGGTGAAGGTCACGAAAGAGACTTGATTGAGAAAGTGAACACGTGTTTCAGTGTTTTTTTTCATTCAATTAGCAGTGAACAACAAAAAGCCCTGAAAAAATGAGCGATTCACTTAAAATAGCCAAATCTATTATTATACGGTCTCTATGTAAGATACAATAGAAGCATTTATTATTCCGACTTTTTTATCGTTTTATCAAACAAAAGGTTGTTTTCACATGTCTTATTTGTTTTTAACTAAGAAGTCGGGATAATCTGAAAGTCGGAATAAGTGGTGTGAGAGGTCGGGGGTTAGTCGCCCCCTCCTACTCGATTAATTTTTCACTTTTACAATAGAACTTGATCCTAATCAATTTTTATTTCATAGAAACATCCTATACTAGAGTCATCAACAAGGAATACAAATGAAAATGAAATTGGAGGGAATCAACATGCAAAGATATATATTAAGTAAAAAGAATTCCATTACACTGATCAGTGCAATTTTGATTGCACTTGCATTCTTCGGACGATTTTCCTTAGACAACATGGCCATTTTCAATTGGTCGCTCATCATTGCATCTATTCTTGGTGTAGCACCAATTGCGATTCAAGCCTTTCAGGCATTAAAAGTAAAAGTTGTCAGTATTGATGTTTTAGTTACCATTGCAGTAATTGGGGCAGTATTGATTCAAAATTATGAGGAATCAGCCATCGTTACTTTCTTATTCTTATTTGGTTCTTACTTGGAGCAACGTACCTTGAACAAAACACGTTCTGCCATTAAAGAATTAACAGAGCTGGCACCAGAAAGTGCTTTAAAGCAAATGGAAAATGGAGAATTTGAAGAAGTTGATGTCGATGATGTAGATGAAGGTGACATTTTATTAGTCAAAACGGGTGCAAAAGTCCCCGTAGATGGAACCGTGTTAACAGGTGAAGGTCACATCAATGAAGCAAGTATTACCGGAGAGTCTGTTCCAGTAAGCAAAAGGGTCGATTCTGAAGTATTTGCGGGAACAATCTTAGAAAATGGAACGATTCAAATTCGATCTGACCGTGTAGGGGAAGATACAACATTTGGTAGAATTATCGAATTAGTGGAAGAAGCACAGGATTCCAAATCAGAAGCAGAGCGGTTTATTGATCGATTCTCTAAATATTATACACCAGCTGTTTTAGTCCTTGGTTTTATTGTTTGGCTATTCTCAAAAGATATTGAACTAGCTATCACGATTCTTGTTTTAGGATGTCCAGGTGCATTAGTTATCGGGGTTCCTGTATCCAACGTTGCCGGTATCGGAAACGGTGCACGTAATGGTGTCCTCCTAAAAGGTAGTGAAGTTATCAATGACTTTAGCAGAGTAGATACTATCGTTTTTGATAAAACGGGAACATTGACAGTAGGAAACCCTGAAGTTGCCGAAAAAGAATTTTACGGCAACAACACTGAAGAAATTCTAGGATACTTAGCAAGTGTGGAGCGCGAATCGGACCACCCACTAGCAAAAGCTGTCTTACAGGATATTGGCGAGACAACTTTCTATACTGTTGAAGAAACCGAAGTCGTTAAAGGTGGCGGAATTGTAGCAAAAATAGGTGTTCATCGTATAGCCGTTGGTAACGTAGCTTTAATGGAAAAAGAAAATGTGAAATTAAGCGAAAAAGCTAAAAAAGACGTCGAACGCTTTGAGAAAAATGGGAATTCTCTTGTGTTAACTGCGGTTGACGGAGAATTAAAAGTTCTGATGGGTATTCGGGATCAAATCCGTCCAGGTGTTAAAAAAGATCTTCAAAACCTAAAAAAACTTGGAGTCAAAAACCTAGTCGTTCTTTCAGGGGACAACCAAGGAACCGTAGATTTAGTTGCTCGAGAACTTGGATTAACAGAAGCACACGGTCATATGCTTCCAGAAGGAAAATCCGCATATATTGAAAAAATGCAAGCAAAAGGCCAACTCATTGCCTTTGTCGGTGACGGAGTGAATGATAGTCCTTCATTAGCCTTAGCAGATATCGGAATCGCAATGGGAAGTGGAACAGATGTTGCAATTGAAACATCGGATGTCGTTTTAATGAATTCTGACTTTAGTCGTTTACCACACGCATTAGGCTTAACAAAATTAACTTCAAGAAACATGAAACAGAACATCACCATAGCAGTTGGTGTGGTATTAGTCTTACTTGCTAGCCTACTATTTAGTGAATGGATGAATATGTCAATCGGGATGTTGGTTCACGAAGCAAGTATCTTAGTAGTCATCTTGAATGGTATGAGATTGCTTCGATACCGTTTGAGAGGATAAATTTAATAGAAAGCGGTCTTGACGAATGATAAAGGGGAAGTATTCAGGTAGGAAGAACAAAATACTCCCCTACTTTTTTCTTAAAACTTGATTTGCGTCAATTTCATTTCGTAGAACCTCAGCTATACTTAAATTGTAAAGAAGAAGAGGGAAAACAAAAAAGTCAAAGATAAGATGAAAGGAGAAATAATTCATGCAAAAAGCAGTTATTCAATTAGAAACATTATCTTGTCCATCTTGTATGCAAAAGATTGAAAATGCGGTGAAAGGATTAAATGGGGTTAATCAAGATAGCTTAAAAGTATTATTCAATGCCAGTAAAGTAAAAGTAGATTTTGATTCAGAAACGATCACCGTTAACGATATCAAAAAGGCAATTGAAGACTTAGGATATCCCGTTGTTAAATCAAAAGTAAAATCTGCCTAAGACAAACACACATAACAAAAATTATATATAGAAAGAGGGAAATAATAATGTCTGAGCAAACATTTAACGAAGTAATAACAAACCATTTTGAAAAACTGGATTTATACACTACTGCGATTACACGGGCCTATGGTAAGAACCATCCAGAAGCCTTTGAAGTACGTGAACTATTTGAAAAACTCAGTAAAAAGGTAAAAGATGCTGGTGCAAACAAACCAGACTTGGATGTTGAATTTGCTCAGTTACGAAAAATCACAAACAACTACGCCATTCCTGGAGATGTATGTGAAACATATGCAGGCACCTACGAAATGTTATCAGAAGTAGACAAAGCATATCAGGCTTAAAAGTAACCCAAAAACAAAAGAATAAATTGGTTTACGGTCGTTAAAAAATGAAGGGAGAAATGATTTATGCAAAAAGCAACGATTCAATTAGAAACCTTATCTTGCCCATCTTGTCTCCAAAAGATTGAAAATGCGGTGAAAGGAATAAAAGGTGTGAATCAAGATAGCTTGAAGGTAATGTTCAATGCTAGTAAAGTAAAAGTAGATTTTGATTCAGAAGCAGTCGTTATTAACGATATCGAAGAGGCAATTGAAGACTTAGGATATCCTGTTGTCAAATCAAAGGTAAAACCTGCTTAATCGAGTGAATAGAAAGGAAGCCTAAGATGCCCTCTTAGGCTTTTTATAAAAAGGAGAGGTTATTTTGGAACAAAACCAATGTTGTCATCACCAACATGGACATGCAGAATGTATTCGTATTGTTCCCATTTTCAACCATCTGGAAGACTCACAAATGGATTTGATTGCCGAATCTGCCAAGACACTTCATCTACAAAAAGGGGAAATGTTATTCCGTGCAGGTGAGAAAGATGATACCTTATATATTATCAATTCAGGTAAGGCTCGGATTTACCGCTTATCGGATTCTGGAAAAGAACAACTTGTTCGCATTTTAAATCCCGGTGATTTTACAGGTGAAGTCGCCATTTTCCAATCTGGAAGTATTCATGAGAACTATGCGGAAGCACTACAAAATACATCCATTTGTTTAATTAAACGAGAGGATTTACAAGAGTATTTGGTGGAATATCCGCAGATCTCATTAAAAATACTGTCAGAAGTAACGATGCGTTTGAAGGATTCTGAAAAACAAACCACACAAGTAGCGATTGAAAATGTAGAAACCCGCATTATATCCTTTTTAGCTGAGAATGTTGAAAAGGGAAGTGGCAATAGTCCAACGATTATCTTACCAATGTCCAAAAAGGATTTAGCCTCGTATCTTGGTACCACACCAGAAACAATCAGCCGTAAATTTACTACTCTAGAAGAACTTGGATTGATTAAACAGTTACCGAAAAAGAAAATTAAAATAATGGATTTAGATCAATTGTTAAAATAATTTTAATATTCGAATATATTCCAATACTTACTTGAAGAACGTTTAGTTGTTGACGAAAAGCATCTCCTTTTGTATCCTTATTAAACATACCATTTTACTAAGGATTAGAAGGGGCTGGACTATATGAAGAAAGTTTTCGGTTTTATATTTATTATTATTTTCATGGTGATCCTCAGCGCATGCGGATCAAATGGAGAAAGTGAGTCCTCTTCCGATGAACAGAGCGGAAGCGTGTGGGAAAGCATTCAGGAAGAAGGGGTACTTACGGTTGGTACGGAAGGGACGTATGCTCCATATACTTTCCACAACGAGGAAGATAAACTTACCGGGTATGATGTGGAAGTTGCGAAAGAAATAGGGAACAGACTCGGGGTCGAAGTGAATTTCGAGGAAACGAAATGGGACTCCATGTTTGCAGGACTGAACAATGAGCGTTTTGATATGATTGCCAACCAGGTCGGCATCAAACCGGACAGGGAGGAGAAGTATGCATTTTCCGAACCCTACACGTATACCTCTGCTGTCCTCGTAACTCAGGAGGACAATGAGGATATTCAAAGCTTTGAGGATCTGGAAGGCGTGACTTCCGCTCAGTCGCTGACCAGTAACTACGCGTCCATTGCCGAGAAGCACGGTGCGGAAATCGAAAGTGTCGAAGGATTTAATCCTGCGATGGAACTTCTGGCAAACGGCCGGGCAGACGCGACCGTGAACGATCGTTTATCCGTACTGGATTTCCTGAATACGAGAGGAGATAAGGCCGGAGTGAAAATTGCGGATCGCAAAGATGATGCTTCCGAAACAGCGATGATGTTCCGCCAGGGGAATGAAGAACTGGTGGAAGCGGTGAACGGAGCTCTTGAAGAAATGAAAGAAGACGGCACGCTGAAAGATATCTCCAACGAATGGTTCGATGAAGATGTTTCTGTTCAATAGTTTTCTCTGGCTGAGTTCGGATAATATAGAAATACTGAAGGAGTCGTTCCTGCCACTGATGCGGGGAGTGCTTACTTATACGATTCCTCTGTCCCTGCTGTCATTTTTTATAGGGCTGGTTCTTGCGATTGTTACGGCACTGAGCCGTCTGTCAGGTATAGCTTTACTGTCGGGAACGGCGCGGGTGTATGTATCCATCATCCGCGGAACGCCGCTTCTCGTTCAGTTATTCATCGTCTATTTCGGTCTCGGTAATCTCGGGGTGGAATTCTTGAAATTCGAACCGTTCACCGGCGCACTGATCGCTTTTTCCCTGAACACGGGTGCTTACGCTTCCGAAACGATCCGGGCATCGATTCTTTCCGTGAACAAAGGTCAGTGGGAGGCGGCCTCGTCCATCGGAATGTCCTACATGCAGTCGCTTAGGCGGGTGATTCTGCCACAGGCGGCCCGCGTTTCGATACCGCCGCTTTCCAATTCGTTCATCGGCCTCGTGAAAGAGACGTCACTCGCTTCGACGATTCTTGTGAGCGAAATGTTCCGGAAAGCTCAGGAAATCGTCGCGACCACTTACACACCGCTTCTGCTGTATATCGAAGCGGCAGCTATTTACTGGGCGATCTGTTTCGTCCTGTCCCTTATTCAGGGTGGAATCGAAAATAAAATGAACCGTTATGTGAATACGTGAGGAGATTTTTATGATTACAGCAACAGATATATCAAAACGTTTCGGAGACTTAGAAGTACTGAAACAAATAAATATGGAAGTGGGCACAGGGAAAGTCGTCGTCATCATCGGGCCGTCCGGTTCCGGAAAAACGACCCTCCTGCGGTGCCTGAACCTGCTGGAACAGCCGGAGTACGGAAGTCTTACCATAGATACGCAGACGATAGAATTCCGTGATAAAATTTCCAAGCACAAAGTCCGGAACTTCCGCAGACTGTCGGGGATGGTTTTTCAGACGTATAATCTTTTCCCTCATTTCACTGCCATCGAAAATGTGATGGAAGGGCCCGTAATTGTCCAGAAAGTGAAAAAAACGGAAGCGAGACAGAAAGCGGAAGGGATTTTGGCTAAGGTTGGGCTGAAAGAGAAAGCAGATACGTACCCGTACCAGTTATCCGGTGGTCAGCAGCAGCGTGTCGGGATTGCAAGGGCAATGGCCATCGATCCGAAAGTGATGCTTTTCGATGAGCCTACCTCCGCTCTTGACCCCGAGCTCATAGGAGAAGTGCTGCAAGTCATGAAGCAGCTGGCAGAAGAAGGACGTACTATGGTCGTCGTCACCCACGAAATGAATTTTGCGAAAGAAGTGGCGGATGAAGTTATTTTTATGGATGAAGGGGCGGTCGTGGAGAGAGGGACACCCCTTGAAGTGTTCGAACAGCCGAAAGAGGAGCGGACGAAACGGTTTCTCAATCTGCTGAAAGAGTAAAGAGCTTAGTTAACAGCACCTCTGCCTCAGGGGTGCTGTTAATTTGAAAATAAATAAATCGAAATTTTTAGAGAAGGAAGAGACAATGGAACAGAAACTATTTTATAAAAGAGGAGTGCGTACGTATGACTTATATTCTTCAGATGGATTTTGACATAGACGGTCCGTTCGGCGAGGAGATGGCCGAAGGTTTTGCCGGGATGGCCGAGAGTATTAATGAAGAAAAAGGATTTCTATGGAAGGTATGGACCGAGAATCCGGACACGCAGGAAGCCGGTGGAATTTATGCTTTTGAGACGAAAGAAGCGGCGGAAGCCTATCTGGAAAAGCATTCCGCAAGGCTTGAAGAGTTCGGCATCACCGGTATCCGTTCGAAACTGTTCCGGATGAACGAAACACTTACGAAGATTAACCACGGAACTGCGTGATTCTTAACGATTGCAATGGAGCCGTCATGACCGGTTTCCGTTGCAATTTTTTTGATTTTTTTATTTTCGTGACGTTCGGGGCCTTTTTGTGCCGGTGAACGGCACGCAAATGACCGAATCGTTCCCTTCAGGAGACAATCGACTGCCCGGAAGTAAGGATTCAAGGCTAATCCTGCCCTTCGCAACCCTCGGAAGTGGCCCAGTGTAACGAAAGCCTGGAGTGATTCGTTAATTTGCAGTTTTTTTGTTTGTATTTGCTGAATGCTCCCTTGTCACTCGTGAACGCCACGAAAAAGACTGATTCGTCCGTTTCCACAGAAAAAATTCACCGGGTATTGTCCCCAGTTTAGGTGACATATAAAACCAATATCAGATTTCAAAAGACACAACCGTTATTTTCAGAAAATTTGAATTTAAGTATTGTAAAACGCTTTCAAATATATTAGTATGAACTAAATCGATTTACTAAATCGGTTTAGTCGATTGGTAAACTACTTTGAATGACAGGAAGAGGAATGAAAATGAAGCGAGTAACTATGGCTGACGTAGCACAGAAAGCGAATGTATCCAAAAGCACCGTTTCTCAATTTTTAAATCAGAGATACGAATTCATGGGTGTTAAAACAAAGCAGCGTATCGAGAAAGCGATAGAAGAATTAGGTTACCAGCCTAATATGATTGCACGTTCTCTAAAGCAAAAATCGTCTACGACAGTAGGGGTGATAGTAGCAAATATCTCACACGAATTTTCGACCCGAATTATTCAAGTGATTGAGCATAGTCTGCACCAGTTAAATTATCATGTCATTGTATGTAACGCTGAAGATAATCCTGAAAAGGAAAAGAAATACATTGATATGCTATTAGCTAAGCAGGTGGATGGTTTAATAATTTTTCCTACAAGTACAAATGTGAATGTATATAACGAGTTGAATGTCCAGGATTTTCCGCTTGTTTTTATTGATCGGTTCGTACCGGAAGTCGAGGTGCCTACGATTATGCTCGATAATAAGCAAGCTTTATGTTTAGCAGTGAAGGAACTGGACCGTGCTGGATATGAAAGGGTAGGCATTCTTACTAATTCCACCATCTTTAACGTGGCTCCTAGAGTCGAAAGGATTGAAGGATTTAAACAAGCCTGTCGGAAGTACGGCCTGCCAGTTGATGAAACCTTCATTAGAGGAGTGGAAACGGGGAAAATGACTGAAGAACTTAGAGGTATTTTTCAAAGTCATGAACCTCCGGAGGCTCTGGTTGCCGGGAACGATCTGGTTCTTATGGATATATTAAAGTATGCGAGAGATCATCACCTTCGTATTCCTGACGACTTAGCAATTATAGCTGTGGATGACGTTTCCTTTTCTTCTATATATAACCCTGCAATTACGACTATTGCTCAACCAATAGAAAAAATGGGAGAAAAAGCATCTGAAATACTTATTGAAAAGATCCTCGGTAATAAAAATATAGAAAAAGATATTATACGCTTTCCAGCAGCTTTGGTTAAGCGAAGTTCATGTTAGGAGTGATATTAATGCAAGACATAATGCGAACAGTAAGTGAAGAAGTCATGGAAGTGCTTGAAGAGGTTTCTGAAGAGGAAGCGAAAAAAATAGCTTCTCATCTTCATGAAGCTGATCGTATATTTATAGCAGGAAATGGAAGGTCGGGTCTTGCAGGAAAAATGTTTGCCATGAGACTAATGCATGTTGGTTATGAAGTATACGTGGTCGGTGAAACTATCACTCCCAGCATTACAGGGGGAGATATATTTTTGGTTATATCGGGGTCCGGTAATACAAAGTCCCTTGTGGATCTTGCTGAAAAAGCAGGCGGGGCAGGGGCACATGTGTTAGCTGTGACTACAGATGAAGAATCAAAATTAGGAGCAATTGCCTTGGATACTTTAGTAATTCCTGCAGTTACAAAAAATGATGGTTCAAAAAAAACCACTATTCAGCCTTTAGGAAGTCAGTTTGATCAAAGTGCGCACCTTTTACTGGACAGTTTAATCGTTTATATGACGAAATATTTTGCTGAAGATGATGAGAACTCATGGAAAGGAAAACACGCTAATTTGGAGTGAGGAGGGATTGAATGTCTGTAAAACAAGTGATGGATGGCAGGATTGTGGCGGTTATCCGCCATTCTAAAGTAGACAACATCATATCGATTATCGAAAAATTATCTGAAGGAGGTATTCATACAATCGAGGTTACGGCAGAAACAAAAGACTTCAGGAGCATACTTGAAAAAGCAGTGAATCATTTTGAAGGTACAAAAACAATGATTGGAGCTGGAACTGTAAATACAGTACGAGCAGCTAAAGAAGCATTGGAAGCCGGAGCGGATTTTATAGTTTCTCCAGCCTTGAACGAAGAAGTAGTGAAGTTCGTTAAAGGAAAAAATGGAGTGATGGTTCCAGGAGTAATGACGCCTACAGAAATTATGAATGCTTATCACTTGGGTGCTGATATGGTGAAAATATTCCCGGCCGGTGTGATGGGGGCATCTTACATCAAAAGTATACAGGTTCCCTTGCCAGAGATGCCAATCATGGTCACCGGTGGTATAAATGAAAAAAATATGAAAGATTTTTTTGAAGCCGGAGCAGATGTAGTAGGGTTAGGCAGTGAACTGGTAGATGCAAAAAATATAACTGAAAAAACACTACAGGAAATAAAGGAAAAAGCTGAAAAAGTAATGAAAACAATTAAATGATCAGGAGGATTCTAAATATGAAAAAATTATTCGGAATTATTTTACTTGTTGTTGTTTTTGTTTTGAGTGCTTGTGGCAATTCTTCAGAAGAAGGAAGCGGTGGGGAAGGTAGTGAAGACCCTCTGAAGATAGTTGCTGCTCATAACCAGACAGATCCGGAAAACCCTTACCAGAAAGGTTTGTTAGCTTTTAAAGATTCAGTGGAAGAAAAATCTGATGGAAATATAGAAGTGGAAGTACACGCAGGTACAATCGGTACCAGTGAAACTGAACTTGTAGAGAAACTTCAAACTGGGGCTGCAGATGTAGTGTTGGTTTCTCCGGGTTTTATGACTTCCAGTGGTATAGATCAGGTGGATCTGTTTGCCTTCCCTTACCTTTTTGAAAGCTATGAACATTGGGAGAAAACTGTACAGGGGGAAGTAGGAGACGAAATGGCACAAATCATTAATGAAGAATCAAACAATGATTTCCGGATGCTTGGTTACTGGACAGCAGGAGTCCGTCACTATTACGGAGACGAACCACTTCAGAAAATGTCGGACCTTGAAGGTAAAAAAATCCGCACACAAACTTCTGGAGTAGTTGCGAATTTCTGGGAAGAAACGGGCGCAGTACCTTCATCTGTTGCGTGGGGGGAATTGTATCAAGCGCTGCAGCAGGATGTCGTAGATGCTGCTGAAAACGCTTACCCTTACTTTGTACAACAAGACCATCATCAAACACCGAACGGGAAATATATTACAGAAACTGGTCACGATTATACTACCCGTTTCCTTATGATAAGTGGGGACACGTATGACAATCTCACTGATGAGCAGAAAGAAATAATCGATAAGGCTTCTGAAGCTTCCGTAGAAGCTGAGTGGGAAGAACTGCACGCCCAGGAAGAAGAATATAAACAACAGGCGATTGACGATGGAGCCGAAGTTAATCAGATCGATCGTCAGCCATTCATTGATCTTGCTAAACCTATTCAGGACAAAGTAGCAGAGAAAATTGGCGTAACAGACTTGCTTAAGAAAATCAGGGAAATAGGAGACTCAGTCGAAGAATAATAACAGTGGGGGCAATCCGCGTGCCCCTGTTTTGTTCAGGAGGGAAGAGAGATGGCTAAAGCTGTTCATATTATTGAAAGAATTCAGACGGCAGTTGGACTATTGTTTCTCAGTTTGTTCTTCGGGGTTCTTCTATATCAAATTATAACGAGACATCTGGGCATCTCTGTCATATGGACAGAGGAACTGGCGAGTTATTCTTTTGTATGGTCGGTGTTTATGGGGGCTGCAGTGATGGTTAATCGGAAAGAACATTTTAGTTTCGATATGCTCGTTAAAAAGTTGAAGGGAAAATCATTACTTGTACTTTTAATGGTGAATGACTTCATTCTGCTTATTTTTAACAGTGCTCTGTTCGTGTATGGAATTAAAGTTGTTACGGAGTTCTGGGGGAATCAGTGGGTAGCTTTACCATTTATGAAAATGGGCTACGTTTGGATTGCTGTTCCGATCATGGCTGGGACGATGATTATTTATACCCTGCATCATGTTGTTATCAGATTTCAAAGTGTGTCGAAAGAGGGGGTAGAAACATGGGCATCTTCCTAGTAGCTGCGTTTGTTCTTTTGATGGTCATCGGCATACCGATCGCCTTCGTTATAGGCATTGTTGCTTTGCTTGGCATTGTAAACATTGAATATATTCCAGAGATGACTGTACCAATGAAAATGGTTAACGGTTTGGATTCATTTGTTCTTTTGGCAGTGCCTCTTTTCATTTTGGCTGCTAACTTAATGAACTCCGGAAAGATTTCTCAGAAGTTAATCGATTTTTCTCTGGGGATTGTCGGTCACATCCGCGGAGGACTGGCTCAATCGAATATTCTTGTTTCTATGTTATTTGCAGGGGTATCTGGTGCTTCTCAGGCAGACACAGCAGGTGTTGGGAAAATTCTTATCCCGAATATGAAGAAAAACGGTTATGACAATGAAACAGCTGTAGGTGTAACGGCAGCTTCTTCCACAATCGGCGTTATCATTCCTCCTAGCATTCCGATGATCATTTTCGCTGGCATTACTAATGTTTCGGTAGGGGCTCTGTTTCTAGCCGGAATCGTTCCAGGTATCTTGATTGCACTCACTATGATGATCTTCGTATATTTCTTGGCTAAAAAAAATAATTTTGAACGTCAGGAACGTGCCAGTTTTAAAAAAGTACTGAAACTTTTCGGAGACGCTTTACCGGCGCTGATTACTCCGATAATTATTGTAGGAGGCATAGTTACCGGATTTTTCACAGCTACAGAAGCAGCTGCGGTAGCTTCTGTTTATACGCTACTGGTCAGTATGTTCTACTACCGTACATTGAAAGTGAAACATTTGCCGAGAATCTTTTTTGATACTTTGGCGTTAAGTTCGTTATCATTATTTGCTCTTGCGGCTGCAAGTGCTTTGGGTGAATTGATGAGTTACTATCAACTTGGTATGCATGCACAATCCTTTTTCGATAATTTCATTGACGCGAAGTGGGTATTTCTTTTGATTACGATAGGCTTCTTCCTAATCGTCGGAACTTTTATGGATGCAATTCCTGCAATGATTTTGTTTGTCCCAGTTATTATGCCTGCAGCAATGCAGTTCGGGGTGGGGGATGTGCACCTTGGACTGATAGTAGTTATGACGCTCGCAGTCGGACTCGTTACGCCGCCTTATGGTTTGTGCCTATTACTTGCAGCGAAGATTGGTAACTTACCAATTGAACGTTCTTTTGTAGCAGTAATACCATATATTACAATCGTATTGCTAGTACTCGGTTTTGTGACCTTTTTCCCTGAAGTAGCAATGTATATTCCGAAACAATTGAGTCCCGAGTTATTTGGAGTAATGTAAATGAACTCGCTAAAGCGAAGAGCAGCTCTGGAAGCACTTAACTGGATTGAAGATGGAATGACTGTTGGACTAGGTTCAGGATCGACTGCGGAAATCTTCCTTCACGGGTTAAGACATAAAAACATCCAGGGAGTAGCAAGTTCAAAAAAAACAGAGGTGCTGGCTCGCTCCCTTGGAATTCCACTTGTGGAGACAAACGATATTGATGTAGCGGTTGACGGCACAGATGCCGTGGATGATTCTTTAACCTTGATAAAGGGGGGAGGAGGTTCACTTGTACGTGAAAAATTAGTGGCATATCACGCAGATGTTTATATCGTCATCGGAACGAAAGAGAAATGGAAAAAGACACTGCATGATGAAACTGTGCCGGTCGAAGTTCTCCCTTTTCTTCATGAGGGAACTGAAGAGTTACTATTATCGGCAGGAGGCCACTGCACCCTGAGACTGGATACGAAAAAGAATCCTTTTGTTAGCGACAATGGGAACTTTATATATGATTGTACGGACATAGGAGAAGTAATTGATTTTCATGAAAAAGTCGTTCGTCTTCCTGGGGTTGTAAATACAGGTGTATTTTTAAACCTTGCAGATATTGTACTGATTGGGGAAGATACGGGAGTGAGAACGGAAAGGAGACATAAGGCATGAAAGATGTTATTACAATAGGTGAAGCGATGGTCGTCTTCAACCCCAGTAAAACTGGACCATTGAGATTTGTTCCTTCTTTTGATAGAAACATCGGGGGAGCGGAACTGAATGTCCTGGTCGGCTGTGCAAGACTTGGCCTTACTACCGGTTGGCTGAGCAGTCTTGGGGAAGATGAGTTCGGTACGTTCATCAATAACTTTGCTCGGGGAGAAGGGATTGATGTGAGCGAAGTGAAGAGGACAAGAAATTATCCAACTTCTCTCAATTTTAAAGAGATCCGTGAAGATGGTAGTGGGAAAACATTTTATTATCGGGACCAGACGCCTACCAGGGATTTATACGCAGAAGATTTGAACGAAAACTATATTAAAAATTCACGTATTCTTCATGTAACGGGGATTTTTCCTGCTTTACATGAAGGGGCACGGTTGTATATGAAAGAAGCGATTGCGATAGCTAAGCGATATAATGTGACGATAGCTCTCGACCCGAATATTCGTTTGAAATTATGGAGTAAGGAAGAAGCGCGCGAAACATTGAAGACTTTCTTACCGGACGTTGACATCCTTCTGGCAGGAAAAGAAGAGATGGAAATTATTTTTGAAACAGATGATGAAGATGAGATGTATGCCCGGGCTCAGTCCTATAAAATTCAGGATATCGTTATTAAAGATGGGAAGAACGGGGCTTCCGGAATGAGAAATGGTATTAGCCTTCATGAGAAAGCGAGGAATCCTGCGAAGGTAGTGGATACCGTAGGGGCCGGAGACGGTTTCGACGCTGGATACCTTTATGGTTATCTGCAAGGATGGAGTTTAAAAAAATGCCTCCAATTTTCTAACACAATAGGATCAATGGTAGTTAGCGTAATCGGAGATAATGAAGGACTCCCTTATTTGTCAGAGGTTCAGGAAGTACTTGGGGAAAAAGAAATGATTGAGAGGTGAGATAATGAAATTACAATTAGCTTTAGACCGTCTCACACGGGAGGAGTGTCACAGAGTACTTGAAGAAACCGATGCCTACGTCGACATTATTGAAGTCGGTACCGGTGTTATCAAGGAATATGGAATGGATATAGTGCGTGATTTACGTCGTAGTTATCCGGATCACGAAATTCTCGCTGATATGAAAACTTGTGATGCCGGGAAAGCGGAGACTATGCAGGCGCTAGATGCAGGAGCTGATGTCACAACGGTGATGGCTTTTTCCTCAGAAGCGACGATTAAAACATGTCTTGAGACAGCTAAAGGAAAAGGGAAGGTGATGATTGATCTGTTAGGTGTAACAGATCGTGAGAAAGTACATGGTCTTCGTAAGCTTGGAACTGATTTTGTTAGTCTGCATATTGGGAAAGACCAGCAACACGGTGGGGGTATTTCAAGTGAAACTTTCTCTTTTTTATCAGATATGGATGTGAAAATAGCAGTAGCCGGGGGGGTGAATCTGGAAACGATTGATGTAGTAGCTGCCGAAGCTCCTGATATAGTTATTGTTGGAAGTGGTATAACAAAAGCCTCAAATCCGAAGAATGCAGCTCGTAGATTTAAAGAAGCTATAGGTTGAATTCATCGATGTGGATTTCAGAAAAGATTTTGGTTAAGGTTGTTCTCCACCTTCCATAATCTTTTTTTATTACTTTAAAAATTATTTTCCCGGTGATGGTTACAAAAATCATCCATAATTAACGAAAACAGGCAGCTCCCTCAAAGGAACTGCCTGTTTTCATTATTCTTCCGCCATTTCCGTTTTCAGCTTGCGAAGCGGCTGAGGCGGGCATGATTTCTGAGTAAGACGGGAGACGATGATGATCGTCAGTAACCCGGCGACCATAGCGAGCGTCCGGAACGGGAAGAGGACGACCCCGTCTTCCATCATCGGATAAGGAAGGAAAGCCGGGAGTCCGAGCGCCGGTTCCCCGCCTCCGATACGGAGGAAGAACGATACACCGAGTCCGGCGAGCGCACCGTACGTGTTCGCTTTTTTATCAAAAAGTGCTGTCGTGAGCTGCGGGAAAAGTACGCAGTAAACGAGATCGGCACACAGATACCAGAGCGTGTACACGCTGTCGATGTTGAGGGCGACCATTGTCGCTGCCAGTCCGATCAATATGATAGAGATACGGATAGCGCGCTTAATGTCTTTTCCTTCGGCCTTCGGTTTAATCAGTGGACGGTAAATATTCCACGCTGCCATGGAAGAAGCAGATAGAATAGATGAGTCCATGGAGGACATAACTGCAGCCGCCACGGCACCGAGAGCCACAATAGCTACGAGATAAGGAGCCATATAGTTGATGACGTAGGCGAGAATATCGGAAGAAGCAGCCGGTCCTTCAATACCGTAGCTTGCCCAGTCGGCCGAGAATCCTGCTACACCGAGCATAACGGCCGGTACTGCAAGGATAATACAGAATACACCTGCCGCAATGGATAACCACATAGCGGTGTTTTCATTTTTCGATGAAAGTACTCTCTGGAAATAGACCTGCCACGGAATACCTCCAAAAATGAGAAGAAGGGCAGAGTCCCACCAGTAGAAGTACTGGTTTCCCCAGTCCGGATGATTCCAGCCGTCGAGAGGTGGAATCAGGTTCGTAAATCCGGCCATACCTTCTTTATAAGCTCCCCATGCCTGACCGAGTCCGCCTACTTCTGCAAGAGCGAAAGGCACGACGAGGAACATACCGACGATAATCATGATGATTTGCGCTACGTCGGTGAGCGCGACCGACCACATACCGCCGACGAACGTGTAGGCTACTGCAATGAGAGCCGAAACGATAATGGAAGTCGTGAAGTCTATACCAAGAATCAGTCCGAACGTGGATCCTAACGCTACCAGAATCGCAGCACTCCAGAAAAGTTCTCCAAGCAGTGCAGGCAGGTAAAGGACACCGGTCACTTTTTTACCGAAACGGACTTCGAGCGGATCGAGCATTGTCGTGAATTCATATCTTCTCATTTTTCGGGCGTAAAAAACCCCGCCTATAATCAGACTCAGGCCGAAACCCCACGGAGCCTGGACCCAGACGATACCGGAGGCGAATGTCGACTCAGCCGTACCGGCGATGTAACCGCCGCCGACCCAGGTGGCCGTCATCGTGAACATGGCGATCCATAACGGCATCGCCCGACCGGCGACCATCATATCTTTGGCACTGTCTGATTTTTTCCCGGCTGTAATGGAGCCTATGTAGAAGATGATAGCGTAGGCGATGAACATGAAAATGAGGGCGCCCCAGTTGACGTTGTTCCCCGTAAAACCTACATAGACGGCTACTCCGAGAAGTAACCCCAGAAATCCGAACGTTCCTGCTTTTTCATAATTTTTATTTTTCTTATCCTGCTTCCCTTCTGGTGTTTCAGATGGTTGCGGTTGCACGAAACCACTCCTTTGCAAGTATTTGTTATGTGTAGTGTGTATGTTTCCGGATGTAAAGCTTACGACGGTACCGTGTCGCTTAATTAATTTAAAACGTTTAATAATTATTAAACAATCAACATGTATTACTGTAACGTACAATAAAATAATGTCAACTCCGCTCCCGGGACAAAACCGGCCTCCTAGCTACAAAGACAAGGGATAGAGAGAATTTCAGAAAAATCCTTCTCCATGTATAGGACATGGAAGGCTTTACATAGGAAATGGGAAAAGTTCAGGCTCCCGGAAATCGTTCCTTTCATTAAAGGCTCTGAAAAGACTCTAAATTTCCTTTCTCCAATAAGAAAAGTTTAGCGGGCTCCGGTTTACAACTAAAAAATCATGTGCTAGCATGAAAATTGTTAAAAACGTTTAAAAATAATTAAATAAAATAAACGTTAAAAAGGAGGACCGAAAATGAAACAAATGTATATTAACGGAAACTGGGTGGACGCCCGTTCCGGAAAAACGAGAGAAATCATCAATCCTTACAATCAGGAAGTGATCGCCGAAGCGGCAGACGGAAGCGAAGAAGATGCCAAAATAGCGATCGCTGCAGCACGAGAGGCTTTTGATAATGGGGAGTGGGCATCGACTCCTGCAGCAACCAGAGGAGAAAAAGTGCTGCGGATAGCGGAACTGATTGAACGGGACAGAGAAGAACTTGCCAGGATGGAAACTCTTGATACCGGCAAGACAGCAGAAGAAAGCCGGGAGGACATGGACGATATAGCCGGAGTCTTCAGGTATTTCGCCGGTCTCGCCGACAAGGACGGCGGAGAGATGATCGAGTCCCCGATTCCGGACAGTCAGAGCAGAATCGTCCGGGAACCGGTCGGAGTGTGCGGGCAGATTACCCCGTGGAACTATCCGCTCCTTCAGGCTTCGTGGAAAATCGCTCCCGCTCTTGCAGCCGGAAACACAATCGTAATCAAGCCAAGTGAAATAACGCCACTCACCACTGTCAAAGTGACGGAGCTGATGGAAGAAGCCGGGTTCCCGGCTGGTGTCGTCAACCTGGTGCTCGGCGACGGGGCTACGGTCGGCAATGAGCTGGCAGAAAGCGATAGTGTCGATCTGATTTCCTTTACCGGCGGTATCGAAACCGGGAAGAAAGTGATGCAGAAGGCGAGCGGTAACATGAAGAAAATCGCTCTTGAACTCGGTGGTAAAAACCCGAACGTCGTGTTCGCCGACGCTGATTTTGAGACAGCTGTCGACCAGGCTCTGAACGCCGCGTTTTTCCACGCCGGTCAGGTCTGTTCAGCAGGAGCTCGTCTTATTGTGGAAGATTCGATCCATGATGAGTTCGTTAAGGAACTGGCGGACAGAGCAGGGCGTATCAGGCTCGGTGACGGTTTCGAAGACGATACACAGTCAGGACCCCTTATTTCCGCAGAACATCGCGGGAAAGTGGAAAGCTACGTGGAAATCGGTAAACAGGAAGGTGCGAAGATAGTTACCGGCGGAGCACGGCCGGAAGAGGATGAGCTTCAGAACGGCTTCTTCTATCTTCCGACGATTTTTACGGAATGTACATCTGATATGAGAATCGTGCAGGAAGAAATCTTCGGACCGGTACTTACGGTGGAGCGTTTCCGTTCTGAGGAAGAAGCGGTGACTCTTGCGAATGACTCCATTTACGGACTGGCAGGAGCCGTTTTCACTACAGACATCGATAAGGCGGAACGTGCAGCTGCCAAAATGCGCATGGGAACAGTATGGATCAATGATTTCCATCCGTACTTTGCTCAGGCGCCATGGGGCGGCTACAAACAGTCCGGTATCGGCCGTGAACTCGGAAAACCGGGACTTGAAGAATATACAGAAACGAAACATATATACAGAAACTTGAAACCTGAACCGATTCACTGGTTCAAATAACAGGGAGGTTATCAAAATGAGTGAAGCATACGATATTGTAATAATCGGAGCAGGAAGTGCCGGTTCGATTCTTGGGAACCGGCTGAGTGAAGATGGAACGAAAAGCGTACTTGTACTGGAAGCCGGGCGCAGTGACTATCCGTGGGATCTGCTGATCCAGATGCCGGCGGCTTTACCGTTTCCGGCAGGGAAATCCCTCTATGACTGGAAATATGAATCGGATCCGGAACCATACATGAATGGACGCAGAATCAAGCATGCCCGTGGTAAAGTGTTAGGCGGTTCCAGTTCCATAAACGGAATGATTTACCAGCGCGGTAACCCTAAAGACTATGAGCGCTGGGGAGCGGACGAAGGGATGGATACGTGGGACTTCGCCCATTGCCTCCCTTATTTCAAACGGCTGGAGAATACAATCGATTCCGATAAGAGTGATGAATACCGTGGTCATGACGGCCCGGTTAAACTGACACGCGGACCTGCGACGAGTCCGTTATTCCAGGCTTTTTTCGAAGCTGCTTCAGAGGCGGGGCATGCGAGAACTCCGGATGTGAACGGATTCCGTCAGGAAGGTTTCGGTCCGTTTGATAAGCACGTCTATAACGGGCGGCGGATGTCCACCTCCCGCGCTTACCTTCGTCCTGCAATGCGCAGGAAGAATCTCACGGTCCGGACCCTTTCTTTCGTTCAGCACATCGATATTGAAAATGGAAAAGCACGGGGACTTACTTATAAGCGGAACGGGAAAGAACACTACGTATCCGCTGGAGAAGTCATACTTTCAGGCGGGGCGATCAACACTCCTCAGTTGCTTCAGCTTTCCGGAGTCGGCGATCCTGAACATCTCCGTTCCGTCGGCGTTCAGCCGAAAGTGAATCTTCCGGGAGTGGGTGAGAACCTGCAGGATCACCTGGAAGTCTATATTCAGCACGGCTGCCCGCTGCCGGTTTCCGAGCAGCCGAGTCTCAAACTGAAAAACATGCCGTGGATCGGTCTGCAGTGGCTGCTGAAACGTCAAGGACCTGCTGCGACGAACCATTTCGAAGGCGGAGGGTTCGTACGGTCGAACGAAGACGTGGAGTATCCGAACCTTATGTATCACTTCCTTCCGGTCGCCGTCCGGTACGACGGTGAAAAAGCACCGGTGGAACATGGTTTTCAGGTACACATCGGACCGATGTATTCGGATGCCCGCGGTTCCCTGAAAATACAGTCCAACGATCCAAAAGCGCATCCAAGCATGATTTATAACTACCTTTCCACTGAACAGGACAGACGTGAATGGGTGGAAGCAGTGCGCGTCACGCGTGAAATTATGAACCAGCCTGCCATGAAACCTTACAACAGCGGAGAGATTTCGCCGGGACCGTCGGTGCAGACGGAAGAAGAAATTCTGAACTGGGTGGCGGAAGACGCAGAAACGGCTCTGCATCCGAGCTGCACAGCGAAAATGGGGCCGGAGTCCGACCCTATGGCCGTCGTCGATCCGGAAACGATGAAGGTTCACGGACTCGACAACCTCCGGGTGGTCGATGCTTCCGCTATGCCGTACGTAACGAATGGAAATATTCATGCTCCGGTACTGATGCTCGCCGAGAAGGCTGCAGACATCATCCGCGGCAAAAAACCGCTTGAGCCCGAGTATGTAGACTATTATAAGCACGGCGTACATCCGGCAGATGCAGGAACAGTTAAAGTTTAACCGGAAAAGAAATAAGGAAATTACTAAAATCAGGGGCTACTTTACAGGTCCCTGATTTTAATTTGTGTTATATTTTAGTTAATATTAAATACTTTAAATGAAATAAAAGGAGTGGTTCCCGGTGGAAAAGGATTCGGAAGCACTGATTGAGGAAGCGGAAGGGGCCGTCGTCGATTCCATTGCCGAAACGATGGACCTGTACGGTATCACCCCGTCAACGGGCCGGCTGTTTGCACGGATGTATTTTAAACATCAGCCTATGACTTTGGACGATATGAAGGATGATCTCGGAATGAGTAAGCCGAGTATGAGCATAGCCGTCCGTAATCTTCAGGAAGTGAGCATCGTAAAGAAAGTCTGGCAGAAAGGCTCCCGTAAGGACGCTTTTACGGCTGAGAAGAACTTTTTTAAATACTTTTCTCATTTTTTTGGCAACAAGTGGGAAAGGGAAGCGAAATTGAATTTATCCGCAATCGAATATGCAGAAGAGAAGCTTCAGGAAGTCATCGATGACGAAGGTACGGAAGAAGAACTGAAGGAGAGGGCGCGCAAAGACTACAATCAGCTCGAAGAATACCGTAAGTATTGTAAGTGGCTGGAACGTCTTGCAGATTCCATAGAATCCGGGGAGATTTTCGAATTTCTTCCTATAGAGGAAGAAAAATAACCGGGAAGAAACACCTGTAGGAACAGGTGTTTTTTTGTTTTGTGTAACCGTGAAGGCGGAAGAGGAGGTAAGGTTTTCGGGAGTAAGAGTTAATGTTATGATGTTATTAGAAAATTCAATTAATATGCACGAATTAGGTCTAAAGTCATGATTTGTTACAATGTTGAATTTTAATAATAAATGTTCGTAATTATGAATGTATTATCTGTTATTTAGGGTATGGTTACATTAACAGCGTAATACCTGTTACGAATTCAGGAGGATTGTTCATTTTGAGTTACAAGGTACGAGCGATGACGTGTATTCAATGCCAGACTGATTTCGAGGAAACAGTTATAGACAGAAAAATCATCCACCTCCAGTGTCCCTACTGCAGAGTAGAAGAATCTGCCGGTAACAGCAGCCGGTAAGTATCAGGTAAAAGGACGGGAGGAAGGTGATCCTGGGTGAATAGTACAAACGAGAAAAAGTTCAAACAGCTGTATGATCAGGAACTTTTCAACCTGCAGAACACGGAAGAAAAGATTTTTGCCACTATTATCAAGGAAGAAGAGTATTATTTCGCAGCCGTATGTAACAGCAAACAGTCCGAAGCTTACAGACGGATAGAAAACATTGCTGATATTCTGGCAGGAGAGAAAGACCCGCAGGAACGTGTGAAGGATTACCGGAGATTTTTCGTTTATCTGGCCGGAGCTTCAGCGGAACGTTTTTCGAAGCGTTTTGTGTTTGCGTGGGAATTTTTGGCTACAGCCGTTTCTTTAATGAAACTGGTCGAATCATGGGAAACGGAGGAAGATTTCCGGGAGGGAATGTATTTCATGACCGATACATTTATGCACACAGTCAATACATATTTCCTGGAGTCTCCTTCCCACCCGCAAGTGATGAAGTTCATTCAATATGTGGATGAACATTTGTATGATCAGCTTTCCGTCACTTTGATAGCAGACGGGCTCGGAATGTCGCCCGGTCATCTGGCCCGGCTGGTCCGTACTCATCTCGATACCACCTGCAATGAATATATAAAAAGAAAGAAGCTTGAGGAAAGTGTGCTTCTTCTTCAGGATATGACCCTGCCCATACGGGACATTGCCGATAGAATCGGCATCAGTAACGGACACTTCATCCGTATCTTTCAGGAGAAGTATTCCTGTTCTCCCAGTGAATACCGGAAACGGATCGTCACGGGAATTACCGCAGACGTATAAGCATTCCGGCCGTTTTCCGGCGCATGATGGTCTCTGTCTGAGGCCGTTATGCTCCGGGAAATGTTTCCCGGAAGGAACTTTGCTCCGATGAAGGAGGAAGTGATTCATTTTTTTAAATATAGTAAAGGAGGATGATCATGTGGATGGTCTCATGAAGACATTCGAAGATTTTATAGCGCAAATACCGCAGCTTCTTCTCGCGCTTCTCGTACTAATTATAGGGTTTATAGTAGCTGCGATCGTTTCCAGAGGAGTCAAAAAAGCTCTGGAAAAAATGGAATTAAGCAGGAGGTTGTTCGGAAGGAAAGACTCGGACACGCCCCCGTCGTTCAGCGTTGAAAGAGTCGTAGGGAAAATCATTTACTGGCTGATCGTCATTATAGCCTTTGTATGGTTCCTTAATATGCTGAATATCGACATGCTGGCAGAGCCGCTGTCCAATATGCTATCAAGCATCACTTCAGCAATCCCTGCAATCGTAAAAGCAGGTATCATTCTGCTCGTCGCCTACGTTATAGCGACAGTACTTAAGAAGCTGATCGAAGGCGCTGGAGGAAAAATGTCCGGAATGATGGTGAAGTCCAAGGTAGCAGATGATGAAGAATCTGCTCAAAAAGGTGTGAATACACTTGCTCAGATCGTATTCTATCTTATCCTTTTACTGGCGCTTCCGGCTGTGCTCGGAGCCCTGAACATCGACTCTCTGAGCGGATCCATCTCTTCTATGATAGAGAGCATCCTTACCTTTATTCCTAAACTGGTAGCAGCTGCGATTACGCTGCTGATCGGCTGGTTTGTAGCTAAAATCGTACGGGATATCGTTACGAAATTCCTTCAGAGTATCGGAACGGACCGCGTTTCCGAGAAGATGAACCTTTCTTCTTCCATGAAAGGAACCAGTCTTTCCCAGATCATCGGTACGGTAGTATTCGTACTCATTCTGATTCCGGTCGTTATTTCCGCACTGGAAACACTGGATCTTGAAGGTATTTCGGCACCGGCTATCGCTATGCTGAACACCGTACTGGAAATGATCCCGCAAATCATCGTAGCCGCTCTGCTGATTATGGTAGGTGTAGTAATCGGTGGCTGGCTGAAGGACGTTGTAGCCAACCTTCTTGAACGCGTAGGTTTCAATTCCCTTATGAGCAAGATGGGACTTGGGGGCGCAGAAGAGAACAGAAGCATCCCTAAACTGTCTGAAATCGGTGGATACATTGTACAGATTTTCGTTATTTTCCTGTTTGCTGTAGAAGCTCTTCAGGTAATACAGCTTGAGTTCCTCGTCGATCTTGCGACAGGAGTCGTCAGCTATCTGCCATCTGTATTCGCTGCAATCGTCATTCTCGGTATAGGTATGTGGCTTGCGGATGCGGCTTCCCGCTTCGTGAAGAGTGCCGTCCGCACTCCTGGAGGCGAATCCAACATTCTTGCCTCTGTTGCCAAGTATGCTATTCTGGCTTTCGCATTGTTCATGGCACTCGACCAGCTCGGTGTAGCTGATTCGATCATCAACACTGCGTTCATGCTTATACTTGGAGCACTTGCCCTTGCGTTCGGTCTTGCCTTTGGACTTGGCGGACGTGACAAAGCGGCCGAGTACCTTGAGAAAGCTGACCGCAAGATGGAAAAAGTAAGTGTAGAAAAAGATTCGAAGCCTGAGGACCCTGGTGAACCTGGTCCGGGCCCGAATGATCTTCCTTAAGGCAAAAGACGAAAGGCTGCCGGTTTTCTCAAACCGGCAGTCTTTTTATGATCTAGCGGTTAAAGTTCTCGAGTTTGAAAGAAACAGGAACGGGGAATTAAAATATATTTTGTGAAAGCCTTTTCATTTAGCCCGTTCGTTTGGTACAATGGTAAAAAGTTTATAAAACGGTGAAGAGGCCGCGACGGGTGCAGAATTCTGTACCTGTGGCGGCCTTTTTATTTTTACTCCGTTGGACAGATCAGTCTTTCTTACATGGAGAGGGGAAAAAAACAGTGAAATTATCCTGTACATTACGAGGAGAAGTTTATCGGTTTCATTCTGTAAAAGAGGTGCTGGCCAAAGCAGGGGAAGAGAAATCCGGGGATGTAATGGCCGGCATCGGGGCCGGTTCATCCCTCGAGAGGATGGCAGCCAAGTATACACTCAGCGAACTTACGCTGAAAGACATTTATGAAAATCCGGTGATTTCTGCGGAAGATGAAGTGACGAGAATCATCTATGAAGATATGAGCCGGACGATTT
The DNA here is from genome assembly GCF_900107115.1 of Salimicrobium album. Taxonomy (GTDB): domain Bacteria; phylum Bacillota; class Bacilli; order Bacillales; family Halobacillaceae; genus Salimicrobium; species Salimicrobium album. The sequence goes on from NZ_FNOS01000004.1 coordinate 46,440, forward strand.
ATGAAGAAATCAGCGGCTGGACGGTGGGAGAACTGCGTGAGTATGTATTGAGCCACGATACCGGTGCGGAGGATTTGAAAAGAATAAGCCGCGGACTGACGAGCGAAATGATTTCAGGAGTGGCTAAGCTCATGTCGAGTATCGATCTCGTCCTCGGAGCGCAGAAAATGCGTCACGAAGCGCACTGTAATACGACAATCGGCGAACCGGGACGGCTTGCTTTCCGCTGTCAGCCCAATCACCCTGTCGATAATCCGGAAGGTATTCTCGCTTCTATAAAAGAAGGTTTATCTTACGGTTCGGGAGATGCGGTCATCGGTATCAATCCTAATAATGAAGCAGTGGAATCGGTAGCGAAAATTCTGCATATGAGTCATGATTTTATACAGAAATGGAAGATTCCGACCCAGAACTGCGTCCTCGCCCATATTACTACTCAGATGGAAGCACTGAGACAGGGGGCCCCGGTGGCGCTGATGTTTCAGAGCCTTGCAGGGACGAACGCTGCCAATGACGAGTTCGGGGTGAACGCCGGAATACTTGACGAAGGGTACGAACTTATGAAATCAAAGGGTACATCCGCCGGGCCGAACTTCTTCTATTTTGAAACAGGGCAGGGCTCGGAGGTTTCCCTCGACGGTCACGAAGGTGTGGATATGCAGACACTGGAAGCGAGAACGTACGGGTATGCAAGGCGCTGGAAACCTTTCATGGTAAATAACGTCTCCGGATTTATAGGACCCGAAACTCTTTTCGACGGGAAACAGATGATCCGTGCAGATCTTGAAGACCTGTTCATGGGGAAACTTCACAACCTGCCGATGGGCATTGCTCCCACCTACACGAACCACATGCAGGCCGACCAGAATGACCAGGAAATTGCGGGCATGCTGACAGCAGTCGGAGGGGCTAATTTCTATATGGGAGTACCGGGAGGGGATGACGTAATGCTCAGTTATCAGGATACGAGTTATCACGATGATGCAAGCTTACGTGAAATGCTTGGACTCCGGCCGTTGAAGGAATTCGAGAAATGGTTACAAAAAATGGGTATTATGGAAAAAGGTCGACTGACGAACCGGGCCGGGGATTTATCTATTTTCGACTGAGCACACGGGGAGGAAGGATGAAAAATGAATATTGAGCAAATCGTTGAGGAAGTGCTTTCCGAAATGGGACGGTCAGAAAAAGCGGAGGAAAAACATCTTCAATATGAACAGAAGAAAGAAGTGACGGTAGCCGATCCCGTAAGCAAAGAGAATATTGAGTATGTTCAGCGATTGACACCTGCGCGGATCGGTATCGGAAGAGCCGGAACCCGTATGAGAACGAAAAACTACCTTGATTTCCGGGTGGACCATGCTGCTGCCCAGGACGCAGTTTTCAAGGATGTGGAAGATGAAGTCATCGAACAAATGGGTCTATCCTTATTAAAATCCAGAGCCGTTTCCATGCAGGAATATCTTATGAACCTGGACGCGGGCAGAAAACTGGATGATGCTTCCGCAGACTGGCTTAAAAATCACGCAGAAAAAGGGAAACAGGTGCAGATCATTGTTTCTGACGGCCTTAGTTCAACCGGAGTGGAAGAGACGGTGCCGGATCTTTATCTTTCTTTGACCCAGGGGCTCGAATCAAAAAATATTACTGTCGGAACGCCGGTGTTCATCAGAAAAAGCAGGGTCTGGATACAGGACGAGGTGGCGGCTCTGACGGATTGTGAACTCGTTATTTCCCTGATTGGGGAGCGTCCAGGTCTCGCTACTTCCAAAAGCATCAGTGCTTATATCATTTACAAACCGGGAGAAGAGAGCGTGGAAGCGGATAGAACCGTATTTTCGAACATCCACGAAGGTGGGGTTCCGCCTGTCGAAGCAGGGGCTTACCTCGCCGATGTCATAGAGCGGATGCTTGAAAATAAAGCAAGCGGTGTTGCATTTGCCCGGCTGAAATAAAATTTTCGGAATATTGACAAATATTGAATTGATTTATATAATTTACATCACCCGGAGGGGAGAATTTCAGAGGTGAGGGACATACTGGTCATGATTGAAGATGAAGAAATCAAAACGTTGTGCAGGGAACATACCCTGCTGTCCGATCAGGATATAGAGAAAATTATAGAAGTCAGCAGAACGATGCAGCTTCATGCCGACTTATCAAAAGCAAACGTATTTATAGACTGTGCTCATGCGAAAGAAAACCACGCTGTAGTAGTAGCAGAAGCATCACCGCGTACAGCCCCCTCCATTTACGAAAAACGAGTTGTCGGTAATATGGCCTATCAGACCTTCGAACCGGCGGTCATCTACTGTCTGAAGACGGGGAACACTATGACTTCCAACCGGGCTATAACGCAGGAACAGAAGAAAGTGGAGCAGAGTGTCGTACCTATCCGGAATGAGAAGGAAACCGTCATCGGGGTTTTGATTATGGAAAAGGACATCAGTGACCGGGAGAACGTGCAGCAGGAATTGGAAGCGTTATCAAGGACTACCGAGAAATTGAGCGGTCTGCTTCTTGGGGATGAAGAGAATTACCCGCTCGTTCCTGATCTCATGGAAGAAGCTTTGTTTTTCCTCGGCAAGGAAGGGGAGATCACGTATTCGAACCCCGCTGCTGTAAATCTTGTCCACGAGCTGACGGGGGAACATTGCGAATACGGGGCCAGGTTGGTCGGTTATCTTCCGGAAATCGAGTCCATCGTGAATGCCGATGAAGAACTGCTCGTGAAGGAGCTGGAGACGAAGGGGAAAATATTCAAAGCGAAGAAAATCCGACTCCCTCATCAGCAGAAGTACAACGGTATGTTTCTTATTTTGAGGGACCTCACTGATTTACGGGAGAAGGAGAAAGAACTGGTCATACAATCTGTAGCAATCCAGGAGATCCATCACCGTGTGAAAAACAATTTGCAGACAGTCGCAAGTCTCCTCAGACTGCAGATGAGACGGGGGATTCCCGAAGAGAGTAAGGTTCATTTCGTGGAAAGTCTCAACCGGATTCTCAGTATAGCCTCCGTCTATGAAGTAATACTTTCAAATAGCAGTATAGATGAAGTGGACATCTATGATTTAAGTAAGCGTATTGGGGAGATGCTTGTATATACATCCGGTCACAAAGTGAACATCAGTTATGAAGGGGATAGTATGACTGTAGAGTCAGGGCAGGCCGTGTCTGTGGCACTGATTATAAATGAACTGGTCCAGAACTGTTTAAATTACGCCTTCGAAGGGAGGAATCATGGAAAAATATCGATTTCTTTTGAGCAGAATGGGCATGAAAGAGAAGTAGTCGTTCAGGACAATGGGATCGGTTATAAAGAGACAGATAAACCGTCCCTTGGACTTGAGATTGTGAGACGTATGGCTGAACACGACTTATCAGGTTCGTTCACTATCAAAGGGGATCAGGAAGGCACGCGAGCGAGGCTTTCTTTTCCCGGAGAGAGGGGAGAAACATGAGCAAAAGAATACTACTGGTGGAAGATGAATCGATTGTGCGCATGGATATTTCGTTCATACTGCAGGATGCCGGTTTCGACATTGTCGGAGAAGCCGGTGACGGGGAAAAAGCGGTAGAACTGGCCCACGAACAGCAGCCGGATCTGATAATAATGGACATAAAAATGCCGAAGATGGACGGTTTGAAAGCCAGTGCCATCATATCGAAACAGTTCAACATTCCCATTCTCCTGCTTACCGCATACAGCCAGCCTGAATATATCCAAAGAGCGAAAGAAGCCAACATTGTAGGGTATCTTGTAAAACCGATATCCGAGGACAGGCTTCTTCCTGCGGTGGAGATCGCTCTTCATCAGGGCGAAGTATCGAAGAGGTACAAAGCGGAGATAGAGGAAGTCGAGAACCGGATGGAAACACGCAAACTGGTGGAAAAGGCCAAAGGACTCCTAATGGAGCATCTGCACTACACGGAAGAAAAGTCATTCAGGAAAATGCAGGAGATCAGCATGAACAAGCAGGTACCTATGGAAAAAGTAGCGAGAACAGTGATTAAAAAGTACAAAAAGAATTCTGTATCGGCCTGAGAAATCCATAAAAGTGAATAGCTTACAGCAAAGGTGCTGAAAAAACAGGGTAGGGAACCTTGTTCTTTCAGCACCTTTTTTTATAGCCGTTTTTCCGTGATGCGGCTCACCAATATTAGAATGAGGGAGATGGTTTGATGGTTCTAGTCGGGGACATTGTCATTTACATTATTATGATTTGCGCAGTCATAGGGGCCGTGGCCGCTATTAAAAACAGTGAGACAGGAGTCGGAGGACAGTTCATGGAGGGGTTGCATACCATAGGTCACATATTCGTTCCGGCCGCCGGTATTATGGCCTCCATCCCCTATTTATCCTGGTTTATCGATACTGTAGTAGGCCCTTTATTTGAGAGGATAGGAGCGGATCCCGGTATTGCCGCTACGGCGATTATCGCGTCCGACATGGGAGGATATCCTCTAGCGGGAGCGCTGCAGGAATCATACGAAGCTTGGGCCATGGCACTTGTGGTAGGTTTTACTGCCGGTGCGACAATAGTTTTCTCCATACCTATGGGTCTTGCGATGCTGGATAAGCGGGATCATAAATACATGGCCCTCGGCGTGATGTCGGGGCTCCTTACGATACCGGTAGGCGTTTTTATTTCGAGTGTCATCATGACTATGACGAATACTAAAATCCGGACTGAGCTTTCGACGAATACCGAGTCAGCTTATGAATTCGCTCTCAGTTACGGAAAGATTTTTCTTAACCTGACACCGCTCTTGATTTTCGTTGCCGTACTGGCCGCCGGTCTTTATTTCTTCGCAGACCGGATGATTGTAGGCTTTATGTGGTTCGGAAGAATTATGGATGCCGGTATTAAACTGGTACTCGTATTTTCCATCGTGGAAATCTTCACCGGTTTTTTCTCGACGGTACTCGGTGGATGGGGATTCGATCCGATAATGGCTGATACGGAAGATCAATTCCGGGCGCTTGAGACAGCCGGATATATTGGAATCATGCTGGCCGGTGCTTTTCCGATGGTATATCTGTTACAAAAGTATGCTTCCCGTCCTCTCGAAGCAATGGGACGGAGTATCGGACTCAGTAAAATTGGAAGTGCCGGTATTATCGCTACAATCGCCAATATACTGGCGATGTTCAAGCTGGTGAAAGAGATGCCTCCAAAAGATAAAGTGCTGAATATCGCTTTCGGTGTCTGTGCTGCGTTTCTTCTCGGGGACCATTTATCATTTACGGCCAACTTCCAGCCGACTATGATTTTTCCGGTCATCGTCGGTAAATTCACAGCAGGTGTCCTTGCAATCGGAGTCGCTTACTATTTATCCGTACCGAAAGCCCGGGAACTGGAGCGGCTTGATCGTGAGACGGGGGTTATAGGCAAAAACGAATACCTGAAAGAAGAAGCTGCAGAAGGGGAAGTGGCAGCTTCCGGAGAGGACCCAAAGACGGAAGCTAAATAAGCGGGAGGTGAACGGAATGGATGAAGAAAAAAAGAGATTTATTCAGGAATTTGTGCCCGGAAAGCAGGTAACACTGAGTCACCTGATAGCAAATCCGGATGTTGATATGTTTGAAAAACTTGGTATCGAAGAGTCGGGAGCGCTTGGTATTCTTACCCTTACGCCAAGTGAAACAGTGATTATTGCCGGAGACTACGCAACAAAAGCGGCTCACGTAAGTATAGGTTTTCTCGACCGTTTCACAGGCAGTCTCGTTTTGACAGGAAGTGTTTCGGAAGTGGAGACATCGATGAAAGAAGTGAATCGTTTTCTGGAGGAGAACCTTGGATACACTCCGTCCAGGCTGACGAAATCGTAACCCGGGAGGCTTATGAATGAGGAACCGAGGGATGCTGGTAGGAGCTATCGGAGCGGGAAAATCAACGCTTTCGAAAGCCCTGCTTGGCTACGAAGCGAAAGCTATGAAAACACAGAGCCTCACTTACGAGGACTGGCTGGTGGATACACCGGGAGAATATACGGAGAACCCGATGCACTATAAGAGCATTATGGCGACAGCCATGGAAGTGACGCACGTCCTCTACGTGCAGGATGCTACGAATCGGAAAATGATTTTTCCACCAGGATTCAGTACCGGAACAGGGAAACTGCCGATAGGGATAGTTACAAAAACGGACGCTGAAGAAGCCGATGTGGAGAGAGCGGTGAAACTGTTGCGGAAAGTCATACCGAAAGGCCCGGTCGTGCTGGCCTCTGCCTATAATAAAGAAGGTCTGGAAGAGATTAAAGCACTTGTTTCCTGTTCGACTATCCAGGAGATGAGAGAGTACACTGAAAAGTCTGAAAAGAAGAACGTTCTTTTTCATGAAAGCCTTTACAAATAAACAGATTTCTATTATTATAACCTTAATAAGTGAATCTATCGGAGGCGAAGGCGCCTTATATACCTGTCGGAAGTGCGGCAGGTGTGTAAGGCGTCTTTTTTTGTCTTTCCGGAAAGAGGGGGTGCGGGTTTGGGCGGTACAGAGGTGATTTTAAGCGCAGGGATCGACATCGGCACGAGTACGACGAAGATAGTGATCAGCCGTCTTTCCCTCCGAAACACTGCGGGGCAGACTCATATGCCCCGAATTGAAATAACCGATACAGAAGTCATTTACGAAAGTCCGATCTTCCGTACTCCTCTTAAAGGGGATACTTCCATAGATATGGCACAGGTGGAGGACCTCATTTCCCGTGAATACAAAAACGCCGGTGTGGAACCGGGAGACATTCAGACAGGAGCCGTCATAATAACCGGTGAGACTGCGACGAAGTCCAACGCGAGGGAAATGATAGACCGTCTTTCCGCGCACGCCGGAGAATTTCTTGTAGCGACTGCCGGACCGGACCTTGAAGGTATTATAGCCGCGAAAGGATCCGGGGCTTACGCTTTATCGAGAAAAACGAATAAAACTGTCGCTAATATTGATATCGGCGGAGGTACCGCAAATACAGCCGTATATAAACACGGCAATCTTCTCGGTACCTGTACTCTGCACGTCGGGGGGAAGCTGGTGGAGTTCGAGAATGGAACCGTTTCTTATACGGCTCCTGCAGTGGACCAGCTGGCAGAAGAACATAACTGGAACTTGGAAAAGGGAGAAAGTATTTCCCGGGAAATATTGAAAGAACTTGCCGGTTGCATGGAAAAAGCCGTAACCGGAATGCTGAAAGGAACAATGAAAGAGAGCCCGCTTCTGATAGGTCAGCCCCCGGAATGGAAGGAAGATATCGATATCATCATGTTCTCCGGAGGAGTAGCGGAATGTATTTATAACGAGGAGAACTGCAAAGAGAAAGGTATGTATGACGACATAGGCACGACGCTTGCCGAAGTCCTGAGAAACAGCTCTGAACTTGGTGGCTTCGAGTGGCGGGTCCCTGATGAGACCGTCCGGGCGACGGTCCTCGGGGCCGGCACTCAGACGACGGAAATAAGCGGTTCGACAATCCAGGTGGATGAGGGGACGCTTCCGCTCAGAAACATACCGGTAGCCGAATTCCGATTCAGTGGAGAATGGAAGGAAGACATGGATCGGCTGGATAATTTCCTGGAGCAGGCTCTGACTTTATATGATCCGGAGAGAGAAGGGAATGCATTCGCCGTCTATTTCGACGATATCCCTCTCCTCGGATTCAAAACGATCCAGGAGCTGGGAGACCGGCTGGCGGAATTATACAGTAAATATCATATAAATACGCCGCTCATTATCGTGATGGAGAGGGATTTAGCCAAGTCACTGGGGCAATCCCTGCATATAAGGCACAAAGAGATGGAAATCGTTTGTATCGATCAGATCAGGGTGGAAAACGGAGATTATATAGATGTCAGCACACCGCTCAATTCCGAAGTTGTGCCGGTGGTCATAAAGACACTCACGTTTCACGGAGGAGAGGAGGAATAGGTTTTGAATCTGAAGACGACACATTTGAACGAAACGTATCAGTTCGATTCTTTAAAAGAACTGTTTGCCAAAGCCAATGAAGAAAAATCCGGGGACCGGCTGGCAGGGGTAGCCGCTGAATCGGTCCAGGAAAGAATTGCTGCCAAAACGGTGCTCAGCGATATTCTGTTGCAGGATATAAGGGAAAACCCGCTTCTTTCTCCGGAAGAAGACGAAGTATCCCGCGTCATTGAAGGAGAGATGAACGAAACTGTATATGAGGCTGTTAAACAGTGGAGCGTAGCGGAACTGAGAGAACACATACTTTCCACCGATACGAGCGGAGAGGATATTAAAAGAATCTCCCGCGGGCTTAACAGTGAAATGATCGCAGCTGTCGCAAAGCTGATGTCCAACCTTGATCTTGTACACGCAGCGAATAAACTGGAGATTTTGACGAAATGTAATATCACTATCGGTCAGAAAGGTACCCTCGCTTCCCGACTGCAGCCGAATCATCCGACTGACAGTGTCGAGGGGATGCTCGCTTCATTGAGGGAAGGTCTCTCCTACGGAAGTGGAGATGCGGTGATCGGAATCAATCCGGTTGAGGAGTCGGTCGAGAGTGTGAAAAGGATGCTTCATGCAACGAAGGATTTTATGAATGAGTGGGAGATACCTTCGCAAAATTGCGTCCTCGCCCACGTCAATGCCCAGATGAAAGCTATGGAGCAGGGAGCGCCGGCAGATATGATTTTCCAGAGTATCGCCGGCACGGAACGCGCCAATAAATCTTTCGGTATTAACGCGGAACTTTTGCGCGAAGCGAACAATCTGGCGAAAACAATGGGGACGGGAACCGGTCCGCAAAGACTCTATTTCGAAACCGGTCAGGGGTCGGAATTATCTGCCGAGGCACATGAAGGTATAGATCAGCTGACTCTGGAGTCCCGGAATTACGGGTTCGCAAGACACTATGACCCATTCATCGTTAACACAGTGGTCGGATTCATCGGCCCGGAATATTTGTACAATACGAAACAGGTGATACGTGCAGGTCTCGAAGATCATTTCATGGGTAAAATGCATCTTCTCCCTATGGGAGTGGATATCTGCTATACGAACCACATGAAAGCCGATCAGAACGATATGGAAGACCTCGGTGTGCTTCTGAGTACGGCCGGCGTGAACTTCGTCATTGCTACCCCTATGGGGGATGACTGTATGCTTAACTATCAGTCGATGAGTTTCCACGACATAGCTACACTGAGAGAAACGTTCGGTCACCGCCCTTCGCCGGAATATGAAACCTGGCTTGAAAAGATGGGGATCATGGAAAATGGCAGGCTTACAGCAGCGGCGGGAGACCCGACTATATTCCTGAAGTAGGAGGTGAGTATGATGGACAGACAACTGGTGGAAGAAGTGACGCGGATGGTCGTGGAGCGGATGGGCGAGAAGAAGCCAGAAGCCCGGGCCAGGTTATGGATTCACAATGACAAAGCCCCTTCTTATAAAGCGGTAGGCCAGGAAAGAGAAGAAGAGGAAGTCGGTGGAAAAGCAAAACTTTCTCCATTTCCAAAGACAGAAAAGTCTCCTTCTTCCCGTACGGAAGAGACAGAGGAGGACTCCGGTGATCTTAAGGAGCTTATAAAGAAAACATCTGCCCGCATAGGGGTGGGCAGAGCAGGAGTAAGACCTAAAACGAAGACGTGGTTGAAGTTCCGTTACGATCATGCTGCAGCTGTCGACGCTGTTTTCGGACAGGTGGACGGCAGTCTGCTGGAAACCCTGGATCTGTTTACGGTCCGTACGAAAGTGACGGATCAGGACACCTATATACGGCGACCGGACTATGGGCGGCGCTTATCGGAAGAGGGGGAGGAAAAGGTTCGGGACGCATGCCGGAAACGTCCCTCGGTGCAGATTATTGTGTCGGACGGTCTGAGTTCGAAAGCGGTGGACGAAAATCTCGAAGACGTCTACCTTTCCCTGAATCAGTCGCTTGAAGCACTGGGCATTGAAACCGGAACCCCGTTCTACATCGATAAAGGAAGAGTCGCCGTCATGGATCACGTGGGAGAAATACTTGAGCCTGACGTCGTCTGCCTGCTTGTCGGGGAAAGACCCGGACTTGTAAGTGCCGAATCGATGAGTGCCTATCTTTGCTACAGGCCAAGAATAGGGACGATTGAATCCGAACGTCAGGTGGTCTCCAATATTCATCGCGGAGGTACACCCCCTGTCGAAGCAGGAGCGTATCTCGGAAGCGTAATCGAAAAGATTCTTGACTACGGAGCGAGCGGTGTCGAGCTCGTGAAGAAGGAAGGGTGAAAGATGATACGACCGGTATATGCAGAGATGCTCGCGACGCGCATTATTCCGAATGTAGATAAGCAGCTGGCCCGGCAATTCGGGCTCGGGCCGAGTCACCGGAGTCTCGGAATGTTCACCGTCACGCTGGATGATGTGGGGATCACCGCGCTGGATGAGGCTACCAAACGTGCAGATGTAGACGGGGTGTATGCCGCTTCCTTTTACGGGGGTTCGGATTATCCTTCGGGTCCGCTGTCGGGGGAGTTCCTCGGAGTTCTTGCCGGCCCGGATCCCGAGGAAGTAAGAAGCGGCATGGATGCTGTAAAACAGATGGTGGAGAGCGGAGCGCACTTTGAAGCGCTGGACGAATCAGAAGCCCATCTTCTCTACGCTCACGTCGTCTCAAGGAGTGGTACTTTTCTTTCGAAAGAAGCCGGAGTGAAAGAAGGCGAAGCAATCGCCTACCTGATAGCCCCGCCGCTGGAATCAATGTATGGCGTCGATGCAGCTCTAAAAGCCGCAGAAGTCAGCATGGCCGTTCATTACGGTCCGCCGACAGAGACGAATTTTGGAGGAGCGCTTCTGACAGGTTCGCAGTCTGCCTGTCAGGCTGCGGCAGATGCATTCAGGGATGCGGTCCGGAGTATTGCGGACTCACCATTAAGTAAGTGACAGGAAAGGAGTGAAACAGCCGTGGAACTTGATAAAGACCTGCAATCAGTGCAGGAAATGAGAACGGCAGTCAAACTGGCAAATAAAGCACAGAAAGAGTTCGAATCCTTCAGCCAGGCCGAGGTCGACCACATTGTAAAAAGTGTGGCTGATGCCGCCTTCGAAGAGTCGGGACGACTGGCTCAGATGGCTGTACAGGAAACAGGGATGGGGGTTGCCGAGCATAAGAAGATTAAAAATGAAGTAGGTTCGAGGGACGTCTATGAATCAATAAAAGATGAGAAGACAGTCGGAGTCATTTCGGAAGATACGGTAAATAAAGTTACAGAATTCGCCTATCCGTTCGGGGTAGTCGCGGGAATCATTCCAACGACCAACCCGACTTCCACCGCCTTTTTCAAAACCCTGATTTCGTTGAAAGGCCGTAACGGTATCGTGGTAAGTCCGCACCCGTCCGCTGTGAAATGTACGGTGGAGGCGCTGCGAGTCTGCCGGGAAGCTGCAGAAAAAGCCGGCGCACCTGAAGGTCTGATCGGCTGGATTTCGAAACCTTCCATGCCGGCAACGAAAGAGCTGATGTCGCACCGGGACATTGACGTAATACTGGCAACCGGAGGGGGAGGACTGGTGAGAGCCGCCTACAGTTCCGGTAAACCGGCATATGGTGTGGGACCCGGCAACGTCCCTGTGTATCTGGAGAAGAGCTGTAATGTTCAGAAAGCAGTGAAACAGGTAGTGGACAGCAAAACGTTTGATAATGGCACGATCTGCGCCACGGAACAGGCGATTGTCGTCGACAAAAATATCAAAGACATGGTCGTCCGTGAACTGAAGAACAACAATGCCTACTTCCTCGAGGGGGAAGAAAAACGAAAAGTCGAAGATGTCATTTCTCCGGTGCGCGGCAAGCTGAATCCGAAAATCGTCGGGAAAGCTGCCACTGTCATCGCTGAAATGGCCGGAGTGAAGGTCCCTTCGGATACGAGGTTACTGATCGCCGAAGAAGATCAGGTGGATAAACAGGTACCGTTCTCCATTGAAAAACTGTCGCCGATCTTTCCGCTGTATACGTCAAAGGACAAAGAAGAAGCAAAAGAAAGATGTATCGAACTTCTGGATTTGGGAGGACGCGGCCATTCCCTCGCAATACACACGAATGACGACAAAGTAGCGAGAGAGTTCGGCGAGACCATGCCGGTATCACGGATGATGGTGAATACGCTCGCGAGTATCGGAGCTGTGGGAGCCACCACCGGACTGAAAGCTTCGATGACGCTGGGCTGCGGATCGTACGGAGGTAATATTACATCGGATAATATTACTGCAAAACATCTGATTAACATTAAAAGGATGGCGTACGGTATCAAAGAAGTGAGTATTCCGGAAGCGGGAACAGGTTCTGAAAGCTCCTATAAAAAAGAAGAGCCGGACATTGAACAGGTGGTGTCGGAAGTTCTCGGCAAAGTCGATCACAGCAAGGTCGATAAAGCAACTGTAGCACAGATAGTGGATAAAGTTTTACAAAAATATTAATCCTTAGGAGGAATTTACAATGGCACTAAACGGAGCGCTTGGAATGATTGAAACTAAAGGTCTGGTAGCATCAGTGGAAGCAGCGGACGCAATGGTGAAAGCGGCAAACGTCAATCTTGTAGGGAAAGTACACGTCGGTGGCGGTATCGTTACGATTCTTGTGAGTGGTGACGTAGGTGCGGTTAAAGCGGCTACGGAATCAGGAAGTGCAGCAGCTCAACGCGTAGGGGAACTGAAATCCGTCCATGTTATCCCACGTCCGCACAACGAGCTTGAGAGTATCCTGCCAAAGATGGATATTAACCAATAATCCGCACTCCTCTGTCTGTCCGGACAGGAGAAAGTGACGAGGAGGATACAGCTTTATGGAAAAAGCAGATATGGAAACCATTGTAGAGGAAGTTATGGCAAAGCTGGAAAGACGATCGTCTGGAGGGGTCCCCATCGGGATCTCGGCCAGGCATTGTCATTTAGACCGGTCGACTCTTCAAACGTTATTCGGGGAAGGTTACGAATTGAGTAAAAAGGCTGAATTATCCCAGCCCGGTCAGTTCGCCGCAAACGAAACGGTGACCATAGCGGGGCCGAAAGGAACGATTCCGAACGTACGTATCCTCGGTCCCCTGAGGCCCGTATCCCAGGTGGAAGTTAGCCGTACGGATGCATTCAAGCTGGGAGGGACCCCTCCTGTGAGACTTTCCGGCGACATCGGAGATTCTGCCCCCGTCACCCTGATTGGACCGAAAGGCAGTATATATTTAAAAGAGGGACTGATCATCGCTAAAGCTCACATCCACATGCACCCGGATGATGCGACTTTCTATAACGTGACAAACGGAGAAGAAGTGGATGTGAAAGTTCGTGGAGAAGGAAGAACGCTGACTTTCTCGGAAGTAGTCATCCGCGTATCGGACAAGTATCGGCTGGATATGCACGTCGATACGGACGAAGCGAATGCCGCAGCTTTGCACAAAAATTCCGAAGTTTCTCTTATAAAGGCGGATAAAGATGGCTGACCGGGAAATGATTGAAGAAATCGTCAGGGAAGTGCTTAATTCAATGAATGTCCCCGCCCGTCCGGATCTTTATGTAATTCAAAGGAGCGAACCTGCCCGGGAGTTACTCGAAAGACTCGGGAAGGACTGGGTGGTCAAGTGGGTAAACCCTCTTCATTCCGACTATCCGGACGATGCCGGTGCTGTCTATTTTCCGGCAATGGATCAGGATTTTCTGGTGAAAAGTTCCCTCGGAATTGCGGATACGGCGGAAACCTGGTGGTTCGCAAGACTGATGAAAAATAAGACGACTGTATACGTAACGCTTGAGGGGGAGACGGCCGGCTTGTTGAACGATACTTCTCCTTACGCCACCATGGTGAGTGAATACGTTTCGAAACTGGAAACTTTTTCGGTGAAAGTAACGGATAAAGGTTCGGAAGTACTCCCTGAGAAGCAGGAAGAACCTTCTCCGAACGTTTACCCCGATAAGCTGCTTACAGCCACAGAGATAGATAAGTGGAGACATAAAGAAATATATGTGCGGAAGGGGACGATTATCACTCCTTTGGCAAAGGACGCTGCACGGGATAGAGAAATTCAAATTCTCTACACGTAGGGAGAGGACATTATGATTATAGGAGAAGTGATTGGAAACATATGGGCTACGAGAAAAGAAGAAGGCCTGACCGGGATGAAATTTCTTGTAATCCAGCCGGTGAAAAAAGAAGAAAACTCTTTCGTAGCCGTAGATAGAATAGGAGCGGGGGTCGGGGACAAAGTGCTTGTAACCCGTGGGAGCGCGAGTGCTCTTGGTCCAGACCCCGTTAACGGTCCGATTGATGCGATAATAATCGGGATCATTGATTCCGTAGAAGTGGAAAGGGGTGGAATGAATGGCTAAAGCCTTAGGCATGATTGAAACGAGGGGTCTTGTCGGTTCTATAGAAGCAGCGGACGCAATGGTGAAGTCTGCAAACGTAACTTTAGTAAAACAGGAAAAAATCGATGCAGCACTGGTGACTGTCCTTGTAGAAGGGGATGTGAGCGCCGTACAGGCGGCAGTCGAAGCAGGGAAAGAGGCGGCATCACGAGTCGGGGAACTGATCGGTCATCACGTTATCCCGCATCCGGATGACGAAACGAAAACCATTTTGGAAAAAGACGGGAAAGAGAGCGTGAATACGGATACAATCGCTAAGCCATCCTCTGCGACGCCGGCGCCCCCGAAGAAGAAACAAAACTCAAGCCAGTCCAAACAGAAAACTGCTGAGAACGGAAGCGGAAAGGAAGCGTAACTTATGGCTCACTTCAAACGCAGAAAAATTGCTGTAATCGGTGCCGGGTTCACCGGAACGACTACAGCTCTCATGATTGCCCAAAAAGAACTGGGGGATGTGGTGCTTGTAGATATTCCTTCCATGGAAAAGCCTGCCCGGGGCAAAGCCCTGGATATGCTTGAAGCCGGTCCTGTACAAAAATTCGATGCCGCTATTACCGGGACCTCCGACTACGGAGACATTGAAGATGCAGATATGGTCATTATCACCGCAGGGATTCCCAGGAAACCGGGGATGAGTCGTGATGAACTCGTGGAAACCAATGCCGGAATCATGAAAGATGTGTCTGCTCAGGTGAAAAAGTATGCACCTGAGAGCTATATTCTGATATTGAGTAATCCCGTCGACGCAATGACCTACACTTGTTTCAAAGAAACCGGCTTCCCGAAAAATAGAGTGATCGGTCAATCCGGTGTTCTGGATACGGCCAGGTTCAATACGTTCGTGGCGCAGGAAATCGGGGTCTCCGTGGAAGACGTTACAGGTTTTGTGCTCGGAGGTCACGGGGACAGTATGGTGCCTCTCGTACGCTACTCCAATGCCGGAGGAATCCCCCTTGATAAACTGATCGACGAAGAACGTATGGAAGCTATCGTCGAAAGGACGAGAAAAGGGGGCGGAGAGATAGTCGGGCTGCTTGGAGAAGGAAGTGCCTACTATGCTCCTGCAGCTTCTCTCGTGCAGATGGTTGAAGCTATCATCAAAGATAAAAAGCGCATTCTTCCTTCAATTGCGTATCTCGAAGGAGAATATGGATACAAAGACATTTACCTCGGCGTGCCGACTATTCTGGGGGGCAACGGGATTGAAAGTGTAATCGAACTGCCGCTTCGAAAAGAAGAGAAAGATGCGCTCGACAAGTCCGCGGCAGCAGTTGAGAAAGTGATTTCATCTTTGAAAAAAAAGTTATGAACGACTATTTGGAATAAACCTCTGTTCAGCCCTTTGTGACGGGCGTCCGGAGGTTTGTTTTCGTCATTACAGTAAAAAATTTTCAGAACGAAAAATCCGAACGGTTATATCCGTTCGGATTGTGTCTATTATATACCTTGCATAAGCATCGCACCGGCCACTCTTTTGAAGCCGGCAATATTCGCTCCTGCTATAAGATCTCCGGGCTTTCCGCATTCTTCCGCAGCTTCCTGGGAACGATCGTGGATATCTTTCATGATCGCTTTCAATTGCTCATCCACTTCTTCGAAGGACCAGGAGAGACGAGCACTGTTTTGGGCCATTTCCAAAGAAGATACTGCAACTCCTCCGGCATTGGCCGCTTTCGCCGGGGCGAAAAGAACATCGTTTTCCTGGAAGAGATCAATCGCCTCAGCATCACATGGCATGTTCGCTCCTTCTCCGACGGCGAGCAGTCCGTTAGAGACAAGTAGTCGTGCAGCTTCTTCACTGAGCTCATTTTGAGTAGCGCATGGCAAAGCTATGTCGCAGGGGACGGACCAGATATCCGGACAGTTATCGAAGTAGCGGGCTTGCGGATGTTCTTCCACGTACTTGGATATCCTCTCTCCTTCATCGATCTTCAAACGTTTTACCGTTTCAATATCAATTCCGTCTTCGTCATAGATATACCCCGAAGAATCACTGCAGGCTACAACGTTGGCTCCAAGTTCATCGGCTTTTTCCATCGCAAAACAGGAGACGTTCCCGGATCCTGAAACGACAACTGTTTTTCCACGGAAAGAAAGACCGCGCGTTGCGAGCATTTCTTTCACGAAGTAGACAGTACCGTAACCCGTAGCTTCGGTACGTACAAGACTGCCTCCGAATTGTGGACTTTTTCCGGTCAGCACGCCGGCTTCAAAAGCTCCGCGCATCTTTTTGTACTGTCCGAACATATAGCCTATCTCCCGGGGACCGACTCCGATGTCTCCGGCAGGTACGTCCGTGTCGGGACCGATATGGTTGGAGAGTTCAGTCATGAAACTCTGAACAAAACGCATGATCTCACGGTCGGACTTTCCTTTCGGATCAAAGTCCGAACCGCCTTTCCCGCCGCCGATCGGCTGGCCGGTAAGAGAGTTTTTGAAAATCTGTTCAAAGCCGAGAAATTTAATAATGCTTGAATTTACGGTCGGGTGAAAACGGAGCCCGCCTTTATAGGGTCCGATTGCGCTGTTGAATTGGACCCGGAATCCACGGTTAACACGAACAGCGCCTGTATCGTCCGTCCAGGGCACCTGAAAGCTTATCATTCTTTCGGGTTCCACAAGGCGTTCGAGGATCCCATTATTGATGTACTCCGGATTTTCTTCAAGAAGGGGAATAAGGGAATGAAGGGTCTCCTTTACGGCCTGATGGAATTCAGGTTCATGAGGATTTCTTTCTTTTACAGTCTGAAGAACCTCGGAAACGTATTTGGTCGCTTTGTCTTTTTGTGGTTTCGTTATATATTGTTGGGTTGTCGGCATAAAATTACATGCTCCTCTCTGACGTTTTCTATAAAAGAAAGTAAGATCTTTTAAGTTGTATTTGAGTGTTATCTATTTTACAATTTATTTTTAATAAAACCAATCTAATAATTAGATTGTTATCATGAAGTTTTTCGATAATTTAGATAAAGGAGGACTCAGTGTGGAATTAAAACAGCTTCGTTATTTCATGAAAGTAGCGGAATTGGAGCACGTTACAGACGCTGCTCTGTCTCTTGATATTTCCCAGTCGGCCGTGAGCCGCCAGATTTATAACCTGGAACAGGAGCTGGGTGTCGAACTTTTTTATCGCCGGGGGAGAAATGTCATACTGACCCATGCCGGTAAAATGTTTTATGAACATATGGACAGGATCCGCGTCCTGTTCCATCAGGCGGAGAGGGAAATACGGGAGTTTCAGAGTCCGAAAACAGGGACCGTCCATATAGGCTTTCCTTCAAGTATTGCTACGTATATTATGCCGGCGGTAGTGTCCGCTTTCAGGGAAGAATATCCGGAAGTGAAATTCCGGCTGAGCCAGGGTTCTTATTACGAATTGATCAATATGGTTGTGAAAGGTCATGTGAACATGGCTCTCCTCGCTCCTCTGCCGGAGGATGAGAGAGTGGAGGGGGAGACCCTGTTTACGGAAAAAGTAGTAGCTCTTCTGCCTTCCAGCCACCCTTTGGCTTCGGAGGAGGAAATTGAAATCAACAGTTTAAGGAATGAAGAGTTTGTCACATTTCCGGAAGGGTATATTTTGCGGGATCTTATTATGGAGGCTTGCCATAAAGGCGGATTCGCTCCTGACGTTTCCTTCGAAGGAGAAGATATTGAAACGATCAAAGGTATGGTTTCGGCAGGTCTCGGTGTTTCTTTCATACCGGAAGTGACGCTGGTGGACGGCATGCCGAGGAACGCTGTTAAAATCCCCCTCAAAAACCCGGTCGTCACCAGAACGATCGGAATCGTCAAATCGAAAGAACGCCCCCTGCTGCCTACGGAGGAGACGTTCTACAGGTTTTTAATCGACTTCTTTTCCCATAGACGGTAATCAAACAGGAAAAGGATAGTTCCGGATACTGGAAAGAACGGAAAACGGAGGGTAAAATAGGGGTATCTGCGGTGAGTAGAGGAGAGGTTGATTTTGAAAGAAATAACGGAACGTGATTACACCCTGCTTTCTATTATTTCTATATTTTTTATGACAGCCGGTATGGGGACCAGGCCGCTCGTGTCGATCCTCGGAAACGAACTGGGAGCCACTTCGTTTCAGATCGGGCTGATCATTTCCCTTTTCCCGCTGCTCCCTCTGTTTTTATCCGTACCCATCGGCCGATTTATAAACTTCCATGGAAGTAAGGGTCCGCTTCTTCTCAGTGCTGCACTGACGATGGCTGCACTCAGTCTGCCGTTCTTCTGGACCTCCCTCACCGGGCTCATCGTGTCTCAGGTAGTAGCAGGGGCCTTTCACACTGCTTTTATCATTTCGGCCCAGAGCTACGTAGGTCAGTCGCGGGACGGAACGAAACGGGATCATCACGTTATGAAGTTCAGTATCGGAGCTGCGACAGGAACATTTCTCGGTCCGGCGATCGGCGGAAGCGTGGCGGACGGATTCGGAACGCCGACAGCTTTCCTTCTTCTCAGTATCATCGGAATGATAGCCGTAGCGATGACGTTCCGGCTCACGAAAGAACCGGAAAACGAGCCGGGAGAAGAGGATGCGAAACGGAATGCATCAATGGGGGAACTTGTCGGTATTGTGAACTTCCGTCGTGCTATATATATAAGTACGATGGTGCTCACAGGAAAAGATGCGTTCACCTCTTTCTTCCCGCTTCTCGGGGTGGAAATTGGTCTTTCCGGTACCGAAATCGGGCTTATCGTATCGGCCAACGCTCTGGCCGGTCTGCTCATCCGTTGGGGGATGACTTTCTTTCTGGCGCGTTTCTCAAGAAATACGGTTGTGCTCACTTCCATTCTCGGTTCCGGAGTCATGTTCCTCCTTGTACCTGTGTTCAATTCCGTCTATATCATAGGGGTGATCGCTTTTATTCTCGGATTAGGAGTAGGGCTCGGGCAGCCTCTTTCTATATCGACCGCCCTTCATTCCCTGCCGAAAGATGTCGTCAGCCAGGGTCTCGGCGTACGTATTACGGCAAACCGCTTCGTCCAGGTCACTTCGCCTCTGTTGTTCGGAGGCGTAGCCCAGTTCATAAGTATTTCAAGCATCTTCTGGCTGACTGGAGCTCTCTATCTTTTCGGTTCGGTGAAAACGCGGATCCGGCAGGAGTGAAGACTGTCCGGATACGTGAAATAGATAGGGATAGCATTTTCCTCCAGATAAAAAAAGAAGAAGGCGCAGCTGCGCACCTTCTTTTTTTTTTAGTATCACCTGGAACTGTATTCCGACCTCTCCTGAAACACTTCCGCTGCTATCTGCATAGCGTGTACGGCCTTCGGAAAGCCGACGTAGCCGGTACACTGGATAATGATTTCAGTTATTTCCTCTCTGGAGAGACCGACATTCAGCGCCGCCTCCAGATGGACTTTCAGCTGATCGAAAGCCCCCTGGGTAATAAGCGAGGTGATCGTTACGATTTCCCGCTGTGAAAGAGAAAGACCCTCCCGGGAATAAAGGTCTCCGAAACCGAAGGAAACTATCATGTCCCAGAGGTCGGGGGAGACGTCTTTCACACCTTTCATCTCCTGTCTCACCTGTTCCGAAAAAAGTTCTTCCATCACTTTCTGTCCAGCTTCATATCTGCTGTTCTCCATCATTATTGCCTCCCCATGGTCGGCGGTATTTCATTACCGTCGACAATTGCATCGATGACTACCGGTTTGTTCGTTTCTTTTATCGTCTGGAGAGAAATCCGGATCGCTTCCTCCACTTCTTTTTTATTATAGCACGTATGCGCTTCAAGTCCCATAGAGCGGGCGAATGCTGCCCCGTCAAGAGGGGTGTCGTATACCCCGCCGATGGAGGTGCCGATCATTTTCCTCATACCTTTTTCCACCATATCGAGACGTCCATTATTCATCATAATGAACAATACGGGCGCATTATAGTTATAGGCAGTGGAGATTTCGGTGCCATGCATGAACATGCACCCGTCCCCCGTCAGGCATACAATAGTTCTATCGGGAACTGCGAGAGAAGCCCCGATGGAATAACCGATACCGTTACCCATCGCCCCGAAAATATCGTCGAAGAAGTAAGTGCCCGGATACCGCACATCGAAGTGGCGGATGCCGTAAAAGGAATGGCTCCCGTCGTCTCCGAACAGCACGGCTTCATCCGGGAGAGAATCCCGCATCGCTTCAATGACTTTTACAGCCGACATAAGCTCCGTCTCTGCCACGGCGGGCTGTATGCGTGCAGGGAGGGTGCGGGTTTCTTTCTTACCCGGCGGGGCTGCGGCGATAAGAGACTGGAGGTTCGCTTTTAAATCCCCGAGTACGGCTGTCGTCTCTGAGTTCAGGGACTTGCCGATGAATGTAGGGTCATGGTCGAAATGAAAGAGGCGTTCCGGGGTCATATCCTCTGTAAAACCGGGAATACTCATATCGCTGAGTCTCGTTCCGAGTACCAGCATCAAATCCGTCTTCTGTTTCAGATAGGCTGCTGCTTCTTCCGTGCCGCCGAGTCCGAAACCTCCGAGAGACAGAGGGTGGTCTGAACGGAAGCAGCCTTTCCCTCCCGGAGTGGTGATGACCGGAATCTGCCAGCGTTCGGCGACTTCTCTCACTTCTTCATAACTCCTGCTTGCATGGACCCCTTTTCCGAGAAAAAGCACCGGTTTTTCCGCTTTTTCAAGGAGAGGAGGGAGGTTGTATATTTCGGGGGAGATGACGGGCGTCCTGACCGGAATATCGAGAAGAAACGGTTCCGTTTCTTCCAGCAGTATATCGAAGGGGATCGACAGGTGTACGGGCCCCTGCACTCCGGTAACTGCTTTTTCGAGGGCATGGGCCAGAAGCGGAGCCAGCCGTTCCGCATGCTCCACTCTTACGCTGAATTTCGTCACAGGTTCAAACATGCGGCACAAATCGGTACCGAACATACTGGAATCCTGACCCTGTCCTTTACCCGTGTCTTTCATGGAAGGGTGCCCGGTAATGATGAGCAGGGGAGTATGGAAAGCTTTAGCCTGCCCGGCTGCGGTAAGAAGGTTCGTCCCGCCGGGTCCTGACGTACCGATAGCCACCCCGGGGACATCCTTCATCATTGCATATCCTGCCGCTTCGAATCCCGCTGCCCCTTCATGCTTACTCAGAACGAATTCAATGTCGGTGTTCAACAGTTCGAAGAGGATGGGGGAGATGGCTTTTCCCGGTATCCCGAAGACGTGTGTGATCCCCCAGTGTACAAAGTGGTCGGTCAGTATAGAAGCGAGTTTTTTCATTACTAATTTCCCTCCTGTGGCGCCTGTGGGCGGATGTAAGATTTTTCGATATCATCAGCGGTGAGCGGTTTACTGAAATAGAACCCCTGGGTCACGTCACAGTTCTGGCGGATGAGGAAGTCGAGCTGTTCACTCGTTTCGACCCCTTCGGCGATGACCTGCATGCCAAGGTTGTGGGCAAGACTGATGATAGCATTCACAATGATCGCATCGTTCTCGTCGTGAAGGATTTCATTGACGAAGGATTTATCTATTTTAATGTAGTCGATCCGGAACTGTTTCAGATAGTTCAGGGAACTGTACCCGGTACCGAAATCATCGATGCTGATACCTACCCCGATGTCTCTCAGTTTCTCGAGAACGAGGAAAGAACTGTCGTATTCCATCGCCATGTACTCCGTTACTTCGAGGACGAGATATTCCGGAGCTAACCCCGTACGTTCCAGAACGTCCTGGACGAGGGTGATCGTATTTTTCGTAAGGAACTGCTGGGTGGACATATTGACGGAAACTTTCACCGGTCTGCCGCCCGCCTCCTGCCACTTCTTATTCTGCCGGCACGCTTCCTCGATAACCCATTCTCCGATTCTCGTGATGAGACCATTCTTTTCGGCAAGATGGATGAAGGACCCGGGAGAAATCAGACCGAATTCCGGATGTTGCCACCGTATAAGCGCCTCGACACCCACCACTTCACCGGTAGTGTTGTTGATCTGGGGCTGATAGTGCAGGACGAATTCATTCTTCTCCAGCGCTTCCCGTAAGTCGGCTTCGAGCCGGAATTCTTCCATCATGTTCTCAAGGGAATGGGAGGAATAGACGACGTATCGGTCTTTCCCGTCCAGTTTCGCCTGATACATGGCGTTGTCGGCGTAAACCATGAACGTTTCCAGAGAGACGTACTCTTCGGGGTAGTAGACGACTCCGATACTCGCGGTTGTGTACAAATATTCATCGTCCACCTGAAAAGGATGACGGAATTCCTGGAGTACTTCTTCGGCTTTTCGGGTCACGTAGTCCGCGTCTTCGAAATTTTGAAGTAACAGGACGAATTCATCTCCGCCCATCCGGGCAAGAATGTCGTTTTCACCGAGGTACTTTTTCAAATGCCTGCTCACTTCAATAAGAAGATGGTCTCCGCACGTATGACCGAAATTATCGTTGATGATTTTAAAACGGTCCAGGTCGATGAAAAGTAAAGCAAGACTGCTGCTTTCCCCGCTCTGGAGTTCTTCGATAGCTCTTTTCGTTTCAATGTTCACATAGCGGCGGTTGGGGAGACCGGTAAGGTCATCATGATAGGCCAGGTAGTTATATTTTTCCTGAAGGTTGTATCGCTCGGTGATGTCACGGAACTGACCGAAAGCGCCGGCCAGTTTCTCTTCTTCGTAAATAGGCTGGGCGTCGAAAAGGCAGATGACGCGGTCCCCGTTCTCATCCGTGAATTTCAGTATTTCATTGGAGAAGCTTTTTTCCTGTTCGAGGAGCTCTTCGAAATAGGAACCGGTGATCGGGGATTCCCGGATGTTGCGGCCGAGGACGTCATCTTTATCTGTTCCTGATATCTTTTGGGCGAAATCGTTGAACTCCGTAGTGATACCGTTCTCATCCGTGACAACTATGCCGTTTCTCGTACGGCTCAACATGATCTGATTCATAATATTCAGTTTTTTGTTCTGTTTCCTGAGCAGCAGCTCCCGTTCAATAGAGTCCACGACTTGCGAGAGCATCGTCAGGAAGAGAGGGTTTCTGTATTCGATCGGCATCATGATCGACAGACTGCCAAGCAGGTTATTATTATCGGTGTATCGGAAAGCGGTCCCGTAACAGGCGGTGCTGTGCAGAAACGTGTGGTAGTGACTTTTTCCTATGAGGCTGATGGGATGCTTTTGATCAAGAGAGAGGCTGATCACGTTCGTTCCGGTATCTTCCTGGCGAAAGAGGCTGCCCGGAAATATGCCGAACTGCTCGATTGTGGAGCGGATCGTTTCATCCCCTTCCACTTTCAACAGGTACCCTTCGGCATCGGCTACCCCTACAAGGATGGGCGTTCCTTTAAGGGAGTCCAGCAGTTTATTCGAAAAAAAACTGACGACGGATAATATTTCATCATACTCTTCTTTCTTGGCTTCCAGTTCGGAACTGGTTAATATGGTGTCGGGACGCGGGATCTCGTTCGGGTTCATTCCCGCTACTTCACACAAGCGCTTCGATTCAACGATGAAATCCGGTTCATTATTTGTCATAAGGCTCTCCTTAACAAGAATTTATTTTAACTATATACTTCTTTGTTCAAGCCTGTCAAAAGCATTTCGAACTCCCGCTTCCCGGGTGAATACGCAAACTCCGGTTTCAATTAAGTGTCAGCACGTCTGCTCAGTGATAAAATTAGGGAAACAGCAGTCTCAGTAAAAGAAAAACCGGTTGAGTATATAAAGGTAGTTATTATTATTATCGGCTGATGAGTCTTAAAAATAAATGAACAAGAAGGAGACGGAAGCGGATGAAGAAGGCAGTCGCGTTACTGGCACTCCTGTTCCTCGGAACGTGGGTTGTCACTACTCTGGATTCCGAATGGGATACCGTGAAGAAGGAAATGGATTCGTTCATGGAGAAGTTCGAAAACTGGGAAAGCGGTCAGGTAATCGATTCGGCTCCTGTTTCTCCGGGAGAGGAGGAAGAGAAGGTTACTTCCGGGAAAGAGTCTTCGGCAACAGCCGGGGAGCAGACGGTACAAAGCATTTACGGCACCCCTTGGATGTTAAAAGGGACGACGTCGGGGAATTTTTCTTTCGCCAATAAAGACAGCACCGGCCGTTACCTGGGAAAAGAAGGGGAGAGCTATGACGGGATAACCATTGGCCAGGAAAGCTCCACTGCAGAAAAAGCCTGGGGCGAACCGGCGGATGCGGTCAGACGGGGTATGACGAGTGTACGGTCTCCGGCTGAAAATTATGACGTGTACGAACGGAACAATAAGGAAGTGACGGTCTTTTACGACCGTCATGAAGGGGACGTCATCAAGTCCATTTATATCGTTCCCAAAACCGTTACTACGAATATGAACAGCTACTATGCGAATGAACAGGACTGGGTCGGAAAGGACCAGGCGGAAGTTATGTTCGGACTTATCAACAGAGATCGTACGGCGAGGGGACTGGAGCCGCTCAGCTGGAGAGAGGAACTGGTCCCTGTAGCAGAAGCCCACAGCACGGATATGACGGAGCGTGATTACTTCTCTCACACTAATCCGGAAGGGCAGGGCCCGGCGGACAGAGCCAGGGAAGCCGGAGTATCTTTCCGGATAATAGGGGAAAACCTCGCTTACGGGCAGAGCAACGCCGTTTACGCCCACGAAGGGTTGATGGATTCCAAAGGCCATCGCGACAATATCCTCAATCCTGCGTATGAAGAGGTCGGAATCGGTGTCGCAGTCGATGACAAAGGTGCTCCGTACTTTACGGTACTGTTCTATAAGGGATAGTGTATGATAGAAGAAAAAAACAGCCGGGACTTCCTTCGCAGCAACAGCTGTATGGAAATGTTCCGGCTATTTTTGTTTATGGAGTACGCGTTATTTGTGAAAAAGTTTCGGATTGAAGTGGGAGGCTATTTGTTCCGGTTTCATAGGTTTTGCAAAATAGTATCCCTGGTACTTATCGCATCCGCTTCTTCTGAGGAAATCCAGCTGGCTGGCTGTTTCCACACCTTCTGCAATAACTTCGAGATTCAGACTGTCGGCAAGGGAGATGATAGTAGTGATGATATCGTTGTTTTCCCGGTCGATTCCTATATCTTTAATGAACGATTTGTCGATTTTGAGCTGGTGAATAGGGAATCGTTTTAAATAACTGAGGGAACTGTATCCTGTTCCGAAGTCATCGATGGAGATTTTAACCCCGAGACCGCTCAATCTGTTTAAGATGTCGGTGGCCTCTTCCGCGTGTATGGCCATAGACTCTGTGATTTCCAGTTCCAGGTACTTTGCAGGGAGTCCGGTCTCCCGAAGGATTTGTGCTACCATTTCGACTAAATCGTTATGATAGAACTGACGCATGGACAGGTTGACGGATATTTTTACAGGCGGGTGCCCTTCGTTCTGCCAGGCTTTTGCCTGTTGGCAGGCTTCCCTGATCGCCCACTCGCCGATAGGTACAATCAGACCCGTTTCTTCGGCAATTGTAATGAATTCGGAAGGAGAGACGAGCCCGAGGTCTTTATTTCTCCACCGGAGCAGTGCCTCTATACCGATTAGATGGCTGCTGTCTTTTTCGAACTGCGGCTGATAAACGAGAAAAAACTCCCGATTTGCGAGTGCTTTGTAAAGGTGGGACTCTGTTTTAAGGTCCGTCTTCCGCTTTTGAACCTGGCTGTTGTAAACCTGCCAGGTGTTTTTGCCGAGGTTTTTCGCATGATACATAGCGTTATCCGCCTGGCGGATGAGTGCGGCGGTCGTGTTGCTGTGCTTCGGTGACATGCTGATACCTATGCTCACTGTCGCCAGTGCCTCATATCCGTTCAGGTCATAGCTTCGCTCCATTTCCGAAGTGATATCGGCAGCTATTTCTCCCGCCTCTTCCGTATCGACTTGCGGCAGGATGATCAGAAACTCGTCGCCTCCGTACCTGAACACGTTCCCCCGGGGGCCGACAAGCCGGAGCAGACGGCGGGATACCTGTTTCAACAGTTCATCTCCCATGTGGTGGCCCATATAATCATTGATAAATTTAAAACGGTCGAGATCCAGGAAGAAAAGGGCGAAATTCTCCCCCGACGCAAGTTTCTGCTCGATGGTCTCGTGGAAGTAACGCTGGTTCGGAAGTCCGGTGAGCGTGTCATGATAAGCGAGGTGGTTCATTTTTTTATTAAGTTTTTTCAACTCGGTTACGTTTTTGGCCACACAGTGGATACCCGTAATGTTTCCGTCGATGTAAATAGGCACGAGTGCTACGTGCAGGTACAGCTTCTCTCCTTCCGACATGGTGAGCTGCGTTTCATATTGGTGGGGTTGTCCCTGAAGAGAGGTGAAAAAATGTCGTCTCGTCTCCTCCCGTACCTCCTCTGATATAAAAGGTAAAAACGATTTACCTCTCAGCTGTTCAATCGACATACCGGAAAGTTTCTCCGTACTTGCATTCGCATGGGTGAACGTACCGTCTGTATCAAACGTCATCACTGCATCCGTATTGTAGTCGAACAGGGAGCGGTAGCGCTGCTCGCTTTCGGTAAGAAGCCGTTCCGTTGCTTTTTTCACTGTCATATCTCTCGCAATACCGATGACTCCCGTAATGACGTTGTCGATAATCAGAGGCACGGCGGTAACATCCATAATATGTCTGGCTTCATCCCGGGAGATGAGGGTGGTTTCAAATCGTACCGTTTCCCCGTTAGTAACTTTTTTGAAATGAGAAAGGGTCGCTTCACCGGCTTCTTTCGTAAGAAACTCCAGATAGGAGGAACCATTGATTTTTTCGGGAGCATAGCCGAAAAGCTCTACACCGGAAGGGTTGATATTCGTATATCTTCCGTTCATATCCAGGGAGAAGATAGTATCCGGATTATACAGGTAGAGAGATTTGAACTGCTGATCTTTATGTTTCAACCGATATTTTATTTCTCTGTTTTTCGTCATGTCCTTGACTGTCGTGAGCGTATAGAGGCGGCCATCCGAAAGGGTAAGGGAACGGCTGACGGCTTCGACGAGAAGTTCCTCCCCGTTTTTCTTATAAAGTATCCTTTCCTGCTTTTCGAGGGGGAGTGTATCGAAGAGATCAGAGAGCGGGCGGGACAGAAACTCTTCCCGTGTGTATCCGAGATTCGATAAAACGGGAGTGTTGACTTCCACGAAGCGGTCTTCATCGGGGACGCTTACCAGCAGGCCGGTGTCCGCATTATGCAGTATTTTCAATAAATCCTCTTTCGTCCATGCGGATGCATCCATAACTTTTCCTCCCTGTGTGAATTGAATATTCTATATCTTAGTTTAGCAGGGAAGAGAAATTGTTTCTATACTTTTTGATGAGCGGCTGGGGAAAATTACTCAGAAAAGGTATATAATTTTGGAAATTAGGGAAAATAAAAGGAAGGCAAGCGTCGTATTTTATTTGTCCTTCGGAAGTGAGACAGTAAAATCCAAACCGGAAAGAGGAGAGACGTATGTGGAAATGGCTGATTGCGTTATCCATTCTGCTTGCCGCCTGCGGGACGGGGGAACAGACTCCGGAAGAATCTGCGGAAGCCGGTGACACCCCGGAAGCGGAAACATCCAAAGATGAAAGTGAAGGAGCAGCGAAAGAGAAATCTGAAGGTTCTATCGATGTCGATAAAGGAATGTTCAATGTAAAAGTGACCCTTCCTAAAACGCTGTTCGAAATGGAAGACGGGGATTTTGAAGAAATAAAAGCTTCTGCGGAAGAAGAAGGAATCGGAGAAGTGACGGACAACGGGGATGGAACGATTACGTATAAAATGTCCAAATCGAAGCATAAGGAAATGATGAAAGAAATGGAGGAGGAGATTGAGAGCTCCCTGGAAGAGATCCGGGAAGGCGGGGAATATTCATCCATTCAGGGGGTCACCGCAAATGGTGATTACTCCGAGTTTACGCTCGAAGCAGAGCAGACTGCCTATGAGGAGAGTTTCGACGGATTTGCCGTCTTCGGTATCGGTGTTCTCGGTTTATATTATCAACTTTTCGATGGAGCGGACCCCGATGATTACAGCGTTGTCATCCACATCACCGATGCTGCGACCGGGGAGGAATTCGATACGGTGGAGTTCCCGGAAGTACTGGATGAAATGAGCGGCGAACAGGGAGAAGAGTACGGAACAGAATAGCGTACACAGAACCGGACTTTGACGTCCGGTTTTTGTGTGCTTTTCAGCAGAGAGGATGGTCAGTGAGGCTGTTCATTTCCGGGGAAGCTGTTTTCCTTCCCCTCAGGCGAGTGGGAACGTGTTGAAGGGAAGGAAAACTCCATTCGGAGGTTCTTTTTTCATATTCTGCACGATCTGCTGAAGATATCAACTGTTGCGGTGATGTGCCGAAGTTCCTTTCCGCAGCTGAACAAACAGCAGCAGGCTGACCGGTAGTATATAGAAGAATTCATACCGGATAAGAGAAAGGCCGTACGTCGCCCCGGTCACCGGGTACAGCAGATGGACTCCGTTCCCGAGATAGTCGATACCGAGCGCGCTTACTACGAGTACGAGAGTCAGCCGCCACCATATGGAAAAAAACGTCATGGTAAGCAGCGCCCGCGTGAAAATAGCGAAAAACGCGGCAATAATGGGTACGGTGACCAGGGAGTGGCCGATCAGCACACCGAACAGTTTGGGGAGATCCGGGATCAGTACGATGACACCGACGCCCCCGAGAAGAACGAATCTTGCTTTTCTATTTTGGAAGTCAGGTCCTTTAAATAATAAATCCGCCACCAACAGCCCCGTAAGTATGTGGAGAAGGGTGGAGGGGATGTGACTGAGCAATAATTCCGTCATAAGAATCTATCCTTTCCTCTCCTTTGATACCCTGAAGAGAACGGAATGAAAAGTCTTTATTTTTGTAGAATTGTCTGTAATATTCTAAAATTAAGACAATAACAAAAAGGGGTGTAAAAATGAAGGCTAAACAGACTGTTTTCGTTAACGATTTTACCGACGGCGTGCTGGATCCCTCAAAGGAAATGGAGTATAAAGTACGGGACGGCGGGCACATCGTCGCCAATACGACGCCCGGATGCTGGGGACCGATGATCACCCCTGCCCTGAAAGGCGGGCATGAAGTGACGAAGCCCGTGTACGTGGAAGGAGCGGAAGTGGGAGATGCGATTGCTATCCGTATCCATTCCATCGAAGTGACTTCTATAGCGACAGCTTCCGGGAACGACAAACCGGTCGAAGGGCGTTTCACCGGCGACCCGTTCATAGACGGGAAATGTCCGAACTGTGGTACGGAGAATCCCGAAACATATATCGAAGGCATCGGCCAGCAGGCGATCCGCTGTCAGGTGTGCGGAGAGGACGTGACTCCCTTTGCGTTCACGAATGCGTATTCCATCGCCTTCGATCACAAGAAGGAAGTGGGTCTGACATTGGATAAACAGGCGGCGGAAAAAGTGGCGAAGGACTCGAAACATTACATGGCAACGCCCGAGGGCTCTATTCAGAATCCGGTCGTCACGTTTGCTCCCCACGATATCGTCGGGGCTATGGCAAGGCTGCGGCCTTTCCTCGGACAGCTCGGCACCACACCTTCAAGGGCTATTCCCGACTCCCACAACGCCGGAGATTTCGGACAGTTCCTGATTGATGCTCCGCATTCGTATGGACTCACAAAAGAGCAGCTGGAAGAGCGGACGGATGGACACATGGACATTAACCGCGTCCGGGAAGGGGCAGTGCTTATCTGCCCGGTGAAAGTGGAAGGCGGAGGAGTATACCTTGGAGACATGCATGCGATGCAGGGGGACGGAGAAATCGCTGGACATACGACAGACGTCTCGGGTATTGTCAGTCTGGAAGTGGAAGTGATGAAAGGCGTCAACATTGAAGGGCCGATCCTCCTTCCGGTGGAAGAAGACCTTCCTTACCTTGCTAAACCGTTCACGGAAGAGGAGAAACAAAAAGCCGAAGCACTCCGGAAAGAATGGGACATAGAAAAAATGGAAGATTCTCTTCCGGTGTCCTTCGTCGGCAGTGGAGCAACTCTCAATGATGCGACGACGAACGGCATGGAACGTGCGGCGAAAGCTTTCGGCATTGATGTTCCGGAAGTGATGAACCGGGCTACGATTACCGGGTCTATCGAGATAGGCCGTCATCCCGGAGTCGTCACCGTCACATTTTTGACCCCGAAAAACTATCTGGCAAAAATCAGTCTTGAGGAAATAGTGAGTGACTTCTATAAATAAATCCGAAGCATCCGCTGAATGGCGGGTGCTTTTTTACATAGCAGTGGATATATGTCTCGGGAACACCTATGCCGCCGGACGCCTCTTAACATTTAATTTTAAATATGCTGATACACCCTATTGAATAAAAATACATTATTGTGTATTATTAACCAATGAAACAATTATCGGATTGGGGGAGAAAAGCATGGAGATTGATGAGTCTGCAACTGCGAGCGACAGCACAAATGGAAAGTACACGACGAAGCAATTATTGAAATTTCTTATTCCATCATTAATCGGAGTGCTTTTGTTCCTTGTACCTATTTCTGTGAATGATACGGTTACGATCGGTCTCGGGGTGATGGCTGATGGCCTGCAGGCGGCTATTGGACCGTACATTCCTGCTTTTATGACAGCAGTATTGTGGGTATCTGCCCTCGGCAGTATAATCACCCGGTTTGTTCCCGAAAAATTATATAAAGATAATATTTTTATCGTGGCTATTTTCGACGTAGGGACGTTCTGGATCACGCTTCGGGTCATTGGTGCCGCCTTTGCGGCTATGACGTTGTGGAGTATCGGTCCTGAAGTGATATGGTCGGAAGTGACGGGAGTCGTCGTTCTTTACGATCTCGTTCCCGTGCTTATGGTCTGGTTTTTATTCGCGAGTCTGTTCATGCCGCTACTGTTGGAGTTCGGGCTGATGGATTTCATCGGAGCGATGGTCAGAAAAGTGATGAACCCGCTCTTCCAGCTTCCCGGCCGTTCTTCCGTGGATGCCATGGCTTCCTGGATGGGGAGCGGTACCGTCGGTGTTCTTCTCACCACCCAGCAGTATGAACAGGGATATTATACGAAAAAAGAAGCTTCCATCATCGCTACGAACTTTTCCATAGCGTCTATCGCGTTCAGTCTTGTTATCGCAAGATTTCTGTCTATCGACGATATGTTCATCCAGTTTTATGCTACGGTAGTGGTGTGCGGCATTGTAGCGGCAATCGTCATCCCGAGGATACCTCCGCTTTCCGGTAAAAAGACGACATACCATGGACCGGTCGGCCGTCAGATACAGGAAGATGTTCCCGAAGGCTGGTCAACGTTCCGGTGGGGTGTGGACCGTGCCATAAAGAAAGCCGATCAGGTGAAAGGGGCCGGGGAAGTCGTTAAGAAAGGGCTGTTCCACGTAGCTGATATCTGGCTCGGCCTCATTCCGCTCGTCATGGCTCTCGGTACCGTCGCGCTCATTATTGCGGAGTTCACGCCGATTTTCACTTTCCTGTCCTATCCGTTCATTCCTATTCTGAATCTGCTGCAGTTGCCGGAAGCGGAAGCTGCAGCCCCTGCGATGATCGTCGGCTTTGCGGACATGTTCCTGCCCGCGGTCATCGGAAGCGGAATCGAAGCGGAGATCACCAGGTTCGTCATCGGCGTTATGGCTCTGACTCAGCTCATTTATATGTCTGAAATAGGCGTGCTGCTCATTAAATCGAATATACCGATCAATCTGTTTGAACTATTCATCATTTTTCTGCAGCGGACGGTCGTAACTTTGCCGCTCGCCGCGCTGATTGCACATTTATTTTTCTTTTAGGAGAGGATTACAGTTATGGACGAAATAAAAGATCTTGTGGACAGACATTTGGCACCGAGCATGGCCAAGGACCACCCGAACCTTCCGGTGGAAAAAGAAGAGGGGCATTATTACTACGGAAAAGACGGGAGGCAGTACCTTGATTTTACTTCGGGAATTGCAACGACGAACGTCGGACACCGGCATCCCAAAGTGGTGAAGGCGATCAAAAAAGGCGCAGATGAACTTACTCATGGACCGTCCGGGGTTATTATGTACGATTCCATTCTTGAATTGTCACAGCGTCTTGCTGCCATCCTCCCCGGGGATCTCGACTGCTTCTTTTACGGAAACAGCGGTGCCGAAGCGGTGGAAGGCGCTTTGAAGCTGGCCCGTCACGTTACGGACCGCCCTTACGTCGTTTCTTTTCTCGGCGGATTCCACGGTCGTTCCATGGGGGCGCTGAGCGTCTCCACTTCGAAAAGCAAGTACCGGAAACATCAGCCGGTCAATGGCACATACCAGCTGCCTTATGCTGATCCGGAAGCGGAAGACCCGGTTGCAGAACTGGAGCATCATGCTGAACAGTTGTTTAAGTATCAGGTGACCCCCGAAGAAGTGGCGGCATTCATTGTGGAACCTGTTCTCGGAGAAGGCGGATACGTCGTTCCTCCTGCCTCATGGCTCCGCAGAGTGAGAGAATTGTGTGACGAGCACGGCATACTGCTTATTTTCGATGAAGTGCAGACCGGGTTCGGTCGTACCGGAGAGTGGTTCGCTTCGCACACTTTCAACGTCACACCGGACATTATGGCGATTGCGAAAGGTATAGCGAGTGGTCTGCCGCTCAGTGCCACCGTGGCTTCGCGGGAACTTATGCAGAAGTGGCCGCTTGGCAGTCACGCAACGACGTTCGGCGGGAACCCGATTGCCTGCCATGCTGCAAATGCTGTACTCGACGTCATCGAAGAGGAGGATCTGCTTGCTAATACGAAAGGGCAGGGGGCTTACGCTTACGAGAGGCTGCTCACTATACAGAAGAAATATCCGGAAATAGGGAGAGTCCGGGCCCTTGGTCTTATGATAGGAATCGAAATGGTGGACCCGGTGACGAAATCTCCGAGCAGTGATGTGTTGTTCGACTGCCTGGATCGTGCTCTTGAAAAAGGGGTGCTATTCTATTTCGGAGGGAACGAAACGGAAATTATGCGGATGATTCCGCCGCTTACCATTACAAAGGAAGAAATCGACCATGGACTTGATCTGTTTGAAGAAACCCTGAAAGAACGGGGTAGCAGCAACTAGATTGTTTCTGTGTACTCAAAAAAAGCCGGCCTGCTTGTTAGTAAAGCAGACCGGCTTTTAGTATGACTACGATTTCTGTTTCTTCTCTTCTTCTGCTTCCATTTTTTTATACTCCTCATTGAGTGCCTTGAAGAGGGCGATGACCATGAGAATCATGACAAATGAGAACGGAAGCGCCGCGGCAATAATCGTATTCTGTATCGCCTGCAGCCCTCCTACGTACAGGAGAATGAGAGCCACGGAGGACTGAGCCAGTCCCCAAACGATCTTGATTCTGTTCGCCGGCACCAGAGAGCCGTACGTGGACTGCATACCGAGTACGAACGTAGCGGAATCGGCCGACGTAATGAAGAACGAACCGATCAGCACTATCGCAAGTAAAGAGAGAATGAGAGACAGCGGAAGCTGGTCGAACATGTTGAACAGGACGAGTTCTGTCGCATACTGGGTAAGTTCCGTGCCCTTATTCTGGATGTTGCCGGAAGTCGTCCCGAAAACGGCAAACCAGATGGAAATGAGCAGGGTGGGAATGGTGAGGACTCCGGTAAGAAACTGTCGAATCGTACGACCGCGGGAGACGCGGGCGATGAACATACCGACGAATGGAGCCCAAGAAATCCACCAGGCCCAGTAAAAAATTGTCCAGCTATCGAGCCAGCTGCGGTTATCGCTCTCGAGTGGAGCCGTACGGAAGCTGATTTCAATAAAATTCTGAATGTACATGCCGAACGTTTCCGTAAACATATTCAGAATCAGTATCGTCGGCCCGATGATCAGAACGAGAATCAGCAGGACGACGGAAAGAACCAGGTTCGTATTGGATAAGTACTTGATGCCTTTGCTTAATCCTGTCCAGGCTGATACTAAAAATAACAATGTTACGACAGTAATGATGAAGAACTGCGATGTAAAGCCGACCTCAATACCGAACAAGTGGGAAAGTCCGGCGTTGATCTGCACCGCTCCGAAACCGAGAGACGTTGCCACACCGAAGACGGTTGCGAATACAGCGAGCACGTCGATTAATGTGCCGAGCGGCCCGTTCATTTTTTCGCCGAACAGTGGTTTCAGAGTCGTGGAAATAAGGCCAGGCTCTCCTTTTCGGAACTGGAAGAAAGCCAAGGCAAGAGCAGTGACTCCATACATGGCCCAAATATGAATACCCCAATGGTAGTAGGCATAGACGAGCCCTTCTTTAAACGCTTTTCCGCTCCCTGTTTCCGAAGTAGGGGCATCAGACTGATAATGAAAAAGAGGTTCGGCCGCCCCGTAGAATACGAGACCTATCCCCATCCCTGCCGAAAACAGCATTGCTGTCCAGGTGGGAAGGGAAAACTCCGGTTTTTCCCCGTCTTTACCGAGGCGTATTTTCCCCCACGGGCTGATGGAAATGGCGACGGCGACGATTACTAAGGCGGACATGAGGAGCAGGTAGTACCATCCGAACGTGGTGGCCACGTAAGATTTGATGCTTCCTGTAATTCCTTCAAACTGCGTCGGGAATACAGCACCGAATATAACGGTTATGATGACTAAGGTGAGTGTAATGTAAAAAACTCTGGATACGTTCTTCATGTCTCCTCCTAAATGAATTATGGCGTAAAATAACGGTAAATAAACAAAAAAATACTTCCATAAAACTGAAATGTCCGTTTTCTAAGAACAATTGGAGCTCTACTGAAAGTATTTCACCTTACGTATTATACTTACTTTTTTAAAAATGACAAATGACGTTTGAAAAAAAGTAGATGAAAAATTTCCGTTTATAATCATATAAATATCTATAAACCGGTGTGCTCGTAAATAGAACGTTTTCAGCAAAAAATCATCGATATATCTAGGATTTTCTCCTTGTTTCTCTCTATATCTTCTAATAGAATGGCTTTTAGATTTCAGGAAAGAAGGAGGGGGAAGTCATGTTATATCGTTCCTCTATATACTTGCTGGGTATGCTTATCAATTTTTTCGGGGTAGCGCTTCTCATTAACGCTACTCTCGGAGCA
Source organism: Salimicrobium album (assembly GCF_900107115.1). Taxonomy (GTDB): domain Bacteria; phylum Bacillota; class Bacilli; order Bacillales; family Halobacillaceae; genus Salimicrobium; species Salimicrobium album. The sequence continues at coordinate 81,807 of NZ_FNOS01000004.1, forward strand.
GGGTTCTGGACGGCGTTTTTTATCGGTGTCTCCGATCACTTAGGATTTACGACAGGTTTCTGGTACGGAGTGTTTCAATTTCTGATTGTTTTTGTGAACGCACTGCTTATGAAGCAGGCACCGGAAATCAGAGCGGCCATTCCTATATTTATGGAGAGTCTGATTCTGGATTTCTGGCTGGAGTTCGTGTTTGCACCGGTCAATCTGGCTAACTATCCGTTTCTCCTGCAATTTGCACTGCTGCTCGTCGCAGTAATGATCATCGGTCTCGGGGTGGCGATCTATATTTTGCCTCAGTTCGCCCGCGCTCCGGTCGATCAGCTGTTCCTTGCGGTGAGTCACAGATATAATTTGAGTCTGCAAGTGTCCCAGACAGCAGTAGCGGTCGTCATGGCTTCCCTCGCTTTCATCATCGGCGGTCCTGTAGGACTTGGTACAATTGTTCCGATGCTTCTGCTCGGTCCGTGGATTCAGTGGTTCTATACGAGAGTGTATACGATGTACTATCGTTTCCGTCCTTCAGGAGATATGAGTCTCGAAGAAGAACTGCAGTAAGAAAAAGTGCTTCGCAATTTCGCGAAGCACTTTTTTAGTGAATCAGAATAGCTGAATATCATACGCTTCCAGAACGTATCGCGGAATAGAGAAACGGGCCGTTTTAAGCGGATCGACTACCTGACTGACTTCCACCTGACCTGCGGCACTTGCAAGCATCGTCAGCTCAGATAGCGACATATCAAGGCGCGGGTGAAGATGGTCGATGATCATTTCCACTGCTGTATCCACTGCATCATCCAGGGTTTCTTTGGAAACAATCGCAGCTGCTCCTTCCCCGTCTTCAAGCATCGGGTAGGAGATGGACTCTGTTTTGAGCGTTTCCACGGTCAGAGTCACTTCTGCCGGAATTTCAACTCCCGAGACGCTGACTTCCCCGTCTCCCATAGCCGCATGAAGGTCGCCGAGTGAAAGCAGTGCTCCCTTTTGGAAGACTGGAAAATAAAGAGTGGCACCTTCCGCAATACGTTTCGTGTCCATATTTCCTCCGTGTGCATCAGGGGTGCCGCAGTTCACGCCTTCGCCTTCCGGTGCCACGCCGATGACGCCGATCATAGGATTCAGGGGTAGAGACAATTTCTCATCAAACACCACTTTCCCGTCCTTCAAAGGAAGTATTTTAACTTCGAAGTCTTCCATACGGTGACCGAGTACGCCGAGCCCGGGCCCTGTAAGCATGACCCCCTGTTCGCCGAGAGTGATATCATCAATACGGACTTTCAGTACGTCCCCGGGTTCTGCATCCTCCACGTAGATCGGTCCGGTTGCGGGATTGATTTTCTCCCAGTTCATACTTTTCATTTCATAATCTTCCGTCCGGATCTGGTTTTCGAAACAGTCGTATGTATCGACTTTGATCTGTTCACCGGAAGAAACGGTGAGAGCCGGAGGGTTATCTTTATCCATAGAATAGACGAAGTGCTCTTTCGCTAAATGTTTCATCGCGTTATCGACTCCTTTCTTGTGATTAGGTATTATTATATAGGAAAGGGAGTGGCCGGGTCATGTCAAAAGTTCAGAAAATTTCAGGAGTTCTTGCCATTCTCTGGATGGCATGCATTTTTTACTTATCCCATCAGGCGGGAGAGGAGTCGAGTCAGCTGAGTTCAATTGTTGCAGCTCTGTTCTCGGCGATTCCCGCGGCAGAGGAAACCCTGCATTATATCGTAAGAAAAGGCGCACACGTTTTTGCTTATTTCCTTTTGACGCTGTTTCTTTACGGTGCTTTTCGCAGGTGGTACAAAGCTTCTGCCGTAGCCGTGCTGTACGCTGCAACTGATGAGTTCCACCAGACATTCATTCCGGGGAGGAGCGGGCAGATCAGCGACGTGGCCATCGACAGCATAGGCGTTGTAACCGCAGTACTGCTGGTTTTCCTCGTTCTGAACAGGAGCGGCCGGCATACGTAGAGTCCGTGGAAATAATAAAAAAACAGCACATCGCTCCCCGTAAGGAGTCCATGTACTGTTTCGGAATAGTTCAGGAAGCTCTTTCGGCAGCCGGCACTTCCACTGCGCTTTTTTTCGAAAAAGAGGCGTGGAAGACGATGTTGAGAACGATGGCGGTCAGGCTTCCGGCTACGATACCGTTACTTGTCAGAATCTGTATGCCTTCCGGAAGCGAACGGAAAAGCTCGGGAACGGTCGTTACACCGAGCCCCATTCCGATGGAACAGGCGACGATCATCGAGTTTTCCGTGGAATCGCGGATAACCGGGCTGAGCATTTTGATGCCCTGGGAAATTACCATGCCGAACATCGCAAGCATCGCACCTCCGAGAACCGGTGTCGGGATGACAGTAGTGACCGCGGCGATTTTTGGAAGGAAACCGAGGATGATCAGCATACCTCCCGTTGTGAAAATAACCTTCCGCGACTTTACCCCCGTCATATTCATCAGTCCGACATTTTGAGAGAAAGCTGTGTATGGAAAAGCGTTGAAGACGGCGCCGAGAAAGATAGCAAGACCTTCCGAACGGTACCCGCGGGTGAGGTCTTTCTCGTCCGGAACTTCGTCCCTCATATCACTGACGGCGAAATAGACGCCTGTGGACTCGACGAGGGAGACCATGGCGACGAGCGTCATAGTCAAAATCGCCGACCAGTGAAAAGTGGGCATCCCGAAGTAGAAAGGTTCCACCATGTGGAATACATCAGCTTCTCCAACGGCCTGGAAGTCCACTTTTCCAAAGAAAGCGGCAATTACGGTGCCTGCGACGAGTCCGAGCATGATGGAAATGGCTCTTGTAAATCCGGTTGAAAACCGGTACAGAGCGATGATGACGGCAAGCGTGCCGAACGCGAGAAGAAGGTTGGATGCGGAACCGAAATCTTCTGCTCCTGCGCCTCCGCCCATATTTTTGATCGCTTCGGGTATGAGAGTGATTCCTATCACTGTAACGACGGTACCGGTGACGACGGTCGGAAAAAAGCGGACGAGCTTCCCGAAGAAGCGGGCGAACAGCATGACGAGAAGTCCGGAGGCGAGGAGAGCCCCGTATATACCCGATACCCCGTACTGACCTCCTATCGCAATCATCGGACCTATCGCCGTAAACGTACAGCCGAGAACGACCGGAAGACCGATGCCGAACCATTTCGTCCGGATCACCTGCAGGATAGTAGCGACCCCGCACATAAGCAGATCGATGGCGACGAGATAAGTGAGCTGGGCGGATGATAGGCCGAGAGCGCCTCCTACAATCAGCGGAATGAGGACGGCGCCTGTATACATGGCGAGCAGATGCTGGAAACCGAGTGCAGCTGTTTTCATCAATCTTCCTCCCTCTCAGAAAAAGTGATCGTTTCTTCGGTCATTTCGCTTATAATCGCCAGTGATTCGATGCGGATATTGCTCTTTCTTAAGTCGGAACCTCCGTTTTGAAAGCCTTTTTCGATGACGATGCCGCATCCGGCCAGCCCTGCACCGGACTCACGTACGATATCGATCATCCCTTTAAGGGCCTGGCCGTTGGCGAGAAGATCGTCAATGATCAGTACGTGATCATTCTCACTAAGATACTCCTTCGATATACTTATGCTGTTCGTCGTTTCTTTTGTATAGGAATATACGTCTGCGGTGAACAGCTGATCGTTCAGAGTCAGTGACTTCTGTTTTCTGAGAAACACGACCGGTACGTCAAAAAACAGTCCGGTCATGACAGCAGGAGCGATACCTGAGGACTCCAGCGTTATAATTTTCGTGACGGGTTCATTTTTGAATTTCGTGTAAAAAGCTTCCCCGATATCCTTCATGAACGAAGGGTCCACACTGTGGTTCAGAAAAGAATCGACTTTAATGACAGAAGGCGAGAGGACCACGGCTTCTTCTCTTATTTTTTCTTCAAGTGCTTTCATAAGGCAGCATCTCCTAACAAAGGGTTTTGACCAAACATTTTCGTTTATAAATAAAGAAGACGCATCTGCTGTGAAAAAGCAGACGCGTCTCTTACAGGGGTGTTTCCCTCATAAGCGGAATCGGAAAGGATTCCCGAAATAAGAGTCCTTCCCGGCACGTAACAGCTTTTTCATAGTCAGTCCCTTTACGGGGGACCGGTAGAAACTCGCAGGCCATATCCCTGCTATTATATGAAAAAGAAAATCAGATTCTATCTCCGTTGAATATCGAGTTTTTGACGATTACATAATCGACGTGGCGCAGTCCTTCGATATCTCTTCCTCCTGCGTAGGAGATGGCGGACTGAAGGTCCTGTTCCATTTCCGTAAGGGTGTCTTTGATGTTCCCTTTATGTTCCACGACTATTTTTTTACCTTCCACGTTTTTCTTCTCACCTTTTTGAAACTCGGAAGCAGAGCCGAAGTACTCTTTATAAAGAGTGCCGTCCACTTCTTTCGTGTCTCCGGGAGATTCTTCGTGACCGGCGAACAGAGAACCGACCATGACCATGCTTGCACCGAAGCGGATCGACTTGGCTATATCTCCGTGTGTGCGGATACCTCCGTCGGCGATCACCGGTTTCGTTGCGGCTTTTGAGCACCAGCGGACTGCAGCCAGCTGCCATCCTCCGGTACCGAAACCGGTTTTCATTTTCGTGATACAGACTTTACCGGGACCGATACCGACTTTCGTAGCGTCCGCTCCGGCATTTTCGAGTTCACGCACAGCTTCCGGTGTGCCTACGTTCCCGGCGATAACGAAAGTTTCCGGCAGTTCTTTCTTAATGTAGCGGAGCATGTTCAAAACAGCGTCCGAGTGACCGTGTGCAATATCGATCGTCATATAATCAGGGACCATGTTTTCTTTTTTCAACGTGTCAAGGAAGTCATATTCCTCATCTTTTATGCCGACACTGATCGAAGAAATGAGTCCGGCCTTTTTCATCTCCCGTACGAAATCCAGCCGTTTCTCCGGTTCGAACCGGTGCATCACGTAGAAATAATTGTTTTCCGCGAGTTTTCTAGCTAGGGACTCGTCCACGATTGTCTGCATGTTGGCCGGAACGACCGGTAAATTGAACGTGTGTTTTCCGAGCGAAACGGAAGTGTCGCATTCCGAACGGCTCGAAACGATACATTTCGAAGGAATCAGCTGTATATCTTCATAGTCAAAAACGTTTTCCATGATTTTTCACCTCTAAAAGCGAATATTTTTTATGTGTTTATGTTTATCATTCGGTCTATGAATAATGTAAAGGAATTTTGGATGTTTGTCAAAGTAAAAACCGAACAATATTTTAATTATAAAATAAATGTTCGGTTTTTAGCCGGAACTACTATTTTCGGAACCATAACAAAAGAACAGAACATAAGTCCTTCGCGAATTTGGATCAGACTGCCGTAATCAGTCATATCGGCTGATTTAAAGGTGGCAGGGACCGATCCGGCTCCGCAGAAGTCTATGTGCTGTTCCTGGAACATCATCGCCGTCGGCGTGAATGTTCGGTTTCTGTTTCTATACTTTCACAAAACTTTACTTAAAAACTCTCTGGTCCGTTCATGCTGGGGGTTCCCGAACAGATTCTCCGGAATGTCCTCTTCCATAATAACCCCTTCGTCCATAAAAATAACCCGGTCTCCCATCTCACGGGCGAATCCCATTTCGTGTGTAACGACGACCATGGTCATACCTTCTTTCCCCAGATCTTTCATTACTTCGAGAACGTCTCCCACCAGTTCCGGGTCGAGGGCCGAGGTCGGCTCATCAAAAAGCATGATTTTCGGGTTCATCGCAAGAGAACGGGCGATGGCTACACGCTGTTTCTGGCCCCCGGAGAGGCTCTCAGGATAAACGTCCGCTTTTTCTTCGAGGCCGACTTTCCTTAGAATCGGGATGGCTTCTTTTCTAGCCTGTTCTTTGGAAACTTTTTTGATTTTCATCGGCCCGATCGTAATATTTTCCATTACGGTCATGTGCGGGAAAAGATTGAAGTGCTGAAAGACCATTCCTACGCGCGTACGTACTTCGTTGATGTTTACGTTTTTGCCGGTAAGGTTGTCGCCTTCGATGAATACGTCCCCCGAAGTCACCTCTTCGAGCAGATTCAGACAGCGTAACAGCGTGCTTTTACCCGAACCGGATGGCCCGATGACACACACGACTTCCTGTTCCTTCACTTTCATGTCGATCCCTTTCAGCACTTCGTTTTTTCCGAAAGATTTATGCAGGTTATTCACTGTAATCATTTCACTCATACATCCAGTCTCCTTTCCACTTTACGAAGGTACAGGGCTGTCGGCACCGTGATTGCAAGGTAGAGAAGACAGACCATCGTGAGAGCTTCAAAAGCGGCGAAAGTGGTACCGTAGTATTGCTGCCCCATATACAGCAGTTCTCCCACAGCGATTACCGAGAAAAGGGATGTATCTTTCAGGCTGATAACGAACTGATTTCCAAGAGGCGGAATCATCCGTTTGAAAGCCTGGGGCCATATGATATATCTCATCGTCTGAGACCTGGTCAGACCGATGGAGCGGCCTGCTTCGCTCTGTCCTTTATCGATGGAGTAGACGGCACCACGGACGATTTCTGCTATGTAGGCTCCGGCATTTAATGAAATCGCTATGATGGACGCACTGATTTTATCGATATTGAACCCGAGAAGGTCGGGGAGACCGAAATAAATGAACAGGATCTGGGCAAGGATCGGTGTCCCTCTGAGAGCCTCCACGTAAATAGAAGAGATCCCGTAAATGAGTTTATTTTTAGATAATCGTCCCATTCCGAAGATGGCTCCGAGAATGAATCCGAAAAACAGACCGACTCCGGTAATGATCAGAGTCCAGATCAGCCCTTCGAACAGGAAAGGCAGTACCCGTATGTAGTGAGACTCCATAATTGCTTCCATGTAAACGAACGCTCCTTCACTATGAATGGATGATTGAAATGGTAAAAATCAGGCGTAACAGAATACCGCTACGCCTGAGCTGGTTTATTCCGAGGATTCCGTGCCGTATTTACGTTCACCGAACCACTCTTCATAAATATCATCATACGTTCCATTGTCGATCAGTGTCTGAAGAGCTTCGTTGGCAGTGTCTACAAGTTCGGAATCTTTAGGGAAAGCTATACCATACTGTTCTCCCTGAAGCGTCTCGCCGACCGTTTTCAGCTCACCTTTGGCATCGTTATTTACGTAGTACTTAACGTTCGGGACGTCATACATGACTGCGTCCACCCGTCCTGCCTGCAGGTCCATGTATGCTTCCACAATACCCGGAAAAGTGACAACTTCGGCATCGGGATGGTTTTCTTTCAGGTACTGCTCACTCGTAGTACCGGAACGTGTCCCGACTTTCTTTCCTGCCAGGTCATCTTCCGATTTGATATCGCTGTTGCTTTCCTGAACGGCGATTGTAAGTCCGGCGTCATAATATGGTTCCGAAAAATCGATCGTTTCCGCACGTTCTTCGGTGATAGTCATACCGGCAATTCCGATATCATATCGTCCGGACTGCATACCGGCCACCACTCCGTCGAACTTCATGGATTCGATTTCCACTTCAAAACCGGCTTCATCGGCTACGGCGCGGATAAGATCCATATCGAAACCTTCCATTTCACCTGTATCTTCGTTCAGAAATTCAAAAGGGACGAAGTTGTTATCGGTGGCGACAGTGTATGACTCCCCGCTTTTCCCTTCATCACCGGATGATTCTTTGCTTTCGTTGGCATCGCTCTCTTCGGATGAACCACAGGCTGCAAGTAACAAGATGAAGAATGAAATAATTAAAAGACCTGACCACTTTTTCATCAATTTTCCCCCTCTTATAAGATACCTTTAATTATTGCAAACTTTAGCAATAAAGTAAATATTCTGAATAATTGAAGATTGCGGGATATACTCCCGTATAACGGGGTTCGATGAAGAAAGAGAGGGCTTTCCTTTTAAATACTCATGCTGCCGTCCCTATACGTTCCTACATGAAAAAACCGCAGAAAACAAATTGTTTTCTGCGGGCGAAACTGCTTCGATACCGGAGTTTGTTTCTATAAAAATTTACAGAGTGCCTTTAGGGCCGAAAAATTCATAATTGACCTGCTCGTCAGGAATTCCCCATTCGTGCAGGGCTCCATTCATGGCACGCATGAATCCTTCAGGGCCGCAGAAGTAGAAGTCCGCTTCTTTCGGTACGACGTTTCTGAGCCAGTCGAGATCTACGTATCCGGCTTTATCGTAAGCGGCAAGCGTTTTATCCTCTTCGGAAGGTGTTTCGTAGATGACGTACGTCTGCTCACCGTCCATCTCTTCTTTCAACCCGTGGACACCACCGTTTCTGGCAGCATGAATGAAGTAAACGTCGCGTTCATCCCGTGTTTTCTTGTACATACTCATGAGAGGAGTGAGGCCGACACCTCCACTCAGTAATACGACCGGGCGGGAAGTGGACTCATTGAGGTAAAAGTCCCCGGCAGGTGCACTTATCGGCACGACATCCCCTTCCTGTACCTGGTCATGAAGCCAGGTGGAGACGAGCCCGGCAGGAATTTCTTCCGTTCCGCCTTCACGTTTGACGCTGATGCGCAGATAGTCCTTGCCCGGGGCATCGGATAAACTGTATTGTCTGCGCTGCGTATGCGGATAATCAGGGATATCCGCTTTGATACCGATGTACTGACCGGGCCGATAGGAAGGGAGAGAGCCTCCGTCTTCCGGTTTCAAATAGAAAGAGGTGATTTCTTCACTTTCTTTCACTTTTTTATGGATAGTGAAAAGACGGTATCCCGTCCAGGCACTTGCTTTGTACTTCCCATCTTCGATACTGATGAAAAGGTCGGCTATCTCTCCGTAGGCGAGTTCCCAGGCGTCAATGACTTCTTCATCTACTGCGTCACCAAGAACTTCTTTGATCGCTTTAAGGAGATATTCTCCGATAATCGGATAATGTTCCGGACGAATGTTGAGGCTAACGTGTTTTTCAGCAATCGTTTCAGCGGCCGGAGCGATGGCGGAAAGATCATCAATGTGGCTGGCGGCAGCATAGACCGCGTTCGCAAGCGCACGTGGCTGCTTCCCGTCTTTCTGATGAGTCATGTTGAAATAGTTTTTCAGTTCGGGACGTTCCGTGAGCATTCTTTTATAAAAGTGGGTGGTAATGGCCTCACCGTGTTCTGCGAGCACCGGTACGGTCGCTTTCACAATTTCTCTTGTTCTTTCATCTAAACGGCTTGTTACTTGAGTAGCCATATTCTCAACCTCCAAAAGATGTATTTTTAATATATCTTTATGATAGTAGTATTTAAAATGAATAACAATGGGTTTGCAGAGTCTTTTATGAATATTTTGTTAACGGAATCAAAAGCGGATATGATACCATAAGTGGTACGAGAAAAGTGAAAATGAGGAATGAAATATGAGATTAAAGAAATATACAGACTATGCTCTGCGCGTTCTTATGTTCACCGCGGTGAAAGAGGACGGGGAACTGGCCAGTAAGAAAGAGATTTCCGAAGCTTTCGGGATATCGATGAACCATCTTGCCAAAATCGTCCATGAACTTCAGAAATCGGGGTATGTGGAAACGGTGCGCGGCCGAAACGGCGGCATCCGTCTGGCCAGGCCCCCGGAGGACATCAACGTCGGGGCAGTGGTGAGGGTGATGGAAGATGACTTCAATCTGTTTGAGTGCTTCAGTTGCGATACGGATTACTGCGTCATTTCTCCCGTGTGTAAACTGAAAAGTATCACGGGGAGAGCGCTCAGAGAATTTCTGAGAGTGCTTGATGCGTACACGCTTGCGGATATCGTCGAAAACAGGCAGCAGCTTGAGGAGTTTTTAAACTAAACACAGGAATAGTTAGGTGGGAGAAGTATGAATGGTAACGACGCGATTAATGAAGCTACTGGAGAAAGAGAAGTAAAACGACTGGATTTTCGTGGCGGACCGTTCGCTGCCACGATTCCACTCGTTTTTTTCATTATATGGGCGATTACGCTCAGTGTGACAAATCTCGTCACGGAGCGGGCACTGATACTCGGTATAGTCATCGGTGTCGGGATCGGGCTGTTTTTCGTCAAGTCCAAATGGGCGGACTATGCCCAGTCGCTGATCAGTGGTATGGCGCAGCCTGTGGGTATTGTTGCCATCATCGCCTGGTTCTGGGCCGGTATGTTCGCCACTCTTCTTTCGGCCGGAGGTCTCGTGGACGGGCTTATCTGGTTCGGCTTCCAGACAGGTCTTGAAGGGGGAGGGTACGTCGTACTTACGTTTCTGCTCGCTTCTCTTTTCTCGACTGCTGTAGGTACAGGGTACGGGACGGTGGCCACGTTCGGTATCCTTATGTATCCGGCAGGGATCGTTCTCGGTGCGGACCCCGTTATTCTGCTGGCTGCTATTTTGAGCGGTGCCGTTTTCGGAGATAACCTTGCGCCGGTCTCCGATACGACCATCGTATCCGCAACGACTCAGGACGCAGACGTGCCCGGTGTTGTGCGTTCCCGTTTCAAATACTCGGTTTTTGCAGCTGTCCCGGCAGCCCTGCTGTTTTATTTCACCGGGGGAGGCGGTCAGACAGGAGATGCTGCTCTTGTCGCCGAACTGGAAAGTGAAGTGGCTGCGAGCGGTCTTCTTATGCTGATTCCGTTTGCGCTCGTTCTGTACCTGGCGCTTAGCGGCCAGCATCTGATCACTTCGCTTACTTGGGGGATCCTTGCCGTCATCGTTTTCATCTTATTCATGGACGTGCCTCTTACGAGCGTACTTAACATCTATGAAAACAGTGCAGGAGATGCGGTAGTCGAAGGAGCTCTTATCGAAGGGATCAGCGGCTACTTCAATATGGCTATTCTCATACTGTTCATTATGGCATCGGCTCATCTGCTGGAAGCAGCAGGCACAATGGAGAGAATCAAAGATTTCTTTCTCGGAATCATCAAAAACGTCGTCCGGCGCGCAGAGCTTACCATGTTCGGAATCGTAGCTTTTCTCAACGTATTCATTACAATCAATACGGCGGCTGAAATTGCAGCTGCACCTTTTGTGAGAAAAATAGGAGAGGAAATGAATATCCATCCCTACCGCCGGGCTAACTTTCTGGATACTGTAACTTCGGCACTCGGCTACATATTTCCGTGGAGTGCGGGCGTGCTGCTTGCGTGGACAACGATTCAGACGGCGGCCGAAAACTACGACTACGTTACAGTCGTATCGCCGATGGAAGTATTCCCGTTCGTTTACCAGGGATGGGGGCTTCTTATCGTAATGTTCGTTGCCGGCTGGACCGGCTGGGGCCTCAGATTCAAAGGTAAAAACGGTGAGGAAGTGAAACCGGGTGATGAAAAATAATACTGCACATATAAGTGCGAGTGAGGTGTCCGAGTGGTGAAGTATGTTGCCGGAGTTTTGATTATTGCTTTTCTCGTAGCAGGAGGGGTATTTGGCGCTTTTTTCCTCACTTCCGGAAACGAGATAAAGGACCCGGAAATAAGCAGAATTGTAGAAGACGACTATAATCTCGAAACGAATCGTGAACAGTCGAATGTGAAAGACAGCTATGAAAGTTTACTCACCCAGGCGGAAGACCGGCTTGCAGAACTTAAGACAGAGGTGAAAGAAGACCTGGAAGAAGAGAGTTCCTACCTTGATATGTATGAAAAATATGAGCCGGCTGCAAAAAAACTGGAAGAGAAAACGGATGAAAAATTTCAAGATCTGCACGAGCAGTTACAGCAGGCAGGGGAAGAAGAGAAAGCTTCCACACTGAAAGCACAGTATGAACGGCAAAAAGAGGAGTGGAAAAAGTCGATTGTAAAAGAAATGAAGGAGAGACTCTGAACGGCTCTCCTTCCCTGTGTTTTTCAGATGAATAATCCTGACCACAGACCGACGATTGCTGTGAGAAGAAATAATTTCTTTTGTTTTCGTGAAACATCTTCGTTGTCTTCAACATCCATACGCAGCACGATGAAAATGGCTGCGAAAGATAAAATAGCCGCTCCGGCCCCTGCTATTGGACGTTCCAGAAGAACCCAGAACGCACAGATGCTGCATAAAATGGAATAAAGAAGAGCAGGAAGGCTGCTGTACTTATCCCCGAACTTATTTTTCATCCATACAACGGTTGTAATTTTAGCCGGTGCAGCATTCTCATCTGCGAAACGGTCCGGAATATGATGGACCATGTTCCAGATCAGACAAAACAGAGCTACTAAAAGAGCATTCTGGTAAGCCCAGAGCGGCAGCGATTCCATAACGAGCCATGGACCTGCAAACCCTATGAAGTAAAACGCAGGAAACATGGAGATCCATTCTCCGGCCCAGGGGTAGTAACTCGACCTTACAGGCGGGAGGGAGTAGCTGGCGGAACTACAAAACCCGATTAATAGCAGAGAAGCAATTTTTATGTAGCCGGTCAAAAAGAAAATAACGATTAAAGTGACGATAGTGGCTATGGCAAGGAGAGCGATCGTGCGAAGAGTTCTGATAGTGACCAGGTTATTCTGTACGATGCGGCTTCCCCCGGAGAGAATAGCAGGGCTTTCTGCATCTGTCCCTGACATATAATCGGTATAATCATTCAGCACGTGCGTCAAAACTCCCTGCACCAGTACCACACCCGTAAGGAGCAGTAAAATTACGACAGTAAGTTCTGCCGGGGAAAAGGAGTAGTATAGGTATATAGGTAACATGGCAGCTATAATAGCCGGCAAACTTGAAGAAAGTACGGCGACGATTCTGAGCATGGGGAATACTGTCTTAAATATCGAAGAAGCATTCATCATAGACCTCCTTTTTGCCTTATTTTACAGTGGGGAGGGAGGAATAGCAATGAACCGCTTACATTGCCCGGGAAATATTTGCAGGCAGAGGTTTTCTTTCCTAAATAAACAGACCGGTCCATAAAGCCGCAGTCATGGTAAGAATGAGCAGCATCTTTTCTTTTTGCGACACGTCCCTGTCGTCTTCAAGGTTCAACTGCAGCACGATAAAGACGGAAGCGAAAGAAAGAACAGCTGCACCGGCGCCCGCAACGGGACGTTCCATAAAAATCCAAAAGGCACAGAGACTGCATAAAAGAAAATAGAGGAGGGCGGGTGCACGGCTGTACGTGTCTCCGAATTTATTTTTCATCCTTACGACAGTCGTAATTTTGGGAGGTGAAGCATTCTCATCCGCAAACCGGTCCGGAATATGGTGGACCATGACCCAGGCCTGAGTAAACAGAGCTATGAGGAGGGCGTTCTGATATGCCCAGAGGGGCGGCGACTCCATAATGATCCAGGGACCTGCAAACCCTATGAAGAACACAGCAGGAAACATGGAGAACCATTCCCCGACCAATGGATAATAGCCCAGTCTCAGCGGAGGCATGGAGTAGGTAATGGAGCTCCAGAGTCCTATCAGCAATAAAACAGCTATTTTTATGTAACCGGAGAAAAAGAGGATGATGCCTGCAGTAAGAATGACGATAATGGAAATGATGCCGATTTTAAGGAGTGTCCCGGCAGTAACGAGGTTATTCTGAATAATGCGGCTGCCTCCTGAAAGAATACCCGGGCTTTTATCATCCGTGCCGGACATATTGTCGGCATAGTCGTTCAGTACGTGTGTGAGAAACCCGTGGGTAAGTAACGCTCCTGCAAGAAGTAAGAGGAGAACGAGCGTAAGCTCTCCTGCAGAGTAGGAATAGTACAGATACATAGGCAGAATGGTGGCTATAATTGCTGCGAAGCTTGAAAAAAGAACGGCGATGAGTCTTACCAGAGTGAAGGCTGTCCGAAATAGCGAAGGAACATTCATCGTAAACCTCCTTTTTGCTTTATTTTACAGAGGGGAAGAAGGAATAGCAATTGAACTTCCCCATTTCCCGGGAAATATTCGTTCGAAAAGGAACGTTTACAGGTGAAGGGTAAGGGAAAACAACAGTCTAGAAGGAGTGATAGCATTATGAAGAAGAAGTTCGACCCTAAAAAACTTTATCGTGATTTCATGGGAAAGAATAGAGGAACAGTAAGAGAATACATGTCGAATCCGTCCAAGATGAAACAGCTGTTTCAAAATGCGGAAGAGAAAGCTGAGAAAAATGAAGGGTATCTTAAGGAAGCTGTAGAGAAGATCATGCTTCTGGCTTCACTCCTCAGAGCGTACAAACGGGGAGAATACAGAGATGTATCCAACAAAACGATCGTTATGGTTGTAGCGACTCTTCTCTATTTCGTGACGCCCGTAGACGCGTGGCCGGATTTCCTTCCGCTTGGGTACGTGGATGACCTTGCTCTTCTCGGTTATACGATGAGAGTGATCAACGAAGATCTGGATGCGTTCCGTGAATGGAAGGAAGCGCAGGAACAAGAGGAAACAGCTCCCGAAAATAACTCCTGAAATACCGGGGGTTATTTTTTATAACAAAAATTCAACCTGAAAATAACGGGTAATAACTAATCATCGGTAGGAGGGGTGAAATGAAAGATAATTTCTGGACCGGGAGAGAGCACGTCATGTTTCTCGGTGCCATATTCTGTTTCTGGTTCGCAACTTACATATATGTACCTACGTTCAGCGTCTATTTGGAACGTATCGATCTTTATTACTCCGAGATAGGGATAATCCTCGGAGCATACGGAATCACTCAGGTTCTGTTCAGATGGCCGCTCGGAGTACTGCTTGAATGGATGAGCGGGAATAAGAAAAAGTGGCTTCTGCTCGGATTCATGATCGGTACCGGAAGCGGAGTCATTCTTGCTGTATCCGAAACGTTTTCCCTGATTCTTATCGGACGTCTCCTCGCCGGAGTAACGGCCTCCATGTGGGTAATGGCAACTATTATGTACGGTCAGAACTTCCCGCTCTCCAAAAGTACGCAGGCGATGAGTACGATGCAGTTCATGACCGTGTTCACCCAATTCGTCAGTATGCTTCTCTGTTCTGTACTGATCAGCTGGTACGGATGGGACTTTCCATTCTGGGCCGCTTCCGTATTCAGCGTCATAGGAGCTCTCCTTTTACTGGCCGTTCCGGAAATGAAATCCGACACAGAGAGAGGCGAGCGGACATTCCGGCAGATTTTTATGAAAACGCTGGGTATGGGAGAAGTGTGGGGGATCTCCGGTCTATCGCTTTTTGCTTACGCTATCCTGTTCATCACTATTTTTGGTTTTTCTCCTCTTTATATTGTGGAACAGGGGCATTCGGAAGCGGCGATTACGTGGCTCGTCGTTGCCTTCTTTCTTCCGCATATGCTCACGTCTCTTTCTCTTGCCTACATACCTCTCAGGGAAGGAAGCGGATTACGTCTGGTGTTCGGAAGTTTCCTGCTCTCTGCAGTTTTTCTGGCAGTTCTGCCCACGGCTTCGTTTGCAGGCTTCCTGCTTTTGCATGCAGGTACAGGCTTCGCGCTTGGTATGATTCTCCCCCTCCTTCTTGGCCGGGCAGCTGCTTTGGGGAAGGAAGGGGACGGTATGGCAGTAATGGGAATGTTCCAGTCGCTGTACGCCATTGGCATTTTTGCAGGCCCTTACGTGTCCGGGAAGCTGGCAGAAGGGGCCGGGCTGACCGCTCCTTTTTACTTTGCTGCCGCACTCGCTGTCACGGGGGCGCTGCTTACGATGGTAATGAAGAAGTGGTTATCGTGAATTCATAAAGAGAATGCTCCGGGCTTATTTCCGCTTTTAATTTTTGTCATCGCAGTTGTGACAAAGACGTGTTTTTGTTTTCTTGTTCACCTCCGTGTAATCGCTTTATTATTAAGGTAACAACAAAGGAGGAATCGAGGATGGAACAAGCAGAAAAACAGGGCGGAATCCGCGCAAAAGTACAGCGGTTCGGAAGCTTTCTCAGTGGAATGATCATGCCGAATATCGGGGCTTTCATTGCCTGGGGTCTGATTACGGCATTATTTATTGAAGACGGTTTTTTACCGAATGAGGACCTGGCCTCACTCGTAGGTCCGATGATTACGTACCTGTTGCCTTTACTGATCGGTTTTACCGGAGGCCGTCTTATTCACGGCATACGGGGCGGAGTGCTCGGTGCAATTGCCACGATGGGAGTTATCGTAGGTGCACCGGAGACACCTATGTTCATGGGAGCGATGATCATCGGTCCGCTTGCCGGATTAAGCATCAAACTTATTGATGATGCGCTTGAAGGGAAAATCCGTTCCGGTTTTGAAATGCTCATCAACAATTTCACCGCCGGAATTGCCGGTGCGATATTGGCAGGACTCGGTCTGTTCCTTATCGGTCCCGTAGTGGCGGGACTCACCACTGTGCTTGGGGCAGCGGTCGAACTCATGATTAATTGGGGAGTGCTTCCTCTCGTCAACTTATTCATTGAACCGGCAAAAATACTCTTTCTTAACAACGCGATTAACCACGGAATTTTAAGTCCGCTGGCAGTGGATCAGGCTCAGCAAACAGGGAAGTCTATTCTCTTCCTGCTTGAGACGAACCCGGGTCCCGGTCTCGGCGTCCTGCTTGCATATATGTTTTTCGGGAAGGGTGTATCTCGTCAGACTGCTCCGGGCGCTGCCGTTATCCACTTCTTCGGTGGTATCCATGAAATCTACTTTCCTTATATTCTTGCGAAACCGACGCTTATCCTGGCAGCTATGGCCGGTGGTGTGACCGGTACGGCAACGTATGTGGCTATGGGAGTAGGAGCGACGTCCACTCCATCCCCGGGAAGTGTGTTCGCTGTTCTCGGTCTTACTGCGAACGGTGACCATTTAGGAGTAGCTTTCGGTATTTTGACGGCGACACTTGCCTCACTGCTTGTCGCTTCGTTAATCCTTAAATTCAGTAAAGAAAAAGGAGAAGGCGATTTAAATGAAGCTACCGAAAAGATGGAAGGAATGAAAGGGAAAAAGAGCAGCGTTTCTTCCGCTATCACTTCTACCGGCGAAGAGAAGACAGAACAGGAGCCGACTGCAGCTGCAACGAGTGCCGGAGAAGTTCCGGACGTAGACAAGAAGGAAGTCGACCGCATCATTTTCGCCTGTGATGCAGGAATGGGATCCAGCGCTATGGGAGCTTCTCTTCTTAAGAATAAATTCAAAAAAGAAGATATCAGTATCGACGTTACTAATAAAGCAATCAATGACCTGCCGCAGGATGTCGACATTGTCATTACACACAAAGATCTGACGGAAAGAGCGATGCAAAAAGTCCCTTCCGCACATCACATCTCCGTCGAGAACTTCCTGAACAGTCCAAAATACGACGAGCTGGTGAAAGAATTAAAAAACTCCGGTAAATAATCCCGGGTAAAAAGAGGGGTGAGCCTATGTACGTGACCGGTCGCGAGCGAAAGATCCTGGAATTGTTGCTGAATGAAGAGGAAGTGACAATCAAAGATATCGCAGAAGAGTTGAAGGTCAGCACAAGGACTATTCACCGTTCTCTGAAGGGTCTCGAATCGATTCTGCAGGAACGTGATATAGAAATTAAGCGTACTAAGGACTCCCTTCTTTACCTTGACGGTTCAGCGGCAGGAAAGAAAGAACTGGAGGCTGTGTTAGGAGAGCAGGCGTCTGCGGATTATACGGCTGATGAACGTCAACTGCTCCTTCTCCAAAAGCTTCTTGAATCCGCAGAGCCTTTGAAACTGACCGGCCTCGCCTCCGATATGAACGTAACGACAGCGACAGTAAGTAATGATCTGGACAGAGCAGAAGATTATGTGAAGAATTTCGGACTGGAGCTGATAAGGAAACGGGGGTACGGCGTGGAAATCATCGGGAAGGAAAAACAGATCCGGGAAGCGATGAACCACCTGATTATGACTCACATGAATGAGAATGATTTCTTTTCCCTGCTTGAGGGGTCCCGGTCGACCGCTACACTTATCAGCGATATAACGAAACAGCTCCTTGGCCTGGTGAATCCGGAGAGTCTTACCCTTATCGAGGAATCGGTGCGTGAGCTGAAAGAAGAGCTCCCCTACGGGTTCTCGGACGATGCGTATATCAGTCTGGTCGTCCATCTTGCTCTCGCTGTCGAACGTATACGGCAAGAGGAAACGATTGAAATAGATAACGAATTTTTGGCCCGTATGAAGAAACAGAAAGAATATAATTCAGCGACGCTGCTTTCAGAGGAGCTTGAGAAGAGACTGAAGCTCGGCATTCCGGAAGCGGAAGTCGCGTATATTACCGGACATCTTATGGGGGCAAAAGCCCGATACGCTCAGGAATACTGGCTCGAGGAGTCCAGCTTGAGTACGGCTTTTAAAGCGAAACAGCTGATAGAGTTCATGACGAAACGTACCAGGTATAACTTCCATGAGTCCGACCGGCTGCTGAAGGACCTCGTCGTCCACCTGAAACCGAGCATATATCGGCTGCAGCAGAACATGGAGATAGCAAACCCCTTCACCTCCCGTCTGGAAGAAGACTACCCGGAATTATTTTATCTGCTGGAAGAGGGACTGTACGAGGTGTTCAGGGAAATCACCTTCCCGAAAGATGAGATTGCCTATATCGTTATGCATTTCGCGTCAGCGATCATAAACATGGAGAAAAAGAAACCGGTAAAAGCGCTGGTCGTCTGTTCCAGCGGTATCGGTACGGCGAAAATCCTTTCCGCGAAGCTGTTGCAGCAATTTCCGGCAATCAAAACGATAGAACACGGATCACTTTTCGATGTCGACCAGTGGAACGAAAGTGATTATGACCTGATCGTTTCCACAGTACCCCTGCAGGAGCCGGTAGATTATGTGCTGGTGAATCCTGTACTTCAGGAAAGAGATAACGAGAAAATCGCTTATCATTTGAGGAAAATACAAGTGACTTCCGGATCGATCGAGAACAATAAAAATCATAAGAAGGAAACGGAAGACGGATCTTTTGAAACGCTTCGTTACCGGGTAATGGAAACGAAGCGGTATGCAGAAGCCATTTCCGAACTGATGGACACTTTCTGCGTAACAAAGGCTGTGGGGAAGGACCCTAATGAGTTCCTGCATTTCATCATCGGACAACTTGCAGAAAAAGAAGTGCTTCCTTATGATCCCGATTTAGTAGAGAAACTTATGGAAAGAGAGCAGGTGGGAGGGCTTGGCATCCCCGGTACCACTGCAGCTCTTTTCCATACGAGGAAAGAGGATGTGGAGAGGATTTCTTTCACTATTCACTTTCTGGAAGTTCCGGTCTCCTTAAGCAGTATGAGCGGAGGACATATGGAAACAGATACGATTCTGCTCATGCTCTCACCCGCCGATCCGTCGGAAGAACAGCTGGAAACACTCAGTTTTATCAGCACTCTTCTCGTGGAACGGAAGGATTGCAGAGACGTGCTGGAGCAGAAGGAAGAGGAAGTGCTGAAGAACTATTTTTCTAAACGGCTGCACGAATATTTTGATTCTACAATAAAAGGAGAAGATAACTATGAGTAATATTTTAAAAGAAACCAACATCCGCCTGAATGAACAGATCGATTCTAAAGAACAGGCAGTACGGGAAGTCGGCGGAATTCTGTTCGAAGAAGGATACGTGCAGGAGGAATACATCGACACGATGATGGAAAGAGAAGAAATCACTTCCACGTATATGGGGAATTACGTAGCGATCCCCCACGGCACCGAAGATGCCAAGAAGTCTGTAAAAGAAACGGGGATAGCGATTATTACGGCTCCGGACGGAGTTGATTTCGGAAACGGAAACATTGTGAAGCTGATTATCGGAATAGCCGGGAAAGGGAACGAGCACCTGGATATCCTGTCTAAAATTGCTATCGTCTGTTCTGAAGAAGAGAACATCAACCGCATTCTCGAAGCCTCTACTAAGAGTGAGGTCATCGACATTTTCAGTGAAGAGGTGGAGTAAAATGAAGGCTGTACATTTCGGTGCCGGAAACATCGGACGCGGATTTATCGGTGAACTGCTCCATAAGTCCGGCTATGATGTCCGATTCGCCGACATTAATGCAGAAGTTATCGATGAATTGAACGAAAAACGCTCCTACACCATTCACTATGCAGGCAGTGACAAGCAGGTGGAAGTGAACGGTGTAAGCGGCATTCACAGTGTCGAGGAAGCCGGGCAGCTCAGTGCAGCAATCCGGGAAGCCGACCTCGTGACCACTGCTGTGGGACCGCAAGTGCTGCCTCATATTGCGCCTTCCATTGCAGCCGGTCTGAAAGAGCGGAGCCGGACGGACAATCCTCCTCTTCCTGTCATAGCCTGCGAAAATATGATCGGAGGCAGTACCCGGCTGAAGGAAGAGGTAGTGGAGATAGCGGGTGAAGAAATTCTCGGGGTATCCTGTTTTCCTGATTCGGCTGTCGACCGGATCGTCCCGATTCAGAATAACGAAGCGATGCTCGATGTCAGCGTTGAGCCTTACTTCGAATGGGTAGTGGAAAAGAAAGATTTTAAAGGAAAGCTGCCTGACATTGACGGAGTGACGTATGTGGAGGACCTGGAACCGTACATTGAACGTAAGCTGTTCACGGTTAATACAGGTCACGCGGCCGTTGCTTATAAAGGTGCAGAAAAAGGTTATGAAACTATACGGGAAGCGATGGATGATAAGGAAGTAGTGGAACACGTCCGTCGTACCCTTGAAGAAACGGGAAAGGTACTGATCGCACGTTACGGGTTTGAAAAGAATTCCCATGAACGGTATATTGAAAAAATTATAGAACGCTTCAACAATCCGGATCTTTCCGACTTCGTAGCCCGAGTGGGCAGAGGTCCGATACGGAAGCTCGGCCCGTATGACCGCCTCGTGAAACCGGCCCGGACATATATTCAAACGATGCATGAAGACCCCGTGAATCTTATAGAAACAATCATGTCTGCTCTCACCTATGAAAACAGCGAGGACCAGGAAGCTGTAAGGCTGAAAGAATTGCGGACAAGAATGGGGACCCTCGGAGCTTTTAAAGAAATAACGGGTCTGGATGACCGGGACGAACTGGTGGAAGCTATAGCGAAAAAGCTGGATTGACGTGAAAACAGCCCCGCCGGAAACCCTGGTATAGCTTCCGGTGGGGCTGTTCAGTATTTCTTCCGGAATCGTCCGGATAATGATGCAATCTGAATCATACTTTTTGTGCACTTACCTTTTCGTAAATACGTGTCATTTCGTATGCAGACATAAATTTAGGAACCGGGTAAAGAGGATGTGCTTCCTGCAGTGATTTTTCAACCATTGCAGGGATATCCTCTTTTTTTATTTCCGGAAAAGTCTCTTCTATACTCATTTCTTCGTTCATCTTCCTGATTGATGTAATGAAAGCTTCGGCTTTTTCCCTGTCGTTCATCTGAGAAGTCGTTATGCCGGCACTGGCAGCAAGGTCTGCCAGGCTTTCGTATACGGTCTCTCCGTAATACTCAAGTACGTGAGGCAAAAGAGCGGCGTTCGCTGCTCCGTGCGGCGTGCCGTAAAAACCGCCAAGTGTGTGGGCGATGGAATGCGTGTAGCCGACGTAGGCTCTGGTAAAAGCAAGACCTGCGTAATAGGCGGCCTGCTGCATAGCGAAACGCGCCTCCCTGTTACCGGGATGATGATAGGAGGTGAGCAGATTTCCGAAAATAAGCCTGACCGCTTTACGGCCCAGGAGCCGGGTTTCCCTTGTGCCGCTTCCTCCGATGTAGGATTCCACCGCATGAGTGAGGGCGTCCATCCCGGTAGTCGCCGTTATCTGGGCAGGTAGGTTCAGAACGAGCTCCACATCGAGAACTGCTTTATCGGGAATGAGGGAAAGGTCGATCAAAGGATACTTCTCCCGGTGTGCCGGATTGGAAATAACGGTAGCCGCCGTCCCTTCACTCCCTGTACCTGTCGTGGTCGGTACAGCGATAAGCATAGGCGTCTTTCTTCTCACGCGGAACAGCCCTTTCATATCTTCGATTGTTTTGTCAGGACAGGCTACTTTCGCAGCTACCCCTTTGGCACAATCCATCGGGGAGCCGCCCCCGAAAGCGATGATCGCCTGACAGTGATGATAGCTGTATTCGTGCAGCGCATCTCTGATGTTATCAAGCGTCGGGTTCGGCAGGGTCCGGTCATAAACGATGTACTCAATGCCCTGCTCCCATATTTTCTGCAGGAAAGCATCCATGATTCCGGAAGTCTTTACTCCGCTATCCGTAACGATCAGCACTCTTTCAAATCCGTCTTTTGCGAGTTGTTCGGCAAGGGACAGAACGCTTCCTCCCCCCTGATAAAGTTCCGGACGCCGCCAGGGAAGAAGACGGCTGGATGCTTTCATCGTTTTCTGGAAAGTACGGTACGCTATTTTCTTCTGCGGGCTGATCATGATTCTTCTACTGCCAGGTTGCGGAGCTTCACTTTCTGGATCTTTCCGCTTGCCGTTTTCGGAAGTTCTTCCAGAAACGTGACCGCTGTCGGACATTTGAAGTGGGCAAGTTTTTCCCGGGAAAAAGCGATGATTTCTTCTTCGCTCAGTTCGGAGCCTTCCTTGCGTACAATTATCGCATGCGGCGTTTCTCCCCATTTTTCGTGAGGAAGAGCTATGACGGCCGCCTCCTGGATTTCGTCGTGGTCATAAAAGACACTTTCCACTTCAATAGAGGAGATGTTTTCACCGCCGCTGATGATGATATCTTTTTTCCTGTCAGTGATAGCGATTCTTCCGTATTCATCCACAGTACCCATATCTCCGGTGTAGAGCCACCCGTTCTACAGCGTGCGATTCGTCTCTTCTTCGTTCTTCCAGTAGCCTTTCATTACGCCGGGTCCTTTTACAATCACTTCTCCGACTTCTTTCCCGTCTTTCGCGACTTCTTCACCTTCCTCGTCCACTACCCGCACTTTTGTACCGATCACTTCAAGTCCGGCTTTCGCTTTCGCTGCATAATAATCATCACCTTCGTACTCTTCCTCCGTAGATATATAGGAAGCGGTACTGAGCGGGGAGGATTCCGTCATGCCGTAGACCTGATAAAACTCCCAGCCGATTTCTTCTTCGATTTCTTTCACGAAAGCCTTCGGCGGAGCGGAGCCTGCAATGACCAGACGCATATTATCAGGAGTCTCGGGCTTCGTTTCATGATATTTACTGATCAGGCCGTTAAGGACCGTAGGCGCCATATGCATAACGGTAGCGTTATGTTTGCGAGCCTTTTCCAGAATCTCTTCGGGTATGACTTTTTTCTGCATGATTTGCGTAGCACCATTGGCTGTGTAGTAAAAAGGGGACCCCCAGCCGTTGACGTGGAACATCGGAAGAATATGGATAAGTTTGTCCTGATCGCTCACTCTCAAATGATGCTGGATGGAGAGAGCGTGAAGGTAGTTGTTTCTATGTGTAAGCATTACGCCTTTCGGGTTCCCGGTCGTGCCGCTCGTATAAAGAAGCGTCGCCGTATCATTCTCTTTTACATCGGCACGGGGGAAATCGGAGTCGGGAAAAGAAGCGAGCCAATTTTCATACCCCGGCATCCCGTTTTTATCCTCTTCCTCGCCATGAACGATAATATGCTCTACGGTGTCAAGCTGTTCTACAATAGGTTCGATTAAAGGCACGAGTTCATAGTCCACGAACAGCACTTTACTGCCACTATGGTCAAGGATGAAGCGGTAGTCTTCCGGTTTCAGGCGGGTATTCAGGGAGACCATGATTCCTCCAGTCTGAAACACTCCGTAAAACCCTTCGTACATTTCAAGGGTGTTCGGAGCCAGATAAGCTACACGATCCCCCTTTTCCACGCCGAGACTCGAAAGTCCATGAGAGAGCTGCTGAACCCTTTTATATACCTCATTATATGTATGGGCATAACCATCCTGGTCGATGATAGCTTCTTTTGTACCGTAAACAGTTACGGCCCTGTCCAAAAAGTCAGTAAGCAATAATTCCATAATCTAAACCCCCTTTTATATAATTACGGGAATTATACCATAAATATGTAAGCGTTTTAAATATCTGTTATAAAACACGAATACACGTTTAATTTAAAAAAGAGAGGGAATACTCGATAAAACCGAAAAACGTGGAAGGAGGTCCCTATGTTAGAAGGAGCTGGAAAGTTCGTGCGACTGGCTGGAAATGTCATTCCTAACGTGAAGAAAGCTTTGAAAAAATCGGACGACCCGGAAGAAGCTGTCGAAGAAACGCGGGAAGCAGCGAAAGAAGGCGTCCAGGAGACTGCCAAAGAGCAGTTCAAAGCATCCATCCAGGAAAAAGCTTCCGATATGAAGGAATCTCTCGAGGAACAGGTGCAGGAAAATGCGGAATATGTGGACGAAAAGAGTGACGAAGCGGAAGAAAAAATGCAGGAAGGGCTGGAGAAAGCCGGTGAAAAAGTGAAAGAAGTAAAAGAATCCGGCGAACAGCTGCAGGAGAAGATCGGCGGCTCTTCCACCAAGAAAGTAAAACACGCCGATGATTTGAAAAGCGTCAATGAAATAAAAGGCGTCAACGATATAAAAACACCGAAAGATATAAAGGGAGTACCGTATATTCCGTCCTACAACGATTGAGCAAATAGAAGGAAAATCGACGTAGTGCCTATTGTTTATTTATTGAAATATTATGTAATGTCGTGTAGACAGCTGTTCTATTGGGAAAGGTAAGTATGAATCCAAATTTAAGGAGGAATGAAACATGGCAGTACAAAAGTCAACAGACAGTTCCAGCTTGGCCGAAGTTATCGACAGGATTTTGGATAAAGGTATCGTAATCGATGCTTACGCCCGTGTATCCGTAGTAGGTATAGAGCTTGTCACGGTAGAAGCACGTGTGGTTATAGCAAGTGTGGATACGTGGTTGAGATATGCAGAAGCAGTAGGTCTTCTGCGTGATGAAGTGGAAGATGAAGGTGTGGAAGGTGTAGAAGAGCGCCTCAGCAGTCGCGGATCTTCGAGAATTGCTTCATCAGGCGGATCGAACGAAAAGAGTGAATTCAACGTTTAACGTGAGGAGGGCTTTCTCGTTATGAAGGCGATTAAAATCGTTAGAGAATTTTTTGAAGATGAAATCGCCCCACCACACAAGATAGTCGCCATGGAGAAACAGCAGGAAGGCGGCTATCGCGGTCTGGTGGAAGTGGTTGAAGAAAGAGAATATATGAAGAAATATGCACATGATGAAATGATAGGTCTATATGAAGTGTTCGTCGAGGATGACGAAGTATCAAGTTTTCAGCGGGTAAGCCTTCGTTACCGTACAGACCTTGAAGAGCAGTCGTCATGAAGGAGGGAGCTTCAGTGACTACCCGTCGAAAAGAAGATTACCAGGAAAGTCTCATTAAACGCTCCCTCAGATATTTGAACACGGGTTTCCCCGTACACTTCACAGGACCACCGGGGGTCGGTAAAACGACCTCCGCTCTTCAATTGGCGAAAAAGCGGAACCGGCCGGTTATTTTTATGAGCGGTCACGAAGATCTTTCCACGAATGACCTGATAGGGTCTTTCAGCGGTTACAAACGTAACAAACTGGATGATAATTATATTCATACCGTTCGGAAAGTGGAAGAGAATGTGGAGGAATCCTGGAAAAAGGGTAGACTTTATGAAGCTGTCGAGCAGGGGCATACGGTCATTTACGATGAATTCACCAGAACGTCACCGGCCGTGAACAACCTTTTCCTACCGGTGCTGGAAGAGAGGATTCTTCCGTTATTCGGCACCAAACGGACGGCGTCCTATATTGATGTTCATCCGAAGTTTGCGATGATTTTTACGAGTAACCCTCTGGAATACTCAGGAGTCCATCCTTCCCAGGATGCACTGAGAGACAGGATGATTACGATGCGCTTTCAGCTTATGGAAGAAGAAAGAAAGCACCAGGTTCTGGCTTCCGAAACATCGCTTAAGGATAAGGACATCAGCATGATTCTTTCCATCGTATCCCGCGCGGAAGAGAAAAAGAATGAACAGGGCGGCAGTGTGCGCCTGCCACTCATGATAGCCAAAGTCGCCGATCGTTACCAGATGAAAGTGTCAGGGGACAACCCTAACTTCCGTGAAGTATGCTATGACATTTTATGGCATCATGAGGATGATATGAGCGACGAAGAGTTTGAAGAACTGTTCAGAAAATAGGGGGAATATGACGTGAAAGAGGAAAATGGCATTTACCTTTTTGGTATCATCCGGTCGGAAGAGAAGGAATCTTTCGGCCCGGTTACGTTTGATGAAGAAACGACAG
Source organism: Salimicrobium album (assembly GCF_900107115.1). GTDB lineage: Bacteria > Bacillota > Bacilli > Bacillales > Halobacillaceae > Salimicrobium > Salimicrobium album. The sequence continues at coordinate 107,876 of NZ_FNOS01000004.1, forward strand.
AAACGTATACCGTGAATTTTAAAGAAGCTGCCGCCGTAGTAGCACCAGTATCGAAACGTATTTTCACACCGAACCGCAAAAATCTCACTGCCCACCAGGGTGTAATTTCAGGCATGATGAAAAAAGAGTTCGACGTCGTGCCGGTCAGTTTCGGTAATGTGTTCCGGTCCGAGGAAGATGTAAACGCACTTCTTGAGAATCTGCATCCGGAACTTGTGAAATTGTTCCCGGAAGTACACGGGAAAATAGAAGTGGGTCTGAAAGTTACCGCGAAGAAGGAGTGGCTGGAGGAATTGACTTCCGGAAATGAAACGCTGACTGCCCAGAAGAAACGGGTGGATGCAAAATCCAAGGAAGCCGGCTACTTTGACCGGATGAAGCTTGGTGAAATGGCTGCGAATCTCGTGAAAGAAAAGCGGGAGGAAGTGGAAAAGAATATCCATTCCACCCTTGAATCCCAGGCGGTATCGGCTAAATCGAATGAACCTTCCGGGGAAAAGATGCTGCTGAACGGTGCTTATCTGATCGAAAAAGAGAAAGAAGAAGCATTCGATGAAGCGGTGAATGAGCTTCATGAACAATGGAAGGATAAAGTGGATTTCCATTATACAGGACCATGGCCTGCGTATAACTTCATTAATATGAAATTAAAGGTGGAGAATTAAGCATGATTCATAAACTTGCTACTGCCCCGCTGAATCTCGTCGTGAAAGTCGGAGAGAAAGTGAAAGAGGAAGTGGACAAGGAACTGTACGATCTCGAAACCATTCAGCAGAAGCTTGTGCAGCTTCAAATGATGTACGAGCTTGGTGAAGTGGATGAGAAGGTATTCGAAGAGCAGGAAGCAGTTCTGCTTGAAAGATATGAACAGGCGAAACGTATGGAATTGGAAGAAATAGATGAAATGATGGACTCGTAGGGGGAAGACTTGTGGGAAAACTAGTATATTTGTATGGAATTATACCGGAAGGACACGACATCAATGAACTTTGGGATCCCGAGAAATCGGCTATAGAGGGGGAAGACCTCCCATACGTCGAAGATTTCGGGGGGTTAGCGGCTGTTGTTACGAAAGTGAGCGAAGATGAATTTGGAGAGACAGCGATGGAGGAGAACTCCAACAACACAGCCTGGATACAGGAAAAAGCTTTTCATCATCACGAAGCTCTTCTTGAACTTCAACGTCATACCACCGTCCTTCCGATGAAGTTCGGCACTATTTTTGAATCTGTAGAAAGTCTTAAACAGATGATTGAAGAAAAAGAAGAACACCTCCAACACACCCTCCAAACACTTGAAGGAAAAGAAGAGTGGAATGTGAAAGCTTATATTAACCCGAAAACGTTTTATGAGCGCGTGGCGGAAGCGAATGAAAACGTGAAAGCCAAGCGTGAGGAAATAGAACAGATGAGTAAAGGGCGCCAGTACCTTGAGACGAAGAAGCTCGATAAATTCATCGAAGAAGAAATGTTCAAGGACCAGGAGAAGAAAGCCGAAGAAATGTACGACAGATTAGCAGGATACAGTGAAGATTCGGAAAGGAAGAAGAACTGGAAGAAAGATGTAACGGGAAGGGAAGACGAAATGGCTCTGAATTCCGCCTTCCTGGTGGTTAGTGAGGATCTGGAAAGCTTTCTCGATCAAATCAGGGAAATGGAGAAAGAAAAAGAAGAAGACGGCTGGCTGATCGAAGCGACCGGACCGTGGCCGGCTTACCACTTTGCCACTATGGAAGAGTAAGGAGGAGAGCATATGGCGGTTAGTGATCCCTATGAAAATAAAGACATTGCGCTTATAGACATACTGGATACCGTTCTGTATAAAGGCGTCGCTATCCAGGGGGACCTGGTCATCTCTATCGCCGGGATCGATCTTGTCTATGTAGACTTAAAAATATTGATTGCTGCTGTAGAAACTCTTGCTGAAGCCAGAGAGAGAGAAATAGCTTCTATTAAATTTGATGAAGAGAGGGAGGCGTTAGAACGTGCCACAGAAGACTAACGTACCGGAGAGCGCTAAGGTACCGGAAAAAAGTGGGAAAATTGAACTGGATCCGGCCGGTGCCGAAGAAGGACTCGCGCAGCTTGTGCTTACGGTGATTGAACTTCTCAGGGATCTCGTAGAACGTCAGGCCATCCGAAGAGTGGAAGGCGGAAGACTCACAGAAGAGCAGGAAGAGGAATTAGGCATAGCCCTGATGAATCTGGAGACGAAAATGGACGAGCTGAAGGAAGTCTTCAATCTTACCGATGAAGATCTTAACCTCGACCTCGGACCGCTCGGCAAACTTATGTAAACACGTCTCATCTGATAATGAAGAAGGAGGAAATCGTATGCCTATAGAACAGTCAACCAGATCCGACAGTATCGTCGATGTGCTGGAACTCGTACTGGATAAAGGTGTGGTCATTGCCGGGGATATCAGGGTCAACATCGCTGACGTGGAGCTTCTTACCATAAAGATCCGTCTGATTGTCGCCTCCGTCGATAAGGCAAAAGAAATCGGAATGGACTGGTGGGAAAGCGACCCGTTCCTGAATTCGCAGGCAGCCAGAAAAGAAGTGGAAGATGAGAACAGGGAGCTGAAAGAAAGACTGGAAAAACTGGAGAACAGTATGGCCAGTGATCGTACACAGATAGGGGAGGATAACAAATGAGTAATGAAAATAAAAAAAGCTCCAGTAAAATGTTAAGAGCCATTGTCGGGGGCACGCTTGGTGCCCTCGTCGGATGGATTTTCAAACCGGACGTCAGTGACAAATCCGGGGAAGAGGAAGCCGATCAGAAAAAAGAGCAGTCGAAACAAAAAGGGTCAAAAGATAAGAAAGAACCCGCAAAAGAATCGAAAAAGAACGAAAAGCAGGATGACAGCAGCAAGGAAGAAAATGAGGATAAAGATGTCCGTAAGCGGGATAAGGTGAAAGAAAAGCTTAAAATCAGCAAAGATGACAGCGATGATGAAGATGAGTCGGAAGAGGAATCCGGGGAAGACTCTGACGGGAAAGAGACTCGTAAAAGAGACAAAATCAAAGACAAACTGACCCGGGACAAGAAGAATGACGAGAAAGAGGACGATGAGGAAGAAGAAGAAAGCAGCACCCGTAAGCGGGATAAACTGAAAAATACAATCAAAGGAAACAAACAAGAGAAGAAAGATGAGAATGAAGAGAAAGATCAGGAAGATAACAAAGGCGACGAAGAGAACAAAACTACCGAAAACGGTTCTGATGAATCGGAAGAGAAAAAGTCTGCTGGCAGTAAATCTTCCCAAAACCAGAAAGCTCAAGACGGCAAACAGAAGGGTACCGACAGTTCTGCGGAATCCGGCGATTCCGATGAATCTGGTGAAAGTGATTCAGGTCAGTCTGAGAAAAAGAAAACTTCGTCAAATAAGAAGAGCCAGAGCAGTAAGAAGAGCAGCAAAACCAAAAAAGATACTAAGAGCAGCAAAGACAGCGAAGACAACGGGGAAGATGATTCCTCTGTCGTCAAACGCGTAGAACCTTCTTCCAACAAGCAGAATACTGTGAAGAAAAGCTCGGGCAGTAAAAAGAAAACGGTGAATCAGGAGAATGCGGTACACCCTTCTTCTGAAGAAGAATCCTGAGAGGAGGACCAAAGAATGGATGATATTTTAGAAACATACGTTAAAACTGCAAATGAAGAAGATTTTACAGTCGATCTGACTCTTCAGGTAAAAGGATCGCTGGTGACAGGCACCCTTACGTCTGCTCACGATTATTTGAACGCCACTTCCCACCTGCTGGAAAACGGAGGGGAAGCGTCACAGAAGATCAGTGAGCAGTTCGAGAAAGCTGCAGAATCAACGAAAGAGCAGAAACACGATCACTATTCTTTCATCCATCTGAAGGATGCTAAAGTGTTCATCTCCGATACTCCGACTCCTGAAGAGGGCGGCGTTTACTGGAGAGGTACTCTTGAACAGGTGGACGGTTATTTTCTCGGTAAAATAGAAGTCGAAGAATAACAGTGAACTGCCTTTTAATTAAGGCAGTTTTGTTATGCTCTGTGTTAATATTAAAAGAAAAAGGAGGGATTTTATGAAGGCCGTTGCACTGGACATGGATGGGACGATTCTGAATGATGAACACATTATCACCGATGAACTCCTTTCCCTTATTTCATCTTTACAGGAAAAGGGGTACTATATTTTTCTTGCCACCGGCCGCACAATCAGTGATGTGCAGGAAGTTCTGGCTAAAAACATGAGACCTGATGGGATCGCCGCGGCCAACGGAATGGTGACCGTAGCCGGAGAAAAAATACTCGCGGATGAGACACTCGATGAAGAAATCGTCCGGAAGCTGATTGAAGAAAATCGTAAACATCGGTTGTATTATGAAATACATACAAAAGACGGCAGACGGGTCTCCTTTAAAGAAGATGAAATATCTCTCGTAGAAGAACTGGAGGGTCCAAAAGCCGAAACAGTCCGCGAGCACGAGTGGAATTCACGTCAGAAAGTATGGAAAGAACATCTCCAACTTGAAGAGGATCCCGATTTGAAGGAAGTAGTGAAAGTCTACTTTTTTACAAATGATCAGGAAAAACTGGAAAATTGGGAAGTCAGTCTGGGCGGAAACAAGGCCCCTTTCATTACTTCATCTTCCTCTGAACATAATGTGGAAGTGATGAAGGAAGGTATCAGTAAAGGTTCGGCACTTGAACTTCTGCTTGATTATTACAGCATCGACCCGGAAGAGCTGATTGCAATCGGGGACGGCGGGAACGACATTCCGATGCTTGAGCTGGCAGGGAGACCGGTAGTGATGAGTAACGCCCCCGAGGAGCTGAAAGATCAGTTCCCGGAAGTGACCGACTACCCGAACACCGAAAACGGAGTGTACAAATTTTTGAAAGAAGCGCTGGAAGAGAAAGAATAGTTTCCGGATTAATCGATTATAGGAGAGAGTCAAATGACTACAATTAATGATATAGCCAAGTTGGCAGGTGTTTCCCGGACGACCGTGTCCCGTTTTCTGAATAACAGCGGCTATGTCGGTCAGGAAGCCGGTGAAAGAATTGCACAGGTCATTAATGAAACCGGGTATATGCCGAGTCAATCCGCCCAAACGCTCCGCACGAAAAAGACAGGAGTCATCGGTATTATCCTGCCGAAAATTAGTACGGAGACCTCAAGCCGTGTCGTATCGGGTATCAATAGAGTGATGAAGCGGGAAGGTATGCAGATTCTGCTCACGGATACGGAACTGGACCCGGATAAAGAAATTGAATATCTGCGCCTGCTCAAAAGCAGGCAGGCGGATGGGATTATCCTGCTGGCTACTAACATCGGGGAGCGACTTCAGCAGGAAATAGAAGCCTTCCCCATCCCCGTCGTGGCCCTCGGCCAAAATATCCCGGGGGTACCGTCGCTCACGTATGCGGATTATGATGCTTCCTCAGACATTATGCAGCTCCTTATCGGGAAAGGGCACAGGAAAATCGGCTTTATCGGTGTCTCCGAAACGGACCCTGCTGTCGGAAAGCTGAGGCAGGGTGCCTATACGGATGCCATGAAGAGACATAACCTGGAAGTGAAGGAAAGCTGGATGGCGGAAGGGGATTTCAGCATAGATTCAGGCTACGAGGCCATGAAACGGATTATTACCGGCAACCGTTCCGCTCTCCCGGACGCTGTCTTCTGCGTCACGGATCGGATGGCGACAGGAGCAATGGAATATTTGAAAGAGCAGGGTTTCTCTATCCCTGGTGACGTAGCCGTAGCGGGGATTGGTGATGCCGTTATGGCCAGGTACATCACTCCTTCCTTAACTACAGTGAATTATTACAACGAAGAAGCCGGGGAAGCAGTCGGGGAGATGCTGCTTGAGACGATGGCCGGAATTAAGCACAGCAAAAAAATGATGCACAAGTATAGACTTATAAAAAGAGATAGTGTATAGTGAAAAATATCAACGATGTGTAATCGATTACACATCTTCTTTTTTAACAAAGTGTGAAAGCGCTGTTTTTATTTATATGTGGAATCGTTCACACAATTTGAGGAGGGGTTACAATTGTCCAGTAATGAGGAGATTGCAAAACAGGTCATTGAAGCGGTTGGAGGAGAAGAGAACATCCAGTCGATCGCCCACTGTGCCACGCGTCTGCGGATTATGGTGCATGATCGTGAGAAAGTCGACGTTGACGGTGTGGAAGATATAGATAAAGTGAAGGGTGCTTTTTACAACTCGGGACAATACCAGATCATATTCGGCACGGGTACAGTGAACAGAATCTACGAAGAAGTGACGAATCAGGGAGTAACCGGAACGACCAAGTCCGAGATGAAAGAAGAAAGCAAACAGCAAGGGAATCGATTCCAGAGAGCGATTCGTACTTTCGGTGACGTTTTCGTACCGATCATTCCCGTTCTGGTTGCTACAGGACTCTTCATGGGAGTCCGGGGTCTGGTAACACAGGAGCAGATACTCACTCTTTTCGGTATGGCCCCGGAAGATATCTCGGAAAACTTTATTTTGTTCACTCAGGTACTGACGGATACTGCTTTCGTATTTCTGCCTGCACTTGTCGCATGGTCGACGTTCCGGGTATTCGGAGGGACGCCGGTGCTCGGGCTGGTGCTCGGACTGATGCTCGTCTCCCCGTCGCTTCCGAACGCGTGGGAAGTGGCCGGCGGTACGGCTGAACCTCTGCAGTTTTTAGGCTTTATTCCCGTAATCGGGTATCAGGGTTCTGTCCTGCCCGCTTTTTTCGCAGGGATTGTGGGTGCGAAAGTGGAGAAGTTTTTCCGGAAACGCGTCCCGGAAGCGCTCGATTTAATCGTAACTCCTTTTCTGGTACTGCTCATTATGATTACGCTGTCCCTGTTTGCCCTGGGTCCAATCCTTCATATAGTAGAAGGCTGGATTTTTGACGGGACGAGAACACTGCTTGAACTGCCGTTCGGTCTGAGCGGACTGATCATCGGTTTCTTTAACCAGATCATAGTCATAACCGGGGTGCATCACATATTCAACTTCCTTGAAATACAGCTGCTTGAAAATCTCGGATACAACCCGTTCAACCCTATCGTAACAGCTGCTATCGCCGCACAGGGTGGCGCAGCGCTTGCTGTTGGTATGAAAACGAAGAAAGCTAAGATGAAAGCTCTTGCTTACCCGTCCACCCTTTCCGCTTTTCTCGGAATTACCGAACCGGCGATTTTCGGTGTAAACCTCCGCTACGGTAAGCCGTTCATTATGGGATTGATTGGAGGAGGTGCCGGCGGATTCCTGGCTTCGATTCTCGGCCTTAAAGCCACCGGAATGGCAATCACCGTTATACCCGGGGCGCTGCTGTATCTGAACGAACAGATTATCTGGTACATCGTAGTGAACCTGGTCGGTATCATCGTAGCCTTCGTCCTCACTTATTTGTTCGGTTTCGATGAGAAAATGGAAGAGAATATGTAAGAGGAAAGCCGGGTACCTCCGGCTTTCTTTCTTGTGATAAGATTTTAAGGAACGGGGGAGAATTCATGACGGAGACTGTAATGAAAAATGAAGCAACTGAAGAGATAGCCAGGTGGGGCAATACGGTGAAGCAGGCCCCTTACTACCCTGCCTACCATATAGCGCCACCGGTCGGTCTGCTTAACGATCCGAATGGCTTCATCCACTGGAACGGGACGTATCATCTATTCTATCAGTGGATGCCTTTTCATACCGGGCACGGGGCCAAGTTCTGGGCGCATCTTACTTCCGGAAACCTGGTGGACTGGGAATTTCACGGCCCTGCGCTTGCACCGGACCGGTGGTATGACAGATCCGGATGCTATTCGGGGAGTGCTGTCGAAAAAGACGGGGAGCTCATCCTGTTTTATACGGGCAATGTCAAAAACGGGGAGGGCGAACGGGAGAGTTATCAGTGTAAAGTCCGTTCTCCGGACGGCGTCACGTTCGAAAAGCTTGGGGTAAGTATTGAACTTCCGAAAGGTTTCACCCCTCACTTCCGCGATCCGAAAGTATGGAAAACAGGCCACAGCTGGTATATGGTAATAGGAGCTCAGACCGAGGATAAGGAAGGGTGTGTCGTCCTCTACGACTCCCCGGATCTTGAGTCGTGGCAGTACAAAGGGATACTCGCATCCGGACTCGGGTATATGTGGGAATGCCCGGACTTTTTCCGGCTCGAAGGAGATGTGCTGTTATTTTCTCCGCAGGGGCTGGAGGAGCAGGGTATGGACTACAGAAACATGTATCAGTCCGGCTACATCATCGGGGATTTTGAAGACGGGTTCCGCACGGAGGACTTCCGGGAGCTGGACCACGGCTTCGAGTTCTATGCTCCGCAGACGATGGAGGATGATGCCGGACGCAGAATAATAATCGGCTGGATGGGCATGCCGGATGGCGGAGAGGAATACTTCCCTACCCACGACTATCACTGGATTCACCAGATGACGCTGCCCCGGGAACTTTCGCAGAAGGGAGATACGATCGTCCAGAAACCTCTCGTGGAAATGGAAGAACTGCGCATGCGGAAAGTAGTTGAGGAGTCACAGGAAAAATGGGAAGGGAAGATTCCTGCGAGCAGCGAGATTCTGCTTCAGGATATAGACGGAGACGTGGACATAGAACTGTTCCGTTATATATCTCTTCGTTGCAGCAAAGGAAAAGCGATATTGACGAGACCTGCGATGGACGGTTCGGGGGAAGAGTGGAGAGCGACAGTGCTCGACTCCCCTCTTACGGAAATCCGGTTATTCGTCGATCACTCTTCAATTGAAATTTTTATAAACGGAGGAGAGACTGTATTCTCCTCGAGGATATTCCCGGAAAAAGAAGAAACTTCCGGTATAATAAATGGGGATCTTTCCCTTACTGTATGGGAACTTCGCAGACAGACAGGAGGTAAAACTGTATGAATCTCGGAGCAATTGAAGCCGGAGGAACAAAATTCGTACTGGCAGTAGGTAACGAAGAGGGAGAGATTCTGGAAAAAAAGGTAATTCCTACAGAACATCCTTCCATCACTATGCCCGCAGTCATCGATTTTTTCAGAGGGAAAGATATTGAAAGGCTCGGAGTCGGGAGTTTCGGACCTATTGATGTGAACGCGGACAGTGCCTTCTACGGCCAGTTGCAGAAAACGCCGAAGACGGAGTGGGTGGATTATCCGCTCGGCAAAGAGCTGCAGAACCACCTCCTCATTCCGGTCATCATTGATACGGACGTAAATGTGGCAGCGATGTCGGAAGCTAAGTGGGGGGCCGCTAAAGACGTGGACTCCTGTCTCTACATTACGGTAGGTACAGGAATCGGAGCCGGAGCCTATATAAAGGGTGAGACGCTGAGAGGATTATCTCACCCGGAAATGGGACACATACCCGTGCGCCGTCATTCGGATGATGATTATGCAGGAGGCTGTCCGTATCACGGAGACTGCCTGGAAGGTATGGCTGCAGGACCTCATATCGAAAAAAGGTGGGGCCGCCCCGCAGAAGAGCTGGTGGACCGGAAAGAGGTATGGGAGATGGAAGCTTATTATCTCGCCCAGGCTCTCGTCAACTATATATACATCGTCTCTCCTGAGAGAATCATTTTGGGCGGGGGAGTCATGAAACAGAAACAGCTGTTTCCGATGATCCGAACGATGGTACTGGAACTTTTGAACGGGTACGTAAGCTCCCCGTACCTGAGCGAAGATACTATCGACAAATACATCGTATCCCCCGGTCTGACTGATGAAGCGGGAGTAAAAGGGGCACTTTATCTGGCCATGGGAAGCCGGGTGTGAGAAAATTTCAGTGAAGGTCCTGTCACCGATTGTTCAGGAGGGATGTTTCGATGAAGATAGAGGTCGTTAAAGGAGACATAGCGGACCAGTCCGACATGGAAGCAGTAGTGAACGCGGCGAATAAAGAACTGCGGTCAGGGGGCGGCGTCGCGGGAGCTCTTCACAAAAAAGCGGGACCCGGGCTTCAAAAGGCCGGAGAGCGGTATGCACCCCTCCTGCAGCCGGGAGAAGCCGTCGTCACGGAAGGATTCGGCCTTCCGAACGATTTCGTGATCCATACGCTCGGTCCGGTATACGGAACGGATGAGCCGGCGGAGGAGCTTCTTGGAAGCTGTTACGGAGAATCACTGGAGAGGGCACGGGAACATAATATAACCAGTGTCGCTTTTCCGCTGATTTCGACCGGTGCTTTTGGCTACCCTCTGGAAGCTGGTATCGATACGGCACTCGAAGTCGTCGAATCCTACTTCCCGCGTCCGGGCAGCCTGCAGATCGTCCGGTTCGTTCTTTTCTCCGATGAACAGTATGAAACATTCAAACGGAAATACGAAAGCCGCTCATAGATACTGACTCCCGGAAGTTAGAATAAAAAATCTAACTTCCGGGGTGCATTGCCATAGATGAGGGGCTTTTTGTATACCATTTTTCTCCACGATAATTCACTTCTCATTTATCAGAAAATGTTGCATAATGAGTAGTGTTATAACAAAAATCGGGGAGGGGTACTGGTGGAAAAGCACGACGAAAGATTCAAGGTGGCTAACCGGGAGGCTCTGATCGGCGTAGGTCTGGCACTCATCAATTTTCTATGGTGGTTCGGTTTTGCGTATGGCCTCGGCAGTAAGCCTCCGGAGGAATACAGTTACATATTCGGTCTTCCCGCCTGGTTTTTCATGAGCTGTGTAGGCGGTTTTATCCTTATGTCGGTGCTGGTCATCTTTGTAGTGAACGTATATTTCACGGACGTACCTCTTGAAGCGAAGGATGAGGATACAGAATGAACTGGGCGGTAATCATACCATTACTTCTATTTATTATACTTATTTTTATTATCGGATTCTGGGCGAACCGGTCCATCCGTCTCTCTAAAAAGGATTTCATGCAGGAGTATTTTTTAGGAGGACGGGAACTGGGCGGTTTTATCCTTGCCATGACAATGATGGCTACATACGGAAGTGCGAGCAGTTTCATAGGTGGCCCGGGGGTAGCTTACACCGAGGGCCTCGCCTGGGTACTGCTTGCGATGACTCAGGTCGTGACCGGGTACTTCGTACTTATGGTACTCGGGAAGAAGTTTGCGATTAAGGCGAGGGAGTATAAAGCCGTAACTCTCACCGATTATTTACGGACGCGGTATCAGAGCCACGTGGTAGCCCTGCTCGCCGCAGTCAGTATCATTATTTTTCTATTCTCTGCAATGGCAGCCCAGTGGGTAGGCGGAGCAAGACTCATCGAGACGGTGACGGGTATCCCTTACACATCGGCCCTGTTTATTTTTGCTGCCTCCGTCCTTATTTATGTCATTATCGGAGGCTTCCGCGCTGTCGCTCTGACAGACGCTGTGCAGGGGAGTGTGATGTTTGTCGGTACGCTCATCCTGCTGATAGCCACCGTGATTGCAGGAGGAGGCGTCGAGGAAATTATGCAGGGACTGACCCGGGAAAACCCGAACCTGATTACACCGTTCGGGGCAGACCTCACTCTTACACCAGCCTATGTATCCTCTTTCTGGATTCTGGTAGGGGTGGCGGTCGTCGGGCTTCCTCAGGTGACGCTCCGGGCCATGTCCTACAAAACCTCCAAAGCGATGCACAGAGCTATCATCATCGGTACCGTCGTGGTCGGTTTCGTGATGCTCAATATGCACCTGATCGGTGTATTCGCGCGTCCCATCCTTCCGGGTATCGAAGTAGGGGATAAAGTTATGCCTCTTATCGCTCTTGAAGTGCTGCCGGGCTGGGTGGCTGGCCTCGTCCTCGCCGCTCCGATGGCCGCTATTATGTCCACCGTCGATTCCCTGCTGCTTCTTGTAAGTTCCGCATTCGTTAAAGATATATATGTAACGTATCTGAAACCGGATGCGAGCGAGCGCCGGGTGAAAGGGATGAGTTTCGGGGTGACGGGAGTGCTCGGCATATTCGTGTTTCTCATGGCCCTTCAGCCGCCGGATCTTCTCATCTGGCTGAACCTGTTCGCTTTCGGGGGGCTTGAAGCCACTTTCATCTGGCCGGTGGTACTTGGTCTGTACTGGCAGAAAGGGAACAAGTACGGCGCAATCTCTTCGATGCTGACAGGGATTCTGTCCTATGTAATTGTCGATCAGTTCTTCAACCAGCCGCTCGGAGTCCATAGTGTCGTTCTTCCTGTACTGTTTTCTTTCATAGTATACGTACTGGTCAGTGCCGGTACGACACAGAACTACACCGCCCCTGTGACAAATCCGACGAGATAATCATCCTCCGGCATTTATGCCGGGGGAATTTTTTTGAAAAACGTTTGAATCGGGCAATCCCGTACGTATAAACAATCGATAAATGAAATATACCTCCCCTGTTTTTGAAATTTGTACACGTGATACACCGGGACCTCGCTGTTATGGTCTTTTGCCACACATTACAGGAAGAAGTAGGATACATAGTGAGAGGAGGGGGGAAGCACTTGCATATCGAGCAGGAGCAGTGGTATACACTTACAAGATCATGTCATCACTGTAATACGGAAGAACTCGAAGATTATATGTTTTTTGTAAAGGACGGGGTCCGTGACGGCACTATCCTTTGTCAGGACTGCTATTATTTTTATCTGGAAATAAGCGGAAAGAACGAATAATCCGGTGTCAGGAGAAAGCGCATATGGATACTGAGGAGTAAAAGGTATGAGGGAAAGGAAAAGGCGAGCGTCTTGGGGGAGACGCTCGCCTTTTATTTATGAATAAAATCAGTCACAACCGTCTTCACTGCAGGTGCTGCCCTGCTTTGAATTGAGGCTGGTAAAGGCGGGAGTGCCGCGTTCTTCCTCCCACACCTGTTTCAGTGCATCTTCGAACGTTTCTTTCGGCTGAGCTCCGGATACCGCATATTTACGATTGATGACGAAGAAAGGAACGCCCTGGACACCAAGCTGATAGGCTTCACGTTCTTCCTCACGGACACTTTCTTCATAGTCATCCCCGTTCAGAATCTGTTCCACTTCTCCGGCAGGAAGTCCTGCCTCCACGGCCAGGTTGTACACGGTCTCGGAATCCCCGATATTTTTCCCTTCTGTAAGAGCGGCACTCAGAAAACGTTCGGTTACTGCATGACTTTTTCCCTGCTCTTCAGCGAATTTGGCTATACGATGAGCTTCGAACGTATTAGCAGGAATCATCTGATCGAACCGGAAATCGAGACCGACTGCTTTCGCCTGCTCTTCCATGGAAGAAGTCATTTCTTTCGTCTGTTCAAGCGACTGATTATATTTTTTTGCCAGTTTTTCGTGCATCACCGGTGTCGTCTCCGTTTTCGCATCCGGGTCCAGCTCAAAACTTTTGTATTGTATATCCACTTCGGCATCATCCGGAAGCGATTCTAAAGCCTCTTCCAGGCGACGCTTTCCGATGTAACAGAAAGGACACACGAAATCGGACCATATTTCTATTTTCATATTATCCACCTCAATTAATTGCATGATATCTTTCATTTTAAGATGCCGGATTAAAAAAATCCATTAATCTGATTACACGGAAGGGAAGTCCGTTTCGATTGTAAGGACAAAAGGGGGAATGATGTATGATAGTCAGTAAAAATGAGCTGGTAAGACGGAGTGTGAGGAACATGGGCAATGTCGATCATCGGATTGCCGTCTTTGGAAAGAAAATCATAGCCGCTGCGTACGATGAGGGTATTTGTGCTCAAATAACAGAAGGCCACCGTTCGTACCGGAGACAGGCGGAATTGTATGGTCAGGGACGTTCCTGGTATAGGTGGGACGGGCGGAATTACGGGAGCCGGGGAAGTATCGTCACACACGCAAGGCCCGGGCAGAGCATCCATAATTACGGACTTGCTATCGATTTCTGTCTGGTAGACAAAAGCGGACAACAGGCAATTTGGAGGGTGGATGAAAGCTGGAGGAGAGTGGCATCTATATCAAAAGACCTGGGCTTTACGTGGGGTGGAAATTGGAGAACCTTCAAGGACTATCCTCACCTGGAATGGACGCACGGGATGACGTGGAAGGATCTGGCTTCAGGACGGGGGCCTTTCGATTACCCGGGATTTCTGATCCGGAGGGGAAGCCGGGGCCGGAGAGTAAAACAGGTTCAGCTAGAACTCGGAACTGCGGCAGACGGCATTTTCGGACCTCTTACGGAGAAAGCGGCAGTTACATTTCAACAGAAAAACAACATTCAGGTTGATGGTATTATCGGACCACAAACATGGAATAAATTTTACAATTGATCAGTTCATTCAGTTGTACGATTACAAATAATCAGTTTACAATTATTTATCAAAAAGTATACACAATATTACAGGACATCCTTTATAATAAGAATGCGTTTACATTTTTCACAAGGAGGAGACGCATTTGAATTATGTAAAAAGGTTGGCTCTCGGAATTGGAGCAGCAGCTATGGTTTTATCCCCCTACGCAAGCGTGGGGAAGGTTAATGCTGAAGAGACATCGGACTTATTGTTTTCTGAATATGTGGAAGGGAGCAGTTACAACAAGGCTCTCGAAATTTATAACGGGACAGGGGGACCGATCGACCTCTCTGATTACACAGTAGAGCTTTATTCGAACGGAAGTTCAAGTGCTTCGAGTGAATTGAAACTGGAAGGTACGCTTTCATCCGGAGATGTACACGTCATCGCGCATACGAGTGCCGGAGAGGAAGTGCTGGCTGAAGCGGATACGACAAACGGCGGAGTAACGAATTTTAACGGAAATGACCCGGTAGTTCTGAAGAAGAGCGGAAGTGTCGTCGATTCAATCGGGCAGACGGGAACGGATGCGGAGTTCGGTAAGGACGTGACTCTCGTCAGAAAGGAAAGTGTGACTGCCGGGGATACTGTTCCTGATGATGCGTTCAACGCATCCGGCGAATGGAATGCTTTCAGTAAAGATACGTTTGAACATCTCGGAAGCTACGAAGTGAAGCAGGAAGAGGCTGTCGAAAAAATCAGTGTCGCTGATGCGAGAGCAGCTTCCGAAGGAGAGACGGTACGTATTGAAGGTACGGTCACTGCTTCATTCACGGCAGGAGGACAGACGAATCTGTACGTCCAGGATGGAACAGGAGGCGTAATCCTGCGCGGCCCTTCCCTGAACGTTGAGCTCGGCACGAGTGTGGAAGCACAGGGAACACTTGCAGATTATTACGGCATGGCACAGATCGAAACGACGACGTCCATGCTTGAAGAAACCGGAACTCCCGGGGTGCCTGATGCTCAAACCGTCAGCAGCTCCGATATGAACGAAGATGTGGAAGGGGAACTCGTCCAGGCGGAAAACGTCACTGTTGAAAGCGTAAGCAGTGAAGGGGATTACACGCTGACGGATAACGAAGGTACTCTTTATTCCACTCCGAAAGAACAGGGACTTCTCCAGGTAGGTGATACATATGAACAGCTTACCGGCGTAGTCGACTACAGTTACGGAGAGTACAGAATAGTACCGAGAAATAAACGGGATGTCGTCACCGAAGTTTTTGCGGTCCAGGCTTCTGAAACTTCGGGTGACATTGTGGAAGGCAAAGAAGTGGAGCTGTACACGGCTTCCGAAAATTCGGAAATACGCTACACCACTGACGGTTCAGCTGCAGGATCTGACAGTACCCTGTACACGAAGCCTGTCGTGATAAATGAAGATACGACGTTGAAAGCGGTCGTAGTGAAAGAGGACGGTACCGTAAGTGATGAGAAAACATTCACCTACAGCGTCCTGCCGGCAGCCGACGACGTGGAGATTCATGATTTGCAGGGGGCCGGTCACACATCCCCATATGAAGGGGCCGCAGTCAAAGGAGTAACGGGTGTTGTTACAAAACTTGATGGTTCCAACGGTTTCTATATGCAGTCCATGAATCCGGATGACGATATAAGCACTTCGGAAGGTATCTATGTTTATAAATCCGGCCACAGTGTGGAAGTCGGAGACGAACTGAAGGTTGACGGTAAAGTTACAGAGTGGAGAGAAGACGGCTACAGTGATGCCAACGATCTTCTTACGACCCAGATTTCTGCCGGAACAATCGCGAAGGAGGCGTCCGGTTCCGAACTTCCGGATACGACAGTGATCGGGGAGGATCGTAAGCAGCCTACGGAGACGGTGGAAGATGACGGAATGACTTCTTTTGATCCGAAGACGGACGGTCTTGATTTCTATGAAAGTCTGGAAGGAATGCTTATTGAACTTCCGGACGCCACTGTCACCGGACCTGTGAAGTATGATGAACTTCCGGTGTACGTGGAAACGAGTGAAGATCAGGCGTTTACGGATGTGGACGGACTACGTCTTACCGAAGAAGACATCAACCCTGAAAGAATGCTGATCGATGTAGACGGAAAAGGAATTCAGGCTAAAACCGGAGATTATTTCCAAGGCCCGATTACAGGCGTTGTGAATTACGATTACAGTAATTACAAAATACGTCCTGCCGGAGAATTTCCTGCTCTGGCTGACGGAGGAGCCGAAGAGGAATTCGGTACGATCAAAGGTTCGGAGTCCGAATTGTCAGTAGCTACGTACAACATGGAAAACTTCTCTCCGGAAACGAGTCCTGAGAAAACGGCAAGAATCGCTGAACAGATGGTGGAAAACATGAACGCACCCGATATCGTCGGGCTTGTCGAAGTGCAGGACAACAGTGGCAATGAAGACGACGGTACGGTGGACGGCAGCGAAAGCTATGAGACGTTGATAGCTGCCATAGAAGAAGCGGGCGGCCCGACTTATAACTATGCGGAAGTCGTTCCTGAAGATGGTCAGGACGGAGGTATTCCCGGTGGTAACATCCGCGTGGGAGTCATCTATAATCCGGATCGCGTATCGATGACGGAGAAACCTTCCGGAGACGCAACAACAGCGGTGGAGGTTACAGAAGACGGGCTTTCCCATAACCCTGCACGTATCGCTCCGCAGAACGAAGCGTGGAACGAATCACGGAAGCCGGTGGCTGCAGAATTCGAATTCAACGGCGAAAAAGTGATCGTTGTAACCAACCACTTCAACTCCAAAGGAGGAGATGGAGCGCCGTTCGGTTCGGAACATCCGTATGAGCTTGGAAGTGAGGAACAGCGAATGAAGCAGGCTGCTGTGATCCGTGAGTTCACGGAGAAGGCCGAAGCGGAAATGGACGATGCAAACGTTGTGGTCATGGGGGATCTGAACGACTTCGAATTCTCCAATCCACTGGAGGAACTTGAGGGGGATGTATTGAACAACCTCATCGAAGACGTGGACCCTGAAGATCGCTACACGTACAACTATCAGGGGAACTCTCAGGTGCTCGATCATATACTTGCTACAGATGATTTATATGACGACTCCGAAATAGAAACCATTAATGTAAACTCGAACTTCGGTGTGGAAGACGGCCGAGCGAGTGACCATGATCCTGTGCTGGCCTCCTTCGAGATCGAACAGGAAAATAGTCATCCCGGCAAAGGGAACGGGCACGGAAAAGACAAAGACCATCCTGTATTCGATGAACATCCGGGCAAAGGAAAAGGAAAAGATAAAGATAAAGAACACCCGGTATTTGATGAACATCCGGGCAAAGGGAAAGACAAGGGTGAAGATCATCCGGGTAAAGGGAACGGGAAACACAAAAATAAAAAGCTGGACCTTGAGCTGATGCATACGAACGACACGCACGGTCATATAGGTAACATTGCAATAACGAAAACTGCAGTGGACAACTACAGAGAAAAATATCCGGAGGCTCTGCTCTTAAGCGGAGGAGATATTTTCTCCGGAACGCTGTATTTCCAGGAATTCCTGGGGCAGGCCGATCTGAAGTTCATGAATATGCTTGAGTATGACGCCATGAGTTTCGGTAACCATGAGTTTGATTTAGGTGACGGTGAAAATGGACATAAAGCTCTTCAGGAATTCATCGAAGGGGCAGACTTTCCATTTGTAGCTTCCAACGTGGATTTCTCGGCTGACCCGC
The DNA here is from genome assembly GCF_900107115.1 of Salimicrobium album. GTDB lineage: Bacteria > Bacillota > Bacilli > Bacillales > Halobacillaceae > Salimicrobium > Salimicrobium album. Next base: position 125,796 of record NZ_FNOS01000004.1, read on the forward strand.
TTTTCGATGAAGTGGATGAGACGGGAACGGTAACGGCCGAAGCTGAGGACGGGGAAATCTACAGCGGCATCACGAAAGAAGTTAAGGGCGAAAAAGTAGGCATTTTCGGTCTGACGACAGAAGAAACGAAAGATATTTCAAGTCCAAAAGACATTACTTTCTCCAACTATATTGAAGAAGCGGAAGCTATGGTGGAAGCTTTCGAAGACAGAGGCGTGAACAAAATAATCGCCCTCACTCACCTCGGTCTGGACGACACGGCGAAATATGATAACGATCTGATTCTTGCCGAAGAAGTGGACGGAATCGACGTAATTGTAGGAGGACATACGCATACGGAAATCACCGAGCCCCGTATTGTGGAAGATAAAGAGCCTACTGTCATCGTTCAGGCAGGAGAGTATAACAATAACCTCGGTACTCTTGAAGTTGAGTTCAACAAAAAAGGAGTCATCACCGGCTATGAGGGAGAACTCGTACCTCTTGAGGGTCTTGAAGAAGACGAAGAATTTGCCGAAGAACTGAAACCGTATACTGAGCAGATTGAAGCGATCCAGAAGGAAGAGATCGGCGTCACTGCCGAAGTACCGTTGAACGGCGTCCGGGAAGACGTACGTACGAAGGAAACGAATCTCGGAAATCTGATCTCTGACGGTATGCTGTGGAAAGCGAAACAGATCAATCCCGAAACGCAGATTGCCGTATCCAACGGAGGAGGCATCCGCGCCTCCATCGATGAAGGGCCGATTACGCTCGGAGAAGTGCTGACGGTGATGCCTTTCGGTAACTCCCTTGGAATTATGAATATCCAGGGAGACGAATTCAGGGCTGCACTCGAACACAGCGTATCGACCGCCCCGAATCCGGGAGGGCAGTTCCTGCAGGTGTCAGGGATGAAGTTTGAGTATGACAGTACTAAACCTGTCGGAGAGCGTGTAGTCAAAGCTGAAGTACTTCAGGATGACGGCACCTATGTTCCTCTTCAGGACAGTGAAATGTACTACGTCGCAAGTAACCTCTTCACGATTAAGGGAGGAGACGGTTACGGTATGTTTGAAACTGTATACAACGATCAAAGGGTAAGTGAGCCAGGCTTCGTGGATTACGACGTGTTCACACAGTATCTGCAGAGTCAGGGGAGCAGCGTTTCTCCCGAGACTGAAGGACGGATCGTGGATATCGGTAAGTAAAAGAGATGGAGAGTGACTTCCGGCATAGCCGGGAGTCACTTTTTTTGTTAAAATATTGACATTTATGTGAACGTCTAGTTAAATAATAGTTGGAATGTTTAATGAATTTAGAAATTTCTGTTTTATTAAAATTACATAAGGAGGCGGGTCATGGTATTAGTTGCGGGGTTTGTGCTGCTTACGATCGTAAGCGTAGTACTCGGTCTTAAAAAAGGGAAGGCGCTTTATCTTACTTTTCCTTTTGTCGCTTTAGCGGGATTCGTGCTGATCAAAATCGCTATGGTTCCGCTCCCATTCTGGGAAACGGTCTCATTCATTTTCGATCTGAGAGATTAAAAGGGAGGGAAGTTATTTGAAGAAGATAGACAAGAAGACGGCCGACGCTTATTTTCGTACGCGGACTACACTGATCGTCATTTATCTTATTATAGGTTTCTGTGTCTCCTACGGAGTGGTGCTATTCGCAGAACCTTTATCGTCCATTACTTTCCTGAACATGCCGCTTCACTATTATATGGGGGCTCAGGGTGCCGTTTTGACGTTTATATTCCTGCTTTTTGTGAATGCAATTGTAAGCGATTTCGTAGACAGGAAATTCGGCCTGCTGGATCTGGATAAAGAAGAGGAAAACGAAAGCGGAAAAGCGGTCAATAAATAAGGGAGGGAAGGTATGGAAACTCAATTTTTAGTATCACTTACACTAATACTGGCAACATTTGCATTATACATAGGCATTGCAGTATTCAACACAGCAAAGAAGACGTCGGATTTTTATGTGGCGGACCGCGGGGTGCCCCCGGTGTTCAACGGGATGGCTATCGGAGCCGACTGGATGAGTGCGGCGTCGTTTATAGGTATGGCGGGTACCGTCATGCTGCTCGGCTACGATGGTCTGGCGTACATAATGGGATGGACGGGAGGGTACCTGCTGCTTACGTTTCTTCTCGCTCCTCAGCTCCGGAAATACGGAAGATATACGGTGCCGGAATTTATCGGGGACCGATACAAGAATGATACTGCACGGCTGATTGCAGCAGCAGCTACGATTATAATAAGTTTCACATACTCCGTCGGACAGCTCGCAGGCTCCGGTGTAGTAATCGGAAGGCTTCTGGAAGTGAACACGGCTGTCGGTACACTCGTCGGTGTGGTCCTTATCGCTTTTTATTCCGCCTTAGGAGGGATGAAAGGAATTACGTGGACGCAGGTGGCCCAGTACGTCGTTCTGATTGCCGCCTACGTCATACCGGTCGTATTTATGGCGCTCCAGCTGACTAACAATCCGCTTCCATGGATTTCCTACGGGGAAGTCGTTTCGGAGTTTACCACACTGGATCAGGAACTCGGTATCACCGAATATCTCGTACCTTTCACGGAAGGGACGAAATGGCAGTTCATCGCTCTCATGTTTACACTTATGGCCGGCACAGCGGGTCTCCCACACGTAATCACACGGTTCTTTACGGTAGCCACTATGAAAGCGGCCAGGTGGAGCGGTGCGTGGGCGCTCGTGTTCATCGGACTTCTTTACCTGTCCGCACCTGCCTACGCTGCCTTTTCCCGGTTCATTCTCATGACCCAGGTAGCCGGTTCACAAATCGATAATCTTCCTGCATGGACGCAGTCCTGGGTCGATACAGGACAGCTGTCGGTGGCCGATACGAGCGGGGATGGCACGCTTCAGTGGTCCGAGCTTGTCATCAGCGGAGACATCGTCGTGATGGCAACTCCGGAAATTGCGAACCTCGGCATATTCGTAATCGGGCTGATGGCAGCCGGAGCTATGGCTGCGGCACTGTCGACGGCCGGCGGACTGATGATTACGATATCGGCCGCACTCTCCCACGATATTTACTATCGTTCCATTAACCCGAAAGCGACAGATAGAAAGAGACTGGCAGTAGGACGCTGGTCCATCGTAATAGCGACAGTAGTAGCGGGACTGATTGCTCTGAATCCGCCGGGAGCTATTACCCAAATCGTAGCCTGGGCTTTTGCACTTGCCTCGGGAACCTTTTTCCCGGCCCTCGTTCTCGGAGTATGGTGGCGGCGGGCGAACGGCCCCGGAGTTGTTGCCGGGCTTCTCGTAGGTCTGACGGTGACGCTCACGTACATTTTCCTCGCTAAATTCGGAGGAATCACCCTGCTCGGCATCATCGACACAGGTGCAGGTATTTTCGGAGCTGCTGCCGGCTTCCTTACGAATATCATAGTATCCCTGTCGACGAAACCGCCGACTCAACAGACGGTGGAAGAAGTGACCGATCTCCGCTATCCGGAACAGCTTAAATATGAAAACGGAGAAGTATGGGTGAAGGAAAAAGCTGAATAGTGAAGGAGTCCCGTCCGATGCCAGCGTCAGACGGGACTTTTCTTATTCCTGTACCGCCGCGCCCGCCTTTTCCCGGGAAATAAAAAACTGCAGAGGATTTGTGCTCCTCTGCAGACTTCCAGTGCCCGGAAATCATTCTTCCGGATTTTTCTTTTTCTCTTTTACATAAAGATAGACGTTCAAAAGTATGAAAGCGATGGCTATAATCCCGCCTACAGTCGTAAGTTTCAAAAGGTCGGTAAACATGCCGACCAGAAAGTAAATGAGAAAAAACAGTGCGAAACCTAAATAATACAAGACAATCCTTCCCCTTCTATAACGGATACATATAAAAGCGATAGACCGTGAATTCCTCTCCCTGCATAATATCATAAGCTTCTATATTTATCGACGAAAAAGTCAGACCGTCTTCCTGTTCGAAAGAAAGCGTCATTAAATAATCTTTGTCTTCAATAAGAGGGATAGGTTGAGGATTGACGATTTCAATCACCCATTCGTAGGCGAATCTTTCTATGAAAGCATGTGTGAATTCGGTGCGCGTTCCATCGAACCACAAATTGACGATGGATACTAAATCGCGTTTTGATTGCATATGCTTTTCTCCTTCGATGTTAATAGTATTAGTTTCCCTTAATCGGTGGAGAGTGAAACATAAGAGGATAGTTTTTGACGAAGTTTTTTTCGTTCGCGGAGAACAGTGGATTTGGAGATGGCCAGCAGCGAAGCGATATCTTCCGTTGTGTAGCCTTCCATGGAGTAGGTGAAAATCTTTTCTTCTCTGTCATTGAAACCGGGATGGATGAAATAGTGGTCGATGTGGACGGAGGGGAGCCGTGGAGGTGTCGCCGTCAGAATCTCTTTGCGTCGTTTCGATTTGCGGAGAGCGGACTGGTAGTGGAATTTCAATTCCTGGTAGTAGTAAGTGGAGAATTTCGACCGGGAAGGGTTATAGTTACCGGCGCATCTGTGGTAAACGAAGTAGGCATCCTGCCGTTCATCTTCATACGGCGGCGGGACGCGGAGGAGGTGGAGGACATCCATGATCATCGGGTAATAGTCGGGGAACGGTTTTATATTCATAGTTCACTCCTTTCTTACCTATTATCTCCGTTTGCGGAAGGAAAAAGAAGAGAAATTTGAAAATTACAGGAGAAAATTCAATTTTTGTAAAAAATAATGACACCAAAACGCATTCTTACCACGATTATAAAGTAAGTAAAGAATAAGGATGTGATCACGTGTCACCGGAATCATTCGAAAAAATTGTACAAGATCATGAAAAAAGAATCCATTATTTCATTCATCACCTCGGCATCAGAGACGACGAAGGAGATTTCTATCAGGAAGGTCTGATCGCTTTGTGGAATGCCTGTACGACATACGTTGCCGGAAGAAGCGATTTTTCTACATATGTGAACTGGAAAATAAAGAACGCCCTCATCGATCAGATCAGACAGAGACAGCGGCATGCCGAAAAGGAAGAGCACTATCGCCACATGACCGGAAGGCCGGAAACCGAATACGTCCCCCGCGAAATGTTCGATGAAGAACTGTGGAAAGGTATCAGGGGGATGCTGACAGAGAACGAATGGAAATGGGTCACTCAGTTCATCATAGAAGACAAAGCGGTAGCCCAAATCGCCGTTAAAGAAAATGTGAGCCGGGATGCAGTGAAGAACTGGGGGAGGCATGCCAGACGTAAGTTGAAACATTTCCCTTTACTCATGGATGAAAAATAACAAAAAAAGAAGCCCCCGGGCTGGTCAAGCCTCGGAAACTTCCTGATGGGCATGCACTTCCACCCGTACTCCCTCTGTATCTGTCCGCAACGACTCAAAATGAAGATGAGGAAACACGGATCTCAATTCTTCCACCTCTTTCTCTTCCAGTTCCTCGAACAGACCGATCATCGTAGGTCCGGCCCCGCTCACATAAGTTCCGGCACTTCCGGCGGTTTTCAAAGCTTTTGAAACCGGCGCGAAGTCAGGAAGAAGGGGGCTGCGGTACACCTGGTGAAAACGGTCCTTCTCCATCATCTCCCCGGCAAGTTTCCAGTCGTGCTGAGCAAGGGCCGCAACGAGAACGTTGCCGGTACTGCTTGCATATACCGCTTCTTTATACGAAAAGTGTTTCGGGAGAAGATCTCTCGCTTCTTCCGTTTTCAGATGAAAATCAGGAACGACGGTCAGCCACTGCAGGGATTTAACGCCGTTCGTCAGTTTCACATATTTCGGGACGTCGTAGTCATAGTGGGCGATAACGATACCACCGCAGATGGCAGGGGCAACGTTATCGGGATGCCCTTCGATTTTACAAGCTACTACGACTTTCTCCTGCTCGCTTAAGTCCAGACCGAGCAGCTGATTGGCGAGTTCAATGCCTGCGACGACCGCCGTAGAGGAACTACCGAGTCCGCGGGAGACCGGTACCTCGTTCGAAGAGGTGACGACGCACGGGGTGAGTTCTTTCTGTCCATATTCCCGGGCTGTGAAACTGGCCGCCTGATACACAAGGTTATCTGTACCCGCCGGTATGAATGGCCGGTCCGCTTCCGGTACGATGAAGTGCCAGGCATCAGACGGTTCACAGTGGAAGGAGGCATACTTCGTGAGAGCGATACCGACAGAATCAAAACCGGGGCCGAGGTTCGCGGAAGTAGCCGGTACTGTTATAGTGAAATTATTCATGATGTCCTCCTTTCAAAGCTTCCCTGAACGCCTGCAGGTCATTTTCGATGACTTTCGGCTTCAGTTCGCTAGTATCAATCGCTGTATTAGGATCTTTCAGCCCGTTACCGGTTAACACGTGGACGACAGTGGAACCTTTATTTATCCTTCCCTGTTCCAGCTTTTTGATTGTGCCTGCCAGAGAGGCACAGGAAGCGGGTTCCGCAAAGATTCCTTCTTTCTGGGCAAGCATGTGATAAGCCTGCAATATTTCTTCATCCGTCACTTTGTCGATCTCCCCGTCCGATTCTTCAACGACGGTATTTGCAGGTCCCCAGCTGGCGGGGTTTCCGATCCGGATGGCGGTCGCCACTGTTTCCGGCTGTTCATAAATGCGGTCATCCGTAATCGCGGCAGCACCGCTTGCTTCAAATCCGAACATCTTCGGAAGGCCGGTTGCATGTTTTTCATTATACTGCTTGAAACCGCGCCAGTATGCTGTAATGTTTCCGGCGTTTCCTACAGGGATGGACAGGTAATCCGGAGCTTTTCCAAGTGCATCACACACTTCGAAAGCGGCCGTCTTCTGCCCTTCGATCCGGTTCGGATTCAGGGAGTTGACGAGTGTAATGCCGTCTTCTTTAGCCACTTCTTTTACGATTTCCAGCGCCTGATCGAAATTACCTCTGATGGAGAAAATCTCCGCCCCGTACATGACAGCCTGGGCGAGTTTCCCTTCCGCTATTTTTCCGTCCGGTATTACGACGATACAGCGCAGATTCGCCCGGGCCGCAAAAGCTGCAGCAGAAGCGGACGTGTTCCCGGTGGAGGCGCAGATGACGGCCTCGGAACCATCTTCGATCGCTTTAGCCATCGCCATTACCATACCCCGGTCTTTGAAAGAACCGGTAGGGTTGGCGCCTTCCACTTTTACGTAAGCATCAATATCAAGATCCCGGGAGAGATTCTCAAGCCGGATGAAAGGAGTGTCCCCTTCATTTAATGTAAGTGCCGGTGTAGCGTCTGTCACCGGCAGCGAATCTCTGTAATGGTGAAGTAAGCCATGCCACATCAGTCGTCTCCTCCTTCCACGCGAAATACACTGTCGACGGAACGGACGGAAGCGGCCTGTTCCAGTGCTTCCATCGCTTTTTCAAAAGCTTCTTCGTTCACGGAATGGGTGATCATCATCAGTTCGCGCTCTTCCCGGGAATCGGAAGGCTGCTGGATAATCTGGTCGAAAGAAATATCTTTGTCGGCAAAAATCCGGGTGATTTCCAGCAGAATACCCGGCTGATCGAGGACGTGCAGCCGTATATATTTCTTCGAGTACGTTTTCGCTTTCGGTTTCAGGAGCCGATCGTGCTGCGGGTGGACGTAATTGTTTCCATTGGTGCCGAGCCGGATATTCTTCACGACGGCGATCAGATCGGAAACGATAGCTGTAGCTGTAGGTCCTTTACCTGCGCCGGGACCGTAAAACATCGTTTCGCCGACGGCATCTCCGTAGACGTACACGGCGTTATACTCGTCATTCACCGAAGAGAGCGGATGGGCCTTCGGAAGCAGGGAAGGCTCGACGCTGAGCGTGATACCTTTCTCATCGTGTTCTGCGATTCCGATCAGTTTGATCGTGTATCCGAGTTTGTCTGCGTAAGCGATGTCCGATGTGGACATACCGCGTATGCCTTTCAGCTTGACGTCGCTCAGTCTCGTCGGCATGGAGAATCCGAGTATGGAAAGAATCGTCATCTTTCTCGCCGCATCCAGACCATCCACATCCGCTGTCGGATCCGCTTCGGCGAAGCCGAGTTCCTGTGCTTCCTTCAGTACGTCATCAAAGTCGGAACCGTCCTGACTCATTTTTGTCAGAATATAGTTCGTCGTTCCGTTGACGATTCCCATCATTTTCCGGATGTTGTCTGAGGAGAGGCCGTCGACGATGGAGCGGATAATCGGAATACCGCCGGCTACGCTCGCTTCGTAATAAAGGTCCGTTCCGTTACGGACGGCCGCATCAAAAAGGATTTCCCCGTGTTCCGCAACGAGATCTTTGTTGGCGGAGACGATATGTTTTTTATTTTCAATCGCCTCGAGAAGTACGTTCAGCGTATGTTCCACGCCTCCCATAACTTCCACTATCACATCGATTTCAGGATCTTTCGTTATATCTTCGTAGTCCGTTGTGAGCTGAACGGCTTCGCCCGGAAGGTCTCTGGTTTTATGGATATCGTGGACGAGAGCCCTGGTGACTTTCACTTCACATCCCGTTTTATGTTTAATACTTTCCTTATTGGTGTGTAAAATTTCGATGACACCTGTGCCGACGGTGCCGAGGCCCAACAGGCCTACCCTGATTGTATCTTTCATATCATCACTCCCTGTCCACTTCTGGAATACATTAATGTTTATATAATGGACATTGTACATGAATAGAAAGGGGGCTACAAGATAAGTAATCTAAATATTTGCGCGGAAAACGCTTTCTTAGTTTAGAAAAATATGAATAATACGAAAAAAAGATTGTAAAAGGCATAATTACCTATATAATTGTTACAGGACGGTAAAAATGGTAATTCATTTTACACACACTCCCTGGCTCCGTTTATACCGCTCCGCAATTATATACAGGAGTTGAAGTGGATGAACTTGCGTGAATTTATCGATACTTGCGCCGTCTCTATTGACGTATTGATTTACAGGCTTGGTGTTCAGGGGCATTACGAAGTGTTTTTCAGTGAAGCGAAGAAAATAGCCGAACAGGAATATACGGAAAACCCCGGTATTGAAATGAACACACTGATGTCGAAAATACATACGCACTACCTGGAAATGTTAGATGCTTCTTTACAGAAGAGATGAAATTAGCCGGCGGATGCCGGCTTTTTTTGTTATAATGGAGGAAAATAAAGGTGGGATCAGATGTATAAAGAGCCGATAATGATTGCCCCTCTTTTCAAGGAAAGAATATGGGGAGGGACAAAGCTCAAAGATATGTACGGGTATGCTCTTCCATCCGAAAAAATCGGGGAATGCTGGGCGATTTCAGGGCATGAGAACGGGACAAACGAAATCAGGAACGGTCCGCTCGCGGGCACTACGCTTAAACAGGCGTGGGAGAATCACAGGGAACTGTTCGCCGGAGAAGAGGGAGAAGAGTTTCCGCTTCTTACAAAAATTCTCGATGCCAATGATAAGCTGTCCGTCCAGGTGCACCCGGACGATACATACGCTAAAGAAAAAGAGAAAAAAACTTACGGAAAGACGGAATGTTGGTACGTCATCGATGCCGAGGAAGGTGCTCAGATCGTTTTCGGCCACCATGCGGATACCGAAGAGGAGTTTAGGCAAAGGATAGAGAACGGGGAGTGGGAAGAATTGCTCCGGTACGTGAACGTACAGGCGGGTGATTTTTTCTATGTACCGAGCGGCACGATCCATGCCATTGGGGCAGGGGTGAGAATCCTCGAAACACAGCAGAACTCGGATATCACGTACCGCGTCTACGACTACGACCGGACAGACGGAAACGGGGAGAAGCGGGATTTGCACCTGGAGAAGTCCATCGAAGTTGCAAAGATTCCGCACGAAGACCCCGTCACGGAACGGACGGAGAGTATAGTGAAAGGGATGAAACGGGAGCATTTGATCAGTGAACAGTATTTTTCCGTAGAACACTGGGACGTGCACGGCTCCACCGAAGAGATCGTGAACCCTTCCTATCTGCTGCTCAGTCTTCTGGACGGAGATATGATAGTGCGGACCGAAGGAGAGTCGTACCCGGTACGAAAGGGAGACCACTTCATCATCCCGGCCACGGTCGATTCTTTTACACTGGAAGGAACGGGAAAGCTTATCGTATCCCATTCCAACAAAGAAAAATCAGGAGGTTGATACAATGGACTGGAAGAAGGAACTGAACAGATGGAAAGAGGAAGAAAATATAGATGGATCGCTGAAAGAACAGCTGGAACTTCTCGATGAAGCCGAGCTGGAAGATGCATTCTACAAAGAGCTGGAGTTCGGTACCGGAGGGATGAGAGGGAAACTCGGTCCCGGCACGAACCGGATGAACGTTTATACGGTCCGGAAAGCGGCGAAAGGGCTGGCAGAATACGTAAAGAATAAAAAAGGTGACAGTATCGTCATCGCCTATGATTCCAGATACCTCTCCGAAACGTTTGCGGTGGAAACAGCACGGGTGGCCGGAGCTGAAGGTGTGAAAGCCTACGTCTTCTCCTCGCTCAGACCCACTCCCGAACTGTCTTTTGCCGTCCGTCATCTGGGAGCGGATGCAGGTGTTGTCATTACTGCGAGTCACAATCCTCCGGAGTATAACGGGTTCAAAGTATACAACGAAGACGGGGGACAGCTGCCACCGGCCGAGGCGGAGAAGATGATTACACTCGTTCAGAAGGTCGAGAACGAACTGGAAGTGGACACGGAAGAAGCGGGAACGCTCGAAGAAAAAGGTCTTCTCGCGTGGGTGGATACGGATGTGGATGAAGCTTACCTGGAAGCTGTGCAGGGCATCCGTCTGTCGGATGATATAGATAAAGATATGTCGATCATTTTCACACCGCTGCACGGTACTGCGCATCCTCTCGTTACGGACAGCCTGAAGCGGGCCGGATTTACGAACGTCAGTCTCGTGGAGGCTCAGGCGGAGCCGGACCCTGAATTTTCGACGGTGGCCTCCCCGAACCCGGAAGAAACCCAGGCTTTTACTCTCGCCATGGAAAAGGGCCAAAAGACAGGAGCGGAGCTGCTCATAGCTACGGACCCGGACGCGGATCGTGTGGGGCTGGCCGTGCCGGGAGAGGACGGAGATTACCGTGTGCTGAACGGAAATCAGACGGGCGCTCTTATGCTCGACTACATTCTTTCACAGAACGAAGAGCTTCCGGATAATAAGATCATGATCAAAACGATCGTAACCTCCGAAATGGGAAGAGCTATCGCTTCGAAATACGGAGCCAGGACCCTCGATACACTTACGGGTTTCAAATTCATCGGTGAAAAAATCCGTGAATTTGAGGCCTCGGGAGAAGCGACGTTCGCATTCGGTTATGAAGAAAGTTACGGGTATCTCGTCAGCAGCTTCGTCAGGGACAAGGATGCCGTCCAGGCTTCCCTGATGGGAGCTGAGATGGCGGCTCACTGGAAAAAGAAAGGATACACCCTTCTCGAAGCGCTCGAGGAGCTTTATAAAGAACACGGCTATTATATAGAAGGAATGGACTCCCTCAAACTCGAAGGTCGCGCCGGTACGGAAAAAATTGCGAGAATCGTCGACAGTTTCCGGGAAACGGAGCTTAAAAAGGCGGGAGGTCTCGAGGTTCTGGCCACCGAAGACTACCAGTCGTCCGAACGTATTTTTGCGGATGGTACGAAAGAAACGATCCATCTCCCGAAATCGAACGTCGTGAAGTTTATTCTTGAAGAGGACAGCTGGTTCTGCCTTCGTCCTTCCGGCACGGAGCCGAAACTCAAATGCTACTACGGCGTGAAGTCCCGGGACCGGGAGGAAAGTGAGGAACTGCTTGAAGCATTGCGGGCGGAAGTTTCCGAAAAATGGCATGCAGTAAATTAAAACGCTTTCATTCATCTGGATTTTAAGGTAAAATGAGGTAATATACAGAAAATTCAGAATGAATGGGGTGGGAGTAATGATGCAACTTGAACATTTACAGCCTTATGCGATTATTGAAGACGGGCCGTTTCTTCGGATTATATTCGATCATTCCTATGTCACTCTGAATGTCGATGAAGAAACGTATCAGTTTATCCCCTCGGAGTCCTGTGAAATTTTCCTCAACAAGGATCTGAATAAAGTGCACAACCTTTTCGACGTCTTCACTTTCGAAAGCGGCAAAGAAGTCCTTCACGTCACGGTCATCGATCTGATGCATATGAAGGAATTCCGGAGCGAACTTTACGGAATCATCCATTCCTTTTACGAAAAGCGTACGACGATTCCGGCAGCGGCAGTACAGGAAGTTCTACAGGAGCTGGAAAGGGAGAACATTCTCCGGCTCATCGACCGCGCAATAGACGAAGGGGAAGAGGCGGCTTTTGTGGAACTGACGAACAGATTATCGGAATATGAGGGGAAAGTGGAAGAATAGCGATGGCCTGTATGCATACAATCTCCGGGAGGCACTCTGAACCAGCAGGGTGTCTCTTTTTGTGTTTTTGTTCTTTTAAAAGAATGAAAGTAGTTTATAATGTAAAAGTTTATAAATGAACGCAAAAAAGAGAAATAATGAGTAAAACGTTTGAAAAATAACGGAAACGACGGGATTCGGCTCTTTCTATTTTCCTTCCGAGAGCATATACTGAAAATATAAATTCGTTATAAAGAACAAATTGAATGGAGGATGGAATATGTGACGACTATCGGGGAAAGGATTCGCGTGCTCAGACTCGGCAGAGGGCTTTCAGTGAGTGAACTGGCCAAACGTTCCGGGGTTTCGAAATCATATATCAGTAATATTGAACGCGGCGTGCAGAAGAACCCTTCCTATATCGTGATGAGCAAGCTGTCCAAATCTCTTCATGTACCTTTGGAAGATTTAATTTCGCGCACCGGTAATTCTTCGGACGAAGAAGCTAAATAACAGGGAGGCCTGCGATCCATGGAGAAGGTGGCACGGGATTGGATAGAGCTGCTGCAGGAAGCCAAAGATCTCGGTTTAACTCTTGAAGAAGTGAAGAGGTTCCTTGAAACCTGTGAGTGAAAGGAGATGCCGATGGGCGGAAAAACTTTTTTCAAAAGAAGCGCGGTCCAGTCGAATATTGTTACACATATTGCTCCCGCCCGTCCCGGATCAGGGCCTCCATTAAGAGATATAACTCCGGTCGTCACATCGTTTTCCCAACTCCGGGTGGTAAAGGGAGCGGGGAGTACTGGTGCAGATATCATGAAGAAAGTAGCCGGAGACTATTCGCCGCTTTCCTACCTTCAGGCGGCGATATGCTATCATCTGCTGAATACTCATCCGGGCATGGAGAGCAATTCAGTGATAGACGAGTCCTATGTCGAAGTGCTCCGGAGCTTCGATCTCTGGCCTTTCGGTGATATCGCAAGAAGCCTCAATCCTCTATTTTTCCGTGACTCCCTGGGTCATCCCGTCGTAGTTTTTTTTACGTATCACCGTGCCGCCAGAGAGACGATAGTGAAACACGTGCACCGCTTCAACCGCGAAGGCTACAGTTTAAAATACGGAAGCCGGACGTGGGCGGTCCACAACAGAAGTCAGCTGTCGTTGAAAAGGATCAAATAGTCCGGGTGGCCGGATTGGAATAATAGAAAAAGGTTCTGCTCCCGTCGAGACAGGAACAGAACCTTTTTCTATTACACTTCTTCTTTTTCCAGAATGAGATAATTCATATCTTTCTCAGCTATATCGTTATAACGTTTCTGATTGGCAAAGTAGAAGACGATACCAAGCAGAATCCATACTCCGAGAGCTATATAAGATTCCCGGCCGAGCGACGAAGGCATCGGTGGGAACAGAAGCAGTACAAGAAAGCCGATGGAGCTGATCAGTCCGAGCAGGGAAAAGACCTTCCTTACCGGAGATACGAGAGCTTTCGGATTTTTCTTTTTGCCGCTTTCCGACCAGGCGAAATATTTATAAGCGGTAGCCGTACAGAAAAAGTAGGCGATCGCGACACCTGTCGAGGACATATCCACTACCCACAGCAGTGCTTCACGGCCGAACCACGGAGCAATCAGGCAGATAAGCATAGTGAAAGCGACACCGACATAAGGGGTGTTATATTTCGGGTGCAGCTTGCGGAATACATTCGGTAAAATGCGGGCCCGGCCCATGGCGAAAGTAAGACGGCTCGATGAAATCATGAAACCGTTCAGACCTGTGAAAATACCCATGGAAACAGCGGCTGCAATGATGAAGACGCCGAGACGTCCCATATAGCTTTCGATGGCGTGACCGACACCCCACTCGATATTCTGAGCGTTGATGACGTTGTTAAGTTCCTGCCACGGCATAGTGCTGGCGGTGATCAGAATCATCGCCGAGTAGGCAAGACCGGCTGCCAGAAGCGACCAGATAATGAGAGCGAATGCTTTCTTCGGACTGAAGTCGAATTCTTCCGCCGCCTGAGGGATGTTGTCGAAACCGACGTAGGCGAACGGAGCGAGAGCAAGAATGGTCAGAATCGAGACGATCATGGACTGATCAGGCTTGAAAGCCGGTGTGGCATTCGATAGCGAAGGCCCGTCCGTAAAAACGGCTCCGAGACCGAGCAGCACAATCCCCGTAATCAGCACCATAGCGAATATGAATTGCACGTTTCCTGAAAATTTGGCGCCGCGTATGTTCATAAGACCGAAAATAATGATGGCAAGACTCGATAACAGAATCTGCATAATCGACACGTCATATCCGGCCACCGTATACAAAGTACCTATCGTCATGAAGTCCGGAAACAGGAACTTGGCCAGAAGTGACAGAGCCGAGGCGTTCAGAGCTACGATACACATATATCCGAGCGTAAGAAACCAGCCGGCGAGAAATGCGAATTTTCTCCCGAATCCTATGTAGGCGTATGCGAATTCCCCGCCTGTAACCGGGAACTTTTCAATAAGATATCCGTAACTTACTCCGATAACCATCATAAGGATGGCACCCAGCAGAATACCTATGATTACCCCGAGCGGTCCGGCATCACCCATCCAGTCCGGCGGCAGGATGAACGCCCCCCAGCCGATAGCCGAGCCGAATGCAATCGCCCAGACCCAGTGAGGCTTCAGTGATCTTTCTAATTTCTTCCTGTCTTCTTCTATACCCATAAGGTTAAAATCCTCCTAGAAACTTTTCCCAGCGAGACACAGCCGGGTTTATTTAACCATCATACCTCATTGTAAACAAAGTTAAACAAATGAAAAGTGATTTCTGAATGTTTTTTAAATCGAAGGAAGGGCTCAATGCTTTTCCGGACGGGACCGGGGCAGTGTGAGAAACTGGGGCGAAATGTTTATTATTCCAGAAACCTTTTCTTCCGGAAGCAGCTATGTGATATAATCTTTGTAGTTTGTGAAAAAAGTAATTTGTTACGTATATCATCAAAGATGTAAGAGATAGATATAAAGAGGAGGATCTCCATGGAGTATCAGGCGTTGTTAGTCTGTTTTATCGCGGCGATAATAGTGACACCGCTGGTAAAAAAACTGGCTGTTTATATAGGGGCCACCGATAAACCGGACCCGAGAAAGGTCCATAAAGTACTGATGCCGCGTCTCGGCGGTCTGGCCATCTTTATCAGCTTCATTATCGGATACTTCCTGTTCATGCCTCCGACCCCTATTTTCTGGCCCGTTTTGTTCGGAGCTGCGATCATTATCATCACCGGGGTGTGGGACGATCTTCGGGAACTGTCGGCGAAGTGGAAGCTGGCAGGGCAGATTCTCGCTGCGGCCGTCGTCGTATATGCCGGAGAGGGCGTCGTCGTAACGTTCGTCAATATCCCGTTTACGGATAATACGCTCGAGTTCGGTATGTTCAGTGAGATCATTACGATGATCTGGATTATCGCCATCACTAACGCCATCAATCTCATCGACGGGCTGGACGGCCTTGCTGCCGGAGTGTCGTCCATCGCACTTCTTACCATTTCCGGGATGGCGATTACGATGGGGAACGTGTTCGTCGTATTCGCAGGGCTGATGATGCTCGGAAGTACGGTCGGATTCCTTATCTACAACTTCTACCCGGCAAAGATATTTATGGGAGATACGGGAGCGCTGTTCCTCGGTTTCATGATCAGTGTACTTTCCCTGCTCGGGTTCAAAAACGTCACTTTGTTTTCGTTTGTCATTCCGGTGATCATACTCGGTGTGCCGATATCCGACACGGTATTCGCCATCGTCCGCCGGAAGCTGCAGAACAGGCCGATGTCAGCTCCGGACAAGTCCCACCTGCACCATAATCTGCTGAACCTCGGCTACAGTCATCCGGAAACGGTACTGGTCATCTATACGATAAGTGCGCTTTTCAGCCTGGCTGCCGTCGTGTTTTCGCAGGCGACGCTGTACGGTGCACTGCTGGTTATCGGTTTTCTCATTCTGATGCTTGAGCTGCTGGTGGAGTTCACCGGGTTGATCGGCAAAGACTATCGGCCGATTTTGAATCTGTTCAAAAATCAGCGTTCAAAAAAATAGAATAACTGTTAAAAGCCCCCGCTGGAAACCGGATGATAATCTCCGTTTTTCAGGGGGGCTTTTATGCACGAATACCGGCATGGGAATACCGCGGGCACGTCGTTATCAGCCGGGTGGCTCTTGTGCCTCGGGTTCCTCCGGGAGTTCAAGGTGGTTGCGCAGCCGGTCTTTCGTTTTTTCAAGACTTTCTTCGTCCGTCATGAAGTACCACGCACCGTTACTGGCGTACCCGCCTTCTCCGTCCAGCTGCATCGTTTTGAAATCGAATCCGTCTTCCTTGAGAAAGTAGTCTTTGAACGCAATCATCTGATCGAACGTCATGTTGGTCGTCAGGTCTTCCCCGACCGCATCGATGATATTGTCGTAGTTTCTGAAAGAGCTGAACGAATTCATTTCTCTCGCAATCGCTTTGATCAGTTCCATCTGTCTCTGTCCCCGGGCGAGGTCACTGTCGAGCTTTCTCGTACGGGCCAGCGCCAGCGCTTCTTCCCCGTTAAGCAGCTGTCTTCCTTCCTCAAGTTCGATAGCGCCGTCCTTTCCTTCGGAGTTCTGCTCCTCGAGATCGTAAGGAACTTCGTATTTGATTCCGCCGACGGCGTTCACTACTTCTATAAAAGCGCTGAAATTGAACCGGGCGTAATAGTCGACCGGGATATCGAGAAGACCTTCGACCGTTTCCACCGTGGAGTCGATTCCGCCGTAAGCGTGCGCGTGGGTAATTTTATCTTTGCGGTCCACTTCCGGGATGTAGGTATAGGTGTCTCTCGGGATACTGAGAAGTCGTACGGATTTTTCGTCGTTGTTGAAGGTCGCGAGAATGAGGGCGTCGGAGAGGCTGCTCCGGTCCTCGTTCTTCTCAAGCCGGGCTGCACTAGCATCGACTCCGACGAACAGGACGGAGAGATTGTCTTCTCCGGGGGTGACGGCGGTGGTCCGTTTGTCCGACTTGCCGCCGCGTCCGAGTTCTTCGTGGGAATCCTCCGCAGACTCACGGACTTTATCCGTCAGGTAAGCGCCGTACCCCGCTGCGGCTCCGATGGCCAGCAGCAGGACTGCCGCGAGGATCCAGAGGGTCGGTTTCAACCATGTTTTCATATAGTTACTCCTTCGATCCGTCATTAGAGAGTACGGACTCCATGTAGGAAAGTTCGCCCTCTGCTACTGTGGCCTGGGCGTTCGTGACGTCCGCTGTCCACTGGTGGAATTCTTCCTCTTTTCCATGAGGGGCATACAGTACGAGTTCCGCTTTTTCCATATAGTTGATGGTTTTCAAAGGATAGTCCGACTGTCGCACCTGGTTCTCCATCTTCCCGAGGAGAGAGTAGTCGATGGTGACGTGCATCTCCCTCATCAGCCGGCGTTCCACGATGCCCGTTTCCTCGATCGCTTCCGAAACGGCACCGGAGTATGCGCGGATGAGGCCGCCGGCTCCGAGTTTTATCCCTCCGAAATACCGGGTGACGACGGTCGCCGTATCTTTCAATCCCCGTTTTTTCAACACTTCAAGCATCGGGACGCCGGCTGTACCACTCGGCTCTCCATCGTCGTTCGCTTTCTGGAGGAGGTCGTGCTCGCCGATCATGTAGGCGGAACAGTTGTGCGTTGCGTCCTTATGCTTCTTTTTGATTTCCGAAATGAACTGCTGTGCTTCCTCTTCCGTTTCGCACCTGCGTATATGGGCGATAAAACGGGACTTCTGGATAACTAGTTCTTTTTCTCCTTCATAATTTACCGTATAATAAGTATTTAACATATCGATGTCTGCCTCCTGGGTTTTCATTATATACAGGAACAGCCATATCAGCAAATGACGGAAATAGATAAGGAATGACTTTTCACCCCCATAGAAGGACGTAGGCAGAACGAATGATATGAACAGGCATGGATGGAGGTCGTTTGAATGACAGACGTTTCGCCCGCTGAAAAGTCTCTGGATTCGATCATACAGGAAATGGTCGATCACGTTTCGATCAGTAAAGATGAAGTGTTCACCATCAGCGAGAAATCCCGGAAAGAACATGAAAGTCTGGAAGAGGAGCTCGTTGACCTGAAAGCCCGCATTTCCTCCTTCATCGAAGAAGAGGAAAAGCTTGAGGAGAAAGTGAAAGGATCAAGGAAGAGGCTCGCCCGGATGAGTAAACAGTTCAATGACTACTCCGAAGCGGAAATACGGGAAATGTACGAAGAGACACACCGGCTGCAGACGGAGCTCACTGTGACGGGCGAGAAAGAGAAGCAGCTGAGGGAGCGGAGAGATGATATTGAACGTCGGCTCCGGGACCTGGGGGAAACGATCGAGAAAGCGGAGAATCTCGCCGGAAAAATATCGGTCGTCCTCAATTATCTGAACGAAGATTTCCGTGAAGTGAGCGAAGTGCTGCAGGATGCCAGGCAGAAGCAGGAGTTCGGACTCAGAATCATCGAAGCGCAGGAGGAAGAACGCCGCCGTCTTTCCCGGGAAATACATGACGGACCGGCACAAATGCTTGCCAACGTCCTGCTCCGGTCCGACCTCGTGGAGCGCACGTTCCGGGAGCGTTCTCCGGAGGAGGCTATTCTGGAGATGCGCAGCGTGAAGAAAATGGTGCGCTCGTCCCTTTATGAAGTGCGCCGCATCATCTATGACCTCCGTCCTATGGCACTCGATGATCTCGGAATCCTGCCGGCCCTCCGGAAGTATTTGTCGACAGCTGCCGATTATCACGGACTGGCCATACGTTTCCAGCCTTTCGGCAAAGAGCGGAGACTCGATCCGCAGTATGAAGTCGCCATGTTCCGTCTCATCCAGGAAGCGCTGCAGAATGCGGTGAAGCATGCAGGGGCGAGCCGGGTGGACGTGAAAGTCGAACTCACCTGGCGCACGATTATGATCATCGTGGAAGATGACGGCAGCGGTTTCGACGTGGAAGAGAAGAAGCAGACTTCCTTCGGGCTGATGGGTATGAGTGAACGAATCGATATGCTGGACGGCGAGCTTAACATCACCTCTGTCCCGGATGCCGGAACGAAAGTAACGATTAAATTACCGATAAAGAAAGATATATAGCATAAAATTTTCAAAAAAGGGAATATAATTCTTAAAAAGTGATTACCAAGTACGAAGAGCACAGGAGGAAAACAGATGTCTACAAAAATTTTACTGGTTGATGACCACAAATTGTTCAGGGAAGGTGTCCGGCGTATCCTCGAATTCGAAGAAGACTTCGAGGTGGTCGGAGAAGGGGACGACGGCACGGTGGCGATCGATCTTATTACGGAACATCAGCCGGATGTTGTACTGATGGACATCAATATGCCGAAAAGAAACGGAATCGAAACGACGGCGGAGGTGACGGAGCGTTTTCCGGAACTGAAAGTCATCATCCTTTCCATACATGACGATGAGAACTACGTGACGCACGCACTGAAAACAGGAGCTCAGGGGTACCTGCTTAAGGAGATGGATTCGGAATCTCTGATCGAAGCGATCCGGGTCGTGTCGGGAGGCGGATCTTACCTCCACCCGAAAATCACCCACAATCTTGTGAAAGAGTACCGCCGGCTTTCCGACGGGACGAGTGATTTCGCCTATAAAGCCGTCGAGTACCGTAAACCTCTGCACCTTCTGACCCGCAGGGAATGTGAGGTACTGCAGCTGCTCGCCGACGGGAACTCGAACAAAGGCGTGGCGGAATCCCTTTATATCAGTGAGAAGACAGTGAAGAACCACGTTTCGAACATATTGACGAAGATGAACGTAAATGACCGGACGCAGGCGGTTGTTACCGCCATCAAGAACGGCTGGGTGGAAGTTTTATAGTCATATATCTCTGACAGCCGCATATGTACCGGAGTTTTTATGAAAAGCAGAAGGGCGGACCCGGTTCCGTCCTTTTTTTGTATGTGAAAAGAAGTTCGCGAATGTCGGAATTAAAGCTGAAATCCGTCCCGAAGTACGGTAGAATGAACGTAAGGTATTCAGGAAAGGGAGATTCAATGAAAACTGCGGTTCTCACTGACAGCACAGCTTACATATCAGCACAAATGAGAGAAGAATCCGATATTCATATGGTACCTCTGAACGTCATTTTCGGAGAAGAAGCGTATCGTGAGGAAATCGACCTTACGGCGGATGAGTTCTATTCGAAAGTGAAAGAGGCGAAAGAATTGCCGAAAACCTCCCAGCCTTCCGTCGGGACGATACTCGAGAAGCTGGAGGAACTGAAGGAAGAGTATGATGAAGTCGTCGCCATTACGCTTTCAAGCGGAATCAGCGGGACTTACCAGTCCATGCGTTCGGCAGGGGAGATGGCTGAAGGAATCGAACTTCACCTGTTCGATTCGGAAATAAGCTGCCTCATGCAGGGATATTATGCGCTTGAAGCGGCAAAACTCGCAGCGGGCGGGGAGGATGCAGAGAAAATAATAGCCCGCCTGGAAGAGATGAAGGAAACGATGCGTGCGTATTTCATCGTAGACGACCTTAATCACCTGGCCCGCGGCGGGAGGCTGCACGGCTCCCAGGCATTCATCGGCAGCATGCTGCAGGTGAAACCGATTCTGCACTTCGTCGATACGAAGATCGTCCCGTTCGAAAAGATCCGTACGTATAAAAAAGCACGGAAACGTACGCTCACGCTTTTTGACGAAGATGCTTCCGGCGGAGAGAAAATCCGTGCGGCCGTCATCCATGCCAACCGTCCGGAGGAAGCGGAGCTGTGGAAAGAGGAGATCGAGAAACAGTATCCCAACGTCGCGGTGTCCGTCAGTTATTTCGGCCCGGTCATCGGCACCCACCTCGGAGAAGGAGCTCTCGGCCTCGGCTGGTATAAAGAATAACCGTATTTATAAAACGACATAAACGATTGTTTCAGCGCCTTTCCCCCGAAGGCGCTTTTTTACTACCGTTACGTACAAACAAAGGGGGATTTACATGTTCAGCGGCCAATGGCTCCTAAAACAGGAACTACCGGATTATATCGATCCGTCCACACTCCCGGCTCACCCGGGTATTATCCGCAGGCAGTGCCAGCGCTGCGGTAATAAAGCACGGTACAAGTTTGCGCGTTTCCCGCATGCGGCGTGCGGGAAGAAGTGCCTCTATTGCCGCAACTGCATCCTGATGGGACGTGTTGCGTCCTGCGAAGTCCTGTACGAAATGCCTTCCTCGGTGCAGCTGCCGATTCCGGATACTCTGAAGTGGGAAGGGGCCCTCACCCGTCACCAGCAGCATGCGGCAGACGAAATAAAGAATACTGTCATAAGAAGAGGGCAGCTGCTCGTCCACGCCGTCTGCGGCGCCGGAAAAACCGAAATGATCTTCCCCGGCATCGAAGCGGCACTCGCCCGGGGAGAGCGGGTATGTATCGCCACACCGCGGGCTGACGTCGTTCGGGAGCTGTACCCCCGCCTCCGGCAAGCGTTCCCCGGCGTACCGGCCGCCGCTTTATATGGCGGCCACTCCGCTCAGGTCACCTACACTCCTGTCGTTTTAAGTACGACCCATCAGCTCTATCGTTACAAACAGGCTTTCGACGTCCTTTTCATCGATGAAGTGGACGCTTTCCCCTACCACAACGACCCTTCCCTCCAACGGGCTGCCCGGGAGGCAGCGAAACCGGATGCCGCTATCATTCACCTGACAGCGACGCCGGGGAGAAAACAGAAAAATATTCCGAAAGTATTCGTGCCGGTACGCTACCACGGGCACCCGCTGCCGGTACCCATGTTCCACTTATTTCCCCGCATCCGAAAGAAACTTCCGCACATCGAAGCAGGAGACCGTCAGCTGCTTATATTCGCTCCCACGATTTCAAGGGCCGAGGAAATCGCGGCTGAACTCTGTGTTCCTCACGTCCACTCGGACACACCGGAACGCGAAGAGGTGATCGACGCCTTCCGTAACTGTAAGATCCACACACTTGTGACGACGACGATTCTCGAACGCGGCGTGACTTTTCCGTCGGTGGACGTGTACGTCATCGATGCCGGTCATGACGTGTTCGACGAAGCGGCTCTCGTACAGATTGCGGGGCGTGCGGGCAGAAGCTCCGATGACCCGGACGGAGACGTGCGCTTTTATATGGAAGGGAAGACCGATGCTGTTATAGCAGCACGGGATGCGATTAAAAAGATGAATAAAAGGGGATACAATACATGAAGTGTGTCTACTGCTTTCAGCCGGTTCATCCGAAAACGGACTGGCGAAATGCTTTCCTCCCCGGTCGGCCGTCACGTTTATGCGAGGAGTGTATGAACGGTTTTGAAGTCATCACGGAAGGGTGTCCGCGCTGCTGCAACCCGCGCTACAGCGAAACGTGTCCCGACTGCCGGCATGACTCTGCGCTCCTCTCGAACACCTCCCTTCTTTTCTACAACGATTTTGCGAAAGAGTGGATGGCCCGATTCAAATATCGCGGGGACTATGAGCTGATTGCTTCGATGTCCGTCTTCCTTCCTTACTTTGTGAGAGGGAAAGCTGTGCCGGTGCCGCTCAGTGATGTACGTGTCGAAGAACGGGGTTTCAATCAGGCAGAAGCGATCACCGAACTTCTGATGAAGAGACCGCGGCCGTACCTGAAACGGTCCCACTCCGAAAAACAGGCGAAGAAATCGAAACAGGAACGGGAAAGAGGCGCCAATCCTTTTCTTCCCGTACAGCAAGTGCGGGGGAATCTGCTTTTGATCGATGATATCTATACGACGGGCACGACGATGAAGCAGGCGGCAGCCGTACTGAAAGAAAACGGAGCCGATTCCGTCCGGGGCTTAACGCTTTTCCATTCCTGACGATAATAGAAGAAAGACGTACAGGGAGTGGAATATATGGCAGAACCGGCGAATTGTTCGCGATGCGGCGGACTTTTTATGAAACGAACGCATACGTTCTGTGAGACGTGCCGCAACCGCGAAGAGCTGGACTACCGCGCCGTTTACAAATTTCTGCGTGAGCGGGAAAACAGAGCAGCGACCGCCGATGTGATCGCGGAGGCCACAGGAGTTGAAGAAAAGCAGATCCGTAAGTTCGTAAAAGACAGGCGGCTGCACCCGATGAACTTCCCCGGTCTGTCGTACGCGTGCGAGCGGTGCGGGGGAGCGATCCGGCAGGGACGGCTGTGCGCCTCGTGCAGCAAGGAACTGAACGAGGCTCTTGCTAAGATCGACAGAAATGAAAAAGCACGCGAAAATCGGAACCACCGGGAAGAGGAGCCTGAGATCATCCGGAGTTCCTACTACTCGATAGATCGTAAAAAGCGGTGATTTCCGCTTAACTTTCTCATGATTTTGCCGATATAATAAAGAAGAAGGCTACGGAATGAACAGAAAAGAGGTGAGTCGGATGAGAATCAACGGAACGAATCAGACGAATTGGAACCCG
This sequence comes from Salimicrobium album, assembly GCF_900107115.1. Lineage (GTDB taxonomy): Bacteria > Bacillota > Bacilli > Bacillales > Halobacillaceae > Salimicrobium > Salimicrobium album. The sequence continues at coordinate 149,530 of NZ_FNOS01000004.1, forward strand.
TATCAAAAACAGGCGCAACAGCAGAAACAGGTGCAGGCGCAGCCGAATCAGGACAGGCTGGAAATCTCCGATGCCGCCAAGTCGATGCAGGAGGCGGGGAAACTTCCGGAAGCCCGTAAGGAACGTCTTGAGGAACTGAAGCTGCAGGTGGAGAACGGTACGTACAAAGCGGACCCTTCTGTCATTGCCAGAAAAATGATCAATTTCTTCTCTGAAGGAGAATAAAGGAGCCGTACGTTATGATCGAACCGATAATATCCGACATGAAGCGTCTCGTAAAGCTGCACAGAAGTCTGCTTTACGTCTCGAAGGAAAAGACGGAGGCGCTGAAGGCGAACGATACGCCGAAGCTCCGGCAGCTGGACCTTGAGGAGAAGAAGCATATCCAGGCGGTTCAGAAAGTGGAAAAAGGGCGGCAGGAGCACGTAAACGACTGGTACGCCCGGCAGGGGACGGAAGATCAGCAGACGATCAGCGATATGCTGACGCACCTGGAAGGGGAGGAACACGAGCAGCTGAATGAAGAGTATGAGGCGATGATCCTCGTACTGGCCGACCTTAAACATCAGGAGCGGCTGAACGGGGAACTGACGAAACAGTCGCTGCAGTTCATCAATCTCTCACTCGACCTTCTTAAGCCCGAACTCGCGAATCTGAATTACGGCAGCGAAGAGAAACCGGCGCACTCGAACAGGTCCATCTTCGATTCGAAGGCGTAAGGAAAAGAGGAATAACTATGATGTCCACCTTTCATGGACTGGAAGTAGCCAAGCGCGGACTGTTCACCCAGCAATCCGCGCTTTATACGACCGGTCATAATATATCGAACGCCAACACCGACGGCTACAGTCGGCAGCGCGTCAATATGGAACAGACGGGCGCTTTCCCATCAGGATCCAGGAACCGTCTCGAATTCGCCGGACAGATGGGAAGCGGCGTACAGGCCGGAAGCGTCCAGCGCGTACGTGAAGCTTTTCTTGATGAGCAGTTCCGGTCCGAGGCGAAGAAGCTCGGATATTACGACGCTCTTGAAAACGGACTCGGCAAAATGGAAGACGTTATGAACGAACCGACGGACCAGGGTCTCGCAAAAACGATGGACCGGTTCTGGCAGTCGCTGCAGGATCTTGCGGTGAACCCGGAGGACGCCGGTGCCCGTGCTGTCGTGAAAGAGCGCGGCAAAGCCGTGGCCGAGACGTTCAACTACCTGTCGAATTCGATACAGACGCTGCAGCGGGACGCGAAACGGGAAGCGGACATTACGGTGAAGAATGCCAACTCTATCCTCCAGCAGATCGATCAGCTCAACCGGCAGATCGGCAACGTGGAGCCGCACGGTCAGCTTCCTAACGATCTGTACGATCAGCGCGACCGTCTCATCGACGACCTGTCGGAGATCGTCAGTATAGACGTGTCGTATGAAAAGAGTGCCGCCTCCTCCAAAGACATAGCGGACGGCCTGGCAACGGTGCGTCTTGCCGATGCTCTCGGGCGTCCCCTTGATGGAGCGCCGGCGCTCGTGGATGCAGGCGGCGCCCCGGCGAGCTCGCTTTCCGTGGACTACCGGGAAACGGACGGCCGAATCGCTTTCGACTCTCTCCGCGTGTTGCATTCGGACGGGGAGACCGCGTCTCTCGACTTCCATACATTACCTTCCCCCGGCAAACTGAAAGGTCTCGCCGATCTTGCGGGTACGGTAACGGCCACGCCTCAGAGCAGCGCGGTTATGGTATCGGACGCTTTCCCTGTCAATAAGGAAACAGGCGGAGCGCCATTCCCTGAAGGAACGCTTACCCTTACCGGATCTTTTGTGAACGAAGACGGAGAAGTCGACCAGGGAGAGACGGTGGAAATCGCTTCTTCGGGGAAAGAAACGATGGAAGAAATAGCGGCTCGGATCAGCAAAGAGGAAGGTCTCGAAGCGGAAGTACTTATCCAGGACGGGGAGCAGCGGCTCCTCGTCCGCTCGGAAGCGGCCGGCCGCAGTGCGGCGCTAACCGTTACGGGTGAGGGAGCGGAAGGTGCCGGATTACAAGGGACGGTCGAAGGGAGTAACGAGCAGGAGGGAAGTTACGCTTCCATGCTTGATGATCTCGATAAGCTGGCCACCTCGTTTGCGACGCAGTTCAACGCCGAACATAACGACGCGGAGAGTGCCGGACTGGAAGGGGGACCGTCAGCGACGACGGATTTCTTCTCCTACGGAAACTCCTACCCGGATACAGGCGGTGTGTACAGAGGGCTCGCTTCTGCACTTGATATAACCGGTGTGATTAAGAAGAACGCCGGAATGATCGCAGCGGCCAATTCGACAAGTGTCGGAGACGGGGACAATGCCCGGGACCTCGCTGCCCTCCGGGACAAGGTGGATGGACTTCTCGGCGAAGGGGCGACCGTCAGTACCTTTTACGAAGGGATGATCGGCGGAATGGCTGTGGAGACGCAGGAAGCGGGACGGATGAGCGACAATATACAGACGCTCCGGGATTCCGTCCAGAACCGGCGGTTTTCGGTCAGTCAGGTCTCCCTCGATGAAGAAATGACGAACATGATCAAGTTTCAGCACGCTTACAATGCTTCTTCGAGGAATATAACTGCTATTGATGAAATGCTGGACCGCGTCATTAACCAGATGGGCGTCGTCGGAAGGTAGGGATGAAGAATGAGAATTACGCAGGGGATGCTTTCGAGTAACATGCTGCGCAATATGAGTAAGAGTTACGAAAGTATGGGCAAATACCAGGATCAGCTGACTACCGGCAAAAAGATCAGCCGACCGTCGGATGACCCGGTAGTGGCCATGCAGGGCATCAACTACCGCTCCGAGCTCACGAAAATCGGCCAGTTCCAGCGCAACATCGGCGAAGTGTACAACTGGATGGACAGCTCGGATGCGGCACTCGATAAAGCGACGAAAGCTATGCAGCGCGTACGCGAGCTGACGGTGCAGGCCAGTAACGATACGAACGGCGAGCAGAGCCGGGAGAGTATCGCCAAGGAAATCGAACAGCTGGCCGGCCACCTCAGGGATATCGGCAACACGCAGGCGAACGGCAAATACCTTTTCAATGGAACCGATACGCTCACCGCCCCGATGGACGCGCGGCAGGCGACGGACCCCGCGACCGGAGAAACCGGGGAAGTACGACTGCCGGTGAACAGTACGCCCGTCACGATTGAAGTATCAAAAGGCATTCCTCTGCAGGCGAACGTCGACGGCACGAAGGTGTTCGGAGGCGGGAACACGGATGAGGATGGACGTCAGCTGTTCGATACGTTACAGCAGCTCTCGGCTGACCTGAGGAATCCGGGGACGCATGAGGAAGAGTTAAACAGCTATCTTGAAAGCATCGACGAGCACGTGAATACTATCATTGACGAGCGGGCCGACCTTGGTGCCCGGATGAACCGAAGAGATCTCGTCAAAGACCGGCTCGGCACGCAGGAGATCATCGCTACCCGGGTTTTGTCCAATAATGAAGATGCCGAAATGGAAAAAGTGATTACGAACCTGAAAACGGAAGAAAGCGTACTAAGAGCCGCCATGGGAGCGGGAGCAAGGATCATTCAGCCGACACTTATGGACTTTCTGCGTTAAGGAGCACCTGAAATTGCCAGGCGCTCTTTTTTATAACAAAAGAGAGGGGTACGGGTATGATGATGCCGAGAATGGAAGTGAACACGCAGCAGGCGAGACTCGAGGTACGAACGCATAACGCGGAGCTGACTATACGTCAGCCAAAAGCTGAACAGCGCATCGCGCAGCCGCCGGCGGACGTGACCATCAGGCAGCGGCCGGGAAAACTTTCAATTGATCAGACCACCGCTTGGCATAACCTGCAGTTCTATTCGTCAGCGGAGCGGACGGATCTGGCTGCGGACTTCGGTCAGCAGGACTGGATGAAGGGGCTCGGTCGCGTCGCCCGGGAAGGGGACGAGCTGATGAGGATAGAGAATCAGGGGAACCCGATAGCCGCTCATGCGAAACAGAACGCCGTATGGGAAATCGCTTATAACCCGGGGAGCAAGCCGGTGCATGACCTGGTAAACGTGACGTATGAAGCGCGTCCTGCGGAGATTGACGTGAAGCGGAACGACCCGGTCATAACCACAACTGCGAAACCTCCTGAATTCAGCTATCAGCCCGGGCGTGTGGACATTTCTCTGGCGCAGTACCCGCGTGTTACGATTGATTGGAAAATATGAGAAACAAAGGTGAGGATTTTATGAAAGTGGCAATGAAATATTTCGGAGAAGTGGAAGTGGAGGAGAAAGAAATCGTGCATTTCTCTCAGGGACTGCCGGGATTCAGGCACATCAACGAATTTATCCTGTTACCGCTGCCGGATGCGCCGATGTACTCGGTTCTGCAGGCGGTCGGGGAAAAAGAGACGGCTTTCGTCACAGCGAACCCGTATTTATTTTTTAAAGACTACGAGTTTGATATAGACGAAAATTCGAAAGCGGAGCTGCAGCTGGAGACGCCGGAGGACGTGGAGCTATACTGCGTCCTTACGGTGAGGGACCCCTTCCGCGAGTCGACGATTAACCTGCAGGCGCCCGTCGTCATCAACAAGCGGACGAATCAGGCGAAGCAGCTGATTTTAAACAGCAGTTGGTATCATACGAAACACGGAATCGCCGATCAGAAAGCGGGGGATGAGCATGTTAATCCTTAACCGGAAAGAAAGCGAGTCGATCACGATCGGGGATGACATCGAAATCAAAGTGGTGTCCGTCGAAGGGAACCAGGTGCGCATCGGCATCGACGCCCCGTCACATCTGGACATTCACCGTAAAGAGATTTACATAGCCATCCAGGAAGAGAACAGAGCCGCAGCTGCGGCTTCGGATGATTTGATGAATCTGTTAAAAAGAAGTCAAAAAGAGTAAACAATCGAAAAAGCCGGCCGATATAATAAGTGTAAAGCCAAACACTTAAGTCGGCCGGCTTTTCCTTTGGCAACACATCTTAACTATTCCACAAGGACGTGGAATCTAAAATCAGGGAGGATACTAATTATGCGTATTAATCACAACATTGCAGCTTTAAACACTCACCGTCAGTTGAACAGTGCGAACAATGCACAACAGAATTCCATGGAGAAACTGTCGTCAGGTCTCCGTATTAACAGTGCGAAAGATGATGCAGCAGGTCTTGTGATCTCCGAGAAAATGAGAGCTCAAGTGCGTGGATTAGATCAATCTTCAGCAAATGCTCAAGATGCAAATTCGCTAATTCAAACAGCGGAAGGTGCTTTGAATGAAACACAAGATATTCTTCAAAGAATGCGTGAATTAGCGGTACAAGCTGGAAATGACACTAATACAACGACTGACCGTGAAGAAATTCAAAAAGAAGTTAATCAGTTAACATCTGAAATCAACCGTATTGGTAATACTACTGAATTTAATACTCAAAAATTATTAAATGGCGGTAAAGTAGAAGGTGGGGGAGATGGAGCTGTAAAGGCTACAGCGACTTTAGGTGACCTCACAGTTACTGCTAAAGAACCAGGAGCAGCAGGAAACGATGCTAGTATTGAAATAATAACGCCTACTTCTGACAGTGATTTTGGAGTATCTGTGACGAACAATAAGATAACCGTTACTCTAGCATACAGTGGTGGTAGTGTAACAGCAGCCACAAACGATGAGATCGCTAACGCTATTAATGCAGATGCTGACGCCTCGAAATTAGTGAGTGTTAGTGTTGCCTCGGGTCAAGGATCTGCAACTGTTAATACAGGTCAAGCTGAAACAAATTTGAGTAGCGGACAAGATGGAGATGGCGAAGCGCTTCAATTTCAGATTGGAGCTAATGAGAATCAAAGTCTTACTTTAGAAATTTCTGATATGAGAGCTAATGCACTAGGCCTTACAACTACGGGAGCTGACACGAAATTTGGTGTTACTAATGGGACAGATAACGAAATCCAAGAACAGGCTCTAGACGTGACTTCACACGAAGGAGCAGCCCAGGCAATTACAACTATACAGAAAGCTATTGACGGAGTTTCTGCAGAACGTTCTAAACTGGGTGCGACTCAAAACCGTTTGGATCACTCAATCAACAACCTGAACACATCTTCTGAGAACCTGACTGCGGCGGAATCCCGTATCCGTGATGTGGACATGGCGAAGGAAATGATGAATCAGACGAAACAAAGTATCCTTTCTCAAGCCTCTCAGGCTATGCTTGCAAAAGCGAACCAGCAGCCGCAAGGAGTGCTGCAGCTTCTTCGTTAATATTGAATCATTTATCAGAGACTCTAGCTGTACTAGGGTCTCTTTTATATTACAAATTAATTTTGAGGGGTGTGCAAGGGGTGTGCATATGATGATATTAATTTTAAATGAAACAATAGATAGTAAAGATCATTGGTTTGAAGTGGAACTTTGGCAAGGTAATGGTGTAAGTGCTTTTTTAAAAATAATAGCCAGCAAGGAAAGTGAATCACTTCAAGAAACTAATAATTACATAAATGATTTGGATAGAAGGGGAATAATAAAATATTACGACTTAACGTTAGACTATAATAACAGGAAGTTTACAAATGTTATGAATTTAGAAGAGTTACTAACGTTAATCAGAAGTAATTGACTTGTATTTTAATTATAATCGAGAGAAATAAACAATAAAGGGCGATTAGTTGAACTAACAGTAAAATCAAGTATATGCCATGACGTTTGACATGTTAGAACACAAATATTAAACCTCTAGTTTTATTAAGCAGGCTATTGAGAACTTATTCTTGATAGCCTGTTTTTTGATTATTCTCTCCCTCCCCTTTCCTCTTAACTTTTCCTGTTTTAAGCCGATACATACCATAACGAAAGACATCGCCAATCCTAAAAACTAAGCAGGTGAAATGATGAGTGATATGAGAATCGGGGGACTCGCCTCCGGAATGGATACCGATAAAATCATCAGTGATCTAATGAAAGCGGAGCGCATGCCGCTGAAGAAGATGGAACAGGAACAGACCTCCCTCGAGTGGAAAAGGGATGACTACCGGGAAGTGAACACGAAACTGCTCGGCTTCCGTGAAGAACTGGTGAACATGAAATTATCTGGAGCGTACCGGGCCCGCACCACTTCTTCTACGCATGAGAATCTGGCCAGCATTACTGCCACTTCTGCCGCTTCCGAGACGGGCTACTCACTCCAGTCCGTATCGCAGCTCGCGACTTCTGCAACGAAAGTAAACAGTGGCAGTCTGTTCAATGCAAAAGACCAGATCAGCGCCTCCCAGTCATTTGCAGAACTGGAAGCCAGCGGAAGTCTTGCCACGAGTGGCAGCTGGACGTGGCAGACGGGAAGCGTCGAGAAGTATTCGACTTCGATCGGGGAAGCGACGGCGACTCCGACTGTTCCCCTGAAAGAAGGAGCTTCGATTCAGAATCCGCTGTCCGAGATGATGGTGAAAGTGGACGGGAAACGGTTCGATATCGTAGCTACGGAAGCGGAGCTTGACGAGAATTCGGTCATGGTGGACGCTTCCACCGGAGAACTGAGTTTTGCCACTCCGCTCGAGTCGAAAGCCCGGCTTGAAGTGTCCTACGTAGCCGATCGGGCGGTGGAGAGTTCCGTCACAGGAGCCGATACGGATTCCTTTACCTTGAAAAAAGAGGCGATTGTTCCGGATAGTCTGACGGTAACCGTGGGCGGGGCTTCCGGAACGGCGACCTATACGACCGATGCGAACGGAGACATATGGAACGAAGCGAAAGATGCGGTCCTTGGAAAACTCGATGCCGGAAGCGGGAAAATAACGTTCAATGAGGCAGTGGAGGCAAAAGCGGAAGTGACGTTCACGTACCAGGAGAACTATACGACCTCTTCCCTCGGCGCCCATACGTCGGACAGACCGAAAGAGGAACTGTTTTTCATTCAAGGCTCCGATTCGGTGAACGACTTCGTCAAAGACGTAAATGATGCCGACACCGGCGTCCGCATGTTTTTTGATGACTTCACCGGCCAGATGAGTGTCAGTCGCACCGAGACCGGTAACTTCAACGGCCAGGGGTCAGGGAGTGCGGGGTATGGACAGAGCGCCGATCATCAGGAAATTTTCACGTCCGGCTCATTTATAAACAACGGGCTGTTGTTCGAAGGTGTGGAAGAAACAGGCGGGGATAACGCGAAGCTGGAGCTGAACGGCCTGCAGACGGAGCGGTCGTCCAACAATTTTTCCATGAACGGCGTTACGTTCAATCTGAAGGACACGTTCGGGGCATCGGGGACGAACAACCCGGGAACGTCCGGAGTGAATTTATCCGTCAGCAACGATACGGAAACCGTATTTGAAAACATTAAGAACTTCGTCGATAAATATAACGAAACGATTGAATTTCTGAACGATAAAGTGAGTGAAGAGTTTTACCGGGACTACAAGCCGCTGAGCGACGAGGAACGGGAAGCGATGACGGATAAACAGGGAGAGCTGTGGGATGAGAAAGCCCAGAGCGGCCTGCTTCGGAATGACCGGACGATCCGGAGTGCCTTAAGCGAGATGCGTCAGGGATTCTATACGCCTGTTAGTAATCCCGAGATCAGTTCGGAGTTCCAGCAGCTTTCGCGCATCGGTATTACGACCACCTCCAATTACCTGGAGGGTGGCAAACTTAAAATAAATGAAGCCGAACTGAAAAAAGCGATTCAGGAAGACCCGGAGTCGGTGGAGAAGCTGTTCACCTCATCGGATGAGGACTACGGCAGGAAGGGGATCGTTCAACGCGTCTACGACTCTACGCTGCAGACGATGGAGAAGATTACCGATAAAGCCGGCAACCAGTTCCAGTCGCAGAACCAGTATTCCATCGGGAAAGATCTTAAAGGGCTGAAGGAAGAAATGAGCGATTTTGAAAACAGGCTGAATCAAATTGAAGACAGATACTGGAGAGAGTTCGGGGCGATGGAGAAAGCGATTCAGAAGATGAATCAGCAGTCGGCCTACATTATGCAGAATTTCAGCTATTAACAGAGGGGGAATTACATGTCCATCCAGGCGTACGAAAACAACACAGTGGAGACAGCGTCCCAGGGCGAGCTCGTACTGAAACTGTACAACGGATGCATCAAGTTCATAAAAGTATCCGGCAAAGCAATGGAGAACAACGACATAGAGAAGAAGAACCTGAATATCCAGAAAGCACAGCGTATCGTTCAGGAACTGATTATAACGACCGATCCGTCGTACGACATCAGCCAGCAGATTCTGCCGCTGTATGAATACATGAACCGCCGGCTGCTGGAAGCGAATACGAAAAATGACCGGGAAATCCTTGACGAAGTGCAGGGTCTGGCCGAGGAGTTCCGCGATACGTGGAAGGAAGTTCTTATACAAACGCGGAAAGCGGAATACAGTAAGGGCGGGAACGTGTAGTGGCGACGTGGGAAGAATTTTCGGCCATCACGCGCCATCTCGAAGGAGTGGTTCAGAGAAAGACGTTGAACCGCTCCGAACAGGTGGGTGAAATCGAAGCGCTGATCGACAAGCGCGGGAATATGATGCAGACACTACCGGAGCCCGGGGAGACGGAGAAACATATCGTAAGAGACGTCCTCGAACGGGACAAAACGATCAACCGGCGTCTGGAAATGATTTTCGCCGGCGTGAAAGAGGATATGCGGAACAATAAGAAACAGAAGTCGACGAAAAATCAGTATACGAACCCGTATCAGAACGTAGCCGGTTCGGACGGCATGTTTCTCGACTCGAGGAAATAGAGCGGAGATGAAGAACAACACTCAGAACCCTGCGGGCGCGATGTGTTGTTTTTTTGTGTATAGATCTGCTGAAACCTCCCCCCGCGGCAAGCATCCATCGATAAGCGATTCGTGAGAAACAATAACTTGATTAAGAAGGAGGCCTCCTCCTGATTGGGGGATTTTTTTACGTTAGAGACATAACGTTTAAGGGTACAAGATACCGTAGCATACAGAATGGAGGTTTCGGTTATGAAGGAAGTAATTCAGGCTGCCTTACGGGCAGGCCAGGAAATTATGAACGTATATGAAACGGATTTTGACGTAGAGGAGAAACAGGATCACTCCCCGATTACGAAAGCGGACGAGAAAGCACACGACGTCATTGTGAAGCATCTCGAGGAATACGACCCGTCTATTCCTGTCCTCAGTGAGGAAGGAGCGCAGGTATCCTATTCGAAGCGTCAGGACTGGGACGAATACTGGCTCGTCGATCCGCTCGACGGCACGAAAGAGTTCGTGAAGCGTAACGGGGAGTTCACTGTGAATATTGCCCTCATCCGTGAAGGGAAACCGGTGTACGGGGTCATCTATGCTCCGGCATTGCAGGATCTGTACGTCGCCGACGCCGAAAAAGGCGCCTATAAATTCACGTCGGTCCTCGATAACTATAAAGACGGTCTCGATGCACTCCGTCTGCCTGCGATAGAAGCGAACAACGACGCGGCTACCGTGATTGTAAGCCGCTCCCATCAGTCGGAAGAGGAAGAGAACTTCATCAACCGCATAAGTGAGAACTACAGTTCCGTAAATACCCTCACTTCCGGAAGTTCGCTGAAACTGTGCCTCGTCGCAGAAGGCGTGGCCGACTTCTACCCGCGCTTTAAACCGACGATGGAATGGGACACGGCCGCCGGCCAGGCCGTAGTGGAAATCGCCGGAGGTACGGTGCACGTCGCGAACACGGATAAGAATCTTACGTATAATAAGGAAGAGCTGGAAAACCCTTCCTTTATCGCTTCCCGAAACCGATAAATATTATTTAAGTGAAAACCGGGAACCTCAAAATAAGAGGAGTTCTCCAACCTTTTTATCATTTTTCAGATAATTCACGCTAGTTTATGCAGGAATCGCCAGGGGTATGGTAGAATGTAAGGTATATAAGGATGAAAGGAGGACACTTCTATATGTTCCAATTTAATATTCGTGGAGAAAACCTAGAAGTGACAGATGCTATTAGAGATTATGTGGAGAAAAAGGTGACGAAACTTGAGCGTTACTTTGACACTCCCCCATCTTCTGAGGTCCACGTAAACTTAAGTGTCTACAACAAAGAGCAGACGATTGAGGTGACAGTTCCGATGAAAAACCTTCTGCTTCGGGCGGAAGAGCATAACGCGGATCTATACGCTGCGGTCGATCTCGTTGTAGATAAATTAGAACGTCAAATCCGTAAACATAAAACGAAAGTGAACCGCAAGGCTCGCCAGGAAGGTGCTCCTAAACACGTATTTGCCGAAATGGAAAGAGACGCCCAGAATCGTCTGGAGGAGGACGATGAGGAAGTGAAGATCGTCCGTACGAAACGGTTCGATCTGAAGCCGATGGTTTCCGAGGAAGCTGCCCTTCAGATGGATATGCTTGGACACAGTTTCTACGTATTTACGAATGCGGAAACGGATGAAACGAACATCGTATATAAACGTCGTGACGGCCGCTACGGTCTGATCGAGACCTGATATCCCCCCTTGTAGTGATACGGGGAAATGAAGAACGGAGCACCGGATAACGGTATTTAAAATAGCGGGCTGCATGGGAGGACAATCCCTGTGCAGTCCGCTTTTCTCATGACGATTGTAACGTACGGCGAATTTTTACTCACTTTTTACATAAAAATTGAAAAGTTCACAGGTGCAAAATCGGTTTTCTCCCTCATATAAGCGCCCTGAATGCCTTTCTTCCATCTTTGTCATCCGTAAGCCGGATGTGCTATAAAAAGGTAAAGAAAAGGAGCGATGTGGCATGTGCGGGAAATGCGAACGTCTGGAAGTGAGAGTCCGGCAGCAGGAGGAGACGGTGGCTCAGCTTATTGAAATGATAGCCTCTGTAAACGGAAAAATGCAGTCATTGAACGAGAAGGAAAAAGGAGTCCCCGGGAGGCGGTGATTAGTTGTCACTCCTGTTCGGCTAGTGTTATCATATAGAATGGATACAGTTACGATATTGCTATGATACAGAGGAGCGTTCAACATGCTTGGATCATTGAAAAAAATATTTGGAGACGGGAACCAGCGTGAAATCAAACGTCTGCAGAAAATTGTCGATAAGATTGAAGCCCTGGAACCGGAAATAGAAAAGCTTACAGATGAAGAACTGCGTCAGAAAACAGATGAATTCAAAAAACGCTACGAAGACGGGGAAACGCTTGATGATCTGCTTAATGAAGCCTACGCCGTCGTCCGTGAAGGGGCGAAGCGCGTATTAGGTATGCGTCCGTTCCCGGTACAGATCATGGGGGCGATTTCCATGCACGAGGGGAATATTGCCGAGATGAAGACCGGGGAAGGGAAAACACTCGCGTCCACTATGCCTGCCTATTTAAATGCCCTGTCCGGCGAGGGCGTCCACATCGTCACTGTGAACGATTATCTGGCGAGCCGTGACTCGGAGGATATGGGAGAGCTTTACAACTTCCTTGGACTGACTACGGGGCTAAACGCGAACGGTCTGTCGAAAGAGGAGAAGCGCGAAGCCTACAATGCGGATATTACGTACGGAACGAACAACGAGTACGGGTTCGACTACCTGCGCGATAATATGGTGCTGTACAAGGAACAGATGGTACAGCGTCCGCTTCCGTTCGCGATCATTGACGAAGTCGACTCGATCCTTATCGATGAAGCACGTACGCCTCTTATCATTTCGGGGACGGCGAAGAAGTCGGCGGATATGTACAACGCAGCCAATGCGTTTGTACGTCTGCTGAAAATCGATGAAGACTTCACGTACGATGAAAAGACGAAAAACGTTCAGCTGACCGAAGACGGAATCGATAAAGCGGAGCGCTATTTCAAAATCGAGAACCTGTTCGATCTTGGTAACGTGGCGCTCATCCACCACATTAACCAGGGTCTGAAAGCCCAGGAGACGATGCACCGCGATGCGGACTACGTCGTACAGGACGGGGAAGTCGTTATCGTCGACCAGTTTACGGGCCGCCTTATGCAGGGCCGCCGCTACAGTGACGGTCTGCACCAGGCAATCGAAGCGAAGGAAGGACTGCCGATTCAGAATGAAAGTATGACGCTTGCGTCCATCACGTTCCAGAACTTCTTCCGTATGTACGATAAGATTGCCGGTATGACCGGTACGGCGAAGACGGAAGCCGAAGAGTTTCTGAGCATCTACAATATGCACGTCGTCCAGATTCCTACGAATAAACCGATTATCAGGGAGGACCATGCCGATCTTGTATATAAAACGACCGACGGGAAGTTCCGTGCCGTCGTTGAAGAAATCAAGGAACGGTACGAAAAAGGGCAGCCTGTTCTTGTCGGTACCGTGGCGGTCGAGACGAGTGAAATCATTTCCCGTTACTTGAAGAAAGCGGGCGTGCCGCACAACGTGCTGAACGCGAAGAACCACTTCCGGGAAGCGGAAATCATCGAAAATGCCGGCCAGAAAGGTGCTATCACGATTGCGACCAACATGGCCGGCCGTGGTACGGACATCAAACTCGGCGAAGGCGTCGTCGATCTCGGCGGTCTTGCGGTTATTGGTACCGAACGTCACGAATCGCGACGGATCGATAACCAGCTCCGTGGCCGTTCCGGTCGTCAGGGAGACCCCGGTATGTCACGGTTTTACCTTTCGACCGACGATGAACTGATGCGCCGGTTCGCCTCCGATAACGTCCGCAGCATGATGGAGCGTCTCGGCATGGATGATTCTCAGCCGATCGAGAGTAAAATGATCTCCCGCGCCGTGGAATCTGCCCAGCGTCGCGTGGAAGGTAACAACTTCGATGCGCGTAAGACGATCCTTTCTTTCGACGACGTCCTCCGTCAGCAACGGGAAGTTATTTATAAGCAGCGTTTTGAAGTGCTTACTGCCGAGAACCTGCGGGAAATCGTGGAGCAGATGATCGAGCGTACGGTCGCACGTACCGTGCAGTCCCATACGGCTGATGAAGTCGACGAAAACTGGGAAATCGACGCCATCGCCAACTATTTGCGGTCGAATCTGCTGATGGAAGGTGACATCACGGAAGACGATCTCAAAGGGAAAGAACCGGAAGAGATGGAAGAACTTATCATGAAGAAAATTCTCGAGCGTTACGATGAGAAAGAAACGGAGCTCACCGAAGAACAGATGCGTGAGTTCGAGAGAGTGATTCTGCTTCGTACCGTCGATCAGAAATGGATGGACCACATCGACCAGATGGACCAGCTTCGTCAGGGAATCCACCTGCGTGCCTACGGACAGAATGACCCTCTCCAGGAATATCAGATGGAAGGGTTCCGCATGTTCGAGGAAATGGTGCAGGCGATCGATGAAGAGTCGAGCCGCTACGTCATGAAAGCGGAGATCCGCAACAACCTGCAGCGTCAGGAAGTTGCCGAAGGAGCCACCGCCGTTTCCGGAGGCGGAGAATCCAAAGAGAAGAAAAAAGCGAAACCGTACGTGAAGCAGGATACGGTCGGACGTAACGACCCGTGTCCGTGCGGAAGCGGCAAGAAATATAAAAACTGCCACGGCAGCTGATTCATCCCCTGATTTTGGGGAGGTACACATTATTTAGGAGTGATCAGAAAAATGGAAATGTCAGAAATTAAGCACAAGCTGGACGAAGCGAGCCGGCAACTACAGAACTTCAGGGGGTCTCTTTGACGTCGATCAGCGAAAGACCCGAATCGCCGAACTTGAAGAGCAGATGACCGAGCCCGACTTCTGGAACGACCAGGAGACGGCTCAGGAAGTCATCCAGGAAGTGAATGGACTGAAAGGCCTCGTGCACACACTGGAGGATTACGAAGAAACCCTCGGAAACCTGGAAGTCTCCTATGAACTGGTGAAAGAGGAAGAGGATGAGGAACTGCGTGCGGATCTTGAGACGGAGACCGAGCAGCTTCATAAAGACCTTGATCAATTCGAGCTCGACATCCTTCTGAGCGAACCTTACGACAAGAACAATGCGATTCTCGAGCTGCATCCCGGTGCGGGCGGTACGGAATCACAGGACTGGACGAGCATGCTTCTTCGTATGTATAAGCGCTGGGCCGAATCCCGCGGGTTCAAGGTGGAAACCCTCGATTACCTTCCCGGGGACGAAGCCGGTGTGAAGAGCGTCACGCTCATGATCAAAGGGCACAACGCCTACGGTTATCTGAAAGCGGAAAAAGGGGTGCACCGTCTCGTACGTATTTCACCTTTCGATTCTTCCGGACGCCGCCACACGTCATTCGCTTCCTGCGAAGTGATGCCGGAGTTCAACGATGAAGTGGAGATCGACGTGAAGAACGAAGATCTGAAAATCGATACGTACCGGGCAAGCGGCGCCGGCGGTCAGCACGTCAATACGACGGACTCGGCCGTCCGTATCACCCACCTGCCGACGAACACGATTGTGACGTGCCAGAATGAGCGGTCCCAGATCAAGAACCGGGAGCAGGCCATGAAAATGCTGAAGTCGAAGCTGTACCAGCTGGAAATTGAACGGCAGCAGCAGGAGATGGACGAAATCCGCGGAGAACAGAAAGAAATCGGATGGGGAAGCCAGATCCGCTCCTACGTCTTCCATCCATACAATATGGTGAAAGACCACCGGACGAATACCGAAAGCGGGAATACCCAGGGCGTCATGGACGGACAGCTGAACATGTTCATCAATGCCTACCTGCGTTCCCGGATGGACGGGTGACACCATCCTTATAAAAGACACGGTGAACACTTTCGCTGTGTCTTTTCTTTTGTTCCCGGGACCTGCCTTCCGGTATGGATCCCTTTAACGTAGCAGTACGTTATCTTGCTGTCATTTACAGAAAAATGCGGTACTGGTATACTCCTTAACGGTTAAAGATTGGAGGGGTTCCGTGGTTACACTGGATAAATATCGGAGAGAACCGATGCCGCGCCGGATGCGGCTGGCGATAGAATTCTCCTACGTCATTATCGGTTCTTTATTCATAGCACTTGCATTCAACCTGTTCCTGCTTCCGAACAATATCGCCTCCGGCGGTGTGGCGGGTATCAGTACGATTACGAAAGATGTGTTCGGCTGGGAACCCGGAATTGTGCAGTGGGTGTTGAACATCCTGTTTTTCTCGATGGGACTGTTCATCCTCGGGAAAAATTTCGGAATCAAATCTCTCGTCGGGACGCTCATTCTACCATTTTTCGTCCTGATTACGAGTGACGTTGTAACACCGACGGAAGACCCGCTGCTCGGGGCCATTTTCGGCGGAATGGGGATCGGTCTCGGCCTCGGTATCGTCTTCCGCGGGCGGGCGTCGACGGGCGGAGTGGATCTTGGAGCACAGGTGCTCCATAAATTCACGAAGCTGCCGCTCGGTATTTGTATCGCCATTCTCGACGGAACGATCGTATTCACTTCTGCTATCGTTTTCTCGGTGGAAGAAGGTCTCTATGCTCTCATCTCTTTATTCATTACGAGCCGTACGATCGATCTCGTCCAGGTCGGTTTCAATACGTCGAAAAACGTCATGATCATTTCAAAAAAAGAAATGGAAGTGAGACGTGCACTCCTGAATGATATCGACCGCGGGGTAACAGTGCTGAAAGGAGCCGGCGGATATACCGAAGAAGACCGGCCGGTCATCATGTGCGTCGTGCAGCAGAACGAGTTCATGAAGCTGACTCGTACCATTAAGGAAATCGATCCGGGAGCCTTCATTGTAACGATGAACGCAACGGAAGTTCTCGGCGAGGGTTTCAAAACTTCCTGAATAGGTTATAATGACAATATATGAAAATTTAAGGAGGTATTATATGAAGTGGAAATTGTTGACGGTCCTGTTCGCTGCTATGCTCGTACTTGCAGCCTGTGGCGGAGGCGGAGATGAAGGATCCTCCGGTGACTCCGGCGATACAAGTACGGAAGAACAGGAAAGTTCCGGTGAAAGCAGCGGCGGTGAAGTGGATTCTGCAGCTGCTGAAGAAGCGTTCCAGGCTAACTGCGCGAGCTGCCACGGCGGTGACCTCGGCGGCGGTGTCGGACCTGCTCTTGATAGTGTAGGAGCTGACATGTCCCAGGATGATATCGTCACTATCATACAGAACGGAAGAGGCGACATGCCGGCTCAGGATGTAGACGAAGAAACTGCTACACAGATTGCAGGCTGGTTGGCTCAGAAAAAATAATACTTACCTTTATCTCCCCGGTGTGACTTTTACACCGGGGAGTTTTTTATGGGAAGGATTGGACGACTGTTCATTATTGATAACGAATTGTAGTTTTATTGAAATATAAATGTAACAATTTGTTGAACTAAATAATATAAAATGAATGATATACTATGTGCAGACTTTCAGCAGAGAGAAAAAGAGAAAAAAATACGGGAAAGTCGATTTTAAAGAAAAGTATAGGTGGTTAACTTATGATTGAAATGCAGGGAGTTTACAAGACTTACCCTAACGGTGTCACTGCATTGAATGGTCTCGACGTGAGGATTCAACAGGGGGAATTCGTTTACGTGGTAGGACCGAGTGGCGCGGGGAAATCGACGTTCACGAAACTGATTTTCCGGGAGGAGAAACCTTCGAAAGGGAGTATCCACATCAACGATCTGGATCTGGCAGCGATGAAGGAAAGACGGATCCCTAAGCTGCGGCGGAATATCGGAGTCGTTTATCAGGACTTCCGTCTGCTGCCGAGACTTACCGTTTACGAAAATGTCGCTTTCGCTCTTGAAGTGATCGAACAGCGGCCGGCGGAGATCAAGACCCGGGTTATGGACGTTCTCGAACAGGTGCGGCTTAAGAACAAAGCGAGATTCATACCTGACGAGCTCTCAGGGGGAGAGCAGCAGCGTGTATCGATCGCAAGAGCCATTGCCAACCGTCCGCGTATTTTGATTGCGGATGAACCGACCGGGAATCTGGATCCCGAGACCTCATGGGAAATTATGCACATCCTCGAAGAAATAAATCAGACCGGCACGACTATCCTTATGGCTACCCATAACCGTGAAGTGGTAAACCGGGTACGTAAACGTGTCATTGCTATTGAAGACGGAGTTATCGTACGGGATGAGCGTCGGGGGGATTACGGCTATGAAGATTAGAACGATAGGCCGTCACCTCCGCGAAGGCCGTAAGAGCGTTTTCCGTAACGGGTGGATGACGGTATCGGCCATAGGAGCGACCACGACGACGCTGTTGCTGGTCGGAGTGTTCCTCGCTGTAATGCTGAACCTGAACCAGTTCGCAAATTCCATCGAAAATGATATTGAAGTCCGCGTATTTATCGAACGTACTGCAGATGAAAGCCAGGTCGAACAGCTCGGTGAGGATATCGAAGCGATCAATGAGGTGGCTTCGGTGGAATACTCCTCCAAAGACGAAGAGCTTGAAGGGCTCGTGGACAGTCTCGGAGATGAGGGGAAAGCGTTCGAACTGTTCGATCAGACGAATCCGCTCAATGACGTGTTCGTCATTGATCCCTCCAGCCCTTCCGCCGCAGATTCCATCGCCTCCGATGTCAGGGAGCTGAAGTTCGTGGATGAAGTGGATTACGGAGAGGAAGTCGTGCAGAGAATTTTTACTTTCAATGAATATGCACGCACCATAGGCCTTGTGCTCATTATAGGTCTCGTTTTTACGGCTATATTCCTTATTTCGAATACGGTACGTATAACGATAGTGGCAAGAAGAAAAGAAATCGGAATCATGAAGCTCGTCGGGGCGACCAATGCGTTCATACGCTGGCCTTTCTTCATTGAAGGGATGCTTCTCGGCCTGCTTGGCTCTATCATCCCGATTGCGGCTGTAACCGGAGGTTATTATTACCTTTATTATCATTTGAGAGATTCGATCAATTTCGATTTCGTCCAGCTTCTGCCTTTTAATCCATTCATATGGCAGCTGTCGGGACTTATTCTGGCAATAGGCGTGTTCATCGGCATTTGGGGAAGTGTGATGAGCGTGCGTAAATTCTTGAAAGTATAGACAGTCTTAGGGAGGAATACGGGAAATGAACAAGGGACCATCCATGCTGTTGATAACAGCACTAATTGCAGCTTTACTATTCACCGCCCTTCCGGGGAGCGCATTTGCGAATCTCGGCAGCGTAAATAATAAGATCAGCAATTTACAGGAAGAAAAGAAAAACGTCGACGATAAGCAGAATGACGTATCCGAAGAGAAGAACCAGAAAGAAACGGAACTCTCCGAAAACGAAAAGAAACAGGCGAAAGAGGAAGAAGCGATTAAAAAGATAGATTCGAAGCTTTCCGATACGCTTGCGAAACTGAGAGAGAAAGAAGACGAAATCTCGGCAACGAAAGAAGAGATCGAAGAACTTAAGAAAGAAATCGCCGACCTTGAAGAAAGTATAGCCAAAAGGGAAGAGATCCTGACGGACCGCCTCCGTTCACTTCAGCAGAACGGCGGAGACGTGAAGTACCTGGAAGTGCTGCTTGATTCCCAGAGTTTCGGGGACTTTCTGGAACGTGCTTCCGCTGTTACGACCATCATGGACCAGGATAAGAACATCTTCGATACCCACGTGGAAGAGAAGAAAATGCTTGAGAATAAGAAACAGGAACTGGTCGATAAAAAATCTTCACTCGAAGAGCAGAGAGCGGATCTGAAGCAGCTGAAGGCCGATCTCGACAGTCAGTTGAAAGAGAAAGAGAAGCTGATGGAAGAGCTTGAAATAGAACATGGAGAGCTGCACAATACTAAACTTAATCTTGAGGAAGAACAGCAGATCCTCGAGAGACAGGAAGCTTCCATCCAGTCCGCTATTCAGGAAGCGGAAAAACGCGCTGCCGAAATAGAAAAGCAGAAGCGTGAAGAAGAAAGAAAACGGAAAGAAGAGGAACGGAAGAGAAAAGAAGCGGCAGCAGCTAAAGCCGAAGCAGAGGCAAAAGCTGAAGCTGAAGCTGAAGCACAAGCCGCTGAACAGGAAGAAGCAGAACCGGTTGAGGAAACACCGGAAGTGAGCTCAGCGAGTGCTTCAGACAGCAGCTCTTCCGCCGCTCCGGAAGAAGCATCCAAGCCTGAAACGTCCACATCCTCAGCAACAGAAAGTCCGGCACCTGAGCCGGAACCTGAACCTGAACCTGAACCTGAACCGGAAGCATCAGCACCCGCTACAGGAGGATTTATAAATCCGGCTCCGGGTCCGGTTACTTCCGAGATGGGCCCTCGCTGGGGTCGCATGCATACGGGAATAGACATCGGCGGAAACGGAATCCCGATTAAAGCCTCCGCTTCCGGCCAGGTCTTCCGTTCGTACCAGTCCGGCTCCTATGGGAATGTCGTTATGCTTACGCATTCCATTAATGGGAAGGTGTATACGACAGTGTACGCCCATATGCAGAACAGAGAAGTATCAGAGGGGGACTGGGTGAGCCAGGGTCAGCAGCTCGGCCTTATGGGGAACACAGGACGGTCCACCGGTCCTCACCTTCACTTTGAATTGCACGAAGGTCGATGGAGTCAGGATAAACGGAACGCCGTCAACCCGCGCAAATATGTCAACTTTTAATAAGAGTTTCCACTTCCCGGGTGTTCGATCACCCGGGGAGTTTTTTTGTAAAAATAAATCTGAATTTTTAAATAAATATATTGACTTACCTGTTTTATTCATTATAATGAACAGTAAGAGGTGAATAACATTCCCGACAGGAATAGTCGAACTCCTCTTAAAACAGTGCTTTACCCATCGTGGGCAATGAAACCTTAAATAAATCCTGCTTTAACGAAAAGGCAAACCTTATGAAAATAAGGGACGCAAAGCCATGGGTCTAAGGGAGAATCATCCTAAGACAGCCGGTTATCGAAAAAAGGTGGTGATGATCAGTGACGAATAGCTGTTTGTTGAATACGCACAGTTACGAGGTGAAGCTGCATCCGATGCAGAATTCTCCTTAACATATACGTGTGATTACGAAATGATTGAATCATTGCCCAAAAAACAGACCTTGAAGCAGTATATATAAATACCCACTCTATGTATGGAACGAAGAACACTCCCCCCTTCAATATGATAGATCAACGGATGATAAAAAAATGCCCGGTCTTTTATTAAAACCGGTGAGCACATGAAAGAGTCAGGAGACAACTCCCCGGTCGAGATCCGGATAAACGTCGCTCTATTTCCCGGGAAATAGTTCCGCTGCTCCCGGTGAGGTCTCCCTCCGATTTTAATGAAGACGAGACATGATGATTCCCGCCGTTACCATCGACTCTCCCACTCTTAAGTCCTGATAACGGTTATTATTAAGCCCTGCTTCTCTCTGAATGAGAGGAGCAGGGTTTTTGAATGTGAAAAAACAATAGAGCGGGTTTCTTTTTCTATGTTAAGATTAGGAAAGTATTTAAGTTCTTCAGAGAAAGGTGCCTTCACTATGAATTGGAAAAATCGTCACATAATTATACTGGCCGTTGTCGCGCTGCTCGTCGGGGCTGCCGGAACGTATATCGGTATGCAGTGGTTCGCTCCGGAAGAGACAGCGACGTCCACAGAGGACTCTTCATCCGGAAAAAGCTTCGGGGACATGACGCAGGAGGAGCAGAAAGCTTTTATAGAGAATGCCCAGGGGTCCTCGAATTTAAAAAAGGTGGAAAAGGCTTACACTCTCATTAACGAACGTTACGTGGAAGATGTGGATAAGAGTACACTCGTCGAAGGTGCCATAGAAGGTATGATCAATAAACTGGATGATCCCTACAGTACGTATATGGATCAGGAGACGATGGAGCAGTTCAACCAGTCCATCGAGTCCTCATTTCAGGGGATAGGGGCTGAAGTGAGTATGGTGGACGATAAAGTGACCATCGTTGCACCTATCAAAGGATCTCCCGCCGAGGAAGCGGGGCTGAAGCCGAATGACCAGGTTCTGAAAATAGACGGAGATTCGACGAAGGGTCTCGATCTTCAGGAGGCGGTCAATAAAATACGCGGGGAGAAAGGTACGGAAGTCACGCTCACCGTCGATCGCCCGGGAGCGCCGGAGCCGATTGAAATAACGATCACCCGTGATGATATTCCGAAAGAATCCGTGTACAAGGACACGAAAGAGGTAGACGGAAAGAAAGTCGGCGTCCTTGAAATAACGTCTTTCTCCGAAGAGACGTCGAAAGAGTTCAAGAAACATTTGACCGACCTTGAAGAAGAAGGAATCGAAGGGCTGGTCATTGACGTACGGGGGAATCCCGGCGGACTATTCACAGACGTTCAGGACGTGCTGAAGCAGCTCGTTCCGGACGACAAGCCGATCGTTCAGATCGAAAGCAGGGACGGAGAGAATTCGAAATACTATTCCGAACGCAGTTCCGGAAAAGAGTATCCGATTTCCGTGCTGATTGATGAAGGAAGTGCCTCCGCCTCCGAAATCCTCGCCGCTGCGATGAAAGAGATCGGCGATCACCCGGTGGTCGGTACTACGAGTTTCGGTAAAGGTACAGTGCAGCAGGCCGTGCCGATGGGGGATGGCAGTACGTTGAAACTGACGATGTTCAAATGGCTCACTCCGGATGGCAACTGGATCCATGAAGAAGGTGTGACGCCTACGAAAAAAGTGAAGCAGCCGGCATTTTTCTACACCCATCCCGTAACGGCCGAAAAGACGCTCGATACGTCGTCTTCCGGCGACAAGGTGAAAAACATTCAGCAGATGCTGAAGGGTCTCGGATACGGTAAGACGGAAACGGACGGTTCTTACGGAGAAGGTACGGAAGCTGCCGTAAAAGCGTTCCAGCAGGACCATGATCTGGAAGCCACAGGGGCCGTCAATGAAAAAACGGGCGGTGAGCTTGAGAAACAGGTCGTCGAAGAAGTGCAGAAAGAAGAGAATGACAGACAGATGCAGAAAGCGCTCGACGTCCTTTTCCGGGATGCCTGAGACCGGAAGTCATAAGACCTGCAGCCCGGGCGGCTGCGGGTCTTTTTACAGAGAGAATACGCACGTGGTGAATGAAAACGATTCTCATATTCATTGACAATCCACAACCTGCCACGTAAAATCTTATACAGAAACTATTTTTGTCCCGTCGTATAACTTTGGAAACGATAACCCTACAGAGTATAAAGGGAGAGATCCTATGGATACACTACAAACGAACAACCTCACATTAGGATACGGAGACTCGATCATCATTGACTCACTCGATATAGAAATCCCGAAAGGTGAAATAACCGTCCTGATCGGAAGTAACGGGTGCGGGAAGTCTACGCTTCTACGTTCCCTTGCCCGCCTTCTTAAACCGAAAGACGGCCAGGTGGTACTCGATCAGAAGGATATTTCCCAGATGAAAACGAAAGAGGTAGCCAAAAAGATGGCCATCCTTCCGCAAAGTCCGTCCACTCCGGAAGGTCTTACCGTCTACCAGCTGGTCAAACAGGGTCGTCACCCTTACCAGTCTTTCACGAAACGCTGGTCGAACGATGATGAACAGGCGGTGGAGAAGGCCCTTGTCGATACCAATCTCGTCGAACTGAAAGAAAGAACGGTCGACTCCCTTTCCGGCGGTCAGCGTCAGCGTGCCTGGATTGCGATGACGCTCGCCCAGGACACCGAGACTCTTCTCCTGGATGAGCCGACGACGTATCTCGACATGACCCATCAGATTGAAGTGCTCGATCTTCTGTTCGATCTGAATAAAGATCATGGCAGAACGATCGTAATGGTGCTTCACGACATCAACCTCGCCTGCCGTTATGCCGACCATATCGTAGCGGTCCGCGACCAGACCGTCTATACACAGGGAAGGCCTGAAGAAGTGGTTTCCTGTGAAATGATGCATAACGTGTTCGATATGATGTGTGATGTGAGAGAGGATCCTTTATTCGGTACGCCGATGTGCATCCCGCACGGGAAAGGGCGCTGTCTCATCAAACAGGCGCAGGAAGAAGCGAAACAGAAACAGCACATATATTCCGTTACGTAATCGAACCCTCCTGGACGGGAGGGTTTTTTTATGCGCATCCTCAGGAGAAAATATATCCCCGTTGTACACCTTTTCAATAAAAGTTCATAATTTAAGTGGAAAGGCAGATTTCTAAGTGTGCAGTTTCGTGGTAAGATGAAGATGGATGCTTATGGAAAGTGTTAAAGATAAGGAAGGATACCGATGAAGAAATTTTCTATATTTACAGTGGGAGTAACGTTCCTTTCCCTTATACTCGGCAATCTGGTTGTGGCGACGGATTCAGGCGATGCCTGCGGTACGTCGTGGCCTTTTTGTAATGGAAAAGTGATCCCTGACCTGACAGATTTTCACATATTGGTGGAATATTCCCACCGCCTGTTCATACCGCTCCTGACCGTCGTCACGCTTATTAACGCGGCAGGTGCTATATACTTTTTCAGGAAAAATAGAGCAGTGCTCGCGTTTGCAGTATTGAGTCTGCTGCTTCTCATCATCCAGTCGCTCATCGGTGGATTCAACGTACTCCTCGGTACACCGCCGGGCTTCACGACTCTCGATGTCACTTTCAGTCAGCTGCTCCTTTTGAACAACGTACTGTTAAGTTACAGTCTGCATGAGAAGAAGGTATCGCTTGATAAGAAACACGCCGGTACTGTGAAGATGAGCTACCGCGCTTTCCTGCTCGGATTCCTTTTTTACGTGGCCCAGGTGATATTCGGGGCTTTCTTTAAACACAGCCGGGCGAGCAACGTCATGATGGATATCGGAGCGGAAGAATATCTGATCCGGTCCGAGACGCTGGCGGACGCCCTGTTTTCGATTCACTGGGTAGCCACCGTCGTCATTCTTGTAAGTGCGATATGGTTCATCTTTTATGCTTCCAAATTCAGATATCACGTATTTCTGTCGTGGCTTTATTTCCTCACCATTTTATTGAACGGAGCGGTAGGGCTCGTGATCGTCGTTACCGGAAACGTCATTCTGGCTTCTTCGATACATATGATCCTCTCGACGCTTACGATGATGGTGGGCGGTGCCATACTGGGAGGATACTGGTTCAAGCTTCACCAGCGGACAATACGCGCCTGACAGATAAAAACAGCGGCTTCGCCTTTAAAAAGGCGGGCCGCTGTTTTTATGTTCAATGTTTTACGTCTTCAGCTGGAACAGTTCCCGGATATCTTCTTCGCTTAAGCTCTGAAGCATGGATTCTCCGGGCTGGATGATCTGGTCAACGAGATCGCGCTTTTTCTGCTGCAGCTGATAAATTCTTTCTTCAATCGTGCCTTCGGAGATCATGCGGATCACCTGTACACTTTTCTTCTGTCCGATACGGTGGGCACGTCCGGCTGCCTGTTCTTCCACTGCCGGATTCCACCACAGGTCGTACAGGATGACCGTATCGGCCCCTGTAAGATTCAAACCGGTACCGCCCGCTTTCAGGGAAATGAGAAAAATGTCATTTTCTCCTCCATTGAATCGTTCCACATATTCCATACGTTTATCCGATTTCGTGCTCCCGTCCAGATAAAAGCAGTTGTAGCCGAGAGAGGTGAGTTCATCGTACAGCAATGAAAGCATACTCGAGAACTGGGAAAACAGCAGCACCCGGTGATTGTTCTGTTTCAGTTCGTCCAGTAGTTCTTTCAGCTGATCGAGTTTGCCGGAAGTGCCTTCGTAGTTTTCGAGAAACAGAGAAGGGTGGCAGCAGATCTGGCGCAGTCTCGTCAGTCCTGCCAGTATTTCGATCTTCCCTTTCTGCAGTCCTTTGTTCTGAATCGTGTCTTTCACGTCTTTCTGGATTCTTTCGAGATAGGCCAGATACACTTCTTTCTGGTTTCTCGTCAGTTCGGAATACTGGACCGATTCCAGTTTATCCGGGAGGTCATCGAGCACTTCCGTTTTCATACGACGAAGGATGAATGGCCGGGTCATCCGGGAGATCTGACTGTGCGGCAGGTTGAGAAACTCTTTTTTATTTTTGTAGAAGCCGGGCATCAGCGTCTGGAAAATCGCCCAAAGTTCGGTCAGAGCGTTCTCGATCGGCGTGCCGCTCAAAGCAAAACGGTGCTTCGCATGGATCAGCCTCGTCGCTTTTGATACCTTCGTCGCTTCATTTTTGATGGCCTGGGCCTCATCCAGAATGAAAGCATGGAACTGGTCCGTTTCGTACGCCTCCGCGTCACGGCGGAGCAGCGGGTAGGAAGTGACCCAAATATCCGCCTCCGACTCCTCCCGTATCTGTTCCCTTTCCTCCCGGGAGCCGGAAATGACTTCGGCTTTCAGGCCGGGCGCGAACGTTTCGATTTCCTTCTTCCAGTTGAAGACGAGTGAAGCGGGGGGCGACGATGAGTGATCGTCCCACGTTCCCTTTATCTTCGAGTTCCGACAGAAGGAAAGTGATCGTCTGAATCGTTTTACCAAGCCCCATATCATCCGCCAGTATTCCCCCGAGAGAATAATCGGCGAGCGTCTTCATCCAGCGGAAGCCGGTGATCTGGTAAGGACGCAGTTCCGCATCAAGGCCGGAAGGGAGCGGGTGACGGCTCGTTTCGGGATTCCTCAGGTGAGTGATGAGCGTCTGGAATCTCTTTTGCCGCTCCTCCTCGCTCAGTTCCAGCACCTCATCCACCTGCATGCTTCGCATCTGCGAGACGGAGATCGTCGAACCGTCGAGAGAATGGACGTCGAGTTCGTCGGCGAATTCCCGGAACCGGTCGAACGACTCGTTCTGCAGGGAGAGAAGAGTGCCGTCTTTCAGCCGGAAATACTTCTGTTTTTCCATAGCCGCCTGCATGACGTTCGTAATATCTTCGTCATCGATCCCGTCGATTGCAAAAGAGATATCGAGCCAGTCCGTCGATTCGTTTATATCGATCGTCGGTTTCAGCACAGGAGCCGACTGCAGCAGATGTTTCAGCCGTGACGATAAGTACACTTCGGCCTGTTCCTGAAGACGGGGGAGAGTCTCCCTTAAGAAAGTATCGATTTTTTCTTCGTCGTCGATATAGACGAAAGAACCGTCAAACTTGAAGTCCGCCTGCTCGATAAGCTGCATGATTTCGTCTTCTTTCTGAAAATCCCTTTTTACGATCGCCTGATGGTCGGAAGAGGGACGGAAAGGGTCGATACCGTGATCGCCGTAAAGAAACTCGACGTCGATGGTAAGCAGCCAGTCGCGCTGATCGATGGATACGATGCTTCTTACATCTTTTTTGATGATCGACTGTTTCGCCGTTTCGCTGTAGTGCACGTCCCCGGCTTCCTCGAGTACCGGCAGTACGTGGGAAACGATGCCCTCCATATCTTCCGCCGGAATCACCTGGGGCCTGGAGGCAGAGAAAGGGATGGCCTCTTTCCATTTGCGGATTACGTCGTGCTGCTCTTTCGTAAGGGCATAAATCGTATGTCCTTCATACATCAGCCGGTAATCGGACAGGTGCCGGTAGTTCTCCAGTTCCCGGAACGACAGAACGAAATCTTCCTGCCTCCGGTTTACGTGGAAGGACAGTTCCGGTAGCTCCCTGTATTGAAGAGGACCGGGACCCGCCTTCTGTTCCACTATCTTCGTATGTGACTCCGCCAGCAATTCAAGAAGCCGGTGGGCATGAGCGGGAGGTATGGGTAAATACCTCTTTTCCCGGGGAAGAGAAAACTGATCGAAAAACCGTTCTTCTCCTATTATGACGGAAAGAAGGTCGAGAATGGCCGCATCGGTTGCAAAGAGCTGATGAACAGCCGGGTTGTACGTGAATTTCTTCGTTACGGGCAGTTCCTTCTCTTCCGTAACGTGGGTGACGCAGTTTCTTATATCTTTCATGACGTAGGGCTGATACTCCCCCATCTTCAGTTCCA
Source organism: Salimicrobium album (assembly GCF_900107115.1). GTDB lineage: Bacteria > Bacillota > Bacilli > Bacillales > Halobacillaceae > Salimicrobium > Salimicrobium album. The sequence continues at coordinate 177,215 of NZ_FNOS01000004.1, forward strand.
GGGACAGAGCCCGGCTGGACACGTGGAGATAGTAGTGGAACATGAGCGTCGTCTTTTCTTCCGGAAGAACGGTCTCCCGGCGGAAAACTTCGGTCAGCGGTCCCGAATAGGAAACGGGTTTCGGGGACGAGGTATCCCGGGCGAGCGCAGGTGAGAGCTTCTGCATCATCTCTTCCCGAATAGCCAGAAGTACGGCCGCTATATGCTTACAAGTAAAGTACGTTTCGTAAGCTTTGCATTCACAGGTGCTGTCGAAATCGTCCTCATCATAAAAGAAGACCCGCACCTCGTAATCGTCCGTGCCCGTTACTACCGCCCGCCACGACTGGATGGCTTCATTGTAGGAAAGTCCATATACTTTTCCACGTTCGAAGTACGTTTTCCCGCGTTCAAAAAACGCTTCTCCGGTGAGCTGTTTAATTTTGTTCGGTTGTAGTAAAGTAGCTTGCATTGCCGGCATCCTAACTGTTTCAATATTTTCATTCATGTATCGCGTGTATTTAAGCATGGTCCTGATGATCTCCGCCTCCGAAAAACCCGGGGCGGTTTTATCCACTTTTCCTATTATAACAATTATTTTCGTTTTTTGTTGTGCTATACTTTAAAGAAATGAACGATGGAGAATGAGACAGGAAGCGCCGGAGCCGGCTGCACGGATTGATTTTGAAGCGGTTGTGTGCTACTTTTTGTTGAGGGAATGATCAGAGTGGAGGAATTAGAAATGTCAATACAGGAAGAGGTCGGAAAGCGGCGGACGTTTGCGATAATATCGCACCCGGACGCCGGAAAGACGACGATGACCGAGAAAATGCTGCTGTTCGGAAACATGATCCGTTCCGCAGGTACTGTAAAAGGGAAGAAATCAGGAAAATTTGCGACATCCGACTGGATGGAAATAGAGAAACAGCGTGGAATCTCCGTGACCTCGAGTGTCATGAATTTCCCGTACCGGGGTTACCAGGTAAACATTCTCGACACTCCCGGCCACGAAGATTTCAGTGAAGACACCTACCGGACGCTGACGGCGGTGGACGCTGTCGTTATGATCATCGATGCGACGAAGGGAATCGAAGCTCAGACGCTGAAGCTGTTCAAAGTATGCCGGATGAGAGGTATTCCGATTTTTACATTCATGAACAAACTGGATCGCGAAGGACGGGAGCCGTTCGACCTTCTGGAGGAAATCGAGACGGAACTGGAAATCGAAACTTATCCGATGACGTGGCCCGTCGGGATGGGTAAGAGATTCGAAGGGGTGTTCGACCGTCACAACGAGCAGTTCGTCCGCTTTTCGGGAGACGAGCGGGAAGAGTACATCCCGTACAGCGAGCTCGATCAGCACCCGGAACTTACGGAAAATCCGACGTATAAGGAAGCGGAAGATGAGCTGTCTCTCGTTGATGAAGCAGGGGATACGTTTGAAATCGAGAAAGTTCTGAGAGGAGAACAGACCCCCGTGTTCTTCGGGAGCGCTCTTGCACCGTTCGGCGTGAAAACCTTCTTCGACACTTTCATCGATATGGCACCGGCTCCGACGCCGCGGAAGTCGACGAAGGGGCTGGTTTCTCCTGAGAACGAAGAATTCTCCGGATTCATTTTCAAAATCCAGGCCAATATGAACCCGAAACACCGCGACCGCGTCGCTTTCGTCCGGGTCTGTTCCGGCAAGTTCGAGCGGGGCATGAGCGTCACTCTCGGCCGGACCGGGAAAGCATTCAAACTGGCCCAGTCCCAGCAGTTTGTCGCTTCCTCCAGTAATACGGTGGAAGAAGGATACGCCGGGGACATCATCGGCATCTACGACCCGAACGTATACCGGATCGGGGATACACTGCTTACCGGGAAAGAGACGTTCGAATACGACGAACTTCCTCAGTTCCCGCCGGAGCAGTTCAAAAAAGTAACGGCCAAAAACGTCATGAAGTCGAAACAGTTCTACAAAGGAATCGAACAGCTCGTACAGGAAGGCGCCATTCAGCTATTCAAACGTCCGTACTTCGAAGACTATATCATTGGAGCGGTCGGGGAACTTCAGTTTGAAGTTTTTGAATACCGGATGAAGCATGAGTACAACGTCGATATTGAACTCACTCCTTACGGGGAGCGGATACCGCGCTGGCTGAAGGAAGACCAGGTGGACACTTCTCTCTTCGATGACAGGAACATGCTTGTCGAGGACCGGGAAGGCAACAAAGTCGCCCTGTTCAAAAACGACTTCTCGCTGCGCTGGTTCGTAGATAAGCACCCGGATATGGACCTTATCGACCTGTTTGAAGTCAATCAGTATACGCAGACGAACGAATAGACGGCCCTAAGGGTCGTCTGTTTTTTTGTGCCGGGATTCCGTGAGGGTTTTCGTTACGATGGGAGGGGATTTCCGCTTCCGAAGGTAACGATTAGCCCGGAATCGTGACGTTCGCGGGCAAAAGTTCAGGATGAAGGGAAGGATTCTCGTCTTTTCGTTACCTTCACCCGGCGATTCCTCCTCCGAAGGTAACGATTCGGCGTAAATCCCTTCATAAACAGGGCGCATCTTCTTCTTCCCGCCCTCCGGTAACGAATGTTTGTTCGCAGGAGGTTAGAATGATAAACTATTGTGGTAAACTATAGAGGAAAAGATAAGAACGGAGGTTTTTCTTCGTGGAACATACATTTGAACTGCATTCGGATTTTTCCCCGGAAGGTGATCAGCCAAAGGCGATCCAGGAACTGGTGGAAAGAATCAACAGTAATAAAAAACACCACACGCTCCTCGGTGCCACGGGTACCGGGAAGACGTTCACTATGTCAAACGTCATTCAGGAAGTGAAGAAACCGACTCTCATCATCGCCCACAACAAGACGTTGGCCGGGCAGCTCTACAGTGAGTTCAAGGAATTTTTTCCGAACAATGCTGTCGAGTACTTCGTCAGTTACTACGACTATTACCAGCCGGAAGCCTATGTTCCCCAGACCGACACCTTCATCGAAAAAGACGCGAACATCAATGATGAAATAGATAAACTCAGACACTCGGCGACGTCTGCCCTGTTCGAACGGGACGATGTCATTATCGTATCCAGTGTCTCCTGCATCTATGGTCTCGGTTCCCCGGAAGAGTACAAAAGTATGGTCCTCTCCCTCCGTATGGGAATGGAGAAAGACCGGGACGAACTGCTGCGGAATCTCGTCGACATCCAGTATGCGCGCAATGATATAGATTTTCAGCGCGGTACTTTTCGTGTGCGCGGAGATTCCGTTGAGATCATTCCGGCCTCTAGAGAGGAGCACGCGATCCGGATCGAGTTTTTCGGAGACGAGATCGACCGGATCCGGGAAGTCGACGTACTCACCGGTGACGTAATCGGTGACCGGGAACACGTCGCTATTTTCCCGGCATCGCACTTCGTAACGAGAGAAGAGAAGATGAAAAAGGCTATTGAAAATATAGAAAAAGAGCTGGAAGAACAGCTGAAGGTTTTCCGCGAAGAAGATAAGCTTCTTGAGGCGCAGCGTCTGGAGCAGCGGACGAATTACGACCTGGAGATGATGCGGGAGATGGGCTTCTGTTCGGGTATCGAGAACTACTCGAGACACCTGACGTTCCGGGAAAAAGGAGCGACTCCGTATACGCTGCTCGACTATTTTCCGGAGGATTCCCTCATTATGGTGGATGAGTCCCACGTGACCATCCCGCAGATACGCGGAATGTTCAACGGGGATAAAGCGAGAAAGCAGGTGCTCGTCGATCACGGGTTCCGTCTGCCGTCCGCGCTTGATAACCGCCCGCTTATGTTCGAGGAGTTCGAAAAACACGTAAACGAAATCACTTATCTTTCGGCTACGCCGGGACCATATGAAATGGAACATACGGATAAAGTCACTGAACAGATCATCCGTCCTACCGGCCTGCTCGATCCGAAAATCGAAGTGCGGCCGATCCACGGACAGATCGACGATTTGATCGGAGAAGTTTACAAGCGGCAGGATAAAAACGAGCGGGTCCTCGTCACGACGCTTACGAAGAAAATGTCGGAGGATCTGACCGCTTATCTTAAGGAAATCGGTATTAAAGTGGCTTATCTGCACTCGGAGATCAAGACGCTTGAGCGTATCGAAATCATCCGCGATCTGCGGCTCGGGAAATACGATGTTCTCGTAGGGATCAACCTGCTGCGGGAAGGGATCGACATACCCGAAGTCTCGCTCGTGACCATCCTTGATGCCGATAAAGAAGGCTTCCTCCGTTCTCAGCGCTCGCTCATCCAAACGATAGGACGGGCTGCGAGGAACGACGATGGTACCGTTATTATGTATGCGGACAAAATCACCGATTCCATGCGGATTGCCATGGACGAAACGGAGCGGCGACGTGAAAGACAGATCGCTTACAACGAAGAACACGGCATCACACCGACGACGATCAACAAAGCGATCCGTGATGTCATTCAGGCTACAAGTGAAGCAGAGGAAGAAGAAAGTCCTCTGTTCGATAAGAAACCGTCCGAAATGACGAAGCAGGAACGCCAGGAATTCATCGACAACATGGAAACAGAAATGAAGCAGGCAGCAAGGGACCTCGATTTCGAACGGGCCGCCGAGCTGCGGGATATACTGCTTGAACTAAAAGCGGGAGGATGACTTGTACATGCCAAGCAAATATATAAGCATCAAAGGAGCAAGAGCCCACAACTTAAAAGGCGTGGATATCGACATTCCGAAGAACAAAATGGTAGTGATGACGGGACTGTCCGGCTCCGGTAAATCGTCTCTCGCGTTCGAAACGATCTATGCGGAAGGGCAGCGGCGCTACGTGGAATCGTTGAGCGCTTATGCGAGACAGTTTCTCGGTCAGATGGACAAGCCGGATGTGGACTCGATCGAAGGACTGTCCCCGGCGATTTCCATCGACCAGAAAACGACGAGTAAAAACCCGCGGTCCACGGTCGGAACAGTGACGGAGATTTATGACTATCTCCGCCTGCTTTACGCCCGTATCGGCCGACCGGTGTGTCCGAACCACGGCATAGAGATCGATTCCCAGACGATCCAGCAGATGGTCGATCAGCTCACCTCCTACGAGGAGCGGACGAAGATGCAACTGCTCGCGCCGATTGTATCGGGACGCAAGGGAGAGCATAAGAAGACGCTCGAGCGACTGCGTAAGGAAGGTTACGTACGTCTCCGGATCGACGGGGAAATGAGAGAGGTCTCCGAAGATATCGAACTTGAAAAGAACAAAAAACATTCCATCGATGTTGTAGTAGACCGTGTAGTCGTAAAAGAAGGAGCGGAAGGACGGATCGCCGACTCCCTGGAAACGGCACTTGAACTCGGGGGCGGACACGTCACCGTCGACGTAGTCGGTCAGGAAGAAGTGAGTTTCAGTGAGCACCATGCCTGTCCAATCTGCGGATTCTCCGTAAGTGAACTGGAACCGCGGAAATTTTCCTTCAACAGTCCGTTTGGGGCCTGTGACCGATGTGACGGGCTCGGCGTGCAGCTTGAAGTGGATATAGATCTCGTCATCCCGAACTGGGACCTTTCCCTGAATGAGGGTGCGATTGCCGCCTGGCAGCCGACGAGCTCCCAGTACTATCCGCAGCTGCTGAAAAGCGTATGCGCCCACTACGGAATCGATATGGATATACCGGTGAAAGATATTCCGAAACAGCAGCTGGAGCGTCTTCTTTACGGAAGCGGGGAAGAGACGGTACACTTCCGCTACGAGAACGACTTCGGAAAAGTGCGGGATAACGATATATACTATGAAGGCGTCATTCCGAACGTTTCGCGCCGTTACCGGGAGACTTCATCCGACTTCATCCGTGAACAGATGGAAGAGTATATGGCGCAGAAACCGTGCCCGAAATGTAACGGATACCGTCTCGGCAGGGAAGCTCTTTCCGTTAAAGTGAACGGCAAACATATCGGTCAGGTGACGGATTTCTCCGTAACGGAAGCGAACAGTTTCTTTGCGGATGTGCCGCTCACCGAGAAAGAAAGAACGATTGCCACCATGATTTTGAAAGAGATCAGTGAACGGTTGAGCTTCCTTGCAAACGTAGGTCTCGATTACCTGACACTGTCCCGCTCTGCCGGTACGCTTTCGGGCGGAGAAGCTCAGCGGATACGACTTGCCACCCAGATTGGATCGGCACTGACGGGCGTACTGTACGTTCTCGATGAACCGTCCATCGGTCTGCATCAGCGGGACAACAACCGTCTGATCCAGACGCTGAAGCGTATGCGTGACCTCGATAACACGCTCATAGTGGTCGAGCACGACGAAGACACGATGCTCGAAGCAGACTACATCGTCGACATCGGGCCCGGAGCCGGAGAGAACGGCGGCCAGATTGTCGCCATGGGTACTCCGAAACAGGTGATGAAGAGCAAGAAGTCGCTGACCGGGCAGTACCTTGCCGGGAATCGGTTCATCCCTCTCCCGCTGAAACGGAGAAAACCGGACGGCCGGACCCTCAAAGTGAAAGAGGCGGAGGAAAACAACCTGAAAAAAGTGGACGCCGAAGTGCCGCTCGGGGTTTTCACCGCAGTGACGGGCGTATCCGGTTCCGGAAAAAGTACGCTCATCAATGAAATACTGTACAAGTCGCTGTCCATGAAGCTTCATAACGGAAAACAGAAGCCCGGGGCGCACGGAGCGATAGAAGGAATCGATCAGCTGGAGAAAGTGATCGAGATCAATCAGGCGCCGATCGGCCGGACGCCGAGATCCAACCCTGCGACTTATACGGGAGTCTTCGATAATATCCGTGATATTTTCGCAGATACGAACGAAGCGAAAATCCGCGGCTATAAAAAAGGAAGGTTCAGTTTCAACGTAAAAGGTGGCCGCTGTGAAGCCTGTCGCGGAGATGGTATCATCAAAATCGAAATGCATTTCCTTCCGGACGTATACGTCCCGTGTGAAGTGTGCGACGGAAAACGTTATAATAGAGAGACACTGGAAGTGAAATACAAGGGTAAAAATATAGCGGATGTGTTGGAGATGACGATCAGTGAAGCGCTCGACTTCTTCTCCAATCTTCCGAAAATCAAGCGGAAACTGCAGACAGTGGAAGACGTGGGACTCGGGTACGTAAGGCTCGGGCAGCCCGCAACTACTCTCTCCGGTGGGGAAGCCCAGCGCGTGAAGCTGGCGAGTGAACTGCACCGCCGTTCCACCGGGAAGTCGTTCTACATTCTGGACGAGCCGACGACCGGTCTGCACGTCGATGACATTTCAAGACTTCTGCAGGTGATCCAGCGGCTCGTAGACAATGGTGATTCGGTAGTGATCATCGAGCATAATCTCGATGTGATCAAGGAAGCGGATCACATCATCGATCTTGGCCCGGAAGGCGGAGACGGAGGCGGGAAAATCATCGCCACCGGTACGCCGGAAGCGGTGGCGGAAGAATCCGCATCCTACACGGGTAAGTTTTTGAAACCGATCCTTGAAAGAGATCGTAAACGCATGGAAGAACGTATGCAAGAGGGAGGCTGACGACATGGAACCGATTGTAAAAGAAGAAGCACAGAAAGAAATTGACAAATTCGCCGGTACGCCGGTGTATGTACATCTGGAAACGACGAACGGGGCGTATGCGAGTCACTTCAATGCCCAGGCACACAACGTCGGTGCATTCATCCGCAATGCGAACGTTACGTATGAACACGGAAAAATAATCAGCACCGGCGGCGGCTACCGCGTCGGTCTGAAGCTTGAACTCGGCTGGGTATATGCCGAAGGACTCACGGATTACGAGGTAGATGAACAGAACCGTCTGCTGATGGCCGGACATGACGAACAGGGGCGACTCATGGTAGCCCTTGAAATCAGCGAAACGCCGTTTGCCCACGAGGCCGATTATCATGAGTAAACGGGTCATCGTCATTTTTCCTCACCCCGATGATGAAACGTTCGGTGCCGGCGGGACGATAGCCTCTCTTGTGGAAGAAGGGGCGCACGTCACTTACTGGTGCGGAACGCTCGGGGAGATGGGACGTAACATGGGGAACCCGGTGTTCGCCAATCGTGAAACGTTGTCCATCCACAGGAAGAGGGAGCTCGAGGAAGCGGTATCGGTGCTTGGCATTGACGTCGTCCACCTCGGCTACAGAGATAAAACGATCGAATTTGAACCGCTGGAAGAAATGGTGACACACCTCCGGACGAAACTTGAAGAAGAGAAGCCGGACCTCGTTCTGACCCATTATCCGGGATATGCGGTCCATCCGGATCACGATGCTCTCGGACGGGCGGCGGTGGAAGCGGTGAAAGAAATGGAAGAGCCGCCGGAGCTCTGGCTGCACGCCATCTCGAACGATTCGGAGAAAGACCTCGGGGAACCGGCTATCGCCCGGGACATCAGCAACTACTGGGACACGAAATGGAAAGCGATCCGTACGCACCTTTCCCAGGCGGACGGTATGGTCGATCTGTTGAACAGGGAAGACCAGCTCGAACGGATGAAAACAGAACGTTTTTACACGGGAGATCAGCTCCGGTGATACCTGGTGCCGAAAAGGAGGAGTAGAGATGTCAGAAGAACGGATGAAAATACTTAAGATGATCGAACAGGGAGACATCAGTGCGGAGGAAGGAGCCAGACTTCTGGAATCCGTGAACGAGCCTGATAAAACCTACACGTGGAAAAGTTTTCTCGGCGATGCCGTGGACCGTGTCAAAAAGGGCGATTTCGATTTAAGCTTCGGCAATACGATCGATTTCGGGGAAGTGACGGAAGTGGACGCCACCTCGTTTGAGGATATGGACATTCATATCAACAACGGTTCCGTCCGGATCCTCACGCACGAAAAAGATACAGTGAAAGCGGAATATGAAGTGAAGATGTATCAGAGTTCTTCCGAAGAAGAGGCGAAGCAGCGTTTCCGGGAGGAAGTGCGTCTGGACACGTCCGCCGATCTGCTCAGACTGTCGAGCCCTTCGAACAAGATCAAAGTATCCGCGACGTTGTATGTCCCGGACCGTGCTTACGCTTTCGTGAAGACGAAGGTATTCAATGGCCGGGTCGATCTTTCGGCTCTGCGTGCGGAACAGGTGGAGACGAAAACGACCAACGGAGCTGTTACGCTGTCGGAAGTCCACGGAGAGAAAGCCAACGTGGAGACAGGCAACGGAAGCGTTGACTTTCAGAACTGTTCCTTCTCCCGGTGTGATGCCAGAACAATCAACGGCAAAGTAGCCGCGAGCGGTTCTTTCGTCAAACTCGATCTGTCGACGGTCTCGGGAGGAATCAATGTATCCGGGCAGGACCACCGTGCCGAACGCGGATTTTTCAAAACGTCCACCGGCTCCATCAACGTTCAGCTTCCGGAAGAGAAACGTATCGAAGGAAATCTTGCTTCGGCTTTCGGGAAACTGAGCTGCAAACTGGACAACTACAAACTGCTTTCCGATAAGAACGACTGGCTGACGAAAGAACTTAAATTCACGGCCAGGGAAGATTATGAAACGGTGTACTACGTGGACGCCGACGCCAAGTCCGGCTCCGTAACCGTATACTAGAAAGAGAGGGGGACAGATGATGAAGAATGCGCTGCTGCACGTAATCGTTAACGCAGTCGCTCTGCTCGTTGTGAGTGTGCTGTTTGATTCGATTCAGGTCGATGGATTTACGGGAGCCCTGTTCGCGGCTCTTATCCTTTCGATTCTGAACGCCATCATCCGGCCGATACTCGTCGTGCTGACGCTGCCGATTACCGTGCTTTCTCTCGGTGTCTTCCTGTTCGTCATCAACGCTATTACGCTCATGCTCACAGACGCCCTTCTCGGAGGACTGTTCGAGATCGGAAGTTTCGGCGTCGCCATTCTGGCAGCCGTCCTTATCTCCATTGTGAACCTGGTGCTTAATAAATTGATACAGGATCTGTAATGATAAGCCTTCTCCGCGCGCAGCGGAGGAGGTTTTTTTAGTGCGGAGAGAGTTTCGTGACGTTCAGGCTGACAGTCCGTGTCTGAAGGTAACGAAAAAGCGGAAATCGTGCCCTTCAGCAGGAAAATGCACGGCCGAAGGGAACGATAACGCCGGAAAGGTTACATTCAACCGGAATACAGAGCGGTGAAGGTAACGAAAAGGAGGCGGACCCGTTCACGAAAAGTACAAACCGGCCGATGAACATCATCTTCCGCTTTTCTGCCCAGTCATGCTACAATGAAAAGCAGCGATAATTGATTTAGGGGGCGATAGCGTGGCGAAAGTAATAACCCAGGAGCTGCTGGACAGATTTGAATTAGAGTTACTGACCGGGGACTCGGGAGTACACAGGGAAATACATACGAGCGATATTTCAAGACCTGGCGTGGAGATGACAGGATATTTTAAATTTTATCCGAAAGAACGTCTGCAGGTACTCGGAAAAACGGAAGTTTCCTATTTGAACGAGCTCACGCAGGAACAGCTGCGGGAACGGATGGATAATCTTTGTACCGATGTAACACCGGGCATCGTCGTTACGCGCGGACTCGACGTCCCGCAGGAACTCGTGGATGCTGCCGAAGCAGGCGGAGTGCCCTTGATGAGCTCTCCTTACAAAACGACGCGGGTCATAAGCAGGCTGACGAATTTTCTGGAGACGAAGTTCGCTCCGTTTACGGCTATCCACGGCGTGCTCGTCGATCTGTACGGAATCGGCGTGCTGATTACAGGGAACAGCGGAGTCGGGAAGAGTGAAACCGCTCTTGAACTCGTCAAGCGCGGCCACCGGCTTGTAGCGGACGACAGCGTGGAGATCAGACAGGAAGATTACGATACGCTGATCGGGAACAGTCCGCCTCTCATCGAACATCTGCTTGAAATACGCGGCCTTGGAATCATCAACGTGATGACTCTGTTCGGGGCGGGTTCGGTACGGAGTCACAAGCGTATTACGATGGTCATCAACCTGGAACTGTGGAATGAAGAGAAACAGTATGACCGCGTCGGACTCGATGAGGAAACGATGCGCATCATGGATGTTGAACTTCCGAAGTCGACGATTCCTGTCCGCCCGGGACGTAATCTGGCCGTCATCATCGAAGTGGCCGCCATGAACCTCCGGCTGAAGCGCATGGGAATCAACGCTGCGGAGGAATTTTCCGAGCGGCTTACAAACGTTATAGAAACCGGGGAAGATCAGCCGCCTTCCCCCGAAGACCGTTCCGAAGATTAAGGAGGAAGAAGTATGACGTGTACGACAGACCCTCTCGACCCCATATTTCTGGAGCTGGGAGTTCTCAACATTTACTGGTACGGGCTGATTATAGCGACCGGGGCCCTGCTTGGACTGTGGCTTGCGACTTATGAATCGGAACGGCTCGGTCTGAAAAAAGATTACATGGTGGATCTTTTGATTTATGCGATTCCGATTGCGATTCTCTCCGCCCGTATTTATTACGTTATTTTTGAGTGGGACCGATATGCCGGCCAGCCGTTCTGGAAAGTCTTTGCTGTCTGGGAAGGCGGCATCGCCATTCACGGAGCGCTGATCGGATCGGTGCTGACGGCCATCGTGTATACGAAAGTGCGTAAATTATCGTTCTGGATGATGGCGGATATCGCCGCACCGAGTCTGATACTCGGTCAGGCCATCGGCCGGTGGGGGAACTTCATGAACCAGGAAGCGCACGGCGGCCCGGTTTCCGAAAGTTTTTATCAGAACGTGATGCAATATCTTCCCGGTTTCATCAACCAGCAGATGTGCATCGACGGCACATTGTACCACCCGACATTTTTGTATGAATCCTTATGGAATATTACGGGTTTCGTACTGCTTCTCCTTCTCGCAAGGAAAGTGAACCCCCGCCGCGGAGAAGTATTCTTAAGTTACGTCATCTGGTATTCGTTCGGCCGCTTCTTCATTGAAGCGATGCGGACGGACAGTCTGTATATCGTCGGCCAGCTGCGCACGGCCCAGGTCATCTCCATCGTCCTGATCGTCGGTGCGGTACTGTTGATCTGGTACAGACGCAGAACGAAACAGGCGGACCGGCATTATAACGGAAAAAAAGTGAGACAGTGAGGCGATAATGATGCAGGAAATTTTTAAAAGGGGGCTGAAACAGGGCCTCGTTCTGACGTGGGCCCTCGGGAAGATCATCTTCCCGATTACCCTCCTCATGACTATTGTGCAGTATACGCCCGTGTTCCCGTGGCTCATGGATAAAATAGCACCGCTCCTCAGCGCGATCGGGCTTTCGGCGGAAGCTGCCGTGCCGCTTGTCATCGGTAATTTCCTGAATTTATACGCGGGGATAGCAGCGATCATTTCTTTCGAATTTACGGTGAAAGAAGTATTCATCATGGCGATTATGCTGTCGTTTTCGCATAATCTGATTCTGGAGTCGGCCGTCGCCAAAAAAGTGGGAGTGAGCTGGTGGTTCGTAGTCGGCCTGCGGGTCGGGCTTGCTCTGTTCTCCGCCTGGATTATAAACGTTTTCTGGCAGGGGGGAGCGCAACTGGCTTCTTACGGATTCGCAACTTCCGGAGGGACGGACCCGTCCGGGGCTCTTGAGATCGCCTGGCACGGAGTGACGACTGCAGTAATGGGGATCGTTCAGCTGGCGCTGATCGTTCTGCCGCTGATGATCGTGATGCAGTACTTGCGCGAACTCGGCTGGATCGGCACGTTCTCCTCCTGGATGGCCCCATTCATGAAAGTGCTCGGTATGAAACCGAACACGTCCACAACGGTTACGGCAGGACTTACGATCGGTCTTGCGTATGGAGCGGGCGTAATGATCCAGGCGGTGAAAGAAGACGGAGTTTCCAAAAAAGACATGTACCTCACAATGATCTTTCTCGTCTCCTGTCACGCCGTAGTGGAAGATACCCTTGTATTCATTCCGCTCGGCATTCCCGTATGGCCGCTGCTGGCTATACGTCTGGCGACAGCCATCATACTTACGGCGGCTGTCGGACTGGTGTGGAACTGGAAACTGGATAAGAAAGAGGCCACACCTCATTCCTATCAGGGAGGGTAAGCTATGCGCCGTACAGACAGATATGTGGTAACCGGAGCGAATTCGCTGTGGCAGCTTTATCAGACCGTGCCTTTTTCGAAAGTTGCGCGAAATTTCATCGTACTGCAAATGGCCCGCTACACTCCTTTCATCCCCTGGAAAAACTGGATGTACCGCCGTTTTCTCGGGATGGAAGTGGGGAACAGGACGGCGTTTGCACTGAAGGCTATGCCGGATGTGATGTTTCCGGAAAAAATAACTCTCGGCGCAAACTCAATCGTCGGCTATAATACGACGATCCTTACGCATGAGTATTTGACGAAGGAGTACCGGCTCGGGGAAGTGGTCATCGGTTCGGATGTCATGATCGGGGCCAACTGTACGATACTCCCGGGAGTGGCCATCGGTGACGGAGCCGTAATCGGCGCCGGGTCGCTCGTTCATAAAGATGTGGCGCCCGGAAGCGTCATGGGCGGAAATCCTCTGAGACCGCTCGGGAAAGGAGAAGTTCATGATTGAACAACAGGTACTGCCGGCAGTACGCCGCATGAAGGATTTTGAAACTCTGCTCGAATCGGATACGGAATACATGGTATTTCTGGAGACGAGAATCGGGCTGTTGAAAAGTATGGTCCGGGAAGCGAAGAAAAAGGGTAAAACCGTATTTATCCATGCCGATCTCGTTCAGGGACTGAAGACGGACGAATACGGAATGGAGTACCTGGGCCGGGAAATCCGCCCGGACGGAATCATTTCCACAAGATCCGGTGTCATCCAGCAGGCGAAACGGTATGGGATTACGTCGGTGCAGCGGCTGTTTCTGATTGACAGCCAGGCCCTCGTCCAGAATAAAAGACAGGTGCTGAAGACGGACCCTGACTACATCGAGCTCCTCCCGGGCATCCTCCCGGGGATGATCGCCGAAATAAAGCAGGAGCTTGAGATTCCCATCATTGCAGGGGGACTTATACGTACGGCGGGGGAAGTGGATGAAGCACTGAGCGCAGGAGCCGTCTCGGTCTCAACCTCCCAGCCTGAACTCTGGCGTTTTGCATAACGGTTGCTTTTTCGGAGAAACATCTGCTACAATGAACGTAAGTTAATAAATGGTCGGAGTGCAGGAGAGACCGCAGAACTTTACGCCCGGCGTAAAGTTGTCTGTGGTCTCTTTTTTTGTGGGGAGAAAAAATTCCTTTTCTGCTCCTCTGCATAACTTCCGGTTTATTAGGGAATACACGTATCAGACAATGATAGCGAAGGAAAGGGGTATAATTACATGAGTTTTTCCAGTTATGAACGTAAAGAACAGTTCCGTAAACTTACAGAAGAACAGTGGGATGTATTAGTGATCGGAGGAGGTATCACCGGAGCCGGTATCGCTCTTGATGCTTCGAGCCGCGGTATGAACACGGCTCTGGTTGAAATGCAGGATTATGCAGCGGGTACATCTTCCCGTTCAACGAAACTTGTCCACGGGGGACTGCGTTACCTGAAGCAGTTCGAAGTGAAAATGGTGGCGGAAGTAGGGAAAGAACGTGAAATCGTTTATGAAAACGGCCCTCACGTGACAACTCCCGAGTGGATGATGCTTCCATTTTACAAAGAAGGTAACTTCGGTCCGTATTCCACGAACCTTGGACTGATGGTCTATGATTTTCTTGCAGGCGTGAAAAAGGCGGAGCGCCGCCGCATGTTCTCTCCTGAAGAAGCGATGGAGAGAGAACCGCTTGTAAACGGTGAGAACCTGAAAGGTGCAGGTTTCTACGTCGAATATAAGACGGACGATGCCCGTCTGACGCTGGACGTTATGAAAAAAGCGGAAGAATTCGGAGCTACGGCTGCGAACTATGCGAAAGTGACCGATTTCATCTACGAAAACGGCAAAGTGACCGGAGCCGTCGTGGAAGATACGATCACCGGTGATACGTATCAGGTAAAAGCGAAGAAAATCATCAACGCCGGAGGCCCGTGGGTCGATACGCTGCGTGAAAAAGACGGATCGAAGAAAGGGAAATCGCTGAGACTGACGAAAGGGATCCACCTCGTTTTCGATCAGAGCACGTTCCCGCTCCACCAGGCGATTTATTTCGACAGCCCGGACGGCCGGATGATTTTCGCTATACCGCGGGACGGCAAAGCCTATATCGGAACGACCGATACAGTATACGAAGGGGATATCGCCCATCCGACGATGACGGTTGAGGACCGGGATTATCTTCTGCGGGCGCTGAAGAGCATGTTCCCTCACGTAAACGTAACAAAAGACGATGTGGAATCCAGCTGGGCCGGTCTTCGTCCACTGATTTATGAAGAAGGGAAAGACCCTTCCGAGATTTCAAGAAAAGACGAAATTTTCGTTTCCGATTCCGGACTTATTTCCATGGCCGGCGGTAAATTGACCGGATACCGTAAGATGGCGGAAGATGCCGTAGATCTTATCCGTGATCAGCTGGCGAAAGACTACGGTGTCTACTTCGGAGATACCGATACTGTCCACATTCCGGTTTCCGGCGGGGAAGTCGGAGGTTCTGAAGGTTTCGAGAAATTCCAATACGAAAAAGTGATCGAGGGTGTGAAACTCGGCCTTGAAAAAGAAGAAGCGGAGAGACTTGTAAGTTTCTACGGTGCCAACGTGGACAAACTTTACGCTCTATATGAAGAGAACAAAGTGAAAGCAGGAGAAGAGGAGATCGATCCGGTCGTATTCACTCAGCTTATCTACGCTCTGAAAGAAGAGCAGACGTACAAACCGGTGGATTTCTTCATCCGCCGTACCGGCGCCCTATTCTTCAACATCAACTTCGTGCGCGAGCACAAAGATAACGTAATCCGCTACATGGCGAAAGAACTTGAATGGACAGAGGAACAGACGAACGAATATAAAGAAGAACTGGAACAGCTGCTTATAGAAGCGGTGACGCCGGTGGAATATGCACGATAACAGGAATGAACCTGCAGGGATATTGTATCTTCTGCAGGTTTTTTTATGCCGGAAGAGTCTTAGCTTTTTGCCGGAATTTTCTCTATAATGAGAGAAGAAAGGGGATGAGGGAATGGATTCGGTGGAAAGTCTTATTAAAAAAGAGGGAAGAAATCAGTGTCTGAGCGGAATCGCTCTCATGCTGGCCGGAGCCGGTATACTCATGTTTTTTCTCATCGGTAAAGGAGGGACAGGGTTGATGTTGATCTACGGAATTCCCGCTCTCGGTGTCGGTCTTTATTTCTTTCAGGCCGGATGGAAGGATCTCACAAAAGTCGACGGGGCGGCTGAACTGAAGATGACGCGCGACCCCGTAGCATTCCCTGAAGTTCCGAGAACGATGTACCTCGGAACCGGGGCAGGCAGAGACGCCCGTTTTTTTGATATGGATGGAAACGCCATGGGGGACATTACGGACAAAAAGACATCGATGGGCCGGGTGGCTGAACTGCTGTTGCTGTCCCCGGCATCGGCCAATTTTCCTTTACCACGGGTGTACCAGGTGAAAGAAGAAGGGGAAGTCCTGTACGAACTGGAAAAGAAAGGGTTTTCCCTTCGTTCGAAAGCTTACGTTAAGGGACACGAAGATACATACGTCGGATTGATGAAAGCAAAGAAAGATAAAGAGAGTAAACAGATGGTGTTCTCCTATCAGAAGAAAGATGAAACACTCTACTACACCTCGGGAGATCCTTATATCGGAAAATATTACGTAAAAGACAGCCGGGACCGTACGCTTCTTACGCTGAAAAACGGGGCGATACCTGTAGGTGCTCCGGATAAACTGCAGCGGATGAACGGTTCTGTGATCGAATGGGAGACGACGGAAAACATTCCTTATACGCTGCTCTTATTCATTTTTTTCCTGTCGCACACGGAACAGTAACTATGGATTGACGCTATATCTTTATTTTGTTAGCATGTTAGCATACTAAAGGATGAACGGGAGGACGGGCACGATGACGAAGAAACTCATGTTTGAAAAACCCCTGGGAATGCGCGATACGCTTCCTTTTTTCCACAATAAAAAAGAACACGTCAGAAAAAATATGGCACAGGTCATCGAATCGCACGGTTATCAGTTCATGGATACACCTCTCGTGGAGTATCACGAAACTGTCGGGAAGATGAGCGCGACTCATGATACGCACCTGTTCAAGCTTCTGGATCAGCAGGGACATACGCTCGTACTGCGTCCGGATATGACGGCGCCGATTGCACGGGTAGCCGCATCCCAACTGAAAAAAGAAGGGTTTCCGCTCAGACTCGCCTACGACGGTTCCGTATTCCGTGCCCAGCAGTCGGAAGCGGGCAAACCCGCTCAGTTTGAACAGGTCGGGACAGAACTGATCGGCGATCATTCTTCGTACGGGGATGCCGAGGTGATTGCTCTTTTAATCGATTCCCTGAAACAGACGGGGCTCGAGGAATTCGTGATCACTGTCGGTCACATCGGTTACGTCCGTTCTCTTTTTGAAGAACTGCTTCCCGGGGATCAGGACGCGGTAGCTGCGCTGCTTTCCTATCTGCATCGTAAAAACTACGTCGGATACGAAAAATATGTCCGGTCGCTCGGAGTATCGCAGGAAGCGAAAGATAATCTGAACGCTCTGCTTCGACTCCGCGGCGGAGAGGGAGTGTTCGAAGAGGCCAGAGCCCTGTCTAAAGGCCAGGCGGGTCTGAAGGCGATGAACGACCTTAAACAGCTCTACCGGACGCTTCAGGAGTATGACGTGGCATCATTCGTACAGTTCGACCTGAATCTGATCAGTCACATGGATTACTACACGGGTATTCTGTTCGAAGGGTACGCTCCGAACGTCGGCGCTCTTCTCTGCAACGGCGGAAGATACGATACTCTGCTGCCGTCGTTTGAACTGAATGCTTCCGCGACCGGTTTCGCCGTACACGTGGAACGACTTGTCGAAGCGCTGGACGGGGCATCGGATACGAAGAAAGGCCCGCTATGCCTGCTTGTCGATGATGCTACATTCAAAGCAGGACTTCAGGAAGCGGCACGTCTGCGGCAACAGGGAGACCAGGTGGTTATCCAGCATATCGACCAGGTCGCGGATGTGGAGAAATTTTCTCTGAAATTCAAAACAGTGAGAGAAATGTATAAGGAAGGGGGCGACAGGTGATGACGAAACCGTTGACAATCGCTATGCCGAAAGGCCGCATATTCGAAGAGGCAGCCGGGCTGATGCAGCAGGCAGGGTATGATATAGGCGCCGGGGCGGAAGAATCAAGGAAACTGATTCTTGAATTTCCGGAGCAGAATATCAACGTAATGATGGCTAAACCGATGGACGTCGTAACTTACGTGGAGTACGGAGCGGCCGATATCGGAATCGCCGGCAAAGACGTTCTTCTTGAACAGGACCGGGACGTCTACGAAGTGCTTGATCTTAAAATAAGTCCCTGCTACATTGCGGTGGCCGGGCTGCCGGACCAGCCGCTCAGCCGGATTGCGCCGAAAATCGCCACGAAATATCCGAAAGTCGCATCCGACTATTACCGGGAGCAGGGGGAGCAGATCGAAATCATCCCTCTGAACGGATCGATCGAACTCGCACCCCTGATCGGTCTCAGCGACCGGATCGTCGACATCGTTTCCACCGGCCGCACCCTGAAGGAAAATGGGCTCGTGGAATATGAAAAAATCACCGAAATCACTTCCCGTCTTATCGTGAATCCGGTGAGCTACCGGACGAAAAGTGAGCGGATCGACCCGCTGATTGAGAAGATGGGCGAACAGGTAGGAGTGAATTCATGAGAAGACTGACGAGAGAAGACATCAAAAAATGGAAGACGTCGCGCCAGGAGGACACGTCGGACATCCAGGGGAAAGTCAATGACATCGTGAGTGGCGTACGCAGACGGGGGGATGCGGCTGTAAAGGAATACACGGAGAAATTCGACGGTATTTCCTTATCCGATTTCCGGGTGACGCGCGAGGAGATAAGTGACGCTTACGAATCGTTGAGCGGTAAATACCTGGACATTATTCAGGAAGCGGCCGGGAACATTCGCCGTTTTCATGAGAAACAGCTGCCTTCTTCGTGGTTTGATACATCCCAAGACGGTTCGATGCTTGGTCAGAAATACACCCCAATCGACAAAGCCGGTGTCTACGTGCCGGGAGGAACCGCAGCTTACCCGTCTTCGGTCATGATGAACATCATTCCGGCGCAGGTAGCCGGCGTGGAACGCATAGCCATGGTTACTCCGCCGGGGACGAACGGCCGGGTGCCGATCGGAGTACTTGCGACGGCCCAGATTCTCGGGGTAACAGAAATATACAAAATAGGGGGAGCACAGGCGATTGCCGCTCTTGCCTATGGTACAGAAACCATCCCTGCCGTGGATAAAATAACCGGACCAGGTAATATGTTCGTCGCCCTTGCCAAAAAGCAGGTGTTCGGAGATGTGGACATCGATATGATCGCCGGACCGAGCGAAATAGCCGTGCTCTGTGATCACACGGCCCGTGCAGGAGAAGTCGCGGCGGATCTGCTGTCGCAGGCGGAGCATGATGAAAGATCTTCTGCGGTATGCATCACTACGTCGCGTCAGCTGGCGGATGACCTGGACAGAGAAGTGAAAGAGCAGCTGAAACAGCTCCCGAGAAAGAATATCGCAGAAGCGAGCATCAACTTTTTTGGCGGCACAGTCGTCGTGGACACGATGACAGAGGCCGTGGACACGGTGAATGAGTTCGCTCCCGAGCATCTGGAAGTGATGACGGAGAACCCTTACGAACAGCTCGGCGCCATCAGGCATGCCGGGGCTATTTTCCTCGGTCCGTACAGTTCGGAACCTGTCGGCGACTATTTTGCAGGCCCCAACCATGTCCTGCCGACGAGCGGCACGGCCCGGTTCTCAAGTCCCTTGAACGTACATGACTTCATGAAGAAATCGAGTGTCATCTCCTACAGCGCAGCTGCGTGGCACAGGAATGTCGATAAAATTGCAAGTTTTGCCCGGCTCGAGGATCTCGAAGGGCACGCCCGGGCGGTGGAGAAAAGAAAGGAGCGGTTTGATGACTAGATCGGGGAGCGTAACGAGAAAGACGAGAGAGACGGAGATCGACCTGAAGCTTGAGGTGGACGGAGAGGGCGAAGCGGACCTGAACGTGCAGGTACCTTTTCTTTCCCATATGCTGGAGCTGTTCACGAAACACGGACTGTTCAATATGACACTCACCGGTAAGGGGGATGTGGAAGTGGATGATCATCACCTTACGGAAGATATAGGCATCTGCCTCGGCCAGGCACTGCATCAGGCTATCGGTGATAAGTACGGTATGAAGCGGTACGGATCGATGATGCTTCCGATGGACGAAGCACTCGTCACGGTAGCCGTCGATATGTCGGACCGGCCTCATCTCGAGTGGCATGCGGACATCCCTTCTCAGAAAATCGGGACGTTCGATACGGAAAATGTTCACGAATTTTTCTGGAAACTGGCTCTGGAAGCGAGAATGAACTTACACATCATCGTCCACCACGGTCATAATTCCCACCACATCGTCGAGGCTATGTTCAAGGCGCTCGGCCGGGCCCTCGACGAAGCGACCCGGGTCGACCCACGGGTCAAAGGAGTGCCGAGTACGAAAGGAAGTCTGTCATGATCGGAATCATCGATTACGGAATGGGAAATCTTTTCAGCGTATCAAAAGCATTGGAACGCCTGGATGTGGAGTACAGCATAGGAGACAGGCCGGAGCAGCTGGAGCATGCCGACGGTCTTATACTGCCGGGTGTCGGTGCTTTTCCGGATGCGATGAAAGCTCTCGGAGAGCACGGCTTCCGCCAGTTCATCTTAGAAAAGATCGATCGGGGCGTACCGTTTTACGGGATCTGTCTCGGTATGCAGCTGCTGTTCGAAAGCAGTGAAGAAGGCGGCTTTACGGAAGGACTGGGAGTTTTCGAAGGAACGATCAAGCGTTTCCGGGGTGTAACGGATGCAGGGATGAAGTATAAGGTTCCTCATATGGGGTGGAACCGGCTGACACTTCATCATCCCGGCCACTTTGTACTTGAAAACGTCGGGGAGGAATACGTCTATTTCGTTCACTCCTACGTAGTGGAGACGGAGGACGAAGACGTTCTGCTGGCAACCGCCGATTACCACCGGGAGGTCCCGGCCATCATCGGGCGCGGGAATGTCGTGGCCAGTCAGTTTCATCCGGAGAAAAGCGGCAGGGCCGGAATTCAGCTGCTTGATAACTTCTGCAGCAAAGTGGAGAACCGGCACGTCACCCGCAGGTAAGCAGTAATTATACAGGGAGAGCAGGTGGAAATATGAGTTTTACCATTTATCCTGCGATTGATATGCGCAACGGCAAATGCGTACGTCTCGAGCAGGGAGATTTCAGCAGGGAAACGATATATGGCGACAGCCCGTTCGACGTCGCCCGCGATTTTTCGGAAAAAGGGGCTTCCTGGATACATATGGTTGATCTGGACGGCGCGAAAGAAGGATCGAGGAAAAATGCCCGGGACGTTATCCGTGCAGCAGAAGAGCTGGACAGCCGGATTCAGGTCGGCGGCGGTATCCGTTCCATGGAAGACGCAGCCTTTTATCTTGATGCCGGCGTGGACCGGGTCATCATCGGCTCGCTTGCCGTGAAAAATCCGGAGCTGACGAAAGAACTTCTCCGTACGTACGGCTCCCGCATCGTCATCGGACTTGATGCAAAAGACGGGTACGTCGCGACGGAAGGCTGGCTTGAAACCTCGGAGATCAGGGCGGCGGACATTGGCCGGGAGTTACAGAAAGCGGGCGCTGCGACTTTCATCTATACAGACATTGCGCGTGACGGCATGCTCTCCGGCCCGAATACGGAGGAAATCGCGGCACTCGCTAAAGAGACGGGCGCCGAAGTAATCGCCTCGGGCGGCATTCAGGGGCTTGCGGATATACGGGAGCTGAAGCATCACAAAAATATCAGCGGTACGATTATCGGTAAGGCTCTTTATACCGGACGCTTCACGCTTACGGAAGCGCTGAAGGAGGAAGTGTAATGCTCGCAAAGCGCATCATCCCCTGTCTCGATGTCAAAGAGGGAAGAGTCGTAAAAGGTATACAGTTCGTCGACATCCGTGATGCGGGTGATCCGGTGGAACTGGCGAAGATGTATGACGAAGCCGGCGCGGACGAGCTCGTTTTTCTCGATATTTCAGCAACGCACGAAGGACAGAAAACGATGATCAATGTGGTGAGGGAAGTAGCCTCCGAACTTCTCATTCCGTTCACCGTCGGCGGCGGAATCCGGACTATCGCAGATATGCGGGAAACATTGCGGAACGGGGCGGATAAAGTAGCTGTCAACTCGGCGGCCGTAAAAAGGCCGGCTCTCATAAGAGAAGGTGCGGATTATTTCGGGTCCCAGTGTATCGTCGTCGCCATTGACGGAAACTGGGATGAAGAAAAGCGTGAATGGTTCGTCTACACTGCGGGCGGCCGTCACCGGACTGAACGGACGGTCACGGCATGGGCCGAGGAAGCGGAGCGTCTCGGAGCGGGAGAGATTCTTCTCACCTCCATGGACCAGGACGGTGAAAAGACGGGCTTCGATCTTGCAATGCTGAAAGCCGTTCAGGACATAGTGACGATTCCTGTTATAGCCTCCGGAGGCGCCGGAAACAAAGAACATTTCCATGAAGTGTTCACGGAAGTGGACGCTGATGCCGCCCTTGCAGCCTCTATTTTCCATTACAAAGAAACGTCGATTGAAAATGTGAAAGACTATCTGAGAAATAAAGGAGTGGAAGTACGGTGAAAACAGAAGATGTCGTATTCGATGAAAAAGGGCTGGTCCCGGCCATTGTCCAGGATGCCCGTTCCAAAACAGTGCTGACACTCGCCTATATGAACGAAGAGGCACTGAAACAGACGCTGCAGAGAAAAGAGACGGTTTTTTACAGCCGGTCGCGGCAGGAGCTGTGGCACAAAGGGGAAACGTCCGGGAATACCCAGAAGGTGGAAGCTATTACTTATGACTGTGACCAGGACGCTGTGCTCGTGCAGGTCACACCGGCAGGACCGGCCTGTCATACCGGCAGTTACAGCTGCTTCAAGGACGCTCTGCATACGGAGGAATCGGACCGTTACCGGATGCTGACAGAACTCGGAGAACTTCTCGCTAAAAGAAAAGCGGAACTTCCGGAAGGGTCGTATACGTCGAAACTGTTCCAGGAAGGAGTCGACCGGATTGCAAAGAAAATCGGGGAAGAAGCCGGGGAAGTCATAATCGCCGCGAAGAATGATGACCGCGAAGAACTGGCTCTTGAATCGGCCGATCTGCTCTTCCACCTATTGATGCTTCTGACAGACAGAAACGTCCCTCTGGATGACGTTCTTGCTGTCCTCGAGGAGCGCCACAGTAACTGATTCACGCGTCCTTTTGTCTTAAATGAAAAAACCTCTCACCACTCGCTCCGTTTTATGATATACTGCATAATTGGTAGTATTTTTGATACGGAACGAAAAACAGGAGGCAATTTATGACGACGATGGTAGAGGAAGAAAGTAAAGTCATTCCCTTTGTCCCGACCAGCAGTTTTTATTTCAGCCACGGAGTACAGGCTTTTCAGAACCGGTATTTCGACCGGGCGGTGCGCTGGTTGCGGAAAGCGATAGAAATAAATGAAAACGAACCATTGTATAAATGCCAACTTTCCGTCGTCTATACGGAAGTTGGTTCTTATCATGCAGCGAACCAGCTGTTGACAGACGTCCTCCGCGATAAAGGGGACGCCTATCCGGACTGTTATTATCTCATGGCGAACAACTACGCTCATCTCGGGCTTTTTCAGGATGCCAGCAGGCACCTCGACACGTATATGAAGAAAGACGAGGACGGGGAGTTCCGCGAAGCCGCGGAACAGCTTAAGGAAATGATCGATTCGCTTGAACCGGAAGAACGCGAGGAATTTCAATTTGATGAAGAGGACGAGCTTCTCGTCTACCAGGAAACGGTCCATTACCACCTTGAACATCACGAGTGGCAGGAAGCCCTTGCGCTTCTCGATGAAATGATGGAACTGTTCCCTTCCTTTCCGCTGACGAAGCATCAGTATGCTTACGCGCTTTTCCATACCGGGAAACAGGAAGCCGCGGTGGAGATGGAACGGGACTGGGCCGAAGAGTCGCCGGAGGATATCCATTGTCATATCAACCTGGTAACGTTTTACGTGGAGATGAATCAGTTCGAACTCGTGAAACACCACATTCACCAGTTGAAAAACGTCTTCCCGATGCATGAGGAACAGCAGCTGGCCGTAGCGACGGCTCTTACGAGAGCTGGGGAATATACGGAAGCGGCGGAACGGTTCCGGAAGCTCGGTAAGAAAGCTGTGAAAAACCGGTATCAGTACATGAAATGGTACAGCATCGCCTCTTTCCATACCGGAGATCCTCATAAAGCGGAAGAACTGTGGAAGAAGGGACGAGCCCGATTCCCTGTCCTGACGGAAACGGAAGGTCCGTGGATCATCGGATAAGCAAATAAATAGACGGACTGTGACAAATTTACTATGATGATGAAAGATTGAAAGACAAAGGAGTGAATAACCATGAATGAGGAGAACATTTATGACGTTATTATTATCGGTGCAGGGCCGGCGGGACTGACATCGGCTGTTTATACTTCACGGGCAAACATGAGCACACTGATCATTGAACGCGGAATTCCGGGCGGTCAGATGGCGAATACGGAAGATATAGAAAACTATCCGGGCTACGAAAGCATTCTCGGGCCGGACCTATCCAATAAAATGTTCGGCCACGCGAAGAAATTCGGTGCCGAATACGCCTACGGAGATATCAAAGAAATCATCGATGGCAAGGAGTACAAGACGATAGTAGCCGGAAAGAAAGAATATAAAGCGCGCTCTATCATTCTCGCTACCGGTGCCGAATACAAAGAACTCGGCGTTTCCGGAGAAAAAGAGCTCGGAGGCCGCGGCGTATCCTATTGTGCCGTATGTGACGGCGCCTTTTTCCGCGATAAGGAAATCGTTGTTGTCGGCGGCGGCGACTCTGCTGTGGAGGAGGGTGTTTATCTTACACGCTTCGCCAGCAAAGTTACCATCATTCACCGTCGTGACGAACTCCGGGCTCAGAAGATTCTTCAGGACCGGGCTTTCGACAACGATAAAATCGACTTTATCTGGGATACGACTGTCAGTTCCATCAACGATGTGAACGGTAAAGTGGGCAGCGTCACTCTCTATGATAAGAATGAAGAAAGAGAGTACGAGATGAAAACGGACGGAACATTCGTCTATATCGGTCTCATCCCGCTCAATACTCCATTCCTTAACCTCGGTGTTACGAATGAGGAAGGGTACGTCGAGACGGATGAAAGAATGGAGACGAAGGTACCGGGTGTTTTTGCTGCCGGGGATATCCGTGATAAAGAGCTCCGTCAGATTGTGACAGCTACAGGAGATGGCAGTATTGCCGCCCAGTCTGCGCAAAACTATATCGAGAACCTGATGGAAGAACTTGAAAAAGTGGGTTCCTGAGAAACGCACGGTCGGGAGGGATGGTTCTCCCGCCGGGCTGCCGCCTCTTTTTTAAGGTATATCTTTATGGCGCAGGTGTTTATCACCTGCGCTTTTTTGTATCAAGTTGCGAAAACGTAGTATAATGAGGAAGAATGAAAAGCAACGTACCGATAAGGGGGAAAAGTATGGATCCGCAAGCATATAAAGCGAAACTTGTCATTATTACCGGTATGTCAGGTGCCGGAAAGACGGTGGCTGTTCAGAGTTTTGAAGATCTCGGCTACTTCTGTGTGGACAACCTGCCTCCGGCTCTTCTTCCGAAATTTCTGGAACTGATGAAGGACCCGAGTAACAATATCCAGAACGTCGCTCTCGTCATGGACCTTCGCGGAAGAGAATTTTTCGACTCGCTGATCGAGTCGCTTGATGCTCTGAGCCAGGAAGAGTGGGTCGAGGATCATATACTTTTCCTTGATGCCGAAGATCAGGAACTGGTGTCGCGTTATAAAGAAACGAGAAGGAGCCATCCGCTCGAACCGAAGGGACTGCCGCTTGAAGGCATTAAAAAAGAAAGGGAAATGCTGGATGAGCTGAGAGGAAGAGCGCAGACCATATTCAATACGACGGACCTGAAACCGAAGGCGCTGCGCGAAGATATACTCCAGACGTTTAAAGAGAAAGAACAGCAGGTGTTCTCCGTACAGATGGTGTCTTTCGGTTTTAAACATGGTGTACCGATTGATGCGGATCTTATGTTCGACGTGCGATTTCTTCCGAATCCCCATTACGTGGAAACGATGCGGCCGAAAACCGGCCTTGACGATGAAGTGGTGCAGTATGTGTTCAAATGGGCCGAAACGAAACAGTTCCTCGATAAACTGAAGGATCTGCTCGCTTTCATGCTTCCCCGCTACCGTAAAGAAGGGAAATCCCAGATTGTCGTGGCGATCGGATGTACGGGAGGACAGCACCGGTCTGTTGCAATTGCCGAATTTCTGGCTCAGCATTTCGGAGAGGATTTCCTTACGAAAGTGACGCACAGGGACATCGAAAAGAGAAAGGAACTTTCCTGATGGGACAGCCGGAGAACAAAGTGCTCGTCGTCGGGGGAGGAACGGGGATGCCCGTTCTTCTCAGAGGCCTGAAAAAGCAGCCTATTTCTCTGTCTGCTCTGGTGACAATCGCTGATGATGGTGGAAGCTCCGGAAAGATACGCTCGGAGATGGAAATCCCTGCTCCGGGGGACATCAGGAACGTAATTGCCGCTTTATCGGAAGCGGAGCCGATTCTGCTCGATCTTTTCCAGCACAGATTTCCTGATGGGAACGGCCTGTCCGGCCACTCGATGGGGAATCTTCTTCTCGTCGCACTGACTAATATGACGGGTGATTTTTATGATGGTATCAAACAGCTCTCCCGCGTCCTTAACGTGAAAGGGAATATTTATCCCGTATCCAAGTACTCGATGAACCTCCATGCCGAAATGGATGATGGAACGATCGTTTCCGGGGAGTCGAAGATACCGGAGGCGAACAAACGGATCAAACATCTGTTCCTGAGTCCGACGCCGGCCGAACCTCTGCCGGAAGCCATTGATGCTATCATGGATTCCGAACTGATCGTCATTTCGCCGGGAAGCCTTTACACAAGTATACTCCCGAATCTGATCATCCCCGAAGTGAAAGAGGCGCTCCGCGAAACAAAAGCGACTGTAACGTATGTGTGTAACGTAATGACCCAGGAAGGGGAGACTTCCCACTACACAGCCGCCGATCATCTGCAGGCGATCCATGATCACATCGGGGACGACGTGGTGGATTCGATTATTGTGCACAATAAGCCGATCCGCTCCGAGATGCGTGAACTTTACGCAAAAGAGAACGCACAGCCGGTCAGCTACGACCTCGACCGCCTGCGATCGATGAATATAAGGATTATCGAAGAAGACATCATTGACAGAACAAAACAGGTGATCCGTCACGACCCTGAGAAGCTGTCCAAATTGCTGTACAACATGATAAACGACCGCAGCGTTTAGAAAGGAGGGATGACGATGTCCTTCGCCTCTGAAATAAAGAAAGAACTTACGAATATGAAAGAAGACCTCGAAGCCAATGAAGCGGAACTTGCAGCCCTTGTAAGGATGAACGGCACTTTTTCGCTCAGAAACAAACAGTATCTGCTGGACGTACAGACGGAAAACGCAGCGATCGCCCGCCGTATTTATACGCTGATGAAGCAGCTGTTTCCTTACCCGGCCGAACTGCTCGTACGTAAGAAGATGCGTCTGAAGAAAAACAACGTCTACATCGTCCGGATGAAAGAGAATGCCGAAGTAATACTGAAGGAACTGGAAATACTGGAGGGACCTCTTTTCGTCAATAAAAAGATTCCCGCTAAGTATTCCGGTACGACGAAAGGAAAAAGGGCTTATCTGCGCGGGGCTTTCCTTGCCGGAGGGTCCGTCAATAACCCTGAAACGTCTTCCTATCATCTGGAAATGAATTCGTCGGATGAGTATCACAACGAAGAACTGTGCAAAATGATGAACACGTTCGACCTTCACGCCCGTACGCTCGAGAGGAGAAACGGTTTCATCACTTATTTGAAGGAAGCGGAGAAAATTACCGAATTTATCAGTAATATTGGCGCTCACCAGGCGCTTTTCAAGTTTGAAGACGTAAGAATTGTCCGTGATATGAGAAACTCGGTGAACCGTCTCGTCAATTGTGAAACGGCCAACCTCAACAAAACGATCGGAGCTGCCTTCCGTCAGGTGGAAAATATCCGTTTCATCAATAAAACAGTAGGTCTTGACGCGATGCCGCCGAAGCTGAGAGATCTGGCACGGGTGCGTCTCGAGCATCAGGACGTCTCGCTCAAGGAACTCGGTGAACTGGTTCCGGGCGGCAAGATCAGTAAATCCGGAATCAATCACCGTCTGAAAAAAATCGATGAATTCGCTGAAAAAGTAAGACGAGGGGAAGTCTCCCGGACTTCGGGGAGGACCTGATGTATTAAAACGGTTTTCGTGCTATAATGAGAACCACTGGAAACGTCACCCTTTCCCCGGGGACGTTTTTTTCGAACAGACTGTATGCGCTTTCAAAATAGATTATAAGAAGGAGGATGACCGGTGATAGAAAAAAAGGTGAAAGTCGAATTATCCACGGGACTGCAGGCGAGACCTGCCGCCCAGTTCGTCCAGCTGGCGAATCGTTTCAGCTCGGACGTCTTCATTGAAAAGAACGAAAAGCGGGTAAATGCCAAAAGTATAATGGGACTGATGAGTCTGGCTGTCGCAGGTGACGAAGAAGTAGTGCTTGTTACGGACGGCCATGATGAAGAAGAAGCCATGACGAAGCTCGAGGAATTTGTAAAAGAGGCATAAATGCACAGTTGAAAAAATATACATACAGAGAAAAGACTGCGGGGGAGAGGTAAAAGAAGTCTGTATCAAAACTGAATAGCATACATGAAACCGGACGGTCCGTGACGTCCGGTTTTTTGGTGTTTTATGCATTCAGAGAAGAGAGTCTGTACTGCCCGGTCATGGTTTCAGGCACCGGGAGTTTCATTATCCTGCCCTTCAGCCCGCTTCGTTCTCTCCGAAAGGAAGGAAAAAGCGGTTTTCGTGACCTTCGGAGGGGAAAAATCGTGCTGAACGTCACGATTACGTGATAATCATTACCTTCACCTCCCTCGGCAGCAAGTGAAGGGAAGGAAAGAGGTGCACCAAATAAAAAAAGCGGGCGGTATGGAAAAGATCCATACTGCCCGCTTTTAAAGTGTTTTTCAATATAGAGTTGTAATAGTGAAATTAGTTCTCCATTACTTTGTCGATCAGACCATAGTCTACTGCTTCGTGAGCATCCATGAAGTTGTCACGGTCCGTGTCGCGCTGAATAACTTCATAAGGCTGACCGGTACGCTCGGAGAGAATCTTGTTCAGTTTCTCTCTCATTCTGATGATTCTGTTGGCATGGATTTCGATGTCGGAAGCCTGACCCTGAGTACCGCCGAGTGGCTGGTGGATCATTACTTCACTGTTCGGAAGTGCGTAGCGCTTGCCTTCCGTACCGGCGTTAAGCAGGAAAGCACCCATGGAAGCTGCCATACCTGTGCAGATAGTGGAAACGTCCGGTTTAATGAACTGCATCGTATCAAAGATAGCCATACCGGCAGTGATGGAACCGCCCGGAGAGTTGATGTACAGGGAGATGTCTTTATCGGGATCGTCCGCAGCCAGGAATAGAAGCTGGGCTACGATCGAGTTCGATACGTTATCATCGATCGGACTGCCGAGCATGATAATCCGGTCTTTTAACAGCCGGGAATAAATATCATAAGCCCGTTCCCCGCGGTTCGTCTGTTCAATTACTGTTGGTACTAGATTCATAATGTATTCCTCCTCATTACATTCTCAATGAATGATTTTGTATGTTCATCATACCTTTATGGTCAATGAAGGTCAAACAATTTACTTCCATGTCCACGAATATTGTTTCCCTAACCCGGATGAAATAAACATTTGAAGAGGACTTGCGTTCTGAAGACATACCCTTTATAATGGTTTTTGTGTCGATATGCGCCCGTAGCTCAGCTGGATAGAGCGATAGATTCCGGTTCTATAGGTCGGGGGTTCAAGTCCTCTCGGGCGCACTTGTATATACCGGAAAGCTCTCCAATATCATTTGGAGGGCTTTTTTGTTACAATATAAGCAGTGAAATCATTGGTGTTCTTCATTCAGAAAAGGTCAGACAGCCGGAACTGTTCGACTTAAAAGTCGTGCAGGCATCCGGCTGAATCGCTTTGGACCAGGGAGGTACTGCTATGGCAAAAGTTATCCGCTTTACGATTTTATGGACGGAACAGTTGATGGAGAGCCGGAGAATACATCTGTTCGATATGAAGACACAGAGCAGAATTTCTTTTAATCATGAACTGATAGAACGGGCTCCCGGATGGACGGTGGAAAAAGAACTGATCACGTTCCTTCAATCGAAAGAAAGAAAAATAGACAGCGGTTATTACGATGGAAAGAAGCATGCTTCCTAGCTGCTTCTTTTTAAGTGAAAAACTTTTCCTTCAGTGGTAAGATGAAGAGGAAGTGAAGGTGGGATGGAGATGAACGAAATCACTCTGTTTTCAAGAAATAACTGTCCGCTTTGCGAAGAAGTGAAAGTCTGGATAGATCTGCTCGCTTATGATTATTCTTTTGAATTTCGGGAAAAGGATATAGAGGAGGACGATGATCTTCATGAAAAGTACGCCCTCCAGATTCCGGTCGTACATGTGAATGGCGAGGAACTCATTTTTCCGCAGTTGAGCGAAAATGCTGTAAGAGAGCGCTTGCAGAAGTATTAAACTTGCACTTTTCAACAGCAGTTGGTAGTATAGTTTGTGAAGGAAATATTTTTTTGCTCCTAGCGGGACACAAAATGATGTAGTGGGACGTTATTGCCCCGATCTTCTTTTTAAACTGAAGGAGCAATGTTTATGAAAGAATGGATAGAATTACAGAAGAAACTTTATCCGGATGTTCTGGAGATTATTCAGAACAGATATCGGCTTCTCCATTACGTTTCACTTATGGAACCGATCGGACGCAGGACGCTTGCGGATAACCTGAATCTCAAGGAGCGCAGCATACGCTCCGAAGTCACCTTTCTGCAAAACGGCGGAATGGTGGAGGTGACTACGCGGGGGCTGTTGCTTACCGGGGAAGGTAAGTCCCTGCTTGAGAACATGGCCCCTTACATGAGGGAAGTTTCAGGGGTGAAGGTTTTAGAAGACCGTTTAAGGGAAAAGCTAAAACTGGAGTCTGTCATCGTCGTACCCGGCGACAGCGACGAGTCCGAGTGGGTGAAAGAGGAAATGGGAAAAGCGTGTGTCACGTACCTGCAGTCTATTGCGGGACCCGGTCAGACGCTTGCAGTGACCGGGGGGACGACGATGGCCTCCGTGGCTTCGAGAATGACCCCTTCGGCCGGAATGGAAGACTGGCTCTTCGTTCCGGCGCGGGGAGGCCTCGGAGAACGGGTGGAACATCAGGCGAATACGATTTGTGTGGAAATGGCCAAAAAAGCGATGGGGAACTACCGTCTGCTTTATGTGCCGGATCCGATCAGTGAAGAATCGTATCTGAACATTATCGAGGAACCTTCCGTCAAGGATGTCCTCGGTATCATCCGCTCTTCCGACATCGTCATCCACGGTCTCGGAGATGCACTTACGATGGCTAATCGGAGAAAGACACCCGATGACCAGCTTGCCGTAATCAAAGAAAGGCAGGCGGTAGGGGAAGCGTTCGGGTACTACTTCAGCCAGTCGGGTGAAGTAGTGCATAAGGTGAGAACGGTGGGTCTTCAGCTCGAGGACCTGGAAGGAGACAGAGAGGTGATTGCCGTCGCAGGCGGCAGTTCCAAAGCGGATGCCATCTCTTCTTACTTCCAGCCCGGCAAGAGCAGCGTTCTCATCACCGACGAAGGCGCCGCGAAAGAGTTGATGAGGGATGCATCCCTTTAAATAATCAAATGTAATATTCTAAGGAGGAATTCAGCATGACAGTAAAAGTTGGTATTAACGGTTTTGGACGTATCGGACGTAACGTATTCCGTGCTGCACTGAAAAACGATGAAGTGGAAGTAGTAGCTGTAAACGACCTTACAGATGCGAATATGCTGGCTCACCTTCTTCAGTATGATACCGTTCACGGTACGCTTGAAGAAGAAGTTGAAGTCAACGGTGAGAACCTTGTAGTAGGCGGTAAAGAAATCATCGTAAAATCCGAAAAAGATCCGGCTCAGCTCGGCTGGGACGATCTGGGCGTAGAAGTGGTCATCGAATCGACCGGACGCTTCACACAGCGCGATGATGCCAAGAAACACATTGATGCAGGAGCTAAGAAAGTGATCATCTCCGCACCTGCCAAAGGTGAAGACCTTACAGTAGTTATGGGTGTCAACGAAGGTGACTATGATCAGGACAGCCACCATGTTATTTCCAATGCATCCTGCACTACGAACTGCCTGGCCCCATATGCGAAAGTACTCCATGACAAATTCGGAGTTAAGCGCGGTATGATGACTACAGTTCACTCTTACACGAACGATCAGCAGATCCTTGACCTGCCGCACAAAGACTATCGTCGTGCCCGTGCCGCAGCTCAGAACATCATTCCTACAACTACAGGCGCAGCTCAGGCTGTTACAAAAGTTCTTCCTGAACTTGAAGGCAAGCTGAGCGGTATGGCTATGCGTGTTCCGACACAAAACGTATCCATCGTTGACTTCGTGGCGGAACTTGACAAAGACGTAACTGTAGATGAAGTGAACAATGCACTTAAAGAAGCTTCTGAAGGCGAACTTAAAGGTATCATGGGGTACAGTGAAGAGCCGCTTGTATCTTCCGACTATAACGGTAATACGAACTCTTCCGTAATCGATGCCCTTTCCACATTGAGCCTTGAAGGCAACATGGTGAAAGTCGTATCCTGGTACGACAACGAGTTCGGTTATTCCAGCCGTTGTGTAGACCTTGCTGCTTACCTTAAAAAACAAGGAATCTAAGCTTTAATCACTAAAAGGAGGAGGTCCTGTATCCTCCTCCTTTTCTTCATTTGCTGAAGAAAAAATTAATGTGTTTCCACTGATATCTTTAGTGGAAATATACATACCAGACAGATCAAAGGAGGTTCTCGGAAGATGAATAAACAGACGATCAGCGATATAGAAGTGGATGGTAAGACGGTTTTCTGCCGTGTGGACTTCAACGTGCCCATGAAGGACAAAGAAGTGACGGATGATACGAGAATCAAAGCGGCCCTGCCGACAATCCAGCATCTCACAGGCAACGGTGCGAAAGTTATTCTGGCAAGCCACCTGGGACGGCCGAAAGGAGAAGCCCATGATGAGTTGAGGCTGGATCCGGTAGCGGAGCGTCTCAGTGATCTGCTTGGTGCGGAAGTATTGAAGTCGGATGAAGTGTACGGTCAGGAAGTGACAAAAGCGATTTCCGAAATGGAGCGTGGAAAAGTCCTTCTGCTTGAGAACGTGCGGTTTGACCCCGGGGAGGAGAAGAACGACCCGGAACTTGCCAGGCATTTCGCCGACATGGCTGACCTTTACGTCAATGATGCTTTCGGAGCGGCTCACCGTGCCCATGCGTCGACAGCAGGGGTGGCCGAGTACATCCCGGCAGTAGCCGGTTTCCTCATGCAGAAGGAACTGGAAGTGCTCGGGAATGCCCTCGCCGACCCGGAACGTCCGTTTACAGCTATTATCGGTGGTGCTAAAGTTAAAGATAAGATCGGTGTCATCGATAACCTTCTCGACAAAGTCGATAACCTCATCATCGGAGGCGGACTCGCCTACACGTTCGTGAAGGCACAGGGATATGAAGTCGGCAAGTCGCTTCTCGAGGAAGATAAAATCGATCTTGCCAAACAGTACATGGAGAAAGCGAAAGAGAATAATGTGAATTTCGTTATGCCCGAAGACGTCATCGTTGCGGATGATTTCAGTGAGGATGCGAATACGAAAGAAGTAAGTATCGAAGAAATTCCGGAAGATTGGGAAGCTCTCGATATCGGGCCGAAAACCCGGGAAAACTATGCAGGTCTCGTCAAGGATTCGAAACTCATTATCTGGAACGGGCCGATGGGCGTTTTTGAAATGGATACGTTCGCCGGCGGTACAAAAGCTGTTGCAGAAGCCCTTGCCGGCACAGAAGGATATACAGTGATCGGCGGCGGAGATTCCGCAGCGGCAGTCGAAACGTTCGGCTATGCCAGTGATATGGATCACGTGTCCACAGGCGGAGGCGCTTCTCTTGAATTCATGGAAGGGAAAGAACTTCCGGGAGTAACGGTTCTGAACGATAAATAATCTGAAGAGGTGATGAATATGCGTAAGCAGGTAATCGCAGGAAACTGGAAAATGAACAAAACGCACAAAGAAGCGGAATCTTTCATTAATGAAGTCAAAGGAAAAGTGCCTTCGAAGGAAAACGTGGAGTCCGTCGTTTGTGCACCGTTCCCTTTTCTTCAGAAACTTGTGGAAGAGACGAAAGACTCGGATGTCGAAATAGGTGCACAGAACATGTACTTTGAGGAAAACGGTGCATTCACAGGGGAAGTCAGCCCGGTAATGCTGAAAGAACTCGGAGTAACGTACGTCGTGCTCGGACACTCGGAACGTCGTGACGTTTTCGGTGAAACAGATGAAACGGTGAACAAAAAAGTCCATGCGGCTTTCGACCATGACCTCACTCCGATCGTCTGTGTAGGAGAGTCTCTCGAACAGCGTGAATCGGATGAGACGATGAACCATATCGAGAGTCAGATTACGAAAGCTGTCGAAGGGCTTACAGATGACCAGGTGAAACAGCTGATCATCGCTTATGAACCTATCTGGGCCATCGGTACCGGCCGTACTGCATCGAGCGAGCAGGCGAATGAAGTGTGCACTCATATCCGTAAAGTAGTCGGCAAGCTCTCCGGTGACGAAGCTGCAGAAGCAGTCCGCATCCAGTACGGAGGAAGTGTAAAGCCTGCAAACGTGGATGAACTGCTTTCTCAGTCGGATATTGACGGAGCTCTTGTAGGAGGCGCAAGTCTTGAAGCCGATTCCTTCCTGAAACTTGTGGAGGCAGGTAAACATGAGTAAACAGCCTTTAGCAGCACTGATCATTCTGGATGGTTACGGACTGCGTGACGAGGAATACGGAAACGCCGTAAAAGCGGCGAATACCCCGAATTTCGACCGTTACTGGAGCCGCTTCCCTCATTCTCAGCTGACCGCCTGCGGAGAAGCGGTCGGTCTTCCGGAAGGACAGATGGGGAACTCGGAAGTGGGACATTTGAACATCGGAGCCGGGAGAGTGGTTTATCAGAGTCTGACCCGTATAAACATGGCGATAAGGGAAGGGGACTTCTTTGAGAATGAAACGCTTCTCGGAGCTGTCCGTCATGCCAAGGACAACGATAAATCGCTGCACGTGTTCGGACTTCTCTCGGACGGCGGTATCCACAGTCATAACAGTCATATTATGGCCGTTATCGAACTTGCGGCAAAGGAAGGACTTGAAGACGTATATCTTCATGCTTTCCTGGACGGCCGTGACGTCGGTCCCCAGTCCGCGAAGAAATACCTGAAGGATACAGAAGAAAACCTGAAAGAGCTCGGTACAGGAAAAATAGCTACGGTCTCCGGACGCTATTACGCAATGGACCGGGATAAACGCTGGGACCGTGTGAAAAAAGCTTATGACGCAATAGCACACGGTGAAGGAAAACAGGCTGCAGATACCATCGAAGCAGTGGAAAAGTCCTACGAAGAGGATATACACGATGAATTCGTGCTGCCAATCGTAATGACGGATGAGAACGGTACGCCGATTGCTCAAGTGGAAAGCGAAGATTCCATTGTATATGCGAACTTCCGTCCGGACCGTGCGATCCAGCTGTCCCAGGCTTTTGCGAACGACGATTTCGAATACTTCGACCGCGGTGATGCACCGAAAGACGTCTATTTCGTTTCGATGACGGAGTATAGTGAAACGGTGGACACAGATAAAGTTATCTTCCCGCCTAACGAATTGAAAAATACAATCGGTGAAGTTCTTGAGAAGAATAATATGACTCAGCTGCGCATCGCCGAAACGGAAAAGTATCCTCACGTCACATTCTTTATGAGCGGAGGCCGTGAAGAGAAGTTCGAAGGGGAAGACCGGATTCTCATCAATTCCCCGGATGTAGCGACATATGACATGAAACCGGAAATGAGCGCCTATGAAGTGACGGACGCGTTGCTTAAGGACCTGGATGAAGAGAAACACAATGCAATCATTCTTAACTTCGCCAACCCGGACATGGTCGGTCACTCCGGTAAGCTCGAACCGACGGTGAAAGCGATAGAAGCGGTGGACGAGTGTCTCGGTAAAATTGTCGATAAAATCATCGATAAAGGCGGATCGGCCATCATCACTGCCGATCACGGGAACTCTGATGAAGTGACGACGACCGAAGGGGACCCGATGACCGCCCATACGAAAAACCCGGTACCGGTCATCGTAACGAAAGAAGGAGCAGAGCTTACAGAAGACGGAATTCTCGGCGACCTTGCCCCGACTCTTCTCGATCTGCTGAATGTCGAAAAACCGGAAGATATGACCGGAAACTCGATCATTAAGAAATAACTAAACTACAATGACTGAAGGAGAGATTTTCATGCCATATATTACTGATGTTTATGCACGCGAAGTACTGGATTCCCGCGGGAACCCGACAGTGGAAGTGGAAGTGTACACGGAATCCGGAGCGTTCGGCACAGCTCTTGTTCCAAGTGGCGCTTCCACCGGAGAATATGAAGCAGTAGAACTACGTGACGGCGATAAAAACCGTTACCTCGGCAAAGGCGTTCAGAACGCCGTTGAAAACGTAAACGAAAAGATAGCTCCGAAGCTGCTCGGCATCGACGTAACCCAGCAGGTTATCATCGATAACCTTATGAGAGAAATCGACGGATCCGACAACAAAGGGAATCTGGGTGCAAACGCCATCCTGGGTGTTTCCATGGCAGTCGCCCGGGCAGGCGCAGAGTATTCCGAACTGCCGTTGTACAAGTATCTCGGCGGATTCTTCGCTCACACGCTTCCGACACCGATGATGAACATTCTTAACGGTGGAGAGCATGCGGACAACAACGTAGACATCCAGGAATTCATGATCATGCCTGTAGGTGCTCCTACATTCAAGGAAGGTCTCCGCATGGGTGCTGAAATTTTCCACGCGCTTAAGAAAGTTCTTAAGAACAAAGGGTATAATACTGGCGTCGGGGACGAAGGCGGATTCGCTCCGAACCTGAAATCCAACGAAGAAGCCCTCTCCACGATCATCGAAGCGATCGAAGAGGCAGGATATAAGCCGGACGAAGAAGTGCAGCTTGCTATGGACGTGGCGGCTTCCGAAATTTATGAAGACGGTACGTACAGCCTGAAAGGGGAAGGCGTAACGCGGACTTCTGAAGAAATGGTCGACTGGTATGAAGAACTGATCGGCAAATATCCGATCGTTTCCATTGAAGACGGCCTGGACGAAAACGATTGGGAAGGAACGAAGCTGCTTACGGACCGTATCGGTGACAAAGTACAGCTGGTCGGGGATGATCTGTTCGTTACCAACACAGAAAAACTCTCCCGTGCCATCGAGCAGGGTGTAGGAAACTCCATCCTTATCAAAGTGAACCAGATCGGTACGATGACGGAAACGTTCGACGCTATTGAAATGGCGAAACGTGCCGGCTATACTGCAGTCATCTCCCACCGTTCCGGAGAGACGGAAGATGCAACGATCGCTGATATCGCAGTTGCCACAAACGCCGGTCAGATTAAAACAGGGGCACCGTCCCGTACGGACCGCGTTGCGAAGTACAACCAGCTTCTGCGCATCGAGGATCAGCTGCTTGATACAGCCAAATATGCAGGAAAGACAGCTTTCTACAACCTGAATAAATAATACGGAATGACCGGCTCCCGGTTTTTGGGAGTCTGAAGGCCTTCGGGGTGTGCACCCCGGAGGTTTTATTTTTAGCTTTCTTCTGCGGAAGTATCTTTATCTTTTGCAATTACCTCCCCACGTAGTATTATGAGAGGACGAACGTACAGCGAAGGAGAAAAACTATGAAAAGAATCATCCAATTGTTAATAATGATAGCCCTCGTGTTTGCAGCTGTCAGCGCCTGGCAGGTGTGGACATACGGTGTAGAAGGAGAGAAAAAGGTAGATGCAGCCATCGTCCTTGGAGCGGCGCAGTGGGGCGGAAAACCGAGTCCGGTGTTTGAAGGAAGGATCCGTGAAGCAATCGAGCTGTACGAGGAAGGGAAGGTAGATTATCTGATTTTTACCGGGGGTAAGAGCGAAAAAGCGGAATTTTCCGAAGCGGAAGTAGGCAAAGGGAGTGCTATGGAAGCAGGAGTTCCGGAGGAAGATATATTACTGGAAGAAAGTTCACTTGAGACGAAAGAGAATCTCTCTGAATCAAAGAAACTTCTTGAGGAGAAATCGATTGGCAGCTTTTATCTAGTCAGTGACCGGTTCCACTTAAAACGAGCTACGGCTATGGCAACGGATATGGGAATCGACGCTGAGGGGGTGCCGACGGAATATTCCGCGTATCAATCACTGGAGACGAAGCTTCCATTCTTTTTCGAGGAATGGCTCCACTATATGTGGTATGAAGTCGGCAGCTGGGTGACCCCTGCATGAGCCGGAGACAATAAAATAAAGCTGCCGGAATTCCCGGCAGCTTCAGCTGAACCTGTAAGGGTTCAGTTTTTTTGTGAAGAAGAATCTCCATCCTGTTCCGGATGAGCATCAATCGTGTGTTTGTAGTCATATCCTTTGGAAATGACCGTGCCGAACGCTGCGGCCACACCGACGATGATAGCAATTGATACCAGCATTACGATTGTGAAGGTCATCAACAGTCCTCCTTTACTTCTTCTTCCGAAAACAGCCTATTCAAGACCTGCTTTCTCTTTCACGAAAGCGACCACGTCTTCAGACGTATTCATGGATAGAAGTTCGTCTTTGAAAGAACTCATTTCCGCTTTGGAAAGCCCGAGGATTTGAGTTCTTGCCGGAAGGATGGAAGAGGAACTCATGCTGAATTCATCAAGTCCAAGACCGAGAAGAATCGGAATGGCGATTTCATCCCCTGCCATCTCACCGCACATGCCGGCCCATTTTCCTTCTGCGTGGGCAGCTTCAATGACGTTGTTTACGAGATTGAGGATAGCCGGGTTATAAGGCTGATACAGGTAGGAAACGCGCTCATTCATCCGGTCGGCAGCCATCGTGTACTGAATAAGGTCATTCGTACCGATACTGAAAAAGTCGACCTCTTTGGCGAACTGCTTGGCCATTACGGCTGTCGCAGGGATTTCCACCATGATACCGACCTCAATGTTGTCCGCAACTTCTTTCCCTTCCCGGATGAGGTATTCTTTCTCTTCGGTCAGAATAGCTTTCGCCTCGCGGAATTCGTCGAGCGTTGCAATCATCGGGAACATGATCTTCAGGTTTCCGTGTACGCTCGCCCGCAGCAGTGCCCGGAGCTGAGTACGGAAAATGTCGTCACGCTCAAGGCAGAGCCGGATAGCACGGAAGCCGAGGAACGGGTTCATTTCATCAGGAAGGTCGAGGTAGTCGAGCTCTTTATCTCCCCCGATGTCGAGTGTACGCACTACGACAGGCTTGTCTTCCATCTGCTTCAGTACGGAACTGTAAGCATCAAACTGCTCATCTTCTGTCGGAAGCTGATTTTTGCCCATGTAGAGGAACTCGGTCCGGTACAGTCCGATTCCTTCGCCTCCGTTTTCAAGGACACCCGAAACATCATCCGGCGTACCGATATTGGCAGCCAGTTCCACGTGCTCGTTATCGCTTGAGACGGTGGTCTCATCTTTCAGTTTTGCCCACTCCTGTTTTTTCTCTTCAAATTCCGAACGCTTCTGTTTGTACGATTCGATCTGCTCATCAGTAGGGTCGACGATTACGTCACCGCTCAGGCCATCTACAATGACAGTCACACCTTTGTCCGCCTGTTTCGTAATCTCTTTCGTACCGACGACTGCCGGAATTTCGAGAGATCTCGCCATAATGGCCGAGTGGGACGTGCGGCCCCCGATATCGGTAGTGAAGCCCTGGACGAACTCTTTGTTCAGTTGAGCGGTATCGGAAGGTGTAAGATCTTCTGCCACAATGACGACCTGCTCATCGATAAGAGCAGGGTCCGGAAACTCGGCGTCCAGAAGGTGGGCGAGCACGCGCTTAGTAACGTCATGGATGTCCGCAGCACGTTCTTTCATGTATTCGTTGTCCATGTTTTTGAACATGTCGATGAACATATTGGCCGTTTCATCGAGAGCCGCTTCCGCATTGACGCTTTCCGTTCTGATTTTATCTTCCATGGGCTGGATCATTTCAGGGTCGCTGAGTACGAGAAGGTGAGCGGAGAAGATTTCTGCGTGTTCATCTCCGAGGGACTTCCTCGTGTGTTCTTTAATTTTTTCCAGTTCCGACTTGGAAACCTCCAGAGCGTCGTGGAGACGTGTGATTTCTTCGGCAGGCTCATCCACCGTCGTTTTGTCATAGGATAGGTCAGGCGCCTCCAGACGGTATGCTTTTGCAATCGCAATACCGCCGGAAGCTGCTATACCCTGAAGTTGTGTCATTTCGTTACTCCCCCAAGCCTTCATTTTGCATAGTCTGCGTCAGATGATCGACTGCTTCCTGCTCATCGTCACCTTCTGCTGTAATTTTGATTTCTGCTCCGGCCGGGATACCGAGACTCATGATTCCCATGATGGACTTCAGGTTCACTGATTTCTCTTTATAGTGAAGATTGATGTCTGATTCGTATTTCCCTGCGTTCTGTACAAGTACTGTCGCCGGACGTGCATGCACACCGTCAGCGGATGTGACTTTGAATGTTTTTTCTACCATGATAGTTTCCTCCTCAAAAGTGAAAATATATACTTGTTCTAACTACACTATTTTAAGCCTTTCGTACATCCTTTTTCAAGAATCCGAGCATAATTGCCGAAATTATCGAACCGGCCGCGATGGCAAGGATGTAAAGGGCTGCTTCGGTGAACCCTCCTTCGACGAGACCGATGACGAAAATACCTCCGTGGGGAGCGGTGAGACCGATACCGAAGAGCATGGTGAGCGCTCCGGCCGCTGCTGATCCGACGACCGCCGAAGGAATCACCCGGGCCGGGTCCGCAGCTGCGAAAGGAATGGCGCCTTCCGTGATGAAGCAGGCCCCGAGAGCGTAGGCCGTTTTGCCGGCCTCCCGCTCTTCTTTCGTAAATTTATTTTTGAAAAATGTGCTGGCAAGCGCCAGGCTGAGCGGAGGCACCATACCCCCGGCCATCGCTGCTGCAATAATCGAATAGTTGCCGGCATCAAGAGTGGCAAGGCCGAACGTATACGCTGCTTTGTTAACGGGTCCGCCCATATCAACGGACATCATACCGCCTACAATGATGCCGAGTATGGCGACGTTGGCACCGCTCAGTCCCTCAAGCCAGCTTAAGAGACCGGTGTACACACTGGTGAGTGGCGGGTTGATCAGAAGCATGATCATTCCTGTACCGAAAATGGCAAGTACCGGGTAGAACAGAACCGTCTTCAATCCGTCCAGCCAGGCAGGAAGACCTTCCAGGCTTTTTTTAATGCCGAGCGTAAGGTAACCTGCCAGGAAACCGGCGATCAGACCGCCGAGGAAGCCGGAACCGCCATCCGCAGCACCGGACGACACTGCTATATAACCCCCGACAACCCCTGGTGCGAAACCGGGACGGTCGGCGATGCTTGATGCGATGAAGCCGGCGAGAATCGGGACGAGGAAGAAGAAGGCGTTACCGCCGACGGTATCAAGCATTTCTGCAAGCCTATTGTACTGATCACTTTCCGGGTCTGCGGCGTTGATACCGAAGAAAAAGGAGAAAGCTATGAGAATACCTCCGCCTACGACGAAAGGAAGCATGTTGGACACACCGTTCATCAGATGTTTGTAAATGCCGGATCGTCCTTTGGAATCTTCTCCGTCTTCTTTTTTGCCGTCGGAGTGATGAACAGGAGCATCCTTCTGAAGAGCCCGGTCCAGCAGTTTGTCCGGTTCGTGGATAGCTTTTGCCACCGGTACTTCGATGACATGTTTCCCGTCAAAACCGCTCATATCAACTTTTGTATCTGCCGCGACGATAATGGCATCAGCACGTTCAATATCATCCGGAGTAAGACGGTTCTTCACTCCGCTTGAGCCGTTCGTCTGTACCTTGATCGGAATATTTCTCTGCCCGGCTGTATCCTTCAGCTTATCTGCCGCCATGTACGTATGGGCAATTCCTGTCGGACAGGCGGTTACGGCAAGAATCAGGTTCCCGGAGGTCTCCGTCGCTTCTTCATCTTCTTCGTCTTCTTCGTCTTCTTCCCGTTCCTTCGTATTGATAATTTCCATGACTTCCTCTTCGGATTCGGCTTTCATAAGGTTTTCCCGGAAATTTGTATCCATCAGAAAGGAAGAAAGACGTGATAGAGCATTCAGGTGAGTGTTATCGGCACTGTCCGTCGCTGCTATCATAAAGAACAGGTGAGC
Organism: Salimicrobium album; assembly: GCF_900107115.1. Taxonomy (GTDB): domain Bacteria; phylum Bacillota; class Bacilli; order Bacillales; family Halobacillaceae; genus Salimicrobium; species Salimicrobium album. The sequence continues at coordinate 219,827 of NZ_FNOS01000004.1, forward strand.
CGGCTGCCTGTCGAGTGATTCGTATTCGATTCCTTCGCGGGAACGGGCGAAAGCGATGGCCGGTGTCTTTACGGCTTCTGACTTTGCGTGGGGGATGGCGATCCCGTCTCCCACTCCTGTTGTACTCTGGTCTTCTCTCGCCTGAATAGCTTCGCGGAATCTGTCCCGGTCTTTCAGACGACCGGCGGTCTCAAGCTTCGCCGTCAGTTCGTCCAGAATTCCTTTTTTATCGGAGGCGTCTGTTGAGAGCAGCATCGTGTCTTTTTTCAAAAGGTCTGTAATTTTCATCGTCTCTCTCCTTCCTTATATATGTGAATGGAATCGTACAGGGCTTCTGCTTCTTCTTTCGTACACAAATCTTCTCCGAACGCTGTGGCACTTCCGCAGGCTATGCTCTTTTTGAAAGCCTCTTCGTCTGTGAGATAAACTTCTTTCGCAGCCAGGAATCCGGCAACCATGGAATCACCCGCTCCCACAGTGTTGACGACCGGGCCTTCTGGTGCTTCTGCGAACCAGATACCTTCATGATTCGCATATACGGCTCCGTCACCGCCGAGGGAGATGAGAACATTCCGGCAGCCTTCTTCCACCAGTTTTTCCGCGTAGCGGGCGACGGTCCGATTATCTTCCATCGTTTCCCCGAACAGTTCCTCAAGCTCCTGCCTGTTCGGCTTGATAAGGTAGGGATGATAGGATAAAAGGTCTTTCAGTGCGCGTCCCGAGGTATCCACGGCCATCGGTACCCCTTTATCTTTCAGGTTCTCCGCTATTTCCCGGTAGAAATCCTCGGGGAGAGAAGAGGGGACGCTGCCTGCAATTAGTAGAACGTCCTCCGGGGTGAGCGTATGGAGCTGTTCCAGCAGCCGCCCTTTGAGCGAGTCCGAAAGTTCAGGTCCCGGGCCGTTTATTTCCGATTCCCTTCCGTCTTTCAGTTTCACGTTGATTCTCGTCGGTTCGTCTGTTTCTATAAAAGCTTCTTTTACTCCCTTTTCTTTGAGGGAGGTTCTGATGAACTCCCCGGTGAACCCTCCGATGAAGCCGAGCGCCGTCGAGGGGACGGACAGATTCGAGAGCACCCGGGAAACGTTGATTCCTTTTCCGCCGGGGTAATAAGCCGTTGCTGTAGAACGCGTCAGTCCGCCCGGCTGTAATTTGTCCACGTGCATAATGTAGTCGATGGAAGGGTTGAGTGTCAGTGTGTAAATCATGGAAGCATCACCTCTATGTCTTTGTTATTCTGCATTGCCGTCACGACAGGTCCGGAAGAGTCGGTCACCAGTATGGCGTCTTCCGCTCCGGCGAAAGTTATGAAAGTCCTTTCTCCGAACTTGGAATGATCAGCAAGGACGTATCTGTTCATAGACTGATGGAGCACTTTTTTCTTAATGGCTGCTTCTTCCGGATCGGGTGTCGTGAGCCCGTCTTCTTCCGTAATCCCGTTGACTCCGAGAAAGCAGCGGTCGAACCGGTACTGTTTCAGGTTTTCTACAGCATTGGCGCCGACGATGGCCCTGGTTCCCGGCTTGACGAATCCTCCTATGACGTAGGTGGTTATGCCGCGTTCCGCCAGATGGGGAAGGTGCTCCGGACCATTCGTGACGACGGTGACAGAAGAGTCCAGATAAGGGATCATCAGGGTCGTCGTCGATCCGGCGTCCAGAAAAATAGTTTCTTTTTTGCTTATTGTTCCCGCAGCAAGGGAAGCTATTATTTTTTTCTGTTCGTGATACTGGGCGGTTTTTTCACTCATCGGCGCTTCTTCCCTGGAAGCTGAAAGAGAAGATGCGCCTCCATGCACCCGCTTTAAAGCGCCCTGTTGCTCCAGGGCGTCCAGATCTCGTCGTATCGTGGAGTCGGAGGCGTTTGTCCGGTCACTCAGTTCCTGGAGACGGACGGTTTTCTTCTCCGCCAGCAGGGACAGGATGAGCTGATGCCTCTCCATAGTAAGCATAAGCGTTCCTCCTTTAGTGAATGACTTCATTATAAGGGAAGCGTTTGCAACATTCAATCAAAAACAATCGTTTTTGCGCATTTTCATTCAAAAATGTTCAAATATCATTCAAAAAACGGCACCGGTAATTACACCTTGTAGGGAAAAAAGATGTATGCTATATTTGTTCTAGTCATTTGTCCGTTCCAGGAGGTGCAACAATAAACTATGCAAACACTTACGGTTTCATTACTTATTATTGATACAATTGCTTTAATTACACTTGTGCTGTTGCAGTCCGGTAAGAGTGCCGGTCTGTCGGGAGCGATTTCCGGCGGAGCCGAGCAGGTTTTCGGTAAGCAGAAGGCAAGAGGAATAGATAAAGTTCTACACCGTGCCACTATCGTCACCGGTGTCCTGTTCTTCGTGCTGGCATTTATTTCCGGGTATCTTATAGGATAATGTTCGTAAGCCGCGCCTTGAGCGTGGCTTTTTCGTTTTTTATTGCGGCACGGTTTCCCCCGGGACGCGGGGGGAGCGTTTCAGATTGCTGGCAGCAAATGAATGTTTCTGTCAGCTGAATATGGGTAGTACATCAACAGCAAAGAAAAAGGGAGAGAGGAAGTTATGAAAATAAAACCGCCTGAGCCATTTACATTCGAAGGTGGAGGAGATCGTGCTGTGCTGCTGCTGCACGGCTTTACAGGTAATTCAACAGATGTACGCATGATGGGAAGGTTTCTCGAAAAGAACGGATATACGACTCATGCCCCTATATACCGGGGGCACGGCAAGGAACTGGAAGCACTGAGCGATGCGACTCCGGACCAGTGGTGGGAAGACGTACAGAACGGTCTTCAGCACCTGCGGGACCTGGGATATGAAAAGATAGCTGTGGCGGGTCTGTCCCTCGGTGGAGTTTTAGGATTGAAACTCGCATACTGCGAGAAGATTCAGGGTATTATACCGATGTGTGCCCCGATGTTTTTCGATAACGAAGAACAGCTTAAGCAGGGATTCAGGTTCAAAGCGAAACAATATAAACAACTCGAAGAAAAAGACGAAGCAACCATTAAGAAAGAAATGAATGAATTAGAAGAACAATCAAAGGACATGTTCACTCAATTAGGACAGTTCATCAACGAAGTACACGACCATGTGGACGAGATTTATACTCCCCTCTTTGTGGTCCAGGCTTCGAAGGATGAGATGATCAACACGGAGAGCGCTCCATATATCTATGAGACGGTGGAATCCGATCACAAAGATATCAAATGGTACGAAAACTCCGGTCACTTCATTACAGTGGATAAGGAAAAAGACGAACTTCAGCAGGACGTACTGGATTTTCTTAATTCATTGGACTGGTCATAAGCGAATAGAAGACATGTCCGAATAATGAATAGGAGGACTATTATGTCTGTAGAAAGAAAAAAAATACTTGATCATTTCAGAGAATCGGCTTCACGCCCTTTGTCTGTCAATGAACTGGAAGAAGAATTAGGTCTCACCGGAAGTGAAGACCTGAAAGAATTAATGAATGAACTGAATGCACTTGAGGAAGAAGGAGATCTCGTCCGTACGAGAAAGAACCGCTTCGGTCTTCCGGAGAAGATGAATCTTATTAAAGGCCGGATACAGATGAATGCGAAAGGATTCGCCTTTTTGCTTCCGGAGGAGGAAGATAAGGACGACGTCTATCTTCATCATTCCGACCTGAACAGTGCGATGAATAATGATAAGGTTCTCGTACGCGTCGAAAAACGGCGGGACGACGGGCAGCGCCCGGAAGGAACCGTCATAAGGATTCTTGAACGCGCCCAGGCGAGACTTGTCGGTACCTATGATGCGAACGGCAACTTCGGTTTCGTCATCGCTGATGATAAACGGGTACCGAACGATATCTTCATCCCGAAAGGAAAAGAGAATGGAGCGGCTGATGGACATAAAGTGATTGTCGAAATCACGAAATTCCCTGAAGGCCGCATGAGCGCCGAAGGGGAAATCACAGAGATTCTCGGACATAAAAACGATCCGGGAATCGACATCATTTCCATTATCCATAAGCACGGAATCCAGGTAGATTTTCCGGAAGAAGTGATTCAGCAGGCAACAGATACGCCGGATGAGATAAATGAATCAGAAATAGAAAATCGTCGCGACCTCCGTTCCGAGCAGATTGTGACCATCGACGGTGCCGATGCGAAAGACCTCGATGATGCCGTCCAGGTGAAGAAACTCGATAACGGTAACTATAAGCTCGGCGTCTACATTGCGGACGTTTCCTACTATGTCGATCAGGAATCGCCGATTGATAAGGAGGCAGCGGAGAGAGCTACGTCCGTCTACCTCGTCGATCGCGTCATTCCGATGATTCCGCACCGTCTGTCGAACGGTATCTGTTCCCTCAATCCTCAGGTGGATCGCCTGACGCTCTCCTGTGAAATGGAGATAAACGAGGACGGGGAAGTCGTGAACCATGAAATTTTCCAAAGTGTCATCAGAACGGACGAGCGGATGACGTATAAGGATGTAAACGGAATTCTCGCCGATGGCGACGAAGAACTGAAGAAGCGTTATGAACCATTAGTACCGATGTTCAAAGATATGGAAGACTTAGCGCAGATTCTTCGGGAAAAACGTTTCGACCGCGGTGCCATCGATTTTGATTTCAAAGAAGCGGGCGTCATCGTGGACGAAGAAGGAAAAGCAAAAGACGTACAGCTACGCGAGAGATCGGTCGGGGAGAAACTCATCGAAGAGTTTATGCTCGCGGCCAACGAAACGGTAGCCGAGCATTTCCACTGGCTTGATGTTCCGGCGATTTACCGTATCCACCAGGATCCGGATTCCGCTAAACTGCAGAACTTTTTCGAGTTCGTTGCAAACCTCGGATATTCGGTGAAAGGGACGTCCGATGATGTACACCCGCAGGCGCTTCAGAAAGTGCTTGAAGAAGTGAAAGGGACCCAGGAAGACCTCATCATTTCGAAACTGATGCTCCGTTCGATGCAGCAGGCGAAGTATGATCCTTCGAACGTCGGGCACTTCGGGCTGGCGACGAACTTTTACACACACTTCACATCACCGATCCGCCGGTACCCGGACCTGATCGTGCACCGTCTGATTCGTACGTATATCATTCAGAAAGATCTGAGCCAGGAAACGACGAAGTACTGGAAAGATCACATGCCTGAGATTGCCCGTCATTCTTCGGAGAAAGAACGTGCATCCGTCGACGCGGAACGTGAAACGGATGATCTGAAGAAAGCGGAGTATATGCAGGATAAAATCGATGAAGAGTATGAAGGAATCATCAGTTCCGTCACGAGCTTCGGTATGTTCGTGGAACTGCCTAATACGGTGGAAGGACTGGTACACGTCAGTACGCTGACGGATGACTACTACAACTTCATGGAGAAACAGTATGCCCTCATCGGTGAACGTACGGCGAATATGTACCGGATCGGGGACGAAGTGAAAGTGAAAGTCGTCAACGTCAATCTCGATGAAAAAGTCATCGACTTCGAAATCGTAGGTATGAAGCCGAAAAGTGATAAGAAGCAGCGCCGGGAACAGCCGAAACAGATCAAGGCCAGCGCCAAGAAGAAAAAGAAACAAAAAGGGAACAAGCCATTTTACAGAAATAAAGGAGTTCCTAAAAAGAAAAAGTAGGCACATGAAAAAAACACGCCGTTTTCCGCGGGCACGGTCTGGCGGGGGTCTGGTCAATTGGCCCCCCGGCTCGTGCTGTTTCCGCAGGAACCGTCGTGTTTTTCTTCTGCATTGCCAAAAAGAGTATCTGACTACTTTCTGTACAGCACCCATTCACCTTTTGATTCGACGGGATAAGGGAGAGGAGTGTCGCTGTACTGCTGATTGAACCAGGCACCGTAGTGTCCGGGATTGTTCTGTATCTCCTTCTTTACGAGATTCAGCACACCCCGGTCGCTTCCGGCATCAGCAAAGGGGTATATAACGTTGGTGTATGTTTCTCCTTTTACATCCTCCTTCATAAGAAGAAACCGCTGCTCATCGGGTGACAGAAACATACGGGCTTTCTGCAGCGGGAATTCCCGAAGCAGATTTCCGGAAAGCGGAAAAGGGTAGTAACATTCAAACGGAAATAAACGGTCGGATGGGTGGAGAGCGCGGACCCACCGCATTTTTTCGGAAACCGGGCTGATTTCCGACCATCCGTGTGCGGCTTCTGGAAGCTTCTCCAGTTCCGCTCTCGGCACTACGTTATATTGTAGGGGTTCGGAAGGGGTCATCCCTATTTTTTCAAGGACGCGCCGGGCGCGCAGGTTCTTCGTTTCCGTGTTCGCTCCGATCCAGCGGATAGCCGGATTATTTTCAAGTTCGGCGACGACGTGATGGAGAATTTCGGTTACGAACCCGCGGTCCCGGTACCTCCGGTCGCTGCGGAAACGCCCGAGCATTGCATAAGTCCCTTCCGCGAACAGGCTATAGCCCGCCGTCGAGACGAGCTTTCCCTGATAGAAAAGACCGTATAAAGTGTGAGAATCAGAGGTGACGAGACGGTCAAAAATACGGGCTATGTAATCATCCTTTATTCCGTTATCCATGGACATAAACATCGATTTATCGCTTTGGGTCAGCAGTTTCAGGGTTGAAGTCATTGTCTCTTCCTCCTTATCAGTTAATACTATCTCACATGCTTATTTGTGCTGTCTAATCAAATATCTTTTTCATTAGCACAGGGAATTTGATAGAATGAATACCAGAGAAAGAAGGAGTGGTCAGGATGCCAAGAGGAGATGGACGGGCGATTGCCCAGAACAAAAAAGCAAGGCACGATTATTTTATAGAGGAAACGTTCGAAGCGGGCATCGTCCTGCAGGGGACGGAAATCAAATCGATCCGTAACGGCCGGATCAACCTGAAAGACAGCTTCGCCCGCGTGAACAGACACGGAGAAATGTATATCCACAACATGCATATTTCTCCCTATGAACAAGGAAATATTTACAATCATGACCCCACACGGGCACGTAAACTGCTGCTGCACCGGAAAGAGATCGACAAACTGATCGGGCAGACACAGCAGAAAGGGTATTCGATTGTACCTTTGAAAGTCTACATTAAAAACGGGGTAGCCAAAGTTCTCATCGGTCTCGCCCGCGGTAAGAAAAAGTACGACAAGCGGGAAGCGCTGAAACAGAAACAGGTGAAACGGGAAATGGACCGGGCGATCAAGGACAGTTTGCAAAAGTAGTGAAATATGGTATAATAATTTAAGTAAATGCAGCAATTACTGTAACGGGGACGTTACGGATTCGACGGGGATAGTTCGAACTCGGGCTGCAGGTCGAGGCGACGACTCGACAACGTCATTTGCCTAAATATAACTGGCGAATCTGAAGACAACCTAGCTCTAGCAGCGTAAGCTGGCTTGAGCGATCCTTCCCGGCATCGCCTGTGTGCCGGTGCAAGGGTCTCAAACTGAAGCAGGCTACGCGTTTCTCCACCATCTGAGGAGAAACGAAGAGACTAATCAGATTAGCGTCTGCGATAAGCCGGTCGATAGGCTGAGCAGTTCGCGAATCAGAATATATCGACTAAGCTTGTAGATGCCCGAGTGCCGATATCTCCGGACGCGGGTTCGACTCCCGCCGTCTCCACCAATACATATTATTGGTGGTTTTTTATTGCAAAAATATTATTTGTTACCCGAAATATAATTATGTAAACTTAAATGCGGGACATCGGCAACAGAAGCGGGAATCGGAATGAATCACTCCCAGATACTCACCCGTCCCTGAATACGAAAAAGCCTGGAGGAAGGAACCTCCAGGCTTTTACTTTATTACTATTATTTATCTTCTCCGATGACTCTTACTTCCCGCTCGAGATCCACGCCGAAATTCTCCTTGACGGTCTTCTGCACGTGTTCGATCACGGCGATATAATCGGCTGTCGTCGCATTGTCTTTATTGACGATGAAGCCGGCATGCTTCGTGGACACTTCTGCACCGCCGATGTTCGTACCCTGAAGCTTGCTGTCCTGGATGAGTTTTCCGGCGAAATGTCCCGGCGGACGTTTGAATACGCTGCCGCAGGACGGGTATTCGAGCGGCTGTTTGGATTCCCGCCTGTAAGTGAGGTCATCCACGGTAGCTTTCACATCTTCGTATTTTGCCGGGGTCAAATCGAAAGTGGCTTCCACAACGATGTCCCCGTTCTCGGGAATATTGCTCGTACGGTAGTCGAAACCGAGCTCTTTGGCATTCCGTTTCACCAGTTCCCCGTGTTTATCCACGACGTAGGCGTAATCGAGCACATCCTTGATTTCCCCGCCGTAGGCACCTGCGTTCATATACAGGGCACCTCCGACCGTCCCCGGGATGCCGCAGGCGAACTCGAGACCCGACAGGCTCTCGTTCAGAGCGTGACGGGAGACGTCGATGATTCTTGCTCCGCTCTGGGCTACGACGGTCTCTCCTTCACTGCTGATATCGTTCAGATACTTCAGATTCATCACTAAGCCGCGGATTCCGCCGTCTTTGATGATCAGGTTCGATCCGTTTCCGAGCAGCGTGTGTTTGATGCCGGCGCGATTAGTGAACCTGACGACTTTCTGAACCTCTTCGAAGGTCGTCGGCATTACGAGGTAATCCGCCTTTCCGCCAAGCTGGGTATACAGGTGATTTTTCAATGGTTCGTCCATTTTTACATATTCGGATTTAACGATATTTATCAGTCCGTTGTAGATTTCGTTCTTTTCCATACAAGTACACTTCCTCATCGATAGTCTGGTCTTAAGCAAGTGTATAACAATCTGCCTTTTATGGAAAGAGAGAAAGTCCTTATTTTGTCGAACGGGATAACCAGAGGTATATGGGAAAGTTTCCTCTATTCAGAATATTCATTGCTAAAATACCTGTTTGCTAGTATCATCATGGTAAACTTATTTCTGAAAGGGTGCTGGACGATGGATGAAAGCAAAGATTTGCGGATAAGAAGTAAAGTAATCAGTGATGATGAGAATAGAGTGGCAAACCGGGCGATGCTTCGGGCCGTAGGGTTCGAAGACGAAGATTTCAAAAAACCGATGATCGGGATCGCCAGTACGTGGAGTGAAGTCACGCCGTGTAACGTACATATCGATGAACTGGCCCGGAAAGCGAAAAGTGGCGCCGGCGGTAACGGAGGCGCGCCGATGATTTTCAACACGATCACCGTATCGGACGGTATCTCCATGGGACACGAGGGAATGCATTATTCCCTGCCGAGCCGTGAAATTATCGCGGATTCCATTGAAACGGTGACGAACGCTGAGCGTCTGGACGGCGTAGTGGCCATCGGCGGGTGTGACAAGACGACACCCGGATGCCTGATTGCTCTCAGCCGCCTCAATCTTCCGTCGGTCTACATATACGGAGGCACGATACAGCCCGGGAAACTTGACGGGAAAGACATCGATCTCGTTTCTTCGTTCGAAGCGGTCGGTAAATATCAGAGTGGAGAAATCGATTCCGAGGAACTGCACCGCGTGGAATGTAACGCCTGCCCGGGAGCAGGAGCGTGCGGAGGCATGTATACGGCTAATACGATGGCGGCAGCCGTGGAAGCTCTCGGTATGAGCATTCCGGGCTCTTCCTCCACTCCTGCGATCAATGATTATAAAGAGGAAGAATGCCGTCAGGCAGGGGAACTCGTCGTAGAGCTGCTTAAAAAAGACATTTACCCTAAAGATATCATGACGAAAAAGGCGTTCGAGAACGCGATAACTGTAGTCATGGCACTCGGCGGTTCGACCAACGCGTTCCTTCATCTGACAGCGATGGCCCACGCAGCGGAGGTCGACATCTCTCTTGATGATTTCGAACGGATCCGCCGCAACGTACCTTTTCTTGCTGACATGAAGCCGAGCGGTACTTACGTAATGCAGGACCTTTACGAAGCCGGCGGGGTTCCGGCCGTAATGAAGCTTCTCCATGATAACGGCTACCTGCACGGGGACTGTCTGACGGTTACGGGACAGACACTGGCCGAGAATCTGGAAAATGTCGATCCTCTTAAGGACGGGCAGAAGGTGATCCGTCCTCTCGACAATCCGATCAAAGCCGAAGGTTCCCTCGTACTGATGAAAGGAAATCTTGCCCCGGACGGAGCGGTGGCGAAGATGTCAGGGCTGAAGGTCACGAACTTCGAAGGCACTGCCAAAGTGTATGACAGTGAAGCGGAAGCGACATCAGCGATTTCCGGAGGGGACGTGAAGGAAGGGGACGTTGTCGTTATAAGAAATGTCGGTCCTAAAGGCGGACCGGGCATGCCCGAAATGCTTTCCATTACAGCAATGCTCGTCGGCCAGGGGCTCGGCGGTAAAGTGGCACTGCTCACCGATGGCCGTTTCTCAGGAGGTAGTCACGGATTCGTTATCGGGCACATTTCTCCTGAAGCCTACGTCGGCGGTCCCATCGGTCTTCTCGAAAACGGGGACATTGTGAATATTGACAGTGATACGCAGGAAATCAACATGAAAGTCAGCGATGGGGAACAGGAAAAACGGAAGAGCCGCTGGAAGCGCCCGGAACCGAAATTCAGGCGCGGGGTGCTCGCCAAATATTCGAGGCTCGTGTCTTCCGCTTCCAAAGGAGCAGTTACAGACGATCCTGATGAATGAACCGGCTGATTCCGGAGAATAACTGAATGCCACACGCCGAAAACCGGACCCCTGAGGTCCGGTTTTTATGCTTTCCGGCCCCGATGATTCCGTTTTCGTTACCTTCAGAGATCGGGGACTCTGCTGAAGGTAACGAGAGAACCGTTTTCCTGACCATAGGGAGGAAACAGGAGCTATGAAGGTAATGATTAAGGCATAATCGTTACTTTCACCTTGAAATTCAGTGCGTGAAAGGAAGGAAAAGCGGGGGAACGCAGTGCTTCCTCTCATTCATTGCCTTCCTGAGCCCGATTTGAGCGCATCCGGAGAGAAGTTTTCACTTTTTTATATAATATGTTTAACGCTCTTTTATTTAGGAAACATAGAAATTAAACAAGTAATTAAGGAGTGAAGTGCTTTGGATTTGAAAAAAGAAATAAATAAACTGGAAAACGTACATTTAATGAAACCTGAGAAGGTATTTACTATGTATTTAAATACAGACCCGGCCGACCCGGATCAGCAGGGCGGCGAATGGAAGATTCACCTGAAAAACGGTTTGAATAACTTCGAACATTATCTTCAGGAAGACGGAGATTCTGATGAGAAGCGTAACTACTGGGCAGTGAAAGAAAAAGTTCAGAACTATATCGATGAAAACGAGCAGCACTTCGGTAAAAGCGTTGTAATCATCGCTTCCGCCGATGAAACAGTGTGGTTCGCAGAGCGATTCCAGATGCCTGTAGAAACAGCGTTTTACTGGGAAGAACAGCCGGTCGTTGATCAGCTGAAGGAAATGTACAAGCAATTCCCGAAAACAGGTATTATCCTTACACAGAAAGAAAACATTAAACTGATCGATGCAGAGCTTGCTCAGCTGAAAGACACGAAAGTTTATGAGCTTGATCTGAATACGGAAGACTGGAGACTTCACCAGGGCGGTCACGCATCCGGTGCCTCCACAGGAAGCGGCGGAGCGAAGCAGTCCAAGTCCGATCAGTACAACGAACGGTTCGAAGCCAACCGTTACCGCTGGTATAAGAGTATTGCTCCTAAACTGGACAAACAGGCGAAAGAGCACGGCTGGGAGCAGATTATCATGGTAGGCGACAAAGAAGAAGTCGATGACCTGCGTGATAACATGAACAAAGAAGTAGACAAAATCGTAAACAAAAACCTGCTTGATCATGAAGAGATGAAAGTGATCAACCAGATAGTATACGAAGAATAGAATAATACAAGTCATCCTGTGATCTTTTCGTAAGATCACAGGTTTTTTATGTGGACACCCGGCAGGTTTTGAGAAAGAAATTTGCAGGAGTATGTGGTAAAATAAGGGGCAATGTAATGATAGAGGAGAGTGGAAGAATGTATGTTGTCGATTCTAAAGTGACGGTTCCTGATCACAAGGCGGACGACCTGATTTCCATCTATCGGACCCGTTCCCGGCTGGTCGATGAGCAACCGGGATTTCTTTCGTTTCAGCTTCTGCAGAACGAACATCGACCTGGAGAGCTTACAGTACATATGGAATGGGAAAATAAACAGTCGTATCTGACCTGGGCCCGCAGTGAACAGTTCCGGAAGATCCACGAACTTGAAAAGAACTATCCGGATCAGGAGCTTCAGGGCTACGTTCCGAAAGTTTATAAATATGAGGTTGTTGCCACATGAAAAAGAAAGCGAAACAGTACATTACGGATAAAGTGACCGAGGAATTTTACAACAGATACCCCTGGCTCGAGGAGAAGTACGGAGAGAAAGGCAGGAAGCACACGAGAGAGGATAATGATCATCATCTGAACCACCTGGAGCTTGCCTATGAAAGGAAAGATGAGTCATTTTTCAGCGATTACACCGTCTGGCTCAATGACGTACTCGTCTCCCGGGGTGTCGGTACGAAGCTTATTATCGAGAATTATGAAATGATAGAGCAGTATCTTCAGGAAGTGGAAATGTACGGGGACGAACGTGATTATTACATCCGCCTGCTGGAATCGTCGATAGCACATTTGAAACGTATAACGGACACGGGGTGAATAACGAATGGAAGAGGTTTACAAACAATTGACCGGCTACCTGCTGGAAGGCGAAGAACAGGAAGCACTGCAGCTGGTACGGAAGTGGGTGGACGAACGTTCTTTACTGGAGGTGCATGAGGAAATCATAACACCGGCGATGTACTACGTAGGAGAACTGTGGCAGACGAACCGTATTTCGGTAGCGGATGAGCATCTGGCCACGGCGACCTGTGATTACATAATGACATTGATATCGCCGCGGAAAGGCGCCTCGAACGGAAAGAAGGCTATTTTTTTCAACGTGGAAGAAGAAGAGCACCATCTGGGTCTGAAAATGGCAGCGGACATCTTCCGCGAAGAAGGCTGGGAGTCCAGGTTCCTCGGGACAGGTGTACCTGACGATCACGTTCTGCAGCAGATAGAAAAATTCCGCCCGGATGTCATATGCATTTCTGCCGCTCTTTCCTATAGAGTGCCCGAGATGCACAACATAATCGATATTCTGAAAAAGCGCATGCCCGATTCCGTCATACTTATCGGTGGCCGTATTGTTAAGAATCACGGTATGAGTGAATGGAATGTGAAACGCGTGCACACAATGAGTTCCCTGACCGCCGTAAGAGAATGGCTGCAGAACGGGAAGGAGGGACGCAGGCAATGAAACGGGTGGAAGCTACTTTCCCGCTCCCTTATTATGAGATAGACGCAGCCTGGAATATAATCGCTTATTCACAGGAAGCGGAAGGGCTGTTCGGTCTGCCGGATAATCTCACCAAAATAGTCGATGAAGGAACGTATGATAAGGCACGGGAGTGGGTTAATTTTCATCGCAGGAAAACGGTTATTGAAATGAACGTCATCAAAGAGAACAGCGACGTAATTTTAGCGGATGTTTATATTACGTGGACGGACGAAGAGAAAGCAGAACTTCTTCTGATACCGAAAGATTCGCAGGTGGACAAAGTGGCTGCGAGTCTCAAAACGCTGCAGAGTGAGCTGTTAAAGACGAAAACAGAACTGATTGAAGAAAAGGAGCGGGCGGAGCAGGTGATTGAACAGAACAATAAACTTTCAGCCCCCTTCATTTCATTAAATAAGGAAACGGCTCTCGTGCCGTTATTCGGCGATTTGAGTTACGATAAAATAATGAGCGTCGAACATAATCTTCTCGAGGCCGTGCGTGAAAGTGAAGCGGAGGAACTTCTGTTTGATTTCACGGCAGTCGGCAATATCGAAAGAGAAGGTTTCAATTACCTGGCTTCCGTATTAAAAGCCCTCAGTCATATGGGGGTCGAACTTTTCGTCATCGGGCTTAAACCCGGACACGTGCCGAATATTTTCAAATGGTCCCTCCCGGAAGGCGTCCGGTTCAGGCAGTCACTGGAACAGGTGATTTCCTATAAGAGATCCCGCCGGGAAGCAGAAAAAGATAAGCAGAAGGAGACGTAACCGCTCTTCTTTTGCTTTTTCTCTACGGAATAGGATAATTGTGGAAATTGATAAATAATGATTGCGAAAAGTCTGAAAGTAATTTATAGTAAAAGAAGAAAACGTATCCTATTTTTTTGAACTAAAAATGAATGAGTATTCATTCAAAGAACGCAAGGGGGATTTGTAATGACTCGAAAAATCAGGCGTGCCGCAGTTCTCGGTTCCGGAGTGATGGGAGCGGGAATAGCCGCACATTTGGCTAACGTCGGTATACCGGTGCTTATGCTCGATATCGCACCGAAAGATGTAACGGATAAAGAAAAGAAACAGGGTCTTACTATGGAAGACAGACAGGTAAGAAACCGGGTAGCGATGTCCGGGAAGGAAGGGCTCAAAAAGCAGAAGCCCGCACCACTAACATCAAAAGAGAATCTCCACCTTATAGAAGCAGGTAACATGACGGATGATATGGACAAACTCTCGGAAGTGGACTGGATCATCGAAGTGGTTGTTGAGAACCTCGATATAAAGAAATCCGTATTCCGGGAAGTGGATAAATACAGAAAAGCAGGTTCCATCGTAAGTTCCAATACGTCCGGAATCTCCATTGAAGCTATGTCCGAAGACTGCAGCGAGGATATGAAGAAACACTTCCTCGGCACTCACTTTTTCAATCCGCCCCGCTATCTGAAACTGCTCGAGGTGATTCCGACTTCGAGCACGGATAAGGACGTCCTTGAATTCATGAAGAAGTTCGGGGAGGATACACTAGGAAAAGGGGTCGTAGAGGCGAAAGATACTCCGAATTTTATCGCCAACCGCATCGGAACATACGGCCTGTTAGTGACGGTAAGAGAGATGCTGGAGCAGAACCTGAGCGTCGGAGAAGTGGATTCCGTGACCGGACCGATGATCGGGCGGCCGAAAAGCGCTACATTCCGGACGCTTGACGTTGTAGGGCTCGATACATTCATCCACGTGGCAAATAACGTCCACGATCAGGTCAAGGGTCAGGAGAAAGAGGTTTTCAAAGTACCGGAATTTATGCAGGACATGAATGAAAAGGGATGGATCGGTCAAAAAGCCGGCCAGGGATTCTTTCTGAAGAAGAAGAGCAAAGAAGGCTCCGAAATCCTTCAGCTGAACCCGGAGACGATGGAGTATGAAAAACGCGGGAAGCTGAAAACGAAAGCTGTCGAAGCTGCGGGACAGGAAAAGGGACCGAAACGGAAACTGGCCTCTCTCGTCAAAGCTAAAGGAGATCAGGCGGGAGATTTTGTCTGGTCTATCGTAAAACCCGTCCTCCTCTACTCCGCAGAACTTACAGGAGAAATTGCGGATGATATCGTCTCCATCGACGAAGCGATGCGCTGGGGATTCGGCTGGGACCTCGGTCCGTTTGAGATGTGGGATGCCATCGGGGTACAAAAGTCCGTGGAACGGATGAAGGAAGAAGGAGAAACCGTTCCCGAGTGGATAGACGACATGCTGAAGAACGGAAATGAATCTTTTTATAAAAAAAGAAAATGGAAACGTTTACTATTATCATAAAGGTGATTATAAGCAACAGGGATTCAACGCCAAAGATATTAATCTGCGCCTGCTGAAGGAAACGAAGGAAGTACTTGCGAAAAATGCCGGAGCGAGCGTCATCGATCTCGGAGACGGAGTCGCCGGACTTGAATTCCACTCCCAAAGCAATGCCATCGGTATGGACGTCATCCAGATGATCAATAAAGCGGTCGATATCGTCGATGAGGACTTCGAAGGACTCGTCATCGGAAACCAGGGAAATAATTTCTGCGTCGGTGCGAACCTCGGCATGATGCTTATGGAAGCACAGGACCAGAACTTCTTCGAAATCGAACTCGTCGTCAAACAGTTCCAGCAGGCGATGATGCGCATCAAGTACTCCGACAAGCCTGTCGTTGCCGCTCCATTCGGAATGGCGCTCGGCGGAGGAGCGGAAGTATGCCTGCCGGCTGCTGCGATCCAGGCTTCGAGTGAGACGTATATGGGACTCGTGGAACCGGGTGTCGGACTCATCCCGGGCGGAGGCGGAAACAAAGAACTTTATCTGAAGCATCTGAACAATATGCCGGAAAGTGTAGACTTTGACCTTCAAAAGGTTTCCAATAGCGTATTCCAGAAAATCGCTACCGCTAAAACGTCGACTTCCGCCGAGGAAGCACGTCAAAACGGATTCCTCGATCAGATGGATGCGATCTCTTTCAATCAGGACCACCTGCTTCACGATGCGAAGCAGAAAGTACTCGGGCTTGCCCGGGCCGGATACCAGGCACCGAAACGTAAACCTGTTCCGGTAACCGGGGAATCAGGGTTTGCGACGATGCTTCTTGGTGCGAAAGAAATGCACTACGGCGGCTTCGCTTCGGATCACGATCTGAAAATCGCGGAAAAACTTGCATTCGTATTGGCCGGAGGACGTGTGAAGGAAGGATCGAAAGTGGATGAGCAGTATCTTCTGGATCTCGAAAGGGAAGCTTTCCTCAGTCTGATCGGTGAAGCGAAAACACAGCAGAGAATGCAGCACATGTTACTTAAAGGGAAACCACTTCGTAACTAAAGGGGGAGAAAGTTGTGAGAGAAGCAGTAATTGTGGCCGGTGCACGTACGCCGGTCGGTAAAGCGAAGAAAGGCACGCTTGCAAGCAGTCGCCCGGACGATCTTGCGGCGCTGACAATCAGGGAAACGCTAAGAAGAGCAAATAACTACGACGGTCCTATTGATGATGTCATCATCGGGTGCGCGATGCCTGAGGCCGAGCAGGGGATGAATATGGCACGGAGTATCGGGGCTCTTGCGGGTCTGCACCACTCCGTTCCGGCGATTACAATCAACCGATACTGTTCATCCGGACTTCAGAGTATAGCCAATGCCGCCGAGAAGATTATGCTCGGACATTCGGAAGCTGCGATTGCCGGAGGCGCGGAATCGATGAGTCTGATCCCTATGGGAGGACACGTCATCAAGCCGAACGTGGAGCTTGTGGAGAACGCTCCTGAGTACTATATGTCGATGGGACACACGGCAGAGGAAGTGGCGAACCGCTTCAACATCTCCCGGGAAGATCAGGATGCTTTTGCGGCCAGAAGTCACGAGAGAGCGGCTAAAGCTCTGGAAGAAGGGAAGTTCGACGAGGAAATCGTTCCTGTCGAAGTGACCGAAAATGTCCCGGGGCCGGATAACACGACCAGGAAAGTGACGCGTACGCTCGAGCGGGATGAAGGGGTACGTCACGGTACGACGACAGAAACACTTGCCAAACTGAAGCCTGCTTTCCACGTAAAGGGATCGGTTACAGCAGGAAATTCGTCCCAGATGAGCGACGGAGCAGCTTCGGTGCTCGTCATGGACCGGGAGAAAGCCGAGAAGGAAGGCCTGCAGCCGCTCGCCAAGTTCCACTCTTTCGCAGTGGCCGGTGTGGAACCGGAGATTATGGGAGTAGGACCGATTGAAGCGGTGCCGAAAGCTTTGAAAATGGCAGGCCTTTCCCTGGAAGACATCGGTCTGTTCGAACTGAACGAAGCCTTTGCTTCCCAGTCACTTCGGGTCATCCGTGAACTCGGACTTGATGAGGAGAAAGTGAACGTGAATGGAGGAGCGATCGCTCTTGGACACCCGCTCGGCTGTACAGGAACGAAGCTGACGCTGTCACTTATTCATGAGATGAAACGCCGCAACGAAAAATACGGCGTTGTAACGATGTGTATCGGCGGCGGAATGGGCGCTGCCGGAGTATTCGAACTATTATCCTGAGGAGGAATAAATATGAGTGATGTTAAAGATATGATCAAAGGCGGAAGTTTTCTGGTGGAAGATGTGGAAGCGGAAGATATCATCACCCCGGAAGATTTTACCGAAGAACATAAAATGATTGCCAAAACGACGGAAGACTTCATCACGGGAGACGTTCTTCCGAAAGTGGATAAAATCGAGAACCACGAATTCGAACACTCCCTCGAGCTTATGAAGAAAGCGGGAGAACTCGGATTGCTCGGTGCGGACGTACCGGAAGAGTATGGCGGGGTACAGCTGGACAAGATCAGTTCTTCCCTTATTACGGAGAAATTTGCCCGCGCCGGTGGTTTCTCTTTGACCCACGGAGCACACGTCGGAATCGGTTCTCTGCCGATCGTCTTCTTCGGAAACAGTGATCAGAAGAAGAAATATCTGCCGAAACTGGCGACAGGTGAACTGCTGGCTGCGTATGCCCTGACTGAACCGGGTTCAGGGTCTGATGCCCGGGGAGCCAAAACGACAGCCAAACTGAATGAGGCCGGTACTCACTACGTACTGAACGGAGAGAAGCAGTGGATTACGAACTCCGCGTTCGCGGACGTATTCATCGTCTACGCAAAAATTGACGGAGAGAAATTCACGGCTTTCATCGTAGAAAGAGAGCACCCGGGCGTATCCACTGGTCCTGAGGAGAAGAAGATGGGGATCAAAGGGTCCTCCACCCGTACCCTTATCCTTGAAGACGCCGAAGTGCCTGTCGAGAACGTTCTCGGTGAAATCGGCAGAGGGCACATCATCGCTTTCAATATCCTGAACGTCGGCCGTTACAAGCTGGCGATCGGAAGTGTCGGAAGTGCGAAGAGAGCCATCGAACTTTCCGTCAACTACGCTCAGGAACGGAAACAGTTCGATACTCCGATTATGAGCTTCCCGCTTATCAAGGAAAAAGTGGCGTCCGTCGCAGCGAACACGTACGCGAACGAAAGCGCCGTCTACCGTACCGTCGGGCTGTTTGAACAAAGTATGGGACGGCTTTCCGAGGAAGAACTGAATGACGGAAAAGCTGTCGCCAACGTCATCGCCGAGTACGCCATCGAATGTTCTCTTACGAAGGTGTTCGGTTCGGAACTGCTTGACTTCGCAGTGGACGAAGCGGTACAGATCCACGGCGGATACGGTTTCATGCAGGAATACGAAGTGGAACGTATGTACCGGGATTCCCGTATCAACCGTATTTTCGAAGGAACGAACGAAATCAACCGTATGATCGTTCCCGGCAACCTCGTCAAAAAAGCGATGAAAGGCGAACTGCCGATTTTTGAAAAAGCTAAGAAACTTCAGGAAGAAATCATGACGATGATGCCTGAAGAACCGGGAGACGCTCCGCTTGAACAGGAATTCTACCTGCTGAAGAATGCGAAGAAGATCGCTCTGCTGGCTTCCGGACTTGCTGCTCAGAAATATGGAGAGAAACTGGATCAGGAACAGGAAGTACTTGTGAACCTGGCAGACATTACGGGTGAAATTTTCAATATGGAATCTGCCATTCTCCGTACGAAGAAAGCTGTCGACAAAGACGGAGCCGAAAAACACAGCCAGAAACTTCTATATACGGAAGTGTACGTTCAGGAAGCGTTCAATCGTATCGAAGCGCACGCGAAAGAAACACTTATCGCAGCGGAAGAGGGCGACGATCTCCGCATGATGCTCGGAGCTCTCCGGAAGCTGACGCGTCATAACCCGGTGAATGTTATCAAGAAAAAACGTGAAATTTCCGTCGGTCTTGAAAAAGCCGGAAAATACTTCGTGTAATTTCGAAAAAGGCTGTCCTCTGCCGGGGGACAGCCTTTTGTTTTTCAACAAAGAGCGGTTGTGGTAGGATAAATGTGATATTGTTTTGTTAGGAATGGGGGAGAAGTCATGCTTACCTTTTACTGGTATCCGAAGTGCGGCACGTGCCGTAACGCGAAAAGATGGCTTGATGAGAACGATGTGGATTATAAAGCTGTGAATCTCGTGGAAACTCCACCTTCGAAGGAAATGCTGCTGCAGATGATGAAAAACAGCGATCTTCCTTCGAAACGTTTCTTCAATTCCAGCGGGAAGAAGTACCGTGAGCTTGGACTGAAAGACAAAGTAGGGGACATGACGCTTGAAGAACAGGCGGAGATACTGGCTTCCGACGGCATGCTGATCAAGCGGCCGCTAGCTACGGATGGAAGTCGCGTGACCGCAGGGTTCAAAGAAGCGGAGTACGAAGCCAACTGGCTGTAATTTTTGAAGGAGGGGTCAATAATGGAACTGCCAAAAGAATTTCGTTATTCAAAAGAACATGAATGGGTAAAAGAAGAAGGGGATAACCTTCGCATCGGTATTACAGAGTTCGCCCAGTCCGAACTCGGTGACGTCGTGTTCGCCGAGCTTCCGGAAGTCGGTGATGAAGTGGAAGTGGATGAGCCGTTCGGAAGTGTGGAATCCGTGAAGACGGTATCCGAACTTTATGCTCCCGTCAGCGGGAAAGTCGTTGAAGTGAACGATGAACTCGAGGACAGCCCGGAACTAGTAAACGAATCTCCTTACGATAAAGCGTGGATGATCGTAGTCGAGCCTTCCGGGAAGTCCGGACTGGATGATCTGATGAGTGCGGATGAGTACGAAGCTATGATTTCCGAAGATGAATAGAACTTATTAACTTCGACAGACCATGGATCCGCATGGTCTGTTTCTGTATAAAGGGGTAAGCGGGATGAATGAACCTATTTTAATCGTTGAGGGGATTACGGACAAAAAGCATATTAAGAAGATGCTGGCGCAGCCTCTTGAAATCATCTGCACGTATGGAACACTCGGCCTGGAGCGTCTGGATGAGCTGATTTATGAGTACGATCTGGATCACCGCAACGTTTATATACTCGTCGATGAAGACTACTCGGGCTACAGACTCCGGGAACAGTTCAGGGAAGAACTTCCTCACGCTGTACATCTGTACACAAGCAAAACGTACCGGGAAGTAGCTGCTACGCCGGAACCGGAACTCGCACGGATGCTTGCGGGGTACCGGTTCCGGATCAAACCTGTCTACATGATGTAAGGAGGCAACAATGAAAGAAGTGAATGTAAGGGAAACACTGCCGGAAGTAGGAAGAGGGTACGTATTCATTTACAGTCCCTTTTGCGGAACGTGCCACCTGGCAAGGGAAATGCTTGATATCATCGAGAAGATGAGAGAAGAAGATGTCTTCTATGAAATGAACGCGAGCCTCTTCCCGGACTTCATGCAGGAGAAACAGGTATCAAGCGTACCCTGTCTGCTCGTATGGAAAGACGGGAAAGTGGAAGAGAAAGTGTATGCGTTCGAATCGGTGACGAAAATTTTCAATCTGATGAAAGAAAAAGAGAAAATATAGCGAAGCACCAGCTCATCATCCCGGGAGCTGGTGCTTTTGTGAACGCGGACGGGAGAATCGTTCCTTTCGGAAGCGCCACGGGGGCCTGAAAGGAACGATTTACGCCGAATCGTTCCCTTCAGAGAGGGAAGGATGTGCTGAAGGGAAGGAAACAGAGAGAAACGTGACCTTCGGGGCCGGATATGGCGTCCGAAAGTCACGCAAAAGAAATCTCCACTATTCCACCGTTTCTCCGACGGCTTTCATAATGTCCATAAAGGAAGCGTCGTCGCCGAACTGATGAACGATTTCCCCTTCGGATGAGATGATGACGGTGGTAGGAACACCGGTGCAGCCGTAGAGGTCATACACTTTCGTTCCATTATCTTCAAGCGTCGGCTGTGTCAAAAATTTCTCTTTATACTTTACGGCATCTTCCCTTTTTCCTTCCCGGCCGGCGACGTTGATGGTAATCATTTCCACATCGTCCGTATGGAGCGAATCGAAAAGCTGCTCTTTTTTCGGCATATCTGCACCGGAATCCGGGCACCAGGAGGCCCAGAAAGTAAGAATGGTGACTTTCCCCGGATTTTCAGGGAGTGTATAAGTGCCTTCTTCGGTAAGGTATGGTAATGTGAATACGGGAGCTTTCATGGGTATCGGATCCTTTCTTTAATAAGAAGTTTGCAAAAATCGTAACATATACACGCTTTTTATTGAAGTTTATTGACACCAGTCCGGTACAGTGCTAAAATCTTCCGTATCGCTCTATAAATTGAATAAACGAAATTCTCTTATCAAGAGAGGTGGAGGGACTGGCCCTATGAAGCCCGGCAACCGTTAAACATTCTGTTTAAAATGGTGCCAAATCCTACAGAGCAATCGGCTCTGATAGATGAGAGAACAGAATTGATTTTTAAATACCAACCTTTCTGTTCTTTCAGGCAGAGGGTTTTTTTATTTGCTAAAACCGTAAGAGACAGCGACTCTTACAGACGCGGGAGGGAAAACAATGATTTCGATTAAAGGTCTGTCAAAAGTGTTCCGAACGAAGGATCAGGACGTACATGCGGTCAACGACCTAGAGGCGACGATCGACTCCGGTGAAATTTTCGGCGTCATCGGGTACAGCGGTGCCGGGAAAAGTACGTTCATCCGCCTGCTGAACCGTCTCGAAGACCCGAGCGGCGGAACGATCAACATAGATGACCGAGAGATTTCTTCACTGTCGAAAGGGGATCTCCGTCTGGCCCGCCAGGACATGGGAATGATCTTCCAGCACTTCAACCTGCTGTGGTCCCGTACAGTGGAAGATAATATCGCTTTTCCACTCGAAATTGCGGGAGTACCGAAGGAGGAAAGAAAGGAACGTGTGGACGAACTGGTGGAGCTCGTTGGTCTCGGCGGCCGCGGGACCTCGTACCCTTCCCAGTTGAGCGGGGGTCAGAAACAGCGTGTCGGTATCGCCAGAGCACTCGCAAATCGCCCGAAAGTCCTTTTATGTGATGAGGCGACCTCCGCTCTCGATCCGGAAACGACCGACTCCATTCTTGATCTGCTCGTCGATATCAATGCGAAACTCGGACTTACCATCGTGCTCATTACTCACGAAATGCACGTCATCCGTAAAATCTGCCACCGTGTGGCTGTAATGGAAGACGGAAAAATTGTGGAAGAAGGCGACGTACTGGACGTATTTTTAAGACCGAAACAGAAAGTGACGAAACGTTTCGTCGACCAGGTGATGGGAGACCCTGACCGGGAATCTTCTCTTTCTCTTATTAAAGAGGAATACCCTCTCGGGGAAGTGGCCCAGCTTCACTTCGTCGGAGAACGTACGCACCAGGCACTGATCAGTGAAGTGTCCCGGAAGTTCCAGGTGGATGTGAACGTGCTCCACGGGAAGATCACCCAGACCCAGAAGGGTGCATATGGTACATTGATCGTGCATCTCGAAGGAGAAAAAGAAGAAATTGAACGGGCTCTGACGTATGTAAGAGAAACGTCTGTAGAAGTGGAGGTGGCCCTTGATGTTTGAACAATTGTTTCCTAACGTTCAGGTTGACGACATGATTACCGCGACGAACGAGACGCTGTTTATGACGTTCTTCTCCGTTCTCGGAACGTTCATATTCGGCCTGCTTCTCGGTCTGCTGCTTTATTTAACAGGCCCGGGAGGCATCTGGCAGAATAAAATAGCGAACTGGATCACCGCAACTTTCGTCAACGTGTTCCGGGCTATCCCGTTCATTATTCTCATCCTGCTTCTGTTCCCGTTCACCGATTTTCTCGTCGGGACGATACGCGGGCCTTCAGCAGCACTGCCGGCACTCATTATCGGAGGTGCGCCTTTCTATGCCCGTCTCGTTGAAATAGCACTTAAAGAAGTGGATAAAGGTGTAATCGAAGCGGCCAAAGCGATGGGAGCCAAATACCGTACAATCATTTTCAAAGTTCTTCTGCCGGAATCGACTCCGGCTTTGATATCCGGACTTACAGTAACGGCCATCGCTCTGATCAGCTATACAGCTGTAGCGGGAGTGATCGGCGCCGGAGGTCTCGGGGACTTCGCTTACTTTTACGGGTTCCAGAGGAACAGTTTTGATGTCGTATTCGTATGTACCGTGCTTATCGTCATTATCGTATTCGTTTTCCAGTTCATCGGAGACTTCGCTTCCAGAAAACTGGACAAAAGATAAAACTACGTTTTAAAAAAGGAGAGAGTACCATGAAAAAGTTTCTACTCACGTTAGCCACTATAGCCCTTGTTTCCCTGCTCGCAGCATGTGGATCGGACAGCTCAGATTCCGGTGATTCGGAAGGATCGGATAAAGAAACATCCGAAATATCCGTCGGCGCCACCAGTGTTCCGCACGCAGAAGTGTTGAAAGAAGCACAGCCGCTTATGGAAGAAAAGGGCATTACGCTGAATATCGAAGAATATCAGGATTACGTCCTCCCGAACCGTGATCTGTCTGAAGGGGAGATCGACGCAAACTATTTTCAGCATATTCCTTACCTGAATACGCAAATGGAAGAGAACGGCTATGATTTCGCCAACCTTGGAGGTATCCACATCGAGCCGATGGGTATCTACTCCAAAGGAATCGAAAGTATCGAAGATGTGGAGGATGGAACGACGGTGCTTATGAGCCGCTCTGTCGCAGACCATGGACGTATCCTTTCCCTTCTTGAGAAAGAAGGCCTGGTGAAAATCGACCCGGACGTGGATCCGGTGAACGCTAAACTGGAAGACGTCGTCGAGAACCCTAAAAATCTTGAGTTCGACGCAGGGATCGATGCAGCCCTTCTACCTGAAAACTACGAGAGAGAAGAGAATGCGCTTGTCGCCATCAACACGAACTACGCGATCCAGGCGGACCTTAACCCGAGTGAAGACGCCCTTCTTCTCGAAGGTTCCGACTCTCCTTACGTAAACGTAATCGCAGCGAAAAGTGAAGATAAGGACAGCGAAGCATTGAACACCCTGGTGGAAGTACTTCGCTCCGATGAAATCCAGTCCTTCATGAAAGAGCAGTATGATGGTGCGGTCGTGCCTGTAGACGGCAGTGACAGCGAAAAATGAAAAGGAAGCACTTCCCCTGACTTGAGTGGGGAGTGCTTCCTTTTTTTGCTTCAGCTATTGTCCGTTTTCAAATTATCTACATAGCGCTTTCCTTCGACGAGAGAAAGTCCGAAAGCCTGCCGTGCTTTTTTGACAGCTTTTATTTCCTCTCCCTGCCCGAGTAATTCCAGCAGTTCTTCATCGACCGGGTAGCCGGAAACGTTTGTCTGTGCTTTGATTGTATCAAGTTTATAATGCAGCCCTTCCACCCGATTTTCTAAATTACTGATTTTAATTGAGAAATAGATGATGACCAGTATGATGATTCCGGAAAAGCCAAATACCATGTACGTTCCCTCCCGTTGTAAATTGCGTATAACGCATATACGGAAGAAGGAGGCGCGAAGTTTCAGAACTTCTGAGGTTCCCGGCATCCGGAATAGGAGAAGGATATTCAAAAAAATGTGTTTAATTTTCCGAGTGCGGGGAATCACCCCCATATAACAACAGAAGAGTATAAAGAAGAGAAAAGGACGAATTATAGGCATGCCTTTCCTGATTTATTCTCAGAGAGTATATCTATACGAAAATGCTGAATAATCATAAGATTTGCGCTTTTGTCTGATTTCTTCTTTGTGCTATTCTTATAGTTGTAAAAACTCTGAAAGGATTGATTAATTATCAGCGACTGTTTGGGTTTAACTTATACGAGTGAAATGGAAAAAGGAATGTTCCAGGCACACGACATTTGCTTTGCGGAATACGGCAGAAAGTTGGAAACCCAGATTCATGTAGAGAAGAAACGGAGCCGGGAGTATGAAGAAAGCAAGAAAATACACTCGGAAATGGAAAGACAGCTGCACAGATAATATATAAGTATAAAGGAACCGCCCGGAGAGAAGGATCAATCTTCTCTCCGGGCGGTTTTTTCCTGCAGGCACGCATGGCACTCTCGCACACTTCATCTCAGCAGACGCCCCTGTCTCCAAATTGAATATCAAAAGATTAATGTAATAGATAACTTTAGCTATTCCGTAAGTTTTTGTTATAATAGGAGATGGTGCAAACGGGAAATGGAAAGGACGAAAAAAGTTGATATCAGCTTTGAAATGATTTAAGATTATAATGAGAATAAATTGAGAATGGTTTTAAATCAACCGACCATACACCCAATAATTGATCACAATACACAGGAGGTATTATACATGGCAGGCTCAACACTCGAAATCAAAGATCTTCATGTTGAAATTGAAGGTTTGGAAATTCTGAAAGGTCTAAATTTAACTCTAAAAGGTGGAGAATTCCACGCGGTAATGGGACCGAACGGAACCGGTAAATCCACGCTGGCTTCAGCAGTGATGGGTCACCCTAAATACGAAGTTACCCAAGGTGAAATTCTGCTCGACGGGGAAAACGTTCTCGAGATGGAAGTGGACGAACGTGCCCAGGCGGGTCTGTTCCTTGCTATGCAGTACCCAAGTGAAATCAGCGGTGTGACGAACTCCGACTTCCTTCGTTCGGCGATCAACTCCCGCCGTGAAGAAGGCGACGAGATTTCCCTGATGAAATTCATCAAACAGATGGATGCGAAGATGGATACACTCGACATCGATAAGAATATGGCTCAGCGTTACCTTAACGAAGGTTTCTCCGGCGGAGAGAAGAAACGTAACGAAATCCTTCAGCTTATGAACATCGAGCCGTCTATCGCCATTCTGGATGAAATCGACTCCGGTCTCGATATCGACGCTCTTAAAGTCGTAGCAAAAGGCATCAACGAGATGCGTAACGACTCCTTCGGCTGCCTGATCATCACTCACTATCAGCGTCTTCTCAACTACATCACTCCTGATAAAGTGCACGTAATGATGCAGGGACGCATTGTGAAAACCGGCGGACCTGAACTTGCTCAGCGTCTCGAGGAAGAAGGGTACGACTGGATCAAGGAAGAACTTGGAATCGAAGACGAAACAATCGGCTCTAAATAATCGAAGGTTAGGAGGGATCTCATGGCTGTAGAAGTATCAATGCCATACGACAAGCAATACGTCACAGAATATTCGAACAAGCATAACGAACCGGCATGGATGAAAGAGCTTCGTCTGGCGGCTCTTGAAAAATCGGAGAATCTTCCGATGCCGAAGCCTGATAAAACTAATATAGAGAAATGGAACTTCACCGATTTCTCTCATGACGTGGAAGGAACGAACATCGACTCGCTCGAAAATCTTCCACCGGAAATCCAGAATTTCCTCGATCAGGAGAAAGAAACGGAGAACCTTCTCATTCAGCGCAACCACACGGCTGCATACTCTTCTCTTAACCAGGAACTGCAGGACAAAGGCGTGATTTTCACGGACATTTTCACTGCACTCCGCGATCATTCAGAACTCGTGAAAGAGTATTACATGACAGAAGCGGTAGCTGTAGATGAACACCGTCTCAGTGCTCTGCATGCAGCTCTTATGAACAGCGGTATCTTCCTTTACGTTCCGAAAAACGTGAATATCGAAGAGCCGCTTCAGGCAATCTTCTGGCAGGAGGATGAGCGTGCATCTCTTATCAACCACATCCTCGTCGTAGCAGAAGAGAACAGTTCCGTCACTTACGTGGAAAACTACATTTCCAATAACACGGAAGCTCAGACGTCAGCTAATATCATTACGGAAGTCATCGCAAAAGATAACGCGAAAGTTTCCTTCGGTGCTGTCGACAACTTCGCAGCAGGTACGACCGTCTACTCGAACCGCCGCGGTATTGCAGGCAGAGATGCCCGTATCGAATGGGCGATCGGTCAGATGAACGAAGGGAACACCGCGGCCGAGAATATCACGCATCTCGTCGGTGATAACTCGGAAGGCGATGCGAAGATGGTTGTCGTCGGACGTGGAGAGCAAAAGCAGAACTTTACGACGAATATCCGTCACTTCGGTAAAGAATCGGACGGCTTCATTCTTCAGCACGGAGTTATGAAGGACAAGTCTTCCGGTATCTTCAACGGCATCGGCAAAATCGACCACGGTGCAACGAAAGCGAATGCGGAACAGGAGTCCCGTGTTCTTATGCTCAGTAAGGATGCCCGTGGGGATGCTAACCCGATTCTTCTTATCGATGAAGACGATGTAACAGCAGGTCACGCAGCTTCTGTCGGACGTGTGGACCCGGTTCAGCTTTATTACATGATGAGCCGCGGTATTCCGAAGAGAGAAGCGGAGCGCCTGATCATTCACGGATTCCTGGCACCGGTCGTCAACCAGCTTCCGGTAGAGGCTGTGAAAAATCAGTTGCGTCAGGTAATCGAAAGGAAAGTGAATTAATGGATGTATTGGCGGTACGTGAGGCATTTCCGATTCTTCATCAGGAGGTAAACGGTCATCCTCTTGTATACCTCGATTCGTCGGCGACGTCCCAGACACCACAATCTGTCATTGATAAAATCGATGACTATTACAAGCGGTACAACTCGAACGTTCACCGCGGAGTGCACACACTTGGGGCTGTCGCTACGGATGAATATGAAGGAGCACGCGAGAAAGTACGCTCTTTCATAAATGCATCCAATACGAAAGAAATTGTTTTCAATCGTGGTACAACAACGGGAATCAACACGGTAGCCCAGAGCTACGGTGTGGATAATGTGGCTCCTGGTGATGAGATTGTCATTACGGAAATGGAACACCACAGTAACCTGATACCATGGCAGCAGCTTGCAAAGCGCAAAAACGCAACACTTAAATACATTCCGATGCAGGAGGACGGCACGCTTTCCATGAGCGATGTGAGGGATACGATCAGCGACAGAACCAAAATAGTCGCTGTCTCCCATGTTTCAAACGTTCTCGGTACCATCAACCCGATCAAAGAAATCGCAGCGGCGGCTCACGAGAAGAATGCAGTAATAGTCGTGGACGGTGCTCAGAGTGCACCTCACATCAAAATCGATGTGCAGGATCTGGACTGTGATTTCTATGCCTTCTCGGCCCACAAGATGTGTGGACCGACGGGAATAGGGGTATTGTATGGTAAGAAAGATTTGCTCGATAACATGGAACCGGTAGAATTCGGCGGAGAAATGATCGATTTCGTCAGCCTGTACGATTCCACGTGGAAGGAACTTCCGTGGAAGTTCGAAGGAGGTACGCCGATCATAGCCGGAGCGATAGGACTCGGTGCTGCAATCGATTATCTCGAAAGCGTCGGTATGGAAGAAATCGAGAAGCACGAAGAGGAGCTCATCAGCTATGCGCTTCAGAAGATGGACGACATGGACGGAGTGACTGTCTATGGTCCGAGAGAACGGGCAGGACTTGTCACTTTCAACGTCGAGGGCGTTCACCCGCACGATCTGGCTACCGTTCTTGATACGGAAGGGATAGCCGTAAGAGCCGGACACCACTGTGCCCAGCCGCTCATGAAGTGGCTCGGTGTAAATGCAACAGCCAGAGCCAGTTTCTATTTGTATAACACGACGGACGAAATTGACCGCTTTGTCGAAGGACTACAGAAAACAAAGGAGTATTTTGGCGATGTCATTTAATAACTTAGATACACTTTATCGCCAGGTTATCATGGATCACTACAAAAATCCCCGCAATAAAGGGTCTATCGAAGGCGAGCACATGGCTATCGATATGAATAACCCTACATGCGGAGACAGAATCCAGCTTCAGCTTCAGCTTGAAGACGGAGTGGTGAACGAAGCCAAATTCGACGGAGAAGGCTGTTCCATCAGCCTTTCCTCCGCTTCCATGATGACAGAGGCAGTAAAAGGGAAAACAGTCGAAGAAGCTCTTGAAATGTCGAAGCTTTTCTCCGCTATGATGCAGGGAGAAGACGTCGACCCGGAACAATTCGCACTGGAAGATATCGAGGCGCTACAGGGAGTATCCCAGTTTCCGGCCCGTATCAAATGCGCCACCCTCTCCTGGAAAGCGATGGAGCAGGGAGTAGAGGAGTCCGAAGAAGCTTAAACGGATGAATCAATATACAAGGAGGTAATATCATGGCTAAGAAAGCTCCAGAAATGGAAGACTATAAATATGGCTTTCACGATAAAGACGTATCTGTTTACAGAACCGAAAAAGGTCTTACTGAGCAGGTCGTAAAAGATATTTCCGCACGTAAGGAAGAGCCGGAGTGGATGCTTAACTATCGCCTGAAGTCTCTTGAAATATTCTACAAGAAACCGATGCCTCAGTGGGGCGGTGACTTGTCCGAACTTAACTTCGACGATATTACGTATTACGTGAAGCCTTCTGAGAATACGGAACGTAACTGGGATGAAGTCCCACAGGAGATCAAGGACACATTTGATCGTCTCGGTATTCCGGAAGCAGAGCAGAAATACCTCGCAGGTGTTTCCGCACAGTATGAATCCGAAGTTGTGTATCACAACATGCAGGAAGACCTGGAGAACCTCGGAGTCATTTTCAAAGACTCGGATACAGCGCTTAAAGAGAACGAAGATCTGTTCCGTCAGTATTTCGCAAAATCGATTCCGAACTCCGATAACAAATTCGCAGCGTTGAACTCTGCGGTATGGTCCGGCGGTTCCTTCATCTATGTACCGAAGAACACGAAAGTGGACACACCACTGCAGGCCTATTTCCGTATCAACTCCGAGAACATGGGGCAGTTCGAACGTACACTGATCATTGCGGATGAAGGATCTTCCGTACACTACGTGGAAGGTTGTACTGCACCGACGTACTCCTCAAGCTCTCTCCACAGTGCGGTCGTTGAAATCTTCGTTAAGAAAGATGCCTACTGCCGTTATACGACGATCCAGAACTGGGCGAACAACGTCTATAACCTGGTAACGAAACGTGCTGTAGCTGAAGAGAACGCATCGATGGAATGGGTAGACGGGAACCTCGGTTCCAAACTTACGATGAAGTATCCATCTGTTCTTCTTACCGGTGAAGGAGCTCGCGGTAACACACTATCCATCGCTCTTGCCGGCGCAGGTCAGCACCAGGATGCCGGTGCGAAAATGCACCACCTGGCACCGAATACTTCTTCAAGTATCGTTTCCAAATCCATCTCCAAAAACGGTGGTAAGGTAACGTACCGCGGAATCGTCCAATTCGGTAAAAAAGCGGAAGGTGCCCGCTCGAACATCGAGTGCGACACACTGATCATGGATAATGAATCCACATCCGATACGATTCCTTATAATGAAATCATGAACGAAAACATCTCTCTCGAGCACGAAGCGAAAGTTTCGAAAGTCTCCGAAGAGCAGTTGTTCTATCTCATGAGTCGCGGCCTTTCCGAAGAGGAAGCGACAGAAATGATCGTAATGGGCTTCATCGAGCCATTTACGAAAGAACTTCCAATGGAATATGCGGTAGAAATGAACCGTCTTATCAAATTCGAGATGGAAGGTTCTATCGGTTAATATCTGCAAAACCCCTGTCACGATTTCATTCGTGCAGGGGTTTTTATTTCAGTATTTTTATATAAAATGTAAATTAGTGTAAGATGGAAGGGGAAGTAATTTGCCTGAAAAAAAGGAGTGAGCAGATGAAGAACTTCTTGGCCGACACGTTCAGGAATTTTGCCGAAAAAGAATGCGAAGGTTCCAGTCCGCTTTATCAGGAGCTGAGCCTGAAAATTGCAGAAGACGAAGACATACTGGAACTGTGTGCGGAGGCGGAGAAAGGCCAGCCGGTACCGAACCTGTTGTTCGGGGGCGTACATTACCTGCTGCTGAAAGGAGCAGACCACGAACTGAAAGACTATTACCCGAGCCTCGTGGAATATCCGAGGAGAGATTATTCTCTGTTCCAGGTGTTCAAAGACTTCTGTCTGGAAAATGAGGGAGAAATAAAAGAGATTCTGAAGAATAACATCGTACAGACGAACGAAGTGAGACGCTGTGCCTACCTGTTTCCTGTCTTTTCTTACATATACGAACAAACACAGAAACCTCTGTCGCTTATAGAAATAGGAACGAGTGCCGGGCTTCAGTTGCTGTGGGATCAGTATGCCTACAGCTACGGCACCGGAGAAACGTACGGGAAAAAAGATTCTGCTGTACATTTGGAATCGAAAGTGCGGGAGGGGATAATGCCGGAACACTTGCTGAACGATGTTCCTCCGGTTGCAGAACGGACAGGGGTGGATCTGAACATTGTGGATGTGACCGTAACAGAAGAGAAATTATGGCTGGAGGCGCTCATCTGGCCCGAACACGCCGACAGACGACGCAACTTTTTACGTGCCGCCCGAAAACTGCAGCAGCATCCGCTCACTCTTTTAGAAGGAGATGGTGTCTCCCTCCTTCCTGAGATTGCGTCGACCATGTCTGATGATTCCACTCTCTGCATTTTTCACACTCATGTAGCCAACCAGCTCCCGGAAGAGGAAAAGAACAGACTGGAAGAATACGTAAAAGAAATCAGTGAACAGAGACAGGTCTTCCATATTTATAACAATATGCTGGATCGCCGTTTACACGTCGATCACGTACTCAAAGGAGAAGCGACAACGTATACGCTGGGCGATACGGACGGGCACGGCCGATGGTTCGACTGGAAGATCTATCTTTAGAAAATACAGAATACCGAATGGCGTGGGGCGCACAATAT
This sequence comes from Salimicrobium album, assembly GCF_900107115.1. Lineage (GTDB taxonomy): Bacteria > Bacillota > Bacilli > Bacillales > Halobacillaceae > Salimicrobium > Salimicrobium album. The sequence goes on from NZ_FNOS01000004.1 coordinate 252,143, forward strand.
CTTTGATATACCTCCCAATAATTTCACAGGTGTATCCATCCTGCAAAGGCGCTTATTTTTATATTAGGTAAGCGTCGGTTTTTATATTTTATGTAATGTATATATTGAATAATGTAATCTATATGTTACTATATTGGGTGAAGGGGGTCTTACATAAGTGAAAAATAACGTAAAAATAGCCCGCGTGCAAATGGATATGACCCAGGCGCAGTTAGCCGAACAAACAGGCGTTACCCGGCAAACGATCAGTTTAATAGAAAAAGGAAAGTACAACCCTACGTTGAAACTGTGTCTTGCCATTTGCGACGCGGTACACAAGTCTCTGGATGAACTGTTCTGGATAGATAAGGAGGAGCGGACCGATGATACAAAAAATAAATGACGAACGTTTGAAACGGAAGAATTTGGAGAACACGCGAATTTTATTTATCGTTCAGACCGCTGGAATCATAGGCATATTAGGGTACGATCTGGTTACGAAAGGTATGGAAGGGATGACCGGTAACCCGCTGTGGTTTGTGCTAATTCTCACAGGCATAGTCTCTGCTTATTTATCTATGAGTATAAGCGTGGATCATGAATCAGATAAAAAGTCCCCTAAGAAAGGATTTCTTACTTCGATAGCGGTAATTAGTGTTATTGCAATCGGTCTCGGTGTTGCAGTTACTCTTACTGCGGATTTAAATACGGGAATCCTCATAGGAGCGATAGTTTTTATATGTTTCGTAGTACCTTACTTTTATCTTTATTATTTACGGAAGAAACAGGAAGATTGAAGCATTGAAACGTTTCCAAAAGGATTTTGACAAATCGCCGGGTTTTGTCTAACATAAATTGGAAAGAACGTTGTTTTCAATGAGGTGATCATTTTGGAATTAGTCAGTTTCGGAATCATTGTATTCGCAGGTTTGGTTATTTTCTTCGCTTCCGGATGGTTTACCGGTACGGATGAATTTGGCGGGGTCAATACGAGAGATAGTGAACGCTTGAAGATTATTAAACAGAAAGCTATTGTAAGCAGTTGGATTTTACTCGTAATGGTTTTCTTTTTAAGTTCCGTTTTCGAATTCCTGCAATTGAATAACGGAGGGTGGAACTTATTCGGGAGCATTAAACCTGAACTGCTTTATTTGCTTGTTGCTGTTTCCAGCTATCTCGTCTATTACTGGATGTATAAACGTCGCCTAAGCAGCAGTACGTCTCTGCAAGGTAACACAGACAGGAGTTGATTTACTATCGACGTTTTAGTTTTTATTGTCATTTGTTTAGTAATTCTTGCCCTTCCCGTTGCGATAATATATTGGGGAGTAAAACAAATCACCGGTGCGCTGAAACCGAAGATGAATGAGTTTTCGGAACAAAAAGACAGAATAGAATCTTTGGAAACGCGGGTTAAGGTACTTGAAAGAAAGTTGGACGAAAAATAAATAAGCCATTTCCAGGATTTAAGACATAAGACAATTTTTAAAGAGAGTCATGTCAGTAGATTAAGGAGGGGTATCTGTGAAATTGAAAACTCTGGCCGGCATTTTGATGGGTTTCACAATCGGATTCCTGCTAGTAAGCCTTTGGAAGACCGACTTGGACTGGAGTTTGTGGGGAGGGCTCATGATCGGCGGAACGGTCGGACATTTTATCATGGTAACCTTGAATGGACGTAAGAAAAACAAACAATTATAAGGGGGTGTTGCAATGAAAAATAGTCTTTTGGTCCTATTCACTGGTTTTCTCAGTAGATGAGTGAATTTTCTCTCCCGCAGTCGTACGTACGTTTAACGGCTCCTCAATTTCATCGAGTCCGATATAAATAAAAGGAGACTTGTGAAGATCACTTTGATTCTGAGTCATATTTAAAATAACTTCCGTGCCATTCGTTTGATTGATCTCCTCGACTTCTATTTTCTGACCTGCATATTTTTCGCCAAGCCTTACGAAAATTTCTTTATTTCCTTCTGAAATTGTGGAAACACTATAGTGATTTTCCGTGTTATTCTGGACGGTCATCTGTCCCTGTTCAATAATCCAATAATCGCTTTCGTTTAAACCAGGAACGAGTACGATGGTGAAGAAGATGACGGGTATTACAAACAGACCAATTTTATCGCCACGCGTGAATCTCGTCTGTCTGGCTGATTTAGTCAGGGAAGGTATTGCTATCGCACCGAGTATACTGACCACCAGAATCCCCATTGCCAAAAATATATACCCCATCCCTTCAAATCCTCTTATAAAGAAATAACTGTAGAGAACAATAATAAAAGCTGTGATGAATGTCATTAGTGGAGCCAAGTAGTACCGATTATTAAATTTCGCAATGATAAAGAAGAAACTGAAAATCAGTAAACCCAAAAATAACCCGACAGCCAATATTGAATACACATTTTCACCGCCCGAAAGTCTTTAACGGAATGCAACCTTTTTTCTTGTACCATGATTTTAACATGGAATATAGATCACCCCGATAGCGTACACTATTCAGGGTGTGGAATTTACTGCACTACCATACAGTATTAATTCTTCTTCCTTTCTGCATAAACGCTCATAGCATTATACATGAATTCAGCCAAACCCTCTCCGAACTGGTCTATGTTTTCAGTGAAGCGTTCATCATTTACGTACATATGACCGAGTCCTTCGAAAGCGTGCGGAGAGTAATTCCCCACTTCATTTAAATAGTGATACCATATATCGATTTTTTCCTGAGCTATCTCGGATTCAGGTGATACACCACGGATAAGGGCCAATTCACGAAAGATTTCATTGAATTTCTCCTGGTCATACCCGGTCATTTTCTTAACCTTTTCCTCGGATTCATCGACTACCTGATCCCCCCATCTTTCTCTCGCTTCTTCCTCGTAGGGATTATGACCAAAGTCAAAACCTGTGAATTTTTCCCGGTTTGACATCTGTATCTCTCCTTTCAACTCTTGTATTGTTTTTTCGATCGTTCTGATCACTTCGTCAAGCCGCTCTCTTTTACTATAAAGCGTGTCGCGTTGCATGAGTAATGCTTCCCGCCGATCGAATGATGGATTGTGCATAATCTCTTTGATTTTTTCCAATGGTAAGCCGAGCTCTTTGAAAAACAGAATTTGCTGGAGGACTTCCAGATTTTTATCGGAATATATCCGGTAGCCGGCTTCTGTAACCTCCTCTGGGACCAGTAATCCGATGTCATTGTAGTGGTGCAACGTGCGAACGCTGACACCCGATAACTCTGCCATTTCTTTTACTTTCATCATCACGCCCTCCTTTCACTGATAACTATAAAGTATCCCGTAGCGGTAGGGTCAACAACAATTAACTGTGAAAAGTTAATCATCTCTGTTAAAATAGTTACAAAATTTAGAATTTTTATCGATACATAAGTAATTCAGGTAACAAGGCGGTAAAGCATGAATAGTTTCAACGAATGGACGGGCAGGTGAGGTCTTTGGCGTGGAAGTCATATTTGTTACATGAATGTATGAAACCTTTCTTTTTAATACTGGGCGTCTTCCTCATAAGTATCTCTCCTTTATTCATATCGGTGGAGGGGTTTGTCTGGCCTGGACTCGAACAAATCGGCGGGATTCTCGGTCAATTGACGAACCCGGAGGCGCTGGTCTATATCAACCCCGGGTCCGGGGAGGAAAGAAGTCTGTTTCCGATTATATTCAAGGCTTTTGCGAGTTCTTTGACAGTATTGGGAATAGCTCTCGTCGTTTCTTTCTCCCTGGCTCTCCTCGGTACGCTTCTTTTGTGGCGCGCACCAAAGAGACTCTATCAGCTGTGCTTGTCTTTTACTTCCATCCTGCAAAGTATTCCGGACATCGTATTCGTTGTTGCTTCCCAGATGTTTCTCGTATGGCTGTATGTAGAAACAGGATCTACTTACATAAAAATTGCAGGTGCAGGAGAAGAAGAAGCCGTGCTGGCACCGGCCCTGATCCTGTCGATTCTTCCGACCATTTACTTTTTTCAGTCGATGCTCAGTCTTGTGGAGGAAGAGAAAGAAAAGCCATACTATGAAATGGCTGTAAGTAAAGGATTACCGAAAACATTCATACTGCTTACCCATATTTTGAGGAATATGCTGGTGCGTCTGTCTTACCAGGCGAAGTTCCTGATCAGTATTATGGTCAGCAACCTGCTCATCGTCGAATATCTTTTCGAGAATTTCGGGATGACGTCTTTCCTGCTTACTTATTCGCAGCCTCCCGTGTTTTTTGTTACAGCTCTATTATTCTTTGGGCCTGTTTATCTTTTTCTGAAAATCTTTGAATTGGCCCTGTATTTCTTCACCAGGCAGGAGGTCTCCCTATGATGAAAAGGTTGGGCAAACAGCCGTTATTCCTATGGGGATTCGGATTTATAATAGTTATGCTGGCAGGCAGCCTGATTCACGCGAATTTTTTCGATTCATATGTGCGTCACACTCCCTTCCTCGAAAACGGACAGGGGGAGATGGTCGGTCCTCCTTTTGCCCCCTTCGAACACTCGATTCTGGGTACGGATATGAATGGCAATCATATCGTTTATTACATTCTTAAAGGAGCCAAGTATACGATTCTGGGCGTGTTTTCTATAGGAGCTCTCAGTTTCGCCCTTGCTTTCCTGATTGGCATCCCTCTTGGGTTCAAACGGAAAGGAAAGTCGAAAATCATCGAAAATACGCTTTCTGCTTTATATTTCATACCGGCTTCCGTCATTGCCTATAACTTTCTCAGACCGTTATTATTGGAGCCTATGTCCGGATTCCCTACGACGCTCGGGTTCCGGTTAGGCACAGAGGTGCTGGTTATCGGTATTTTATTGACACCTCCTGCCGCCATTTACATAGCGAATGAGACGAGCGCCATTTTGAAGAAGGAGTACATCACGACGAGCAGGTCTCTCGGAGCAGGACCGTTTCATCTGTTCCGTTCTCATCTGCTTCCTCATCTGAAAGAACGGCTGGTTACGCTGTTCATGAGACAGAACGTCCAGGCTGTTCTCGTTATAAGCCACCTCGGTGTATTTGAACTCTTTTTCGGTGGAACGAAAGTGGAATTCGGATTAGGGGCCGGGCGTCCGGTACCCGTCACTTATGAGTGGGCTTCCATGGTAGGTATGTATTTTCGTACACTGCAAACGAACGTATACTGGCTGGTAGGTATCCCGCTGATTTTTCTCGTGTTGTTCGTTCTTGCTTTGACGGGGATGAGTCGTGCCCTGAGAAAAGTTTTAGCAGAAGACGGGAAGGTTTCCAAAAGTGAAGAAGAAAGTGATCTGCAGTCGGTTGGCGGCCGGGATGATTTCACGATGATAAAAGGTACAGGGAAAACGTTAAGGAGGTAAAGCGCAGGATTTAGAATTATTCAACTATTGTAAAAATTGTTCAATAAAGGTAAGATGTGTGTAAAGTCTCCGTGACTTCCAATTGGAGATGGTGAAAATGGAGATAGGGACAAAACTTCGCTTCCTCCGCAAGAGGAAAAGCATGACTCTGGCGGATCTCGCTGAGGGAATCATTTCGGTTTCTTATTTGTCTAAGATAGAAAACAATGACAACGTCCCTGATAAAGAAGTGATTTCGTTATTGTTTGATAAGCTTGGCATGCCTGCCCCTGAAAAGATTGATTCAAGCACGTCCGATTATCTGGATGAATGGTACCGGGTCATGATTGAGAAAGAGAAAGAGCGTGCGTCTTCTATGTATGAAGAGCTTTCCGGTGTAATTACCGAAAAAGATATCGAACTGTACATAAAATTCGCTACCTTCAGAATAAAGTATCATTTGATGGAAGGCAGTACCGGAAAAGCTGAGGAAGCCATTGATGAGCTTGCGGGTTATGAAGATACGTTGCATGTGCGTGACATTTTTTATTATTACCGTTTCAAGGCTCTTTATCACTACAGCATCAATGACTTCCAGGAAGCCCTGGAGATCATGAAGAAAGCCGCCACCGCTTTACCGACACTTTTGGTGGAAGAGTGGGATTTGACGGATTATCATTATTTTTTCGGTCTGGTTAACAGCAGATTAAGAAAAACGACGAGTTGCATCTTTCATATCAACAGAGCTTTAAAGTACTACAATCGCAACTATCACTATGAAAGAGCAGCAGAATGTCACGTGCTTCTTGGAATATCTCACGAAAGAATTCAGGAGTATGAGAAAGCAGAGGAGCATTTTTTGCTGGCGGATAAGTTAGCCCGGCTGCTTAATAACCTATATATCAAAGGTCTTGTGAGCCATAATCTGGGGTATCTGTATTCTCTGCAAAATAACTATCCGAAAGCGATGGAATACTTTATCTCCAGCATAGATCATGAGAAGAAAAGGAACGATAATGCGAATGATACACTGAATACGATTCACTGTATCGTCATTGAGAATTACAATGCCGGATACATACGGGAATCTGAGAGGTGGATTGATGAAGGACTGCGTATTCTTGATGAACATTCCGGGAAATATTCATGGGAGTATTACTATCATCTGCATATTTACAGGAATCTGATTGAGCCTTCCCTGGGGGAGGACCTGATATCATTTATAGAGGAAGAAGCCCTCCCTTTTTTCATTGAAAAGGAACATCCGGACTCCATTATCAAATACACTTATATCTTAGGGAAACACCTGAAGAAGTTTTATAAATATAAAAAAGCGAACCACTATTACGAAGTATCCCTTCGTACTATTAAAAATAATCACAACCTGGGAGGAATCATTTTATGAAAAAGCTTTTGCTGGTAACAGTTGTAGGTCTTTCACTGACGGTATCCGTAATCGCAGGAGGTTCTGCGGAGTCGGAAATAAAAGCGGAAGAAAAACATCCTAAGCCTGATGTGACACTCGTATAAGTGTAAAGATAGAAGCCCCCGGTCGGGACAACCCGACCGGGGGCTTCTTACGTTCTGGTTATTAGTAGTTTACGGCATCCAGGGAATCTATCAGTCCGTGCTCAAAATATGTGCCGGTCCCGTTAATAGGGTCCGCTGACTGTTCGATCGCCGACCGGATTTCTGCGTTGGAATCGCCCTGGGCCGCCAGTAGTCCGGCAAGTCCTGCTACGTGTGGGGAGGCCATGGACGTTCCGGAATAGCTGCTGTATCCGTCATTGAGAACTGTAGATACTATATCCACTCCCGGTGCTGTTACATCCACCCATGCACCGTAGTTCGAAAAGGAAGCTACGTTATTATTTGAATCGACTGCTCCGACTGCCAGCGCATTTTCGTAGGAAGCAGGTTCGAAAGTTGTGGAAACACCGTCATTACCGGCTGCTGCGACAACTACCGCGCCTTTGTTCCAAGCATAATCCACTGCGTCTTTGAGGGTTTTCGTACTGCAGTCACAACCGAGCGACAGGTTAATGACTTCCGCTCCTGCATCTGCAGAGTAACGGATCGCATCAGCGATGTCATTCAAAGATCCGCTGCCATTAGCATCCAGTGCTCTTACCGCCAGAATGTTAGTGTCGGGTGCCATTCCTGCTACACCTGTACCATTATTCGTCTCCGCAGCTGCTGTACCTGCTACGTGCGTACCGTGACCGTTTTGGTCATCAGGGTCATGGTCGTTTTGGACGAAGTCGTACCCGCGAATCGTTTTATCGTCCAGGTCCGGGTGTGTATAATCGACTCCTGTATCGATGACGGCGATTTCCTGAGAGGCAGATCCCGAGGTTGTGTTCCAGGCTTCAGGAGTGTTCGTATTTTCAGGCCCGTACTGATAACTGTAAAGTGGGTCGCTCGGTGCAGCTGTAGCCTCTAACGTATAGTTCGGCTCGGCGAACTCGACATTCGGGTTATGACTCAGTGCTTTAAGTACAGCATCGACATTTCCGACCTCCAGCACTTTCAGTTTCGAGTCGACGACACCACTGTGATCATCAACTGTTTTTGCGCCCATGTTGTTCATCGCCTTTTCAGATAAAGACTTTCCAGGCTTCAGCGTTACGACGATTTCACCTTTTTCTGGTTTCCCTTTGTCTTTCTGGATTTCGACTTTGTTCGTGTCATCGCTTTGCACAGAAGCAAAGGCCTGACCTGACAAGGGTACTACCGCTAACGTGGCTGCAAGGGACAAAGTGGCGAGTTTTCTTAATTTCATGAAACTATTCCTCCTTTTTAAAGATATACTGTAAGTATTCTTAAAAATTCCCTGTATACCTGCAAATCAGGGGTTGGGAAACAAAGAGGAATAAAGAGCGCTCACAGACTTCTATAAGAGTAATTTTCCCAACCAATGAAATGACGAAAATTCGACTATTCCCGAGAAAGTTTTCCTTTTTCACGTTAATGAAACCTTGAGCTTTCCTTAACCGTAAAACTAGAAGAGAGCGAGGGGAAACTATGAAAAAAATCATACTCATGCTGAGCTTATTTATGCTTGCTTTTCCTCTGCATGCATTCGCGGTGGAATATGACATTGAAAAAACTGCTATCACGGCAGAGCTGCAAGAAGACGGAACGGTTCACGTCGAAGAGCGGCACACGTATCAATTCGAAGGAGAGTTCAATGGTATTTCGAGAACGCTCATAGCTAAAGATAATGCAGTGATCGAAGATGTGAAGGCTTTTGAACAGGGGAAAGAACTCAAAGTGGAACAGGAAGATGAATTGTATAAAGTTCATCGTTCCGGTGAAGATGAAACGGTATCGGTCCGCCTTACTTACGTTATCGAGGGCGGGGTGGACGTGTATTCGGATGTTGCCCAGTTCTACTGGCCGTTTTTCGACGGTAGTAACGAATCGGATTATGAAAACATGACGATTACGGTTGTACCACCGGAGCCTTCCGAAGCAAAAGCGGCTTATGGTTATGATGCCGCTTATCATACCGCGGACAGCGGTTCCGACGGCACAGTGGTTTTCGATATGGGGAAGGTGCCGGAGGGGAAGAACGGAGACATACGCGTCGCTTATGACGCCACCCTTTTTCCGCAGGCGGAGCTGACCAGTGATGAAGCCATGCTGGCGGAAATCCTTGATGAGGAAGCGGAATTGAATGAGAAGATGATCGCCCGGCAGGAACGTTACGAATTGTGGAGCGGGCTCGGTCCTTATATAACCGGAGCTTTTTTCCTTCTGGCATTCGTTCTGTTCCTCACCGGTTTCCGGAGAAGGAAAGAAACGCTGCGGGAAGCGGAACGTAAGAGAAGCGGCACCGGCAAATTTCCGGAGACTTCAATGAGCCTGCCCGCTATGCTTATGTTCAGCAACTATGGACAGGTGACGATTCCTATGATGACCCCTGCCCTGCTTGAGCTTGTGAGAAAAGGAAACGTCGAGGAAGGGCCGGAGGAGGAATTCCGGGCAGTGAACCGGGAAACCGATTACCCCCATGAGATGCTTCTGATGAACTGGCTGTTCGATGAAGTGGGAGAGGATGGGACGTTCAAGGTGGAAGACCTGGAAGAATATCTGGAGGATGAGGACCACATTGAATCCTATCAGGAGAACTTCCGTCTGTGGAGCGAAGCAGTGAAACAGGAAGTGAAGCAGTACGATCTGTATGAGGATAATACGAAAGCCCGCTGGACGGCCGGAGTGGCGGGGCTGGCCATACTGCCTTTTACGATTCTGTTTCCTGTCTATGAGGTGTTCATCTGGATGGCAGTCGCGATTGCGTTATTCTTTTACTTTCTCATTTTCTCTTTACTCTATCGTCCCCTTACGTTTGAAGGGCAGCGGCTCAAACAGGAGCTCGAACCGCTTAAAACAGGGGAAGAATGGAAGCAGTGGGAAGAAAAAGATCAGATATCCGCCTATCTGTATCAGGTGGGCGCGGGAAAAAGAAAATCGGACATCGATCTGCCCGCCAGTGCCGTAACTGCGAACGACCTCGCCATGTTTATGATACTTGCAGGTACGCTTGATCAGAGTTTCCGACAGGCCGATCAGACTGCCTCCGTTTCGGCTGCGACTACAGGCGCCGGAACCGGTGGTCGTGCCGGAGTAGGCGGGGGTGGCGGTGGTTCAGGTGCTTTCTGATACGCCGATTCGATTCTCAACACGTACACTTATAAACCGTTAAATTTTCAATTTAAGCACGAGCCTCTTCAGGGGCCCGTGCTTTTTTCCATTCACTGAAAACCTGTGTTATCATCGTTCTAATAAGGGTATAGTTGAATATAAAAGATAAAGAGGGTACATATTTATGATTTTTGTGATTATTTCATTGATTATCGGGTTCCTTACCGCTTTCATCGGAAGTATAGCCGGTCTTGGCGGCGGAGTGATTCTAATACCGTCCCTGCTGTTCCTGTCCGATTTCTTCGAAGCTTTTTCGTGGGTTACTCCTCAAAAGATTGTGGCGATATCTCTCATTGTCATGATTTTCACCGGGATGTCTTCAGCCCTTTCCTATATTCGGCATAAGAGGGTCGATTTTAAACTAGGGGCTCTGTTTCTTATCGGAAGTATCCCGGGCGGCATATTCGGGGCGTACATTAACGGTTTTCTCAATGCGGATGTATTTTCCCTCATTTTTGGAGGAGTTATGATTTTCGTATCCCTTCTTTTCTTCCTGCCGAGGCGCCAGGGCTCCACGCCTCTCTTCAAGAAGGGGATGAAAGGAGTCCGGACTGTAGCCGGGGAGGAGTATCACTATACGGTTCCGATTACTCTCGGTCTTGTCCTCGCTTTCGTGGTCGGGACGTTATCCGGACTGCTCGGTATCGGAGGCGGGTCGCTCATGGTGCCGGCGATGATTCTGCTGTTCCAGCTGCCTCCGCATATTGCCACAGCCACCTCGATGTTCATGATATTTTTTGCCGTAATCCCGAGTTCCGTGACGCATATCGGTCTCGGTCACGTGGACTGGTATCGGACGCTGTTCTTTATTCCGGGAGCGTATCTCGGCGGCACGGTCGGGGCGTACGTGAATCGTAAAATGAATGCGAAAAGTATAGAATGGGTGCTGCGCATTCTTCTGATTGTCGTAGGTATCCGTCTGATTTCTCAGGGATTATGATAAGGAGAAGAGATTATGATAGAGAAAATATTTATTTACTATACGAGCGATCTGCACAGTTATTTCGAAAAATGGCCGAAACTCGCCGGTTATATCGAAGAGAAACGGCGGGAGCATAGAAACAGAGAAGAAGCTTCTTTTGTATTCGACAACGGGGACCACGTAGACCGCTTCCACCCCGTGGCAGAAGGACTGAAAGGCAAAGGGAACGTGGAATTACTGAATGCAAGCGAATATGATGTAGTGAACTTCGGCAACAACGAAGGCATCACCCTTGCGGAACAGGAACTTTACCATCTGTACGACGAAGCGGACTTTCCGGTAGCCTGTGCGAATGCTTTCCCTATGTCAAAAGAAGACCCGGACTGGCTGAAGCCTTACGTCATCAGGGAGACTGCGAGCGGTGTGAAACTCGGCATCATCGGGCTCACTGCTCCTTTCCGTGTATTCTATCAGCTGCTCGGGTGGAAAGTGGAGGCACCGGAGAGAATGATGGACAGGTATATGGAGGAAGTGAAGGAACAGAGTGATATCGTCATTCTTCTTTCCCACCTCGGTTACCACACGGACCGGCAGATGGCTGCCGATTATCCCGGACTTGACGTAATCATCGGAGGTCATACTCATCACCTTCTTCCGGAAGGGGAGAAGCACAATGGCGTCCTGCTTACGGCTGCTGGGAAGCACGGGACACATCTCGGTGAAATTTTTATAGACTGGGATCATTCGAAGCAGAAACTGGTGAATAAGGAAGCGTACACGGTCGCATCCGATACGCTTGAAGAAAGTGCGGAAGTGAGAGAAAGGCTCGAGAATTTAAAAGAAAAAGCGCACCGGCGTCTTTATTCGACCGTGGCGGAACTGAAAACTCCTCTGACAGCGGACTGGTTCCATGAGACACCGCTGATGAGAGAACTGACGAAGGAACTGCGCAGCTGGACAGAGGCAGATATAGCTATGCTGAATGCCGGTGTCATTCTTGAAGGACTGGATGAGGGAGCCGTGACGTACGCGGATCTGCACCGGATCTGTCCCCACCCGATGAACCCATGCAAGGTCCATTTGAGCGGGAAGGAGATCGTCGAAGTCGTCCGCTCCGCCTACACGAAACAGGTGACGGAATTTCCGCTGAAAGGGCTCGGGTTCCGCGGAGAAGTGATCGGTAAAATGATTTTTGAAGGTATTGAAATCGAAACGGCCACTTCCCCGGGCGGAGGAGAACACGTGCGTAAAGTATGGTTCGACGGTCAGCCGATCGAACGGGACCGCTGGTACAGCTTGGCTACAGCGGATACGTTCAGTTTCGGGAAGTTTTTCCCGGAAATCAGTCACAGTGCGACGAAAACGTATTACCTGCCGGAAATGCTCCGCGATCTGCTGCTTGAAGTTGTGCAGTCCGGAGAGTATTCTTCCCGGTAACGGTATCGAGGGCGTCGTCGTCCATTTTTTAGTAATAAGCCGGTTTAAAAGAATTGCTGGAGACGGCAATTCTTTTTTTGAAGCTTAAGTCCCCTTGCAATAGGGAAGGGAAGCTGATAGAATTTAATCCGAATTGAATACGCGTGACCTTATCGCCACGATGAGGTAGAGGTGCAGGACATATCAGTATCGGGAACGAGCGTGACAGCGAAGAGCCCCTGGGAAAGGATGCCCTGCCGAAGTATGGATGGATCGTCATACCTTCCATGCTGGTACATGTTTGAATAAAAGATGTACTGTCATGCATGTTACATGCATGGTGCGCTACTGATCGCATGGAGGATAATCATATTGCTGAAGCAATGATGGATTATTTTCTGTCATTGTTTTTTTATATGCAAAAAAACTTCGATTACTCCTATGTTCATGTAGTCGATCCATGCCAAAAAAATTTTGGAGGTACGACTTTATGGAAGGAACAATCTATTCTCTTATACCGGCCGTTCTTATGCTTATTCTGGTCATAGCGACCCGGCAGGTTCTGCTGTCTCTCGGTCTCGGAATTCTCATCGGAGCGTTTATGCTTACCGGGTTCGACGTAACAGGGGCTCTCAGTCTTCTGTGGCAGGAATTCTATACGATTTTCTATACGGACGGGGCACTGAATATCGGGAACCTGTACCTGCTCTCTTTTCTGCTGCTGCTCGGCGTCATGACCGCGTTCATGACTGCCTCCGGCGGAAGCAGGGCGTTCGGGAAGTGGGCGATTTCCCGCGTGAAGACGAAGCGGAGTGCTTCTTTAGTGCCGGCAGTGCTCGGTATCATCATTTTCATTGATGATTACTTTAACGCTCTTGCCGTCGGTCAGGTAGCCCGGCCGGTTACCGACAGACAGAAAGTGTCGAGAGCCAAACTCGCTTATTATATCGATTCCACTTCGGCTCCGGTGACGGTGATTTCTCCTATATCGAGCTGGGGCGCCTATATCATCGGTACAATCGGTACGATTCTCGCTGCGAATGAAATAACGGATATAGGGGCGTTCGAAGCATTCATCCAGATGATTCCTTATAACTTCTACGTTTTTGCCGCGCTGCTTCTCGTCTTCCTCACTATAATGCTGAAGCTGGACCTCGGTTCCATGAAAAAGCACGAACGAAGAGCGGAGGAGACGGGGGAATTGACCGATCCGAAGCATACGGATATACCCGGGGATCTTAATGAAGAGTTCCATCCTCATGATAATGGACACATCAGACACCTGCTCGTGCCGATTGCCGTCCTCGTTGTGATGACAGTAGGTCTCATGATATTCACCGGCGTCCGGGCCAGTGAAGGCTCTGCGGATATTTTGAGTACGTTCGCCAACACGAACGTCAATTTCTCCCTGTTTTACGGAGGACTGACAGCGGCTGTCGTAGCGATTCTGATGTACACCGGTCTCCCTTCCGGCAAGTCTCCACTCCGGAAAGTGCTCCTGGAAGGAATCAAAGCGATGCTTCCGGCCATCTATATTCTTGTACTGGCATGGATGATCGGCTCAGTGATCGATCAGCTCAGTACGGGTGAGTATCTTGCCGGGCTCGTGCAGGCATCGAACCTGAATGTCGCCTATCTTCCCCTGCTTATTTTCTTTACGGCAGGGTTTATGGCTCTCGCAACTGGGACGTCCTGGGGTACATTCGGGATTATGCTTCCGATTGCAGGGGAAATCGCTGCAGTTACGGATCCGTCCTTCATCGTACCGGCACTGTCCGCTGTTTTGGCAGGTTCCGTGTTCGGGGATCACTGTTCCCCGATTTCTGATACGACGATTCTTTCTTCAACGGGAGCCGGATCCCATCACATCGATCACGTGCTGACCCAGCTTCCTTACGCTATTATTGCAGCGGTCGCCGCTTCGACGGGATATTTCCTTTTTGCGCTGCTGGGAAGTGTGCTGGTACCGCTGCTTGCGACTCTTTTAGTAGTGGTTGCAGCCGGTTTCCTGTTCAAACCTGAAACGAATAGCTGAATGCCCCTAAAGACCGACGTGTGTCGGTCTTTTTGTTTATGTTGGATTGTCTAAAGTTTCTTTTGACATAGTTGAAATTTCCCATTATACTTTATACAAGATTACAGAATAATCTCATTTGTCCGAATTTTTTAAATTTTCACCATGGGGGACAGGTGAAGTCTAAAGGGAGGTCTTTTCTATGGAAAATCGCTCACAATGGGGCACCCGGGTAGGGTTCCTGCTTGCAGCGATGGGGTCGGCTATCGGCCTTGGTAACATCTGGCGTTTTCCGGCTACAGCTTATGAAAGTGGTGGCGGTGCATTCATCGTTCCTTATCTATTCGCGCTACTCACTGCCGGGATTCCGCTGTTGATTATGGAGTACACTATCGGTCACCGGTACAGAGGATCCGCTCCGAAATCCTTTGCTACCATCAACAAAAAGATGGAATGGATCGGCTGGTGGCAGGTACTTGTCGCGTTTGTTATTTCGACGTATTATGCAGTCATCATAGCCTGGGCATTAATGTATGCCTATTATTCGATCGGTCTGACATGGGGGAGTGATCCGACGGCTTTCTTCGTGGGAGATTTCCTTAATCTGGTAGACCCCGGTCAGCTTGGCGGTCTCGTACCTAAAGTACTCATCCCTCTCGTTATCGTATGGGCTATAGTGCTCGGAACACTGTCTCGGGGAGTCAAAAAAGGGATTGAAGTCGCCAACAAGATATTCATCCCGGCTCTCGTCGTTCTGTTTCTTATCATCGTCGTTCGGGCTGTAACGCTTCCCGGCGCAATGAACGGTCTGAACAGCTTTTTCGAACCGGATTGGAGCCGAATACTGGATGCAGAAGTATGGATTGCTGCTTACGGGCAGATTTTCTTCAGTTTATCCATCGCTTTTGCAATTATGGTAACGTATGCCTCCTATCTGCCGAGAAAGTCCGATATTACGAACAACGCATTCATTACCGGTTTTGCGAACTCATCTTTTGAAATTCTTGCAGGAATCGGGGTGTTTTCCGCAGTCGGATTCATGGCTTTCCAGTACGACACGACTGTGGCAGGCCTGGCAGCCGAGAAAGGGGTCGGAGGGATAGGACTTGCTTTCATGGTGTTCCCTGAAATCATCAGTCAGATTCCGGGCATACCGGGACTGTTCGGTGTCCTGTTCTTCGCCTCTCTCGTTCTGGCAGGATTCTCCTCTCTGATTTCTATTTCGGAAACTTACGTTGCTGCTGTGTCTGAGAAATTCAATATTTCCCGACAGAAATCGGTTATCTTCGGCGGTGGAATTGCAGCTATCCTTTCGCTGTTGTACGCAACGAAAGGCGGTCTGAACATACTCGATACCGTCGATCACTTTATCAACAGTTACGGTGTCGCTCTCGCGGGTCTTGTCGAGGTAGTGGCCGTCGCGTGGTTCGCAAAAGAACTGAAAGCTCTTCAGGAACATGCGAACTCGAGTTCCGACGTGATGCTCGCCGGCTGGTGGCGCTTCTGTCTCGGCGTCCTCACACCAATTGTACTCGGTTTCCAGATGATTCAGAACTTCACGAACGAACTTGCAGAACCATATGCCGGTTATCCGACGGACTTTCTTATCTATTTCGGGTGGGTAGTGGCGCTGGCAGCTATCCTCATCGGTATTGCCTTCTCCATGAAGAAATGGCCTCAGGGTACGGCGTTCGAAGATCCGACTAAACCTAATCACAAGGAGGGGTAACTCTGATGGCTATCGTTATGTTTATTCTCACCATCACGATCATTTGGGGCGGACTCGCTCTAAGTATCACGAACGCTGTACGTAAATCCAAAAATTCATAAGTTACAGACGGTCTGCACTTGGTGCAGGCTGTTTTTTTATATGGGAAATACCCGGGAGGTGGTCGTTACCTTTTTCTTCGGAGTGTGGAATTATGGTATACTGGCAACAGTGTAAGAGGTGATAACATGTTGGAATTGTTAGGTAAACAATATGAAATTTTAGAGGATCACCGCAATGCGGTGGAAGAAGAGTCTATTGAACAAAGAGCAAGCGAGATACTCGGGAAATACGATTTCATCGTAGGTGACTGGGGATATGGTCAGCTCAGGCTGAAAGGATTCTATGATGATCAGAACCAGAAAGCGACGTTCGATACGAAGATAAGTACGCTCGAAGATTATTTGTACGAGTACTGTAATTTCGGTTGTGCCTATTTTGTGCTGAAACGGATTGATAAGTAAACAGAAACGGAGGAGGATACATGCTCCTCTTATTTCTTATGAAAAACCGGGAAAGGTGTGAACGGGAATGTATTTTGTGAATCGTGAAGAGATTGATAATCTCCTCATCTACGTGGAAGAACTGATCCCTGAACTGCAGCAGGCAGGGATGGAGACCACTACCGAACGGCTCGCTCTGGAAAGAGCTACCCACATGAGTGTGGAAGTGATGATTGATGTGGGGAATAAAATGATCGACGGCTTCATCATGCGCGATCCGGGCAGCTACCATGATATTATCGATATTCTTATGGACGAAAAAGTTCTACCTTATGAAGAGGAGAATCAGTACAAGAGGATCATCGATATGAGAAAGGCAGTCGTGCGTGAGTATACGACCGTTTCCCATGAACGTCTGTTAAGCGAGTGGAACGAATGCCTCGGGTCTTTAAGACAGTTTCCGGAGCGTATCCGTCACTATTTGAATGCCGAACTGGGAAGTGTTTCGGCGTTTACGAAGGAGTGACAGCAATGAAAAAGTACAAAGGACTGCTGATCGACCTGGACGGTACGATGTATCGGGGGAACGAAGCGATAAAGGAAGCGCCCTTTTTCGTCGAAGAGTGCCGAAAACAGGGCATCCCCTACGTATTCCTTACCAACAACTCCTCGAGACAGCCTTTGCAGGTGGCGGATAAACTGAACGGGATGGGGATACACGCCCTTCCGGAGCAGGTATACACGTCCAGCATGGCGGCCGCCGCTTACATACAGCGCACGTTTCCTGAACCGGACGTCTTCATGATCGGAGAAGAAGGGCTCGAGTCAGCCCTGCTTGCAGGAGGCGCGACGCTTACCGAGGAGAACGCTGACGTGGTCGTCGTCGGTATTGACCGCGAGTTGTCGTACGATAAATTGAGGAAGGCTGCGCTGAATATCCAGAACGGAGCGGTGTTTGTAAGTACGAATAAAGACAGGGCGATTCCGACAGAAGAGGGAATGCTCCCCGGGAACGGAGCGATAACGGAAGCGATTGCTCTCACTACCGGAATCAGCCCCGTGTATGTCGGGAAACCGGAAGCGTTGATTGTGGAAGAGGCGCTGGAAGTGCTCGGTGTGAGTAAAGAAGAGGCGCTGCTTGTTGGGGATAACTATGAAACGGATATATCAACCGGCATCCATGCGGGAGTGGACACACTGATGGTAGAAACAGGAGCGACCTCGTTCGAAGACTTGAACGAGGTCGCGAGTCAGCCCACTTATAAAGTGAAGAAACTGGATGAGTGGACGTTTTCCTGAGGCCCTTTATTCGTCGTTATCACCTGCAGCACTGTGGGCCAGCCTGCTGGAAGCAGCTGCTGCGATAGCCCCTACGATGTCATCGAGGAAAGTGTGGCATTTGCCGGACGATTTATCGTCCAGTTCTTTCAGAATGCCGGGTTTCTGTTTGTCGATGTAGCCATAGTTGGTGAACCCGATGGAACCATAGACGTTCACGATGGAAAAAGCGATGATTTCATCGATGCCGTACAGACTTTCGTCGGTTTCGATTGTACTCTGAAGCGGTTCTTCGAGCTTATTCTCTTCTGCGAGCTTGTCCATTTGAATACCGGTGATAATGGCATTCTGTACTTCTCTTTTATGAAGGACTTTCTGGACGTTTTCCCGGCAGTCTTCCATCGTCAGACCTTCGTGATATTTCGCCTGAAGATAATAGACGAGATCCGCAATGTCATCGATTGATACACCGCGTTCTTTCAGCCACGCCCGTGCCGTCTGTTCCAGTTTGGTAATTTTATCACTCATAATAACTTCCTCCTAACGACTCAGTACAATTTTCTCTTTCCCTGGTTTATATAGGAACAAACCCGTGAATAAAGTATAACAAAGAGACAGACCGGGTGTCTGTACCAAGAATGGGGGACTTATACATGCGAAAGCCGAAAGTATTGATTACGAGACCATTACCGGAAGAAGTCGTTGCTCCTTATCGTGACCGACTCGACATTGATATGTACGACATCGACCAGCCGATCCCGGAGGAGAAGCTGAAAGCGAAAAGAGGAGACATTGATGCTCTTGTTCCGATGCTGAGCGAGAAATTGGATGATGACTTTTTCCGGAACACGTCCGCCAAAATCGTAGCCAATCTGGCCGTCGGTTTTGACAACATTGATGTGGAATCAGCGCGGAAGAACGGGGTGACCGTGACGAATACGCCTGATGTTTTAACCGAAACGACAGCTGATCTTACGTTTGCTCTTCTGATGAATACGGCAAGAAGAATCAGCGAAGCCGAGCATTACATAAAAGAAGACAGGTGGAAACAATGGTCTCCGCTGCAGCTGGCCGGCACGGATATCCACCATAAAACCGTCGGTATCGTCGGAATGGGACGCATCGGAGAAGCAGTGGCTAAAAGAGCCGGAGGTTTTTCGATGGACGTACTCTATCACAACCGTTCCCGTAAGCCCGAGGCGGAAGAGCAGACAGGGGCCCGGTACGTTTCTCTCGATGAACTGCTTCAAACGTCCGACTACGTCGTCTGTATGACTCCGTACACGGAGGAAACCCATCATA
The DNA here is from genome assembly GCF_900107115.1 of Salimicrobium album. GTDB lineage: Bacteria > Bacillota > Bacilli > Bacillales > Halobacillaceae > Salimicrobium > Salimicrobium album. The sequence continues at coordinate 271,291 of NZ_FNOS01000004.1, forward strand.
TGTTCAATGATGAAGCGTTCCGTACCATGAAAGACACCGCTTATTTCATCAATACCTCCCGCGGGAAAACGGTGGATGAAAAAGCTCTGCAGCACGCTCTTGAGAACGGGGAAATCAGGGGATGCGGCCTTGATGTGTTCGAAGAGGAGCCGATTTCTGCGAATCACCCGCTTCTCGGGTTGAAAAACGTGACGGCCACCCCTCACATCGGTTCGTCAACAACAGAGACGAGGTATCGCATGATGCAGCTCTGTCTCGACAACGTCACGCGTGTCACTGCGGGGGAGAGTCCTCTCACCCCGGTCACGTGAACATAAAAAAAGAGAAGGGGAGCCCCTTCTCTTTTTACGTAATGTATAATCAGAATACCTGCTCTACTTCGTAGATGCCCGGAACTTCCTGGCTGAGAGCCCGTTCGATTCCGGCTTTCAATGTAATCGTTGAACTTGGGCAGTTACCGCACGCTCCCATAAGGCGCAGGCGGACGATGCCGTCTTCTACGTCTACAAGTTCCACGTCCCCTCCGTCACGTAACAGAAATGGGCGCAGTTTATTCAGGACTTCCTGGACTTGTTCGTTCATATCCACTTGTTGTTGCATATCAACTTTCCCCTTTCGTGATGATGTTATCTATACTATATCACAAATGTAGCATCCATAGCTTTGGAAGATGAGAACTATTATCATTTTATCTTTTCTCAATAGTTTTGTAAAATGAAAGTAACCGATAAGGAGGAGAGGCCGGTGAATAAGGAGAATGTAACTATCACTGTGTACGGGGCGGATCAGCGCTGTGCGAGCTGCGTGAATGCGCCGGGGTCGAAAGAGACATATGAGTGGCTCCAGGCAGCCATCGGTCGCAAGTATGGAAATGAAGAAATCACTTACCAATACATTGATATATTTACTGCAGAAGAAGATGAGTACATCGAAAAGATTATGGAAGACGAGCTTTTTTATCCACTGGTGCTGGTCGAAGGAGAAATAGCCGGAGAAGGAGACCCGCGTCTCAAATCCGTCTATCAGCATCTGGAAAAGCACGGTCTTTCGGCACAGGAGGGATAAATTGAATCCTCTTATAGAATTTTGTGTAACGAACCTCGCCGACGGTTCCCAGGAAGTGAAAGAGAAGCTGGAGAAGGACCCGGATCTGGATGTTCAGGAATGGGGCTGTCTGAATCACTGCGGGATGTGTGCCATCAAAAATTACGCTCTCGTCGAAGGACAGCGGATATTTGCGAATTCCCCGGATGAACTGCTTGAGAAGATTTATGAATACCTTGAGGAAGAAGAGCTGATATGAATGGATTGAACATTTACCGATCAGCCTATATACTGATAGTAGAAAGGAGAGGTTCCGAATGGTTCTGAATATTACGGAAGCTGCGATTTACAGAGTGAACGAAATGCTGCAGGAAGAAGACTCTCAGGATAAATACTTACGCTTCGGTGTCCAGGGCGGAGGATGCAGCGGTCTTTCCTATAAGCTCGGTTTTGAAGAAACAATGAATGAAGAACTTGATATAGTAGAAGAACACGACGGCCTTCAGGTCATCATCAATAATCAGGATGCTGCAATTATTGAAGGGACGAAGATCGATTTCAAACAGAACATGATGGGCGGCGGGTTCACCATCGATAATCCGAACGCTATCGTATCGTGCGGCTGTGGATCATCTTTCAAGACAGCGACAAACGCAGGCACGCCGGACCCGAACTGTTGATTGCCGAGTTCAAAGCTCGTTTTATATTCGTTTGAGGGAAACGACCCTCTTTCGTGTCTTCACATAATACGCCTTCTTAGCGAACGGAACATTCGTTAGGGAGGTGTATTTTTTAGTTCTATGAAGAACTATATTTCGTTCGATTTACTGAGAAAAATTCAAGCCTTTTCAGTAGTTTCTGAGTAGTCAGGATGCAAAAAACAGGGAATGGAGTTTTAAGAAGAAGAAAAATTTGTGATAGCAAAGGTCCACTTGAAGAGAGCACTATGTGGCTCAGGAAGTAATAAAAGCCCCCTGGTAAATATACGGCAATGCTTCAATTAACGATTCAATTGTAAAAGTCCGTTTCCTTTTTAAATACTTTGTATTGTAACTGGGATTTTGAGCCTCTAACTAGAGTAAGTACTAAGATAATAATATATGTGTAAAGAATTAGCCCGAAGATTAATTAAATATCTAACTCCTTCATTTGGGAATAAGTTTTTTTAAGGTTTCCATAATGTTCGTTACCATCGTTTAATTTTTCCTTAAAAATATCTCTTTCAAAAAGGTTTATAATGTCCTGTTTGTAAAGTTTTTCAAAGTCCTTTTTATTAACCTTTTTTCCGAGGTACATCAGGCAAGCTACTTCATATGAGTTTAAATAGTCTGACGTTTTAATATCGAAAGAAACACTGTAATGTTCCCAACTTTTTTTTTGACCCTCCGTTAAGGTTTTATCGATACGACTAGCTATCAATGGGGCCATATTATGAGTCATTTGGGATATGCTATCAGAAGCCTTTAAAATTGAATCATTGATATTACGTAAAACATTAGATTTACTAATGCTTATAGAGAGGCGAGTATAAATAACAGCAAATAGTGCCAATACAAATGAAAGAACACTAATCATAGCACTGATCACTTCAAAGGTACTCATTGGGATGTTCCTTTATTTCTTTTTTAATGATTTTAATTAAATCTAGTATTTCTGTATTATTTTCAATTAAATTATTATTTTTAATTAAATTTAGTAATTCTGTATTATTATCAAGAATATTATGGGTGGAAATATTAATGTCTGTATAAGCTTCCATAATTTCAGGAATTTTTAATTTTTCTTTTTCAGGAATTATAGAATTGTCGCTTTGAAAATTTAAATGATTAATCTCGTAAACTATTTCTTGTGTAATAACATTTTTTTGCGACAAGGGAGCTGCTATTAACCGACTAAGATAATCCTGCGCTAAATCTTCCGGATTCTTCATCTGTAATACCTCCTCAAAAAAGTATATTTAAATAAAAACTGAATCAAGCAAAATATAAATTGAGGTTATTAAGTTATGAAACGGTGTTCCAAACACTACTGTAGTTATAATTATAGCATATAAATACTAAATGAAAGTTTATAATTCAGAATATAATTAATATTTTGAAAAATCAAGTTGACGATTAAATTTATTATGACTTTGTTTATTAATCCTTGTTAATTTGCAATATGGTTTTCAAAATTATTCATTTTATATTTTAAACTTTATATTTTAAAAAATATCGATATATATTCTATACTTCCTAGAGAAATAATGAGATCGTAAAAAGTTTTGTCAAAAGAATCACATCACCTAAAATATGTAGAAAATTCAAAAAGTATTGAAAGCGCTTTATATAAATGGTACTATTTTAATAAACACCGATTGAATCTGCATTTTGTGACGGCGGTTTGCCTTTACCCGGGCGGGCTATCCTTACAAAAGATGCCGGAGATTCGGAGGAAGCTTAATGTATGAATCACAGACGTGCTACATAGTGGGTGAATCCAAATCACCCGGGAATAATGCCATTACGAAAAAATATGATTCCTTTTTTGTCGGATTTGTCGTGGATATGAACAGTAATGAAATCGTCGATGTCGAGTGTACGGCCATGCTGGACATTACCGTCCACTTTGTCCACAGTCTGTTCGTCGGAAAAAAGATGACGGACGGGGAGACAGTCGAACAGGAGATTACGGCGCGGTACTTCGGGTCCTCTAAGAAAGCATTGAGTGTAGCTTTCAAGCAGGCGCAGTTGAAGTACTATGACATTATGAATATATGATACCGATTGCTTTATCTCACTGATCGTAGATAAAATCCAGTCGACAAGAAGCGTATTCTTGCCGGCTGGTTTTTTGTTTTTATACATAATATTAATCAAGGGGGAGAATCATTATGATCGAAAGTGGATTTCTTTATCTGGGAGTCATCATAGGCCTGGCCGGACTGGTCGCTTTTCTTGAATCATCAAAAAGTAAATTTTTCAAATACGTGCCGGGTATCGTGCTTATTTACTTCGGAGGTGCGATTCTGAAGACGACAGGCGTCATCGGTTCTACAGAGACTATTGACAGTACATATGGTAATGTCCGGGACATTCTGCTGCCGATGCTTATATTCCTGATGCTCATTAACTGTGACTTGCGTAAATTGAAAAAACTTGGTCCGAAGATGCTGATCGGTTACTTTACGGCTGCTTTCAGTATTATGCTCGGATTCGTCGTCACGTACCTGCTGTTCCAGGGGTTATATGCTGAAAATACGTGGCAGGCCCTGGGAGCTCTTGCCGGAAGCTGGACGGGCGGCTCCGCCAACATGGTTATCATTCAGGGGATCCTCGAAGTGCCGGAGAATATTTTTGGTTACGCCCTTATTATGGATACTGTCAACTATTCCTCCTGGGTCATGATCATGTTCTGGCTCGTTCCATTCGCGGCCCTTTTCAACAAATGGGCTAAGTCCAATACCGAACATCTCGATGAAATCACCGCTGACCTCGTGGAGGAGGATAAAGAGAAGGATGCGAAGAACATTACTTTCGTCCACATGCTCGGGCTTTTGTCCATAGCCATATTCGTTTCCGCAATAGCTGCCGAGATCGGCGGAGTGCTCCCTTCTTTCGGTACTGTCGTTAACACGACGACGTGGACGATCCTCATCGTTTCCATTATCGGTGTGCTTCTCGCTATGACGAAGCTTGCGAAAGTTCCGGGTTCGATGGATATCGCAAACGTCTTCCTTTATATCGTTATCGCTTTAATCGCTTCTCGTGCCGATTTCTCCCAACTGGGACAGGCACCGGTGTATATCATTTCCGGTTTCGTGATTCTCGCTGTGCACGCGATCATTATGTTGCTTGCCGCTAAAATTTTCAAACTGGACCTGTTTACACTCGGTGTTTCGAGTCTTGCGAATATCGGCGGTATGGCGTCCGCACCACTTCTTGCAGGAGCTTACCACAGATCGCTTATACCGGTCGGGGTCCTGATGGCTCTCGGTGGGTCGTTCCTCGGAACGTATGGCGGACTGCTCGTTGCCGAAGTGCTTTCGATGTTGTAGGGGAGGAGCTATATGAAAATAACTGATATCGTATGCGAAAACAGAACTGTTTCTTTAAAGCGGCCGTTCAAAACAGCCGTCCGTACCGTGGAAAACATTGAAGTGATGGATGTCTTCGTGAAAACGGAAGAGGGGATCGAAGGGTACGGGTCGGCGACGGCTTCCCTCCAGGTGACGGGGGACTCTCTGGAAGGGATGAGAGCGGCCGTGGAAGGACCTGTCCGGGATTCCCTGATGAATGAGGATATACAAAAACTGAACCATCAGCTCATTAAATTGGAAAAAAGCTGCATCCATAATTCGAGCGCGAAAGCGGCTGTGGATATAGCTCTCCATGATGCTTTCGGAAAGTATAACAACCTCCCCATATATAAAATGCTGGGCGGGGAAAGAGGAGTGCTTGAGACGGATATGACCGTCAGTGTAGACGACCCGGCTCTCATGAAACAGCAAGCGATCGCAAGAGTCCGGGAAGGATTCGATGTCCTTAAATTGAAAGTGGGCATGGATGAAAAAGAAGATTTTAACCGTCTGCTGCATGTGAAAGAAGCGGTGGGAGAAAACGTTCGCCTTCGTCTTGATGCCAACCAGGGGTGGACGGGCAAACAGGCCGTCCACTTTCTGAAACGGATAGAACAGGAAGACATCAACGTGGAACTCGTCGAACAGCCTGTTCCGTCTCATGATCTGAAAGCTCTGAAATATGTGCGTGAACACGCCCACGTGCCGATCATGGCCGACGAGAGCGCTTTTTCTCCGAGAGAGGTACTCAGGCTTGTGGAAATGGATTGTACCGACTACGTGAACATTAAACTGATGAAAGCCGGGGGATTGAGAAGAGCAGGGCAAATCGCTGACATCTGCGAGAGTGCAGGCGTACCCTGCATGATCGGAAGCATGATGGAATCGACTGTTTCGGGAACGGCGGCTGTTCACCTTGCTATGGCCCACCCGAACATAACGATGTACGACTTAGATGCCCCGGCCTGGATGAATGATGAAGGTTTGAAAGGGGGGATGAGCTACGAAGGAAGAGAAGTGACGTTGAACGAACGCCCCGGGCTCGGTTTTTATTAATCTTTGGAGGTGGTTATTGATGAAAAATAAACTTTTATGGATAACGGCTGTATTGCTGTTCAGTTTCGTTTTCACTTCTGCTGTCCAGGCAGAGAATAAAGAGAAGTACGTTGATGTCTCCGTAGCTACGTTGTGGAGTGAACCTGCTGAGACAAGGGATGTTGATGCTCCGGCAATCAGTAACCCGGTCGATATGTGGGAATGGACGGAGAGCATGACGTATGAACAGAAACTGGGACTTGTCGGTAAACTGCAGACGCAGGCTCTTTATGGACAGAAAGTCACCATCCTTGAAGAAAAAGGGGATTGGGTGAAAGTTGCCGTCCACGGTCAGCCGACACCGAAAAATGAACTCGGCTACCCGGCCTGGATGCCGAAAGAGCAACTGGCGGATGAGAAAAGGTACAGCACTTTAAAAGATAAGAAGCCGTTTGCACTCGTCACATCGCCTACTGCTCATCTTTATGACGATAAAAACAGAGGAAAGGAATTCAAAGAAATCAGTTTCAATACGAAACTTCCTGTCGTAACCCAGGCTGGAGATTCCATGCTGGTGGCTACTCCGAGTGATGGAATGAAATGGATGAACGAAGAGGATGCTTCCGTTTATAACAGTGAGGAAGAAATCCCTGAAGCGGACGGTGAGGACCTTGTGGAAACGGGGGAACAATTCCTGGGGCTGCCGTACTTGTGGGCAGGTGCTTCCGGTTTCGGGTTTGACTGTTCAGGCTTCACGCACACCATCTTCAAATCCCATGGAATCTCAATACCGCGAGACTCTTCCGTACAGGCGGAAAACGGGACTCCTGTAGCAAAAGAGGATCTGCAGAAAGGAGATCTGCTGTTTTTCGCTTATGACGAAGGAGAAGGATATGTCCACCACGTCGGTATGTATATCGGAGACGGGGAGATGATCCACTCCCCTAATTCGGCCAGTACGGTAGAGATCATCGACGTGTTCGAATCGGACTACGCCGTCGAATTTGCAGGTGCGAGAAGATATCTGGATTAATGTAACGTAACCCTCCGGCACTTTTGCGGGAATAAATTACGTGTTGCTTACGATGATCCAAAACGTTGAAGCTTTAAAGAAGCCTTGAGGAAATTAATTTTCCTTCAGGCTTCTTTTTATGAGAACAGCTTTATTCACATTAAAAATGCGTGCTATGGTTCAGGAACCCGTTTTAATGAAATATGTAAAGAGAGGTTGAGGACGGGACACCGTCGCCTGCATAATAGAAAGCATCATAGCAATTACGCGAGGAGAGGGACGTCAATTGATATCGAATGAAATTGCACAGATGATTGTAGACAGAACCATGGCTATTCTTTCTTATAATATCAATGTCATGGATGAAAAGGGGATAATTTTAGGGTCTGGTGATACGAAGAGAAGAGGGACCATACATGAAGCCGTGAAGTATAGAAAAAATCCGGCAGACCATTTGGAGATTCATCCGAAGGAAGTGGAAAAGTGGAACGGCGTCGACCAGGGAATCAATTTGTCTATTTATTATGAGAACCGCACAATCGGAACTATCGGGATAACCGGGCCGCCCGGGGAAGTGAGGAAATACGGAGAACTCGTAAAAATGACAGCGGAAATGATTATAGAACAGAGATACCTTCTTGACCAGGTTCAATACGACGAACGGATTCGCAGGGAATTTCTGTATCAGTGGCTGGAAGACACCCATGCCAATGACCGGGAATTTAAACGGAAAGCGGATATGCTGGGGATCGACCTTGATATTCCGCGGATAGTCATCTGTGTTTTCCCCCCCTCTGACAGAAACAGCAGGGATCACCTGGATCAGCTGGAACGAAAAATCAAGACACATCTAAGGCCGCAGGAACTGGCCACTGTGCTCGAAGATAGAATCGTGATCATAAAAACGATTGCTCTGGCAGAGGAGTACGAAATGAAGTTAAAAGAATGGATCCGCTTTTTACATCTGCCGTCCAGTTATGTAGGGACTCCGGCTTCTGACGCGTCGGAAGTTGCCCGTTCCTATCAAAGAAGCCAGATGACGAGGAAGACTGCTGCAGCAACATCAATGAAAGATGATGTTATATTTTACGGGCAGCTGTCCCTGGAGGTGCTGCTTTATGACTTGTACCAAAACGACGGGTTTTCGGTACATCAATCCGATGAACCGCTCCCGGAAGTACTGATCGCCACTTTAAAGACGTATGTAGAATGTGACGGAAAATCTGCAAAAACGGCTGACGAATTATACATACATCGAAATACACTTCAGTATCGTTTTGCAAACATCCTAAATATCACCGGCAGGGAGCCACGGAACGTGAGGGATTTGTTTTATTTATATGCAACCCGTGTCCTTTTACACAGCTTCAAAGAACAGGAGGACTTAATACAGTAAAATGGTAGCGGTTTAATTTGTGCAAACGACTGATGATTTCTTTTCGGAAGGCGCTTACAATGAGAGGGGAGTTTTTAAGTGAGGAGTGTTTAAAGTGCCTGTAACAACTGTTGGAGCAATCGGTGGTCTGGTTTTAGCCATCGTAATGATTTTAAGAAGAGTACCGCCCGTGTATGCGCTTATCACCGGAGCTCTGGTTGGAGGAATTGTCGGCGGGGCCGGTCTCACGCAGACAGTGGAGCTGATGGTGGAAGGAGCAGAAGGGATCATCCCTGCCGTGCTGCGGATCCTTGCAGCCGGGGTTCTGGCCGGTGTTCTGATCGAGTCGGGAGCGGCAAACTCCATCGCGAATGCTGTTGTGGAGAAACTCGGTGAGAAGAAAGCTCTCCTCTCCCTTATTTTAGCGACGATGGCGCTGACCGCCGCGGGTGTGTTCGTGGATATAGCGGTAATCACGGTGGCGTCGATTGCATTGGCGATTGCCTACAAAGCGGGTTTGTCCAAAACGGCCATATTACTTGCTATGGTGGGCGGGGGAAAAGCAGGGAATATTATGTCCCCGAACCCGAATACCATTGCCGTTTCGGAAGCTTTCAACGTTCCATTGACTTCTGTAATGGCTGCAGGAATCGTACCTGCCGTCTTCGGTATTTTCGTTACATATATTATGGCGCAGCGCCTTGTACAAAAAGGTAGTTTCGTCGCTGAGAGAGATCTGGAAGAAGGAGAGGATAAGAGGCTTCCTCCGGTCACACTCGCCCTGATCGCGCCATTAATTGCAATTTCCTTACTCGTTCTCAGGCCAATTGCCGGTATTGAAGTCGACCCTATGATCGCGCTTCCCGCAGGAGGGCTGGTCGGGGCGATCGCTATGGGCAAATGGAGGTCGATCAATTCGTTTATCATTACCGGCCTCAGCAAAATGTCAGCAGTCGCCGTACTCCTTCTCGGTACCGGAGCCATCGCGGGGATTATTTCGAATTCCACACTGCAGTATCTGCTGATAGATACCATCGAATATTTAGGGCTGCCGAGCTACGCATTAGCTCCTGTTTCCGGAATTTTCATGGGGGGAGCGACCGCTTCCACGACGGCAGGATCCATTGTTGCAGCAGAAGTCTTCAGCGGGACACTGCTTGAAATGGGCGTCAGCGGCCTGGCAGGTGCAGCGATGATCCACGCCGGGGCGACAGTAATCGACCATATGCCTCACGGAAGCTTCTTCCACGCCACCGCCGGCAGTGTACTGATGAGTATCCAGGAACGCGTGAAGCTGATACCTTATGAGACTGTCGTAGGTTTGACGCTCGCTGTCGTATCTACACTGATTTTCGGGGTGTTTCAATTATTTTAACGGGTACAGCTATAACAGCAACTATGAGGAGGATGAAAGATGAAAATCGTTATCGCTTCTGATTCTTATAAAGAGACCCTTACCTCGCGACAGGTGGGGGAGGCTGCCAAAGAGGGGCTCGGACGCGTGCTGGATGCAGAAATTATTGTGTGCCCCATGGCCGACGGAGGAGAAGGGACGATGCGTGCGTTAGTGGATGCTTCCGGAGGAGAAGTAGTTACCGCCAACGTGTCCGATCCTTTCGGAAACTTCTTGGAAGCTCCTTATGGCATTTCCGGAGATGGCAGCACGGCAGTGATCGAGATGGCGGCCGCTTCCGGTATTCAGCACACGACAGCCGAGACGAGGGACCCGACGATCACTTCCACTTTCGGTACAGGGCAGTTGATCAGTCACGCTCTCCGGCAGGGCGTACGATCTTTTATTATCGGACTCGGCGGAAGTGCGACGAATGATGCGGGTGCAGGGATGCTTCAGGCACTGGGCGTTTCCTTCACAGATGAAAACGGGGAGGAATTGGCGCCGGGCGGAGCTTCTCTCTCCCACCTGGCACAAATAGATACGAGCGGGATGGATCCGAGAATCAAACAGTCCCACTTCCGTATCGCCTGTGATGTCGATAACCCTTTAATCGGGGACGATGGTGCCTCAGCCATATACGGTCCGCAAAAAGGAGCGTCCCGGGAAGACATTGCTCTACTCGACCGTGCCCTTGCGAATTTTGCAACTGTCGCCGGGGGGCAGGTGGAGCGGGACATCGTTCACACCCCAGGCGCCGGTGCAGCTGGGGGGATGGGGGCTGCCTTTCTTGGATATTTCCCCTGTTCACTTGAAAAAGGGGCTGCGATTGTGGCAGACGTAACCCAGTTGAAAAAGCATATGGAGGACGCTGATATTGTCATCACGGGAGAAGGCGGCATCAACCACCAGACGGTGTTTGGAAAAACGCCCGTGTACGTAGCGAAAATGGCGAAGGAAAATACTCCTCCGTTACCTGTAATCGCCTTATGCGGCAGTGTCGAAGAAGGGTACGAAACAGTGTTTGATGCAGGAATCGACGCCGTGTTCAGCACAGTTGCCGGACCCGCCGATCTGGAAGAGTTGAAGAGGGTCTCCTTTCAGAACGTGACGCAAACCGCAGAAAATGTGGCCAGACTGATGAAACTGCAGCGATAGCAATATCATATTATTGGATTACCCTGGGAGGACTTTTGTCTTCCCTTTTTTGTTTTGGGAAGACTCCCACCTTTCAAAAAAACAAAGGTTAACAAAAATTTGTTCGTGTTATAAAAACATTAGGAATTTATGCCTAATTCAATGCAGGTCGTGGTAAAGTTTATTTAAAGAAGTCATTGTTCAGTAGCTCTCATCATTCATCCATACTTAACTCTTCCGGGGCGAGTGACGAGAGAAGAAGTTTTCCGTATTTTGTCGGTACCCCGGGACGACGATGACACTCGGAATGTTGCAGAAGGCGAGGGTCGGTCAGCACTAAAGGTATTCCACACATACGGGAGGGGTCATTATGGCAGGTATCGAACCGGCAAAACCGGTGTATAAACGATTCTGGTTCTGGACGATTTTACTCGCAGTAGTGCTGGTCATGGGAAACCTTGGAGGGGAAGTCGAACCGGAACAGACAGAAAACGCTTCGAACAGTGAAGAAAGTGATAATGATGATGAGGTAGAAGCAAGTACGAAAGATAAGGAAGTAAAAGAAACAAGTGAAACAAAAAGCGACGACACATCTGCGGAGAAAGAAGATGAAAATGAGGCAGTAACAACGTCCCGGGAAAATGCAGTTCAGGAAGCCGAGAGCTATCTGAAAGCCTCACCTTTCTCCCAAAAGGGGCTCGTTAATCAGCTGGCTTCCAAAGCCGGAGGTGACTATCCACGGGAAGATGCTGAATATGCGGTGCATCAGTTAGATGTGGACTGGAATGAACAGGCACTAAAAAGCGCCGAGAATTATATGAGTGTGAGCACTTTTTCCGAACAGGAGTTGAAAGAGCAGCTCACATCGGATGCTGGAGAAGGGTTCACGGAGGAAGAGGCACAATACGCCATCGGTCAAATTGATTTCGGTAAAGAGGAAGCTGTGGAAGAAGAGCCTTCCGAGGAACCTGTAGAAGGAGAACCTTCTGAAGAGCCGTCCGAAGAAAGTGGGGGAGCAGAAGGTGAAATAACCACTTCACAAAAGAATGCCCTGCAGGAAGCGGAGAATTATCTGGAGTTCACGGCTTTTTCCAAACAGGGACTGATTGACCAGCTGTCTTCTGAATATGGAGGCGGTTACCCATTGGAGGACGCCGAGTTTGCGGTGAATCAGCTGGATGTGGACTGGAACGAGCAGGCAGTCAGAAGTGCAGAGAGCTATTTGGAGTACAGTTCGTTTTCGGAAAGCGGATTGAAACAGCAGCTTTCTTCGGATGCAGGAGCCCAATTTACCGAAGAGCAGGCTCAACACGCAGTCGAACAGATGGATTTCGGAGGAAACGAAAGTACTACGGATGAGTCCTCTGATGAGGACGGCAGTTCAGATGGTTCTATGACGAAATCTCAGCAGAACGCGGTGGCCCAGGCGGAAAGTTATTTGGAGTTCAGTGCTTTCTCGAAAAAAGGTCTGATTGACCAGCTGTCTTCTGAATACGGGAGCGGCTATCCACGCGAAGATGCTGAGTTTGCGGTGAATCAGCTGGACGTGGACTGGAACGAACAGGCAGTGAAAAGTGCGGAGAGTTACCTGGATACGATGTCTTTCTCCAGATCCGGACTGATTGATCAGCTGTCTTCGGAGTATGGAGGCGGTTTTACGCGGGAACAGGCGGAATACGCAGCCGATCAGGTCGGTTTATAGATTCGTTAATACGTAGTTATAATTGAAACAATAGGGTGAAAATAAAAAATGCTTTCCATTAGTGATATGGAAAGCATTTTTTGAGGTCGAAATTAATGGTCGTGATCTTCCATTCCTTCGGCTCTCGTCTTGTGTACGGTTCCGTGGTCGTGTTCCGGAGGCGCATAAATAGAGTAGATTTTGAGCGGCTTGTCGCCTTTGTTTGTTATGTTGTGCCATTTTCCTGCCGGAACGAGTACTACATCATCGTCGCCTACTTTCTTTTCGAAATCCAGGTTATTCTCACTGTCTCCCATCTGTGCAAGACCTTCTCCTTCTTCCACCCGGAGAAACTGGTCCAGTTCGTGATGGACTTCAAGACCGATATCTTCTCCCACATCGATACTCATCAAAGTGACCTGAAGATTCTTTCCGGTCCATAAAGCTGTGCGGTAGTTCGTGTTCTCTTTAGTTGCTTCTTCAATGTTCGTTACAAACGGCTCCGCGCCGTAATCTTTCAATTCCATCGTCTATCCCTCCTGAAGTAGTAATATGAGCTTCTTACTATGTACCTGTTTCTTACAGAAATTAAACGTGGAGCACAGAGCTTAATGCATTCTGCAGTTATTAAAAACAGAGTCCACGGGGAGGAACCCCCCCATGGAACTCTGTTATAAAACCGTGCTGAAACTTATGCTTTTACGAGAGCTTCTTTGCCGTAGTAAGAAGCTTTGAATAGTTCTTTCATCTGTTCGAAAGATGTTTCGCGCGGGTTGGTGCCTGTGCATGGATCTTCGAGAGCGTTCTCGGCCATCGTGTCCAGGTGCTTGTTGAAGTCTTCTTCGGGTACACCGAAGTCCTGAAGAGTCGTTGCAAGACCGAGGTCTTTGTTGAGCTGATAGATGTATTCTACAAGAGAATCGGTCAGTTCAGCATCACTGTTCCCTTTCAGGTTAAGACGGCGGGCAACTTCGGCGAAACGATCTTCCACTACTTCACGGTTGAACTGGATGACGTAAGGAAGATAGATCGCGTTAGCATAGCCGTGCGGAATGCCGAATGTCGGACCACTTTTGTGGGCCAGGCTGTGCACGTTACCGAGTACGGCGTTCGCAAAAGCCATTCCTGCCATCGCCTGAATGGTGTGCATCTGTTTTGCAGCTTCCTGATCCCCTTTGTAGGAAGCGAGCAGGTTATCTTTAATCACTTCAGCTCCCCCGAGGGAAAGGATATCTGTATACAGCGTGCGTGGTTTCGCTACGTACGCTTCAATCGTATGGGTGAAGGCGTCCATGCCTGTATAAGCAGCGATATGCTTAGGAAGTTCCTCAACCATGACAGGGTCGATGATAGCGACATCCGGTGTCAGTTCAAAGTCTGCCAGCGGATATTTCACGTTCGTCGTTTCATCGGCGACGACGGACAGGTTGGATACTTCGGAACCACTTCCGCTTGTCGTCGGAATGCCGGCGAATTTCGCTTTCTGGCGAAGACGCGGCAGTTCGAACGGTTTTACAGCATCTTCAAAAGAGAGATCCGGATATTCGTGGAAAAGCCAGATCGCTTTGGCGGAGTCCATCGCAGATCCGCCGCCGATACCGATAATCCAGTCCGGCTGGAACTGATCAAAGTCTTTTGCACCTTTTTTCACCGCTTCGAATGTCGGTTCTGTATCGTAGCCTTCAAATACTTCTGTTTCTATATTCGCAGCTGCCAGGTGTTCCTGGATCTTCGTAAGGTTTCCGTTTTGTTTTACGGAACCGCCGCCGATGACCAGTGCGGCTTTCTTCCCTTCAAAGGATTCCAGTACTTCCAGTGCGTTCTCTTCAAAATAAATATCGCGCGGAATCGTAAAACGACTCATAAATAATAGCCTCCTTCAGTTGGCTTCGTTGATTAGTCTCTTCCTGATGACAGTTGCCGTATTAATGAAACGGCAACGCTTGAGCAGTGTTCCCTCTCTGAACTTCATTAAACAAAAAAATTCTAGTTATGGTTATTTAAGGGAACGATTACTGTCGCTTGGGGAGTGTTCCCCGTGTTCACTACATTAAACATAAATATTATAAAAGGTTTACCGGGATTTTAGACGAATGATATATGTAGAAGGTAAATGCAGGAGTTCACGCATAAGCAGAAGGAGGGGAAACCGGGGATGAATAAAAATGAATCGGACCGTCGTCTGGAGGAGCGTCTGGATAAGCTGGAAAGAGAAATGGAAGAAATAAAATCTATGCTTAAAGACAGAGAACCGGAAGAGAAAAAGGGGATAAAACAACCGTTTTTTTCTCAACCGGAAAAGCATGATTCCTACTCGTCCGAAGAAACGGAAAAAGGTTTGGGGGAAACGAAGCCTGCAAAGAGAGACTGGGAAGCATGGATCGGGCAGGTGTGGCTGCCGCGTGTGTTCATCGTTGTCCTGCTGATCGGTGTGGTATGGGCCTTCCAGTCTGCCGTCGAGAACAACTGGATTACGGAACCGGTCCGGGTACTTATCGGCTTTGTATCTTCCGTAGTACTCGCCATTACCGGGGTGTACCAGACGAAGAAAGAGCGGAGAGGACTCGGGGTAAGTCTGATCGGTGGCGGAGCAGGTATATGGATATTTTCCACCTTTGCAGGTACCGTTCTGTACGGGCTGGTTCAAACGCCGATCGCTTTTGTTCTGTACGTTTTCGGTATTTTTACGGGATTATACCTGTCACATATATACAAATCCCAGGCTCTCGCCGTCTTTTTGACTATAGCCGGTTTTTTCGTGCCATTTCTCGTTGGAGGAGAAGAGGGGAACTTTTTCGTATTCTTTTTTTATGAAATGCTGCTCGTTGTGACGCTCGGTTTATATGCATGGAAATGGAGGTATATGGTTCTGTTGTACGCGGGAACGCTGCTTCCTTCCGTTACGTTTTTCGTTTATGTGATAGCATCTGCGCTGGCAGATTCACAAGTGAACAGTATCGGCCCTATTGATCAGTATGAGATATTCGCCTACACCGTCGTAGCGATACACATAGGCCTTTCCGCACTCCTGTTCTATTCGGATGCTCTATCCAGGGCGAAGGGGGTGCTTCTGTCTCTTACGTTTATAGCTGCACTGATCTGGCTGTTTGTAACTCCTCTTTCTCCTGCTTCTATATATGAATACGGGTGGGTGACTCTGATTGTTTCCGTACTCGACGCTTTTCTCGTCACAGGCACTCTTCTTTACGGAGGGATTGCTTACCGGAGCCGAAACAACCGGGGTATGCTTTTTCACTTATATACACTGTTCGCAGTGGTGCTTGGTACGTTCGAGATATTCCGTATTTTCGATTACGAAGGGTACGCGATTCTATACCTTGTGGAAGCGATCGCTCTTTATCGTCTCGGCTTCGGCATCAACAGCCGGGTGCAAACCGTTCTAGCATCCATCTTCTTTATCATCGGTGCCTCCTTAACACTCAGCAATCTCGAGTATATTGAATCCGCAGTGGACGTACCGGTATTTGAGGGGATCACCGCCGCCATCGTAGCAGGGCTCGCTTATTTGCTGTTCCGTTCCTATACGGGTAATAAAGTGATGACGGGTATCGTCCGGCGTACGTGCATTTACGTATTTGCTGGAGCAGGGCTAGGTTTTGCACTTCTTACCTTGACGCAGGTAGCCTTCCAGATTGGAGAGGAGAGCTTTTATGACTACCGGGACATAGGGGTATCAATAAGCTGGATCCTATTCGCAGTGGCTGCGTTGACAGCGGGAATTTTAAAAGACAAGAGACCGCTCCGTGTTTTCGCGATGATATGGATTTTCATTACGCTCGGAAAAGCCTTTCTGGTCGATATTTCCTATATCGATGCTATCGTACGCGGTCTGCTGTTTATAGGGCTTGGTGTTGTGGGAGTGCTGGTATCAAGGTTTTTCTATCGTTCGAATAAACAAAATAGCAGCAAAAAACGTTGAAATAAGTTAGACAGATGAGTTATTAGTAAATCAAGATTCTTTAAGAATATAACTGACCTTGTCGCTGTTTTTGTCAGTAAAGAGGTGGGAGTGGCTCATTTCTCCTTTATACAGTGATCGTCGTTTCAAGAATGAGTCAACCTGTCTAAATTTATTTTACTTTTATGTGTTCGCCCTTCTTTGTTAAATGTAATCAAACTCATAAAGGTGGTTTTAGGTTGAATAAAAAGTTAACTTTTTATAGTTATGGTTCTTTTATTAGTAGTCTCTTTACCATGCCCTTTTTTTATTTACTTATATACGATTTTATCCCGGTGAATTTCCGTTTAGGTATTGTAGTAATGGGTGTCATGATTTTGGCTACGTTCGTATTAGGTATAATGGCTTGTTTTAAAGATGGAGAAAAAAATTATTTAGCGGTTATTTCATTTATTATAGGAGCAGTAAATTTATTCGTTTTTGGTACTGGGTTATTGATGTCTCAAATGGCGTCCGCTTAATTCAAAAAAATGCCGGTGGTTTACTAAACTACACCCCGATTAGCGGGACACTTATAACAAGTGTCCCGCTAATCGGGTATATAGTTCAAGTTGAGCTCTAGTACCTGGACTGTTCTTATATCACACTAATATCTTCCCGTCTTCCATATGAACGACCCGGTCTGCGTAAGAAAGCATCTCCGTTTCGTGGGTGACGAGGAGGGTGGCCATGCCACGCTCTTTCGTCATGTCTTCGAGCAGCTGCATCACTTCTTCCGACTTTTTCGAATCGAGACTTGCCGTCGGTTCGTCGGCGAACAGAACGGAAGGGCGGTGGATAACGGAGCGGGCGATGGCGGCACGCTGTTTTTCTCCTCCGGACAGGGAAGAAGGGTAGGCCTTCCTGCGATGAGAAAGCCCTACCTTACTCAGAATAGCTGTTACTTCTTCTTCCTCTTTCTTTTTCCCGGCCACCTCAAGCATCATGAAGAGTTGTTCCTCCACGGTAAGGAAAGGGACTAAATGGGACGACTGGAAAATGAATCCGAATTCCTCTGCCCGCACTTTACGTAACTTTTCCTCCTTCACATCAGCCAGGTTTTTTCCTTTAAAACTGATTTCACCCTCGGAAGTTTCCTGCAGACCTGCGGCTATGGTGAGCAGCGTACTTTTCCCTGAACCGGAAGCCCCGGTCAAAGCAGTGATTTCTCCCGGGCGCAGGGAGAGGTTCACGCCTTTCAGTACTTCCTCTTCGACTTCTCCGTTTTTGAATGTTTTTCTGATATTCTTTAAATGAAATGTTTCCATAGTTACCCCTCTCCCTGCTGGATCGCTTCCAGCGGTTTAATTTGACGAATGCGCAATCCGGAAAATGTGGAACCGATAAAACCGACGACGAGAAATACGACTGCAAGAGCCAGAGTCGTCGAAATAGGAAGATCATAAGGCATCGCTTCCGGCAGGAGAACTCCTGCGGTCTGACCTGCGAGGCCGGAGAGCAGTACAGCCAGGCTTGTAATCGTCAGCATCTGGACCCACATCATATAAAACAGGCGTCTCGTACGAACACCGATCGCTTTCAGAATACCGAACATGCCCGTTTTCTGTACGTTCATCATATAGAAAAAGATCGCAAATAACATGCCGCTGATCAGGACGAGAAACCAGAGAATCATCGACAGAGTCATCTGTTCCGCCTGATAACTCGGGATAGAGGACAGGAATTCGCTCTTCGAAAACGTCTCCAGTCCGCTTATATCTTTTTCATTCTCTGTATAAAGAACTTGGAAATCTTCGATACGGAACATAGAAGAAAACTCTTCCTGATTTACGAAAGCGGCCGGGGAGTGGCTGAATCGTTCATTATCCGCGAACCCGGTCACTTCCAGTTCTTCGCCCGTCTGTGGGTGTGTGAGCGTATCACCCACAGAGACCCCTTCTTCTTTAACAGACGAATCGAGTACAACCTCTCCTTTATCGGGCTGCGGGAATGGGGAGGCCGAGGTGGAATTGAAGAAAGCGAGCGAGTACTTGCGTTCCGATTTCTCCAGCCCTCCCATCTGCACGGAAAAAGCGTAATTGTTCTGACCGGTGGCACTCTGTACAGTGGCTTCATCCAGATTGGAACGGGTGTACGAACCTTCTGCATCCTCCGTTAAATGAAAATTCCCCTCGGGCAGATTCCGGATGGACGCCATATTGTCCTCCGAAAGACCGTTCGCGAGTCCGGATAATAGAAAAGTCAGCAGGCTGATCAGGAAAACTACGGCTCCTATGATAAGAAACCTCGTTTTATTTTTTTTCATTTCTTTTAATGCCATATTCATCTGTTCTTCAACCCTTTCTGTATAATAAAAACCTTTCGTTCCTTCTACTGACTATGGTAAATCAGCAAGGTGAACGAAAGGTTAACGGGGTGTTACAGCTGAGGAAGAGTAATTGTGAATACCGTGCCTTCTCCAGGAATGCTCGAGACGCTCGCCGTTCCTCCGTGAATTTCGGTGACTTCTTTGACTATGGAAAGGCCGAGTCCGGTGCCGTCTGTCGTGCGTGACCGTGCTTCATCCGCCCGGTAGAAGCGGTCGAACGCACGGCTTATTTCCGCTTCACTCATCCCTATCCCTTCATCCCGGACGGATACCGTGATTTCTTTATCCATATTCTGTAATGACACGTGGATGGAAGAATCGGGTTTTGAGTATTTGATGGCGTTGGTAATGAGATTGTCCCATACCGCCTGGAGAAGTTCCGCATTCCCGCTGTATGTCACTTCATCAAAAGAGTACGTCAACGCCAGTCCTTCCGAGCTGATTCTCCAGTGGTAGCGCCGGAGAGTCTCTTCCAGCTGGCGTTTGATATCGAAACTTTGCCGTTCGATAAGCTTTCCGCTGTCTTCGATGGAGGAAAGAAGGAGGAGCTGCCTCGATAATGTAGACAGTCGCTCTGTTTCATCCTGAATAATATTGATATATTCCGTTTTCTCCTCTTCGGATAATTTGGGGTTTTCCAGCAGGTGACTGTACCCGCGTATGTTCAGCAGGGGCGTCTGAATATCGTGGCTGACGTTTGAGACGAAGTTACGCCGGAGCCGATCGACTTCCCCGAGCCGATCGATCATGGAAGAGAAGTTTCGTGCGAGCGTTCCGATTTCATCTTTCCGGTGAATGTCCGGATGCACAGTGAAGTCCCCTTTTTTAATGACGTCGGTCGTCCGGGAAAGCTTGCGGATCGGGTGGACGAGAATCCCGGAGAAAAGAAGCATCGCCAGAAGACTCAAAATGATGATGACAGCTGTCATCTGACCGAAGAGAATGTGAACTTCGTTAAAAAGAAGTTTAATATCCGGACGCAGGAACAGTGCATGAGGCTCACCTTCTATCGTTACAGGCACACCGACAGAGTTCCGCAGTTCGTTCGCGAAAAATCCGGTTACGAAAATTCCTCCCGAAAAATCCCTCATGCCGTGATACGTTTTTCCATCGATGACGCGCTGGACGTCTTCTTCCGGAAGATCTTTTCCATCAAAAGGATTTCCGAAAAAACTGGACTTCTCCGGTCCCTTCAGAAACAGCTGATAACCGGTAGCGGCCGTAGTGGACAGGTAGGCCTCCGGATTGTCGGCCGACTCGGCGTAAGAAGCTATCTGTTTTGCGATTTGCATGTTCTTTCTGTCGGTTTCAGGCTTCAGGTTGTTCTGATAGTAAGCATTCGCCAGAAGAAAACCGATGAGAAAACTGGCGCTCATAATGATTAGAGTGTACAGTAGAAATTTTGTATATAGGGATCTCACTACCCGTTCACCTCAAGCCTGTACCCGACGCCGCGTACCGTCTGTATGGTAACACTGTGGGTAAGCGGTGCGAGACGCTCTCTTAATCTTTTTATGTGGACGTTAAGCGTACGCTCATCTCCCTCGAATTCAAGACCCCACACCTGTTCAATCAGATGGTCTCTGCTGAGCACACGGTTGGGAGTGGAGGCGAGGAGAGCGAGAAGGTCGAATTCCTTCAGCGGAAGCATGAGGTGACTGGTACCGATCCGGACGTCGTAATTATTCCGGTCGATGACGAGTTCTCCCGCAGCTAACGACTGGACATTCGGCTTGTCGTATCTTCTGAGAACGGCTTCGATCCGGAATAGCAGTTCTTTCGGTTCAAACGGCTTCACGATGTAATCGTCCGTCCCGGCCCGGTATCCCTGTTCTTTGTCGTGCAATTCGCCTTTAGCCGTGAGAAGTATGACGGGAAGACCATACTCTTCCGTGACTATTTTCGTTAAGGCGTATCCGTCCGTGCCGGGCATCATGACATCGACGACAGCCAGATCGATACCTGACTTATCCAGCACGGATACAGCTTCGTCTGCATTGGAAGCTCTGTATGTCTCGTATCCTGATGATTCAAGTGTCCGGGAGACGAGTTTTCTGATATAGGGGTCATCATCTGTAATTAGTATAGAAGTCATGCGTTTCATCCTTTCCTGTACATTCCTTCTTTTAGAATAACAAAAGAAGGTGAACGGAAGGTGAACAGGCACTGAATTTGAATAAATTCCAGGCAGATGATATATTCAAAAAGTAACGTAAATCGTAATGATTACGATTTACGTTACATTATTTATTATTATTAATTAAATACAAAGTTATATTTACAGGGAGGTTCATATAGAATGGCTAAAAAGTCGAAGATCGCGAAAGAACAAAAGCGTCAGCGGATGGTCATGCAGTACGCCGACTTACGTAAAGAACTGAAAGAAAAAGGGGATTACGAAGCACTTCGGAAGCTTCCACGTGACTCATCTCCGACCCGTCTCACCGGCAGATGTGAAGTGACGGGGCGTCCGCGCGGTTATATGAGGAAATTCAAAATGTCCAGGATCGCTTTCAGGGATTATGCACACAAGGGACAGATACCGGGGGTAAGTAAAGCCAGCTGGTAACCCTTTGTGATATTGTGCTAAAAGTAAAAGCCGCAATAACAACCGGAGGCAGAGGTCCGGCGTTGTTGCGGCTTTTTAGTTTTGTGCCTTTATAAGTGATGACGGTTTACCTCAGCTTAGTGGAACCTCCGTCGAGCATAAGCGTCTGTCCCGTCATGTAGTTGGAGTCATCCGATGCGAGGAAGACGGCCGCTTTTCCGATATCTTCTTCCGGATCACCGAAGCGCTGCATCGGAATGTTTCCGAGCACTTTTTTATAGTATTCAGGATTGTTTGCTGCCCACTCCTGGACACCTTCGGAATTGGCTATAGGGGAGATGAGGTTGACATTTATTCCGAATTGCCCGAGCTCATTCGCAGCTACGCGCGTCATGCCGCGGATCGCTTCTTTTGCAGCGGCGTAAGATAATTGATTGGCGTCTCCATTGATTCCTGCGCCCGAGGCGAAGTTGATGATCGACCCTTCCGTTTTCTTCAAATGAGGTATGGCTGCCTGCATAAGATAGAAGGTAGGGTAGAATCCTGTATTGAAAGACAGATCCATATCTTCTTTCGTCGTTTCAAGGAAAGAAGCCATTTTTGATGCGTGCGCATTGTTCACAAGGACATCCAGACCTCCGAATGTTTCCACCGTTTTATCGACGATGGAAGACAGGGCGGCATGGTCGGTCAGATCTGCGTGGATGAACAGACTGTCCGCACCACTGTTCTTCAGATGTTCTGCGGCTTTCTGGCCGGTTTCTTCATTAACGTCAACGAGTACGACGTTCGCTTTCTCTTTGGCGAATGCTTTGGCGATACCGAAGCCGATACCTCCGGCTCCGCCTGTGATAATAGCTGTTTTTCCGTTAAGTTTACTCATGTGAAATTCCTCCTTTTACAGTTATATTTTATCACTGGGGACAGTCTTGGGAAACGAAAGCACTTTTATGGAAAAGGCCCACTACATAAAAAAGCCTGTTCATTGAGTTCAATGAACAGGCTGGGACGGACTCAGCCGAACATACTTGTGGAATGTTTCGGCTGTACCCGGGCGCTCGGGTCGATGAAATTCTTGGCGTTGTTGACGGCTGTCGGCCCTTCGCCGAAGCCTGAAGCGATCAGTTTCACTTTCCCGGGATACGTACAGATATCTCCGGCAGCGTATATGCCTTCAATGTTTGTTTCCATCTTCTGATTGACGACGATACTGTTCTTGTCGATATCCAGTTCCCATTCCTTGATAGGACCGAGAGAGCTGATGAATCCGTAGTTGACGATAAGATCGTCGATGTTGATGGATTCTTCTTTCTCACCCTTCACTTCTTTCAGTACGACCTGGTCGATCGTTTCGTCTCCGACGAGCTTTTCGGGAGTGAAAGGGGTGAGCGTGCGGACGCTTGAATTCTCCAGCTGTTCTACGCTGTGCTCGTGAGCCCGGAAGTTGGCTCTGCGGTGTACGAGTGTCACTTCATTGGCAATCGGCTCCAGCATGAGAGACCAGTCTACAGCCGAATCGCCGCCGCCGCAGATCATCACATTGTGATCGCGGAAACGTTCCATATTATTGACGTGATAGTGGAGGTTCGTCTCCTCGAAACGCTCCGTATCCTTGATTTTCAGTTTGCGGGGTTCAAAAGCTCCGTTCCCTGCAGTGATGATAATCGTTTTCGTGTAATGGACATCTTTGTTTGTGGTAAGTTTGAAAGATCCGTCTTCCTGACGCTCTACTGTCTGCACCGCTTCTTCCAGTGTAACATCGGGATCGAACGCCATCGCCTGTTCAGTGAGGCTGTCCACGAGTTCCTGTGCTCTTACTTTCGGGAATCCGGCGACATCGTAGATGAATTTCTCCGGATAAAGGGCGGTAAGCTGACCGCCGAGATGGGGCAGGCTTTCGATTATGTTGACGGATGCCTGGCGCATACCTCCGTAAAAAGCAGTAAACAGGCCGACAGGTCCACCACCGATGATTGTAATATCATGAACTTTTTCACTCATATAGGGAACCTCCTGTATATACAAAAAATCTCTTATTTATAGTTTAGCACAATTATTACAATAGATAATTATAGAAAGATTCGCAAGCAAAAGGTTGAAAAACAAAACAAAAAAAGCTAAGATGATAGCTGAGACATTTATGAAAGCGTTACTTTCGCAGTAATCTTTCGACTTTTTCGCCTAACTGTGTGAAATGTGTCACAAATATATAAAATGGATGTGATTGGAATGAACAGACCAAATATTGTTATTTTGGGCGCTGGTTACGGTGGCATGATGACTGCCTCCAAGCTTCAGAAGAAAGTCAGTGCCGACAGTGCAAACATGACCCTCGTCAATATGCACAGCTACCATTATCAATCTACGTGGCTGCATGAAAACGCAGCCGGGACGCTGCATCATGATCGTACGAGAATGGAAGTGGACAATGTTATCGACACGAACAAGATCAACTTCGTGCAGGATACTGTAACAGGTATCGATCCCGATAACAAAAAGGTGAGCCTTCTGAACGGGGAAATCTCCTATGATTATCTCGTAATCGGTCTCGGATTTGAGGCTGCGACGTTCGGAATCAAGGGACTTCTTGAAAACGCCTTTACCATCTCAAGTATCAATAAAGCCCGTCTGATTCGTCAACATATCGAATATAACTTTGCGAAATACAATAATGAAAAAGATAAGAAACAGGAACGTTTGAACCTCGTTGTAGGCGGGGCAGGGTTTACGGGCATCGAGTTCGTAGGTGAACTTGCCAACCGTGTTCCGGAACTGTGTAAAGAGTATGACGTACCGCGTGAAAACGTACGTATCATCAACGTCGAAGCTGCTCCGACAGCACTTCCCGGTTTCGATCCGGAGCTCGTAGAGTACGCAATGAACTCCCTTGAAGCTCGCGGCGTAGAGTTCAAGCTCGGCGCGATGATCAAAGAAGTTACAGCGGACAAGCTTGTTTACGAACAGGGTGATGAAATCGAAGAGATCCCTACCAACACAGTCGTATGGGCTGCCGGTGTTCGCGGAAACAGCCTTGTGGAAGAAGCCGGATTCGAATCGAACCGCGGCCGTACGCCGGTACGTGAAGACCTTCGTCCGAACGGTTACGATGATGTGTTCATCGTCGGGGACTGTGCTCTCATCATGAACGAAGAGACAGAACGCCCGTATCCACCGACAGCACAGATCGCTATTCAGGAAGCGGAACATACAGCCGGGAACCTGAAACGTATCGTGGAAGGTAACCACAACCTGGAACCGTTCGAGCCGAACATTCAGGGTACGGTAGCTTCTCTCGGTAACAAAGACGCGATCGGTGTCATTTTCGATGATAAGAAGATTTTTGGGTGGACAGCCACTGCCATGAAGAAAATCATCGATAACCGCTACTTGTGGAAAGTCGGCGGAGCCGCACTCGTTCTTAAAAAAGGGAAACTCAACTTCTTTAAATAAAAAAGAGGAACAAAGGTCCGGGAACGGGCCTTTGTTTTTTTAAGTGACGGACCGGGTGCTTGCGCTTTTCTGACAGGAATACTACAATATAGCTTGTATCGGAGTGAGAGTAGGGGGAAGAGTATTGGATATTGTACAGTTTGCGGTTTCCATATTATTATTTTTCGTGTTGTTTTTCGGTATATCATTTTTATTGAACATGGTATTGCGGATGTCATGGTTCATGCTTTTCGTTTTTCCGCTGATCGTACTTCTGATTGTGGATGATTTTCCTTTAAACCGTTATTTCCGGGAACCTGTAGGCGCCCTCAGTGATGTATGGTCCTCGATTCTCGCTTTAAGCGTTTTTGATATCATCATCTTACTGAGCGGGTTCCTCGGCACCCTTGCAGCAGGAATCGTCATCCGTCTGCTACGTAAAAACGGTTATCAAATGTTTTAAGCATCTGAATGCTATTCGGATGCTTATTTTAATGAAAAATTATAAAAAAAAGGAAGGCCCGGCGCCTTCCTCCTTAAAATATAAGATAATGGACAAAAAACGTGAGGAAAACTCCGAACACTCCCCCTACGAACACTTCCACAGGCTGATGCCCGAGCATTTCCTTGATTTCTTCGCGTTTTTCGAATCCTTCCTTCGTTCCCCAGCCTCTCGCCTGTTCGACGAACCGCTGGAAATCGTTCAGAAGAATGTTGAGCATAATCGCCTGCTCTCCGGACTGCCTGCGAACACCGGTGGAATCGAACATCACGATAATGGCGAAGACGGTGGCTACGGAAAAGATGGCGGAGTCGAAACCCTGCTCGATTCCGACACCGGTCGCAAGTGCGGTGACGGCAGCGGAGTGACTGGACGGCATGCCGCCCGTGGAGAAGGCGAGTTTGCCGTCGATTTTTCGTGAAGCTATAAATGAAATCGGAATTTTGATACCCTGAGCGAGAAAAATAGCGAGAATTGCCGCCCAGAGAGGGAAGTTCTGGAGGATATCCATAGCGATCTTCAGCCTTTCTGCATGAAACCTTTATTATGTATTGCATATTATACGTTAAAGTAAAAGCCTCCCGCAATGAGGAGGCTTGTCTGATTAATCCTGGATTACAGCGTCGAGTGCGATTTCCATCATGTCGGTGAAAGTGGTCTGACGTTCTTCGGAAGTCGTCTCTTCTCCGGTAAGGATGTGATCACTTACGGTGAGGACGGTGAGTGCCTGACGATTGTATTTTGCCGCCAGCGTATAAAGGGCACTCGTTTCCATTTCGATGGCCAGCACGTTATAGTCAGCGAGTTTCTGGTTGAACTCTTTTGCGTTGTCGCGGTAGAACTGATCACTCGTAAACACATTTCCGACGTGAAGGTTAAGATCCTTTTTCACTCCGGCATCGTAGGCGTTTTTGAGAAGGGTGAAGTCGGCGCTCGGGGCGAAATCGACTTCTCCGAAAGTGGCACGGTTCATGCTTGAATCGGTAGAGGACGTATTCGCAAGGATGACATCGCGGACATTCACATCTTCCTGGATAGCTCCGCAGGAACCGACTCTTACAAGCTTCTGCACATCATAAGCATCCATGAGTTCGTTCACATAGATGGAAATGGACGGAACCCCCATCCCTGTTCCCTGAACGGAGACTCTCTCTCCTTTATACGTACCGGTATAGCCGTACATCCCGCGTACTTCGTTGTAACATACTGCATCTTCAAGGAAATTCTCCGCAATAAACTTGGCACGGAGCGGGTCTCCCGGAAGAAGTACTTTATCGGCGATATCACCTTTATTAGCTCCAATATGTGTTGTCATTATAGCTCCTCCTTTGACCGTCTTTCTTATCTAAATTATCATAACGGTTTCATTAAGACAAATGCCCGGTTTGACAGGGGTGGACTTCTTCCCGTTTCTAAAGTGCTTTTACTTGAAGTACTGCTTTTCTAGATCCTGAAGACGGGTCAGCGCTTTCTGATTGAACTCTGTATCCCGTCGCTCCAGTTTCTCTTTGTATTTTTGTACGGAATCTTCCAGGGATTTCATGTAATCAGGGATTTCATCGTCGTAAGGATGAACTGCCTGTTTGTCGACGTTAGCTTTTTCATGGTGGGCCAAGGCTTTTCGCTGATGGAAAAACACATCTTCGGTCTGGCCCGGATTGTGCAGGTCGCCCTGGGCCGGGTGTGTGTGTACGCCAAGGACCTCGACAAGAAATTTGGAACCGCGGTCTTCTTTGACTTTTCCTATGTACGTCCCTGTTTTATAAAACGCTTTTACCGTATCATCGATTTTTACTTCATCCATAATTTGGACACCTCCTATGACATTTCTATGAGAATAATAACATATTTACTGCTGAACCCGACCGTTCTTTGTTACAATGAACGCAGGGAGCGTGGTACGACACTATGGATTTTCTATATTTTCCACAGGATAAAACAGAATACATTCCGTCAATGATTATGCTGGTATTGTTCATGGTGGCTGCAATTGTAACTGTCTATATTTTCGTGAAAGCTTCGAAACGGGAAGAAGACCACGTGCCGGAGCATCTGAAGGACGATCCTCATTATTATGAGCGGGAAGAAAATAAATAGAAAAAGCGCGTGACCCCTTGAGGTTCAACCACCCCGGGGTTCACGCGTTTTTTTACGCTTTCGAGTTTACGGCTTTAATGATTCTGTCTACGCCTTCTTCTACGGTCTGACGCGGAGCAGCGATATTCATGCGCATGAATCCTTCACCTTCTTTGCCGAAAGAAGCTCCATCGTTGAGACCGACTTTCGCCTCTTCATTCATGAATTTTTTCAGTTCGTCGGGATCGAGACCGAGCTTCCGGCAGTCGAGCCACAGCAGATATGTGCCTTCCGGTTCGATCACTGTAATGGTATCCGTCTCTGTATGGAAGCGGTCGCGTGCGTATTCTGAGTTTTCAGTAAGGGTTTTCTGAAGATTTTCAAGCCATTCCTCTCCATGTTGATAGGCAGCTTCAAGAGCGGTGAGACCGAGAGTGTTCAACATGTTGACTCCCTGACTCTGGAACTGGCGATTCAGTCTTTCGCGTTTCTTCTCATCCTTCGTCACGACATAAGATGCCTGCAGACCGGCCAGGTTGAAAGTTTTGGTCGGGGAGTAGCAGGTGACGGTGACATCATCTATTTCATCGCTTAGTGAGGCGATAGACGTATGGCTGTTGTCGCCGAGCAGCAGGTCGGAGTGGATCTCATCCGATAGAATGGTAACGTTATGTTTCACACATATGTCGGCCATCTGTTTCAATTCTGATTCCGTCCATACGCGTCCCACCGGGTTATGAGGGCTGCATAGAATGAACAGCGGAACATTGTTGTCTTTGATTTTCTGTTCGAAATCCTCAAAATCGATGGTGTAACGGCTCCCGTCGAAGTTCAGCTCATTTTCGACAATGTGCCGTCCATGTGTTTTTACAACGTTGTAAAACGGAGGGTACACAGGAGTCTGGATCAGTATATCGTCGCCGACTTCGGACAGTGCCTGCACGAGCATATGTAGGCTAGGAACTACGCCGGGGCTGTAAGTGATCCAGTCTTTATCGATGTCGTATTTGTAATGGTTTTTCACCCAGTTCTGGATTGTCTGTTTTACTTCTTCATCCGGGAGAGTGTAGCCGAAAATTCCGTGGGCTACTCTGTCTTGCAACGCAGTCGTTACCGCATCCGGGACCTGGAAGTCCATATCTGCGACCCACATTGGGAGAATCTCTTTATTCTCGAACAGACTCTCAGCAAAGTCCCACTTCACGGAACGCGTACCCTTTCTATCAATTACTTCATCAAAATTGGCCATATTCCTCACCTCATTCATTAATGTATACATACATCTTAACGGAAAACGCAGGGGTTTGTTAACTAAAGGGGAACGTTTATGGAGAAAAATAAGGAAAGGCACGTTTCTCAGAAGTAAAAAAAAAGCAAAGCGGTATAATACCGCTTTGCTTACACAGGGGGAATACGAGAAAGTCTTACATTATATAATATAGCCGGGAGACACGGAGATTAAACATATTTTCGGTAAAAATTTCAGGAAAGTTATTTTTGAATAATAACAACACTTGTGCTATAATAACTAATTGTGTAAAGAAACGAATAAATAAATCAGGAGTTGTATAGTATGGCAGAGAATTTTCAAGAAGGTCAAGTCGTAGAAGGTAAAGTAACCGGAATCCAACCGTATGGTGCGTTCGTTGCACTTGATGATAAGGTTCAGGGTCTCGTACACATTTCGGAAGTGACACACGGTTTCGTTAAAGATGTTAACGAACACCTTTCAGAAGGAGACGAAGTACAGGTTAAGATTTTGAATATTGATGAAGCGAAGAACAAATATTCACTTTCTATCCGTGCTACTCAGGAAGCTCCAAAGCGTGCTCCTAAACAGAACAATCGTCAACAGGCGTCTTCCGCTCCAAAAGAAGACCAGTCCGGGTTCAACACTTTGAAAGACAAGCTTGAAGACTGGATTAAACAGTCCGACGATCGCGAAAAATATCGTAACTAAGTCCGGGGATTTCCCGGACTTTTTTATTTGGTCAAACATATCTTTTGAGATGTGAACGAAATTTCTTCATACTTAACGGGAACGAAATAAGGAGGAATTTTCAGTATGAAATCATTTGTTTTTTACAATCCGACCAAACTGATCTTCGGTAAAGATCAGGTAAAAACACTCCCGGACCATTTGCCTGCAGGTACGAAAAACGTACTTCTCGTCTACGGTGGAGGCAGTATAAAGAAGAACGGTGTATATGATGACGTAATGGAGCAGCTGAATAATGAGGGGGCTGCCGTTACGGAACTGTCCGGTGTGGAACCGAATCCGAAACTGACAACGGTGCGTGAAGGCGTCGAGTTGTGCCGTGAACACGATATAGATTTCATTCTCGCTGTCGGCGGAGGCAGTGTCATTGATGCAGTCAAGACGATTGCCGCGGCTGCGAAATATGAAGGAGATGCCTGGGACCTCGTTACGAAAAAAGCGGCTCCAGTAGATGCTCTCCCGTTCGGCACCGTACTTACAATGGCGGCGACGGCCAGTGAAATGAATGCCGGATCGGTCATCACGAACTGGGAGACAAATGAAAAATACGGGTGGGGACATCCGCCTTATACGAATCCGAAATTTTCTATTCTCGATCCCCAAAACACCGTGACGGTTCCGAAAGATCAGACCGTCTACGGCATCGTTGATATGATGACTCACTTGATGGAACAGTATTTCCACGAGGAAACGCAGTCTCCTGTCCAGGATGAGATGATCGAAGGGGTCATGCGTGCTGTGAAGGATACCGCTCCGAAACTACTCGAAGACCTCTCGAGTTATGAGCACCGCGAGACGATTATGTATGCCGGAACGCTTGCCCTTAACGGAATGATGCAGATGGGTTACAAAGGAGACTGGGCC
The DNA here is from genome assembly GCF_900107115.1 of Salimicrobium album. GTDB lineage: Bacteria > Bacillota > Bacilli > Bacillales > Halobacillaceae > Salimicrobium > Salimicrobium album. The sequence continues at coordinate 301,730 of NZ_FNOS01000004.1, forward strand.
TCCCACAACATTGAGCATGCCGTTTCGGCCGTTTATGATATTCCGCATGCCGGCGGTCTCGCTATCCTGTTCCCGAACTGGATGGAATACAATATCGACGTTCAGACGAAGCGTTTCGCCCGTCTTGGTGAAAAAGTGTTCGGTATCGAAACGGAAGGCAAAACGGACAAAGAAGTCGGCCTTGAGGGCATCAAAGCCCTTAGAAAATTCTGGAGTTCTCTCGGCGCACCGGAAACGCTTGCCGATTACGACATTTCTGACGAAAAATTCGATACAATCGTGGACCGTGCTATGAAACGCGGACCATTCGGTAACTTCTCCGAACTTCAGGAAAACGACGTCTACCGCGTTCTCGAGCTTTCCAAATAAATAACAGGTAAGAAATGGGAGACTGAATCATGTGTGATTCAGTCTCTTTTTTCTATATAATTAGAGAGGAGGAGGGACGTAACGTGAACTTTATTGCGTGGGTGATTGTAGCGTGTGAAATTGCGTTTTGGATTTTCATCATTGCGGGCTTAGTTACAAGATATGTATTCAGTCAAAGAAAAGCGGGTCTTTTTCTGCTGGCGATGACTCCAATTGTGGATCTTGTTCTTATTGTATTCACCAGCATAGATATATACAGGGAAGCAGAAATAACTGTGGCTCATAGTATAGCGCCGATCTACCTGGCCATTTCTCTCGTCTACGGAAAATCTATGATTCAGTGGGCAGATGATCGCTTTTTGTATTACGTGAAACGTAGTGGTCCAAGGCCTGAGCGGAAAATTGGTATGGATTTCGCTAAACACAGTTTGAAAGGTTCGCTTCAACATATCCTGGCGTACATTATTGGTGGGGCACTTTTACTGATCATGATTTTCTACATCAGAGACAGCAGTAACACCGGGGTGCTGTGGAGAACGCTGCAGACATGGGGGATAGTAGTGCTGGTCGATAATGCAATTTCCATCAGTTACTTCATTTGGCCGCGAACGAGGCAATAGAGACAGAAATTTTCTCAAATTAAAATGCTGGAGGGGATAATGTACATATCACATAAGATTATTCCTGGCTTCAGGGTACGTTACATTTCACCAGCACACTCAAAACCGGACCCATCGGGTTCGGTTTTTTGTTTTTGTACCACTCGAATCCTGGTATCCTTCCTTTCAGAAGAGGTAAGAGAGGCCGAAGGGAAGGATTAGATGCTTTTCCTGCCGTTGGGGAGAGGAAAATAGTAGTGAAGGTCACGATTACGGAAGAAACGTTACCTTCAGTCCCATTGTCAAAGCGCGAAGGGAAGGAAAAATCGGGATTCACACATTACGAATGGGTTGTGCCGTTTTTTTCGGTTAAAAGATGAGGTAACCCTTTCCACAGAATAAGGATCTGGACCGACTACACTCATTTTTGTAAAAAGTATTTGACATAATAGGCAACGATGCTACAATGAAAATGTCAAAAACATTTTACATTATAACAGGAGGTATTGGATGGACTGGGTCAAAGTCGTATATGCGTTCGTTTTGCTTGCATGTGCTGTATACATTTTGAGTGTAACTTTTTTCGCAAGAGGGGACGAAAGGAAGAAATTCATCAATCGTAAGGCTCAATCGTATACGTTTGGAGTGATCTTCGGAACGCTGATTCTGGATATTGGCAATGTGATTTTTCAGACGGTCCGTGGGAACCCCGCCAGTTACGGGGAAGGAATCTCACCGCTCATGTTCCTCACTATAATTATAGTCATTTATATGGGAACGCTGCTATTTTACAGAAATAAGTATGGGAATTAACTATGGAAAATCAGATCAAAGAACTCAGAAAAACGGCGAAACTGTCGCAGGAGGAACTGGCCAGGGCCTGTAAAGTTTCCAGACAGACGATAAATGCAATCGAGAACAATAAATATGATCCCACCCTGCAGCTGGCATTTGATATTGCCTCTATACTGGACTCCACTGTGGATGACCTGTTCGTCCCCAAGATGTAGGCGGTCTTCCCCCGTGTTTACTTGATTTACATTTGGTGATTCTGTAAAGTTAATGAATGAAAATACAACAAGGATCGGGAGGAGTTTGGATGACGCACGTACGTTTTGATTATGATAAAGCACTGAAGTTTATGAACGAACATGAGGTAGGCTATATGCAGGATGCTGTTTCTCTCGCCCATCGTGCCCTGCACGAAGGAACAGGGGCCGGAAGTGATTTTCTCGGGTGGCTGGACCTGCCTGAAAACTATGATCAGGAGGAATTCGGGCGTATCGAGAAATCAGCGGAGAAGATTAAAGGCGATTCGGACGTATTGCTCGTTATCGGTATCGGAGGATCTTACCTCGGAGCGCGGGCTGCGATTGAAATGCTGCAGCACAGTTTCTTCAATGAGCTCGAAGACCGCAGCACACCCCAGGTGTTTTTCGTAGGTAACAATATAAGTTCTTCCTACATTAACGATCTGCTTGAACTGATCAGGAATAAAGACGTATCCATCAACGTTATTTCGAAAAGTGGTACGACGACGGAACCGGCGATCGCCTTCCGTATTTTCCGTAAGTTCCTTGAAGAGAAATACGGCAAAGAAGAAGCGACGAAACGGATTTATGCCACCACTGATAAGAAAAAAGGTGCGCTCAAAACACTGGCGGATGAACAGGGATATGAAAGTTTCGTCGTTCCGGATGATGTCGGAGGACGGTACTCCGTTCTGACAGCAGTAGGCCTGCTGCCGATTGCTGCTTCCGGTATTCCGATACAGGAAATAATGAAAGGCGCCCGCAAAGCTCAGCACGAACTTTCCGGTTCTTCGCTTGAGGATAACCCGGCGTATCAGTATGCAGCGGTTCGCAATATTTTCTACAATAAAGGTAAATCGATTGAAATGCTCGTGAACTATGAACCGGGACTGCAGTACTTCTCCGAATGGTGGAAGCAGTTGTTCGGAGAAAGTGAAGGGAAGGACCAGAAAGGTATTTTCCCTGCATCGGCAAACTTCTCGACAGATCTTCACTCTCTCGGTCAGTTCATACAGGACGGCCGCAAAGATCTGTTCGAAACGGTTCTTCATGTGGAGAAGCCGAAGTCCGATTATACGCTCGAAGCGGAAGAGAATGATCTGGACGGGCTGAACTACCTCGCCGGTAAAACGATTTCCGAAGTGAACGAGAAAGCGTACCAGGGAACGATGCTTGCGCATACGGACGGAGATGTTCCGAACCTGATCGTCCATGTGCCTGAGATGGATGCCTACACATTCGGTTATCTCGTATATTTCTTTGAGAAAGCCTGTGCCATCAGCGGCTATATCCTCGGAGTGAATCCGTTCGATCAGCCGGGAGTGGAAGCGTATAAGAAGAATATGTTTGCCCTCCTCGGTAAACCCGGCTTCGAAAAAGAGAAAGAAGAACTGGAGAAACGTCTGTAAAAATAGCATGGCACTTATGAAACCGGACCCCAGGGGCCCGGTTTTTGTGTTTGTTTATTGTTTTCGTGCCCTTCAGAAGGCAAGGGGGGGACTGAAGGTAAGGCAAAACCACTTTTCCTGCCGTTGGGGAGAAAAAAACGGCGCCGAAGGTAACGATTACGGGATAATCGTTACCTTCAGGACGATTTTCAGCGTGTGAAGGGAAGGAAAACCGGCATTTCCATGAAAAAAAGGCGCGTTTCTATAAAACAACAAAAAAACTCCCCGCTTCTTCCTGCGGGGAGTCTTCACATTCGTCTATTACACGTGTTTTTGTGCTGTAGCCATGATTTCTTCTTTCGGTTGGAAACCGACGGCCTGGTCTACAACTTCCCCGTCTTTAAGGAAAAGAAGGGTAGGAATGCTCATCACGCTGTGTTTCTGAGCAGTTTCCGGATTTTCATCAACGTTCAATTGTACGACGCTGATCTGATTATCCTCTTCATCGATCTCCTCAAGTACAGGAGCAATCATTTTGCAGGGACCGCACCACGGAGCTCCGAATTCAGCTACGACGAGACCTTCTTTCGTCTCTTCGGTGAATGTGGAATCTGTAACATCTTTAACAGCCATGATATCTCTCCTTCGTGCTATTATTTCTAACCGTTAAAATCAAACTAAATGGTTAGAATTACACTTTAAAATATGATAGGATAAAAGTCAACCATTCAGTTTAAGGAGAATGTATATGACTGTGATAACGGAAACAGGATATTCTTATATCAGTGATCATCTTTTCGTGAACTTCCTGAATACGATCAATGGGGCAAACAGCCAGGTGACGGACCTTCTCATGCAGGAATCCGGGACCGATAAGTGGCTGGAGTTGATGTACAGCCGGGAACTGCTCAATTCTGAACAATTCAGGAAGCTGAAGGAAGAAACTTTTGATGATGGTGCGATCCGCGATTTCCGTAACAGGGGCAGGGAGTATGTGTTGGAAGGGAAACATACGGAATTCATCTCGTCTCTGACCGGGAACGTGAAGCAGGCACCTCTCTACTTTGATAAGCATTTAAATCCGGTCCCGAGTTGCGGCGGCAGCCGTGGACTTCTATCCCTCCTCTCTTATAAAATGCTCGAAGCATACCAGGGCAACATTTTTTCCAAAATAAAAAAATGTCATTCCCCGGCCTGTTATGCATTATTCGTAGATTACAGCGGGAGAAGGAAATGGTGCTCCATGGAAATATGCGGCAACCGTACAAAAGCGCGAAAGCACTATGCAAAGAAAAAGGAATAATCCGAAGTACAGAGAATTCATAGTACAGAACGGAAATACAGAATAAAGGGGACGATGATATGAGTGAAAAAAATACGGACTTTCTTATGGAGCTGCTGAACACAGCCTCTCCTTCAAGCTATGAAATGCCGATTCAGAAAAAATGGATGGAGGCGATGAAACCTTACGCGGATGAAATCCGCACGGATCATGCGGGTAACGTGATCGCCGTCAAGAACCCGGAAGCCGAAATGAAAGTGATGCTTGCCGGTCACTGTGATGAAATAGCGCTTGTAGTAAACAGAATCGATGAGGACGGATACGTATATATCGATAAAATGGGCGGCGTGAACCCGAAAGCGGCCATAGGAATGAAAGTGGATATCCTGGGCACACACGGCCGTCTCTCAGGCGTGATCGGAGTCAACGCTCAGCATCACGGTGGCATCAAGGGAGATTTTGACCTGAGCGATCTGTTCATTGACTGCGGGGCGAAATCAAGAGAGGAAGTCACTGAATATGTACAGATCGGGGATCTTGCCGTTTATAGACGGACACCGGAAGTGATGATGGACAGGTACGTTACCGGACGGGGACTTGATAACAGAACCGGCCAGTATATCGTGGGAGAAGTGTTGCGGAGACTCCATCAGACGAATATCAATGTGGGAGTATATGCAGCCAGCACCGTAAATGAAGAAACGAATATGGGAGGAGCTTATTTCGCTGCAGCCGGAGTGGAACCTTCTATGGCTATCGCCTGCGACGTCACGTTCGCTACCGATTACCCGGGAGTAGATAAAAAAACACACGGGGACGTGGAGCTTGAGAAAGGCCCGGTGCTCGCCAAAGGAGCACCGATCAACCGGAATATTAATCAATTGCTTGAAAAAGCTGCCGGAGAGAAGGATATTTCTCTTCAATATGAACTTACGTCACGAGCTACCGGTACAGATGCCGATCGGATGAGGCTGACCGGGAAAGGCGTGCCTGTAAGTCTCGTTTCCCTTCCGCTAAGATATATGCATTCGCCGGTCGAAACGGCCAGTCTTGAAGATATAGAGGAGTGCATTGAGCTTCTCGTGACCTTCATCAGTAATTTGAACGGCGAGGAGAGCCTTAACCCGCTGGACTTAGTATGAATTCAGATGATTTTCATTAAAACAAAGACGAGACCCGAATGCAGGGTCTCGTCTTTGTTTCGTATGAATCATTCTTCTTCATCCACGCGGATACGGGCAGTAGGCATCGCTTCGAGTCGTTCCACCGGAATGTCTTTGCCGGAAATTTCGCTTTTTCCATACGTACCTTTTTCAATCTTCTCAAGACCGTCCACTGCAGCCAGGTAACGCTCGCGTGCTGTGTCAAAAAGCGTCTGCTCTTTGGACTGTTCGTGCATTTCCGTACCGGAGTCGGCCGGATGGTCCTGGATAGACGAGATATCACCGGTGTTGTCTTTCGAATATTCTCCGTTTTCATATCCGTCGTGGTGACGTTCCATTTCTTCTTCCGCTTCTTCTTTGATTTCGGTAAGGCGCTGTTTGAAGTGTTGCAGTTGTTCTTCGGATAGCATAAAATAATCCTCCTTATAGATTCACGCAGGAACGACACCGAGAGTGCAGCGGGATACGGACAGGTTATTACCGTCTTCGTCGGTGATCTCCACCGACCACACCATGGTACGACCGCCCCGGTGCACCGGTACTGCCTTTGCATATACCGTTCCGTCACGTTTACTTCTGATGTGGTTAGCGTTGATTTCGATGCCGAATACCTGCTGCTGTTCAGGGTCGATGTTCAGAAATCCTCCGATACTTGCTGCCGATTCCGCCAGCGCAACGTTGGCGCCGCCGTGAAGAAAACCCATCGGCTGATGAGTCCGGTTATCCACAGGCATCGACATCTTCACCTGTTCCTTATCCGCTTCTATCAGTTCTATTCCAAGCGTTTCCATTAAAGTGTTTTTCAACATTTCTTTCATGACACTCATTCCTTTCCAGTTTTCCCGTAATTTTTCCGTTCAAACTTAAGAGTGAAAGCAGTGTTTCCGCGCACCCTTACTGATTACTATATATGAAGAAGAGGGGGTGCGGTAGTGCCCCCCCTCTTCTTTTTCTGCTTATTTTAAATCAGGGAAATGAGTAAGGACAGCCCGAGCAGCACCCCGTAGAAAGTGTTCGTCTGGGCGGTACCTTTCATAGCCGGCATCATATCCACCGGTGTCTTCTTCCCGGAGAAGCTTCTCACCGCTTTTTGAGCGTGAACGGCACTGAGAAGAGTGAGAAGAGACCACCATGGCAATAATCCGGTGATTATATAAATGATTGTCAGCAGGTAAACGATGATAAAGTTCGCTGCCAGAAAAGTCACTGCCCCCTCGTGTCCGAGGAGAATGGCGAGTGTACGTCTGCCGTTCGTTTCATCTCCGACGCGGTCCCGGATATTATTAGCCATCATAATCGCTCCAATGCAGATGGCAACAGGAATGGAGATACCGAAAACGGCCCAGGTGACAACTTCCGTCTGGATGTAATAAGCGATACCTATGATGACAGGACCCATAAAAAACCCGGCTACCAGCTCACCAAATGGGGTATAAGCGATAGGGAGGGGGCCTCCGGTATACAAATACCCGACGAGCATGGAAGCAGAGCCTATAAGGGCGATCCACCATGAGGTGAGCATACATATATACACACCGAGAAGTACGGCGATGGCGAAGAAAGATAGTGCGAGATATAATACCGTTTTGGGATGGATGCCATCGCGTACGATCGTGCCTCCGATACCGACAGACTCTTCCGTGTCAAGCCCGCGGACGTAGTCATAGTATTCATTGAACATATTCGTGGCAGCCTGAATGAGTATAGAGGCGATCAGCATGGCTGCAAACAGCCCGAGAGCGATCGTGCCCTCTTTATGGATGACGGCAAACATCGTTCCCACAAATACAGGAACGAAAGACGCAGTCAGGGTGTGGGGTCTCAGCAGACGCCACCACACATGGAAGCCGCTCCGTTCATTCAGAGAAGCCCGTACGTCATTTGTGGTTCCGGTGCTCATGAAGCTTCTCTCCTTTAATCATTAGTAATAACATACTAAGTTTAGGCAAATCAGCAGGTAGTGTCAATCTTTGTAACCCGCTGCCATATGGAGGGAGGGGATAGTGTATGAACTGCTGCGAAAGTTCTTTTTTCCACCGGCTGTCAACAGATTTCTTGAAGCCTAAGTAAAAAGAGAATAAAATAGAGAAAGATATGAAAGCTGTCCCCCGGGATAGGAGGAGAAAAATGCTACAAGTGAAAACTTTTCAAACAGAGGATAAATTACGCAATGTGCATGAGGAGGCCCGGATGAACGATGAGCCGCTCCTGATGAGTATTACAGAAAGAATAGACCCGCTAGACCCTTTTTCTTTTTTTGAACAGGGAAAGCAGGTGGATATGCACCGTCATTTCTGGAAAAGTGCGGAAGAAGATTTCACCCTTGTCGGTATCGGAAGCGCTGTACGGATATCGAAAGAAGGAGAAGGACGTTTTCAGGAGACTGAGCAGGAGCTGTTCGACTGGCGAAAGAGTGTCCGGCAGTGGAATCCTTACAATAAGAAAGGAACCGGTACGGTAGCTCTCGGAGGATTCGGCTTCCGCCCTGAATCGGGCGGGGAAGAACCCTGGCAGGAATTCCCGAACAGCAGCATGACGATTCCTGAGTTCCTTTTGACCAATGATGCGGAAGGTTCTTTTCTGACGACGAATTATCTCGTTTCGCCGGAGGAGGACGTCGAAACGATTATATGCCGGATGGAAGAAGATAAGGAGAGACTGCAGACTTCCGACTCTTCCGGTGACACGGAAACCGGTGTCCGTCTTGAGAAAATCGAAGAGGTGCGTCCGAAAGAATGGAAGCAGTCGATCGCCGACGCCACTGCTGAACTGAAAGCAGGCACTCTTTCGAAAGTGGTGCTGGCACGGGAAGTCCGCCTGACGTTCGACTCCGAAGCCTCGATTACGAAAGTGCTGAAGGATCTTTCCGACATGCAGAACTCGAGTTACGTGTTCGCGTTTGAACACGGCGGCTCCTATTTCGTCGGGGCTACACCGGAGCGGCTGGTGAAAGTCGAGGACGATGAGCTGTTTTCGGCCTGTCTGGCCGGCACGACGAAGCGCGGGAGTAGCGAGGAGGAAGATGAGACACTCGGTCTTGCTTTACTCAACGACCAGAAGAACCGTCTGGAACATGACTATGTCGTTCAGATGATCCGGGGTGCCGTGGAGAATTACTCCGTAAACGTAGAGATTCCGGAAGCACCGTCATTATATAAACTTAGAAACCTGCAGCACTTGTATACGCCGGTGAAAGCGAAACTGAAGGAAGGGTACTCCCTTCTTGATGTAGTGAAAGATCTTCATCCGACTCCAGCTCTCGGGGGGCTCCCGCAAAAAGAAGCCGTTACCTATATCAGCCTCCACGAAGTGATGAACCGCGGGTGGTATGCAAGTCCGGTCGGGTGGATCGATGGCGGAAGGAATGGGGAATTCGCTGTTGCTATCCGTTCTGCTCTCATACGGGGAGATAAAGCTTCTCTGTTCGCCGGATGCGGCGTAGTAGAGGATTCGAAGCCGGAAGAAGAATATGAAGAGACGAAAGTGAAGCTGAAACCGATGCTTGCAGTTTTAGGAGGGGAAGAATGAGTTATACGGAGGATCTCTCACGTTACATCACCCATTTCATCGATCAACTTACTTTATCCGGAGTGAAACATGCCGTAATATCACCGGGGTCGCGTTCGACACCGCTCGCGATTACGGCAGCCGAATCCGGAGGTGTGAAGCACTGGATCCAGCTGGATGAACGTTCCGCTGGATTTTTTGCAGTCGGACTTGCAAAGGAGAAGCAGGAACCTGTAGCCCTTATTTGTACCTCCGGGACAGCTGCTGCCAACTATTACCCGGCTGTGATTGAAGCCTTCTACAGCCGGGTGCCGCTGATTCTGCTTACGGCAGACCGTCCGCATGAACTGAGGGATGTAGGTGCCCCGCAGTCCATAGACCAGAATAATATGTACGGGTCCTACACGAAATGGTTTCATGACATGATGATTCCGGAAGCGGGTATGGAAATGTATGCCAGGAAACAGGCGGCCCGGTCTGTAGAGGAATCTCTGAGAAACCATCCAGGTCCTGTGCAGCTGAACTTCCCTTTAAGAGAGCCGCTCATGCCTGATTTCAGTCTCTCCGGTCTGTGGAGAGGAGAGCGGACTTTCTCTCCGTTCACCCGGGGCAAATTGAGAGTGGAGGAGGGTGAACTGCAACGGCTTGCCGGTCGCTTCCGAAAACGCGGTAAGGGAGTAATCGTCTGCGGCCCGCAGACAGACTCTTCGCTCGTACCGGCAATTGAAAAGCTCGCAAAAGCGCTGGACGTCCCTGTCTTCGCCGATCCGTTGTCCCAGCTTCGTACTGCCGGGTTTTCGGAAGAGTACATTATTACGCATTATGATTCCCTCCTCCGTTCGGAAAGGTTCAACGCCCTGCTGCTCGAAGCCGATTATGTTGTGAGATTCGGGGCGATGCCCGTCTCAAAAGCGTATTTGAAATGGGTGCAGCGTGCCGGGGACACAGAAATGTTCGTCGTTGACAGCGACTCCGGGTATCGCGACCCATCCGGAGTAGCGGGTGAATTCATATGGAGTGACCCCATCGCGTTCTGTGAGGATATTCTTCCTTTCATCGAAACACCGGAAGATAGCTGGAGAGAGTTTCTGAAAAGTCTGGATGAACTTGCAGCCGAGACGATGTTCCATAAAGAAGAGGAGGGATTGTACGAAGGGGATGCCGTACATGATCTGGCCCCTCTTCTCCGGAAAAATTCCGTTTTGTTCGTCGGAAACAGTATGCCGATCAGGGATGTCGACACGTTTTTCCCCGCTTTGGATACAAACGTCTCCATCCTTGCGAACCGCGGAGCTAACGGAATCGACGGGGTGACATCGGCGGCGGCCGGCACAGCTGCCTCCGGTCGTGCCGTGACCCTGCTGACGGGTGATGTTTCCTTCTTCCATGATATGAACGGGCTTCTCGCTGTGAAACAGTATGACCTCGATTTGACGATTGTAGTGTTCAACAACAACGGCGGGGGAATCTTTTCCTATCTTCCTCAGGCCGGGCAGACGGAACATTATGAAGCGCTTTTCGGTACGCCGCTTGATATAAATCTTGAGGAGGCAACCCGGATGTACGGCGGCTCTCACCGGCGGGTGGAAGAAAGGGAAGGCTTCATAGCGGCAGTGCAGGAAGCTCAGGCCGAGAAAGGTCTTTCAGTCGTGGAAGCCGCAGTGTCACGGGAAGATCACGTTGCCAATCACCGGAATAAGTGGAGCAGTCTCGACAGACAGATAGCCGGGAAGGTGCAGGAATATGTACATCACCGTCCGTGAGCGTTCCTACTGGGTGGAAGATGAAGGAACAGGACCGGTCCTCTGCTTTCTACACGGTTTTACGGGCAGCACGTCCATATGGAAAGAAGTAAGAAAGTTTTTTCCTGAGTTCCGGTTAGTACTGATCGATTTGCCGGGACATGGAAAAACGGGGGATCTCGGTCCTGTCTCCATGGAGAAGGCTGTGCATGATCTGGAAATGATTTTTCAAAGACTGGAAGTGACCAGGGTCTCTCTGCTCGGCTATTCCATGGGAGGGAGAACCGCTTTATGTTTTGCGGAACGCTTCCCTCATCTTATAGACCGGCTGATTCTTGAAAGTGCTTCTCCCGGACTTTCCTCCCGGGAAGAAAGGGAAGAACGCATCCGTAAAGATAAAAAAGTGATAGCGCTTTTGCAAAACAGCGGAATCGAGGGCTTTACCGATAAATGGGAATCCCTCCCTCTCTTCGAAACGATAGCTTCCCTGCCCGGACACCGGCAGCAGAAGCTGAGAGAGGAACGTCTCGATAACGATATCGACGGACTTGTCCATTCTCTGGAAGGGATGGGCACCGGAGTTCAGCCTTCCATGTGGGACTCCCTCTCTTTTCTTATGTTTCCGGTATGTCTTATTGCCGGAGGAGAAGATAAGAAGTATGTGGCAATCAACGAAAGAATGGCCGGTCGCTTCCCGGATGCACAGCTCTGCGTAATAGAAGGGGCCGGACACATCCCTCACCTGGAAAAACCGGAGATTTTCTCTGAAATCACCCGTTCATTCGTGATATAATGCCAATTGGGTAATACATTCTATACAATTTACATAATAAAAGGAGGACTTTTCATGTCTGTGAATTGGGTTCAGGAACATGAATATGAAGAAATTCTGTATGAAACATATGGTGGAATCGCAAAAATCACCATTAACCGTCCGGAAGTGAGGAACGCGTTCACCCCGCTTACCGTCCGGGAACTGATTGACGCATTCACACGGGCCCGTGACAATTCGAACGTGGGAGTTATCGTACTTGCAGGAGCCGGAGGCGCCGCTTTCTGTGCAGGTGGTGACCAGAGCGTACGCGGCCACGGCGGATATGTCGGAACCGATGAAGTGCCTCGTCTGAACGTACTGGATCTTCAGCGTCTGATCCGTGTCATTCCAAAACCGGTGGTAGCTATGGTGTCGGGATACGCAATCGGTGGAGGGCACGTACTGCATGTCGTATGTGACTTGACGATTGCCGCTGACAACGCAGTTTTCGGTCAGACAGGACCGAAAGTGGGAAGCTTTGACGCAGGATACGGGGCAGGACTTCTGGCTCGCATCGTCGGTCATAAGAAAGCCCGCGAAATCTGGTATCTGTGCCGTCAGTACTCGGCCGAGGAAGCAGAAAAAATGGGCCTCGTAAATACGGTCGTCCCGCTTGAACAGCTGGAAGAAGAAACGCTCCAGTGGTGTAAAGAGATGCTTGAGAAATCTCCGACAGCCCTTCGTTTCCTCAAAGCCTCTTTCAATGCTGACACCGACGGTCTTGCCGGACTTCAGCAAATGGGCGGAGACGCAACGCTATTGTACTATACGACCGAGGAAGCGAAAGAAGGACGCGATGCGTTCAAGGAAAAACGCAAGCCTGACTTCGATCAATTCCCGCGTTTCCCATAAGTAAAGGAAAGAGCGTCTGTTGCAGGCGCTCTTTTGTGCGTATGAATTTATTGAGAGGAGCGAGTTGTATGACGACGATGCCGCATTGGCTCAGTAAACAGGCTTTTCTGCAGCCGGAGTACCCTGCCGTCGACTTCCCGGACGGTTCCTGCATTACATTTGCAGAGCTTGAGGAAAGGTGTAAACGTAAAGCGGCAGCTCTTTCTTTTCATGGAGTGAAGGAAAAAGACCACATAGCGATTCTTTCTTCGAACCGCGTCTCCTTTATCGAGTCGGTATTTGCTCTCAGCTATCTGGGAGCAAGAGCTGTTCTTTTGAACACCCGGCTCACGATCAGGGAACTGGATTATCAGATTCACGATGGAGATGTGAAGGCGATCATTTATGAGGCGGCTCAGGAAGAGAAAGTGGAAGCGCTGACCGCCGGGGATGTATCGCCTCTGCCATTTCACACTCTCACCGGCGATTACACGATGCCGGAGATGAAAGAGCGGATCGATCTGGAGGATGTTTTCACATTAATGTACACTTCGGGGACGACCGGGGCTCCGAAAGCCGTCCTTCACACCTACGGTAATCACTGGCACAGCGCCATCAGCTCCGCCCTGAACCTCGGAATGGAACGGGGGGATAAGTGGATTTTGAATTTACCGATGTTCCACGTAAGCGGATTTTCCACTCTGATGAAAGGTGTCATTTACGGAATGACCATAGAGCACCATGCCCGTTTTGATGCGCAGGAAGTAGTGGAGAGCATTAAACAAAGAGGGGCCACGATGGTCTCCGGTGTTTCCGTGATGCTCGAGGAGCTTGTGGAAGTGTTCGACCGTGACGATATCCCCGGTTCTTTTCGCTGTTTCCTGCTTGGCGGAGGTCCTGCTACAGAGAAATTGCTGAACCGGGCGGCCTCGCTCGGGATTCCGGTATTTCAGACGTACGGGATGACGGAAACTACTTCTCAGATTGCAACGCTCGCTCCGGCTGATGCCACAAGGAAGCTCGGTTCTGCAGGGAAAGCCCTAGCTACAGCTTCTCTTCACATCAATGCAGCGGAGGGGGAGATCGGCGAGATTCTTGTGGCGGGGCCGATGGTGTCCGGAGGGTATTATAAACGCGATCGGGAGGAAGGACTCCTGTTCGCCACCGGAGACATGGGTTACTTCGACGAAGAAGGCTTCCTGTATCTTGCCGGGCGTAAAAAAGAAATGATCATCTCGGGCGGGGAGAATATTTATCCGGCAGAGATCGAGAACGTACTCGTGCAGGTGCCCGGAGTGTCGGGGGCGGCTGTCACCGGCATGAAAGATGAGAAATGGGGTGAGGTTCCCGCGGCTTTTCTCACCGGGAAAGATATAAAAAGGGATGAGATACTGCAATACTGCGAAAGACACCTGGCGCGTTATAAGCATCCGGCATATGTATACCGGGTGGCCGAGCTCCCTCGAAACGCTTCGAATAAAGTGCTGAAGTATAAGCTTACGGAAATGGTGAAAGCGGGGGAGTGCGATGAAATTGAATAAAGCCGTCCTTCACAGGGTGGAGGTACCCATGAAAGCCCCTTTCACTACGGCACACGGAGCGATCGGTTCGCGTGAAGTGATTATCGTGGAAGTGGAAGATGACAAGGGGGAAAGAGGGTATGGCGAAATTGCCGCTTTTCCGAGCCCCTTCTATACGGAAGAGACCGTAACGACAGCCTGGCATATAGCGAAAGATTTCCTGCTCCCTTCCCTGAATGGGAAGGACGCCACCAGGATATTCAGGACCGTACAGGGGCACCCTATGGCGAAAGCCGGTATCGAGCAGGCCCTGTTCGATCTGAAAGCCAAAAGAGAAGGCAGGAGTTTATCCGAGTATATCGGGGGGACGAGAAAGGAAGTTGCCGCCGGGGGAGTGATCAGTCTCTCCGGTGACCCGAAAAAAGAGCTCCGTACTCTGAAGCAGGCAGGGTTCCAACGGGCAAAGGTGAAAGTCGAGCGGGGGCGGGAAAAAGAGCAGCTGCAGGCGCTGAGGGAAGAGGACGCCTCGTTTCCGCTTATGATTGACGGGAATGGTGCGTACGAGTCCCCGGACGAACTGCTTCCTCTTGATGAATTCAAGCTTCTGATGATTGAACAGCCGTTTCGATCCGGAGACTTCCGGAAGCATCGTCATTTACAGAAGAAAATGAACACGCCGATATGTCTCGATGAGTCGATCCGGAGCTTTGAAGATGCTGTCCAGGCGATGGAATTCAAGGCCTGCCGGATACTCAACGTAAAACTGAGCCGGGTGGGCGGATGGTCCGAAGCCCTGCAAATTCATGACCGGGCAGTAAACGAAGACATGCCTCTCTGGTGCGGAGGTATGGTGGAGACCGGCATCGGGAAAGCCCATAGTCTTGCGCTGGCTTCCCTGCCCAATTTCACTCTGCCCGGTGACTTATCCGGATCCGACCGATATTTTGAGAAAGATATTATAAAAGATCCCATAAGCCTTGAGGGTGGTTTCATACGCGTGCCCGAAGGTCCCGGGATAGGAGTCGAACCGGATTTCGGGTATATGGAAAGTGTTACGAAAGACAGATGGTTTCAACGATACTGAAAATGATTATCAAAATCATTGACACACCTGTAAGTAATTTCTACACTTGTAAGTGAATAGAAGAGGTGAGGAATATGAGTGAAGAAATGATTACGAGAGAAGAAGAACAGTTTTTGAATGAGCATTTTCGCTTTTTTACGGATCAACATTTGCAGGAACCGGTTTTGGAAACGGTTCGTGCAACCGATTTGTTATCCCGCGAAGGAATCGAACATGTTTTGAATGACCTGCATCTGTATCTTGATTCACAGTCGTTTCTTACTACCGGTTCCCTGCTCGGGAAAAGGTTCGGATATTACGCTGTTACGGTGCCGATTGTAATGATGACGGTGTTTGATAAATTCCCTGACGTTTCCCCCGGGAATGTGGAGTACATCCGGATCGATGAGAACCCGAAATGGTTCCCTAAATTCCATCTCAAGAATAAAACGGTATCCGTCCCGGGAGAAGACAGGGAAGAGTGGATAGTTGAAAATATGAGGCATTTATTCAGAGATTTCCTTCAGCCCGTTCTTTTCCACATTCATAAGACTACGCGTATTTCAAAGAAAGTATTATGGGAAAATACAGCCATTTATCTGTACTGGTTTTATGAACGCAAACTTCCTGAATGGTATGAAGGAGAGGAACTGGCAGAGAAAAGGAAAGACTTTCGATATATCATCGATGAACTGGACGGAGAACCGTTCGGTGAACAGAAAAACCCTTTCACTTACTTCGAGTCTCAGCCCGTATTGCCTTCAGGGGCTAGGGAAAGGAAATGCTGCTGCCTCTCCTACCGGCTTCACGAAGACAGTACGTTCTGTAAAGTATGTCCCCATCTGAAACAGATGGAGAACATGAAGAAATAGTTTCTTCCGGAAGATGCTGCAATGATTTCCGGTACGGCCGGTGGAAAAAAGAAGAAATGAAACATTTGTAATTTTCCCTTCATATGGTACGATTTAATTAGAGTAAAAAGAGTGTTTTGGAAAAGGCAGTTGATACCATATGCAAGAGTTCTATGATTATTATAATAATCCTGTGAAATTATCTTTTAAGGACCACCCTTTTTCAAGCGAACCGAAGCACGTATGGGTGATTTGCCAATACCGTGGAAAATGGCTGCTGACCGAACACAAGGAACGTGGTCTGGAGTTCCCCGGTGGGAAAGTGGAAGAGGAGGAGACCGCCTCGGAAGCTGCTGTCAGGGAAGTGAAAGAAGAAACGGGAGGCATCGTCGATCAGCTGCGTTACGTCGGTCAATACTTCGTCAAAGGTAAAGGTGGCACGATCATCAAAAACGTTTATTTTGCAGAGGTTTTACAGTTGCGGGAAGAAGCCCATTATTTCGAAACGAACGGTCCGGTACTGCTCGAGCAGCTTCCGGAAGCTTTGCCGAGACAGAAAGAGTACAGTTTTATGATGAAAGATAAAGTGCTCCCGTGCTGCCTGGAAAGAATTGGAACGGTGTAGCGTAAGATGTGTAACTACCAGGGGACTCCCCGGGCTGTCGAGAAATTCTCGGCAGCTTTTTTGTTAGAAGACCGATAAAAATAAGCATGCAGAGAAATGGAGCGTTTCTCTGCATGCTTGTTGTCTGTATGACAGTATTAACGTTTGACCGGTCCGGCTGCTGCAATCGTTTCGTCAGCATAAGCGAATTTCTTGAAGTTCTCATGGAACTTGGCAGCCAGGCTCTCTGCCTGCGTATCGTAATCACTTTTGTCTTCCCAGGCATTACGCGGAATCATGACTTCCTCCGGAACACCGTCACAGTGAAGAGGAATGTTAAGGCCGAAGACAGGGTCCTGGTACATTTCCGTGTTTTTGAATTCTCCGTTCAATGCAGCATCCACCATACGTCTCGTATAGGACAGTTTCATTCTCTTACCTGTCCCGTAAGCTCCGCCGGTCCAGCCGGTGTTGACGAGGTAGACGTCTGTGTTGAACTCGTCGATTTTCTCACCCAGCATCTTCGCGTAGACGGAAGGCGGTAACGGGAGGAACGGTGCGCCGAAGCAGGCGGAAAACGTAGCTTCGGGCGTGGTGACGCCCCGCTCTGTCCCTGCGAGTTTACTCGTATACCCGCTCAGGAAGTGATACATCGCCTGTTCTTTCGTAAGTTTGCTGATAGGCGGAAGAACTCCGGTAGCATCAGCTGTCAAAAAGATTATTTTATCGGGATGTCCGGATTTACTTTCCTCAAGAGCATTGTCGATATGATCAAGCGGATAAGCGACACGCGTGTTTTCCGTCAGGGAAGTGTCGGTGAAATCCGGTTTCCCCGTACCCGGGTTTACAGCTACGTTTTCGAGTACCGCGCCGAATCTGATGGCTCTGTAAATATCAGGTTCCGTTTCAATAGAAAGGTCTTTAGTTTTGGCATAACAGCCGCCTTCCATATTGAACACGCCCCTATCGGACCAGCCGTGTTCATCGTCACCGATAAGGTAACGGGAAGGGTCGGCGGAAAGAGTCGTTTTTCCTGTACCGGAGAGTCCGAAGAAGAGAGCGGTTTCTCCCTCCGCGTTCACGTTAGCGGAGCAGTGCATCGGCAATACGTCCTGTTTCGGCAGGAGATAGTTCATCACGGAGAAGATCGACTTCTTGATCTCTCCGGCATACTGCGTGCCGCCGATCAGTACTATTCTATGTTTGAATGATACCGTTACGAACACTTCGGAATTGGTTCCGTCTGTCTCCGGGTCGGCTTTCAGCCCCGGTGCAGAGAGCACTGTGAACGCATTTTCGTGAAGAGGTTCCTCTTCACTCCCGGGTCTTATGAACATCTGCCTTGCGAACATATTGTGCCAGGCGTATTCTGTAATCACACGGATTGGCAGACGGTAGTCTTCATCGGCGCCTGCGTAACCCTGGAATACGAAACGTTCAGGGAGGTCTTTCAGATATCCGATCACTTTGTGGTAAAGGTGAAGGAATGTTTCTTCCTGCATCGGCTGGTTCACTTTGCCCCAGTCGACCTTTTCGGCAGTTTCATCGTCTTTTACAATGAATTTATCGTTCGGGGACCGTCCTGTATATGCTCCGGTTTCTGCCTTTACAGCTCCGGTATCGGTCAGTGTTCCTTCATTCCTGTTGAGTATGTTTTTCGTAAGGTCCGGAACAGAAAGCTGTACTTGTGTTCCTTCTTCCTCAAGCAGCTCCTCGATGCTTGAACGGTCGCTTCTGGCATGAATCATTTTAAAAACCCGCCTTTCCCTGAAATTCCGCATGTAAGCGATTATTTGTAAATAGTATAACACATTGTCGTTAATAGTCCATACTGCAATTCATTTTTTTAAAATCATCTGCAGCTGCTGTATAATCTGGAGAAAAGGAAGGTGAAAAGGTTGAAGAAATCGATCGTTCTGTACGATGCCGCATGTCCTTTGTGCCTTAAAACGAAAAAGTGGGTGAGCCTCCTGGACCGGGAAAATCGACTGCTCTGGCTGTCGCTGCAGAAGCTTACCGAGTATACTTCTCTTCCCGCTGAAAAAGAAGGACAAATTCGTGAACAATTACATTTATATGATCCTTCGCGCAACGAACATGTAGGGTATGACGCGATCACCTATATATGTAAGGAGTCGCCGCTGCTTCGCTTCGCCGGAAAGCTGATGGAGTTTCGGACTGCGAGGGCGGTCGGAGTTCCGGTTTACCGATTTATCGCTAATAACAGATACAGAGTGGGAATCCACGATTGTAAAGACGGAAGCTGCTCCATCTAATTGACAATCATAGCTGATTTGGTATGATAAAATGCGAACGGTAACTCTCTTATCCAGAGTCGGTGGAGGGACAGGCCCGAGGAAACCCGGCAACCTTCTTTTGATATGGTGCTAACCTGACGCAAGAGTACTCTCTTGGACGATAAGAGCGGAAGGAAATCATCCCTTTCCTCATACGATGAAGGAAAGGTTTTTCTTTTTTAATGAAGGAAATCAAAATTTCTCTTAATAGTATAAACGTTTCCTGAAGGACCTTCCTGTTTTCCATGCATGGTTAATGAAGGAATGTAACTGATTCCGGTTTTCAACCCGTGAAAACAGGGGCCGGAATTCGGAAACAGAATGCAGTATATTAAAGTATGATGCTGGTAAGAGTGCCGTAATCAGAGTTTAAGGAGGAATCATGTAACATGGCAGCAAATCGCCGGTTGTTCACATCTGAATCGGTTACGGAAGGGCATCCCGATAAGATATGTGACCAAATTTCCGATGCAATTCTTGATGAAATACTGAAGGAAGACCCGAATGCCCGGGTGGCCTGTGAGACAATGGTTACCACAGGACTTGTACTTGTCTCCGGGGAAATCAGTACGACGACATATGTGGATATCCCGCAGGTCGTAAGGCAGACAATTAAAGATATCGGGTACACGAGGGCGAAGTTCGGATTCGATGCCGATACCTGTGCCGTCCTTACAGCTATTGATGAACAGTCCCCGGATATCGCGGGCGGAGTGGATGAATCTCTGGAATCGAGAGAAGGACAGATGAGCGAAGAGGAAATCGACGCAATCGGTGCCGGGGATCAGGGTCTTATGTTCGGATACGCAACAGATGAAACGGATGAACTGATGCCTTTGCCGATCTCGCTTGCTCACCAGTTGTCCAAGCGTCTGGCGGACGTGCGGAAAGACGGGACCCTCTCCTACCTGCGTCCGGACGGTAAGACACAGGTGACTGTGGAATATGACGAGAACAACAACCCGCTCCGGGTCGATACGGTGGTCATCTCTACGCAGCATGCCGAAGAGATTACGCTTGGGCAGATTAAGGAAGATTTGATGAAGCACGTAATTGTGCCGGTCGTCCCGGAGAAGTTCATGGATGACCAGACGAAGTACATCCTTAACCCTACAGGCCGTTTCGTTATCGGCGGGCCTCAGGGTGACGCCGGGTTGACAGGACGCAAAATCATCGTTGACACTTACGGCGGCTATGCCAGACACGGAGGAGGGGCCTTCAGCGGCAAGGACTCCACTAAAGTGGACCGCTCCGCTGCTTACGCCGCCCGCTACGTTGCAAAAAATATTGTTGCCGCCGGTCTTGCGAAGACGTGTGAAGTCCAGCTCGCATACGCCATCGGGGTAGCCGAACCGGTCTCGATTTCCATCGATACGGACGGTACCGGGGAAGTCACGGAAGCCAGGCTCGTGAAAGCTGTGCGGGAACTTTTCGATCTACGTCCGGCAGGGATTATCCGCATGCTCGATTTGAAACGTCCTATTTATCGACAGACGGCCGCGTACGGTCACTTCGGCCGCCCGGCGGATCATTTCCCCTGGGAAAACGTCGATAAAGTGGATTTGCTGAGAGCTAAAATAAAAGAAGAATAGATAGGCCGCACGTACAAAAATCCGAACGAAAGCGTTCGGATTTTTGTTTATTCCGTTAAATTAGAATAGAAGAAAAATACACGGCCGAGGCCAGAACAAAGAATCATTTCTCTCCGCTGTTTTTATAATACTGTCCTTTTTCCACGTAGCTCTTACGTATACGATCCAGTTCTTTGAAGTCTTTCTCGGTCAAATCTCTCACTACTTTAGCCGGGCGTCCCACGGCAAGAGTGCGGGGAGGTATCGTTTTACCCGGAGGAACGAGACTTCCGGCACCGAGAAAAGCTTCTTCACCGATGACGGCGCCGTCGAGTACAATCGATCCCATTCCGACTAAGGCATTCTTTTTGATGGTAGCGGAATGAAGCGTAACCTGATGCCCGATGGTGACTCCGTCCTCCAGCGTAAGCGGCATGCCCGGGCTCTGGTGGAGGAGACTGAGATCCTGTACATTTGTATTATTTCCGATTCTGACAGGAGCGACGTCGCCCCTGATTACGGTTTTGAACCAGATACTCGCATATTCCCCGATCGACACATCCCCGGTTATGACAGTGTCTTCAGCCACGTAAGCCGTGTCGGCAATTTCGGGATAGTAACCTTTATATTCGCAAATCATCTTCATCCTCCTTATACTGTATATTATAGTAAGTATATCAGAGGAAAACGGAGGTACAAGTGATGCTGAAAGAATACATATCTGTTACGCCAAAAGCCGTAATCGTTGTCGTACACGGGGCTTTTGAGCACGGGGGACGCTACAGGACACTGGCTGAGAAATTCCAGACAGATGGATACTCGGTGGTCGTCGGAGACCTCCCCGGTCAGGGAGACGACATAGACAATCGGGGCCATATCCGCAGTTTCCGGCAGTATCTGGATACCATTGAAGGATGGGTGGAGTATGCGAAGGAAGTGGAGGTCCCTGTTTTTCTCCTTGGTCACAGCATGGGAGGGCTTGCCGTTATCCGGGCGCTGCAGGAAAAATCGCTACCGGTTCAGGGTGTGATTTTATCCTCTCCGGCACTCGGCATAAAGAATGGAGCAAGTAAACCGCTTGAGGCGATGGCCAAGGTGATGGACAGGCTTTCACCATCTCTGCTCGTATCATATCCCTACCGTCCCGAAACAGTTACGAGAAATGAAAATGTGTGGGAGCAGGACAGGAAGGACGACAAAATTTTGCAGAAAGTATCTGTAAGATGGTACAAAGAATTTCAAAGAGCTATCAAAGTCGCTCGCGACAAACCGTTCAGCGACGTGCCCCTCCTCCTCATGCAGGCAGGAGAGGACAAGATGGTGAACTCTGAAGACACGAAGCGCTGGTTCGATGCACAGAATTTGACGGAGAAGGCTTACAAAGAATGGCCGGGCCTTTATCATGAACTGTTCAATGAGCCGGAGTGGGAAGAAGTTTACCGTTACGCTTTAAGTTTTATAGAAATACACCGTTAAGAGGAGGATCCAGTTTTGGCAAAGCAGGCACCGAAGCAACCGATAGCCCTGATGTATCAGGGGTACAGATTTATATTTCCGGAGGTTTACCGTCAATTGGAGGCCTGGAAAGAGAGGGCGGCGGATATTCCGGATCCCGAACTGAGATTTCAGGCAACAGACAGTATAGAGAAAAAAGCTTTTCACTGTGAGGGAGGCGGGCTTTTCTCCCTGCTATCCGGAGCGCAGTGGAAAGAAACCGTCACTTTCGTAGTGGCATACCAGACCATCTGTGATTACCTGGATAATTTATGTGACCAGAGCGAATCCCTGGACCCGAAAGACTTCGAAAGTCTCCACTTTGCGCTGGAAGATGCGGTTCATCCCGATTATGAACACCGTGATTATTATGCATTCAGAGAAGAGAAGGAAGACGGGGGATACCTGAGTGAACTCGTTTCCACCTGCCAGGGTGTACTGAGCCGTTTTCCGTTCTATCACCTCGTTCAGCTGGACGTGGCGGATCTCAGTGCGTTATACGGAGAGTTCCAGGTGCATAAACACGTGAAGGAAGAAGAGAGAGTGGGGCGCATGCAACAGTGGCATCAGAGAAATATGTCCAGGGTACCGGATATGCAGTGGTATGATTTTTCAGCCAGCACCGCTTCTACCATGGGAGTATATACGCTCGTCGCCTATGCTGCGGGGAAACGGGTGAACAGAGAGCTGGTCCGGCGTGTCAGAAACTGTTACTTCCCTTACATGCAGGGGATGCACATACTGCTTGATTACTACATTGACCAGGCAGAAGACGAAGCGGATGGTGAGATGAACTTCTGTACATATTACCCTTCCAACGAAGCGCTGAAAAAACGTATAGGAGAATTCATGGAGGAGACAGACCGTAAAATAGCGGAGCTTCCGGATGCCGACTTTCATCAGATGCTCCGCGAAGGTGTCGTGAGCATGTATCTGGCCGACGAGAAAGTTAAGGAGCTTCCCGGCTCTTCTTCGATGGTGCCATACCTCCTGAATAAGAGCGGGACAAGAAGCTGGTTTTTCTACCTGAATGTTAAAGCTTACCATAAACTGAAAGCCTGACCACAAAGGTCAGGCTTTTTCTAATGCTACAATGAAAGGTGCATTGTTTTTCTGATTGAGAAATTCGTACTTGAGTACGTGAACCGAACGCTGATCAAGATTTCCGGCGTATTCCATCACTTTTTCTTTCTCTTTTTTTCCACCTTCATGACCGTGGTAGACGACGAGGACTACGAGACCGCCTTTTTCCATAACTGAAAGGATATTATCGATGGCTTCAATGGTGTGCTCGGGGGTAGTAACGACGGTTTTATCGCTTCCCGGCAGAAACCCCAGGTTAAAGATGGCCCCTCTGATATTCGGATGACGCTCCTCCGGTATGTATTTCAGCGCTTCTGCGTGAGACGCTTCATTTAAAGTCACCTGATGAACCGAGTTATTCTCTTTCAGTCTGGCAGCTGTAGCTTCTATTGCGTCCTTCTGGATATCAAAGCCGTACACATGGCCGGACTCTTTTGTGAGACTGGCCAGAAAAAGAGTGTCGTGGCCGTTTCCGCAAGTAGCATCAATGGCTATATCCCCTTCGGTTACTGCTTTCTTCATCAGTTCGTGTGAAAAGGGGAGGACTCTGTCGAGATTCATAATGCTCCTCCTTTAAAATAAAATGGAGAAATCATTGTATCATATCAAAAAGAAAAACATCGCCTTTTTATTTCGACGATGTTTTACCTTTGGAAGATCCACGTTTGGACACTGTATTATAAGCTTTGCGAGCGTATCTTTTCGTTTTTTCCGGATTGCGTTTTGCGTAGGATACCGCTTTTCTGATTAAATTTTTCATTTTATCACCTCATATTTAGTCCTTCCCGCTGCAGGAGTTTCTGAAACACAGGAAACAGTTGACAAAGAGGGCTGTATTCATTAAGATACGGTTATAATTGAGGCTGCGTGATAAGGGGAATAGTAGCAATCGAAAAAATACAGAGAGACAGCGGCCGGTGAAAGCTGTTTTTGATTCGTTGTGAACTCGCCCCTGTACTTAAAAGCACGTATCCCGGCTTATCCACCGTTATCGGAACCGAGTGAGCGAAAAATTCGCTAATGTGGGTGGTACCGCGGGATACAGCCTCTCGTCCCATAATTATTGGGAGGGGAGGCTTTTTTTCTGGTTTTGAACAAATAGAAGAAAACTCGATCTGAGGTTTCAGGTTTGATGATTCCATATAGTAATGACACAGTACATAGTTGAACAGGAGGAAGGTAAATGGCTTTTAATCATAAGAACATAGAGAAGAAATGGCAGACCTACTGGCTCGAGAATAAGGTGTTCAAATCCGAAACGGATACAGACAAAGAGAAGTTCTATGCTCTGGATATGTTCCCTTATCCGTCCGGATCAGGTCTTCACGTCGGGCACCCGGAGGGGTATACAGCTACGGATATCCTCTCGAGAATGAAGCGGATGCAGGGGTATGAAGTACTTCACCCGATGGGATGGGACGCTTTCGGGCTACCGGCTGAGCAGCACGCTCTCGATACCGGGAATGATCCGGAAGAATTCACTGCGCACAACATCGAAACGTTCCGTCGACAGATCCAGGAACTCGGTTTCTCCTACGACTGGGACAGGGAAATTAACACGACGGATCCCGACTATTATAAATGGACGCAGTGGATTTTCCTTAAATTGTACGAAAGGGGACTCGCTTATATAGATGAAGTTCCTGTAAACTGGTGCCCGGCTCTCGGCACGGTTCTTGCCAATGAAGAAGTGATCGATGGAAAGAGTGAGCGGGGCGACCATCCGGTGGAACGCCGGCCGATGAAACAATGGATGCTCAAAATCACTGCTTATGCGGACAGACTGCTGGATGATCTTGAAGAACTGGACTGGCCGGAGAGCATTAAGGATATGCAGCGTAACTGGATCGGGAAATCCGAAGGTGCGGAAGTGGAATTCGATATCGAAGGTTTCAATGAATCTTTCAAAGCGTTCACCACCCGGCCGGACACTCTTTTCGGTGCTACATATGCTGTGTTTGCCCCGGAACATCCTTACATTGAAAATATAACCGCCGAAGAACAGAAAGAAGCGGTCCAGAAATACGTTAACGAAGCAATGAATAAGAGCGATCTTGAAAGAACGGATCTTGCCAAAGGAAAATCTGGCGTTTTTACGGGCGCTTATGCTGTCAACCCGGTTAATGGAAAGAAACTTCCGATCTGGGTAGCCGATTATGTCCTTATGAGCTACGGGAGCGGTGCAATCATGGCAGTTCCGGCTCATGATGAACGGGACTACGAATTCGCGCGTAAATTCGATCTTGAAATCATTCCGGTCGTCGAAGGAGGAGATGTGGAAGAGGAAGCTTATACGGGTGAAGGCCCCCACATCAATTCCGATTTTCTGAATGGACTTTATAAAGAGGAAGCAATAGATAAAGCGATCCAGTGGCTTGAAGAAAACGGCAAAGGCCAAAAACAGACGACTTACCGTCTCCGTGACTGGCTGTTCAGCCGTCAGCGTTACTGGGGAGAACCGATACCTGTTATCCACTGGGAAGACGGGTCTGTAACCGCAGTACCAGAAGAAGACCTTCCGATTGAACTGCCGAAGACGACGGAGATCAAACCGTCCGGTACGGGAGAATCGCCGCTTGCGAATATCAGTGACTGGGTGAACGTTACGGACCCTGAAACGGGAATGAAAGGGAAGAGAGAAACGAATACGATGCCTCAGTGGGCCGGCAGCTGCTGGTACTACCTGCGGTTTATCGATTCCGATAATGACGAAACGTTCGCGGATTACGAGAAGCTGAAAAAATGGCTCCCTGTAGATATCTACATCGGCGGCGCAGAACATGCCGTTCTGCATCTGCTCTACGCACGTTTCTGGCACAAAGTGCTTTACGATGCAGGAGTAGTACCGACGAAGGAACCTTTCCAGCAGCTGTTCAACCAGGGTATGATTCTTGGTGAAGGCAACGAAAAAATGAGTAAATCGAAAGGGAACGTAGTTAACCCGGACGATATCATTCATACTCACGGAGCGGATACTCTTCGTCTTTATGAGATGTTTATGGGGCCGCTGGAGGCGTCTATCGCGTGGTCTGAAAACGGACTTGAAGGAGCGCGGCGTTTCCTTGACCGTGTGTGGAGAATCGTTTCTCCTGAAGGGAAGTTGAACCCTGCCATAAAAGAAGATGCAGATAAAGAAGCTCTGGAAAAAACGTATCATGAAACAGTGATGAAAGTGACGGAGAACTTCGAAGATCTGCGTTTTAATACGGGTATTTCCCAAATGATGGTGTTCATTAATGACGCTTATAAAGCAGACGAGATCCCTAAAACCTTTATGGAAGGATTCGTTAAACTGCTTTCCACTGTGGCGCCTCACGTCAGTGAAGAAATGTGGTCGAATCTTGGTCACGAGGGAACGATTGCGTACGAACCATGGCCGACGTTCGACCCTGAAAAACTCATAGAGGAAGAAGTTGAGATTGTCGTCCAGGTGATGGGGAAAGTCCGCGCCAAAATGATGGTGAACAAGGAAGCTTCTAAAGAAGATCTTGAAAAATCCGCCCTGGAACATGAAGAAGTCAAGCCGTGGCTTGAAGGGAAAACAGTAAGAAAAGTTATTGCCGTACCCGGAAAACTGGTTAATATTGTAGCTGATTAATTATGCGCCTGTCCCTTTGCCCGGGGGCAGGCTTTTTTCTTGACTTCTAATGAAGATTTAATAGAATTACAATTGCAAAACCTAAAAAAGGAGGATGGTCAACATGAGTACTATTCCTGAAATGAACGGTGAAACACTCGAACAGAAGTTGAAAAACGGAGAAAATATAACAGTTATAGATGTGCGGGAAGACGAAGAAGTCGAAGAAGGTATGATTCCGGGAGCTAAACACGTCCGTTTAGGAGATCTGCAGGATAGATACACCGAACTGGATAAAGAGGACAATCACGTAGTCGTCTGCCGTTCCGGAAGAAGAAGTATGAAAGCGTCCGAATTTCTTAAAGAGAACGGATTCACAACCGTTACCAATCTCGAAGGCGGTATGCTGGGATGGCCCGGAGACGTCAGCAAAAAATAAAGAAGGTGAAAAGATGATTTATTGGGGTGGGACAGCAGCTATCGCTCTGCTTTTGTTTATTACCACGCGTACAAAAGGAAGGAACGGGCTGCAGACCTTAAATGATAATGAAATCAGCGACAATGATTATTGTGTGATTGATATAAGAGACTATATTTCTGCACACCGCTCTCCTTATCCGGGAGCAGAGAACATCCCTCTCAGTTATCTGCCGAGAGAACTGAAGGAAAGATTCGACTGCCCGAAAGAAATTCTTCTCGTCACAGATGACGAACGGGGAGCGGTAAAAGCCGCCAGACTGTTGAGAAAGAAAAGAGATCAGTCTGTATATTATGTGAAAGCTTCCTGAGAGAAGTGAAAAAGGAAAAAGCACAAAAACCGAAACCTGACGTTCGGTTTTTGTGCTTTTTGTATCGTGAGAAAAAGAGGATGATGGTATCCGAAAGTAATGAAGCGCAGGGCAAGGAAAAGAGGAACCCGTGAACATTCACATGCTTTATCCGGGTCAGTAATACCCTGTGTATGCGGGGTGTTGCCGGTATATTCATTAGCGCAAAATCATTATCGGTAAAAAATACAAATTAAATTTCAAAAAGTCATTGACCTTCGAAGCTGTAGAGTGTAATATTGTTTTTGCTGCTTTGAAAGGCAGAAAAAACAGAGTGAATTAATTGTTGACTTTCTGTAACTGAAAGTGGTACAATAGTTTTGCTTCACATTAATAAGTAGATCTTTGAAAACTGAACAATGTTTATGCCATGCGTCAATTTTTTGAACGAATTATGATTGAGCTAATCAATCTCTTTTATGGAGAGTTTGATCCTGGCTCAGGACGAACGCTGGCGGCGTGCCTAATACATGCAAGTCGAGCGCGGGAAGCGAGCAGAAGCCCTTCGGGGCGGACGCTCGTGGAACGAGCGGCGGACGGGTGAGTAACACGTGGGCAACCTGCCTGTAAGACCGGAATAACCCCGGGAAACCGGGGCTAATGCCGGATAACCCAACGGTTCTCCTGAACCGATGGTAAAAGGATGGCTTCTTGCTATCGCTTACAGATGGGCCCGCGGC
>NZ_FNOS01000007.1 GCF_900107115.1 Salimicrobium album
TGGTAGTCGGGGTTACCCCCCGCAAGAGTAGGGCGCTGCCACATTGTCAGAAGCCCAGAGGCCACCCCCTCTGGGCTTCTTTTGTATAGGTAAGATCTTTCTCGACCCCTTCTATGATTCAGTCTTATTATGCAGGGGTAGGATATTTAGAGAAGTCGAAACTGGAAAGGCGGGGAGCAGGATGGAAGAATTCAAAGAATTTTTTTCGGGATTTATTGACGAAGACTTTGATATTTTTACGATCAGACTGGTGATTGCACTGTTTCTTTCAGGACTGATAGGTTTTGAAAGAGAACTGAAACGGCACTCTGCCGGATTCCGTACCCACATACTTGTTGGTGTCGGAGCGTGTATTATGATGCTTTTATCCCTATACGGATTTGAAGAATATATCCAGAAATATGACAATATCCGCTTTGATCCTGCCCGCATTCCTTCTTATGTTATCAGCGGAATCGGCTTTCTTGGAGCAGGTACGATTATCGTAAACGGAAGCACCATCCGTGGCCTGACGACAGCCGCTTCTATATGGACAGTTGCGGGGATTGGACTGATTGTCGGAGCAGGAATGTACGACATTGCGGTGCTGGCCACTTTTCTTGTCCTTCTCAGCCTCATCCTGTTGAATAACCTGGAAGAAAAATATCTCAGGCACGTAGCAAAGGGTGCTTATCATCTTACAGTGGCAGACCAGAAAGGTGTAAAGGAGATTTTTGCACTGCTGGAACATCTTGAAGTTGAAATCGAAAAGGTGGAAATCAAAAAAGAAGATCATATCTATATGATTTTGAAATTATCAAAAACAAATACACTGGATGATCAAACCTTGATGGAAGAGTTGGGAAAACTCGACGGGGAAATTTCAGTAATCCACAGATTCTAAAAGCCTGCTGCCGGGCTTTTTTTGTAAAGATAGGATATGGTGATTTGCCGACAAAATGCTTTTAATGGGAGGGTGTTCAGGGAAAGGTTTTATTGCAAACAAAATAGTTGAATGCTTCATGATTTTGAGTATAATAAAATTATAGTCAAAGATAGTCAAAGTCAAAGGAAGGAGGAGGGCCATGCGGAACATATCCGATGTCATCGAAGAATATCTGAAACATATAATCCAGGATAACCCGCATCAGGTCATCGAAATAAAACGTAGTGATCTGGCTGAAAAATTTCAGTGTGTGCCCTCTCAAATCAATTATGTGATTAAGACCCGTTTTACTGTGGAAAAAGGGTATATAGTGGAAAGTAAAAGAGGCGGTGGCGGATATATTCGCATCCGCCGTATTCAGCATCTGGATGAAGCCGATCTCATCGACGAAGTATTACTGCTCATTCAGCCGCAGGTATCCCAGTCTAGAGCTCTGGATATCGTGGAACGGCTGCTTGAAAATAAAGTGATTACGACGAGAGAGTCCGAACTTATTTTGAGCGTTATTGATAGAAATACGTTAGCTTTCCCATTACCGTTCCGTGATGAAATACGATCGAGAGTAATGACGGCTATGTTATCGAAGCTTAAATATAAGTAGAGAAAGGAGTGTGCTTGTATGCAATGTCAGCGCTGTGAGAAGTATCCGGCTACTGTTCATCTGACCCAAGTGATCAACGGTGAAAAAAATGAAGTTCATTTGTGCGACTCCTGTGCCAAGGAACAGGGGTACATGAATCAGGAAGAAGAGAAGTTCTCTCTGAATGATTTGTTGTCCGGACTTTTTCATATGGAAGGCAGCGGAAGTGCCGGAAAGTTATTTCAGGGGAATAAGCAGCAGCAGAAGGAAAG
This sequence comes from Salimicrobium album, assembly GCF_900107115.1. Taxonomy (GTDB): domain Bacteria; phylum Bacillota; class Bacilli; order Bacillales; family Halobacillaceae; genus Salimicrobium; species Salimicrobium album. The sequence continues at coordinate 1,778 of NZ_FNOS01000007.1, forward strand.
TCTTCAATGTTCCGGATGCGGTCTGACCTATCAGGAATTCACGAAGGCTGGGAAATTCGGCTGTGCCACGTGCTATGAGACGTTCAATGAAAGGCTGGATCCGATTCTGAAACGGGTGCACAGCGGAAATACGACTCACCACGGCAAAGTTCCAAAACGAGCCGGCGGGGATCTGAATCTTCGCAGAGATATTGAGAAACACCGGGAAAAGCTTCATCAGCTTATCAACCAGGAAGAATTCGAGGAAGCTGCCAAGGTAAGGGATGAAATCAGAACACTTGAAGAAGAATTGAACCAGGATAAAGGCGGTGATTCCTGATGTCTCTTGAGAAATTTATGAATGAGGCTATCAGTCCGTGGATGCGGCACGACGGACCGGACAGTGATATTGTACTGAGCAGTCGTATCCGGCTTGCAAGAAACTTCTCTTCCCAGCCATTCCCCACGGTAGCAAGAGGTGAACCGCTGGAGGAGGTCCTTTCCTTCATGGATGAACATTTTACCGATAGTTCTTTCCGTGAATATGAAGGGCTGCAGCTCGTGAAGATGGATGATCTTCAGCCGATAGAAAAAAGGGTGCTCGTAGAGAAGCATCTGGTCAGCCCCCATCTGATTGAAGACAGAGAAAATGCAGCTACCATTATCAGTGAAAATGAACAGGTGTCGATTATGGTCAATGAAGAAGATCATCTTCGCATTCAGCTGTATTTCCCGGGTTTTCAGCTTGATAAAGCTCTGGAACAGGCCTCTCAGCTGGATGACTGGCTTGAAGAGAAAATAGATTACGCCTTTGACGAAGAGCGCGGATATTTGACTGCATGCCCGACAAATGTGGGAACAGGAATGAGGGCCTCTGTCATGATGCACCTGCCCGCGCTCGCCCTCACTAAACAGATTAATCGTATGACTCCTGCAATCAACCAGCTGGGTCTCGTCGTGCGGGGAATATATGGTGAAGGCAGTGAAGCGGTGGGAAATCTTTTTCAGATTTCAAACCAGATTACTCTGGGTAAATCAGAAGAAGACATCGTGGAAGATCTGCACAGCGTTGTGCAGCAGCTCATTGAGCAGGAACGCAAGGCAAGACAGACACTGATGAATCGTTCACCTGTGCAGCTGGAAGATCGTATTTATCGTTCTTATGGTACGCTCAGACACAGCCGGGTCATCACTTCAAAAGAAGCAGCAGGCTGTCTGTCGGATCTTCGTCTCGGTATTGATCTGGATTTTCTGAAAGACATACCGCGCACCATCTTAAATGAACTGATGGTACTGACCCAGCCCGGATTTCTCCAGCAGTACGCAGGAGAATCCCTGGACCCCGAAGACCGGGATATCAAACGGGCGACTCTGATCAGGGAAAGAATAAATCTTGAAGATGATAACTAATGAAGGAGGTAACAAATTATGATGTTTGGCAGATTTACAGAAAGAGCACAAAAAGTACTTGCATTGTCCCAGGAAGAAGCCGTGCGTCTAGGTCACAGTAATATCGGTACGGAACACGTGCTGTTAGGTCTCGTTAAAGAAGGTGAGGGTATTGCAGCGAAAGCGCTGACTGCGCTTGGACTGGAAGCTGAGACCATCCAGACGGAAGTGGAGAACCTGATTGGTGCAGGAGAACAGAAATCCCAGACGATCCACTATACTCCGCGCGCCAAGAAGGTGATTGAGCTTTCCATGGACGAAGCCCGCAAATTGGGGCACTCTTACGTAGGCACGGAACATATTCTTCTCGGTCTGATCCGCGAAGGAGAAGGAGTGGCTGCACGAGTGCTTAACAATCTCGGTGTCAGTCTGAATAAAGCCCGCCAACAGGTACTTCAGCTGCTGGGGAACAATGAATCGACCGGCGGCCAGGGTCGTCGCGGCGGCAACCAGGGCGGTGGAGCTGCTCAGGGCAGCGGTCAAACCACCCCTACACTCGACTCCCTTGCCCAGGACTTGACGTCCGTTGCCAAAGAAGGAAACGTCGACCCGGTCATCGGTCGTAGTGAAGAAATTCAGCGTGTCATACAGGTATTGAGTCGTCGTACGAAAAACAACCCTGTACTCGTCGGGGAGCCGGGTGTCGGTAAAACTGCAGTTGCAGAAGGACTCGCCCAGCAGATCGTGGAAAACGAAGTACCTGAGATTCTGAGGGATAAACGCGTCATGACCCTCGATATGGGTACGGTCGTCGCCGGTACTAAATACCGCGGAGAGTTTGAAGACCGTTTGAAAAAAGTGATGGAAGAGATTCGTCAGGCAGGGAATATCATTCTTTTCATTGACGAATTGCACACACTGATCGGAGCCGGCGGTGCAGAAGGGGCGATTGACGCTTCCAACATTCTGAAACCTTCTCTTGCCCGTGGGGATCTTCAGTGTATCGGCGCCACTACGCTGGATGAGTACCGGAAGTATATCGAAAAAGATGCTGCTCTGGAACGTCGTTTCCAGCCTATCCAGGTGGATGAACCTACGACGGAAGAATCCACACAGATCCTTCAGGGTCTGCGGGACCGTTATGAAGCACACCACAGAGTAACGATTACAGATGAAGCAATCGAATCAGCAGTCCGGTTCTCCGATCGTTATATCACAGACCGTTTCCTTCCGGACAAAGCTATCGATCTCATAGATGAAGCAGCTTCCAAAGTACGCCTCCGTTCATATACGGCTCCACCTAACCTGAAAGAACTGGAGCAGAAACTCGAAGAAGTCCGTAAAGAAAAAGATGCGGCTGTACAGAGTCAGGAATTTGAAAAAGCTGCTTCTCTTCGCGACGACGAACAGAAGTTACGCGAAGAACTGGAAGAAACGCAGAAAAAATGGAAAGAAAAACAGGGACAGGAAGATTCCGAAGTGACTGTCGAAGATATAGCTTCCATCGTCTCGGTCTGGACCGGGGTGCCTGTTAAGAAAATGACTACAGAAGAAAGCGAACAGCTTCTTCACCTCGAAGATACGCTTCACAACCGCGTCATCGGTCAGGAGGAAGCTGTCGATTCCGTGGCTAAGGCGATCCGCCGGGCTCGTGCGGGATTGAAGGACCCTAAACGTCCGATCGGTTCCTTTATTTTCCTGGGTCCGACAGGTGTAGGTAAAACAGAACTGGCCCGCGCTCTCGCTGAAAGCATGTTCGGTGAAGAGGACGCGATGATCCGTGTTGATATGTCCGAATATATGGAAAAACACAGCACGTCCCGTCTCGTAGGTTCTCCTCCGGGGTATGTCGGCTATGAAGAAGGCGGACAGTTAACAGAAAAAGTCCGTCAGAAACCATACTCCGTCGTGCTGCTGGATGAAGTGGAAAAAGCGCACCCGGATGTATTCAACGTACTGCTTCAGGTGCTTGAAGACGGTCGTCTGACGGATGGTAAAGGTCGCGTCGTAGATTTCCGTAACACTGTGCTCATTATGACTTCGAACGTCGGCGCACAGGAATTGAAAGAAAATAAATACGTCGGGTTTTCCATGGGAGACCAGACTCAGGACCACAAAGATATGAAATCGAAAGTGACCGAAGAGCTTAAAAAAGCTTTCCGTCCTGAGTTCCTTAACCGTATCGATGAAACCATCGTTTTCCATGCTCTGGAGAGAAAACACATGAAAGACATTGTGACTCTCATGGCAGACCAGCTCAGAACGCGTCTGCTGGAGCAGGAAATCGACTTTACACTTTCGGATAAAGCCATCTCCCATATTGCCGAAGAAGGATTCGATCCGGAATATGGTGCGAGACCGCTTCGTCGTTCACTGCAGAAGAACGTGGAAGATCTGCTGTCCGAGGAACTGTTGAAAGAGTCGATCCACAAAGGACAGAAAGTGGTCATCGATCTTGATGAAAACAATGAATTCGTAGTATCCACAGCAACTTCAGAAGCTTAAGTATGAATCGGAAGGCGTATGCCTTCCGATTTTTTGTTTATTCCCTCATAATTATACAAAGAGGAAGAGGCTGCATGTTTCTCTCCCGTGCGCCCCGAACTTATATTCTGCAGGCTCTTTTTTAAAGGCCGGGGTGATTTTTAATGAAATTGAAACGGGGATGAAACTTATATATAAGAAATCCCGTATATAATATACAGTAAGGAGAGATGTAAGGTGGCGAAGAAGAAGACGATATTTGTCTGTCAGGAGTGTGGAAACGAATCTCCTAAATGGATGGGGAAGTGTCCGGCGTGCGGACGCTGGAATACTTTCGTGGAGGAAACAGCGATTACAGGGAAGAATGATCGCCACACGTTTCAGGTCGACAAGGATAGCAGATCGAAACCGGAGCGCATCACGTCTATCGCATTGAAAGAAGAATCGAGGATAGAGACGGCGATGCCGGAGTTTAACCGGGTGCTCGGCGGGGGTATTGTAGGAGGTTCGATGGTTTTAATAGGCGGTGATCCGGGTATTGGAAAATCGACCCTCTTACTTCAGGTCTCCTCTCAGTTAGCGGACAAGAACCTTCCCGTCCTGTACATTTCCGGTGAAGAATCGACGAAGCAGACGAAGCTTCGTGCAGACCGTTTAAACGTTACATCGGATCAGTTGTACATTCTCGCAGAAACGAACCTCGAGCATATCGTCGCTCATATAGAGACGGTGCAGCCGAAATTTCTGGTGGTCGACTCTATTCAGACGGTATATAAGGAAGAGGTCACTTCCGCGCCGGGAAGCGTGTCCCAGGTTCGTGAATGTACGAGTGAACTGATGAGAATCGCCAAAACAAAAGGTATCCCCGTGTTCATCGTCGGGCACGTAACAAAAGAAGGATCCATCGCCGGCCCCCGTCTGCTCGAACATATGGTTGATGCCGTCCTTTATTTTGAGGGGGAGCAGCACAACACTTTCCGGATCGTCAGAAGCGTGAAGAACCGCTTCGGCGGCACGCATGAAATGGGGATCTTCGAAATGAAGGAATCGGGTCTCGAAGAAGTATTAAACCCTTCGGAGATATTTCTCGAAGAACGATCCAAAGGTACGGCCGGGTCAACGGTAGTTGCATCGATGGAGGGAACAAGACCTGTGCTCGTGGAGATTCAGGCTCTCATTTCCCCCACGGCTTTCGGGAACCCGAGAAGAATGGCTACCGGGCTCGATCACAGCAGAGTTCCTCTTCTTATGGCCGTACTGGAAAAACGAGCAGGTCTGCTCCTCCAGAACTACGACGCGTACGTGAAAGTGGCCGGAGGCGTGAAGCTGGATGAGCCGGCGATTGACCTCGGAGTCGCAGTGAGTATTGCTTCGAGTTTTCGTGATCAGGTGCCGAAAGCAACGGATATCCTTATCGGGGAAGTAGGACTTACCGGTGAGATCAGGCGCGTATCCCGTATTGAACAAAGAGTACAGGAAGCGGCCAAACTCGGGTTTTCCCGGGCAGTCATCCCTTCAAGAAACCTGGAAGGCTGGACTGTACCGGATAATATAGAAGTGATTGGTGTGGAAACGATCAAAGAAGCGATGGACGCAACCCTGGAGTAGGGGTTGTGTTCCACGTGAAACATCGTAACACGAGAGAGATGCAGTATTTTGGAAGAACTTTTTTTAAAAGGAGGTGAAGAGAATGTTAAAACGTGTTGTACAGTTATCCCTTATTCTTACGGGAGGTACTATCGGGTATTTGTATTTGCCGGAAGCATTTACAGCTTTCGGGTGGGAAATTGAACCTTGGCTTCAGCAGATATTAGGTGCAGTAGCAGGTGCATTAATTCTATTCTTATTAACGTTCTGGTTAGTTTCCCCGATTGTAAAATTTCTTAAATGGACAGAGGATGCGCTGGTCAGGGCACCGGTGGGCGAGTTGTTATTCGGAAGTCTGGGGCTCATTTTCGGGTTATTCGTAGCGTATTTAATCAATACGATGCTTATTGATATTGAAATAAAGATCATCAGCCAGCTGCTTCCGATTTTCATAACTCTTCTTCTCGGATACTACGGGTTTCAGATCGGGTACAAGAGGAAGGACGAATTTCTCAACCTTTTGACGATTGCGAGAAAAGAAAATACGTCGGAAAGCAGGAAGAAAGAAGAAGCGGCATCTACGGAGAAAAACGAACAGGTGCCCCGGAAAAAAATCCTCGATACGAGTGTGATTATCGACGGGAGAATAGCCGATATTTGTGAATCCAATTTTCTGGAGGGGACGCTGGTCATTCCCCACTTCGTCCTGGAAGAACTTCAGCATATTGCAGATTCTTCCGACGGACTAAAACGGAACAGAGGGCGACGGGGTCTCGATATCCTGAATCGTCTGCAGCGGGACGTTCCTGTGAACGTTGAAATGTATGAAGGAGACTTCGAGGAAATTCAGGAAGTCGACAGTAAACTGGTCAAACTGGCTAAAGTCATAGACGGTATCGTCGTCACCAATGATTTTAACCTGAATAAAGTATGCGAATTCCAGGGTGTGCAGGTACTCAACATCAATGACCTGGCGAATGCTGTGAAACCGGTAGTGCTTCCGGGAGAAGAAATGAAGGTGCACGTCATCAAAGACGGTAAAGAGCAGAATCAGGGAGTTGCGTATCTGGATGACGGAACGATGATCGTCGTCGAGGAAGGGAAAAGTTTTATCGGCGATACGATTGATGTAATCGTTACGAGCGTCCTTCAGACTTCAGCCGGCCGGATGATTTTCGCAAAACCTAAATCCCTTGAAAAAGCGCTGTAAAAAAGGTATAAACGAATAAGAGATTATAAAAGTGATAACATCGGGTTATCGCTTTTATTTTGGAATCGACACCCGGAGGATGGACATGACACATTATACAGCAGTAATCGTTGCAGCAGGACAGGGAAAACGGATGAGAGCGGGAAAGAACAAACAGTTTCTCATGATCGGGGACGACCCGTTAATCGTACACACGCTGAAAGTCTTCACCCAGGACGTAACGTGCAGGGAAATAGTTCTGGTGACGAACGAGGCGGATGAAGCGGATATGCAGGAGTTGATAGAGACGTATCAGTTTCCGAAGATTAGCCTCATCCACGGCGGAGAGGAACGGCAGGATAGCGTTTATGAAGGTTTGAAAGCCGTCTCCGACCGGGAATTACCGGTCCTCATTCACGACGGTGCCAGGCCTTTTGTTAAGGAAAGCAGCATCCGTCATCTCGTGGAGAAGATTGAAAAAGACGGGGCAGCTCTACTGGCTGTTCCGGTAACGGATACGGTTAAACAATGGAAAGACGGAAAATTGCAGACGCTGAACCGGGATGACTTATGGGCAGCGCAGACACCTCAGGGTTTTCCGTACGAATTGATTAAGGAAGCTCACGAAAAGGCCCGGGCCAGAGGATTTTATGCCACTGATGATGCGGCGCTCGCAGAAAGCTTCGACTATGACGTCTCCATCGTACGGGGAAGTTACGATAACATTAAAATAACGACTCCCGAAGATCTGCAAAAAGCGACGTCGTATGTAGAAAAGGGATGAAGGAGGCAATTTATCAAATGAGAATTGGTCAAGGATTCGATGTACATCAGCTGGCCGAGGGAAGAAAATGTATTATCGGCGGGGTGGAAATTCCGCACGAACAGGGACTTATCGGTCATTCGGATGCCGACGTACTGCTTCATGCTGTATCAGATGCCATCCTCGGAGCGCTCGGCAAGGGCGACATCGGGAAACATTTTCCGGACACGGACCCGGCGTTCAAAGATGCCGACTCGCGGGTATTGCTGCAGAATGTATGGAAAATAGCGGAAAAAGAAGGCTACACTCTCGGTAATCTGGATGCGACGATTATCGCCCAGGCACCGAAGATGGCCCCTTACATCGATGACATAAGAAAGACGATTGCCGGTCTTTTGAAAGTGGAGATCTCCCAGGTCAATGTAAAAGCGACAACAACCGAAAAGCTGGGCTTTCCGGGCCGGAAGGAAGGAATCGCCTCGCAGGCAGCCGTACTGTTGCAAAATAGTCAGCAATCTACGTAAAAAAATGATAAAATGATAAAAAGACGAACGGAGAAACAGGAGGGAAAAGCAGTATGACTAAAGAGGTGAGAGTAAGGTACGCACCGAGCCCGACCGGATACCTGCACATCGGGAACGCGCGGACTGCTCTATTCAACTATTTGTATGCCAAACATAACGACGGGACTTTCGTTATAAGAATCGAAGATACCGATGCAAAAAGAAACGTGGAAGGTGGAGAACAGAGTCAGCTCGATTTCCTGAAATGGCTCGGAATCGAGTGGGATGAAGGTGCCGGTCACGGTGGAGAGTATGGGCCGTACCACCAGATGCAGCGTCTTCACATCTATCAGCAGTACGTGGATGAACTTCTGGAGAAAGATCTCGCCTACAAGTGTTACGTTACCGCGGAAGAACTCGAGGAAGAAAGGGAAGCGCAGAGAGCCCGGGGCGAAGTCCCTAAATATTCGGGAGCTCACAGCAACCTTACTCAGGAAGAACGGGAACAGTTCGAAGCCGAGGGCAGGGAGCCGAGTATCCGTCTACGCGTTCCGAAAGATAAAACGTATACGTTCACTGATATTGTGCGTGGCGACATTTCTTTTGATTCCAGCGATTTCGGTGACTGGGTAATCGTTAAGAAAAATGGCACACCTACGTACAACTTTGCCGTAGCCATCGACGACTACCTGATGAAAATCTCTCACGTGCTGCGCGGAGAAGAGCACATTTCCAACACACCGAAACAGATGATGGTATATGAGGCTTTCGGCTGGACCCCGCCTCAGTTCGGTCACATGACCCTGATTCTGAACGAAGAAAGGAAAAAGCTCAGTAAGCGTGATCAGCATATTCTTCAGTTCATCAGCCAGTACTACGAACGCGGCTATCTGCCGGACGCCCTGTTCAACTTTATTACACTTCTCGGCTGGTCCCCGGTAGGAGAAGAGGAAATATTCTCTCCTGAAAAACTGATCGAGATCTTTGATGAAGACCGTCTCTCCACTTCTCCGGCAGTATTCGACCCGGCGAAACTCAAGTGGATGAACAACCAGTACATTAAGAACCTCTCGTTTGAAGAAATACTGGAGCTTACGATCCCTCATCTTGAAAAAGACGGGAAGGTTTCGACGGACCGGTCTGCGGAGGATCAGAAATGGACGGAGGAACTGATCAGTCTGTATCAGCCTCAGTTGAATTACGGAGCGGAAATCACCGAGCTGACCGAACTGTTTTTCCGGGAAACGATCGATTATGATGAAGAAGCGATGGAAGTTCTCCGCGGCGAGCAGGTTCCGGAAGTGCTGGAGGCGTTCAAACGTAACCTCGAACAGCTCGAGGAATTCACTCCGGAAAATATTAAGCCGCAGATGAAAGCAGTTCAGAAGGAAACAGGTCACAAAGGCAAGAAACTGTTCATGCCGATCCGGGTAGCCACTACCGGGCAGACCCACGGTCCCGAGCTTCCGAACGCGATTCATCTCCTCGGGTATGATACAGTGACAGCAAGACTTGAAAAAGCACTGGACGAATTGAAATAAAGAAAAAACCCTGACGGGGAGAAGTAGGGACATATCTCTTACCCAGAGAGAACCGGTACAGCTGAGAACGGTTTTAAGAGAATGTCCCGAAATGCACCCCTGAGTCTTCCGTCGAACCTGCAGTAGACGAAGCGGCACCTTCCCGTTATAGAAGTGAGAGGGAGGAACAGTCAGACTGTTCTTCCAAACAGAGTGGAACCACGCGGAAGCGTCTCTGTGCTTAAAGGCACAGGGACGCTTTTTTTCGACAGAAGAATTATGACACGGATTCATAGAATAGTGCGAAGGAGGGAAATGATGGGGAAATTAAAAATGTTCAAAGAAGATGTCGAAGTGGTTTTTGACCAGGACCCTGCTGCCCGTTCTTACTGGGAAGTGATTCTTACTTATGCAGGTCTGCACGCCATCTGGTCTCATAGAATCGCACACGGCCTCTACAAAAAGAAATTCTTCTTTCTGGCGAGAGTCATCTCGCAGATCAGCCGTTTTTTCACCGGAATTGAAATTCATCCCGGAGCGACGATAGGGAGACGGTTTTTCATCGACCACGGTATGGGAGTGGTGGTCGGAGAGACTTGTGAAATCGGGAATAACGTCTCGATCTTCCAGGGAGTCACACTCGGCGGTACAGGTAAGGAGAAAGGCAAGCGTCACCCCACTCTTGAAGATAACGTGCTTGTCGCTACAGGAGCCAAAGTGCTCGGCTCCATTACGATCGGCAAAAATTCAAAAGTCGGAGCCGGATCCGTCGTGCTTCATGAAGTGCCCGAGAATTCCACAGTAGTCGGAATACCGGGACGGGTCGTTATCCGGAACGGGGAAAAAGTGGAAGGGAAAAGGAAAGACCTGGATCACCACAAACTGCCGGACCCCGTCTACGATCGCCTGAATGAAATAGAGCAGGAAATCAAGGAGATGTGCGAAGAATTGAATATCGAGAGAAAAAGGAGTGAGGACCATGAGTATAAAGATTTATAATACGCTCACAAGACAGAAGGAAACGTTTGAACCGCTCGAAGAAGGCAAGGTGAAGATGTACGTCTGCGGCCCGACCGTATACAACTACATTCATATCGGAAACGCGCGCCCTGCGATCGTTTTCGATACTGTCCGCCGTTATTTTGAATACCGGGGCTATGAAGTGATCTATGTTCTGAACTTTACGGACGTGGATGACAAACTGATCAAAGCCGCCAATGAGCTCGGAGAAGAAGTGCCGGCGATTGCGGACCGCTTTATTGAGGCTTACAAGGAAGACGTGGGTGCATTAGGTGTGAAAGAAGCGGTTCACCACCCGCGCGTCACCGAAAATATGGACGAAATTATAACGTTTATCGATAGTCTGATCAGCAAAGGGTACGCCTATGAAACAGAGGGCGACGTTTACTTCCGGACGCGTAAGTTTGATGAATACGGAAAACTTTCCCAGCAGCCGATCGACGAACTGCAGTCCGGGTCACGGATCGAAGTCGGTGAGAAGAAAGAGGACCCGCTCGACTTCGCTCTCTGGAAAGAAGCGAAGGATGGGGAAATCAGCTGGGAAAGCCCGTGGGGGACAGGACGTCCGGGCTGGCATATCGAATGCTCCACGATGGCGAAAAAATATCTTGGAGATACGATCGATATCCATGCCGGAGGACAGGATCTAACTTTCCCTCACCACGAAAACGAAATTGCCCAGTCGGAAGCACATAATGAGACGGATTTCGCCCGTTACTGGATGCATAACGGTTATATCAATATTGAGAATGAAAAAATGTCCAAGTCGCTAGGGAATTTCGTCCTCGCACATGATCTGGTTAAAAAGCACGATCCTCAGATGATCCGCTTTTTCATGCTTAGTGTACAATACCGCCATCCGATCAATTTCAGCGCGGAACTTCTTGAAAGCGCAAAAAGCGGGTTCGAACGCATCCGGAACGCTTATGAAAATGTGAAACACAGGAAGAAGACCAGCATGAGTCTTACGAATGACAAAGACGAGTGGATGGAGGAAACGGAGCGTCTGAGACAGTCTTTTATCAAAGAAATGGACGACGACTTCAATACCGCGAATGCCATTTCCGTGCTGTTTGATATAGCGAAATCCGCGAACCTGTACCAGCAGAAAGAACAGACGGATGAAGAAGTGCTGGAAGCTTACGCCACGCTTCTCGAAGACCTTACCGGAGTGCTCGGCCTTGAAATTGATGCTGCCGATGAGCTTCAGGATGAGGAAGTGGATGCAAAGATACAGGAGCGGGAACAGGCGAGAAAAGACCGCAATTTCGCCAGAGCCGACCAGCTTCGTGACGAGCTGAAAGAAAGAGGGATCGCGCTTGAGGATACACCGCAGGGGCCGAGGTGGAAAAGGGGATGAGCCGTATCACTAATGCTCATCAGATGAAAAGTCTGGCTCTCGCCTACATGGGGGACACTGTCCATGACCTGTACGTGCGGGAGCACCTGCTTCAAAAAGGGACCATACGTCCGCAGGAGCTGCATCAGACGGCTGTGCGATTCGTATCGGCAGGTGCACAGGCTCACGTTGCGAAAGAATGGATGGAGGACGAAGCGCTTGACGAGCAGGAAGCGGACGTCTTCCGCCGGGGCAGGAATGCCAAGTCCGGCTCCATCCCGAAAAACACGGACGTCCGCACGTATCGTCTCGCGACAGCTTTTGAAGCTGTCCTCGGCTATCTTTATCTGGACGGTGACGAAGATCGGCTTTTTGAACTCGTCTCCGGTGCGATTACCACTATCGAAGAAAAGGAGGGGATTTAGATGAGCGGAGAATGGATTACAGGCAAGAATGCCGTTCTGGAAGCTTTGAAAGCGGAACGACCTATTAATAAAATTTTCATTTCCGATCAGTTACAGCAGCAGGCGGCGAAAAAATTCGAAGCAGCTGCGAAAAATAACAACATACTGGTCCAGCGGGTGCCTAAACAAAAAATCGATCAGCTGGTGGACGGGAATCACCAGGGGGTGGCTGCTTCCGTAGCGGCCTATGAGTACAGCGATATGGAAGACCTTTTCTCCCTGGCTGCCGAAAGAGGAGAGGAGCCGTTCTTTCTTATTCTCGACGAGCTGGAAGACCCGCATAACTTAGGGTCGATCATCCGCACGGCAGATGCTTCCGGGGCTCACGGAGTAATCATTCCGAAACGTCGTTCTGTCGGGCTGACGGCTGTCGTGGCCAAAACTTCCGCCGGAGCGGTCGAACATGTGCCGGTCGTAAGAGTGACAAATCTGGCCAGAACCATCGATGAACTGAAAGAAAGATTCGTCTGGGTTGTGGGCACTGCCGCGGACGGCGCTGAGGATTACCGCGAACTGGATGGTACGCTCCCACTGGCACTTGTTATCGGGAACGAAGGAAAGGGGATAAGTCGTCTCACCAAAGAAAAATGCGACTGGCTCGTCCGTCTGCCGATGACCGGGCACGTCGAGTCACTGAACGCTTCTGTCTCCGCATCTCTTCTGATGTATGAAGTGTACCGGAATCGTTACCCGGCGGGGAAATAAATATGAATATCCTGCTGGTTGACGGTTACAACATGATTGGTGCCTGGCCGGAGTTGAAGGAACTGCGGGATCACGATCTCTCCGGTGCCCGGGACCTGCTCATCGGAATGCTTGCGGAGTATCAGTCCTACAGAGGGGAAAGGGTCATCGTGGTTTTTGATGCGTACCACGTCAGAGGAATGGAACGTAAGCAGCAGAGCGCCAAAATCGAAGTCATTTATACGAAAGAGAACGAAACGGCGGATGAGCGGATCGAGAAACTGTCCGGAGAACTGAACGACGTACGGACGAAAGTGTACGTCGCTACTTCCGATTACGCCCAGCAACGGGTCATTTTCGCCCAGGGGGCCTACCGGATTTCCGCCCGGGAACTGTACATCGATATCGGAAATGCCCGTAAGGCAATCGAGGAAGATGTATCCGAACGAACAAAAAAAACAAAAGCTTCCAAAATCCAGCTGAAGGAAGAGGTGCGCGACGCTTTCGAAAAATGGAGACGGGGAAACCACTGAAACGCGTGTTGACGGGAAGTAAGCGCTTCCTATATAATATTCCTATATTTAGGAAGTGCGGTTTGAAAATCCTGATTCAATCTAGGAGGCAGAGGGACGGGCATGAAAACACTTCAATTGCAGGATCTGAATGATGAGCAGCTTCTTGCTCACATCACCCAGGGTAATAGTGAAGCTTTAAACTATCTGATCCAGAAATACAAAGGATTTGTCCGTGCAAAAGCGAGGACATACTTCCTCATCGGTGCTGACCGGGAGGATATCATCCAGGAGGGGATGATTGGTCTTTATAAAGCTATCCGTGATTACCAGGGGGATAAACTTTCTTCTTTCCGGGCGTTTGCGGAGCTTTGTATCACGAGGCAGATCATCACGGCCATCAAAGCCGCTACCCGTCAGAAACACATCCCGCTCAATTCATACGTATCCCTTGATAAACCGGTGTTCGATGAAGAATCGGACCGGACGCTTCTCGATGTACTTATGGGATCGCACGCAATTGATCCCGAAGAGATGATGATACATAGGGAACGATTTACGGATATAGAGAAAAGAATCGAAGAAGTGCTCAGCAAACTTGAGAAGGAAGTGCTCGCTCTGTATCTGGATGGGGATTCCTATCAGGAAATATCCGCGAAAATCAACCGTCACGTAAAATCGATCGATAATGCTCTTCAGCGTGTGAAGAAGAAAATGGAGAAATACACAGAAGCCGAAGAGTTAGCTCTTCAGGGATAATTGACACTCTATTTTAACCGTGCTACATTAGTGAGAGTGACTAAAACCTCTTTATAAGGGGACGTTTATAGTGAGAAGAAAAATTGTTCTGGCTTGTAAGGAATGCTCCAGCCGAAACTATTCAACCGAAAAGAAGTCCGGCAGTAGTGAGGAACGGTTGACAGCGCGCAAGTTCTGCAGCAACTGCAACGAACATACGCTGCACCGGGAGACGAAGTAAGATGGAGTTTGGGGGTGTCACCGCATGTTTACATTTTTGAAAAACGTATCGCGCGAAATGAAAAAAGTCAGCTGGCCCACCGGTAATGAACTGATGCGCTACACGGTTACGGTTCTTGTGACCGTAGCTTTCATAGCTGTGTTCTTCGGTATCGTAGATTTTGGTATTTCCCAGGGTCTGGAACTGATCACAGGATAAAGGAAAATAAACTATGCATGGAAAACCCGTTCGCGGGTTTTTTCCAGTTAAATTAAGAAGATAAGGGAGGGAAGGACAAAGCGCTTGTCCCCACCACATGGAAAAAAGATGGTATGTTGTCCACACTTACTCAGGATATGAGAATAAGGTTCGGACTAATTTAGAAAAACGTGTCGAGTCAATGGGTATGGAAGATAAGATCTTCCGTGTCATTGTTCCTGAAGAAGACGAAACGGAAATCAAGAACGGAAAACGGAAAGTTACGAAGAAAAAGGTCTTCCCGGGATACGTGCTCGCAGAAATGGTTATGACGGATGATTCCTGGTACGTTGTTCGTAACACCCCCGGTGTAACAGGGTTCGTCGGGTCGACCGGCTCTGGATCGAAACCCATCCCTCTCCTGCCGGAAGAGGCGGAACGTGAACTGAAGCGTATGGGGATGAAAGAACCGTCCAATGTGGAAGTGGATTTTGAAGTGAACGAGCACGTGAAAGTCAACGATGGACCGTTCGCCAATTTCACCGGTACGATTGAAAATCTGGACGTGGACAAACAAAAAGTTAAAGTCCACGTAAACATGTTCGGACGGGAAACCCCGGTCGAACTCGAATTCTCTCAGATTGAGAAGCTGACGGATTAATAAAATTCTTCTTGCAAAAAAACAGGAAGAATGATAAAATTTCTATGTTATTCACATGCCCTAAGCTAACGGGGGTTCATGGATAAAGAGTGGGAGGGGAAACCCCGTAACCACATCACGGACTTTAAGGAGGTGTGTCTCGTGGCTAAAAAAGCAATAGATGTAGTAAAACTTCAAATTCCTGCAGGTAAAGCGAACCCAGCACCGCCAGTAGGTCCTGCACTAGGTCAGGCTGGTATCAACATCATGGGATTCTGTAAGGAATTCAACGCTCGTACACAAGATGAAGCGGGTATGATCATTCCGGTAGAAATTACGGTATTTGAAGACCGTTCATTTACATTCGTAACGAAAACTCCGCCAGCTGCCGTTCTTCTTAAGAAAGCAGCAGGAATCGACTCCGGTTCCGGGGAGCCGAACCGTAACAAAGTAGGTTCTGTGAAACGCGATCAAATTCGTGAAATCGCAGAAACGAAAATGCCTGATCTTAACGCTTCTGACGTTGATTCTGCAATGCGTATGGTCGAAGGTACCGCGCGCAGTATGGGACTTTCTGTCGAAGACTGATCCCGGTCGGGTAAGAACTGATAAACACAGGTTGCGAGTGGAAGAGTCTCTTCTTTCGCAACCTTTATCGTGTTAAAAGAAAAACCTGTACCTGAACGTACAGGGGGCTTCTCCTTCTTCCTGAAGGAAGGGAGAGAAGTTTAACCGTGGGAGGTCTAACCGCTAAAACCACAACGAGGAGGAAAAGAAATGGCTAACAAATCAAAAAGACAACGTGAAATTGAAAAGCTCGTTGATACTTCGAACGCATATGAAACAAGTGAAGCTATCAGTCTTGTGAAACAGACTGCGAAAGCTAACTTTGATGAAACAGTAGAAGCTGCTTTTCGTCTGGGTGTAGACCCTAAAAAAGCAGACCAGCAAATCCGCGGGGCAATGGTATTGCCGCACGGTACCGGTAAAACACAGCGTGTTCTCGTTTTCGCTAAAGGCGACAAAGCTAAAGAAGCGGAAGCGGCAGGTGCCGACTTTGTAGGAGAGCAGGATCTTATCAACAGTATCAACCAGGGATGGTTCGACTTTGATGTAGTGGTCGCTACTCCTGACATGATGGCAGAAGTAGGGAAACTTGGTCGTGTACTTGGACCAAAAGGACTTATGCCTAACCCTAAAACCGGAACAGTTACCTTCGAAATCGAAAAAGCTGTTCAGGAAATCAAAGCCGGTAAAGTAGAATACCGCGTTGATAAATCTGCGAATATCCACGTTCCAATCGGTAAAGCATCTTTCGACGAGTCGAAACTCAAAGAGAACTTCGACGCCCTTAGAGAAGAACTTCTTAAAGTGAAGCCTCAGGCGACGAAAGGTATTTACATGAAGAACGCTGCTGTATCTGCAACTATGGGTCCTGGAATCAAGGTCGACATTTCCGGCTCTTCCAAGTAATTATTCCTTGACTTTCCGGTTCAGATCAGATATGATAATCGTTGTTATATAAATGTATACGTTGTACCGTAGACAGCAGGTGCGCCCCGGGCGCTTAATTTCCTGCCGAGGTGTTCGCTTATAAACAGGCAGGTTTTCCTGCTTTATGAGGAGCCTCCATGTCTCGGTGCATGGAGGCTTTTTCTTTGCACCGGACGGTATGATGGCAGTTTATTAGGAGGTGGAACAATGAGCAAAGTAATTGAGCAGAAACAGCAGGTCGTCTCTGAAATTGCTGATAAGTTCCGCAATAGCAAAGCTGCAGTACTTGTAGATTACCGCGGTTTGAACGTCGCGGCAGCAACAGAACTTCGTGCTAACTTGCGCGAAGCAGGCGTTGACTTCAAAGTCTACAAGAACACGATGGTTCGTCGTGCAACTGCAGACGCAGATCTTACAGAACTTGATGAGGTTCTTGTAGGTCCGACTGCTCTTGCGTTCAGTGAAGAGGACGTTGTAGCTCCTGCGAAAGTTTTGAACAACTTCGCTAAAGAGCACCCGAACCTCGAAATCAAAGGCGGCGTCGTCGAAGGTCAGGTGGCGACACTTGAACAGATTCAGGAACTTGCAACCCTTCCGGATTACGAAGGACTTGTAGCTATGTTCTTGAGTGTACTGCAGGCGCCAGTGCGTAACCTTGCATATGCCACTCAGGCTATTGCTGATCAAAAAGAAGAAGAGAGTGCGTAAGTACTACTCAACATCTATTAAGGAGGAAATATCATGAGTAACGAACAAATTATCGAAGCAATCAAAGAAATGTCCGTTCTTGAACTAAACGACCTTGTAAAAGCAATCGAAGAAGAATTTGGTGTATCTGCAGCAGCTCCAGTAGCAGCAGCAGGCGCAGCAGGTGGCGAAGAAGCTGCTGAAGAGCAGACTGAATTCGACGTAGTTCTTGAAAACCCTGGAAGTTCCAAAATCAAAGTTGTTAAAGCGGTCCGCGAAGCAACTGGTCTTGGTCTTAAAGAAGCGAAAGACCTCGTTGATAACGCTCCTAAGCCTATCAAAGAAGGTATTGCTAAAGAAGACGCTGACGAGCTTAAAGCTACACTTGAAGAAGCAGGAGCTACAATCGAAGTTAAGTAATAAGTGCCCTGTGATGAAAGCCCGCTGTTTCCGGCGGGCTTTTATTTATCTCCGGAATTCCTGCAGAGAGAGGGTGACTATATGACAGAACATTACTATTCCAGAAATACGTCTAAAAAAAGTGAAAGGAAAAAATGGAGTGTGACACTGCAAGGGAAGTCATTCACATTTTTTTCCGACCACGCTGTATTTTCCAAAGACGGTGTCGACTTCGGTTCCAGAACACTGGCGGAAACATTCCAACCCCCGGAGGTGGAGGGGGATATCCTGGATATCGGCTGCGGTTATGGCCCGATCGGCCTCGCGCTTGCATCTGAAAGCCCGGCCCGCTCGGTAGTGATGGTGGACGTGAACGCACGGGCGCTGGAACTTGCAAAGGTCAATGCGGAAGAGAACAGGATAAACAATGTTGAAATCATTGAGAGTGATGGTGCGGAAGCAGTAGAAGACCGTACGTTTGCAGCCGCTGTTACCAACCCGCCGATACGTGCCGGGAAAAAGACGGTTCACCGTATCTTTGAAGAGGCGGAACATGTGCTGAAGGAAGGCGGAGAATTATGGGTCGTAATCCAGAAGAAACAGGGGGCGCCCTCCGCAGAAACAAAATTGAAAGAGCTTTTCAAAGAAGTCCATCTGATCCGGAAGAATAAAGGGTACTACATTTTTAAAGCAAAAAAGGTTTGACCCGCATTTCGGTTTGTGATAGTATAATAAAATGCCGGTATAAAAGATACGTGTCAAGTGTTTTTTTATTTTCCGGAAAACTACAACTGAAAATGTATGTAAGGTATGAGGTTTTCGAAAGAAGTAGAGGAGGCAATTTACTTAGTAGTAAAAATACGTAGAAATTCTTAGGAACTATGCGTATGTCCCTTTTCTTAATAAGGGAAACCTTTTTTTCTTTTTTGTCTAACGTTAGAGAGAAATGAAGATAAACCATTCACACTTCGTGGATGTTTACTATATTTACTTGCCAAGATTTAAGTAAGCAAGTTTTTTCGGCATGTATATGCCTTGAAATTTGTTAATAATATGCTTGTTTGAGGGGTGAATCTGTTGACAGGTCAACTAGTTCAATATGGACGACACCGCCAGCGTAGAAGTTACGCGCGTATCAGTGAAGTTTTGGAATTGCCGAATCTTATCGAGATTCAAACAGCTTCGTACGATTGGTTCCTTAAGGAAGGTTTGAAGGAGATGTTCCAGGACATCTCTCCTGTAGAAGATTTTACGGGGAATCTGTCTCTTGAGTTCGTGGATTACAGTCTCGGAGAACCGAAATATCCGGTGGATGAATCGAAGGACCGGGACGTGACGTACAACGCACCTCTTCGTGTGAAGGTTCGTCTGCACAATAAAGAAACCGGGGAAGTGAAAGAACAGGAAGTATTCATGGGAGACTTCCCGCTTATGACGGATACAGGTACTTTCATTATAAACGGTGCGGAACGTGTCATCGTTTCGCAGCTGGTCCGCTCCCCGAGTGTCTATTTCAACGCCAAAGTCGATAAGAACGGGAAACGTGGTCACACTGCCACAGTTATTCCGAACCGCGGTGCATGGCTTGAATTTGAAACGGATGCGAAAGATGTAGCCCACGTGCGTATCGACCGTACCCGTAAGATGCCGATCACTGTACTGCTTCGTGCTCTCGGTTTCAGTAACGATGAGGAAATCATCGAGCTGCTTGGAGACAACGAATATTTAAGAAATACTCTTGAAAAAGACAATACGGAGAACAGTGAGAAAGCTCTTCTGGAAATTTACGAGAGACTTCGCCCTGGAGAGCCGCCGACAGTGGAAAATGCGAAAAACCTTCTCATTTCCAGATTCTTCGACCCGAAACGATATGACTCGGCGCGTGTCGGTCGTTACAAGATGAACAAGAAGCTTCATATTAAGGATCGTCTTTTTAATCAGGTGCTTGCGGAGACGCTTGTAGATGAAGAAACGGGAGAAGTTCTCGGTGAAAAAGGCGACAAAATCGACCGTCGTCTTCTGAATAGACTCATCCCTCACTTCGATAAAGAAGAGAATTCGCTCGCTGAAGAAGATCTCCAGCCTGGAGACGCAATTCTGGATGAAGATGTTAAAGTTCAATCTGTGAAGGTCGTGGACCCTACAGATCCGGAAGGTGAAAAATCGATCAATGTTATCGGTAATGCGAACGTGGATAAAGATGTGAAACACATCACTCCTGCCGATATCGTATCATCCATCAGTTATTTCTTTAACCTCCTCCATAAAGTCGGTCATACAGATGATATCGACCATCTGGGTAACCGTCGTCTGCGCAGTGTCGGAGAGTTGCTGCAGAACCAGTTCCGTATCGGTCTTTCCCGTATGGAGCGTGTAATCCGTGAACGTATGTCCATCCAGGACACCTCTTCCATTACACCACAGCAGCTCATTAACATCAGACCGGTGATAGCTTCTATCAAGGAATTCTTCGGAAGTTCCCAGCTGTCCCAGTTTATGGACCAGACGAACCCGCTTGCCGAACTTACGCATAAGCGTCGTCTGTCCGCGCTTGGACCTGGTGGTCTGACACGTGAGCGTGCAGGTTTTGAAGTTCGTGACGTTCACTATTCCCACTACGGGCGTATGTGCCCGATCGAAACGCCGGAAGGCCCGAACATCGGACTGATCAACTCGCTTTCAAGCTATGCGAAAGTGAATGAATTCGGCTTTATTGAGACGCCGTATCGCCGTGTGGATCACGAAACCGGTAAAGTCACGGAATATATCGATTACCTGACGGCGGACGAGGAAGACAACTATGTAGTCGCTCAGGCGAACGCCATTCTGAATGAAGACGGTTCTTTTGCGGACTCTGAAGTTATCGCCCGTTTCCGTGGTGAGAACACGGCCGTGAGCCGCGATCGCCTCGACTATATGGACGTTTCACCGAAGCAGGTCGTTTCTGCTGCGACTGCCTGTATTCCTTTCCTTGAGAACGATGACTCCAACCGTTCTCTTATGGGTGCCAACATGCAGCGTCAGGCAGTACCTCTTATCCAGCCGGATGCCCCTATTGTAGGTACCGGGATGGAATATGTGTCCGGTAAGGATTCCGGTGCATCGGTCATCAACCGTCACCCTGGTATCGTAGAACGGGTGGAAGCGAAAGAAGTACACGTACGCCGTATCTCCGAAGTGGACGGAAAAGAAGTGGAAGGCGATCTCGACAAATACCGTCTCCAGAAATTCATCCGCTCCAACCAGGGCAGCTGTTACAACCAGCGTCCGATCGTATCCAAAGGAGACCGTGTCAACAAAGGTGAAATCCTTGCCGATGGACCTTCCATGGATATGGGAGAGCTGGCGCTCGGACAGAACCCGCTCGTGGCCTTTATGACCTGGGATGGTTATAACTACGAGGACGCCGTAATCATGAGCGAACGTCTCGTAAAAGACGATGTGTATACTTCCATCCATATCGAGGAATATGAATCGGAAGCCCGTGATACAAAACTCGGACCGGAAGAAATCACCCGCGATATTCCGAACGTAGGGGAAGAAGCTCTTCGTGATCTTGATGATCGCGGAATTATCCGCATAGGCGCAGAGGTTAGTGACGGAGATCTTCTCGTCGGTAAAGTGACGCCTAAAGGTGTTACCGAACTTTCCGCAGAAGAACGTCTCCTCCACGCTATTTTTGGAGAAAAAGCCCGTGAAGTACGGGACACTTCCCTGCGTGTGCCGCACGGTGCCGGTGGTATCGTCCTTGACGTGAAGATATTCAACCGTGAAGACGGTGATGAATTGTCTCCTGGTGTAAACCAGCTGATCCGCGTATATATCGCTCAGAAACGTAAGATTTCTGAGGGGGACAAAATGGCCGGACGTCACGGTAACAAAGGTGTCATTTCAAAAATCCTTCCGGAAGAAGACATGCCTTTCATGCCTGATGGAACACCGGTGGACGTCATGCTCAACCCGCTTGGTGTACCGTCCCGTATGAACATCGGACAGGTGCTGGAACTGCATCTCGGTATGGCTGCCCGTCAGTTGGGTGAGCGTGTCGCATCCCCTGTTTTCGACGGGGCCCGTGAAGAAGATGTGTGGGAAACACTCGAGGAAGCAGGACTTCCGCGCGATGCGAAAACGCTCCTCTATGACGGACGTACCGGAGAACCGTTCGACAACCGTATCTCCGTAGGTGTGATGTATATGATCAAGCTGTCCCACATGGTGGACGATAAACTTCACGCCCGTTCGACAGGACCTTATTCACTCGTAACTCAGCAGCCGCTTGGCGGTAAAGCGCAATTCGGCGGTCAGCGTTTCGGTGAAATGGAAGTATGGGCTCTGGAAGCATACGGTGCGGCTTATACCCTTCAGGAAATTCTGACAGTGAAGTCGGATGACGTCGTTGGACGTGTGAAGACGTATGAAGCGATCGTAAAAGGGGATAACGTCCCTGAACCCGGAGTGCCTGAATCCTTCAAGGTACTGATCAAGGAACTGCAGAGTCTCGGTATGGATGTAAAAATTCTTGCTGCCGACGAATCAGAAATAGAAATGCGAGATCTTGAAGAAGATCAGATTATCGAAACTGAAAAGCTGAATATGGAAAGCTAAGAGACGAAAGCACAAAATGGCTTGGGGAAAACCTGGAGACTTTAAGGGAGGTAAGCCCTTTGATAGATGTAAATAATTTTGAATATATGAAGATAGGTTTAGCTTCATCCGATAAGATTCGTTCCTGGTCATACGGAGAAGTGAAGAAGCCGGAAACAATCAACTACAGGACGTTGAAACCGGAGAAGGACGGTCTTTTCTGTGAGCGTATTTTCGGTCCTCAAAAGGACTGGGAGTGTCACTGCGGAAAATACAAACGTGTCCGGTACAAAGGAATCGTTTGTGACCGTTGTGGAGTGGAAGTGACGAAATCGAAAGTACGCCGTGAGCGTATGGGGCACCTGGAACTCGCTGCCCCGATTTCTCACATCTGGTACTTCAAAGGAATTCCGAGCCGGATGGGACTTGTACTTGATATGTCCCCGAGAGCGCTGGAAGAGGTCATTTATTTTGCCTCTTACATCGTTACGGATCCGGGAGAAACGGGCCTTGAGAAGAAACAGCTTCTTTCCGAGAAGGAATACCGTTCGTATCGCGAGAAGTACAGAACCGGTTTTCATGCTGATATGGGAGCCGAAGCAATCCGTCTCCTTCTATATGATATAGATCTTGATGAAGAAGTGGGAACACTTAAAGAAGAATTGAAAACAGCGCAGGGACAGCGACGCACAAGAGCGATTAAGCGTCTCGAGGTGCTGGAGTCCTTCCGTAACTCAGGGAATGACCCTGCATGGATGATTCTTGATGTTCTTCCGGTCATCCCTCCGGAGCTTCGTCCGATGGTACAGCTGGATGGAGGCCGTTTTGCGACGTCCGACCTGAACGATCTGTATCGCCGGGTCATCAACCGTAACAACCGTCTGAAGCGTCTGCTTGATCTTGGAGCTCCGACTATTATCGTGCAAAACGAAAAACGTATGCTTCAGGAAGCAGTGGATGCGCTTATCGATAACGGGCGTCGCGGTCGTCCGGTCACCGGTCCCGGTAACCGTCCTTTGAAATCTCTTTCTCACATGCTGAAAGGGAAACAGGGTCGTTTCCGTCAGAACCTGCTCGGGAAACGTGTCGACTATTCCGGTCGTTCCGTTATCATCGTAGGTCCGAGTCTGAAAATGTACCAGTGTGGGCTCCCGAGAGAAATGGCGCTGGAACTGTTCAAACCGTTCGTTATGAAAGAGCTTGTCTCAAGAGGTCTTGCTCACAACATCAAATCGGCGAAACGTAAGATTGAACGGGTTCACGACGAAGTATGGGATGTACTGGAAGACGTTATCAAAGAACATCCGGTACTGTTGAACCGCGCACCTACACTTCACCGTCTGGGTATCCAGGCTTTCGAACCGACACTGGTGGAAGGACGGGCAATCCGCCTTCACCCGCTCGTTTGTACTGCTTATAACGCAGACTTCGACGGGGACCAGATGGCCGTGCACGTTCCTCTTTCTTCCGAGGCTCAGGCAGAAGCACGCATCCTGATGCTTGCCGCTCAGAACATCCTGAACCCGAAAGATGGAAAACCGGTCGTTACACCGTCCCAGGACATGGTACTCGGTAACTATTACCTTTCTCTTGAGAGGAAAGGCGCTATCGGTGAAGGTATGAGATTCAAAGATCTGAACGAAGCTCTTATGGCTTATCAGAACGGATATGTACACTTGCACACACGTGTAGCAGTACAGGCCAGTTCACTTAAAAACGAAACTTTCACCGAAGAACAGAAGAACCAGATGCTGGTTACGACTGTCGGGAAGCTTATTTTCAACGACATGCTTCCGGCTTCGTTCCCTTACATGAACGAGCCGACTCAGAGCAACCTGGAAATTAAAACACCTGATCATTACTTCATCGAAAAAGGTACGGACGTCCACGAAGATCTGAAACAGCGGGAGATCGTACCACCTTTCAAAAAAGGTATACTCGGTGATATCATCGCCGAAGTGTTCAAACGCTTCTCTATCAGTGAAACGTCCCGTATGCTGGATGAGATGAAGGATCTCGGTTTCAAATATTCCACGAAAGCCGGTATTACTGTCGGGGTTTCCGATGTGGTGGTACTGAGTGACAAAGAAGAAATTCTTGATGAAGGACAGGAGAAAGTGGACCAAGTCTCCAAGCAGTTCCGTCGTGGTCTGATTACAGATACAGAGCGTTACAACCGCGTCATTGAAATCTGGTCGCAGGCGAAAGACACCATTCAGGAACGTCTGATGGCGTCTCTCGATACTACCAACCCGATTTACATGATGAGTGATTCCGGAGCGCGTGGTAACGCATCCAACTTCACTCAGCTTGCCGGTATGCGTGGTCTTATGGCTAACCCGTCCGGACAGATCATCGAACTACCGATCAAGTCCAGTTTCCGGGAAGGTCTTACTGTGCTTGAGTACTTTATTTCCACACACGGGGCACGTAAAGGTCTTGCGGATACCGCACTTAAGACTGCCGACTCCGGGTATCTCACCCGTCGTCTTGTAGACGTGGCTCAGGATGTAATTGTACGTGAAGATGATTGCGGAACGGACAGAGGACTGAACGTGTCCGCTCTTAAAGAAGGTTCCGAAGTCATCGAACCGCTCGTGGATCGTCTCGTTGGACGGACGTCATTCCAGAAAGTGACTCATCCGGAGACCGGAGAGGTGCTGGCTGTGCGTAACGAAATCATCTCCGAAGAAGCAGCGAAAACGATTGAAGATTCCGGAGTGGAAGAGGTAACCATCCGCTCGGCCTTCACTTGTCATACGAAACACGGCGTTTGTAAGAAGTGTTACGGTCGTAACCTGGCAACAGGTGACGAAGTGGAAGTCGGAGAGGCAGTAGGAATCATTGCTGCTCAGTCTATCGGTGAACCTGGTACGCAGCTTACTATGCGTACGTTCCACACAGGCGGAGTTGCCGGAGATGACATCACGCAGGGTCTTCCGCGTATCCAGGAGATCGTGGAGGCACGTAATCCGAAAGGACAGGCGGTCATCTCAGAAATCGACGGTTCGGTGTATGATGTGAAAGAAGTTAAAGAGAAACTTGAAATCACTGTACAGGGAGCCGTAGAATCCCGAAGTTATACAGCTCCTTACGGGGCAAGAATGAAACTGAACGTCGGAGATGAAGTGAAATCCGGGGACGCTCTTACGGAAGGTTCTATCGATCCGAAAGAACTGCTTCAGGTAAGAGGTCTTGAAGGGGTGGAAGCTTACCTCCTTAAAGAAGTTCAGAAAGTGTACCGTATGCAAGGGGTGGAAATTTCCGATAAACACGTAGAAGTAATGGTGCGCCAGATGCTTCGTAAGGTGCGTGTGCTGGACTCCGGTGATACGGATGTACTTCCAGGGACTCTCATGGAAATCCATCAGTTCAAAGAAGCCAACCAGCGTGTACTCATGGAAGGCGGGCAGCCGGCAGTCGGCAGACCGGTCATCCTTGGTATTACGAAGGCTTCCCTTGAAACGGACAGCTTCCTTTCGGCTGCTTCCTTCCAGGAAACGACTCGTGTCCTGACCGATGCAGCGATCAAAGGAAAACGCGATGAACTACTTGGTCTTAAAGAGAACGTTATTATCGGTAAACTTGTGCCTGCGGGTACCGGCATGAATCGTTATCGTACGATCCAGTCCGAACACGAGAACAAGAACCGGGAAGAGCAGGTTCAGGAAGAACCTACGCAAGCTTAAATACAAGGGTGACAGAAGGAAGTACCTTGAGAAAAAAACTCTATGGAGTGTTGACACTCATA
This sequence comes from Salimicrobium album, assembly GCF_900107115.1. Lineage (GTDB taxonomy): Bacteria > Bacillota > Bacilli > Bacillales > Halobacillaceae > Salimicrobium > Salimicrobium album. The sequence continues at coordinate 27,922 of NZ_FNOS01000007.1, forward strand.
GGATAGGGTGGTACTATAATCAAGGTGCTTCCACAACCTTGTTACTTTGGAGGATATGCTATTGTCTTATGAAAAAGTAGCACAGGCTAAATCGAATTTAGTGATTGGAACAAAGCAGACCATCAAAGCGATTAAAGCCGGAACAGTAACGGAAGTGATAGTGGCAGCAGATGCCGATCCGGAAGTTACAGGAAAGGTGATCAAAGTCGCCCGTCAATTTTCCGTTGACTACCATGAAGTTCCATCAGCAAAAGAACTCGGAAACGCCTGCGGAATTGATGTAGGTGCTGCAACAGTGGCTATTAAATAACAGGTTTTGGCGCGTGTTGCGCGAAAGCTTTGTTTTTTGCCTTTTTATGAACCACCTGGATGTGTGGTATTAAGAAATGAAGGGAGGACAACATCATGCCAACAATTAACCAACTCGTACGTAAAGGCCGTGTGAGTAAAAGTAAAAAAACTGACTCACCAGCTCTTAACAAGGGGTATAACAGTTACAGAAAACGCATGACTGACGAGCCGTCTCCACAAAAACGTGGTGTATGTACCCGTGTCGGTACAATGGCTCCGAAGAAACCGAACTCGGCTCTTCGTAAATATGCACGTGTGCGTTTGACTAACCAGCTCGAAGTGAACGCCTACATTCCAGGAATGGGGCACAATCTTCAGGAGCACAGTGTGGTACTTATCCGTGGCGGTCGTGTTAAAGACTTGCCAGGTGTACGTTATCACGTTGTTCGCGGTGCGCTTGACACAGCACCGGTAGAAGGCCGCAGACAAGGCCGTTCCAAGTACGGTAGAAAAAAACCTAAGCAGTAAAATAAAACGATCAACACTCGAAGGAAGGAGGGGGACATATGCCACGTAAAGGTCCAGTAGCTAAACGTGATGTGTTAGCCGACCCTATTTATGATTCCAAGCTAGTAACGCGTCTGATCAACCAGATTATGGTGGACGGTAAACGCGGGAAAGCCCAGACCATTCTTTACAAAGCATTTGAACTCGTTCAGGAACGTAGCGGAAATGATGCCATGGAGGCTTTTGATGAAGCCATGAAGAACGTAATGCCAGTACTTGAAGTACGCGCCCGCCGCGTCGGTGGTTCCAACTATCAGGTACCGGTTGAAGTTCGTCCGGAGCGTCGTCAGGCACTCGGACTCCGTTTTCTTGTAAACTATGCGCGTCTACGCGGCGAGAAGACAATGCAGGAACGTCTGGCGAATGAAATTCTTGACGCAGCAAACAATACAGGTGCTGCCGTGAAACGCCGTGAAGAAATGCACAAGATGGCCGAAGCGAACAAAGCATTCGCTCACTATCGCTGGTAAGTACGAGAAACAAAAATTCTTAATTAGGGAGGAGAAGGATTCATGCCTAGAGAGTTCTCCTTGGAAAATACTCGGAACATTGGCATCATGGCTCACATCGATGCCGGTAAAACGACAGCAACAGAACGTATCCTTTTCTACACGGGGCGTATTCACAAAATCGGAGAAACACACGAAGGTGCTTCTCAGATGGACTGGATGTCCCAGGAGCAGGAGCGTGGAATCACGATTACTTCTGCAGCAACGACAGCACAATGGAAAGGTCACCGTATCAACATCATCGATACACCGGGACACGTAGACTTCACAGTCGAAGTGGAACGTTCCCTGCGTGTATTGGACGGATCCATTGCTGTACTGGACGCCCAGTCCGGTGTAGAACCTCAGACAGAAACAGTATGGCGCCAGGCGACGACGTACGGCGTTCCGCGTATCGTATTCGTCAACAAGATGGATAAAGTAGGAGCAGATTTCATCTACTCCCTCGGAACCCTTCAGGAACGTCTCGGAGCTAACGCTGCGGCTGTACAGCTTCCAATCGGTGCCGAAGATCACTTCGAAGGAATTATCGATCTGATCTCTATGCAAGCCTTCTACTATCTTGATGATCTCGGAACGCGTGCGGAAGCCCGCGAAATCCCGGATGAGTATAAAGAACAGGCGGAAGAATACCGTGGTAAACTTATCGAGTCCGTTGCAGAACTTGACGAAGAGCTCATGATGAAATATCTCGAAGGAGAAGAAATCAACAACGACGAGCTTAAGAAAGCTATTCGTCAGGGTACCCTGGACGTTGAGTTCTACCCGGTATACTGCGGATCTGCCTTTAAAAACAAAGGTGTTCAGCTACTTGTTGACGGAGTTATCGACTACCTTCCATCACCGCTGGATGTACGTGCCATTGAAGGCCACGTGCCACAGACGGAAGAAGAAGTAGTACGTAAACCTGACGATGACGAGCCGTTCTCCGCTCTTGCATTTAAAGTGGCGACGGATCCTTACGTCGGTAAACTTACTTTCTTCAGGGTTTACTCAGGTACGTTGAAATCCGGTTCATACGTGAAAAACTCCACGAAGGATAAACGTGAGCGTGTAGGTCGTATCCTGCAGATGCACGCAAACTCCCGTGAAGAGATTTCACAAGTGTACTCCGGTGACATCGCCGGTGCCGTCGGACTTAAAGATACTGGAACAGGAGACACATTGTGTGATGAAAAGAATCTCGTTATTCTTGAAACCATGGAATTCCCTGAACCGGTAATCGACGTAGCGATCGAGCCGAAATCGAAAGCGGATCAGGACAAAATGTCCATCGCTCTTGGTAAACTGGCAGAAGAAGATCCTACATTCCGTACGGAAACACATGAAGAAACCGGTCAGACGATCATCTCCGGTATGGGTGAACTTCACCTGGACATCATTGTTGACCGTCTGAAACGTGAATTCAAAGTGGACGCCGACATCGGTGCTCCGCAGGTTGCCTATCGTGAAACATTCCGCGCTTCTGCGAATGTGGAAGGTAAATTCGTACGTCAGTCCGGCGGACGTGGTCAGTATGGACACGTATGGGTCACTATCGAACCTAACGAAGAAGGTGCCGGTTTTGAGTTCGTGAACAAAATCGTCGGTGGTGTAGTACCACGCGAATATATCCCTTCCGTTGAACAGGGACTCAGAGAATCAATGGAAAACGGTGTGTTGGCCGGTTACCCGCTTGTTGACGTTAAAGCTACTCTTTTCGATGGAAGCTACCACGATGTAGACTCTAACGAAATGGCATTTAAAGTAGCTGGTTCCATGGCGCTTAAAGAAGCGAAAAGTAAATGTCAGCCGGTACTTCTTGAGCCGATGATGAGAGTAGAAATCGTCATCCCTGAAGAGTACATGGGAGACATCATGGGTGATGTCACTTCACGTCGTGGACGTGTAGACGGTATGGAAGCTCGCGGACCGGCTCAGGTCGTAAACGCGTACGTACCGCTTTCCGAAATGTTCGGTTACGCGACTGCTCTTCGTTCTAACACGCAGGGTCGCGGAGCTTACACTATGTACTTTGATCACTATGCAGAAGTGCCGAAAAGCATTTCCGAAGAGATCATTAAGAAAAACGTCGGTGGTTAATTAATCTTATTGACGTTTAAAAGGAATAATTGTATGGTAAGCAGAGAAGAATTTGGTTTCTTCCCTGCTCCATCCAATACCTTTATAAATACATTTTCATTATATTAAAGGAGGAACTATAGAATGGCTAAAGAAAAATTCGACCGGTCAAAGTCCCACGTTAACATTGGTACTATCGGACACGTTGACCATGGTAAAACAACTCTAACTGCAGCAATCACAACTGTACTTCACAAAACTTCCGGTAGCGGGGAAGCTCGCGCATACGACTCCATCGATGGAGCACCTGAAGAGCGCGAGCGTGGGATCACTATCTCCACAGCTCACGTTGAGTACGAAACTGAAACTCGCCACTATGCACACGTAGACTGCCCAGGTCACGCTGACTATGTTAAAAACATGATCACTGGTGCAGCTCAAATGGACGGAGCTATCCTTGTAGTATCCGCAGCTGACGGTCCGATGCCACAAACTCGTGAGCACATCCTTCTATCCCGTCAGGTCGGTGTTCCGGCTATCGTTGTTTTCCTTAACAAAACTGACATGGTAGACGACGAAGAACTTCTTGAACTTGTTGAAATGGAAGTTCGCGATCTTCTATCCGAGTATGACTTTGACGGAGACGAGTCTCCAGTTGTTAAAGGTTCTGCTCTTAAAGCTATCGAAGGCGATGCTGACCACGAGCAGGCTATCCTTGACCTTATGGCTGAAGTTGATGCTCACATCCCAACACCGGACCGTGACACAGACAAGCCATTCATGATGCCTGTTGAGGACGTTTTCTCCATCACTGGCCGTGGTACAGTTGCGACTGGCCGTGTTGAGCGTGGACAGGTTAAAGTCGGTGACGATGTAGAAATCATCGGTCTTGCTCCAGAAGCTAAGAAAACTACTGTAACTGGTGTTGAAATGTTCCGTAAGCTTCTCGACTATGCAGAAGCTGGCGACAACATTGGTGCACTTCTACGTGGTGTAGCGCGTGAAGATATCAACCGCGGTCAGGTTCTTGCTAAGCCGGGTACTATCACACCGCACACGAAATTCCACGCGGAAGTATATGTACTTTCAAAAGATGAAGGTGGACGTCACACTCCATTCTTCGACAACTACCGTCCGCAATTCTACTTCCGTACTACGGACGTAACTGGTGTTATCGAACTTCCTGAGGGAGTAGAAATGGTAATGCCTGGCGATAACGTAGAGATGACAGTTAACCTTATCTCTCCAATCGCAATCGAAGACGGTACGAAGTTCTCCATCCGTGAAGGTGGACGTACTGTAGGCGCCGGCGTTGTTGCCCGTATCGACGAGTAATAATAAAAGCCCGAAAAGATCAGGGGATTGCCCCCTGATCTTTTTTTGTTACCAGAACATTTTCATTCGCTGAATCAGTTCTCGAAAAAACGGGGTTGCATTCAGCGGGGAAAATAGGTAGAATGTTTAAGGATGATCACATAAAAAAATTACTAAACCCCTTGCATTTAAGGGGGGTTTTCTTTATAATATTTAATGTTGGTCATGAAAGACGATGATACGGAAGGTTGTTGACACACCCGGCCCCTTTGCCATGGCAGGTGAGTCAAGGAATTTTCGTGGAGCCAGTCTGTTTTGAAAATAGGCGATAAAGGAGGGAAAATAATGGCAAAAGAGAAAATTCGTATTCGTTTGAAGGCGTTCGATCACAGAGTTCTGGATCAGTCCGCTGAAAAGATTGTAGATACAGCTAACCGTTCTGGAGCTGAAGTATCGGGTCCGATCCCGCTTCCTACAGACAAATCGGTGTACACTGTACTACGTGCGACCCACAAATTCAAAGATGCTCGTGAGCAGTTTGAAATGCGCACGCACAAGCGTCTTATCGACATTGTAAACCCGACACCACAAACGGTCGATGCATTGATGCGTCTGGACCTGCCGTCTGGTGTAGATATTGAAATCAAACTATAAATGAAACGATATAATAGGAGGTGTAACGGATGACGAAAAGTATCTTAGGACGTAAAGTCGGTATGACTCAGATCTTCTCCGATAACGGAGAACTTGTACCTGTAACAGTAATTCAGGCTGAGCCGAACGTAGTTCTTCAAAAGAAAACTACGGAAAATGACGGTTACGATTCCATTCAATTAGGTTTCGCTGATCAAAAAGCGAATCGTGTGAAAAAGCCTGAAACAGGACATGCTAAAAAAGCTAACACAACACCTAAGCGCTACGTTCGTGAAGTCCGTAACGTTAATACTGACGACTATGAACTTGGTCAGGAAGTTAAGGTGGATTTATTCGCAGAAGGTGACGCAATCGACGTAACAGGAACATCCAAAGGGAAAGGGTTCCAGGGAACGATCAAACGTTTCAACCACTCCCGCGGACCTGAAACACACGGTTCACGCTATCACCGTCGCCCTGGTACGCTTGGGGATATCAACTCCATGCACGTATTTAAAGGCAAAGACCTTCCGGGTCAGATGGGTGGCAATCAGGTAACCATTCAAAACCTTGAAGTAGTGAAAGTTGACGCTGAGCGCAACCTGCTTCTCGTTAAAGGTAACGTACCTGGTGCGAAAAAATCTTACGTACAAGTTCAAAGTGCGGTCAAGGCTAACTAATAATAAACGAAAGGAGGATATGTCATGCCTAAAGTAGCACTATTTAACCAAAGCGGTTCGAAAGTTGGAGATTTGGATTTGAACGATGCGGTATTCGGTATCGAACCGAACACACACGTGCTTCATGAGACTGTTCTTATGCAACAGGCTTCCAAGCGTCAGGGGACGCATAAAGTGAAGTCACGCGGCGAAGTGAGTGGCGGTGGACGTAAACCATGGCGCCAGAAAGGTACAGGTCGTGCCCGTCAAGGTACTATCCGTGCCCCGCAATGGGTAGGCGGCGGAACAGTATTCGGCCCTACACCACGCAGCTACAGTTACAAATTGCCTAAAAAAGTACGTCGTCTTGCACTTCGTTCTGCTTACTCTTCAAAAGTTCAGGAAGAAAACCTTTTTGCCGTAGAAGAGTTGTCCATGGACGCTCCGAAAACGAAAGAAGTAGTCAACTTCCTTAAAGCACTGGACGCAAACGAAAGTGCACTTATCATTACAGCACAGAAAGAAGAAAATGTCGTTCTTTCTTCCAATAACCTGCCAAAAGTCGAAACGGTAACGTTTGACCAAGTAAGCGTTCTTGATTTGCTTACGCATGACAAAGTTATTGTAACGAAAGATGCGGCTGAAAAAGTAGGGGAGGTGCTCTCATAATGAAAGAACCACGCGATATTATTAAGCGCCCCGTAATCACTGAGAATTCTGCCGATCTTATGGGAGAAAAGAAATACACGTTTGAAGTGGAAACAAAAGCTAATAAAACGGAGATCAGAAAAGCAGTCGAAGAGATTTTCGGAGTAGAAGTAGCCGGCGTCAACACTATCAACCGCAAAGGTAAATTCAAGCGCATGGGCAGGTACGGTGGATACCGTTCCGATAAGAAACGTGCGATTGTTACACTTACTGAAAACAGTGAAGAAATCGAATTTTTCGAAGTATAAATAAAAACTGAAGGAGGGAAAAAAGATGGCGATTAAAAAATTCCGTCCAATAACTAATGGTCGTCGGCATATGTCTATGTCAGACTTCGCAGAAATTACTACGGACAAACCGGAACGCTCCCTGCTTACTCCGCTGCACAAACGCGGTGGACGTAACACGCACGGTCGTATCACGGTTCGTCATCAAGGCGGCGGACACAAGCGTCAGTACCGTGTTATCGACTTCAAACGCGATAAAGACGGAATACCAGGACGCGTTGCTACGATCGAATACGATCCGAACCGTTCCGCTAACATTGCATTGATCAACTATGCAGATGGGGAGAAGCGCTACATCCTTGCACCGAAAGGTCTTAAAGTAGGCAAAGAAATTTCTTCCGGGAAAGATGCAGACATCAAACCGGGTAACGCAAAAAAACTGATCGACCTGCCTGTAGGTACGACAGTACACAACGTTGAACTGAAACCAGGACGCGGCGGTCAGCTTGTACGCTCCGCAGGTGCTTCCGGTCAGATTCTCGGTCGTGAAGGCAAGTACACACTTGTACGTCTCGCTTCCGGAGAGGTTCGCCTCATCCTCAGCACGTGCCGTGCAACTATCGGCCAGGTAGGAAACGTTGAACATGAACTTATCAGCATCGGTAAAGCTGGACGTTCCCGCTGGCAAGGTAAGCGCCCGGGTGTACGTGGTTCTGTTATGAACCCTAGTGATCACCCACACGGTGGTGGTGAAGGCCGTGCCCCTATCGGTATGCCATCTCCAGTTACACCATGGGGTCAGCCGACTCTTGGTTACAAGACGCGTAAACGTAATAAATCTACTGATAAATATATTGTACGCAGAAAAGGTAAAAAATAACGGGATTGAAAGGGCGGGATAACAACCCCGTCTCTCAATCGCGAAGGGAGGTTTATCAATGGGCCGCAGCCTGAAAAAGGGACCTTTTGTAGATGACCATTTGATGAAAAAAGTCGAAAGCAACAACGAAGGTAACAACAGTCACGTGATCAAAACGTGGTCACGCCGTTCCACAATTTTCCCAAACTTCGTCGGTCAGACAATTGCTGTATATGACGGACGTAAACATGTACCAGTTTATGTTACAGAAGACATGGTAGGACACAAACTGGGTGAATTCGCACCGACCCGTACGTTCAAAGGGCACTCTGGTGACGACAGAAAAACAAAACGCTAAGGTAGAGAGGAGGCACTTCCATGCAAGCTAAAGCAGTTGCTAAAACAGTCCGTATCGCTCCTCGTAAAGCGCGTTTAGTTATCGACTTGATTCGAGGAATGGACACCGGTGATGCTATTGCGACACTACGCAACACAAATCGCGGAGCTTCGCCGATTATTGAAAAAGTATTGAATTCAGCTATCGCTAACGCTGAACACAACAATGAGCTGGATCCTGACAACCTGGTCGTTTCCGAAGCATTCGTAGACGAAGGCACAACACTCAAACGTTTCCGTCCACGTGCTATGGGACGCGCGAGTCAGATCAACAAAAGAACCAGCCACATCACAGTGGTTGTATCAGAAAAGAAGGAGGGATAATCAGTGGGCCAAAAAGTTAATCCGATAGGTTTCCGTGTCGGTGTCATTCGCGACTGGGAGTCGAAATGGTACGCAGACAACGAATATGCAAACCTTCTCCACGAAGATATTGAAATCCGTGAATATATCGAGAAACGTCTAAGCGAAGCTTCTGTATCTACTATCGAGATCGAACGTGCTGCGAACCGCGTAAACGTAACGATCCATACCGCAAAACCTGGAATGGTTATCGGTAAAGGTGGTTCCGAAGTGGAAGCTCTACGTAAAGAATTGAACAACCGCACAGGCAAACGAGTTCACATCAACATTATCGAGGTTAAAAAGCCTGATCTTGATGCTACTCTCGTATCTGATAGTATCGCCAAGCAGCTGGAAAACCGCGTATCTTTCCGTCGTGCACAAAAGCAGAGCATTCAACGCTCCATGCGTGCAGGTGCCAAAGGTATCCGTACTCAAGTTTCCGGTCGTCTCGGCGGAGCTGACATCGCCCGTGCTGAATACTACAGTGAAGGAACTGTACCACTACACACATTGCGTGCAGATATCGACTATGGTACTGCAGAAGCTAACACCATGTACGGTAAACTGGGTGTTAAAGTGTGGATTTATCGTGGCGAAGTTCTTCCAACTAAAGGCAATCAATAAGAAAGGGGGAACCGCATTATGTTAATGCCAAAACGTGTTAAATATCGTCGTCAACATCGTCCAAGTCTGAAAGGCCGCGCAAAAGGCGGAACTTCTGTAGCGTTTGGTGAATATGGACTTCAGGCTGTAGATCCGGCATGGATCACCGCCCGTCAGATCGAAGCTTCCCGTATTGCCATGACCCGTTACATGAAGCGTAGCGGTAAAGTATGGATCAAAATCTTCCCTGACAAGCCATATACATCGAAGCCCCTCGAAGTTCGTATGGGTTCCGGTAAAGGTGCTCCGGAAGGTTTTATCGCAGTTGTTAAACCAGGAAAAATCATGTTCGAAATCGCAGGGGTATCGGAAGAGGTAGCGCGCGAAGCGTTGCGTCTGGCTTCTCATAAGCTCCCGATTCGTACTAAATTTGTAAAACGTGAAGAAATTGGTGGTGAAATCAATGAAGGCTAATGAAATCCGCGAACTAACCACTGCCGAAATTGAACAGAAGGTAAAGTCTCTTAAAGAAGAACTTTTTAATCTGCGTTTCCAACTGGCTACAGGCCAACTTGAGAACACTGCTCGCATTCGTCAGGTTCGCAAGTCCATCGCCCGTATGAAGACAGTTGCACGCGAACGTGAACTAAGCACGAACAATTAATAATGGAGAGGAGGACACCCTCACATGGCTGAACGTAATAATCGTAAAGTATATACTGGTCGCGTTGTGTCCGACAAAATGGACAAAACGATCACTGTACTTGTTGAAACGTATAAATTCCACAAGCTTTACGGCAAGCGTGTTAAATATTCCAAGAAATTTAAAACGCATGACGAAAACAACCAGGCGAAACAGGGAGACGTGGTACGCATCATGGAAACCCGCCCTCTATCCGCTACAAAACGTTTCCGTCTCGTAGAAGTAATCGAAGAAGCAGTTACTATCTAAAAAGATGATTCGGAGATATTCCGAAGGGAGGTTACACGTAAATGATCCAACAGGAATCACGTCTAAAAGTTGCAGACAACTCTGGTGCACGCGAGATCCAAACCATTAAAGTGCTGGGCGGTTCCGGTCGTAAGACTGCGAACATCGGTGATGTCATCACTGCTACGGTTAAACAAGCAACACCAGGGGGCGTTGTTAAAAAAGGTGAAGTTGTTCAGGCTGTCATCGTACGTACGAAAAGTGGTGCACGTCGTAAAGACGGCTCTTACATTCGTTTCGACGAAAACGCTGCGGTTATCGTCCGTGAAGATAAAGGACCGAGAGGAACCCGTATTTTCGGACCAGTAGCCCGTGAACTTCGTGAACACAAATTCATGAAGATCGTTTCACTAGCTCCGGAAGTTCTATAAAAAATCAAGAAAGCCGTGGTAAGGAGGTGCGCGAAGTATGCACGTAAAAAAAGGTGACAAAGTCATGGTTATCTCTGGAAAAGATAAAGGAAAGCAAGGTACGGTACTTGAAGCTTACCCTAAGAAAGAACGTGTCCTCGTTGAAGGTGTCAACGAAGTGAAAAAGCACGCTCAGCCTTCTCAGGATAATCCTCAGGGCGGTATCCTTACTCAGGAAGCAGCTATCCATGTATCCAACGTTCTACCGATCGATCCTAAGTCCGGTGAACCGACAAGAATCGGTCATAAGACAGAGAATGGTAAAAAGGTTCGTATCGCGAAAAAATCCGGTGAAGCACTAGATAAATAATCCAACTGGCGAAAGGAGGGCTTACCGATGAACGAACTTCAACAGAAATATCAAAAAGAAATTGTTCCATCCCTTATGGAAAAGTTCAACTACGATTCCGTAATGGAAACTCCGAAAATTGAAAAGATCGTTATCAACATGGGTGTAGGCGATGCTGTGCAGAACGCTAAAGCACTTGATAACGCGGTAGAGGAACTGGAGCTTATCTCCGGTCAAAAACCGATGGTAACGAAAGCGAAGAAATCTATCGCTGGATTCCGTCTTCGTGAAGGAATGCCAATCGGAGCTAAAGTTACTCTGCGCGGAGAGCGCATGTACGAATTCTTTCAGAAGTTGATCGCCGTGTCATTGCCACGTGTCCGTGACTTCCGTGGTATCTCCAAGAAAGCATTCGACGGCCGCGGTAACTACACTCTAGGTGTGAAAGAACAATTGATTTTCCCGGAAGTCGACTATGACAAAGTTAACAAAGTACGTGGTATGGATATTGTTATCGTTACCAGTGCTGAATCAGACGAAGAGTCTCGTGAACTATTAGCTCAGTTCGGTATGCCGTTTAAAAACTAAGAACTGACTATAAGGAGGGAAAATAGTGGCTAAAAAATCAATGGTTGCGAAACAACAGCGCAAACAGAAATTCCAGGTACGCGAATACACTCGTTGTGAACGTTGCGGACGTCCGCATTCCGTACTTCGTAAATTCAAGTTGTGCCGTATATGTTTCCGCGAACTAGCATATAAAGGACAAATTCCTGGCGTCAAAAAAGCCAGCTGGTAAACCCGAGGACTGGGAAGGAGGTAAAAGTTATGACAATGACAGATCCAATTGCAGATATGCTGACTCGTATTCGTAACGCGAATATGGTACGTCACGAGAAGTTGGAGCTACCGGCTTCTAACCTGAAAAGAGAGATCGCTGATATCCTTAAACGTGAGGGTTTCATTCGTGACTATGAACAGGTAGAGGATGGTAAGCAGGGCATACTTCGTATTTTCATGAAGTACAGCCAGACAGAGCAGAAAGTAATTTCAGGCATCAAGAAGATTTCGAAACCGGGTCTTCGTGTGTATGCACAAGCTGACGAAGTGCCGAGAGTTCTTAACGGCCTTGGTATTGCAGTCGTTTCCACATCAAAAGGTGTTTTGACAGATAAAGAAGCACGTGCACAAGCTATCGGTGGCGAAGTGCTTGCTTACATCTGGTAAGAAAACAGATACGAACAGGAGGTGTAATGAATGTCACGTATTGGTGTATTACCAATTGAACTGCCTGAAGGTGTAGAAGTCACCCAGGAAAATAGCAGAGTTGCAGTAAAAGGACCAAAAGGGGAACTGGCTACCACTATCTCCGACGAAATGACCGTGAAACAGGAAGACAACGTTCTTACTGTAGAGCGTCCGAGTGATAAGCAGGAGCATAAAGCTCTCCACGGTACAACACGCAGCCTGATCAATAACATGGTTGTAGGAGTGTCCCAGGGTTTTGAAAAAGCACTTGAAATCCGCGGTGTCGGATATCGTGCTCAAAAACAGGGTGAAAAAGTAACCGTAAACGCCGGCTACTCCCACCCGGTAGAAATCGAAAACCGCGAAGGTATCGATATCGAAGTTCCTACGAACACTAGAATCGTCATCAAAGGCATTGATAAAGAGCTCGTCGGAGCAGTGGCCGCTAACATCCGTGCGATTCGTCCTCCTGAGCCTTACAAAGGTAAAGGGATCCGTTACGAGAACGAAACTGTCCGTACTAAAGAAGGTAAGACAGCTAAATAAGGTGTCAGGGTAAGAAAGGAGTGACTTAAATGATCTCAAAGACCGATAAAAACACTATGCGTAAGAAACGTCATGCACGTGTCCGTAAGAACATCTCCGGTACTGCGGAGCGTCCACGTCTGAACGTTTATCGTTCCAACAACCATATTTACGCACAATTGATCGATGATGTGAGCGAAACGACAGTAGCCAGTGCATCGACAATGGACAAAGGGTTCGACCTTGATCGTGGCGGCAACGTTGAAGCTGCTAAACGCATTGGTCAGCTCGTTGCAGAACGTGCGAAAGAAAAAGGCTATGAAACAGTAGTATTCGACCGCGGTGGTTATCTTTATCACGGCCGTGTACAAGCTTTGGCCGATGCAGCTCGTGAAGCTGGACTACAATTTTAATCGTAAAAGGAGGGACATGTATGAGTACAAAGATTGACCCTAACAAACTAGATCTTGAAGAGCGCGTTGTTACGATCAACCGCGTTGCGAAAGTGGTAAAAGGTGGACGTCGTTTCCGTTTTGCCGCACTTGTAGTAGTGGGCGACAAAGACGGTCATGTCGGTTTCGGTACTGCCAAAGCGCAGGAAGTTCCGGACGCCATCAAAAAAGCAATTGATGATGCGAAAAAGAACCTGGTAACTGTACCAATTAAAAATACAACGATTCCTCACGAAATTCACGGTCGCTTCGGCGCCGGTAACGTGCTGTTGAAACCGGCCGCAGAAGGTACCGGTGTTATCGCAGGCGGACCTGTCCGTGCCGTACTCGAACTTGCAGGTGTGCAGGACATCCTTTCGAAGTCTCTTGGCTCGAACACGCCAATCAACATGATCCGTGCTACTATCAAGGGTCTTACTGAATTGAAGCGTGCCGAAGATGTGGCAAGACTTCGTGGGAAATCCGTGGAAGAACTGTAGGATAGGAGGGAAATACAATGGCTCAAAAGTTAGAAGTTACCCTCACGCGCAGTGTAATCGGCCGTCCGCAGGACCAGAAGGACACCGTTAAAGCGCTAGGACTTAATAAAATTCGCCAGTCAGTAGTCGTAGAAGACAATCCGGCTATGCGTGGAATGGTCAATAAGATTTCACACCTGGCTGATGTAAAAGAAGTATAATCAATTTATAAATAAGGAGGTGCTCACATGAAACTTCATGAACTACATTCCAAAGTAGGGTCCCGTCAAAAACGTAACCGCGTAGGACGTGGGATGGCTTCCGGTAACGGAAAAACATCCGGTCGTGGACACAAAGGACAGGGTCAGCGCTCCGGGAGCAAAATCCGTCCAGGTTTCGAAGGTGGCCAAATGCCTTTATTCCAACGCGTGCCTAAGCGTGGTTTCACGAACATTCACCGTACGGAATATACAGTTGTGAACTTAGAGACTTTGAATCGTTTCGAAGAAGGCACGGAAGTAACTCCGGAGCTTCTGCTTGAAACAGGTACTGTCAGCAAAGTAAAAGCTGGTGTTAAGATCCTAGGAAAAGGTAACATTGATAGGAAACTCACAGTAAAAGCTCATAAGTTCTCGGCTTCTGCCAAAGAAGCAATCGAAGCGGCGGGCGGTCAAACTGAGGTGATTTAATGTTCCGGACAATCTCCAATTTTATGCGCGTGGGTGATCTCCGGCGAAAAATCATTTTCACCCTGCTTATGCTTATCGTATTCCGGCTGGGGGCATTTATCCCCGTGCCGTTTACAAATAATGAAGCAATCAACTTCATGGATGAACAGAACGCTTTCGGCTTTCTGAATACATTCGGAGGTGGGGCATTACAGAACTTCTCCATCTTTGCGATGGGGATTATGCCTTACATCACTGCTTCTATTATCATGCAGCTTCTGCAGATGGACGTCGTTCCTAAATTTGCAGAGTGGAAAAAGCAGGGTGAAGTGGGACGCCGGAAATTAGCTCAGTTTACCCGCTATGGAACTATTGTCCTTGCCTTCATACAGGCCATTGGTATGTCCATTGGTTTCAATGCCATGGCAGGAGGTCAGCTGATCTCTAACCCTGGTATTCCCCAGTTCGCAGCTATTGCGCTCGTACTGACAGGCGGGACTGCATTCCTTATGTGGCTTGGTGAGCAAATCACTTCCCATGGCGTAGGAAATGGGATTTCAATTTTAATTTTCGCAGGTATTGTTGCTGCAATTCCGAATGGTGTGAACCAGTTGTATGATCAGTATATAACTGGCGCAGGAGAGGAACTCTTCCTCAACCTCGTCATCGTGGCTCTCATTGCTCTTGTGATTGTTGCAGTGATTGTGGGAGTTGTGTTCATTCAGCAGGCGCTGCGTAAAATCCCTATTCAATATGCAAAACGTCAGGTAAACAGATCTCCAGTCGGTGGACATTCCACCCACTTGCCGATCAAGGTGAACGCTGCTGGAGTTATTCCAGTCATATTCGCGATTTCTTTCATTATCGCTCCAAGAACGATAGCCGGATTCTTTGAAAATAGCGAGATCGCTTCAACGATCGAGTACATTTTCAATTATGAGAATTGGCCGGGTATGATTATTTATGTAGCGCTTATCATAGCGTTCACATACTTCTATACGTTTGTACAGGTGAACCCTGAACAAATGGCTGAAAACCTTAAGAAGCAAGGCGGGTATATCCCGGGAATACGTCCCGGTGCGAATACGGAGAAGTATTTGACACGGGTTATGTACCGTTTAACTTTCGTAGGATCACTCTTTTTGGCGGCTGTATCTGTCCTTCCGATTATTCTTGGCTCCCTTGCAGGGCTTCCGCCAAGCATACAGATCGGAGGAACTGGTCTCTTGATCGTGGTAGGTGTTGCACTGAATACGATGAAGCAACTGGAAGGTCAGCTGGTGAAGCGACATTATAAAGGCTTCATTAAATAAATAGTGTAAAACTAAGATACGGGAGAGAGGGAAAAAGTTGAATTTAATTTTGATGGGTCTCCCTGGAGCCGGAAAAGGCACCCAGGCAGAGAAAATAGTCGAAAAATATAACATTCCTCATATCTCTACCGGAGATATGTTCCGCTCAGCTATCAAAGAAGGCACAGAACTAGGCAAAGAAGCTAAATCATATATGGATGAAGGGGCGCTGGTTCCGGATGAGGTCACGATCGGAATCGTCCGTGAACGTCTCAGCAAGCCGGACTGCCAGAAAGGATTCCTCCTTGACGGTTTCCCGCGCACGCTTGAACAGGCAGAAGCTCTTGAGAATCTGCTTGGAGAGCTGGAGACATCTCTCGACTATGTGCTTCACATAGATGTTCCACAAACAATACTTGTGGACCGGTTGACCGGCAGGAGAGTCTGCCCTGAATGTGGAGCTACGTACCACGTTCAATTCAATCCTCCGAAAACACCAGGCAAATGCGATAACGACGGTGCTGTTCTTATCCAGAGGGAAGACGATCAGCCGGAAACAGTGAAAAACCGACTCGAAGTGAACGTGGAACAGGCTCAGCCTCTTCTGGACTTTTACGAAGAGAAGGGCTATCTCGTTACGGTAGAGGGCAACAGAAATATCGAGGAAGTATTCAACGATATTGATGAACGCCTTCAGCATCTTTCTTAAGGTGAAACAGAGAACCCGGAGTAAATGAGGGTTGCCATGGATGGGCACGGTAACCTTTCACGTAATAGCGAAACTTTTTTCTTGAAATTGAAAGTGTTCCTTGTTATGTTCAAAGTTAGTGTCCGAAAGTGGTAATGCGAAACGGCAGGAGCTTGTAGTTCCTCTCCGACGCGATTACTGTGTTTATTACTTTAAATGAAGGTGATCGTACTGTGAGTGAATCGGAATCGAGTCCGCGAATAGGTCAAATTGTTCGTATTGAGCGTGGACGGGAAGCAGGTCAATATGCGGTAGTCATTGATAAACTTGAAGATGGCGCTGTAATGCTTGCTGACGGAGAGAAGAGGAAATACGACAGGCCGAAGAAGAAGAACATGCAGCATGTGTCCTGCACGAGCTTCATCTCTCCGGAAGTCCAAAGCAGCCTTCTGGAAACAGGTCGTGTCACAAACGGCAAGCTTCGATTTGCTGTTAGTAAATATATCAATGAACTGGTGACTGATTTAGAGAAGGGAGAGCAACTCGATGGCGAAAGAAGATGTAATTGAAATTGAAGGAACCGTAGTGGAGACATTGCCGAACGCTCAGTTCAAAGTCGAACTTGAGAATCAGCATACGGTACTTGCTCACGTCTCCGGTAAAATACGCATGAACTTCATCCGTATTCTTCCAGGTGATAAAGTGACAGTGGAACTGTCCCCGTATGATCTTACTAAAGGACGGATAACGTACCGTTACAAATAGAATAAGCTCCGATATAACAAGGAGGTATGAATGATGAAGGTAAGGGCTTCTGTTAAGAAGATTTGTGATAAATGTAAAGTCGTTCGTCGTAATGGCAAAGTAATGGTAATCTGTGATAACCCGAAACACAAACAGAAACAAGGTTAATAAAAAAGGAGGTGCACGTTCCCTATGGCACGTATAGCAGGTGTTGATATCCCTCGTGATAAGCGAATTTCTATCTCATTGACTTATGTTTACGGAATCGGTAAATCCCTGGCAAGTCAAATTGTACAGGATGCCGGAGTAGATGAATCTACCCGTGTCCGTGATCTTACGGAAGATGAACTTACGAAAATTCGTACTGAACTGAACAACTACAACGTCGAAGGTGACCTTCGTCGTGAGAACTCCCTTAACGTTAAGCGTCTGATTGAAATCGGCTCTTACCGTGGGCTTCGTCACCGTCGTGGTCTTCCAAGTCGCGGCCAGAAGACGAAAAACAACTCCCGTACCCGTAAAGGTCCTCGTCGTACAGTAGCAAACAAACGTAAATAATCAATTGATAAAGGAGGTATAGTTATGGTAGCACGTAAGAACACCCGTACCCGGAAACGTCGCGTGAAAAAGAATGTGGAGAGTGGTATTGCTCATATCCGCTCTACTTTCAACAACACGATTATCACGATTACAGATGTGCAAGGTAATGTGATCAGCTGGAGCAGTGCCGGAACTCTCGGTTTCAAAGGCTCCCGTAAATCTACTCCATTTGCAGCACAAATGGCTGCAGAAACTTCTGCAAAAGAAGCTATGGATAACGGCATGAAAGATCTTGAAGTAGCTGTTAAAGGGCCTGGCGCCGGCCGTGAAGCGGCTATCCGCTCCATCCAGGCAGTAGGTATCGAAATCACAGCTATCAGAGATGTAACGCCGGTTCCACACAACGGTTGCCGTCCACCGAAACGTCGTCGCGTGTAATTATAGTCTGAATTGTTTTATCGCCCTCTTTAAGGGTTATAACCACCAATAACAGCCATGCGTTTAACCTTAGAGATGCAGTTTACTGGTAGAGGGGCTGCCTGCCTGAGGAATTTCGGTTGGACTTCTGTCTGACCGGGGTTTCGACGTTTTGAAGGAGGTTTTTGTGTAAATGATCGAAATTGAGAAACCAAACATTGAAACGGTGGAGATCAGCGATGATTCTACTTTTGGTAAATTCGTCGTCGAGCCGCTTGAGCGTGGGTATGGTACAACACTAGGTAACTCCTTGCGTCGTATCCTATTATCCTCCCTTCCCGGTGCCGCTGTGACATCTGTACAAATTGACGGGGTCCTTCACGAATTTTCGACGATCGAAGGTGTCATGGAAGACGTAACCACTGTCGTTTTGAATCTGAAGAAACTTGCTCTGAAGATTTATTCTGATGACGAGAAGACTTTGGAAATCGATGTCCAGGGTGAAGGAAAAGTCACCGCTGCTGATATTACTCATGATAGTGACGTTGAAGTACTGAATCCGGAACTTCACATCGCTACCCTTGATAGTAATACGAATCTGCGTATGCGTATTACAGCTGAAAGCGGTCGAGGATATCGCCCGGCTGAAGGGAACAACCACGAAGATTTACCAATAGGAGTAATTCCGGTTGACTCTATCTTCACCCCTGTCTCCCGTGTAACGTATCAGGTGGAGAACACCCGTATCGGGCACATCTCCAACTACGATAAACTTACACTGGATGTATCGACGGATGGCAGCATCCGTCCGGAAGAGGCGATCTCTTTAGGGGCTAAAGTATATATGGAGCATTTGAACATCTTCGTCGGATTGACGGATGAAGCGAAAAATGCCGAAATTATGGTAGAAAAAGAAGAAGATCAGAAAGAAAAAGTTCTTGAGATGACGATCGAAGAACTGGATCTCTCGGTTCGTTCTTACAACTGCCTGAAACGTGCTGGTATCAACACGGTTCAGGAGCTGGCTAATAAGAGTGAAGACGATATGATGAAAGTCCGTAACCTCGGCAGAAAATCGTTGGAAGAAGTTAAGCACAAACTGAATGAACTTAACCTTGGCCTTCGTAAAGAAGACTGACGATAAAGAGGAAACATCTGAAAAGGAGGGTTATCGATGAGAAAACTAGGTCGTAAAACAGAACACCGTGTGGCAATGATGCGCAATCTCACCACGGATCTGATTATCCATGAACGTCTGGAAACAACGGAAGCGAAAGCGAAAGAACTTCGTTCCTCTGTAGAAAAAATGATTACACTTGGTAAGCGTGGCGACTTGCATGCACGCCGCCAGGCAGAGTCGTTCCTTTACAAGCAGGATGCAGACGAAGAAGGAGCCGAAACTGCTCTTCAGAAGCTGTTCTCTGACGTTGGTCCGCGTTATGCAGACCGTCAGGGCGGTTACACTCGTGTATTGAAACTTGATGCGCGTAAAGGTGACGGCGCAAAAATGGCGATTATCGAACTTGTATAAAGTCTGATAATAGCGAAAGGGCAGGACGGTATCTCATTCGTGAGGTTAACTCCAGCCCTTTTTTTGTGCAGGAAGTTAGTTGATTTCCACCCTATTTCCCGGGAAATAGCAAAGAGGAGGCCAGGAAATGAAGGACAGGATAGAATTTGAAGGTGTGACGTTCCGCTACCAGGAAGACGCCCCGCCCGTGTTGAAAGATGTCGATTTTTTCATCGAGAAAGGCGAGTGGGTGGCGATTATCGGTCACAACGGGTCCGGCAAGTCGACGATTGCCAAATTGATGAATGGGCTCCTCTTTGCCGAAAACGGGAAAGTCAGTGTGGACGGTATGAGTGTGAACCCGGAGTCTGTGTGGGAAATCAGAAAAAAAGTGGGGATGGTTTTTCAGAACCCCGACAACCAGTTTGTCGGCACGACTGTCCGGGATGACAT
Source organism: Salimicrobium album (assembly GCF_900107115.1). Taxonomy (GTDB): domain Bacteria; phylum Bacillota; class Bacilli; order Bacillales; family Halobacillaceae; genus Salimicrobium; species Salimicrobium album. The sequence goes on from NZ_FNOS01000007.1 coordinate 47,779, forward strand.
TGCATTCGGTATGGAAAACCAGGGAGTGCCAAGGGAAGAAATGGTGGAGAAAGTAGCCGGAAGTCTGAGGGATGTACAGATGGAAACCTACGAGAACCACGAACCTCACCGGCTCTCCGGAGGCCAGAAGCAGCGTGTGGCCATTGCTGGAGTACTGGCGATTGCGCCTGATTATATGCTGCTCGACGAGGCTACAGCTATGCTCGATCCGAAAGGTCGTCAGGAAATACTGAAAACGGTCCGGGACGTTCAGGAAAAGTCGAATATGTCTCTCGTGACCATTACCCATGACTTGCGGGAGATTGTGGCAGCGGACAGGGTGATCGTAATGAACAAAGGGGAAGTGTGGTTCGAAGGCACCCCGCGGGAAGTGTTTGCCCATAAAGACTCCCTTTCCTTCATCGGCCTTGATGTGCCGTTTGTAGCAAAGCTGACGGAGGAGATGAAACAGTACGGCGTTTCTTTTCGGAAGGAACCGCTAAATCATGAGGAGATGGTGGAGGAGCTATGGAACTTACATTCAACGAAGTAACATATACATACAGCCCGGGGACGCCGTTTGAATTCAGAGCGCTCGAAAATCTCTCCCTTCATGTGCCTTCGGGATCGTATACTGCAATCATCGGGCATACCGGATCGGGGAAATCCACGCTTATCCAGCACATTAATGCGCTGTTGCAGCCGACTTCCGGAAGTGTGAAGGTCGGAGATTTCGTCATCGAAGCCGGAAGGAAAAATAAAAATTTACGCAGTCTGCGTGAAAAAACCGGCATCGTTTTTCAGTACCCGGAACACCAATTATTTGAGGAGACGGTGGAGAAAGACATCGCTTTCGGGCCGAAAAATTTCGGTGTGGATGAGGAAGAAATCAGGGAGCGGGTAAACAAAGCTCTTGAAGCCGTGCAGCTTCCGGAAGATATGAAAGAGAAGTCGCCGTTTGATTTAAGCGGCGGACAGATGAGAAGAGTGGCCATCGCGGGCGTGCTCGCCATGAAGCCGAAAGTGCTCGTTCTGGACGAGCCTACGGCGGGTCTTGATCCGAGGGGTCAAAAAGAAATGATGGATATGTTCTATTCCCTCCATGAGAGTGAGGAACTTACCACCGTACTTGTGACTCACAGTATGGAGGATGCCCTGACGTATGCCGACGAGGTCGTCATTTTGAATGAGGGCAGGAAATATATGCAGGGAGCACCGCTCGATGTGTTCAAAAGAAAAGAAGAACTGCGTCAGGTGCAGCTCGATATACCGGAAGTGCTCGAGTTCCTGGAGAAGATTGAGAAAGAGTTCGGTGTTTCGATCGAATACAACAAACAGCCCCTTGCTGAATTAGCAAAGGAACTCACATCCCGGCTGGGAAGGAGAGACGATTATGAATAATTCGATGATCATCGGGCAGTATGTCCCGGGTACTTCTCTCATTCATCGATTGGATCCGAGGACGAAAATTCTCGTTATTTTCTTTTTCGTCATTATCGTATTCTTTGCTAATTCCGTGTGGAGCTACAGTATTCTCACCGCCTTCGCCATAGGGACTGCCCTTGCCACGAGAGTCCCGCTGTCGTTTATTGTGAAAGGCCTGAAACCCGTATGGTTTCTGATCGTTTTCACTTTCCTCCTGCACCTGTTCGTTTCAAGGCAGGGGGATATACTATTCTCGGTGCTCGGCTTTCCGTTTTATGAAGAGTCACTGATCCAGGGCGGGACGCTGTCCTTGCGTTTCTTCCTGCTTATTCTGTTCACGTCGTTACTGACGTTGACGACGTCTCCGATAGAAATTACGGATGCTATCGAGTATCTGCTTCATCCGTTGAAAAAACTGCGCTTCCCTGTCCACGAACTGGCACTGATGATGTCAATCTCCCTGCGTTTTATTCCGACGCTTATGCAGGAAGCGGAGAAGATATCAAAAGCCCAGGCTTCCCGGGGCGTGGATTTCCGTACCGGGAGTCTGAAAGACAGGGTGAGCGCCGTCATCCCGCTCCTTATCCCTCTGTTTGTCAGTGCATTCAAGCGTGCCGAAGAGCTCGCGATGGCGATGGAAGCAAGAGGGTACCAGGGCGGGGAGGGCCGGACGAAGATCCGGGCCCTGCTTTTCCGGAAAAAAGATTACATCGTGTTTTTCTTGTTCTGTCTCATTATGGCGGCCACGATAGGAACGAGGGTGTGAAATATAATGAAACGGGTAAAATGTACAGTGGAATACGACGGCACCGGCTATTCGGGATTTCAGATCCAGCCTAACGGAAAAACGGTGCAGGAAGAGCTGGAGAAGGCGCTCCGAACTATGCATAAAGGAGAACACGTACGCATCATCGCTTCCGGGCGTACGGATGCCGGCGTCCATGCCAAAGGTCAGGTCTTCCATTTCGACACTTCTCTTGCAGTGCCTGAAAATCGCTGGGTGAGGGCGCTTGAGACCCTGCTTCCTTCTGATATTTATGTCAAACAGGCAGAATACGTGGAAGAAAGTTTCCACGCCCAGTTCGACGTCAAAGAGAAAGAGTATCGTTATTATGTAAGACCGGTCCGTTCCCGGGACGTGTTCCGTAGGAGAACGGTCTATCATCATCCCCGGAATCTTGACATAGAAAAAATGCAGGAAGCCGTAAAACAGTTTCTCGGCACTCACGATTTTACTGCATTCTGTTCGGCGAAGACTACGCTGAAAGGAAACAAAATCCGTACGGTATCCCGGGCAGAATTGAACGTAACAGGGGAAGAACTGGAGTTCATCGTAAGAGGAAACGGCTTTTTGTACAATATGGTCCGGATTATGATGGGTACCCTGCTTGAGATCGGGGAGGGGAAAAAAGAAATCGACACGATACCCCGGGCTCTTGCGGAACACAACCGCAGGCTCGCAGGTTTCACGACCCCCGGTCACGGCCTGTTTTTGTGGGAAGTGAGTTACTGATATTCTTTCCGGGAAAAAAGCAACGAATCCTGGTGTGCCTATTGACATTTGGTATGAAAATGTTATATGATATCTTGTGGCATTTAATTTCTATACCACGATTAGCCCCGGAAACTAATCGTATTGAAATATAAATCGAATCAGAGTAAAAATCTAATGAAAAATCAGGAGGGAACCCGACATGCGTACAACATTCATGGCTAATGAAGCAAACGTGGAACGCAAATGGTATGTTGTGGATGCAGCTGGACAGACACTTGGTCGTCTATCTACTGAAGTTGCTTCCATCCTTCGCGGAAAGCACAAAGCGACATACACTCCACACGTTGACACTGGCGATCACGTAATCATTATTAATGCAGAGAAAATCGAACTTTCAGGAAATAAGTGGCAGGATAAGAAGTATTATCGTCACTCCAATCACCCAGGTGGTTTGAAAGTCCGTTCCGCTAACGAAATGCGCGAGAAATTCCCTGAGCGTATGCTGGAGAAATCCATCAAAGGCATGCTTCCAAAAGGAAGTCTCGGACGTAAGATGAGCAAAAAACTTCATGTCTACGCAGGTGAAAATCATAAGCACGAAGCACAACAACCAGAAGTTTACGAACTTCGCGGCTAATCAGAGCTAATAACAAAGGAGGTAATTAAGAGTGGCACAAGTACAATACTCCGGCACGGGACGTCGTAAGAAGTCTACAGCACGCGTACGTCTAGTCCCAGGTACCGGCCAGGTAATCGTAAATAAAACTGATGCACAGGACTATTTCCCATTGGAAACTCTTCGTAAGATTTTGAACCAGCCTCTTGTCGTTACAGAAACACAAGGAAACTACGACGTTTACGCAAACGTTGACGGTGGTGGATTCACAGGTCAGGCAGGTGCGATCCGTCACGGTGTAGCACGTGCGCTTCTCGAAGCGGACCCTGAATACCGTACTCCACTGAAACGCGCTGGATTCCTTACTCGTGATGCACGTATGAAAGAGCGTAAGAAATACGGTCTTAAGAAAGCACGTCGTGCTCCACAGTTCTCCAAGCGTTAATAAGTTTTGTACACCAAAAATTGCCCTTCTTGCTCTTATTGAGCTGGGAGGGCTTTTTTGCGTTTAAATATATAACACGTTACCTTTCGCTGAAAATTTATCTGCTCCTGAGACATTTCATCTGTTTTTCCTCTTCGCTTCATACATCAAGCCGATGTAGATAGTTATCGGCATTTGATCGGGGATCCAACTGAGAGCCACTAACAATTTTACGCTATGGTTGGTATACTGTAGGTAAATGGCATTAGTCAACGATTGTGTCGGATTGTGGAACGATATTTTGGACAAGGTTGTCAGCGAAGAACGATAAAATGAACATTAGGAGAATACTAATGACTTCGCAACCTGTATCGAAAGGCTCCAAGTCCCAACGCAAAAAAATTTTCAGACGAATCGGTTTTTCCTTCGGCATTTCGGCAGTCGTTTTCCTTGGTGTGGTATTTAGTATGGTGCTGTTCAGCGAGACGGAAGCTCCGGAGGGAAACGACGGTGGTTTAAGTTTTGATACGCTTCAAACGGAGGAGAGCAAACTGCCACCACTGCATCAACACACCGCACGAGACGGGGAAAAATTGTCCTACCGTTATTATGAGGGAGAAGCCGATAAAACATTGATTCTCTTGCACGGATCCGCCTACCACAGCAGCTATCTTCAACCACTGGCCAGTCACTTATCCGAAAACGATGTTGCAAACGTCTATACTCCCGACTTCCGTGGGCACGGGCCACAGACGGAAAACAGGGGGGAGGCAGACTATATCGGTCAGCTTGAAGACGATATCAATGATTTCGTAAAGTATATCCGGAGCCAGCAGGAAGGTCCGCTTCTATTAGGTGGGCATTCAAGCGGTGGAGGAACAGTCATCCGGTATGCCGGAGGTGAGAATGAGCCGGTCGATGGCTATCTGATGTTATCCCCTTTCATTCATCACACAGCACCGACCTATCGCTCCGACAGTGAGTGGAGCAACGTTAATATGCCGCGTATGATCGGCTTGAGCATCTTAAACACGTTTGGAATTACGGTGTTAAATCACAAAGATGTGATTTCATTCAATATGCCGGAGGCCGTCAGGGATGGCACGGAAACGTTACGCTATAACTATGCTTTGCAAATTTCTATGCACGCCCGCAATGATTACGGAAAAGATATTGCAAGTTTGGAGAAACCATCCTTTGTCATGATTGGAACCGATGATCATGTGTCTAAACCGGAGGCATTCAAACCGTTATTCAACGAGTATTCACCGGAAACAAAGGTGAGCCTCTTGGAGGACACTTCCCATTTTGGTGTTGTGACAAGAAATGCTGCACACAAAACGATTGCCGGGTGGCTTGAACAATATGATGGTCCCTGACTCACGATTTTTTAAATGAACAGACACAACTCCGGCTGAGATTCATGTCAAATAGAACCAGGATGTATAACAAACAATACCCCTTTTCCGAAGAGTGTCGGAAAAGGGGTATTGTGTATCCGGAATATAAAATGATTTGAAAAGAGGGGCTTCCCCTTTATTCATTGATCATTCTTATTTTTAATCCTGGTCAATAAATCTTCTGCTTCCTGCCGGCGACTTTTTGTTTCTTCCCTTAAAGGCCGGTAGGTGTTTTTGTTTCCTGAGGTAATTTCCTCAACGATGTCCCCCTCATTTACTTCTTCGGTGAAGGAACTTACGGGCACATCTTTTTCCACCGTTTCCTCACCTTTCTTCAACAGGACGGCTATGTTTCCTTCGAAGCGGTCGATGGTGTACTTGTTCATTATGTCAGCTCCTATAAAGTGATGTAAGGCTTCATTTTATTAAGCGTGGCCGCTCCTATATATTTTACGTTGTCCAGTTCCTCAATACTTTGAAAAGGACCGTTGGCGTTGCGGTAGTCGATGATATATCCGGCAATGGAAGGGCCGACTCCGTCAATCGACTGAAGTGTTTCAGCATCGGCGGTATTAACGTTGACCGTGTCCGTGCTACCGTCGTTCTGGTTTCCGTCCGTTCTACAATTGTCCGTCCCGTCGAAAGGGGAGCCGTTCACATCGAAACTCTGACCGTCCGTCGTCACTGTAATCGTTCCGGTATCACATGTGGAGTAAAGTTCAGCTCCGAAATTACGCATACGATTCACGACGGTTTCATCCGGATGGCCGTAGTGGTTCGGGCCGTATGACAGAATGCCGACCTCTGCATCAACCTGCTGAGCCCACGCCCGGGACGTGGAAGTGGATGCCCCGTGGTGGCCGAGCTTTAAAATCTCTGCTTCTACGTCGTATTGATCGATCATTTCCTGTTCTATCTCCGTGGAAGCATCCCCGGTGAGCATATAATCGATACTCCCGTGGGACACTTTCAGGACTATAGAAGATTCGTTATTGTCGCCAGACCCGTCTTTGGCATTCAGTACCTGAATATCGAGTATGTCATCGAAATTCAGTATTTCGCCTTCTTTCGCTTCCTGAAACGGTATGTCTTTCCGGTCGATAACATTCAGGTATTCCATGTACGTATCTGTCGTGTGGGTCTTCCCGCTGTCCAGAACTTTCTTCACGTTCACCTGTTTCAGAACGTCGATCAGACCGCCAATATGATCGGCGTCCGGATGTGTAGCGACAAGCAAGTCTATGGTGCCGACGTCTTTTTTAGCTAAGTAATCCACCACTTCTTCGCCGGCTGATTTTCTCCCGCCGTCAATTAAGATGTTTTTCCCGGAGGGGGATTCCAGCAGGATACTGTCTCCCTGCCCCACGTCGATGAAATGTGCTTGGAAATCATCAAGGGCACGGAAGTCAGGATTTATGGTAGCGGAAAGAACTTTCGCGAATTGTGCCCGAGTAATATCGCTACGGGGTTTAAAAGTACCGTCCGGAAACCCGTTTATAATATTTTGGGTGTACAAGTCCAGTATGCTCTCCGTGGCCCAGGAGACTTCTTTGGCGTCGCTTATGCCGCCTCTTTTCCCATTCCTGTCGATGCTGTAAGCGCGATCGACCATGACGGAGGCTTCCGCCCTGCTTATGTTGTCCTCAGGGCGAACTTTGTTATTGTACCCTTCTAAAATGTTCTTTTCGTAAGCTATCGCCACTTCATCGTAATAGTATCTATGGTTGTTTAAATCTGTGAAGGGAGGATCGGACTCGGGAGTCGCCTCCGGATAAAGCTCGCGTACAAGCATGACGGCGACGTCGGCTCTCGTTATCTTTTCCCCCGGTTTAAATACGTTTCCGGGATAGCCGTTGATGACCCCTTCCCCAGAAAGGTACTGGATTTCTTTTTTGGCCCAGCTGACCTCTTCGATGTCACTGAACGAACCGGCACTTGCGGCGGGGGCGTTAAGTGAAAATAGTAGAGCAAGTAAAAAAAGCACAGGTGAGATTTTTTTCATTTGCTTAATACCCTCCTTTTTGATTATCTCGATTATAAGATAAAATAGGAGAAATTTGTTAGAAATAGATATAATTCACTGCGTATTTTTTAATTTCTGATGTATATGACACGTCAAAAATCAATTTCTACTTGCAAAGCGGGGAGCGTCCTGTTCCGCCCATGTTTCTCTTTTATGGTAAGATAGGGTGGAGAATGCAAAAGGAGGGGCAACCGTTGAAAATCGTAACTTTCTGGAACAGAGATACATGGTCACCGGGAGTGTACACCGATGAAGGAGTACGTGACTTCTCGGATAAAGTGAGTACCGTACCCGAACTTCTCATCTGGCTTGACCGGGATAAAGAAGCCGTACATACATATATTGCAGAGGCTCCTCTTATCAACGAAACGACACTGGGCCCCTGCGTGGACCGTCCGGAGAAGATCATCTGCAGCGGGCTGAACTACGAGAGACATGCGGAACGCTCCGGGATGGAAGCACCCGCCTATCCGCTTTTGTTCAATAAGTTCGCGAATGCCCTGACAGGTTCCCACACCTCTGTGGTGATTCCTGCCGACGCAAAAGAAATGGATTACGAAGCGGAACTCGCTATCGTTATCGGGAAGCAGGCGAAACACGTCAGCAAAGAGGAGGCGTTCGATTACGTAGCGGGCTACGCCCCGGCGAACGACTTGTCCGCCCGTGACCTGCAGTTCCGGACGAAGCAGTGGCTTGTCGGTAAATCACCGGACGGCTTCTGCCCGATCGGTCCATATCTCACTACCGCCGATGAAGCGGGAGATCCCGACCATCTTCAGATTCAGTGTCGGATGAACGGGGAACTTCGTCAGGATTCGAACACTTCCGATCTCATTTTTGACTGTGCTACGCTGATCAGCTACATTTCCACCTATATGACGCTCCAGCCGGGGGATGTTATTCTGACCGGTACGCCTGAGGGAGTCATTATGGAACTGGATGATAAACGATGGCTTGAGGACGGGGATGAGGTTGAAGTATCGATCGAAGGACTCGGCACGCTGGTAAATACGATGAAGAGAGGATAAGTTGACGGGTGCTACAGTCGTCAGCTTTTCTTTTTGTTATGCATGAACCGGATCAAAGGAAAGGAGGAGAGGGCGATGGCCTGGGGGTTACGTCTTACCGTCATTTTATATGCTGTTTTACATTTTTATACTTATTTTAACCCGCAGTCCTCCCTGCTGCCGCTATTAGCCGTGACGGGAGGCGGACTGTTTTTATTCGCATTCCTCCAGTACGGCATTGTGCGCTTCAAACTCCCGCTGCTTCTGTTCATCACTTCGCTCGTCATCACTGTCGCTTCCGACCATACGATCATGGAAAGCATGGAAGAGGGGTTTCTGACGATGCGCGGAATCATCGGTCTCCTGATCATCATACCTTTCATAAGTATCGTCCTCAGGGAAGAGGATTATTTATCCGCAATCCTCCAGTCCGTCCCGCGAATGATCGATTCCGCCGGGAAACTGTATACCGGTCTGACGTTTTTTACACAGGTGATTGCCCATTTCCTCCTGTTCGGTGTCATCCCGATGCTTTATGAATTCGTAAGTGATTTCCTGAAAAACAGAAGCGGTGAGGGCTGGGAGCGGTTTAAGAGTACCGCCCTGCTGCGCGGCTTCGGGCTTTCCACCCTGTGGGTGATCAGCATTCCGAGCTTTATTTTTGCTGTGGAGACGATGGAGGCTAATTTATGGCTTGCGATGCTGCAGGGTTTCTTTATTGCCATGGTCGGTACCGGCATCGCCTTTCTCTTTTCGAAACGTGAAGAAAAGAAATCCGGAATTTCGATGACAGCAGGGGTGCAGGAGGAATTGAGTGAAGTTCTTCATCAAAAGATGGAGGGAAGCAGGGAGAGGACTTTCGAGTTCCTTGTTCTTTTCGCTTCTCTCTTTGGACCGATTTTCCTTCTTCATGCTATATTCGCAACCGATCTGATGGTTACCATCCCACTGGTCATCATAATATGGAGTCTGCTTTATTATATAGTGAAACGAAAAAGTGAAAAGCTCTGGCAGGAAGTGAAAAGGTTCGTAGTGGAGGATACCCCCGGAAAAGGGTATCAGCTCAGCATTATGCTCAGCGTTGGTACCCTCATTTATTCTTTGAATCAGACGGGTTTTGCCGAAAATGCCGTAGCTCTGCTTGAAGTGGTGGAGGGGCAGGTGCCGGTTATGAACTTCCTGAGTCTATTACCGTTCATTGTAGTGTTCCTCGGGTTTACGGGGCTCGGCCCTTTGACGGTAATGGTACTGGTAGCCGGTATTCTGACCAGTATCGACCTCCCTTATCCGCCTGAGCTGATTGTGCTCTCTGTCACTACAGGGAGTGTGATTTCCATTATCCTGTCTCCGATCATCCTGCCGGCTATTGCTTTGAGCGGATCGAACGGCATCAATTCATTCCGGAACAGTATCGTATACAACTGGAAATTCTCTCTCGTCTTTTATGCCGCGGCTCAAGTTTACGTGCAGAGTGCCGCCTATTTCGTAACATAGTTCTGGAGGAAACATCATGACAAAAATCCTGTATTTTATCATTATCGTTACATTCATGGATACATTCGTACAGCTGCCGATCATCGCTCCTTTTGCTGTGGAGCTTGGAGCCGGGGAAGTAATGGCCGGTCTGATTGTAGGAATCTACTCCTTCTCCAACATGTTCGGGAATATTATTGGAGGATACGGTGTGGATCGCCTCGGTCGGAAGAGGGTACTTCTGTTTGCGATGTTTTTCGTATTCTTCCTTCTTCTCGGCTATCCGCTCGTGACGACGGACGGGCAGCTGCTTGCCCTTCGCTTCGTCCACGGCTTGTTCGGAGGGATTCTCATCCCGGCATCTTTTGCCATAGTGGGGGACCTTACCCGGCGGAGAAACGGAGAGGCTTCGATGGCTTACACGGGGGCAGCTATCGGAATTGCCGCCATTGCAGGCCCGGCGATCGGAGGGATTGTAGCAGCCCGTTCGGAAATCTACTACGTGTTCCTCTTTGTGGCGGCACTTTTTCTGATCGCTTTTTTCCTCGGCTGGAAGTTTGTTCCCGTAACCCTGCCCGAAGAGAAAAAAGAAAGCAGTGCCCGGGAAGGATTCGGAGCACTTCTGAAAAATAAAACGTTATGGCAGGCGTCAGGCGCCGCCTTCGCTCTTATGGTAAGTAACGGGACACTCGCTTTTGCGCTTCCGTTTCAAGTGGAGAGTTTCGGTTTTCCTTCCTCTCTCGCCGGGGTGTTCTTAAGTGTTTTCGGAATTACGGCTCTCGTTATTTTTATAACTCCTCTGAACCGGGTGTACCGGGTATATTCCCCGCTTCTTCTGGCAGCGGGAGGTCTCGGCATCATCGGAGTGGCGCTGGTCGTTCTTTCGTTTACCGGCAGTGCCGTCTGGACCGTCGTGCTGATGGTTATGTACGGTATCGGCTTCGCTTTTCTTTTTCCGTCGATGAACGAGATGATCGCCCGTTCTTCCGAAGATTCGGAAAGAGGAAAAGCGTACGGTATCTTTTACGCCTTCTTCTCGCTCGGAGTAGTGGCGGGGTCTTCCGGTGCAGGGATATTGGAGAAATGGACCGGAGTACCATTTCTGATAAGCGGCAGTTTCATGATTGCAGTCGGAGTGGTGCTGGTAGTCAGCGGGAAGGCTCCCCGCCGCTCTTTCTGATTTTTTGAAAGAAAGCCCCGGAAGATATAAGCAAATTACTTAGAAAGCGTTTCACATATGTTATACTACGACTAGTGATTATAAAAGGATGGTGAACGACTTGGTAACAGAGGAAAGAATAAGAGAGATTCTGGAATCCATCGAGGATCCGTTTTTACATAAAACGTTCAAGGAAACAGAAGGAATACAGGAAATCAAGGTGAAGGAAGAGAAGGAACACGTCAGTGTAAAACTTCTTATCGCCAAGACGAATACCGCTGAGCAGATGGAACTGCAGCAAAGTATCGTCAATAAAATCAAGAGTGAGGGAGCCGCGACAGTCGGTCTTCGTTTCGATCAGCTCCCGGAAGAGACGCTTGAGAAGTTCCAGCCTGCAGCAGAGCAGGAAAAGGAAGCGAACCTTCTTGGTCAGACAGGGACTAAGTTTCTTACGATCGCAAGCGGGAAAGGCGGCGTAGGTAAATCCACGGTAACAGTGAACCTGGCGATTGCACTGGCCCGTCTCGGTAAAAAAGTCGGTATCATCGATGCAGACATCTATGGCTTCAGTGTACCGGACATGATGGGCGTGGAAAAACGCCCGGTCGTACGTGGAGAGAAGATCATTCCGGTGGAACGCTTTGATGTGAAACTCGTATCCATGGGCTTCTTCGTGGAAGATAACTCTCCTATTATCTGGCGTGGCCCGATGCTCGGTAAAATGCTTACAAGTTTCTTCAAGGAAGTGGAGTGGGGCGATCTCGACTATCTCCTTCTCGACCTGCCGCCGGGAACAGGAGACGTGGCACTGGATGTGCACTCCATGCTGCCTACTTCAAAAGAAATAATTGTAACGACGCCTCACCCGACAGCTGCTTTCGTCGCAGCCCGTGCCGGTCAGATGGCTATTCAGACCGAGCATGAAATCCTGGGAATTATTGAAAATATGGCTTATTTCGAAAGTAAAGAGACCGGGAATAAAGAGTTCGTCTTTGGGCGTGGCGGCGGCGTGAAGCTTGCCGAGCAGCTTAAGACAGGCGTTCTCGGCCATATTCCGCTGCAGCAGCCGTACGAAGAAGAGGATGTTTTTGCACCTTCCGTTTATCAGGAAGATCATCCGACCGGGCTCATCTACCGGAATATTGCTGCTAAAGTTATAGACAGCTACGAAGATTAAAGATACAGTTCAAAGCGTAAAGCCGGAAGACATTCCCGGCTTTACGCTTTCTTTTTATGAAGGAAGGATCGTAATTTTGAACATTTTGTGCCAGTAACCAAAAATCTTCCGCTTCGTGATAGAATACTTGAAGGTATGAAACAACAGTTTAGGGGGCAGCAATGTGAATTCTCGCAAATGGGTTCGGATGTTTATGACAACGCTGGCACTCGGAGGTACAGTAGTCCTTATAGCCAGCTTCTTTTTTCGGGCGGATGCTTATATGGAAGCACTGGATCCACTTCAGATAGGGGAACTGTTCGGTGTGCTCATCTTTTTCCTCGGGTACGGTCTGATATTCAGTGTAATCAGTCAAATGGGTTTTTTCGCATACTTAATGATCAATCAGTTTGCTACCGGTATGTTTCGCGGGTTCTGGCGGCCGCTGCAGGCATTTTTAATTATTTTCACTCTGTTCGACCTTGTATATTTTCGTTACCTGGCTTCGGATGACGGGAGTATCTGGGGATATCTCGCTACGGCGATCGGCCTCCTCGTGGCGTCCTATCTGGTAGCAAAAAGGAAAGTATATGAAACGAATAAAACTGCTTTCCTTCCGGCAATGTTTTTTATGACAGTCATTACGACGGTGGAGTGGCTGCCGGGACTTTATCTTGATGACAGTGCCTATACGTGGCTGATGATTATCGGGCTTTTTATATGTAACTCTTATCAGCTTCTGTTGCTGCATCGCCTGGTCGGAACCGCAAAAGAGGCGTAACGTCTCTTTTGCGGTTTTTTCTCATCCTTGCCGGGATGGAAGCCTTCCATCGAAGGCTGGTGAGAAGAAATCAACAAAAAAATATTACAAAGGTATTGCGTTTTGAAATGGAACTGTGCTATATTATTAAACGTTGTCGGGAAAGAAGAAGACAACACAATAGAAAAACGACTGAATCTAAAAAAAGTGTTGACTTCATCAAGTCAGGCTGATATATTAGGTTTTGTCGCAAAAAAGACATCGATCTTTGAAAACTGAACAATGTTTTATGCCATGCGTCAATTTTTTGAACGAATTATGATTGAGCTAATCAATCTCTTTTATGGAGAGTTTGATCCTGGCTCAGGACGAACGCTGGCGGCGTGCCTAATACATGCAAGTCGAGCGCGGGAAGCGAGCAGAAGCCCTTCGGGGCGGACGCTCGTGGAACGAGCGGCGGACGGGTGAGTAACACGTGGGCAACCTGCCTGTAAGACCGGAATAACCCCGGGAAACCGGGGCTAATGCCGGATAACCCAACGGTTCTCCTGAACCGATGGTAAAAGGATGGCTTCTTGCTATCGCTTACAGATGGGCCCGCGGCGCATTAGCTGGTTGGTGA
>NZ_FNOS01000008.1 GCF_900107115.1 Salimicrobium album
TAATCGTTACCTTCAAGCCCGTCTTTTCTCTGCGAAGGGTACGATTCCTACCTAATCGTTACCTTCAAGCCCATCTTTTCCCTGCGAAGGGCACGATTCCCGGCTAATCGTGACGGTCGGACCGTGAAACAGGCCGCCAGGGGCACGCAAAAAATCGGCGCCACACAAAAAAGCCTCTCCCCCAGTCGGAGGAGAGGCTTATGGCGTTCAGTTGTTGCTTGTAGCCATGCGTCCTGTAAGATTCAGCGTTTCCGTCGTGTATTCCTGGATTTCCTGAATAAGCTGGCGATCATCCGCGAGAGTCACCCCGTACGATGGTACCATTTCTTTAATTTTAGGTTCCCATTCGTCCATGTAGTCCGGGAAGCACTCCTTCATCAGATCGAACATGATTGACACGGCTGTCGATGCTCCCGGGGATGCCCCGAGAAGAGCTGCGATGGAGCCGTTCGCTCCTGTGACGAGTTCCGTTCCGAACTGCAGTGTCCCCCGCCCTTCTTCTTCCGTATCTTTCAGCACCTGTACGCGCTGACCGGCCGTAACGAGATTCCAGTCTTCGCCGACGGCTTCCGGTACGAATTCACGGAGAGCTTCGACGCGCTCTTCCTTCGAAAGCATCAGCTGCTCAATAAGATACTTCGTAAGCGGCACGTTTTTCACTCCTGCTGCCATCATCGTAAACAGGTTGTCCCGTTTCACGGAAGTCAGGAGGTCCATAAGAGAGCCTGTCTTCTGGAATTTCGGCGAAAAGCCTGCGAACGGTCCGAACAGAAGGGTCTCTTTTCCATCGATGAAGCGGGTATCCAGGTGCGGCACGGACATCGGAGGAGCTCCGACCGGTGCTTTGCTGTATACTTTTCCGCGGTGCTGCTCCACGACTTCCGGTTTATCACAGAAAAGGAACTGTCCGCTTACCGGGAAGCCGCCGAACCCTTGTCCTTCCGGAATGCCGGATTTCTGAAGGAGGTGGAGACTTCCGCCACCGCCTCCGACAAATACGAAAGGCGCCTGATGGTGTTCGATCCTTCCTTCTTTTTCGTTACGGACACGCACTTCCCAATCTCCGTTATCCAGCTGCTTCAAATCGGAAACTTCCTGGTTGTAACGGACATCCACGTTTCCGGTAGTCGCCTGTTCAAACAGAAGACGGGTGAGCACACCGAAATTGACGTCCGTGCCGGAGTCGATTTTCGTAGCGGCGATCGCTTCGCCTTCCGGACGGTTGTTCATCATAAGCGGAAGCCAGTTCTTCAATGTTTCAAGGTCTTCCGCATACTTCATCCCTTCAAAAAGTGGATGCGCTATCATTTTCTCGTAACGTTTTCTTAAGAAATCCACGTGATCCTCACCGTGTACGAAGCTGATGTGCGGAACCGGCTGGATGAATTCCTGCGGATCCCTGATGAGGTCCTGCTTTACGAGAAACGACCAGAACTGTTTGGATACTTCGAATTTCTCGTTGATACTTACGGCTTTGCTGATGTCGATGGAGCCGTCCTCTTTTTCTTTCGTGTAGTTCAGCTCACACAGAGCCGCGTGTCCCGTTCCCGCGTTGTTCCACACGTTCGAGCTTTCTCTGCCCGGTTCATCGAGCCGTTCGAATACTTTAATGTTCCACTCAGGAGCCAGTTCCTTCAAAAGCGTTGCCAACGTGGCACTCATAATCCCGGCACCAATCAAAATGACTTCTTTTTGTGTACGTTGATTACTCATATATCCGATCCTTCTCCCTATGTATTGAAGAAAAGATGCATCGTTGCAGGCTAGGCTTCACTGAATGTACATCTTTTCCAGTATATTTTATTCCATAAACAGTTTACCACTATTGGCATCAAAATTAAATATACAACCCTCGAACCTTCCTATTTATTAAAGAACACCGATAGTGTTAAGCAGAATGACGACGGCTACGGAAATAATAGGGATAAGGATGGCTACGACAAAAATATCACGGTAGCTGTCTTTATGAGTCATTCCTGTAATAGCGAAAAGGGTAAGGACCGCTCCGTTATGCGGAAGTGCGTCCAGTCCGCCGGAGGAAAGGGAGGCCACCCGGTGGAAAGCTTCCGGACTTATGCCCGTATCGAGAGCTATCTGATAGTATTTGGAACCGAGTGCTTCAAGAGCGATCCCCATTCCCCCGGAAGCAGATCCCGTCGCTCCCGCAAGAACGTTGACTGCAACCGCCTCTGATATGAGCGGGTTGCCTTTGACACCCATGAGCATTTCCGTCAGGCGCTCAAACCCAGGGACTTCCCGGACGACGGTACCGAACCCGACGGCCGCACTCGTATTGATGATCGCAAGTACCGAGCCGCTCGCCCCTTTGTTCATCGCACCGATGAATTTCGCGTACTTCGTAACGTTCAAAAGCATGATCAGAACGATTCCTGAAATAAGGGCGGTGACGATATCCCACTGCAGCAGATTCAGCGTTAGAAGGACGGTCAAAAGCGGCAGTATCGAAAGGACGAACATCGGCGTTTTTTCATCTT
This sequence comes from Salimicrobium album, assembly GCF_900107115.1. Taxonomy (GTDB): domain Bacteria; phylum Bacillota; class Bacilli; order Bacillales; family Halobacillaceae; genus Salimicrobium; species Salimicrobium album. Next base: position 2,496 of record NZ_FNOS01000008.1, read on the forward strand.
CCCCCACGTTCTCTTTTTCCTCCGGTTCAAAGAAGGTCTCCCCCTTCTCCCTCAATTTCTGTTCCCGGTGGCGAAGGTAAAGGTAACCGCCGACCGCCATAATAATTCCGGCGATGATTCCCATTACAGGTGCAGCCATCGCATCCGTTTCAAAATACTCCATCGGAATCAGGTTCTGGATCTGCGGCGACCCCGGCAGTGCCGTCATCGTGAAGGTGAAAGCCCCGAGCGCCACGGTAGCCGGTATAAGCTTACGGCTGATATTCGCTTCCCGGAATAAAGACAGGGCCAAAGGATAAACGGCGAATACGACGACAAAGAGGCTTACACCCCCATACGTCAGCACGGCTGCAGATACGAGCACTCCGAGGATAGCACGGTTCGTTCCGATAACCCTCGTAAAAGCGACCGCAACGGAACGCGCCATTCCCGTGTCCTCCATCAGCTTCCCGAAGATGGCCCCGAGCATGAAAACGGGGAACCATGATTTCGCAAAGTCTACGAACCCTCCCATATACGTATCTTTATAGGCGTCGAGCAGATCGAGCCCGCCCGTAAGCGCCACGACTCCGGCAGCAATCGGCGCCACCCAGATAATCGACCATCCGATATAGGCGAGAACCATTAATACGACGAGTCCAAGAAAAATTCCAAACATGCGATTACTCCTCCTTTAGTTTACATTCCGTATTTACTGAGCCGTGTACCCGCCATCGATGACAACCGCCTGACCTGTCACCCCGCGGGCTTTATCACCGGCCAGAAACAGGGCGTAATCCGCCACTTCCTGTACGGAAAGCAGGCGTTTCTGGGGAACGAGCGGATAAATGACGTCTTCCAGAACGTTTTCGAGAGACGTGTTTCTGTTCTCTGCCAGGTCTTCAAGCTGATTCCGGACGAGCGGCGTATCCACATAGCCCGGGCAAAGAGCATTCACCGTAATGCCGTGCTCTGCACCTTCGAGCGACGTCACTTTCGTCAGGCCGATCACCCCGTGTTTGGAGCTGTTGTAGGCGGCCTTGCCGGCAAATCCGACGAGCCCGTTAATGGAGGACATATTCAGGATCCGGCCGCTCCCCTGCTTTTTCATTACCGGAAATACGTGCTTCGTTGCCATGAACGGAGCCACCAGCATCACCCGGTTGATCAGTTCAAATTTTTCTGTCGGAAAATCCTCGACGGACGCCACGTGCTGTAGTCCTGCATTATTGATCAGGACGTCGAGCCGGCCGTACGTATCCACTACGTAGTCGATCGCCTGCTGGATTTCTTCTTCTTTCGTTACGTCACAGACGACCCCTTCGCTTTCATACCCTGAATCTCTCAAGGTTCCCGCCGCATCCTTCACCTTCGCTTCGTCTATATCACTGAGCACGACTTTGGCTCCCTCTTTCGCAAAAGCCGCCCCCACTTCATAACCGATACCGCTTGCTGCTCCTGTAATAAATACGATCTGTCCTTTCATTTCGTCTCCTCCTTTTTAATAACCCGCTTCTTTCAGTGATCCGCTCACTTCGAGTGGTGCTTCCGTGCTGTCTATAACCTCCTGGACGGTAAATCCTTCCGCCACTTCCCGGAGTAGGAGACCTGCGTCCGTTACGTCGATGACAGCCCGGTCCGTTATAATACGGTCCACGACTCCCTTCCCGGTAAGCGGGAGCGTGCATTCCTTCAGTATTTTCGGAGTCCCGTGTTTGCTGACGTGGTCCATAATGATGACGATCTTTTTCGCCCCGTGCACGATATCCATCGCGCCGCCCATGCCTTTGATCACTTTGCCGGGAATCATCCAGTTGGCCAGATCTCCGTTCGCTGCCACTTCCATTCCGCCGAGAATTGCAAGATCCAGATGCTCCCCGCGAATCATCGCGAAGGATTCGGCGCTGCTGCAGTAGGAACCGCTGACAGATGCGGTCACCGTCTCCTTCCCAGCGTTGATCAGATCCGGGTCCACTTCCGATTCATAAGGCGACGGACCGATTCCGAGCAGCCCGTTTTCCGACTGCAGCACCACTTCTTTCCCGGGCTGTATATAATTTGCCACCATCGTCGGCATACCGATACCGAGGTTTACGTAGAAACCGCTTTCAATTTCGCGTTCGGCTCTTCTTGCTATTTTTTCTCTCTGGACTGCTTTGTCCTGTTTTACAGTGCTCATTTCGACTCCTCCTTCGTTATGCTTCCTGACGCACGGTCAGACGTTCAATTCTTTTCTCCTGCTGTCCTTCGATAAGACCCTGGACGTAGATTCCCGGCGTATGGATGTGATCGCCGTCCAGTTCTCCGGGATCCACGAGTTCTTCGACTTCGGCAATCGTCACTTTCCCGGCTGCCGCTATTTCCGGATTGAAGTTGCGGGCGGTTTTGTTGTAGACGAGATTCCCGAAACGGTCCGCGCGCGCTGCCCGGACCAGACTCACATCAGCCGTGAGCGCTTCCTCCAGCACGTATTCTCTGCCGTCGAATTCCCGGATCTCTTTTCCTTCGGCAATCGGTGTTCCGACTCCGGCGGGTGTATAAAAAGCGGGAATCCCTGCACCTCCGGCCCGGATTTTTTCTGCCAGTGACCCCTGCGGCGTAAGCTCGACTTCCAGCTCCCCCGCAAGAACCTGCCGTTCAAACTCCTTGTTTTCCCCGACGTATGACCCGATCATCTTATCAATCTGCTTATTCTCAAGCAGAAGGCCGAGTCCCCAGTCGTCCACTCCGCAGTTGTTGGAGATGACCGTCAGATGTTTCGCTCCGGATTCGACGATGCCGAGTATGAGATTCTCCGGTATCCCGACGAGCCCGAACCCTCCTACCATCACAGTGGAATGATCCCTTATTTCCTTAACCGCTTCCTGAAACGTTGTATATATCTTTTTCATATGTTCCACTCCCTTCTCCCTTACTTATGCAAGAATCGTGCCAACTTTCCGGACGCCGGCAGACAGGGGTATCTTTTTCTCCTTTTCCGGATTTCCGGAAAAATTTCGGCACACCCTTATGAAAACCCTTACATCATAAATAAAAAACCATTCCGGATTTGCGGAATAGTTTCCGCTTTTCCGGAATGGCTGTTTTGTGAAGGTGTCACCTGCCAGTCATATACCGTATTTTTTCGCTTTATCATAAAGGCTCGTCTTTCCGATGCCGAGATGTGCAGCGGCCGCATTTTTGTCCCCCGAGGTCCTCGTGAGAGCCTGCTCGATCGTTTCTTTCTCCACTCGTTCCAGTATCGTTTTCAGGCTTTCCTCTTCGGTAACGGAAGCGGCTGTTATACTCCCGGGAAGGTCGGACACTTCGATGTAAGACCCGTCCGCCATATGCACCGCCGACTCGATCGTATTTTCAAGTTCACGTATGTTTCCGGGCCACGGATACCCCTCAAGCACCTGAATGGTCGCTTCGGAGAATCCCTCGACTTTCTTCCTCCTGCTGTCCCCGGTTTTACTGAGGATGTATTTGGCAAGCAGACGGATATCTTCCGGCCGTTCGCGCAAGGGAGGGATATCGACAGACACGACGTTGATCCGGTAGTACAGGTCTTCCCGAAACTCCTGGCGGCTGATCAGTTCCTCAAGCGCCTGATTCGTAGCTGCCACGACGCGTACGTCCACCAGTTCGGATGTCTCCGAGCCGAGCGGCTCCACTTCCCCTTCCTGCAGGGCACGTAATATTTTCACCTGGGCGTGCAGCGGCATGTCCCCGACTTCATCGAGAAAAAGCGTCCCGCCGTCGGCAAGCTGGAACTTACCGGCTTTCCCGCCTTTTTTCGCCCCGGTGAACGCTCCTTCCTCATAGCCGAACAGCTCCGCTTCAAACAGCTGCTCGGGGATTGCTGCACAGTTCACTTTGATAAAGGGTTCCCCGTTCCGCTCACTTAAATTGTGGAGACTGTGAGCGAACAGTTCCTTCCCGGTCCCACTTTCCCCTCGCAACAGCACAGATGCATCCCCTGTCGCCATCTTTCTTACCGTGTCTTTCACTTCCATCATTTTCGGGGAATGGGAGACGATGTTATGAAGGGAGTAGGAGGCGCCGGTGTTCTTTTTGAAATTTTCCCGGTAGGACTCAAGCTCCATCAGCAGTTCTTTGACATTCGTGTTCATCACTTTCCACTCATCCGTATCACGGAACAGCACCATACCAAACGCCCCTGTAAGCTCTCCGTCTTCAAAGACAGGAATGCGGTTGGCGATCATGTAGTCCCCGCGTATGTACTGAAGATCCGCCACCTCTTCCCGGCCCGTTTCCACTACGATATGCATACGCGTGTTTTCGATGACTTCCGTAACGTGTCGTCCTTCGGCTTTTTTCCGGTCCACACCGATAAAATCAGCATACCCGCTGTTTATATAAGTGATGACCCCTTCTTTATCGACTACGACGATGCAATGTTCCGTACTCCCGAATAACGTCTCGAACATATATTTATTCCGTTTCTCAAATAAAGACATCACTGAACTCCTTTTAGGATAGTTGTTGTCAAAAAGTTTACCACGTCCTGTCTGTGGTGACTACATTGCCCCGGGTGCCGGACATAAAAATACCTGCCCGGAGAGACCCCGGACAGGTACGCTGCCTGAATTTATTATTCCACGGACGTTTCGGCCGCCCGTGAGACGATATGGTAGTTTTTATGGTTGACGCAGGTAAGGTAAGAGGAATTTTCCCGATCAGGAAGTTCTTCCATCACGCGTAAATCGACGATCACTGAATTTGCACATCCGGACGGAACGACTTTTCCCATCCACTGCTCTTTCTTGCGTGTAAATGTTACGATATCTCCGATTTGAGCTTGCACATTCTCTTCGACAGTAGACATTCGAACGACTCCCCTTTTAACATTTTCTCTCATTTTAGGTGGAAACGATTTCAAAATCAAGGGGGATTGTGCAAAAGGTTGCACTTCTGCGTGTGTAATATAAACAAAAACCGGACACCACGGGGGTCCGATTCATTGCAAAAATTCATTAAGAGAGGCTTCCAGTTGCTGTGTATCCCTGATGCCCCGCTCGTAGAGGGTGGTCAATTTCCCTTTGTTGCGCTCGACCCGGCCGACCCCCGGAGCATGAGAGGGGGAAATGACGAATACATTCCCTTTCCGCTCTTCTTCTCTTATGTAGTCCAGTGTTTCGTTATAAACAATGTGCCGTTTCTCCATCGCCCGCAGCAGCCCGGGGTATTCCCGGTACTTCCGCTTCATGTACCAGCCGACCGACTGCGGCTTTTTGTAATAATCGCGCACCTGGGTCAGCACAACTACGTTCTTTCTGTTCCCCCGGCTGATGGATCTCATAAGAGGGATGGGGTCGGCAATCCCGCCATCCATCAGCATACGGTTGTTAAACGGGACGGGAGGGGCCACCATCGGCAGAGAACTCGAAGCCCGCATGAGCGTCAGCATATGTTCATTGTAGTTTTCCTTATCGAAAAATACCGCTTCCCCGGTAACGCAGTCCGTCGTACCGATTTCGAACTCTTCTTTCGCCTGAGCAAATGTATGATAATCAAAAGGTTCCAGTCGGTTCGGCAGCGTATCAAAAAGAAAGTCCATACCGAACAGCTGTCGTTTCCTGAGAAGATTGCGCAGCGACAGATAGTCGGGATGCTTTACGTAATCGATGAGCACTGCCCGGTTGCGGTCCAGCTGCCGTGCGACATAGGAAGAGCCGTTGCAGGCTCCGGCAGACACTCCGTTGACGTAAGGGAGATAAATTCCCGCTTTCATCAGGCGATTGAGAACCCCGGCTGTGTATATACCGCGGCTCCCTCCTCCTTCCAGAACTAATCCGGTCTGTTCCATAAAATTCCTCCTGTTGCTTCCATTCTACCTTTTTCTATGCAGGTACTTCAACTTTTCACCGGAGAAGGGCGGCCCGTAAAACTGAGCTGATCCCGGCCGTTACGTTTCGACTCATACATCGCCTGGTCCGCACAATGGTAGACGGCGTCGAACTCCTCCCCGGAGGTGAAGGCGTGTATCCCTGCACTAACGGTGATCTCTTCCCTGATCCGGCCGTTCTTATCCTTGTTCAGCCTTTTCAGATGTTCGCAGAACCGGGTGATCCTCGTCTCCACTTCCTCCGGCTTCCCCTGCAGCAGAATCCCGAACTCTTCCCCTCCGAAGCGTGAAACGACTTCCCCTTCTTTCCCGAAATGTTCCCCGAGCAGTTCCGACATAGCACGCAGCACTTCATCCCCTGCCACGTGCCCGTAGGTATCGTTGAAGTTTTTGAAGTAATCGATATCCATAAGAACGAACACCCTGTCTTCTACCGCCCCTGCTTTTTCATACTCGCTCAGAAAAGCTTTTCTGTTTTTGAGCCCGGTGAGCGAATCGAGAGAAGCCAAATGCTCGAGTTCCCGTTCCACCACTTTCTGATCTGTTACCTCCTTGGCGACGACGAGCCAGATCGGCTGACGTTTCTCCTTCAGTTTCGTTACCGCTATATCGTAAAAACGTTCTCCGGCTTCCACCGAAAACTCTGTGTCTCCACTTTTCTCCATGGATTTCTCCAGTCCTTCCACCCCATTGAACACCGTAACGGCTCTCTGATGAAGAAGATCTTTCGGACAGACGTCCTTTTTATGAATGTGGGAAGCCATATCACAAATCGCCCGGTTCGCTTCTATGATGCAGCCGCGGGCGTCGATGAGTAAAATGCCTTCCGACAGATTTTCAAGTACCAGCTGCCGTGACACCGGCCATACCGTATTGAAGTCCCGGCTCCGGTTCGCTATGATCAGCAAAAGCGCCATGGAACCGTATGACAAAGCGAACATCCCCGGCACTTTCACTTCAAGCAGCGACAGAACCGTAATGGATACTATCGGGAGGATTACGGCCACCGCGGAGAGTCCGAAAGTGGACCGGTAGTGTTTCGGGACATCGAACATATTACGCACCAGTAAAAAAACGGTAAGTAAAGAAACGGCGTAGGAGTATGAGCTGAATACGGAGTTCACAGAAGTACTTGTAATGGAAAGCTCCGTGTAGTTCCACACCGTTTCGACCGTAACACTCTCCCGCATCCATCCGTGCCACTTATCCGTAAAAGCGAGGGTGACATCGAGAATAGACGGCAAAGCCAGTAACCCTGTGAGCCTTAGTGTGGTCTTTGCATCTTCCCTGTGCAGTTCTTTCGCATAGCCGAACAGAAGAATCGGAGCAAAAACTATGGAAATCTGCTGGAAATTTCTAAGGACTATCATAGCGTTTCTGTTTTCGATTTGTAGTTCAAATATAGTAATAATGATAAAGAGTGAACTTAAAGCTGCCGCCCCCGCCAAAAAATCACGAAGCAGTTTCCGGGGAGATTTCAGCAACGCAACAGCCACGAACGACGCACCGATAGCCAGAATCATCAGCAGAAAGATATAGGGGTCGATCCAGTTCATCTTTGCTTCCTCCGTTCTTAATGGTTCTTTTGTATCATATTACCATAGATAACCGAATAATTTGAATTTGAAACAAAAAAATATCACAATATTTTCCGGTTCTACATTTTTTTGCAGTGAGCATACAAAAAAAGAGCGGCCGGGGGCCACTCTCATTTCATATACCTTTCTTCCAGTAAGTAACGGAGCGTGTCGATCTGTGACTGAATTTCCGTGCCGATATTCGTTTCTCTCACAAGCTTCCGCTCCATTTCCTTATCTACGAGACGACGTACGGAAAGAACGTCGATGCCGTCTTTCAGCACTTCTTCCCGGGAACTGAATTTCTGATGGGCCACCAGCTGCATGCCGAACGAGTTGAAGAGCAGCGTGTAACCGGCGATTCCCGTCGTGGACTGATAGGCTTTAGAGAAGCCGCCGTCGATGACGACCATCTTCCCGCCGGCTTTCACCGGGTTCTCTCCTTCGATTTCCTTCACCGGCGTGTGCCCGTTGATGATATGACCCTGATCCGGGTCCAGATCGAAATCCTCCAGCATCTTCCGGCACACTTCCTCGTTTTCACGCAGGTAGTAGTAAGGATTCTTTTCCTCTTTGTGCGTCGCCTTATCGCTGATGAAGTACCGTTCAAACGTCGTCATTTCCCGTTTACCGAACAGCGACGAATACTCGCCCGTCCACAGATACCACACCATATCCGTAGCCAGATCATCCGTCTCTTCGGGATGAGCGAAGCTGTACCGGAGCTTCTCTTCGAACAGATCGAGAAGATCACGGCCTCCGTACGTCTGCCCTTCGATCGTCATCGTTTCCATATTGCCGTCCTCATCAAGCGGAATACAGCCATGAATAAGCAGATTCCCGTTGTACTTCAGGTACAGGTTCCCTTTTTTCATAAGAAACTTCATGTGCCGCGTCAGCTTCTCCGAATGCTGGATGGAGAAGAGAAGCTTATCAATCACCTGCTGCTCTTCTTCGAGAAGCCGGGCCGGGTCCTCCGGGTCGATCGTCTGGAAACACGGATTCTCAAGCGGGTACGTTTTCCCTTTCAGGTATATCTCCTCCCGCTCATAATCGATTTTATCAAGGAGAAGTCTCCCGTCCATGTTGAAGCAGTCGCGGCGTTTGATGATCGGACTCTCCAACTTAAATTGAATCATGGCAATCGCCTGATGGATTTTGGCGATCTGCAGCTGCTCCTGTTCCGTCAGCCGCTCATCTCCCTGAAGTTTCGGGCGGAATGCCGGGTTGTCCCCGTAATACTTCTCGGCAAGACTGAGCAGCGGACGCAGATTGATTCCGTAGGCATCCTCAATAATATCCAGATTCGCATAGCGGGCACAGATCCTCAATATGTTGGCGAGACAGACTTTGGACCCTGCGTAGGCGCCTATCCATAATACGTCGTGGTTCCCCCACTGGATATCGAGGGAATGATAGTCGATGAGGGTATCCATAATTTTGTCCGGCTCCGGTCCCCGGTCGTAAATATCTCCGACGACGTGCAGATGGTCGACGACGAGACGCTGGATCGTGTACGCCAGTCCGGCGATCAGTTTATCGGACTGACGCAGCGTAATGATCTGCTCCATGATGCTTGAGTAATAGTCGGTTTTATTCGTGTACCGGTCCGTTTTGTAAAGCAGTTCTTCAATGAGAAAAACGAACTGCGACGGCAGAGCTTTCCTCAGTTTGGTGCGCGTATACTTGGAAGAAGCGTAAGGAATCAGCTCAAGCATCCGTACGATGATCGTCTTGTACCACTCGTTCAGCTCTTCATCACTCGTGAAGGTCCCTTTAATCAGCTTCAGTTTCTCCTCCGGATAGTAAATGAGCGTTGCGAGCTCGCTGATTTCCTGCTCGCTCAATTCGTCTTTGAAAATATCCCGGATTTTCTCTTTCACTTTTCCGGAACCGTTCCGGAGGACGTGCTGGAAGGCCTGGTACTCCCCGTGCAGATCGCTCACAAAGTGTTCCGTCCCTTTCGGCAGATTGAGAATCGCTTCCAGATTGATGATTTCCGTAACAACTTCCTCTTCACTGCCGTATTTCTCCGCCAGTAAATCCAGGTATTTTTTACTCACCTGATCACGCTCCTATGTATGTATATTATTTCAATTAGTATAACATAGTGTATATTATGATGACATATTGTGACGGGTGAAAATTGTCCCTATTTTCGCTGCATCCTTTCAATTTCCTTTTAAAGGAAAGCGGATACATGGTAAAGTTAAAAGAGCTTGTACCATACATAAGGGAGTTTTTCATAATGAAGAAAGTTCTCCGGATCGCCAGTGCGTTCATCGGAATCATCGTCGGGGCAGGATTTGCTTCCGGCCAGGAGATTTTGCAGTATTTCACCAGTTACGGGTACGCAGGAACGATTGGTGCCATCATCGCCACCGCCATCTTCGCCTATATGGGCATGATGCTGACGAAACTGGGTACGAGAATGAAAGCCACTTCCCACAAAGAAGCCATCTACCGGGTGAGCGGGAAATGGCTCGGTCTCATCGTCGACTACGTCATCATCTTTACGTTATTCGGCGTCGGAGTGGTCATGATTGCCGGGGCCGGTTCCATACCGAGTCAGCAGTTCGGGCTTCCGAGTGTGCTCGGCACGATTCTGATGAGCGTGCTCGTCGTCGCCACCATTCTGATGAACGTGGAGAAAGTGGTGAACGTCATCGGAAGCATCACCCCTTTTCTCATTGCCACCGTCGTTCTTGTGGCCGTATACAGTATAGCTACGATGGACGGAGGGCTCAGCAGTCTTGATGCTACGGCAAAAGCGCAGGACTCGGTCGTTGAAAGTTCCTTCCTGTTTCTGCCGGGCTGGTTCATTTCCGCCCTGAATTACGTATCGTTCAACATCGCCGTAGGGGCATCGATGTCGCTCCTCATGGGTGGTAACGAGGATAACGAACGCACCTCATCCCTCGGAGGACTGCTCGGCGGGCTGTCTCTCGGTCTGATGATCGTCCTCAGCCACCTGGCCATCTTCTCCAAAGTGGACATTGTCGCAAACGTGGACATGCCGATGCTGAAGCTCGTCGACGATATTGCGCCGGGGCTCGGGGTCCTGTTTTCCATCGTACTGTTCGGTATGGTGTTCAACACGGCCATCAGCATGTTTTTCTCTTTGGCAGCGAGATTCACGACCGTCGGTACGAAGCAGCATAAGCAGTTCGTCTTCACTGTCGGCGCTGTGGCACTCGCTCTCAGCTTCGTCGGCTTCACCGACCTTGTAGCTATCTTCTATCCGCTGATCGGGTACATGGGGCTGTTTCTGATTGCCGCTCTCATTACCGCTCCATTCCGCTTAAGTAAAGAAAAAGCGGCAGCGGAAGAACACCGGTCCGCTTAAAAGAAACTCCCTGCGTGCGTAACCCGGAATGTAGGACCCGGGACGCGTGCAGGGAGTTTTTTTATGAGAAAGATTACTCGATAGACATTCACACTACCAGCCTGATCCGGTTGCCGGACGGGTCCTCCGTCACAACAGCTCCTTCTCTTTCCGTAACCGGAGCACCGAATTCCTTCAGGCGGCGGACGGTCTGATCCACTGTCCCTTTATCCGGAAGCACGATCGTAAATGACTCCAGCCCGGGAGTCTCCCGGGAAGCAGCAGGTATGCCGGTGCCGGCCCAAGTATTTAGGCCGATGTGGTGATGATAGCCGCCGTCCGCCAGAAACAGCGCCCGGTCTCCGAGACGGCTCACTGTAGCGAACCCGAGACCGTCCGTGTAAAAATTCTCGGCTTCCTGTAAATCAGAGACGTGCAGGTGGATATGACCGATTACTGTCTCTTCCGGCAGTTTCCGAAAGTTCTCCGCAGACTCACCGGAATTTCGAAGATCTTCGAAATCGAGCGGGTCCACGCCCATAATCACTCCGCCGTTATGCCATTCCCACTCGGACGGGCTACGGTCTGCGTAAATTTCCAAACCGTTGCCGTCCGGATCACTGATGTACAGCGACTCGCTTACGAGATGGTCGGCCGAGCCGACGGGTATGTTTTTATCGGCTAAATGGTCGAGTACTTCTGCGAGGGCGGCTCTTGAAGGTACGAGCAGAGCCAGATGATACAGTCCTGTCCGCTCCCGCTCTTTTCTCGCGGGCGTCCCGAGTTCCTCGAGAGACAGCAGTGCGTACTCACCGTCCGCCGTCAGCTCGACTCTGTCCGCTTCCCGCTCAAGTACGCTGAGTCCGAGATACTCTTTATAAAACTGCAGCGACGTGTTGAGATCCGTTACTCTCAGCACGACGTCTTTCACAAATCGTAACGGCTGCTGATGAAAATTCATTATCCCCTCTCTCCTTCTTTTGATACTTCATATGTTCCTGCTTGTCATTTTACCTCCTCGCTCTTCTTTTAAACGCTGTTTGAAAGCCTGACAAAAAAAGAAGAAGCAGACAGGAGTATCCTGTCACACTTCTTCCTTTACTCTGATTCCTCTTCCTGTTTCATCGCTTCTTTCACCCTGTCCTTCGGGTCCCAGCAGTTGAACTGATAGGTCGGTTTCGTGTCGAACCCGAGCCTCTCGCAGTAAATGCGCCGGTCTCCGTTGTCCTGTACGTCGATACGGAAATGTTTGCACGTAGCACAGCAGTGATAGCGTTCAATCATCTAAATACCCCCATTCCGTGAGCGGGTCTTTTCCTTCCGGGTATGGAGGGTAGACGGACGGATGCAGGATGTGAGCGACTTTCACGAGCCCCGCCAAAAGCCGCGGAGACGGTCTGCAGAACAGCGGCTCCTCCAGAACGTGCAGCTCTTCATCCCTGATTGCCCGCATCTCCTCCGACTTCTCCCGGCTGTGAATGACTTTCGTATTTACTTTTTCCTGGCGGACACCGACCCAGACGACACACATCACATCAGGGTCCCTCGTCCTCACGTCTTCCCAGTCCGTCTGTACACTCGCCTCTTCCCGGTCGCGGAACACGTTGACAGCACCGGCCAGGTCACTGATTTCCGTTAACCAGTTGGCGGCACCCGGAGTGAAGATCGGCTTCGGCCACCATTCCCAGTACACTGTTTTCTGCTCCTCCACCTGTTCAGCAAGCTTTTTGTAATGCTGGAGGATAGACTGATACGTTGCGTGCAGCCGCTCGGCCTTTCCCTTCGTTCCTGTCGCCTCTCCGACGAACAGCAGACAGTCTCCGACTTCCGTCAGCGTTGTCGGGTTCGGCACGATGACGTAGGGAATGCCTCTCTCCTCCAGCCCTTCGATATTCTTCTCCATGCCGGGCACGGTCAGCGAAGCGAGCACCATATCCGGCTCCAGCTCCTCCACGAGATCCATGTCGATGCTTAAGTCAGGGCCCAGTCTTGGCAGCTGTGCGATCGTTTCCGGCCAGTCGGAATAGTCATCCACTCCGACAAGTGACTCCTCCAGACCGAGATACACCGCAAGCTCGGTGTTACTCGGACAGATTGATATCAGTTTCATAATCTTCCACCTTCCCTTTCCCGTACGCTGTACATTTTTCCACCCATTTTTCTGCCACCTCAGGACGGGAACCGAAATGGAAATGCGGGAAACCGGCTACTGCGTTATGAATCAGATAACCGGCGTCGCCCGCCCCGCCCGTATCTTCCGTATGATAGGCAGCAGGCACCTGTTCTTCTTCCGGGTGAAAGACGGCATAGTGGAACTCATGACCTCTGACGACGAGATCTTCCAGCAGAAAATTGCCGTTTCTGCCGCGTACTTCCCTGTACCCGATCGCAGCCAGATTTTCCTGCATGCGGATTCTTCCGGGGATCACTCCCGTCATTGGATGGATCTTTCCATCCGTCGTTTCGATCGAATCCGTCAGATACATGAAACCGCCGCATTCTGCAAGCGTCGGTAACCCTCCCTGCACCGCTTCGCGAACGGAAGCCGACGCTTCTTTCTGTGCAGCCAGGCGTGATGCGAATTCTTCCGGAAAGCCGCCCCCGAGATACAGACCATCCGCCTCATACGGCACCCTGTCTCCTCGGAGCGGAGAGAACTCGATCAATTCTGCTCCGTACGCCTCCAGAATCTCCGAATTTTCCGGATAGTAGAAGTTAAACGCCGCATCTTTCGCCACGGCGATCCGGACCCGTGTATCCCGCTTCTCCTCGAACATGGAGGGCTCTCCCCCGGTTTCGACCGGTTCTGTTCCGGACAGTTCCAGCAGCCGGTCCACGTCCACCGTCTCGAGTATCAGGTCTCCCAGTCTGTCAAAGAAGGTATCGAGCTCTCCCCGTTCAATCGCCGGAATAAGGCCAAGATGACGCTCCGGCATCTGGATGCCGGGTTCCTGTTTCAAATAGCCGATTACGGGAATGCCGCACTCCTGTTCAATCGCCGTTTTCACTAACCGGTAGTGACCGTCACTGCCCACTTCGTTTACAATGACGCCAGCGATTGCCGTCTGCTCATCGAAAAGCTGAAAGCCCTTCACGACAGCGGCTGCACTGCGGGCCATGTTCACGCAGTTCACGACAAGGATGACCGGACTTTTCGTCATCGCGCTTATCTCAGCCGCACTCCCGCGGTTGGAATCCGGACTCTTGCCGTCGAACAGTCCCATCATGCCTTCGATGACAGAAATATCGGCGCCCCGCTTTCCGTTTATAAATACGTCAGTCATCTGTGAAGGCGTCAGCATCCAGCTGTCCAGATTCCGGGAAGGGCGTCCCGTCACCGCCGTATGAAAGGTCGGATCTATGTAATCCGGGCCGCATTTGAATCCCTGTACCTTTTGCCCCCGTTTCTTCAGAGCCGCCATCAGTCCGAGCGTAATTGTCGTTTTACCTGTTCCGCTTCCGGTACCGGCAATAACTATTTTCCGTTCCTTCATTTCTTCCCTCCTCCTTTCCCGAGCGGTTATACAAATAAGCTCACTCTATATTGAAAGCGCTTAATTAAAAATTTATTTCATTTCCGTTTTTCATTTCCCAATAAAAGTATAGTACAGTAGTTCTATTTTGTGAAATTTCAGTAAACGTCTTGTGTCTTCTTAATTTCAGGAAGAAGTAAAGAGTATCCCTGCCGCTTATTCCCCTCAAGCGAGCTTTACAGAACATTTACCCGGGGTTAATAAGGTAATAACATTCATACTTTACAATAGAACTTGCAGAGAAGGTGGTCATTCTCTTTTTCTGACAACCATCGATCCGTGAGGGGGAGAAAGTATGAAATCGAAATTATTGTTTCTCGCAACAGCAATTCTGTTTTTGATTGTTTTGGCAGCATGTGGAAATACAGAAGAGAGTAAAGGCACAGAGGAGGACAGTCAAAACGTGAATGCAGAGAGTGATGGTCCGGAAGTCGTGGTAGACGGGTCGTCTACTGTGTTCCCCATAATGGAAGCGGTGGCAGAAGAATATCAGAAAGAAAACCCGGACGCCCGCGTAAACATCGGCACCTCCGGAAGTGGTGGCGGCTTTGAAAAATTCGCAGCCGGTGAGACACACATATCCAATGCCTCACGTCCGATCAAGGACGAAGAGAAAGCATCTCTTGAAGAAGCAGGAATCGACTACACGGAATTCGAAATAGCTCTTGATGGCCTATCCATCGTCGTCAACAAAGAAAACGACTGGGTCGATGAACTGACAGTCAAGGAATTGAATAAAATGTGGTCCTCCTACGGGGACGTAACCACGTGGGCGGATGTCAGAGAAGGATGGCCGGAAGAAGAAATTCAATTTTACAGCCCCGGAGCAGATTCAGGTACATTCGATTATTTCAGCGAAGTAGTCCTCGGAGAAGAAGGTGAAATTCGTCAGGATGCCTCATTATCCGAGGATGACAACGTACTGGTCCAGGGGGTGACGGGCTCTAAAAACGGCATCGGTTACTTCGGATATGCCTACTATGCTGAAAATAAGGAACAATTGAAGGCCGTGCCGATTGTTAATGACAGCGGAGAAGCAGTGGCACCTGATCAGGAAACGGTCCAGTCCGGTGAATACAATCCTTTCTCAAGACCGCTCTTCGTATACGTGAAGCATTCGGCACTTGAGAATGAAGCGGTATATGATTTCACGAAATACGCCCTGAAGAATGCCGGTGCGATGTCGGAGTCGGTCGGTTATGTCGGAAAGCCTGACAGCGCCTACAAAGAAGCGTTGCAGGAACTCGATAGCATTGCAGGGAAGTAACACGTGCATACCAGGCCTCCACTATGTAAAAGGGGAGTAAAGTCATGACAGTAAACATTAAAAGGATGATAGATGAAAAGAAATCAAATCGGCGTTTCCTTTCTATTCTTGAGAAATCAGTACCGGCCTTCTTCCTGCTTTGTGCAAGCATCTCCGTGTTGACGACCATCGGCATTACTCTGACGCTGTTAGTAGAAACCGTTACATTCTTTAACCGTATCTCCATTATAGAGTTTCTGACCGAAACAGAATGGTGGCCCTTTGGCGAGAATGCCAGCTATGGCATTCTTCCCTTGATAACCGGGACTCTGTTAATAACAGCCATTGCAATGCTTGTAGCACTTCCCACAGGACTGGCATCGGCCATTTATTTAAGTGAATTTGCTCCAGGTAACGTACGGAAAGTTGTGAAACCGGTGCTCGAAGTTCTCGCCGGGATTCCTACAATTGTCTATGGATTCTTTGCTCTTACATTCGTAACACCGATGCTTCAGCTCTTTATCAAAGACTTACCTATCTTCAATGCTCTCAGTCCCGGTATTGTTGTAGGTATAATGATCATTCCCATGATCGCTTCCCTGTCTGAGGATGCGATGAGCTCCGTGCCCGATTCCATGAGAGAGGGAGCTCTGGCTCTCGGTTCGACCAGACTGGAGGTCGCCCTTAAAGTCGTCGTCCCGGCAGCTCTTTCCGGAATCGTAGCATCCTTTTTGCTGGGAGTGTCCCGGGCCATCGGCGAGACGATGATTGTCTCCGTAGCTGCCGGCTCTACTCCGACACTGACGACAGACGTTACACAATCGATCCAGACGATGACCGGTTATATCGTTCAGGTGACATTAGGGGATGCTTCCTACGGCTCTACGACTTATTACAGTATATACGCTGTAGGAATGACCCTGTTCGTCTTCACCCTGCTCATGAATCTCCTGGCCCAATATATCTCCCGTCGCTTCAAGGAGGAGTACTGATATGAACCTGGTCGATAAACAGCTCGTTCAAAGAAGAAGAAAGAAACGGCTCTTCAGCAACCGGATCATGCGCCAGATTTTCTTTTCGGCTTCCGTCTTCGGAATCGTTGTCCTTGCCGTATTACTATACCGCATATTCCGGGAGGGGCTTCCGTATCTGGACATAGATTTTCTGACGAGCTTTGCTTCACGTTTCCCGGAAGAAGCCGGGATAAAAGCAGCAATTACAGGGTCTGTATGGCTGATGGTGGTTACGGCACCTGTCTCAGTCGTGCTCGGGGTCGGCACAGCTATCTATTTAGAAGAATATGCTAAAGAAAACATGTTTACCCGGTTCATACGAATGAATATATCCAACCTTGCAGGCGTACCGTCGGTGGTTTTCGGACTGCTCGGACTTACCGTATTCGTCCGATTGATGGAGATGGGAAGAAGCATCATAGCCGGGGGGTTCACCATGAGTCTGTTAATTCTTCCGATTATAGTGGTAGCCTCCCAGGAAGCGATCAGAGCCATTCCGAATAGTCAATACGAAGCCTCCTACGCCATGGGAGCCACTAAATGGCAGACCATACGCCGGGTAGTACTCCCGGCAGCCCTGCCCGGTATTTTGACAGGAGGAATTTTAGCTTTGTCCCGGGCCATTGGTGAGACGGCTCCCTTACTGATGATTGGCGCCCTATCGTTCATCGCTTATCTGCCAGAAAACATCTGGTCCGGTTTCACGGTACTGCCCATACAAATTTTCAATTGGACGGCAAGACCTCAGGAGGAATTCCATCTGGTCGCCTCGACAGGTATTATCATTCTCCTGTTTATCCTCCTGCTTATGAATTCTGTTGCTGTTCTGATCAGGCATAAATATTCGAAACGATACTGAATCCGGGAGGAATCTATGATGAACATATTAAAGGATAACAAACAACTATCACTCGTCTCTCTGAAAGAGAAGGTACAGGAAGAAACGAAGGCAATTTATGCTGTGGAGAAGTTCAACTTGTGGTACGGCGAGAATCAGGCGCTTTATGGAATAGACATGACTATACCCATGAATAAAGTTACGGCGATCATAGGACCATCAGGCTGTGGCAAATCGACATTCATAAAAGCCTTGAACCGAATGGTCGAACTGGTTCCATCCGTCCGGATGAATGGAACTGTGAAATACGATGGCGAAAATATTTTCAGTCCGAAATATAAAGTTGAAGAATTGAGGACGAACACAGGGATGGTATTTCAACATCCAAATCCTTTTCCGAAATCGATTTACGAAAACGTAGTCTACGGTCCCAGAACACACGGAATCAAAAAGAAAAAAATCCTGGAGGAGATTGCGGAGAAGAGTCTGAAGGAAGCCGCCCTTTGGGACGAAGTGAAAGATCGGCTGGATGAGAATGCCTTCGGATTATCCGGCGGTCAGCAGCAGCGTCTCTGCATTGCCAGATGTCTCGCTATTGAACCCGAGGTCATTCTGATGGACGAACCGACCTCTGCCCTGGACCCTGTTTCTACCGGGAAGATTGAAGAACTCGTCCAGAATCTTAAGAAACGCTACAGTATTGTCATCATTACGCACAATATGCAGCAGGCAGCGAGAATTTCGGATAAAACGGCGTTTTTTCTGGACGGTCAGGTCGTCGAACATGCCGACACAACTACCCTCTTCTCCCACCCTGAAGATAAGCGCACGGAAGATTATATTACCGGCCGCTTCGGCTGATTCAACATTCCGCCACGCCTCTGAGCTTAGGTGGAAGCATACAGTACCCCGCTTTACGCTTACTGATCATTAAGAAAAGCATGAATTTCATTCCGGCCGGGCATCCCTTCCTGTGCCCCGAACTTCTGGATCGAGAGGGCGGAAGCAGCGTTCGCGAATTTTACTGCCGAAGTCATCGATTCGTTTTCGGCGAGTGCGACGGCCAGGGCCCCGTTGAACGTATCGCCCGCACCTGTCGTATCGATGGGAGTCACAGGGTAGGACGGCACAGTGACGGATTCGCCATTTTCACTGTAGGACACCCCGGCTTCGCCTTTAGTGATAACCAGCTTATCCGCCAGATCCCCGCTTATTTCCGCTTCGCTGAACAGCTGTGCCGCTTCGCTTTCGTTCGGTGTAATGTAGTCCGCCTTCTTCCAATAGTCATCAGGAAGATCACGTGCCGGTGCCGGATTCACAATCACCGGGACGTCGTGTTTTTCGCACACTTCCAGACAATACATGACGGTCTCCAGAGGAATTTCGAACTGTAACAGTACGATGTCACTGGAGGCAATCTTTTTCTCAAACTGCCGGACGTAGTCCCGGGACACCTCATTGTTCGCTCCCGGTACGATCGTAATCCGGTTATCGTTATTGGATACGATGATATTCGCCACTCCCGTATGGACCCCGTCCGTTTTTTCGACGGCAGCCGTGTTGATCGACTCTTTCTCCAGGACCCGCAGCATATCCTCGCCGTGAGCGTCCTTACCCACTCTTCCGATCATGGAGACCTCTGCTCCAAGGCGGGCTGCAGCTATCGCCTGATTGGCGCCTTTCCCTCCGGATTTAATATGGAACTCATCTCCGAGCACCGTCTCTCCCTGATCAGGAACGACAGTGGTCTTCGTTATCATATCAACATTAATACTGCCGATCACCGTTACAGCCGGTCGCTTCATCCGGCACCACTCCTTTCTACGTTTGCCGGGTCATGACTTCAATCGCTATAGGAAGCGAGCGCCTTCCGGAACAATTCCCAGAACTTATCTGCATCAAGACTATAGGCAAAATTCACGTTCGGCTCCCTTCCCGTGACCGCCAGCGTATCGACGGCGGTCATGCCGTACGTAAATTCTCCCTTTGTTTCTATATCTACCCGTACATGACGCATGTCAAAAATAGATTCATCTATCAAATAGGCTACGGTGCAGGCATCATGGATCGGCGCTCCATCGAATCCGAACACTTCTTTATACGTCTTCGCAAAGAACTTCAGCAGTTCGACGACAAACCCGGATACCGGATTGCCGATCCCGTCCAGTTCCTTCGTCACGCTGTCAGTGGCCACGGCCTGATGGGTCACATCGAGCCCGAACATGGCAATAGGTACGCCGCTTTCAAATACGACTTTCGCCGCTTCCGCATCCACGTAAATATTGAACTCCGCCGCCGGTGTCCAGTTTCCGAATGTTCCGCCGCCCATCAGGACGATTTCTTTGATCTTCGGCACAATCCGGGGATTTTTGACCATCGCCATCGCTATGTTGGTAAGCGGCCCTGTCGGCACCAGAGTAATGTCCCCGTCCGACGCCATTATTTTTTCGATGATGAGATCCACCGCATGGGTCTCCACAATCTGCTTCTCGGGCACCTCCGGTAAAATCGGCCCGTCCAGGCCGCTGTCTCCGTGAATCGCCTCCGCGATTTCGCGTTCTTTCACCATCGGACGCTCCGCCCCTTGAGCGACCGGAATATCATCCAACCCTAAAATATCACAGACCTTCAGTGCGTTCAGCGTATTCTTCTCGACTTCCACATTCCCCGCTACCGTCGTAATCGCTTCGATTTTCAGATTGCTTATGCCGGAAGCCGCCAGAATGATCGCCATCGCGTCATCGTGCCCGGGGTCACAGTCCAGTATCACTTTTTTATTTTTTTCCATTATGTACTCCTCCTTCAGGAACTGTATTAAATAAACATGCCTGCGATAGCCGCATTCAGTAATGAAGCGAGCGTGCCACCGATCATCGCCCGTAACCCGAGCCTCGATACGTCGTTTCTCCTCTCCGGAGCAAGAGAACCGAGCGCCCCGATCTGGATGGCGATAGACCCGAAGTTCGCAAACCCTGCCAGGGCGAAACTGAGTATCATCGCGGTTTTGGCGGAAAAGCTGTCAATGACTTCTCCGAGCCCGGCAAAAGCGACGAATTCGTTGATGACCACCTTCTGCCCGATGAACTGAGCAGCCCTCACTGCTTCCTCCCACGGTACTCCGATCAAGAAAGCGATGGGAGACAGAATGACACCTAAAATCAATTCGAGCGTCAGGTCTTCCATACCGAACAGACCACCTACGGCGCCGAACAAACCGTTGATCAGAGCGATCAGCGACACGAAAGCCAGCAGCATCCCCGCAATCTCAAGGACCATTTTCACACCGGTCGAAGCTCCGCTTGCGGCAGCATCGATGATGTTGGCCGGTTTTTCGTCTTCCGCCATATCGATATTGATTTCTTCCGCCGGTCCTTCCGCTATACTCTTCCTCACTTCGGCAGGAAGAGGGAAAATCATTTTAGCTATCAGAAGACTCGAAGGTGCCGCCATGAAACTTGCGGCTAACAGGTACTCCAGAGGAATACCGAGGAGAGAATAACCGACGAGAATAGAACCGGATACAGAACCCATTCCTCCGACCATAATAGCAAACAATTCCGACTCGTTCATTTTTTTGATGAACGGACGTACAACCAGCGGCGCCTCCGTGTGCCCGACGAATATATTCGCTGCGGCCGCCAGCGACTCCGGCCGGGTCGTCTGCAGCAGTCTGGACAGACCGCCGCCGAGGGTTTTAATGATCCACTGCATAATTCCGAGGTAATAAAGAATCGAAATCATGGACGAGAAAAATATGATGATCGTAAGCACCTGAAAAGCGAAAATATTCCCGTCCCCGGCTACCAGCGGTCCGAACAGGAAGGAAATACCTTCACTCGCATATCCGATGACGTTTTGAACGAGGTTCGATAACCCTTCCAGTGCTGCCCGTCCGGTCGTCGATTTCAGCGTCAGAAAGGCGAACGTTATTTGAATCAGAAGAGCCAGACCAATGGTCCGCAAATGGATCTCTTTTTTCTTCACGCTCAGCAGAAATGCAATTCCGAGAACGGTGGCTATACCTAACAGCCCCCACAAAATATTTATCAATTGAAACACCCCTTCAATGTAACCGGTTACAACTAACGCCACACTAAAGACACCACGTTGGTCAGTCACCGGAACCGTTGATTTTTTAGAATTATTTAAATGATAGCGCATAACAAACAAAAGTTCAATAAAAAAACAATTGTTTTAAAAAGGGGAATCGAATCCACTCAAGGGGATGCGCAGATGTAAAAGAATAGAAAAAATTCCAGTGTACTGATACGATATTCAGTAACGAAAGTAAAAAGACCGAATATTGCGGACCGGGAAAGGGGCACCCTCATGATTATTTATGAATCTACCAAAACAGACTTCGTCTCTGACGTAATCAATGAAGAACTCGTGGAACGCCTGTACCATTCCTACCAGGAAAAGATCGGCCGGACCTCCAAACAGGAAATCAAATCGTGGGAGAACTCGCTTCAGCGCATGTCGAACGTCATGCAGGATGAGGAGATACCGGAAGATGCATCTGTCGCTATTGAATTCAATATCCCCAACACCTCAAAACGGGTCGACTTTCTTATATCCGGAAACAACGGCGACCAGGATCATGTCATCATCATTGAATTGAAACAGTGGTCGGAGGTGGAGAAGGTTGAGGAGCAGGATGCTATCGTTTCCACTTACATAGGCGGAGGGAAACGACCTCTCCCGCACCCTTCCTATCAGGCGTGGTCCTACTCTGCTCTCATTGAAGATTTTAATGAAAACGTCCAGGAGAAACATATTTCCCTCAATCCCTGTGCCTACCTGCATAACTACCGGAAAGAAGCGGACGATCCCCTGACGGATGCTCACTACCAGGAACATTTGGACAGAGCCCCCGTGTTTACGAAAGGGGAAATCAGTAAGCTGCGCTCCTTCATCAAGAAATACGTTGTACACGGCGACAACCGTCATCTGATCTATGAAATAGAACATGGCAGGATCCGTCCTTCCAGGTCTCTTCAGGATTCCTTAAGCAGTATGCTGGAGGGCAACGAGGAATTCCGGATGATCGATGAACAGAAGGTTTTTTACGAACAGGCTTACCAGCTGGCTCTCGAAGGCGTGCACTCGGAACAGAAACACGTTATGGCGATCGAAGGAGGTCCCGGTACCGGCAAATCAGTTATGGCCGTTCATCTGTTGGTGAATTTGATCAATCAGGGGCTGAATGTACTGTACGTCTCCAAAAACTCTGCGCCCCGTACCGTATACGCCTCCCGGCTTCAGGGAACGATGAAGAAGACACATATAAACAATCTGTTCAAAGGTTCCGGCAGTTTCACAACATCCGAACCGAATGAATTCGACGTCATCGTGGTTGATGAAGCGCACCGGCTTAATGAGAAGTCCGGATTCTACGGCAACCAGGGAGAAAATCAGGTGAAAGAACTGATCAACGCCGCCAAATTCACTATGTTCTTCATTGACGAAAAGCAGCGGGTTACGCTTAAGGATATCGGAAGCATGGGACTGATTGAGCAGTATACAAAAGAATCGGGTGCCGAACTGATTACGGGGAAACTGGCTTCCCAGTTCCGATGTGACGGATCGGAAGCCTATATCGCCTGGCTAGAGGACACTCTCGGCATCCGTGAGACAGCCAATAAAAACGACTACGGGGTGGACTATGACTTCCGGGTGTACGAAGACCCGCACCGGATGCTGCGTCATATCGAGGAATTGAACAAAAGGAATAATAAATCACGCATGCTGGCCGGATACTGCTGGGAGTGGCCGGTGAAGCAGCGGAAAGATACGGAGTACAAGGATATTACGCTGCCCGAATATGATTTTGAAATGAGCTGGAATCTGTCGGACAGTATTTGGGCGATCGATCAGCAATCAGTCGCGGAAGCCGGATGTATTCATACCTCCCAGGGGCTGGAGTTTGATTATGTGGGGGTGATCATCGGTCCCGACCTTTATTTCGAAAACGGAGAAGTGAAGACGGATTACACGAAACGGGCCAAATCGGATCAGTCCCTGCGCGGCATTAAAAAAATGGCTAAAGAAAACCCGATCAAAGCACAGCAGGTAGCTGATGACATTATCCGGAACACGTACCGTACGCTTATGACGCGGGGCCAGAAAGGCTGCTTCATTTTCTGCACCGATCCCGAATTGAATGCATACTTTCAGGAACGGCTCAGAAAAGCGACTGTTTATGAAAACCTCTCACCCGGAGAATATTCGAAAGTTGCGGAAAGAAATGATGAGTATGGAAATTAAAATATAAGAGCGACTTTCTACAGCAGGGCTTTTATTTTGTGAGTCAAACGTTTATCGGTACAGTAGAAGGCACCGGAGCGGCTCAGAGGATACTTTCCATCTGTATTGCCGAGTTCCAGGTTCGGTCTCCCGGATAAAGCTTTGTCTACACTGAAAGCGGAGATTGACTTACGAAGAGCTATTGGAGGGGTAACATTGGATTTAGCAATGACAATCATTGCATTACTTCTTATAGGAGTTTTCTTATACATATACCGTAAGCCTCTATTCACCGACAAAGATAATATAATGTGCTTATAGCAGTATTTGTATTTTTGCCACTCGTGATTATAACTATTTTAGGGGCAGCTTTATTCAATTAACTCTCAGACGTGTTAGAAAAAATGATTCACGAAATGAACTGCGACTTTTGAGGAGGACACGCTATGACAGGAAAAAACAAAATCATTATAGGCCTTGTGATTGGGATAGCTTTATTTTTAGGGGTCCAATTAGGGATGGCTCTATCAGATAATATTTTCGTTGTGTTGGGAATAATGCTTCTTATCGGGTTGATTGCTCGGGTTGCTGCCCAGGCTATAATTAAGAAAATAAATCAAAACAAGAACGGGTGAATTGAACTGTGACCTATAATAGACATTTTAATAAAGAGCGCCAAACTGTTATAGGATGATCTCGGGGCGCGTATGGTTCATGCCCTGCTAAGAATGAATCATACAATCAAGATGAGATCATTCCATCCTTCACGACAGAAAAATACTCTATTCAAAGCCTATACATTGAGGGAAGTGATGTGAAAGAGGAGTTTAAAAACTTGGCCCAGCTGGATTTAAGTTTTTTAGATGCACTTATCTTAAACCGGAATCTCAGTGACAAATTTGATGAGATTTTATTACAGGAAATATCCAGGAGAGAGCTTCAGTGTAGTATATATATCAGATTTCCTGAAGTAGTAAAAGCTCCTTCTGCTACACAAAATCTCTCCTGGTACCCGTTCGGGAAAGTTATGGACCTAAAAACAACTTTTTTCGTTTACGTAGCATAAAACAATATTAATCTTTATAGCGGAGTATACCCTTTATAATTTTTAAGTGTCTACTTTAGAGAGAACATGTCATTCAGGTTCGGCTCTTTCGGTGAATTTTATTATTCATTAAAAAATCAGCTGTTCTAATTCTCTTGGGTATTCCGTAATAATTTCAGTTCCATCCTCTCTCAACACGACCGTATCTGAATGCCTGAAACCTCCCACGCCAGGTACGTAAATCCCAGGCTCTATACAGAACACCATCCCCGCTTTCAGTTCCAGGTCATTATCGAATCGGAGATATGGTTCTTCATGCTGTCCTATGCCGATACCGTGTCCTGTTCTATGTGAGACGTATTTTTCTAAACCAGCTTCGCGGATCACTCGTAAAGCTGCTTCATCCACCTCTTTAGCAGTGACGCCGACTTTAATGAAGTCGAGAGCCGCGTTGTGAGCCCGGAGCATGACATCGAACACTTCCTTTTGTTTTTCTGAAGGTTCACCGACAAAGTAAGTTCTTTCACACTCGGCACGGTAACCGTTCAGGCCGACCTGTCTGCTGTGTATAATGATGTCTCCTTCTTCCAATTTTCTCGTATTTGAAAAAACGTGAGGCATATTCGTACGTTCTATGCCGGATGGAGACATGACAAAGTAGTCTAATGTCGAATTTGTAAACTTCTTAGAAATTTCATCGAACAGAAATTGATTTCCAAAATAATCAATGTCGACCTCAGAAGCTTTGATGGATGAATTCTCCAAAGTATTCTTTAAAGCACCACTGACCAGGTCACCGGATGTTTTGATCGCTTCAATTTCTTCTTCTGATTTAATCGATCTTAAATCGACTACGTCCTGTTGTATATCTTCGATTTCAAACCTTTGGCTCTGAAGACTCATAGTGAAGTCAGTCGGTAATGACCCATATTCAATTCCTATTTTACTGTGGTTGTTCAGTTTCGAGAGCACATCATTAAATAACGCTTTATAATCCGTGCTTTCCCCACTACTGTTTCTCACTTCCTGGTAAATATAAAGTGAATCAACATCCGTTTTTTCTTTGGCGTGATTTTCTTCTACTTTAGGTATGATTAAGCTTTGTTTATTTTCTTCCACGACCAGGATAATCGGTCTGGAGTAAGTGATTGCTTTTAACCCGCTGAAATAATACTGATTCTCAAAGTTGAATATAATCGCTGCATCCAAATTACGGGCTTTCAGAACTTCTCTTAAACGCGCCACCCTTTGTGATGTATTCATTACTCCGTCCCTTCTTTCCTACTACTGTTTTTTTTATACGTGAATAGCGTAACAACAATAAGTACGATAATCGCTACCGGTACAGAAACAATGACAGAATTTATACCTGTAGATTCTACATAGAAAAACTCCCAGAACAGTGTAACGATCAGTCCGGTTATCATAGAACTTAACCCCGCCGATTTAGTAACCTGCGGGAACAGGAATACTGCCAGCAATGCCGGAGTGATACCTGCCCCGTATACTGTGTAAGCATACATTTGTACTGAAAGAACTGTCGGGAAATACATAGTCAGTAAGAAGGCGATGACACCTAATACAGGGATAAGCACTCTTGTATAAACTAATTTTTGATGATCATTTATATCCTTTTTTATGTATTTCGCAAAGAAATCGTAAATCACGCTTGTTGCTGCAGATAAAAGATACGAGTTTCCTGTTGTTACGATGAAAGCTGTCAATGCGGCGATCAGAACGCCACCTACAGCTATAGGCAGGACACTTGTTAAAGCGATGACTGCCATTCCGGGATCAATGTCCGGGAAAAGGGAGCGTGAAATGAAAGCAAGAAGAGAAATAGTCGGTGTGGCAATAATAAGACCGATAATCCAACCTGCTGTTCCGCGTTTTGTAGTTTTATCATTATTTGAGGCAGTGATACGCTGATAGATATTCTGATCACCGAGTAATAAGAATAATGTTGGTAAATAATAGCCCATCAATTGCAGGAAGCTCAATCCACCTGTAAAAGAAGTGTGGCTTTCCGGGACATTCGCTATAATCTGGTCCCAGCCTCCGCCGACAGAGATAGCAAGAGGGACTGCGACAACCAGTCCAATGATAACCATAAAAGCACTGACTGCGTCTGTTGGAGCGACGGACATCAACCCGCCGATACACGCCAGGAAAATGATGATAACTGCACCAATAATGGTACCCGTCTCAGGAGTAATTCCTGTGGACACACTTAAAATAAAGCCGAGACCCTGGAATTGATAAGAAACAATACCGACAAATGCCAAAATTATAATGATAGCTGCAAGCAGACTTGACCATCTTCCATATTTAATCTCCAATATCTCTGCAACGGTGTGTTTTCCGTAATGCTTAATTTTAGATGAAATGAGAAAAATCGTCAGTATTCCGAGCAATGACGGAATAGTACTCATTAGAGCTGGCCAAATACCAAAGGAATAAGCCATGGAATTCTGTCCACCTGTGACAGAACCGCTCCCTACCCACGTAGCTAGCAAAGTTCCCATCAGAACAATCGGACCAAGTGATTTCCCTGCGAGTATGAAGTCATCACTCGTATTGATTTTCTTAGAATAATACACGCCGAGTAATAGCATAAAAATGCCGTAACCGACGACAAACCAAATTAACATTGGCTGATTTGTCAGTTCCATAAACGTAACCCCTTTTAAAATTAATAAACTCACTTACCGAGGTTAACAAAATAAGAAAACGGATACAATTCCATAAAAGTTAATTATTGAATAGGTTACTCTCTTCAAGGGGCCACGTAGCTGGGTATTTACTATCCGATTTCAAACGAAAACTCCCCCTAAAGTAGATTACTTTAGGGGGAGTCCATCGCTCTTCTCCTGAGATTATTTCATCTGTGTGCGTCCACTCTCAAGAGTATTCATAATCATCTTGCCGACTTCGTGGTTATCATGAAGGCCACTGAAGGCATCGGACTGCGGCCCGTAGCCGTACACGTTCACGTCTTCCCCGGTGTGGCCGTCCGTCGTCCATCCGGTACCGGAGCGGAGGTCAAAAATCTTTTCGATTGCGTCATCGATCTCCTCCGTTTCTCCATCAGCCGCTTCCTCTACGGAGTCGATTTCCTCCTCTGTAAAGGATAGATCCACGTACTTATTCAGCGTTTCCTCAGCGTCCTCACCATCAGCAATGGCCGAGGCCATGAAGTCCGGCGTTCGTTTCGCCGCTTTCAGCGGTTCCGGATCCCATTTATATTCGCCGTCCCGGCCCATCGTCATGCCGCCGGTCGAATGATCGGCTGTCGTTACGACGAGCGTATGTTTATCCTTTTTGGCGTAAGCGATCGCTTCCTCGAAAGCTTTTTCGAAGTCTTCCATCTCGCTCATCGCAGCCACCACGTCATTGTCGTGTCCGGCCCAGTCAATCTGACTGCCTTCTACCATCAGGAAGAAACCGTCTTTTTCTTTACTGAGTCTGTCGAGGGCGCTCGACGTCATCTCCTCGAGAGAAGGAGTGTCCTCGTCCCGGTCGATCATTTTGTCCATTCCTTCGGGAGCGAACAGACCGAGAATCTGCTCGTTATCATCCGACATCATCTCGTCACGGGAGGTTACGTAGCTGTAGCCGTCGTCCTGGAATTCCTGTGCCAGATTACGGTCTTCCCGCTCAAAGTAATCCGTCCCTCCACCTAAAAGGACGTCTACTTTGTGCTCTCCGTCAATCATTTCATCGTAATAATCGTCGGCGATTTCATCATAGTTTTTCCGGGATTCGTTGTGGGTTCCGAACGATGCAGGGGTGGCGTGGTTCACGTGGGACGTGGAGACCAGGCCGGTCGATTTCCCTTCCTCCTTTGCGATTTCGAGAGCCGTCTTCACTCTTTCTTTTTCAACGTCCACACCTATGGCGCCGTTATATGTCTTTACTCCGGCTGCCATCGTAGTCGCCGCTGCCGCCGAATCCGTCACGCTTTCTTCCTCATCCCAGGAATATGTTTCCTGCATACCGATCAGATAATCATCAAAAGCCGTATCTTCTGTGTAAGGAGAATCCGGTCGATCCTGGAAATAGCGGTAGGCGGACGTATACTGCGACCCCATTCCGTCCCCGATCAGAAAGATGACGTTTTTGATTTTAGCATTCGATTTATCCCCGGGATCTGCCTGAGCCGAATCCTCTGTAGACGTCACAAGAGCGAAGCCGCCGAAGGCTAATCCCGATACCAGCACAAGCGGAGCCAGTTTCTTCATCATCGTTTTGTAGAGCACGTACATTCCTCCCTATACTTATTAACGAGTCATCCGGAATGATACAGGCACACTGTAAAAGCCGATTGAAGCTGCTGTTAAGAAAACGTAAAACTTTTTGAAACCGCATTCATAAACTTTCAAAAAAATAATTCTCGTTCCGGAGACCGGCTACCATTAGCGTAAAGTGAGCAATTACGTCTGTCAAGTTATTATTCTGACTGTTCAGATAACTATACAGGATAAAATTACGGTACGGGGACACCTTATAATAGAAAGATGTCCCGCCCCTGATTCAGCGGTACCAAAAGAAATGTTTCTCTTCCCGCTTTGCAAAATCGTAACGGAAGTCTCACTCGTACGGATAGCTGATAAGAGCCAGCCGTGGACCAATGAAAGAAAACGGACTGTAAGACGTTTCTCTATAATAAACAGCTTATTTTCTCTTCGTGACGGAGAGTATGATAAATAATGATTTACAACCGGAGGGAAGCGTTATATATTATAGTTTTGCATCAGCAATTGATGGTTTGGATAAAGAAAGGATGAGAACTATGGCCACTGCACTGGCGACCGGCCTGTTGAGTGGAATTTGGACATATATAGCACCTCTGTTCGGCCTGCTGATCTGGGCAGGATTCGCCGGATGCACCACTTTTTTCGCGGTAGGGACAGGGAGGTGGCGGGCGCTTACCACTGCCACCATCACGAACGTAACGGGAGTCGCCTGCGGCATGATCATTCTCGTGCTCGCCTCGGCTGCCGACTTTTCCGCCGGTATGGCAATACTGAGCGGTATCGTCACGACGATTATGGTACTGCTCGGCTCCGTAAAACCTATGAACTACACACCCGGGATCTTCGTCGGAGCCTTCTCCACTTTCGCTTCCGGCGGGGACTGGTTCGTCATCACGATGTCCCTGCTGTGCGGGGTCCTGCTCGGATTCTTCAGCGCGGAACTCGGTATGAAGTTTGCAGCGCTCTACCGGAAACTGACCCCCGGCAAAGCTCTGGCCGGGGATGAAAAGAAAAAAGCGAAGGCTTTGCGATAACGGGGAGAAATAAAAAATCATGCGGTACTCTTTTCCTATCAGCTCAAGCGCTGAGGGATGAATAGAGACTGCATGATTTTTTTCCTTCCATATCTATCACGAAAATTTTGGGTATGCCGGTGTTTCCTTCCTCTATGACGGGAATGGAAAAAATACGTGAGCATGACTTATCAGAAGGAGGTGTACTATGTTCTTCGATAACTGGAACGAGCTCTGGAATATACTATTAAAAGGAATCATCATCTACCCTTCCGTCATTCTCCTCCTCCGGCTTACAGGGAAAAGGACCCCGTCGAAGTTCAATATATTCGACTGGATCATCACAGTCGCTTTCGGTACGCTCGTGGGCTCTTTTTTAATAACGAAAGACATATCTCTTGCCGAAGGCTTCCTGGCACTCGGTCTGCTTAACCTGCTGCAGTTCCTCGTAACGTGGCTAAGCGTGAGGTCGAAAGCGTTCGCGAAGCTGGTCAAATCGCAACCGGTTCTGCTTTTTTACGAAGGAGAATTTTATCCGAAAGCTTTGCGGAAAACACGTATTGCCGAAGTCGAAGTTCTGCAGGTGGCGCGGCAGAACGGGATCGGCTCGCTCGCCCTCGTGGAAGCCGTCGTACTTGAGACGAACGGAGGGCTCTCCATCATTAAAAAAGTGGACGGTCATCCGGTGAACGTACTGGAAAATGTAAAGGTCTTAAAACAGTAGCACTCCGGCACACCGTGGTATGATAAGAATAAGAAAACGGTAAAAGGAGGCGGTAGGATGACGAAGCACAAGATCTACACTATGAGTGTTGCGAAAGTGTATCCCCACTACATCACAAAATCGGAGAAAAAGGGACGTTCCAAGGAAGAAGTCGATGAAATCATCCGATGGCTTACAGGGTACAGTCAGGAACAACTCGATGAACAGCTCGAACAGGGCATAGATTTCGAAACCTTCTTTGAAGAAGCTCCCGACCTTAACCCTTCGAGAAAAACGATTAGGGGCGTTATTTGCGGAGTACGTGTAGAGGAGATTGAAGAGCCGGTGATGCAGGAGATCCGCTACCTGGACAAGCTGGTGGATGAGCTGGCGAAAGGGAAAGCGATGGAGAAGATTTTGCGAGATTAGTCATATCCATAAAAAAAGTCCTGGAGGCGAGACCTTCAGGACTTTTTCAGCTATATCTTCTTTAGATGGCCGTGCGACCTCCTGTTACACGCTGGAGAGGTAACTCTTCTCCGCACTCGTCCGCCATTTTTTTGCACGTTTCATAGAAGCGGTCATAATCGATTTCGTGCATTTCATCAGTGTCTGTGGACTCGATGATGTATTTCGCGAACTGCCATGTCTCTTCTTTAATGTGACCATGATGAACGATCGCTATCTTATAAAGTCCTTCCAGCATTGCATCCATGACGGTGAGATCCTGCTTTCCGTACAGACGGATCTGATAGAAACCTTTGTACAGATAGTCGCGGAATTTCTTCGGTTCCATCATAAATCTGAGTTCATCATCCCGGTCTGCGTAGTAACGTACCGGGCGATGGACGCTTGCGAGTTCCGCCATCAGGGAACCGATACGGTTAATACAGTTTACGGCCGTATGAGGATCATTTATTCCCGGGGAAATAGCGCGAACCGCGATTTCCACCAGCTTCTGTATGGAAAACTCGATGTCCTGCACGTCCGTCCGCTCGTTTCCGACCAGAACGTAATCCGTGGCTGCTTCCACATCCGTCTCCTCTTCTGTCTCATTCTTTTCCCAGTAGTAAAACAAAGGGGCGCCTTTTTGAATGTAGTCACCGGTACGGAACACAGCTGCAAACAGAACGTCGTTATTTCTTGCATACGTCAGGAGACTCTTGATTTCTATCCCCTGCAGATAACCTGACTGTTTCGCTTTAATGATATAAGGTTCTTTCTCTTCCCATTTAGCGATTTCCTGTTCATCCCATTCCACGGCTTCTTTGTACTCTTTTTCCCGGAACGTATTCGCAATAAGAGCAGAAGCATCTCCTCGTATTTTACCGATCAGGCTGTTCACCTGAAGGAAACGGGAAGAGTGGTGGATGAACAGGATAAAGAAACCGAGACATATAATTGCGACCAGAACAGTGAAGAATGGCCCGAGGAATTCTTTTTTGCTGCTGCTTCCGAGCAGAAACAGGTTGATCAGTGTAAAGACGAACCCGAACGAGAAAACGCCGAGCACATGCTGGGTAATTCTGCTTTTCATAAAGTCCTGAAGTGTCCTCGGAGAAAATTGGGTGGTGTACGTCGTAAGCACGACCATAATAGTCGAGAAACTGATGGTCGTCATCGTCAGCATAGAAGTGATAAGTGACCCGTACATAGAGGAAGCTGTCGATTTACTCAGGAAAAAAGTGGCCGGAACGTTGTCGGTAATGACCGGCACGAGAAAAGTATCTATCGTGTTCGTAATCGTCACTACTACAAGCGCCAGCAGGCTGTAAACGGTAGGCAGGAACCAGAAGCTGTCCCGCATTTTCATCCAAAACTGCATTTTATTCATCATCAGAACTCCTTTTTTTGCATCTAACCTTACATTATACATACTTTTCGCAGTCACACCTACCAATTCCGGCTGTACACAAAAAATCACAGAGCATCAGTGGCTCTGTGATTTATAGAATTCAGGTATTCTTATTATTTTTCTCCACTCAATTCTACGAGAATCTTCGCCTGAGATTTATCGTTGCTCAAAGCTTCGAACCCTTTGTCTACAATATCATCGAGTTTAATCTCATCCGTAATTATTCCGCGAGGGTTTAACTGTCCGGTTCCTATAAGATCAATAGTTCGCTGGAATGTGCTCGGCGAATAAGCGATAGTTGAGGTCAGTTTCACACCACTTCCAGTTAACTGCATCGGGTTCCACTCAATAGCCTTAGAAAAAATAGACACAATCACCATTGTCCCTCTTGCCTTCGTTACGCTTATGGCCTGATTGAAGGTAGGTTCCACTCCGGCTACTTCAAAAGCTGTGTCTACTCCGTCCGACTCCAGTTCATGAACTGCTTCTACGGGATCTTTCTCTCCGGAATTGATAACGTCTGTCGCCCCGACCTCCGCCGCTTTCTGAAGACGCTTTTCAGAAAGGTCCAGAGCAATAATCCTTGTAGCTCCGGCAGCCTTCGCAGCCAGAATCGTAGCAAGGCCTATAGGTCCGACTCCAAACACAGCAACCGTATCACCGAACGACATATCTGCTTCTTTTATTGCCTGTACAGCTACTGCGGTTGGTTCTACGAGTGCTCCATCCTGCAAAGTCATGGACTCCGGTAAAAGATAAGCATTTTCTTCCGGAACGTTGGCATACTTCGTAAATCCTCCATCACCATGGAGGCCTATAAAACTGAACCCATCATAGATATCCACGTCTTCTGGTTTATCGCCGTGAGTCAACGTAGGATTTATTGCTACACGGTCCCCTTTTTTAACATTCTTTACATTCGCACCAACTTCCTCAACGACCCCGGCAAACTCGTGGCCCATAGTAAGAGGTGCCTGTTCTCCTGTAAGCTCATCTTTCTCTTCATTCGGTACGAAGACAGGACCTTCTTCATATTCATGAAGGTCACTTCCACAAATACCTGCCCAGCCGACCCGGACTTTCACTTCATCATCTTTAAGAGGTTTCTCTTCCCGCTCTTCTACACGCAAGTCTTTTTTTCCATACCATACTGCTGCTTTCATGGGTGATACTCCTCCTTTGAGAATAGTGAATGTCGGGAATAATCCCGATGTATATACAGTCTTCCCGCTAAGAACCATTATAATCTAAAAATTTAGATGATTATATGTGAAAAACCCGCCTTTCCTCCACGTCGTATAAACGCGAGGGAAAAGAGGCGGGTTTTACTATTGAATAGTTCAATCAGGCTTTATCTCCCGGCAGCTGATGGATCGTTTCGATAAGTACGTCCAGTTTTCCTTCGATGCGGTGCAGCAGATAAAATGTGACCGCAATCGGGAAACCGACGTCCGTCAGAAACTGTACCCCCATGTCCATAATGGTCCCTCCTACAGGAAAAGCCGCCTGTACGGCGGCTTCCCAGTTTTAGATTTGAATATCGTTGACGTTACGTTCTACAATGCGGGCCTGTTTCTTGGAAACGAGACCGCCGCCGGAGGACAAGAAACAGTCCTGGGCGATGATTTCGTCCATCGCAGCGTTGATAGCGACGGGATCCGCCGGCTCTGCCGGGGCGTCCAGAGAAACGGTTACGACTTTCTCTTCTTCATTAAGAAACTTCAATTCTAATTTCTTCATTTTCTACTTCCTCCTTAGTCCTGGATATGGACGATCGATGATTCATCGTCTCTTGTTACTTCGTAAAGCGGAT
The DNA here is from genome assembly GCF_900107115.1 of Salimicrobium album. Classification (GTDB taxonomy): domain Bacteria; phylum Bacillota; class Bacilli; order Bacillales; family Halobacillaceae; genus Salimicrobium; species Salimicrobium album. Next base: position 36,789 of record NZ_FNOS01000008.1, read on the forward strand.
ACTGTTGCAGTGATTCAAGCTTTTCGGCAACGGCGTAAAGTGCTTCGGCCGTAGCTTCCGTGCGGACGTTACGGAATGATTTCGTTTTGTAGACCGGCTGGCCGAGTTCGTCCACTCCTGTTTCAAAATCCAGCTTCAGTGTCGAGTTGATTCGTTGTGTCATAAGAGCCATCAGCGTTTCCCCTCCTTTCACACCTATAATCGAAACGCTAGAGTATCCGGTGTCAGTTCTGCCAGATATTTTTTAAAAGAAAAAAGCCGCCCTCGCAGGACGACTCTTCTTACTGTTGCTGACTCTTTGTATTAAGCAGAGACTCATCTTCTCTCGTCACTTTGATGATGGGGTGCTGCTGTAAATCTTTCAGCTTAAGCACTACTTCGTAAAGTGACTGTGTCGGAGCATCCGTACGTACGTTCCGGAAAGATTTCGTTTTATACGTCGTCTTCCCTTCCGCGTCTCTTCCTGTACGGAACTGGATATTCAACGCTGAACCGGTGCGAGTTGTGATAACCGCCATATTCGACCCCTCCCTTCACCCTATAATCGAAAGAGAAGGGTAGTCCGGTGTCTGACAGTTCCTCATTGCAGAGAGACGACCAGTTTTCCGCGGGCGTGTCTCGTTTCTGTCTTTCTCAACGCATCCAGCGCCCGTTCAGATTCGTACACGTCTTCGAGGACAGGACGGAGGTTTCCTGCAAGAATGTCTTTAACAAGTGAGTTTACGGCGTTTGGAAAACTCAACTTGTGCTGCAGTTGATGAACCGTAACACGTCTTTCCGATTTAACATCGTCACCGGAAACCGTAATGACTTTTCCGCCCTCTCTTACCACCTCCGTACTATCTACCGTAGTACCCGGCTGGATAGCTGAAGCAGCGAGGAGAAGAGTACTTTAAAACTATCCTTCATTCCTTTCATCAATAAACGGCCGATGTTGTCCCGACTGCCAGTTCTAAACTTTTCCGGGGAGAAGTCGTTTTGTACGTCGTTCCCTTCCGCTTAACTTAATATTGATAGCCGCACCCGTGTGCATGCTCTTACCTGTCTGCAGTACCGAGCGTCATACCTCCGTCAACAGTGATCTCCGCTCCTGTACAGTAGGAACTGTCATCCGATGCCAGATAGGCGACGGCACGTGCAATTTCAGGAGGCTGACCGATCCGCCCGAGCGGAACCGACTCGTAAAAAGCAGGCACACCTTTTCCTTCTGTAGCCATTTCCGTTTCCACGCCTCCGGGGTGGATCATATTTATCCGTATCCCCTTTGGTCCCTGTTCGATAGCGGCCGCTTTCGACATGGCGACGACTGCCGCTTTCGTAGCTGCATAAGCAGAAGACTGACTGATAGGTGCGAATGCCGAAATCGATACGTTATTTACAATCGACCCCTTCCGCTGTTTTTCCATATGCGGAATTACCGCCTGCATCCCCATAAACACGCCAATCTGGTTCACCTGGATCATCCGCTCATATTCTTCCAAAGTGAGCTCTTCCAGCGGTTTGCGTATCAGCAGTCCTGCGTTATTGACGAGGGCGTCGATCCGTTCGTATTTATCCACTATGTAATCAACGGCGTCTCTCCAGTCTTCCTGCTTCGTAACATCGAGCCGGACAGGAAAAGCCCGTCCTGCACCGATTTCCTGAGCTTTCTTTTCTGCTTCTTTATAATCTCTTGCGCCGACGCCTACTATGGCGCCAAGGTCGGCAAGATGAACGGCAATCGCCAGCCCCTGCCCCCGGTTTCCTCCTGTGACGAGTACGACGTTGTCCGTTAAATCCGGCATCAGGACCCCTCCTTTTTAATTGGTACCCATTGTATCATCGACGCGGGGGCCTCCGGGATTATTTCATAATTACAAGTCGGTTTTTCTTCACTAAGTATATCTTCTCCTTACTACGCCAACAGCAATTTATTCCCGTAGTATTGTTTTACTGTTCTCCCTGAAAATCATATGTTTTTCTGCTGCTTACTTCGACTAAAAACGGATAAAATATAGTGATAACGACCAGTAAGAATAGAAAAGTGGTGGCAGGAAACGAACTGACAGATAAAGGTCTGGTTAGTTCGTTTTTTATTTTGTCTCCTATTGCAAATTTTATTTAATTCAAGCCCCTTTCTTTTACAATCACCCCGTCATCAACTATTATTTGCAGTATCTTCACCAGGAATGGATGTTCCTGTATTTTTTTCAAACAATTATGATAACGCTTTCTAAAAAGGAGACAATCACGATGACGAATCATTCCAACCATCAGGAAGCCGATTTATTCACACACGCTTTTAATCAGGATCCGTACCCTGCTTTCCATTCTCTCCAGCAGAACTCCCCTGTGCACCGGACCTTAATGCCGGACGGGCATTATGCCTGGATCGTAACCAGGTATGAGGATGCTGTGAATGTGCTGAAAGATCAGCGTTTTATTAAAGATTTCACCGTTTTTCTGGATGAAGAGAGTCGTGCCCAGGCGCATCAGAGTATTTTCTCCCGGAATATGCTTTTCGCCGATCCGCCGGACCACAAACGTCTGCGTGGCCTCGTGCAGCAGGCCTTTACGCCGCGAATAATCGAAGAGCTCCGTGGCAGAATTACAGAAATCGCGAACGAGCTTATCGACGATATGCAGGACCGTTCCCAGATCGATCTGATCGATGATTTCGCTTTCCCTCTTCCTATCATTGTTATATGTGAAATGCTCGGTGTACCGAGTGAGGACAGGGATAAATTCCGTACCTGGTCCAACACCCTCGTGGAAGCATCCAACGATCCGGAGAAAGCCGAAAAAGTGCAGCAGCATATGCAGGAATTCACCGCTTATCTTCAGGAGTGGATGGCCGACAGACAGGAAAACCCGCAGAACGACATGATCAGTAAGCTCATTCAGGCAGAGGAATCCGGAGACCGACTCTCCGAACAGGAGCTGTACGGCGTAGTGTCGCTGTTAATCATCGCCGGGCACGAAACGACGGTGAACCTTATCTCGAACGGTATGTATGCCTTAATGACTCATCCTGAACAGATGCGCAAGCTTCAGGAGCAGCCGGACCTCCTGCGCCCGGCCATCGAAGAAATGCTCCGTTTCGAAGGACCGGTTGAATTCAGTACCGACCGCTGGGCTTCTGAAACAGTCGAGCTGCAGGGGCAGACGATTCACAGAGGCGAGCATGTACTCGTAGCTCTTGATGCAGCCAACCGTGACCCGGAAGCATTTGAAGACCCGGACGTCTTCGATATCACACGCGGCCGGAGCAAGCACCTCGCTTTCGGAAAAGGCATGCACTTTTGCCTCGGAGCCCCGCTTGCCAGGGTGGAAGCCGAAGTCTCCCTGCAGACGCTGTTGGAACGTTTCCCTGACCTGCAGCTGAGTACAGACGTCTCCGATCTCGAGTGGCGTCCCGGCATATTGATGCGCGGGCTTATGGAACTTCCTGTCCGTCTGAAGTAAACTGTATGGACAGTATGTATAGGAGAAAAGGACTGTCGACTGAATCGTCGGCAGTCTTTTTCAATTTTCTATTTTTCTATAAAAGATGCCTTTTCAACAGAAGCGTTGAGTCCCGTATTAAAAAACAAGCATACCGTTATCATCATATTTAAAGTCTGGTCCCCAGGCAACCTCCCAATAATATCCATCCAGATCGGAAAAATACGCGTGGTGCCCGCCCCAAAAAACATCTTGAGGTTCTTTAACTATTTTCGCTCCAGCGTTTCTGGCTAAATCAATAACTCTTTCAACATCCTCCCTGTGTTCAACATTATATGCCAATGTTATCCCGGCAAAGCCATCTGCTATTTCGGGAGGTTCAACTTCACTAATATCTTTTGCTAGTGAGTGCAAAGGGAATAGCTCAAATTTTGTTCCAGGTGTATTAAAAAATACTACATCGGGATTATTACTTTTTTCGTTAGTCTGAAATCCAAGATCATCTCTGTAAAACTTCATCGATTTCTCCATATTTCGTACACCTAAGCAAATACACGTAACTTTATTCATCTTACATGCCTCCTTGAAATAAGATGTGATCGGGTTATGCAACAATGTAGCCCGTTTGCTGCATTGCACAACCCAGCTAGTCAATACAATTGTATCAAACTTTCTATAAATGATTGAACGTTTATTCAGAGCTGCATTCCTGCTATAACTTGATACAGACTATGAGCGTTACAGTGAATTTCTGTTTAGCAACCAAAATCTTAATTGGAGCTTTTAGTACCCAAAATTTGTTCAACGTTCAGAAAATCATGCATACTGCTTTGGTCCGTAAAATTCTTAATCTCCCTACAATTTCACGGGTTTTCATCATTAAAGTAACTTTTCCCATAAAAAAAGAGAGCAGCCGAAGTGGCTGCCCTTTTACCGTTCGCCTGTTTCTATATAGCGTAAGGATTCCTCCGCATTCATGTCATCAACCCTAAGATTTTCAAGGGTTCGTGTGTCCTGCATCAAACCGCGTTCGAGCGCCATCTCGATAATCGTCTCCCCATCATTGTACTCAACCCTGTCCGGGTTACGCTAATTCCATAAAAGGCCAGTGTGTTAGTAGCTATTAACAATGGAGTCTCAAAATCTAATGTATCCATATCCCCCCCTCCTCGTTTACGGCCCAAGGATTAATTGCTCGTATATTATTAAACTACCTTAATTGGTGTGTCTTTCACTATTTTGTAAACTGAAACAATAGATATCGTTGCTATTACGATAGATACCGCAAGAGAAATTGCGACGTGTGGTGCGGGAAAACTTACATTTAACAACCCCATAAATGGTTTTGGTGTCCCGAATTCCCATAATAAATCATTCAAAGACACCGTTATAAGTGCAACTACGATAGAAATAAACCCACCAGGACCACCATATCGATAAAAAGCTGTCCCTATTAACCATCCAACTGAGTAATAAATCATAACTGAAATAAAATACGTAATGCTCGTCAACAGCCAACTGTTCGGACCGAGTGATGATAACACCACATCTTTGAAAATATTTGTTTCAAATAGGCTTAACCCCCCAGATAAAATCGCAGTAACCCCTATTATTGTGATTGCTAAGCTAATTGCTGAAAAAAATGATCCTTGGAAGTATGATTTTCTAGAAACACCATGCTTTACAAACACTGGAAGAAATACAGTACTAGAAAGGATGCCACACACAAGCATAAAAATCGTTGCTGTGTGAAAGGTAAAGGTGAGTAGCGACATTGACTGTATTTCTGGTTCATTAAGAAACCAAACTAACGCAAAGTAAGCAATATAAACAATAGGCAAATACCAGGCAACCCACTTCATTTGAATTGAGTATAAATCAAAAGCTATTTTCTTCCCCGTTTCACTCATCTTTATTCCTCTCCTTTGTTAATTGAATAAATAAATCGTGCAGGGAAACGCTTCCTATTTCTAACCCTTTTTGTTTAATTTCTTCTTCTTTTTCTTTCGGTAGTTCCCCATATACCATTACCGATTTTGTACCACCCAGCTGTTGTTCACTTAACACTTGAAGACCACTGACTACTTGCTCGATGTCATCAATCGCCCCAGTAATGGAAAAGCCTTTTTGTAGTAAGGAACCCATGTCCTCTTTCACAATTAGTTTTCCTTTATCAATCATTAAAACTTCATCGAACAAGTATTCCATTTCTGACACTAAGTGAGTGGATAGTATGAAGAGTCTAGGATTACGTTCTTGTTCTTCTAATATTTCGTTATAGAAAACTTCACGGGTTGGAGCATCCATCCCTTGATAGGCCTCGTCGAAAATCGTAAGTGGCGTTCGATTGGCTAAACCAATAGTCACATTGAAAGCAGATTGCATACCTGTTGATAATTCCTTTAGTGGTTTATCTGTTGGCAATTGAAATAGTTCCACTAATTGCTCCGCATATTGCTGGTCGAATGTAGGGCGGTAGCGATTCGCCAGTTCAAAGAATTGTGGGATGGTGTCATATTCATCTTTATAATCTACTTGATGAACGAATGTTACTTTGGCCATTGCCCGTTCATTTTCAAAAATATTTTCCCCGTCTATTTTCAGATTTCCACTCGTTGACTTTTGGTATGCGGCTAAAAGAGATAATAAGCTTGTTTTACCGGCTCCATTCCGACCAATGAGACCGTAAATTTTTCCGTTTTCCAATGTAAAATCTATATTCGTTAATGCTTCAAAGTTTTTATAAGAAAAGCTTATCTGGTTTGCTTCTACTTTCACAGTCATTCTTTTTCACTTCCTTTCGCCTCTTCTATTATTTTCACAATCGCAGCATCCGATAGTTTCAATTTTTCAGCTTCTTTTAACATTGGTAAAACAAAATCTTCAGCAAAGGCGTTTCTTCGTTGTAATAATAATTTTTCTTTCGCCCCTTCCATTACGAACATTCCAACACCTCTTTTTTTGTAAATGATCTCTTCTTCCACAAGGAGATCGATTCCCTTCGAAACGGTAATGTGATTTATCTTGTAAAATTGAACGAGCTGATTCGTGGATGGAATTTGATCATGATTTTTTAATCGGTTATTTATAATTTGATCTTCAATCACTTCTTTAATTTGAATAAATATAGGCTTTTTATCATCAAAAGACGTACTCAAAGCTAGAGTCACCTCCTACTAACAAATTTCACGTTATATAGTCATATAGTTATATATATAACCATATATGAGTGTAAGCTTTAAATCAAGTATAAAAGACGATCAAATGGAACTTGATCGTCTTTTATACTCGTTTCTTTGTCCATATCACAATATTTTATTACTCTAAATTTCATACGGCTAAAACAATTGATTGAAGTTTGTAATGATTGGCGTTTTTGATACTAAGGGCCCTGGCCAACGTTTAGAGAATCTGTATCTGCGGCTGAATTTCACTTGCTTTGGAGGTCTCCAGCCACATCTATAAATTTCACTCATTTTTTCCTATTACTCTGCATTACTCCCCCCATCTTAACCTTACCCAGTAGACTCCCAACCTCACATATTCTTTAGCTCATAACAGCTCCTTCTATCGTCCATCAAATCTGCGAGTTCGTTTCCAGGTAATAAATACGAGAAGTATGTTCATGAATGCTCCACTTATACAGAACCATGCTACAGCTGTAAGGTCGTCCCCGAATATCCGGTATCCTGCAAACATCGCAGCGATCCGGACAATCAGCGAACAAATGGTGAATCCAAGATGAAATCCCTGCGCCGACAAAACGGGAAGCGTACTGACACTTGGCGCCCGCAGAAACCTGGTCCAGCCCCAGACCGCGATCCATACAGCATATTCTCCCGCCATCGACCAGCCTTCCCCGAAAACAAGTTCGAATAGCCAGGGGCCGATCAGGATGACAAGGCCAAAAGGTAAGAGCCCGATTCCTCCCATCATCGCTGTCGCCTTCAGCAGTATCGGGGTGATTTTTTCAAAATTATTCGCTCCTCGTGAGATCCTGGGATAAAGAACGTCCGATATAGCTTTCCCGATCAGGTTGGTCGGCATATCCAGGGCCATTCTTCCTATAGCATAATAGCCTGCTGCGACTGGAGAAAAGAAGCTGCTTAACATAAGGACAGGAAACCCTTGCGAAAATCCGTTCAGCAGCAGTTGAGGACTCCGGAATACCGGAAAATCATAGTATCTTTTCGCCAGTTTCTGCATCTTTTGTACATTAATCTCTGTTAAAAAACTTATCACCTTGACCGGTTTAAAGTATCCCGCCCCTACCATCATGATAAAAGAACGTAAGGCCTGGTTCATCGAAGTGAATAGTATAAGCATTGCAGCCAGAGGATTAAATAGACCAGCTCCCACCATACCCGTCTGTATGATAGCCGTCTGTCCCAGGGTGGCACGAGCGGTAATTTTGAACTGATCATTACGGATGAGCCATTGTTCTATAATCTGAAGACACCCGGTAAAAAAAATGACTAGAGGAAGACAGTAAAGAAAGGAAGCGACCTCCTCCAAATTGAAGGCGGACACTACCACGTCACTGAATAACATCAGAAAAACCGCCGTAACCATCGTTACCAGTAAAGTAATGTAAAAAGAAAGACGCATCAGGTCCATAGCTGTCTCTTTCGATTTAGGTAAAACGACAGCTACCGGATATGTCAGGGCAGCTACCGGAGTTATAATGGCAATAATCGAAGAATATACACCGAACATCCCAAAAGCTTCCGGACCATAGATTCTCGTAAGAAACTGTGAACTGACAACCATGATCACTTGTGCAGAAGCGGTGCCGGAAGCCACTATAGCTACATTTCTTACGAACGATTTCCGTGAGATTCTGATTAATATATTTTCCATAGGCATCCCCTATCGACGAACTTTTTATAAATAATCTTTTGTTCTTTTTAAAGAACAATAAAGGTTAAAAAAATACACTTCTTTTTATTCATTATTGAGAATAAAACAATAAGTGTTTCAGTTACTGAACCTCCCCTTCTAATCATGCTCGTTGAAGTTAAAGGTAATGATTTTGATTTCTTACTAGAATTATACAACAGTACGTTGCAAAAAACCAGCTTTCGTTTTAAATAATGTTATTTTTTACCTTATTAAGAACAGACTGATTCCCTTCACCTAGGTGGAGCCTTCCCTGCAGCGCAGTCTATCGCGTTGCAGGAAGCGATTTTCAGTTTAACTGTACGAAATCGGTCTATTACGTGAAGCCGATCTGATTCTTATTCGCTTTAATCCTTATCATCAGGTAAATAATTGTTCTGTATATTAAATAATACATAGCCAGAATAGAATAAACGCTGTTCAAATCGATGACAAAAGCCACTATAACCAGAGAAAGATAATATAGAACCCTGAACTGATTTATTTCCTTGCACAAATGTTGTAACCATCTGAGGCGGAACTTTTTCCTCGAACCTTTTTCAATGAACCTCAGGATACCGATAGTAACAGTGTAAATCATTAAAACGGAAAATAGATCAGATACGAACAATACAGGAACGGCGGAATACCTCAGAATACTTAAAACCATAAATGTAATAAGAGCTGTTCTCCCTCTGACTCTATTATGGATTCTGTATGTCAAATCAATCAGTAACAGGAAAGAACCGAGAATGAGCACCTGGTATCCCATCAGCCAGATTGCGACGAGGGAAATTAAAGCGATAATATATTTTAATAAAACGATTCGTCTCAGATTTTCATCAAGTATGCTATATGATTCTTCGTCTAGTCTGAGGGTTGGGTTCTTCTCGAATTTCGTCGTTACTATGTCATTTTTTAAATAGCCGATTTCGTATATGCTGAACAATGCGACAAAACCTGAGAGAACAGCCAAAAGGTCAATACCCCTCTCAAAATGATATATAACGAAAAGAACTGGTATGAGGAATGTAGTAATATAAGATATTCTGTTCATCGTATCCTTCAGTCTAGTATACAAAGTGTAATAGAACGGTATCAATACTTTCCACTCAACCATAACCCCACCCCATCCTTCATAATATAATTACTATAAAACCGCCGTTTTCAACTTTCTCTCTCTAAAAGTCAGTTCATCCATTTTCCCGGATTATAGATTCTGATAACGAAACATAAAATTGTGAGTAACTACAATAAATTATACACCAGCACAACATTAAAAGAAATATGTATTCTTTAAAAAGAATGAAACATAAAAGAAAAGCGACACCCTACATATGGACATCGCTTCAGAAATATTTAATTGATTTTCCTGATAAAGTCCCTCCAGATTTTTTGCAGCTCTGCATTAAAATATAGTCATTTTCCAACTCTTTTTTGCAGCAGTCTCAACCGATTGTTGTATTAATCACTATCTATTCAAGACGAGGATGAAATAGACATAATTGTTCCTTGAGCAGTAGCACACATTTTTTCTTCACCTTCAGAATCCTGGGTGAACACATCACAGCGACAGACAGCTTGACGTTTCCCGGTGTATATAACGCTTGCTCGTGCAACTAATTTTTCACCGACAGCTGGTCTAACGTAGTTTATTTTATACTCTGATGTTAACACTTCCGGTCCTAAGACAGACGCTCCTACAAAGGTTAGTGCGTTATCAGCTGCGTAACTAATAACCCCGCCGTGCACAAATCTGTGCTGCTGTAATAAGTCATCTTTTATCGGAATTTCCAATAGAACTTTTCCAGGTGCGAACTCTGTAAGTTCTGCACCAATAAGCTGACTAAAAGACTGTGCTTCCAAAGCCTGCTTTCCTGTCTCGAAAAACTTATTATCACTCATTTATTCATCCCTCCAAACATTCCAGTGCTATTTTTCCTAATGATTCCATTGTTACCTTCCAGCTGGACACTGCCATTATATCAAACGTTTTTGTCTTCATTTCAAAGCCGCAGGTTGAAATATAAGAATAACATTCTTTAAGGGAAGGAAATGCTTGGCCCGTTTCTTCTTCTATAACTTCATACAGCCGGAAGCATTACAGGAGACTTCTGTTTACTCATCAAGATGATAACCAGTTCCTTTACTTTATCTCTTCCTATTTTAATAAAAAAGAGGGTGCCTTCATAGCAACCCCTAAGCCTTTAAACAAATGGTTCTATTCAGCACTCGCGCCCGATTGTTGAACTGATTTCTACCTTCCCAGTTAAATTTCCAATAATTAATGGCAGTTCTTTCAAGTCATTAACAATGAAATCTGCCTCAGCATCTTCCGACTGGATATCTTTTTTCCAAATCCCTTGCATCCCGATAATTTGAGAAGCCTTTACATCGTTTTCAGGATGATCTCCAACAAATATACTCTGTTCAGGTGATACATTAAGTTTTTCTAAAGCCCTTTGAAAAATCTCAGGAGCTGGTTTTTTTATTCCTTCCCATTCAGATACCAGAATCACATCAAAGTATTGCTCAATACCTAACGCTTTAATATTATCCATCTGAAATTGCCCATAACCGTTAGTAATTATGCCTAAAAGGAAATTGCTGCTTTTTAGTTCCTCTAAGACCTTAATTAGATTATCAAAGGGGACACAATTAAATCTGAAATTTTCGATATAATCTTTTAATAATTCCTCCCAAGTTATCTTTGAAATCTCAAATTCCTGGATTAATTGCTGATACACCTTGTCTTTCCAAACATATCCACGCCTGTCGAGATCAATAAATCTTGCGACGTATTGATCTTTCGTTACATGACCAACACATCTTTTTAGTCGTTCATATTGATTGTTTACGAATCCTTTTAACGATTCATCTCGATTTAACAAAGTTCCGTCTAAATCAAATAGGACGGCCTTTATCATTTCCTCTACCCCCTTTACGCACCTAATTTATTTAACTAAATGGCCCATTTGTTGCATTATTACCATCCAGCTAAGCAATACAACTATATCAAACGCTTTTGCCTTCACTTCAAAACCGCTGGTTGAAATATAAGAATAACATTCTTTAAGGGAAAAAATGCTTGGTCCGTTTCTTCTGCTATAATTTCATATAGCTCATGAACGCTACAGTGAATTTCTGTTTACTCATCAAGATAGTGGTTAGTCCCTGTTTGTAACGATTGGAGGTCTTGATGCAAAAGAACTTAGTCAACATTTAGAAAATCAAACTATTCCCCTGCCTGCAGCTGAACACGAATGACTCTGATCTCGAGTGGCGTACCGGGATATTTGTACGTGGATTTACGGAACCTTCTCTCCACTTGAAGTAAACTGCATTAGCATTACTTATATATAGAAGAAAGGGCTGTCGGCAAAATTCAGCCGACAGCCCTTTTATAATAGTTTCTGCTTCTAAATTCTCCAGTCACTATCTAATTATCACTTTTCTGCTGATTTCGCATAAAACCTTCTATAGCGTCATCCGTTCCTTCATGATGTACAAATGCGTGCATTAATTCTGGAGGAATTGTTACCACGGAAGCTCCAGCAAGAATGGCGTCTTCAACTTGCTTTGTATTTTTAAAACTGGCAGCCAAAACTTCGGTAGAAAGTCCTTCTCGTTGCAAAATCTCTTTGGTACTTCTGATCATCTCTGTGCCGTCCCCATTGTAATTATCGATACGATTTACATACGGAGCTATGTAATCAGCTCCTGCTAATGCAGCGAATACTGCTTGTTTTGTAGTAAAAACCGCAGTAGCTGTCGTCCGCAAACCTTGGTTATTCAAAATTCGCATAGCCTTGTATCCCTCTATAGAAACAGGGATTTTAATAAACGTTTTTTCCCCGAACTTTTCTATAAGCTGATACGACTCCTGTACGATAGCATCGGCATCATGTCGTGTCACTTGAATATGAAATTCATCATTTTTGTCTAAAGCGCTATAAATCGACTGTAGTAATGTTTCAGGAGCTCCCACTTCTTTAGCTAAAATAGAAGGGTTAGTTGTTACTCCTTGAATCGGATAAGTAGACTGCAGGTTGCGTATATCCTCAATGTTAGCAGAATCTATAAGTATTTTCATATGAGTTCCTCCTTAGTGCATGACTTGACCGCCCGTTACATTAATTGACTGACCCGTCATGTAAGAGGCTTGATCCGAGGCGTAAAATACTACAGCGTTGGCTACGTCTTCGTAGGAACAGCCACGTTTCATTGGTACTTTATCCATATATACCTGCTCCACTTCGTCTTCACGAATATTCAATTTTTTTGCATACGAAGGAATTAGACTTTGAAACATTGGAGACTCCAAAAGGTTTCCTGGCATCACACTATTCACGCGCACTCCATGTTCAGCCAAATCAAGGGCCAGACTTTGAGTTAAGCCTACGCCACCAAACTTGGAGGACGAGTAGCCTGCGTTGTGTTTACTTCCTACCTTCCCTGACTTAGAATTAATTTGAATAATACTTCCCTCTTCCTGTTCAATCATGACGTGAGAAACTTCCCGAGCGCACAAGAAATAACCAGTTAAATTGACATTCATCATCGAATTCCAATCGGCCAGTTCAAAATCTGTAATCTTCGTGCTTCTGGCAACCCCTGCGTTGTATACCAGCAAATCAACTCGTCCGAAAGTTTCTGTAGTTTTGTTCACCATGTCTTTTACACTTTTCTCATCGGTTACATCTACAAATACTCCAAGTGCTTCAGCTTTTTCTTCTTTATTAATATCATTCGCAACTGTCTCTGCATTCTCTTTATTAATATCCGCTACGATAACTTTATAGTCTTCCCTAGCAAGACGATAACATAAATGCTCACCCAGATTCTGTCCGCCTCCTGCTACAATCGCTACTTTTTTACTCATTTTACTTCCTCCTTATGTTCGAGCAACTTCTAGTGTTTGACCTAATTGAATTTCTGGTACTTCTGAGTTCTCAAGATATAGGGTTCCTGGAAGCTCAGCTTCCTGAGCTCCATCAAATTTCAAAGTGATATGCCCAAGATTTTGCAGATTCTCATTAACAGAACTTCCAACTGCGGTTATAAGAAACTCGTTGTCATCAATTTTAAATACGTCACCCGGCTGAATATTCTCATATAAATTATTTTCCTCATGAATTACACAGAACTCAGCCAATTCAGCAGGGGCTCCCCCTTTAAACAATACAATCATCTTCTCGGAATAGAACTCAGTTACGGATTCACCCAATTCTGTAACTATAGTTTTATAAATTTGTGTCATTTTTTTCTCCTCCTGTCTTTATGATTCATACATACCGAAACTTGCGAGCCATGCTACAAAAACGGTAGGTGGGCCAGTCAAAAATCTTCCGTACAGTACAGCTGGCACACCAACTTCTACTGTTTCCGGCTCCGCTTCCGCGAGCCCAAGCCCTACCGGTACGAAATCTGCAGCTGCTTGCGAGTTAATGGCAAACACAGCCGGAAGTGCAAACTGCGGTGGGATGTTACCTCTTCCTATTTCTACACCTATTAAACTACCAATCACTTGAGCAATTACAGCTCCAGGGCCGAGAAATGGAGATAATAATGGGAATGATACTATAGCTGACAAGAGGATCAGTCCCCACACACTCCCAGCAAGAGGAGAGAGTATATCAGCAAACACATCACCAATCCCCGTTTCCAGTATCAATCCTATCAACATGGCTACAAATGCCATAAAAGGTAGGATCGTTTTGATTACTGTATCGATAGCGTCTCTCCCTGCTTGATATAAAACGCCAACAATATTCCCCATGAACACGCCAATCTTAGTCATAAGATTTTCTGACGACTGTTCACTTACTTTTTTAGAAGTATCATACGAACCTTTCTCAGGCTGCTCTTCCGCTTCCTTATTCGTTCGTTCAGTAGTCTCTTCTGGTTCATAAGAGTCAGATTGTTTTTCTTCGCCTTCTACTACAGTTATATTACTTTCTTTTACACCTGAGACGTATATGTCTTCTTTAATATAGCTCGCCATCGGTCCGCTCTGTCCTGTAGGCTTCACATTGATGGTAGGGATCCTTTTTTTCGGATAAAGGCCTGCTCTTAAAGTGCCTCCACAATCTATGATGACACAGGCCATCTCTTCTTCCGGCACAGATGTTTTGAAGCCGTTGACGATTTCTGCTCCTGTTAAATCAGCGATGGTTTGAGCCACTGGAGAAATCGGACCACCAGTTATATTCACCACTTTATTTTTTGTCTCATCCGGTGTAATTGTTAAAGGACCACCAAAACCTCCTGCACCTTTTTCAATCTTTACAGATTTATATTTTGCATCAGGCATGAGCTTTTTCCTCCTTAGCAACAGTATCAAGGGTAGATTTCAGTTTCGTCCCCTGCTGTTTTTCTACGTACTTCACACAAATATCCGTGACCCATCCCCGGATCATGTTCATAACAAGTCCTACAAGAAAATATCTTAGGGCCAAGTCTGCGTTTGAAAAACCAAGCTGTTCTATACCAGCTGCCACACCTAGGAAAACGAATAATTCAGCCGGGTTAACGTGCGGAAATAATCCATTCATCGAGTGAGTAGAATAACTGGCTGAAGCATAGTAGCCCGGTTTATATTTCTCAGGAAGAAATCGTCCCAGAGATAAAGTCATTGGATTCAACAGGAAAAACGTACCGATAACCGGTAACACTAAATATCTTGTAAAAATATTTCCGGCTGATTTCATAGCCAACTTCTCTATTCTCTCTTGTCCCACGAATGCTACTATAGCGTTCATTGCAACCAGCAACATAATTAATAAGGGAACGATATCCTGTACAAAACCTACAAAGGTTTCTCCACCACGTTCAAACAATCCTATAAAACCTTCAGCTAAGCTAATAAGAAAATCCATGATCAATTATTCACCTCACCTTTCTTTTTAAATAAACCAGTAATTTTTTGAAATATACTTGTGGGTTGGGCTGGTTCTCCTCCTGCCTGCACTACTTTGTATACGTGTTGAGCATCTTTCAATGCTTTCCATGTAAACTTATCCAGCTTAGGAACACTCCCCTCTTCCAATTTAAGTAAATGCTTTCCGTTCAAAGCATCCATTTTCTTAAAACGGGCGAATACAGTCGTCCCTTGCATTTTACGTACTTCCTGGATAACCGCCTGACGATCAATACGTATTAATAGTACGACACCGTTCGTAATCAGGCCTTTTGCTCTGCCAATAGCTACTCGGTTCTGCGACTTCATTTCTCCATAATTCTTATTAAAGTTCTTTACTTGCCAGTAACCAAAAAATGTCTGAACGATGAACATAACAGCTATAACAGCCAGGATTAAGAAAATCATTGAACTACATCCCTTTCTTCACCAATAAATGCCAGAATAGCTTCAGCCGTAGTATCGTTGGTAACAAGGTGAGTAAGAAACCCTCCGCGCAGTGCTCCAACAATCGATTCTGTCTTTTCTCTTGATTCCGCTACTCCGATAGTAGAAGGTACATTCTTCAACGTATCAAGCTCTACAGCAACCGTTCGGTTATTTAAATCTCCTGCAATTTCATTACCTTGAATATCGTAAAATCTGGAACATATATCTCCTACTGCATGCTGACTTTCTAAGTTTTTATAATCCTCTTCTCCTAAAAATCCTGAAAAGACTAAATTAGAGGAACTTACAGGGGCTCCAATACCAACGACAGCTACCGATAATTGCCCCCAT
Source organism: Salimicrobium album (assembly GCF_900107115.1). GTDB lineage: Bacteria > Bacillota > Bacilli > Bacillales > Halobacillaceae > Salimicrobium > Salimicrobium album. Next base: position 52,789 of record NZ_FNOS01000008.1, read on the forward strand.
AAAGAAAGAATGTCCTGAAAATATGAAGAATTCACTATTTCTTTTTTACCCTGAACAGATGGGACTACAGCGGCAGCATCTATGAATGTAGAGTGACCTTCGTAAGCTTTGGCATACGTGTATACAATCGCATTTACATGATGCTCTACCGGCATTTTCCCAGGCCCACCGACGAGGGGGACGAAGGTGACGTCTCTTTTCTTCGTTCCTTCCAATGCATCCACCATACTTCCTATCGTGCTTCCCCAGGCAAAACCAACGGTGTCTCCATTTTTCATAACTTTATCTAATAGTTGAACAGCTGCTTTCCCCACTGCTTCTTTTCTTTCTGTGGTGCTTTTTTTCTCGTCAGTCGGAACCACAATGACATCTTCCAGATTAAATAATTCGGAAAGCCTTTCTTCAAAAGCTATTTGTTTTCTGTAATCCCCTTTTACAGTAATCTGCACTACACCTTCGTCCCTGGCTTTTTGTAGAAGCCTCGTTACCGAAGTTCGGTAGACTCCTATCGTGTTAGCGATTTCATTTTGAGTCAAATTCTCTTCGTAGTACATCTTAGCGACCTTAATAAGCTTTCTCTCTTCATTCCAGTTCAATCTGTTCACCTTCCGTCTTTTGCACATATGTGCAAATAAATAACAATTGTGCTGTTGTTAAATACTATAGTAAAGGAGAAATGAAAGCGCCGTCAATTAAATTCAAAAGAAAAACAAATTCTGTTCAATTAGTGCACATATGTGCAAATAGCGAGTATTAATTTAACAATAAGAGGCAAAAAATAAGATAGCGAACCCGTAAACAGACGACAGTTTTAATTTGAATAAATCTAAAAAAACCGATGCCAGTGGATCTTTTTTTTAAGCGACATGTTCTCTTCACCTTCCCATAAAAAAAGAGCAGCCGAAGTGGCTGCCCTTTTAACGTTCCCCTGTTTCTATATAGCGTAAAAAATCCTCCACATTCATACCATCAAGCCCAAGGTTTTCAAGGGTTCGTGCGTTCTACATCAAATCACGTTCGAGTACCAGCTGCGCCATCTCAATGATATTGTCAACACAATCCCACATTAACTCAATACTACAATAATACAAAAAGAAGGCATTCTGGGGTAAATCTCAAATTACCGACTCATCTATAGGGAAGCATTTGTCACTTATGTACGAATGACCAGTTCCCCCTTTTCTTTATAGATGTCATAAGTCATATGTAGTATAGCTTTGAAATAAAGGTTGTTCGTTTTCTAACTCTGTTTTGCAACAATCGTCCCCGTTTGAAGATTTTTTCGTTACTTTTTAACATCATAGTGCAGTTCAACAAATTGATTAAAATTTCTGGTGCTCATCAATGAAAGGTCTAATTGATAATCTCCCTCTTTAAATAATGAAATTCCTTTACCAAGTATGGTTGGAGCAACCGTTAAGATCAGTTCATTAACCAACTTTTCTTGCAGGAATGACTGCAACAATTCTCCTCCACCAACAATCCATATGTTTTTCCCTTTTTGATTTTTCAATTTACGAACAAAATTAGTTACATCTTCATTAACAAACTTTACATTTTCGGTGTTTTCAGCAGCTGATCTTGTAAACACATAACATTCTTTGTTTTTATATGGGAACTCCTTTATACCCTGTCTCATTACCCAATTGTACGTTTTCTTGCCCATTACAACCGTATCAACTGTTTCATAAAACTCTGCAAAACCGTTATCTCCTTCACCATCCACCTTAAATAACCATTCGAGAGATTCATCTTTGGTAGCAATATACCCATCCAGACTTGAAGCAATGAATAATACTAAACTACGTATTTCGCTCATAATTTCCCCTTTCTTTGGTTCCACATAATGGCCTGTTTGTTGCGTTATTACCATCCGGCCAGGTAATGCCATGATATCAAGCGCTTTCATAAACGATCAGGTTTTACTCCGAAGTCATAAGTAGAAATATAAGAATAGCAATCTTCAAGAGAAGAAAATGCTTGTTCCGTTTCTTCTGCTATAACTTCATACAGCCCATGAGTGTTATAGTGAATTTCTGTATGGTCATCAATATTATAACTATCCCCTATTTGTAACGATTGGAGATTTTGATATAAAGGGTCCTGGTCAACGTTCAGAAAATCATAAATATTACTTTGGCTCACAGATCTACCGCCTTTCTATATAGCAAACAAAAGAGAAGGACATGCACACTTTTCATGACAACTTTACCGTTTATCCACTCATCTTCTGGTCATCTACTTCTTTGTTCATTAAGCCATTAGTAACACAATAGCTTAACGATTCAATAACTTCATCATTTCCAGCAAAAGGATGAGTAGTTCATCTGTAATCTTTAATTCCATTTTCGAAGGCCTGAGGATCGTCATTCTCTATTCCATGTAATGCTTCCTGTAATGCAAACGTACTTTTATAAAACTTTACACGTTCAGAAATCTCATCTCCATCAGGGTATAAGTCGATACACACATTAAAAAAATCTTCGCCATAGCTCGACAGTATTCCGGCAAAATCATACGCAGGATCTCCCAGCCCTGCTTCACCGAAATCTATGATTCCGGAAACCCTGGTTGATTTCGGGTTCCACAAGATATTAGAAGCTCCGAAATCCCCGTGTATGAGTGTTGTCTTTACATTTAAGAAAGCTTTCCTATTTAGAAAAGTACTAAAGGATTGAGTTATTTCATCCTGAGCCTCTTTTCTGATATAAGGAAATAGCTTGTTTCGTATCTTATCGAATAGCTCCGACATCTCTTCGCGTGGATCACTGTCTTCCAGTTTCAACGCATCTTTCGAAGTTGAGTGAAGTTCGATAAGGAAAGTTACAAGTTGTGATGCTAATCTTTTTATTGGTTCGTCTTTATTAATGTTTTCTAAACTTTCTCTCCATAAAGGAACACCAGCAATTAGGTTATAACCTGTGAAAACTTCTCTCGGCTTGAGAGTGTCAAAATACTCATATATTGGATACGGGACTGGGATAGTAACAACGTTCTGTATGTATTCTAAGATTTCTTTCTCTTTTTTCAACTGTGTTATTCCTTGTTCGTATTTTGGAAATCTAAATACCAGAGAATTATTCACGATGAACACATTGTTATTTTGACCAATGTCGTTAGCGTGCCATTCTTCGATGGAAAGATCAGGATATACCAGTTTAATGTTTTCAATGTATTTATCACCTATTACTAACACTTCCTTTTTAATCCAAATTCCTCCATTGGATGTACTTGTTGGAACTCAATGCCCATTATTTTGAGCTCGATGTTTATTTAACTTCTGCTGTAGATACTGTTCTGATTTTCCTTTAGGAATACTAAGGCTTTCCCAGCTCTCATCTTTTAATTGCTTACCAATATAAACAATCTGACCAACGTGATAAGCGTAATGAGCCACTTGCCTTTCGATTGCTTCCAGAACTGTGTGTTCCTCACCCCGAATCGTTATACTTTTTAATAAATCTTGATCTACTAATTCATTCAAGGTACTAAGAACAGCATTCCATCCCTTCTCCCACATAATTATCATTTCCTGCTTTGAGGAAATATCATCTTCAAATTCCTGCTCACGATTTCTGAAGGGCTTTTCTCCATCTGATGTTAGTAAGTCAGACCACCTGGATATCATGTTTCCATTCAAATGTTTCACAATAATTGCAATGCTATTTGAGGTATCGTTTACTTTCCAGTGTACATCTTCCTCTGATAATTGATTTATCGTGTTGTCTCCAAGATTTTTAACGCTCTCAAACCTTTCTTGAACAACCTTTAAGTACTCATTTCCAATATTCATAAATAGCCCCCCGGCTTGTTTTTATGCAACAATCGCTCCCATTTAGAGAAAACTTTAATCAGCACTTTTATATCTTTTTATTGCACCAGTAAGCAACATAGCTATCCCTATATAATTGAAAATCATCCCTGCAATAATAAGACCATATTCAATTTCCTCTGGAGTAAAGCCGAGAAGAAACAAACCCAGACTTAATAAAAATAGAGCTATACTAACTTTTATATATGACAACTTACCCCAACCTTCTTGAAAAATATCCCTATAATAATAGTGTATATTATGCCCGCTATCAAGGAGCCAATAATTAATTTTAAAATAAAATTTAACCTCCCTCAGTTCAGCAATATGACCTTTATATGCAATAGGGACGTTACTCTTTTTTAAGCAATGGCACCCTTTTCTTGAAGAAACAGGTTGTTAGAACGCTAAGTAATTATATTTATTGTTACCAACGCGATAATACAAGCTCCATATAGTGAATATGCGGTTATCTTATTACTTTTTGGGGCGTCTTTAATTTTTAACACCCTAATGAATTTATAACTGCAAAACAAGAAAAACAAAATAGATACAACCAATACCTGATCCAACTTATTTTCCTCCTAATAATAGAGTATTCAACTAAATGGCCCGTTCGTTGCATTACCACCATCCGGCCAGGAAATGCTATAGCATCAAACGCTTTTATAAACGATCGGACTTTACTTCAAAACCATAGGTGGAAATATGGAATAGCAATCTTCGAGAGAAGAAAATGCTTGTTCCGTTTCTTTTGCTATAACTTCATACAGACCGTGAGCGTTACAGTGAATTTCTGTTTGGTCATTAAGATCATAACTTTCGCCTGTTTGTAATGATTGAATCTTTTGGTACAAAGGGTCCTGGTCAACGCTCAGAAAATCATAAATATTACTTTGGCTCATAGATCTACCACCTTTCCCTGTGGTAAACAAAAGAGAAGGGAGTGCGCTCCCCCTTACGCTGCCTTTACTGTTTTCAAAGTAATAAATCTCTATCATTTCTCCCAAGTTGCATAAACGGCTATACATATTATCTTCTAGTAACTTACTAATTCCCCTGCCACATCATTGCAGGACGGAAAAGAGTTTTAAAAAATCCAGAAAAGGAAAACCCAAAGCAGTGCACACAACAAATTATAAAGATGGATGACGGGAAAAAGGAGTGAGGGTCGATGCCTAAACGACGAATATGGGCGATCGCTTATCTGATAGCTTTTGGTCTTATGATCTTTTTAAACTACTGGAGCGCCACGAATGTCGGTATCGTAGCTGACAATAACCAGGCGATTATCCAGCCTGCAGGGTTCGCCTTTTCCATTTGGGGCCTGATTTATATCCTGCTATTTGTCTGGATCATCAAACGGTTTTTTGATCACACGTGGGAAGGGTCACTGGCGTCCCGCTTAACTTTCTGGCCCATTCTTAATTTTCTCCTGAACGGCCTGTGGATCGTCGTATTTACCCAGCAGTGGCTGGTTGCATCGACCCTTGTGATTGCGAGTCTTCTCGCCACCCTTGCCATCATGCATACATTGATTACAAAGGCTGACTATCACTGGTTCGACCGGCTGCCGTTCTCTATTTATTTCGCCTGGGTAACCGTCGCGACAATCGTCAACGTGTTCGCGGTGACAGCCGGCATGAAGGTGGAGACCATCCTCGGTCTCGGCGAGCTGGACTGGACGCTTATCATGATTGCGGCAGCAACCCTTATCGGGAGTATCGTCGCCTTCCGCTATCGCGACTGGCTCTATCCGCTCGTCATTCTCTGGCCGTTCTACGGTATTTATGTAGTCAATGACAGTGCGTATAGCAGTTTGAATATAACGCTGCTTATCGCCAGTATCGTGCTGGTGGCCGTGGGTATTTTCACGGTTGTTAAAAAGCTCCGGAACAAACAAACAGCATAATAGCATCTGTAGAAAGGAAAATAAAAATACCAAGAGTCGGAGTTTAAGAAAACCGGCACTTGGTATTTTTTAATCAAATGTATGTTATTTTCACTGTGATCTGCCGGTATTTACACCTATACGATTCAAGGAAACGAAGTCGTGGACATTTTTGATAACGTGAATGAGTCTCTCGGTCTGACCGAGGATGATGATTCCTCTGAGTCCTCACCTTCTTCTAAGCCCAACACTACTGCGGAAGAAGAGGATGTTTCCAGCGTAGATGCGAATGGCAATGGCCAAGTGACCATTCAAGAGGCCAAAGATGCTGGTTTCTCTATGCCGATCACCAGCGATCACTGGTTGTATGAATACATGCAGGATAGAGATGGTGATGGAACGGTTGGAGAATGAACCTTTATAAGAGGTGGAGAAGAACGTTCTCTGTCAGTCTCGAAGAATAAGAGAAGCAATACGAGAGAAGGGCGTCCCCCTTCTCTTTTTATATGTATCGTTTACAAAGAATAAACGTCTATGACTTCCTCCACATTACACAAAGGGAGGGTTTGCAATGATCGAATAACCTCTTAGTCCCCCACCTTCTCGTTACCTATTTTCATATTTCTTCCGTGATTATTAACACAATGTCACATTAACTCAATAGCACAGTAACACAATAACTCAATGTTTGATTAATAATACCCCGGATATCCACGCTTTACTGTAAACATGAAAAATCCATTTTGAAAAAAGATTGATCAAAATGGATTCTATCCTTTGTTAAGTAGTATGCAATTTTTATAAAAAAATTTGACTTTTTCCTACTTAGAATCTTCCTCAATTGCGCCCAGTTGCAGAACTTCCTAATTTATAACGATGGCTTTTCATCCAAGCCCCAAACCAAAAATATATAAACCCAAAAAGAGACGCCAACGGGAAAGAGAAATATTACTCACACAATGAAAGATGATATACCAAGTCTGCTATACCCCCACAAACTCCGTACAATTCTCTATCAGTTGATGAGTTAGTTAATTTATGACACATAATAAATCCCCTTTTTCTTTAACAATCTGGCCCGTTTCAGGCATAGTGCTTCTTCCACAACTGCATATACCCTTCTCACGCCACCTTTACCGTTTTGAAAGAATGATTTCCTCCCCTTCTGGTTATCTACTTCTTTGTTCATTAAATTAAGTTATTAGTAATACGGTAGCACAATGATTCAATTGCACATTAACTCAATACTACAATAATTCAATAACACAAAAAAAGGCATCCTAGGGTAGATCTCAAATCACCGAATTATTTGTAGCAGAACGTTCGTCATTTGTTTACGAATGACCAGTGTTCCCTTTCCCTTATAGATATCATAAGTCATATGTAGTGTAACTTTAAAATAAAGGTTGTTCGTTTGTATTTGGCAAGAGAAAAATGCATAAAACGGAAAACGTTTATGTAGCCACTCGCATCCCTTCGTTTATTTCCTACATTGGCTGAAAAGCCATAGATTCTTTCAATCGATGACTGTCGTCATTAAATAGGACGAGGTGGGAGTGATGGATCAAGCGATCCACGACCGCCTCCGTTAAAATCGGGTCACCAAATACATGATTCCATTCCCCAAATTGAAGGTTTGTCGTAATGATAATACTCCTCTTTTCGTAACACAGACTGATGACTTGAAATAATAGTTCAGCTCCCTGTTTATGCAGCGGGATGTATCCAAGCTCATCCAGAATCAATAAATCAAG
>NZ_FNOS01000013.1 GCF_900107115.1 Salimicrobium album
CCTTAGGCTTACGGTGAAAGAGATTCTCACTCTTTTTTCGCTACTTATACCGGCATTCTCACTTCCAGTCGCTCCACCAGTCCTCACGGTCTGACTTCACAGCTCCTGGAACGCTCTCCTACCACTTGCATCATCGATGCAAATCCGTAGCTTCGGTGGTGTGTTTAGCCCCGGTACATTTTCGGCGCAGCGTCACTCGACCAGTGAGCTATTACGCACTCTTTCAATGATAGCTGCTTCTAAGCTAACATCCTGGTTGTCTAAGCAACGCCACATCCTTTTCCACTTAACACACACTTAGGGACCTTAGCTGACGGTCTGGGCTGTTCCCCTCTTGACCATGAACCTTCTCACCCATGGTCTGACTCCTCGACGCGAGTCGCTGGCATTCGGAGTTTGACTGAACTCGGTAACCCGGTAGGGGCCCCTCATCCAATCAGTGCTCTACCTCCAGGACTCCTGGCCGAAGGCTAGCCCTAAAGCTATTTCGGAGAGAACCAGCTATCTCCGTGTTCGATTGGCATTTCACCCCTACCCACCCCTCATCCCCGTAATTTTCAACTTACGTGGGTTCGGGCCTCCAGTCAGTATTACCTGACCTTCACCCTGGAGATGGGTAGATCACACGGTTTCGGGTCTACGACCGTCTACTCGAGACGCCCTGTTCAGACTCGCTTTCGCTGCGGCTCCACACCTACGGTGCTTAACCTTGCAGCCGATCGTAACTCGCCGGTCCATTCTACAAAAGGTACGCCGTCACCCATTAACGGGCTCCGACTACTTGTAGGCACACGGTTTCAGGTTCTCTTTCACTCCCCTTCCGGGGTGCTTTTCACCTTTCCCTCACGGTACTGGTTCACTATCGGTTACCAGGGAGTATTTAGCCTTGGGAGATGGTCCTCCCGGATTCCGACGAAATTTCTCGTGTTTCGCCGTACTCAGGATCCACTCCGGAGGAGGGAGGATGTCGGCTACAGGGCTGTTACCTGCTATGGCTGGACGTTCCAGTCCGATTCGCCTATCCTCCCTCTTGGTAACTCCAA
>NZ_FNOS01000005.1 GCF_900107115.1 Salimicrobium album
TAGAGATGCCTCTGAGACGAAGAGGTTGATAGGTCCGGTGTGGAAGCGTGGCGACACGTGCAGCAGACGGATACTAATCCATCGAGATCTTCTCTATACGTTGGTCGTATGTTTCTTATCCAGTTTTGAAGGTTCATTCCTTCCTAGATGTGGTGGCAATAGCGAAGAGGTCACACCTGTTCCCATGCCGAACACAGAAGTTAAGTTCTTCCGCGCCGATGGTAGTCGGGGTTACCCCCCGCAAGAGTAGGGCGCTGCCACATCGTTTTTTTATCAGCGCGGGATGGAGCAGTCTGGTAGCTCGTCGGGCTCATAACCCGGAGGTCGCAGGTTCAAATCCTGCTCCCGCAACCAATTCTGGTCCGGTAGTTCAGTTGGTTAGAATGCCTGCCTGTCACGCAGGAGGTCGCGGGTTCGAGTCCCGTCCGGACCGCCATTTTTTAAATAAATAAATGACTGTATATGTAAATGCCCCGAGCTGCGTGCCCGGGGTTTTTTTACTGATTTTTTCTCTTTTTTACAGCTCCCTGTTATAATGAAACAACGACATAAACCACAAAAGACGGGTGAGCAGCGATGGAAGAATTTGAACTGATACGAAAAATTACTCCCAAGTATTACAGACAGCCATCTGTAGTGAAAGGGGTAGGCGATGACGCTTTCGTCTTCCGTTCTTCGGAGGATATCGTATTTACTACTGATACGATGGTGGAAGAGGTCCATTTCTCCAGAAAAACGATGGATACGCACGCCGTCGGGTACCGGGCGCTGGCTGCGAACGTGTCGGATCTCGCCGCAATGGGGAGCCGTCCGGCATTTTACAGTGTTTCGCTGGTACTGACACCGGATTGGACGGATGAGGAGATCCTCGCCCTCTATGACGGTATGGAACAGCTTGCCGAAAAGCATAGCATGGACCTGGTCGGAGGTGATACGGTGAGCGGCTCACAGACAGTGGTCGCTATTACGGCTCACGGCTACCTTCCGCCGGACAAAGGACGTTACCGGTCTGATGCGAAGGACGGGGATGTGATCTTCGTCACCGGGACGCTCGGAGACTCGCGCGGAGGACTGGAAGAACTGATGAACCCCGGAGAATCCGTGTCCGGCCATCTTATCGACCGCCATCGATATCCGGAACCGAAAGCCGAATTTGCAGCTGGCCTCACTTCTCTTTCCAGACTCTGTCTCAACGATATCAGCGATGGGATAGCGAGTGAGGCGAATGAAATTGCAACTGCTTCCGGGGTAAGACTGCACCTTCAGAAAGAAAAGGTTCCGGTGAGTGAGGAACTCAGTAATCGGTATCCGGACCAGGCGGGAGAATGGGCACTTAGCGGCGGTGAAGACTTTGAACTGCTTGGAACGGTGGCACCCGGGGAGAAAGAAGCACTCCTCGAGAAAGCCCGGGAACTGGATATCCGCCTTACGTTCATCGGTACAGTGAGTGCTTCTGACCTTCCGGAAGTTCTTCTCCACAGCCCTCAGGGTACAGAAACGCTGCAGCCGACAGGCTATACTCATTTGAAGGAAAGAAGGAAACGGTTATGAAAATAACATCGAACAGCCCGGAAACGACGGGCGAACTCGCTGCTTTTCTCGCGGGGAAACTTCAGCCCGGGGACGTGCTCACATTGGAAGGAGATCTCGGTGCCGGAAAAACGACGTTTACTAAGGCTCTCGGAGCAGCTCTCGGTGTGACAAAAACAATTAACAGTCCGACGTTTACCATTATTAAAGAATATGCCGGGGACCTTCCTTTTTATCACATGGACGCTTACCGTCTGGAGGATACGGAAGAGGACCTCGGATTTGAGGAGTACTTTTTCGGCTCCGGCGTAACCGTAGTGGAATGGGCTTCCTATATAGAAGATTTTTTACCCGAAGAGCGGCTGGAGATCAGAGTCAGTTATGAAGGGGAAGACGCACGATCCTTTTTCTTCACCCCGCGCTCTTCCCATTTTGAAACGATTTGTGAGGAGATAACTAATGAATATATTAGCGATTGATACTTCGAACTACGTGCTTGGAGTAGCGGTCATCAAAAACCGCGAAGTCGTGGGTGAATGGGTGACGAACGTGAAAAAGAATCACTCCGTACGGCTTATGCCTGCAATTGAGCAGATGATGAGGGAAACGGACACGTCTCCGGATGAACTGGATCAGATTGCCGTAGCGCACGGGCCGGGGTCTTTCACTGGCGTGCGCATCGGGATGGCTACAGCTAAATCGATGGCTTTTGCTCTCAATATCCCGGTCGTCGGCGTTTCCAGTCTTGAAGTACTGGCAAGGCAGGGGACCTTTTTCAAAGGCCTTATCTGCCCGTTCTTTGACGCCAGACGGGGTCGTGTGTATACGGGACTTTATGATGAAGAGATGAATGTAGTGATGGAAGAAGAGAATATAGATATGAAGACGTGGCTTGAACGGCTGCACGACATGAAACAGTCCGTTCTTTTCATCAGTCAGGACGAATCTGCTTTTCGTGAAATGATTGAACAGGAGCTCGGAGAACGGGCTGTTTTTCCGGGAGCGGCCCACCGCTATGCGAGACCGTCGTATCTGGCTCTGTCAGCCATGAAAAAACCGGCCTCTTCGCTCCATACACTTATGCCCAACTACCTGCGCCTGCCGGAAGCTGAACAGAAATGGCTCAGACAAAAGGAGAAGTAGCAGGTGGGTGGCGTCAGAAGAATGACGACGGAGGACATAAGTCGGGTGGTGCAGGTGGAACGGGCGACTTTTCCGGACCCGTGGCCGGAAGATACGTTTTTGGAAGAACTGGAATACAATCCTTACGCCGTATACTTTCTTATAGAGGATAAGGGAAAAGTAATCGGCTACTGCGGGATATGGCTCGTTTATGAAGAAGCACACATTACAAACCTGGCCATTCATCCGGAGTCCCGCGGGAAGAGATATGGGCAGAGACTGTTTGCAGAAGTCATGGCCCACGCAAAACAGGCGGGAGTCCTTCAAATTACGCTTGAAGTGCGTGTGACGAACACTACTGCTCAGCATATGTACCGCCGCTTCGGTTTTAAACCGGGCGCAATAAAAAAAAGCTATTACCCGGATAACGGGGAAGATGCTTTAGTTATGTGGGTGAAATTATGAATAACGATCAGTATTTGCTGGCTATTGAAACAAGCTGTGACGAAACGGCAGTAGCCGTCATCAAAAATGAAACAGAACTCGTGGCAAACGTGGTGGCTTCCCAAATTGAAAGTCATAAACGTTTCGGCGGTGTAGTCCCTGAGATCGCTTCGAGGCATCATATTGAACAGATTACGGTAACCCTCGAGGAGGCACTGCAGGAGGCCGGAATGACTCTTGATGATATGGATGCGATCGGAGTGACGGAAGGCCCGGGTCTCGTGGGTGCACTTCTCGTTGGAGTGAACGCGGCCAAAGGCATCGCTTTCGCCAGACAGAAGCCGCTCGTCGGTGTCCATCATATCGCCGGTCATATTTATGCCAGCAGGCTTGAAAAAGAGTTCGAATTCCCTCTGCTTGCACTCGTCGTATCCGGGGGGCATACTGAACTCGTCCTTATGAAAGGGCATAACGACTTCGAAGTCATCGGTGAGACAAGGGACGACGCTGCCGGGGAAGCATACGACAAAGTGGCCCGTCTTTTGAAGCTCTCTTATCCCGGGGGTCCTGAAATCGACAAACTGGCAGCTGCCGGGGAGCCGGTCATCGATTTCCCGAGAGCCTGGCTGGAAGAGGGGTCTTTCGATTTCAGTTTCAGCGGTCTGAAGTCTGCAGTAACCAACAAGCTTCACAATGCAGGCCAGAAAGGTGAGGAATTTCGACCGGAGGATGTAGCAGCCAGCTTTCAGGAAAGTGTGGTAGAAGTGTTATCCACAAAAACGAAAAAAGCAGCCGCAGCCTACGGAGTGAAACAGGTGATCGTAGCCGGAGGGGTGGCTGCCAACAGCGGCCTCCGCGCACGACTTTTGGAAACATTCCAGGAGACGGGTCAGGAATTGCTTATCCCTCCGTTGAAGTTCTGTACGGATAATGCGGCGATGATCGCTGCGGCCGGGGCTGTCGCTTACAGACAGGGGCACCGGGCCGGGTGGGATCTGAACGCTCATCCGGGGCTGGACCTTGAGGAATACGGGAAAAGAGGACGGAACTGAAGAAAACCGTCTGCCTGCAGAGACACTACGTTTCTGCAGGTTTTTTCGTATAGACCGCACACTTATACACAGGAATGTGGCAAAAGTGTGGATGAATGAAGTGGAAAACCGTAAAATCGGGAATGGTGACGTGGATAAAAAATGTGGGTAACTGTCGTTTTTCCTGTGGATAGTGTTGATAAACCTGTTGAAAACTGGTGTAAATACTGTTTATCTGTGGATAACATTCGGGATAAAGTTATTCATAAAATAAAAGCACCTGTTGAGAATCAGTCAGGAATTCTCCCCAGGTGCCTGTTTTATTCTTCGATCTGCAATTCTTCCCATTCTTCCATAAGTGCTTCAATTTTTTGCTCCGCTTGTCTGTTTTCTTCCGTCAGTTCTCCTGATTTCTCGGAATCCTGATATACTTCGGGTTTGCAGAGCTCGTCATCGTTGTCCGAGATTTTCTGTTCCCAGCTCTCGATTTCAGTTTCTATCTCTTCAATACGGCGGAGGCGCTTCCGTTCTTCCCGTTTAGCGGCTTTGTCTTCCTGAAAGGAGCGTTTCCCTTCCGTGGGAGCGGCTGCTTCCGGTTTCCCTTTTTCTCTTTCTTCAATAGCCTTCAGTTCCGCTTCCTCGCGTTTTTTCTCCTGATAGTAGTCATAGTCCCCGAGGAACGTGCGCGTCTCCTCCGGCTGCATCTCCACGATCTGCGTGGCGATTTTGTTGATGAAATAACGGTCGTGAGAGACGAAGATAAGCGTTCCGGGATAGTCGACGAGAGCGGCTTCGAGGACCTCTTTACTGTCGAGATCCAGGTGGTTCGTCGGCTCGTCGAGAATCAGCAGGTTCGCTTTCTGCATCATAAGTTTTGCGAGAGACAGGCGGGCTTTTTCCCCGCCGCTCAAAGCGGTCACCGGTTTCAGCACGTCCTCTCCCGTGAACAGGAAGTTCCCGAGAATGGTGCGGATATCCTTCTCATCTTCCATCGGATAGTCGTCCCACAGTTCATGGAGCACCATCTTCTTCCGGTTCAGTTCGCTCTGTTCCTGATCATAGTAGCCGATCTGTACATTCGCACCGAGCATGATATCGCCGTGGCTCGGGCCGAGTTTTTCCGTAAGAAGTTTGAGAAGCGTCGATTTTCCGACGCCGTTCGGGCCGATCAGAGCGATGGAATCCCCGCGGGAAACGTCCAGACTCACGTCACGGAACAGATAATCGCTGTCCGGATAACCGAAACCGAGATTATCCGTTTTCAGTACATCATTTCCGCTCCGTCTGTCGATCTGAAAAGTGAATTTCGCCGACTTCGCGTCATCTTTCGGCTTTTCGACTTTCTCCATTTTCTCGAGTTGTTTGCGCCGGCTCTGCGCCCGCTTACTGGTCGTCGCCCGGACGATATTCTTCTGAATGAAATCTTCCATCTTCTTGATTTCACCCTGCTGTTTCTCGTACTGCTTCATTTCCTGTTCGAAGTCCGCTTCCTTCTGCTTCAGATAGTCGCTGTAGTTGCCGGTGTATTTCTTCACCCGCTGTAGGGCGACTTCGTATACAGTGTTTACGATTTTATCGAGAAAATAGCGGTCGTGGGAGACTATGACGACAGCACCCGGGTAGGAGGATAAATAGTTCTCGAGCCACGTGAGCGTGTCGATATCCAGGTGGTTCGTCGGCTCATCCAGAATGAGGACGTCCGGTTTCGTGAGCAGGTGTTTTCCGAGTGCCAGTCTCGTCTTCTGTCCGCCGCTCAGCGTAGTGATGGACTGGTCCCACATGGATTCGGGGAAACTGAGTCCCTGCAGTACGGCTTTCATGTCCGCTTCATACCGGTACCCTCCGGCCATCTGGAATTCGTTCTGCCTGCGGTCGTATTCTTCGAGAAAGTCCTGGTATTCCTCCGGAGAAGCGAAATGATCGGGGTCCGCCATCTCACTTTCCATTTTTCTCAGTTTGTCTTCCATATTCTTCAGATGATCGAAAACGCGGGAGAACTCCTCCCAGATCGTTCCGTTCGACTCGAGTCCGCTATGCTGTTCCAGATAGCCGACGCTTGTCTCCTTGGACTGGAAAATGTTCCCCTCTTCATATCCCATCTCTCCGGCCATCACTTTAAGCAGGGTGGATTTCCCCGCTCCGTTTCTTCCGACGATGGCGATGCGGTCGTTTGTTTGTACTTCCAAATCGATATCGGATAAAATTAACTCAGCTCCAAAACGCTTCGTTAATTGATTCAGCTGCATTAGTATCATAATTTTTCACCTCGACTTATTTAGTGTATCTCATACAAAGCAGAAGGGGCAACAAAAGGTGCTAACTTTGTGAAATCCATCACGTTTTTTGATAAACTATAGAGTAGGAGAAAGAAGGAGGAGGAGACATGGGTGATGAAATGAAGATCCCCCAGGCTACGGCGAAACGCCTGCCTTTATATTACCGGTTCATCAATAACTTATACTTACAGGGGAAACTGCGGGTCTCTTCAAAGGAACTGAGCGACGCGGTCAAAGTGGACTCTGCGACGATACGCCGGGATTTTTCTTATTTCGGAGCGCTCGGCAAAAAAGGCTACGGCTACAATGTGGAACATCTGCTGCAGTTTTTCAGAAGAACGCTCGACCAGGATGAGACGACCGAAGTCGCGCTGATCGGGGTAGGGAATCTCGGAACGGCGTTTCTGAACTACAACTTCATGAAAAACAACAACACGAAAATAGTGGTAGCTTTTGATGCGAACGACCGGCTCGTCGGCACGGAAATCGGCGGTGTGCCGGTCGCTCATATCGATGATCTGGAAGAAAAGATGGGAAACGTGTCGGTGGCCATTCTGACGGTCCCGTCCCAGGAAGCTCAGGGGATTACGGATCGGCTGGTGGAGCGGGGCGTGTCCGGGATTCTGAACTTTACACCGGCGCGAATTTCCGTTCCTCCTACCGTACGCGTGCATCACATCGATTTGTCTGTCGAACTGCAGTCACTTGCTTATTTTCTGAAGCATTATCCGCTGTAACCAACCACTCTATTGAGAGGTCCGGGGCTTCCCCCGGGCTTTTTATTATCGTTTCCTGGAAGAGTTTCTTTTCGTGAAACGCAGGGTATAGTCAATAATAATTCGATATTCGAAAGGTCAGGATAAACTATGGCGAAAATACCTGAAAAATGGCTGGTCGTCGTCTCCGTATTATTCGGGACGTTCACCGTCATTTTGAACAATAGTATGTTGAATCCGGTTCTGCCGCGCTTCATCGAAATATTCGATACGACCGCCGTGGGAGCCGGGTGGATATTGACGATTTTCATGGTGTCGATGGGTATGACGATGCCGCTAACCGGCTATTTCGGAGACCGGTTCGGGAAGAAGAAAGTCTATCTCGTCGGTCTCACTCTGTTCCTCGTCGGTTCCACTTCCGGTTTCTTCAGCAGCTCCCTCGGCATGGTCATCGCTTCCCGGGCGATCCAGGGCTCTGCCGGGGGTCTTATGATGCCGATTGCGATGGCGCTTATATTCAACTCGTTCCCGAGAAACGAGCGGGGACTGGCCGTCGGAATTTACGGCGTTGCGGCCATGGTGGCGCCGGCGATCGGGCCGACCGTCGGCGGACTGCTCATCCAGGTGCTGGACTGGCCGTGGCTGTTTGCGGTGAATATACCGTTCGGTCTCATCGGGCTTGTCCTGTCTGTGAAGTTTCTGCAACAGACCGAGAGCGATCCGGAGAAACGGTTCGATCTCATCGGATTTCTGCTCGTCACTTCCGGAATCGGGGGGATACTGTTCGCCCTCGGACGGGGACGTACACCGGAGATTCTTTTTGAACCGCTGAACCTGGGTATTGTCGCAACCGGGCTGATTCTGATATTCGTGTTCGTCCGGTATGAAATACGTCAGGAACAGCCGCTTTTGAATCTGTCGGTGTTCAAAGTGCCGACGTACGCCATATCGATACTGATTACGTCGTCGGCTTCCATCGGTCTCTTCTCGGGCATTTTTCTGCTGCCGCTTCTCATACAGAACGTATACGGTCTGAACGAAGTATGGACGGGGCTCCTGTTCTTACCGGCGGCAGCCATGAGCGGGGTGTTTATGTCCTTCGGGGGGAGACTCCTTGATAAAAAAGGGCCGAAATATGTTCTTCCTCCGGGTCTTGCGATCATGGGAATTTCAACCGTCGGACTCGGGATGCTCGAGACGTCCAGTCCGTTCTGGTGGATCCTACTTCTGAATGCGATCCGCGGAGCCGGGATGGGCATGAGTAACATGCCTGCTACGACGACCGGGATGAACGCGATTCCTGATGAATACGTCGCCCAGGGGTCCGCCATGAACAACATTATCCGGCAGATCGCCTCTTCGCTCGGTATCGTATTCTTCTCGATTTATTATGAGGTGCGCCGGGCTCAGATTGCTGTCGGTACGAACATGCAGGAAGCGACACTGCAGACGCTGAATGAAGCGTTCCTCGTCTCTTCTGCCGTACTGTTCATAGCTCTTCCGTTCGCATTCTTCATGAAAGGCGTACAGGATGATTAAGAATATACCTGCATAAGATGATTTCGCCAGCACGGCGGAGTCACCTTATTTTTTATGGAGAGAATTTCCATAAATCAGTTTTCGGATGGTGACTTTTAACTTGAAAAACTTCAATATTCTGTTACAATTATCTTAATATTTTGAACATACTGACCAGTAGGTATAATGAAATGTTATCCATTTCCTGATTCATCGTACCCTACATAAATTTTGAAGGCACAGGAAAAATGAGAACAAGGAGGGAGTGGGTGCAATCGGAGTATGTAAAAGCGATAATGTAAGCGCTATCTTTGAAAGTGCATGATTCAAACATACAGTACAGTCAGTTAACAGGGAGGAATTATATATGGAAACAAACAGTATTCAAAACGTAGCCGTTCTCGGCGCCGGGTCGATGGGGCAGCAGATTGCCATGCTCTCTGCTCTTGGAGGTTTCACGACGTATTTGCAGGACATTGACGGAGAATCGCTCTCTAAAGCCGGACAGTCGCTTGAAGCACGCATGGACGACTGGGTGAAAAAAGAAAAGATTTCCGGGGAAATAAAACAGGCCGCCTTCGACAAACTTCAAATGACCACAAATCTGAAAGAAGCGGTAGAGAATGCGGACATTGTGATTGAAGCAGTAGTGGAAAAATTGGATGTGAAGCAGGAAGTATTTGCGGAACTGGATAAACTGGCTCCGAAAGAAACCATTCTGGCGACGAACAGCTCCTCGATCGTAAACTCCAAAGTTGCCGAGGTGACGGAGCGGCCCGAAAAGGTCGTCAATATGCATTTCTTCTTTCCGCCGCTCGTCATGGACTGTGTGGAAGTGGTGAAAAGCGATCAGACATCCGATGAAACAGCCAACGCGGCTGTGAAATTTTGTGAACAGCTCGGACGTACGGCCGTCCTGTTGGAGAAAGAAATTTACGGCTTCATCGCCAACCGTCTGTTATTCGCCATTTCGAACGAGGCGCTCTACTTATACGAAAACGGCTACGCCGATTTTGAAGATATCGATATTATTACGAAGAAGGCGCTCGGTCATCCGCTCGGCCCGTTCGAACTGATGGATCTATCAGGCATCGACGTCGGCTATTATGCGAACAAGCAGCTGTATGAGGAAACAGGGGATCCGAAAGATAAACCGGCCAAATCGGTGGAGGAGAAAGTGAAAGCGGGGAATCTCGGGCGAAAGACCGGCAGAGGCTGGTATGAGTATTCCGGAAACAAAAAAGTGAAGAAATAAAAGGCGCGACCTGTGCACCGGTATAGAACCGGGGTACGGAAACTGATCCAGAGGAGTGGATGGAATGCATTTACGTTTGACGGAAGAACAGAAAATGGTACAGGCGACAATCAGGAGATTTGTGGAACGGGAGCTCATGCCTCTTGAAAATGAAGTGCTGCGGAACGAACGGGCCGGGAAACCGAGCCTCCCCCCTGAAAAAATGGAAGAGCTTCAGGCCAAAGCGAAGGAAGCCGGATTCTGGGGCATCAATACTCCGAGTGAATACGGAGGTGCTGATATCGGACAGATGATGCTTGCGATCGTACTGATGGAAGTGTCGAAGACTTTCGTACCGTTCCAGTTCGGGGGCTTTGCGGACAACATTCTGTACTACGGAAACGAAGAGCAGAAAGAGAAGTATTTGATTCCCACCATCAACGGCGAGAAGAAATCCTGTTTCGCGATGACCGAACCGGGTGCCGGTTCCGATACGCAGAACATACGGACGACTGCGGTGAAAGACGGCGATGAGTGGATTATCAACGGAGAGAAAACGTTCATCACCGGCGGCAACGAAGCGGATTTCGTCATGGTGATCGCTCTTACCGATAAAGAGAAACACAAAAAGTCAGGCAGGGACGGCGTGACGTGTTTCATCGCGGAAAGGGAGATGGGCTGGACCTCGGAGTACATCGACACGATGGGCGAATGGGGGCCGGCCAGCCTCGTCTTCGACAACGTCCGGGTACCGGAGGAGAATATTTTAGGCGAAGTGGACGGAGGATATGAACTCGGTCTTGAGTGGATCGGCTTCGCCAGGTGGGTAGTCGGAGCCACGGCGGTGGGCGCTTCCGAACGTCTGCTGCAGATGGCGATTGATTATTCGAAAGAACGGGAAACGTTCGGCCGGCCGATTGCTGACAGACAGGCGATTCAGTGGCAGATCGCGGACTCCGCTGTCGAAATTGAAGCTGCGAAATGGCTCGTGCTGAACGCCGCCTTTACGCTGGACGAGGGTGAGGATAATCGGCATCAGGCGTCCATGGCTAAACTGTATGGGTCGAACATGGGCAACCGGGTCGTGGACCGCGTCCTGCAGATCCATGGCGGCATGGGCTACACGAGGGAACTGCCGATTGAACGATGGTACCGCGAAGCGCGTTTATGGAGGATTTACGACGGCACCGACGAAATCCAGCGGCTGATCATCTCCCGCAACCTGTTGAAAGGGAATGTGAAAGTCGGGCAGTCTATATAAAATGAAAAAATAGAAGGGGGAAGAACTATGACGATAGAAGGAAATGAACACGTACTGGCAGAGACGAAGGAAGGGGTGCTGTACCTTACCATGAACCGTCCGGACAGCCTGAACGCCTTCAGTCCGACGATGATGCAGGGGCTGAAAGGAGCACTCGGGAAGGCTCAGCATGACGCGGACGTACGCACGGTCGTTCTCTCCGGAGCGGGACGAGCGTTCAGTGCCGGCGGGGACGTCAAAACGATGGGAGATAACGCACCTCTCAATATCTATGAGCACATAGGGGAACTGAACGAGCTGATTCTTTCGATGAAAAAACTGGACAAACCGATTATTGCGGCAGTCCACGGTTTCGCAGCAGGGGCCGGGTTCAATCTGGCTCTCGCCTGTGACATCATTCTTGCTGCCGAAGACACTAATTTCATTTTGAGTTTTTCAAAAGTGGGACTGGTCTCTGACGGGGGCGGTCACTACTTCCTCTCGAAGCTCATCGGTCCCTACCGTACGAAAGAGCTTCTGTTCAGCGCCGAACCGTTATCTGTGACGAAAGCCCACGAGCTCGGCATCGTCAATCACGTGTATCGGCTGGAAGAGATGCAGAAAAACGTGCATGAATTCGCGGTGAAGCTGGCGTCCGGTCCTGCGGTAACCTACGGCTTCATGAAGAAAATCGTCGATCAGGCGCTTGATGCCGATCTGGCAACGATTCTCGAACGGGAACGGACCACACAGGCAACGATGGTATCGACGGAGGATCATAAAGAAGGGGTGCAGGCGTTTAAAGAAAAGCGGACACCGAAATTCAAAGGAAATTGAGTCCCCGTGTGGAGCGGGACAATAACGGGTCACTATACCAGGGAGGTTAAGTAATGGAAGAAGTGTTGAGGAAGAATTGGCCTGAAGGACTTTCGAAGAAACTGGAATATCGTTCAGGCGAACGACCCCTGCATGAATACCTGATTCAGAATGCCGAAGAAATGCCCGAGGAACCTGCGTATATATACTATGGAAACACGATTACATGGAAAGACTTGGAATATGACACTCGTCGTTTTGCGGGCTTTCTTAAAAGCAAAGGGATAGCTAAAGGAGAATGCGTCGGGGTATTTATGCAAAATTGCCCGCAGTACCTTATTACCCATTATGCCGCCCAAATGCTTGGAACCGTCGTTGTGCCCCTGAACCCGATGTATAAAGAAAGTGAACTGGAGTACTTCATCAACGAAGCCGGTATCAAAGCAATCGTCTCAGGCGATGAACTGTATCAGCGGATTGAGAACGTGAGCGATACTACACCTTCTTTGCAGTTTTCAATCACGACCAATTACGCAGATTATCTCCCGGACTCGCCGACGCTTCCTGTACCGGCTGAATTATTAATGGAAAAAAACATCGGAACGGCTTATGACATGAAGGAAGTGACTGAAACGGCCGAACCTCTTCCCGAGACCGAGCCGATCGATATTTGGAATGACGTAGGGCTTATGGTGTTCACTTCGGGAACCACAGGCCGACCTAAAGCAGCCCTGCTCACCTACGGGAATGCGTTATTCAAAACAGCCGCTACGGCTCAAGGCTACCGACTGGAACAGGAGGACAGGACGCTGGCTTCGGCCCCGTTAAGTCATATTGCGGGCATGGTCATGGGAGTGAATATCCCGGTCTACAGTGCGCTCCAGAGCGTTCTGCTTACCCGTTTCGAGCCGGAAGCGGCCATCCAGGCCATCGAGAAATACAAAATCAACAAATTGTATACGATTGCGATGATGAATGCCGCTATTTTAAACTACCCGGATATCGAAAAAAGAGATTTGAACTCTCTTGAACTTAATTTCGCCACCAGTTTCGGAATGCAGGTGGATGAATCGTTAGCGGAAAAATGGAAGCGTATCACAGAAGGATGCATCCTGCTTGAGGCTTCGTACGGGTTAAGCGAAACGCATACGTGTGATACGTTCATGCCGATTGAACATATTAAATTCGGCACGTGCGGCATCGCCACATATGATACGTCGTTCCGGATTGTGGACACGGAAACCGGGGAAGACCTGCCGCCGGGGGAACAGGGAGAAATCGCGGTTAAAAACCCGGGCGTATTCAAAGGGTACCTTAACCGGCCCGAGGAGACGGACGAAACCCTCCGGGAAGGGTGGGTATTCACGGGGGACATCGGAAAGATCGACGAGGATGGTTATTTATACTTTATCGGCCGGGTGAAAGAAATGATTAAATCCTCAGGATTCAGTGTGTTCCCGGGAGACGTGGAAGCGATGATGAGTGAGCACGAAGCGGTGGCTCAGGTTGCGTGTGTCGGAGTCCCGGACGCTGAGAAAGGAGAGGTTGTGAAAGCGTTCGTCGTGCTGAACCCTTCATACGAAACCTCGATCAGTGAAAAAGAATTAGTGGAGTGGGCCAGAGATAAAATGGCGGCTTACAAATATCCGAGAGCAATTGAATTCATTGAGGAAATGCCGTCTACCAGCTCAGGGAAAGTGCTGCGAAGATTCCTGAAAGAGTAAAAATTGTAGGATGACCGAACCAACATAGCTTTGAAGGAGATCCGGAATGAATAAAATAATCGACGAACTGTTAAAGAAAAAAGATAAAGCAAAACTTGGAGGAGGACCCCGGAAAATAGAGAAACAGCATGAACTGGGGGCCTATACGGCCAGGGAGCGGATTGAAAAACTGGTGGATGAGGGTTCATTTTTGGAACTTGGTCAACTGGCACATTCGGATCAGGAAGGGAAAGAAGAAGGCAGTGCCGGGGACGGAGTCGTTACGGGCTTGGCGAAAGTGAACGGCCGTCCCGTTGCAGTGCAGGCTGCCGATAAAACAGTGTTCGCAGGTACGGAGGGGATGGTCTACTTCCGCAAAACTCAGGCTCTGCACAATCTGGCCGTCAGGCGCGGACTGCCCATGTTTAACCTGATGGAAGGTGGAGGGCTCCGGATGCCGGACGGAATGGGGTCGGATGGAATAAGTCAAATGCTGTTTCCTCAAGAGTTACTACAGCATCACCGGCAGGTGCCGCTGATCACATCCATTCTCGGTGACAGTTTTGGCGGGCCGACGTGGACAGCCGTTTCTTCGGATTTCGTAAGCCAGGTCAAAGGGACGGCGATGGCAGTAGCCGGACCCCGGATGCTGGAAGTGGCCACAGGAGAAAAAGTGTCGAATGAAGAACTGGGAGGATGGGAGGTTCATGCCGAATATACGGGACAGGCGGACCATTTCTCCGAAACAGAAGACGAAGCGATCGACAATATGAAGCGATTCCTGGACTATATGCCTCAAAATTCAGAGGAAGCACCGGCACACAGGGAAACGACGGACGACCCACATCGTAAATTAGATGAAGTTGTGGACATTGTGCCGACGAGGACGAAGCGTGCTTATGACATGAAAAAAGTGATCAGACTGATCGTCGACGAAGAGGATTACTTCGAAATGAAAGCGGAGTACGGCAAAGCATTGATTACGGTCCTCGCGAGAATAGACGGAAGAGTGGTCGGGGTGATTGCGAACCAGCCGATGCAATTCGCCGGGGCCGCCGGCGCGAAAGAATGCGAGAAAGCTGCCGACTTTATTTGCCTTTGTGATTCCTACCATATACCACTCGTGTTTCTGCATGACATTCCCGGTTTCCGTGTATCGAGCGACGCCGAAAAGCTGAAGATGCCGACGAAAATCATGATGTGGAACCAGGCACTGGCTCAATCGACGGTACCGAAAATTTCAATCGTTATCCGTAAAAGTGTCGGAGCCGCCTACGGGAACATGTGCGGCCCGACGATGGGAGCAGATTTTGTGGTGGCCTGGCCGACAGCGGAAATCAATTTCACCGGCCCGGAAGTAGGTATTAACGTTGTGTACGGAAATGAGCTGAAAAATGCGGAGAACATAGAGGAAAAGCGCTCGGAATTACTGGAAACGTGGGGATTCGACAGTTCTCCGTATAAAGCGGCCGGTAAGCATTTGATTGATGACGTAATCGATCCGCGGGAAACGAGGACATTTTTAAGTCAGACACTTGAATTCGCCTGCGCAAAAAACGGCTCTATGAGTAAAAGATGGTTGGCGAACTGGCCTACAGGATTTTAAAGACGAGGACCCTCCATATACAATCTAAATGAAAAAGCGTTATGCCAGTGCCGACATAACGCTTTTTCTATACTTGAAGCCGCCGGCTGATGATGCCCGGCCTTATTTTTTATTCGAGTTATTCTTTAAGTAGAAATGAAGAGCAATCAAGCGGATACCGACGCCGATGTTGAACGTGGAAATCAGTGCGAGAATCATCGTCGTCGTATTCCAGATCGACCCTTCAATCGACTGAACGGCGACGAAGACGAAACCGGCACCGATGAACAGGTACAGGTAGGCCATCAGCAAGGGGGATGCTTTCATATCAGAAAAACCCTCCCAACAGTATCGTTTCCATCTGTTCCATATAGTTCTCCAGATCCTCCCGGTAGAGCTGGACGACCATGACCAGGCTGTTCAGAATCATATGGGTGATCATCGGCGTAATGATCGACTTCGTCCTCACGTAGAGGAAAGCGAACACAGAGCCCGCTGCGAAGTAGACGAGCAGGTGCGTAAAGTCGAAGTGGAACGCGGCGAACGCAAGGGAAGAAATGAACACCGCCAACAGGAAGTTCGTCCGTTTATAGATGGAGCCGAAAATGATCTTCCGGAAAATGATCTCCTCCGTAATCGGTGCGAATATAACCGGGAGAAGAATGAAAATCGGGGACTGGCTGGCAATGTTCGTCAGCATTTCCGTGTTCTCCGATTCCGGAGACGAATTGAATAAGTACATTTCAATCATACCGGCGATGTTCTGGGCAAACAGAGCGAGGAAGAACCCGGCGATCCCCCACAGAATAATGACGCCTGATTTGGAACGGTCCGACTTCTCCTCAAGTTCCGGTCTAAGTAACAGCAGCATCCACACGGTCGCAATGGTGAAGCTGATAATCGACCAGACAGCGATCGCATCCGTCTGCCCCATGCCGAAAGCGAGAAGGATCGGGGCACCGACAATGCCGCTGAGCTGGGTGGCTAAGTAAATGATGATGATATACCAATAGCGTCTGGGCATAAGAATCTCCTTTTTTCATACTGATAGTTTCAATTTTACCATAGTTGGAATTGGAGAAGGAAACAGAACGATTGCTATAAAAATATTGAAAAAAATATAGTCCTACTACTTGAAAAACGAAGCGGGATTGATTATTATAATAATTGGTATTAGCACTCACTGATGACGAGTGCTAATAATCGACTAAATACAAGAATATGAATGAATTCGAGGAGGGTGTCCTAATTGTTAAAACCACTTGGAGATCGTATTGTTATTGAAGTGCTTGAGCAGGAAGAAACGACCAAAAGCGGAATCGTCCTGCCTGATTCGGCGAAAGAGAAGCCGCAGGAAGGCAAAGTCGTAGCCGTAGGGTCGGGCCGCGTAACCGACAGCGGACAGACAGTCACTCCGGAGGTAGCTGAAGGAGACCAGGTGATCTATTCCAAGTTCGCCGGTACGGAAGTAAGCTATGACGGGAAAGACTATCTCGTATTGCGCGAAAGCGACGTATTGGCTGTCGTTCAATAAAAACATACGAAACAGAGAAACAAGGAGGGCATTATAAATGGCGAAAGAACTGAAATTCAGCGAAGAAGGCCGCAGAGCGATGCTTCGCGGTGTTGATACATTAGCAGATGCAGTAAAAGTGACACTCGGACCGAAAGGACGTAACGTCGTCCTCGATAAGAAATACGGGTCCCCACTTATCACTAATGATGGTGTAACTATCGCAAAAGAAATCGAACTGAAAGACAGCTACGAAAACATGGGAGCCCAACTCGTATCCGAAGTAGCTTCCAAAACGAACGACGTAGCCGGGGACGGTACGACGACAGCGACCGTACTCGCCCAGTCCATGATCCGTGAAGGGCTGAAGAACGTTACATCCGGAGCGAACCCTGTCGGCATCCGTCGCGGTATCGAAAAAGCCGTGGAGGTAGCGACAGACGAACTCCGCAAAATCTCCAACCCGATCGAAGGACGCGAATCGATCGCACAGGTCGCTTCCATTTCCTCTTCCGACAACGAAGTGGGACAGCTGATTGCAGAAGCGATGGAGCGTGTCGGAAACGACGGCGTCATCACGATCGAAGAATCGAAAGGCTTCAACACGGAACTTGAAGTAGTGGAAGGCATGCAGTTCGACCGCGGCTATGCTTCCCCTTACATGGTGAACGACCAGGATAAGATGGAAGCGGAACTTGAAGATCCGTACATCCTTATTACGGATAAGAAGATCAACAACATTCAGGAAGTACTGCCGGTACTCGAGCAGGTCGTACAGCAGTCCAAGCCGCTTCTCATCATCTCCGAAGACATGGAAGGCGAAGCGCTCGCGACACTCGTCGTCAACAAACTCCGCGGAACGTTCAACGCGGTAAGCGTAAAAGCACCAGGCTTCGGCGACCGTCGTAAAGCTATGCTTGAAGACATTGCAATCATGACAGGCGGTCAGGTCATCACCGAAGACCTCGGTCTTGATCTGAAGAATACGACTATAGATCAGCTTGGCCGTGCGTCCAAAGCGGTCATTACGAAAGAAAACACAACGATCGTCGAAGGAAAAGGCGACTCCGAACAGATGGCTTCCCGCGTAGCACAAATCCGTGCGCAGGCGGAAGAAACGACATCCGACTTCGACAAAGAGAAGCTTCAGGAACGTCTCGCGAAACTGGCAGGTGGCGTAGCCGTCATCAAAGTCGGAGCAGCGACAGAAACAGAACTGAAAGAGCGTAAACTGCGCATCGAAGACGCCCTGAACTCCACTCGTGCAGCAGTGGAAGAAGGAATCGTCGCCGGTGGTGGAACAGCACTCGTCAACATTATCTCGGCTGTTGAGAACCTCGACCTCTCCGATGACGAAGCGACAGGCGCAAGCATCGTTCTTCGTGCTCTCGAAGAGCCGGTACGCCAGATCGTTCACAACGCAGGTCTTGAAGGATCGATCATCGTAGAGAAACTGAAGACGCAGGACGTAGGCGTCGGCTACAACGCAGCAGCAGGCGAATGGGTGAACATGGTAGAAGCAGGTATCGTAGACCCTACCAAAGTAACACGTTCCGCCCTTCAGAACGCCGGATCCGTCGCAGCTATGTTCCTGACTACAGAAGCAGTCGTTGCAGACGTCGCTGAAGAAGATAACAGCGGTGGCGGCATGCCAGACATGGGTGGCATGGGCGGAATGGGCGGCATGATGTAAGGTTTCTCCTTACACTTCCCCTAGCTTTTTGAGAAGCTGTCCAATGTGTAAACAGTTAGTATGTAAAAGACTACTTCCTAATCTAAAGGAGGTAGTCTTTTTTGTGTTAGTTAAATTTGCTTTTCAGGAATTTCTTGAAGATTGTAAATTTCGGAACACGACCCCAGCTAATATCAAAAATTATAAAGTATTACTTGGTGAATTCGTGAATTATCTTCAGGAGATAGAAGTGCTTAATGTAGAGGAAGTTACCAGCCACCATATCAAAATGTATTTGTTAGATTGCCAAAACAGAGGTAATTCGGCTGGATCAATGATCAGTTTGGAGTATCCTGGCAACTGAATCTTCCGAACGATTGAAACAAGTGCATAATAAAAGACTGGTAATAGGGAGCTTGCATATAAGAAATAAGCTTTATCCGTACTTATCGGGTGGGACGACGTCAAAGACGAACGTCCAACAGACATGAATCTTAATGCTGACGGAGTCGATGGTTGAAATTCCAAAAGAAACAAGAGATAGGATGACGGAGAGACGTGTGAGGCATGTCCAGAAGACATCGGATGTGAAGAATGCTACCAGTTTGAAGAAGGAACGCTTGATTGCTTTTGGGAACACCTCCTTACGCTTTGAAGTGGATAGATGATGTATCGTATCATGCATCTAATATTCGTACAACGGTCTATCGAATCAAAAGGAAGAAGTATCGAGAGCATAGACTTACTCGGTACTTCTTCCTTTTTTATTAGTCATCCATGGTTCTATTAACTCGTTTTTTTATTTCATAAATTTTCAAATTTTAGGTTGTGTGGAGGAATTTATCGTGTTATCTTAATTAAAACATAGTAAATAGGTAAGTTTTATAAACATTATATGCTTTAAGTGCATATCTTATCGAGAGAGGTGGAGGGGCTTGGCCCGATGAAGCTTCGGCAGCGGCTCATGTAGAGACTGTGCCAATTCCAAGAAAGATAAGAGAGTGGGATGAATGATTTCTAAACCTCTCTTCTTATTTGGAAGAGAGGTTTTTTATAGAAAGGGGTCGACTATGACTAATACAGCCGTTACCTATGACAATTTCACTGGAGATCCGTTCAGTGATCTATCCGCTGATGATCAAACAAAAGGAGCTCTCGAGGTTCTCCGATGGGCTTACGAAGAGTATGACTCTATCACGTATGCCTGCAGTTTTGGAGCGGAGGGGATCGTGCTCATAGATCTGATCGAAAAAGTGAAAAAGGATGCAAAAATCGTATTTCTCGATACCGGTATACACTTTCAGGAGACATATGACCTTATCGAAAAAGTGAAGAAGAGATATCCGGCGCTTCAAATCGAATTGAAAAAGCCGGAACTGACACTGGAGGAACAAGCGGAGGAACACGGGTCCGCTCTTTGGAAAAGAAACCCGGATCAGTGCTGCTTTATCCGTAAAATCAAACCTCTCGAAGAAGCTCTTGATGGAGCAGAGGCGTGGGTGTCAGGGCTGAGAAGAGAGCAGTCGCTCAGTAGAGGCAATACGGACTTCGTCAACAAAGATGAGCGTTTCCAATCGATAAAGGTATGTCCCCTTATTCACTGGACGTGGGATGACGTTTGGTCTTATATCCGATTAAATAGGTTGGATTACAATGGTTTACATGACGAAGGGTATCCGAGTATCGGATGCATTCCGTGCACATTTAAAGCGGAAAGTGGAGGTCGTGATGGTAGATGGAAAGGGATGGAGAAAACGGAGTGTGGACTCCATACAGGCGGTCAATCGTGATGAGGGAGAGTGGGGAAATGAGTAAAGTTTATATCGTAGGTGCAGGTCCAGGAGACGCGGATCTGATCACTATCAAGGGATTAAAGGCGATCCAGCAGGCAAACGTGCTTTTGTACGATCGGCTCGTGAACCAGGATCTGCTGGAAGAAGCAGGTAGCGATACCCGTCTTGTCTACTGCGGAAAGAGTCCGGATCATCATTCATTGACACAGGAAGAGATCAACACGCTGCTTTGTGATTTCCATGCACAAGGGCTGACAGTCACCAGGCTGAAAGGCGGTGATCCATTCGTATTCGGACGTGGCGGGGAAGAAGCGGAAGTGTTGGCCGCACGCGGTATCCCTTTTGAAATCGTACCAGGCATCACCGCAGGTATTGCAGCTCCAGCTTACGCGGGAATTCCAGTCACTCATAGAGAGCACAGTTCTTCGGTCGCATTTATCTCAGGCGTAAGCAAACTCGGGATGGAGGATGAAGTGTACTGGGAACATGTCGTGAAAAGTATGGATACTCTCTGCATTTACATGGGCGTGCGGAAACTGCCGGATATTTGTGAAAGGCTCCTCCGTCATGGAAGACCAGGTACGACGCCGATTGCTCTGGTCGGTTGGGGAACGACGGAATGGCAGGAGACAGTTACAGGAGAGATCGACACGATTGTAGAAAAGGCGGAACACATAAAAAATCCGGCCATGATTGTCGTCGGAGAGGTGGTTCGGTGCAGGGAATCCATCCAGTGGTTCGAAAAGCTCCCGGAAGCGAAAGAAATGGAGGTCTCAGGATAAGATGCAGGGAGTATTATATGTCAGTCACGGAAGTAGAATCGAGGAGACGAAGGCGGAAGTGGAGCGGGTCGTGGAAGAAGCGCACAAGGGTATTGATATTGCGCTTCACAAGCTGTGCTACTTGGAGATCGCTTCTCCCAGCATCGAAGAAGGGACCTGGGAACTGATAGCGGAAGGTGCAGAGCGGATAGCTATTGTTCCCATGCTTCTATTCAGTGCCGGTCACTATTATTCAGATATTCCTGATGAATTGGCGAATCTTCAGAAGAAATATCCGAATGTCACCTTTACATACGGAGAACCTCTAGGTGTACAGGAGGCTTTGATTGATGCACTCGCCGACAGGTTCAGCGAAAAAGGATCGACGGATGGATTTCTTCTTGTAGCAAGAGGAAGCAGGAATCCTGCAACGGTACAGGCGATGGAAACCATCAGGGAACGCCTGGTAGCGAAAACCGGGAGCAGGCATGGGGAGGTTTGCTATCTTGCTGTCCTGGAACCGACGTTTGAACAGGGGCTGGCGGACGCAGTTAAAAAGTATCCGGTAGGCCTTATCGTACTCCCCTGTCTCTGGTTTACCGGCAGACTGATTCGTCACATCGAAAAGGAAGTGGAGACGTTGAAAGAGGAAGGTTGTAATGTTCACACAGCTCATTACCTCGATAACCACCCCTTCATCATCGAACTCCTCCGGCGCCGGGTGCAGGAAGCTTTGGTAAAAGAACCGTATGCTCCCTTGATAGAGGAGGGCACAGACCATGAGTCATCTGCCGCTCACCGTTGACATGAAGGGGAAGATGGTCGTCATTGTAGGAGGAGGTCCTGTCGCTGAAAAACGGGCGAAAAAACTTCTGGATGCAGAAGCTTCGATTACGATAGTGAGTCCCGAAGTAACGCCGGACCTAGAGTATCTGGCGGGAGAAGAACGTTTTTATTGGAAACGAAGAACGTTTGAGCCAAGGGATATAGAAGGGGTGTTTCTCTTAATAGCTGCTACCGGTAATCGGCAGGTGGATGAAGAAGTGAAGAAAGCTGGAGAAAATGTGCCGCTTGTAAATATTGCCGGAGAAGCAGATGCCGGGAACATACACTTCCCTGCTCACTTCTCCCGCGGCCGATTGTCCATTGCCGTATCCACCGGCGGTGCTAGTCCGGCTCTTGCCGCGCGTATCAAGAGCCGTCTCGAAGAAGATTATGACGAAGATTATGGCGCTTACCTCGACTTTTTGCACGTTTGCCGAACGACAATTAAAACATCCGGTCTCTCAAAGGAAAAGAAGAAAGAAGCGATCAAAAAGCTGCTCGATGAAGAATAC
This sequence comes from Salimicrobium album, assembly GCF_900107115.1. Classification (GTDB taxonomy): domain Bacteria; phylum Bacillota; class Bacilli; order Bacillales; family Halobacillaceae; genus Salimicrobium; species Salimicrobium album. The sequence continues at coordinate 22,292 of NZ_FNOS01000005.1, forward strand.
GAAGAGGAAAAAGAGCAGGCTCGTATGGTCGCATGGTTGGAGGGGATCGAGTGAACAGCTTGAATGGAAAAAGAATAGCAATAGCGGCTGACAGGCGTAGCAAAGAAATGGGAGCGCTCATTGAAAATTTCGGTGGTACTCCTGTATATACGCCCCTTCAGGGAGAACAGCAACTGCATGAAAAGCGGAGTATCAGAGACGTGCACACTTTGTTGGAAGAAGATTTCGAATGGATCATTTTAACGACAGGCATCGGTGTGCGAACCCTCAAAGAGGCAGCACAGCAAGAAGGGATGCGTGATGCCTTCCTTGAAAAATTGCAGAATGCGAAGCTCGCCATCCGCGGTAAAAAGGCGCTCGGGTGGCTCCTTGAACATGAACTTACGGCTGAAGTCGTCTCTGAAGATGGGACGATGAAAGGGCTGATGGAGAAGCTTGAAAAAGAACGGGAAACAGCCTTTCTTCAGGCATACAGCGTCGATGATGCCTCATGGAAAGAATCATTCGAGAAGTCTTTTTCCTACGTGTACCTCTCCCGTCCTTATGAATACAAACGACCTTCAATAGATATCAGGAAGACGTTAATCAAAAGAATTACGAATGCTGAAGTCCAGGCTGTCCTGTTCACCAGCAAAACGCAGGTAAGAAATTTGTTTGAAGAAGAAGCAGACGACCGGCTTGTCCGTTCACTGAATAATAGAGTGAAAGCAGTCGCCACAGGAAAGGTGACGGCAGAGGAACTCAGGAATTTCGATGTGCAGGAAGTACTGTACCCGCAAAATCAGAAAATGGGAGCGATGGTTGTAGAGATGGCCCGCTACTTTGATGCAAGAAATGACAAGGGGGAAGAGAAACATGCATGACAATCAGGAGGAGAAGACGGTGCAACTGAAAGTGATGAACAGCCCGTTCAATGAAAAACAGGCCGACCTTTTGAATCAGCTGCTGTCTTCGATGACGGAAAATCAGAAAATTTGGCTGAGTGGTTACCTGGCGAGTGCCCCGGCTCTTGCACCGAAGACACCGGTCTCACAATCAGGAGGAGAATTTGAAAAGACGGAGGCAGCAAAGCGGACGATCACGGTTCTGTACGGCTCCCATACCGGGAACTGTGAAGAACTTGCAGAGCAATTATCAAAGAACCTGAAGGAAAAAGATTTCCAGGTGACGGTCTCTTCCATGGATGATTTCAAGACGAAGAACCTGAAGAAAACGGAGGACCTACTCGTGCTGACGAGTACGCACGGAGATGGAGACCCGCCGGATAATGCTATGACCTTTTATGAGTTCCTCTTCAGTAAACGCGCGCCGGAATTGAAAGACGTGCGGTACTCCGTACTTGCTCTTGGAGATAGTTCGTATGAGTTCTTTTGCCAGACAGGAAAAGACATCGATGCGAGGCTTGAAGAGCTGGGCGCAGAGCGCTTGTATGAAAGGGTAGACTGCGATCTCGACTTTGAAGAGCCGGCAGAAACATGGAAGGAAGGGGTGCTGGAAAAGCTCGAGGAACAGAGCCCCTCCGCTCAGGTTGAAGGTGTGATGGAGGCGAAGGAAACGGTGGTCGGCCCCGTCTACTCCAAAGCGAATCCGTTCCGGGCGGAGATACTCGAGAATATCAACCTGAACGGGCGTGGATCTAACAAGGAAATCCGCCACATCGAGTTGGATTTAGAAGGCTCGGGACTCGACTACGAGCCGGGCGACAGTATCGGTATTTTACCGGAAAATGAGGAGACGCTCACGGATGAACTGATCCAGGAAATGGGCTGGGACGGGGGAACGTCGGTCACCATAACGAAAGATGGAGAAATCCGTTCGGTGCGGGAAGCGCTCCTGTCCGTCTACGAAACGACCGTGCTGACGAAGCCGCTGCTTGAAAAAGCCTCTTCCCTGACGGAAAACGAGGACCTGAAAACGCTCATCGAAGACACGGAGGCAGTGAAATCCTATATCTACGGACGCGACTTACTGGATTTTGTCCGCGATTTCGGCCCGTGGAACGTACCAGCCGAAGAATTCCTAGCGATTCTTCGCAAACTTCCCGCTCGTCTTTATTCGATTGCCAGTAGCAGCTCTGCGAATCCGGATGAAGTCCACCTGACGATCGGAGCTTTGCGCTATGAAGCGAACGGTCGTCAGCGCAACGGCGTCTGCTCGGTACAATGTGCAGAGCGGGCGGAAGCAGGGAGTACACTGCCTGTCTTTGTCCAAAAAAACCGTAATTTCCGCCTGCCAGAATCAGGCGATTCAAAGGTCATCATGATCGGAGCTGGTACCGGCGTAGCTCCGTACCGGGCATTTCTCGAAGAACGCGAAGAAAGGGAAGACGAGGGAGAGAACTGGCTCTTTTTCGGAGAGCAACACTTCGTTACCGATTTTCTTTATCAGACGGAATGGCAGCGTTGGAAAAAAGACGGCCTGCTCAGCCGGATGGATGTTGCTTTCTCGAGGGACACTTCGGAGAAAATTTACGTGCAGAACCGTTTGTGGGAGCAGCGAAAAGAAGTGTTCCGCTGGCTTCAAGATGGCGCGTATGTATACGTATGCGGCGATGAATCCCGAATGGCGAAGGATGTGGAGCGGACACTTACAGAAATCGTGGCATCGGAAGGGAGTCTCTCTTCTGAGGAAGCGTCTGATTATATAAAAGCACTACGAACAGAAAAACGATACCTGCGGGACGTGTACTGAACCGCTGTAGAAAGAAGGGGAGAGAGATATGACCGATAAACAGCCGGGACCACCAAGCGAAATGGAAAAACTGAAGGAAAAAAGTGATTACTTGAGAGGGTCCCTCGTCGAGAGCTTTCAAGAACCGTTGACGGCGAGTATTCCAGAAGGGGATGCAAAAATACTGAAGTTCCACGGCAGCTATATGCAGGATGACCGTGATCTTCGTCTGGAAAGGAAACAGCAGAAACTCGAGCCTGCCTATCAGTTTATGACGAGAGTTCGGGCTCCAGGAGGGGTGGCGACACCGGAACAGTGGCTCGTCATGGATGACATAGCGAATAAATATGGAAATGAGACGCTCAAGCTTACAACGCGACAGGCGTTTCAGACACATGGGGTACTGAAATGGAAAATGAAGCCTCAAATCCAAGAAATCAATGAGGCGCTTATGGATACACTCGCAGCCTGCGGAGATGTGAACAGGAACGTGATGGCCGGTGCCAACCCTTACCAGTCGGAGGTACACGGGGAAGTGTACGAATGGTCAAAAGAATTGAGCGATTACTTATCCCCCCGTACCAATGCGTATCATGAAATATGGCTGGATGAAGAAAAAATTGTCGACACCAGGTCGGAAGAAGAGATCGAACCGATGTACGGGAAATTCTATCTTCCGAGGAAGTTCAAGATTGGGATCGCCGTGCCTCCATCGAATGACGTGGATGTCTATTCGCAAGACCTCGGATTCATCGCTATCGTAGAAAATGGGAGGCTGCTCGGATTCAACGTTGCCGTCGGGGGCGGGATGGGCATGACACACGGGGATACGAACACGTATCCTCAGCTTGCTCGCGTCATCGGCTTCTGCAAGCCTGAAAATATCGTAGACGTGGCAGAGAAAATTATCACCATCCAGCGCGATTACGGAAACCGGTCCGATCGGAAGAATGCAAGATTCAAATATACCATCGATAAGCGTGGTCTCCCGTGGGTAAAAGAAGAGCTCGAACAGCGCCTCGGCTATGAACTCGAGGAAGAGCGTGACTTCCACTTCGATCATAACGGGGATCGGTATGGCTGGATCGAGGGGAACGGCGAATGGCACTTCACTCTGTTCGTCCAGAACGGCCGGATTAAAGATGAAGACAATTATCCCCTCATGACTGGTCTCCGAGAAATTGCCAAAGTCCATGAAGGGGAGTTCCGGCTGAGTCCGAACCAGAATCTCGTCATCGCAAGGGTGACGGATGCGAAAAAAGAAGAGATTGAAGCACTGATTGAAAAGTACGGTTTGACGGATGGCAGGTCCCATTCGGCGCTCAGAAGGAATTCGATGGCCTGTGTTGCAATGCCGACATGTGGGCTTGCGATGGCGGAGTCAGAGAGATACCTTCCGACGCTCGTCGATAAGCTCGAAGATATTCTGGACGAAGCGGGTCTCCGGGAGGAAGAAATCGTCATACGGATGTCCGGCTGCCCAAATGGCTGCTCCAGGCCGGCTCTCGCGGAAATCGCGTTCATCGGCAAAGCGCCGGGCAAATACAACATGTACCTTGGTGGAGGATTCACAGGAAACAGATTGAATCGACTATACCGCGAAAACATCGGAGAAGGAGAGATTCTTGATACACTCCGTCCTCTCTTCATCGAATACGCGACGGAAAGAGAAGAAGGAGAACATTTCGGCGATTTCGTTATTCGGGCCGGGCATGTAAAAGCTGTGCAGTCAGGTCTCGATTTTCATTCGGAGGTGAACGTATGAAGGTGAACACGGAAGAGAAAAAACAGGGAGCCGGGCTTACGCACCTGGATCGGCTCGAGGCAGAAGCCATCTATATCATCCGGGAAGTGGCTGCAGAGTGCGAGAATCCGGTCATGCTGTATTCGATCGGCAAAGACAGCTCAGTGATGCTTCACCTTGCGATGAAGGCTTTTTATCCCGAAAAGCCTCCCTTCCCGTTCATGCATATCGACACGACGTGGAAATTCAAAGAAATGATCGAGTTTCGGGACAGGAAAGCGAGAGAGCTCGGCATCGACATGATTGTTCATACCAATGAACAGGCAGCGAAGGAAGGGATCAATCCGTTCGACCACGGAGCGAATTATACGGACATCATGAAAACCCAGGCACTGAAAGAAGGACTCGATAAGTACGGGTTCGATGCTGCCTTCGGTGGGGGACGCAGGGACGAGGAGAAGTCACGTGCCAAAGAACGGGTGTTTTCGTTCCGTAACAAGAACCACGCCTGGGACCCGAAGAATCAGAAGCCGGAGATGTGGAAGCTGTATAATACGCGGATCAATAAAGGGGAAAGCATGCGCGTCTTCCCTTTATCCAATTGGACGGAGAAGGATATTTGGCAGTATATCCGAAAGGAAAATATCGATATCGTTCCGCTTTATTATGCGAAAGAACGTCCGGTGGTCTATCGCGAAGACAACATCGTGATGGTCGATGATGACCGGATGCGTTTCGAGCCGGGAGAGAAGGTTGTCCATCGCAAAGTCCGTTTCCGTACGCTCGGGTGTTATCCGCTGACCGGCGGGGTGGAATCGGAAGCGGAAACATTGGATGAAATCATCGAGGAAACGCTCGGAGCAGTATCATCGGAACGGACCAGCCGGGTGATCGACCAGGAAGCGGCCGGAAGCATGGAACGTCGGAAGAGAGAGGGGTACTTCTAGTATGGAAAGTCTGTTGAAATTCATTACGTGCGGGAGCGTGGATGACGGTAAGTCCACGCTCATCGGTCACATGTTATATGAGGCGAAGCTACTATTCGCCGATCAGGAGAAGGCGCTCGAGCTCGACAGCAAAGTCGGAAGCCGGGGAGGAGATATCGACTATTCTCTGCTTCTTGACGGGCTGATGGCTGAACGGGAGCAGGGGATAACGATCGATGTGGCTTACCGATATTTTACGACGGATGCCCGTTCGTTCATCGTAGCCGATACGCCGGGGCATGAACAGTACACGAGAAACATGGCGGTAGGAGCTTCTTTTGCGGATCTTGCGGTCATCCTTGTCGATGCGACGAAAGGGGTCATCACTCAGACGAAACGTCATGCGAGAATCTGCTCTCTCATGGGGATCCGTCATATGGTTTTGGCCGTCAATAAAATGGACCTCATCGACTATGACGAAGATGCGTTCAGGAAAATCAATCGTGACTTCGAAACACTCATCTCTTCTTTTGTGGACGTAGAGACGACGGTGATTCCCGTATCCGCCACGGAAGGGGACAATATTACATCGAATTCCACGAATACACCCTGGTATGATGGACCGCCATTGCTTACATATCTCGAGCATGCCGACGTTACAAAAGAAGAAGAGGAAGCGCCTTTCATCATGCCGGTACAGCGGGTCTCCCGACCGGGGCACCACTTCCGTGGATTTCAGGGACAGATCGAGTCCGGTCGAATCCATCCGGGAGATGAAGTCCTGGCATTACCGAGCAGAGAACGGGCAACCGTCAAAAACTTTCTCGTGACCGATCGGGAAGTGAACTGGGGAGATACCGGACAGCCGGTGACCGTGCAACTGGACAGGGAAGTGGATGTATCTCGCGGAAACGTGCTCACTGATTCAGATCTTCCGGTTACGGACCGCTTCACTGCGAGTCTTCTCTGGATGGACGATGAACCGCTGAGGGAAGGGAAAAACTTTCTCGTGAAAGCTGGTACCAAGACGATTCCGGGTACAGTAGCCGCTATTCATCATAAAACGGATATCAACACCGGGGACCAGGTGGATGTATCTCGCGGAGTGAAGAATGAGCTGCTTACTGTGGAGGTGGTTACGGCGGAGAAGAGTGTGTTCGACAGCTTCCGAAATAATGAGACATTGGGGGCATTCATTCTAATCGACCGCGTGACGAACAGCACGGCGGCAAGTGGTGTCATCGAGGAGACGATGACCAAGTCTCCGAATACCGTTTGGGAAGATACGTCGATTACCCGGGAATTCCGAGCCGGTCAGAAAGGGCAGAAGCCGATCACTCTCTGGTTCACCGGCCTGTCGGGGTCCGGGAAATCGACTCTTGCGATTGAAGTGGAAGCGAGACTTTTCCGCGAGGGGTACCATACGATGCTTTTGGACGGAGACAACGTCCGACACGGATTGAACGGAGATCTGGGTTTCAATGCAGGAGACCGTTTCGAAAATATCCGCCGGATAGCGGAAGTATCGCGTCTTATGAACGATGCCGGCCTGATTACGCTCACCTCTTTCATCTCCCCGTATCAGACGGACAGAGAGAAAGCGAAGAGGGTCATCGGAGAAGGATTTATCGAAATTTTTGTCAATACACCTCTGGAGGTTTGCGAAGAGAGGGACGTAAAAGGATTATACCAAAAGGCGAGAAAAGGTAAGATTTCCGGTTTCACGGGCGTGACTGCTCCTTATGAGGCACCGGCGGATCCGGACGTAGAAGTCGATACAACCGATCTTTCGCTTGAAGAAGCGACAGACTACGTGCTGAAAGAAATCAGAAGGTACCTGGGTCAGCCGTAATGAAAAGGTAAAAGGGGCCAAGATGTATATGACGATGGAGATGGGGATGGTTTTAGGAATTGTCGGGCTGATGCTGATCGGTCTTGTTATGGACGTGGTACGGCCGGAGCTGCTGGTACTCACGACGCTCTTCGTGTTCATCGTGTTCGGTTTCATTTCTCCGGAAGAGGGGCTTGCAGGTTTTTCCAACCAGGGAATGCTGACGATCGGGCTGTTGTTCATTATCGGGGGAGTGTTCGAAAAAAGCGGACTTGCGGAGAAGCTCGTTTCTCGAATCCTTTCAGGTGCAGCATCAGAAGAGGAAGCCAGAGGACGTCTGCTGATTCCCTTGGCCGGCATGTCAGGATTTCTGAACAATACCCCGCTCGTCGTCACGCTTACACCGGTCGTCCGGAAATGGTGCGAAGTCCATAAGTTATCCCCTTCCAAATTTCTTCTGCCCATGTCGTATGCGACCATCCTGGGTGGAACAATGACACTGATGGGGACATCGACGAACCTTGTGATCCACGGGCTGTTGCTTGACTTCGGGGAACAGGGCTTTCGTTTCTTCGAGCTTCTGATTGTAGGACTTCCGATTACGGTGGTCGGGCTTATTTATCTTCTTCTTTTCGCCCCGCGTCTGCTCCCTGGGTACGGGAGAGGAGAGGGAGAAGAGGAAGAGCGTCCGAGAGACTTCCTGAGTGAACTTCGGATCCAGGCGGATTTTCCGCACGTCGGGAAAACAGTAAAAGAAGCAGGCCTCCGTAATCTAGAAGGTTTATACCTGATAGAAATCAGACGCGGGAAAGAGAGAATCTCTCCCGTTTCCGGAGATACCGAGATTTACAACGGAGATCGACTCTTTTTCACAGGGGTCATTTCATCGATTGCTGAACTTGGAAAACGCCGAGGGTTGGTCGTTGATACAGGCACAGATTTAAGTGTTGCCGATCTGAAGAAAGGGACGAATAAACTGAGAGAAGGGGTGGTCTCTCATCAATCCTCCCTGCTCGGGCGTACCGTAAAAGAAAATCGATTTCGAGAAGCCTATGATGCGGCTGTTGTAGCCATCCATCGTAACGAAGAACGGATAGAGGGGAAAATCGGTGAAATCGAACCGAAGGCGGGGGATGTATTGCTGATGGTCGCGGGCGAGTCGTTTGATCAACGTGTGAAGAGACATCGTGACTTTTACGTTACATCTCCTGAAGGAAAAGAGAAATTTTTTGAAGATGATCGTACCGGGTGGAGTGCTCTGGTCATTTTCATAGGAGCTGTCCTTTGTGTCGTCAGCGGAATTCTTAGTATTTTCAAAGCGATGGCGCTGGCTGTCGGTCTGATGCTCGCTTTTCGCCTCGTTTCCCCTGAAGAGGCACGGGAGATGATCCAGTTCCGGGTGCTTCTCCTCATTGCGGGAGCCCTCGGAATAGGTAACGTCATCATCGAATCAAAAGCGGCGGACTGGATGGCACAGGAGCTTACGCAAGCTATGGAACCCTACGGAGTCATCCTTCTGCTTGTCGTATTATATGGAATGACTACTCTTCTGACAGAAATCGTGACGAATAATGCGGCAGCTGTCATCGTGTTCCCTGTCGCCTATCAGATTTCCGAACAAATCGGGGTGGAACCGCTCGGTATGGCGATCTTCGTAGCGATAGCAGCTTCTGCAAGCTTCCTGTCACCAATTGGTTACCAGACGAACCTGATTGTTTTCGGTCCTGGAGGCTACCGCTTCCGGGATTATCTGCGAGCCGGGATGCCCCTTACTTTTCTTACCGGGATTGTAACGGTGGGAATAGTTTATATAGTCTATACGTAAATTTCTAGTGTTAACAGGGTTTTAAGTGAATGAATGATATAACTTACCATGCTCCCTACCTTCATACAACGGTCTATCGAATCAAAAAGGAAGAAGCACTGAGAGACGATCACTCGGTGCTTCTTCCTTTTTACTGGCTCTACAATATTTGTTGGGGTATCAGAAAAATTTAACAAAAAAAGGGAATTTTATATATTTTCTGATTCTTGTCAGAATAATATCAATTTTACGTATTTTTAGTAACACCTACATTTGTCTCCCGTATGCTTTATACTGAAAACTATGGCAATAGATGAAAACGTTTTCAACAGGAGTGCTCACTTCCGGTTTTATCTATATAACAAGAGAGGGGGAAATAGAAATGGCTGAAAAACGCCAGGGAATGTTTCAAAAAGGTTTGGATGGTATTGAATACATAGGAAACAAGCTGCCCCATCCGATTACGCTGTTTGCGATTCTGGCACTACTGGTGGTCGTGCTGTCTGCGATCGTTTCCAGTTTCGGGCTGAGTGTCGAGCATCCCGGGGAAGAAGGGAAAATGGTTGAAGTAAACAACCTTCTCAGTGCGGATGGTATTGAATATATTTTCTCCAGTATGACTGAGAACTTTATCGGGTTTGCTCCGTTAGGGGTTGTGCTGGTGACGATGCTCGGGATCGGAATAGCCGAGAGAACAGGGTTAATCAGTGCATGCCTGCGCGGCTTTGTGCTCTCTGTTCCTAAATCATTAATTACATACGGACTTGTGTTCGCAGGTATCATGTCCAGTGTCGCTTCTGATGCCGGTTATGTAGTGCTGCCTCCACTCGGTGCCGTCATCTTCGCAGCGCTCGGCCGTCACCCGTTAGCGGGACTCGCCGGAGCATTTGCCGGTGTGTCTGCAGGGTTCAGTGCCAACCTGTTCTTATCTGCGACGGATCCATTACTGGGAGAGTTGACGATTGATGCTGCAGCTATCATCGATCCCGCCTATGCGGAGACTATGACTATAGCGATGAACTACTATTTCATCTTCGTTTCTGTATTCCTGCTGACGTTTGTAGGGGGATGGGTTACGGAGAAAATCGTCGAACCCCGTCTCGGAGAATACAAAGGCGAATTCCGTGAAAAATTGGAAGGGCTGGATGCTGCAGAAAAGAAAGGGCTTCTTTGGGCAGGTATCTCTGTCGTTATAGCGACCGTACTTATCGCTCTATTGATTCTTCCATCCGGAGCTCCTTTAAGAGGGGAAGATGGGGGCATTATACGGTCACCGTTCATGAGCTCACTCGTGCCGGTCATCACTATTCTGTTCTTTATTCCCGGAGTCTTTTACGGTATTGCCGTCAAAAACATCAAGAATGATAAAGACGTCGCCAATCAGCTGTCCGAAACGATGGCTTCCATGGGGATGTTCATTGTACTTGCTTTCACTGCCGGTCAATTCGTAGCCTACTTTTCGGAAACGAATATGGGGCTTGTGATCGGTGTGTACGGAGCGGAGTTATTGGGATCGGCCAACTTATCAGGGATTCCGCTAATCTTAGGATTTATTCTGGTAGCCGCTTTTATCAACCTGTTTATAGGAAGTGCGTCTGCAAAATGGGCAATGATGGCACCGGTATTTGTACCGATCCTGATGCAGCTCGGCTATTCACCTGAATTGACGCAGATGGCCTATCGTGTGGCAGATTCCACAACGAATATCATTACGCCTCTAATGACTTATTTCGCTATCATCATTGCGTTCGCTCAGAAATACGATAAAAACATGGGAATCGGAACGCTGATTTCTGTTATGTTCCCGTACACGATCTTCTTCCTTGTATCGTGGACCATTATGCTAATCGTCTGGATGCTGCTTGGCATAGACCTCGGACCAGGTTCTCCTATTCACTATTAGTGAGTCAATCGGATAATGGAAGGTTATGCAAACCGGTTTCATCAAAAAACTCCGATCATCACAAAAGATGGTCGGAGTTTTTTTGTCGTTAGGAAAAGGGCTGGCGGTCTTATTAGCTAGATAAATATAATTATTTATATATATTGTATAACTTTACTTTACTTAAAGATAACTGTAGTTTAATATATAAGTATAGTTAATTGAGGAAGGTGCTGAACTTGAAGAAAAAGTTTGAAGATCACATTCAGAATAAGGTGTATGAATACCGGGTGTTAAAAAGAATGACACAACAGGATTTAGCAAATGCTGTTGGCGTCTCCAAGCAGACTATATTTGTTATGGAGAAGAATAATTATTCCCCGTCTCTTATTTTAGCTTTTCGGATAGCCGATTTTTTTGAAGCGGACGTGGATGAAATATTTTCATATGTAAGAAAGGATGAGGATGATGGTTGATATGTTAAATGATTGGATGCTGGAAAGTTCGCAAAACTTCAATATTGTAGTGGGATTAACGACAGTAATTACGATAGGTTCGGTGTTGTTACTATTTTCCATTATGAAAAAATTCGGGGAACCCGATGAACGAACAAAAACGATTAAATTGAAAATCCTTTCCTTTATGTTTTCGGCCCAACTAATTATGAATGCTATCTTCATTTTATTTGTTGTCAGTGATATTGAATATTTTCGCCAAATATTCCTTTTTCTCCAAGGGTTCGTATTTTTAATTGGGGCGATTTATGCGATGACATTATACAAAAAGGATTTTGCTTAATCAAAAGCACTTGAGAGGTCGACAAATCTATAATAATCATTGTGAGAAGCGTCGTTAGATTTTTGGTCTGTAAAAAGGAAGGAATATCGTTGGATGTTGGAAAAATGGTAACTGTTACACGTATCTAAATTTATTTGCTGAAGGAGTGGCGGGATGTATACCTATGGCCTGGAGGCAGATTTCTGGTGGAGATTACTTCTTTTGATAGCTATCTTTTCCCTGCTGTTATTCGCTTTCGGTACAGTGGCGAGAAAATGGTGGAAGGTAAGAAGGGGTAAAATCTTAACCAATACTTATGTCAATGAAAGACATAAAGAAATCGATTGGTTCCTCAGAAGTTTATCTATCTTCAGTATATTGGCAGGGTTTGCGATAAATTCAACGAGACCTCCTTTAGAGTGGTATTGGTTTCTGCAGCCGTGGTTTATCGGTTTATTCTTTCTTTTTATCGGGGAAATAGTGAGAGCTTTCATGCAGTATAAGTATGCTGAAAACCATAACGCGTATAAAGTGACAATCAGTAACACCGTGTTCGCTATAATATTATACGTCACATTAGCGACGACGAATTTCTGGGGGCTGATGTAGTCGGGCGGTTAGAGAACGAACCATAGCTTGTACGTGCTATTGATAAACTAAGTACTTATACACCAAATTGTTGCAAGTGGTGGTCCAGATGCTTGTATATCCCTTTCCCCCATTGCTCGGGTGTGAGCTTTCCGAAAAAAGGGTGCGGTCGCTCTGTACAAGCCGTTGGGCCCTTTTTCTGAAATATTATCAGTTTTTCTTTAAGATTTTCCTTCTCTGTTTCAAAATCTTTTTGACTGGTGATCAATATATCAGGAATTGTAGGCATATTTCGGCTCAAAGGTTTGTCGTTATAAAAAAGGGGTTTTGCAAATCTGCCGAAGAATATACCTGACCAGCTTCTTGAGGGGGTTGAGTAACCCATTGCTACATCCTGAAAAGAGGAGCAATGGGCGAGCATCTGCGATACATTCATCTTTCCCCATAGTGGTTGTGAATTAGTGGTTAACTTATCTATACGGTTTAGTATTTTATCTGCATGTGCGGCTTCAAAAATGCTGTTCACCAGAACCCACCTTCCGTCATTGTTTATATAAAGCACAGAATGAGGAATAAATATAATGATTCAGAGATAACATTATTATACCCTATCACTACGAATTTTCTCTCTGTTTTGTGAAAAAAATGACGCATCCGTTCGCTATCAGATAATATCAGCTTCAGTGACCTTCTGCTTCATCCACATGATGAATATGCTTCTGATTCATCAGTATAAACACCACGGATAGAAGAACAACCGTAGCACCCGTATAGAAAGGGACGCTTGGATTATAGATTTCGGACAATTTCCCTGCGAGGAAGGGGGCAAGTGCACCACCAAGGAAGCGCAGAAAACTGTAGGCGGCGGATGCTGTCGATCTGTTGACGGGGGTGGAATTCATGACGGCTGTCGTAATCAGCGTGTTGTTGTTGCCAAGTAAAGCTCCGGCGATGACGACGGCAGTGATGACGACCCACTGGGTAGATGTCCAGATGCCCATTGCGGCCAAGGCTAGTGCGAAAAGTACTAGCATTAGAGCTATAGCTTTGACCGTACCGAACCACTTCTGAAGTTTCGGTGCTGTAAAGACGGATGTAACTGCAAGTAAAATCCCCCAGCCGAGGAAAACCACTCCGAGTCCGTGTTCGTCCAGTCCGAGGACGAACGGGGAAAAGGCCAACAGGGTGAAAAATCCGTAATTATAGAGAGCAGCTGTGAAGCCCAGTACGAATAAAGGTCGGTGTTTTAAAGCACGGAACGGGTCGACGAGTGAGGCTTTCTTATTGTTTACCTGACTGCTCGCCGGTGCTTTTGGCGTCATTGTCATAAGACCGACGAAAGCGATCACCATGAGAACGGCCACACCGAGAAAGGGTCCTCTCCAGGAGATAGCACCGAGCCACCCACCGAGAAGTGGGCCGACGGAGATGCCGAGGCCGATTGCTGCTTCGTATAAAATAATTGCTTTAGCATTACCGCTGTTGGAAAGCGTGACGATGGCAGTGAGGGCAGTCGCTACGAACAAGGCGTTGCCGAGACCCCAGCCTCCACGGAGGAAGATCAGCTCCCAGATGCCATTCGACAGTCCGCCGAGTCCGGAAAACAGGGCGATGATCACAATACCGGATAGAAGCGTTTTTTTCATACCGATCCGGGATGTGATTACTCCAGTCACAAGCATCGCCACGGCCATGACGGCATTGTAGCTGGTGAACAGGAGTGTCACTTCGCTTGGAGCCGCATCAAGCTGGGTGGCAATGGCTGGAAGGATCGGATCTACCAGGCCGAGTCCCATAAAGGCGATGATACAGGCGAAAAAGACCGCCCAAACGGCTTTCGGTTGTTTTAAAATACCCGGTTCTTCAGTAATCGTAATCGGAGGAACCGGGTTCGGTTTTGTAGACATCAGGCATTCTCCTTTAAACTGTTTGTATTGTACAATCAATAACTTGTATAATACAACTATAATCTTTTTCATGTCAAGACGAGTGCGGGAATATGTTATGCTTGAACGAAAAAGCAGGCAGAGGGAGGTGTACAGAATGAAGGAAGACTCTGTTGAATTGATCGAGAGACAAATAACAGATTTTGTACGAAGAATAGTGATGACGGAACAGAGAGAAGGGCGAATGGAACGCTCGGCTTATATTTTATTGAGACAACTCTCTACATACGGTCCGGCCGGAGTGAAAGCACTGGCAAATCACCTTCAGTTGGACATTTCTACTGTGAGTCGCCAGGCTTCTTCCTTAGTGGAGAAAAATTACGTAGAGAAACTTCCGAATCCGGATGATAAACGGTCGTATTTTTACAAAATCACCGAACTCGGATCGGAAGAACTCGAAAGCAATCGGCGTGAACGGTTCCAGCGTCTGAACGAGATGCTCGAGGGATGGACGGAAGAGGAACAGGAGACGTTCGGAAGATTGCTCAAGCGATATAACAACACGGCGAATAAGCGGCTGAATATGTGATAGAGATATCGATTGTTTTCGCCAGATATTCCTTTTACTTAATCAAAAGAACTTGTTAGTTCGATAAATCTACTCAGCACGGAAAGCGTTTACATTTCTGTTCTGAAAAAAGGAAGGATGGTCACTGAATTTCGGAAAAAACGGTGACCTGTTTCACGTATTTGAATTCTATTACTGAAGGAGTGGCGGAATGTATACCTATGGTATAGAGGCAGATTTCTGGTGGTTGATGTAGTTTAAAAAAGATTGTTTTAATTTGTGAATTTTGAAATAATAGTGTGGTGAAGGAGGGGGTTAATCCTGAAAAAAAATGCACTGGATTCTTCCTGCAGTAATATTAATGGTGGGGTTTTCTATACTTGTATTTAACAACTATAAAGATGCAAAAGCTGTGCCTTCTGATTCGTGGGCTAGAGAGATAGAGCTTGCTACTACACCTGTTCAATCCGATATTCTATCGAAACGAAGGGCTAACGGAGACTATGATTTTTCTTATTTTACTGCTGACGGGTTAGAGAGTAGGGATTACAGTAATTCTTTAGAGTTAGTTGATTAAAGAAACTATGACATTCCCTATACTAAATGGACAGAAATCATCCCTCTTGAAAATGGAGCGGTTTACCAATGGGGAGAAAACATTTATTATTCAAACGGTAAATCCTTGGAGGAAGAGCTTTTGATCGAAGGGGCACCGGAAGAAACCTTGATAAATGTCTATCAACCGAAGATAACTGATACATACATAATGCTTAGTGATGCGAAAAGAAACATTATTGAATTATAAAATATAACGCTTAATTTTACTATAATTTGACAACGCTTTCATGAACCATTATAATCGATTTAACAAGTTAAAGTAGTGGTGGAGAAATGGAGACCCATGCTGGAATAGTACTTCTTCAGTGAAGTATGTCTATTACAGTGTGGGTTTTTGTGTTTTTACATACCTGTTTGATTATATAGCAATTAAATGAAAGAGAGGTGGCTCACGTTTGCATGGTCGGGGGGGTGTAGGCTTAATTACAAATGGGAGGGGAGAAGAGTAACATGAAAAATACAAAAAGAAAATCTAAGTTATACTTACTAATATCATTAATATTAGTAGTCGTTGGTGTTATCGGTGCATCTTTGGTCCAGACTTCTGGTGGTGAAGTGGAGGTTAAAGAAATTAAATGGGAGACGCCTTCTGGCCATACGATGAGTGCGTTTTTGTTTACGCCTGAAGGTGTTTCTGAAGATAACCCTGCGCCAGGTATAGTTACTAGTCATGGCTGGTATAATAACAAAGAAATGCAGGATATGAACTTCGTTGAATATTCCAGAAGAGGATATGTTGTTATGTCCATAGATATGTATGGCCATGGAGAATCTGAAGCTGTCAGTCCCGATGAGTGGCCAGAACGAGGGACAGGCATGTATGATGCTGTAGAATTAATGACAGACCTACCATACATAGACACTTCCAGGATTGGAATAACAGGTCATTCTAACGGCGCTCGAGCTGCCAATTGGTCTATTGACCTGGACAATGAAAAAGAGAACCAATTGATAGATTCAGTACTATTGGTAGCAAACGACGCGGACTATATAAATCCGGACACTGAGGAATATTATAATAAATACGGGAACAGAGACGTGGGGATCGTGGCAGCTCAATATGATGAATTCTTTTTCCGAACTGAAAATCCTGATGGTACAATGACTGCCCCGAGAGATTTTATAGATACGGATAACGCCCAGTCGTTTCTACATTTCGGTGAATCACCTGAAAATATTGAATCTACTCGTTCCAGTTATGAAATGTACGAAAAAGAAATTAATGGAGAATCGACTACACGTGTAATTTACAATCCGTCTCAGACACATCCGTGGAACCATTTTTCTGGTCATGTAGCGACACAGAGTATAAATTTTTTTGATGAAACATTGGGGAACCCGGAAGATATACCGGCAGAGGAACAAGTGTGGCAGTTCAAAGAATTTTTCAACTTATTAGGCCTTATCGGTTTTGGGATGTTTCTCGTAAGTTTCACGAAGGTGCTATTGTTTACAGGACCATTTTCAGAACTACGTGCACCACAAGTGCCATCGCCAGCTGAATTAGCAACGAAGAAGCAAAAAGCGTGGTTTTGGGGAGGGCTTGTAGCAAGTGCTGTCTTTTCAGGAGTTTCTTATATCGCCTTGTTTAACTGGACAGCGGTGAATCGCCCGGATTTCTTTCCTCAGGCATATACATTTTATGTGGGGACATGGGCAGCATTAAATGGATTATTTGCTATATTGTTAGTGTTCCTGTCCCGCAAATTTACAGATAGTGAGTGCAAATCCAAGTTAAAGGATGTAGGAGTATCTATTAGCCTAAGAACGCTTGGTAAAACGGCGTTGTTGGCTCTCATTGTAAGTGCTGCTGCATTTGGTTTAGTTTTTGTAAGCGACTATTTATTTAATACAGACTTTCGAATCTGGTTCCTGGCGGTTACGGACTTTACGCCGGATAAACTCATTATTGGAATAAAATACCTGCCGTTTTTCTTGATATATTTCGTAGCCAATTCCATAGTAGTAAACAGTTTCAACTATTATAGGAATGGAAAAAAAGAGTGGGTAAACACTGCTTTGCTAGCTCTTTTTAACGCACTCGGGCCGATAGTTGTGCTCGCTATCCAATACACCACTTTCTTTGTTACGGGACATGTATTTTTTGAAAACGTATCTGCTATTGTAGGTATTTGGCTGATTAGTTTTCTAGTCATATTACCTGTGGCTGCGATAATCTCAAGGAAGATTTTCAAAGCAAGCTTGAATCCTTATTTGGGAGGAATAATTATTGCCATAGTTGTTACGTTAATTTCTGTTAGCAATACTTTGACACAATTACCAAACTAATTAACAGGGGGAATATACGTAATGGTCTACCGTGAACGTTGGTAGGCCTTTTTTTTAATGCTCGTTTCGTTGGAAAATGTTTGGAATAATAATAGCGTAAGCGTAAAAAAGAAAATTTTAATAAAAGAACCTGTTGTTTACTGAAGCAACAGGTTTTTTGGAGTTTATGTTTGAATTGTTAGATGCCTTACTATTTTATTCCCTTAAAAATGAATAACCCTGTCACTCGAAGCGACAATTTTTATGACTCACCGTGCCGGGCTATATAGCGGCTGCCCCAATCTTCTAGTGCCGTCAAGATCGGAAACAGGCTCATCCCCTGGTCCGTCAGTGAATACTCCACTTTGGGAGGGACGACGGGATACACTTCCCGGTGCATAAGCCCGTCTTCTTCCATTTCTCTGAGCTGAGCCGCCAGCATTTTTTTCGTGATGGACGGAATCAGTTTTCTCAGTTCCCCGAAACGTTTCGTCCCTTTCAAACCGACGTGGCACAAAATAATGAGCTTCCATTTCCCTTCGATTACAGAAAGGGTCCGAAATTTCTCCGCATACATACTCTGCTCTGCGTCCGCATGTACCGGATGGTTACTCCCCCACTCATATAGCATATCCAGAATAGGCAAGAGACTTTCCCCTTCCGCAGTCAGGGAATATTCCACTTTCGGCGGCACTACACGATACACTTCCCGGTGCACAAGCCCGTGTTCTTCCAATTCTTTGAGCTGGTTCGTCAGCATCTGCTGGGTGATCCCGGGGGTCAGTTGTTTCAGCTCCCCGAAGCGTTTCGTTCCCTGTAACCCGAGGTGACATAAAAGAGTGAGCTTCCACTTTCCTTCGAGCACGGCCAGCGTTATTTCTTTTTCAGGATAAAATCCTTTGAGATTTTTAGTGATCATTCTATCCCTCTTTCACGCATTAGTCTGTTTTAGGATACTATATCAGAAAAAAGTGCCTACTTACATAAAATAGGATTCCCCTTTACTATTACGGGTGAAGCAGAAAGATTCATTCTCTGTACACAGGAGAAAAATCAGACTAACAGCAGGAGGAATTTTTAATGAAATTACAATTAGCACTGGACCTTGTAAATATCCCGGAAGCGAAGGAATTGGTGAAAGAAGTAGAAGACCACATTGATGTGGTGGAAATCGGCACCCCGATCATAAAAATAGAAGGACTGAAAGCAGTACGGGAAATGAAAGAAGCGTTTCCGAATCTTGAGGTGCTGGCTGACCTGAAAACGATGGATGCGGCAGCATATGAAGTACAAAAAGCATCCGAAGCGAATGCTGATATCGTAACAGTACTCGGTGCGGCTGAAGACGAGTCCATCAAAGGGGCCGTGGAAGAAGCGCGGAACCAGGGGAAAGAAGTACTAGTCGATCTGATTGCGGTGAAGGATATAGAAACGCGTGCCAAAGAACTTGATGAACTGGACGTGGACTACATCTGCGTACACACGGGCTACGATCTTCAGGCTGTCGGAAAGAACTCTTTCGAAGACCTGCAGACGATCAAAAACGTAGTTAAAAATGCGAAGACAGCCATCGCCGGCGGAATTAAACTGGATCAGCTGGAAGAGGTAATCAAAGTTCAGCCGGATCTAGTCATCGTAGGCGGCGGAATTGCCGGTCAGGAAGATAAAAAAGCTGTCGCTGCAAAAATGCAGGAAATGATCCGTCAGGGGTCTACAGCTTGAGAACTGTAGAATTTTTGCAACAGATCATCCAGGAATTACAGCACTCCGCCGATGTAATTCCGGATGAGGAAGCGGAAAGAGCAGCAGAGGAGATTCTGGCAGCCGGAAAGGTTTTCGTAACCGGAGCCGGAAGATCCGGATTTATGGCAAAATCCTTCGCTATGCGACTGATGCACATGGGAATCGATGCTTACGTTTTAGGAGAGACAGTGACACCGAATTTTGAAGCCGATGACATTCTGATCATCGGTTCAGGTTCGGGGGAAACGAAGGGATTGGTTTCTGTCGCCGAAAAAGCAAGAAGTATCGATGGAGTCATCGCTGCTGTTACGCTGGTTCCGGAGTCCACAATCGGCAAAATCGCTGATTTCACGGTCACCCTGCCTGGTGCCACAAAGGACAGAAGCGATAGCAACTA
This sequence comes from Salimicrobium album, assembly GCF_900107115.1. GTDB lineage: Bacteria > Bacillota > Bacilli > Bacillales > Halobacillaceae > Salimicrobium > Salimicrobium album. The sequence goes on from NZ_FNOS01000005.1 coordinate 41,994, forward strand.
TTCGACTATCCAGCCGATGGGCTCCCTGTTTGAGCAGACCCTGCTACTCTTTTACGACGCTATAATTCTTAGAGTCATGGAGAAAAAGGGGCTGGACACGGATAAGATGTACGGCAAACATGCTAATCTTGAATAATAATCTGATGGAGAGCAGTAATGGGTGACCATTGCTGTTTTCTTTATTTTGTGAGTCGAAAGGTTGAACAATATGCACCTTGGATGTCAGCGGGGCAGCCGTTTCTTCGAAAGCGATGTTTTCGGAGATCAGTGGAATAGTCTGAGCGGCCACCCCAAAGTGTCTCCCCTTAAGTCAGGGGAAGGCATTGGTTCCTCCTGTATTCTCATATCTTTCTGCTAAGGCGACTTCAGGACGTTTGGTCACTGAATTGTCCATCCTATACTCTGTTATTCCTCTATCTGTTTTGATTAAATTAGAAGAAGGAGTGAACCATTATTCCTTTTTATTCGTAGTCTTTATAAAAGAGAAGGAGAGTTGGACTATGAAATATATCACTATGTTTTGTTTACTTATGGCATTCGCCCTGCCGATGACGGCAGAAGCCCACACACATCTTGAAAGTTCGGAACCTGAAGCGGGTGGTTCCTTAACATCAGAAAACCCGGGAATCACACTCACCTTTGACTCCAATGTTCAGGAACCTACATCATTGATGGTTACAGATGAAGAAGGGAAAGAGTTCGAGATAGAGGAGTATACCCACTCCCCTGAAAATGTTGTGGAGTTCACTATTCCGGAAGGTGTCGGCAGTGGTGAGATTGAGGTCTTTTACAGCATCATCGGTGAAGACGGGCACGTGATGGAGAACCAGTTGTTATTTGAATATGAAGCGGAAAAAGAGGCATCTACATCTGAAGGAGATACGGAAACAGAGGGAAATGAAACCTCTGAGACTGAAAAACAAGATTCCACAGAGGAGCAAACAGAACAAGAATCTACGGAACAGCAGACGAAAGCATCGAACGAAGAAAGTGACTCCGGCGGCTGGGTTGTACCGGTCATCGTCTTCGGGATTTTACTTACTGCCATAGCCGTATTCTTTAGCTTAAGGAAAAAAGCATGATCTATGCTTTAACGAATGGAGGGCTCTACGCCTGTCTCTCCATTCTTATTGGCGCCAGCCTTCTCTCCATGTTCAATGAAGAGCTGGCTCATCGCAGAAATACGTGGGCGCTCTTCGCATTAGCTGTACCTGTTTTAGCCCTGTATCCAGTTATAGAGCTGTCGTTCAGTCTTCAGGAATACCGGGAAGGAGGCTTTCTGTCCAGTTTTTTCCATGTGCTTACGCAGTTAAAAGGAGGGCAGGCGTGGCTTCTTCTGTTGGGCTTGTCTATCCTCCAGGTGGTTGTACTCAAGACGATTCGAAGACCAAAAGTCGTATACTCATTCAGCTTACTATTTATTGTCGGGATGATTCTCATTCAGAGTGTTACGGGACACTCCGCGAGTATCAATTCTGCTCAGGGAGCACTTTTCCACACGATTCATTTCATCGCGGTGGGAGTATGGTCGGGTATTCTGCTCGTTATGAGTTTTCTGTCCGAAAAGGAAAGCCAGTGGGGCTCATTCGTCGACTGGTTCACAAAGATAGCGATAGGATGCATGATATGGATTACGTTGACAGGTGTTGTTATGAGTCTGACGTTAACAGAAAGCATCGTAGGTTCCTGGATGCTCTCTTACGGACAGGCATTGCTGGTCAAGCATCTTCTGTTCATCGTACTTTTGCTGTTTGCTTTCGTGAATGGTTTTCTTATCAAACGTTTAGTAGCGGAGAATAAAAACTTTTCCCCCAAACGCTGGTGGAAGGTGGAAAGTCTCCTTATCGTTTTTATTTACACGATCACAGGCTATATGACGGAACAGGAGACACCGCACAATATAACGCAGACACTGGAACAACAGGAACCTTCTGCCCTGTTTCGTATATTCACTACGGTGGAGGGAGTCGGTCCCCTGACCCTCGCGCCGAATGTAAGCAGCATCTCCCTATTGGGGCTAGCCTTTGTTTTTCTTCTGTTTACAGGGATGATGGTCAAGCGGAATTCTGGGGCAGGAACTTTCTTCGTAAGTTTAATGATGATAGTAAGTTTATATTTTGGTTTTATGAGCAGTGTAACGATGAGTTGAACGGACACCGGTGAAGGGTGTTCGTTTTTTATTTGATAAATTCTGGAGGAAAGTGGAGAAGGAGGAGGCGTTAAAGAAGATTGAAATTCACATTACGGAAAGGGTTTTCTTACACGAACATCATTCTTTCCCTAAACGTAAATGATTGAATGAATAATCCGTTAAAAATAAAATACACCCCTTGAAACAGACTTTGTTGCCAAAGGTTTTCGGCGCCTGTTTCGAGGGGTGTGGACTAAAGTGAAAAGGAAAGCTTTTTTGGTCGGAAATTGGAAGGTGAACCCAAGTGATTATTCGGTAACTCAGATCCAGTTCTTTCTGTATTTCGTAATCACTTCGGAGATTGCCAATTTCCTGCTTCCTGTTGCGGCCAGTACGATGGATAGAGCAAGCAGGGAAAGAGGGAATTCGAAACCTCCAATGAGTCCTGCAGGCAACTTCGCCAATACAATAGCTCCTATCATCGTTAATCCGAGCAGAATAGCGGATGGCACGACGAATATCCCGAGTATTAGGGCCAGACCTCCATCGATTTCAATCAATACAGTAATATAGGCAAGCAGTGCCGGCTGGCCGATTTGGTCGAACGTAGCGATCGTGTTGTCTATCGCTCCAGCTTTCTGGAGACCATGTGCGAGCATAATAACTCCGAGGACGATTCTTCCTGCGAGCAGACCCCATTCCATTCTTTTATTCATAAGTAACACCTCATTTTCATTAGTTATCCAGAATACGTTCCAAAGAAGAAATTGGATCAGTTGTGCTTTTCATAGGGATCTTAGGGATAGTATTATGAGGTTATATAACGTTCGAAAAGGTGGAATTGGTATGAGAGTCGAAGTGAGAAGATACGATGAACGATGGAAGGAACTGTTCGAAGAGGAATCACGGAGGATTGAAGCTATTTTTGGGGAAGAACTTTTCAACATTCATCACATCGGCAGTACTTCCGTCTTCGGTTTAAAAGCTAAGCCGATCATAGATATTATGCCGATAGTAAGGAATATTGAAAAAGTAGCGGTTTTCTACGAACAGATGGAAAAGATTGGTTATGAACCCATGGGGGCTTTCGGTATAGAGGGTAGACGATATTTCAGAAAAGACAAGGAGCACAGAACACATCAAGTGTACATCTTCCAGACAGATAATGAACAGGATATTAAACGTCATTTAGCTGTCAGAGACTATTTCTGTGCGCACAAGGAAGAAGCAGAGCGTTACGGAGATTTGAAAGAGAGACTCGCAAAGAAATTTCCTGAAGATATCAGCGGCTATGCGGATGGGAAAAACCAGTTTGTTAAAGATTTAGAAAGAAAAGCGCTTCGGTGGTACGGGGACATACGTTAATTTCCATGTGGAAACGGTTCGCAATCGCATATTCTTCTGGAAAGTAATTAGTTCAGGAGAGAAGTTCAGAAACCATTTAAAGTGAATGATAGCAGCCCAGGTTACCTGAAAAATTACGGAGAGGGATTAACTTGCAATAAAAAGAGGAAAGGACTATTCAGAGGTGAAAGCTATTGAAAATATATAAGATAGAAAGAACTCAGCAGCTTCCAATCAGCTTAAGTGAGGCGTGGTCGTTCTTTTCAAGTGCAGGAAACTTATCAAGAATTACTCCCCCATGGATGAAATTTGAAGTCACCGGGGAGCTCCCTGAACATATGTATCCCGGAATGATTGCAACATATCATCTGCAGCCGGTGCTCGGGATTACACTCAGCTGGATGACGGAAATCACTCATGTGGAGGAGAATAAGATGTTCGTGGATGAACAGCGTCATGGTCCATTCCAGTTCTGGCATCACCAGCATCATTTTAAAAAGGTGGAAAACGGTGTGGAGATGACGGATATTGTTCACTACGCACTTCCTTTCTCTAAAGCCGGCAGAATAGCTCATCGATTGAGTATAAGGAAGAAGCTGGAGGAAATATTCAGGTATAGACATCAGAAAGTGGAGGAGATGTTTAAGGATATATAGATCTTTCCGGCGAACATATAGAAGACCCTTTCTCTATAGCTTAGCTTGCTTGGGGAAAAAAGTTTTTCTTTATGAATTAAGTGAGGAGATAACACGTCTTAATAAATCGAATATTCAGACATATTTGCTGAATCATGGTATTATATAAGTGAAGAAAACGATTGGAAAGGAGGGCGAACTAATGGACAAACAGAAAAAATTCACTGTAAACAAGAAAAAACAGACCCGAACAAAAGAGATCTCGACGATGATCAATGAGGGTGGCCTGGGCGCCGACAGGTACTACAACATTAAGTATATGAAGCCTTCACGTGACAAGGCAGCTAAAAAACAGAAGGATGAAGCGTAGTCCGAAAAGTTTGTCTCTTTTGTACGGGATAAGTGTTAATCGTGCAGGAACGATGTGGCTTACAGCCGGGACACGCTTTGTTTATAACAACTTATCATACGGATGAGGCGATGGTTCAATGCGAACGATCGCTTTTTTTATTATAGGAAGTGAATGCAGAATGCAAAATCGAAACATTCTGTACTATTTCGAAACGGAACTAAGTTGGAATCGTATGTAATAAAAAGAGTCCAATAAGGCGAAGGATTTATGTAAGAGGATATAGTCAATGCATGGAGTGGAACGGAAGGGTATGTCAGCATAAAATACCGGGTTTTATATCGGGTTCATTTCCTATTTGCAAGCTAGGGTCTTGCAGTTGTTTTAATTGGGGTGAGGTATGCATGCAGGAAATAGATTACTTAAATGTATTTTTATCAATTGTGATTATTATATATGGAGGGTATTTAGTAATAGCTGATTATCCTGATTTGTATATATTTGGAGTATTTTTTTCAGTTGCAGGAATATTCAGTTTAATAATGGATTTAGTAAAAAATACTTAAAAAGATCAGCTGATTAAACAGAGAGGTGACCAGGGCTTGGTAAAAGGAGGTAACTTTGATGAATATCATAATTCCAATAATCTCGACCGTAGTTGTGATAACCATGTTCTCTTTTGCTTATAAAAATAAGCAGAAAGTCGATGAGGGGTTTAAAGTAAATTATTTCAGTTTATCTTATAGGAGAAAAATGATAAGAACATTAATGACCTCGCCCTTTATGCTATTAGCTATTACCGGGGTATTATACCTCCCGGACTTAGATTTGTTTACAAAAATAATGGTCGCGTCATTTTTGCTTATGGTATTAATTATTCAATTCGTTTACAACTATTATATGTGGAAGAAGAAAGAAACATAAGCTTTGAAGCTGCTATAGAAGGAATAGTGCATGATTAGTCTTAACAATGGAAAAATCAGCACACAGTTTTGGTCCGGTGAATGAGGGGATTAAGGAGGTTCACTAGAAACCTTAAGCATCCGTGGCAGCGTATTACATAAACGAATGAATCGATTGATCATGAATAGAAAGGAGGAACAATCATGCAATATGATGTTGAAACCCCGGAGGACTACTACAAAGCGATGGAGGAAGACTGGAGAAAAGAAAAATTATTGAAAGTAAGAGAATATATTTTAACGCATGGTCCGGAATTGAAGGAAGGCATCCAGTACAAAATGCTGAGCTTTGGATCGGAATCATCCGTTGTTTTTCATTTAAATGCCCAGAAATCTTATGTAAGTCTTTACGTAGGAGATATCAAAAAAATCACGGGAGCAGCCACACAGTCTTTGAAAGGTCTGGATTACGGGAAAGGATGCATCCGTATTAAGAAATCGGTCGATTTGAACGAGAGCGGCCTTGAAGAATTTGTGAGAGCGACTATCGAGGCCTGGAGGAAGGGAGAAGACGTGTCCTGTTAAGCGCGCCGCCGCACCAGGGTATGTAACTTTTTTGTTACAAAACTCATTTCTATGGTAATATATATATTTGAAAAAATTAGCAGAGGAAATGAGTTGCCATGAAGAAACGTATTAAATTGCCAGGTTGGATTGTAATTATTCTATTGCTTGTAGGGGTTACTTTTGGAATGAATCAGTTACTCAGTCAGGCTTTTGAAGGAGACTCAGAAATAAATGGTCCGGAGAAGGAAGTCGAGGACTCCAGCATCTACCCGGGTCTGAACATTGAAACGAAGACGGAAGAAGCAGACTTGTATACTTCATCAATCAGTCTTCCGTACACCGATCATGAACAGGTTAATAAACCGATAAACGAATGGGTGGAGGCCCAGAAGAAAGAATTCACCAGTGAAGTACAAAAATCGAAACGTACCCTTGAGGAAAACGGTTTTCGTGCCCACTTGAACATTCAGGTGGAGACGGAAGAAATAGCTGAAAAGCTTTACACACTCGAATTCGAGTCCTATCAGATTACAGGCGGGGCAAATGGTATGACGAAAACGAAGTCCTTCGTCATCGACCTGAATAAGGATAGGCATGTGCAGCTTGAAGATGTTTTCCGGTTAAATGAAGAAACAATCGGAAATATCCAGCACCTGATCAGGGAGTCGCTTTCCAATAATGATGAAGTCAGCCCTTACCTCTTCGAAGATATGGTACAGGACGCTTTGAAGAACCTTGACAAATGGAAGTGGTCCATCAGCCGGGATCACGTGATTTTTTACTTTGATGAATATGAAATTGCGGCGGGTGCAGCAGGTTCGGTCAAAGCGGAAATTCCGATGGAGGAAATCAAACCATATCTGCAGGATGATTTTGCGGATCGGCTGGATGTGACAATTCCCGAGAAGGAAAAACGTAAGGAAGAGACAGAGCATTCAGAGGAGAAAGCGGAACTTGATCCGGATGGAAAATATGTTGCACTGACATTTGATGACGGTCCCCACCCCGATGTGACACCGCGCATTCTTGATACACTGGACAAGCATGGGGCCAAAGCGACCTTTTTCATGCTGGGAAGTCAGGTGGAATATTACCCGTCGCTTGCCAACAGAGTGGAGGAAGAAGGCCATGAAATCGGGAACCACACGATGAACCATCAGGATCTGACGGTGCTCGGGAGAGAGCAGATTCGTGAAGAGATGCAGGAATCGAGCAGCATCATCGAAGGTGCTATTGGTCACGCGCCGACTCTATTGCGTCCTCCGTACGGGGCGTCCAACGGGGACGTGGAGCAGGTCACCTCGGAACTGGGGCAGTCGATGATTATGTGGTCCGTAGATTCCCTTGACTGGAAGAGCCGTGATGCTCAGGCAGTGAATGAGAAAGTGATGTCCAATGTTACGGAAGGGTCCATCGTATTGCTGCACGACATTCATTCATCGACAGCCGATGCGCTGCCGCAACTGCTGGATTCACTGGAAGAGCAGGGGTATCAGATGGTTACTGTGTCCCAGCTGCTTGAATTACAGGGAGAGCAGGGCGTTGGACCCCATCACGGGAATTAATGAGGAAAAATTTGATTGATCCCTTCTCGCTCAGAAGTAAAGTGGACGAACACACTAAATTATCCAGGCATAATTTAGTGTGTTTTTTATGAAGTTTTTTATAGGAAGAAATTAAGTATATTGATTCAGCGAATGATAACCTCTTCGTAAAAGTCTGATTAGACAAAAAAATCAGACTTATTCACTGGAATTTGTTACTATAATAATAAGAACATAAAAGCATTACAGGACAGTTGAACGCAAGGGTACGGAATTCTTTGAGAGAATAGGAATTTTCAATAGTAAAGGATTCTGAAGTTACACCTTCATAGCAGAACAAGCTTTATAAATGAGGAGGAGAGAAAATGGAAGAGATAACCCTGATTATCGAGAGACAAGACGATCCTGATTCCGCCCCTTATGAAGAAGAGTTTGCCGTACCGTACCGCCCTAATATGAATGTCATTACTGCCCTGATGCATACCCAAAAGAATCCCGTAACGAAGGACGGGAGAAAAACGACTCCTGTCCAGTGGGAAATGAGTTGTCTGGAAGAAGTATGTGGTGTCTGTTCCATGGTGATAAACGGAACACCACGCCAGGCCTGTACTGCTTTGGTTGATCAACTGGAGCATCCAATTAGATTACGTCCCATGAGAACCTACCCCGTTGTGAGAGATCTCATTATTGACAGAGAAAAAATGTTTGACGCACTAAAGAAAATAAAAGCGTGGATCCCTATTGATGGTACGTACGATATTGGTCCTGGTCCACGAATGGATGAAAACAAACGGGAAATGGCATATGAACTTTCCAAATGTTTTACTTGTGGAGTTTGCCAGGATGCATGCCCCAACGTTAACGACAAGAGCGATTTTCTCGGACCGTTCGTTTTTTCACAAATCCGTTTAAAAAATGTTCACCCCACAGGTGAAATGGATAAAGATGAACGTACGGAAGCCTTTATGGGTAAAGGCGGGCTTCAAGGGTGTGGAAATTCCCAGAACTGTGTAAAGGTATGTCCTAAAGGGATTCCAATAACAACTTCTATAGCAGCTGTGAATCGTGCCGCAGCGCTCCATTCATTCAAGAGTTTTTTCGGCTCTTATTCCAGTCGTTAGATTTCTTTACTGATATAGAAAGACTTTATAGGTTATTCATTAATGAGAGCTGGAGGTTTACAATAATGTCTGAAACAAGGCGCCAAGCCCTGTACCGATGTAATTTCCGACAATATAGCCAAGCGTACCGACGAGCAGAATAGGAACGATCAGTCTGTTCCAGCCTTTGGCGATTGCCATTGCTGCAGCTGTTGTCGGGCCTCCGAGGTTGGCGTTGCTGGCAAGCAGTATCTCCTCCAGGTTGAACTTGAACAGTTTTCCAAGTATGAGGGAGAAGAACAGGTTCATTAATACAATAATGAGTACGAAAATGAGTAGGAGCGGCGAGGTTGTGACCACTAGCGCGATGGAAGCCGGTACTCCGATGACTACGAAAAATAAATAAATCAGGAACGTTCCGAGCTCCTGGGTCCCTTGAAGATTTTCGAAATAATCGGGAGCCAGAAGCACGGCGATGACGGTCAACGTAGTAAGCATGAGATACTGATCACCAATAATGCCTCTGAGCAAATCATAAAATATATTTGCGTTTTCCCCGCTCGGGATAACTCCAGCAAAGAAGTCCGCCAACTGGAACGAGACGGCGACGAGGACGAATGCCGTCGCAATACTGGAAGCGATGTCTTTCAAAGAAATCTCTTTTCGTTTCCAGAAAGAGGCCGCCTGGGTTTCGTCATCCCCGGTGGCATTTTTCTCGACTTCTTCCATGTGAGGCGTTTTATAGTTCTTCCGAAAGAAGTTAACAGCAGGGATCCCCATCAGGACAAAGAAGAAAAGAGCCATCATGGCATTATCAGCCACGACCGTGGCCGACACGAGATCGCCGGGAGCTTCGAATTTAGCGGACATGGCTGCGAAGTTCACGCCGCCGCCCGTATAGGAACCTGCCATCATCGCACCGATTTTGTCCAGATGCGGAATCACATCTTTCAGCAACATAAATGAAAGAATAGTGCCGGCCACTGTACCGATAGTGCTAAGAAGAAAAATTGCCAGCATCCGTCTGCTTTCCTGCCAGATTTTTTTGATGTTGGCCTGGAATAACAGCAGGGGAATGGCAAGAGGTACTACGTAACTCCAGACAGCGTCGTACACACTTGATTCCAGAGGGATGACGTTGAAGTTGGCCAGGGCCATCGCTCCGATCAGCGCGATGATGGCACCGGAGATTTTCGATGCCCACGTATATTTCTGTTCCAGATAGATACTTATGGCCGCCCAGCCCGTAAGAAACGCCCAGAGGGCCCACGTATTATCCGGGGAGATTAAGGATGTTTGCAATTGTCTCACCTCTCGATTTGTTTTATGGATTAAGAAGGCATAGCTGCAGTTTTTAATACCATAGCAGGAATGGAAATCGTTTTCAATAACGGTGGAATCAAACTTGCCATTAGTGTAAAGGTCGCTTGCCGCAGTTATGAAGGCTACTTTAATTAAAATTGCCAGTAAAATTCAAGATATTTACGACAAAATTTTAACCATGGATACGCTATTTATAACCAAAGCGGCTTTATAGAGGGAGGGAGAATATGACTGAAAATCTTAAAGCGGAGCTGAGAAAGTTGGAAGAAGCCCATGTGAATATCGAAGTAAGAGCATATGCAGAAAGACTTGGTCAAATTCTGGCTGATGACTTTCGAGAAATAGGAAGTTCAGGAACGATGTTCGATAAAGAAGATTGTCTGGTGGACGGTGTAGTCTTATCAGAAATGAGTATACATAATTATGAGGTGGAACAGTTAGCTCCTGACGTTGTTCTTGCCACTTACTACATCAAGGATGAAACGAGAGGAAGAAATACCTTGAGGAGTTCAATATGGAAACGGATAAACGACAGATGGCAACTATATTTTCACCAGGGGACAGTATCTAAGTGATACAACTGATAATATATAAAAGCCCCCGGCACTTTGAAAAACGTTTCCAGCTCCCACAAAGGTTACGGGTTATGGAAACGTTCATCTTTGGATTGCCGGGGTTTCTTCTTATTCCTGTTCCCCGTATTCCCTGATGATTTCATAAATATCGGGAGCTGATCGGTTAAGGCGGGTTGGCTTAAAGTTTTCGTTGACCCATGTATGTTCCGTACTTCCGGAGGCAATGAGTTCACCACTGGGACGGGAAACAATTTTGTCCAGATGATCACTCTCTGCTTCTTCCGATACTTTCCGCGCTTCGTAGACGAATTTCAGTTTCAGCGGGGAATAGTCCGCAATTTTAGTGAAAAGGACGATACAATCATCAAAAGTAGCGGAACTTTTATATCGGCAATCTACATTTGCCACAGGTAGCGAGAAGCCTTTGGATTCAATTTCTTTATAGGCGATGCCGTAATGTCGCATGAATTCAGTGCGGGCGATTTCAAACCAGTTGATGTAATTTCCGTGATGGACTACTCCCATCCGGTCTGTGTCCTTGTAAGGGACACGGTAATTTGTCTTATGCCATTGCGCGGTCAATGGATGACCTCCCTTCCTTTATCTGGTGCCCTGTTACTTATGATCCAACCGCTCTTTTGCCAATTCCTGAAGGCGGAATTTCTGGACTTTCCCCGTACTGGTCATAGGCCATTCCGACGAATCGATAAAAAAGACGTGTCGCGGTACTTTAAATTTAGCGAGTCGTTCGGCACACCAGCGGGTAATATCTTTCCTTCTCAATGTTGCCCCTTCCTTTAATTCGACGAAAGCCGCTCCGGCTTCCGTTGTGAGTTTATCTTTAACGCCGACGACCTGTACTTCTTTCACTTCCGATAGATGGGAAATTGCAATTTCCACTTCTCTCGGAGAAACGAGTTCCCCGGAGACTTTAAACATTTCCTTGCTTCTGCCAAGCATTTGGATATAACCGTTCTCATCGATTTTCCCGACGTCTCCCGTTTTCAGCCAGCCGTCTTTGTCGATGGCCTGTGCTGTTTCCTCGGGTTTCTTGTAATAGCCGTGGGTCACGGTGGCGCCTCTGACCGCCAGTTCTCCCATTTCCCCGTGGGGTAAATCTTCCCCCGTGTCCCGGTGAACGGTTTTATACTGAACGCTGCTCCCGTTAAATTCGGGAAGTCCGCTCACACCGTTTAGTTTGGGACGGCCGACGCGAGTGGCAACACGCTCCAGAGGGTCTCCGATTTCAGTAGTTACGCCTGAAGAGACGACTTCCGTCTGACCGTAACCCGTAATTATTTCAGTGATATCGAGTACATCCACGGCTTGTTGCCACGTCGACACGGGAGCAGCGGCTGCTCCACACCACATAGCAAATAATGAAGACAGATCAAATTCTTCCACCTGTGGATGGTTCAATACGGGTGTCAGCATCGAAGGAACGCAGAGATAATCGTTGGCCCTGTACTTTTCCATTAATTCCAGTGAACGTAAAGGGGAGGCCCCTAATGCGGAAACAATAGAGCCGCCGACAAAAGACATAGCGAACAAAGCTTCGATAATCGCAAAACAATGATAGAACGGCAGGGGAGCAAAAGTAACTCTTCCATTCTCGATGGCCCGACTTAAAACAGTGCCGTAGGAACACCGGAGGAGCATGTCGTCTGTCAGCATAACTCCTTTAGGATTCCCAGTGGACCCTGAGGTGTACATAATAATAGCTACTTCATCGGGAGAGAGGGATAACGCCCGTTGTTTACTCAGTGCCGAAGTGGTCACCGTCCCGACGCCTTCCAAAAAATCACCCCAGGACAGGAAGTGTTCATCGACCGGTTCTTCTCGTTCCGGGCCGAAACTGATGACTTGTTTAAGACTGCTCTGTTTTTTAAAAGAAGGAGTAGAGAATAGTTCTTTCACGGCCTCGCCGTGGTGCTTGTCTTTAATCTTCTCCTGAACAATTAAATAATGGGAGTCCGACTGTGTTAAAATGTACCCCAGTTCGTTTTTGGTTAACATAGAATTGATCGGGATAAGTACAGCACCAATCATGGATGTGGCGATCATAAGCGAAGGAAAGTGTTCATTATTGTCCATTAAAACAGCTATATGCTCTCTTCGTTTGACTCCCAGGTTCAGGAACCCTTTCGCATAAGTGAGCGCCTGCTCCCATATCTCCCGGTATGTATATTCATTATCGTGAATGTACAGGTAGGGACGGTCGGCATAGGTATGAACCGCTTTCTCAAAATGGCGGGCTACGGTGTCCCGGGGCCATACAGGTAATTGTTCTTCGATTCGATTTCTGCGTTCTTCCACACGTTCCGCTATAGAATTTGTCAAAATGATTCTCCTTCCTCTGTCCGAAGTACTCCGTTAATGATATTTCTTGAAAGCTAATACGGCATTATGACCACCGAAACCAAAACCGTTGGATAAAGCCACTTCCACTGATCCTTTCTCTGCTTCGTTCGATACATAATTCAACGTACAGTCGGGATCGGGGTGATGCAGATTAATTGTGGGAGGAAAAGTATCGTTCTGCAGACTTTTTAGTGTGATGATACTCTCAACACCACCAGCCGCTCCGAACAAGTGTCCAGTCATCGATTTGGTAGAGCTTACTTTCAACCCGCCTGCATCGTTACCGAAAAGTCCCTGGATAGCTTCTGTTTCAGATATGTCACCCGTAGGAGTCCCCGTTCCGTGGGCGTTGATGTAATCGACATCTTTTGTAGAGAGACCGGACCGCTCCAGTGCAAGTTTCATAGCTTTTTGTGCACCGAGTGGAGAAGGGCTGGTCATATGGTAAGCATCTGTTGTACTTCCGTACCCGATGATTTCGCCGACAATTTCTGCGCCGCGCTGTTTAGCGTGGTCGTAATCTTCCAGGAGCAATACCCCGGCTCCTTCAGCCATAACGAATCCGTCCCGGTCCCGGTTGAACGGCTGAGAAGCCTGTCCGGGTGTTTCGTTTTTCGTGGACATGGCCCCCATTTTTGCAAAACCGGCAAAATAAAGCGGGTTGATCGGTGCCTCTGATCCACCAGCAAGCATAACGTCCGCATAGCCGTGAGCAATGGTGTGGTAAGCCTCTCCAATGGCATGGTTACCTGTGGCGCAGGCGGAGGACGGGGAGAAACTTGGCCCTGTAAAGCCTGTTTTGATTGCAGTCAGACCGCTCGCCATATTAGTGATGGAAGTGGGCAGCATGAAAGGGGAGACGCGTTTCGCTCCCTTATCAAGCATCGTTTGATAGTTCTCCATTAAAGTATTCAATCCGCCGGCACCGGAGCCTATATAGATGCCCGCGCGGTCCTTATCCAACTGTTGAAGCGGCAGGTCCGACTCTTCCAGGGCCTGTACGGCTGCCGCGTAGGCATACTGAACGAATAAATCGTGTCGCTTCGTTTCTTTGGGTTCAAGATATTCGTCACCCTGGAAATCTTCCACACAGCCTGCAATACGTGTGTTTACCTGATCGAAATCGCTCGAAGTAAGTTGTTGAATCCCGGAATTTCCGTGTTTAATGTTATTCCACAGGGTCTCCGTATCATTTCCGAGAGGGGAGATGGTCCCTGTTCCTGTAATGACCACTCTTCGTTTCATAATGCCGACCTCCTTTGCTGCTGAAAAAAATCGCAGTAGGTATTTTCCAAATAGTTCGCGAATAGCACAACCATATTTTAACATGAAGCCTTATTTGTTTCATATCAGGTCATGTTAGCTGATAGTAATTTTTGTGTCTTTTTGAAGTATTTTTTGAAAAGCTCAGAAAATCAAAAAATGTAATGTGATAATATAGTTCATAAGAAAAAAACTGTGCTTAGCAGGAATCAACTAAGAGGATTAGTCAATAGAGACTGAACAGAAGGTACGTCTTTTTAAATTGTCTGCAGCAAAGAGGTGAGTAAAATGCTCAGCACTACTTATGAATACTTCGCAGAAAAAGTCGGGGCAGGGGAACCGGTGATTTTTCTTCCTGCCGGAGGATTTTCCGGTAATGAAGGTTTGAATATAGCCGAATACCTACAGGTTGATTTTGAGACTCATATGATTGATTTGCCGGGTATCGGCAGAAGCAGCGGCATCAGTGGAAAGGTGACATCCATTGTGCTGGCGGACTGGGTGAAAGAATACATGGACCGGAGGGAAATGAAGAACGCGGTGGTAATCGGACACTCGTTAGGCGGGGCTGTCGCTTTGTCTTTCGCCAGACACTATCCAGAGCGGGTGCGTACCCTGATTTTATTGGATCAGGGACATAAACCTTTCCCGAAAGTGCCGACTTCGGAATTCGGAATTTTCGCTTACGCTTTCCCATTCCTTAATGTAGGAGTAAGGCTGTTCGGAGAGCATCTGTTAAAAAGACTGGCAACATTTTTTAAAGGGAGTGGAGAGGGCGATTTTGATAGACAGGTCACCAATTTTTGTGAACATGTAAATATAGAAGAAACTCGGTACGTGCGTACGGCTTTACGATCTCAAACCGACTTTTCCGCCCGTGGGCTGAACTTGATGTTCGGGTACTACAACCTTGATATCCCCGGTCTCCTTAATAATATTACTGTGCCCACCCATGTATACTATGCAACATTCGCCGATCTGGATGATAGAGAACGGAGAAAAACGGAACATCATTTAAAAAAGCTTCGGAACCGTTCTTTTCCTGTAACCTGGCACGCTGTTGAAGGCGGACATTTTGTGCACTGGAATGAAAATTTTTCATTAGAGGATATAAAGCAGAATGCGATGTTTCGAAGAGGGGAAGGGGGGGGGAATAACGTGAGTGGGTTAACGATCTTATCTATTATTATGACAGCAGCTCTTATCGTTTCCATACTAATTACTGTCAGTAAAAGAAGGAAAAAGGGCGCTGGCGGAATCAAAAGTGCCCTGACTTCCATTTGTTTCTATCTTATCACCGTGACGAATCTCGTGGCCTACTGGTTCGGTTTAATGGGAATCGTGTCCTGGGTCCTTACTGTATTGTTATTACTTACGGGGGCCTATTTCACAAAATATTTGCCGGAAGGAAAGGAGTATGACTATGGCCGTTGATACAACAGAAGCGAACGATACTAAGGGGAGGGGTTCTTCCAGAGAAGAATACATTAACGACCGGATGCAGAAACACTCGCCATTTTTCAGGAAAATATACCATACCCTATATACGATCAACGATTTTCTGCTGGGGCTGTGGTTTTTCCTCGGGAGTGTCTGTTTTTATTTTGAGGAGCCCTGGCGTGTAATAGGGGTTACTCTATTCGTGGTGGGGAGTTTTCAATTTCTTCTCAGACCTTCGATCCGTCTCGTCCACGAGTTCCATGCACGACGTCATTACGGAGAAGAATACGATAAGCAGCAGAGCGGGCAATAGCTTTCGTCTGCCATAACAAAAGCCGCCTTACCATAAATGGTAAAGCGGCTTTTTTGAATGTTTATGAAGTGACTGCTTCGCTTTCGGCAGGAGCCGTGTTGCGAATCAGATAGTCGAAGGCACCGAGGGCAGATGTTGCACCCTGACCCATGGAAATGATGATCTGCTTATAGGCACTGTCTGTACAGTCGCCTGCCGCAAAAATTCCGGGTACGTTTGTTGCACCTTTTTTATCGACTACGATTTCACCGGTTTTCGTACGCTCAATGGAATCATCGAGCCATTCGGTGTTCGGTACGAGACCGATCTGGACGAAGACACCTTCGAGTTCCAAGTGGTGTTCTCCCCCGCTTACGCGGTCTGTGTAAGTCAGGCCGTTCACTGTCTCGTCTCCTGTAATTTCCGTCGTCTGTGCGTTTGTAATAAACGTTACGTTCGGAAGACTGTGAAGACGATCCAGCAGTACGGAGTCCGCTTTCGATGCGGAAGAGAACTCAAGGACCGTGACGTGTTTAACCACGCCTGCAAGGTCGATGGCTGCCTCCACACCGGAGTTGCCGCCGCCGATGACCGCAATGTCTTTTCCTTCGAACATCGGTCCGTCACAGTGCGGGCAATAGGCTACTCCTTTGTTCTTGAATTCCTGTTCGCCAGGAACACCGATATTACGCCAGCGGGCGCCTGTGGAGAGGATGGCTGTTTTACTTTGCAGAACAGCTCCGTTTTCCAGTTCCACTTCGATGTGGTTATCTTTGCGTTCGATATTCGCAGCTTTTACCTGATTCATAACGTCCACATTGTAGCCTCCGACGTGTTCGTGAAGATTGGAGGAAAGCTTCGGTCCGTCTGTTTCCTGGACGCTGATAAAGTTTTCGATAGCGTTCGTATCGAGAACCTGGCCGCCGACACGGTCGGTAAGCAGTCCTGTACGGATGCCTTTACGTGCAGCATAGATAGCGGCACTTCCGCCGGCCGGGCCTCCGCCTACGACAAGAACATCAAACGGGTCTTTCCCTTCGAATTCAGAGGAGTCAGGACCGCTTCCGAGAGCAGAAAGAATCTCTTCCAGCTCCATGCGGCCGCCGCCCCATTCTTCATTGTTCAGGAAGACGGTCGGAACGCCCATAATATTTTTGCTGTCGACTTCGTCCTTGAAAGCGCCACCTTCGATCATGGTGTGGGAAATACGCGGGTTGACCACGCTCATGATGTTCAATGCCTGAACGACGACAGGACAGTTGTTACAGCTTAAGCTGACGTACGTTTCGAAATGATAGTCTTCATCAATCGCTTTGATGCGGTCGATTACGCTCTGCTCCACTTTCGGAGGGCGTCCGCTCACCTGAACGAGCGCCATGACGAGAGAGGTGAATTCGTGACCGAGAGGAACCCCGGCAAACGTGATGCCGGTCTCTTCATCTGGACGGTTGACGCTGAAACTTGGCGTCCGCTTCAGTTCTGTCTTTTCTATGCTGATGCGGGGAGACATAGTGGACAGTTCGTCCACCAGCTCGAGCATCTCTTTGGATACATTATCCGAGCCTGCACTTACTTTCAGGACAATATCGCCTTCAAGCAGCTGAAGATATTGTTCAAGCTGTGCTTTAATATCTTTGTCTAGCATATTTTATCCTACTCCTTAAATTTTACCTACAAGATCAAGGCTTGGTTTAAGCGTTTCTTCGCCTTCTTCCCATTTGGCCGGGCAAACTTCACCAGGGTTTTTACGAACGTACTGAGCAGCTTTCACTTTATCGATAAGCGTACTTGCGTCACGTCCGATACCGTCTGCGTTGATTTCGGCAGCCTGTACGACACCGTCAGGATCGATGATGAATGTACCGCGGTCCGCTACACCTTTTTCTTCGATAAGAACGTCGAAGTTACGGGAAATTTCGTGGGAAGGGTCCCCGATCATTGTGTAGGTAATTTTATTGATGGCTTCTGAATGATCGTGCCATGCTTTGTGAACGAAATGAGTATCTGTAGATACAGAGTATACTTCCACTCCAAGCTCCTGAAGTTTAGCGTACTGATTTTGCAGGTCTTCGAGTTCTGTCGGGCATACGAAAGAAAAGTCCGCAGGGTAGAAGCAGACGATGTTCCATTTCCCTTTCAGATCCTCATCAGTAACCTCGATAAAATCATCGCCTTCTCTGAAAGCTTGTGCGCTGAATGGTGCTATTTCTTTTCCGATTAAAGACATTTAATATCCTCCTAAATAGTAATAGTAAAGGTCATACCATATCTATCTTACATATTGTTCTGTGCAATGTCACACAAAACGCACAGGAAAAAATTAGACAAAATTGTGACGGAACGTGACCAAATTTTCACCGCTGAACCTGACCTGATTCTTCCTGCTATAGGTCTGTGTACCGGCAATTTCCGGGACTTATTCTCTGCTGGTCAGTCCCCTGTTGGAATGTAAACATTTTTATGGAGTTCCTTTCAAATGTTACGATAGGTTTTTCTTTGAATAGGAAAAAAATGGTTCGTGTGTACATAGTGAAGTTAGAAATTATTTTAATGAAGGGAGTAATTACTATGCAGACCATCTACTATGGTGTGGGGACATTCTCACAATGGAAGGAGAGGAGGTTCCCGTAGAAGCCATTCTGGTGGAAGACGGTGTTATTAAGAAGAAGGGGAATCTGCAGGAGGTGGAAGCGGCAGCCGAAACAAAGGGCACAGAACAAGTACATCTGAACGGGAAAACGCTTATGCCTTCTTTTATTGATCCTCACAGTCACTTCCCCTTCGTAGGGCCGGTGTCCCGTATGGCGGACTTGAGTGGATGCGGAAGTTTCGAGGAGGTTGCAGACGTTCTTCGTAAGTACCTGGAACGGAATGAGTTTGAAAAAAACGAAGTGGTCCTCGGATTCGGGTACGATCATACGATGCTGAAAGAACAGCGTCACCCTGTAAAAGAGGTGCTGAACGAAATAACCGATCGCCCTCTCTTCGTGTTCCATGCGTCCGCCCATATGGGATGCGCTAATGATGCCCTTCTGGACATGGCGGGTATCGACTCCCGTACGGAAGAGGTGGAAGGCGGAACGATAGGAAGAATGACGGGCAGTATGGAACCGGACGGCTATCTGGAAGAAACGTGCCTCTCGCTCGTCCAGCAGTACATAGCAGGTGGATCGGAACGTGAATACTTAAAGTTACTGGAAGAAGGTCAGGAAGTATATGTACAGAATGGAATAACGACTGTCCAGGATGGGGCGGCGTCTCTTGAGACGGTGGAACTGTGCAAAGCCCTGGCCGAACAAGGTAAGCTGAATGTCGACGTTATCTCATACTCGCTAGTCGATAATGACCCGGGGAAAATATTTGAAGCGAATGCGCCTTATGTAAAACGGTATCATAACAGATTCAAACTCGGTGGATACAAAATGCTGTTGGACGGGACTCCTCAGGGAAAAACGGCATGGCTCACCGAACCTTACGAAGGAGACGAGGAGTACAGAGGAACGTCCTGGTACAAAGACGAAAAGGTGAGAAAAGTGACGGATGAGGCTGTTCGGAATAATATTCAACTATTGACCCACTGCAACGGAGACGCTGCCGCGGATCAGCTGCTCAGAAATTATAAGAAGTCCATGGAAGAACCACAGCAGTCCGGGAAAGAAGAGTTGCGTCCGGTTATGATTCACTGTCAGACAGTTCGTGATGACCAGCTGGATGTAATGAAGGAAATACAGATGATTCCTTCTATATTCGTCGATCATACGTATTACTGGGGAGATGTCCACTTAAGAAATCTCGGAGAAGCGCGGGGAAGCAGAATCAGCCCTGCCAGATCCGCTATAGACAGAGGGCTGCCGGTTAATCTGCATCAGGATTCTCCAGTGATCAGGCCGGACATGCTTCAGACGATCTGGAGTGCGGTGAACCGGCAGACAAGAGGAGGAGTAATAATCGGTCCGGAGCAGCGGATCAGTGTGAAGGAGGCACTCCAGGCCGTCACGATTCACGCTGCTTATCAATACGGGGAGGAAGACACAAAAGGGAGTATCAAAGAAGGGAAGTGGGCGGATCTGGTTATTCTTGACCGTAATCCTTTGGAGATTGATCCCATGGAGTTAAGAGATATTCAGGTGGAAGAAACTATTAAAGAAGGAGAAACGATTTATAAAAAAGCAAAAAAATTGAATATACAGTAACCTGTTCCGTTAGTTTGGAGTTTTCTTACCTATAAGTGTAGAGGGGTTATTCACGTCAAAACTCGGTTGCACAATCCTGCTGTATTAAAAAAGAGGGAGGTCCTGTTTAAATCGGAAGGACCTCCCTCTTTTTATGCTACGCATACTTTGTTTCTTCCCGTCCGTTTAGCTTCGTAAAGCGCTTCGTCTGCATCGTTCAGAAGCGCTTCGGGTGATTTGGTCGTTTCTCCATAACAGGCGACACCGACAGAGACGGTTACACTGATGGTTTCACCGGTGGTCAGTAAAAAGGAATGATTCTCGACGCTTTCGCGGATTCTTTCTCCTATTTGTACGGCACGGTCGGTAGGACAGTCGAGAAGAATCACCGTGAATTCCTCCCCGCCGTTCCGGCTCACGATATCAAAAGAACGCACCGCATTTTTCAACAAATTGCCAAGCTCTATTAATACCTCGTCTCCTTCTTTATGACCGTACGTGTCATTAATGCTTTTGAAATGGTCGATATCAATGAAGAGAAAAGAAAGTCTTTCGTCTTTCTTTCGTGCTTCTTCGCTTACCGAATTGAAGATCTGGTCAAATTTCCTGACGTTGTTCAGCCCGGTCAATGCATCAGTGGAAGATTCGGCCTTGAACTGAATCATCATCCTTTGATTTTCCCGGGCGTACTCAATGACATAGAAGGAGCTGAAGCCCGCTATATAGGAAATGATCCAGTAAGAAGGGATCATCGGGAGAAGGATACCCGTATCACTGATCAGATAAAGGATCAGCATAGTAAACAGTATGTTGGAAGCGGTGAGGGACAGAAATATCTTGACCCGTCTCCCTCTATTAAGTTTTCTCGCGCCAAGCGCAGCGAGAGCGATAAGCACGATGAAAATGATCGCCAGCAGGGACGATTCACCGAAACTGATGAAGAAGCGGCCGATTATAATGAACAATAAGGCTACGAGACTCGGAATACCACCCCCGTAGTATGTAACGAGAACGAGAGGGATATGCCTCAGGTCGATGATAGTCTGATCGAAATGCATACTGTACTGCATTAAAATATTACTTAAAACTCCTGCGAGTGCCCCGGCAATAACTTTTTTTCTTAACGAAGAGGAGGTCCTCAATGAGGAATCGTTGGTAAGCTGGGAGTAAATGAACAGGCAGGTGATCAAAATGGCCAGGTTAGACGTTAACTCTTTTAAAATCATACAGTCACCCCATGTTTCTGAAGCTGAATTATGAAGCAGATACAGTTTATACTATACCATTTTCACAAATTTGGAAATCCGTATTAAAAGAAAGCTCCCGCACATTCTGATGCGGGAGCTTTCTGCTTTCCTAAGTGCGGTCCGGCTGCAGGGTTTCTTTCATTTTCACCCAGACGATGATACCGGACAAAAGCGGAAGGAACGCGACGAGACCGATGGCCCAGGTAACGCTTAAGATATCTGCTAAAATACCTGCAATCAAGGCTCCGAAGGCGTAGCCGCTGTCTCTGAAGAACCGGTAGATGCCCATGGACGTTGCCCGCCATTCGGGGTGGGCGACATCGCTTATGGAAGCAAGGATGGTCGGGTAGACCATGGCGGTCCCTATTCCGAGCAGAGCCGCTCCGGCTATCCATAGTGGGTAGGTATCCACGAGCAAGATGAACCATAAGGATAAAGCCTGAACAATCATACCGGGTACGATCAGTTTTTTCCGTCCTATTTTGTCGCTCCACACTCCGGTGAATAACTGGAATATTCCCCACGCTGCCGGATATACTGCCACGACCGTACCGGTCTGTGCGACACTCAATCCTCCGGCCGTAAGAAAAATGGGGAACAGCCCCCAGGCCATTCCGTCTTTTAAGTTGGTCGTCAGCCCGGCGAAGCTGCCGCTTGCGAGGTCAGGATTTTTCCAGGAGGTACGTTTAAAAATCTCCCACCCGGACACGCGCTCCGCATCCCCCTGTTCGTTGGACTGGGTTTTTACATGTTCTTCCGTATTCCGTACGGCAAGAGAGAGGAGGAACCCGAGGACGACGAGTACAATTCCTATATAAAAAGGTTCCGGGCTGAGGGAGTAAGTGGAAGCCACGTACCCGGAAACCGAGGCCATAACTGCAAGTCCGAGGTACCCTGCGAATTCGTTGAAACCTACAGCCAGTCCCTGCTGCGTTGACTTTGCTAGATCTACTTTCATATTGACCGTCATCGACCAGGTGAGCCCCTGGTTAACGCCAAGAAAGACGTTCGCGACGATGATCATCCACCAGGCTTGGGCGAAGATGACCATGATCGGTACGAATAAACCGATGCCCCAGCCGAACAGGAGGACTCTTTTTCTGCCGGCACGATCCGCCAAGTTTCCTGCGAATAAATTGACCAGAGCTTTCGAGAAACCGAAGCTGACGATAAAGGAGAGCGCAGCACTGGTCGACAGCAGGCCGAAACGCTCTTCTCCTATCATCGGAAGCACGGTTCTTTCCAGACCGACCATAGACCCGACGAACAGGTTAATGATTACGAGCATTACAAATTGCACAATGTTTTATCTGATTCCTACCTGAACTTTTTCCACGCTTCTCCTCTCCTTTTCAAAACTGCATCGGAGTCCATATATCTATATTCGTGCATGAAAATTTCTTTTACGACCGGCCGGATTCTGCTGCGGCCCCGGCAATAAGCCGCCACTTTCCTGTCGATCTCTTCTGATTCTGTAATGAAGTCTTCACGCAAAAGAAAGATATCAGTAGTCCGGTCTGCGTCTAAGGATTTTATGGAGAACAAATCGACTGCCTCCGAGCTCTTCGATATTTACTGAACCGGGAGAACTTGTAATAAATGATATCTTTGAAAGTTCTGATATCCAACCCGTACACCCTTTTTACTATATTTCATTCAACTAATCGATTAAATCTTCTCATCGGCGAAAGTGAAATGTGAAGGATTATACAGCCCAAAGGATAAAAGAAGAAAGTGTGTGTAACCCCGGCAGAATCACGTGGGACCCTTCAATGAAATTTAGCAACCATCAGATAAGTCATTATAACGAAGGAATTGTACGATATACGAACGTAAACTTTATGCAATTTAAATTGTATAGAAATTTAAAGGTTTACGCGTTTATTTGGAAGTTTGTTTATCAGCTGCCAGAGCTTATACTTTCACACAGATTGAAGGAGAGAAAAATTTGGAGGTGGCGAGTTTGTTGCAATTTGAACGTGTAATGAAGAAGTACGCTGACGGGACGCCTGCTGTCAGTAATCTGAATCTGAACATTGAGGAAGGGGAATTCGTCTGTTTCATCGGGCCGAGCGGCTGCGGAAAGACTACGACGATGAAGATGGTCAACAGACTGATTGATATTACGGAAGGAACGATTTACATAAACGGTAAAGATATAAAGTCCCAGAACGCTGTGGAACTGAGGCGTTCGATCGGATACGTCATCCAGCAGGTAGGGCTGATGCCGCATATGACGATCAAGGAAAATATTTCTCTTGTAGGAACGCTGCTGAAGTGGCCTTCCGACCGTAAAGAGAAACGCGCTAAAGAACTTCTGGCACTCGTCGACATGCCGGAGGAGTACCTTGATAAGTACCCTCACGAGTTAAGCGGCGGGCAGCAGCAGAGGATCGGCGTACTTCGTGCTCTGGCAGCCAATCCGCCGTTGATTCTAATGGATGAACCTTTCGGAGCGCTGGACCCGATCACGCGTGACTCCCTGCAGGAAGAGTTCAAAAAACTTCAGAAGGAATTGAATAAGACGATCGTATTCGTTACTCACGATATGGATGAAGCTCTGAAACTCGGAGATCGGATAGTCATTATGAAAGACGGGGAAGTGGTGCAGGCAGATACACCAGAAGAAATTCTGCGCAACCCGGCCAATGAGTTCGTGGAAACGTTCCTCGGTAAAGATCGACTCATCCAGGCACGTCCGGACGTCACGACGGTGGGTCAGATCATGGACACGGATCCGATTACGGTGACTTGCGGTACCAGCCTCAAGGACGCTATCGCAACGATGCGCGAGCGCCACGTCGATACCCTGCTTGTCGTCGATCGTGACGGTACGCTTCGGGGATTCCTTGATGTGGAGGCGATCAACCTCAATTATAAAAAAGCGGCTTACGTGGAGGACGTTATGGAAACGGACCTGTTTTCCGTGTCCGAAGACAGCCTTCTGAAGGATACTACGCATAAGATTCTGCGTCGCGGTGCCAAATACATCCCCGTTACCGATGGGAATCATCACCTTACCGGAATCGTTACCCGGGCCACGATGGCGAATATCGTATACGACACCATCTGGGGAGAAGGTCAGGAGCTCGACAGTCTGACTGCTACTACATGATAGGGGGAGGAAATGATGCAGACATTTTTTACTGAACACGGAACAGAATTACTCGTGAAGACGTGGGAGCACTTATATATATCGTTCACCGCGGTCGTACTCGGGGTACTGGTCGCCATTCCACTGGGGATTCTTTTCTCGAGAATGCCTAAGTTTGCGGATAAATTCATCTCGGTGATCGGGGTTTTGCAGACGATTCCGAGTCTCGCCATACTGGCGTTTTTCATTCCGCTCGTAGGTATCGGGAAAGTGCCGGCGATCATTGCTTTGTTCGTATATTCACTGCTGCCGATTTTGCGTAACACATACATCGGACTTCGTGATGTCGACAAAAACGTACTCGAAGCCGGATCCGGGATGGGTATGAGTAACTGGCAGTCCATCGTGAAAGTGGAACTGCCGCTGGCGGTACCCGTGATTTTGGCGGGCGTACGACTGTCCACTGTCTATCTTATCGGCTGGGCTACGCTGGCAGCCTTCATCGGCGGTGGCGGTCTCGGTGACTTCATCTTTGACGGCCTGAACCTGTATCAGCCTGTGCTGATTGTCGCCGGTACCGTTCCGGCTACGATCCTGGCCATTATCGCTGATCGTGGACTGGCTTTTGCAGAAGGAAAATTGACCTCGGATGGACTGAAAGACTCGTATAAAGCTGCTTAAATTTTGGAGGTGACTGCACGTGAAGGAGAAAACGACCAAACTGCTGCTGATTGCAGTTGTTCTGGTAATGCTTACGGGCTGTACGCTGCCCGGGCTTGCCAGCGGAGGGAAAGATACGATTAAAATCAGTTCGCTGGCTACGTCGGAATCGGAAATTCTGGCGGAGATGCTGTCGATTATGATTGAACGCAATACGGAGGCGAGAACGGAGCTTGTCAGTAAACTGGGCTCCTCCATCGTCCAGCACCAGGGAATGGAACGCGGAGACATCGATATTTCTGCAACCCGTTATACCGGGACGGACATTGCCGGGGCCCTCGGTATGGATCCCATCAAAGATCCGGAGAAAGCACTGAAAACCGTGAAGGAAAAATTTCCGGAACGTTTCGATCAGACGTGGGCTCCAAGCTATGGATTTGAAAACAGCTACTCTGTTGCTGTGACGAAAGAGTTTGCGGAAGAAAACAATATAGAAAATGTCTCAGACCTCGAGCCGTACGCCGATGAACTGCGCTTCGGGGTGGATAACGCCTGGGTCAACCGGAAAGGGGACGGGTATGACGGTTTTCAGGAAACCTATTTTTCCTTCGGAGATGTATTCCCGATGGACACCGGTCTCGTATATGAAGCCGCTGCAAGCGGTCATATGGATGTCGTGCTGGCTTATTCCTCGGACGGACGCATCAAGGATTTCGATTTGAAAGTGCTCGAGGACAACGAACAGTTCTTCCCGCCTTATGATGCTTCCCCGGTAATCGCGAACGATACACTGGAAAAGTATCCGGAGATAAAGACCATCACGGAAAAACTGTCCGGACAGATTACTACGGAAAAAATGCAGGAGCTCAACTTTAATGCGGCCGTTGAACACGTGAATCCGAGAAAAGTTGCCCGTCAGTTCCTCGAAAACAACAATTACTTTGAAGATGCGGCAAAGGAGGAGAACTGATATGGAAACGATTGTTGAATTCATCAATTATACTCTGCAGAACAGTGGATATATCTGGACCCAGTTTTACCGTCACTTTCTGATGGCGGCCTACGGTGTTCTGTTTGCGGCAATTTTCTCCATCCCTCTTGGCATTCTGATTGCCAGGTACGGCAGGCTCAGCAGCTGGGTGCTGGCTGTCGGCAGTATGATCCAGACCATTCCGGCACTCGGGGCTATGGCGGTTCTCATGATTTTTATGGGACTTGGAACTAACACTGCGATCGTAACGCTGATGCTTTATTCTATTCTGCCGATTACCCAGAATACATATGTCGGTATTAAAGATGTCGATCAGACAGTCATCGAGGCCGGGTATGCTTCCGGTATGACCCGTTTTCAGCTGCTGCGAATGGTCGAACTGCCACTGGCGATCAGTGTGATTATGGCCGGTCTCCGGACGGCTCTCGTCATCGGTATCGGAATTGCAGCTATCGGAGCTTTCGTAGGAGCCGGGGGCCTCGGAGCCATCATCCTTACAGGAACCAACGCCACCAACGGCACTGCGATCATTCTCGCCGGGGCTGTACCGACAGCTGTTATGGCCATCGTAGCCGACCTGATTCTCGGAGGAATCGAGCGGAAACTTCAACCGGCTAATAACAATTGATCCCGGAAGTTTGAACGGTTCATAGAGAAAAAAAGCAGTGTGAGGAGGCGGACAATGATTATTGAGAAGAACGCAGCATGTACGCTTTCGGACGGGGAAGTACTGCGGGCCGACGTTTACCGGCCTGACGATGAGGAGCGGCATCCCGTATTGATGATGCGCCTCCCCTATGACAAAGAGACGCCGAGGTATTTTGAAGAATATTTGTCTGTACCCCGAATGGTGGAGTCAGGGTATGTCGTGATTCTGCAGGATGTGCGCGGCCGATTCGCCTCCGGCGGAGAGTTCTACCCGTTCGTCCATGAAGGAAAAGACGGATATGATGCGGTGGAATGGGCGGCACGCCTCCCTTTCTCCGACGGCCGGGTGGGAATGTTCGGGATGTCTTATCACGGTTACACGCAACTGGCGGCGGCTTCCCAGCATCCTCCGTCCTTGCGGGCGATAGCCCCGGTCATGACGATGGCTGACCCTTGGGAGGGGCTTCTGAATGATTCGGATACAGTGTCCGCGACCGGAAAATTCGAGACCTGGGTGCTCGGTTCAATGATAGAGGACCATCTAAAACGTAAAGGTACACTGGATGAAGAAAAACTTCAGCATTATCTCGATAACCTGCCGGATTATCTGTATGACTTCCCTGCTGACACATGGGGACCCGTGCAGGATCTTGATCCGGACTCGTATTTTTTTGAAGTAATGCAGCGTCGTGTCCCGTCCAGGGTAGTAAAGGAAGCTGACCTGCGACAGACTCTGCAGTCGGCTACGGTACCCGCTTTATTCATGGGCGGCTGGTATGACGCCCTTCTTCCGTCGACTCTTTCGGCTTATCGGGTCTATAACGGAGAAAAATCGTTCTGGATTGGCCCTTGGACACACGAAGAGATGACGGGAAGGGCCGGTGAGGTCTTTTTTGAAGGAGCGGAAACAGAAATCGGAACTGAGCTTATTAAGGATACGACGGAGCTTCATATCAAATGGTTCGATCACTGGCTTAAATCGAAGCCTTCCGGAGTGGAAGATAAGGTACATCTGTACATTACGGGCAGCAACAAGTGGCGATCTTTTCCATCCATGCCGCATGGCAGAGAGGCAGAAATATTTTTTCTGAAAGGATCTCATGAACTGTCAGCGGCTGAAGGGGGAGGCGGACTTGGTAAGGAGAAAGACCAGCAGCCCCTTCCTCATCATATGCTTCTGGATCCCGGGGCGCCCGTCCCCACTTACGGGGGGAGTGCTCTCGTTGCCGGCAACGAGTCCGGAATGTTCGATATCTCCGGACTGCAGACAAGGCCGGACGTTCTCGTTTACACGAGCGAACCTCTTAAAGAGAAAAAGCTTATTATGGGAGAGGTCGAAGCGCGACTGTGGGGAGAAGCACCTTCCGAATTATTCGATGTGTTCATCCGTCTGTCCGAAGTGGATGAGTCAGGGCGGGCCTGGAATATCACCGAGACGTATCACCGGGAGCGCGTCGTACCACGTGAACCGGCCGAAATGAATCTGAGCGTCGGGGTCACAGCTCATGAGGTGAAGGCAGGGCACCGGTTACGGATCGACCTGTCAGCCTCGAACGCCCCTCATTACGACGTAAATCTGAATAACGGTCAGACGACAAGGACCGCCGTCCACGGGGAAAAGGCGACCGAGTTCATATATAGCGGGCCGGAAAGAGCTTCAGCCATCTATTTACCTGTTGAACGTTAAACAGGTACCGGCATCTGTTTGGAAACGGCACCGGCTGTGGTATTGTTCAGTTAACACAGGTGAAAAGGGTGGATGGAAAATGGAGAACGAGAATAAGAAAATAGAGGAAATAAGAACACAGTTCGTTGAAAAGATAGCTGATAATATGAATGCTTTCGGTGCCCCGACAAGTCTTGGTCGTGTGCTTGGAATTATCTATATGAATCACGAACCGATGACGCTTGATGAACTGTCGGCGGAAATGGGGATGAGCAAGACGAGGATGAGTCAGGTGGTCCGCGAAATGATAGACATGAACATTGCGGAACGGGTCTTCCAGAAAGGGGTACGCAAAGATTTGTACCAGGTCGAAGAAGACTACTATGAAACATTCATTTCGATTTTCACCTCGACCTGGCAGAAAGCCAGTACCCGAAGCCGCCATTTTGAGGAGCGGATCAACAGGAAGATAGAAGAAATACGGGAGCAGTCCGACCTGACTGAAGATGACGAAAAAGCGATCAATGAGTTATTGGAAGAACTTCATCGATGGACCGAATATTATGACTGGATCCGTCGTGTTACTTACTTTTTCGAAAGTGGCGAAATATTTAAACATGTACCAAAAACAACAGGAGGCGATGTAAATGAGTCGTAAAGTTATGATGTCGTGTGCACTGACAGGAGCAGGAGATACTCCCGGGAAAAATCCTTCCGTACCCGTAACTCCAAAAGAAATTGCGGATTCGGCGATTGAATCGGCGAAAGCCGGGGCTACTATAGCCCATATTCACGTGCGTGATCCGAAAACGGGAGCTCTCAGTCATGATGTGGAGCTGTTCCGCGAAACGGTGGAACGCATCCGTGAATCGGAAACGGATATTATCATCAACCTCACTTCCGGCGGCGGCGGTGACTGGGTGCCGAGTGATGCAGATCCGACCCGTGGTGGAGAAGGGACGGATATGCAGACGCCGGAAGAACGTCATGAGCCGATCGGTAAACTTCTTCCGGAAATGTGCACTCTGGACTGCGGAAGTACCAACTTCGGAAACATGCTGTACGTTGGTCCGACAGACTGGCTGCGCCGTCAGGCCAAACTCGTACAGGAGAGCGGTGTGAAGCCTGAGCTTGAATGTTTCGACACCGGTCACGTGCGCTTTGCCAACCAGTTGATCAAGGAAGGACTGATTGATGGAGATCCATTATTCCAGTTCTGCCTGGGTATCCCGTGGGGCGCAGAAGCCGATGCGGAAACGCTCGCGTACATGAAGAGTCGTATACCGGAGAACAGCCGCTGGGCTTCCTTTGGTATAGGCCGGATGCAGATGCCTATGGTCGCCGAGTCTGTATTGCAGGGAGGACACATCCGTGTCGGCCTGGAAGACAACATGTATTTGAAAAAGGGTCAGCTTGCGACGAACGAACAGCTTGTCGATAAAGCAGCGGGAATCGTGGAAACACTCGGTGCTGATTTGATGACACCGGCTGAAGCACGTAAAGAACTTAATCTGCTTGATCCGTATGCGAAGAGGGGGTAACGGGAATGTCATCATCGATCACAAATATTACAATTGTAGGAACAGGTGTCATCGGCAACGGCTGGATCACCCGTTTCCTGACTAACGGCTATAAGGTGACGGCCTATGATCCTGCTCCCGGTGCAGAGGAAAAAACGAGGGAAGCGGTGCGTAGTGCCTGGGACTATGCCGGAAAGCTGGGACTGAAAGAAGGTGCTTCAGAGGAGAACCTTACGTTTGAAGAGGATCTCGGGAAAGCTCTGGCTCATGCGGACTTCGTCCAGGAAAACGTGCCGGAACGGGAAGAGCTGAAAAGGAGCGTTATCGCCTCCATCGACGAACATGCACCGAAGCATGCAGTCATTTCTTCCAGCACGTCAGGGATTTTACCGACGGTACTTCAGGCGGACTGTGCACATCACCCGGAAAGGGTCATCGTCGGGCATCCTTTCAACCCGGTATATCTCATGCCACTCGTCGAACTGGTGGGCGGCAATAAAACGGAAGACAGTTTCGTTGACAAAGCCCAGGAATTTTATGAAGGTCTTGGTATGAAACCTCTCATCGTTCATCAGGAAATTGAAGGACACATTGCCGATCGTCTGATGGAAGCGGTCTGGCGTGAATCTCTGCATATCGTTAATGACGGTGTGGCGACGACCGAAGAAGTGGACGCCTCCATCGTTTACGGTCCAGGTCTTCGCTGGGCGCTGATGGGCCCGTTCATGACTCTCCATATGGGAGGCGGCAAGGCCGGTATGCGTCATCTCCTGCATCAGTTCGGTCCGGCCTTGAAACTACCGTGGACCAAACTGGAGGCGCCGGAACTCACGGATGAGCTGGCAGAGAAAGTCATCACCGGCTGTGAAGCGCAGACGGAGGGTGTGGATATGCAGAAAATGGAAGAGCGTCGGGATGACTTCCTCGTGGAACTTCAGCAGCTGCTGGAAAAATACTGGCCGGGCGCCAACTTAACGACCGGCGACAGCAAAGAAGCCGTGCAGGGAGGCGATAAGACATGAGTGAAGCCAAAACCCTCATTACGTCAAAAGTACCTGCCGACTGGATCGACTACAATGGTCACATGAACGATGCCGACTACGTTCGTGCTTTCAGTATCGGTGTGGATGAGTTCATGAGTACAATCGGGCTGGACGAAGAAGCCCGCGGGAAGCATCAATATACGATATATACACTGGAAAATCACGTATGTTATCTCGACGAAATGCATCATGAGGAAGCGTACGAGGTGAAGATGTATATTCTGGATTACGATGCGAAGCGTGTGCATGCGTTCCTCGAGCTTTACGGGGAAAATGGCAAAAGAGCCGCTACGAGTGAGCAGATGCTGATGGGAATGGATCAGAGTGAAGGACGGCCAGCTCCTTTTCCGGAAGCGGTGTCTGCACAGCTTAAGGTATTCGCAGAATATCACACGCCTTCCGAGGCCCCCGAAGAAGCCGGACGGGTAATCGGTATCAGACGTAAAAAGTAATACAGTTCTGTGGGTTATTGAAACGAACAGGAAGACTTCCCATTCATTTTTTTATGAATGGGAAGTTTTTTTGTGGAAAAAATTAAGGAATTTCCAGCATTATACTGAAACCTTGGGAAAGTATAATCGTGTCATTCCTTTTTTCAGATAATTATGATAATCTGATGTAACAGTTTAATCTGAAAATGTGAAAGGAGCCTGAGAACATGACTACATACCCGGCAACGCTGCAGGAAGAGCTGCTGAAATTTTTGAGGAATGATCAGGTGAGTGCGAACGATACCGTGCTCGCCAATCATAGCAAAGATGAATCTTACCACGAGGGGAGCACCCCTGATCTCGTCGTTTTTCCGGAGAACGCGGAGGAAGTTAGTCAAATTATGAAAGCAGCTGAAACTTCAGGAGTTCCGGTCATTCCGTTCGGACTGGGCTCGAGTCTTGAGGGGAATGTGATCGCTTATGATAAGGGGATTACGATCGACTTTTCCTCCATGAATAGAGTAACGGAAGTGCGGGATAAGGACTTCCTCGTGAAAGTGCAGCCCGGGGTGACGAGGTCGCAGCTGAATAAAGAACTGAAGAAATACGGTCTGTTCTTCTCTGTGGACCCGGGAGCCGATGCTACGCTCGGCGGGATGGCCGCCACGAACGCAAGCGGGACGACTTCCGTGAAATACGGGGTGATGAAAGACCAGATCCAGAGTCTTGAAGTCGTTACACCGGGCGGAGATATCATTCATACCGGAAGCCTTGCCAGAAAATCTTCGTCCGGCTATGATCTCTCCAGTCTTTATGTAGGCTCCGAAGGGACACTTGGCTGTATTACGGAGCTTACACTCAGAGTGTACGGCATCCCTGAACATGTCATGGCTGCGAGAGCTTCTTTCCCGACTATCGACTATGCGGTGGGAGCAGTGATTTCCATGTTGCAGGCAGGGGTCCCGGTCGCCCGTGTGGAACTGCTGGATGAAGCATCGATACGGCAGGTGAACCGGTTCAATGACACGGATTACATAGAAAAGGCGACACTATTCCTTGAATTCCACGGAAACGAAGCAGGATTGCAGGAGGACGTCGCCTTCATGGAAGAGATCGTATCGAGTCATAAGTGTGAAGCCATTGATTTCGAGAAAGATAATGCCGCCCGCGTGAAGCTCTGGGAAGCGCGTCACAATCTCGCCTATGCCTACATCCATGACAGCCCGGGCAAAAAGATGATGGTTACGGACGTCTGTCTGCCGATATCGGAACTCGGCGGAGCCATCCGGCACGGCAGAGAGAAGATGACGGAGCTGGGTCTTGATGGAGGAATCCTCGGTCATGTCGGCGACGGAAACTATCACGCCCTCCTTATGCTTGATATGGAAAAAGAGGAGGAACACAGAAAAGCTGAAATGTTCAATGAAGAGATTGTGGAATACGCTCTGGCTCGCGGAGGCACCTGTACGGGCGAGCACGGCGTCGGAAAAGGGAAAATGAAGTATCAGGAAAGAGAGCACGGAAAAGCCCTTCCTGTCATGCAGGCGATTAAAGCAGCGCTCGATCCTAAAGGAATTATGAATCCCGGTAAGCTTATTCATAACGGAAGGGGGAACGGACAATGAAGGTGATCGAATCCGTCAGTCGCGTCGCCGGAAAATATTTTGCGCTGTGGGTCATAGCAGCCGCTCTTATATCTTTTTTTGTACCGGAAGTCTTTCTCGGTCTAGGGGCGTATATAACCATTCTGCTTGGAGTAGTCATGTTCGGTATCGGTCTTACGATGCAGCCGGTCGATTTTAAACTGGTCATGAAAAAACCGCTCCCGGTGATTGCCGGTGTGGCGGCCCAGTACGTACTTATGCCGCTGACGGCACTCGGAATCGCTTATTTGCTCAACTTGCCTGCGGAACTGGCGGCCGGTCTGGTCCTGCTCGGTTCTGTTCCGGGAGGCACGGCGTCGAACGTCATGGTATATCTCGCCAAAGGGAACCTGGCATTGTCTGTCGCGATGACTTCTTTCTCTACACTGCTGGCCCCGATTCTGACGCCTGCCATCTTACTGATGCTTGCAGGCCAGTGGCTGCCGGTGGATCCTGTGTCCATGTTTCTGTCAATCGTGCAGGTCATCATCGTTCCTATTACGCTTGGACTTCTCGTCAGGAAACTGTTTCCGGAAACGGTGGACAAAAGCGCCACGGCTGTGCCGCTCATTTCCGTACTGGCTATCATCACCATCGTCTGTGCGGTAGTAGCTGCAAACGTCGAGAGTATTACAAGTTCCGGACTGCAGATCTTTGCAGCTGTGATGCTGCACAATCTGATTGGCCTTATCCTCGGCTACGGAGCGGCTGTGTTGATGCGACTCGATGAAAGTAAACGGCGTGCCATATCCATTGAAGTGGGCATGCAAAACTCCGGACTAGGCGTAGCGCTTGCTACGGCACACTTCGGACCTCTCGCAGCTTTACCGAATGTGGTCGCGGCCGTGTGGCATAATATCTCAGGGCCCATTCTGGCCACCTTCTGGTCGAAGAAACCGGTGAGAGGAGAGGATGAGCCTGAAGTTGAGGAGGAGCTGGAGAGCAGAGTGAAAAGATCGGTAACGTGAACGGCTTCGTTAGTGAATCACGAGCGATAGCAGAAAAGTGGAGGCAAGGAGACCCCTGTCCTGTAGGGGGTCTCCTTGCTTCTTTTGGAGGACTTCCGAGACCGGGGGATGCGGATGCACATCTATAAGTTCAGTGATTCTCTGAACCCCCGGTGTGCTAAGGTTGATATATTATCTCATTACTGCTACCTTTGAATTAATCAGTTGGACCTTACTTATGTCCCCGTTTAACCGGCTGTCTCAATAATATTCAGATAATTCGATTTTTTTGGGGTAAAAGCGTTTTCCTGCTTTAGCGAATGGGAACAATTTAACTACGAAAACGATTGAGGAGAGTTGATGCATGCAATTATCACCGCGTGAAACAGACAAATTAATGATTGTCGTTGCAGCAGATCTTGCAAAGAGAAGGAAGCAGAGAGGCTTGAAGTTGAATCATCCGGAAGCCATGGCTTTAATTACATACGAAGTCATAGAAGGTGCCAGGGACGGCAAGTCGGTCGCTGAACTGATGGAGTATGGAGCTAAAATTCTGACACGGGATGACGTTATGGAAGGGGTTCCTGAAATGATCGACGATATTCAGGTGGAAGCCACTTTCAAGGACGGTACCAAACTGGTGACCGTGCATGACCCGATTCGTTGAGATGTGAGAAAACGTCCATAGGGGCGAGTGATTCCCTTAATGGTGTCGTCCGGACGGATATAACCCGGTACGTGGTCCGGGACCAGGAGAGGAGCTTGATCTGAATGATTCCAGGAGAGTATATTTTCAAAGATGAAGAGATTGAGTGTAATGCAGGGCTGTCCGCTTCAAAGGTTAATGTAATAAACATCGGGGACAGGCCGATTCAGGTGGGTTCGCATTATCATTTCTATGAAGTGAACAATTCACTTGAGTTCGAACGGGAAGCGGCTTACGGGAAACGATTGAACGTTCCGGCGGGGGCGGCTGTACGTTTCGAACCCGGAGATGAGAAAGAAGTGGAGTTAATAGACTATGCCAGAAAGAACGAAGTGCATGGTTTCAATAATATGGTGGATGGACCATTGGAAGGCGGGTATAAATAATGAGTTTCAAGATTCCAAGAGACCAGTATGCTCAGATGTACGGACCAACGACAGGAGATTCTGTCCGCTTAGCCGACACGGATTTGTTTATACGGGTTGAAAAGGATTACTCTACCTACGGCGAAGAAGTCGTGTTCGGCGGCGGTAAAGTCATTCGTGACGGGATGGGTCAGCATCCGCTCATTACGCGCGACGAAGACGAGCGCGTGCCGGATACGGTTATTACAAATGCTCTTGTACTTGATTACACCGGTATCTATAAAGCTGATGTAGGTATGCGTGATGGAAATATATCAGGCATAGGAAAAGCGGGGAACCCGTTAATACAGAATGATGTGGATATTATTATCGGGGCAGGAACAGAGGTGATTTCCGGAGAAGGGAAGATTCTTACTGCCGGAGCAATAGATACCCACGTCCATTTCATCAACCCGGATCAAGTAGACGTTGCCCTCACGAACGGAACGACTACATTAATCGGCGGCGGCGCAGGTCCCGGCGCCGGATCGAAAGCCACTACGGCGACACCCGGCCCATGGCATATCAAGCGGATGATTTCCGCATTTGAAGGATTACCTATCAACGTCGGATTTACAGGGAAAGGCCATGCGGCTGCAGAAGGACCTTTATCAGAGCAGATTTTGGCTGGAGCACTCGGTCTGAAAATCCACGAGGACTGGGGAGCCACGCCTTCTGTCATCGATCATGCTCTGAGAGTCGCTGATAAATATGACGTCCAGATCACTCTTCATGCGGATACGCTCAATGAAAGCGGTTTTTACGAAGATACGATGAGAGCTATAAACGGCAGAGGAATCCATATGTACCATACGGAAGGTGCCGGTGGCGGCCACGCTCCGGATTTAATAAAATCCGCCGGGATGGAAAATATTCTGCCGGCGTCCACGAACCCGACTTTGCCGTATACCGTGAACACGGTCGATGAGCATCTGGACATGGTAATGGTGGCTCATAACTTGAACCCGTCGGTCCCTGAAGATATCGCTTTCGCCGATTCACGTATCCGTTCCGAAACGATTGCAGCAGAAGACGTACTGCAGGACATGGGCGTATTCAGTGTTGCAAGTTCGGATGCACAGGCGATGGGACGGGTCGGTGAAGTTGCGCTCAGAACCTGGCAGACTGCAGATAAGATGAAAAAGCAGCGCGGTACGATGAGCGGTGATGAGAAATACGCAGACAATAATCGGGCGAAACGATACGTAGCGAAATACACCATCAACCCCGCTATTGCTCACGGAATATCGGACTACGTCGGTTCTGTGGAAGTAGGGAAAGCGGCAGATCTTGTGCTCTGGGATCCTAAATTTTTCGGGGTTAAGCCGGAGATGACGATTAAGAACGGAATGGCCGTAAGCGCACTGATGGGAGATCCGAACGCCTCGATTCCGACGCCGCAGCCGATGATTTACCGTCAAATGTTCGGCGCGGTCGGTAAGGGATTGACAAACAGTTCCTTCACTTTCGTTTCCCAGGCTGCCTATGATAACAACATCAAGGAAGAGCTGGGTCTTGAAAAAATCGTGCTACCGGTGCACGGCATCCGTCAACTGGAGAAGAAGGATATGAAGCTGAATTCCGAAACACCGGATATTGAAGTCGATCCACAGACATATGAAGTGAGAATAAATGGAGAACACATTACCTGCGACCCGGTCGATACGGTTCCGATGGGTCAGCGTTATTTCTTGTTTTGAGGTGAATGAAATGATTATTGAAGAAGTTGTAATGAATATGAACGATATCAGTCCGGAAGAACGCAGCAAGCGGCACATTGAAAAAGTCCATCTGGAAAGTGCTGATTTAGTGAAGCGGATTCAACGCGTCGAAACCGATCATGGGAGAGAGATGGGGATCCGCCTTAAAAACCCGCGTGATTTGGAAGCCGGTGACATACTCTATATGGACGAAGAAAATATCATCGCTGTAGAAGTCATGAGTGACGACCTGTTAATTATCAGACCTCGCGATATCAATGAAATGGGAACGATTGCCCACCAGCTGGGTAATCGCCACCTTCCGGCACAATTTGAAGGTGACGAAATGCTCGTGCAGTATGATTATCTTGTGGAAGAATTACTGAAGCAGCTTGGCATTCCTTTTGCTCGCGAAGAAAGAAAAGTGAAACAGGCGTTTCGCCACATAGGGCACAGTCATGAATAATAAGCTGCTCTCGTTGTTCCAACTGTGTGATTCCAACTTCCCTACCGGTGCTTTCAGCCACTCGTTCGGCCTCGAAACCTACATCCAGGAAGATAAAGTACACGACCAGGCAACGTTTGCCGAATGGCTGGAAGTATATCTCATGGAACAGCTGGTATATTCTGACGGGCTGGCCGCCAGAATTGTTTATGACGCTTTGGAAAATGAGGACTTCGATGTCATCTGGGAAATGGACCGTTTGTTGACGGTTCAGAACATCGCCCGGGAAACACGCGATGGCACGCAGCAAATGGGAAAGCACATGGTCAAAATTGCAGATTCCATCTATGACGCTCCCATGCTTTCCATGTACAGGGAACGTATCAGACAGAAACAGTCATTCGGTCACTCTGCCATAGTGTTTACAATGGTCGGACATTATCTTGGTGTACCGAAACAGACTACCGTTTTATATTATTTGTATTCGGCAATCGCTAACCTTGTGCAAAATGCCGTACGGGCAATTCCACTCGGACAGACGGCCGGCCAGAAAATCATTTATGCGTTTCAACCAAAACTGGAAGCAGCAGTCGAAACTGTTGAAACATTGGAAGACATTGATTTCGGAGCCGTGTCGCCCGGTATAGAATTATCACAAATGCAGCATGAGCGTGTGAACGTACGTATCTTCATGTCCTAGTCAACGGAGGGCGGTGGATACCATCGACCAATTTCTTACAATGAAAGGGACGGGATTATAAATGGAACCGATTAAAATAGGTATAGGTGGTCCCGTAGGGGCTGGAAAAACGGAACTGGCGGAAAAAATCACCCGCGAGCTGAACGAGGAAATCAGTTTGGGCGTCATCACCAACGATATTTATACGAAAGAAGACGCTAAAATATTGAATCAGAACGGCGTCCTGCCGGAAAGCAGAATTATAGGAGTGGAAACAGGAGGGTGCCCGCACACAGCCATACGCGAAGATGTTTCGATGAATGCGGAAGCGGTAGAAGAGTTGCAGGAAAGGCACCCGGACATTGAACTGATATTTATTGAAAGCGGTGGCGATAATTTGGCGGCTACCTTCAGCCCGGAACTTGTCGACTTTTCGATTTATATCATCGACGTGGCCCAGGGAGAGAAGATTCCGCGTAAAGGCGGGCAGGGAATGATTAAATCTGACCTGTTTGTAATCAACAAAACCGATCTGGCTCCGTATGTAGGAGCGGATCTCAGCAGAATGGAATCGGATACGAAGATTTTCCGTAAAAACAAGCCGTATGTGTTCACGAACCTGAAGGACAACACGGGGCTCGATGAAGTAATCGACTGGATCAGACAGGATGTACTGCTTAAAGGACTGCATCAGGATGTCTGAATGGACGGGCGAGCTTGAGCTCGATACGGAAAGAATTCAGGATAAAACAATCACCGAAAATCTTTACTTTCAGGGCGCATTCAAAATTATGCGCCCTGTTTACAGTCATCACTCCGGGCACCCGAGCTACTATATTCTGAATCCGGGTGGCGGCTACCTGGACGGAGACACCTACCGGATGAAGATAACGGCAGGTACAAATGCCGGCCTTACCCTGACGACCCAATCAGCCACCAAAGTATACAAAACACCGAATACACAGGCCTATCAGGAGGCTGAGTTTTATCTCGGAGAAGGGAGTTACCTCGAGTATCTGCCCGACCCGCTAATAGCATATAAGGATGCCCGCTACCTGCAGAAGAACATTGTCCATATGTCAAAAGGCTCCACCTTTTTATACTCGGATATTCTTACACCGGGGTGGTCTCCGGAAAGAGAAGATTTCAGTTATGACTGCCTCCGTCTCATCAATGAGTTTTACATGGAAGGTAAGCTGATT
The DNA here is from genome assembly GCF_900107115.1 of Salimicrobium album. GTDB lineage: Bacteria > Bacillota > Bacilli > Bacillales > Halobacillaceae > Salimicrobium > Salimicrobium album. The sequence goes on from NZ_FNOS01000005.1 coordinate 81,018, forward strand.
TCTTACGATCATATTAAATTGAATCCAGGTGAACAGCCCATCACCGGGATGGGTTTCATGGAAGGTTATACCCACCTGGGCTCGTTCATCGTTATAAGCGACAAGGTAGAGCCCGGGCTGACCGATCGGATATATGACTTGATCCAGCAGGAGGACGAAGATGTTACCATCGGCATCTCACAGCTTGCTGTCCCGGGTTTCACCATTCGCATACTGGCTAACTACACCCAGGTGATAGAGCGGATCATTACCAAAGTCCACCATCTTATAAGCCAGGAATGGTTTCAGACAAAGCCGGGCTCATTGAGGAAATACTGACGGTAAAGTCCGACAAACTATGCATTGTCGGGCTTTATCATTTCTGCTATGTTTTAACTACCATGATAAACGGAGAACAGGAGACACCATTAAATGAAAAAAATATTTATAGTACTGCTTGCAGCTATCGTTATTCTGTTAAGTGCCTGTGGAGGAAGTGAGGAAGAGAAAGCCGAAAAAAAGGAAAACCCTGAACGTAAAGGAGAAAGTCTGGTTCTTGCCATCGGCGGGGAGCCGAAAGAAGGTTTTGACCCGACGACAGGGTGGGGACGTTACGGCTCTCCGCTTTTTCAAAGCACTATTTTAAAGTATGATAAGAATTTCAATATCGAACATGATCTGGCTGAGCAGTATGAAGTCAGCAATGACGGTCTGGTATGGACAGTGGATCTTCGGAAAGATGCCAAATTTTCAGATGGAGAAGTTTTAACTGCAGAAGATATTGTATTTACATATGAAACAGCAAAAAATAGCGATTCTGTAATAGATCTTAGTAATATGGAAAGCGTAGAGGCGAGCGATAAGTACACGGTGCGATTCACATTGAAGAAACCTCAATCTACCTTCATCGATCTGCTGGTTTCCACTGGTATCGTTCCGAAACATGCTTATGACGACAACTATAATGAGAATCCGATCGGGTCCGGGCCGTTCCAGTTGAAACAGTGGGACAAAGGGCAGCAGATTATCGTGACGGTTAACCCGCATTACTACGGAAAAAAGCCGGAGTACGAGAAATTGACGTTCTTATTTCTTTCGGAAGATGCCGCGTTTGCTGCTGCAAAATCGGGGGAAGTTGATGTAGCATCGGTAACGCCTTCCCTTGCTGAAGAAGATGTAGAGGGTATGAATCTGGTTGAACTGGAAAGCGTGGACAATCGGGGCGTTATGTTTCCGTTCGTGCCGGAAGGAAATGAAACGGAAGAGGGAGCACCGATTGGAAATGACGTCACTGCGGATAAAGCTATTCGAAAAGCGATTAACATAGGAGTCGATCGCCAGGCTTTAGTGGATGGAGTTTTACAGGGGAGCGGCACTCCCGCCTATTCCGTTGCCGACAAGTTACCCTGGTGGAATCCGGAAACTGTCATTGAAGACGGAAGAATGAAAGACGCAAAAAAAATGCTCAAAGATGCTGGCTGGATAACGAACGGGAATGGCGTACGTGAGAAAGATGGACTTGCTGCTGAATTTACGCTTTATTACCCTTCCGGGGATCAGACCCGTCAGTCTTTATCCATTGCTTTCGCAGATATGATAGAGCCTCTGGGAATAAAAGTGGAAACGAAAGGAAAAAGTTGGAACGAGCTTGAGAAACTGATGTATTCTAATCCTGTAATGATGGGGTGGGGAAGCTATAACCCTTTGGAAATTTACAATTTATACAGCAGTGAGACAAGAGGGGAAGGGTATTACAATATCAACTATTACTCCAACCCTGTCGTGGATGACTATATGAATCAGGCTCTGCGGGCGACCTCTCAGGAAGAGGCGAACAGCTACTGGAAGAAAGCGCAGTGGGACGGTGAAACAGGATTTTCCGCAAGGGGCGATGCACCGTGGGCGTGGCTCGTCAACCTCAGTCACTTATATTTTATAAATGAAGATCTTGAAATCGGTAAACAGAAAATTCAGCCGCACGGACACGGATGGCCGATAACAGACTCTATTCAGCAATGGCACTGGAAAGAAGAGAAATAGAAAGAAGGGTAGACGTTGCAGGTTAAACGGATGGTTTCGTATTTTTTCGGAAAGTGTATGAGACTTGCAGTTTTACTGGTGGCTGTAAGTGCTTTCTCTTATATCCTGGTGAACAATTCACCAATCGATCCAGTGCAGTCTTATATCGGTGCAGACATGACAAAAGTCAGCCCGGAGCAGCGTGCGAATATTGCCGAATACTGGGGGCTGAATGAGCCTCCCGTGCAACAGCTTTTTCAATGGGGGAAGAATCTGCTGCAAGGAGATATGGGTACTTCTCTCATTTACCGTGATCCGGTTGCCGGGGTGATTGCCGAGCGTTTTCTGGCATCGCTCGCATTAATGAGTGTGGCCTGGGTGCTTTCGGGACTGTTTGGTTTTACGTTCGGAGTAATTGCCGGGATGAACGAAGGCTCGTGGATGGATAAGCTGATCAAGGGTTACTGTTTCACCCTGGCCTCCACGCCTGCATTCTGGCTCGGACTTTTATTGCTGATGTTATTCTCAGTGTGGCTCGGTTGGCTTCCAATCGGCTTCGGGACCCCCGCCGGAATCCTGGCGGAGGAGGTTACGTTTTCGGACCGGCTCAGGCATTTAATCCTGCCTGGGCTGACGTTAAGCATCGTCGGCCTTGCCAATATCGCTCTGCATACGAGGCAGAAACTTGTTGAAGTGATGAACAGTGAGTACGTACGTTTTGCCAGAGCAAAAGGGGAAGACGGCCTCACGCTCCTCCGGCGTCATGGCCTGCGCAATATTTCACTTCCTGCCATCTCCCTTCATTTTGCTTCATTCGGTGAATTGTTCGGCGGTGCGGTGCTTGCCGAGCAGGTCTTTTCATATCCGGGTCTTGGTCAGGCTGTTGTAGAAGCAGGCCTTGGAGGGGACGTACCTCTGCTACTCGGAATTGTTTTGTGCAGTACAGTTTTTGTGTTTGCCGGAAATACAGCGGCGGACGTTCTGTACAAAACAATCGACCCACGTATGCGAAGAGGTGAGGTATGATGGCCGGAAAAATTTTGAAAATGGGTTTCAGGCAGCGGACCATCACTTCCATAGTCGTATCTTTCCTGCTTCTTTTGATAATGGTCCTTTCAGGTCTATGGATCGGAGAGGAACAGTTGGAAATTCAGCCGGAGGACATGAACGAGGCACCTTCGCTCCATCACCTATTCGGAACGGATTGGTTGGGCAGGGATATGCTCACCCGTACATTCAAAGGGGTGACCATAAGTTTCGGTGTCGGCATACTTGCGGCCTTCTCCAGTACGGTGATCGCGCTTGTATTCAGTCTTCTTGCTTCCGTAAACGGTAAGGCGGACCGGGTAGTGACCTGGCTGATCGATTTGTTTCTCAGTGTACCTCATATCGTTTTGCTGCTCCTGATTTCCTTTGCAATGGGCGGGGGATTTCAGGGTGTGGTCGTCGGTCTTGCCTTTACCCACTGGCCGAGCCTGACACGCGTGCTCCGAGCTGAAATGCTGCAGGTGAAGAATGCTGAATACGTGAGTGTTTCCCGGAAACTCGGGAAATCACGCCTCTGGATTGCCAGGCATCATATAATCCCACACCTCCGCCCGCAACTTTTCATCGGATTCGTTCTTCTCTTTCCCCATGCAATTCTGCATGAAGCGGCCATTACGTTTCTTGGCTTCGGTCTTCCGCCGGAGCAGCCTGCCATCGGAATCATTTTATCGGAATCCATGCTATATTTATCCACTGGAATGTGGTGGCTGGCTGTTTTTCCGGGTTTGTCCCTCCTCCTGATGGTGGCGCTTTTCGATATACTTGGAAGGAATTTACGCAAGTGGGCGGATCCTTTCCACGGACAGAAAGGAGTATAAAGAATTGAACTCAACGAATTCAGAAACAAAAGTAGCTCCTCTGTTGGAAGTGGAGGATTTTTCGCTTTCTTTTCGTGTATATAAAAAAGGTCTGCGTGAACAGAGGATGCAGGTGATCCATAAATTAAATATAACAATCCACAGAGGAGAAGTTGTTGCTGTAATCGGGGCAAGCGGTTCCGGAAAAAGTCTGCTGGCGGACGCCATACTCGCTATTCTCCCGGAAAATGCCATGTGCGATGGCAAGTTGTACTACAAAAAAGAAATTCTGACCGATGACCGGCAAAAGCAGCTCAGGGGAAAAGAGATTTCCCTGATTCCCCAGTCCGTCAATGCCCTCAACCCATTGATGAAAGCTGGGAAACAGGTACGAAAAGCCGGCGGGGGTGTCAAAAGCAAAGCTTCTCAACGTACTATTTTTGAGCGGATGGGCTTGCCGCCGCAAGCGGAGAAGAAATACCCGTTTGAATTGTCCGGCGGTATGGCCAGAAGGGTTCTGACGGCCACGGCAATTATGGATGACCCGGAACTGATCATTGCTGATGAACCGACCCCGGGGCTGGACCCGATGTCTCTTCAGGAATTGAGGGGATATATCAGAGAACTGGCGGACGAAGGGAAGGGAATCATGTTAATTACTCACGATGTCCCTACAGCATTAAAGGTGGCCGACCGCGTTGTAGTCATGAATGAAGGGGAAACAATCGAGACTGCGGCTGCTGAGCATTTTACAGGGGCCGGGGAACATTTGAGAGAGGACTACACGAAGGCATTGTGGAAGGCGCTTCCGCAAAATGAATTCATCTCAGTGAACACTTCGGGGGAAAAAGAGGGCCAAGCGGAAAATCATCAGCTTACAGTGAGAGGGTTGAAATATCAATACACGAATGGTCCTTCTCTTTTTGAAGATTTCGACCTTAGCGTTAGCCCGGGAGAGGTTGTGGGTTTGTCGGGGTGTAGCGGTTCCGGAAAAACGACAGTCGCACAAATTATTGCCGGATACTTGAAGCCGCATGCCGGGACCGTGGAAATTGACGGAAAGGATCTCTCCCTGTCAGTCGCATCACCAGTACAGTTAATATGGCAGCATCCGGAAAAAGCGGTTAATCCAAGATGGCGGATGAGGCAGGTGTTAGCCGAAAGCGGCGCGCTGGATAGCGAATTGTTAGAGGGACTCGGGATTAAGAATGAATGGCTGGATCGCTACCCGAGTGAATTGTCCGGTGGTGAGCTGCAGCGTTTCTGTCTTGCGCGGGCCCTGGGTGCCGATACTGAATATCTGATAGCTGATGAAATCACTACTATGCTCGATGCTATTACACAGGCACAAATATGGGAAGCTGTGCTGCGACTGACTAAACGAAGAAATATAGGTCTCCTTGCAATCAGTCACGATTACTGCCTGCTGCAACAAGTGAGTGACCGCATCATAAACTTCGAGGAAAATGTCAGAAAACAATAATAAATAATGCATAATAAGAGAAGGTTTCGGGAAAGCGGTAACTAAGTCATACTTGTGAGGTGTTTATTTTGTTCGATGATTTTAACGTGGAAAAAGTGTACAAAGAAAGAGTTCACGAACGTCAACGCTTCAGCTTCTCTCTGGATGGCAAAGAATTCAAAGGGAATTTCTATGATAATGAAATTCAGTGGCTCCATCCTCATCCTAAACAGGACGTGGACCCGGATCAGCTGGAATGGATCGAAGGAGAAGTTCACCGTTTGTTGAATGAGGAAGAGACTGATGAAACCGATGAAATTGAAGTGAAACCTTTTCTTGAAGATCAATCCCATGAAGCTCATCAGTTCAGGCTGAAGATAGAGGATGAAGAATTTAAAGGGATCGTCCGCGATGGGAAGTTAGAGTGGTTCCATCCAAAACCCAGACGTAAAGTACGCGATGACAAAGTAGAGAAAGTGGAGAAGAAGTTGCATGAAAAGGTCGAAGAGCATAAAAAAAATAATTCATAAAAGCTGTGAGCGTGCATCTGTAATCAGGATACACGCTCATTTATTTTCTGGAAACTGCAACATTCCGGGCGGCGACACGCCGCCTGCGCTGATAGGTTGAGAATATAACACCGCCCACTATCAGAAGAGCTCCGGCTATTTCCACATCCGTAACGGGTTTATGAAGCAGCACGAGTCCTGTAATCATGGCCACGAACGGCTCCAGGTTCGATAAGATGGAAGCTTTGGAGGCATCCACCTGCCGGATGTTCGTATTCCATATGAGCGTAGCTATTCCGTGAACGGTAATCGCAGTTCCGATCAGGAAAGCCCAGTCGAAAGCCGTGACACCGACTCGTATCGGCTCATCCCACATAAAGACGAAAGGGATGGATATGAGAAAGCCGATAATATTGGAATAGAGAGTGATAGGGAGCGAGTCTATGCGCTTCGAGAGCACGCGTGTCATTATGATCATTATGGCGAAGGTTATCATTGTCACTACTATCCATAATAGTCCTCTATCCACCTGTAAAACCGTAAAACTTCCTTTCGTAACCACGAGAAAGATACCGGTAATCGCAATTACCGACCCGAGCAGCATACGGACCGTCAATCTCTCTTTCAGGAATGTGGCCCCCAGAACGCCGGCTAAAATAGGCGTCGTGGCAAGAATGAGAGCGGACGTTGTCGGGTCTGCCGTTTCCAGTCCAACAAAAAAAGACCATTGGTTGATAAATACACCAATAACCCCTAAGACGGAAATCGCTATCCATTCTGTTTTACCTAAACGATTCACACGTTTCTTTGTGAAGGACGCCAGACCGAGCAACAGCAACACAATAAAGAAAAGCCGCAAAGACGTCAGTAATGCCGGGGAGAAACTCTGCAGCAGTATTTTCCCGAAAACGAAATTGCTGCCCCATACGACGACGCAGAAAACCAGCCAGGAATAAGCTTTTAACATGTACAATCCAGTCTCCTCTTTCTAAAGTAACGACTTATATATTTTAAGCTTTTGAAACCCGTTTGTATATCTTTCCGCTTTGATGAAGAATAAATGATTTTCCAGGTAAAGGGGGCAGGAGTATTCGGGGAGGGAAAGAATAAATGAAATATGGGGAAGAAAAAAAGATGGGGGTAATAATTACAAATGAATGAAATCAAAAAAATAGGAACGTTGTGTCCTCTGGATACTCAAGGCTACATCATCAACCAGGCCGATTTTACATGTATCGATAGTAAATTCCAGGAAATCATCGAGCTTATTAACAAAAGCTGTCTGTCCGCTTTGCCGGGGGAAGTCCACAGTATTTATTTGAGAGGATCCGTGCCAAGAGGGGCAGAGGTGGAAGGTGTGTCGGATGTAGACGTAATCATCGTAACTCAATCCGATCCTGAAAACCTTGATTTGGGGTGGACGGAAGAGGCGACCCGGTTTATCGATCAGATATATCCTTTTATCAATGGTGTTGAGCTGGGATTCAGTTCCCTCAGGGAAGTGAAAGAATACGAGTACTGCTCTATGATACCGTTCATTTTAAAAACTTACGGGGTCTGTGTGTACGGGGAAAACCTTATCAGTCAGCTTCCCGATTACAAACCCGACAGCTCTCTTGCTAACGAACATCTCTTTCATCTGTCCACTTTGATCGACAGAGCCAGACGCGAGCTTGAAGGGAATGAAGATACAGAGGATATTGAAGATTGCTGTTCATGGATTATGCGGATCATAGTGAGAGCCGGCGGAGCGCTTGTTATAATTCAGGAAGAGGCGTATACGAGAGATTTGTATCCGGCATATGAATTGTTTTCGAAGCATTATCCCGAGAAATAGAAAGAAATGAGGACGGCTCTTTGGTATGCAATAAATCCTTCATCCGATTCTGGAGAAATAAAGAAGTTTCTGGATTGTTTTGGGAACTGGATCGAAGAGGAAACAGAAAATTGGCTTGATATTTATAACAAAGAAAGAAAAATCCATCTGCCACTTGCGTAATCCGGAACAGGAATTTGCGTATTCAAAAGTTGAAATAATAAGAACGATACGTACTATCCAAATGAAAAAGTCTGGGGGGTGATACACCCCAAACCATGGAGCGTTACAGATAAACCTGTAAGGTTACTGCTAAGAACTCGATTAACAGAGCGGGCATTACACCACTTTAACCAAAATATCGGTGATACAGGGACCTGGCTTCCGCAATATCACTGGTACCATGCACCAGTACGCGTCCGTCCTGAAACAGGACAAGCCGGTTAGCACCAGTGGAGAAAGAAAGGAGAAACGGGTTTTGTTCGACCTCACCTAATGGAGAAAGGTCTTCGGCCGTTCGCTTCAGATCCGGTTTACGTGTGGAGGAGGGACGGATCTGGACTGTATCCCTCCCACACAGAACAGCTGTCCTGGTCTGGTTTTGATAATCCAGGAACGGATAGGAAGGGGAGGCGCCGCACGATGAACAATTATCGTTTTTAAGCATTTGCACATCAATAGAAGAGTGCTGATTGCTCCATAGATCGAAAGAAACGAGATTCTCACGTAACGCATCCCGGTTCCCGGTTAAAATCTTCAGTGCCTCTGCCCCCTGATGTGCCGTTACCAGTTGAACGATGGGGCTGATGATACCGGCCGTATCACAAGTTAAACCGCCGAGCGGAACCTGTTCCATCATGCAGTGGAGGCATGGGGTCTCCCCGGGGATAATCGTGTAACTGATACCGTAACTTCCGACGACTGCCCCATAAATCCAGGGGATATTGTGCTTCTGGGAAATATCATTCATAATCATACGGATTTCGAAATTGTCTGTAGCATCGAGCATCAGATCCACTCCGCCGATGAGCTCTTCCAAATTCCAGGGCGTCACGTCCGTAACGTGAGCTTTGATTCTCACATCCTGATTAATAGCTTCCAACTTCTCCTTCAGTGCAATAGCTTTTGGAAGGCGGTTCTGTGCATCTTCTTCAGTGTACAGCTGTTGTCGCTGAAGATTGCTCCATTCCACGTAATCTCTATCTGCAATCGTTATTTTGCCGGCACCGGCACGGGTAAACATTTCCGCTGTACTGGTCCCGAGAGCCCCGGCCCCTATAATTAGGATATGGGCGTGCTGTAATTTTCTTTGTCCGTCAGTGCCGATGGGGGAAAATAATGTTTGTCTCGAGTAACGCTGTTCCATCAGAAACTGATTCCCTCTTCCGGACTGCTGGCGGTAGCGTACCGTTTTTTTGGTATTTTTCCGGCCTCGAATCCGAGTCTTCCTGACTGCACGGCCAGTTTCATCGCCTCAGCCATTTTTACGGGGTCTGGAGAGCCAGATACAGCTGTGTTCAGCAAAATACCGTCCGCTCCGAGTTCCATAGCCGTGACCACGTCCTGTGGAGACCTTATACCTGCATCCACAATCACCGGTACGTGTGACTGCTCAATGATCAAACTCAGGTTCAGAGGGTTGATAATGCCTTGCCCCGATCCGATTGGTGACGCTCCCGGCATGATAGCGTGAGCCCCGAGTTCTTCCAGCTTCCTGGCTAAAACGACATCGTCGGATGTATAAGGGAGGACAATAAATCCTTCCTTCAAAAGTTCTTCGGTAGCTTTCAGTGTTTCCACCGGGTCCGGCAACAGCGATTTTTTGTCCCCGATCACTTCCACTTTAATCATGTCACAAAGACCGGAGGCATAAGCCAACTTGGCCGTTCGTACAGCTTCTTCGGCTGTATATGCCCCTGCCGTGTTCGGTAAAAGGTCGTAGTTGCTGATGCTGATTTTTTCCAAAAGATTGGGTTGGGAAGATTCAAAAATATCCATTCGGCGGACAGAGAAAGTCAGTATTTCTGTTTCGGATGCATCTACCGCCTGTTTTTGTACATTGACATCCGGATATTTGCCGGTTCCGAGCAGTAAGCGGGAGTGAAAAGATTTATTACCGATAGTTAGCATGTCAACCACCTCCTACAAAATTAACCAGTTCTATTTTGTCGCCGTCTTTAACATTTACGGTCGAGTGATTTTCTTTAGTCAGAATGTTTCCGTTGTGTTCAACGACGACCGCCGGCCGGTCGGGTATGAAATAATCGATGACGTCGGAAACAGTTGTAATGTTATTTGATAATTGCACCGTTGTACCATTAATCAAAAGTTCCATAGAATCGCCTCCTTAACGTATCTATCACTGAATCTTAAAGGATTCATATACAGGTTTTCCTTCAATATAATCCGCCATGAGCGACCCGGTGATCGGAGCTAATAAAATACCGTTGCGAAAATGGCCGGCCGCTACCCACAACCCATCGATTTCCGGGTGTTCCCCCATATAGGGGAGGCCTGTCTGTGTCTTGGGCCTGTGCCCGCTCCAAGCTTCGCCCCATTCCGCATGCTGCAGGTCAGGAATTAAACGGATAGCACGTTCCATCAGAGAACGCAGACCTCCGATGCTTACAGAATTATTCGGGTCATCAGGTTTTTGTGTAGCGCCGACAATGAACCTGCCGCCGGCCTTCGGTACGATATAACAGCCAGGTGAAAATATGCTTGCCGTCGTCAGATGTTCTTTATGATAAACGGAGAAACACTCGCCTTTTACCGGATACATGTTCAATGTGTAGCCCGTTTTTTCGAAAAGCTCCCGGCTCCACGTCCCACCAGCAGAAATGACCGTTTGTGCCAAAATATTTCCGGAGGTTGTTTTGACTCCGGTTACGTGTCTGTTTTCGGTCAGAACATCCAGCACTTCCGTATGTTCCATAATCTCTGTACTGAATTCAACGGATGCATGTGCCAGTGCTTTTGTTAACGATGGGGCATTGACCTGGCCGTCTCCGGGCATGTAGAGTCCCCCTGTAACGGAGAGGTGGGAAAGACGGGGTTCTCTCTCCTGTAACCGGCTTCGTGAAAGCCATTCCGAACAATCTCCCGAACGTTGCTGACGTTCATTCTCCCGTTTTAACTGTTTCGCTTCTTCTTCGGTACGGGCGACTCTGACTATGCCATTCTGAATCAGTTCAATGTCTATGCCGCTGACAGATTCCAGTTCTTCTGCTAAAGAAGGGAACATTTCTCTGCTTTCACGAGCGAGCCGGGAGAGCGGGCTGTCAGGACCCACTTCGTTCTGCGCCCCCAGCATTCCGGCTGCAGCTCTGGAGGCTTTTTGTCCGATTTCCTCCTTTTCTATTATGAGCACGCGATAGTTTCTTTTAGAGAGTTGAAAAGCGATCGAGCTACCGATAACACCTCCGCCTGCAATAATAACGTCATACATTTCCTGCGCCTCCTTTGCGTATCGCTTCTCTGTAGGCCACAGCTTTTTCAACGGGATCATCAGCTAGCAGCACACCGGACAGAACGGCAACTCCACTGGCACCGGCTTCCATCACGACGTTGGTATTTTCCGGAGTAATTCCACCAATTGCTAAAACAGGCACTCTTACATGCTGCACGACTTTTTTCAGTTCTCTTATACCTTTAGGGGACAATCCGGGTTTCGAACTGCTGGTGAAAACGTGACCGAAGATTAAATAATCAGCGCCATCGTGCCAGGCTCTGACGGCTTCCTGTACGGAGTGTACGGAGCAGCCGATCGTCAAATCCGGATAAAGGCGACGAACTTTCACCTGATTCATGCTTGCATGAGTGAGTTGTACCCCTTTAGCCTTTACCTTGTCGGCGATGGTCGCCCGGTGGTTAAGAATAAGTTTATGCATGGGCATTCCCACGGAATAAAGCTGCTGGGTAAAACATATCATCTGTCTATCGCTCCATTCTTTTTCCCGGAGATGTACAGAATCCACATAGGGGAGCACCTGACCTATTATTCTCATCAGCTCTTCACCAGGCTGCTGACCAGTGGAGATGACATGAAGTTTTCCTATACTGTCCTGACCTGGTTGCTCAAGTTTCACTGAGACCCCCCTTTATCGTTTTTTGAAATTAAAAAAGTCACTTTCCTGGTAAAAGAAAAGTGACTTTGAACGTATGATTAAACAAAAAATAGCAAAAATATCGTCCGCACACTTCCCTTCGCCGGTATCAACCGTATCAGGTTCCGAGGGTCTCAAAGTCGATTACTCTGATCTCAGCCTTTTGAAAAGGCACCCCTAGTGATTTATATTAAATTGTAAGTAAAATTCTAACATTTGTACAAGTATTGTCAACAGTGTGTTTTTTAACATTCATTTTTATAGTTACTCCTGTTTTTCATAGCTTTCACATACCGAAGCTGTAAAAGCGTAATGTACAAGTTCGGGCAGCAAGTGTAACTGCTTCTACAACAGGGAATAGTAAGGGTGGATATCAAAACATGCCTGGCACCAGAAGGAGGAAGATATTATGACTGATAAACATTCGGAAAATGAAGAAACCCTTAAGCAGATCAAAGAACTCATCAAAGATGAAAAAGTGGCGATGCTGACGACCGTATCTCCGGAGGGCAGACTGAGTTCCCGTCCGATGCACACCCAGGAAGTATTGCTGGACGAGGAAGAATTCTGGTTTATCACGGAGAAAGATACAGATAAATACAGGGATATCGGTAATAACCCTTCGGTGAACCTGGCCTACGCCGGCAGTTCCTACGTGTCTATCAGTGGAACGGCTGAATTCGTGCAGGACGTGGAGAAGAAGAAAGAGTACTGGAATAAAATTGTCGAAAAAGTACTGAACGCTTCTGCCGAAGACCCGAACGTTGTGCTTGTAAAAGTGACTCCTGACGTTGCTGAATACTGGGAAGCAGGTGTGAACGTCAAAACCGTTAAAGAATTCGTGAAAAAGATGGCCAGCAGCAATTCCATGGACGACAAGAATAAACTGAAAGACACCGTCCATTTCGACGAAAATTCGAACTAGATACGATCATTTTTCTGAAAGCAGAGAATCCCCGCCCGGAGCGTTGACTCGGGACGGGGATTTTGTTCGTATCGGAAGATGTTTCTGTTTAGTGACGACGAAGGTCTCAATGATTTTTAAGATACCACTTCCTTCTTAGTAACCATTGTGGCCGATTTCGGTTTAATGAACATGATACTCCCGATGAACACGGCTAATACATTCAGAAATAACGTAAGTCCGATGACTCCGGCGGCGTGAAGCGTCTCGTAAAAATAACCGTTAACTGCCAAAAGGACGACGACTGTTCCGAGTATTATACTGCTTTTTACAGGGGTGGCAGCAGATATTTTCCAGGTGCCGTAACTGAAAACGACAGTGAATACTATCATGGTAAGAATATTGACGCTCATCCCCACCCAGACCGGATGGATATTGAGAAAGAAATCCGACGGGTGCCAGTTGCTCAAATGATACCAGAGCAAGCCTGCTGTGAAGCCTCCGAACAGAGAACCGAGAACAGCTCTTTTTGTAACGAGCGGCCAGAACAGCGCAGCAACTACAGGAGCGAAGGTTGCGGAATTTCTCATCGTCCAGGCGAGTACGTTCCACCAGGCCGACTGTTCCGTACGCAGGAAGCCGAAGACAATCATCAGGCCTGTAAGGAGCAGCAGTGACCATTTCGTATACGTGACCAGCTTTTCGGGAGAAGCGTCAGGGAAGATAGCGCTCCCCACATCTTTTCCGAGACTTGTAGCGCCTGAGAACTGACACGGGGCACCCCACCCGAGAGCACAGGCCCAGATACCGAGGAAGAACATCCCGACCAGCGGAGCGGGGAGGACTCCCATCAGGTACCGGGGCAGTGCTATGAGACCGAGACTTGCATCGGGGACAACCGCAGCCGCCGAGAGGCCGAAGAGGATCCCGAAAAGAATGAAGGGGATGCTCATCACTTCTGCCACAATCAGTCCTTTTTGCCCTTCTTCCGGTGTTCTGCAGGACAGAGCCATCTGGAAAGCAGCCTGAGCTAAAATGACGTTCACAAGAAATGTGGCAAACCATACGAGAATGACCTGAAGACCGGCTCCGTCCCAGTCGAACATCCCGGGCTGTTCGACTGCCAGCTGCTGCAGACCGGAAATGCCGGGTTTAATGAAGAACGCTGCTGCACCGATTATGAACATGAGGGCGAAAATGATAGTGTTCATCGTTTGTGTAAAGGCGACCGCCCACATGCCGCCCGACTGTAAATAGACGAATAAAAGAAGGGCTGTGAACGCCACGGATAAAGACAGAGACACGCCGGTGAAGACGTGGAAGGCAGAAGCGAATGCAATGGCCGTGGCCACCGACCACATCGGGAAAGCGAAGGCCGTAATGGCGCCGGATAAAGCTTTGGCACGTCTGCCGAACTGATCACCGATCAATCCGGTGATGGTGACGATCAATTTCTCCCGGAACGATTTTATAAGCAGAAGGGCGATCAGGAGAACCTGCAGTGTTTCTGCGACCCCGTACCATATAGCTGAGATCCCCGTAAGATACGAAAGCTCCACAATCGATATGTACGTTGAACCCGAAAAAAGACCTGTAATACAGAAAGCGACCGTCCACCACCGGAACGTCCGTCCCCCTATAAAATATTGCTCGCCCCGGCCGGCTTTCCGCTTTGCCACGTTGCCGACGATGATTAACGCGAGCGTATATAACAGCGCCAGTGAAATAACCCATACTCCGTAAGAATTCATTTCCTCTCCTCCTTTACATATCTGTACATACAAAAAGAACCCTTCCACTTTTCCGTAAGAAAAATAGAAGGGTTCTCCTGAACGTCCCTGCTCTTATCTTTCAGACAGATAGTGTCTGCTGGAAGAAGCACCTTGTTCTTTACGAACAGGTTGCCGCGGGATCACAGGACCAGATTCCTCCACCGCTCTTGATAAGATGTGTATGAAATTAACGTTCATTCTACCGGGGGAAGAAAAGGAATGTCAATGATTTTTTAGAAATTTCGAAAAATAGAAAAGACAGGACTGTATTTCGTTCTCAAAAAAAGGGAAGCCGAAGGGCGTCCCTTTAAAGCTGCTGTATCAGACTGTCATTTCTTCCTTCAGGTGTGCTCCTGCAATACCCGGGTAGGTCATTTCATAACTGTCGAGAATAATTTCCAGGTCTTCATAATTCAAAACCTCATACTCCATACAGAGGGTACGCACCGTTTTGCCCGTTCTTATGCCTTCCTGGGCGATTTGTGAAGAGCGTTCGTAACCGATGTGCGGGCTTAAAGCCGTAATGATTCCAAGGCTTTTCTCCACGTTCTCCCGGAGTACTTCTTCGTTCGCCTGCAGATCTTTCAGGCACAGATCCGTGAAAACGCCGAACCCGTTGTTCATAACAGTGATGGATTCAAGCAGATTGAAAATCATGACCGGTTCCATGACGTTCAGCTCCAACTGTCCGGCTTCTGAAGCCATGCTCACCGTGTGGTCGTTTCCCATAACTTGAAAAGCGATCTGGTTAATAACTTCCGGCATGACCGGGTTCACTTTCCCGGGCATAATGGACGAGCCCGGCTGTCGGGCCGGGAGAGTGATTTCGCTCAGTCCGGTTCTCGGCCCGGAGGCCATCAGACGAAAATCATTCGCTATTTTGGACATGCTCGTCATAGTGTTTTTCAAAGCGGAAGAAACTTCCGTGTAAGCATCGGTGTTCTGGGTAGTGTCTACCAGGTTCTCTGCTGCCCTGAGCGGAAGTCCGCTGATGTCAGCCAGATACTCCACTACGAGCTTCGTGTATACCGGATCGGCGTTCAGACCGGTACCGACCGCTGTTGCCCCCATGTTGATTTCGAACAGATTATCTTTGGAGCGTCTAATCCGGTTGAGGTCGCGTTCGATCACACGCTGGTAGCTTTTCAGTTCCTGTCCGAGCCGGATCGGAACGGCGTCCTGCAGGTGCGTACGTCCGACTTTGATGATGTGATCGAAATCAGCCGCCTTTTTACCGAATGTATCAGCCATCGTTTCCATCGTCTGTTCCAGCCGGGTCATCCCGGTTACAGCAGCGATATGCATTGTGGTAGGGAAGACGTCGTTGGTCGACTGTGCCATATTCACATGGTTATTCGGATTGATATAATCGTAGTCGCCTTTGTCCCGTCCTGCGATTTCAAGAGCCCGATTTGCGATAACTTCGTTCGCATTCATATTCACGGAAGTACCGGCTCCGCCCTGGATAGGATCTACAAGAAACTGGTCATGGTAATAGCCTTCCAGCAGTTCATCGGCAGCCCCGATGATAGCTTCGCTTATGTGAAGAGGGAGGTGGCCGGCGTCCCTGTTCGCCATAGCTGCCGCTTTTTTGACCATAGCCACGGCCGTAATCATGGAATCATCGAGGTTGTACCCTGTAATCGGGAAGTTTTCTTTGGCACGCAGTGTCTGGATTCCGTAGTAAGCTTCGGCGGGAATCTCTTTTTCTCCGATAGAGTCTGTTTCTGTACGATATAAACGGTTCATGGTATCTTTCCTTTCCCTGTGGATTCTTATTACCCGTAGTGGGCGGTTGTGTAGTTTTCTTCGTCTTCCAGAACATCGGGGTGGTTCCTGTCAGACGAGCTGACAACGACTGCGGCTGATGCATCCCCGAGAACGTTCACGGAAGTTCTGATCATATCCAGAATACGGTCGATTCCTGCGAGCAGTGCTATACCTTCGAGTGGCAGACCGATGGAAGTCATAACCATCGACAGCATAATAAGTCCGGCACTCGGGACGCCGGCGGTTCCGATGGAAGCCAGTGTAGCGGTCAGCACGACGGTAAGCTGATCGATGAAGGTCAGTTCCATTCCAAAGTACTGAGCGACGAACAGCACGCAGACCCCCTGATACAGGGCTGTACCGTTCATGTTGATGGTCGCGCCGAGCGGCAGTACGAAACTGCTGATCTTTTGCGGTACTTTCAATTTTTCTTCGGAATACTTGATCGTCATAGGTAAAGTTCCCGAGCTGCTGGACGTACTGAAAGCCACCATAATGACCGGTATCAGTTCCTTGAAGAAAGTGACGGGGCTCATCTTGCCGAAAACTTTCACGGAAAACGAGTAGACGAGCAGAACGTGCACGAGTGAGCCGACGAGCAGCGCGAGAATGACCTTGAATAAAGGCCACAGTACGGACACCCCGTATTCCCCGACGGTAGGTGCGATAAGGCCGAATATACCGATGGGGGCGAATCTCATTACGACACCGGTGATTTTATACATGACTTCCGCCAGCTGATCGAATATTTGATAAAGTGTACGTGCTTTTTCACCTGCCATCGTGATACCGATGCCGAGGAAGATGGCAAAGAAGATGACCTGCAGCATGTTACCTTCCGTAAGTGCGGCAATCGGGTTGGTCGGCACAATGTTCAGCAGCGTCTCTTTAATTCCGGGAGTTTCCTGGGCAGCGACCTGTTCACCTTCCGGAACTTCAATATCAACTCCGGTTCCGGGAGAGAACAGATTTCCGCTCAGAAGCCCGATGGAGATGGCGACCGCTGTCGTCACCATGTAGTAGGAAACTGTTTTGAAACTCAGGTTCCCGAGCTCTTTCAGATCCCCGGTGCTGGCAACTCCGACTACCAGGGAAGACAGAACGAGGGGAACAATGATAAATTTAATAAGCCTGAGGAAAAGATCTCCGAGCGGCTGTACTACTTGTATGTCAGGTCCGACGAAAATGCCGAGAACAATTGCTAAAAAGAAAGCGATGAATATTTGGAATACGAGATTATTTTTCATAACAACCCTCCAGTCAATATGTAATACACAATGTAAGCGCATACCTACGGATACATACAGAAATCTACGCATACATACAATTAAATCCGTGAATTTTTGAAGGAGAGACCCTGATGATTAAAAAGAAACTGCTGATTGTTATAATGGTTATTGTGATGGTGCCGCTGGCCGGAGAGCTCAAATTTTATCCGTTCGAGGGAAGCTTCCGGGTAAGTTTCGGCACCCCCCTGTTTTTCTTTTTTCTGCTATGGAGGGCGAATCTGCGCCAGGTCACCCTGACACTGGCAGTAGCGACGTCGGTCGTGCTGTTCCGGACGGGACTGGATGTGTACGGAAGTTCCGTGCCGCTTGAGGAAGCGTTCTCCACCCACTTTCCGGTATTCTTTTATTACCTCACCTACGGACTGCTGTTCCGTTTCCTGAAGGTTTCAAAGTACTACCATAAACCTGTCCTGGTCGGGCTGTTAGGAGTTTCCCTGGAGATTATGGCAAGTACGGCCGAGATATTGCTGCGAAGCGGAGTCATGGACCAGCCGGTGAATTTCGGAACGATAGGGCTGTTGCTGGAGGTCGCTTTTATCCGCAGTTTTTTCGTCCTTGGTTTTTTCAACATCCTGCTGTATAAACAGGCGAAAACGGAAGAACTGCAGCAGAAAAAGCAGAAGGAGCATATGATGATGGTGCTGTCCGGTCTGTACACGGAGGCCGTTCATCTGTCCAAAACGATGCGGGATGCCGAAACGGTTACGAAAGAGAGTTACGAGCTTTACCGGAATATGAAAGAGGAAAGCGGGAGGGAGGAGTCTTCCTCTCTGCTTGTCATAGCGAATAAAGTGCACGAAATAAAAAAAGATAACCAGCGGATCTACGCCGGGTTATCGAACGTGATTTCAAGGGAAAGTGACACTTCCTGGCTGAGTATGGAAGAGATAGGGAGTATACTGGAAAAGGCCAATGCAGCTTATGCTGAGCTTCTTCGGAAAGACGTACGTTTCACGCTCCGTAATAAAACGGGGGAAAATCGTTATCCGACCTACGTACTCCTTTCCGTACTGAACAACCTTATCTCTAATGCCGTAGAAGCAATTGACGCAGAAGGCAACGTGGAATTGATAGTGGAAAGGAAAGGGAGACATCTGGAAGTGACTGTTTCCGATGATGGTCCGGGGATTCCTGAAAGGATGGAGGAGGTCGTTTTTGAAGAAGGCTATACGTCCAAGTTCGATTCTGCCGGCGCTCCGTCTACAGGGATAGGGCTGTCCTATGTACGGGAAGTCGTGAAAAAAATGGACGGGAGAATCCGGCTGCTTCCGTCAGTACAGGGAGCTTCTTTTTTAATTCGGATTCCAGAGGAAAAATTAATGGAAATGGGGAGTGACAATGAATTACTTCATCGTGGATGATGATATATCGGTGAGGGCCATGCTCGCCGAGATGATAGAGGATGCGGATCTCGGAACGGTGGCCGGAGAAAGAACCGACGGCCGGGAAGTGGATGCTGCACTGCTTGAGGCTCATCAGGTGGATATCCTGCTGATTGATCTTTTAATGCAGGAAAGAGACGGCATAGAGACGATGCGGGAGATCAGCGGAAGCTATACGGGAAAAACGGTGATGATATCCCAGATGGAAAGTAAAGATCTGATAGGGGAAGCGTACTCACTCGGTATCGAATACTACATTACGAAACCGTTGAACCGGATCGAGGTGGTCAACATTCTGAAAAAAGTTAAGGAAAGACTGGTGCTGGAGCGATCCATAGAAAATATTCAGCAGTCTCTGCAGGCGGTAACGGGAAAAAGCGCCGGAACCGGGAGTGCGGCTGCTTCCAGAAGCATTAAGGAAGAAGGATACAAAGTACTGGTGGAACTCGGAATGGTCGGGGAGAACGGCTCCAGGGATCTGCTGGATATCATCTATTATCTGGATCAGAATAATATGACGGGGGGAGAGGAAATAACTTCCCTGAAGAATGTCTATCAGAAGACGGCTGCCGACAAGATGAAAGAAGGAGCGAAGCAGCCAGGTCTGCAGCGGGAAGTGAAAGCGGCGGAACAGCGCGTCCGGAGGGCTGTACATCAGGGTATTTCGCACATCGCCTCGGTCGGACTGGATGATTTCAGCAATCCTGTGTTCAGTAAATACGCTTCGACATTTTTTGACTATGAACAGGTACGGAAGAAAATGATGGAGCTTGAGAAAGAGAAGAGATACAGAATAAGAGTCGATACGAAGAAATTTATTCAGATGCTGTACTGGGAAGCAAAACGCCGGATGCAGACGTAAAAAAGCTGAGACGAGGGGGGGATCCCTGTCTCAGCTTTTCGTTTGAACTCAGTTGTTGGCGGAGCCTTTGGATAGTTCACCCATAATATAGCCTGCAATCTCATCGGACCCCTGCAGACCGATATCACCTATACTTACGACACCGCTCACTTTATCTTCATCTACTACAAGAAGGCGGCGGATTTGGTGATCCTGCATCAGACGCGCCGCTTCCTGTACTTCCATATCGGAAGTAGCCGTAACGACTTTGTCCGTCATAATGTCTGAAGCTTTTACATTTTCCGCGGATCCTTTAGCCAAGCCGTTCACTACGATGTCACGATCCGTAATTACACCTGCGTACTTATCCTGCTCTGTAATGACGACAAAGCCTACTTCTTTATCTTTCATCCGTTTCGCTATAGTTGTCAAAGTGTCGGATGCCTCACAAGCTACTACCTCGGTATTCATATAATTCTTAAGTTCTGGCATGATTCCTCCACCTTTCTGATTGAATAATTCGCTTTCCACTTAGAAGTTTTTACTTTTTATGGGTATTTTAAACAATAAATCCCGGGCTTTGTTTCGATTCCTACAAAAGTCAGGGGGGTTCTTGAAAAAGAAATTGAGTTTCTCCTGTTCATTTGAAATAATTGTAACTAATGAAAAAGCTGGAGGAAGAAAGGAGAGGAACGAAAATGGAATTCGATTTTTTCTGGATAGCAGTGGGGATAGCCTTTGCCGGATATTTTATCGGGGAAGGTCTTAAAAACTTCAAAAATCCCGAGGCCGGTGATTCGTTCAGTGAAATCTTCAGGGAGGAAGAAGACTACAAGTTAATAAAGGAAAAAGATGTACATTACTACATAGGTGTATCAAAAGAAGATACGAAAGCGCTGCTGCAGGAGTACCCGGACATTCCGCACGTTACGATCAACAATAAAATTTACTACCCGAAAGCACGTCTTCATGAGTGGTTGAAAAGTATAGGAAAGTAACTTAGAAAGTATACGACGATAGGGGGGAGCACCGATGCTGAGAAAAAGCCTGCGGTTCAGTATAATCTTTTTCCTGGTGCCCACCATATGGCAGTGGAGTTTCCAACCGGTGGTTTCGTGGACAGAGAACGTAGCGAGCGCATGTGCCGCTTTTTTGATTTATTTACTGGTAGAGTGGTCCGCGAAAGATTATGACAGGCAAATAAAAATCGAAAATAATGAGCTTTAAATAAATTGAAACGCGTCCTCTTTTTAATCGTATGCTAAGAAAAGCGTTTTCTCACAGGGGAGGCTCAGGCTATATGGAAGTGTTTTTGATATTAATTATTGCAATACTTCTACTTTTCGGTTTTAACCGGCTTATGGGTTACAAAAAAGGTAACATCACGATCGATTTTGACGATAGATATGTAAATAATAAGAAATACGTAGAAGCTATAAAACAGGAACTCGCCTCACAGGGAAGGCAAGTCAGTTATAAAGGTAACCGGAAGTTTATCATAGATGGCCGGTCCTACATTTTTATGGAGCAGAATGTTTCCATGGGCGGTGTGCCTCTCCAAAGGACGATTCTTAAACCTGAAAAATAATGCCTCCGGAGATTACGACTTGAGCAGGAAAGAAGGGGTCGCATGGTATCAGTTACGCAAAGAATTTCAGAAATCAGGCAACCTCGGGGAGGATACGTAAACCCGGGTGAATTCGCCGTCACTTCTCTGCCGGATGAATGTGACCTTAAGGAAAAAGAGAATCTACATCCAAGTCTTACAGGACTGGCGGTAGATTACTTAACGCGGTGTAAAACCGGTACACCGGCTGAAGAGGTATTCAGTATTTCTCTGCTGGGAGCCGCACGTATACGGGAGAAGGAGAGAGCAGCGAACCTGGTCAAAGGAATAAACGGTACGGATGACACTTCCGTTATAAACGCCTGTAAACTTTCCGGATACGATGTGATTGTTCGTGCGGGGGTACAAGGTTATAAGCCGGTTAGATTGATCGAACCTGAAAAAGATACGATCGGGAATATACGAGTGATGGTCCAGAGAGCCCTTACGTTTTTTGATATCTACGGGCCGGTAGTGAAAGACGGTTTCACCTTTCAGGGTGGATATACGGATCTTATCCACAGCGGAGACGGGGACTTCCTGACCGCAGATACCTTGTGGGACTTCAAGGTTTCGAAATCAAGGCCGACCGGAAAGCATACGTTACAACTCCTCGTTTACTACCTGATGGGAGAGCAGTCCATACATCCGGAGTTCGCAAAGATTGAAAAGCTGGGGGTATTTAATCCGCGTTTGAATAATGTCTACCTGCTGGATATTAACAGGATTTCCGAAAAGGTGGTAAAGGAAGTCCAAACTGCCATTATAGGATATTGAGCATTAAGCAGAAGGTATTATCTATCTTCCTGATTGACTTATATTCAAAAAATTGTTAATCTTTCAATAAGTTTACTGTAAGCGTTTTCAATACAGCGTTGTATAGGCGTTTATTCGGAATGTGAGAAACTCCCGGATGATAATCTTGGCAGTACTCTAATAAAACAGGGAAGGTGATGAAAATGGCTCTTTCCGTTAAAGAACTATTGGAACAAAAAGGTATAGATCCTAAAGAAGAACACCTGGAAATTTTAGAGAACCGGTGGGCAGGGCTTAAAGCAGCGCGAGGGAATCTTGAAACTGTGAATGTGGATGATGCCGACATCAGTTTAAGAAACGTTCCCGGAGGTGATCATTCTGAGTAAAGAACTGGCATCACAATCAGTCGAACAACTTGCACCGCTTTTGAAAAAAGGGGAAATATCTCCGGTAGATATCACAAATTCGGTTCTGGACCGGGCAGAGGCTACGCAGGAAACGATTAATTCCCATATTGAAATATACAGGGAAGATGCTTTGAAAGAAGCGGAGAAAGCGGAAAAAGAAATCAGCAGTGGGCAGTACCGGGGCATGTTCCATGGTATTCCTATGGCTATAAAAGATATCATTTATATGAAAGACAAAGTGACTACGATGGGGTCGAAAATCCACAAAGACTTTGTCTCCGATCACGATGCGACAGTGGTATCCAAATTAAAAGAAGCAGGGGTCGTCTTCACCGGTAAATTGAGCCTGCATGAATATGCCTGGGGTGTGACGAATAACAACCCGCACTATGGTGCAGTACGCAATCCATGGAACACGAATAAAATACCGGGAGGCTCGAGTGGAGGATCCGGCGCAGCACTTGCTTCGGATGCCACGATAGCCTCTCTCGGTACGGATACCGCCGGTTCCATACGGATCCCTTCCTCTGCCTGCGGGACCGTCGGTTTAAAACAGACTTACGGAAGAGTCAGTAAATATGGGGTTTATCCACTGGCATGGACGCTCGATCACGTCGGCCCGATGACGAAAACAGTAAAAGATGCAGCTGGGTTGCTTCAAATTATTGCAGGATTTGATAAAAAGGATCCGACTTCAATCAATGTCCCTGTGGATGACTACGTAGGGGCCGTGACAGGGAACGTGAAAGATCTCGTTATAGGTGTCAACGAAGATTTCTTTTTTAAAGGCGTAGATTCAGGAGTGGAAAAACTGGTACGCAACGGAATTCAAAAATTGGTCGACCAGGGTGCTAAAGTGCAGGAAGTCAAGATCCCTTCTCTTCAGTATTCGGATTGGGCGGAACTGATCACCTCCCTCTCGGAAGCATCCGCCATACACCATAGCGATTTACAGAGCAGACCGCAGGACTTCGGAAGTGACATACGTCTGCTGTTTGAACTTGGCGAACTCCCTTCTGCTGTCGATTATCTTCAGGCTCAACAGGTAAGAAGACAGCTGAAACAGGATTTCCAGAAAGCATTCAATAAGGTTGACGTCATTATGGCTCCGACACTGCCTGTACTTCCGAACAATATTGGGGAAGACTTTGCCTATTTGAATGGAGAAAAAGTGGATGTAATAGATAATATTATCCGGTTCATGGGGCCGGAAAACTTAACCGGTCTTCCGGCATTATCCGTGCCCTGCGGACTAAGTCAGGGGTTGCCGGTAGGCATGCAAATCATCGGGCCGGCATTTAAAGAAGGAAGAATCCTTAATGCAGGATATGCTTTCGAAAAAACAGCTCCGATGCAGGGGAAGAAGCCTGAACTCAGGTAAATTGTTAAACAGGTGTTAATTCTGAATAAACTCACCTGAAATTTATGAAATAGTTTATGTTACAGGACCTGCTGCTCCATTTGGAAATCAGCAGGTCTTTAAACTCAATAGAATGAAAAACGAAGTCGGAGAGCCGAAAGTACAGTAGGTACGGGATACATAATCGACAGAAACGTTTACAGAACGAGAGGAGAAATGCTGATATGACTTTTTCGATTACAGCAAAATGCAAAGAGACCGGTCAGTTTGGAGTGGCGGTCTCCACCAAAGTACCGGCGGTAGGAGCGCTCTGTCCTTTTACTGCACCAAAGGCGGGAGCCGTGGCTACTCAGTCTTTCGTCAATCCTTATATAGGAATTAACGGTGTCCGTTATCTAAGTGAAGGATTTTCCGCAGAGAAAGTGAAAGAAAAGGTTTTAAAAGAAGACGCACAACCAGCCATCCGGCAGTTCTGTATCGTGGACAAGGATGGAAACAGTGCCGCTTTTTCAGGGGACGAATGCGAAGGATGGTATGGACACCGGGAAGGAGATCATTTTGCGGTAGCGGGGAATAT
Organism: Salimicrobium album; assembly: GCF_900107115.1. Lineage (GTDB taxonomy): Bacteria > Bacillota > Bacilli > Bacillales > Halobacillaceae > Salimicrobium > Salimicrobium album. The sequence goes on from NZ_FNOS01000005.1 coordinate 105,417, forward strand.
GCTCACCGGACCCGAGACGATTCAGGCGATGTATGACTCTTTTCTGGAAACCGAAGGTAAACCACTATCCGAAAGGCTTATTATGGCTTTGCAGGCCGGTCAGGATGAGGGAGGGGACAAGCGTGGCCGGCAGTCAGCCGCCGTCCGCGTTTCGGACACTGAAGAGTACCCTTTAGTCGACCTTCGGGTTGATGAGCACCCTGACCCTGTGAAGGAGCTGTACAGAGTTCATCAGGTAGCGGAAGAAGAACTGTTCCCTTTCGTCGGGGATCTTCCCACTAAAGATAACCCTAAAGGAAATTTTGATTCCTGATATAGAGTAAGCTCTGATAAGGTAAGAAATAAAGTAATAAAAGGAGCGTTTTCGTTGTTAATCAAACCGCAAAAACTGAAAGCAGGAGACAAAGTGGCAACAGTAAGCCCTTCCTCAGGGTTAGCCGGGGATCCTGGCATCCGATGGCGGTATGAGCAGGGTGTGAGCAGACTTCAGGAAGTGTTTAACCTGGAAATAGTGTCGATGTCCAATAGCCTGAAAGGATCGGACTTCATTTACGAGCATCCGGAAGCGCGTGCGGAAGATCTGATGAACGCGTTTAAAGACGAGTCGATTAAAGGCATCATTGCCAATATAGGCGGGGACGACAGTGTCCGCCTGCTGCCGTACATCGACTTTGATGTGATCCGCGATAATCCCAAAGTTTTTATGGGATACTCAGACGTTACGGTTTCCCATCTCTTTTGCCACAAGGCAGGTCTCTCTTCTTTTTATGGTCCGGCGGTCTTAACGGATTTTGCGGAAAATGTGGAAATGGATCCGTATACAGTAAATATGCTGAACCGCACACTTTTTTCAGGAGAAGCTATCGGTAACATTCCTCCTGCCAAAGAGTGGACGAGTGAACATCTGGAGTGGGAAGAGTCGAACAAAAACACCCGCCGTACGATGCAGGCGAACTCAGGTTATGAAGTTCTCCAGGGTTCCGGTATAGCACGAGGCAGACTCATCGGCGGCTGTATCGATGTTCTGGAAATGGTGAAAGGGACGACACTCTGGCCGGAGAAGGAAGCGTGGAAGGGCGGAATTATTTTCTTTGAAACGTCTGAAGAAAAAACTCCGCCTGAGGATATAAAACGCTGGCTTCGTAACTACGCGACCCAGGGGATTCTGCAGAAGGCTGCGTGCATCGTATTCGGTAAGCCGAAAGATGAAGCTTACTATGAGGAATACAAAGAAGTTATTTCCCGGGTAATGAAGGAGTATGGTCTCGTGGATTTGCCTGTGCTGTACAACTTGAATTTTGGCCATACGGAGCCGAAATTTCTCCTTCCTTATGGAGCGCAAGCGGAAATTAATTGCAGTGAAAAGACTTTTTCCATTCTGGAAAGTGGAGTGCAATAGATTTCATTTCTTTTTAAGGATAAATGTTCTTTATTTTGAATTTTTTATATGAAGTGATAAGATAAAGATAGGTTGTCTTATCTTCAGGTCAGCTTTCGATTCTAAAAGGGTTCAACTATCTTTCAGGAGGGAGAACTGCTTTATGAAACTTGAAAGTCAGGTAGCTGTGGTAACCGGAGCTGGTTCAGGAATGGGGAGACAAATCGCTATATTATATGCACAAGAAGGTGCGAAGGTCATCGTTTCTGACGTTAATGAAAAAGGCTCGCAGGAAACGGTCGAGGAAATTGAAAAGAATAATGGAACTGCTACAGCGGTCTTGGCGGACGTGACGAAAGAATCAGATGTCCAGCGTTTGATCGACACAGCTGTCGACACGTATGGAACGCTGGATATTCTGGTTAATAATGCCGGGATGATGGATAACATGATGCCTGCTGCCGAGGTAACCGATGAATTATGGGAAAAGGTGCTGGCGGTAAATACAACGGGACCTATGAGAGCTACTCGTAAAGCCCTTCCGATTTTTTTGGAGAAGGGCCGTGGTGTTATTGTCAACATGGGCTCATCCGCCAGCCTTGCAGGTTCCAGAGCCGGAGCTGCATATACAGCTTCCAAGCATGCTCTGGCCGGTTATACAAAAAACGTGGGTTTCCAATATGCGAATCACGGAATCCGTTGCAATGCTATTGCTCCGGGCGGAGTGGCTACGAATATTGGAACGACCATGTCAGAACCGGATGAATTCGGTATGGAAAGGGCTTTGTCCGGGTCCGGGAATAACCCGAGGAATGGCGAAGCGGAAGAAGTAGCCAGAATCGCACTGTTTCTGGCCAGTGAAGACTCAGCTTTTGTCAATGGTGAAGTGATCAGAGCAGATGCCGGGTGGCTGGCGTACTGACGTTCAATCGAAGTGACCCTCTCGAACTTTTCGGGAGGGTTTTATAATGAGCTTCACCTGCACGTTCAGTGACTTATTTAATATAATTTTCAAAAAACTGATTGACGACAAAGTCATGATTGTATTAAGATAGTTCACATCACAAAAAAACTATAAACGTATCTTCTTATCCAGAGAGGTGGAGGGACTGGCCCTTTGAAACCTCGGCAGCGGAACTGATGGAATTCCATCGAAAACCGTGCCAATTCCAGCAGGTGCATCGCACTTGAAAGATGAGAAGAGACGGTTTTCTAAATTTTATTAGAAGACCCCTCTTCCATTTTTCTGGAAGAGGGGTTTTTTCGTTTAAGTAAGGAGGATGGAGCATGATTCAGTTCGAGAACGTTTCGAAAGTGTATGAGCACAACGGAAAAGAGTTGCGGGCGGTGGATGGCGTAGACATATCGATCGAGAAAGGTGAAATTTTCGGAGTGATCGGGTTCAGTGGAGCCGGGAAAAGTACGCTTGTCCGGTTGGTGAATCTGCTGGAGCAGCCTTCCGGGGGCAATATATTAGTGGAGGAGGATGATTTGTCCCGGTTGTCCAAGCCCGGACTCAGGAAAATGCGCAAGCGTATCGGGATGATCTTCCAGCACTTTAACTTACTGGAGTCTAAAACGGTTTTACATAATGTCGCCTTCCCGCTGATCATTTCCGGCACTCCCAAGAAAAAAATAAAAGCCAGAGTGGAAGAGGTTCTTGATTTCGTAGGACTTTCGGATAAAGCACATCAGTATCCGGAAGAACTCTCGGGTGGTCAGAAACAGCGGGTAGGTATTGCCCGGGCGCTTGTTACATCACCGGACATTTTATTATGTGACGAAGCGACTTCGGCACTTGATCCTGAGACGACGAAGTCGATCCTTCAGTTACTGAAAAGAGTACGCGACGAGTATAACCTTACGATATTGATGATTACCCACGAAATGAACGCAGTCCGGGAAGTGTGCGACCGTGTCGCTGTCATGGAAAACGGCCAGGTCATTGAACAGGGGTCCATTTTCGAACTGTTCTCGAATCCTCAGCACCCGACGACGAAAAACTTTATCCAGTCGGTGATGGAGAGCGATATCCCGCCTTCCATCCTCTCGGGTATTGAAGAACGCGGGGGAGGACGTCACGTATACCGGGTCACATTCGTCCGGGAGAAGGCTGCTCAGCCCATCTTTTCACAGGTAGCCAAAAACTATCAGGTCGAAGTGAACGTTCTTTTCGGACAAATTACGGAACTGCAGGGAATCCCGTTTGGCCAGCTGGTAGTGGAACTGCTGGGGGAAGACAGGGAGATTGTCAGAGCACTGGATTATATACAGCGGACAGTAAGCGTCCAGGAGGTGGAAGCTGATGCAGGTTAATTTACTGGAATTCTGGCCAAAGATTTTGCAGGCCATCAACGAAACATTGATTATGGTAGGGGTGTCACTGGTGGTAGCGGCACTCATCGGTATCCCGCTTGGAATCGCACTTGTCGTTACGAGACACGGCGGGCTTCTCCAAAATAGCGCATTTTTCAAAGGGTTAAGCGTAGTGATCAACTTCTTTCGATCCATCCCGTTCATTATTCTTCTTGTAGCGATCCTCCCTCTTACAAGGTTTTTGGTCGGCACGTCTATTGGGACTGCAGCGGCTGTCGTACCGCTCGTACTATTTTCAGGACCTTATATAGCAAGGCTGGTGGAAAGCAGTCTTATGGAAGTGAAACCCGGCGTCGTGGAGGCGGCAGAAGCGATGGGAGCCTCTCCTTGGCAGATTATATTACGCGTATATGTACCGGAAGCCTTGAGTTCCATCGTGCTGAACCTGACGATAGCGACGATCGGCTTAGTTGGGGCATCTGCCATGGCCGGCTTCGTCGGAGGAGGAGGTCTTGGAGACCTGGCGATAGCCTACGGATATCAGCGGTTCGAAACGGATATTATGATCGTTACGGTTCTGCTGCTCGTACTGCTTGTACAAATCGTGCAGACATTGGGCAACGTGTTATCCAAAAAAATGAGAAGACAATAGGCGGGAGGATTTATTAAAATGAGAAAATTAATTGTACTACTTGGTCTGGTAATAGCGGCCGGGACATTATTCGCAGGATGCAGTAAGGAAAGTGGGGCTTCGGGAAGTGACGAAGTCGTTAAAGTAGGTCTGAATGGATCCGGCGTACCTATCTGGGAGAAAGTGAAGGAAAAAGCAGCCGAAGAAGGAATTGAAATAGAGCTCGTGGAGTTTTCGGATTACGTTCGTCCCAACATGGCTCTGGCGGACGGGGATATCGATTTGAATGCCTTTCAGACCGTTTCCTACTTCGACTCTTTTATTGAAGAACGGAACCTCGATCTCGAACCTATCGCTACTACAATCATTGCGCCGATGGGTGTGTACTCGGAAGAATATGAAGATGTAAAAAATATTCCGGAAGGGAGTTCTATTGCCTTACCGAAAGAAGCTACAAATATGGGGCGTGCCCTTCTTCTGCTGGAGAAAGCAGAACTGATCGGTCTGCCGGAAGATTTTGACGGGAACGGTTCGCTGGATAAAATAACGGACAATCCTAAGAATCTGCAATTTGAACCGGTCGCAGCTGCCCAGACGCCGCGTGTACTGACTGATGTAGCAGCGTCTGTTATCAACAACGGGGTAGCCGTAGAGGCAGGGTTTGTTCCGGTGGACGACGCTATTTTCATAGAAGATGAGACAGCTGAACCTTATATAAACATTATCGCAGCGCAGGCCGAGGAAGCGGATAAAGAAGTGTATCAGAAAATTGTCGATATATACCAGCAGGAAGATGTGGCAGAACACATTCGTGAAGTATTCGATGATTCATTGATACCGACGTTCGTCCCTCTCGAAAAAATAGGATGGTAAAGGAGAGTAATTATGACTTTGACCACAGCACACGACTTACAGGAACACATCGCCAGTTTTATTGAAAACAGGAAAGAAACTTATATTACGACGAGTCATGCGATTCATGACAATCCGGAAACAGGAAATGAAGAATTTTTCGCTTCAGGGTTGCTTACTTCTCTCCTTGAAGAAGCCGGGTTCACTATTGACAGGCAAATTCCGGACCACGAAACCGCCTTTTTGGCACGTAAGAAATCGAGCCGGCCGGGCCCTGTTATCGGATATTTAGCGGAATACGATGCCCTTCCCGGCCTTGGGCATGCGTGCGGGCACAATATCATCGGTACGGCATCAACAGCGGCAGCGATTGCTCTCGGAGAAGTGATAGAGGAAACAGGTGGGGAAGTGGTAGTTCTCGGAACTCCGGCAGAGGAAGGAGGGCCGAACGGAAGCGCTAAGGGTACGTTTGTAAGACATGGGTACCTCCGGGACATAGACGTCTGTATGATGGTCCATCCGCTCGGAACTACTTCAGGTTCCGCCCCGACGCTGGCGGTGGATCCGGTGGATTTTGAGTTTTTCGGGGCAGCTGCCCATGCTGCCAGTAACCCGGAAGATGGGATCAATGCTCTGGACGCTGTGCTTCAGTTATTCAACGGCATTAATGCTCTCAGGCAGCACGTATCTGAAGACGTACGGATGCACGGAGTGATTCTGGACGGGGGAGAAGCCCCGAACATAGTACCGGAATACGCAAGGGCCCGGTTTTACTTAAGGGCGAAGACGAGAGAGGACTGTGACCGGCTTACCGCCAGAGTAAAAAAGGTCGCTGAAGGGGCTGCTGCGGCAACAGGTTCTTCCTATACTATGACGAGAATTCAGAACGGGGTGGATAACTTCAACGTGACGCCTGCGTTTGAGGAGATTTTCAAAGAAAAGATCGAAGGGCTCGGGGAAGATTATCGGCCGCTGAAGAAAGGACTCGGCTCCACGGACGCCGGGAACATCAGCCAGGTGGTACCGACTATCCATCCTTACATCAAAATCGGTGAAGAGGACCTCGTTCCTCATACGAAGGAATTCAGGGAAGCAGCCCGCTCGGGAGAAGGTGACGCAGCCTTATTGAAAGGAGCGAAAGCGTTGGCTCTGACAGGAGTCGAGTTGTTATGCTCAGCGGATTTGTTACAGAAAGTGAAGAATGAATACCTTGGCAGGGAGGCGTGAATATTTAGAGGAAAGAAAATCTTCGCCGTTTACTGGGAATAGTAAGCCGGCGAAGATTTTTTAGTTGCCTTTCTGTACTCATTTTAAGGATCAGAAGAGGTAGGGAATATAAACAACGAGCAGAATGATTATCCAGATGGCGTCTACGAAATGCCAGTAGTAATTGAATATTTTATGTTTCTCCTTAAACAGGTTGAAAGGCAGAAGTCTGCCCTGAACAAGGAGTACGATCATCCAGCCCAGCCCGAACGTTACATGGACGGCGTGAAGACCGACTAATACATAGTATGCAGACAGGAAGTTGTTCGTTGAGACGACGTGTCCATCGGTAATGAATTTGCGGAATTCTTCTATCTCGAAGTACATGAAGCCGGCTCCGAGCAGAAACGTGATGACCACACCTGCCACTATCAACTTCATCTTCCTCTCCTTCAGTCCTTTTTCCGAGAGGAGCAGAGTGCCACTGCTCGATATCAGGAAGAGAGAAGCGAACAGTGTCGTCTGCCATTCGAACAGTTCACCCGGGTACGGCCCTGTCTGCGGTGGAGTGTAAATGAGGTAAGTGGCGAACAGTGTCGTGAACATAATCGCTTCCACAAAGAGATATATGAAGAAACCCGTTTTTTTGTCGGCAAATAACTCTTCGGACATTAGCTTACTGCTCATTTTCCTCCTCCTCTCTCTTATATGCCTCCGTGCGTTCATCGGAAAACGCTCTGATGACGAAAGTGCTTAACGACAGGATGCCGCCGAGGATCTGCACCCACACCCATCCGTAAATGAAGCCGAAACTTAAGATGAATAAGCTCCCGGCAAGAAACATCGGCTGGAACGTTCTTCTCGCAATGGGAGAAGGACGGGGGTTTTTTGCGACCGGTAACGGCTTGTTATTGATTTTCGACCACCAGAACATGTCTCTGCGGTCGATGACCGGCATTCTTTCAAACGGGTGTTCCGGAGGAGGGGAAGGGACGCTCCACTCCAGGGTCCGTCCGTCCCACGGGTCGTCTCCGGCTTTGGCGCCGCTGCGATGGGTCTTAATGATATTCCAAAGGAAAAACAGCATAGATACAGCCATAAGATAGGCTCCGATACTGCTGATGAAATTGTAGGACCACACTCCGTCTTCCTGGGTGTATTCATAGACACGTCTCGGCATACCGTCGAGGCCGGCTAAGTGCTGCAGGAAGAAAGTGAGGTGGAAGCCGATAAGAAACAGCCAGAAATGCCACTTCCCGAGTGTGTCGTCCAGTATTTTCCCGGTCATGATCGGATACCAGTAGTAAATAGCGGCGAATGCTGCCAGTATGGTGGAGCCGATGATAACGTAGTGCAGATGGGCGACTACGAAGTAGGAATCATGGAACTGCATATCCGCAGCTGCCGAACTGAGCATCACCCCGGTCACCCCGCCCATGACAAAGGTGGGAATGAAGCCCAAAGCGAACATCATAGGAGCTTTCATACTTATGACGCCGCGTCTCATCGTGAAGAGCCAGTTGAACACTTTAATTCCTGTCGGCACGGCGATAAGCATGGAAGTGATTGCGAAGAAGGTGTTCGAAAATGCCCCGAGCCCCACGGTGAACATGTGGTGGACCCATACCATTAAGGCAAGAAGGCCGATTAGCGTCAGGGAAATGACCATGGACGTATAGCCGAACACATTTTTTCTTGAAAAGTTGGAGATGATGTCCGAAAAGATTCCGAAAGCCGGAAGAGCGATAATATAAACTTCCGGGTGCCCGAATATCCAGAACAGGTGCTGCCAGTAGACCGGATGGCCGAGTTCCCCGAGGAAGAAAGTGGCGTCGTAAAGCCGGTCGAACTGAAGCAGCAGTAAAGCAATCGCCAGCACAGGAAAAGCGATCAAAATTAAGAAAGAAGTAATCAGCGTAGCCCAGGGGAAAAGCGGCATCCTCGATAACGTAAGCCCTGGTGCCCGCAGGCGAATAATGGTAGCCATCATGTTGATCGCTGCAAATATCGTGCCAAGCCCGGAAACCTGAAGCCCGAATATGTAGAAATTGTTGTTGGGCCCGGGCGTATAAGAATCGGTCGAAAGCGGAGCGTAAGCAGTCCACCCCATGTTCGGCGCAGCATTGAAAAAGAAGGCGAGGAAGAAAATCGTTCCTCCCGTTAAAAACAGATAGAACCCGACCAGGTTCAAATATGGAAAAGCCAGATCGTTAGCGCCGATCTGAAGCGGTACAGCAACGTTCATCAGCCCGATTAGAATAGGGGTGGCCACGAAAAATATCATCATGGTTCCGTGAGTTGTGAACAGTTCATTATATTTTTCACCTTGAAAGACCCAGAATTCGTTTTCCGGGGTGAGAAGCTGGGTCCTCATAAATAAAGCGTCCACACCTGCTCTTAAAAAGAAAAGCATGGAAAAAAGAATGTACAGGGTACCGATTTTTCTGTGATTGGTCGTCGTGGTATAATCCAAAATCGTCGACCAGTACCGGTTTTTAATGATGATATATAGAACAATAGGTGTGATTATAAGTACGCTTAGCCACCCGGCGATGACGTCCGTGGGTACGAATACAGATTTTCCGTTAAACGAGAATTCCATAGTCTCACCTCTTTAACTGTCTATTTTTCTTCACTCAACCATTCTTCGAATTCCTCTGCCGGTATGACTTCGGTATCAAACCTCATATCGGTATGGCCCAGACCGCAGAATTCCGCACATTTTCCCTGGTACGTGCCTGTCTGATCCGGGGTCACCTTGAGCTCGTTTTCCTCCCCCGGAATCGTATCCCTTTTGCCGATCAGGCGCGGCACCCAAAAGGAATGGATAACATCGGTGGACTTCAGATGGAGAACTACTTCACGGTCGACCGGCAGAACAAGTTCCTTATGTGTTTCTTTTCCATTTTCATACGCAAACGTCCAGTTCCACTGCTCGGCTATTACGTCTACATGCAGCGTGTCTTCGGAGCCAGCTTCCGTATTTGAAGCCTGGAACGTATACATCACGGTAGGGACAGCCAGAATGGCAAGCAGAACGAAAGGTATGGTCGTCCAGAGAATTTCCAATACACGACTGCCCTCTTCATGTTTTGGAATATCTTTTCTGTTTAAATCATTCTCGTGGTATTTCACTGTAAAAATGATGAAAAGGACACATACAACCGCAACGACAAACATCATAATTCCAAAACTCAGTTTAATCAGGAAAGCCTGGTCAGCTCCTGTCTCACTTACAGGATTAAGCGTCCGGACGTTACAGCCTGTGAGAAATAACATAATCAGTACAGGAAGCAACTTCTTCATATGCATCTCAACCTTTTCTTCTGAGATTTTAGAAACCTTATTATTCACTGTAGCCTTTGTTACGGAAGATGAAACAAATAAAGAGAAGGACTTTCTTCTTAATTTCTCTGTAGAGGGTGAGTTACTTAAAATGAAGAGCAATTGAAATAATAAGAAGAATGAAAGTCAGAGTGAAGCTAAAGAAAAATGACCACGGTTAAACACCGTAGTCATTAATTAACAGTACTATCTTTAACTAAATATATGGGATAATATTGTTTCTTTATATCTTGAACTTTTCAGACAAGTACAAGTAGAGTCCTTGTTCTTTATGAGAATAATTTGTAATATCGTCTGCTTCTTGTTTCACAACTTCTGAAGCATTCTCCATGGCAACTGAATATGCAGCCAGTTTCAACATGGATAAATCGTTTTCTGCATCCCCAATAGCCATTAAATTTTCGTGTGAAAGATCATATTCCTGAAGAAGCCGTTGAACACCTGTGGCTTTTGAAACTTCATCGACCATTATTTCTACATTGTGTTGAGAGGAAGAAGAAGTGGTAAAGTTAATCTCTTCTTTTAATTCTTCCAAATACATTTTCCAATTTTTGATTACTTCAGCATTCATACTAAAAAAATAAACTTTTATAAGATCTTCAAAGTTAAGTTTTTCAACCCAGTTAATATCCTTTTTCATCGCATCGATCCGAGCTTTATACTCATTTTCCGTAAGAGTAGCAGACTTCTTTTTATGCAATTCTGCAGTAAAAACTTGAAAATCCTCCTCTAATGCAAAACGACTACCTTCCAAGGGGTGTAATTCATAATAGATTTTGCTTTCACGAGCTTTAGTTATAACGGTTTCAATTAAATCAGAATCCAAAATATGATAATTTATCATATTCTCTTTATTGTAATTGATCATGCCATTAGCCGTTATATACCCGTCTGCACAAAAATTGACAGGGAGGACATCTTTTATCTCGTCCATTGAACGTCCGGTAGCTATAAAAAATTTTATATTGTGCTCAGATCTTAATTTTTCTAATAGAATTATCAAATTTGGATCAACTACATTTTCCCCATTAAGCAGTGTGCCATCCATATCTAAAACCAAAGTTTTGATTTTCATTTAAAAATCCCTTCCCATTTACAATTATTCTCATTTGATGATTCGCTTATCATTTAGATGAAGTATAAGGATAACTTAATAGTAAAACAAGGGAAGGAACAACCCAATTTACTTTTGGAAACGGTTACAAAGTTTGGGCTCTAATTGAATTGTAAACTGCAGTTGAACCTTCTAAAATTAAGTTAAGAAATGGAGGGCTCCCATTGCTTGATCAGAGATCATATAAACTTTTCGTGGAATTAGTTAATCACGAACGAATGACAAAGTCGGAAGTGATGCAGTACCTGAATTTGACGGAGAGGCAGCTTCAGTATGATTTAGAGAAGATAAACGACACATTGACTGGAATGGAATTAGATCCGATTGAACTCCAGGATCAATCATTCAATATGAGTGAGGCTGCAAGAAAATTTCTTCCTTCGGAGTTGTTTCCCGATATTGATACGAAGCAGTTTATCATTTCTGAGGGAGACAGAGAACTGTTGATTTATTTGTACACTTTTATCAGGCAAGGTAATTTATCAAATTATCACTATCAGTGGTTGCTTGGTGTGAGTAAAAACACTGCTTTGGCAGATGTTAAAAAGCTCAAAACATTCTGTGAAAAGTGGCGGGTATCCTTAGTATACACAAGAAACGCAGGTTATCACCTTAATGGAAGTGAATTGGACAAGCGAAGGATAGCTTTTTATTGTATTGATTATTTACTCTCTCAGCCTCTAGGAAAAGAGATTATTATACTCGCCCTTAAATCATGGGGACAAGAAAATAATCTAGTTTTCATGCAGGAAATGATTGACTCCTACTTGGAAGAGCACAGCATTGATCTTGTGAAGAGCCGTAAAAATGAAGCTGTCTTTCACCTTGTTTTTGTGTACGTTCGAAGTAAAAGTGAAGGTTTAGCTTTTTCGGATTTTGAAAAGCAGCTTATACAGCGACAGTCCCTATATCAGAAGGGAGTAATGCTGGCTCAAAGAATTTTTGGAGAAGATTGCAGCGAAAATGAGAGTTACTTTGTAACAATACAACTGTTAGTGTCTCAACAAGAAGTTTTCAATAACGAAAACCCTTTTCTTCAAGAATTATCTCAACAATTAATTAATGAGTTCGAAAAAAACACTTTACTACCGATTAAAAGCAAAGATTTTTTTGAACGAAGTATATATAACCACCTAGTTCCTGCATTTTTCAGAATAATGTTTGAAATGCCAATAGTTAACATTATGACTCCGAGAATTAAAGCTGATTATCCAGAACTATTTCAATTCGTGAAGAAATCTTTAGCGCCGTTGTCTATGTGGACCGGAAAAACAATTAACGAGGACGAAGTCGGTTTCTTTACACTATTGTTTGGTGGTTATCTTGAAAGAACTAAAAAGACTGAGTCTATCAAGTTGAAAGCAGTAATTATCTGTTCTAACGGATTAAGCTCTTCTATTATGATCAAGGCACAGTTACGAGAAATGTTTCCGGATATTCGTTTTTCAAGCGTTCATACAGTTCAGGAATTCAACAAGATCACCTCTGAAACATTCGATATGGTTTTTTCGACGATCGATGTAGTGTCAGCGAAACCGGTTTTTAAGATTAAACCGCTTCTCTCCAAAATCGAGAAAAAATATCTTATCCAAATGCTACTATCAAAATTCCCGATGTTGGAAAACAGAACTATTCCTGTAAATCAGATAATGGAAATCATAAATAAACACGCCGATGTGAAAAACGAGCACGAGCTTTTCTCTGAATTAACGAATTTACTTTATTCAAACAATATAGAAAGAGGGAGTTATAAACCAATGCTTTCTACGCTATTAACAGAAGATATGATTCATTTCACCGACGAGGAGTTAGAATGGAGAGAGTCAATCAGAAAAGTATCTTATCCGTTAGTTAAGACTAATAAAATTCAGAATGATTATGTGGAAGCGATGATTAAAAACGTAGAGGAAATTGGTACGTATATCCACATAGGGAAAGGTATAGCAATACCACATGCAAGACCTGAAGCAGGCGTGAACAACCTGGGGATGTCTTTTCTAAGAACAAGAACTCCAGTAAAGCTGTTAGGAAAAGAAGACCATAAAATTGATATCTTTATTTGTTTAGCAGCTATTGATAGTGACGCTCATTTAAGAGCTTTAGCACAATTGACCAGACTACTGGGTGACGACGTAAAATTGGAAGCATTAAAAGCAGCCGAAAGTTCTCAACAGGTGATAGAAATAATAAAAGAAGGAGAGGAAAAAGAATGAAAATATTAGCGGTATGTGGTTCGGGGTTGGGCACAAGTTTTATGGTAGAAATGAATATTGAACAGGTTTTGAAAGAATTGGGTGTAACAGGTGTAGAGGTATCTCATTCAGATTTAAGCTCTGCCACTCCTCAAGATGCAGACGTTTTCTTTTTAGCTAAAGATATTGCTGAAGGTGGGGCACATCTGGGAGAAATAGTGGTCCTCGATAATATTATTGACATGGAGGAATTAAGGGAGAAAGTTAAGCAACTGGCTGAAGAGAAAAATTTAATATAAACGAAGCTTTATCCAGGAGGGAATGATTGAGATGGAAGGTATTTTAAGTTTATTAGTGGATGTTATGAGCGAGCCAGCTATCCTTGTAGCTTCAATAGCTCTGGTAGGACTGCTTGCTCAAAGAAAAAACTTATCAGATACCATGAAAGGAACGACCAAAACCTTTGTCGGTTTCCTCGTTATTGCTGCAGGTGCAGGACTATTGGAGAGAGCTCTTTCTCCATTCGGAGCCATGTTCCAGGAAGCCTTCAATATGACGGGAGTCGTTCCAAATAATGAAGCTATTGTAGCATTAGCACTAACAGAGTATGGTTCCAATACAGCTTTAATAATGTTTTTCGGTATGGTGGTAAACATCCTAATAGCCAGATTCACAAGATTTAAATATATATTTCTCACAGGGCACCATACGCTTTATATGGCTTGTATGCTAGCAATAATCATGGCGGTAGCCGGTTTCAAGAGCGTCGGGCTGATAGCAGTCGGTGCAGTAGCGCTAGGTATTATTATGACGTTATCTCCAGCTATTGTACAACCGTTCATCCGCAAGTTGACAGGAAACGACAACGTAGCGTTGGGTCACTTCAGTGCTGTTGGTTATGCTATCAGTGGACTTGTCGGTAAAGCAGTGAAAGGTAAAAAAGAAATAACTTCTACAGAAAAAATTGACTTTCCTAAAGGTCTTGGCTTCTTACGCGACAGTACTGTGAGTATCGCTTTAACTATGACTGTGATGTACATCATTGTAGCTTTGTTTGCAGGACCAACGTTCATTGAAGGAGAACTGAGTGAAGGTACAAATTTCTTAGTTTACTCTTTTATTGAGGCAGGTAACTTTGCTGCCGGTGTATTCATCATTCTTTCCGGAGTACGTCTGGTTCTTGCGGAAATTGTACCAGCTTTCAAAGGGATTTCGACGAAGCTTGTTCCAAATGCAAAGCCGGCTCTGGATGTCCCGATTATCTTCACCTACGCACCTAACGCTGTTTTGATCGGTTTCTTTTCCAGTTTTATGGGAGGCGTATTTAGTCTGGTAGTTATGACTTTCGCAGGATCGACGATTATTCTTCCCGGCGTTGTGCCTCACTTCTTTACCGGGGCTGCAGCTGGTGTCCTGGGCAATGCTACTGGAGGGGTAAGGGGTTCGATAGCGGGATCGTTTGTGAACGGTATAATTATATCTTTCCTGCCTATTTTCCTGCTTCCGGTACTGGGAGAACTAGGGTTTGCTAATACCACTTTCTCTGACGCTGACTTTGGTGTATCAGGTATATTCTTCGGTACCTTGGCCAACTATGCTGGACCAATAGCGATTGTAATCAGTTTGGTCGTAATTCTTGCACTGATGGCCATCCCTTTTGGAAAGAAAAAGAAAGTTCAGCAGTAATAAAGCTAATACAAAGAGTGACATTTTCAAAATCGCTTGAACCTTTTGCTATTCTGTCATGTTACAAGGTAAGTTATGTGACAGCAATTTATTGAGTGAGTAATCGAAAATTATTAAGGGAGAGATTTTGATGAACACAACGAGCGAAAAAATATCTGACCTGTCTATTAATACAATTCGAACACTAACCATAGACAGTGTGGAAAAAGCACAGCACGGGCATCCTGGTATGCCTATGGGTGCAGCACCAATGGCTTACAGCTTATGGAAAAACGTTATGAACATGAATCCTGAAAACCCTGATTGGTTCAACAGAGACAGATTTGTCTTATCAGCTGGTCATGGTTCTATGCTGCAATATAGTCTGTTACATCTGGCAGGGTATGACTTGCCACTAGAGGAATTGAAAAAGTTCAGAACGTATGGCAGTAAAACACCCGGTCATCCGGAATTAGGTGAGACTCCGGGAGTGGAAATAACTACAGGCCCATTAGGTCAGGGTATACCGGCCAGTGTGGGGTTGGCGTTGTCTGAGAGACACCTGGCTGAAAAATATAACCGGGATGGCTATCCTATAGTCGATCATTATACGTATACAATTTGCGGAGATGGAGATTTGATGGAAGGGGTGTCTTACGAGGCTGCTTCATTTGCAGGAAATATGAAATTGGGACGTCTGATAGTTTTATATGACTCGAATGATGTAAGTCTGGATGGAGATCTTGAACAGTCATTTTCGGAGAACATCAAAAAACGGTTCGAATCTTGTGGCTGGCAATATTTGTTTGTAGAAGATGGGAAAAACGTTAACGCTGTTGAAAAAGCTCTGAATGAAGCAAAAGCTGATGAAAGCCGGCCTACTATAGTCGAAATTAAAACTATGATTGGTTACGGCGCTCCTTCTATAGAAGGTACAAGTGATGCCCATAGTGACCCTATAGGTTCAGAAGAAATCAAAAAAGCAAAAGCTTTCTACAAATGGGATTATACGGAAGCTTTTCATGTTCCTCAGGAAGTGTATGATGACTTCAGTGTAATAAAAGAAAATGGGGAACGAAAAGAAAAAGAATGGAATCAATTGCTTGCTGAATATAAAAATGAACATCCTGAGTTGTATAACGAGTTCCAACGCGTTATACAAGGTGAACTTGCAGAGCAATGGGAGGCAGACCTTCCAAACTTTGAAGAGGGTGAAGTTTTGGCTACAAGAGCCTCTGCCAGTGAAGTGTTAAATGCGCTGGCTGACAAAGTGCCCGAACTGGTTGGAGGATCTGCAGATTTAGACTCCTCGACGAAAACAAGATTAAAGAAATATGCTGATTTGAATAGTGATAACTATTCAGGACGTAATATTTGGTTCGGAGTCCGTGAATTTGCTATGGGTGCGATTGCTAATGGGATGGCTCGTCATCATTTGAGACCTTTCGTCAGTACTTTCTTCGTGTTTTCTGACTATATGAGGCCGGCTATCCGTCTAGCCTCGCTTATGAAATTGCCTGTTACGTATGTTTTTACTCATGACTCTATAGCAGTAGGACAAGATGGTCCTACTCATCAGCCTATAGAACAATTGGCATCTTTCAGAGCTATGCCAGGCCTTAATGTAATTCGCCCGGCGGATGCTAATGAAACGAAAGAGGCCTGGAAATTAGCTTACTCTCAAACGGGAGGTCCTACAATGCTTGTGCTGGGTAGACAAGGTTTACCTACACTGCAAGGAACAAACGAACTTGCCCAAAGAGGTGTGCAAAGAGGAGCTTATATTATTTCAGAGTCTTCAAAACCGGCGGAAGGGATATTGATCGCAGCGGGTTCTGAAGTGAGTCTGGCTATCAGTTCACAAAAAGAACTGGAAAAAGAGAGTGTATATGTAAACGTGGTCAGTATGCCTTCATGGGAACTTTTTGAAATTCAGTCTAAAGAGTATAAAGAAAGTGTACTCCCGAGTCATTTGAAAAATCGTCTTGTGGTAGAGATGGGTTCAAAATTAGGATGGAGAGAATATGCGGGTGAAAGGGGAGAAGTAATGTGTCTGGACACATTCGGTTCTTCCGGCCCTGGCGAAGAAGTAATAGAGCAATTCGGTTTTACTGTAGAAAATGTAGTGAAACGATTTAAAAAACTTTTAAGTTAATAAGTAGAAGAAGGCGGCCTTTCAGGTTGCCTTTTTCTATAGGGAGGTTTTGGGAATGGAATGGATAGATTACCACCTTCACACAAATCATTCTTTTGATTCTAAAGCTTCAATGGAGGAGGTTTGTAGGGAAGCGATAAGGAAAGGTGTCGCTGAAGTATGTTTTACGGAACATTATTCGGTTAATACCAAGTTGCCAACATATGGCCATATGAATTTCGAAGACTATTTTTATAGCATTCAGCAGTGCAGGGTTAAGTTTAAAAATGAAATAATTATAAAAGCTGGAATTGAATTGTGCGAGCCTCATTTGATGAAAGATACCTACACTGATAAGTTGAGCGGTATAGAACTGGATTTTATTTTAGGTTCCGTGCACAACATAAATGAAGAGAAGCTTAGGAGCTATATGTATCATAAAACCCCTGAAGAAGTTTATAACGACTTCTTTGAAGAGGTTTATCGTTTGGTTTCGTACTCTGATATAGATGTTATAGCCCATTTTGATTTAATGAAACGTTATGGGATGACCTCAATAGGAAATTATAACTTTTTAAAGCATCGTGATATTATAGAACGAATTTTGACCAAAGCTATTGAACGGAATATCGGTCTTGAAATTAATACCTCCGGGTTAAGAAATGAAAAAATTAATGAAGCGTTTCCCGGCATGGATATCTTAGCGATGTATAAATCTCTGGGCGGGGAAATACTCACAATCGGTTCTGATTCTCACGACGCAAAGTCAGTGGGGGGTCATTTTAAAGAAGCGAGGAAAATAGCTAAAGAAGCAGGGTTCCAGTACATTTTTAAATTTGATAAAAGAAAACCTTCAAAATTTGTCATATGAAAAGTAATACAGTGAGATTCTCGAAGCAGCAACGTTTATCTTTCTGAGAGGTAATCTTTAAATTAAAATAAGAAATTAAAAGGAGGATTTTTGAAATGGGAAGATTGGATAATAAAACAGCAATAGTCATCGGCGGTACTTCCGGTCTCGGAGAGGCGACTTCGAAAAAGTTTGCAGAAGAAGGCGCCCGCGTGGCAGTCGTCGGTCTGGAAGAAGAGAAAGGGGAAGCAATCGTCAAAGAGATCAGAAAGGCGAAGGGAGAAGCCGTTTTTGTACAGATGGACGTTACAGATCGCGAGTCTGTGCAGAACGGGATAAACAAAACCGTGGAACAGTTTGGCACGGTGGACGTACTTTACAACGGCGCCGGAGTGCACGACGCTTATAAAAACGTAGTGGAAACGGATGAAGATACGTTCGATAAATTGATGAACGTGAATGTGAAGGGGCCGTACCTGGCAGCTAACGCCGCGGTGCCGATATTCCTGGAAAAAGGTAAGGGAACGATTATAAACATCGGTTCTCAATCCACGTTCGTTGCCGGAGCGGGCGGCAACACTTACGTTACGAGTAAACACGCCATACACGGATTTACAAAACAGCTGGCGTACGACTTCGGCAGCAAAGGCATCAAAGCGAATCTGATTGCTCCAGGATTCATTGATACACCTATGACGAAAGGCATCGATGATGAGAGGCTGAAAGATATTCCTGCCGGAAGAGCCGGGAAACCGGAGGAAATTGCTGCAGCGGCTGTCTTTCTTGCATCGGATGAGTCAGACTATATGCAGGGTGCGGAATTGAAAGTCGACGGCGGCTGGACCGTCGGCCGGTGACAGATATAAGAATAATTAGAGTGTAAAAAAAGGGAGCCGCTGTTTCAGTCGGCTCCCTTTTTAACGTTAGAATCTTATTGCTCCACAGGAGCCAGCTCTTCTTCCGTTACCCACTTGTGGTTCTCCACTTGTTCTTCCGTATCGGTTGTCGTGAAATCGACCATATATACGGTAGTTTCCTTCGCAGAGTCGATAGTGGCTGTGGCTCCTTCCATGCCTTTCATATGAGTAGCAGTCATTACCGCTTCTTCGCCTTCTTTCATCGGAGCTTCTCCCGGATTTTCAAATTCCTCATGGATCACCCATTTATGGTTCTTTACCGGGTCTCCCCCGTTCGTAGGTGTATAGGAAACAGTATAGACCGTTGTGTTAAAAGCGCCGGAAATTGTACTTTCCGCACCCTTCATCCCTTTCATATGTTCGGCTTTGATTTCAGCTTTGTCACCGATTGCAAATTCAGGGTCTTCCGCTTTTTTCAGACCAGCCGGTACGGAGCCGTCACTGGACATCTCTTCCGCTGAGTGTCCCATTCCTCCCTCAGTGTCTTCTTTCTGTTCTTTAGTGTCTTCTTTTTGTTCTTCCTGTTCTTTTTTGTCACCCGAACTTTCTGTTTCTTCTGCGGAATTCCCGCATGCAGCGAGTAATGCGGCCAAAAAGAGAGCCATTACACCGAAGATAATTTTCTTTTTCATTTATTAATCCCTCCTGAATCATTAATGTCACGTATATGGTACCTTTTCTATGTGCATTTTTCGTGCACCTCCGGTGACAGAATGGCGACAGTATCAAATGTATAAATGTTGACATATAAGGTGACTTATTTTAAGATATAATTATCTTGAAATCGAGATAAAAAACCTCAGACATTTGAATATGCAGATGAAAACTATCAATTAAAGGAGTTGTAACACATGACAGACGGTTTATTAGGAATTCACCACGTAACAGCGATTACGGACGATGCAGCAAGGAACTATAAATTTTTTACAGAAGTACTTGGTATGAGACTGGTTAAAAAAACGGTGAACCAGGACGACATTCAGACGTACCATACGTTTTTTGCAGATGACGTAGGCTCTCCGGGTACAGACGTCACGTTTTTCGACTTTCCGAACATTCCGAAAGGAAGACGCGGCACGAACTCGATCTCGAGAATCGGTTTGCGCGTACCTGACGATGCGGCACTTGAGTATTATCAGGATCGGTTTGAAGAGTTCGGTGTAAAAAATGACGGCATCCAGGAATTATTCGAAAAAAAAGTTCTTCCATTCGAAGAAGCTGACGGTCAGAGATTCCAGTTGTTTTCCGATGAAAACGATAATGGCGTAGCGCCAGGCACGCCATGGAAGAACGGTCCGGTTCCGGAAAAAAAAGCCGTATACGGTCTTGGTCCGATTGAAATCACTGTAAGCTATTTCGATGATTTCAAAAAATTGCTCGGTGACGTATACAAAATGAAGCCGATCCGCGAGGAAGAGGACGTAACGCTTCTGGAAGTGGGCGAAGGCGGTAACGGCGGTCAGGTTATCCTGCGGAAAGATGAAACATCACCTGCACGTCAGGGGTACGGCGAAGTCCACCACGTCTCCTTCAGAGTGAAAGACCACGATACTTTGAAACAGTGGGAAGAGAAGTATAATGAACTCGGCATGGGGCACTCCGGAAATGTGAACCGCTTTTATTTCGAAGCCCTTTATACACGCATCGGAGACATTCTTGTGGAACTTTCCACGGACGGTCCCGGATTTATGGGTGACGAACCTTACGAAACGCTGGGAGAAAGTCTGTCCCTTCCACCATTCCTGGAGTCACAGCGTGAACAGATCGAAGCGAAGGTCCGCCCTTTCAACACGAAACGTTCCTGAACAGGCAAACGGAAATATAAACATTTCTTTTAAAAGGGAGTTGTTTACAAATGGAACACATTTATAAGGAAAATAAAAAAGGCGCCCCGGTATTTATACTGCTGCACGGTACAGGTGGTACAGAAAACGATCTCGTTCCTGTAGCTCAGCTGCTGAATCCTGATTACAACATTTTAGGCATCCGGGGGAACGTTCAGGAAAACGGTATGAACAGGTACTTCAAACGTCACGGAGAAGGGAAGTATGACTGGGAGGATCTCGAATTCCGTGGTAATGAACTGTACGAATTCATTACACAGAAGGCTGAGGAATATGGTTTTAAACTGGAAGATGCAGTACCTGTCGGCTTCTCGAACGGCTCCAACATTGCTATCCAGATGATGCTCAAACATCCGGAAGCATTCAAGAAGGCTGCGCTGTTTGCGCCTCTCTATCCGGCAGACGTAGAAGAGAAGCAGGATTTCAGCGAAGTAGAAGTCTTTCTGTCTCTTGGCAAAGGGGACCCGATTGTTCCTGAATCCGAAAGTGAAAGAGTCATCAACCTTTTTGAGGAAAGAGGAGCTGACGTCACGACTGCCTGGGTGCAGGGACATACGCTTACAGAAGACGTAGCGCGCAAAGCGAAAGAATGGCTCAACAAGTAGTGATATACGGGAGTTGAGGAGGCACAGTGAATCGGGAAATTGTCCTTCGGCAAGCCCGGTATCCCTCTCTAAAAGACGATTTTCGCCAAACGTTTTGTTCATTCCAAAAGAATGGACAAAACGTTTTTTATGCTCCGTATTGAATGAAAGAAGTTTTCCTTTCTTACGACGAGGGAAACCATACTCCATTACAAACGCAAGGAGAGGAGGACAAAGATGGAACGGACAAAAATCCCTCCCATTTCTATTATCGGGCTTTTGACTTTAGCTATCATTTTCGGAGGGTTCCGGTATGGATACGGTCTTCTCCTCCCTGATTTCCGGGAGTCTTTCGGTCTGTCTGCTTCCGCGCTTGGTGTAATTTCCAGTTTGACTTTTATAACTTTTCTGGTGGGAGCACTTGCTGTAATCATCTTCATTTCTAAATCAGGAGCGAGATTTATGATCCTCGGTGGTATATTGACCGCCTCCACCGGTCTCTTAGTAGCGGCACTTACGAATAGCTGGCCGGTTTTCGCTGTTGCCTGCCTGATAGCCGGCTTCAGCCCGGGGCTCACCTGGACTTCCTTTTCCGAAAGTGTGAGCGAGAACGTAAAGCAGAGCGTACAAAAGAGGACGCTTTCCTTCATCAGTACCGGGTCCGCGATAGGCCTGGTGCTTCTTTCTCTTTTGTACATACTTCTTAGCGGAGAGTGGAGATGGACATGGGGAGGAGCGGCAGTGGTCGGTTATCTCCTTTTCCTCTGGGCTTACAAATCCGTCCCTTATCAACGCAGGGAGGGGAGGAAGACCGCTATTAAAATGGAGGATCTCCGCCCTTTATTCACGAAAGCCTCTGTCCCGTTTTATCTGGCCTCTTTCTTGTTCGGAGTGACCGAATCGACGTACTGGACGTACTCGGCAGATTTCGTTACCGAAAATTTTACCGTCCCGGATGCCAACGCTATCCTTTTTCTTGGGGCGGGGGCGGGCGGTATCGCCGGTATCTGGGGAGGCGATATGGTCAGCAGACTCGGGATGAGGAAAAGTTTCATAGTTACTATTTTCTTTTATTCCCTCAGCATTACAGTACTTTATTTCTCTGAAGGATGGCCAGTCGTCCTGACCTCCGCCTTCGTCTTCGGTGCTTCGTTTATGCTTTACGCCGCTTATCTGCCTATTTGGAGTGCACGTGTATTTCCGAAAATACCTGCCCAGGGGTTCAGCATTTGTGTGATAATATTGAATGTAGGCGCTATCATGGGTCCGGCCGCTTTTGGATGTTAACGTTCGCCGCCTATAAACTGATTTTTTTGGTTACGGGGGTCCTGGCGCTGTCGAAGCTGCTGGTTCTTCCTTTGCAAGAACAGGATTTCAGGGATGATTTTTCTTCGTAATAATGAGTCTCAGCCGCGACCTGGAACAGACGCCGGCTGATGAAAGGGGAAATGGAGATGTCGCTGCCGCTTGAATCGGTGCGAGTGCTGGATTTGACGCGCTTACTGCCCGGACCTTACTGTACGCTGATGCTTGCAGACTTCGGAGCAGAAGTAATCAAGGTGGAAAATCCATACAATGGGGACTATGCCAGAGGGTATGAGCCGAATCTTGATCAGGATAGCGCTTTTTTTCATTCACTGAATCGGAACAAGAAGAGTATCTGCCTGGATTTGAAAACGGAAGAAGGGAAAGGGTATTTCCTGGAACTGGTGAAACAGGCAGACGTTGTTGTAGAATCTTACCGGCCGGGAGTGATGGAGAGGCTCGGTCTTGACTATGAACAGCTGAAGAAAGTGAATGACCGCCTGATCTATTGCGCAATCACCGGGTATGGGCAGACCGGCCCTTACCGTAATCAGCCCGGCCATGATGTGAATTACATAAGCTATGCCGGGCTGTTGAATCTGACAGGAGAGAAAGAAGGGAAGCCGATTATCCCTTCGGCCCAGATTGCCGATATCGGCGGAGGGGCATTGCCCGCTGCTGTCGGTATTCTGCTTGCTCTGCTGGAGCGCGAAAAATCCGGAACAGGGCAGTTCGTCGATATTTCCATGCTTGACGGAGTCGTATCGTGGATGCAGCTGCTGCTCCCTGCTTTTTTTAAGGAAGAAGAGGAACCGAAGCGCGGAGAACAGATGCTGAACGGCGGGCTGGCCTGTTATGAAGTGTATCAAGCGAAAGACGGAAAATGGCTCTCGGTGGGAGCGCTGGAACCGAAGTTCTGGAAAAACTTCTGCGAAGCCATCGGCCGTGAAGATTTGATTTCACACATCAATTCTCCTCCGGAAGTACAGGAGAAGATGAAGTCGCAGATCAGCGGTATCGTATTGACGAAAACTTCTTCGGAATGGATGGAAGTCTTCCGTGAAGTGGAAGCCTGCGTCACGCCGCTGCTTACCTTTGAAGAAATGATAAAAGATCCACAGATAACTGCGAGAGAGATGATCCGGACGTTCGAGCACGATACGCTCGGTTCTATAAGGCAAATAGGGATTCCTGTAAAATTATCGGGCACTCCTGGGATCATCCACTCCCGTGCACCAAAACTCGGGGAACATACGGATGAAATACTTAAGAAGATCGGCATGAAGAAATGAAGTTGGCTCGACATGAAAAACAACCCGTGACTTTAAAGTCGCGGGTTGTTTTCGTAAGAGTTGATTATTCCTCATTCTCCACGTGCCGGCCATAATCGGGTACGGCAATTTCTTCGAAGTTATCGGTCAAATAACTGAGGTTTTTACTGAGTTCGTTATTTTCCATCGGGAGCCCGTGTCCCGTAATAGCGCGTACAGGGTTCAGGTCCCTTAACTTCCGGACGGAGGTATGGGAGGCTTTCCAGTCAGGAGTAAAATAACGGGGAGGACCGCTGATGTCCTTCTTCTGTAAGGTTACATCCATCAGGTTCTCCTGTTTCACTGTAGTGAACGCGTCCCCGGCAATCAGTGTCTGATCTTTTTCTCTCCACAGGGAAACGTGGCCGGGAGTATGACCGGGAGTGTGGATCCACTTCCACTCTTCTAGGAATGGCACGCTGCCGTCATCCGGAAGAGGATAGACCATATCTCCGAGATTTACAGGGTCTTTGGGGAAAAGACCGGACAATTTAGCTACAGCTCCTCCCTGTACGGATGGATCCGGCTTCATATAAGCTTTTTCTCCGCGCAGGAAAGGAAGCTCCCGTTCGTGAGCGTATACAGGAACATTCCAATGCTCGACAAGCTCCACGATGGAACCTACGTGATCAAAGTGTCCGTGAGTCAGTACGATAGCTTCAGGGGGATTATCTTTACCGAAAGTTTCCTCTGCTTTACTGATAATTTCCCCGGACGAATTCGGCATACCGGCATCGACCAGTACCCAGACGTTATTTGATTCATTTGCAACGTAGCATAAATTCACAATTTGCACAGTATGATACCAAACGTGATCCGCAAGCTTTTCGAATTTCCCGCTTTCTTTGGAAGTTGCCGGGATATTTTTATAGTCTTCTCCGTATTGCATGTCATCTTTCATGTTTCTGCCTCCTTTGCCGTTCGTTATCTTCATGTGTAAATTTTACCCTTTGCATTTTCTGCTGAAACATGAGCGGGAGTCCCCCTTTTCTTAAAAACATCAAAAACAGAACAGTTTGAATTATGGGATTTTCATTTACAATAAGTACTATACTTATAAAAGGGGCAATTCATTTATGAAAACAGAAATGACTCAACAGTTTGAACAGTATCTTGGGAAATTCAAAACCTCGGCTTCCGAAGATGTACAGAATAAGATGGCGCAGGCAATTGAAGAGCTGGAAGCTTCCGAAGAAGGAAACGGCTTATCCAAAGGAACGAAAGCACCTGATTTCACTTTGCCCGCCGCTGACGGGACGAACGTACGACTTTATGAAAAGCTGAAACAGGGCCCTGTAATCGTGACATTTTACCGCGGGTCGTGGTGCCCGTACTGCAATATGGAACTGAGAGCTTATCAGCAAATCGTGAATGAGATTCATGAAGAGGGTGCGGAGCTGATTGCTGTCAGTCCTGAAACTCCGGATCAGTCTCTTACCACACAGGAAAAGCACGATCTCGAATATGTCGTGCTGAGCGACAAAGGTAACGAAGTGGCCGGTCAGTTCAATCTGGTTTATCAGCTGCCTGATTATTTAGTGGACGTTTACAAGGAGAAAGGGCTTAATGTCGATGAGCACAACGGGGATGACAGGTGGAAACTGCCGGTTTCGGCTACGTATATCATTGATACCGACGGCACAATCGCCTATGAATATACAAAATCGGACTACAAAGACCGTGCTGAACCATCAGAGGTCCTGCAAGAGTTGAAAGCCCTCCGAAAATAAAATGAGGCATTTCCTCTTTTGTCATTATTATTGAATAAAAGCCCCTCTGAGGGCCGGATGCTACTTTCCGGTTTTCAGGGGGGGCTGTTCAGTATTTATCCCGGACTGGGTATTACAAGCCGTAAACGGTCATGCCGCCGTCAACAAATATATTCTGAGCACTTACATAACCGGAAGCGGCTGATGCGAAGAAGAGGTAAGGAGATTTCAGTTCTTCGAGCTGACCCAGCCTCTTCATAGGGGAGCGGTTTTCCACCGCCTTACGGAAGTCTTCGTCCGCAAGGTCACTTTCGTTGAATTCAGTTTCGAAGAACCATGGACTCACTGCGTTCACCGTAATGTTATAAGGAGCGAGCTCTAAAGAGAGCTGTTTCGTCTGGTGAATGACGGCCGCTTTACTCGTACCGTAAACGGAACTGAAAGATAAACTCACTTCTCCGGCTACGGAAGCGGTATTGATGATACGTCCATAGTTTTGTTCTTTCATGTAGGGAAGGACGGCTTGAGTTGTGAAGAATATGGATTTCGCGTTCGTTTCCATTACCTGGTCCCATCCCTGTTCGTCGAGGTCTTCCACAGTCCCGGGAACTAATGTCCCTGCGTTGTTTACGAGGATGTCTATTTGACCGAAATCGTCGTATATATTACTGAGGAACTTTTGGATGCCCCCGGAGTCGGTGACGTCTCCCTGATATCCCTTTACGGTATTACCGGTTTTGTCATGAATCTCTCTGGCAGCTGCTTCTGTCTTCTCGAGCGTACGGCCTACGATAGCTACGGTGGCTCCGCTTTCGGAAAGACCTTCTGCTACAGTTTTCCCGATTCCGCTGCCTCCACCGGTTACGATTGCTGTTTTTCCTGTATTGTTGAAAAGTTCCATCAGTATCGGACTCCTTTTTGTGATGAGGGTGTAATTCCAAGTGTTGCACAAGGAATGGAGCACAGTCTACGTTATCTTCCTGGCACATTCAAATGATCGGTTTGCAACGGTGGAGCGCTGGAAAATCTACCCGTAATACTGAATATTTCACGATTTCATGTATAATGTAGTCACAGTAATTGTCCTGCTTCATAAAACGAGATGGGAGCGGGGGAGAGCGGAGGAATAGTATGCGGAAAAGGATGGGAATT
Organism: Salimicrobium album; assembly: GCF_900107115.1. Lineage (GTDB taxonomy): Bacteria > Bacillota > Bacilli > Bacillales > Halobacillaceae > Salimicrobium > Salimicrobium album. The sequence continues at coordinate 131,921 of NZ_FNOS01000005.1, forward strand.
ATTTTTGGAATTATCATTCTTGCTTTTAGTGCGTTTCTGATTTTCGGTAACCCGGAAAGTGAGAACGGCACGCAGGAAGAGAAAGATACTTCCGAAAACGAAAATGAGGAATCCGGTGTTCGTCCGGTGGAAATCTTTTCCCGGGCTGAAGAAGGAGAGGTGCCCGGGGTGCCGTTCACAGTCGGCGAAACGAATCGTGAAGAAGTGCGGGAGAAGTGGGGGGAACCGGAAGAGACGTCCGAGGAAAAAGGGGAGACTGTACTGGACTATTCTTCCCGCAACGTGGAAATCGGCCTTAGCGGGGATATGGTGACTATGCTTAAATCGGATAGGAAAGAAGAGACTTCCTTCGGCATCGACGAGCTTAACTCGCACAAAAAGCCCGACCGTACGGAAGAGAAGGAAATCGAAGAGGATCGGACACTTGTCTATACGCTTTCCGAAGGACGGGTGCTGGAATTTGTTTTTCTCCGGGCGGACGATGAAGCGGAGGACACAGAAGTGGACTACGTGACGCTGAGTGCGGGGACACTAGGAGCGGACGATGCGAAAATCAGTAACATGAGTCTTGATGAAAAGATCGGTCAAATGATCTTCGGCGGCGTCAGCGGTACCGAAATGAATGAGGAAACGCAGGAAGTTATTGAAAAATATCACGTGGGCGGTCTTATTCTGTTCGGCAATAACATTACGAGTGCCCCACAGACCGTCGATTTTTTAAATGAGATGAAGCAGGTTAATGAAAACAATCCTTACCCGCTTCTGCTCGGAGTGGACGAAGAGGGCGGACGGGTGTCACGTATGCCTCCGGAAGTCACTAAACTTCCGCCGGGCGGGGAGATAGGAGAACTGGACGACCCTGATCTCGCTTTTAAAACCGGTGAGATTCTCGGGGCGCAGATGAATGAGCTCGGCTTTAATCTGGATTTCGCCCCCGTTCTGGATGTGAACAGTAACCCGGACAACCCTGTCATCGGAGACCGCTCCTTCAGCAGCGATCCGGAGACCGTAAGCGAACTGGGTATTCAGGTAATGAAAGGAATTGAAGAGCAGGAAGTGATTCCTGTCATCAAGCACTTCCCGGGGCACGGAGACACGAGTGTAGATTCCCATCTGAACCTTCCGAAAGTCACGAAAAGTTATGAAGAATTGAAACAGATGGAGCTTGTACCGTTCAAACAGGCTATCAAAGCGGGAGCGGACGTCACGATGACCTCCCACATTCTGCTTCCGGCCTTCGATGAACAGTACCCGGCTTCGATGTCTGAAGCGGTGATTACGGACGTTCTGAGAGACGATCTCGGTTTTGAAGGTGTAGTCATTACGGATGATTTAACGATGGGGGCTATTACGAATGAATACAGTGTGGAAGATGCGGCCGTGGAGACGGTGAAAGCCGGAGGGGACCTGCTTCTTATGGCACATGATTCCAACCTGATTTCCACTGTTTTTAACGAACTGAAAACAGCTGTCGAGAACGGGGAGCTGTCGGAAGCAAGAATAAATGAGAGCGTCGCACGCATCGCAGACTTGAAGGAGAAATATCAGATTACCGGGGAACAGACGCCTTCTCCTGATTTTCAGCCTGTTAACCGGAAAGTGGAGGAAGTGCTTGAGCGGGTGTCCTGACAAACACTATTAAAAAGTTCTGCTGCGAGGAAAAGGAAGAAGGACAGGGAGTTCTCGTAATCCGACGTACAGCACTATAATTCCGCAGGAGATTTTTCAACTGCGAACCGGGAGGAAAAAGCATGAAAGAAATCATCTTATCCACCGAAAGCGGTGCCGACCTGCCAGAGGATTTAAGAGTAAAATACAATCTTTACACAGTTCCTATGCACATTATTATGGATGATAAGGATTATCCGGACGGTTCTCTCCCCGTGGAGGAGATCTACAGCTATTATGAACGCACGAAAAGAATTCCATCCACTACGGCTACGAACGTACATGAATATGAAGAGCTTTTCACTGCAATCCGGAAGGCACATCCGGGGTGCGAGATTATTCATATCGGTTACACCTCAAAGGCATCTTCCTCTTTTCAGAACGCCGTTATTGCCGCGGAAGAATTTGAGGACATACACCTCATCGACGCTTTGAATGTAACAGGAGGGCTTGCTGCAGTCGTACTTTGTGCTGCAGAAATAGTGAAGAAGGAGCCGGAAATTGAAGTAGAACAGCTGATTGAAAGGATAGAACAGACGGTACCCAAAGCCAGACTGTCATTTATCCCGGGGAGTCTTGAGTTTCTGAAAGCAGGCGGCCGGGTGAGCAATGCAGGGTCACTGATTGGAACGCTGTTGAAAATAAAACCCCGGATAGATCTGAGAGACGGAAAATTGATTTCAACGAAGAAGTACCGGGGGAAAATGAGAGGAGCCGGAAAGAAACTGCTCCACGATTATTTCGGTGAATACAACCTGGATTCTGATCAGCTGTATTTCATTTACTCTGTCGGTCTGGACGAAGAAATTAAGCAATTGATGGAAGAGACAGCTGAAGATTACGGTTTTCGAAACATCAGATGGATTCAGGCAGGAGGTATGATCTCCACACACTCCGGTCCTGGTGGTTTCGGGGTGGCCGGCCTCGAGAAATAAAAGGAGGGATACAAGTCAGGGCAGTCGTCCGGGCTTGTGTTTTTTCTGTTCACTTACGTAATAGTCCAGTACATAACAAAATCGGATTTTGGCAGCAGAGCAGAAACCCATTCAACGATTTATAAAAGGAGTCCAGCTATGAAACTTGATCGGATAAACCATATATTGAAAGAAGAAGCAGTGGCGCTCCTGGACGGATTGCCTAATGTAACGATTAAAGGAATAACTTATAACTCGCAGGAAGTGAAGGCCGGGTACCTTTTCTTTGCAATCGAAGGATATCAGAGAGATGGCCACGAATATATCCAGGACGCAGTCGGGAAAGGTGCGGTTGCCGTTATAGGAGAACAGGAGGACGTGGAAGTTTCCGTCCCTTATATTCAGGTGGCTGATGGCCGGAGAGCATTAAGCATAATCAGCGATTATTATTACGGCTTCCCGGCAGCAGACAAGACGGTAATCGGAGTAACGGGCACCAACGGCAAGACTACGACAGGGCACCTTTTAAAAAGTATGTTTGAAGAAGGCGGGGTTTCCTGTGCCCTTTTCGGCAGTACGGGTAATATCGTCAACAAAGAAAAGCACCCGGCAGGGAACACAACTCCTACATTGCTGGAAATCAACAGGCTCCTTGCGGTAAGTGATGATGAAGTTGTAATTGTGGAAGTGTCTTCCCATGCTCTGACGCAGCACAGAGTGGAAGGTCTTGTGTTCGATTATGCCCTGTTCACCAACCTTTCCCACGACCATCTCGATTACCACGGTTCCATGGATAATTACTTCGCTGCTAAAAAGAAGCTGTTCCGTATGCTGAAAAAGAATGGGAAAGGGGTAATCAACACGCAGAATGAATGGGGAGAGAAGCTTGCCGGTGAACTGAGGAAAGAGAATACTTCCATCGTGTCTGTCGGTGCCGGAGAAGACAGTGATGTGAGCATCAGTGAATATGACGGCGAGGCAGGGGAACTGCACCTTCGTCATAACGGAAAGGGAATCTTTCTGGAACCATCGGTTGCCGGTATCCACAACATGTATAACATAGCTATGGCGTATAGTACCGTGAAGCTGATGGGAATAGAGGAGGAGACAGTCGCTCGGGCGGTTGCCGGCTTCAAAGGAGTGGAGGGCAGGTTTTCAGTCCACTATTTATCCGGAGATCGTACAGTAGCGGTCGATTACGCCCACACCCCGGATGCCCTGTATCATTCCCTGGAAACAGTCAGAAGTCAGTGCTCTGGTAAATTTATCCATCTGTTCGGTTTCCGGGGGGACAGAGACGAGGAGAAAAGAGAAGAGATGATTACAGTTTCCGCCAGAATGAGTGATCAGTATATCCTGACTCTCGACGACCTTAATTCGATTTCGAAAGAAGAGATGGAACAGACCCTTTATGAACTTCAGCGCCGGTATGGACGGGAGAATGGGGAGGTTATCCCCGATCGTACGCTGGCTATCGAAGAAGCTCTGATAAGGAGCGGAGAGAAAGACTGGGTGGTAATTACCGGTAAGGGGGAGGAATCGTATCAGCAGGAATATCATTACCCTGCATCCACTGATGCGGAGACGGTTTTTTACCTGGAAAAAAGCATAACCCGGAGGTAGCTCTCTCCGGTACGAAGGGTGCCTGATGTTTAACATTTGCAGAAATAGGAAAGACTCTCTTGTATAGATAAAGACAATACATTCAGTGAAAAATAAAGGAGACTTTCGTTATGAAACGATATCTTAAACATTATATTAACGGAGAATGGGTGGAGTCCACCGGTTCTGAAACGACAGAAGTCATCAACCCTGCTACCGAAGAAGCATTCGGAGAGATAAGTCTCGGAACGAAAGAAGATCTGGACAAAGCGGTGCAGGCTGCACGCGATGCTTTCCCTCACTTTTCACAAATGCCTAAAGAGGAAAGAGTGAAAATGCTTGAGGATATTGCCGAGGAGTATAACAACCGCAAAGACGACATTATAGACACGATTACGGAAGAACTCGGTTCTCCTGTTGAAGTTTCGGAAAAAGTCCACTTCATGATGGGGTACAACCACTTTGCCCAGGCAGCGGAGTCGCTGAAGGATTTTCCGTTCATTGAAGAATATGAAGGACATACGAGGATGAAAGAAGCGAGTGGTGTCAGTGGCCTGATCACTCCTTGGAACTTCCCGACAAACCAGACATCGACGAAGATTGCCAGCGCTTTTGCTGCAGGCAGCCCCGTTGTATTGAAGCCGGCGGAACAGACGCCTTTTGCAGCTTTTATCCTTACAGAAATATTCGATAAAGTGGGCGTTCCAAAAGGTGTGTTCAACCTGGTGAATGGTACCGGGGAAGTTATCGGGGACGGTATAAGTTCTCATAAGGATATCGACTTCGTTTCCTTCACCGGGTCGGGAGCCACGGGTGAGAAGATTATGAAAAATGCGGCAGAAAACATTACGAATATAGCGCTTGAGCTTGGAGGGAAATCTCCACTGATCGTGCTTGATGACGCAGATGTGAAAGATGCCGCCCGTACGGCTCTTACACACATCACGAATAATACCGGTCAGGTATGTTCAGCAGCTACAAGGACCCTTATTCCTTCTTCGATGAAGGACGAATTTGAGCAGGCGATCAAAGATGTGCTGCCTGAATTTAAAGTAGGAGACCCGCATGAAGGAAATCATATGGGACCGATCGTATCTCAGAAGCAATGGGACACCGTCCAGTCCTATATGGAAAAAGGGACAGAGGAGGGCGCCACTCTTCTCGTCGGCGGCCCGGGGAAACCCGAAGGTCTTGAGCAGGGATACTACGCGAAGCCGACTGTCTTCACGGATGTAGACAATGACATGGTCATTGCACGTGAAGAAATCTTTGGACCCGTCATGTGTGTTCTCACGTATGACTCCCTTGATGAAGCTATCGAAATCGCCAACGATACGGAATACGGTCTTGCCGGTTATGTATACGGAAAAGACGAAGAGAAATTAAGAAAAGCTTCCGCAGGCATACGCGCCGGCCGTGTTAAAGTCAATGATACGAAAGCGGACTTTGCCGCACCATTCGGTGGCTATAAACACTCAGGAATCGGCAGAGAATGGGGCGACCATGGTATTGAAGAGTACCTGGAAGTGAAAACCATTCTCGGGTACCCTCAAAAGTAACATCCGGGAAACGGTCCCTTCGCCTCGAAAAGGCAGGAGGGACCTGATAAAAAAAGAGTGATTTTCTTGTGTCGTTAAAGAAAATCACTCTTTTTTGTATAGTGGGGGGTAAACCTGGAAGAACCCCCTGCACAATATTTCCCCGGAAATAATCATGTCTGTTCGACGGGTATAGTCTCCCAGTTCAGCTGATCGGCCACTTTTTTTAGTCTCGGTTCCGGCTGTACCGCGACCGGATTCCCTACGGCCTCAAGAACGTCGAGGTCGGAAAAACTGTCTCCGTACGCATAACTGCCGTCCCAGTCGATGACGGCCGAGCGGAGATGTTCCATCACTTTTTTCATTTTCCGGTCCCCGTTCACGTGCTGGATCCGTTTTTTATGGTCGAGGTAACCTTCTTTGTAGGGAACTTCTGTGCCGAGCACGAGATCAAAAGGCAGATCGTCTGTAATCGTTTCAAGCATCGGTTCAAAGGCACCGGATACAAGTACTGTATAGTCTCCCCGGTTTTTGTGCCACTCCAGACGGTCGAGTACTTCCCGGTTCAGTCTTTTTTTCATCTGATTCGCCAGCTGTGCGAAAAATTTGTCCACGTCTTCACGGGATGTCTTCTTAAAAGAAGAGATATAACTTCTCATGGAGTCTTCCTTCATTTTTCTTTCGGGATAAAGTTTCAGTTTGTAAGCAGTATACATAGGAGCTATCTTTCTCATGAAAGTATTGTATTTTCTATGATGCATCGGGTGTGTCTTTAGATGGGTCATCATGAGCGGGAAGGTTTCTTCCGGAAACAAAGTACGGTCAAAATCGAAAATGGCTACTCTCATCAGAATCCTCTTTTCGTTTATAGTAATACTAATATTATAGAAGAAGGATAAGTTGGAAATCAACCAAAGGAGAATGCAGTATGGATTATGAAAAATATATGAAAGTCACCAAAATCGAAGAAATCGGAGAAGGGATGAGGGTATGTCTGGACTTCGTGGATATACTGAAGCCTTCTGACGGTGTGTTTGTAGGCAATACGGGGCACGGATATATTAAAGTTCTCGCAGAGAATAGAGAGTCGGAAGGTTACCCCGCGCGTCCCTTCCGGATCAATGCAGGAGCGCTGCATCAGTACGTTCGCCAGGGTGAACAGACGAAATACCTCCATGAGTGCCAGGCGGGCGAGGAGGTCAGCGTTACGGATGGGGAAAAAGAGCGGATGATCGCTCTCGGCCGCGTGAAAATAGAAAAACGGCCGCTTTTACGAGTGGAATGTACGGACGGGGAAAAGCTCATCTCGGCTACTTTACAGAAATCGGCCAGTGTATACGTCAGTGAAAAAGAAAAAGGGGAATACCCTTTACTGGAACTTAAAACCGGGCAGGAAATTCTCGCTATTGCAGATGAGCCTGGCAGGCACCTCGGTACAAAAGTGGACGAAGAGATAATTGAGAAATAAAAAGTTTCGGATAATGTTTTTTCGACGTACTGCTGAGGTAAACAGGGAACAAAGATTGAATCACAAAAGGAGGTTCCTGCATGGCTATAGAAATTGGTGAAGAAGCACTGAAACAGAAACACAACCACAAAAATGTGGAAGTGCTTGATGTCCGTACGGATGAGGAAGTGAAAGAAGGGATGATTCCGGGAGCTATTCACTTTCCTTTGGATGAGGTGGAAAGCAGGCTGAGTGAGCTGAATAACAACAAAGAGTACGTAACAGTGTGTGCTGCAGGCCCCCGCAGTACCCAGGCTGCAGATATCCTTACAGAAAACGGGATACAGGCCCAGGTATTGAAAGGTGGCATGCGCGACTGGAGCGGCAGTATCAGTAAGTAGAAGCTCTCCAGGTTAATAGATTCAGCCTCAGGTGGATTCCTGAGGCTTTTTTATCCAGGAGATCTCCTGCTTGAAAACCCTTTTGTTAGAAAATATGTTTAAACATGTAAATGAGAGGGGATTGTATAGTCGTTCTGCTTAAATTAAGTAACGAAAATATATATTAGGAGGATTCGAATGGGAAAGAAAGGTCTTATTGATTACAAAATATTTATACCCGCCTTATTGATTGTAATCGCCATTAGTATCCCTTTTGCCATGTACGAAGCAAAATCACTGGAGCTTTTGAACTCCATTTTTGATTCAATCGTCACATCATTTACATGGGGATATCTGTGGTACGGAATTATATTAGTTGTAGCAGGTTTGTATTTGTCATTTTCAAAATACGGAAAGGTAGTTCTTGGTGACCCCAAAGAGAAACCACGGTTCTCGTTGTTCGAGTATTCTTCCATACTTATCGCCATGGGACTCGGTTCCACTATCATGCGTACCGGTATGCTTCAGTGGACGTCGGTAGCCAACGATCCGCCCGCCGGAGTGGAAGCCGGGTCTCCGGAAGCGATACTGTGGGGAAATGCTTACAGTATGTTTCTATGGGGATTCCAGGTATTTGCGATATTCGTTCTGATCGCCCCTGCCATGGGCTACATTCTGCACGTGCGTAAGCGTCCGCTTATGCGTGTATCGGAAGCATGCCGGTCTTTATTCGGAGATAAATTCTCAGACGGAATAGGCGGAAAAATATTCGACATACTGTTCCTGATCAGTATTCTATCCGGCGCTGCTGTTACTCTCGGTCTCGGAGCTCCGATTGTGACGTATAACCTGGCCCACCTTATGAATATTGAAATTACGTTCACATTAACGCTTATCGTTACTATCGTCTGGGTGTTTTTATTCTCCCTCAGTGCCTATGCAGGTATCGAGAAAGGGATCAAGAGGCTCAGTACGCTCAACATGTATCTTGCCGGAGCATTAGGTCTGTTTATTATCTTTGCAGGCCCCGGGATATTCATTCTTAACTATTTCTCTGACAGCGTGTCTTTCCTGATCTCGAATTACGTCAATCTTTCGCTGAATACGGACTCCGTGCATGAGGGAGGAATGTCCCACGTGCAGAGTAATACTGTTTTCTTCTTTGCCTACAGTGCAACGTGGGCGATGCTGCACGGCGTGTTTGCAGCTAAAATCTCACGCGGTCGTACGGTCAAGGAAATGATTCTTACCTATTTCCTGGCACCGACCCTGATCTCATGGATAGCTACCGGCATACTCGGTGGTCTTGGAGTGTATCAATACCTGAAAAAGGATATGAACATTCTGAAGCTCGTCCAGAACGAAGAGAGAATGGCAGCGATTCCCGAAATACTGTCCACTCTGCCTCTTGGCTGGCTTGCTATCACTCTTTTCATGATTGTTGCCCTGATTTTCCTTACGACGACGCTGGACTCCACGACTTATACCGTAGCGGCTTATACAAGTACGCGCGATATGAGTAAATTCGAACCGCCGAAAACACTGCGTATCATCATAGCTGCGATCATTACCGTAGTAGCTTTAGTATTGATGCGTATCGGCGGTCTGCCGCCGCTCGAAGTCGTCTCCGGTCTGATGGGACTCCCTATTATAGTCATCCAGTTCATTCTCATCTGGGCAGCTATAAAAATGATGAACGAAGACGAGGCATTCAAGTATAATATAAGAAAATGAGGCAGCGTCTCCCCGATACTTCAAAGGTATCGGGGAGTTTTTATAAAGCCGGCGGTTCTGTGACACTTTTGCTGTAAATAAAGGCTTTTTACAGACGGGGCAGCTTTCGGATGTAAAGTCCGGGCAGAAGGGGGAGCATATGAGAGAATTTTTATATAGCCGCCTGTACATTTTTTATTCGGCAGTATTTTTACTGAATATCATACATACATTCACCGAAAACGACGCGCTTTATTTCGTTATCGGCGTTTTGAGTATTCTGATGATTTTACTTGCATTTCCGAGAGCATCACGGGTGTTTCGGGTTCTCGGCACGGTACTGCTTACAGCCGGAGGATTTTTCTTCCTTTCGGGCTCTCTTTCACTTGGGGATATACCGGGGTTATTCGCCGGAAACGTCGGACTGCTGCTTCTCTTATCCGTGCTGCCGTGGATGAACAGTGCCGTGAAAGCGGGACGCTACAACAAATTGCTTAAGGGCCTGCTGCAGTCAGGGGCAGGGACACTCGGGCAGCTTTACGGAAGAAGCGAAGCGACGATGGTGTCGCTGGCTGCTTTTCTTAATCTTTCCTCGGCCACGATCTCCCAGGACCTATTGAAAGAACAGTTAGGCAGGTTCAGCCCGGACGTGAGGAACAGCTTCGTTTCTATGGCTACGTTACGCGGCTACTCTCTCGCACTGCTGTGGAGTCCGCTTGAAATTTTACTGGCAACCTCTATTTTCATTACCGGAGCAGATTATCTGCAGGTGCTCCCGTGGATGCTGCTCATTTCTTTGGCCGGTTTTTTTCTGGATACACTGGCGGGTCGCCGGAAGTTCGGGAATTATGAACTGCAGAAGGAAACAAAACAGAAAAACAGTTATGGGAGAGGGAAGTTGAAAGAGTTCATCCTGGCGCTCGTCCTGTTTCTGAGTACGGTAGTTTTTCTTGCGAATGTCATAGATTTTGAATTTCTTTTCTCTGTAACTATTGCCATCGTACCTTTTGCTTTTCTGTGGAGTACGATTTTGAAAAGACGGAAAAGTTTCTGGTTAATCGGATGGTCGGCCTGGAAGCGGCACACGAATCATCTTGATAACTTTATAGTGCTCTTACTGAGTCTTTCCGTTTTAACAGAGACGCTGAACGCCTCTCCATATCTTAAACTGCTGCAGCAGCCGGTCATCGCCTATAGTGATTCTCCTGTAGTTATTATGCTCATCATTCAGCTGACTTTTCTGCTTATGACACTTGTTGGCGTTCACCCGCTGGCTACTATGGGGATATTCGGAGGGATCAGCGGACTCCTTATGGAAGCTCTGCCTCCTGTCACTCTGGCTGTCCTGTTATCAAGTTCGGCGATCGCTACCGTCCCTTCTGCTCCTTATGGACTGATCGTCACCATCACTTCCGTCAACTTTCAGATGAATCCTTACCGTATCGTCTGGAAAAACCTCCCCTTTACAATTGTTTGCGGAAGTATCGGTACCGCCGTCGCTCTGCTGACAATGATCGTGCATTAGCTTAAATATATTTGAAAAGGGGTTGCTATTTGATAATAACGGTGATATAGTAGTAATTAACTTATTGTTGTTCGGAACGAAAGCAACGAGCATGAGTGTGAAAGCTTGTCGTCTTGAATGCACGTCGTGAGCAAGAATAGTAATACATTGGTGATCAAGAATCACCGCAGGAGGAAACAATATGTTACAAGGTAACGTGAAATGGTTCAACGCAGAAAAAGGTTATGGCTTCATCGAAGTAGAAGGTCAGGACGATGTATTCGTACACTTCTCCGCTATTCAAGACGAAGGCTTCAAAACACTTGAAGAAGGTCAAACAGTATCTTTCGAAATCGTCGAAGGTAACCGTGGACCACAAGCTGCTAACGTTCAAAAATAATTGTTCGTTGCTATAGGAAATTCCCGCGTTCATTGCGAGCGCGGGGATTTTTTTGTTTTCAACAAATCACACGTGTGGCTGCACAAGTTTCAAACGTTTTGAAACAGGTATATGGTAAAACAAAGGAGGCGTTCACTTATGTGTGGCAGATTTACGCTCATCGCTGAGCTGGAAGACGTAAGGGAAGAATTCAAGCTGGATAAAGTGAAGCTTGATAATTGGATGAACAGTTACAACGTTGCTCCTTCGCAATATATACCTGCCGTTATCCGGAGCGACGGAGAAAAACGGATGGGGTATTTACGCTGGGGACTGATACCGCCCTGGGCAGATGACGAGAAGATAGGGTTCAAAATGATCAATGCCAGGTCGGAAACGGTGGAGGAGAAGAAAAGTTTCCGTAAACCTTTTGAACAGCAGCGTTGCATTATCCCGGCGGACAGTTTCTATGAATGGAAAAAAGACGAAGCGGAGGAGAAACAGCCGTATCGGATTCAGATGAAGGACCAGGGCTTATTCGGCCTTGCCGGGCTGTGGGAGAAGTGGAAAAATAAAGACGGGGAAAACGTATTTACCTGCACGATTCTGACGACGGAAGCGAACGAAGAAATGAGTAATCTTCACCACCGGATGCCGGTAATCCTGCAGCGGAACGATTACGATGCATGGTTTGAAGGGAAGGAAGAAGCTAAAAACCTCCTGACTCCGCTGCCGGATGGTGCCCTCACAATGTACCCGGTATCCAAGCGGGTGAATACTCCTGCAAATAACGATGCTGCTCTTCTTGAAGAAGCGTAATACATCAAGAATATTTCTAAAATTGGCGCTTCCGGAAAAAGGTCCGGAGTTTCTTGAACAATCCGGAAAAATGCCATAAAGTAATAGCTAATCGTTATTTGAATGGAGATGTAAAAGCATGACAAGCTATGTGGAAGACAAACTGCACAACTATAAAGAAAAACATAAAGACAGAGCGAGATTGCTGATCCACTGTCCGGACCAGCCCGGTATCATCTCCCGCGTATCGGATTTCCTCTATACGTACGGAGCTAATATAGTCGCTTCCCATCAGTATTCCACAGATCCCGAGGGAGGGGAGTTCTTCATCAGAATCGAATTTGACTGCCCGGGACTGGAAACGAAGTTCAGTCAGATAGAAGCCGATTTTCAGCCTGTTGCCGCTGACTTTCAAATGAACTGGAAGATGGCAGCTGTCAGCGAATTGAAAAACGTGGCCATCTTCGTTTCAAAACAGCCTCATTGTCTTCTGGAACTGCTGTGGGAATGGCAGAGCGGGGACCTGATGGCGAATCTCGCTCTTGTCATCAGTAATCACGAGGATACAAGAGAGATGGTGGAGTCGCTCGGTATTCCTTTCTACCATGTTCCTTCCAATAAAGAAATGCGTAAGGAAGCAGAACAGAGACATAAAGAACTTCTCGAAGAGTACGAAGTCGATCTTATCGTGCTGGCAAGATATATGCAGATTCTTACTCCGGAATTCGTGGAGTCCTACCGTAACCGGATCATTAACATCCATCATTCGTTCCTCCCGGCATTCGTCGGAGCAAGGCCCTATGAACGTGCTTATGAACGGGGAGTGAAAATGATCGGAGCGACTTCCCACTACGTGACGAACGATCTGGACGAAGGGCCTATCATCGAACAGGATATCGGTCGCGTCGATCACAGAGATCATGCCGAGGACATGAAAAAAATCGGTCAGACTATTGAACGGAGCGTATTGGCCCGGGCTGTAAAGTGGCACCTGGCGGATCGGATCCTCGTTCATCAAAATAAAACCATCGTGTTTTCCTGACAGAAGACCGTCTTTTCCGTCTCTTTTTCTTTAAGAGACCTAAAGAGACGGTTTTCTTTACAGCTTTGTAAATTTTCTAAAAATTATTTACAATAGAAGAAGTTTCATATGGCAGGGGGAATAATAATGGATATATTCAAACCGTCCGAGGCGATGGAGAGACTACCGGAACAGTTTTTCGCCAAACTGACGAAACGTGTAATACAGCTGAAGAAAGAAGGAAGAGATATCATTAATCTCGGTCAGGGGAACCCGGATCGCCCGACACCGGAGAGTATTGTACATAAGCTGGAAGAGGCTGCGAAAAAACCTGCGAATCATGGGTATATCAACTTTCGCGGACTGCCGGAATTCAAGCAGGCGGCAGCGGATTACTACCGGCGCGAACATCAGGTGGAGCTTGATCCCGAAAAGGAGATTGCAGTACTGTTCGGGGCGAAAGCGGGACTTGTGGAAATCAGTCAGTGCTTTTTGAACCCGGGAGATACGGTGCTACTCCCGGATCCCGGCTATCCGGATTATATGTCCGGTACCGCTCTATCTGCAGCCCGTAACGTCTTCATGCCGCTCCGGGAAGAGAACGGCTTCCGCCCGGATTATTCAAAACTGGATAAGGAAAGTCTCAAAGCGGCCCGGCTGATGTTCCTGAACTACCCTAACAATCCTACTGCAGGCATCGCCACGCCCGCTTTTTTCGAAGATACGGTAAAGGTGGCCCGGGAGAACGGGATAGGAGTGGTCCATGATTTTGCATACGGGGCGATCGGATATGACGGGGAGAAACCCGTGAGTTACCTCGAAACAGAAGGAGCGAAGGACGTAGGGGTGGAGATATTCACGCTTTCGAAAAGTTACAACATGGCCGGATGGAGAGTCGGATTTGCAGCCGGGAACGAAAAAGTGATTGAACAGATCAACAAGCTTCAGGATCACATGTATGTCAGTCTGTTCGGGGCCGTGCAGGAAGCGGCTGCCGAGGCTCTGACCGGTGACCAGAGTGAGGTACGGGAACTGGTAGCAATGTATGAACGCCGTCGCGACGTTTTCATCCGGACACTTGCTTCCTTCGGCTACCCTGCAGTTCTTCCGAAGGGTACATTTTTCTGCTGGGTGCCGGTGCCGGACGGATTCACGTCGGAAGGTTTCTCCGAATACGCCATCGAGCAGGCGGGAGTGGTGACCGCCCCGGGGAACGGTTTCGGTTCGGAAGGGGAAGGGTACGTCCGCGTCGGGCTTCTTGCTGACGAAAAGGTACTCCGGGAAGCGGCGGAACGTCTCGGCCGTCTGTACACCCGGTTGAAGCCGTGATGTCCTTTTTGCTCAAGATGGCCCCTTGTAGTATAGTTTAAAATAAATAGAAGTATCTAAAAATTCGGAAATACAGAGAGGGGCAGCACCAGATGTCGCAGTCGTCTTTTATGCTGAACAGTAAAATCGCCGAGGTCATTAAAAATATTAATAAAGTGATAGTAGGAAAAGAGGATGCAGTCATTTTAAGCATGGTGGCACTTCTTGCGAAAGGTCATGTGCTGCTTGAGGACGTGCCGGGAGTCGGTAAGACGATGCTGGTACGTACGCTTGCGAAATCGATGAACTGTGAATTCAGAAGAATTCAGTTCACTCCGGATCTTTTGCCTTCGGACGTGACGGGTGTCTCCATTTATAACCCGAAAACGACGGAATTCGAATTCCGCCCCGGACCGATTCTCGGTAATATCGTTCTGGCAGATGAAATAAACCGCACTTCCCCTAAAACGCAGTCTTCCTTACTTGAAGGAATGGAGGAAGCGAATATCACCGTGGATGGCCGTACCGTTCCTCTTAAGCACCCTTTCTTCGTTATGGCCACCCAGAACCCGATTGAGTATGAAGGGACGTACCCGCTTCCGGAAGCGCAGCTGGATCGTTTCCTTCTTAAGCTGAAGATGGGATACCCGTCCTATCAGGAAGAAATGGAGATGCTCGCCCGTACATCCGGCACGCATCCGATCGATTCCCTGGACCCCGTCATGACGCTCGAGGAGCTCGCTCAGGCGCAGGAAAGCGTGCGGGAAGTCTATGTGGATCGTACTATTGAACAGTACATCGTTTCACTGACTTCCGCGACACGGGAACATCCGGATGTTTATCTCGGGGTAAGTCCGAGAGGGTCCATGGCCCTTATGAAGGCAGCTAAAGCCTACGCTTATATATATGACCGCGATTATACAGTGCCGGACGATGTACAGTACGTAGCCCGTTTCGTGCTGCCGCATCGTCTCATCCTGACTTCGGAGGCAAACTTCGAAGGGAAGACTGCGGATGACATAATTGAAGAGCTGATTGAGGCGACACGTGTTCCCGTACAGAGGAATGTGAGTGAATGAAGCGTAAACTTTTCAGAGCAGGAAAAGTCGGGCTTCTCTTTATTCTGTTTGCCATCCTGTTTTCTTACGCAATGTTCCAGGGGGGATTCGTCAGCTGGTTCCTTTTCTATTCATTTCTGCCTTTTCTGGTTTATATGGGAGGGCTTCTTTTTTACCCGCTCGACGACTGGACGGGCGCCAGGACTCTCTCTTCGGGACTTATAGAATCCGGGGAAGCGGTCGACATCGAGGTCGAACTCAGGCGTACGATTCCGTTCCCTTTATACTTTATGAAGGTGAAAGAGAGCTATCCGGAAACGCTGCACCTGAAAGTCCGGACCGGAGAGGGTGTTGCGACCGTTGACAGGGAGGAGAAAACGGTGGAAAGAATGATTTTCCCGTGGTTCCGCCGGAAAGTCCGCTTTCACTACCGCCTCGACCATCTGCCGAGAGGGAGTCATCAGCTGGGGGAGATGTATATCCGTACAGGGGATTTCTTTGGTTTCGTGAAAAAAGAAGCGGCAATTAATGCAGGAGGCCGCTTCACGGTTTATCCTCCGAGCCGGAACGTAACTTTGTCGTTCGGTTCGAAAGGGTTCGGTCAGGGGAAGTCGGCTGCTGCGAACGTGAAAGAACGTCACTCGAATATGGTAGCCGGATTAAGGGAGTACGCACCGGGAGATCGGATTTCCTGGGTGGACTGGAAAGCGACGGCCCGTAAAAACAAAATGATGACGAAAGAATTTGAACAGGAAAAGAGCTCGGAATCCGTACTTGTGCTGAGTACATTATCGTCCCCGGCGAATACTGCCGAGTTCGAAGGGGCGGTGGAGTTCGCTTATTCTCTTATGCTTAAGCTCACGCGCCGGGAGACCCGGCAACTCTCTTTCCTTTCTTTAGGAAAAGCAGGAAAATACGTAGCTTCCATCCATTCACGGCGCCAGCAGGAGATGATCCGGTATCATCTGGCTGAAGTATATCCGGATGAGACAGGTAATTTTGAAGAAGAAATGGCCAAAGGGCACGGCCGGCTTCCGGCTCAGGCAACCCTGATGATCATAAGCACGGACCTCGATGATTCGATAAAGAACAGTCTATTGCGACTGTCTCCCTCGGGAAGGAACGTAGTGCTTTTTGTGATTATGTTTCATAAGGAATGGGATTTTACGAAGCAGAAGCATGTCAGGGAGTTGAAAGAGTACGGGGTCCGGGTGCAGGTGCTGACCGAAAAAGCCTGGAAGAGACCGGAATTTGAGGTGGAAGTATGAAGAAACTGTTGCTGTCGCTGATTTACATCGGTGGGTTTTTCCTTCTCCTTGAATGGTTATGGCCGTTAGGCATCCTTACGAATACCCAAAATGCCGGGGTTTTTTACTTGTACGCAGCTTTTTGTTTCTTTTTAGCATTTATGCAGGTCCGCTGGTACATAGCAGTTCCGCTGAAATTACTGGGACTTATTTTTGTTCTTGATGGTTTATTTATTCCGGAACGGATTTTCAGCAGCGGCTGGTGGAGTATTCTTTATGAACAGCTCATGTTCAACGCGGAAGCGGTGTGGGCACAGGAATGGTGGGATTTTACCGCTTTTTTCCGGAGTCTTCTCTTTCTCGTGCTGCTGTGGCTCGTCAGTTACCTGCTGCATTATTGGCTCGTAATTGCCCGAAAAGCACTTTTTTTCATTATCCTTACCTTTATATATATCACTGTCATTGATACGTTCACGCCTTATGAGGCTCAGGGAGCCATTATAAGGACATTTATTCTTGCTGCCTTCGTCCTTGGGCTGCTGCAGTTGGAGAAAGAGGTGAGCGACGACAGGAAAGAAATCAAATGGAAAACGGCGATCCTGGCTCTGGTTCCGCTTGTATGTGCCGTTCTTCTCGCTGTAGCCGCCGGTGCGGCTCTTCCGAAGTTTTCGCCGCAATGGCCCGACCCGGTCCCTTATCTGGAAAACGTTACCGGAGGTGCAGGAACAGGAGGCGGAGAAGGTGGCGTGCAGAAAGTGGGCTACGGAGAAAATGATTCACGTCTCGGAGGGGCGTTCGTCCAGGATGATACGCTCGTATTTCAGGCTATCGTCGAGGATCGACAGTACTGGAGGGCGGAGTCCAAAGATCAGTATACGGGCAAAGGCTGGGAGGATACGCTTGAGGAACCGGTGACAGGAAGGGACCCGGGTGATATCGGATACTCCCTTTTCGAAGAGGGAGTGGAAACGGATCCTTCTCAAGGTTTCATCGATTTCACGGAAGAAGCCGACTTCGGCAAACTCCTCTATCCATACGGGATGACGGCGATAGGGAACCTCGAAAATCCGCTGGAAATAGAGTTGCATACACAAACCGGGGAGATGGAGACGAGAAGCGGAGGAGATGCCGTGCAGCCGGCCAGTTATTCTTTCGACTACGGCGCTCCCGCTTTCGATTTGCGTCAGCTGAGAGAAGCCAGTGGGGAAGACCCGGTCTCTGTAAGGGAAAAATATTTGCAACTGCCTTCCTCCGTGACGGAAAGGACGAAAGAACTTGCATCTGATGTCGTTTCGGAATACGGCAATCGCTATGATAAAGCGAAAGCGGTCGAATCCTATTTCAGCTCGAACGGCTTCGAGTATTCCACTACGGACGTGGAGGTGCCGGAAGGGGACGAGGATTACGTCGATCAGTTCGTCTTCGAGACGAAAAAAGGATACTGTGATAACTACTCGACGTCCATGGTCGTCATGCTGCGGGCGGAGGGTATACCTGCACGGTGGGTGAAAGGTTTTACCGGAGGAGAAATTAAAGAGACGGACGCGGAACTGTTCGGCGAAAATTTGAATGCATACGACATTACGAGTGCGAACGCACACTCCTGGGTGGAGGTGTACTTCCCGGATGTCGGATGGGTACCATTCGAACCTACGCAGGGTTTCACCAACAACGCGGATTTCACCAGTGGCACGGATACGGATTCCGGAGAGCCCGAAAGAAGTGAGGAAAGTCCCGAAGTGGAAGCTCCCGATCAGCAGCAGGAAGGGAATCCGCAGCAGATCGGCGAAGAGGAGGGAGCAGAAGGAAGTGCGGAGAATGGGAGAGGAGAAGGTTTTCTCCGTAACCTCCTGTGGTGGATCGTGCCGGCTGTTATTCTAGTGCTTCCCGCAGTCATGTACGTGACGCGGCTCCGCTGGCTGAGCTGGTACCATGGGAGACGCCTTGCAAAAAACGAAACGCCGGATTCCTTTCAGGCGGCTTACCGTCATCTGCTCGTCGTACTCGATAAAAAAGTGCAAAAACGGGGGGAAGGCGAGACGTTACGGACGTATGCGAAAGCGATTGACCACAGATTCGAAACGGTCGACATGCAGCATCTTACCACTCAGTACGAACGACTCGTGTACCGCAAAGAGCAGCGTCTACAGCGTGCCGGTCTATCAGAATTATGGGAAAATTTAATTAAAAAAGCATTGTCTTGATTCTCACAGGTTCGATTGTTAGAATGGGTAGCAATCGAATAAGCCTTCATATATCCTCGGCGATACGGGCCGAAAGTATCTACCGGAACACCGTAAATGTTCTGACTATGAAGGCAGGAACGGTGACGTATGTGCTTACTCCTGCCTTCTCTGATCTTAAACCGGGGAGGCAGTTTTTTATAGGGCCTGTTCAATGATTAGTCAAGCAAGAAATAAACAGTCGGGAGAGAGGGAAACGTGATGGAAAAAGTAAAAGGCATGATTCTCGTTCTGGATTTCGGGAGTCAGTATAATCAGCTGATCACAAGGCGTATCCGTGAGTTTGGAGTGTACAGTGAGCTTCATTCCCACAAAATGACCGCAGAAGAGATAAAAGAATTGAACCCGAGCGGTATCGTTCTCTCCGGAGGGCCGAACAGTGTATACGGAGAAAACAGCTTCCGCTGCGATACGGACATTTTTGACCTCGATATACCGATTCTCGGCATCTGTTACGGTATGCAGCTGATCACCCATCAGTTTGGGGGTCAGGTGGAACGGACCCCGGAACGGCAGTACGGGAAAGCGGAAATTTCCGTTAAAAACGATTCCCTGCTCTTTCAGAAAACGCCGGTCGAACAGAACGTGTGGATGAGTCATAGTGATAAAGTGATCGCCGCTCCGGAAGGGTTTCAGGTGGATGCTGTCAGTCCTTCCTGCCCTGTGGCGGCCATCAGCGACAGGGAACGTCGTATGTACGGCGTACAGTTTCATCCGGAAGTCCGCCATTCCGAATACGGTAACGATCTGTTGAGAAGTTTCGTTTTTGACGTTTGTGAAGCGGAAGCGGACTGGACGATGGAACACTTCATCGAACTGGAAGTAGAGAAGATTCGGGCGGAAGTAGGAGACAGAAACGTCCTTTGCGGGTTAAGCGGTGGAGTGGACTCTTCGGTAGTGGCCGGTCTTATTCACCGGGCCATCGGAGATCAGCTTACCTGCATTTTCGTCGATCACGGTCTTCTAAGGAAAGACGAAGGGGACGACGTCATGCGTTTTCTCGGCGATGGATTTAACATGAACATTATCCGCGTGGACGCGAAAGACCGTTTCCTGACGAAGCTTGCGGGCGTCGAGGACCCGGAACAGAAAAGGAAAATCATCGGTAACGAATTCATTGAAGTTTTCGATGAAGAAGCGGAGAAGCTTGAAAATGTGGACTACCTTGCTCAGGGGACCCTTTACACCGATATTATCGAAAGCGGAACCGAGACGGCCCAGACGATCAAGTCCCACCATAACGTCGGCGGTCTGCCGGAGGACATGGAGCTGAAGCTGATAGAGCCTCTGAACACGTTATTTAAAGATGAGGTGCGCGAACTCGGGACCGAGCTTGGTATACCGGAACATATCGTGTGGCGCCAGCCGTTCCCGGGACCGGGACTGTCTATACGTATCCTCGGTGCTGTAGATGAGGAAAAGCTTGAGATTGTCAGGGAATCCGATGCGATTCTGCGAGATGAGATCAAGGAAGCGGGACTGGACCGCGACATCTGGCAGTACTTCACCGTCCTTCCTAACATTAAGTCAGTCGGAGTCATGGGGGACGAGCGTACGTACGATCACACGATAGGCATCCGGGCCGTCACTTCCATCGACGGAATGACTTCGGACTGGGCACGGATTCCGTGGCACGTTCTTGAGAAGGTGTCGACGAGACTGGTGAATGAAGTAAGTCATATTAACCGGGTCGTGTATGATGTTACGAGTAAGCCGCCGGCTACGATCGAATGGGAATAAAAAAGTAAATAAGCAACTAACGTATAATCTTGGGGATAAGGCCCATAAGTTTCTACCGGACGACCGTGAATTGTCCGACTACGTTCTGAACACCGGGGGCATTTGTCTCCGGTTTAAGAGCTGAAGTGTGGAAACCCCCGGTTATGCCGGGGGTTTTTTATATGGAAGAATACATTCAGTGAAGAGAAAATACAGGATAGAAAAGAGGACAACAATGAAAAAATACTTCCAGTTTGAAAAAAACAAAACGAATTACCGTACGGAGTTTATCGCCGGCCTTACCACGTTTCTGGCGATGGCCTACATCCTTTTCGTCAACCCTTCGACGCTCGCTCTCGACGGTATTGAACAGCTGCCGGAAGGAGTTACGAGAATAGATAAAGGAGCCGTGTTCACGGCCACTGCTCTGTCCGCCGCCATCGGTACGCTCGTTATGGGCTTGTTCGCCAAATATCCGATTGCCCTCGCTCCCGGTATGGGGCTCAATGCCTTCTTTGCCTATACGGTCGTGCTCGGTTTTGGTATTCCATGGGAAACGGCGCTTGCAGGTGTACTTGCTTCCGGACTTATTTTTATCGTTTTAACCGTCACCGGTCTGCGCCAGACGATCATCAACGCCATACCACCCAACCTGAAACTGGCAGTGGGAGCAGGTATCGGTTTGTACATCGCATTCATCGGTTTCCAGAATGCCGGTATCGTCGAAAATAGTGACGCTACTCTGGTACAGCTTGGTAATATTCTGGAACCGACGACGCTGCTTGCGGTTTTCGGAATTTTCATTTCGGTGATTTTCCTTGCGCTCGGGTTTCAGGGAGGTATTTTCTATGGAATGATCCTGACCGCAATCGCCGGTATGGTAACGGGGTTGATTGCGGCTCCTGCGGCACTCGGGGATGTAGTAAGTCCTGCACCGAGTCTCGCTCCTACATTCGGAGAAGCATTTCTGCACCTGGATGATATTTTCACGATGCAGATGCTCGGAGTCATTCTTACATTCCTTTTCGTCGATTTCTTTGACACAGCGGGGACGCTTGTCGCCGTAGCTTCCCAGGCCGGATTTATGAAAGATAATAAATTGCCGAGAGCGGGCCGTGCTCTGTTTTCCGATTCGGCAGCCACGGTTGCCGGGGCGGTTATGGGAACTTCTACAACGACTTCCTATATAGAATCCACCGCCGGGGTAGGGGCAGGCGGACGGACCGGGTTCACCTCGGTCGTTACCGCTCTATTTTTCCTGCTGGCTCTGTTCTTCTCTCCTCTGCTCGGTATCATTACGGCAGAAGTGACAGCCCCGGCTCTGATCATCGTCGGAGTACTGATGGCCTCGTCGCTGCGGGCCATCGAGTGGGATCAGTTTGAGATAGCTGTGCCCGCTTTTCTCGTCATTACGGCTATGCCGCTGACGTACAGTATCGCCACGGGGATAGCAATGGGCTTCATTTTTTACCCGCTTACGATGGCCCTGAAAGGCAGAGTGAAAGAGATTCATCCGATTATGTACGGCCTGTTCGTCATCTTCATTCTTTACTTCATCTTTTTGGCTTAACTTTTCACAAGTTGTATACTGGGTGAAAGAAAGCGAAGAAGGAGAAGATGAAAATGGCGAAGAAGAAGAAAGAAAGTAATAAAAAACGCTTCGAAGTCGGAGCCGGTGAATCGATTGAAGATTGCCTGGAACGAATCCGGCTTGAAGGGTTCGTACCGGTACGCCGCATGGAGGAACCGGTATTCGAAGAGAAAGACGGTGAAATGCAGGTAGCAGGAAGAGAAATCGTCTTTGAAGCTAAGAAAATAACCTGAAAAACGAACGTTAAAATTTAAATTCAATCAATAATTCGTATTTTATTGACATGAATCGAAAAATACTGTTATGATTCGAGTAGAAAAAAGCATAAAACGAACCTCATATAGAGCGATAATAAGGATCGTTCGTCTCTACCTGGTCGCCGTAAATGACCGGACTATGAGGGGAGACACCCGGGATACGTATGTCCTGCGGGCACTCCTCTCAAGTCGGATGGGGGAGAGCCGCAGGATATTTTTATGCCGGAAATCACAGTTTCGAACTTTTTATTCAGGGGGCACAGGAATGGCTGAAGTCGGTGTAATTATGGGAAGCATTACGGACTGGACGATTATGGAAGAAGCGTGCACAGTACTCGGGGAACTCGGAGTCTCTTATGAAAAAGAGATTATTTCCGCCCACAGAACTCCGGAGGATATGTTTGTATACGCGGAGGAAGCGAGGGGAAAGGGTCTCAAGGTGATCATCGCAGGCGCCGGCGGAGCAGCGCATCTGCCCGGGATGGTTGCATCAAAAACCACTCTCCCGGTCATCGGGGTACCGGTGGAATCCAAATCGCTGAACGGAATCGATTCTCTGCTTTCTATCGCTCAGATGCCTGGAGGCGTACCGGTGGCCACCGTTTCCATCGGAAAAGCCGGGGCGAAAAACGCGGGTATCCTGGCAGCTGAAATAATCAGCAGTTTTGATGAAGCGACTGCGCGGGCTCTGGAATTATATAAACAGGGACTGAAAGACAAAGTGGAAGACATGAGGAGGGAACTGCATGAACGTGATTGAACCCGGTGGAACGATCGGTATTCTCGGCGGCGGACAGCTCGGACGGATGATGGCGACAGCGGCAAAACATATGGGATACCGGATCGCCGTGCTGGATCCTGCCGAGGACTGTCCGGCGGCTCAGGTGGCGGATATACATGTGAAAGGGAAGTACGACGATCTCGAGGCTGCCGGGGAACTCGGCCTGCACTCCGACGTCGTTACGTACGAGTTCGAAAACGTGGATGAGCGCGTATCGCAATTTTTTGAGAACGAAGGGAAACTGCCTCAGGGGACTCTTCCTCTTGCTGTTTCGCAAAACCGCGGGAAAGAGAAAGAATTTGCGAAAAAAGCGGGTATTCACGTGCCCGCCTACCGGTTGATACAGACCGGGGAAGAGTTCGACCGGGCTGTGACCGACATCGGCCTTCCTGCTGTCATGAAAACAGTGAGCGGGGGGTATGATGGCAAGGGTCAGTATCTGCTCCGGAGTCCGGAAGACTGCAGTAGCGCCCGCGAGGATATCTGGGATGGAAAGTATGATGGAAAGTATATTGTGGAGAAATGGGTAGATATCGACAAAGAAGTCTCCCAGGTCTTCACCCGGGATAGCGCGGGTGATATTTCTTTTTTTCCGGTAGCGGAAAATGTACACAAAGACCAGGTACTGTTCACAACGACGGTTCCTGCTTCCATAAGTGATAATGAAACCCGGGAGATACGAAAGCGGACGGAGGCTCTTGCAGAAGAGCTCGGAGTGGTAGGAACGTTTGCAGTTGAATGGTTTGTAAGCGGGGAAGACGTTTACTTCAATGAAATGGCACCCCGTCCCCACAATTCGGGACACTACACGATTGAAGCCTGCAGTGTCTCCCAGTTCGAGCAGCACATACGGGCCATCTGTGGCTTGCCGCTGCTTCCGGTCCATACATTTCCGGCTGCCAAAATGATCAATGTTCTGGGCAGACACCGTGATGATCTTTTCCAGTCTCTCGGCAGTGAACAGGTTCACGTGCATGATTACGGAAAACACGAATCCCGCCCCCAAAGGAAAATGGGTCATGTTACGATAATAGGGTCGTCTCCGGACGATATAAAACTGGGCGAACCTGCCTGGTCGAAAAGCTGGTAAGGAGGAAACGGAATGATTGAACGCTATACGAGGGAAGAGATGGGAAATATCTGGGAAGAGGAGAATCGTTTCAAGGCCTGGCTGGAAGTGGAGATTCTGGCTTGTGAAGCCTGGAGTGAGCTCGGGGTCATCCCCCGGGAGGATGTGAAAAAGATTCGGGAGAACGCCGGTTTCGATGTATCCCGTATTCAGGAGATAGAAGCGGAAACGAGACATGATGTCGTAGCTTTCACCCGCGCGGTTTCAGAGACGCTTGGAGAGGAACGGAAGTGGGTGCACTACGGTCTTACGTCTACAGACGTTGTGGATACGGCCCTGTCTTACGTTTTGAAACAAGCTAACGATATTTTACGTAAAGATCTCGTCAACTTCATTGAAATTCTCGGAGAAAAAGCGAAAGAGCATAAACATACGGTGATGATGGGACGTACGCACGGGGTGCATGCGGAGCCGACGACTTTCGGTCTGAAAATGGCTCTGTACTACGAAGAGATGAAGCGGCATCTGGAACGGTTCGACCTGGCGAAACGGCAGATCGAAGTAGGGAAACTGTCGGGAGCCGTCGGGACTTATGCCAACATCGATCCATATGTGGAAGAGTATGTGTGCGAAAAGCTCGGCCTTGAAGCGGCACCTGTATCCACGCAGACGCTACAGCGGGACCGTCATGCGAACTACGTCTCGACCCTTGCTCTGATTGCTGCTTCCATTGAAAAAATATCAGTGGAAATCCGTGGCCTGCAGAAGACGGAGACACGGGAAGTGGAGGAGTTTTTCGCCAAGGGACAGAAAGGTTCTTCCGCTATGCCGCACAAACGGAACCCGATCGGATCCGAGAATATGACGGGGATGGCCCGTGTTCTTCGCGGAGATATGGTGACGGCTCATGAAAACGTGGCGTTGTGGCATGAGAGGGACATTTCCCATTCGTCGGCGGAGCGGATCATCCTTCCCGATGTGACAATCGGGCTGAACTACATGCTGAACCGTTTCGGCAATATCGTGAAAAACTTGACGGTCTTTCCCGAACGGATGAAGGAAAATATGGAGAAAACCTACGGACTGATCTTCTCTCAGCGTGTGCTTCTTACACTTATCGATGAAGGAATGGTAAGGGAGGAAGCTTATGACCTTGTCCAGCCGAAAGCGATGGAAGCCTGGGAGCGCGGTGTGCCGTTCCGGGAGCTGATTGAATCCGACGACAGGATAACGTCCGTCCTTTCCGGAGAGCAGCTGGAAGCATGCTTCGATTACCGGCACCATTTGAAAAACGTCGATCGTATTTTTGAACGGATCGGTCTTGCTTAACAAAACAGAGGCATCCGGTGGCTTCCGGATGCCCTTCCATTATTCATGAACAGGAGTGAGCGGATGAAAGAGTTGCTGTACGAAGGAAAAGCGAAGAAAGTTTTTTGTACGGAAGAACCGGAAGAACTTTTACTCGAATACAAGGATGACGCCACTGCTTTTAACGGAAAGAAAAAAGAATCGTTCCGGGGTAAAGGAGAACTGAATAACAAAATATCCTCGAAGATTTTCACCCTGCTTGAAGAAAAAGGGACCCCCACTCATTTTCTGAAAGAGCTCAGTGATACCGAACAGCTGGTCACGAGAACATCCATCATTCCGCTTGAAGTGGTCGTCCGTAATAAAGCTGCCGGAAGTCTGGTCCGGAGAATCGGTATCGAGGATGAAATGTCCCTCCATCCGCCGCTTATTGAACTTTTTTATAAAAACGATGACCTTGATGACCCGCTGATCAATGACCGTCACGCTCTGCTTCTTGCTGATGTAACACATAAGGAACTGATGGCTATCAAGGAAGAAGCTTTAAAAGTGAACGACGTACTGCTTGAAATTTTTGAAGATTGCGACTTATCTCTCGTTGATTTTAAACTCGAATTCGGAAGAACAGAAGGCGGAGATCTCCTTCTATCCGATGAGGTATCCCCTGATACATGCAGGCTCCGGGATAAACAGACCGGCGCGAAGATGGATAAGGATGTATTCCGTGAGGGAACCGGAGAACTTGTTCCTGTATATGAAAATATTCTGCAACGCCTGGAGGGTGCTACATGTGCAAAGTAAATATTTATATCACGCTGAAAGAAGCGGTTCTTGACCCGCAGGGAAAAGTCATATCCCAGTCTTTGAAAGACCTGGAATACGATGGAGTGCGGGACGTTCGTACCGGTAAGTATCTGCAGGTGGAACTGGCCGACCGGGAAAATGCGGAGAAGAAAATCGAGGATATGTGCAACCGTCTGCTGGCGAACCCGGTCATCGAGGACTACACGTATACGATTGAGGAGGTTGTCTGAGTGAAATTTGCGGTTATAGTGTTTCCCGGTTCGAACTGTGATGAGGATATGTACCATGCTGTTTCCGAAGTTCTTCAGGAAGAAGCGGAAATGGTCTGGTTTGAAGAGGCGGATCTCGATAAATATGACGGTGTACTGCTGCCGGGCGGGTTCTCCTATGGCGATTATCTCCGGTCGGGAGCCGTGGCTTCCGTTTCCAAAGTGATCGCTCAGGTAAGGGAGTTCATCGCGGCAGGAAAACCTGTACTGGGTGTATGCAACGGCTTTCAGGTACTTCTTGAAATGGGAGAGCTGCCGGGGGCTATGCTCAAGAACAGAGACCTGAAATTCATCTGCCGGGAAGAAAGCCTGACCGTGGAGCAGACGGATACTATGTTCACGTCCCGCTATGAAGAAGGGGAGACGATTTCGTTACCGGTCGCCCACGGGGAAGGGAACTATTACTGTGATGAAGCTGTGCTTGAGAAACTGAGAGAGAACCGTCAGATCGCTTTCACTTATAAAAATAACCCGAACGGATCCACCGGAAATATTGCCGGAATCACGAACGAAGCGGGGAACGTTCTTGGTATGATGCCCCACCCGGAGAGGGCCGTCGAGGAGCTGCTCGGAAATGATGATGGTCTTCGAATTTTCGAATCGATTCTGACCCACTGGAGGGACGTACATGTCGTTAATAACTGAATGGACACCGGAAATCATCGAAACGGAACAGGTATATAAGGAAGTTGGAGTGACTGACGGAGAGTTCGCCTACATCAAAAGGGTGCTCGGGCGTGCGCCGAATTACACGGAACTTGGACTTTTTTCCGTTATGTGGTCGGAACACTGCAGTTATAAGCACTCAAAGACGCTTCTGAAACAATTCCCGACGGATGGAAAACACGTGTTGCAAGGTCCCGGCGAAGGAGCGGGAGTGGTTGATATCGGTGACGGACAGGCTGTCGTTTTCAAGATTGAAAGCCATAACCACCCGTCTGCTGTCGAACCGTACCAGGGAGCTGCGACAGGCGTCGGCGGAATTTTGCGTGACGTATTTTCCATGGGGGCGAAACCGATCGCCCTCCTCAACTCTCTCCGTTTCGGCTCCCTCGAGCGGTCCAGGGTGAAATACCTGTTCAGGGAAGTAGTGCATGGGATATCGGGATATGGAAACTGTGTCGGCGTGCCGACAGTGGGCGGTGAGGTACAGTTTGATGATGCCTATAACGGAAACCCGCTCGTCAATGCGATGTGTGTCGGTCTCATTAACCATGAAGACGTCCAGCAGGGGGTAGCGAAAGGGACCGGGAACTCCGTCATGTATGCCGGAGCGAAAACGGGAAGAGACGGAATCCACGGGGCCACATTCGCCTCCGAAGAGCTGAGTGAGGACAGCGAATCGAAGCGTCCGTCCGTACAGGTGGGGGACCCGTTCATGGAGAAACTCCTGATAGAAGCCTGTCTTGAGGTCATCCATCACGAGGCGCTCGTCGGTATCCAGGACATGGGGGCGGCAGGGCTGACGTCATCTGCCAGTGAAATGGCAAGTAAAGCAGGAACGGGCCTCCGGATGAACCTGGATTTCGTCCCTCAGCGGGAAATGGGGATGACCCCTTACGAAATGATGCTCTCCGAATCCCAGGAACGCATGCTTCTCGTCGTTGAAAGAGGGCGGGAGGAAGAAATTGCGAAGGTGTTTGAAAAGTATGGACTGGAGGCAGTGACTGTCGGTGAAGTAACGGAAGATAAAAGATTCGTCCTCGAGCATAAAGGGGTAACCGTGGCCGATGTCCCGGTGGACAGTCTGGCAGAGGATGCTCCGGTGTATCAGCCGGAAGCACGGGAACCCGGCTATTATGAAGAATTCAGGAAAACCGACTACGTTCCGGAGGTACGGAATCCGAGAAATGTTCTGCGGGCCCTGCTGAAACAGCCGACCATTGCCAGTAAAGAATGGGTCTACGATCAGTACGACACGATGGTTCAGACGAACACGGTAGTGAAGCCCGGATCCGATGCCGCAGTGCTTCGTGTTAAAGGGACGGATAAAGCGGTGGCAATGACGACGGACGGAAACTCGAGGTACATTTATCTCGATCCTGAAACCGGCGGGAAGATAGCGGTGGCCGAAGCTGCCAGGAATATCATCGCTTCCGGAGGAGAACCTCTTGCGATTACGGATGGGCTGAATTTCGGCTCTCCGGAGAACCCCGAAGTGTACTGGCAGATGCAGGGGGCGGTCCGGGGGATGAGCGGAGCCTGCAGCGTTCTGGGCACCCCGGTCATCAGCGGAAACGTCTCCCTGTACAATGAAGCTGCGGGAGGTCAGGCGATTTACCCGACACCCGTAGTGGGGATGGTGGGACTTGTGAAAGAAGCCTCCCACATCACTACCTCCGACGTAAAAAATGCGGAGGACCTCCTCTATGTAGTAGGGGGAGCGGAAAGAGAGTTCGGCGGAAGTGAACTCCAGGGAATGCTGGAAGGAAAGCACTTTGGCCGGGCTCCGCACATAAATCTTGAGACGGAACAAAGAAGACAGCAGCAGGTGCTGGAAGCGATCAGGAAAGGTGCCGTTTCTTCCGCGCACGATATATCGGAAGGGGGGCTGGCTGTCGCTCTGGCCGAAAGTCTATTCGCGGAAGAACTCGGGTGCGAAGTGGAAATCGAAGGAGAAACCGTAACAGAACTGTTTGCCGAAACCCAGTCCCGTTTTCTTATATCAATCAGACGGGAGAAGCAGACCGAAATAGAGGAACTTATTCCGGAGGCCCGTTTCCTCGGAAAAGCGGCGGCACACGGAAGGTTCCATGTTATCAAAAACGGCGCCACGATCATCGATGAACCTATACAAACGCTGAAAGCGGATTGGAAAGGAGCTATTCCATGCCTGGTGAAATCAGAGGGCTGAACGAAGAATGTGGAGTGTTCGGAGTGTTCGGACATCCGGAAGCGGCCCAGCTTACGTACTACGGGCTTCACGCCCTGCAGCACCGGGGCCAGGAAGGAGCCGGTGTGGTAACGACGGACGGGGAAAATGTGCATGCCGTCAAAGGGCACGGTCTCGTCAATGAAGTATTCTCGGAGAATCAGCTGGTGGAACTGGTCGGATACGCGAGCGTCGGTCACGTACGGTACGCGACGGCCGGAGACGGAGGATATGAAAACATTCAGCCTCTTCTGTTCCGTACACAGAAGGAAAGTATGGCTCTCGCTCACAACGGGAATCTCGTAAACGCTCAAGGGCTGAAGAATCAGCTGGAAGCACAGGGAAGTATCCTTCAGACGACGTCGGATACAGAAGTGATCGCCCACCTGATCCAGCGGGCCGGGAACGTATACAAAGAAGAAGCGATTGCGCAGGCTCTGTCCATGGTAAAGGGAGCGTATTCGCTGGCGATCCTTACGGAAACCTGTATGTACGTGGCTATGGACCCGCGGGGACTGAGGCCGTTATCGATCGGAAAACTGGGGGATGCCTACATTGTCTCCTCAGAGACATGCGCCTTTGATGTCATCGGGGCGACCCACGTCCGGGAAGTGAAACCCGGTGAACTGATCAAAATTGATGAAGATGGAATGAAATCGAGACGATTCACCTCCAAAATTCAGCGCACCCTCTGTTCCATGGAATACGTATATTTCTCGAGACCGGACAGTGATCTGGATGGCAAAAACGTCCACGCCTCCCGAAAAACGATGGGACGGAAGCTTGCGGAGGAGTCCTTTGTGGAAGCGGACGTTGTAACCGGAGTGCCTGATTCCAGTATTTCTGCCGCTATCGGCTATGCCGAGGAAGCGTCCCTTCCATACGAGCTCGGTCTGATCAAAAACCGGTATGTCGGGCGGACGTTCATTCAGCCTTCCCAGGAACTGCGGGAACAGGGAGTGAAAATGAAGCTGTCGGCCGTCCGCGGTATCGTCGAAGGGAAGCGGGTCGTAATGGTCGATGACTCCATTGTCCGGGGAACGACAAGCCGGCGGATCGTCCAGATGCTGAAAGATGCAGGAGCGACCGAAGTACATGTGCGTATCGCCTCCCCGCCCATCAAAAACCCGTGCTACTACGGCATTGATACGTCGACCTCCGGCGAGTTACTGGCTGCGACCCGTACTTTGGAGGAAATGAAAGAGGAAATCGGAGCGGACTCGCTGCATTTTCTTAGTACCGATGGGCTGGAGTCATCAATTCATGAAGGTGAACAATCGCTTGAGCACGGGAGCTGTCAGGCCTGTTTTACGGGAAATTATCCGACCGAAATCTTCCCTTCCACGATACCCCCTTATGAAAAGGAGTAGCTGATATGAGTGAAGCGTACAAGAAAGCCGGCGTCGATGTCGAAGCCGGTTACGAAGCAGTAGCAAGAATGAAAAAGCACGTGTCTTCCACGTATCGTCCTGAGGTTATGGGAGAGCTCGGTTCTTTCGGGGGGCTCTTTGATATAAGCGGACACCGTTATGAGGAACCCGTACTCGTCACCGGAACGGACGGGGTAGGGACGAAGCTTAAGCTAGCCTTTGAAACCGGAAAACACGATACGGTAGGAGTGGACCTCGTAGCCATGTGTGTGAACGATATTGCGGCTCAGGGAGCGGACCCTCTGCTGTTTCTCGATTATATCGGGTGTGGAAAGAATGATCCCGAAGTGATTGAAGCGATCGTTCAGGGAATTGCTGCAGGCTGCCGGGAAGCGGGATGTGCGCTCATCGGAGGCGAAACGGCGGAAATGCCGGGGATGTACAAACAATCGGAATACGACCTGGCCGGGTTCACAGTCGGCATGGCCGGGAAACAGGACGTTCTTACCGGAGATAAAGTGAAAGAGGGGGACGTACTTATCGGACTCCCGTCCTCCGGTGTCCATTCCAACGGCTTCTCGCTCGTCCGCAGCATTCTGGACCAGCATAATCTCTCTCTCGAAGAATCTTATACTCTTCCGGCCCCTTTAAAGGAAGTACTGCTTACCCCCACTTCTATTTATGTCAAAGACATACAGAAGTTGAGAGAAGCGGTGGAACTGCACGGCATCGCCCATATTACGGGAGGCGGTTTTTATGAAAACATTCCGCGCATGCTTCCGCCCGGTCTTGGTGCTAAAATAAACGCATCACTTTTTTCTGTTCCTGAGATTTTTTCTTTCCTTAAAGAATATGGGGAGCTTAGTGATCAGGATATGTACAGCACCTTCAACATGGGTATCGGTATGGTAATCGCCCTTTCTGAAGAAGAGGCAGGGGCGGCCTGCGGTGCGGTGGACGGGGCTGTCATTATCGGAGAAGTCACAGCCGGAGAGGACGTGGGAATTATATGACGAAAATAGCTGTATTCGCTTCCGGAACCGGAACGAATTTCGATGCACTTCTTGCCTCGATGGAGCGCAAGGAGGCGTGGGGAGAAGTATCGCTGCTCGTCAGTGACCGCCCTTCCGCGGAAGTGGTACATAAAGCGGAAGCGCGCGGCATTGAAGTCCTCTCTTTTCATCCTGCCGATTTTCAGGGAAAAGCGGGCTACGAACAAGTGATTCTCGGAGCCTGCCGGGAACATGGAATAGAATGGATCGTCCTCGCCGGATATATGCGGCTGATCGGTTCGACTCTGCTTACACCTTTTGAAGGAAGAATCGTAAATGTCCACCCATCCCTGCTGCCAAGGTTTCCTGGCAAACATGCCGTCCAACAGGCCTTTGACCAGGGAGTCGCTGTCACCGGCGTGACCGTTCATATCGTGGATGAGGGCATGGATACCGGGCCGATCCTTGAGCAGGAAGAAGTGGCGATTGAAGCGGAAGATACAATCGGGGATGTGGAACGAAAAATACAGAAGGTCGAGCACGTTCTCTATCCGAAAGTGGTGGAACGGCTCGTGAAAGGAGAGAAATCGTATGACAAAGCGGGCGCTTTTGAGCGTTTCAAATAAACAGGGGCTGAGTGATTTTGCACAAGAACTTATATCTCTCGGGTATGAACTCATTTCCACCGGAGGAACGAAACGGACGATAGAAGAGGCGGGGATAGAAGTACGCTCCATCTCGGAGATTACGGAATTTCCCGAGATCATGGACGGGCGTGTGAAAACTCTGCATCCTGCCGTGCACAGCGGTCTGCTGGCCAGACGGGATAACGGGGAAGATATGAAACAGCTCCAGGAGCTTGGTTTCGGACCGATCGACCTCGTGGCCGTGAATTTATATCCGTTTAAAGAAACGATCGCAAAAGAAGATGTAACGGAAAGAGAAGCGATTGAAAATGTTGATATAGGCGGACCGACGATGCTCCGCTCAGCAGCCAAAAATTTTGAAAACGTAACGGTCGTGACGGATCCCGCGGACTACGATGAAATCGTGGAAGGACTGAAACGTGGAGACCTTACTTATGAATTCCGGCGCAGTCTCGCTGCAAAAGTGTTCCGTCACACGGCCCACTATGATGCGCTGATCGCCGAATATTTCACAGGTCTCAGCGGTGAGGAAGCTCCGGAGACCATTACGAAGACGTATGAACACGTGCAGAGTCTGAGGTACGGGGAGAATCCTCACCAGTCCGCTTCTTTCTACAGGGAAGTCAAAGAGGACAGAGGATCACTGGCGTATGCTGAACAGCTGCACGGAAAGGAATTGTCCTACAATAACATTCAGGATGCGAATGCGGCGCTCGAAGTGGCGGCTGAATTCACGAATCCTGCCGCGGTTGCAGTCAAACATATGAACCCTTGCGGCGTCGGCACGGCCGATGACCTGTCACAAGCTTTTGCCAAAGCATATGAAGCAGACCCCGTTTCCATATTCGGAGGAATCGTTGCTTTGAACCGGAAAGTAAATAAAGATACGGCTGAACAGCTCTCCGGCATTTTTCTTGAAATCATCATGGCTCCGGAGTACGACGAAGAAGCGTTCGGCATCCTGGCGAAAAAGAAAAACGTACGGATCATCAAAGTGGACCCTTCCATTACAGAAACGACCGGCGAGAAACTGGTGAGCGTCCGGGGCGGTCTGCTTGTACAGGATAAAGATGAAGGAAAAGTGGCTGTAACGGACCTCCGTACAGTTACGGAACGGGCACCGACGGATAAGGAACTGGAAGATCTGCTTCTGTCGTGGCAGGTGGTGAAACACGTGAAATCAAATGCCATTGTTATTGCCGGAGAGGACCGGACGTTAGGTGTCGGTGCGGGGCAGATGAACCGCGTCGGTGCTGCAGCCATCGCGCTCGGTCAGGCCGGCGAGAAGGCACGGGGAGCAGTGATGGCATCTGATGCCTTCTTTCCGATGCCGGATACTGTCGAGACAGCGGCAAAGGCCGGTATTAAGGCGATCATCCAGCCGGGTGGTTCGAAAAGGGATCAGGATTCCATCGATGCCTGTAATGAACACGGAATAGCTATGGTATTTACCGGAATGCGTCATTTCAAGCACTAGGTGAAGGAGGCTTCTATGAACTTTTTAATCGTAGGCAGTGGCGGCAGGGAACACAGTATTGTCCAGAAACTGGCCCGGCATCAGCACACAGTACACGCAGCTCCGGGGAATGACGGCATGGAAGAGGCAAAACGTGTGGATATTCCGGAGACGGATTTTGAAAGCCTGGCGCGTTACGCAGAAGAGGAGAATATCGACTGGACCATTATCGGCCCGGAAGCTCCTTTGTCAGCGGGGATCGTGGATGTGTTCAGGGAAAAAGGACAGAAAGTATTCGGCCCCGATCAGTCGGCGGCCGTTATCGAAGGAAGCAAACATTTCGCCAAACAGCTGATGAACAAGCATGGCATACCGACGGCTGCTTACGGAGCTTTTACGGATGTGGATGAAGCTCACAGGTACATCAGGGAACAGGGAGCGCCCATCGTAGTGAAAGCCGACGGTCTTGCAGCAGGTAAAGGTGTCATCATAGCTGAGACTGTACGGGAAGCGGAAGAAGCGGTCCGTTCCATGCTGGAAGATGAGGAGTTCGGAGAAGCAGGTCGTGAAGTGGTGGTCGAAGAGTATCTGGAAGGGAAAGAATTTTCCCTCATGGCGTTTGTCGAAGGCGACCGCGTCTATCCGATGCTTCCGGCCCGTGATCATAAGAAAGCTTTTGACGGGGATGAAGGTCCTAACACGGGAGGCATGGGCGCATTCTCGCCTGTCCCCGGTGTGACGGATGCGAAAGTGCAGGAAGCTGTCGGACAGATACTGCAGCCTGCAGCGGACGCAATGGTGGAGGAAGGCCGGCCGTTCCAGGGGATTCTGTACGCGGGCCTGATAGAAACGGCGGACGGGGTGAAAGTGATTGAATTTAACGCCCGGTTCGGTGATCCCGAGACACAGGT
The DNA here is from genome assembly GCF_900107115.1 of Salimicrobium album. GTDB lineage: Bacteria > Bacillota > Bacilli > Bacillales > Halobacillaceae > Salimicrobium > Salimicrobium album. Next base: position 166,787 of record NZ_FNOS01000005.1, read on the forward strand.
CGTCCTGCCTCTTCTTGAAAATGATCTGGCCCGGGTAATTACTGACGTTACGGCAGGGAAGGACCCGTCCCTCGAGTGGAAAGATTCGTGTTCTGTCGGAGTAGTGCTCGCCTCTGCCGGCTATCCGGGTACTTACGAAAAAGGCAAAAAGCTCCCAGGGCACGGTTGTGAAGGCAGTCATTTCACCTATGCCGGCGTTACAAGAGAAGGAGAAATTTTCCGCGGACATGGCGGACGGGTTCTGATGGCCGGAGCGACAGGCGCTGATTTGAAGGAAGCCAGACAGGCGGTACAGAAAGCTATGGAGCCGTTTGATGCCAGTGACTGCTTTTATTACCGGAAAGATATAGCGGAACATATATAAATTATCGCCTCCACACGTTGTGGAGGTTTTTTTCGTGCCGTTCACCCCCGTAATCTCCGCGTGAAGGTAACGATTTTCCCGTTATCGTGACGATGGGGAGGGATATATGAATGTGAAGGTAACGATTTTCGTATTATCGTGCCTTTCGTAAGCGGAGGAGGCGTTTGAAAGTAACGAAAACTTCCCCGGGAGCGCGATGTCCTCGGAAAAGCCCTGCTCTTTTATATTTTCAGTGTTTTGTCACGTTTCGTTTAGTAAATAAGGAGAAGTGTGTGTTATTATGAAAAAAATAGCAGGAGGCGATGTCAGTGAACGAACAACGGTTCCGCTGGAGGAACAAGCAGTTACGCGACCACGCGGATGTAATTGATGGAAACCTGGCGCCTACGAAGGTGCTTAAACATATAACGTATTTGAACGTATTTCTGAAACAGTGGATGACAGGAAACATATGGATTTTTGAAGATCGTATCGTTTACGTCGGAACAAAGATGCCTCCGAATCTTGAGGGAACGGAAATCATTGAAGGTGACGGAGATTATGCCGTGCCCGGTTACATAGAGCCCCACGCTCACCCGTTTCAGCTTTACAATCCCCAGTCGCTGGCGGAATATGCGGCCTGGACAGGCACTACCACAGTTATCAATGATAATCTGATGTGGTTATTTTTAACGGACAAAAAGAAAGCGTTTTCTTTACTGGAGGAATGTATGAAACTGCCGGTCTCCATGTTCTGGTGGGGACGCTTCGATTTTCAGACTACGCTGCGGGAAGAAAAGCAGGAGAAGCTGGAGGAACAGCTCCCTGAATGGTTTACTCATGATGCGGTTGTACAGGGCGGCGAACTGACAGCCTGGCCGGAACTTCTGTATGGAAAAGACGATCAGATTCTGCACTGGATGCAGGAAGTGAGAAAAGCGAGAAAACGGGTGGAAGGTCATCTCCCGGGAGCATCGGAAAACACACTCACCAAAATGAAACTTCTCGGGCTCGACGGGGATCATGAAAGTATGACCGCTGATGACGTCGTGAAGAGAGTGGAACTCGGTTATGAGACAGGTGTCCGTCACTCCTCGATCCGGCCGGACCTTCCGCAGATAATGGAAGGGCTGGTGGAGAAGGACTTCCAGGCTTTCGACCGGCTGATGTATACGACGGACGGGTCGACCCCGGGATTCTATAAAGACGGCGTCATAGATAACTGTATAGATATAGCTTTGAAAGCAGGCATACCGGAGATAGAAGCGTACCTGATGGCAACGATCTATCCGGCACGGCATTTCGGACTGGATGAGCGGCTTGGAGCTCTTGCGCCCGGCCATATCGCACATGTGAACCTGCTTGACAGTAAAGACCGGCCTTCTCCTCACTCTGTGCTTGCCAAAGGGGAATGGGTGAAGAAGAGAGAAAAGGATGTCCACACGAAAGTGAAGCTTGACTGGGCGAGTGCGGAAATCGTGCCTCTTTCTCTCGACTGGTCGCTGGACATCGAAGAACTCCAGTTTTCGATGCCGGTTGGAATGGATATGGTGAATGATGTTATTATGAAACCATATGCTGTCGAATCCAACACGTCCGTCGAACAACTGCCGGAGACGACCAATGAAGCGTTCCTTACACTACTGGACAGGGAAGGTACCTGGAAGGTCAATACGCTTTTACGAGGATTCACTTCGAGTCTTGGCGCCCTTTCAAGTTCTTATTCGACGACCGGCGATATTATTCTGCTCGGGAAATCAAAAGAAGATATGGTGCTGGCATTTGAGCGTATGGAAGAAATAGGCGGAGGTATTGTGCTGGTGCACGATAAAAAAGTCGTGTTTGAAATGCCGCTTGCTTACGGTGGTATGATGTCCAGGGAACCTTTTGAGGAACTGATGGAGCAGGAAAGCGTGCTGAAAGAGAAACTCTGTGAGTACGGCTATTGCTTCGGGGACCCGGTATATACCCTGTTCTTTCTCAGTTCAACCCACCTGCCTTACGTACGGATTACCCCGCGCGGGCTGATGGATGTGAAAAAGAAAGAGGTACTCTTTCCTGCAATAATGCGTTAAAATGGTAAAAGAAATTCAAACGGAGGAGGGATGAAAGTAATGCAGATAGATAAACTAAGAGGAAAGACGCTCGATCAGCTGTTCGAAGCCATTCTTTCCCTGCAGGACACCGAAGAGTGCTACCGCTTTTTTGATGACCTCGCCACGATGAACGAAGTACAGTCACTGGCACAGCGTCTGGAAGTAGCCCGCATGCTCGAAGAGGGTCATACGTATCATAAAATCGAAACGGATAGCGGAGCGTCTACTGCCACTATTTCAAGGGTGAAACGCGCCCTGAATTACGGAAATGATATGTACACGGAAGTACTGGACCGCGTCCAAAGTTACAAAACAAAATAAAGGACTATAAGACGAATATAGGATCGAAAAATGACCCCGGCGTGATGCCGGGGTCATCTTCATGACTTCAAGGCAGAGAAATCATGATCAGAAAGTTACATAATAACCAGGAACGAATCTTCCTTTTAGAAAAATGGTCCGGTAAATACGTAGGCTGCCACTGTGGTTCCGTGCTTTTTTTGGTATAATAATAAAATGGAGTAAAGAGGTGTAGCGAATGAAAAATTGGAAGCATGCGTTTAAATTGGATCCGAATAAAGATATAACGGAAGAAGAAATCCGCAGAGTCTGTGAGTCGGGGACCGATGCCGTCATCGTCGGCGGGACAGACGGGGTGACGTTCGATAACGTCTGGAATCTGTTCGAACAGATCGAGCCGTATGATGTGCCGCTCGTACTTGAAATATCCGACATGGAAGCGGTAGTCCCCGGGTTCGATTATTATTTCGTGCCCGCAGTACTGAACAGTAAAGACAAAACCTGGGTGCTCGATATGCAGCATCAGGCGATGAAGCTGTACGGGGATATGGTGGAAGAACAGCTTATCTTCTCGGAAGGCTACTGTATAGTGAACGAAGAAGCGAAGGCTTTCCGTAAGACGAACTGTTTTCCGGTGACGGAAGAGGATATCCTCGCTTACGCCCGCCTGGTGGAGCAGTTGTTCCCGCTCCCGATTTTTTATCTGGAGTACAGCGGCAAGAAGGGGGATACGTCCCTGATCCGAAAAGTGTCAGAGGAATTATCCCGTACCCAGTTTTTTTATGGAGGCGGCATCCAGTCCAGAGAGGAAGCTGAAGAAATACAGGGCATGGTGGATACGATGATCGTCGGTAATATAATCTACGAAGATTTCGAAACTGCGCTTCAGACCGTACCTGAGTAAAAGAAAGGATGATAGATTTATGACGCAGTCGATTCATGCGTTGCTGAAAGGAATGAATGAACCGCAGCAGAAAGCGGTAGCTCACACGGAAGGCCCTCTTCTCGTAATGGCCGGGGCAGGAAGTGGGAAGACCCGGGTACTTACCCACCGTATTGCGTATCTCATACAGGAAAAAGGGGTAAACCCTTGGAATATTCTTGCGATAACCTTCACGAATAAAGCAGCCCGTGAAATGAAGGAAAGGGTGGAACTGCTCGTCGGACCGGGTGCGGAAAGTATATGGATGTCGACGTTCCACTCCATGTGCGTGCGGATTCTGCGCAGAGATATAGACCGCATCGGTATGGACAGGAACTTCTCCATTCTCGATGCCAGTGATCAGCTTACAGTGATCAAGCAGGTGCTGAAGGAACTTAATCTTGATCCGAAAAACTGGAACCCGAGGACGATGCTCGGAGCAATCAGTAATGCTAAAAACGAACTGCTGAGCCCGGACATGTACGAAAGTCGGGTTTCCGGGTATCGTGAGGAACAGGTGGCCCAGATTTACCGCGGTTATCAGAAGAAACTTTCTAAAAACCAGTCTCTCGACTTCGATGATCTTATTATGAAAACGCTGGTGCTGTTCGAGCAGGTACCGGAAGTGCTCGAATATTACCAGCGGCGCTTCCAGTACGTACACGTTGATGAGTATCAGGACACCAACCATGCCCAGTATCAGCTGGTGCAGAAACTGGCGGAGAAATTCAAAAACCTCTGCGTCGTCGGAGACTCCGACCAGTCCATTTATCGCTGGCGCGGAGCGGACATTACGAACATCCTGACTTTTGAGGAGGATTACCCGGACGCTGTCACCATTCTCCTTGAACAGAACTACCGGTCCACAGAAGTGATTCTCGATGCCGCGAACCACGTCATCGATCACAACACCGGACGGAAACCGAAGAAGCTCTGGACGGATAACTACGGAGGGGAAAAGATCCATTATCACGAAGCCGGGACAGAGAGAGAAGAAAGCTTTTTCATTGCAGATAAAATCGAGGATCTGGTGAAGCAGGGCAGTTTCACCTACAGTGACATGGCGATACTGTACCGTACAAACGCCCAGTCCCGTACGGTGGAGGAAACATTTGTGAAGGCGAATATCCCCTATCAGATGATCGGAGGGACCAAATTCTATGATCGTAAAGAAATCAAGGACCTTCTTGCCTATCTGCGTCTGATCTCCAATCCTAATGATGATCTCAGTTTCGAACGTGTGATCAATGAACCGAAACGCGGGATCGGCAAAACGAGTATCGAAAAACTGCAGAGTTATGCTGCTGCACACGACATCTCGCTTTTTGATGCAGCTGCCGAAGCAGACTTTACCGGTATAAGCGCCAAAGCTGCCAAAGCGGTCGTCAATTTCCGGAGGATGATAGATAACTGGACGAAGCAGCAGGAATTCCTTTCCGCTACGGATCTCGTGGATGAAGTGCTGGAAACAACCGGGTATGAGGAAATGCTTCGCACGGATAAGACTCTCGAAGCTCAGTCGCGCCTCGAGAACATCGAGGAGTTCAAATCGGTCACGATGAACTTTGAACAGTACAGCGAAGACAAGACTCTTGTAGCTTTTCTGACGGATCTTGCACTGATCGCCGATATCGATAAGGCGGACGAGGAAGAGCACGAGCATTCGGTTACGATGATGACACTCCACTCAGCCAAAGGTCTTGAGTTTCCGGTAGTCTTTCTTATAGGCCTTGAAGAGAATATCTTCCCTCACAGCCGCTCTATCATGGATGAAGAGGAAATGGAGGAAGAAAGACGGCTCGCTTACGTAGGGATTACGCGTGCCGAGAAGAAACTGTTTATGACAAATGCCAAGATGCGTACTCTGTTCGGAAAGACGAACATGAATCCGGTCAGCCGGTTCATAAGTGAAATTCCCGGAGATTTCCTTGAAGGAAAAGAAGACAGAGAGCCTCTTCCTTTTGCGAATAAGAAACAGTCCATCCAGTCGGACCGGCCTGTGGAGAAGAGAAAAGCCAAGAAAGCAACCGGAGCTTCCGGAGCCGAAAATGCTTCCTGGAAACCGGGGGATAAAGCAAACCATAAAAAATGGGGCGAAGGTACGGTCGTCAGAGTCCAGGGTGAAGGAAAAGATATGGAGCTTGATATCGCATTTCCTGCACCGGAAGGCGTGAAGCGTGTCCTTGCGAAATTCGCTCCCATTACCAAGGTATGAAAGAGGTGACGATGTATGGAAAAAGAAGCAGCGGCACGGCGTCATGAACAACTGAAGAAACTTCTGGAGAAGTACAGCCATGAATACTACGTGCTTGATGCGCCTACGGTTCCGGATGCCGAGTACGATAAAAAGCTGCGGGAGATAACGGAAATCGAAGAAGAATATCCCGAACTGATCACTTCCGATTCTCCGACGCAGCGGGTCGGCGCAGAGCCGCTGGACTCATTCAGAAAAGTACGGCATGAGATTCCGATGCTCAGCCTCGGGAACGCTTTTAATGAACAGGAGCTCCGGGATTTTGACCGGAGAGTCCGTGAGGGAGCGGAGGGGGAAGTTTCCTACGTCTGTGAACTGAAAATCGACGGGCTCGCTGTTTCCCTTTTGTATGAAGAAGGAGTTCTCGTTCGCGGAGCTACCCGCGGAGACGGAACAGTGGGGGAGGATATCACTTCGAATCTACGTACAATCCGGAGCATACCTCTCCGCCTATCCCATCCGGAGACGATCGAAGTTCGCGGAGAGGCGTACATGCCGAAGAAATCGTTCTCCGCTCTGAATGAAGAGAAAGAGGAGAAGGAGGAAGCCCCTTTCGCAAACCCGAGAAATGCAGCAGCCGGCTCCCTTCGTCAACTCGACCCGAAGATAGCGGCCAGCCGGAATCTGGATATTTTTCTTTACGGCGTGGGGATGTGGGAAGACGATCTGAAAGATACGCACAGCGCCCGTCTTGAATATCTTGAAGAACTCGGGCTGAAGACGAACCCGGAGTGGCGTGCTCTCAAAGATATCGAGGAAGTGATCGATTATGTGAAGAGCTGGGTGGACAACCGGAACAGTCTGGATTACGAAATCGACGGTATCGTCATAAAAGTCGATCAGCTGGACGAGCAGGAGACACTCGGCTTCACTGCCAAAAGTCCGCGCTGGGCGACTGCTTATAAATTCCCTGCAGAAGAAGTGGTGACCAGAATGAAAGACATCCATCTGACGGTCGGACGGACCGGCGTCGTTACGCCTACGGCACTTCTCGAACCCGTGCGCGTAGCGGGCACTACCGTCCAGCGTGCCTCTCTCCATAACGAGGACCTCATTAAAGAAAGGGATATCCGTATCGGGGACACAGTGGTTATAAAAAAGGCGGGAGATATTATTCCGGAAGTGCTGCGGGTGATTGAGGAAGAGCGCACGGGAAATGAAGAACCGTTCACTATGCCAAAGACGTGTCCTGAGTGCGGGAGCGACCTTGTACGTCTGGAGGAGGAAGTGGCTCTCCGCTGCATCAATCCGAATTGTCCGGCACAGTTGAGAGAAGCACTCATTCATTTCGTATCACGGAATGCGATGGATATCGAAGGACTCGGGGAGAAAGTGATCACCCAGCTGTTCCGCGAAGAGCTGATCCACAACATTGCAGATATATACAAGCTGCGTAAAGAAGAACTGCTTCAGCTTGACCGTATGGCAGAGAAATCGGTCAACAACCTGCTTACTGCCATTGAGCAGTCAAAAGAGAATTCTATGGAGAAACTGTTATTCGGCCTCGGCGTCCGGTACGTAGGAACGAAAGCCGCCACTACGCTCTCGAACCATTTCGGCTCTATGCAGGCTCTGCAGAAGGCTTCTTCCGAGGAGCTGGAGTCGATTCCGGAGATCGGGGAAAAGATGGCGGAGTCCATTCACAGTTATTTTCAACGTGAGGAAGTGAGGGTTCTTCTGCGGGAATTATCGGAACTGGGGCTTAACATGGAATACAAAGGAAGAAGAGTATCTGCCGAAGCCGCTACTTCTCCGTTTAACGGAAAAACTGTAGTGCTGACCGGTAAAATGGAAATTTACTCAAGATCCGAAGCGAAAAAGAGAGTGGAAGAGCTTGGAGCGAAAGTGACGGGGAGCGTAAGCAAAAATACGGACTTGCTTGTTGCCGGGGAGGATGCCGGAAGTAAGTACACGAAAGCAGAAGAGCTGGGTGTGGAAATTTGGAGCGAGAGTCAGTTCGCTGAAGCTTTACAGAACCAGGAGTGAGCAAAATGAAAAAATGGCTGATAGGTATGGGGATTGTTTTACTGTTTGCAACAGGCTGCACTCCCGTTTATGAGCGTACTGATGAAGTTACTCAAGAAACGACGGAAGAATCGGACGGGGAATCTGCGATCATCCCGGGCTTTACGAAAGATGAGGGAGAGTACAGGGTGGTCCTTAATGAAAACTCCCCCAAAACTTCTGCCAGTCGTGGAGTTACGACGAACCAGATGAATAATCGGGTGGATATTTCAGAGTTCGAAAATGGGTTAAAGCGTCACTCCAAAGAATATTTTCCGACAGACGAGTACTTCTTTCAGCTCGGTCAATATCTGGACAGCGAAACCCTTTATGAATGGCTCGGCCGATCCACCGGCGAAGACGGCAAGGGGCTGAACCCGGAACTCGACGAAGAGTCTGCTACAGAGAAAGAGTTCCGCAATTCCCCGCGGTATATTTCAAACATCGTGGAGCAGAACTATCTGGTCCGGAACGATGACGACTCAGTAGAGATAAAAGGAATCACGATTGGAATCGCTCTTCGTTCCGAATATAACTTTACGGTGGACGGAAAAGAGAAGACCGAAAACCACACTACGAAGGAACTGAAGAAAAAGGGTAAACAGTACGCATCGACTATACTGAAGCGCCTCCGTAAGTCTGAGGACATCCCGGACGTGCCGGTGGCTTTTGCCTTGTATGAAGAAGAAACGAATGCTTCGAGCGTTCCCGGTAACTTCATAGCAAAGGCTTATACAGAAGATGATAATCTCGGTAAATTCAAATCCATCGATGAAAATTATGTGCTCTTCCCTTCCACGGAAGCTACCGAAAACCATTTCGATGACTCCCAGATCTTTTCTGAGTTTCGCACGAGCATATCCGATTATTTCCCGGATTTTGTAGGCGTCATAGGAAAAGGGTTCTATGTAAATGGTGAATTGAATAAGGTGAAGATGGATATCCCCGTCGAATTTAATTCCCAGGCCGAAATAGACGGGTTTACGCAGTACGTGCACAGTCTCGTGAAAGAAATGTTCCCGCAGCACTACGGGATAGAAGTGCGTATCAATAGCCTCAATCGCCAGGAAAGTCTTATAGTCAGAGAGAAAGGGGAAGAAACCCCATACGTATATATATATGATTAAGAGGAAGGCCGTCTGCTTACAGGACGGTCTTTTTCTGTCTGGAAAGTTCAATTGAGAGGTAAGTGAAACTTTTTTTTATTTATTATAGTGAATAGTTATCAAAAATTTCATACTATATATGATGTATGTGCATAAATTGTGAATAAAAATACATAGTGAGAAATTAGTAGGAATTTTTGTAATGTTCGTAATATTATAGTATGATATAGTTGCACCTGTGTTCTATATAACCTCTCGCTTCAATCATGAACAGGAGGATATTTCCAGAGGGTACCCTTAATTATCCTCCTGTTTTCAGCAATCTTTTTATGTATCATCTTTTTTCACAGAAAATGATGGACCGAGAGGGTGTATAGCAGGTGCATAATTTATTTATTTGGAGGTGGAAGGATTGGTTGATGTATTACTATCAGCTTCATCCCACAGTTTATCAGGGGGCACGTGGTTCTGGATGTTCGTACCTATGCCGCTTCTGATCATTTTGTCACTTATTACACTATTTACAGAGGGGAGTAAATAACCGAGATGGATACAGCGACGTTAATAACTTTTATAGTATATCTCTTAGGTATGCTCGGAATCGGTCTTGCGGCCTACCGGCTTACCAGTAACCTGTCCGACTATGTATTGGGCGGACGCCGGCTCGGACCCGGAGTAGCAGCACTCAGTGCCGGGGCATCTGACATGAGCAGCTGGCTGTTGCTCGGATTACCGGGAGCCGTGTACGCCGGAGGATTCGGAGGCGCATGGCTTGCTGTAGGTCTCTCGATCGGAGCCTATCTGAACTGGCAGTTTGTTGCCAGACGTCTTCGTAATTACACGGAAGTTGCGAACGACTCCATTACGATTCCCGATTACCTTGAGAACCGTTTTCACGACAAATCACGCATCCTGCGTGTCGTATCCGCAATAGTAATCCTTTTATTCTTTACCTTCTATACTTCTTCAGGAATGGTCGGAGGAGCGAAACTGTTTGAATCGTCCTTTGATCTGAGCTACTCCGCAGCTCTATGGATCGGTGCTATTGTAACCATTTCCTATACGTTCCTCGGCGGTTTCCTCGCCGTAAGCTGGACGGACTTTGTGCAGGGGATTCTTATGTTCCTCGCCCTTATCGCCGTACCGGTCGTAGCTGTCAGTGAACTTGGCGGATGGAGTTCCGCTGTGGATGCTGTAGGGAATATCGATCCGTCTTACTTAAATATGGTGCAGGGCGTAGGGGCTATCTCGATTATCTCCTCGCTCGCCTGGGGTCTCGGTTATTTCGGTCAGCCCCACATTCTGGTGCGCTTCATGGCCCTCCGTTCGGCTAAAGATGTGCCGAAAGCCCGCTTCATCGGTATGGGCTGGATGATCGTAGGCCTGTACGGGGCGGTATTCACCGGTCTGTTCGGTCTTGCCTACATTAACGCTGCCGATCAGGCGACCCTTGAGTCGATCGGTGCTGTCGTGAACAGTGAGGGCGGCATGCAGGTGCTGGCTGATGGAGAGAAGATTTTCATTTCCCTCTCCCAGATTCTTTTCCACCCGGTCATTTCGGGTATTCTGTTAGCTGCTATTCTTTCAGCGATTATGAGTACGATTGACTCTCAACTGCTCGTGTCGTCTTCAGCGCTTGCAGAGGACTTCTACAAAGCGATCTTCCGTCGTAATGCGAGTGAGAAAGAACTCGTATGGATCGGTCGTTTCGCCGTTGCGGGCATTGCTCTTATTGCCGTGCTGATCGCTCAGAACCCGGAAAGCTCTGTTCTGGACCTCGTTTCCTATGCGTGGGCAGGTTTCGGTGCTGCATTCGGTCCGATTATGCTGCTTTCCCTGTTCTGGAGAGGTGTTACGACAGCAGGGGCTGTTACCGGTCTTATAGCTGGAGCCGTTACGGTGGTCGTATGGGGAGATTTCCTTTCCGGAGGTATCTTCGACCTTTACGAAATCGTACCAGGGTTCCTTCTCAGTACTATACTGATCGTCGTCGTCAGTATGTTCGGCAAGCCTTCACCTGAAGTGGAAGCCGAGTTCGATGCAGCTGTCAAAAAATGATAAATAAGGATGCAGCATCTTCTTCTGTTTCAGAAGGAGATGCTGTTTTTTTGTGAATAATTCTATAAGTGACCCCCTGAGCGCGGAAGTCTGTCTTTTGGCTGATGCTTCCTATTTTTTGAGGGTTTATGCTATTATGGAGGTTGTGTGGTATGCAAAAGTAATGTTTGATATGATAATGAAATATGTTATTTCCATAGAGGAGGAACGGTTATGTCCAGAATTAGTGAAGATCAGGTGAAACACGTGGCGAACCTGGCCCGCCTTGTTGTTACGGACGAAGAAGCAGAAATGTTCACAAAACAGCTCGATGACATCATCACCTATGCCGAGCAGCTGAACGAACTGGATACCGAAGGAGTGGAACCGACGACACATGTGCTCGATCTGAAAAACGTAATGAGAAAAGACGAACCGAAAGAGTGGATCAAAAAAGAGGATGCGCTCAAAAACGCACCGGATCAGCAGGACGGTCAGTTCAAAGTACCGTCAATTTTGGAATAGGAGGGACCATTCGTGTCTTTATTTGAACATTCATTGAAAGAACTTACGCGGAAGCTGAATGATAATGAGATTACAGTCACTGATCTGGTGGAAGAATCCTACGCCAGAATTGAAGAAGTGGACGGGGAAGTTCAGGCGTTTCTGACGCTTGATGAAGAGAATGCCCGTGCTGCTGCCAGGGAACTGGATGAAGCAGGGGACAAAGGTGCAAGTCTTTTCGGTCTTCCGATCGGAATCAAGGACAATATCGTGACGAAAGGACTGCGTACAACAGCTGCAAGTCAGATTCTCAGCAACCTTGATGATCCGCTTTATGATGCGACGGTTGTCAGGAAACTGCAGAAGGAAAAAGCGGTAACCATCGGTAAATTGAACATGGATGAGTTCGCTATGGGATCCTCCAACGAAAACTCAAGCTTCCAGGCGACGCGTAACCCGTGGAACACCGATCACGTCCCGGGCGGTTCGAGCGGCGGTTCGGCAGCGGCTGTTGCGGCCGGAGAAGTGCCGTTTTCTCTTGGAACGGATACCGGCGGATCGATCCGCCAGCCGGCTTCCTACTGCGGTGTCGTAGGTCTGAAACCGACATACGGCCGGGTATCCCGCTTCGGACTTATCGCCTTCGCTTCTTCGCTTGACCAGATTGGTCCTATTACAAGAAGCGTAGAAGATAATGCTTACGTGCTCGAAACGATCGCCGGCCATGACGAAATGGATTCCACATCAGCAAACGTGGAAGTCCCTGCTTATACAGAAGCACTGACCGGAAATATCAGCGATTTGAAGATTGCTGTACCGAAGGAGTATTTCCAGGAAGGGGTCAACGAGGAAGTGAAAGCTTCCGTCAGACAGGCGCTCAGGAAGTATGAAGAACTCGGAGCAGAATGGGAGGAAGTGTCTCTTCCTCATTCGAAGTATGCGCTCTCCACCTACTACCTGATCGCGTCCTCCGAAGCGTCGGCCAACCTGGCCCGCTTCGACGGCGTGCGGTACGGACGCCGCTCCGAAAATGCGGAAACGATGATCGATATGTTCAAAAACTCCCGTTCCGAAGGTTTCGGAGACGAAGTGAAGCGCCGGATTATGCTTGGAACATTCGCCCTCAGTTCCGGATATTACGATGCGTATTATAAAAAAGCCCAGCAGGTACGTACGCTGATCAAAAACGATTTCGACAAGATTTTCGAGGAATATGATGTCGTCATCGGACCGACCGCGCCGACACCTGCCTTTAAAGTAGGAGAGCAGATGGAAAATCCTCTGACGATGTATGCGAACGACATCCTCACGATTCCTGTGAACCTTGCAGGCGTGCCGGGAATATCCATTCCATGCGGCTTTTCGGAGAAAGGGCTTCCGATCGGCCTGCAGATCATCGGGAAACATTTCGATGAGAGTACGGTCTACCGTGCAGCTCATGCTTTTGAACAGGCGACGAATTACCATAAGCAGCGTCCTGAGTTAGGAGGAAACACAAAATGAACTTCGAAACAGTCATTGGACTTGAAGTCCACGTCGAGCTGAAGACAGAATCGAAAATTTTCAGCCCGTCTCCGAACATGTTCGGAGATGAGCCGAACTCGAACGTGAACCCGATCGATCTCGGTTACCCGGGCGTTCTGCCCGTATTGAACGAAGAAGCGGTGAATTATTCGATGAAGGCTGCCCTTGCGTTGAACTGCGATATCGCTTCCCATACGAAATTCGACCGGAAAAACTATTTTTATCCGGATAACTCGAAAGCGTATCAGATTTCCCAGTTCGATCAGCCGATCGGAGAGAACGGGTACATTGATATTGAAGTGGACGGGAAGAAGAAGCGCATCGGCATCACTCGTCTTCATATGGAGGAGGACGCAGGTAAGCTCACCCATAAAGACGACGGATATTCGCTCGTAGACTATAACCGTCAGGGTACGCCACTGGTGGAAATCGTTTCGGAACCGGATATCCGCTCTCCGGAAGAGGCATACGCTTATCTGGAAGCACTTAAAAATATCATCCAGTATACTGGCGTCTCCGACTGTAAGATGGAAGAGGGGTCCCTCCGTTGTGATGCGAACCTCTCCCTCCGGCCTGTCGGACAGGAAGAGTTCGGTGTGAAAACGGAGCTGAAGAACCTCAACTCCTTCTCCTTTGTGCAGAAAGGTCTTGAATTTGAGGAGAAACGTCAGGAAGAAGTGCTGAAGCAGGGCGGAGAAATCCTTCAGGAGACGCGCCGCTTCGACGAGAAGACGAAAGAAACGATTCTTATGCGAATTAAAGAAGGGTCGGACGATTACCGTTACTTCCCGGAACCGGACCTTGTCCCTCTTTACATCGATGAAGCGTGGAAAGAACGCATCAAAGCTGAAATTCCTGAACTCCCGGAAGCGCGTAAGAAACGGTACATCGAAGAGCTCGGACTCCCTGAATACGATGCAGCCGTTCTGACGAACAACAAGGAACTCTCCGACTTTTTTGAAGAGACTCTTGAAAAAGGCGGCGACATCAAGCAGGCTTCCAACTGGCTGATGGGAGATATTTCTGCGTATATGAACAAGCAGCAGAAAGAACTGAAGGATCTGGAACTCACTCCGGATGCTCTGGCTAAACTGACCGTACTTCTGGAAGAAGAGACAATTTCTTCCAAAATAGCGAAGAAAATCCTGCCGGATCTCGTGGAAAAAGGCGGCGACCCCGAGAAAATCGTGAAAGACCGCGGTCTCGTCCAGATTTCCGACGAAGGGCAGCTTCGTGATATCGTAACGAATATTCTTGATCAGAACGAACAGTCGATCACCGATTATAAGAACGGGAAAGACAAAGCTATCGGTTTCCTCGTCGGCCAGATTATGAAAGAAACGAAAGGGCAGGCGAATCCGAAGATGGTCAATGAACTGCTGATTGAAGAAATCAGCAAAAGGTAAGGAGGGAGGGCACGCAGGGGATGCGTGCTTTTCTCTCTGAAAATACGAACGATAAGATGGAGGAGATTTTGATGCAACGGGCCCGAATCATATACAATCCGACCTCCGGAAGAGAATTGATCAGAAAGATGCTCCCGGACATTTTGAAACGTCTCGAACAGGACGGTTATGAAACTTCCACCCACGCAACGACTTGTGCCGGGGACGCGATCAAAGCCGCAAGGATCGCTTCGGAACGGAAGTTTGATATCGTAGTGGCCGCCGGAGGCGACGGTACGATTAATGAAGTCATAGCGGGACTGGCCGAACAGCCGCATCGTCCGAGAGTCGGGATCATTCCGACCGGAACGACGAATGATTTTGCGCGTGCTCTCCGCATCCCCCGCAACGATATCAATAAGGCACTCGATGTTATCCTGCGTAATGAAGTATCCGCTCTTGATATCGGGCGGGTAAATAATAAGTATTTCATCAACATCGCCGGCGGCGGTAAAATCACCGAGCTGACGTATGAAGTCCCGAGCAAGATGAAAACGATGCTCGGTCAGCTGGCTTACTACCTGAAAGGAATGGAAATGCTGCCTTCGATACGTCCGACATATGTCGAAATCGATTACGACGGCAAGGTGTATGAAGGGGAGATTATGCTCTTTCTCGTTTCGAATACGAATTCCGTCGGGGGGCTGGAGAAGCTTGCGCCTGAAGCGAAAATGGATGACGGCGTGTTCAATCTTATGATCATCGAAAAGATGAACGTCGCGGAATTCATCCGTCTCGCAACTATGGCCATCCAGGGGACCCATCTTAATCATCCGAAATTTCTCCACATGACTGCCGCAAAAATCAGTGTGAAGACAGAGGAGAAAATGCAGTTGAACATCGACGGAGAATATGGGGGGCTGCTCCCGGGAGAGTTCACCAACCTGTACCGTCATATCGAGTTTTTTATGCCTGAAGCTAAAGGGAAGTAGCCGCTTCTGCAAATGAAACGGTGCTTCCTTACGGCTTCATATACATAAGTAGCCCTATGGTATCGAACGTAGTTCTACTTATGTATATGGCCTTGTATCTTCAGAAAATCACTGAAACAGAGAGAGGAGGATCATTATGCCGAAACAGACACCGCCCGTAAAGAAAAACGAAACCGTCACTGTCACGTTCGAGGATTTGACGCATGAAGGGGACGGGGTAGGAAAAGTGGACGGGTATCCGCTATTCGTCCCGTACGGCCTGCCGGGAGAGAAAGCCCGGGTGAAAGTGGTCAAAGTGAAAAAGAATTTCGGGTTCGGAAAACTTATGGATGTGGAAGAAGAGAGCTTAGACCGGGTTACGCCCCCGTGTCCCGTCTATTACCAGTGTGGCGGCTGCCAGCTTCAGCATATGAGCTACAGCCGTCAGCTTACGATGAAAAAGAATCAGGTCGAAAACGTCATGAAGAAAATCGGTCATCTGGAACACGTTCCTGTCCACAAACCGATCGGTATGGAGGAGCCGTGGAGATACCGGAATAAGATCCAGATTCCTGTCGGCGAAAAAGAAAACGGAGAATTGAAAACCGGGTTCTATCAGAAACGGAGTCACAACATCATTGATATGGAATCGTGCCTGATCCAGGATGAAACGAACGACGGAATGGTGGCAGCCGTCCGTGAAATCGCGACGGATCTCGGCATCGAAGCCTATGATGAAGAATCTCACCGGGGGGTACTGCGTCATATTATGGTCCGGACCGGCCAGGTCACCGGTGATATTATGGTCGTCCTTATCACCCGGACGAAGGAACTGCCACATAAGGATGAACTGATTGAACAGATTAAAGAAGCGTACCCGGGAGTGAAGTCGATCGTCCACAACGTGAACCGGGAAAAGACGAATGTCATTCTCGGAAAAGAGACGACTGTCGTGTATGGAGATGAGTATATTTATGATTCCATCGGAGACATACGCTTCATGATTTCCGCACAATCGTTTTATCAGGTCAATCCCACCCAGACGAAAGCACTGTATGACAAAGCACTGGAGTATGCGGACCTGCGGGGCGGGGAAACGGTCGTTGACGCTTATTGCGGTATCGGCACCATTTCTCTGTTTATGGCGAAAGCCGCGAAGAAAGTGTACGGAGTGGAAGTCGTCGGCGAAGCAGTGAAAGATGCAAAGAAGAATGCCCGTCTCAATTACATCGATAACGTCGAATTTTATAAAGGGAAAGCGGAAGAAGTGATGCCGTGGTGGCGCGGTCAGGGGCTCCGTCCGGACGTCATCGTCGTCGATCCACCAAGAAAAGGGTGTGAGGAAGCCCTCCTTACCTCAATGCTTGAGATGGAGCCGGAGCGGATCGTCTACGTCTCCTGTAACCCTTCTACCTTAGCCCGGGACTTGCGCATTCTTGAAGACGGCGGGTATGAAACGAAAGAAGTACAGCCGGTGGATCAGTTCCCGCAGACGAATCACATAGAATGTGTGACGTGGCTGGTGAAAAAATAATGAATTATACCAATTGGCTCAAGCTGAAATATGGCTTGAGCTTTTTTCTATTCTTTTGGCTCTACAATATTTGTTGGAGTATCAGAAAAGTTGGCATAAAAAACACACAAGCTCCTTTATCTTTTTCACTTGAATAGACGGAAATAAGGAAAGTTAGTTTGGAATCAGAGGATGTGGTGAGATATATGGTTGGAGAAATATTATAACTATAGAAAACAGAAGGTTCTCACATAATTTTCCTCAAAAAGGTGATTGCTGCTCCAGTCCTCTAAGACTGTTATGTTTCCTGCTGGATTTAGTTGTTATGCAGAACTCCATCTTTATGACATAACGACTTGAATGATGGATGTGTTGCGTCACTTGTAGGAATGTTAACATCACAAGTAAGCACTTGTTCATAAGGAGAAATTCTATGTTTAAAAATGAGAAAGCGAACATTGTTAATAAGATAGTATGGGTGCTTGTCATAATAGGGATGTCAACTTACCTTCTGTATCCCGCTCTCGAAACATTTCTTCATTGGTTAAGTTATGTTTTAGTTATGTTAGGATTTGGATGGTATGGCGGAAGACAAATCTATCTTTTGAAAAAGGTGACCCAAGAGAACGGAAAGACCGGAAATTAAACTAAAAAGCAGGGGAGCCTGCTTTTTAGTTCCTTAATATGATATAAACAAAATAAGCGACATACACCAGTATAAGAAAAAGACCTTCTCTCTTCCCGACAGTGTATCCACTCCTCGAAAATAAGAATAATAACACACTAAGTACAATCATAATCAAGACATCAGTGAAAATTTTGCCGGCCACAGGTAACGGCGTAATCACGGCGGAAGTACCGAGTACAAACCAGATATTGAATATATTACTCCCTACAATGTTCCCGAGGGCGATTCCGCTTTCTTTCTTCAGTGCGGCAGAGATGGACGTGACCAGCTCAGGCAGGGAGGTCCCGATTGCAATGATAGTCAATCCTACCAAAGTTTCACTCATTCCGAGGGCGTAGGCGATTTCTGTGCCGTTATTCACCACCAAGTTTCCTCCGAAAATAATCGCTGCTAAACCGACTAACGTCAAAACGACATTTTTGCCCCATTTGATCCCTGTCGTCGGGGGCTCATGTTTCGTATCTTTCCGACTTTTCAGACCGATTTCGATGACGTAGTACATAAAAATGGAGAGGAACAATAAGAAGATTACACCATCACTGCGTGTAAGCAGGTTATCATTAAATCCCTGCAGTATCATGTCACTGATAAGTACCAGCAGTGCTACGCTGGCCAGCAAAGTGAACGGTATCTCCTTTTTGACCGTCGAACTTTCGACCGCTAACGGGTAAAGAAAAGCTGCTGCACCTACAACTAACGTAATGTTGAAAATGTTACTGCCGACAACGTTCCCGAGAGACACTTCAGCATTTCCCTGTAAAGCGGCGATGATACTGACGGTCGCCTCAGGGGAACTTGTGCCGAACGCTACAATCGTAAGTCCTATCAGGATAGGCGGAACGCGGAGAAGTCTGGCGATATTCGAAGATCCATCAACGAAGAAATCGGCTCCCTTAATCAATAATCCGAAGCCGGCGAGCAGTAATATGTATGCCATAATCGTTTCTCAAACTCCTTTGTATTTAAAGTCTCCGGCTGGGAGAGGCAGTCCTGTCAGCACAAGACTAGGTTTTACTTATTTAACCATAACCGAGATTCCTCTTCCTGGAAAGAAAAATTCGGACCGAGAAGTTAAATAAAGAAAAAGAAGAGAAAATGGGAGTAACTCCGATAAGGGAATAAAAAAACTGGAGCCGAAAAATATTCTTCGGCACCAGTCTCTGGAAAACTACGTTTTAAACACGTGCGTCCCAGGTTTTCTGTTCTTCGTCTTTCATCTGGTCTTCGATCTCCTGCGGGTAAGCCGTACGGAAAGCGTGATGATCCGCTTCGATCACTTCGACCATTTTTGTGATCATGTCCTCGGGATCGTACTGGTTCTCGAGCAGCTGTTCCATGTTACTCATGGATTTCTCGGGAGTCAGGTTCTTGTTAGGATTGTACCATTTCCACTTCTCTTCAAACATCCGGTCGTTGAAACCGGTGTTGAACGGACCGGGGTTGATGGTAGCTACCTGCACGTTGAATTCTTCAAGTTCCGCTTTCATAGCCTTGGCAAAAGCTTCGATTGCGTGTTTTGAGGAAGCGTACGCGGCGAGGTAAGGCATGCCTACCAGACCGGCGACGGAGCTGAGGAAGACGATTTTGCCTTTTTCTTTCTTCATGAATTTGTTGGCAGCAATTTGGGCATTTTCAAGCGTACTGAATACGTTCGTCTCAAAAATATCGCGGACCCGGTCGACCGGTATTTCGGCAATCGGTCCACCTTCGCCGATAGCCGCGTTCGCGACGAAAATGTCATAGTCGTACTCGTCTATCAACTGCTGATCCCGTTCATTAGTGATATCCAGTTTGATCACTTCGAGGGTGACACCTGCTGCTTCGGCTTCTTCCCGGAGACTCGTAATCTGGGCCATAATTTCAACGGCGGCAATGACGTGATGTCCTTTTTTAGCAAGACCGATAGCCGTACCTTTTCCAAGACCCGTACCGGCTCCGGTGATAAAAATCGTTTTACTCATAGTATGATATTCCTCCTTAGGGAATGATTCTGCGTATAATCGGCGGTCTATTTTTCAAGAAATTGCACTTTATTATTGGAATAAAGGTGACAACTACATTTTGCCTTCCCGTCTCCATGGGAATCTAAACGGACAGAGGAACAGGGGAAAGAAGCAGAGCCGGTGGTATATCTCCATTTTCCGGACGTGATATGATAGACGATAGTGAGTGTCGGTGAAGTCATTTTTCAAATGCAGAAAATAAAGGAGAAACAGTATGTCTGAAACATTTTTCAACAGGATGAGTACAGAAACAGGAATAGAATTGAATGGGGCCCAGAAGCAGGCGGTCCTTCATACGGAAGGTCCTCTTCTTCTGCTGGCGTCACCGGGTTCCGGGAAGACGACTACGCTTAATATGAAGATCGCCTATCTGTTGTTCGAGAAGAAGGTGGCACCGGAAAGGATTATGGCAGTTACGTTCAGTAAAGCTTCCGCCCGCGATATGTCCCGGCGTTTCGACGACTATTTCTCCGGCTGGAGTAGTGTGAAAGTACCGTTTTCCACCATCCACAGTTTCGCCTATAAAGTAGTGCGGGAGTTCATGAGAAAAGAGAACATCCCCTACCAGCTGATTGAAGGGGGAGGGCAGAAAGGCCGGATGCCGGGCGGTCTCCCTCTTCAGAAAACATTCATTTTGAAAAAAGTGTACGAAGATGTGAACGGGACGCAGGCGACTGAGGAGGAGATGGAGGATCTGATGAGTTACATCAGTCTCGTGAAGAACCGGATGCTTGAGGGGAGAGAACTGGAGCGGGTACCGTGCCAGGCGAAAGCTGCCTCGGAAGTCTTCCAGGCGTACGAATCGTTCAAGCAGTCGGAAGCGGAGGTCACTCTTCTCGATTTCGACGATATGCTTACGTTCTGTCACGAAATACTGAGAGAAAACCCGGATGTCCTTTCTGTTTATCAGCAGCAGTTCGATTACGTCCTCACCGATGAAAGTCAGGACAATTCCATCGTTCAGCATGAAATCGTGGAGATGCTGGCGGCCCCTTCGAATAATCTCTGTCTCGTCGCGGATGACGATCAGTCAATTTTCGGGTGGCGCGGAGCGGAAGTCGATAAACTTCTTCGGTTTCAGGAGACGTATCCGGAAGCGACCGTCCTTACGATGACGGAGAATTACCGTTCCTCCGAAGAAATCGTCCACGTAGCCAACCGGTTCATTAAGCGGAATATCGATCGTTACGAAAAAGAGATGACTACCCCGAACGGATCCATGCAGGACGTGGAAATCCATGCTTTCCAGAATGACGAGAAACAGCTCGACTACGTAGTACAGCAGATACAGGAGAAAAGCAAAGAGGAGACGGCGGTGCTTTACCGCAATCACGCTTCCGTGATCCCGCTCGTCGATCAGCTGGACCGTGCCGGCATCGATTTCTACATGAAAGACTCGGAGGCTAAATTCTTCAGACACTGGATCGTCGAGGACGTTCTGAACTTTCTCCGTTTCTCCTATAACGACAGCAGAATCGATATTCTGGAAAGAATCCATACGAAATTCAATGCGTATATTTCGAAAAAACAGATGGACCTGTTGAAGGGAAGAAACACGAAGAGGTCTCTGTTCGATCAGCTGCTTCAGCTCGATGTTCAGGAGTACCAGAAGAAATCGATTCCGAAAGTGAAACAGACCTTCCATGACATCAACAATATGAGGCCCGACGAGGCGATAGTGACGATCAGGGAAAAACTCGGCTATGACCGTGTGTTACGGAAGATGGTGGACAAGTTCGGGTTCCGGGCGGATCAGCTTTTCGGTACCCTCGATGTACTCATCCGTATTGCCGAGAGCTGTGATTCTCTGAAAGATTTCGCTTTCCGTCTGAAAGAACTCGAGGAGATTGTGAAGAACGCCCACGTGAGGGAGAGCTCCCTTACGCTTACGACGTTTCACAGTGCCAAAGGGCTTGAGTTCGATGCCGTTTACATGATCGATCTCGTCGACGGCATCATTCCCTCGAATGACGACATTGAGGATTACCGGGACGGGGAGAGAGAAGCGATGGAAGAAGCGGCACGCCTGTTTTACGTCGGAATGACCCGGGCCCGGGTCCGTCTCGAGCTGTTGACGTACCACTACCTCGGGAAAGAGCGGGTGAAGGAATCCACCTTTCTGCACAACGTGCGTACCATTGCGGGCTCTACGAAAAAAACGAATCACCGGGAAGTTGCGAGCCGTGTGGATACCTCGGCACTCGAAGGGATGGACCCGGGAACGAAAGTGGTTCATCAGGCGTTCGGGCGGGGCACCGTCATGGAATATAAAGAAGGGCTTATCGTCATTCACTTTGAAGAAGCAGGGTATAAGGAACTGCTGCTTGAAACCTGCGTGGAACGCGGACTTCTCTCTAAAGAAAAACAGGAAGCGTAGTGAGGTCACTTCGCTTCCTGTGCATAGGTTTCTTTCGGTTTCTCCTGTCTGTGAAGAACGGGAATCCGGTGCCCGAGCTTGAAGATGAGGATACCTGCCATAAGGATGGAGAGACCGAGAGCTTTCGTCCAGGTGAACGGAACCGGTTCGAAATGAAACAGCCCGAACGTATCGATGGTGGAAGCGACGGCAAGCTGAGAGACCATCGTGATCGATACCGTGTAGGCCGGCCCGAGAATAGCCATACCCCGCATCAGGCAGTAGACGAGCGTCACCCCGAATACGCCGCTCAAAAGGAAAATCGGATTGATGCCGCTTAAAGCGAAAAGAGGAGTATCCTCGACAATCGTAAATACGATGAGCGAAGCGATGAGACCGAGCCCGAGAACGACGGTCGTCGATCCCCACGAGCCGATTTTACCGCTCATTCGGGTATTGAATATATTTTGTGTACTGATCATGACACCGGCGAGAATGGAGAAAAATATACCTATCAAAAAAACAGCTCCTTATTCATAAATGTTTCCTTCTGCTTTTTGGCGAAGTAAATCGATATCAGTGATTTTGATGATGCCTCTATGTTTTTCAAGAATCCCTTCGTCTTCGAAGTCACGAAGCACCCTGTTCAGGTGGCGGTAACTGGTACCGATGACTTCCGCTGTCTCTTTCAACGTTTCCGGACGCATCTCTTCATGGAACAGTGATCCTTTTCCGTCATCGGTAAGGCTTAAGAGATAGCTCGCCAGACGCACGTCCGTATTATAAAGCATGTTAAGAGTGGAAGCGTGGGCTTCTGTGTAAAATTTGTGGGTGATGACTTCCAGGAGAAAGTGGAGAAAAGCTGTGTTTTCCTTTTCTTCCTGTCTGAGCCTGGCGAAGGGGATCTTCATAAGGTGCCCGTCTGTAACAGCTTCTACCGTATGAAACACGTCCGTCCCTTTCACGTATTCGACATCTCCGATGACAGCCAGGGGATTTTTGAAGCGGAGTATGAGACCGTTCCCTCCCGCTGAGCTGGTGTGGATTTTTATTTTTCCATCGACGAGGAAATAAAGATGGTCGAGCGTATCATTCTTCTCCCACAGCACCTCTCCCTGCTTCATTTCGTACAGTTCCAGCGCATCAAAAGAAGCGGAGGAAAAAATGTTGTCGAAGTCGAATGCGGTTGCGTACTCCCGGAAAAGGGTAGGGTCGGACAGTTTTCTCACTATGGACACTCCTTTACAGTTTGAATAGAACGACGCCCGTAATCATTAAGGCGACACCGAGAAGCTGATACCCTTTCACCGCGACTTTCTTTTCTTCAAACCAGCCTTTCAGCTCCACGATGAAAGCAGTAAGCAGCTGCGCTACGAGAAGAATCGCTATAGCGGAGGCAGGCCCGAGCTCATTGAAAGCGTAGAGTTCCGAGAAGATGACGACTACTCCGAACGTCCCGCCGGTGATATAGAGAGGTCGGACGGAGGGGAGGCGGCGTATATCTCCGTCTCTTTTGGTCAAATAGAATGTGAGTGCGATTACGAAACCTACGAGGTGAACAATGACCGTCGTGTGCCAGCCGCTGATCACCTGATTCATACTGGAATTGAAAACTCCCTGCATCGTGATGCTTAAACCTGCGATGACTGCAAACAGAATACCTTTCATAAAACGTTCCTCCTTCTCATCTTATAACAGTAAATAACATTTATCTATTATGATAAAGGACATATGTCCCTTTTTGATGAAAAAATAAAAATTCCCTCTTGTTAAATGAAAAAGGTTTGGTTATAATGATTATTGTCGGATTTTAACTACGGGGCATTAGCTCAGTTGGGAGAGCGCTTGTCTGGCAGACAAGAGGTCAGCGGTTCGAGTCCGCTATGCTCCACTATGTAACCCCTTGCTATGCAAGGGGTTTTTGTTATGGTGAGAAGTTTGGTAACGGCGAAAAGGTTCCCCTCATCTTCTTTTATTAATAAGGCGATAATCAAATAACGGAACCATAAAAATAAGCAGTCTTTCCGATTTGGATTAGGCTGCTTATTTTTGTTTAATTTGCCCCCTAGGTGGTATAATGAGAACAAACGTTCCTGTTTTTGAGAGGGGAGAGATAACTATGGATGGAGTTCTTGAAAGAGCTCTTTCTAATAAACAAAAAGTTGAAATAGTCTATATAGATAGCGAAGGCAGGATAACCCAGCGGTTTGTTCGTATAACCGTTATAAGGAAAGACACCATTTTTGCGTATTGCTATTGGAGGAAGCAGGTTAGATCATTTAAACGGGAGAATATTCTTTCAGCGTATCCGGTTCAAGCCCGTTATACTTCACTTACATGAACCCTTCTCTGGGAACAGGGGAGGTTTTTTGTTTTCCAACAATTAAAGGCTGTGGTAAGAATAAGGATCCGGTTGACGGAGTATGGGAAGAGGAATATATTTAAAGTAACTAAAAGGTGGACTTTTTCGTTGTTCTGTATTCCATGAACGTGGAGGGATTGGATGAAGAAGATGTTACTCCTGCTGGTCTTTTTCGTATTCTCAGCCGGTGCTGCCGGCCATTATTCGCTGTTCGCAAGCATTATCGGCAAAGGATTTCTGCAGATTATTCTGCCTGCGGGCTTCGTGCTTTGGGTGAACAGAAAAGAGTACTGGTTCCACTACCTTATAAGGAAACTGGACCATTTTAACCGGAACACACTGCTCGTCCTTTTCCTGTTTTTTGGTACAGGTGTCCTGTTTGATTATGTATGGCTTCAGGAGTTTTCCCTCCTGATTACGATGCCTGTATCCCTGCTTGTGTTCGGAACGGCTCTCTGTCTCTTCCGCATGTTCTTTGAAAAAGGATTCCGGCGTTTTTATCGCCTTACGTTCGCAAGGACAGCCGTGTACCTTATTGTCCACATGACACTGTGGGGATTCTACACGATGGGTCTGGACGAGTACGGAGTGCCGGCAGAGGTGTCCGTATACGCGAGAGTTGTGCAGGTGCTTGGAGGTCTGATGCTTGTCTTCGTTTTTTTCCGTTGGGGAAAAAAGGATCACGAGGTGGATCCTCCGACCGTGGAAGGTATGGTAAGGAAATTGTATTAAAAAACAGGAAGCACCTGAAGATTCAGGTGCTTTTCGTCGTGACGATCGTTCCTGCGAACCGGTCCTGGGCAAGGCTCCTGCCCTCGTCTCTCGAGAAGTTCTTTCTGTCTCTCATGTAGGCAACGCTGCTTGCGAAATCCCGGTGAGCTATCCGTTTGAGGATTTGACCGGAAGTGAGAGGAGAGCCGTCTCCACTTTCAAGTCTCAGTTCCATCAGTTTATAGCCGAGCGTCTGTCCGCTGTACTTCAGTTGCCCGTACTCCATCCCCCAGGTAATGAGTGTCGGCAAAACGAGTGTGAGGAAAGCTTCGTTTTTCACTTTTTTTCTGAGAAGATTCTCTGCTGCAGCATTGATGATACCGGAGAACGCAATGTCGATAAGCACGGCGTACGTACGTTTTTTTGTGACGGGTTTCATTTTCATCCCTCCTTTTTCATTATCTGTACGCAGGGCTTACATAGTAAGTTTCATTTTCGTAGTAAATTATCCTTTTCAAAGCATAACGGCAAGACGTTAAGGGTAACAGGGACTAAGGAAGGAGTTGAGAACGATGGAAGATATGAACAGAGGAATCATTACGGCTCTCGGTTCCATAGGTCTTGCACAGGCAGCAAAGATATGGACGTACTACAGAAAGACCGGGGAATGGGACGTGAAACAGGTGGCTGCGACCGGGGGGATGCCGAGTTCGCACTCGGCAGGAGTGGCTTCTATAGCTTCCTACATAGCTGCCAATAAAGGGTCACGGCACACAGAAACGGCTTTGGCCGTCGTTTTTGGAGTCATCGTTATGTATGACGCTCAGGGCATACGCCGTCACACCGGTGAAATCGCCAAACTCGTGAATGAACTGGAAGACAGTTTCTCCAAAATATCGGAGGATATCCCGAGTCTTGAATTCGTGGAAAGAGAGAAAGAATTGAAAGAACTTCTCGGTCATCAGCCCCTGGAAGTGCTGGGCGGTGCTATATTGGGGGGGATCCTCGGCGTGTGGTCCGCCAAAATTGAGCATTAATGCGTAAAAAGCAGGAAGAAGAACGTATATCCCGGTTCTTCTTCCTGCTTTTTTTATCCCCAGATAATCCGGGACACATAAATAACGAAGGTGACCGTCACCGCTGAACAGAGAGTGGACAAAAGGACGATCTGGGCCGCGAACTCGGGATAATTCTCGTATTCCTGGGCGATGACGGCACTATTGACGGCGGTAGGCATGGCGGAAGCGATGAAAAGCGCCTGGGCTGTCACGCCATTAAGCCCGAATACGTAAATCATACCAAGAGCGAGGAGCGGTCCTGCGAGAAGACGCAGGAACAGACTCGGATAGACGGAAGAGAAATTTGTGGTCCATTTAATTTTTGCGACCTGAGCCCCTAGCATGACGAGAGCGATCGCTATCATCGCATCGGCTATGTAGGTGGATGGTACCCAGAGAAAGGAAGGTACGGCGATGTTTCCGGCGTTTAGAAGAATGCCTGCAAGAAGAGCATAGAGGACGGGCATTTTGAAATATCCGGCCATCGATCTCCATTTCCCGATGTGAATGGACTGCAGAGCGAAGATGCCGTAGGAAAAGGTGATTACGTTCTGCATCGTCAGAACGACGACCTGAATCGACATGGCGAATGGATCTCCTTTGAAAACGAGGTCATTCACCGGCACGCCGTAATTGCCGGAGTTGAAGAAGATGACGCTGTTGGATACTGTCGTCGCCCTCGCTCCGTCCATCCCCTGCAGTCGGGTGAATACTCTCGTAATGACAAAAAGCAGCAATACGTACAGGCCGATGAAGCCGATGACGCCAAGAAATTTCCCCGGGGCGAATTCCGTTTCATATAATTTTACGAATATGAAACCCGGAACGAGAAAGTATATATTCAATTTTGCCAACGTGTTCAAATCCAGATCGAATTTTTTCTCAAGTATAAAACCGATTCCCATGATAATGAAGACAGGGAGGAGAATGTCCAGAAGAATCGTCAGCAGTTCTGCCATAGAATCCCCTCCTTACAGGTGTTTCAACAGTAATTCCATTTCTTCTTTCACTTTCTTCCAGGCTCTCGTGGAGGGGTCCGTAAACATAAAGTGTTCCGTATCCGTAAGCCTGATATATTTAACAGGGTCTCCGATGTTTTCCGCCCATTCGTAATAGTCATCACTCATACCGACGGGGACGTTCACATCGAGGGATCCGTGGAAGAGAATGTGTGCGGTAGAAAGAGGAAGGAGTTCTTTTGGTGAACCTTCCCGGTAACGTTCCGGCACTTCCAGAGGACTTCCGCCCATAAGTTCCGCAGTCGGATTATCCGCAGGTTTCGCGAGTTCCTGGTCACGGAAAGCATGAATCATATGCATCATGGACAAATCGCTGATACCGGCAAGGCTGACAGCAGCTCCAGGTGTCAGGAAGTTTTCTTTGTAAAGGTCGCTCGTCTCCGTAAGCCTGTGCCGGCCTGCGAGCCAGAGAGCGAAATGGCCTCCGGCGGAGTGACCGAGTGTTACGATTCGATCCAGATCCAGGTGGTATTCATGTTCCATGTGACTCAAGTGGTCCATAGCGTCCGCTACGTCCCGGAAACTTCCGGGCCATCCTCCACCATCCTGACCGATTCTGTTGTATTCGATGTTCCACGTCGCCCACCCGGCAGCGGTCAGGTCCATCGCTATTTCCCGGGTGAGGTCGAGATCGAAATCGGCCTTCCAGAACCCTCCATGTATAATGACGACCACCGGGTGAGGGGCGGGCGTTTCCGGAAGCATGAGCTCCCCGTACTGGTATATATCTTCTCCATAGTAAATTCTTTGCATATTTTTTCACCTCTCTTTAGGAATATTACACTTATTCAGTCGTTTAGAAAACTCATCCGACAGAGAAACTTGCAACTCTTTTCCCGGTTCGGGTGCGAACAATTATAACCGTACGGGACACCCCGGCGAAAAAGCCGGGCTTTTCCGGTTTAACGAAATACAATTTAGTGAAAATTTAAGAGGAAGGAGTGATACGTATGTGGTGGAAACACCCTTATTTCAAATACATTACGGCTTTTATTTTATTGTTGATCACTATTTATTTTATGCAGCTTTTAAACATATTCAGTCCGTTTCTTACATTATTCCAGACGCTGTTTTATCCGATACTGATCGCCGGGTTTCTGTTCTATCTTACCAGACCGGTGGTGGAATGGCTGTCGAGGAAATTATCGATACCGCTTCTCGCCTCCATTCTTATTCTGTTCGCAGCAGTCGGAGGATTGCTTGCAGCCGGTGTTAGTCTGCTTGCATCCACTATTGAGGAACAGGCGAAGAACATCTCGAAGCTGCCGGATCAGCTGAGTAAAACTGCGGAAGAAGCAAGGCAGGGCCTCGAAGGTAAAGACATGGGGATGCTCTCGACGAACTCCCTGAAACAGCAGGTCAGCAAATACGCCAGCAGCCTTGGACAGGATATAGGTGAACATTTTGCCGAAACGTTTTCAACAGTAGCAGGAGCAGCGACTGTGATTATCATTATTCCTTTTGTTCTGTTTTTCTTCTTGAAAGATGGAAGGAAACTCGTCCCTTTTCTTACCAGTCCTTTTTCCGGGGAAAAGAGGGAAGAAGCGACCAGGCTGTTCCGGAGACTGGATGACACCGTGGCCGCGTACATTATCGGTCAGGCGACCGTCGCCTTCGTGGACGGGGTTCTTATGTATATCAGTTATCTGATTATCGGTCTTGATTACGCTCTCATTCTCGGTCTGTTTGTGGTCGTCACGGCCATTATACCGTTCTTCGGACCGATACTGGGTGTAATACCGGCGATTGTTGTGGCGCTGGCACAGGCTCCGATAATGGTCATTTACGTACTTGTCGCACTGATAATTGTGCAGCAGCTGGAAGGGAATATTGTAGCCCCGGTGGTTCTTGGAGAACGTCTGCATATCCACCCGCTGACAATCATCTTTCTGCTTATCGTAGCCGCTCCGCTCGGAGGATTCATAGGAATGGTTATCGCTGTACCGCTCTATTCCGTGATCAAAGTGCTGCTTTATAACTTCTACAGATATTTCCAGATGTATCAGGAATCAAAAAATCGATCCGTCTGAAAGAAGGAGAGGAACGCATGATCCACTATTTACAGGAGCCCCTGCTTCTTGAAAACAGAGGAGTTACTATCAGGAACCGCTTCATGAAGTCGGCTATGAGTGAAGGTATGGCTTCCCGGTTGAACGCCCCTACGGAAGATCTTATAAGACTGTATGAACGCTGGTCCGAAGGAGGTGCCGGCCTTATAGTCTCGGGAAACGTGATGGTTACACGCGATGCGCTCGGGGAACCGGGGAATGTGGTGCTGGAAGATTCAGGGAGTATGGACGTTTTCCGCCGCTGGGCAAAAGCCGGGAAAAAAGAAGGGAACGAGTTCTGGATGCAGATCAATCATCCCGGGAAACAGGTAGTGAGGGGGCTTGTGAAAGAAGGACAGGCTCCATCTGCTGTTCCGTTTCCGGCGGGTTTCCAGAAATTTTTCGCCCCGTCACGGGCATTGACTAAAGCAGGTATCGAAGAAATTATCTATCGTTTTAAAAGAACAGCAGCTCTGGCGAAGGAAGCGGGATTCACCGGAGTACAGATTCATGCTGCTCATGGTTATCTCATCAGTCAGTTCCTCTCGCCGAGACATAATATCAGGGAGGACGAATGGGGAGGGTCCATCGAGAACCGCTCCCGTTTCTTAAAAGAGATTTATCGCGCCGTGCGGGCGGAAGTCGGTGAGGATTACCCGATTGGAGTGAAAATCAATAGTGCCGACTTCATGAAGGCCGGGTTTACAGAGGAGGAGTCCGTCTACGTAATACGGACTCTTGAAGACCTGGGTGTAGACCTCATTGAAATTTCCGGAGGCACTTATGAGAAGGCGGTAATGACAGGGAAACAGTCGGAAAAATCGAAGCGTGAAGCCTACTTTCTGGAATACGCCGATACTTTAAAGAATCAGACTCGCCTTCCGGTAGCAGTGACCGGCGGCTTTCGTACGAAGGAGGGAATGATCGAAGCAGTTCGTTCGGGCTCTGCCGATATGATCGGTCTGGCCCGTCCCCTTGCGGTCGATCCGGATATCCCGCGTAAAATTTTACACGGGGAGATGGATGACATTATGATCCCCTCCATTAAGACCGGAATTCCCCCGGTAGACAAAGCCGGAATGATGGAAGTGATGTGGTACAGTCAGCAGCTGCACAGGATGGGGAAAGGGAAAGCGACGAAGCCGCGCTTCTCCCCGAAACTGTCCATGCTTCTTGCGCTCTGGGAAAACGGTACGGGAGTTTTTCAAAAACGGAGAGCATGATAGGGAAGGGAGAGGAAGCTCACGATGAAACATACGATTGAACCGCTTGGAGACCAGTCCCTGTTCATTACTTTAGGAGATGAAATCGATCCTGACACGCATGAGTCCGTGCAGGCAGTCGCAGCCCGGCTGGAGAAAGATGAGTGGTCCTGGCTATCTGAAATCGTACCTTCTTATACCGGACTGGCCGTCTATTATGATGCCCTGGCATTTTACCCTGAGTATTCTTCCCCTTATGAACAGGTGGCGGAGATGCTGAAGAAGGTCGTGGACACGACGGAGCCACGGGAAAAGAGCGAACATCGCACCGTGGAGATCCCTGTCTGTTACGGAGGCGAATTCGGTCCGGATCTTTCTATAGTAGCCGGGGAGAACGGGCTGACGGAAGAGGAAGTCATAAAGCTTCACTCCGAAAACGAATATCTGGTATACATGCTTGGATTCGCTCCCGGGTTTCCTTTTCTCGGAGGTATGGACGAAAGGATCGCGACCTCCCGTAAGGATTCTCCGAGAACCAGCTTGCCGGCCGGTTCAGTCGGGATAGCCGGTTCACAGACCGGAGTGTATCCGGTAGTGTCTCCCGGAGGATGGCAGCTTATCGGCAGAACACCTTTTAAGCTGTTCAATCCGGACAGGGAATCTCCTTCCTACGTTCAGCCGGGGGACCGGGTGAAATTTTATCCTGTCTCTCCTGAAGAATATAACCGTCTGGAGGGAGAAGAATGATACAGGTGCAGAAAGCGGGTCTTTTGACGACAATACAGGACGCAGGCCGCAGAGGCTATCAGAAATACGGGGCAAGTCCGGGAGGCGCGGCGGACACATTCGCTTACCGGTTGGCCAATATTGCAGTCGGAAACGAGGCCGGCGCAGCTGTACTGGAGATGACTCTTCAGGGAGACGTGTTACTGTTTGAGGAACCGGCCGTTATCTCCATCACCGGAGCGGATATGAAACCGGAAATAAACGGGGAACGTGTACCGATGTGGCGACCGGTGTATATAGATAGAGGGGAGACTCTCCATTTTTCCAACGCTGCCAGGGGAATCCGGACGTATGTAGCGATAGCGGGAGGTTTTGTCGGAGAGAACTTTCTCGGCAGCTTCTCTACCTATCTGAGTATGAAAGCCGGTGGGCACCAAGGAAGGAAACTCGAAAAAGGAGACGTGCTTTCGGTAAATGAACCCAGTCATCTGAACGAAGAGGTGAAAGACTGGCTGAGTCGGTCCTCCAGAGAGAAAGGGTTTACTTACCCGGCCTGGAGAGTCCCCGGGCCCGGGCATTTTCGGGAAGGTAGTCCCGGAGAACTGCGTGCATTTCCGGGGAGGCACTATGAATTATTTGATGCCGGAAGTAAAGAAGCTTTTGAAACAGAAAGGTACAAAGCCGGGAGCAAGTCCGACCGGATGGGTGTGAGACTGGACGGAGTTACGCTGACGCTCCGGGAGCCACAGGACATTCTGTCAGAACCGGTAACATTCGGAACCGTCCAGGTGCCGTCGAATGGCGAACCGATCATTCTGCTTGCCGACCGGCAGACGACGGGCGGTTACCCGAAAATAGCCCAGATCATCAGTGTGGACTGCTCGAAAGCAGCACAGCTGCGTCCGGGAGAGGCTGTCAGTTTCCGTATGATCACTCACCCGGAGGCTGAGCAACTGTTATTGACCGTCGAAAACCGGCTGGCCCTGTGTGAACAATCCGTCAAACGAAAAATAATGGAGGGATAACAGAATGGCTGTCGATTTGAATTGCGATATGGGCGAAGGGTTCGGAGTGTATAATAAAGGGAGAGACCGGGAAGTGCTGGATCATGTGACCTCGGCCAACATAGCCTGCGGGTTTCACGCCGGAGATTCACGCTTAATGAAAGAAACGGTGCGTATGGCGGCAGAAAGAAATGTGGCTGTCGGAGCTCACCCAGGACTTCCGGACCTGGCCGGGTTCGGAAGAAGGAAGATGGATATAACTCCCGAGGACGCTTATGATTTCGTGCTGTACCAGACAGGAGCACTGGGGGCATTCGCAGAAGCTGAAGGTACTCGCCTCCAGCACGTAAAGCCGCACGGGGCTCTTTATAATACGGCCGCCAAAGACGCGGAACTGGCACAGGCGATAGCGGAAGCCGTGCGGGACGCCGGCGGCATGATGCTTTACGGCCTCGCCGGAAGTGAGCTGTTAAAAGCCGGGAAGAATACCGGTCTTCCCGTAGTTAGTGAAGTGTTTGCGGATCGTCTGTATCAGCCTGACGGTACACTTACTCCGCGAAAGGAAAAGGGCGCAGTAATTACGGATAGAGAGCAGGCTCTAGAACAGGTCCGTGATATGGTGCTCCACCAAAGGGTGAGAACCGGAGACGGAACGACGATCGACATACAGGCGGACTCTGTATGTGTGCACGGCGACAACAGCGAAGCGGTGGATTTCACCCGCTCCATCCGGAAGTTTCTGGAGGAGAACGACATAAGTATGAAAGCTCCAGGGGCGTAGCGGGAGGAGGCCCGGCTGTTTATTTTAAGCAGTAAGCGGCCGGCCTTTAGTTAAAAACAATTGTTTAATAAGCGTAAGAGGAGAGAACGATGGAATACATAAAAGTATTTACGGACGATTATGAATACAAAGGAATAATGGACAGAGAAAAGGCTCACGCTTCCGGGGAGTGGCATGAAGTTTTTCACTGCTGGCTTTTAAGTTACTGCGAAGGTGATATCTATGTATACGTTCAATGGAGAAGCCCATCAAAAAAGGATTACCCCGGTCTTTATGACATCACGGCAGCGGGACATCTGGAAGCGGAAGAGTCTGTGTCGGACGGCGTAAGGGAAGTGAAGGAAGAAATAGGTCTTGATATCCCTTATGAAAACCTGGAAAAAATAGCGGTACTCGATACGTGGATCGGAATCGACCGGGAATTCGCTCATGAACATGTTTATGTCTGCAGTCATTCTCTCTCCCAGTTCTCCCTGCAGAAGGAAGAGGTCAAGGAAATGGACCGGATACGCTGGGAGGATTTCAAAGCTCTGTTTCAGGGGCATAAGGGTGAAGTGAATTCAGCGAGAGGGCGGGTATTGAAAGAAAACGACTTTGTACCTCACGGCAACGCGTATTACCCGAGACTCATTCATGCCGTCGAAAAATTTCTGGAAACTGAAGGATGAAGAATATGTACAGTGTGCCGCCCGTGAACCGGGGGACACACTTATTTTTTAACGCGGAATGTTCAGCACCTGTCCCGGATAAATGATATACGGCGAAGAGATGGAGTTGGCGGCGGCAAGAGCGGACACAGTGACACGGTTGTTCAGGGCGATCCGGTACATGGTATCCCCTGACTTGACTGTATGCGTTTTGGATACTTGAGCGGTACCCGGGATTTTCAGTACCTGACCGGTGCGGATATAAGCCGGGTTGGAGATGTTGTTGTGAGAAGCAAGGTTTGACACCGACACGTTATATCTTCTCGCAATACTGTAAAGCGTGTCGCCACGTTTTATCGTATAGGAAGTCTGAGAGGCAGGCGGGTCCACAGTTCCGTTTCCGGAACCGGAGAGATGCAGAACCTGACCGATACGAAGCATACGTGCATCCGAAATGTTATTGTTTTTCATCAGAGCATCCACAGTGGTCCCGTATCTTCTGGCCAGAGAGTAGAGCGTGTCTCCTGCCTGCACGCGGTGGGTGGAAGCTGTCGTCGTGCCGAGCAGTTGCGAGACCGTCGTGAAACTGTATCCCTTCTGTTTTAAAGCAGGGATGGCGCGGGAAATAGCTTTCGTCGTTCCGGAAGCCCCGGCACCCGTATGCATGAGAATGATAGAACCGGGCTGGACATTCGACATAATACGGTCGTATATCCGGGAAGAAGAGTAGCCTTTCCAGTCCAAAGTGTCGATATCCCAGTGGATAGTATGGGTATACCCGGCATTGCCAACAGTGTTCAGAACCCGGCTGTTAACGGCTCCGAACGGGGCCCGGAAAATAGGAGAAAGAGACTGGCCGGTGATGGATTCAACAGCACTTTCCGTACGGGAAAGTTCATTTCTCATCTGAGAAGAAGAAATAGTAGTGAAGTCGGGATGGGAGTAGGAATGGTTGGCAATTTCATGACCGGCACGCGTGATACTCCGTATGGAGGAGGGGTGATTTTTCGCTCCGGAACCGGTCAAAAAGAAGGTAGCGGTGACGTTCTCCCTGTCCAGGACATTGAGAATGGAAGAGATGTTGGTACCGTCCGAACCGTCGTCGAAAGTGAGAGCTACAGTTTTTGAGGAAATGTCCCCTTTCATAATGAACGCGGAACTTGCAGCAGAGACAGTAGAGAAAGAACCGAAAACGAGCAGCACAGTCATGAAGATCATGGTCACTATCCGGCTCATTACAGTCACCTCACTATAGATTTGTAATTCTATTATACTCCTTTTCGCAGAAGATTACCTGTTTAAAGCGCCGGGAATGTTTTACTTAAAAGTAAAAAAAAGAACAAAAAGAGGCAACTTTCTGATATAATCGTCAAATGATAACGCATACATAAAGGAATGGGAGGACAATATATGATATCAGCAACGTGGAACTGGCTGTGGGAAAAGCACGACCAGGCCAAGGAACTTCTCAGTTTTTTCGTTAAGCCGAATAACAGTGGCACCTCCACCGGGAAAGCGACCGATTCAGAACGAAGTGCAAGGCCGGATGACGATAATGGGGGTCCAAGTTACTCAAAGGTTCAATGGATTGGTCTGATCATCGGCCCGCTTTTGTTTGTACTTACACTTTTGTTTTTCCAGCCTGAAGGCATGTCGGATGACGCCCAGGCGGTACTCGCAAGTACGCTCTGGGTAGCGAGCTGGTGGATGACGGAAGCGGCTCCCATACCGCTTACTTCTCTCCTTCCAATCATTCTGTTTCCGCTTACCGGAGGTCTCGGGATGGACGAGACGGCGTCTTCCTACGGGGACGATACGATCTTTTTATTCATGGGAGGGTTCATGATAGCTCTCGCCATGGAAAAATGGAACTTACACAAGCGGATCGCTCTAAGTATTATTCTCGTAATAGGAACAAATACGGAGCGGATTATACTCGGGTTTATGGTAGCCACAGGCTTTCTGTCCATGTGGATTTCCAATACGGCGACCGCCATGATGATGGTGCCGATAGGTCTCGCTATCATTTACCAGGTATCGGAACAGTTGAAAGACGATGACTCCATCGATACATCGAAGGAGAACTTCGGGTTCGGGAAAGCACTTATGCTCGGTATTGCCTACTCCGCTTCGATCGGGGGAGTGAGTACTCTCATCGGGACGCCTCCGAACACAGCTTTCGCTGCTATTGCCGGCGATTTATACGGCGTGGAAATATCCTTCGCACGCTGGATGCTGTTCGGTGTGCCGGTAGCGTGGACCTTCCTTTTCATTGCGTGGTTTTACCTGATTAAAGTAGCCTACCCGCTGAAGCTGAAAACATTACCGGGAGGCCGGGATGTTATTAAGAAAGAGAAAGATGCGATAGGAAGAGCGGGCTTTGAGGAGAAAGTGATCCTAGTCGTATTCATACTGGCTGCTTTCTCCTGGATCACCCGTTCCTTCCTGCTGCAGGAGTTCGTGAACGAAAACATAAATGATGCTGTCATTGCCCTTACTGCTTCCGTCATTCTGTTCCTCATTCCCGCGAAGAACGAAAAGGGAGGAAGGATTTTGGACTGGGACACTGCAGTGAAACTGCCGTGGGGCATTCTGCTTCTGTTCGGCGGAGGACTGGCTATCGCCGGAGGATTCAGTGCATCGGGCCTCTCCGAGTGGCTCGGGAATCAGCTTACTATACTTGAAGGCGTCAATCTGTTCGTCGTCCTGCTGGCCGTGACGGTGATGGTGATCTTCCTTACCGAAATCACTTCGAATACGGCGACGGCGAATATGATGTATCCGATCATGGCGTCACTTGCGGTAGCGCTCGGGGTGCACCCTTATGCTGTTATGATCGCTGCCGGCGTAGCTTCCTCTTCGGCATTTATGCTGCCGGTGGCTACTCCTCCGAACGCCGTCGTATTCGGTTCCGGATATCTCCGCATACCGGACATGGCCAAAGCCGGTATCGCTTTGAACTTTGTAGGGGTCATTATCGTAACCCTCGCCGTTTATTTCTGGCTTCCTGTGGCATGGGGCATCGATTTGACCGAAGTACCGGAAATGCTCAAGAATCCAAATTAAATAACGATGATGTAAATAAAGAAGAAGCATGGAGTGTACGCTCTATGCTTCTTCTTTTTGTCATGCCGCTAATTTCCGATCTTTACCGTGCTTCGTACGATAACGATATAGATGAGCGGAAGGAGGGCGAGAAAAATCATCAGTCCCGGCCACCCCTGTGAATTGTAAAGGGGGCCGAGCATTGAACTTCCGGTCACGACGCCTATATAGTAAGAAACAAGATAAAGGCTGGAGGCACTGCCCTTGTGATGTGTGACGAGATCCCCGATAGAGGAGGCGGTCAGGGAGTGTGCGGTAAAGAACCCAAGGCAGAGAAGGGCAAGGCCTATAGAAATAATCCATACAGCGTCGAAAAGCATAAGGGAAATACCGATACAGAGTACAAGAATCCCGGTGAGCCGCACGCTGCTCAGAGGAAAATGTCCGGCGAGCCATCCAGCTAGAGGCGAGCCGACAACACCAAGACCATAAGCGAAATAAAACAGAGAAATACTTGCAAGCGACAGGAAAAATGGGGCTTCCTGCAGATGGAACGGTAGGTAAGTCCATACCCCGGTGAAACTCGTCTGAAAAATGATTCCAAGACCAAAAATAAGGAGCAGCCGAGGGTTTCTCAGATGATAAGAGAAACCATGCAGATCGTGGCGGAAAGAAAGCTCGCTTGATTCAAAGAAACGGGAGGTGGGGAGAAGACGGAGCATTAGCAGAAACATAACCGTACCAAGGCCCCCGAGCATATAAAAATACGTGTGCCAGGAAAAGAAATCGGTCATCGTTCCTGCCATCACCCGTCCGACCATCCCTCCGAGGGCGTTGCTCGATATGTAAAGAGCGGTGGCTACGTGAACACTGCCGCTGTCGATTTCTTCGTGCAGATAGGCAAGAGCGGCGGCCGGGAGTCCGGCGAGAGCCACCCCCTGAATAAACCGCAGACAGATGAGCAGAAAAAAAGAATCTGTCCATGGAATAATCAGAAAAGGAATAGTCGCACCGGCAACGGAGGCTTTTATGAACGACGTCCGCCCGTGCCGGTCCGAAAAGAAACCGAGAACGATCAGTCCTACAATCAGCCCGGTGATTGTCAGGGAAAGTGACAGACTGGCTGCCGAGATACTTATATTGAATTCTTCCACATAGACGGGAAACAGCGGCTGGACGGCATACATACTTGCAAAAATAAAAAAGGATGCAAGAGTGAGGCTCAGTGTTATCTGCCAAAAACTCTTGTCCTTGGGTGTATAGGGTTGCTGCAGAGACAACGTCATCCCTCCCTTCTCGTTAAGATTCTTCGACGTATCGGTTTCTTCCCGCTTCCATACCAAAAAGAATGACTCCTGCAGAAACGAGCAGAAGAGTGAGTACAGGCAGCATCCAGCTGCTGCTCAGATCATAGAGAAGGCCGATGAGCATCGGTCCGGCTGCTGCAAGCGTATAACCGAAAGCCTGCGCCATGCCGGACAGTGCTGCCGCCTGCCGGGCCGACTTCGTTCTCATGCCAAGAAAAGCGAGAGCGAGAGCAAAATTGCCGCTCAGGGCGATACCGATGCATATAATACTTACCATCAACAGAGCAAAAGAGTTACCGATCCACAAAATAAAATAACCGGCGAGAGAAAAAGTGCCGAGGATAAGCACCATTTTCCGCTGGTCGTTGAATTTCTCGGCTATAACCGGAACGATGAAGCTCGCAGGTAGTCCGATGAAAAGGGCGGCAGAAGTCATCCATCCTGCAGTTGCTATGCTGACGCCCCCGGCATTCAGAATTTCGGGAAGCCAGGCTACCGTGACGTAGAAGAGAAACGACTGCAGTCCCATGAATGATGCGATTTTCCATGCCAGCGGGGACGTCCACACATTGGTCTGGTCGAGTTCGAAATATTCCCCGTTACGTGGGGTGTTACGTTCTTTCCCAATCAGATAAATCCACAGGACCATTGCCAGAAAAGCGGGTACGGCCCAGATCGCCAGGGCATTCGTCCACCCCCACCCGAGTCCTGTAGCTACGGGAATGCTTACGCCTGAAGCCACCGAGGCAAATACTCCCATTGTTGTAACGTAGACTCCGGTCATGAGAGCGACTCTGTCAGGAAATTTCTCTTTCACTATTCCCGGCAGCAGAACGTTACAGACGGCGATACCGATACCTGCAAGCAGAGTACCTGCGAACAAAACAGCCGTATTCGGAATCAGCCGTACAGCAACCCCTGCGAATATCAGAAATGTTCCGGCGACCAGTACGATTTCATTTGTGAATCTGGCGCTGATTCTCGGGGTGACCGGGGAAGTGAAAGCGAAAGCGACAAGAGGTAACGTCGTTAAAAGGCCCGCGCTCCAGTTGGCAAGACTCAGATCTTCCCTGATAAGACCAATCACGGGGCCGACTGAAGTGATGGCCGGCCGCAGGTTAAACGACACGAGTACAATACCGAGGATGAGCAGGGCAGTATAGAATTTACGGTTGTTCATTATGTATCCTTCTTTCCATTGATTTACTTTTACTACTATAGCATGAAGATTCCTCTGTTGCCTATGAGCCGGAATCGTTAATTCGTTGTTTCTGCCATATTTTTAACAGAGGAAAAGGGGATAGTCTGCTGTTTGAAAAATTATGTAAGAATGTTTAGAAAAATCAGTAATATAGATTGAAGCTCTTCAGGAAAGGTAGTATAATTAAATCCATATTGAAAACGAATACATAAAGATGCGGAAGATGATTAAAGGGGGAAGGCTGATGAACGGGATTTGGCTTGCGGTTTTCGGTATTATTGTCCTGGCACTTGGTTATCGGTATTATTCTAAATTCTTGGCAGAAAAGATTTACAAACTTGACCCGAACTACACGACACCGGCTCATAAATATAAAGACGGTGTGGACTTCGTTCCGACGAATAAGTGGGTTTTATGGGGACATCACTTCACGTCTGTTGCGGGAGCTGCTCCGATTCTCGGCCCTGCTATCGCTGTGTACTGGGGATGGCTTCCGGCTCTTTTGTGGGTGCTTCTCGGTACCGTTTTTGCGGCAGGTGTCCATGACTTCGGTACACTCGTTCTGTCTGTACGGCATAAAGGGCAGTCAGTAGGGACGCTCGCGAATACGCTGATCGGTCAACGCGCCAAAATACTGTTTTTATTCATTATTCTTATCCTGGTGCTCATGGTCAACGCTGTATTCGCCTGGGTTATAGCAAACCTGTTCATCACAAATCCGTCCGCGGTGCTGTCTGTATTCATCCAGATACCGCTGGCCATATGGATTGGTTATACGGTATACAAAAAGCAGGGAAGTATGCTTCTGCCGTCTCTGGCAGCTCTTGCGGTTATGTATCTGACGGCCATCGTCGCCAGTTATGTTCCGGCTCTGCAGATTGACCTGGTCAGCTATTTCGGCGGGGAAGGCAGTACTTCTCTTTTCGGAGCTTCGGCTACATCTATGGCTTTCTTCGTCTGGATCATTATCCTGATGGTTTATGTGTATATAGCTTCGACGATGCCGGTATGGAAACTTCTGCAGCCGAGGGATTTTATCAACTCCCATCAGCTGGTTGTCGGACTTGCCATCCTTTATCTGGGTCTTCTGTTTTCGAACCCGGAGGTCACTGCGCCGGTAAATAACGGAACGGCAGATACATCCTGGTTCCCTTTGCTGTTTATAACCATCGCCTGCGGGGCGATTTCCGGCTTCCACGGTCTTGTGTCTTCCGGCACCTCATCCAAGCAGCTGGATAAAGAAACGGATGCCCGGTTCGTCGGATATCTTGGTGCTGTAGGGGAAGGGGCGCTCGCTTTGATTTCCATCATAGCCGTAGTAACTTTCTTTCCTACAGCGGGAGATTTCACAAACACGTACAGCGGCTTTGCGGAAGCAAGCGGAGCGGGTCTCGGGGTTTTCGTTCAGGGCGCAGCCCAGCTGGCGACCGGACTTGGCATCCCTGCCCAGGCTGCAGCTACCATCGTATCGGTAATCGTTGTAAGCTTTGCGGCTACGACACTCGATTCATCGGTGCGTCTGATGCGTTATATCATCTCCGAACTGGGTACGGAATATAATGTTCCGGCGCTGACAAAGACTCATGTTGCTACTACAGTCGCTGTCGTTTCCAGTGCTGCTCTTACACTTATTCCGGAAGGTCCGAAAGGTTTCGGTTCCGGAGGATATCTGTTATGGCCGCTGTTCGGTACGTCGAACCAGCTGCTTGCAGGTATCAGTCTGTTACTTATTTCCGTATGGCTGAAGCGGCTCGGCCGAAATTACTGGCCGGCGATGATTCCGATGATTTTCCTGATGTTCATGACCCTCTGGGCCATGATTTCTCAGGTACTCACCGACTGGGCACCGTGGGTGGAAGGATCTGACTGGCTTCTGTTTACGTTCGGCGCTCTTATTATGGTATTCGCCATATGGATAACGATTACTGCCATCTCTGTTCTGATGAAAGAAGATGGAGGTAAAGTCGAAAAAAGTAACTGATCGATAACAGAAAGAAGGGGAGCACAATACTTTTGTGACTCCTCTTTGATTTGCAAGTGATGATACAAAGGTGTGGACCAAAGAATCAGGGAATGATGTCGATATGCACGAAACTCTGCTAGTCAAAGAAAGGAGAATTTTATGCCTGATCGTAAATCGATGATCAAACGTCTCGTGGATTACTACGAAGAAGTGCTCAGTATGCCGCATCGAACGGAAATAGCCCGGGAATTAAGGGACGAGGATGATCTTTTCCTGCTGCTTCTGTATTCCGATATGCTTGGTATACCGAACCCGGCGTTCTACTATACTCTGGAACTGTACCCGTATATTATTGATAAGTATCACGACTGGCATTTACGGATGGGAATGGAAAAATCCCCCCTTGAGGGAATACGCTGCTGCTGAAGGAGAATGATGTATGAAAGAGAAAATTGTATTTATCGGTGGAAAAGGCGGAGTCGGGAAGTCGACGACGAGTGCGGCTCTTGCTCTGGTGAGAGCGGAAGAGGGAAAGAAAACACTTATCGTGTCCACCGATCCTGCCCACAACCTCGGAGATATTTTCCATACGAAGCTTAATCACGAGAAGAAGAAACTGACCGACAACCTGTGGGGGATGGAAGTGGATGCCCATGAAGAATCCGCCCGCTATATCGAAGGGGTCAAGAAAAACCTGGAAGGGCTTGTGAAATCAAAGATGGTCGAAGAAGTGCACAGACAGATTGACATGGCGAGTGCCTCGCCTGGTGCGGAAGAAGCGGCTCTTTTCGACCGGATTACGGCAATTATCCTGGAGGAGAACGAACAATTCGATCATATCATTTTTGATACAGCGCCGACCGGCCATACCCTTCGGCTGCTGACCCTCCCCGAAATGATGA
The DNA here is from genome assembly GCF_900107115.1 of Salimicrobium album. GTDB lineage: Bacteria > Bacillota > Bacilli > Bacillales > Halobacillaceae > Salimicrobium > Salimicrobium album. Next base: position 208,769 of record NZ_FNOS01000005.1, read on the forward strand.
CTGTATGGATTGACGGGATGCTTGAGAAGCGTAAAAAAACGAACGATAATTATACACAGTTGCTCAATGACGGTGAGCCTGTCGAAGATCCTATTTATGATGTCCTCCAGGAACGACGGGAGAAGTTTGAAGCTGTACGGGAAATCGTTCTCGACGAGGAGAAAACGAACTTCGTATTCGTCATGATCCCCGAACGCCTCTCTATCCTTGAAACCGAACAGGCCATTAAACAGTTGCATCAGCACCATTTTCACATCCGCGATATTTTCGTGAATAAAGTGCTGCCGGATTACGCTGACGGCACTTTTCTTCAAAAACGCCGGGAAGTGGAAAAAGAACATCTGAAAGAGCTCCGGGAAACTTTCCGTAACCAGCACCTTGTCGAGATCCCGCTTTATGAAGAAGACATCGCCACGCTTGCACAATTAAAAGATTTCAGTGATCACCTGCGTCACTCGATGACCGGCAGTAAATATTAAATCGGATATTTCCCCATGAGTTCACTCCAGGTCGGAGGGCGGAAACCGTTTCTTCCGGTCACCGGTTCCGCTTCCTGCAGGGAACGGAATATAGCTTCTTCCACAGCTTCCCCGACAGCACGGAACGCTCCGTCCAGAAGATGATCTGGGAGACGGGGTTGATTCTTCGCGGTCGTAAAGCCGATGACTACATCCCCGCTTCCGTTGCCGATAAATGACCCTGTCCGGGAGAGTCCGGTGACGGATCGTTTCAGTATGCGCGTAAGTTGTCTGTGGGTAACAGGAAGGTCCGTTGCGACGATTATCATAATGGAGCCTTTATCCTCATGGGGTTCGGCTTTTACTTTGTCGGCCCAATACTTCCCGATCTGTTTCCCGTGGAACGTCAAATCGCTCATTACTCCGAAGTTTGTCAGAACGAGAACTCCGAGAGTGTAGGTGACCTTGTCGACTGAGATGAGACGGGAGGAAGAGCCGATACCTCCTTTCATGGAGTAGCACAGCATCCCGCGCCCGGCCCCGACGGATCCTTCCCGGAACTCTCTGCCGGCTGCGCGGATTGCTCTTCGGGCGTGTTCGGTAGTGATGCTTCTGCTTCTGATATCATTCAGAAACATATCGTTGCACTCCCCGACCACAGGGTTGACTGTTCCTGATGTTCTCCCGATTTCTTCATTCTCTTCCAGAGCATGGTCCAAAAGAGCATTCAAACAACTTCCGACTCCCAATGTATTGGTTAGCAGAAGGGGTGTCTCAAGTTCTCCAAGCTCCTCCAGCTGCATCATTCCGGACGTTTTCCCGTAGCCGTTTATTACGTGAGAAGCAGCAGTGACTTTTTCCCGGAATACATTACCTCCATGCGGGAGTACAGCTGTAACTCCGGTCTGCACAGATCCTTCGCTCAATGTTTCATGTCCTACGAGAACACCCTCTACATCCGTTATTCTGTTGCTGTGTCCTTTCCCTGTTACTTCTGACCTGGCCATTATTTACCGCCTCCTTCAGCTTTCTTTCATTTTATCATAAGCGTTTCAGTCAACGACTGTCCTTATTAATTGAAAAAGTTCACAATCCGTTGTCCTTTCCCGGCATAATACGTTTTATTGTGGTTAAACTATGAAACCTCCACCGGATGTTTGTGGTCCGCACACGTTGAGGAATGCGCTTTCAAGAATTATAATTTTCTTAACAGTTCAAACAGATCTGCTACTAACTCTTCATGAGTTCAGGGAGGTAAGGAAAGAAAGGGTGTGTTGAATTTGCAAGCCATCACGAAGAATTTTTTCTTGTTTCTATCAAATAATAAAACACTCGATCGTTTGGCAAAACAGTACGGAACCCGATTCGGTGTCGATAAGCTGGTCGGAGGAGAAACTTTTTCTCAGGCAGTTCCGGTCATCAGACAGCTGAATGATGAAGGGTTAGTAGTAACCGTGGATCATCTCGGGGAATTCGTGGATTCCGAAGAGGAAGCGAAAGAACGTGCCGGGGAAGCTGTGGAAACGGTGCAGACAATGTTTGATCATAACCTGGCCTGTGAGATGTCCGTGAAGCTGACATCACTCGGTCTAGACATAAGCCGCGAACTGGTGATCCGGAATATGGAACGAATTCTGGATAAAGCTCAGGAACTCGGCATCACTTTACAGATCGATATGGAGGACTCCGGTCGATGTCAGGCAACTATAGATGTCTTCAAAGAACTGCGGGCGAAGTATCCGAACGTCGGACTCGTCATCCAGTCCTATCTATATCGGTCGGACAGAGATCTGGACGAACTGGACAAATACGATCCGTACGTGCGACTCGTGAAAGGTGCTTACAAGGAGCCCGGAACTGTCGCATTCCAGGATAAAGATATGGTAGATAAGAACTTGAAACAACTGGTCAAGAAACACATGCTTAACGGCAACTATACAGCCGTCGGGAGTCATGATGAAGAAGTCATCAACTTCACGAAAGAGCTGGCCAGGGAACACGGTATTTCAAAAGACCGTTTCGAATTTCAAATGCTTTACGGCATGAGAAATAAATTGCAGCATGATTTAGCGAAAGAAGGGTACACTGTGCGCGTCTATATGCCATACGGAATGGAATGGTATGGTTATTATATGAGACGTCTGGCAGAACGCCCTGCAAATATAGCCTTTGCAGTAAAAGGAATCTTTTCACGATAATATAAATCGAAAGGGGAATGTATCATGGTAGCGCCATACAAACACGAACCATTTACGGATTTTACAGTCAAAGAAAACAAGGAAGCTTTCGAGGGGGCTCTTAAGTATGTAAAAGGGGAACTCGGAAAGCAGCATGATCTTCTAATTGACGGCGAGCGTATCCGTACAGATGCAAAAATAGAATCGACGAACCCTGCGAACACGAAAGAAGTGGTAGGGGTCGTATCCAAAGCGAATAAAGAACTTGCCGAAAAAGCGGTGGAGTCTGCATCGGAAGCTTTCGAAGACTGGAGAAAATGGGACCCGGAAGCACGTGCCGGAATTCTTTTCCGTGCAGCTGCCATCATCCGTCGCCGCAAGCACGAATTTTCTTCCTATCTTGCTTATGAAGTAGGTAAACCATGGAAAGAAGCGGATGCCGACACGGCAGAAGCGATTGATTTCCTTGAGTATTATGCCCGCCAGGCTGTAGAACTGAAAAAAGGGAAACACGTGGAAAGCCGCGAAGGCGAACACAATCAGTATATTTATCAGCCTATCGGCGTGACAGCTGTTATTCCACCGTGGAACCTGGCGCTCGCTATTATGGCAGGTACGACAGTAGCACCACTGGTTGCAGGTAATACTGTAGTTATGAAACCTGCTTCCAACAGTGCAGTAATCGCAGCCAAATTTGTTGAAGTGCTTGAAGAAGCCGGACTTCCAAAAGGTGTTCTGAACTTCATTCCGGGCAGCGGTGGAGAAGTAGGGAATGCGATTGTGGACCACCCGAAAGTCGGTCTCATTTCCTTCACAGGCTCCCGTGCTGTCGGTACGAGCATCATTGAACGTGCTTCAAAAGTCCAGGAAGGCCAAAATCATCTGAAACAGGTTATTGCCGAAATGGGTGGTAAAGATACGGTGGTCGTGGATAAAGAAGCCGATCTTGAAACGGCTGCCGAAGCTATCGTCGTTTCCGCCTACGGTTTCTCCGGACAGAAATGTTCTTCCGGTTCCCGTGCTGTCGTTCATGAAGATGTCTATGATGAAGTGCTGGAAATGGTGAAAGAACGTACAGAGAAACTTACCGTAGGGAATGCTACAGAAGATAACGTCTACATGGGCCCTGTAGTGGATCAGAGCGCCTATGACAAAGTGATGAGTTACATCGACATCGGTAAAGAAGAAGGCCGACTGGTTACAGGCGGTAAAGGGGACAACTCTAAAGGGTATTTCATCGAGCCTACAATTTTCGCTGACCTGGCTCCGGATTCCCGCATGCAGCAGGAAGAGATTTTTGGGCCTGTCGTCTGCTTCACAAAAGCCCGTGATTTCGATGAAGCTATCGACATAGCGAATAATACGGAATACGGATTGACAGGTGCCGTCATTTCCAATAACCGTGCTCATCTTGAAAAAGCGAAGTACGACTTCCACGTCGGAAACCTTTACTTCAACCGTAACTGCACAGGCGCCATCGTCGGCTACCAGCCGTTCGGCGGATTCAAAATGTCCGGTACGGATTCTAAAGCCGGTGGACCTGACTATATTATGCTGCATATGCAGGCTAAAACAGTTTCGGAAATGTTCTAGTATCACTAAGGAAAGTACCATCCTTGTAAAAGGGTGGTGCTTTTTTTATGATATATTTTTTGACAAATGGAATTTTCCTGAACAATCAGCACTTTTCTTGTTTCTGACACTTGAAAATAGGTATAATGATACCGAGCGAAACCTTGTTCGGGAAAGGATAGAAATAAATGGAATGGAAAGAACTTCTGATGCAGGTGGAAGATATTCACAAGGCAACCGAAATCATCAGTACGAAGCTGAAGAAGCCTGTAATTATCGAAAATAAGAGTTTTGAACTTGTATCCTACAGTTCCTCCTTCGATGGATTCGATCAGACACAGCAGAAGACTATACTATCGAAGAAATGCCCGGTGTTTATTATAGATCATCTGAAAAAAGAGGGGATCGTGCAGCGTCTGGAGCGTACCAGTCATCCGGTTCGCGTTCATCCGATCGAAGATATAGGGTTCCGACAGCGGGTAGTCATTGCAGCAAAGCATATGGGGCAGACGGTAGGATATGTGTGGATACAGGAATCGGACGACTGGATGGAAGAGGAGGACATGGAATTTCTCCGCGACATCACTCCTTATATCGGTAAGATGATCTATGATCTTCATAAAACGACGAGCGAAAAAGATAACCGGAAAGATGAAGTATTGTGGAAATTGCTCAATCACGAGTATTCTTCTGAAAGTCAGCTGAAGAAAGATGCCGCTCTCGTCAAAATTTCCCTGCCGGAACGCGCTTCTGTCATAGTTTTTTCCGTAACGGAAAGCAGGTACCGGTATATGCTGGATTACCTCGAGCGGATCGTGCGGACGTATAAGCAGGAATATCGTATGTACTTTCTGAAATCGGAATATCAGCTGGTTCTGCTGATGGAAGCAGAATCGGAAGGGGAGTCTTTACGTAAAGCCCGCACTTTTATTTCGAGAGTGAAGACGGAAGTCGGAGAAGAGGAATTTTATTGTTTTCTGATAGGTGTCGGAAAAGAGTATGACACCCTCCGGGAAATACGGAAAAGTTTCCTGGAGTCACTCGAAGTGATTGAAGTTGCAAGTTTTCTTAAGCCCCGTCCGGAGACGATGCCGCGGGAATTCTCGAAGATGGGCACGTATCGCTATCTTGCTGCTCTTTACGAAAAGAATAGTGCCGACGATTATTACAGTGGAGATCTTTTGAAACTGATCAAAAACGACAGGGAAAAACAGACAGACCTGCTGCGTACGCTTGAAATGTACCTCGCCAACAATACGAAAGGGAAACAGACGGCAAGCGAGTTGTATATCCATCCGAATACGCTGAACTACCGGATTAAACAGATTCAGGAGCTTACGTCCATAGATTTCCAGGATTTCAATATGAAAGCCCATCTCTATATGGAACTGCTCCTCGTTAACAACGTGGACTCCTACTATCACAGATATCTGAACGCACTTTCTTAAGCGTATGCAACCTTCTGCATACGCTCATTTTTTCGTCTTGTTATTGCGGGAGGGGTACCATATACTTAAAGGAACATCATAGAAATCAGGACGCAGGGAATATGGCAGCGATTTTATCTCTTTACATCTTCATGACCCGACGAAAGAAATCAAAAATGAAGTGGAAAACTACAAAGAAGGTGATCAGGTGGCTGATATTTCTTACATTATCCCCACTTTTAACAATGTGGACCTGCTGAAAAAATGTCTGCATACTTTACTTCCCGAGACGGTAAAAGGGGATAAAGTGATTATTGTGGATGACGGGGGAAGCGACGGGACTTACGAATACTTGATGGAAACCTATAAGGAAGATACCCGTTTTATCATTCTGCATCAGGAAAATCAGGGGCAGGGTGTAGCAAGAAATCTGGGTCTTGACCATGCAGTGACGGAATATGTCTGGTTTGTCGATTCGGATGATCTGTTAGTGGAGGGTGCCCGCCGGAAAGTGAAAGGAATTCTCGACACGAATGAATGGGACATTCTGATTTTTGATTACACTGTAAAAAAATCGCGAACTGAAATGAAAAATGTCGCTTTAAAACTTAAGTATTTGGATTACAGGGAATTGATGCTCACTGATCACTTTCCATGCAACAAAATTTTCAGAAGAAAACTTTTCGACGTCATCCGTTTTCCGGAAAAGAAATTCAGATTCGAGGATCATGCGACTATACCTAAAGTACTTCACGAAGCTGACCACGTTAATTATTTAAATACTCCCTTGTATGTATATGATTTGAGTCACGAGACGAATGTAAGTAAAAACGAGAAACTTTACGATCATATGTATATAGCATGTAACTGCCTTGTGGATTACTTCAGAGAAGGTGGAGAAGTAAGAAAGGGGCTGGAACCTCTTTTAATCAATACTTTTCTTTTTAACAGAATGTACTCTTCAAGAGATGTATCATTTTCCGAAAGAAAACGTGAATTCATGGAAATGGAAAGGTACCTGAATGAAAGCATTCCGGGCTGGCAGACATCTGAGTATCTTGATTTTTCGTTCTGGAAAAAGTACCACCACATGCAGCATTATACTTTTGTTAAATTGTTCAACATAAAGTTATTTTCCCGCTCTCCTTTAGCGGCTTTACTGATCCTGCACCCGTTCAACAGTCTGAAGAACTCAGTCAAAAAAATAGTCAGGTGAGGTGAATTTCATAAGGGAACAGTCGCAGCCTATAAGTCAGGGCTGCGTTTTTTCTTATCCGGATCATTTGTTTAAAGGTGTACAGTTAGTGGAACATTCTCTGTACAACTACAGGAGGATGATAAAGTGATTGAACACAAGTTATACATTAATGGTGAATACACAGAGTCCAGTGGAGATGATTGGATAGAGATCGAAAACCCGGCTACGGGTAAGATTATTTCCAAAACTCCAAGAGGTACCGAAGAGGACGTGAATAAAGCGGTGGAAGCAGCGAAACAGGCTCAAAAAGGCTGGGAGCTCACACCGAATGTTGAAAGAGGAAAAATCGTCCGTCGTCTCGGGGACGAAATCGAAGCCAACCGCGATACGTTCATTGATCTCCTGCAGGAAGAACAGGGGAAAGACTACGGACTGGCCAGCGGGGAAGTGGACCTGGCTATTGATTACTTCCGCTATATGTCCGAGTGGGCAAGACGCATAGAAGGTGAAATTGTACCGAGTGACAGAGAGAACGAGAACATCTTCGTTTATAAGAAACCGATAGGAGTCGTGGGCGGTATCGTACCATGGAACTTCCCGGTATTCATTCTGGCACGTAAAGTTGCCACTGCTCTCGTAACCGGCTGTACAATCGTTCTGAAGCCTAGTCAGCAGACCCCGAATACGGCTGCCGAATTCACAAAAATCATCGATAAGATGGAAGATATTCCTAAAGGGGTTTATAACTTCATTACCGGCACAGGATCCGAACTCGGAAACGCTATGGCTTCCCACAAAGACGTTGAGATGATCACGATGACCGGAAGCGTCCCCGCCGGCACAAAAGTGATGGAAGCGGCAGCGCAGAATATTACGAAAGTGAATCTGGAACTCGGAGGGAAAGCACCGGCTATCGTCACGGATAAAGCCGACCTCGATATAGCAGCGGAAAGTATCGTTACGTCCCGGCTTGCAAACAACGGGCAGGCCTGTACGAACGCAGAGCGTGTCTACGTACACGAAAGTAAAAAAGAAGAGCTTATTGAGAAATTGAAAGAGTCCTTTGAAGGTATGAAAATAGGAAATCCGAAAGAAGATAAAGAAGTGGACGTCGGCCCTCTTGTCAGCAAAGAACGCCTGGAAGAAGTCGAAGAAATGGTGAACAATGCTGTCGCTGATGGTGCTACTGTTGTTACAGGAGGAGAAAGAGCGGATCTTGATTCCGGTTATTTCTTTAAACCGACCATTCTGACCGATATTTCCCATGAATCGGAAATCATGACGGAAGAAATATTCGGTCCGGTTATTCCAATTTCGACATACAAAACACTTGATGAAGCGATTGAAAAAGGAAATGACACCGAATATGGTCTGTCCTCCTCGGTATACACCGACGACGTCAACCAGGCGATGCGCGTGGCTAACGAGCTTCGTTTCGGAGAGACGTATGTAAACCGCGAGAATTTCGAAGCTGTGCAGGGTTATCATGCCGGAATGCGTCAGTCGGGGCTTGGCGGTACCGACGGCAAACACGGCGTAGAAGATTTCCTTGTGACACAGGTTGTGTATATGCAGTACAAAAATGACAAACAGTAATGATGTTCCTGCATCCGGAGACGGATGCAGGAAATTTATTAAAAGGAGTCACAAAAATGATTATAGATAATGTGCGGATTTACCAGCCGTCCGGTGAAGAAAAGCCGGAAGAACTGTACGCAGTGGAATTCGAAGGAGAATACATTAAAGCAGTGTACCCGAGTCCTTACCAGGGAGAGGGGCCGGTCATCGACGGGGAAAGCAGGGTGCTTGCGCCGGGATTCAATGATTCACATATGCATCTGCTGAGGTACGGATTGCTGGTGAAAGAGCTGGATCTCCGGGAGGCGGACAGTTTCAAGGAGATGAAAGAGATGATACAAAAACATTACGGGGTGCTTGAAGAAGGGCAATGGATATTCGGTAAAGGTTTCAATGACGCCGGATTTGAGGATCTGGAACGCCCGTTGACAGCAAAAGATTTAAACGATATCCAGGTGAATGCCTACATTTATCTTATTCATGAGGACGGACATGAGTGTGTCATCAGTGAAAATGCTCTGGACCTCTTAAAGGAAGAAAAGGAGTTTTCCCGCATACCTGAATCCTTTAAGGAGAGAGATACTTCAGGGCAGATGAATGGACGTTTTAAAGACACTGCGGTTCATTTCATCAATCACAGGTTCTGGGGACGTGATAAGGAAGAGGCTAAAAATGCTATTAAAGCGGCCCTTCCCCGTCTGAGCAGCTATGGTATAACGAGTGTACATACGGACGACCGCAGTTTTATCGGTAGTTTTGCGAGGCTTTATGAGGCGTACACCGATCTGGAGCAGGAAGGGAACCTGCCGATTGATGTGCAGCTTCACCATTATGTTTTTCACAAAGATGATATTACGGAATTTGTTGAAAAAGAAACGATGCGCACAGGAGATGGTACCGCTAGCGTAACGGTGGGGGCTGTTAAACTGTTTCTCGATGGAACCCAGCGGCTTCATACTGCTTCGATGAGAAACCCGTACCCGGATGAACCGTCAAAAAGCGGTCCGCTCATTTACAATCAAAAAGAAGTGAACGAGATGGTACGCTACGCCGCACAAAACCAGATGCAGGTAGCGATGCATGCGATCGGGGACCGGGCTGTGGAACAGGCAGTGACAGCTTTGGAGCAGGAAGAAGCCTGTACGAAAGATTTGCGTCACCGGCTCATACATGCCCAGACTCTGGCGCCGGACTTGATTGAGCGCATTTCTGCCAGCCATGCCTACGTGGAGACGCAGCCTTCTTTTCTTCTCGGAGAATGGGATAAGAAAGAGAAATGGGTACCGGAAGAGCTTGTACCTTTTTCGGATCCCTACAAGAGTATGAAGAAAGCAGGGATCCCGCTTACTTTAAGCTCGGATTTGCCTATCGGTTCGATCAATCCTATGGTAACAGTAGGAACGGCTGTTACACGGCAGGACCTGGAAGATCAGCCCGAGGGCGGATGGATGCCCGGGGAGAAATTGACAGTGGATGAAAGTTTTTATGGAATGGGCCATGCTCCTGCCTACCTTGAATTCAAAGAATATCGAAAAGGGAAAGTGAGCCCGGGGTATCAGGCGGATTTCGTTTTGCTGGACCAGCATCCACTCGAGAGCCCGCCAGGCCGGCTGAAAGATATTAAAGTTACGGAAACGTGGCATAAAGGTATACAGACGTACGCAGAATCTGAATGAAACAACCCCGGCAGCGCCGGGGTTGTTTTCGTTGCGTTTACAATCATCTGGTGTCCTGCACGTACAGGCGGCTCAGAGTTTTACAATGGTTCTTCCGCGAACTTCACCACGCAGAATTTTATCAAGGACGCCCGGTACTTCTTCGAGGCTGACTTCGTTCAGCATATCCTCCTGAAGCATGGAAGGTTTCCATTCATCCGCAAGTTTCTGCCATACTTTTTTACGTTCGTGCATAGGGCAGGTGACGGAATCGATGCCGAGCCAGTTTATCCCCCGGCCGATAAAGGGCAGGACAGTGGTGGAAATCTGGATGCCGCCTACAAGTCCGCTGGTGGAGACGGAACCGCTGTTTTCAAGCGTGCTCAAAATATACTGAAGGGTATTGCCACCTACCGGGTCAACCGCACCGGCCCAGCGTTTTTTCCGTGTAGGGGTACCGTCCGTATCCATGATTTCATCTCTGTGAATGATAGAGGACGCTCCCAGTTTTTTCAGATAGTCATGCTCGGAATCTTTTCCGGTAGCTGCCGTAACACTGTAACCATTCTGGGCAAGAATATTTACGGCGACACTTCCGACACCGCCGGTTGCACCGGCAACGAGAACTTCACCCTTTTCCGGAGTGAGCCCGTTATCTTCAAGTCTCTGAATGGACAAAGCGGCGGTAAGACCCGCAGTTCCGAGAATCATCGCTTCTTTTAAACTCATATTTTCAGGAAGAGGTACCACCCATTCTTTCGGTACTCTCGCAATCTGGCTGAACCCTCCGTCGTGTCCGGTGCCGAGGTCGTAGCTTGTAACGATGACTTCCTGTCCTTTTTTGAAAGAACCGTCCCTGGATTCTATTACAGTTCCGGAAAGGTCGATGCCCGGAACGAGGGGATAGTGTTTTACTATCTGATTCTGGTTCCCTACAAGGGCATCTTTATAATTGATACTGGAATAGGCTACTTCTATCGTGACATCCCCTTCGGAAAGGTCGTCTTCCGTCCGAGAGCGGAGATGCAGGTTTTTATCTTCTTCGAGCACCAGTGACTGGAATTTTTCCATCGGTTATTCCTCCTTAATAAATGCTCTTATTCTCATAGCCGGAAAAGGGTTTCATGAAACATAAGAGTTTTGCTAAACTGTTTATTGGAATGAGCGATGGGTATATAACTTTTATATGTACAATTCAAAGGAGGACATCATGAAAAAATTGACAGAAGTTTTTTGGATAACATTAGCCATTACTATCGCAGCTTCCGTATGGGGAATTTTCGCTCCGGGTAACTTTGAAGCGACTACCGGAACTATAATGAGCTACATATCATCGAATTTCGGCTGGTATTACTTGCTCATAGTTACGTTTTTCGTAGTTTTCTGTATTTATCTCATTTTCAGTCCTTACGGAAAGATAAGGCTTGGGAGCGCTGAAGACCGGCCTGACTATAGTTATCCGACGTGGTTTTCCATGCTGTTCAGCGCGGGTATGGGAATCGGTCTTGTATTCTACGGGGCAGCATCCCCGGTATCACATTACATAAACACACCCCCACTGGCAGAACCCGGCACGAGGGAAGCGCTTCGTGACGCTATGCGCCTTTCTTTTTTTCATTACGGAGTGCATGCCTGGGGGATATATGCGATAGTGGCTCTTGTACTTGCGTACTTTAAATTCCGTCACGGGAAGCCCGGTCTCATCAGTGCCACTCTGGAACCGATATTCGGTGATAAAATGTACGGTCCCTGGGGGAAAGCGATTGATGTTGTTGCCGTTTTTGCAACGATAGTAGGGGTTGCCACGACGCTCGGTTTCGGCGCTGCCCAAATCAACGGGGGTCTTACATATCTTCTGCAGTGGGACGAAAGCTTTTCCCTGCAGCTGATCATTATTGCAGTGGTAACTGTCCTGTTCATGATTTCCGCCTATACCGGGCTCAGCAAGGGGATTAAGCTTTTAAGTAATGCCAACATGGTGCTGGCTGCTCTGCTCTTCGGCATCATGATTATAGTGGGGCCCACCGTTTACATTGCAAATACATTCATCGATTCTCTGGGAGCATATATACAGAATTTCGCTTACGAAAGCCTGCGTCTGGCTCCGAACAGTGAAGAGGAGCGCGCCTGGGTCATGGACTGGACCGTCTTCTTCTGGGCGTGGTGGATAGCTTGGGCGCCTTTTGTCGGTATATTCATTGCCCGGGTCTCCAAGGGACGTACCATCCGCGAATTTTTGAGCGGTGTGCTCCTCATCCCTTCCCTTGTAAGCTTTTTGTGGTTTACGGTATTCGGAGCTACAGGGATCCAGACTCAGCAGAACGGTTCCGAAGTAGCAAGCCTTGCAGATACTCAGGTTCTTTTCGGAGTATTCAATGAGTTTCCGCTGGGGATCGTTATGTCTATCATCGCTATGCTTTTAATCGGTACTTTCTTTATCACTTCTGCAGATTCGGCAACTTTCGTGCTTGGTATGCAGACGACCAATGGCTCACTGAACCCTCCGAAGACGGTTAAGTTCGCCTGGGGAATCGCCCAGTCGACCGTTGCAGCTGTACTGCTTTATACAGGGGGACTGCAGGCATTACAAAATGCCCTTATTATAGCCGCTCTTCCGTTTTCCGTGATTATGCTTCTGATGGTTTACGCTTTTTATAAAGCAATTAGGGCAGACAGGGAAAAAATAAAGCAGGATTTACAGAAGTAGGAGATACTTCGATTTTTCCGCTTTACACGTAATTAAGGTAGTGGTAGCATATTTAATTGTGTAAAAAAATAAACCTCAAAAGGAGTTTGTTATGCTACAGAATAAACAGGGTCGCGTTGACTGGCCCGTATTTGGTATAAGCGGAGGGGCACTCCTCTTATTCGTGATATTTGCAATTATCGATATTAACAGTGTGACCGAATTTGTAAACACAGGATTCGCTTGGGCTGCTAAATATTTTGGTGCTTTTTGGCAGTTTCTTATGCTTGCTACATTTATAGTCGGGCTGTACCTTGCGCTTTCCAAATATGGAAACGTGAAAATGGGGAACCTTGATGAACCTGAATTAGGTTTGTACAAATGGTTATCCATTATTATGGCGACTCTTCTCGCCGGAGGTGGCGTATTCTGGGCGGCTGCCGAACCGATTACCCACTTTTTGACTGTCCCGCCTTCCCAGGGGGATCTTGATGCAGGTACGAGGGAAGCAATCGCTCCGGCTCTGGCTCAGAGTTTCATGCACTGGGGCTTTCTGGCATGGGCGATCCTCGGTACGGTAAGTGCAGTAGTGATGATGTATGGTCATTATCAGAAAGGTATGCCTCTTAAACCGCGGACGCTTCTCTATCCGATTTTCGGGGAAAAAATACGTACAGGGTGGTTCGCGACGATTGTAGATGCTTTCTCCATTATTGCAGTTGCAGCAGGTACGATCGGTCCGATCGGCTTCCTCGGAACACAGGCAAGCTATGGTCTGCAGACTATATTCAATATACCGAACAACTTCTATTCGCAGCTCGGAGTTATTGGTGCCGTAGTTCTCATCTCTACCATTTCAGCCGTCACCGGACTGTATAAAGGTATTCAGAAGCTTAGTAACTTTAACGTTCGACTGGCTATTGGACTGATATTTTTTGTTCTTATTTTCGGTCCCGGTCTGTTTATCATCAACCAGTATGTAGCAGGGTTCGGTCACTATCTTCAGCAATTCCTGGAGATGTCGACCTACCGTGATGATAGAGGATGGCTCGGTGCGTGGACTGTGTTCTTCTGGGGATGGTTCATCGGTTATGGCCCGATGATGGCGATTCTGGTCAGCCGTATTTCAAGAGGACGGTCCATCCGCCAGATCATTTTGTCCATATCTGTGCTGGCTCCGGTCATATCCGCTTTCTGGTTCACAGTACTCGGAGGTTCCGGGATCCACTTTGAACTGGAAAACCCGGGTGTTATTTCCGGTCCTCTCGCAGAAGCAGGTAACGCGGCAGCGATGTTTGCTATCACGGAACAGTTTCCGCTGGCAGTCATCATATCACCGCTGTTTCTCATACTGACTATTCTGTTTGTTGTTACGACGAGTGACTCGATGTCGTATACAATTGCGATGGCTGTGACCGGTGAAGGAGATCCGAAGCCATGGGTGCGCATATTCTGGTCTCTCCTCATGGGAACTGTTGCAGCAATACTCCTTATCATCGGTAACGGCGGAGTAGGAGCACTGCAGAACTTCATCGTAGTTACCGCAGTACCCGTTTCGTTCCTTCTGCTTCCTATGATTTGGCTTGCCCCGCGTGTAGCGAAGGAAATGGCTATCAATCAGGGAATTATGAAAAAGTGAAGAATTGAAAAAGCGTCGACCGCGAAAGGTCGACGCTTTTATTTTTGTCAGTTTAAGCTGAATTGTTTAACAAACGGACAGGGCTGAGAAAAGTCTCATTTTTTCTTTATGCTTTTCATAATAAAGCCGTCTTTCGGTAAAGCAGGCATCTTATTCAGACTGTAACTTAAATCCTGTTTCGGAAGTTTGTAGTCCAGATGCCGGGCTATATACTGGAAACTGGCTTTCAGAATTTCAAGAGTCGACCATTCTCCGGGACAGCGGTGGTTCTTCTCGTAATCGCCGCCTCCCTGAGGAATCAGATCGAATAGTCCTCCGTTCCAATTGCGGAAGCGTTCCGGATTGAAAGTTTCCGGCTCTTCCCAGATGCGCGGGTCGTGATTATTACCGTAAACGTCTATGAGCACGAGCTGCCCTTCGGAGAAGTTATATCCCTGCCACGCAAATTCTTTTTTCGTACGTGCCGGCAGGTAAGGAACGAATGGATAGAAGCGCCGCACTTCCTGAGCGAAATAGTACAGGTAATCTTCACTGGCGGCGACCTTTTCTTTCTCTTCCGGAAATTCTTCCATAGCCAGGGCGCCAAAAGTGATGAATTTACTGACAGCCACCGTCGGACGCACGATGTTCAGCAATTCAATAGCGGCCATTCGTGCATCCAGGTGGTTGCCGTTGAGATCACGGTGCATCGCCATTTCAAAAATTGCAGTGCCTTCCTGAGCTTCAAGCTTACCTTCCCGGACGTCGAGTATAAGGTTTTCAAACCACTGTTCGGAACGCTGCCGTGCTTTTCTGCTTTGAAGATGTTTAGGGCCGATAGAGCCGAACCCGTCGATCATGAGCGCGAAATCATCGGCTCTCTTTTTAACTTCTTTATCCTTAAGCGGGACGCCCGCCCATTCGCAGGAAATTTTCATTAGAAGAGTGAGCATCTCATTGTACAAAACGACTTTCCGTTTCTTTTCCCAGAATTCTGAAGCACGTTCCCAGTACTCTGCAGTAATTTGGAAGAGTCGATCAAGCGCTTCCGGGGTCATGAGAGAAAGGAACAGCCTCTTTCTGTGTTCGAAAGGATTGCCGTCCATCGTCTGGATTCCGTTTTCCCCGAACAGGGTTTTCAGTATGAAAGCGGGCATAGCGCCGCCCCGTTTCATTTTATCGTTATCATAAAAGAGTTCTGCTCCTTTTTCGCCACCAAGGAGTGCAGCTCTTTCGCCCAGCAGTTTCGTTTCATATACGTCCAGGTGCTGTTTCTGCAGACGTTTCCGGGCGAAGTTATACCCGTCTTTTAAAATTCCGAGAGAGCGGTCCGGACCTTTGTCCTTCGCGGGGAAATAAGACATTATTTATTGCTCCTTCCTATGTACAGTATAATTTAATATTATATGTAAGCTGCGATTGTTACAATAGAAAGAAATCGAAGGGGGTCTGGACTTATGGATATACACGGAATCCGGCTGGATGATAAAACGAGGTGTCGCCATTATCACAATTACGAAGATGTCGTTGCGATAAAATTTTACTGCTGCGGGGAATATTACGCCTGTATCAAATGTCACGAGGAAATGACTGAACATGAGGTGGAGGTCTGGCCTTCCGAACGACAGGGGGAGTCAGGTATCTACTGTGGGAACTGCAGGAAGGAGATGGCTGTGGAGGTGTATAAAGAACAGACGGAATGCCCGTATTGCGCTCATCCTTTCAATGCCGGCTGCCGTTTTCATTTTCCTTATTATTTTGAATGATTCCCGTTGGTAAAAAGTTCTTGACGTTAAGGTAATCACCGACGATAATAGGAGGGCTTTCTGTGTAATATAGAAGAAAGGGGCAGTTTTTTATGGAAGATCACATTTCTGTTACCTCACTGATTGTCGTCCTCGTAGCTGCTTTTTTAACTCCGATTTTACTTAAAAGGTTCCACCTCCATTTTCTGCCGGTCGTAGTGGCGGAAATTATTGTGGGACTCATCATCGGACAAAGCGGCTTCAATCTGATAGAACCGAACGAATGGCTGGATATACTATCCACGCTCGGATTTATATTCCTGATGTTTCTGAGCGGTCTGGAAATAGACTTTTCCATTTTTAAATCGGGAAAAAGGAAAAAACTGATGAACGGTAAGCCGGAACCCCACCGTTTCGGCGTGGCTGTCATTATATTCATATTTATTCTGGTTTTATCTTACCTTATTTCTCTTGCTCTTTCCCTGGCAGGTCTTGTAGAAAATGCTTTCTTTATGACGCTCGTCATTTCCACTATATCTCTCGGCATTGTAGTGCCTACGCTGAAAGAATCAGAGCTCATGAGATCTACAATCGGTCAGATTATACTGCTTGTAGCTGTAATTGCTGATCTTGTCACGATGATTCTTTTGGCAGTTTTCGTATCCTTCTATGAAAAGGGTGGAAACATGTGGCTGCTGCTCCTGCTTTTTGTGGCAGGCATCGGCCTTTATTTCCTGGGCAAATTCTTCAAGAATCAGACATTTTTCGAGACTCTTTCGACGGGTACGGTTCAAATTGGAATGAGAGCTGTCTTTACTCTGATAATGATCCTTGTCGGACTTTCCGAGTCTCTTGGAGCAGAAAACATTCTGGGCGCTTTTCTGGCCGGGGTCCTTGTTTCCCTGCTTTCGCCTAATAAAGAAATGGTCCAGCAGCTTGATTCCTTCGGATACGGTTTTCTAATTCCTATTTTCTTCGTAATGATTGGAGTGGAACTGGACATCTGGGGTCTTTTCAGTAATCCATCCGTCGTCCTGCTTATTCCGCTGCTGTTCCTCGGTCTCCTGCTATCCAAGCTCATCCCGGTGGTTGTGCTGAAGAAATGGTACGACTGGCGGACGGTGGCAGGCTCCGGATTCCTGCTTACTTCCACCCTGTCGCTCGTAATAGCAGCTGCAAAAATAGGAGAAAGGATAGGGGTGATTGACGGGGAGATGGCTTCTTCCTTAATATTGCTTGCCATTATAGCCTGTATTTTCACTCCTGTGCTTTTTAAGCAATTCTTTCCGATTGCCCAAAATGCAGAAGAGAAGAAGCGTTTGAAAATCATCGGTGCCAATCAGATCACCATGCCTTTAACGAAAGAATTTGCAGAAGAGGGATATGAGGTCTACCTTTATCACGCTCGTCCCAATCACAGTGGGGAACTTCCGGGATCGCCTGATTTTACTGTGGAAAAACTGGAAAGTTATGCGATAGAGGAACTTCAGAGCCACGGCGTATTTGATTCGGAAGTACTCGTAATCTCCACAAATGATGATGAACTGAATACGAATATTGCGCTCGAGGCTGCGGATTCGGAAATCGAGAATATCATCACTAAAGTGGAAGCGCCGACCAATCAGGCTATGCTGAAAGAGAAAGGGATAAACGTGTTTTCTACTATCTTTTCTTCCCGGGCAATGATGAAAGCGATGATCGCCTCTCCGTACATCGCTGATATTTTCGCGACAAGAGAAGAAGGACTGATGGAAGTACCGCTTACAAATCAGGAGTTTCATGGTATGAAGCTTCGGGACTTCCCATTCTTCGGTGATACGATCATCGTAAGAATTTACCGGGGTAACGAATCGATTATTCCTCATGGGGACACGGAATTACAGCTCGAAGACCGGCTGATTGTGACAGGAAACCATGAAAATATAAGTGAGCTTGAGTACCTTCTCGAGTGACATCGGTCTTAACGCAGAATGGTTCACGAAAGGATCCGGACATTGATGTCCGGATCCTTTCTTATATACGAAAAAAGGAGGGGGAATATGCGAAAAGTAAGTAGTATTTCTTCAGGAGTAGTGACATAATAAAAACAAATATAAAAAAGGAGCACAATACTGTATGGCGAAGCTGTTGGTTACATTGACTATGATTATGATACTTGTTTTTGGCTCAGTTTTGTTCTTTGTTATATACGAGTCCGCTCCTGAGGATATTAAAGCCGGAGATCTGGAAAAGAACGCAGCAGATGCGGGGAAAGATAGAAAGAAGAATGATGAGAATAAGACAGAAGGTAACAGTGCAGAGGAAACGAAAGAAAATGTGGGGAGAGAGTCTGTGAAAGACGGAACTTTCAATGAGGAAGTGGATCTTACTTTCACCGGAGACGTGCTTTTTGAAAAGTCTACGAAACAGACGGTCGCGGACGAGGGGTATGCTTACCCTTTCCACTACGTAAATGAAGAGTTTCAGAGTGACGATATTACTTTCGTTAACCTGGAAACCCCTATTACGACCAGAGGAGTGCGGGAAGATAAGATATACAATTTCCGTTCGGAGGACAAAGCACTCGACGGTCTGAAGAAGGCGGGAATCGACGCTGTATCACTGGCTAATAATCACACTCTGGATTACGGTATCACCGGTCTTGAAGACACCTTGCACGCATTGGAAAAAAGAGAGATTCCTTTTATCGGTGCGGGCCGTAACAAAGAAGAAGCCTATCGTGGATGGAAAACAGAGAAGGAGGGGAGGAGCATCCACTTTCTGGCTTTCTCCGCAGTTTTACCCAAAGTGAGCTGGTATGCAGAAGAGGACCGCCCGGGTATTGCAAGCGGTTATCAGGTGGAAAGAATGGAAAGAATAATTAAAAAAGCAGAAGCTTCGAGTGACCACGTCATTGTGCAGATGCATTGGGGAGATGAACGTCAGACCCAATTCCAGCCCGGAGAACAGCAGATTGCACATCGTCTTATAGATGCGGGAGCGGATGTGATCGTCGGGCATCACCCTCACGTTCTGCAAGGGTTCGAATATTATAAAGATGGTTTTATCGCCTATTCCTTAGGAAACTTTCTTTTCCCGGATTACGTGGACGGGGAAACAGCTTATACCGGGTATTTGAAAGTCCGGCTGAAAGAGGATGAGATCCACCCTTCTTTCATACCGATGCAGATCCGTAACGACCGGATCATGCCGGCTCCTGACGAGAAGGAAGCCCTTCAGCGCATGGAAGAACGTTCCGCCAACATCACTTTTGAGCAGAATAAAATAGTAAAGACGAGCCAACCATGATTCTGCTATGTTATAATTATAAAAAGAGATATACATTTATCCATTAAGGAGTGGATTTCCATGTACCGTACAATTGAAGAGACGGCCCGGTATCTGGAGCTTCCGGAAGATTATGTATATTCATGCATTGTATCAGGAAAGATAAGGGCAGTCCATGACGGGGAACAGTTCCTTGTTAATGCGGATCAGTTCAATCTGTACTGGGAGCAACTGGAGCAATATCAGCAGCAGATTCAGCAGTTTCTGAGCGAACCTGTTCCTGCAGACCCTGTCATAAAGGACGAAGATTAATCGCACAAGCCTCCGCGGCTTGTGCTTTTTTTTAGATGATTGTATCCTTGGAGAGACGTCACACATTCAAAGGAGGATTCAGTATGACGAAAGTAATCGAAACAGACAAGGCTCCTAAAGCAGTAGGTCCTTACTCTCAGGCAGTGGACGCGGGAGACCTTATATTCATTTCCGGGCAGATCGGTCTTGATCCGGAAACGCAGCAGTTCGTGGCTGATAGTGTGGAAGAACAGACGAAACAGGTAATGAGAAACATAGGTGCCATTCTCGAAGAAGCCGGGAAAGAATATACGGACATCGTGAAAATGGGAATCTTCCTGGATTCCATGGATGATTTCCAGACAGTCAACGAAATTTATGCCGGATTTCTGAGTGAACCTTACCCTGCGCGGGCTGCAATAGAAGCAGCTAAGTTACCAAAAGGGGCAAAAGTGGAGATGGAAGCGATTGTGAAGAAATGAGAAGCAATCTGTACGAAAAGAAGTGAATCAGCTGATAACAGCCGATTCACTTCTTTTTTAATAATAGGGTATTAATGACGTTTGTGAAGCCATAGCACTCCGGACTTCGCAATACGTGGAATCTTCCCTGTTAGCGGCTGGTTCATCATGTTACCGAAACCATCACTTTTACCGAGGGAGCCGAGGGTACCTTTTAATTTGATCGAGCTCGGTTTTTTGGGTTGCTGGCCGCGCCATACATACTTAAGAACCTCGGCGATCCGTTCTCCCTGCTCGCCGGCGAGTTGTCCGCTCGGAGAAAGCTCCGACGAAACGCAGTCGCCTACCACATAAATGTTCGTCTTCTCGGGAATCTGATAGAAGTCATTAGCGATCAGTTTCTCCTCCCGGTCTTTTTTGAATGGGAGTTCCCGGGCAAGGTGATGTGGAAGTACGCCGGCTGTCCACACTGTAACATCATTCATGTAACAGATACCGTTGTTACAGACGCCGTCTTTTTCTACATATTCGACTTTGGCTTCATGAATGACGTTCACTTCATTTTCTCTGAACCAGTCTGCTACGTGTTTCTGGATCTTTTCATCGAACGCTTTAAGGACCGTGTTCCCGCGGTCAAGCAGGCGGATATTCAAATCGGGGCGGCTCTCCCTCGTCTCTGCGGCCACTTCGATTCCGCTGAGACCTGCTCCTACAATAGTCACGTTACCGTAGGCTTTCAGATCGTTGATTTTGTACCCGGCATGACGGGCGCTGGACATCGTCTGCACACTTTCAGTGAATTCTTCGGCTCCTTCGATTCCGTGGTAGTTGTCCTCACACCCAAGAGCTATTACCAGCTGATCGAAAGCGAGCGGCTCTTCCCGTCCGGCAAGAAAGACCCGGTCCTCTTCCGCGTCTATCCTGGTGGCCTCGTCAAAAATATAGGAAATCTTTTCATGGATAGGAAAATCAACACGAACGCTTCTGTCGGACGTCGTTCCGGCGGCTATAGCATAATATTCCGTTTTCATGGCGTGGTAAGGGTTCCGGTTTACCATCGTGATATGCACATCATCCGGAATGCCGTTTTCCAAAGCATCATAAAGAACTTTGAACCCTCCATATCCTCCGCCCAGTATTAATAGTTCAGTCATTGTATGTTCACCTCTGCTGCAATTTTACGTAACAAATTTCCAATCTCTTCTTAAAGAGTATCAAAAAAAATCAGGAAAGACTAGATAAAATTTCGCAGGGTGGTTTTCTAATGGAAAAGTAGGGAAGAAGTATGAAAGAAGGAGGAGATGAACTTGGATAAACAGAGTACAATCATAGAGAATTCACTGAAAGCTATTATGGATGATAAAGAGTTTCTTCCCGATCTGAAAGCTCAGACGAGGGAGCAGGCTTATGAGTCTCTCGTTTCTATTTTAACAACGCCGAACCATATACATAAGTCGTTCCTCAGGGTGACGATGGAAGACGGAACCGTAGAGAGAATACCTGCGTTTCGCGTCCAGCACAATGATGTACTCGGACCTTATAAAGGCGGCATCCGTTTCCACCCGAGTGTCACGGAAGATGAGGTCTCCGACTTTTCTAAACTGATGACTCTTAAGAACGCCCTGCATGAAGTACCTTTCGGAGGTGGGAAAGGCGGATTGGAAATCAATCCCCGTGATTATACAGTGAAGGAACTGAACTTAATATGTAAGAAATACGTACAGTACTTCGACGATATTATAGGGCCTGATAAAGATATTCCTGCCCCCGATATGGGATCCGGGGAACGTGAGATGGACTGGATGATGGCTGAATACAAGACTATTCACACCGGAGAGACGTACCGCAACAGTTTTACGGGTAAAAGTATATTGAACGGTGGTTCTCATGGGCGGAGAGAGGCTACAGGGAAAGGAGTATACTTTTCGTTCCGCTACCTTATGTATAACTATGCAAGAGAGAACGAGAAGTGGCTGGCCCAAAATGAGAATGTATTTGCTGATACGGCAGTAAAATATGCGAAGAAAAAGATGACTATGGCTATTCAAGGGTTCGGTAATCTCGGCTCTGTCGCTGCCCTCGAAGCTTATAAATGTACTTACCTTCAAAACAAAATAGTTGCGGTAAGCGACCATAACGTCATGCTTTACAATGAAGAAGGTCTGGATGTTCCCTCTCTTGTAGAGTTTGCGAATGAGCACGACGGTGAACTTCCTACCGAAGACGACCAGCTTCAGGAGTACGACATCAAAGCGAATATCCACGACCGGGATGAACTTCTGGAACTTGATGTCGACGTACTGCTGCTGGCAGCTCTTGAAAATCAGCTTCATAAAGATAATATGGAAAATATCAAAGCCGAAATCATTATCGAAGGAGCGAACAAGCCGATTGCGGAAGAAGCCGATAAGTATTTAAGTGACAAAGGTGTATTAATCATTCCGGATATTTTGGCTAACGCCGGCGGTGTCATCGTTTCTTACTTCGAATGGATGCAGGGAAGAGAGACCCAGTTCATGTCGGAGGAAAGAGTGTATGAACGGTTATTCGATAAAATGAAACATACGATGGATACGATTCTGCCCCAGTTCTTCGGAGACCCTTTCCCGCTTCGTCAAAACTGCTACATTCACGCGGTAACGAAATTATCGACAATCATGTTTAAACAGGGAAAACTATATTAATTACCGGTCCGGGACTTTCGAGTTCCGGATCTTTGATATTTTCCAGCCTTTTCCTTAGAATAGTGGGAAAAGATAGGAAGGTGCACATATGAAACGAATACATAGCGACGTTATACAGTTCAGAGGGACACATTACGATTTTGGTTACGCTCAAGGCCTGGGGCTGAAGGGATCTCTCACGGTAGAGAACAGAAAAAAGCAGTGGGAGGTACGCATCCCGAGATTTGATGTGGATATAGAGGAAGCGAAAGAGGTGATCGACCAGTTCGCTCCTGGAATATGGACGGAGCTTGAAGGGCTGAAAGATGCTCTTGACTGGACGATGACACGGACGCTGATGGAATTCGGCGGCTACCGGGTCCCCTACAAAAAATCGGGCTGTTCCATCCTTACCGGGGACGGGTATATGATTCGAAACTATGATTATCTGCCGAAAACGTACGAGGGGAGATTCGCATTTTTCCAGCCTTCGGATACGGGATATGCTACCGCCGGCCCGACTCAGCGTATTACGGGGAGAATGGACGGGATGAATGAAAAAGGTCTGGTGATCGGGTATAACTTTATGAACCGGAAACGTCCCGGGCCGGGTTTTATCTGCTGTATGATTGGAAGAATCATTTTAGAGACCTGTGGTAATGTGGAAGAAGCGGTGGACGTATTGAAACGAATTCCGCATCGCCATTCGTTCAGCTATACAGTGTTTGACCCGTCCAGTACTCCTTACGTGGTGGAAGCATCACCGAGAGGAGTGGAAGTGAGGCAGGCGCGTATGTGTACGAATCATTTCGAAAAGCTGACGAAAGAAAACAGATACCACCTCGTGGATTCGAAGAGAAGGATGGAAGTGATGGAGAACGCCGGTCTCCCTGAAGCCGAAGAAGCTTTCAGACTTCTGAACGACAGATCCAGAGGGGTCTTTTCCGAACTGTATGATCAGTGGGCGGGCACCATTCATACTTCCGGATACCTTGTCCATGACAAAAGAATATGGTTTGCTCTCGGGGGCGATCAGTCTCCGGTAGTATTGGATTTTTCCACCTGGCTTGAGGGGGAGAACATTCCTCTTGCCCGTATAGAGGGAGAAGTCAATACCCGGGTCCCTTTTGTACATATGGAGCGCGGGGCTCACTGGAGTAAGTGAGAAGGGCAGTATTCAATATAAAAGGAGCCGGTATCACCGAACAGTTCGGTGATACCGGCTCCTTTGTTTATAACTTTTTATTTATACCGGCTTAACCGGTGTTTCTAAGCCCTGCAGCTACACCACTGATAGTGAGCAGAACTTCTTTAAGCAGTTCGTCTCCCGGGTTTTCCGTTTCCCGGAGTTCTTTGATCAGTTCCACCTGAAGGAAATTCATAGGGTCCACGTACGGATTACGCAGGCGCACGGAGTCCTGAATTGTCGGCTGATGATCGAGCAGTTCATCATCTTCAGTGATTTGAAGAAGGACTTCTTTCGTTCTTTCATATTCGTCTACAATCGTACTGAAAATCCGTTCTCCTACCTCTTCATCCTTCACGAGCGATTTGTACTCTCTGGCAGTCTGAATATCCGCTTTCGTAAGGGCCATCTGCAGATTGTTTATAGTGGAGCGGAAGAAAGGCCAGTTTTCATACATTTGGCGAAGCAGTTCCAGATTTTCATCGGCCCGGTCCCGGTAATCAGCGAGCCCGGATCCGGCAGCGAACCACCCCGGCAGCAGCTGACGACTTTGCGTCCAGGCGAACACCCAGGGAATAGCACGAAGGTTTTCGAATTTCGAACTGTCTTTACGCTTCATGGGACGAGACCCGATATTCAGTTCGCTCAGTTCGTTCAGCGGAGTAGCTTCATTGAAATAAGAAATGAAATCTTTGTCTCCGAAAACGAGTGACTGATATGTCTTTAAGGAAACGTCGGATATCTCTTCCATCGCTTCTTCCCAGCTGTTTTCCCGATGAAAACCCTGCTCTGACTCTTTTGAAACGTTAGCGGCCCCTTCGAGGAGCGTAGACGCCCCCTGTTCGAGACTACGATAAGCTATATCACGGAGCATGTACCGGGAAGAAAGGACTTCTCCCTGTTCGGTTATTTTCACGCCGTCTCCAAGTGTCTCTACCGGCTGGGAAAGAAGACTCCGGTGGAGGGGGCCTCCGCCTCTGCCGAGAGAGCCCCCGCGTCCGTGGAAGAACTTAAGACCGATGTTATACTCCCGGGCCATCTCGTGGATCTCGACCTGAGCCTTGTAGAGCCTCCAGTTGGCTGTGAGCGTGCCGCCATCTTTACTGCCATCGGAATAACCGAGCATAATCTCCTGGTGGTTGCCCCGTTTTTCCAGGTGCTTCGAAAATACTTCCATTTCAAACAGGGTCTTGATGATGTCAGGGCCTGCAACAAGGTCGTCTACAGTTTCGAGTAAAGGTGCAACGTCGAGGTCGCTTTCGACACTTCCGTCTGCATGAAGGCGGTAAATTCCGGCTTCTTTAGCAAGAACGAGAACTTCGAGAAGATCACTGACGGACTCTGTCATACTTATCAGGTAGACTTCAATGGAGCGTTTTCCGAATTCTTTATGAGCATCACGTATCATATGGAAGACGTTCATAATTTGACGGGTCGTTTCCGAATAATCCTCATTCAGCAGGGAAAGAGGTCTTGGGTCTTTCAATACATCCTCAAGGATTCCGGTTTTATCTGCTTCGCTCAGTGTTGAATAATCATCTGTAATTCCCACTTTCTGTAAAAGCTCCGAGATTGCTATTTCATGTTCGCCGCTGTGATTACGAACATCGAGAGTAGCCAGGTGGAAACCGAACAGACTTACCTGACGGATAAGTTTTCTCAGGCTTTTAAGCTCTCTGCTTTCAGGTTGATGGCGAAGCGCGTTTTCCTGAATCAGGGACAGGTCATTGAGCATCTCATCGGCGTTTCTGTAGCCGGTTTCTGACTGACCTACCTGACGCAGACGCTCTAATATCACCGCGAATTTTCTGCGGTACACTTCTTTTTCCACTTTCCATACTTTGTCTTCCGGAAGCCACGTTTCTTCTCTTTCGATAGACTGCATGAGATCTCCGGACACCTGGATGTAAGCAAGCGACTGGCTGAAACGTTTCATCAGATCGACGAGCGAGTCTTCGTATTTTTTTAAAATCAGGTTTCTGTGCTTATGCAGGGTTTCCCAGGTAACGTCCGGAGTCACGTTCGGGTTCCCATCCCTGTCTCCTCCGATCCAGGAACCGAAATGAAGAAAATCAGGTACAGACCATTCCTCTTCGGGATAGTTCGCCTCAAGCTGATGTTCGAGTTCCTGATGAATATCCGGTAAGACGTCGAACAACGTATGGTCGAAATAGTACAGGCCGTTCCTTACTTCATCCATAACGGTCGGTTTCCGCTCGCGGAGCTCTTCTGTCTGCCAAAGCACGGTGACTTCATTCTGAAGACTGTCCATAACTCCTTCTCTTTCTCTCCGGGTGAGTCTGCTTTCATCCAGCTGTTTCAAAAGGGTAGCAATCCTTTTTTGTATTTCCAGTACGGTCCGCTTCGTCGCTTCTGTAGGATGGGCCGTTATGATCAACTCCAAAGAAAGTTTGTCCAGTGTCTCCTGAATGACGTCTTTTGAATAATCATTTTCTTTTAGGTTCTGCACAGCACTCTCCAGTGAAAACGGCTGTACGGACATGTCTTCTCTGAGCTGGTACTCTCTCCGCCGGCGTATACGGTGATTCTGTTCGGCTATGTTCACCAGGTGAAAGTATATGGAAAAAGCACGAATCACCTGAGAACGCATAGGCGGTTTTAATTCGGTGATTTCCGACTTTAATGTCTCATAAGTCGAAGAATCAGGGGTGCTCCGCAAGTCCTTTGTTAACTTGCGTATTCTTTCCACTTTATCAAGTAATTCCTGACCGCCCTGATGAACGAGGACTTTACCGAGCATTTCGCCTAAGACCCGTATATCATGACGCAGTGGCGTAGTATGATTGTTAGATGTTGGTTGTGTATTCACTTCTTCACCTTCCTGTATGTTCTATTGGTTGATTCAGCTGTCGGCTGTAGAGAGGGAACCGCAAAGGTTCGTATTTTAATAATATTATCAGAATATTTCATACAGTCAAATGACGGGGCGAAGATGTATACGGCCTTATACAAACGACACCTCTCTTCTAAATGCTCAACGAAGAGAGGTGGAAAGGGTTCAGCTTATTTGTTCCTGTACTTCTTTCATCTGTTCCAGGTGACGCATTTCGTGCCATCCGATGAATTCTACCCACTGCTCCAGATTCATAGCCCCGAAGGAAGGGTGGGGAAAGGAATATTGCTGAAGTGTGTCCCCGGATTTATTATGGGTCAGAAACAATGTGACTTCTCTTGTCTTTTCGAGAGCGTCACGCGCTTCCTGTATGGAAGAGAAGACTCCTGATGGCTGGACTGCTTCCGGAGCTTCCACTTTATAGGAACGGTTGGTGGTTCGCTCGATAGGTTTGGGTGATGCAGATTCTTTCGTGCCATTTTTTATGACGTCATTGATCTGTTCAATGATGAAGTTCTCCATCAGATACAAATGTTCCAATATTTCCAGTATAGACCACGTATCGTCTGAAGGTTTCTTCCCGGCCTCCTCTTCGGAAATCTGACTGATAAAGTCCTGAATAAGCTTTCTTTTGTCTTCCAGTCCGTACATAGTTCGTCATCCTTCCCGGAATTATAACCATTGTGATTATTATAATCGTAACTGTTACTTTATAGACAAAAACTCAGGAGGTTAAACATAATTATCAGGGATAAAAAAATGAGCTTTACTGCTTTACTTTACTACCGGTTCATTGTATTATGGAAAATAACTTAAAATTAATAACGAAACTTCTTATCCAGAGAGGCGGAGGGACTGGCCCTTTGAAGCCCGGCAACCATCCTGCTGATGTGAATCAGTGTGAACGGTGCCAATTCCTGTAG
Organism: Salimicrobium album; assembly: GCF_900107115.1. Lineage (GTDB taxonomy): Bacteria > Bacillota > Bacilli > Bacillales > Halobacillaceae > Salimicrobium > Salimicrobium album. The sequence goes on from NZ_FNOS01000005.1 coordinate 236,528, forward strand.
AATGGACATCCATTCTAAGAGATGAGAGGATCGAGCGGATATTATAACGTCGACCCCTCTTCCTGGATATTAAGGAGAGGGGATTTTGATTGTTAGCCCGTCTAAACTCTCGGAAGAAGTGTAGTTAGAGAGAAAGGATAAGATATACTATGGCAATCGCTACTTTCGGTGCAGGATGTTTCTGGGGTGTGGAAGCGTTCTTTGACAGATTGAACGGAGTGACAAATACGACAGTCGGTTATACGGGAGGTTTCGTGGAGAATCCGTCCTACGAGCATGTGAAAACCGGAGAAACAGGACATGCAGAGTCCATTCGCATTGAGTTCGACCCTGAAGTGCTCACTTATGAAGCTCTCGTCGAGTACTTCCTTGAAGCCCATGATCCTACTTCCGTTAATCGTCAGGGGGAAGATGTGGGACATCAGTACCGCTCCGTGATTTTTTATGCGAATGAGGAGCAGCGTCAACTGTCCGTTGCAAAAATAAAAGAATGGAACGGTCGCGGAATTTTCAAATCTCCGATTATAACAGAAGTGGTGCCGGCTTCCACTTTTTATGAAGCAGAGGAATATCATCAGCAATATGTTAAAAAATATGGAGCGGCTTGCAGCGCCGTTTAAAACTTCAGCTTTTAGCTGGAGTTTTTTTATTTTATAAAGACTTTTTTAAGAAAAAGTAGTTGCTTTGGCACAGATGAAGCATAGATAATTTAAAACACCATCCGTGTTTTTCCGCTATTATATATTTAAATTGACCAATTCGGTCAACCATGTTAATATAAAAATGACCAAACCGGTCATGTCTAACTGAAAGGAGGTTAGTACCATTAATCCAAATTTTAATAAACTAACTAGGAGCAAGAAAGAACTTATTATTAACGCGTCAATCCAGGAATTTGTTCAAAACGGATTTGATAAAGCCTCAACTAATGCAATTGTAACAAGTGCCAACATTTCCAAAGGGTCGCTGTTCAATTATTTTAATAGCAAGAAAGATCTTTATGTATATTTGATCGAATTAGGCGTTCAGGTTATTGAAGATTTTTATGAGCAAATTGACTTGAGTGAAACAGATCTATTCAAAAGACTTGAAAATATCGGTTTGCAGAAATTGCATATTCAGGAAAAGCATCCTCAAATATTTGATTTCCTGACTGCTGCGGTCCAAGAGGAATCGGTTGAGGTAAAAGAAACTATCAGGAAAAGAATCGATCCCATCTATGAGCGGGGCACAGAATTAATATATAAAGATATTGATTACTCCAAGTTCCGTGAAGGGATCGATATTGAAAAGGCGATTGAGATTCTGAATTGGACGATGTTCGGTTTCAGCGATAAAGCACTTCGACAGATTAATACCTTTGAAAACTTAGAGGAATTCAGAGAAAAATATTTTGCAGAATGGAAGAGGTATTCAGAGATTCTCAAATACAGCTTTTATAAGTAAGCATGAACTGAAAAGTTGAATTCTCTAAAAAAGGAGTGTTCGTGTTATGACAGAGATTGTAACGATCCAAGGTTTACAAAAGAAATTCGGTAAGTTTCAGGCATTACGCGACGTTTCATTCACAGTAAACGCTGGAGAAGTTGTCGGCTTTATTGGTCCGAATGGGGCTGGTAAATCTACTGCTATCCGTATTTTATTGGGAATTATGAAGCGGGATGCAGGTCAAGCACAGATATTCGGTAAGGACGTTTGGAAAGACAGTCTTGAGATACACAAACGAATTTCATATGTCCCGGGAGATGTCACCCTGTGGGGAAACTTGACAGGCGGGGAGATTATTGATTTATTTCTTAAATTGCACGGGGGCGGAAATAAAAAAAAACGCGACTATTTAATAAAACGCTTTGAATTGGATCCTAAGAAAAAAGCCAAAGGGTATTCGAAAGGGAATCGTCAAAAGGTGGGTTTAATAGCAGCATTATCTGCTGATTCGGATCTGTACATTTTCGATGAACCGACTTCAGGTCTTGACCCATTGATGGAAGCGATTTTCCAGGAAGAAGTAGAAAAAATCAAAGAAACTGGCAAATCCATTCTGTTGTCCTCACATATCTTAAGTGAGGTGGAGCGTTTAGCTGACAAAGTGGCAATCATTCGCCAAGGAGAAATCGTGGAATCCGGGAGCCTTGATGATTTACGCCATTTGACCCGTTCTGCAATAACGCTGGTAACAGAGGGGGATGTGGCTGAGATGACCAATGTGAATGGCGTTTTCGATTTCGAACAAAAAGAAGATCAGGCAACGTTCTCTGCGGATAATAAACACCTTGATGAAATTTTAATGGCAGCAAGTAAATTGGGGGTCAAGAAATTTGAATCAGTGCCACCGACTCTTGAAGATTTGTTCATGCGTCATTATGAAAGCTGATTTTCAGAAAGGAGGGTGAATCAAGATGAGAGAAAATTTTGCACAATGGGAGACCTTGTTCCTGCTTAATCTGAAACGGGACTGGAAAAAGATAATTGTCTGGATTTTGGGGTTCGGCCTGTTTTCAGCAGCTTTTGTGCCAGCCTTCAAAGAAATAGCGAAAGGCAACGGCCTGCTCGGAATGTTCGAAACGCTCCAAAACCCTGCAATGATTGCAATGGTAGGTCCAACGCCGGTTGGAACAGCGGTTGATTATACACTTGGAGCCATGTACGCCCATGAAATGCTGTTGTTTTGTGGTTTGTTTTCAATGGTCATCGCTGTTCTGCATGTAGTAGGGCACACCCGAAAGGAAGAAGATCTTGGTCTGACCGAACTGGTACGCTCCTTCCAAATCGGCCGACAAGCTAATTCGTTTGCCGCGATAATGCAAATTGTTTTCATTAACCTTTTATTATCACTTTTTATTAGCGTCGTGATGATCAGCTTTGATGCTGAGACTATTTCTGTCGAGGGCGCCTTTTTGTTCGGAGCCTCGGTTGGAATTGCCGGTATTATTGGTGCCGCTATTGCTCTCGTGATGGTACAAATTATGCCTGCTTCCTCCTCTGCAACAGGTTCAACGCTCGGAATAATCGGGTTATTGTACATTATTCGTGCCGGGACAGACGTTTCGAACGTTGATCTCTCCATGCTCAATCCGTTAGGCTGGACCTACCTCACCTACCCGTTTACTGAAAATAATTGGATTGCGCTTGTTTTTGCATTGATTTTCAGTTTGATTGCAGTAGTCGTCGCTTTTTCACTTGAAAGAGGCCGCGACATGGGGGCCGGTTACCTCCCGAGCAGAGAAGGTCGGGAAAGCGCAGCTAACTCTTTATTGTCCGTCCATGGTTTATTTATTAAGCTTAACAGAGGTACTATAATTAGCTGGTTGATAGCTTTTATTGTTATGGGCGCTGCTTACGGTTCAATTTATGGTGACATGCAAACTTTTCTCGAAAGCAACGAAATTATGAAACAAATGTTTGCGCAGGCGGACGTTTCCATTGAAGAATCATTTACAAGCACGATAATGATGGTGATGATTGCTTTAGTGTCGATTCTGCCGATTGCCATTGTAAATAAACTGTTTGCCCAGGAAAACAGGGCATATTTAAGTCAGATTTTTGCTACAAAAGTGACCCGCAGCCGACTTTATTGGACCAGCATCGGTTTAGCTATTATTACAGGAGCAGCGGGAATTCTAATAGCTGCCGGCAGCCTTGGTGGTACAGCTGTATCTGCTATGGGAGGCAGATCAACAATGGAGATAGCTGATTTTCTTGGTTCAGGCTTCAATTTCCTGCCGTCCCTGCTGTTCTTTATCGGTTTAGCTTCCTTAGCTCTTGGCTGGTCACCGAAATCAGGAAAAGTCGTATATGTGTACCTTGCATACTCTTTTCTGTTGAACTATTTCGGTGGGATCGTAGATTTGCCGGAATGGTTTTCAAAAACAGCCATTCAAAGCTGGATACCTCGATTGCCATTAGAAGATTTTGATGCATCAATCTTTATTACAATAACCTTAATGAGTATCGCTTTAATAATAATTGGTCACTTTGGTTACAATCGACGGGACATGATCGAAGGAGCTTAATGTTTACCAAGAAGCAAGATGGCGAACGCTATAAAGTATATCAATGAATAGTAACAGTACTGATTATTTGAAAAGGCGCATTTTTCCACGGAAGAATGCGTTTTTTGATGTGAATTTTCAGGAAACTCTACGTGAGTGCTTACGCTTCTATAACTGTTTGGTATACTAGGCGTAACAGGGGGTGGATGTATGACGCTTAACGACTGGGTCCTCGGAGCTATGTGTTTTTTTCTGATTCTCGGGGCTCTGGACTATTACATACTGAACAGACGGCTGAAACTCGGGGACCGGTTTTACGAGGCGTTCCGGATGATGGGAACGCTTGCTCTTGCCATGATAGGGGTCATCTCGTTCGCCCCCGTGATGGCCGAGTGGATGGCTCCGGTAGTCGTGCCGCTGTACGAATGGCTGGGGGCGGACCCCGGTATGTTTCCATCGATGCTTCTGGCTATCGATACCGGGGCGTATCCCCTGGCCGAGTCCCTTGCCGAGGACGCGGAAGCGGCTGTATTTTCATGGTCGCTTCTCGGAACGATGATGGGTTCGACCGTAGTGTTTACTATACCGGTAGCGCTTTCGGTATTACATAAGCAGGATTACCGTTATTTTGCCAAAGGAGTTCTGATCGGATTTACGACTATCCCCGTGGGCTGTTTTACAGGCGGGTTTCTTGGAGGATATGCTTTTGACTGGATGTTTGTAAATCTGCTCCCTTCCATTGTTCTTGCAATTTTAATTTCCATCGGTCTCGGTTTATTTACAGCTGTCACTATACGACTGTTCGCCGCATTTGGTAAGATAGTGGAAGTCCTTATTGCTGTAGGTCTCGTTTCTATTACTATTGAAACACTTCTTGGAGTGAGCGTTATCCAGGGTCTGGCTCCTTTGTCGGAAGGGGCGGTGATTGTCGCGAAAATAACAGTCACCCTGGCCGGAGCTTTTCCTCTGGTCGCTTTTCTCGAAAGAATGCTGCAGAGGCCTTTTGAGATAATCAGACCTTGGGTGAAAGTGGATAAAGTGGCGATGACGGGGCTGTTGGCCTCTATGGCTCACAATATACCTATGCTGGTAACAATGAAGGATATGGAGCCGAGGGGGAAAGTGATCAACTCAGCTTTCGCTGTCAGTGGAGCTTTTGCACTCGGAGCTCATATCGCTTTTGTGGCAGGCATTGAAAAGGATATGGTAGTGCCGGTGCTTGCCGGTAAGTTGAGTGCCGGCTTTCTTGCAGTAGTTATCGCATGGGCAGTAACAACAAAAGAGGAGGGGAAGTCCCATGAAACGGTGGTCGGATACGATTGAGGTAGAGACACCGATTGAACACGTCTGGTCATATTTCGATCAGTCCCTGGAACAGACCAAAAAAATTATGCCGAATATCGAAGAACACCGGCTCATCCATTCTTCCGGAGAGACGGTCGGGAATGTGTACAGACAATCGTACGGCGTAGGAGAGACAAAGGAAGAATACGAGGTTACCGTAACTGAATTCAAAGATGAAGAAAATGAAAAAAGACTCACTTATTCTTATACACTGGCCGGGGTTTATGATATACAGGCCACTTATTTACTTGAAAAAGCGGGAGAGAAGAAGACGACGTTCACCTATCTGTCTTCAAATAGGCCAAGGAAATGGTATTTACGGATACTGATTCTTTTCTCCAACGATCAGGCCGTCGCTAACTTTGTCCGTCGCGTGAAAAGAGTGGCCGAGGAAGAATATAACGAATAGTACGGGTGTATACAAAAGTTGCCGCTCTCCCTTAGTGCTTTATGAGGGGGAGCGGCAACTTGTTTTCCTTACCTTCTTCCGAGAAGGTTAAAGTATGAAGATCCAGATCAGTGCTAACGTAATAACAAAGGTGATAACGTAGATGATGCTGAGACGACGGAAACTGGAAGTATCACGGGAGTCGGATTTCAGGCTGGCCAATTCTTCATCACTGTCGGCCGAATGTTCCTGCTTGTTCAGGTTTTTTCCGATATAGATAGTGGCTCCAAGGGCAACGGCTGTCATAATGATAGCTGCGGTATAATACAGTGGATACATAATATCTCCCCTTTCAGAAATAGGGTATATGCCAAACATACTATTATTATATAAAGAACGCAATTTCTTTTACATTTTTTCCACGGTTTTCATCCCGAGCAGATGGAGTCCTTTTTTCAGCACCGTAATTACCGCCTGTACAAGAGTGAGACGCTGATTCATCTGGTCCGTCTGTAAAATTTTCGTGTGGGCGTAGTACTGGTTGAAATGTTTTGACAGTTTTAAAAGATAGCGGGCAATGACGGAAGGGTCTTTCTGTATAAAAGCTCTTTTCGTTTCATCGGGGAAGAGATGCAGTTGTTTTACAAGTTCCCAAGCGCTCCCGTCTTTCAGGTCGGTCCTGAAGTCGAAATCGGCTTTTTCGGTAAGTGAAACGGCACGGGCATAAGTGTATTGCAGGTATGGTCCCGTATTTCCTTCGAAAGTGAGCATATCATCCAGTGAAAATTCAACGTCGTTTTGTCTCTGATGTTTCAAGTCGTGGAAAATCACCGCTCCTGTCCCTATGTCGGCATTGCCTCCGGCCCGTTCCCGGGCTTCTTCGAGTACGTCTTCAAGCAGAATAGTTCTCCCTTTCCTCGTCGACATCTTTTTTCCGTCCTGAAGCATCATGCCGAAAGAGATGTGCTTCATGGAGGGTGCCCAGGGGAATCCGGCTTTTTCCAGCACCTTCTGAATTTGTTCAAAGTGGAGCGTCTGTTCATTTCCGACCACGTACAAACTTTCAGTGAAACGATAGGTCCGATATCGATCGATCGCAGCCGTCAGATCTCTCGTAGCATAGGTTGTCGTGTCGTTACTTTTAACCATCAGACATGGGGGGAGATCATATTCATCCAGGCGCACTACGAGGGCCCCTTCGGATTGTTCGAGCAGTCCTTTTTCGTCAAGCATCGCTATCGTTTCTCCCATTTTATCACTATAGTAAGCTTCTCCCCGTGTCAGATCGAAAGTTATATCAAGCTGTTCATAAATTCTGTCGAACTCTTCGAGAGATAACTCACGGAAATGACTCCACAGAGCTGCGGCTTCCTCCTCTCCTTCTTCAAGACGCTTGAACCAGTCACGCCCCGCTTCTGTAAGTGACGGATTTTGTTTTGCCTCCTCGTGAAATCTGACGTAAATGTTTGAAAGTTCTTTCAGAGGATTTTCCTCTAATTTATCTTTCTCCCCCCATCGTTCGTAGGCTGCCAGCAGGTGACCGAACTGAGTGCCGTAATCGCCTACATAATTGATTTTCACTGGAGTATAACCGCAATATTCGGCGAGCAGGCTCAGAGAATTGCCGATGATTGTAGAACGAAGATGTCCCATGGAGAAGGGTTTTGCTATATTTGGGGCCGATAAATCCAGTACTACACGTTCTCCTTCCCCGAAACGGTGACGGCCGTAGTCATTGTGGGCAGCACGGCGGAGGATGTGGTCGGTCATAAAAGACTGGTCGAGAAAAATATTAACGTAGCCGTTAAGGGCTTCCGTGCCCGCAAAAATAGGGTGATCCAGCTGAGCGCTCACATCCTCTGCTATGTTTTGAGGATTTTTTCTGAAGTGCCGGGCCAGGAAAAAGCACGGGAAGGCGATATCCCCATGGCCGTTGTGTTTCGGCTGCTCAAGTTTCTGTTTCAGGTCTTCCGGAGTGAACTCCTCCCCGAGGATGTGAGCGAGCTGTAACGCGATGATTTCTTTTTCCATGTTTTCATCTCCTTTTCGGATCGAACCAGGTTTTTGTGTACTGTATAAAAGTTATTTGACATAAAAAAGCCCCCACGTCGTAAAGAGACGTGGGGGCGCCGCGCGGTACCACTCTTTTAGCCTTAAGGCCACTTGATCGGATAACGGGGTCCATCCAGGCGGCAGAGCTACTTATGTTCACTCCCGCACCTCAGAAGTCCGGTTCCTCCATCGTTTTTTGCCGGGCTCCCACCATCCCCGGTTCGCTGTTGAAAAAACAGATTAGATTACTCTCTTCGTCAAAGGTGATATGTTATTATTAGAAAATATAGCATAGTAAGAAAAGTAAATCAATAACCGGATTAAAAATGAAAGTGCAGGGAAAAAACAAAGTAGAGGTGAAGATTTCTATGGAAAAATTACAGACGATTACAGAAGCCAGACAAATAATTTCCAAAGAGAAACTGTCGCTGGTGTATATTTCCCAGCCGACCTGTTCTGTCTGCCATAGCCTGAAACCGCAGGTGGAAGAGTTGCTTGAGAGCTATCCGGAAGTAAAAGCGATTCACCTGGATGCGACTGAAATTCCGGAGGTATCCGGAGAATTTCAAGTGTTTACGGTACCTGTGGTACTTGTCTATTCAGAAGGAAGGGAACTTATAAGAGAAGCACGTTTCGTACCGGTAGGAGAACTGGATTATCAGCTGGATAAATTGCAGGATGCCATGAATGCATAAGAAGAGCCGCTCTCTAAAAGAACGGCTCTTCTTTATCATTGTTACACTTTTCTCGGAATCCATCCCGGAACACTCATGATGTTTGTCCACATCGGTTCGGGAATCACCAGCTCTTCCTGCGCATCCATATCCATTTCCGTAACTATGTGGTCTTCCTGTCCTTTTTCCACTTTCACAGCCCAGTCCGGGTCGATAAGGAGCTCTCTTCCTAAAGCCAGCAGTGGTACAGTTTCGAGTGCTTTTTCCGCATCTTCTTTTGTTCTTATTTCTCCGACACCGACAAGAGGAAGGTCGTCCCCGATCTGGTCTCTGATCTGCCGAATGACGGAGCTTCCATCATCTTCTTTCCGGATGGAAGACTGGTGGAAATCCCTCAGGGAAATATGAAGATAGTCCAGTCCTCTTTCGGTTAATTCGCTGACCAGTTTCATTGTGTCTTCAAGTGCAATACCGGGAGTATGCGGTTCTTCCGGGGAAAACCGGTATCCGGTGATGAAAGGGGTTCGGGCGTATTCCCGTACGGCCTGCTTCACCGCTTCCGTAACTTCTAACGGAAATGTCATACGCTGCCACACATCTCCGCCCCATTTATCGGTCCGGCGGTTGGAATGAGGGGAGAAGAACTGCTGAAGCAGATATGTATTCGCCCCGTGAAGTTCCACTCCGTCAAACCCGGCTTCAATTGCCCGTCTCGTAGCCTGTTTGAAGTCCTCGACTGTTTGTGAAACTTCTTCTTCAGACATCTCTCTCGGAGTTGCGGCCCCTTCACGTTCGGAGGGGACAGCACTGGCCGAGACCGGTGTTTCGTCCGGCAGGAGATGGGGCGGGCTCATTCGTCCTCCGTGATAGATTTGCAGGATGGCTTTTGCTCCTTCTTGATGGATGACTTCTGCCAGTCGTTTCAGGCCCGGAATGAGTTCGTCACGGTCTACCCCTATTTCTCCGTCGAAGCCTTTACCCTGCGTATTTACGTTTGCGCAGGCCGTAATGACGGTTCCGGTTCCACGTGATCTTCTTTTATAATAAGTCAATTCTTTTTCGGAGACCCGGCCATCTTCTTCCGAGAGAAAATTTGTCATGGGGGCCAGGATTAGCCGGTTTTTCAACGTTACGCCCGAAGGCAGTGTATATGAATCGAACATTTATGTTTCCTCCTTTGCTTTTATGAGTTTAACATTCGGAGAAAGGCAAGGTCTTTTAAATTGCTTTTATCATCCGTCATTAAACAGATATTTATTTCTGCTGAAGATCGTACGTGTTATTATTCCTGTACACTTCCGGAGAATGCCGGATGAAACCATGTATATTTGAAGGGAGCAGTGGCAATATGGAACCATTTATACGCAGCGATCAATACCACTTCCTGAAACAGCAGATCCGCCACATTGTTCAGACGAATGCACTTGTTAATGACAGGGAAATGGTCCGGACGGTGCAGGGGCTCGCGATGGACAAGATGAAGGATGTTTTTTACGGTCTCACCGACCTGCAGAAAAGGCTGCTCGACGGGATGACTGAACTGAAAGACCGGACAGATGTGGAAATGTTCGAAGCACGTATCCTCCCACTGGTCCATCCCTTTGAAATGCCGGAGGAAGAGGAGGTCAGAAGTCTGTTTCCGCACCTTTCCCGGGTGAAAATGCCCGTGCTCGGTTCCGGCGTAGACCGGCGTGATCTGACTTACGTAAGCTGGTTTGACCCGGGGCTCGACAGAAAATTCATTGTAACGTACAGAGAGGGCGTCCTTACGGGTATGGAAGGGTCTTTCACTTACAGTGGACGGAAAAACATGTGTGTCATCTGTCGCGAACATGAGTATGTCGGGCTTTTTGTCACAGACGCTACGGCATACAAAAGAAAAGGGAATTACGTCTGCAAAGACAGCATTACGTGTAACCGGAATATAACAGACCAAAAACATCTCCATAAATTTATGGACGACATAAAAAGATAGGATTCCCTGTCTTATTATGTCGTCTTTTCGTGAAATTTTTCTTTCTTGAATTTTCCGAATTTTTTATTTATACTTTACATACCAACTGGTTAGTATGCGAGGAGGAGAAATGATGGACTTTTCATACAATGAAAAAACAAAAGAATACCGGAAAGCCGTACGCTCATTTATGCAGGAATATATTTACCCGAACGAAAAAGTGTTTGCCGAACAGTTGAATGTCCAGACCGACCGATGGAGCGAGATTCCTCCGATCATCGAAGAACTGAAGAAGAAAGCCCGATCGCTCGGACTGTGGAACCTTTTTCTCCCGGATGAAGAGATCGGGGGAGGGCTCACCAATCTGGAATATGCTCCTTTATGCGAAGAGATGGGGAAATCGATGCTGGCTCCGGAAATCTTCAATTGTAATGCACCGGACACAGGAAATATGGAATTGTTGTCTATGTATGGTTCCCGGGAACAAAAAAAGAAATGGCTGGAGCCTCTTCTTTCCGGAGAGACCCGTTCCTGTTTTGCGATGACCGAGCCGGATGTCGCTTCTTCGGATGCGACGAATATCTCTTCCAGCATCGAGAAGAAGGATGACTCCTATATTATAAACGGCACGAAATGGTGGTCGACCGGAGCGATGGATCCGAGGTGTTCTTTCGCTATATTTATGGGCAAGACAGATACAGAAGCTCCCAGACACAAACAGCAGTCGATGATTATTGTGCCTATGGATGCAGAAGGAGTGTTAGTGAAGCGTCCGTTGAATGTGTTCGGCTATGATCATGCGCCGCACGGGCACGCGGAAATCGAGTTTACGAATGTGGAGGTGCCGAAAGAAAACCTGATTCTCGGTGAAGGACGCGGTTTTGAGATAGCCCAGGGAAGGCTCGGCCCGGGGAGGATCCACCATTGTATGAGACTGATCGGAGCTGCAGAAAGGGCGCTTGAAGATTTGTGCAGACGCGTACGTCACCGTGAAGCATTTCACCGCCCGCTGGCTGAACAGGGAGTAATCCGCGAATGGATCGCTGACTCCAGAACGGAACTTGAACAGGCAAGGTTACTGACTCTTCAGGCAGCCTGGCAGATGGACAAAATGGGAAATAAAGAAGCGAAAGCTGCGATAGCTATGATCAAAGTCACGGCCCCTTCGATGGCGCTCAACGTTATTGACCGTGCGATCCAGGCTCACGGAGGCGCAGGGGTCAGCGACGATTTCACGCTGGCCATGAATTATGCGAATGCCCGGACGCTCAGGCTGGCAGACGGACCGGATGAAGTTCACAAAAGACAGATTGCAAAACTGGAACTCTCTAAATACGAGGAGGATGGATATGCACGTACTTGATTATTTTAAGATGGAAGGGAAGACCGTTGTCATCACGGGAGGAGGAAGAGGTCTCGGAGCACAGCTCGCCGAAGGTATGGCTGAAGCGGGAGCTGATGTTGTGTTATGTTCGAGAAAACTCGAAAATTGCGAAGAGAAAGCATCCGAACTGACAGAAAATTATGGAGTGAGGACGCTGGCACTCGAATGTGACGTAACCGACGAAGACAGTGTGAGGGGCGTCATTGAGAAAGTGAAGGACGAATTCGGAACGCTTGATGTGTTAATCAATAATAGCGGGGCTACGTGGGGAGCACCCGTTCTTGATATGCCTACGGAGGCTTTTCAGAAGGTGATGAATGTTAACGTTACCGGTACGTTTCTGATGAGCAGGGAAGCTGCCAAAGTTATGAAACAGCAGCAGTCGGGTAAAATTATAAACCTGTCCTCAGTGGCAGGATTCGGTGGGGCCGATTCGAGATTTATGGACACCATCGGCTATAATACGAGCAAGGGAGCAGTGAATACGTTCACAAAAGATCTGGCTGTGAAACTTGCGGGAGACAATATCCAGGTGAATGCAATCGCTCCCGGGTTCTTCCCTACGAAAATGTCCGAGGGCCTTCTTTCGATGAATGGGGAATACATTCTGAATCAGACGCCGATGAAGCGTTTCGGGAAAGAAGGGGAATTAAAAGGCGCAGCGCTTTTTCTGGCATCCGGCGCCTCTGACTACGTGACGGGAGATATTCTCACAGTCGACGGGGGGATGCACGCAACTTGTTAAAAAGGAGGAAGCAGGCGTGAAAGGAAAGATTACCGAAACAAGCATTTCACTTTTCGGCCAAAAAGGCTTCAAGGAAACTTCTATACAGGAAATCGTCGATCATCTCGGCCTTACGAAAGGCACATTCTACTATTATTTCAAAAACAAAGAAGAAGTTCTCGTTCAGATTCATGAACGATTCATTGATGATTTACTTGAAAAACAGGAAAAAATTATGAGAAGCAGCCTTCGCCCGGAGGAGAAACTGCGCGAGCTTGTGAGGATGATGATCGAAAATATCCGTGCAAGTGTAAACAGTGCCATGATTTTTTTCCGGGAAATGCGGCACTTAAGTGAAGGAAAATTGTTATACGTAAGGCAGAAGCGGGATTTATTTCAGCAGAATATCGAAAAGCTTGTGCAGGAAGGTATAGAAGAAGGAGCATTCCGCACTGATCTTCGGGCGGACATGATCTCCTATTTCATTCTCGGCATGGCGAACTGGAGCTATTTCTGGTATGAGCCGGAAGGAGAAGTGTCGGAAGAACATCTGGCGGATATATATACAGCTATTTTATTACAGGGTCTGGAATCGAAAGAGAAGGAGTGAGGGACATGCACGAACATGATATAAAAGTGAGATTTTCGGAAACGGATCAGCTGGGACACGTAAATAACAACAATTATTTCATATATATGGAGGAAGCAAGAATACATTTCTTCGACTATCTCGACCTGGTCGGGGATGGAGAATGGAAGTTCGTTGTAGCTTCCGTAAAGTGCGACTTCGTTAAACAGCTGTACTTCGGTCAGTCGATTACGATTAAAAGTTTTGTGACGAAAATAGGGAACTCCAGTTTCCATTTGAAGCAGAACATGTATGAGAAAGAAAGTGGAGAACTTGTAGCGGAAGGGGATTCTGTAGTAGTCCAGTACGATTTCAAGACGGAAGCAAGCGAGAAGATGTCCGAATGGATGAAAAACCAGCTTGCTTCCTGTCAGTTTGAAACTGCAGAAGGGAGATGACTGTATGGACACGCGCGAAGTAAGAAAAGGAGAGGAACTGGAGAAAGAAGTTCTTGAAGAGTATTTGAGAAGTACGTTCACGGACCTTCCTAAGTCCCCGTTAAACATCCGGCAGTTCGGTGCGGGACATTCCAATCTTACGTATGAACTGAAAATCGGAGACTGGGAAGCCGTACTGCGAAGACCACCGAAAGGGCCTCTCCCTCCCAAAGCCCACGACATGGAAAGGGAATATAAAGTCATCAAAGCGGTCCACCCTTTTTTCCCCCTTGCGCCTGAGCCTCTGGCTTTTAAGGGAGATGAATTAATTGGAAAGCCCTTTTTTATAATGGAAAGGAAAACAGGGATCGTGTTCGATACCGAATGGCCGGAAGAGGTGACCCCATCGCCGGAACTTGCGAAAGATATTTCCCGGGAAATGGTGGATCGTCTGGTTGAACTTCACTCCATTGATTATACGGAGACTCCTCTGAATAATATGGTTAAACCCGAAGGATTTATGGGAAGACAGGTAGAGGGATGGATCAGGAGATATGAAAAAGCTCACACCGAAGATGTAAAAGAAGGGAGCGAGCTCAAAAAGTGGCTCGTGGAACACATACCGGAAAACGAAGAGAGTGCCATCATTCATTATGATTATAAACTCAATAACGCTATGTTTTCTCACGACGACCCATCGGAAATGACCGGTCTGTTTGATTGGGAAATGACCACTGTCGGAGATCCTCTTGCAGATCTCGGGGCGGCTATGAGTTACTGGATGGAAGCGGGAGATTCTTCTGAGTTGAAAGAAGGACTGGGGAAACCTCCTCTTACGACAGCAGAAGGGTTCTACACAAGGAAGGAATTTATGGAGAGATATGCGGAGAAAAGCGGACGCGATTTAAACAACATGAATTTTTACCTGGCTTTTGCCTATTTCAAACTGGCGGGAATCGTCCAGCAGATTTATTTCAGATACAAGCAGGGACAGACGGACGATCCGCGTTTCAGACACATGAACCATTTTGTGAATAAACTTATGGATCAGGCTGCCGTGCAGGCAGGTATTACTTAAAAAAGAGAGGGATAAATTATGAAAGCTATACAATTCAAGGAATACGGAGAGGCGGACGTTCTGAACGAAGTCGACGTCGAGATGCCTGAACCGGGAGATAACGAAGTACAGATTGAAGTGAAAGCGATCGGAGTCAATTTTGCAGATACGGCACGTCGCCGCGGCCAATATGTTGTTCCAACCCCGCTCCCTTTCGTACCAGGGGCAGAGGTCGCCGGTGTTGTAAATAAAAAAGGTAAAGGTGTCACAAACGTTGAAGAAGGGGACCGGATCGTTACCCTGGTAGAATCAGGCGGGTACAGCGAATACGTTACCGCAAATGCTTCTTCGGTCGTACCTGTACCGGATGGAGTGGAAGATGAACAGGCAGTAGCTCTGTTGCTTCAAGGTCTTACCGCTTATCATCTGATCAGCACGATGGGTCGTATGGAGAAGGGGGAAACGATCCTCGTCCACGCGGCAGCCGGTGGAGTAGGTATGATTGCGGTGCAGCTTGCTAAGCATTTTCAGGCCGGCAAGGTCATCGCTACTGCCAGTTCCGAAGAGAAACTGAAGTTCGCCAAAGATTTGGGAGCAGATGCAGGAATCGACTATACGAAAGAAGACTGGCAGCAGGACGTTGTTGACGAAACCGGCGGGAAAGGCGTGGATGTGGCGCTCGAGATGGCCGGAGGTGACGTTTTCACAGAAACGCTGAAGACGATGCGTGCCTTTGGCCGTGTACTTACTTACGGTGCAGCAAGCGGCCAGCCGCCTCAGTTGAACGCAGCCGGTCTCATGGGACGCAACCTTTCTGTTATAGGGTTTTTCCTTCCACAGATTATGAAATATCCGGAACTGATTCAAAAAAGTATGAAAGAACTGCTGACTCTTGTACAGCAGGGAGAGCTGAAACTTCATATCGGGGGAGTATATAAGCTTAGTGAAGCGCCGCAGGCTCACAAAGATCTCGAAAACAGAAAGACAAAAGGAAAATTGGTACTGAAACCTTAATAACGCTGATACGAAAGCTGTCGGGGGATCTCTCCGGCAGCTTTTTTAATTGTACAGAGGAGTGATTTCGGCAGAAAAGTGTTTAAATCCCGCTACGGCGCGGTATAGAAAAAGAAAACAGTAAAACAGGAGGTTTTAATCATGCCCTGGGATACACAGGATTATCCGGACTCTTTGAAGAACCTGGACACGGCAGTTCGAAAAAAAGCGATAACAATCGCGAACGGCATGCTTCATGAAGGTTATGAGGAAGGGAGAGCTATACCTATTGCCACTGAACAGGCAAAGGAATGGTATAGTAATGCCACGGATAACGACATCAATAAAGTGAAACAGATGACGGATAAGGAACTGCGAACGAGAGACGAGGAAAATCCGCAGAACAGCCGCCCGGAGCTTATGGAAAAAGGAGAACATGTCATTGCTCATGAAGATGGATGGGCAGTACAGGCGGAGGATGCCAGACAGCCTTCGGAAGTTTTCGGAAAGAAAGAGGAAGCAGTGAGCCGGGCGAAGGAAATAGCCGAAAATAAGGGGACGGCAATTATTATTCATAAGCAGGACGGTTCGATACAACAGAATATTTCCTATAATAAGTAAAATTAGTTTATTATTGGAATTTATGGGTATACTAAAAAATGTACATGATTTTTAACAAGGAGGAAACACACATGACAAACGGCAACCAGGGAAGAAGCGGTGAGAACCGTACGGAGGAACAGAATAAAGAATACGGACGTCAGGGAAAACATGCAAAAGGAAAGCAGCAGTCAGGTAATAGCGGAAATTCCCGTCAAAACACTCCGGATCTTTCCGAAAAAGGAGAACACGTCATTGCTCATGAAGACGGCTGGGCAGTACAGGGAGAAAATTCCTCGCAGCCTACGAAAGTCTTTGACAAAAAAGACGAGGCAATAAAAAGAGCGAAAGAAATAGCCGGAAATAAAGGCGGCAGTGTTATCATTCACAAACAGGATGGTACCATTCAAGAGAACGTATCGTATAGTAACTGAAAGGGACCCGGTTCCCGGATGTAAAATACTTATAAAGTCATATAAAAAGGAAGCTCTGATTAAGAGCTTCCTTTTTGTAATGGATTAGAGGAAAGATTTAAAAGCTTTTGAAATCTTCATAAGGGACTTCTACAGTGAAAAATACACCGTCCTCGTCTTCGGTTGCAGCGATTACTACGTGAGAATCACCGAAAATAGTACGGAAAACCTCATCACCGTTATCAAACGGGGCGTCCAGATTAAAACCGGTAGAGAGAATGGCATTACGGTCTTTCTCTGTAAGTCCTTCTGTTTCTTCAAGCGTGATCATTGGACGTACCAGGTTGCCTTCGGAAGCAGCCGTGTACTCATAGGAGACGTATGTATTCACGAGGGAACTCACCTCTCCAAGCATTTCGGCTGTGATCTCCTGAATTTCCCCGGCATCGATCAGGTAACGCACTTCCACGGGATCAAACCTTTTTAAAAAATGACTCACCGGCTTTCTCTCCTTTAGTCGGAATTTTTGAAGGGGTAATAGGAAAAATGCAGATGTATAATCAATAAGCAGCGTTATGTAAAAGAAAATCCTTTCCCTCTATCTCACGGATAAAGGAAAAGGGAAGAAGTCGTGAAGGCTTTGGCAAAAATGTTGTAGGGGGAAGTCATTTTCCAAATTAGCGCCTTCCATACTACCTTACCCGTTACGTACATTTGAAAACGTGTTTCAGTTCTTTTTATCGATAATTTTTTTGATTTTTCTTCTTCCCAGCCTGAACAAGGGGAGCGAAGTAAGAAAATCGATTGCGACAGAAATGATCAGACCGTGCAGAATCACTCCCAGAATCGTGAAGATAACGACGATCACCTGGCCGGGGAGAGTATCCGGTTCAAAGGTGGCTCTGCCAAAGAATGTAATAGAAAGAAGTGCACTAAGGAATGCGTCGGAGTAGGTCTCCAGTTCGTCCTCTATCCAAGTAAGAGGGATAATAAGTAAAAAGATCACGATGCTGATGATTCCTGCCACAAAACCGAGATGTTGGCGTTTCAAAAAGCGGAGAAACGGCTTCGTGTAGTATTTGGTGATAGATTTCAACCGGAGCAGATGAAGAATTCTGGCAAAACGCGCAAGCTGGAAGACAGCATCCAGTGGAATGGCGGCAATGACTATAAAAGGGTGTTTTTTGACAAAATCCAGTTTGCTTTCACTTTTAAAGAAACGATAGAGAAAGTCGAGAAAGAATATAGCCCACGTTCCCCACACAATAAGACTGTCGTACTGCATTTCCTGCCATATGGTGGCTACAGATAAACTGGCGAGAAGGACCATGAATACTTCATATGCTGTTTTTCCTGGTCTTCTTTTCCAGCGATTCATCCTGCAGCCCTCCTTTGAGACTTCCATTATAGCATGGAACATTTCTGAAGGGCAGACGTGCGCACATGAGCCGTAAAAAAAGAAGAAGCCGCTCTTTAGAAGAGCAGCTTCCGAATTATAAATCCATTCCGTCATAAGGTTTTATGATTCCGTAAATCGTTTCGATATAGGGAAGGGTGAGGTTCTTTTCCGCTGCCAGCCGCATCGCTCCTCCGTGGAGATGCTCCAGCTCAAGCGGGAGCCCTTTCCGTCGATCCTGATGCATGGAAGAAGTCATGTCGTTCCCAAGATTTTCGAGCTGTTTAAAAGCATGATCCACTTCATCCTGCCCTATTTTAACTCCTCTGGCGACGCTCAGTCTCTGCATATCCTCAAGCATTCGCCTGGCAATAGTAAAGGTTGGGGGATAGGCACGGATGTCTCCGATAGTGGTATTCATTGAGGTAGTGATACCGGAGAAAGCTGTAATGAACATGTACTTTTTCCAGATTTCCTTCAGAATGTCCGAGCTCCACCGGCTGTTCATCACTGCCTGTTCCCCGGCAAGGGAAAGCTCTTCACATATCGATTCCTGGGAAGGGTGAAGAGGGCCGAACACTATATTATGGAAGTCGCTCGTATGTTCCACATGCCCTTTCTCATTAAGGGTAGCTATAATAAAGGCAAGACCTCCGAGGACTGTCTCCTCTCCCAGTTCCTTTTCCAAAATAGCGTAATGTTCCACACCATTCAGAAGGGGCAGAACTTTTGCGCCTTTTTTTACGAGAGACTTCAGCCAGGGCATCGTCCCCTCCAGATGGTATCCTTTAACGGCGAGAACCACGAGGTCCGGATCTTCTATCACGGAAGGATCCTCTGCTATGTTCGGGTTTTCCCATACCGTATCTTCTACATTACTGTGGATTTTCATTCCGTGTGTCCTTAACTGTTCAGCTCTTCCTTCACGAACGAGATTGATGACGGTGTGACCGGCATCATGCCACCTCGTCCCGAAGTAAGCTCCGAGAGCCCCGGCTCCCACAATGACTATCTTCACTTCAATTCCTCCCTCTCAAATACTTACGAAACGATTATTTTTTAACCGTGGATTTCCCTGCATCAATGATGAGAATGATTGCAGTGATAGTATGCAGGATCCAGCCGACTACAGGTATGATTCCGAGGGCGTTCGCCACCATACCGGCGACGCTTCCTGAGCTGAATTCGTTCTGCTTAACGGAAACGATAAGTACGATTACGTGGAAAACGAACATAAATAGTAGCGGCTGCCAGCCGCCGCTCAGTATAAACGTCCCGCCTATGACCGGGATAGCCAGAAAAGCCTCACAAATACCGGTGATCCATTTTAATAAAGTTGTTGCACTCATAATGATCCCTCCCTTTCTGCTCGCGGTAAGACCGCTTTGTATTCAAAAATTTTCGGGGGAAGCTGTAATTTCTCCGGAAAGATGCCGATTCTGTTCCCGATAAACAACAATCGTCCCTTATTCCTTTCCTGTTATAGCCTGTTATTAAACGCTTTTACCTGCATGGGATAAGTGAAAAAGTCCTCCATGCAAAAAGAAAACACCGGTGCGGCGGTGCTTTCTTTTAAATCATTTATTGGCTTTCTGTAATTTTTTTATCATTTTCAACGAACGGCCCGTTCCGACTGCGACAGACTCCAGCGGGTTCGGGGCCATATGTACAGGAACAACGATCTCACTTGACAGCCAGTCCTGCAGACCGTTTAAAAGTGCACCTCCGCCCGTAAGTATAATACCGCGATCGACTATATCCCCGCTTAGTTCAGGAGGACAGCTTTCGAGAGTCGTGCGGATCGTTTCAAGAATTTGTGCAAGAATCTCCTTCAAGGCGCCCTGTATTTCTGTAGAAGTGAGCTGAATCGGTTTAGGCAAACCGGTCACCATGTCCCGCCCCCGCACTTCCATTGTTCTTTCTTCATGCTCGACCGGAGCCTGGCCGACTTCCATTTTAATCAGTTCGGCGGTCCGGATGCCGATAAGCATGTTGTACTGTTTGCGTACGTAATTCATAATCTCCTCATCCATCACATCTCCGCCGGAGCGGATGGAGTTGCTGGAGACGACGCCCCCGAACGAAATGATAGCCACTTCACTCGTCCCGCCACCGATATCCACTATAACGTTCGCAAGCGGTTCATCTACGGGCAGATCCGCTCCTATAGCCGCTGCTATCGGTTCCTCAATGAGGTGCACCTGTTTGGCGCCGTAGTTTTTCACAGCGTTTTCGATTGCCCGTCGTTCTACGGAGGTGGAACCGGACGGAGTGCACACTACTACCGTAGGTTTTCTGATAGACATACCGGAGGATTTCCCGGCTTTCTTCAAAAATTCTTTCAGCATCTGGGAGGTCATGTCGAAGTCTGCGATCACTCCGTCTCTGAGCGGCCTTACGGGTATGACGTTCTTTGGTGTTTTCCCGACCATCTTTTTAGCTTCTTCCCCTACGGCGATCACTGATTTGGTGTCCGTATTGTAGGCGACGACGGAAGGTTCGTTCAATAACATTCCTTTGGATTTGGAATAGATAAGTATGTTTGCGGTACCAAGATCAATTCCGATTTCTTCGTTAGATAGCATTGATTTCACTCCAGTGATGATAGATTTTTCTGAATGGATAACTCTATTATAATGTATTTGGGAAAACAGTGATAGAAATAAATGAGTGATTGTTTTATAATCGGGGGAAAGTAAAGACAGGGGGACGCTGCAGTGGGCGGTTATTTGACTTATGAAGACATACGAAAAAAAAGTGACGTCCTGAATGAATCGTATGAACTGGATGTTTCCATCTTTGAGGAAGTCGTAGATGATCTTCTGGAAAGTGAAAAAGATACGGAGAGTATCATTCTCGAAGGTTTCGAGAAATTGCTCCGTTCGGTGGATGAAACGATGACGGATATAGATTCTTTCATGGAAATGAAACCGAACTGTTTCATGGGCTGTGCTTTCTGCTGTTATTTCCCGATAAGGGTCAGCAAAATGGAAGCGAAACTCTTCTTCCGCTCCATTGAACATATGGAGCCGGATAGAAAAGAAGATATCTACAGACACTGGGAAAAATACTACGAAAAGTTCCCCCGGAAGCTGGAGGAGGCTCTGGCTATTGAGGAAGACGACCCCGAGATGAAATGGAAATACAAACAGCTGAATTTACCGTGTCCGATGCTGGATGAGGAGAAACAGTTGTGCAAGGCGTATGAAATCAGACCGGTACCGTGCCGTACGTACGTGAACTATTCCGACCCGACAGTCTGTGCTACGGAACACATGCCGAAAGAGACGACAAGTTACGACTTTCTTTATAATTTTTACTTCCAGGGTATAAATGAACTTGTGCAGGCCCTGTATGAAAACGGGGAAGAACTTCCTGTCGATTACCCGATGGACGCCTGGAGCTATGATTACCTTCCGGGATGGATCAGACAGTATCGGCAGGGAGAAATGCACGTATAGGGGGTGGGGAGATGGATCTTGCTCACATCGTTGAAGAGAAAATTAAAAAGGCGGTTGATCAGGGAGACCTCGATGATTTGCCGGGAAAGGGCAGACCTTTGCCGGAAGATGAGTTCGCCCACGTGCCGGATGACCTCAGGAACAGCTACCGCGTATTGAAAAACGCCGGCATGTTACCTGAAGAGATGCAGATTAAGAAAGAAGTGGTGGAACTCGAGGAACTGCTGGATCAGATTACGGATCCCGAAGAGAAAGAACGCACGGAAAGGAAATTGACGGAGAAACGTATCCGTTTTCAAATGCTTATGGAAAAGAGGAAAATGGCCCAGTCCGGAACTTTCGGCCAATATGAAAGTTCCATAAGAAAGCGGCTTTAAAACATAAACTTTCCGAGCGACCTCCGGGCCATACAGATCTGATAGGAAAGCCTCCCCCGCACAGGCAAGTGAGGGAGAGGCTTCATTTTTTTCTTTAAGAATAGAGACCGTTGTTAACCTGCAGAACGCTTCTCCTCTTTGGCGACTTTCAGGAACCGCTTCGTCTCCGAGGCTACGACTCCGGAAAGCAGGAGAAGTCCGATAAGGTTAGGGAAAGCCATAAGACCGTTCATGACATCAGCGAAGGTCCAGACAGTACTGAGTTCAATTACCGCACCGATGAATACAAAGGCGACGAAAAGAATTTTGTAAAATCCGAGCCCCCGGTCGTTAGTCAGATAACCGAAGCATTTCTCTCCATAATAGGACCAGCCTACAATAGTGGAGAAAGCGAAGAAGATCAGTCCGAACGTGACGATGTATCCTCCTATATCGCCGAGGAAAGCACTGAACGATGCGGTGGTCAGGGCAGCACCATCCTCGCTTCCTTCCCCCTTGTATTCCCCGGCCATAACGATGGTCAGTCCGGTCATTGTACAGATGATAATCGTATCAATAAGTACCTGTGTCATGGACACGAGAGCCTGACGGCCGGGATAGTCCGTACGGGCAGCAGCGGCGGCGATCGGTGCCGAGCCGAGTCCAGCTTCGTTCGAAAAGACTCCACGGGCTACCCCGTAACGGATGACAGTACCGAGAAGACCTCCTCCGACTGCATTAGCGCTGAAAGCATCTGTGAAAATCGTATTGAAGGCAGGGCCTACGAGTTCAAAATTAGTAATAATGATTATTAATGCACCAAGAACGTAAAAAGCTGCCATAATCGGAACGAAAAATGCCGTTACACGGCCGATGCTTTTGATTCCGCCGAGAAGAACGAGACCGGCAAACACGAGAAGAATCAGTCCTGTAATCCATGTCGGAATGTTGAATGTCTGGACTACAGCATCGGAGACGGAGTTGGCCTGGACCATGTTCCCTATGCCGAACGCGGCGATAGCTCCGAAAAATGCGAAAAGCACTCCCAGCCATTTTTGGCCGAGTCCGCGATCAAGGTAGTACATAGGTCCACCTGACATTTCACCTTTGTTGTTTTCGACCCGGTATTTTACGGCAAGTATTGCTTCTGCGTATTTAGTAGCCATGCCGAATATAGCGGTGATCCACATCCAGAATACTGCTCCGGGCCCGCCCAGCACGACCGCTGTAGCCACCCCTGCTATGTTACCTGTACCTATTGTGGCGGCAAGTGCAGTGGTCAGAGCCTGGTAGTGGGAGATGTCTCCTTTTTCTCCCTTCTGCTGAGCGCTTGGTTTAAATGCAAGTTTCAAAGCGTAAGGCAGAGTCCGGAACTGTAAAAAACCCAGCCGAAGCGTTAAGTAAACACCTGTACCTACAAGCAGTACGAGGAGAGGCCAGCCCCATACGAGGCCGCTTATGTTCCCAAGTATTTCGTTTAATCTGTCCATCTAAATCCCCCTTGTAAGATAATGCTTACATACTAAATATTCCGAAAATTCAACTAAAAGTCAAGGTTTTTATAGGAAAAAGTGAGGAAAACAGAAAAATCATTTATAATAAGAAGAGTGAAGGAGGTTACTATTATGATTCGTGTATTATTCATTTGTCTCGGTAATATTTGCAGGTCACCGATGGCCGAAGCCATTTTTCGCAGTAAGGTTGAACAGGAGGGGTTACAGGATAAAATAGATACAGACTCTGCCGGCGTGGGACACTGGCACGAGGGGTCTCCTCCTCATGAAGGTACCCGGGCTGTCCTTCGGAAAAATCACATACGTATGACAGATACGAAAGCCAGGCAGATTACGGAACAGGACTGGGAAGATTTCCACTACCTGATCGTCATGGATGATAATAACCTGAGAGATGTAGAAGCGATCAATGACAAAGAGGGTGTCATAATACAGAAACTGATGGATTACGCCGAAAATGTTCCGGAAAGTGAAGTGCCTGACCCTTACCTTACTGGCGATTTCGAAGGAACGTTTGAGCTCGTGAACAGCGGTTGTGAAGGGCTTCTGGATTCTATCAGAAGAGACCACTCATTATAGGGAAGGAAGGCTGCCAGTGCCTTCCTTTACTTTTATGAAAAAAGAGGTGTGTATGATTGAATAGTGATACAGAAGATTGGTATAGTTGGAATTGTTAAAAAATAGAAAGGTGTGTATACATGAAAAAAATAATATTTTTATTTGCTCTCGCTTTTACTCTTGTACTGGCTGCCTGCGGGACCGGCAGTGACGAGAACTCCAGTGAGAAGAGCAATAGCAGCAAAGACGGTGAGAAAGAACAGACATTATTCAAGCAGCTTCAGGAAGAAGGGGCGACTGTAGCAACTTCCGGAACCCTGCTTGCTTCCACTTACTATCCGGAGGGATCGGATAAACTGACCGGTTATGACGTGGAGGTTTTGAGAGAAATCGGTAAACGGCTGGATATCGATATTTCTTTCGAAGAAATCGGTGTGGACGGCATGCTTCCAGCCCTTAAAAATGGAAGAGTGGATATGGTAGCCAACGATTTTGAAATCACTGAAGAAAGAAAAAGGGATTTCGCATTCAGCGAGCCCTATAAATATTCCTTCACTTCGATAATTGTTCGTGAAGATGATTTATCCGGAATTGAAACGCTTGAGGACGTTTCCGGTAAAGTACACGGTGGGGGAGCGACCACTACGCACTCCCAGCTCGCAGAGGAACTGGGAGCTGAGCTGAAGACATACAATAATGTGACTAATGATGTATATCTGCGTGATGTCGAGAATGGACGTACGGATTTTATCATTAACGACTACTACCTGCAGAAACTGGCGACAGAAGCTCTTCCTGATATAAATGTGAAGATACATCCGGACATTAAATTCAACGAAGCCAAAATTGCGGTCGTTCTTCCGCAGGATGCGGACGAACTGAAGAAGAAGGTCGATGAGGCGATTACGGAAATGAGAGAAGATGGAACGCTGAAAGAGCTGTCGGAGGAATTTTATAATGCGGACGTGTCCAAACGGCCGGAAGAGGATATTCCTTCTGTAGATGAACTGGATCTTTAAGGAGGGAATAAAATGATCGGAATCGAGATAGACGATTTTGAACCCGGCAAACTATTTAATTTTCAACGTTCTATCGAAAATCTGCCCCTGATATTGGAAGGGATCCCCTACACAGTGCTTGTAGCTCTGGCAGGTATGGTTCTCGGTCTGGTTCTCGGTTTTTTTCTGGCTCTGGCACGGTCGTCGGCTCAGCTATGGCTGCAGCTTCCCGCCAGATTTTACATATCGTTCATGCGGGGAACGCCGATCCTTGTGTATCTGTTCGTCATTTATTTCGGATTTCCGGCTGTAGGTATTGAAATCAATGCCGTTTCAGCTGCCGTTCTCGGTTTCGGGACGAACAGTGCCGCTTACGTGGCGGAGATCATACGCTCCTCACTTTCAAGTGTGGACGAGGGCCAGTGGGAATCTTCCCGGGCTCTCGGGTTCTCCTACTGGAAGACATTACAAAGAATCATCGTACCTCAGGCGACGAGAGTGGCCATTCCGCCGCTTGCCAACGTGTTTCTTGACCTGTTGAAAGCTACCTCTCTCGCAGCAATGATCACTGTGCCCGAAATATTGAATAAAGCGCAGATAGCGGCAGGGAGAACGGTAGATTCCATGACGATGTACATTACTGCCGCACTCGTTTACTGGGCTCTGACTTTATTATTCTCTTTCTTTCAGAACTATTTGGAGAAAAGGTATAACAGATATGTATAAACGCCATCCGGAGACGGAGGCGTTTTTTTCTTTACACATTCACCGGGCTGCTATATAATCTAAATCGTAATCATTCTTATTTATAATTGGAGGAGGCGAATCATGGCTCAGGAACCGCTTATTGAACTTGAAGATGTGTCTTTCAAATATGACAGGAATTGGGTAGTGGAGAACGTAAACATGACTATAAACGAAGGGCAGTTCGTCGGTCTTGTCGGACCGAATGGTTCCGGTAAATCCACCCTGATCAAACTGATGCTCGGTCTCGAAAAACCGGTCAGGGGACACATCCGGCTGTTTGGTAAAGAAGTGAAAAAGTTCAATAGATGGCAGGAAGTGGGCTTCGTCTCACAGAAAGCGAACAGTTTCAACTCGGGATTTCCGGCTACCGTCTATGAAGTCGTCCGCTCCGGTCTTGTATCCCGTATGAACATGTTCCAGCTCTTTAATCACAGTCATAAAGATAAAGTGCTTGCCACTTTGCGCGAAGTGGAGATGGAAGAATATGCCCAACACTCTATCGGTGAACTGTCGGGAGGGCAGCAGCAGCGGGTGTTTATTGCCCGTGCTCTGGTGAGCGACCCTTCCCTGATTATTCTCGACGAACCCACTGTCGGAGTGGACAGTGAACATGTTACTGCTTTCTACGATCTTTTAGCTAAATTGAACGGAGAGCGCAATCTCACTCTTTTAATGGTAAGTCACGATATCGGCACCATTACAAGCCACGCTACACACGTTGCCTGCATGAATAAAACAGTCCATTTCCATGGTTCCACGGAGGATTACGAAAATATGGACGATGAAACTTTGAGTCTGATGTATGGTCACTCCCTGCAGCAGCTTACTCATAACCACGAAGGGAGTTCACTATGATTGAAGCGATTGTGGAATATGAATTTTTACAGAATGCGGTGATTACCGGTCTGCTCATCGGACTTGTAGCTCCTTTGCTCGGAGTATTCATCGTCGTGCGGCGACTGTCGCTGATAGCGGACGCCCTCTCCCACATCACTTTAACGGGGATTGCTGCCAGTCTGCTGATTGAAAAGCGCGTATCGGCAGTGGACGACTGGAACCCGATGTATATGGGGATGGCGTTTTCCGTTCTGGGTGCTGTGTTCATAGAAAAATTGAGAAAAGTGTACAAGCATTACGAAGAGCTGGCAATCCCTATCATGTTATCGGGCGGAATAGGCCTCGGCGTTATACTTATTTCTCTGGCAGACGGATTCAATACGGACTTATTCAGTTATTTATTCGGAAGTGTTACAGCCGTCAGCAGAGGAAATATGTGGACAGTAGCTGTCATCACCACGCTGGTCGTAATTATCGTCCTTATGTTTTACAAAGAGCTTTTCGTACTTTCCTTTGACGAAGACCATGCGTCTATTGCCGGGGTGAATGCCAGGTTCGTCCACTTTTTATTTATTGTAATGGTAGCTCTCGTCATCGCCTCGGCCATGCAGGTAGTCGGCATACTGCTCGTTTCGGCACTCATGACGCTGCCTGTCGCATCCGCTCTCCGCATGTCCGTCAGTTTCAGGCAGACAATCGGTCTTTCGGTACTGTTCGGAGAAATTTCCGTTGTTATCGGGCTGATCAGTGCGTATCAGCTGGATGTACCGCCGGGAGGGACGATCGTAATGGCTGCGGTGGTGCTTCTTATGATAAGTATGCTGTACAAAAAATTCCGTTCCGGTCTTTTTGAGAAAGGAGAAAAAGTATGAGTGTAATGAACCGTGCTTTACAACAGCTGAAGGAGAAAGGGTACAAGAAGACGAAACAGAGGGAGCGGATTATAGAAATATTCGCATCGCACGATCAGTACGTACCGGCAAAGAAGATACTTCAGGATATGCAGAAGGAGTTTCCGAATATAAGTTTCGATACAGTCTACCGGAATCTTTATCTTTTATCCGGAGAAAACGTGCTTGAGGCTACAGAACTTGAAGGCGAAAAACATTTCCGGCTCAGCTGCGGTACCGGGCACCATCATCACCATTTTATTTGCACAGACTGCGGAAAAACGAAGCTGATAGAGTTCTGTCCGATGGAAAAGATAAATGAAGATTTAAAAGGCTATGATGTGGAAAGTCATAAGTTTGAAATTTACGGGAAGTGCCCGCTATGTGCTTAACCCCGTGAGTTTATAAAGAAAGACTTTCAGGCGTGAAGTAATTGTTATGGATGAGAGGTGTGTGGAATGAAAAAGTCAGGTATTGCTCTGTTTTTACTCGCAGTAGTCGTTCTCTCGGCCTGCGATAGCGGCGAAGCCGGGAAAAAAGGGAATGAGGAAAAGGGAGATGTCATTTATACTACTGTGTATCCATTGCAGTTTATGACTGAGAAAATAGCAGGTGAGACGCTTGAGGTCGAGTCTATCCTGCCGGCAGGTGCGGATGCACATACGTATGAACCGACGACCAAGGAAATGGTACGTATGGCAGAAGGAGAGGTATTCATCTACACGAAAGATGACTTCGAGGCATACGCAGAGACGATCGCCGATACACTGGAAGCGGAAGATGTCCGAACGGTTGCTGCGGCAGAAGGCTTGGGAGGGTTGAAGAAGGAGAACGGACATGAAGAAAAAGAAGGCGGGGATCATGACGGCCACAGCCATTCCTCGAGCGGAGAGGATCCTCACATATGGCTCGATCCTGTGATTATGACGGAAGTGGCGGAAGAGATTGAAAAGGAACTGGCGACTATGTATCCGGAAAAAAAGGATGAGTTCAGCGAGAATACAAAAAAGTTGAAGGCAAGACTTCACGAACTTGATGAACGTATGGCCGCCACCGTCAAAGAGGCGGACACTCAGGAAGTGATAGTCTCACACGCGGCATACGGGTATTGGGAGGACGCCTACGGCTTAAAACAGATTTCCGTAGCCGGTCTCTCCTCTACGAATGAACCTTCTCAAAAAGAACTCGAACACGTGATCGAAACTGCAGAGGAGCATGGACTCAACTACGTATTGTTCGAAAAGAACGTGTCTATGAAAGCGGCGGATATAGTACAGGAAGAAATAGGGGCAGAAGCCCTTTATCTGCATAATCTGGCTACGAGAACAGAAGAAGAAGCGGAAAAAGGAAAAGATTACTTCGACATCATGGAAGAAAACAGGGAAGTTCTCGAGCAGGCCTTGAACCGGTAAAGAGGACCCGTCTACACTTCAGACCGGGTCCTGCGTGACGGATACATCTTTTTTGAAAAAGAACACCAGAAAAATAAAGACGAGCAGACCTACGATCAAAAAGAAGAGAGACAGGTCCGGGAGTATGTCAAGAACGATTCCCGACAGAAACGGACCGAGAATACTGCCGATGCTGAACGACATCCCGCATAATATATTTCCGGCAGGGAGGAGTTCCCGGGGCAGAAGATCAGTCATATAAGAGATGCCCAGGGAAAATAAAGATCCGACACAAAGTCCGGCGAAAGCAAAGCATAGAAACAGTACAGTGGCCGAAGACTCGTAGAAGGAAGCGATGAGAAAAGCGGCTGTGCCTCCGGCAAGAGCATAGCGTATGACGCGGGGGCGCCCTATGGAATCGCTCCAGCGGCCGAGCGGAATCTGTGATAAAAGACTTGCTGCAGCGAAGGCCGGGATAATGAAAGAGACGGTCTGCACTTCGTGACCGATACGTAATCCGTAAACCGGGAATATGCCGTGCAGCGACGCTTCCAGAAAGCCGTAGCAGAGCGGACCGAGAAAAGCGGGCCAGGCTATTGCGGCGGCTTTGAGGAATCTTCCGAACGAACTGGATCCGTGAGCGGAGGCGTAATCTTCCTCCGGAAATTCATTTCCCACTTTCAGCATGAACAGCCATACGACCAAACTGAGGAAAGAAGCCAGCAGGAAAGGAAAGTACGTACTGACCGAAAGAAGATTGGTCATAAGAGGGCCCAGTGTGAAACCGAGACTGAAGAACAGCCCGTAATAGGCGATACTGCGTCCGCGGCTTCCTTTGTCGGCCGTAGTCGTAATCCACGTCTGCGTACCGAAGTGCAGAATCTGATCCCCGATACCTATAGCTACACGGAGGGCGAACCAGAACCATAGGGACTGCCAGAAAGGAAAAAGGAACAGCGACGTAACCACCAGGAGACCTCCGACCATAATAATCGGCTTGAAGCCGAGGGAACGGAGCGGCTTTTCTATAAAAGGGGAAGCAAGGAGAATACCTATGTAAAGACCTGTAGCATGGATGCCATTCAAAGAGGAGGATACTCCGTTCTGTTCCAGAATGACAGCCAGTAGAGGGAGGAGCATCCCTTGAGAAAACCCGGAAATAGTAACGAGTCCTATTAAGACCCGGAATCTCTGTTTTACACTGAACATGGTACTCCCTCCCTCCGGTAAAGTCTTCCTACAGAATAAGCGAACAGAGGGATCGTTTGCAAGAAGATTAATTTTACGTTAGAAATACAGATGAATCGGTTATACTATGAATAAAGACGCATTTTAACAGAGGAGTGAGAGGGAATGGAATTTTATCTGAAAGATGAAGGCATCCGTACATCATTCGAGTTCGACAATCTTAATATTTCCAGTGATGAGAATTACGGTTTCCGTCCTTACCAGCTGATGACGGCTTCCATAGCCGGGTGCAGCCTGAGTGTGTACCGGAAAATTCTCGATAAGCAGAGGATCAAATATGAAGACATCAATCTTACAGCTGATGTGAAAAGAAACCCTGATGAAGCGAACCGGATTGAAAAAGTCCATCTTCATTACGTAGTGAAAGGCTATCATCTGAACCAGGATAAGCTGGCTAAAAACCTTGAAGTAGCAAGAAAAAACTGCTCGATGGTGCAGTCAGTGAAAGACAGTATCGACATTGAAGAGACTATAGAATGCATTCAATTGAGCTGACTGAAGCCCTGAACTGTAACCCTGAAAATGGACAGTTTAATAAAAAGTGCTAGGCTGCTATAAGATGACCTCGGTATTGAGCCGGGGTCATTTTTTGTAAGGACCACTGGTATCGATGGTTGTTGTAATAATCCATGTATTCGTCGATGGCTTGTTGCACCTCGGAGAAAGAGAAACAGGCCTTGAAGTTGATGCCGTCTTTCATGTGGCCGAAGAAGGATTCCATCGGGGCATTATCCCAACAGTTGCCTCTTCGAGACATCGACTGGTGTAACCCCAGGTCTTTCACTTTTTTCTGGAACGCAGGATGCGTGTAATGCATACCCTGATCTGAGTGAATCAGACAATCGGGATGAGGGAAGAAATCCTCCCGTTCCATTAACTTATCAAGAGTCGTGTAGACGATATCCATCTTCAAAGAGGTCGATAGATAGTAAGCCAGAATCTCACGGGTCGCCCCATCTTTGATGGCCGAAAGGTAAGCCTTCTGTCCCTTCGCATAATAGAGATACGTGATATCCGTTAAAAGGACGCGTTGTGGTTCCTCGTGATCGAAGTGACGCTCCAGCTTATTGTCACATGTTTGATGTTCCTGGGTCGCTTGAGCGATTTGTTTATAAGGGTTCGCTCTGCGAATGGTACATACGAGGTTGTATTTCTTCATGATGCGTCGAATACGTTTATGGTTCATCACGACGTGTTCATCGTTCTCCACCATCATTTTGATGGGGAGAGCTCCGATTCTGCCCTGACGCCGGTCGAACGCTTTCTTGATGATTTCATAATCCGCCTCACCTTTCTGTTCCCTCTTATGACGGGCATCCTCTGATTTCAACCAGTTGTAGTACCCGGACCGGCTTACCCGGGCAATCTCACAAAAATACCGGATCATATGGGGGAAACCATGAGTCCGGAGGACTCGTTCAATGAGTTGAAATTTCTCTGAGGTGGTTATCTCTTCTTCTTCGCCTGCCTTTCGAGTTCGTCGAGCTTTTTTACAAAATCCAACTCTGCCTCCAAATACGCAATACGCGCTTCTGCCTTCTTCAATTGATCTTCGGAAGAAAGATGTTTCGAGGAAGGTCTCCCTGTGGAACCTTTGCCCCGTAACCCATCTTCTCCGTGTTCATGGAATATCTTGCGCCACCGTTTCAAACACTCTTTAGGCTTCTTGGCGCCAATCATCGCCACATCGAAACCGTGGTTTACAAAGATATGAGACGGGCTCTTTCCTTCTTGGTTTTCTTTCACAGCCTTCACTTTGAAGGCTGGGGCATAGGTGATGGAACGATCAGTCACCTTGAGGACGTTCGGATTGGACGCTAACTCTTTTCTTTGTGCTTCGGTAAACATTATCTTCGTCATGTTTTTCAACCCCGCTCTTTGTCGTTAATTTGATTATAAAGGAACTTCGAGGTTAGGAAACATAAAAAACCCCGAATAAGGGGCACTTTTTTTCGTGTCCATTATTCGGGGTATAGTTCACCCTCTGCCTGGAGGGCTTTTTTTCCGGAAAAAATATCGACAGTGCGGTTGAACTGTACTATCATGAACTGGAACCGATTTAGAAGAAAAGGAGCTTTTTATGGAGGATCAGGAAAAACTGAGTAATTTGAAACTGAAGTTGGCTCAATTCGCCGAACGGATCGATGAACTGGATCCGGAAGAAACGGACGTCAAAGATATTGATGAACTGATACGAATGCTTGATGAACTCGAAGATAGAATGAAATGACTTTTTCAACCTTTTCAGACATTATGGGAAAGGGTTGATTTTTTTATATTTATTCTTTATCATGGTAAATCGTTAATGAGATGAAAGGGGTGGGGATGATGGCATCGGCTGTTATTGTATCCGTGCTGGTTCTGACTATTCTCAGTCTGGCCAGGGTCAATGTTATAGTAGCAATTATAGCTGCAGGTCTTACAGCGGGAGTGATGAACGGAGAATCGCTGACGGAGGCTCTGGATTTGTTCATCGCCGGCATGGGAGACCAGGCTGAGGTGGCACTTAGTTATATACTGTTGGGAGCTTTTGCGGCCGCCATCAGTTTTTCGGGTATTACGACGCTTCTCGTGCAGACGCTCCTGCACCTGCTGAAAGATAAAAAAGTATGGCTCGTATTCATCATAGCAGCAGTGGCGAGTCTCTCACAGAACGTCGTCCCTGTACACATCGCTTTTATTCCGATTCTTATTCCACCGCTTTTACACATGTTCGACCAGATGAAATTGGACAGAAGAGCTGTAGCGGCAGCACTGACATTCGGTTTGAAAGCACCTTATGTCACTATTCCGCTCGGTTTCGGTCTTATTTTCCACCAGACAATCCAGGATGCGATGCAGTCGAATGGAGTGGAAACATCTATCAGTACGATCGCCAAATCGATGATAATACCTGGTCTCGGGATGGTGACCGGTCTTCTCGTCGCTGTACTTATCACTTACAGGAGACCAAGGGAGCCGCGCGCTTCGGATGGAAGCGGTCTTTCCGAAATACCGAAAGATGAGCAGGTGACATTTCGAAAACAGCACGTTTACACCATTATAGCGATCGTAGTGACGCTCTTTATACAGGCAGTGTGGGGGAACCTTATATTTGCAGCTCTTGCCGGACTGATCGTTATGTTCATCTTCAGAGTCGTTCCTTTTCAGTATGGTGATCGTACGATGGGAGAGGGCATAACCATGATGGGTTTTATCGCTTTTGTCATGCTGACGGCTGCCGGGTTCGCTAACGTCCTTACAGAAACAGCTTCTGTCCAGGACCTCGTGGAATCGAGTTCAGGCATGATCGGTGATAATAAAGCAGTAATTTCACTCGTGCTTCTTCTCGTAGGCCTTGTCGTTACCATCGGTATAGGTTCGTCTTTCGCTACCGTCCCTATTCTTGCTGCGTTATTCGTTCCGATTTGCCTGGAAGTCGGTTACTCTCCTATGGCGATCGCTGTTCTGATCGGTACGGCAGGGGCTCTCGGTGATGCCGGGTCCCCCGCTTCCGACAGTACGCTCGGACCTACGTCGGGTCTTAATGCGGACGGTCGTCACAATCATATCTGGGATACATGCGTACCGACTTTCCTGCATTATAATATACCTCTGATCATTTTCGGATGGGCGGCGAGCCTTCTATTCTGATGGCACTTTATTGAAAGTCTTACTTTTTCTCTTCGGGAAGAAGTAAGGCTTTTAATTTTCAACGGTTCCTGAAGAGCCTAAGGTTTCGTCTATACTGAAGTAAGGTAGAGAAAAAGCGGGAGGAATGATTATGTGGACAGAAAATATCGAATTGCCGTTCCGTTATGATTTTTCGTTTGTACTGGATCGTATGGGAGAAGACCCGCTCATCCGGCTGGACAAGCAGGAACAGTGGGTGGATGTTCCGCTGGTACTTCATGGCAATGAAAGAGAAGTCGCACGTGTGCAGTCTACAGGTACAAGAGATGCGCCGGAGTTCCGGGTTACGGGGGAGCGGGATAGAGATACTGTAGTAAATAGACTCTACGAAATTTTTCAATGGGACGTTGATCTTGAGAAAGTGGACGCTCACTTCCTCGGGACTTCGTTAGCCGACCTTCAGAAAAAGTTTCCGGCCACACCGGTAGTCCGAAGTTTTCATATGTATGATGCACTCATGAGAGTGATTATCCATCAGCAGCTTAATAAAACGTTCGCATATCGGTTGAGTACCAGATTTGTAGAAAATTTCGGGGAAAAGGAAAAGGGCGTCTGGTTTTATCCGTCTCCGGAGAAAGTGGCTTCACTCGCATATGATGACCTCCGGGAACTGCAGTTCAGTCAGAGAAAGGCGGAATATGTAATCGATACTTCCGGTAAAATCGCCCGCGAGGAGCTGGAGTTGAACGATTTTGAACAGATTGGTGCGGAAGATACGATAACGCAGCTGACCAAAGTGCGGGGAATAGGGAAGTGGACGGCCCAGAACTGGCAGATGAGAGCACTCGGCCGTGCAGACCTCTTTCCGGAAGCGGATGTAGGGATCCAGAACGCCTGGAAGTTGTATTTCGGAAAAGAATCGAAACCTTCGCAGGAAGAAATGCTTCGGGTCAGCCGGGAGTGGGCACCCTACAGAAGTTATGCTTCACTCCTGTTGTGGAGAAGTCTTATGGAACAGTAATAAAATGCATTGAAAGTGGAGATAATTCAGAAGTTTCAGGGTGTATCCGCTTACTTGGGAAAGTTTTCCGAAGCCTGTTTACAAAGGGTGTAAGACTCGTTATAATCCGTCTTTGTGAGAAGAAATTACGGATAAAACGAGGGGGTTGTGTTCCATGTGGAAACAAATGAAAAGTTTTTTGCTGATGAATCTTGGTGCTCTTTTTGTAGCAGTGAACGTAACTTACTTTCTGTCTCCTAACGATTTGGCTACCGGAGGCGTCAGTGGTCTTTCCATCGTAATGAGTAATGTTTTCCCTGGACTGTCTCTCGGGCTGATTATGGTTATACTCAACATTCTTTTATTTATCGTCGGATTCATTTTTCTCGGTTTTCGTTTCGGCGCGAAGACGATATATGCGGGTTTCGCTTTATCCTTCATGGTGTGGGGGCTTGAGACGTATTTTCCTATTCAGGAAGCGCTCAGCGAGGACATTTTGATTCAGCTGATTATCGGTCAGATCATCGCAGCTTCCGGAATGGCTATCGTCTTCCATCAGGGTGCTTCCACCGGAGGTACCGATATTATCGCTATGATTCTCAATAAATATTTCTCCATTGAAGTCGGGAAAGGGGTTCTCGTCTCCGATATTGCTATCGCGATATCTTCCGTACTCGTATTCGGCCCGGCTATCGGCATGTATGCATTTTTCGGAGTCATTTTGAACGGTCTCGTTATAGATTACGCTCTCGAACAGTTCGAAGACAACAAGGAAGTCGTCATCATCAGCCAGGAAAGTGACGAAGTCCGTCAGTATATTGTAGAAAAACTGGGTCGCGGAGCTACTATCCATCAGGCTAAGGGTGCTTTCAACAAAGAGGACAGAGAAGTGATCACTACGGTGCTGACCAGAAAAGAATACACTCTCCTGAAAAAATCCATGACTCTCATTGATGAGCATGCGTTTATCACTGTACACAAAATGAATGAAATACTGGGAGAAAACTTCAAACGTTTAGCTTCCTGATAAATACTCCTGCTTTGGACAAAGAACCCTTTTGCGTAAAGTTCTTTATTCGAAGCAGGTTTTTTCTGGCATAATAATTGTTTGAATCATTCCAAAAAATCAGAATCTTAGGTATAATGAAAGAGATACATTTTATTTGGGGGGATTTTTAATGGATAGAAAGGAACTCATTGCACCGGAACAGTATAATATTATTTCCGAAATGGAAAAGTATGCCCGGGGTGAAGAACGGAAGGCCTTAATCTGGATTGACAGTGAAGGCAACAAAAAGGAAGCTACATATCAGCAATTAATGAAAAGAGTAAACAAAATTGGTAACGCTTTCCTGAATGAAGGACTGAAACCGGGAGACAAAATAGTTATCATGATTCCGCGGACGATTGAAGCCTACGAAGTATATCTTGCTGCTATGAAGACAGGGATCATCATTATACCGGGGTCGGAGATGTTGCGGGCAAAAGATTTGCAGTACCGCATAGAACACGGAGAAGCGAAAGCCGTAGCCTGCTATCATCCATTCACTTCACAGTTTGATGAAGTGAAAGGGATCGATGATCTTCATCTGTTTTCTGTCGGAGAAGGGAAAGAAGGCTGGATATCTCTTGAAGAAAAAATTAAAAATACATCGGAGGAACTGGAAGCGGCTCCGACCCACAGGGACGACACAGCTTTTCTTCCATATACGTCCGGGACTACCGGAAACCCGAAAGGTGTGGTGCACACTCACGGATGGGGGTACGCCCATCTGAAGACGGCTGCATCCAAATGGCTGGCTATAGAAGAGAACGACGTAGTCTGGGCTACAGCCGGGCCGGGCTGGCAGAAGTGGATCTGGACACCTTTCCTTTCCGTTCTCGGCACGGGCGCGTGTGGACTTATTTATCAAGGTAAATTCGACCCGCGGACGTACTTGCAGATTATGCAGGACTATCACGTGAATGTTCTCTGCTGCACGCCTACGGAGTATCGGCTGATGGCCAAAGTGGATAATCTTGATGATTATTCGCTTCAATCGCTTCACAGTGCCGTATCCGCAGGTGAACCGCTGAACCGGGAAGTGATCGATACGTTCAAAAATCATTTCAACATCACGGTACGGGATGGTTACGGTCAGACGGAAAACACTCTGCTTGTCGGGATTATGAAAGATATGGAAGTGCGCCCGGGATCGATGGGTCGCCCTACACCGGGCAACGATGTGGATGTAATCGATGAAGAAGGTAAACCGGCAGAAGTCGGGGAGGTAGGGGATATAGCGGTGCATCTTGATACACCGGCCCTGTTCAAAGAATACTATAAAGATCCGGAACGTACGAAAATGTCCCGGAGAGGGGATTATTATATTACCGGAGACCAGGCTAAAAAAGATGAAGAAGGTTACTTCTGGTTCGAAGGCCGAAGTGATGACATCATCATCAGTTCCGGATACACGATCGGGCCTTTCGAAGTGGAAGATGCTCTCGTGAAACATAAAGCCGTCCAGGAATGCGCAGTGGTCGCAAGTCCCGACGAGGTAAGAGGTAACGTAGTCAAAGCTTTTATTGTACTGCAGTCCGGCGTGGAAGGGAACGAGAAGCTCGTCAAAGAACTGCAGGATCATGTTAAAGCGGAAACGGCCCCTTATAAATATCCGAGAAAAATCGAGTTTATCGAGGAGCTGCCGAAGACGACTTCAGGAAAAATACGGAGAATCGAATTGAGGAAGAAAGAGAAATAAATGAAATAATATCAGAAACAGGCGCAGAAGAACAACGCTCTTCTGCGCCTGTTTAGTGAAAAAAGACAGCTTTTCGCGCGGGAATTTTTCTTGTTTTATGGAAGTAAGAGCTATAAGGTATGATGGAAGTAGAAAGGAGAGAGTAACATGAGCAATACATTTCATCATCTCTTCAATAGTATCGTCGGTATACTGATACTGGTGGAGGGAGGTCTGTTCATCTTTACGAATAATAAAGACGGGGACTTGCATTTAAGGAGTATAATTATGACGGGTCTGCTGCTTTTAGCCTGGGGGATGTCCTATTACAAACAGGTGAAAGGGGACCGGAAGACAGAGTGGCTGATTTTCACTATAATCATCATGATACCAATGATTCTGCCTTTCCTGTTCTTTATATAAGCCACATCCACAAACCGGCTGCAGAAAAGAACAGGGCACCTGTCAGATAGACGTAGCCGAAAAAAATTTCTTTGCCTGAATCTCCACCGGTTTCCACGAAGCCGGAGAATGATAAAAAGAGGATGCATAATATATAAAGAGTCAGTGTCGTAGCGTGCCATTCCGTCGATCCAAGAAGCAACCATAAGCCCGCCGGGTATGCGGTTACAAGGGGTACGTACAGGGCGTCAAGCTTCCATTTTTCAAAGAATTTTTTCATGAATAACTTTTCCTCATTCCCTTTTTTTAATATTTTTAAACTGTGTGAAATTAACCATAATATGGTCGAAAAGTAATGAATTCCCTTTGACTTATTTTAAGGCTTTGTTACAATACTAAACCGTACACAGCAATGAAACAACACAAGCTTTTGGAAAGGATGGAGAAAATGAATAAACGGATTATGGATTGGCCCACATTTTTTGGGGCACTGGCTCTTCTACTGCTTGTAACTGTTCCGCTCATTTTATTTCCGGAAGCAGGTAAAGAACTGGTAGGGCAAGCGAACGATTTTATGACCGATAAATTCGGGTTTCTTTATATGGCCATGGGGCTGGCAGTTTTTGCATTCCTCGTATTTGTAGCATTCAGTAAGAATGGTCATGTAAAACTTGGCGAAGAAGGAGAAAAAGCGGAGTTCAATACGTTCTCCTGGGCGGCCATGCTATTCGCCGCCGGTATCGGCTCAAGTATTCTGTACTGGGGTGTCATAGAGTGGGTATACTATTACCAGGGACCTCCTTTTGGCATAGCGCCGGAATCGAAAGAAGCGATACAGTGGTCTACCGCTTACGGGATTTTCCACTGGGGTCCAATCGCCTGGGCGATTTACACCTTACCCGCACTTCCTATATCATATTTCTTTTACGTAAGACGAAAACCTGTACTTAAAGTAAGTGAAGCAGTACGTCCGGTCCTCGGAAAATGGGTGGACGGCCCTGTCGGGAATATCATAGATGTGTTATTTATGTTCGGTCTGATGGGCGGTGCCGGAACGACTCTCGCTCTCGGTACACCGATGATTGCCCAGGGGGTCAATTATTTGACCGGCATTCCCGTCACTCTCGGAATGCAGGCTGTCATTATGCTTGTAGCCACCGGAATATTCGCCGTCAGTTCCTATTCGGGACTAAGAAACGGGATTAAGGTGCTTAGTGACATCAATATATGGCTGGTCATATTTATACTCGCCTTTATATTAGCTGTAGGACCGACACGGTTCATTTTGGAAACGACATTCAACGCCGTCGGGATCCTTTTGGATAATTTCTTCAAAATGGCTACCTGGATGGAACCATTTGGAAATCTTGGACAATTTGAAGAAACCGGTTTCCCTGAAGCGTGGACCGTTTTCTACTGGGCGTGGTGGCTCGTTTACGCTCCGTTCGTCGGTCTGTTTGTTGCCAGGATTTCAAGAGGCCGGACGATTCGCGAAATGATTTTCGGTACGATTGTATACGGAAGTCTCGGAAGTATCCTTTTCTTCGGTATCATGGGGAACTTCGGACTTTATCTGCAGCTTACCGGTCAGTTCGATGCAATCTCCTTCCTGGAGGCCAACGGTGCTCCGGCAACCATCATTGAAATTATTGCCCAGCTGCCGTTTGCTCCTTTTATGGTGTTTGTATTCACTGTGCTGGCAATCATCTTTCTTGCAACCACATTCGATTCCTCTTCCTATATTCTTGCTTCTGTCGTTCAGAAAGAGATCGAAGGAGAACCGGAAAGATGGAACCGTTTGTTCTGGGCTTTTGCCCTGTGTCTGATGCCTCTTGTTCTTCTTTTCCTCGGGGGACTCGGTACACTGCAGACGGCCAGTATCGTAGGTGGTTTTCCGCTCATCTTCATAATGTTCCTGCT
This sequence comes from Salimicrobium album, assembly GCF_900107115.1. GTDB lineage: Bacteria > Bacillota > Bacilli > Bacillales > Halobacillaceae > Salimicrobium > Salimicrobium album. Next base: position 276,161 of record NZ_FNOS01000005.1, read on the forward strand.
TGCCTGGTCGTTCATGAAAGCTTCCAGCGCGGATATCAGATCAGAAGATGATTATGAATCACCGACGATTCATATTAAACGTTGGAAAAAAGAAGGCAAGCGTCGTGCCGCTTCCCAGGTCTTCAAAGATGATCAAAAGAATCAAAAGGATCAAAAATAGAAACATCAAGCCGCCTCTTCCAGCTAGGAAGAGGCGGCTTTTTATTCGTTCGAAGAATTGTGACGGGTTAAGTAGGAGTCGGGGTGCTCCAGCGTAATACGATTGCTGTTTTTTAAAAGATTTTTCAGTAAGGGGAGTGTTTCCTCGCTTACAAATGCAATGATCCGCTCTTCGTGCCGGATCATTCTTTCCAGATTGGCGGCAATCGCCAGATTCTTTTCAAAATATTGTTTCAGCCAGGCCGTTCCGACCTGGTGATACCGATCCCCTGCAATATTTATGGAGGCGTGCAGGTGTTGAATGAGAGTGATGTAGGTATCGCTGTTTATCTGTTCCAAAACCCCCTGGATATCATCGTACGTTCGAAAAGCGTCCGCTTTTTGTTTAATGGATATGATTTCCTTCAACAAAGACGGCTGATACTCTTCCACCCAGGTAAATACCTGATCGAGGGAAGGGTCGGACATATTCACGATTTCATCAACCATATAGAGGACGGCAAGCCCTGCCTGTTCTGCCGTGCGGAAAGAGAACTGCTCCAGTGCATCATAAGTAAGAATGAATTCTTCCCTGAGATAAGAATCGAGATTTTTGTTGACTTCCTCTTCCACATAGTAATTTTTCTCGATAGCTATCGCAGTCGGTTCAAATGAAGCGAAAGACTCCGCAATAGACGAAATTTTCTCCTCCTGGACGAGGTCGGGATGAACTGAAAAGTTAGGTACTGCTATCAGTAAAAGACGACTCATGAGAAATTTTCCTCCTCAATAGCAGGTATAATATATTCTTTAAATTCGTGAATCACTTCTTCTACAGGCCGCTCACTTTTGGCCAGGTTGAACATAATGTGATTCACTCCGATTTCCCTGTACTCTTTCAAAATATCAACGATCGCTCTCCGTCCACCGCGGTATCCTGCCGGAATCTTCGAAAGGGGGGCATCTTCGTTTTCCTCCAGCTGCACAGGAAGCGGCATAATAAATGGATGGAATTCATCTTCGTGGAACTCTGCTGCTTTCTCTCTGTAGGATGCTACCATCTCCTTCTGTTTTTCGGGAGCTTGCGGGTAAAACATCCACCCATCCCCATTTTCCGCAATCCAGTCAAACGTCTGCTGACAGTAGCCGGTCATGAGCAAAGGTATGGGAGAAGACGGTTTCGGGACAAGGTTGGATTTATCGAGTTTGCCCATGGGGGATTCGAGTGCCGGGTATTCTTCGCTTATCGCTCTTTTGAAGAAGTCGAAAGATTCCCGGAACAGGCGTCCTCTCTTCATAATCGGGACGTTCAGCCCTTCGAAATCCTTACGCCGGTCTCCGGAAGAGATACCGAGTATTAGTCTCTCCGGGAAAAGCCGTTCTATACTCGCAGCTTCCTTGGCAAGGCGGAGCGGATGACGTAACGGCGTTACTACTGCTGCAGTACCTAGATTTATCGACTTTGTGTGTGCTCCGAGATAAGTGAGGTAAATCAGACTGTCGAAAATCTGACCGGTGGCAGGATCTTCAAACGTGGGGTCTTCAAGTACGACGTCCTGAAACCATAAGCAGGAAAATCCGGCTTCTTCTGCCAGTTGTGCCCGCTCCACCTGCCGATCAAGTATGGGTACCTCTTTCCCGTGAGCCTCTATAGGAATATTCAGCCCAAGCGTAAGTTTTCTTTTCTGAAACATAGAAGTGAATCCTTTATGCTCTTTCAACAGTATTCTCCCCTTTCCAAAAAATTAAGTATGGCTGATTGTGCAGACAAGTAAAGATATAGCTTTCTTCCCAGTATAGAGAAAGGGCGAGGCAATTTCCCAATATTGCGATTCAGAAAGAGCGTAACTCTTCTTCTGTGAAAAAAGGCGTCGTCTCGGACGAAGCGGCACACGTGATTATTTCTCCCGTGAAAGGGTGGGGGAAAGACAAAGCGGCTGCATGCAGAGACTGGCGTCCAAGTACATCGCCCTGTCCTCCATAAAGATCATCTCCAAGGAGCGGATGCCCCAGGTGACTCAGATGCACACGGATCTGATGAGTGCGGCCCGAGTCCAGTTTCAGACTGAGAAGTGTATAATCCTGTCCCCGCTGTACAACGTGATAATTAGTAATGGCGGGCTGCCCGTCTTCATCGACCATTCTTTTCACAGGATGAGCGGGGTCTTTTGCAATCGGCACCTCTACACGCCCGTTGTCATTTTCCACAAGGCCGTGTACTTTAGCTGCATATGCACGGCTGATTCGTCTGTTTTTCATCATATCTCCCAGTATCGCCGTGGCCAGAGCGTGCTTTCCAAAAAGTACGGCTCCGGAGGTGTGACGGTCGAGCCGGTGAATATATTTAGGTAAGACGGGTAATTGTTGTTTTCTGCAGTAAAAGGCTATGCCATTCCATAGCGTCTGCTGGATATCAGCAGCTCCATTTGGATGGGTGAACATTCCCGCCGGTTTGTTTACGACCAGTACGTGGTCGTCTTCGTAAAGGACATCCAGCTCCATTTCGAATTCAGGAAGAGTAAAGTCTTCGTGTTGAAAAAAATTTAAGGAAAGTATGTCTCCGGACCGCACAGGAGCAGTTTTCCAGTGGGGAGGACTGCCGTTCAGCAACACTTTTTCGTTGGAGCGGAAATCGTGTCTCAGTTTTCTCGGCACCTTCCATTTATTCTTCATTACGTTAGCTATTGTTATTCCGGACCAATTTTCGGGTACGGTCATATGTAGCCATTCACCATGTCGTTCCATAGACTTCTCCCCCCTTTTCTGTGAATCTATTGTAATCATGTTGTTGAACTATGTATACACTATGTTATAATAGGTAGGTTAAAAAATGAAACGAGTAGAAAGAGGTGTTTTCACCGTGCAACTTAGAGATGATATTCGCAATATTGCTATTATTGCACACGTCGACCACGGAAAAACGACGTTAGTAGACCAATTGTTACGTTATTCTGGAACATTTCGTGACAACGAAAATGTAAGTGAAAGAGCCATGGACTCCAACGATCTGGAAAAAGAACGCGGAATTACGATTCTGTCCAAAAACACCGCTGTTCAATATGGAGATTCAAGAATCAACATCCTGGACACGCCAGGACACGCTGATTTCGGCGGGGAAGTTGAACGTATTCTGAAAATGGTGGATGGCGTTCTTCTCGTCGTCGATGCTTATGAAGGGTGTATGCCGCAGACACGCTTTGTTCTGAAAAAAGCACTTGAACAAAAGCTTACGCCTGTAGTAGTACTGAATAAAATCGACCGTCCGAATGCCCGTCCTCAGGAAGTCATCGACGAAGTGCTCGATCTTTTCATCGAACTGGGTGCAGATGATGAGCAGCTTGAATTCCCTGTCGTCACAGCTTCTGCCCTGAACGGTACTTCCGGAGAAGGGGAAGATGATCAGGAAGAGACGATGGAACCGATCTTCAACCTTATCATGAACAATATTCCTGCCCCGATCGACAACCGGGATGAATCGTTGCAATTCCAGGTAACGCTTCTGGATTACAACGATTATCTCGGACGGATCGGAGTAGGCCGTGTCTTTCAGGGAACACTGAAAGTGGGAGACAACGTTTCCCTTATGAAGAAAGACGGCTCCGTGAAGAACTTCCGTATCTCCAAACTGTTCGGCTTTATCGGTCTGAAACGGGTGGAGATAACTGAAGCGAAAGCCGGCGATATTATCGCACTTGCCGGCCTTGAGGACATTAACGTCGGTGAAACGGTAACGGCCAAAGATAACCAGAAAGCCATGGAGATTCCGCGTATCGATGAGCCGACACTGCAAATGACTTTCCTTGTAAACAACAGTCCATTCGCAGGCAGGGAAGGTAAATTTGTGACTTCCCGTCAAATCGAGGAGCGTCTTCTTACTCAGCTGGAAACAGACGTAAGTCTGCGTGTGGAACCTACTTCTTCCCCGGATGCCTTTACCGTATCCGGACGTGGAGAGCTGCACCTTTCCATTCTGGTGGAAAATATGCGCCGTGAAGGTTTCGAACTGCAACTGTCCAAACCTAAAGTAATCATCAAGGAAATCGACGGAGTGAAGTGTGAACCGATGGAACGTGTCCAGGTGGATACACCCGAAGAGTATCAGGGTGCCGTCATGGAATCACTCGGTACACGGAAAGGTGAAATGAAAGACATGGTCAACGATGGTAACGGCCAGGTACGTCTTGAGTTTCTCGTACCTTCCCGTGGACTGATCGGTTATTCCACAGAATTCATGAGCCAGACACGCGGGTATGGTATTCTGAACCATACATTTGACGGATACGCTCCATTACAGAAAGGTAATGTCGGCGGACGCCGCAGCGGGGTACTTGTTTCCCAGGAAAAAGGGAAGGCTACAACGTACGGAATTATGAACCTTGAAGACAGAGGTACAATTTTCGTCGACCCTGGTACGGATGTTTATGAAGGAATGATTGTCGGAGAACACGTCCGGGAAAACGATCTGACCGTAAACATTACAAAAGAGAAACACCTGACTAACGTACGTTCAGCTACGAAGGACACGACGAACACTATTAAGAAGACTCGTGACCTTACGCTTGAAGAAGCGATTCAGTATCTGGATGACGATGAGTATTGCGAAGTAACGCCTGAAAACGTTCGTCTTCGTAAGAAAGTCCTTAACAAAGGTGAACGCGACCGTGCCGCTAAAAGGAATAAGTTACAGAACGCTGAAGAATAGAAGAACAGAAAAAGCCGGAGACGAGGAGTCTCCGGTTTTTTTGTGGTAAATAACTACTGGATCGTGACTTTCTTTTCCTGGTGCTGATGAATCTCTTCGGAAGGCTTTTCTATATGGACTGCCACTGTGTAGGTGCCTTTGGAAGGAAAGGAATGCCGGGCCCTGTAAACTCCCGGTTCTGTTTCTTCTGCATCCACATATTCATGCTTCTCTGATTCCGGGCTCGAGATCTCATAAGTGATCTCTCCTTTTTCGAAAGGAACCCCGTCTTTATTGATTGTCGTCTTTAATACGGTTCCTTCATCATTTTGGGATTTTTCAAGCGTTACTTCGAAAGGGGAGGATGCATGACTGTGGCTACCATCTTCGGAAGTCTGTCCATCTGCGCCTTCCACCGTAACTTCATTCTGAGGCATGGTGTGAAGTCCCCGGGCCTGTGTATGGGCGATAACCTGGTAGGAGCCGGCTTCAGAGAAACTGTACTGGGTAGTGTATTTTCCTTCTTCCGACTGTACGGCCTGAATCGTTTCGGATGACTCCTGTCCCTGGTCCGTTTTCCATATTTCAAACTCCACGTATTCGGCATCATTGACCGGCTCCGCATTTTGGGTCACTGTAGCGGTAATATCTGCATTCTCCGCGGCCGTGAGGGGGTGAGGTTCAAAGCTGACCTCCACCTCTACAGGAGCGGCAGCCATTTCATCCTCCTTTTTCTCTGAATCCGTGGATTCTTTCTCGGAAGATGCCGAACCACAGGCAGCAAGAGTGATTATTAGTAATAAGAACGGGATTGCTTTTTTCATATGGGTAATACTCCTTTATTATGTGTTTCCTTCAGCATATCATGGTTTCAGGACTTCGTCTGTGAACATTCCCTAAAATATTTTTTCATTCCATGCCGGCCGGGGGGCGGGGGAGCAGGAGATCCGGAAATCCGGAAACACTGCACCCGTGTATGCAAAAAGACTGACCCTGAAAATGAGGGTCAGTCTACGTTGTCTTCTTTCCAGTTGTATGAATAGAATTGTTCTCGGGTCACCCATTTCATAGCTTCCGGATTCCCGCTTCTTACTCCTGCTTCGAGATCGCTCAGGAGCTGCGATGTCTGGGAGTCGTGCGCTTTCAGTGTTCTCAGTTTCTTTTCCTGGACTTCCGAAATATCGTGAGACACATCCGGCTGCCCGAGATTTTCCTCCGTATCGTTCGCAAAAGCGAGAGCATAAAAAGCAGGGCGTTCTTCTTCTTTGATGTTCCGTAAGGCACGGACAACAGCACGGGCTGTCGCCTCGTGATCAGGGTGTACAGCATACCCCGGGTAGAAACTTATGACGAGGGAAGGTTCCAGTTCTTCCAGAAGATCTTCCACCAGACCCTGGAGCTTATCATCATCTTCGAACTCTAGTGTTTTATCCCGGTATCCCATCATGCGAAGGTCTCTGAGTCCCATTTCTTCCGCTGCTTTCTGCAGTTCTTTTTTTCTTATTTCAGGAAGGGATTCTCTCGTGGCGAACGCCGGATTTCCGAGATTCCTTCCCATTTCTCCCAATGTGAGACATGCGTAGGTGACCGGAACCCCCTGGTTAATATACGAGGATATAGTGCCACTTACTCCGAATGCCTCATCGTCCGGATGTGGAAAAATAACTAATACGTGATTTTCGTTCCTAAGCATACAGACTTCCTCCTTTAGCTATATTCATTATGATAGAAGTTTAAAGAAATATAAATTCATCTGCTTAAAAGGATTCTTTGGAGAAAGTATGCTTGTTTAGATTTCGAAATAAAAGGGTATTTTCAGAAAAAAGGAAGGAGCGGTACAATGAACCGTTACAAACTTGCCCGATTCCAGCAGGAATTCGCCGTCCTCGTTCAGGAGAGGGAAGAAACTGATGAGCTGCTGGTACTTCGTGAAAGGCTGGAAGCTTTTGCGGTGCCCGGAGAATTTCTCTATATTGATTTTGATGAAGTAGGTAATCTTAAAACCGTGGAAGTGGAACGTGATGAAGAACCGACGCCCTGACGTGGTGATTATAGGTTCTGGTGAAGTGACGTATCCTGAAGAACAGAGAGAAACCTGCCTATAAGGTTGACTTTCAGTTCTGAATTTTATAAACTATTCGAAAGTTACATTATAAAGTCGAGAATGAGAGCAGTTGAGCTGAGAATTCAGGTGAGCCGAGAGAACGCAGATAAAGACGGACGTAAGGAGCTGTCTGAGGGCTGCGTCATATCCCCTGCACCACCACTCTCTTACATTCTTCATAATCTCATTCTCCATTCTGCAACTATGGAGAGGTGAGCCACTTGACTACTTATGAATCCTTCCGAAAAGATTCTGATCATTATCTTACTATTCCTGTGATGGAGACATTTACAACAGACACTATCACTCCGATTCACATGTTTGCGGCTCTTGAAAAAGAAGCGGTCTACATGCTTGAAAGTGGAGACAGGGAGTCGGAGTGGTCCAACTACTCCTTTATAGGCCTCGACCCCGCCTATACTATTTTTCAGGAAGAAGGGCGATTTTTTGTAAAAACTCTGGAAACGGAAGAAACTTCCGCATACACATCGCTTGAAGAAGCGTATGAAGGTCTTTATGAATTTCTTCAGATCAAGATTCCGAAGACGCCTCTTCCGTTCAAGGGAGGGTGCGTAGGGTATATATCCTACGATGCAGTTTCTGATTTTGAACCTGTGCCTCCCGTTAATGAAGATCAGGAAAACTATCATTTTGTGTTCTGTCGCACCATTATTGCTCATGAACACCGTACCGAAAAAACGACGGTCATTTCTTTTGCGGACGGGAAGTTCCCTGAATCTTCTTATCGAAACACCTGCGAACGCATTAATGAGGTGAAACGGTCGATTGTGAAAGGAAGTGTGTTTCCGGACTTCCTTATTGATGAAAACATCCGTCCGGTGGAAATGACTCTGACAAGTAATTTCACCAAAAACAGTTACCTCGAAAGTGTACGTACTATCAAGGAGTATATTGAAGCGGGCGATATATTTCAGGCAGTGCTTTCCCAGCGTTTCCAGGCTGAAACGACACGTTCGGGCTTTGAACTGTACCGGGTCCTCAGAAAAGTGAACCCTTCCCCGTATATGTTTTATTTGAACTTCCCCCACATGGAAATAATAGGCAGCTCACCGGAAAGGTTACTGCGTGTGGAAAAAGGACAGCTGGAAATCCATCCTATCGCCGGGACGAGAAAGAGAGGCGAAACGGAAGAGGAGGATAAAGAGCTGGCAGCCGATCTTCTGGCGGATGAGAAAGAGCAGGCAGAACACCGTATGCTCGTGGATCTTGCCAGGAATGATGTCGGACGGGTAGCTAAATACGGAACAGTGGACGTCCATGACTATATGACGATCGGACTTTTTGCAAAAGTAATGCATATCATCAGTAAAGTTACAGGAGAGATAAGGGAGGATATTTCCTCTATCGATGCTTTAACAGCCGCATTTCCGGCAGGGACACTTTCAGGAGCGCCGAAAGTAAGAGCAATGCAGATTCTGCGTGAACTGGAACCTTCTCCCCGGCACGTGTATGGGGGTGGAGTGGTATATCTGGGTCTTGACGGAGACCTGGACTCCTGTATTGCCATCCGGACGATGACGAAAATCGGTCAGCAGGTCTTTATCCAGGCCGGAGCCGGAGTCGTGGCCGATTCGGATCCTGAAGGGGAGTATGAGGAAACAGTGAAGAAAGCGAGTGCGTTGAAATATGCGCTGGCTGTAGCAGAGCAGGCATTTGAGACGAGAAGAGAAGGAGCGGAGAAGAAATGAACAAATTTTTAAATGACACCCTGGAGGGTAAAGTTTTTTCTGAACATGAAGCTTATGAGCTGATGCATTCGATAATGAACGGGGAAGTGACCACGGCTCAGCTGGCCGGTCTTCTCAGCCTTATGAAATATCGCGGGGAAACCTCAAGTGAAATCACAGGATTTGTCAAAGCGATGAGAGAACACATGAAAGAATTTCCGATGTCCGACTCCGATGTCGTGGATACGTGCGGTACGGGGGGCGATGGCGCCTCTACCTACAATATTTCGACTGCCGTCTCGATTATACTGGCTGGAATGGGGGTTAAAGTCGCGAAACATGGAAATCGTAAAGTTTCTTCCACGAGCGGAAGCGCAGATGTTATAGAAACTCTCGGTATCCGGGTGGACTCCACTCCGGATGAGGGAGCGGAAACGATCCGGGCTCAAGGTCTGACGTTTCTGTACGCCCCGGTTTATCATCCTGCGATGAAGCATGCAGCAAAAGCCCGGGAAGAACTGGGATTCCGCACGGTATTCAATCTGCTCGGCCCGATGAGCAACCCTGCAAACGCGAAGAGACAGCTGATAGGTGTGTATGACACGGAGTATGCCGAAAAGATGGCGGAGGCTCTTAGACAATTAGGGTCGGAACACGTACTGTTCGTAACAGGACAGGATGGTCTGGATGAGATTACTATTACCGGTACGACGGACGTAGTGGAACTTAAAAATAACGAAATAACCAGATTCACAGTCCATCCCGCGGATTTCGGTTACAGTACTTTTCCGATTGAAGATGTTCAGATCTCATCCTCGGATGAAAGTGCCGCTTTAATCCGGAACGTGCTGAAAGGTTCTGCTCCGGAAGCCGCTCAGGCTATTGCCGTAATGAATGCCGGTGCCGGCGTTTACGTAGCCGGAGGTGCTGAAACCATCGCCGACGGGGTAACACAGGTGAAGGAAGCGATCGCCGGTCGAAAAGTTGAACAGTACTATGAACGCTTGACAGAAGGGGAGAGCAGTTATGCTGAATAAGATTCTGGAAGTGAAAAGAGAAGAAATCAGCAGACTCACCCTTCCGGAACGTGAGGGAGAACCGTGTGTGCCGTTCGCTGATTCTCTGAAGAAGGAAGGATCGATCGGACTTATAGCCGAAGTAAAAAAAGCGTCTCCTTCCAAAGGACTTATACGCGAAGATTTTGACCCTGTGGCTATAGCGAAAGCCTACGAAGCAGGCGGAGCCCGGGCTATATCCGTATTGACCGACCAAACCTTTTTTCAGGGAAATCCTGAATATCTCACAGCGATTAAACAGCACGTTTCCCTGCCCGTAATGAGAAAGGATTTCATCATCGACTCCCTCCAGGTTCAGGAGAGCCGCCGATTAGGGGCGGATGCTATCCTGCTGATCGGTGAAGCGCTGGATGTGGAACAGTTGAAAAAGCTGTATGATGAAGCGTACAGTCTCGGCATGGAAGTGCTGGTCGAAGTGCATGCTTTAAAAACGCTGCACAGAATTCTGGAGGTTTTCACGCCTGCAGTACTCGGTATCAACAATCGTGATTTGAATACTTTCAACACGAGCCTTACCCACACAGCTACTATTGCCGATTCGGTGCCCGAAAACTGTTTTCTCATATCCGAAAGTGGAATCTATACGAGCGAGCATGTAGCCGAGGTAAAGAAAGCCGGAGCGGGAGCGGTTCTTGTGGGTGAGTCATTAATGAGGCAGTCAGATGTGGAAGAAGCGGTACGACAGCTGCTGAAGGAGGAGAACTAATGGAACCACTTATTAAACTTTGCGGAAACCAGCGTGAGGCTGACGTGGAAAAAGGCGCGTTTTCGCCTGCTACCCATTTAGGTTTTATCTTTGTGAAGTCTGCGGGAAGATACGTTCTTCCCGAGAAAGCAGGCAGCTGGATTAAACGTATCAGACCTGCTCAGAAGCTGGTAGGTGTATTCGTTAATCCGACTGTAGATGAAATTGATGAAGTGCTGAGGTTTGTACCTCTCGATGTTATACAACTCCACGGTAACGAGACGGTTTCGGAACTCCTGAAAATCAAGGAAACTTTCCCTATGCCCGTATGGAAAGCTATCCCTCACCAGAAGGATGGTCTGGCGACGATGAAGCTGTTCAGCGGGGTGGCTGAGGGCTTCGTTGTGGATTCCAAAGTGAAGGGAGCTTACGGCGGCACAGGTGTCAGCTTTGACTGGGAAGCTATTCCTGCTTACCAGCAGGAAGCGAACAGGCAGAACGTACCGTGTCTGATGGCGGGAGGTATTACTCCCGAAAACATTAAGGAATTGATGACCTACTCTCCGGAAGGCGTAGATATTTCAAGCGGAATTGAAACAGAGGGTCGGAAAGATTTTCATAAAATCCAGGTAATTACGAAAGAGGTGACGGGTCATGCTTACAAATTTGCCAAATCATAAGGGGAGATTCGGTGACTTCGGTGGAAAATACGTACCGGAAACGCTGATGGCACCACTGGAGGAACTGGAATCCGCGCTTGATGAAGCGATGGAAGACGAGACTTTCCTGAAACAGTATGAACACGATCTGAAAGAATATGCCGGCCGTCCGACTCCACTGACGTATGCAGATAAACTGACCGCTGAACTGGGAGGAGCCCATATTTACCTGAAGCGGGAAGACCTGCTTCACACTGGGGCACATAAATTGAATAACGCTCTCGGTCAGGCCCTTCTGGCCAAACGTATGGGTAAAGATAAAATCATAGCCGAGACCGGAGCAGGACAGCACGGTGTCGCCTCCGCGACCATAGCGGCAAAGCTCGGGCTTACCTGCAAAGTATTTATGGGGGAAGAGGATATCAGGAGACAGGAACTGAACGTGTTCCGGATGAAACTTCTTGGTGCGGAAGTGGTTCCTGTTTCAAGCGGGAACGGTACATTAAAAGACGCTACAAACGAAGCGATCCGCTACTGGGTAGCGAACTGTGACGACCATTTCTACCTGATCGGTTCCGTCGTCGGGCCCCACCCTTATCCGAGAATGGTGAGGAACTTCCAGCGTATTATCGGTGATGAGACAAAAGAGCAGATGACACGGAAAGCTGACAGGATTTATGCATGTGTTGGCGGTGGAAGTAACGCCATCGGTATGTTTTATCCGTATCTGGAAGAAGATGTAGAGCTTATCGGTATCGAAGCTGCCGGAAAAGGGATAAATACTTCGGAACACGCGGCCACTCTTACAAAAGGAACACCCGGAGTGATTCACGGGTCTCTCACCTATCTGATGCAGGATGAGAATGGACAGATTACAGAGCCGTATTCCATTTCAGCAGGACTCGACTATCCGGGGATCGGTCCGGAGCATGCAAATCTTTTCAGAACGAAGCGGGTCCGGTATGAATCGGTCACCGATGAAGAAGCTCTGGAAGCCGTGAAGCAGCTTTCCCGGGCTGAAGGTATCATTCCTGCGATCGAATCCGCTCACGCAGTCGCTCAGGCGATAAAGGAAGCGAAAGAGATGTCCGTGGAAGATACTATCGTTATCAACGTCTCCGGCCGGGGAGATAAAGACATGGCGACGCTTATGGAACATTTTACGGAGGAGGGACTGCAATGATGACACAGAGGACGATGTTTCAGGGAAAGCTGACCAGGGAGAAAGACCTGTTCATCCCTTTTATAGTTGCAGGTGACCCCCATCCGGATAAAACCGTCCAATATGCCCTCCGCCTCCAGGAAGAAGGAGCGGACGTGCTGGAGCTTGGGGTCCCGTATTCCGACCCTCTGGCGGATGGCCCGGTCATTCAAAAAGCGGCAAAACGGGCGCTTGATGCGGGGATGTCTTTGAAAAAAGCAGTGGAGATGGTCCCGACATTGAGAAAAGCGGGAGTATCCATCCCGGTCGTCATCTTTACGTACTACAATCCCGTACTTCAATACGGCCACGATAAGTTTATCGAAGCCCTTGAACAAAACGGAGTGGAAGGACTGCTTATCCCGGATCTTCCCCTCGAAGAAAGTGAAGACCTGAACGAGCGTACTAAGCAGAAGAACATAGAACTTATTTCGCTTGTGGCTCCTACTTCCGAAGCGAGAATCAAAAGAATAGCGGAGCAGGCCCGCGGTTTTCTTTATTGTGTATCAAGCCTGGGTGTTACGGGGGAGAGGAAAGAGATAGCTCCCGAAACACTTGCTTTTATAGAAAAAGTGAAAGAATACAGCAGTGTTCCTGTGGCGGTCGGCTTCGGCATCTCCTCGTATGATCAGGTGGAGCTGATGAAGAAACATGCAGACGGATACATTATAGGAAGTAAAATAGTGAAGATGATTGAGGCCAGTGTGGAAACAGAGAAAAATACAGATGAAAAAAGAGGATTGGAACAATTTTCGGAAGAATTGCGAAAACTTGTGAAAGGATAACAGTATTCAGAATTAGCAGAGAGGAGCAGAGCAGAGATGATCTACATGATCGACCATTATGATTCGTTCACTTATAATCTCGTTCAATACATCGGGGAACTGGGAGCAGAAGTGGTGGTTCGTCGCCCCGAGGAGATATCGCCGCAGGAAATCAGGGAGCTGGCTCCTGAACTTATAGTTCTCTCGCCCGGACCGCAATCTCCGGAAAAAATGCCCCGTACTCAGGAAATCATTCGAATATTTCATAAAGAAATCCCTATATTCGGAGTGTGTCTCGGTCACCAGGCACTTGCTTATTACTTCGGGGGCTCGATAATTCGTGCGGACCGCCTGATGCATGGGAAAGCTTCCGAAATCGATCATGACGGGCACACTGTATTCGCAGGCCTGTCGACGCCTTTGACTGCAATGCGCTACCATTCTCTTATAGTGGACCTGCCGACATTACCGCCATGTTTTGATGTTACGGCTGCCACTTCCGAAGGGACAGTGATGGGAATCAGGCACAGAGACTATCCTCTTGAGGGGGTCCAGTTTCACCCTGAATCAATTGGCACCGTGGAGGGGAAACGATTAGTCAGAAATATGCTTCAAGCGTATACCGCGGTGAAAATGTGAAAAAGCGCCTCGCTTCAGAGGCGCTTTTCTTCGTGCGAAGAAGAGATTTCAGCCACTGTAAACGCCAGTTCCTCATTTCCGAAAGCGGAAAGGACGTCCAGTAGAAGCTCCTCCTGAATGCCTTCCGACTCTTTTGCAGGAACCGTGTCTTTGAGCATCTCTTTCAAAAGAGGACTGACTTCCTGGTAGGGGTAAGCCGTCTGATAAACTTCTACTGCGTTTTCCCCGTGGTCGACACACCACTGGGCAAACAGCAAAATCATCATTTTCTCTTCTTCTTTATATTTCTGTATGATCCATTCGTCTTTTTCGTTCATAAAAAAAACCTCCTGATAATTATTATAGGAGACCTTCAGCAATTAGTATAGGGAGAGTGGGGGTGCTTGTTGACTGTCAGATTACTGGATCACCGTTATATTTTTAGGTGATTCCTCCTGACCGCCGGTGTTAAGAAATCTGCTGATTTCTTCCGGTGAGAGTCCGAGGTTCCGGGCTTCCTGCATCAGTTCCACCCATTCCATATCAAGTTTTTTATTCAAGCAAATCACACCCCACTCTATAGGATGACTTCATTATAACGCTTTTATCTGATAAAATAAACACAAATTTTTGTATTTATCAGAAAACTTTTGTTCTCTTTTTGGTTTTTGGCAGAGAGGAAATGGTTTATACTTAATAGTGTATACAAAACATTTAACCAGCAGGGAGCAGTGATGTATAAGAAACAACACTTTTATCGGTAGAAAAAGGGGGGCGCAAAAGGCGCTTTCTCTTACAGGAGAATCTTGGAGCTAGAACGATTTATTCCTACAAACAATCGAAAGGAGTAGTTGGTCATGAAACTGTATCAGGATGATAAACGTTTTTTCGCAGGAGACAGCGACAATCCGGAAGCTTATATCCATTTCGAGAAATTCGGGGATGATAAGCTTATAGTCGACCACACGTATGTCGGCGAATCGATGAGAGGCCAGGGAGCGGGAAAGCAGCTGGTGGAAGCTGTAGTCAACTATGCGAGAGAAGAAAATAAAAAAATCGTCGCTCACTGTCCTTACACGCGCGATGTCCTGACGAATAACGAAGAATATCATGATGTATTCATTGGAATTCATAATTCCTGACTCCCATGTAAAAACAGCGCTTTTGCCACGCAGGCAGGAGCGCTGTTTTAGAAGAAAAAATACTTAATGAACCGCTGATTATAAAAATATAAGGGTAGCGTGTTGACAGGTTTAAATAAAAATGTATAATTATGAATAAATAATAATAAAAATACATTCAGCGAAAAAGTAAGTATTTCAGTCGAAGACTCCAGCGAACCGGCGGATGGTGGGAGCCCGGTGTACGGAAGCTGAAAGAAACGCACTTTGGAGAAGTTCCGGTGAAAATAAGTAGCCGGAACCGGGTTCCTGCCCGTTATCCCGTGACGAGCCGGTCCTTTACTGTCAGAGACAGGTGAGGACAACGAGAGTGGTACCGCGGATATACGTCCGTCTCTTTACGAAGAGGCGGACTTTTCTTATTGCAGATCAAACGATTATTGAAAATAACTATAAGGAGGAAGATATTTATGGCTAAACCTAAAGTAGTGCTTGCATATTCCGGAGGGCTGGACACTTCCATATCAGTTAAATGGATTCAGGAAAAATATGGTTACGACGTAATTGCACTCGGTATCGATGTCGGAGAGGGGAAGGATCTTGAGACGATCAGACAGAAAGCGCTCGATGTCGGAGCAGTTAAAGCGATCATGATAGAGGGGAAAGAACTGCTCGCCGAAGAGTACTTAATGCCCGCGCTGAAAGCGAATACGCTCTACGAAGGGAAATATCCGCTCTCTTCCGCCTTATCGAGACCTCTCATTTCCAAACTGCTGGTGGAAGTAGCGGAGCAGGAAGGGGCAGTAGCCGTAGCACACGGATGTACCGGAAAAGGAAACGACCAGGTCAGGTTTGAGCTGTCCATTCAGGCTCTGAATCCGGAATTGGAAGTCATTGCCCCCGTCAGAGAATGGGGTATGACGAGGGATGAGCAGATAGGTTATGCAGAAGAGAAAGGTATACCTATTCCGGTAAACCTTGAAAATCCTTTCTCCATCGACGCGAATATCTGGGGGAGAGCCTGTGAAGCGGGGGTTCTGGAAGATCCGTGGCAGGAAGCACCTGAAGCAGCATATGACTGGACAAACCCGGTGGAAGACACACCGGATACCCCTGAAACGATCGAAATCTCCTTTGAACAGGGAAAGCCTGTGAGTCTGAACGGAGAAGCACTCGGACTCGTCGACATGATTGAGAAACTGAATGTTCTTGGAGGAGAGCATGGAGTCGGGCGGATAGATCATACAGAGAACAGACTGGTGGGGATCAAGTCGAGAGAAGTGTACGAAAATCCGGCAGCCATGATTCTTATTAACGCCCATAAAGAACTGGAGTCGCTTACACTTACCAGGGAAGTGGCTCACTACAAACCCCAGGTAGAACAGCAACTGGCTCAAGTGGTATATGACGGGCTCTGGTATTCTCCGCTCAGAACAGCCCTGCAGGCGTTTGTGGAAGATACTCAGCAGTTTGTGACGGGAACGGTGAAAATCAAGCTGTTCAAAGGGCACCATCAGGTCATCGGTAAGCAGTCCCCTGTAAGTCTTTATAACGAAGAATTATCAACCTATTCAAAAGAAGATGCTTTCGATCATAATGCTGCCGTAGGTTTTATCAAATTGTGGGGGCTTCCTACAAAAGTGCATGCGGATGTGCATAATAAGAAGAAACATCTGGTGTCAGTAGATGAGTAAGCTTTGGGGCGGAAGATTCACGAAGCAGACGGACGAACTGGTCGAGGAGTATACAGCCTCGATCAGTTTTGATAAAAAGCTGGCGGCATTTGATATTGAAGGAAGTAAGGCTCACGTGCGTATGCTCGGAAATCAGGGGATAATCCCGACGGAAGAAGCCCGGGAGATCGGTGAGGGACTGGATAAAATTCTCTCCAGAATAGAGAGGGGAGAAGTTGAATATTCTGTAGCTGACGAAGATATCCATATGAATATCGAACATATGCTTATTGACGAAATAGGTCCTGTGGGCGGAAAACTTCATACGGGGCGGAGCCGTAATGACCAGGTGGCTACAGATATGCATCTGTATCTGAGAGAGAAGACGAAGAAACTCATTGAACTTGTAGAGACTGTCCAGCAGGCGATCGTCGGGCAGGCGGGATCGAATGTGGAGACGATGATCCCCGGGTATACTCACCTGCAGCGGGCTCAGCCGATTTCTTTCGCCCACCATATTCTTGCTTATTTCTGGATGTTTGAAAGAGATAAAGAAAGACTTCAGGACAGTCTGAAGCGTGTGAACTGGTCGCCTCTCGGGGCAGCGGCACTGGCCGGAACGACGTATCCGATCAATCGCCGTGAGACAGCGGAAGCTCTCGGTTTCGAAAAGGTGTATCCGAATTCTCTCGACGCAGTGAGCGACAGGGACTTTATTCTTGAATTTCTTTCGGACGCTTCTATATTGATCATGCATATCTCCCGGCTGTCCGAGGAACTGGTAATGTGGAGCAGCGAGGAATTCCGGTTTGTGGAACTGGATGATGCTTTCTGTACCGGTTCAAGTATTATGCCGCAGAAGAAGAACCCCGACGTCCCTGAGCTGCTGCGGGGGAAGACAGGAAGAATTTACGGAAACCTGATGGGGCTTTTAACACTGTTGAAGGGTCTGCCTCTTGCTTACAATAAAGATATGCAGGAAGACAAAGAGGGGATGTTCGATACAGTGGAGACGTTGGAGGGGGCCCTCTCCCTTCTTGCCCCGATGCTTGAAACGATGGAAGTCAATAAGCACAGAACGGACAGTTCCGTAAAAAGTGATTATTCCAATGCCACTGATATGGCGGATTATCTTGCGGTAAAAGGTCTGCCATTCCGTGAAGCGCATGAAATCATCGGTAAAATTGTTCTGTACGCTATTCAGGAAGAGAAGTATCTGCTTGATTTGAAACTGGAAGAATTCAAAGAATTTTCGGAACTGATCGACGAGGATATTTTTGAAAAACTGGCCCCTGATCAGGTGATAGCAGCCAGAAAAAGTGAGGGCGGCACGGGATTTGACCAGGTGAGAGAACAGTTGAAAGCTGCTGAAGAACATTTGTCTTTTTAAGGAAGGCAAGTGTTCTATTATTGGGAAAAGGGAAGAGTGTACTACGTCACGCAGTCAGGAGGAGAATAATGAAACAGGTAATCGCGTATTTTGCAAATGAAAATGATGCTGAAAGCGCCCTCACTTCGCTTAAGAAGTATAAGGTGGAGAAAGAAAGAGTCGAAGAGATACCGCAGGATTCAAAACTTGAGCGCGTCATCCCTTTTACTTCCGGAGGGTTCCAGGCGGATGTTGCGGAGTACGGGGAAACTTTTAACGAAGCACTTGGAAATAAAGGAAAAGAAGTTACCCACCTTCTTCAGTTCGAAGTCGAAGAGGAGGATCACGAAGGAGTACTAAAAGTGCTGCAAGAGCATGGAGCAATGAAAAAAGAATAGATGGCCGTGGTGATTTAAGTGAAATATCTCCATTATCGGAGCAGAAGCCTCCGCTAGTGGAGTTTTTTTAATTACATAGTAAACTTATAGGAATAATGTTGACATACGTCGCGTTTTTATTTAAAATTTAATGCTAAGTAAACAAGTAGGTTTTGAAAAGGGAGGGAGTACATGTTTTTGGAGTTTGAGGACACAGGAAAACGCTTTGGCGAAGCAACGGAAAACGAATTTGAAGTATTCAAGGGAGTGAATATAAGTATTGAAAATAACCAGTTCGTTTCTATCCTCGGACCGTCCGGCTGCGGAAAGTCAACCCTATTATCGATGGTGGCGGGACTCGAGGATACCTCCGAAGGGACGATTAAACTCGAGGGACAAGAAATAACAGGTCCTGATCCGGAAAGAGGGATGGTATTTCAGCAACCGTCGCTGTTTCCATGGCTGACTGTCCGGGAGAACGTCATGTTTCCCCTAAAGAAGAAAAGGTCAAAAAAAGAAGCCGAAGCGCGTGCCGAACATTTTTTGAAAATGGTGCACCTCAGTTCTTCCAGTTCCAGATATACATATGAACTTTCCGGCGGTATGCAGCAGCGGGTGGCTATTGCAAGGGCCCTTGCCATGGACCCGAAAGTTCTTTTGATGGACGAGCCTTTCGGTGCTCTTGACGAACAGACGAGGCACATTCTTCATAGAGAGCTTTTATCTATATGGGAAGAAACGAGAAAAACGATTCTTTTTGTTACTCACAGTATTCAGGAGGCGATCAAACTGTCGGACAGGGTGATTGTAATGGGCACGAGACCGGGGAGGATTATTGCCGATTTCAGCATTGATGTGCCACGACCGCGGGCACGCGATGATGAGAATGTTATCGGTTGGGAAAAACATGTGATGGAACTGCTCGAGAAAGAGATAGACAAAGTACTGAAAGAGGAACTGGATAATGAATCTGTCTCTTATAACTAAACGGATCGTTTTTCTAGTTGTCGTTGCAGGTATTTGGCAGGGTATTTATGCCCTGAACATTTTTGAAGATATAATATTTCCTTCTCCTCTTACGGTAGTCTCCTCCCTCTACGAGGGATTTGCCGATGGTGATCTTGTTACAGCTCTCGGTGCGAGTTTCAGACACCTGTTTTCGGGACTGGTTCTGGCCATTTTATTCGGGACAGTGCTCGGGGTCCTCCTCGGCAAGTCCAGAGAAGCGGATGAAACGGCAGGGATGTATCTTGTAGCTCTTCAAAGTATTCCGAGTATCGTATGGGTTCCGCTCGCTATTATGATTTTCGGTTTTTCGGAAGCTGCTGTCGTATTTGTAGTGGTACTTGGAGGTACGTTCGTAATGGCGTTGAATGTGCGCTCGGCAATCAGGAGCGTACCGCCGCACTTATTACGTGCAGCAAGAACGATGGGAGTGAGCGGGGTGTCCCAGTTTTTCCGGGTGGAAATTCCGGCCAGTGTCCCTTACTTTATGTCGGGGCTGCGCCTTGCGTGGGCTTTCAGCTGGAGGGCATTAATGGCCGGGGAATTGCTGAGTAACGGTCCGGGTCTCGGTTATTCCCTCCGCTATGCTCAAGACTATGCAAGGATGGATCAGGTGATCGGGATTATCATTATCATCGGAGTCATAGGGGCTGTCGTGGATCAGCTCGTATTTTCGAAACTGGAGAAAAACGTAATGAAACGATGGGGAATTTTATAGAATACTGTAATTATTGCCTGAAAAAAAGGAGTGGAGAAGTTGAAAAAAATTTTTTATATGACCGCAGTCGGCGTTTTACTCATAGTCCTTAGTGCATGTGGCAGCAGTGAATCAGAAGCAGGTGGCGAAGAAAAAGAGGCGGATGAAATTACTGTCGGTTATTTCCCGAATATTAATCATGCAGCCGGCATGGTCGCTGAAGAAAAGGAAATGTATCAGGAACAGTTGCCTGACGGAACGAAGGTTAATTATCAGTATTTTCCTGACGGTTCCGCTTTTATGACAGCGGTGGAGACCGGAGAAATTGAAGGCGGAATAGTAGGCCCCGGTCCTGCAATGAATCACTACGTAAGCGGGGCGGCAATCAATGTGGTAGCAGCCGGTTCCAAAGGAGGGACCGTGATTATGGCCAGTAATGACAGTAATATTTCAACTCCGGAGGATCTTAAAGGGAAGACGTTCATCTCCCCTCGGGTAGGATGTACGCACGATGTCCAGTTCGAAACGATGATGAAGGAAGAATTCGGAATGACTTCAGAGCGTGTGCAGGGAGACATGAAGCATGTGACCGGGAAGCCGGCCACCTATGCGAGTATGTTCGAAGCCGGGAAGGTCGATGCGGCTACGGTTCCGGAACCCTGGGCTTCTGTTATTGAAGCCGAAGGAAGCGGTAAAGTTCTGGTGGACACTCCGGAAGTGGCGTTCGGAGAGACGTTACCTGCAGCTGTATTTGTAACTTCGGAGAAATTGAAAGAGAAAAATCCGGAACTCGTCCAGAATCTTGTTGATGCCCACAAACAGGCTACAGACTTCATAAACGAAAACCCAGAAGAAGCAAAAACGATTGCTCAGGATAAGATCAAGGAAATTACTGACCAGGGGCTGGAAAAAGAAGTTATTGACGGTGCCTGGGAGAGAATTGATTTTTCATACGAAGTGGATGAAAGTGTACTTCAGGATTTTGCAGACTCTTCCTATAACCTGAAATTTCTGGAGGAGAAACCAGACCTTACAGGTCTCGTAGATAAGGAGTTCCTGAAAAACGGGTGATCGTCAATTAGAATAAAAACGTGAAGATCTGCAACAAAATCAGATCTTCACGTTTTTTATAGTTTTGTTATTTTTTCAGTATAGAGTGCAGGGCACCGTGCACATCCGAATAATGGAACTGGTAATCGTGACTCTTCAATTTTTGAGGGTAGACGGCCTGACCATTCAGCACGAGTGTGCTCATTTCTCCTAATGTTTTACTTATAACGACGGCGGGCACATGACACCAGTGCGGTCGCTCGAGAACTTCTCCAAGCGTTCGTAGAAAGTCTTCATTACGTTTGGGAGTAGGAGCGGTTACATTGAGAGCGTTTTCGATGGAACTGTTATGAACGGCTTCATCAATGGCTCCGACCACGTCATCAATATGCACCCACGACATCCATTGCTCTCCGTTGCCGAGTCTGCCACCGACAAAATATTTATAAGGAAGTTTCATGAGGGGCAGTACTCCTTCTGTACCCAGAATCAACCCGAAGCGGGCATACACTGTGCGGACTCCTTTCAGTTTCGCCTGACTGGCAGTCGCTTCCCAGTCTTTGGTGACACTGGCGAGGAAACCATTCCCCGGTTCTTCCGTGTTTTCCGTGAATGACTTATATACGGAGGTACCGTAGAAACCTACCGCGGAGCCGTTCACGAGTACATCCGGAGTCTTGTCGAGGTTTTCGATAAGAGAGAGTACTCCGTTCGTTGCGTCAATCCGGCTTTGTCTTATGAGCTGTTTCCTTTCGGGAGTCCATCTGCCTCCGGCGAGAGAGGCGCCTGCAAGGTTAATGATGGCGTCTACGTTCTGTAACTGATTTTCGGGAGCATACTCCTCTTTCAGCCAGCCTACGTAACGGACGTTTTCCCCGTCTTCATGATTTTCCGGGTGTCTCGTTAAAATGGATACGTGATCCCCTTTTGACGTGAAGTGTTCAGTCAGGTGCTGACCTACAAATCCTGTGCCTCCGGCAATAACTATGTTCATCTGTGAATCCTCCTTATATGCTATGATTACCCTCAGAGAGGAGACGGTGCTATGCCTGTCATCAGTAAAATTTCTGTTCAACAGAAAAATAAAGGACGCTTCAACATCTTTTTTAAAAAGACAGATGAAGAAGAGTTTGGTTTCGGCGTAAGTGAAGACATCCTTATTCAATATAATCTTCACAAAGGGATGGAATTAAGCGAAGAAGATATTAAGCAGTTGAAAAATAAAGATGAACTACATAAGTCTTATACCCGTGCTATCCATTATTTAAGCTACCGTATGCGATCCGAAAAAGAAATGTACGACTATCTTATCGACAAAGAAGTGACAGAAGAAGATGCGAGAGATGTGATCAATCGTCTTTATAAAGAAAATTTGCTGGACGATGAAGCTTTCGCCAAAAGTTACGTTCAAAGTAAAATAGCCACTTCGAGTAAGGGGCCTGTTGTTTTAAAACAGGAACTCTCCAAAAAAGGTGTAGCTGAAGACTATGCTTTAAGTGCACTTGAACAGTATTCGTTCGAGGACCAGTATGAAAAAGCTCTGAAGTTCGGAATGAAAAAAGTGAACGACACTTCAAAGAAATCTTTTCAGCAGAAGCTTCAGACAGCAAAGCAGTCCATGATGCAAAAAGGATTTACCCAGGATGTAATTCAGGAAGTAGCGGCCCGTCTGGCCGAAGAGAAAGAGGATTCCTCCGAACGTACGGCACTTGAACTTCAGGGAGAGAAGGCTATCCGTAAATACGAAAAGAAAGCAGAAGGATTTGAACTGAAGCAGAAAGTCATGGCTTCTCTGTATCGTAAAGGTTTCTCAGGGGATCTGATCAGGGAATTTCTCGAGGAAAAAGGGTATTGACTGGTGCAGATCGGGACGTTCCGGCCGGTCCTCCTCCATTCTTTTTCTTGTAAAGTTCGGAGGCAGTCGTTACGATGAATAAGGAGAAATGACTAAGATGAATGAAAAAATGGGGGATACTTATGGGGAGCCCGGTTACTGTGCAGAAAACATTGAATAATAATGTAGTCATCGCGGATCACCCTTCGTTCAAAGAAGTGATCCTTATCGGGAAAGGTATCGGGTTCAATCGAAAGCCCGGCGACTGTATCGAGCCGGAAATCGCCGAGAAGACGTTCCTTCTCAGAGATCCCGAGCAAAAGGAGCAGTACGTTAATCTGATGTCGCACGTGAATGAAGAACTTATTCCTTTAATGAGTGATATACTTCTGCACGTGGGGGAGAGAATGGAAGAACCCCTGCATGAGCACATTCACGTTGCTTTGACCGATCACCTGGCATTCGCTTTCCACAGGACTCAAAATGCCCTTGACTTCCAGAACCCGTTCCTTTCAGAAATAGAAACGCTTTATCCGAAGGAATACCAGATTGCCCTGGAAGTCGTTACGATGATTTATGACCGGACCGGTGTCCATTTTCCTGCCGGGGAAGTCGGCTTTATTGCTCTGCACATCCACAGTGCGGTCACGGATAAATCATTAAGGGAAATTAATAAACACAATCAGCTGATTACTCAGCTGATAGAATTCATAGAAAATCAGCTCGAACTGAACATAAACAGAAAGAGTATCGATTATCACAGGTTGGTCCAGCATTTACACCGGGCCATCCACCGTGTGCACACCGGGGAGACTGCAGGGAGCCAGACAAATCTTGATAAAATGTTGAAAGCTGAATACCCTTCGTGCTATAATATTGCTTGGAAATTGATTAAAGTAATGCAGCAACAGCTGAATAAAACCGTAGATGAAGCGGAAGCCGTATATTTAACGATTCATCTTCATCGACTCACTCAAAAATAAAGTACGTGTTACTGACACGATCAGGCATGAGTATGAAATGTGAGTA
Source organism: Salimicrobium album (assembly GCF_900107115.1). Lineage (GTDB taxonomy): Bacteria > Bacillota > Bacilli > Bacillales > Halobacillaceae > Salimicrobium > Salimicrobium album. Next base: position 299,930 of record NZ_FNOS01000005.1, read on the forward strand.
GTTAACGGGATACCTGTATCCTTTTGACTGCTGACGTTCGTGCTCATGTCTTTTTTAACGGTTTTTTTGAAAACGGTTCATCTGCGGGAGGTTATTTTCTGTTGCGCAGGGAAAAGGAGGAAACATTTATGTTTAAAAATGCATTTGGCACATTGCAAAAAGTCGGTAAATCCCTGATGCTTCCGGTAGCGTTGCTTCCGGCAGCCGGTATACTTCTTGCTTTTGGGACAAGCTTTGCCCAGGAGCAGTTCACCGATCTCGTTCCACTGTTTGAACACCCGTGGATACAGCTGGTTCTTTCCCTGATGGAAGAAGCCGGGGGGATAGTTTTTGATAACCTGCCCCTGTTATTTGCTGTCGGGGTAGCTATCGGTCTGGCCGGAGGTGATGGGGTAGCAGGTCTTGCTGCCATCATCGGATATTTGATTATGAACGTCACCATGGGAGTGCTCGGGGACGTAACGCCTGAAATGGCCGGTAACAGCCCTGCATATGCCGAAGTTCTCGGTATTCCTACACTGCAGACCGGAGTCTTCGGCGGTATTATCGTAGGGATATGGGCCTCTTATCTTTATAAGAAGTATTACAACATAGAACTTCCGCAATTCCTCGGGTTCTTTGCCGGAAAACGGTTCGTACCGATTATTACAGCCTTTACGTCTCTTGCTCTCGGTATTGTAATGTATTTCGTCTGGCCGTACGCTCAAACAGGACTGAACGCATTCTCCCAGTTCATGCTTGAGTCGAACCAGACGCTGGCTGCATTTATTTTCGGAGTCGTGGAACGTTCGCTTATTCCATTCGGTCTTCACCATATTTTCTATTCTCCGTTCTGGTTCGAGTTCGGTTCCTATACGAATGCTGCCGGTGAGATAATCCGAGGCGACCAGGCGATTTTCTTCGCTCAGCTTCGTGACGGAGTAGAGTTCACCGCAGGTACATTCATGGTCGGGAAATTCCCGTTCATGATGTTCGGTCTTCCGGCTGCTGCGCTTGCTATTTATCACACAGCGCGTCCTGAGCGTAAAAAGATCGTCGGGGGCATTATGTTCTCCGCAGCCCTCACTTCTTTTCTGACCGGTATTACAGAACCGATCGAGTTCTCGTTTCTTTTCGTAGCACCGCTGCTGTTCGCAATCCACGCGGTGTTCGCAGGATTCTCTTTCATGATTATGGAAATTCTCGGTGTGAAAATCGGCCAGACGTTCTCCGGAGGTCTGATCGACTTTATTCTATTCGGTGTCATCCCTAACCGGACCGACTGGTGGTGGGTCATCATCGTAGGACTTATCTTCTCGGTCATTTACTACTTCGGGTTCCGCTGGGCTATCCTCAAGTTCAACCTGGCCACGCCGGGTCGTGAGAAAGAAGGGGAAGACCAGGACGAGGAAACAGGAGAAGTGGATGACAAACCGTACGAAATACTTCAGGCGATGGGTGGCCAGGAAAATATTGATAACCTTGACGCCTGTATTACGAGACTCCGTGTTTCCGTGCACGATAAGAGTAATGTGAACAAGGATCGTCTGAAAAAGCTCGGTGCTTCCGGTGTAATGGAAGTCGGAAACAATATCCAGGCTATCTACGGACCCGTGTCCGATTCTCTTCGCGGCCAGATGCAGGATATCATCGATGGTAAAACGCCGCGAAAACAGGAAAAACCGAAGCAGGATGCAGCTGCCGATACGGAACTGCATGTAACGGAAGATATCGATTTTGTAAGTCCGATGCAGGGTGAACTGGTACCATTGACTGATGTGCCGGACCAGGTATTTTCAGGTAAAATGATGGGGGACGGTTTTGCGATCGATCCGGAAGAGGGGACTATTGTTTCTCCGATTAACGGAAAAGTAGTGAATGTTTTTCCGACGAAACACGCGTTAGGCCTTGTAACAGAGGACGGAGTGGAAATACTGATTCACATCGGGATAGACACGGTGAAACTGAACGGAGAAGGCTTTACCGCCCACGTCGGTGAAGGTGACGAAGTGAAGCAGGGACAAAAACTTATGGACGTGGACTTAGCGTATCTGAAGGAACACGCACCTTCCGTTGTAACCCCGATTATCTTCACGAATCTTAATGAGAATCAGTATGTGGACTTACAGACCACAGGCAAAATCAGCACCGAACAGACAAATATTATTAAAATAAAAGAGTGATAAGGAGAGATTTTTAATGGAAAAAAGAGACATGAAAGTGACAGCTTCCGAAGGAGTACACGCAAGGCCTGCTACCTCCCTGGTACAGGTGGCAGGAAAATACGAATCGGATATAAACCTTGAGTATAACGGTAAATCGGTTAACATGAAGTCGATTATGGGTGTAATGTCTCTAGGCATCCCGAGCGGCTCGGACATCACATTTTCCGCTGAAGGCTCTGATGAAAAAGAAGCAGTGGAAGCCATTGCTCAAAAAGCGAAAGAAGAAGGACTTGGCGAATAATTTACCTGTCGGAAACAGATGAAAGCAGCACCACAGGCAGGAAGCATAGTACACGCACAAAAACCGGACTCTTATGTCCGGTTTTTGTTATTCGCAGTGTTATAGAGAGCGGGAGAACGTCATGAATAAGTCATAAGCCTCTCTTCCTCTCCACCGTGGGAGTGTTAAGTACAGAAATAGAAAAAGCGGATGGTATAAACATGCCATCCGCTTTTTCTATTTCACACAGAACATTCAGTTTTTCAGTGTTCCCGTTTTACCTGCATCTTTTCTGCAGAGAGGCGGGCTATTATACCTTTATTTCAGGACGCCGGTCATCCTGTTCGAAGATGATTTTTGCCACCTCTTCCGGGTTTTTTAATTTACCCGGGTCGGTTACGTGAGTCGAATCGTTCCAGAAAGGAGTGTTCATTCCGCCCATGTAGACAGCTGTAGCGTCGATCGGTTTGTCTCCCCATTCTTTATGTAGACTTTCGGTAAAGCCGCGTACGGCAAACTTACTGGCACAGTAGACGCTTTCATTTACCTTTCCTTTCAATCCGGCTGTAGAGATAATGTTCAGTACACGACCTCCTGAGAGTTCAAGCCTGGGCTGTGCTGCCTGAGTGAACAGAATGGTTCCTTTTACATTCGTATCGAGCATGGCGTCGATGTCTTCTTCTCCGTAACTCTCCAGTTCCCCGAACAGTCCGACGCCCGCGTTGTTAATGAGAAGGTCCACCTTGTCCGTCTGCTTTAGCATTTCTTCGATAGAAGCGGCTTCTGTAACGTCACAGACGACTGACTCTGCTTTTCCCCCCTGCTCTATGATTTCACGTTTGGTGCTTCTGAGTTTCCCTTCGTTCCGACCGGTGAGGTAAACCATACATCCGGAGTCGGCGTACTGTCTGGCCAGAGCTTTTCCAAGGCCGCTTCCTGCTCCTGTAATGATAACGGTATCCATAATGACTTCCTTTCCTGATAGTTTGTTCTTATTTCTATTGTCTTCTTTAAATGTTAAAATGTAAATGGAAAAAAGTGAAGGAGAGGTTTACCGTGGAACGTCGATACAGTGAATACACGTATGAAGAACTGCGCCGGGAAGTCGGCGAATTGACTGAAAAAGCAAGAAAAGCGGAACAGTTCGGTATGGTAAATGAATACGCGGTACATCAGCGTAAAATAACTATGGCTCAGGCGTATATGCTGAATCCGAAGGACTTCAAAAAAGGCGAAACGTACGAAATAGAGGGGGACCCTTCCCATACTTTCTATATCGTATATATTAACGGTGTATTCGCCTGGGGCTTCCGTAAAGACCAGCATGGGAATTACGTGGAGAAAAAAGAAGAAGAACGTATTACGGGAGAACCGGAAGAAGCTCTCCCTATTTCCATGCTCGGAGCCAGGATCGATATCGATGAGTAGCCATCATCACGCTCAGGAAGAGCTCATTAAAGAATTGCAACGGAAGAATGGCAGTTTATCCGAAGAAGAGGCGAGAAAGTGGATCGAACTTCTCTGGGAGGACTTCGAAGCTACCCGGGCGAAAGCGGGCAGGAAATACAGAGGGAGCGAAATGACCGAACAGATCGTAAGACAGTGGGTGACCCATTACGGGGCTCATCTCGATGAATTCATAGCTACCAACCCCAAGTTCAATAAATATTTCGGAGAATAAAAAGAACCACGCTGATAAAAGCGTGGTTCAACTTTCGCCGGGGCTCAGTTTGTCCTGAAGTTTTTCCTCGGAGAACACCCATCCTGTGTAGGAATCAAGAATCTCGAGATCTTCTCCGTGTTCGTCATCGATCTGTACGATAGCCACGAATGGATAGCGTCCATTATGACGATAGCGGAGATCCGTGAATCGAAGCTCGGTATATTCATCGTGATAGTTGATGTCGTAACGATATACCGGAGAGAAAGATAGAAAAGCTTTGATATTATGGTCTTCAAGTGCTTTTTCGACTATCGGATCCCGGGTGTTGATCGGTTTATTGACGAATTCATCGAGAATCGTTATTTGTCCGTTTTCGGCATGGCCTACATAGTATCTCGACGGGGTAGTGATTACGATTCTCCAGATGTTCTGTTTGATGGTCGGAAAAGTTACAATCTGTTCGATGTCCTCGAAGTTCTCTTCAATAAGCTTCACCATCTCCCGTTTATCGAAGTAACGCTTAACGTAATAGAGAGCAAGGATGAAATAAATGATGAGCCATAGATAGGCAGGGTTTGCTCCTGCTACCCAGGCGACAATTCCGGCTACGTGAAAATAGAAAATATACGGGTCGAATGTATTAATGAAGCCGTAGGCGACCCACCTTCTGGTAAAGGGGCGGTAAGCCTGGGTTCCGTACGCGTTGAACACATCGACGAAGACGTGGAATATGACTGCCACAAAAGTCCACATCCAAAGGTGAAGGGTGTTCACCTCCGGGTAAAACAGGTGGAGGATTCCCGTGAGCAGCAGCCCCCACAATACGACGGCAGGCATCGAATGGGTGATGCCCCGATGGTTTCTGATATATTTTGCGTTATTTTTAAGTTTCAAAACAGTATCGAAGTCAGGGGCCTGGGAACCTGCAAGGGTGCCTATAAGGACAGCCTGGCCAAGAGCCGGGTCTTCGGCGACGACAGGGTCGATGGTGGCAAGCCCCCCGAGTGCTATTCCCATGACTACGTGCGTAGCTGTATCCATGTGTATTCCCCCTTTTCCCGATTCTCTAAATGTATAATGTATCACGAAGGAAGTGTTAATTTGAAGAGAGAAGAGCTGGCCCTGGAGATAGTCAAAGACTTCCCGGCAGAAGATTTCCGGCAAAATTTGATTGAATGGTTTAAAAAAGAACAGCGTACCCTTCCGTGGCGGGAAAACCAGGACCCTTACCGTGTATGGGTCTCAGAGATCATGCTCCAGCAGACGAAAGTGGAGACGGTGATTCCTTATTATGAAAATTTTCTCCGTCAATTCCCTACGCTGGAAGACCTGGCCTCCGCAGACGAGCAGGAAGTATTAAAAGCCTGGGAGGGTCTAGGTTACTATTCCCGTGCACGAAATTTGCAAACTGCGGTAAAAGAGGTAGTGGCGGAGTACGACTCCAAAGTACCGGATACAGTCCGGGAAATTGGCTCTCTCAAAGGGGTGGGGCCGTACACGCAAGGGGCAATCCTCAGTATCGCTTACGACCTCCCGGTACCGGCCGTGGACGGGAATGTTATGAGAGTATTATCCCGGATTCTTCTGGTAGATGAAGATATAGCGAAACAGTCGACGAGGAAACTGTTTGAAGCGCTGGTCTCCTCCCTTATTTCATCCGAAGATCCGAGCTCTTTCAATCAGGGTTTGATGGAACTGGGGGCTATCGTGTGTACCCCAAAATCCCCCTCCTGCCTTTTGTGTCCGGTTCAGGATCACTGCCGCGCTTTTCATAAAGGGATTGAAAATGAATTGCCGGTGAAGTCCTCCAAAAAGACACAAAAAACAATTCGCTATCGCACGTACATAGCAGAAAACGAGGACGGGGAAATACTTATAGAAAAACGGCCCGGCAAAGGGCTTTTGGCTAACCTGTGGCAATACCCGATGGTCCTGGAGGAGGAGGCGGAGAAAGGTTGGCTTGACGGTTTGAAAATCGAAGAAAAAGGGATGGTCGATCGGATTAAGCACACATTTTCCCACCTCATCTGGGAAATGGAAGTGCACCGTGTGAAAGTCATCTCCGGTACGTTTAACGGAGAACAGGGGAAATTCGTGTCGAAAAATGAGCTTACTGTCTATCCGTTTCCGGTCTCCCACCAGAAAATCCATCCTTACATCCGGTGAAAGACCTGGAAAACAAAGGGCATGAGGACAGGCGGGAGCAGTCATCCACCGGCGGAAATGAAGAGGAAGAAAAGCGAATTTGGGGCGGAGAAGGCTGGTTTTCATTAAGGTAAATGAAGTGAAATGTTTTCAATTGGCAGGTATCCCCGTTATAATTGGTAGAAGTGAACGCAGTTAAGAAAGGGGTGGAATTCGTATGTCCAGCCCATCGCCTGGCAAGCGAATCAAAATTCAAAGTTATAAACACAATGGAAAACTGCACAGAATCTGGAACAGTACTACGATTTTAAAAGGGACGGAGACTGTACTGATCGGTGCGAATGACCGTACGACCGTAACGGAAAGCGACGGGAGATCGTGGATGACAAGGGAACCGGCGATCTGTTACTTTCACACGAAATACTGGTTCAATGTCATCGGGATGTTGAGGGCAGACGGAGTGCATTATTACTGTAACATCAGCTCTCCTTTTATTTACGAAGACGAAATGATCAAATATATCGATTATGATCTGGATGTTAAAGTCTTCCCCGATATGACTTATAAACTGCTGGATGAAGACGAATATAAACTTCACCGCAGACAGATGAACTACCCGCACGTTCTTGACCGGATTCTGTACAACAATGTAGATATTCTGGTCCGCTGGATACATCAGCGTAAAGGTCCTTTTGCTCCGGAATTCATAGATCAGTGGTACGAACGGTATTTAACGTATAGGTAGATTGGGAAGAGCGCACTTTAATAGTGCGCTCACTTATTTTGATAGTAGAAAGAAGGTACATTCTGTATGGATACCATTAAGAGGTATATGTATTTTGTAACTCCATATAAATGGAAAATCGTCTTTACGATTATGATCGGCGTCGTTAAATTCGGAATTCCTTTACTGTTGCCGCTTATTTCGAAGTACGTAATCGACAACATCATCGGCAGTGAATCCATGGCCCAGTCCGAGAAAGTGGATCAGCTTCTCTGGATTATCGGAGGGGCCCTGTTCCTCTTCGTCGTAGTTCGTCCACCGGTGGAATATTTACGCCAGTACTATGCTCAGTGGATCGGCAGTAATATTTTATATGATATCCGTGACTATTTATTCGATCACATTCAGCGACTGAGTCTCAGATATTACTCGAAGACAAAATCGGGAGAAATCATTTCCCGGGTAATACACGACGTGGAGCAGACGAAAAACTTTGTAATTACAGGACTCATGAATATATGGCTTGATATGGTAACGATTCTCATTGCCGTAATCATCATGCTTACGATGAACGTATGGCTGACACTTGTAGCCATAGCTCTGTTTCCTCTGTACGGGTTCGCCGTGAAATATTTCTATTCACGCTTACGCACTCTTACCCGTGAGCGGTCCCAGGCTCTTGCGGAAGTCCAGGGACACTTGCACGAGCGGGTGCAGGGAGTACCGGTCACCCGGAGTTTCGCTCTTGAAGACTACGAACAGGAACAGTTCGATGAGAAAAACTCCAACTTCCTGACTAAGGCGATCCGTCATACGAACTGGAACGCTTATACGTATTCCGTGACGTTTACGATTACGGACCTTGCTCCCCTTCTTCTTATAGGGGTGGCGGGTTATCTCGTGATCGGCGGTTCCGTCACCGTGGGTACGATGGTGGCTTTTGTCGGTTATATGGATCAGGTTTACGGACCGCTCCGGCGGCTTGTGAACTCAGCTACCGTTCTGACACAGTCCATCGCTTCCATGGACCGGGTCTTTGAGTTCATCGACGAACCTTACGATATCAAAGACAAAAAAGGTGCCCGGAAATTGACGGCTCTGGACGGTAAAGTGACGTTCGACAACGTCTCTTTCAGCTACGAACAGGAAGAAGAGGAAGTTCTGAAGAATGTTACTCTTCATGTCGATCAGGGAGAGACGATCGCCCTCGTAGGAATGAGCGGGGGAGGGAAATCGACCCTTATCAGTCTGATTCCCCGCTTCTATGATGTAACCGGCGGCCGTATTCTGGTAGACGATACAGACGTCAGGGACGTAGAAGTCCGTTCGTTAAGGGATCAGATAGGTATGGTTCTTCAGGACAACACTTTATTCAGTGAATCGGTAGCCATGAATATTAAGATGGGGAATCCGAATGCAACAGATGAACAGATGATGGAAGCGGCCCGTGCAGCCAATGCACATGAATTCATCACCGGGCTTCCTTACGGGTACGAGACCCTGGTCGGAGAGAGAGGCGTCAAGCTCTCCGGCGGACAAAAACAGCGGATAGCCATTGCCAGGGTGTTCCTGAAGAACCCTTCTCTTCTCATCCTGGACGAAGCTACTTCCGCACTGGATCTTGAAAGCGAAAGTCTGATTCAGTCTGCACTGGAACGACTGGCTTCGGCACGCACCACTTTTATCGTTGCCCACCGGCTTTCCACGATTACCCACGCCGACCGCATAGTGCTGATCGAAAACGGTCATATTGTGGAGAGTGGCAGACACGACGAACTTATGGCCAAAAGAGGTCACTATTACAATCTTTATCAGGTTCAGGAACTGGACGATGTACCATTATCCTGAAGAATGGATGCCAGCCTGCAAAACTCCGGTTTTGCAGGCTTTTTTGTATATAATCCCCGGTCTTTATACCATCTGACCTCAGGAATATCACTATCTGACTCGTTTTTTCTTTCAAATTGTCAGTCGGTCGGACAATAGTTTGAACGAATACTGAAAGTTTTTGAAAAGAGACCGATAGTAAGAGTAAAGCTGCTTCGGTACCGGTTTAATAAAAATAGATAGTAGAGCACTTTTATAAGTGAAGCAACGAGTGTGACCGGTATATTAAAAAAAGAAGGGAACATGTTATGGAGAACACGGGTAATTACATTACAGAGCTTGTGCTGCTTTCGGTCAGTATAGCAGTATTCGCTTCTTACACTTCTCTGTTGATCGCTCAGCGTATGCTGCAGAACTCGAGCGGAAAACAGCGTACACTGTGGGCAGTGACGGGGAGTATAGTATTTGGCAGCGGGGTATGGTCCATGCATTTCGTGGCGATGCTGGCGTTTGATATGAATATGGTGGTTACCTACAACCCCTATCTTCTTTCATTAAGTATTATTAGTGCTGTATTGGCAAGTTTTGGAACTTTTTTTGCGATAAACAGATTCTCAGGAGATTGGCGTTTTCTGTTTTTCGCCTCTCCTTTTTTAGCTGTGGGCGTACTCTCCATGCACTATGTGGGGATGGAGGCTATGCAGATGAACGCAGAAATCATTTACGACAGGGGATTGGTTACTCTCTCGGCTCTTATCGCTTTCGGAGCCTCTACTGCTGCTCTTTATATCTTTTCTTTACAGGAGAAGAACGATTCAAAAAACAATATTCTGGTTATGGGAGGAAGTTCAGTGCTGATGGGAGCGGCTATTTCAGGGATGCACTATACAGGTATGGCTTCGGCCACTTATGAGATGAAGGAACCGCTCGGAGAACCGGCAGCGGAGGCAGCGATTAACCAGGGGGTTCTCGGATACTTTATCGGAGTCATCTTCCTGGTAATCCTTTTCTGTCTGGTAATTGTAATTTACTACAATAGAAAAATGGAAGCTGCGCATAAAAATTACTCCCTGAGCAGTAAAATCCATAAATCTATTATTAAGTCCGCCAACGATGCTATTATCATAGCCGATAAAGAGGGGACGATACTCAGTTGGAATAAAGCTGCGGAGAAGATATTCGGATATACTTCAGAAGAGATTATAAAACAGCCTCTTACCACTATAATGCCTGAAAAATATCGTTCAGCTCATGAAAGAGGATTGGCGGAGTATTTAAACACGCGAAAGAAAACTGTGACCAATCAGACTGTACAACTTGAGGGGCTGCATAAAACGGAAGGTGTCTTTCCTGTCGAGTTGTCTCTGTCAGCTGTGCATGAACAGAGAGACGTCTATTTCACGGGCATTATAAGGGATATATCAGAACGTGTGTCGCATGAGAAAAGAATCAGCGAGCTGGTTTACAAAGACGATCTTACAAAGTTGCCGAACCGGAGAATGCTGCACGATCATCTCTCCATGTCTCTTCAACAAGCAGCTAAAAATAACACCAGTGTCAGCATATTATTTCTGGATCTTAACCGTTTCAAGAGTATCAATGATCTGTACGGTCATAACATGGGAGATGAACTGCTGAAAAGTCTGACGGAACGCTTGAAGACACTTCTGCCTTTAGAAGCTATACTTTCCAGAAACAGCGGTGATGAATTTATTATCGTGTACCCCGAAGCCACTTCCTACCAGGTAAGCAGCTTTACGAGGAACATTGCACAGGCGCTTGGAAGTCCGTTCTTATTAAGAGAGTTTAAAATTTACACTTCTCTTGCCATAGGGGTCAGTACATATCCGGAGGACGGGGAAATAGCAGACGAACTGATTAAAAACGCCGATATGGCAATGTATCAGGCTAAGAAGAAAGGCGATAATATCGCGTGCTTTTTCACGGAATCGATGAATGAAGAGGTTTCCAGAAAGACGCTGCTGGAAATCGGTTTGCAGCAGGCTCATGAAAGTGGGGAGCTGACTCTTTATTATCAGCCTCAGGTGAATACGAATACGGGTGAAGTCATCGGGGTGGAAGCTTTGCTCAGGTGGGAACACTCTGAACTTGGAAGAATTTCACCGGCGGAATTCATACCTCTTGCAGAAGAATCGAAGTTGATCATCCCTATCGGGGAATGGGTACTTAAAGAGGCTTGTAAACAATTCAGGGAGTGGCTGGACGAAGGGTACGAACTCGGGCACGTTGCGGTGAATATTTCGTCAGTGCAGTTTCAAAACCGCGAATTGCCCGAAGTCATCGGGAAGATACTGGAAGAGACACAGCTGCTGCCCGAGTATGTAGAGCTTGAGATTACCGAAAGTGTCGTCCAGAATACGAAAGAGGCCATTCCTATTATGGAAGAACTGAAACAGATGGGTGTAAAGCTTTCGCTGGATGACTTCGGCACCGGTTACTCCTCCCTGAAGTATTTGAAAGATTTTCCTCTGGACACTTTGAAGATAGACAAATCGTTCATTCAGACAGTACACGAAAGTGAAAAAGACCAGGCGGTTATCGATACTATCATCAAAATGGGGAATCGTTTAGCTTTGAACGTAATAGCGGAAGGTGTGGAGACCTCAGGGCAACTGGACTACCTGAAGGAGAGGCAATGTCTGTACTATCAGGGGTTCCTGTTCAGTAAACCGATTTCCAAGGAAGACGTACAGAGACTTTTATTTAAAGGAAGAGTCAGCTGAGGGTGTCAGGAATGTATGAGCATTAAGAAAAGGAAACCCGCGGGCTTCCTTTTTTATTTGAGTCCTGTCTGGATGTATTCGTTCTGGGAGTTTTTCTGATAGCTTTTCAGCAAACGCTTCAGTTTCTCCAGTTGGTAGTGATACTCCATCAATTGAGATGCCAGGGGAAGAAAAATGAGCCTGTCTTTGTCGTATCCGTGTTCATATTCGTTCATGAGACGATCGACAATTAGTGGAATATCAGGCGTTTCCACACGGCGAAGCGCCTGTTTATGCGTCTGTTTAATTCTGCCTTTCAGGCTCAAAATCAGTTTTTCGTGGGCATTGACGAGTTTGTCGAGTTCATGGACGAGGGCATCCTGAAAATCTTCGGGTATGTGCTCGATTTTATTTTCCAGCCGATGAAAAGCCTTCAGGACATCGAAGGACTTCTTCGTAGTTGTAATCAGCTGGCGGAATACGACGAGTTTCCGGCCTTTGGCAAAACCTTTTCCTTTCAAATAAGTTCTTTCTTCGGAATAAAGGAGGTACGTGTGGTCCAGTCTTCTTATCTCATCCTGAATACGCGTAGTTTCGTATTTAAGCGCAGGTTCGTCGGATAACTTTCTCGTTGTTACTCTGATCCACTGTAAAATGTCACGGGTGGACTCGTCGATACTCGCGAACAGTTTCGTCTCATATTTAGGAGGAAGGAAAACCAGGTTTATAATGAAAGCTGTAAAAATCCCGAAAAACATCGAAGCGATTCGCGAAGCCGCGAAAGGCAGGAATGTCAGATCTGTCGAATCCATCAGGGCTACAACGGCCACAACCGCAAGAGAAACCGTGTTTTCGTTCATTTTCATTCCCGTAGTGATCCCGATTGAAACGATAATGGAAAACGCTACGACGAACGGGTCGTTACCGAGCGTGAAAACGGTCAGAACTGCGATCATTGCCCCGATCAGATTACCCTGGACCTGCTCGATGATGGACTGATAAGAACGAAAAATAGAAGGCTGCAGTGAAAATATTACGGCAATAGCTGCAAGTAAAGGTGAGAGAAAGTCGAACATGTTTCCTACATATAAGGCTATGGCCACAGCCAGCCCGGTTTTGACCATTCTTGCTCCCAGTTTCAAGTCACATCATCCTTTAGTTTGAAAAATAAGCGTCAGGGCATGGTCGAACAAGGGCTGCCCTGAACGCGGAGGAAAACAATTTAACAATCTTTCTTCATTGTAAATGTTTTCGCTTTGTTTGACGATTAATTATCACTAATTTTCTTCTGCCATTTCTGCGAACGTGCTGTCGACAGCTTCCAGAGTTATGCGGATGTCCTCTTCTGTATGGGCAGTGGTTAAAAACCATGCTTCAAACTTGGAAGGAGCCAGGTTTATACCTTTTTCGAGCATGCTGTGGAAAAATGCAGCGAATTTTTCGCCGTCGGTATTTTCGGCATCATCATAATTTTCTACAGGGTGGTCTGTAAAATATACGGTCAATGCTCCTCCGAGCCTGTTAATCTGTACAGGTATACCGTGAGAGGAAGCCCGCTCCGCAATACCCTTTTCGAGCTGCGCCCCCAGATTGTCGAGATGGTCATAGACACCCGGTTTTTCCAGCACTTCGAGACAGGCGATGCCCGCTGCCATGGAAGCAGGATTTCCGGCCATCGTACCAGCCTGGTAAGCGGGGCCGAGCGGGGCTACCTGTTCCATAATATCGACGCGCCCCCCGTAGGCACCGATAGGGAGACCGCCACCGATGATTTTCCCCATTGCGGTCATGTCAGGCTCCACCCCTACAAGATTTTGTGCACTTCCGTAGTTGAAACGGAACGCGGTGATCACCTCGTCATAGATTACGAGTCCCCCTGCTTCGTGAGTAAGGTCGTTCACCTGCTCAAGGAACCCTTCTTTCGGAGTGACGATTCCGAAGTTGCCGACGATCGGTTCCACGAGTACGGCTGCGATTTCGTCACCGAACCGTTTCAACGCTTCCTTCAGCGGGGCGATCTCGTTGAAAGGTACGGTAATGACGTCTTCGGCTATAGAGGCAGGAATCCCTGCTGAATCGGGAGTGCCGAGTGTCGCCGGCCCCGATCCCGCTGCTACGAGCACAAGGTCGGAGTGGCCGTGATAGCATCCTGAGAATTTTATGATTTTATTTCTTCCGGTGTAAGCACGGGCTACCCGGATAGTGGTCATCACTGCTTCTGTGCCTGAGTTTACGAACCTCACTTTATCAAGGGAGGGGATAGCACTCTTGATCTTTTTCGCAAATTCATTTTCGAGGGAAGTAGGTGTGCCGTATAAGACACCGTTTTCTGCAGCAGTTTTTATGGCACTGGTTATATGCGGATGGGCGTGCCCGGTGATAATAGGGCCGTAAGCACCAAGAAAATCAATGTATTCATTATCATCCACATCTATAAAACGTGATCCTTCCCCTTTTTTCATGTAAACAGGCGTGCCGCCGCCCACCCCTTTGTAGGCACGGGAAGGGGAATTGACTCCTCCGACGATATGTTCTTCTGCTTCTTTGAATAACGTTTCTGACGTATGTATATTCAACTGTACTACCTCCATTCTTCGGTTTTTCTTTAAGTAGTTTATCATATGGAGACAGATAAGAGCGATCATGAGAGGTGGAAGTGGAAGATAGATGATAATTTAGAAATATTGGAAGTTTTTGATACTTTCCTTTAAAGTAGAAAGTAAGATAATAAGATGAAGGAGGAATCATAATGAATTTAGAAAAAGGAACTCAGGCGCCCGAGTTTACACTTCCAGCAAACAATGGAAAGGATGTGTCCCTGAAAGATTACGCAGGAAAGAATGTCGTGCTTTATTTTTACCCGAAAGATATGACTCCCGGGTGTACCAGTGAAGCCTGTGATTTCCGTGACAATCACCAGAGCTTTAAAGAACTTGATACCGTAATCCTCGGTGTGAGCGCAGACCCTGTGGACTCCCACGAGGAGTTCATAGACAAATATGATCTTCCGTTTCTGCTTCTGGCCGATGAGAACTTTGATGTTGCCGAAAAATACGGGGCACTCAAAGTGCAGGGGAGCGCAGGTGACGAAAAATACGGAATGGAACGTTCCACATTTATCATCGATAAAGACGGTGTTCTGCAGGAAGAGTTCCGTCAGGTTAAAGTGGAAGGTCATGTGGAAGAAGCTTTAAGCTACATTAAAGAAAATCTGGAATCTTAATTTCAGACCCGTGATCAGGAATAAGGAGGAAACAGACAATGAAGGTGCTTTCGGTTTTGAAAAACGTTCCCGAGGATCTGCAGCAGTGGCTTGATGAAAAGTATCCCTCCCTCGAATTCAGATACTGCCATGGTATGAAAGAGGGAGAGCCTTTTCTGGAAGAGGCGGATATTCTCGTTACATATGGAGAAGATCTCGATAAGGAGAAGATAGAGAAGGCGGTAAATCTGAAATGGATTATGGTGATGTCTGCCGGTATGGACCGGATGCCTTTCGAAGCCATCCGGGAAAGAGGGGTTCTTGTAACGAACGTAAGAGGTATCCACGCTCAGCCTATGGCTGAATATGCAATAGGTATGTTTTTGCAGAATGCGAAACGAATGAAGGAACTTCATCTGCAGGAGAAGGAGTCCAGGTGGAATCGAAGGCTTGAATTTCAGGAAATGAATGGTCATACCATGACTCTTCTGGGTACAGGGGCTATCGCTTCTGAAACTGCACGTCTCGCGAAATGTTTTAATATGAAAACGGTAGGAGTATCGAGATCCGGAGAGGCGAAGAAGCATTTTGACGAAGTGTTTCGTATAGATCAGCTTACGGAAGCTCTGGAAACGGGGGACTATGTAACTGCTGTTCTCCCGAGCACTGAAGAGACGCGGGGACTGCTCCGGAAAGAACATTTCGAAGCCATGCCTGCCCATGCCGTTTTCCTTAATATGGGGAGAGGAGAGCTGGTTTCCACGGACGTTCTTCTCGAGGCTGTACAGGAGGGGCTCATTTCTCATGCCATTCTTGATGTGATGGAAGAGGAACCGCTTCCTGCGGAACATGCTCTCTGGAGAGAAGAGAATATTACGGTCACCCCGCACATCTCGGGAATCACCTCCCGTTATTTGCCGAGAGGTTTTGAAATTTTTGACAGAAACATTAAAGCTTACATTGAAAATGAGACGATGGAAAACGTGATTGATTTAGAAAGGGGTTATTGAGATGAGGATTTATACAAGGTCCGGTGACAAGGGTAAAACTTCACTTATACACGGGGACAGGGTGCCGAAAAGTCATGAACGGGTGGAAGCTTACGGCACGTGTGATGAAGCGAATTCCGTAATTGGAGTTGCCATCAGTTATTTAAGGAAAGAGGATTTCACCGGCAGAGATAAAATGCTTGAAGAGATGAACAGAATTCAGACTATCCTTTTTCATGTCGGAGCAGAACTTGCGACACCGAAAGGGAAAGAAGTTTTCTGGCAGCTGAAAAAAGAACACGTCAATGAGCTGGAGGCACTCATCGACCAGTGGGATGAAGATCTTCCTGATTTGAAGAACTTCATTCTCCCTACAGGAGTGGAAGCGGCTGCCCATCTCCACATGGCCCGTACTGTCGTGCGTCGTGCAGAAAGGTATGCTTCTGCGCTTGAAGAGGAACTCAATAATCCGCTTGCTGTCAGTTACTTGAACAGGCTGTCGGATTTACTGTTCGTGGCAGCGAGATATGTCAACCATACGCTCGAAGGGACAGAAACTAACCTGAATCCTGATGTATAAGGACAAAGCAAAAGATTGACAGGGGGAGAGGAACAGAGTTACACTATTTATAAAGATTATTATTTGATAATTTTATAGTTAGTTATTTCTGTTAGAAAGCGAGGTGCATGACGGTGTCTGATTATAGACTTCAAGGTGCGATTGATACATTGAAAGAGTCAGGAGTTCGTATTACCCCTCAGCGTCATGCGGTACTTGAGTTCCTCGTCCAGTCGATGAGCCATCCTACTGCTGATGATATATATAAGGCCTTAGAACACAAATTTCCGAACATGAGCGTAGCCACTGTCTACAATAACCTTCGTGTCCTTAAGGAAATCGGACTTGTGAGGGAGCTTACTTACGGGGATTCTTCGAGCCGGTTTGATTGTAATACTACGGATCACTACCATGCTATTTGTGAGTCGTGTGGTAAGATCGTGGACTTTCATTATCCAAGCCTGGATGAGGTGGAATCACTGGCGGAACAGGTGACGGGTTTCAATGTAAGTCATCATCGCATGGAAGTATACGGAACGTGTCCCGAGTGCCGGGCGCAGACAGCTCATTAGGATCTTCTTTGGCAGCAAAGAAGATCTTTTTTTATACAGCGATCATTATTGATAACCACAAAAAAGCTCCCGGCAGTGTCGTATAAACACCGCCGGAAGCTTTTTTAGTTTTTCTTAATGGGGTCCGTTCCCGAATAATCACTGTTCGGTTTTTCTTTTCTTCGAATTGTAGCTTTCGTCGAATTCTTCACCTTCAAGTTCAGGGTCCATTGTCAGCGGCTGATCACAGTGCATACAGGCATCGACACGTCCGAGCATCTTTGTCTGTTTCCCGCAGGAGGGGCAGATGATGGGGACAGCCTTCGTGGAAATCATGCCTATCCAGAAATACACTAACGTACTGAAAAGAATAGCGATCATTCCGAGTATCATGGCTACTACCATCAACCAGGCTATGTCTTTGAAGAGAAGACCGACGTACATGATAGCGAAACCGATGAAAATTAATGATAAAGCGAACGTACGGATTTTATTTATTTTGTTGCTGTATTTCAGTGCCATGAATTCACCTTCTTTCTATATGGATTATTGTATCACAGGAGAGAGACTTCATAGAAAGAGAAAGACAACTGTTATAAAAACGTCAATCTTTCGACAAGGTTGTTTTAAAGCAGGACAGTCAGGTCGGAGAAAATAAAATAAAAAATCAGGGAAAATCATTGACGTTTATATTCAGCTCGTGATACATTATTAATCGTCGCGTTAAGGAAAACACATCGCGAAGAGCAACAAAAACAATAAATCATATTTGATTATTGACGGATGTCAGCAGATATGATATATTAATTAAGTCGCTGTTTTGAGGCGACGTTGTAATGGATCTTTGAAAACTGAACAATGTTTTATGCCATGCGTCAATTTTTTGAACGAATTATGATTGAGCTAATCAATCTCTTTTATGGAGAGTTTGATCCTGGCTCAGGACGAACGCTGGCGGCGTGCCTAATACATGCAAGTCGAGCGCGGGAAGCGAGCAGAAGCCCTTCGGGGTGGACGCTCGTGGAACGAGCGGCGGACGGGTGAGTAACACGTGGGCAACCTGCCTGTAAGACCGGAATAACCCCGGGAAACCGGGGCTAATGCCGGATAACCCAACGGTTCTCCTGAACCGATGGTAAAAGGATGGCTTCT
>NZ_FNOS01000011.1 GCF_900107115.1 Salimicrobium album
GTCACACCTGTTCCCATGCCGAACACAGAAGTTAAGTTCTTCCGCGCCGATGGTAGTCGGGGTTACCCCCCGCAAGAGTAGGGCGCTGCCACATTGTCAGAAGCCCAGAGGCCACCCCCTCTGGGCTTCTTTTGTATAGGTAAGACCCCGTCGCTTCGGAAAGGTAAGGGGAGACTGCTTTCTGCGTGTGTAGAAGGCAGTCTTTTTCTTTGTTATGATTAATGGAGAAAAGAAAGGGAGAACACAAATGACTCGATATGAAAAAGCCCCTCTTTGGGAAGCTGTAAAGCAGTACCGCCACGGAAAAGTCGGAAGCTACCACGTGCCCGGCCATAAAAACGGGACTATCTTTGATACGGAGGCCCAGGGAGTCTTCCGTGAGGTGCTGGAAATGGATGCGACAGAAATTCCGGGTCTTGATGATCTCCACTCCCCACGCGGAGCGATCAAAGAAGCGGAAGAACTGGCTCGTCTTTATTTTAAAAGTGAAAAGACCCGTTTTCTCGTGAATGGAAGTACTTCGGGAAATCTGGCTATGATTCTTGCGGTATGCCGGAGAGGAAGTTTCGTTCTTGTACAGAGAAACGCGCATAAATCCATACTCCACGGTATAGAACTGGCTGGGGCCAAGCCCGTGTTTTTGGCTCCGGAATGGGACGCGAGAACCGGAAAGTTCAGCAGCCTGACACCGGAAAGAGTGCGGGAAG
Source organism: Salimicrobium album (assembly GCF_900107115.1). Lineage (GTDB taxonomy): Bacteria > Bacillota > Bacilli > Bacillales > Halobacillaceae > Salimicrobium > Salimicrobium album. Next base: position 708 of record NZ_FNOS01000011.1, read on the forward strand.
GGTTGCGTCAATTTCCGGAGGCGGTGGCGGTCATTGTTACGTATCCGGATTATTTCGGTCACACGTTCAATCTTTCAGCGATAACCTCACTCGTACATGAAGCGGGAAAGCCGGTGCTCGTAGACGAGGCTCATGGCGTACACTTCTCTCTTCACCGTAACTTTCCTGATACTGCGCTTGCAGCGGGTGCGGACATAGTGGTGCAGTCTGCTCATAAAATGGCTCCCGCAATGACTATGGGAGCTTATTTACATACCCAGGGGTCGCTTGTACCGGGAGAACGTCTGACTTACATGCTCCAGATCGTACAGTCAAGCAGTCCCTCTTATCCCGTTATGGTAAGCCTGGATGTATGTCGGAGATATATGGCGATGTGGGAAGAGAACGGGCTGTTAACATTTCTCGATGAAGTAAGGGAAGAGCTGGACGCCTGCTGCGGCGAATGGGAGGTTCTGCCTGCGTCGCCACAGGATGATCCCCTGAAAGTGGAGTTAAAGCCGAGCAGAGTGGACGGGTTCACCCTCGCTTCCATGCTTGAAGAGCAGGGAATATATGCGGAGATGGCCACGAATACCGGGGTGCTTCTGACATTTGGGCTGGAACGTCCGGAAAGCTGGGAAAATGATAAGGCGGCCTTTTATGAAGTGGCACGCTTATTACAAAAACGGGAAAAGCATGATAAAATAATAGATAACAATATATCTTTTCCCCCGGTTCAACAGCTCGATGTACAGTATGAAGAGATGGAAGATCTGCATCAGGTCTCTCTTCCACTCGAAAAAGCAACGGGGCACATAGCTGCTGAAGCGGTCATCCCCTATCCGCCGGGCATTCCTCTTATCCTTAAAGGAGAGAGGATCAGGCAGGAGCAGGTGGAACACATTCGCACGCTCATAGAGAATAGAGCAGTATTTCAAAATGAAAACATAGAAAAAGCAGTAACTATATTTCAGGAAGAATGGTCGTGACTAGGTATGTTCATTACATTTGAAGGAGGCGAAGGAGCCGGAAAAACGACGGTCCTCAAGCTTCTTCACGAAGAGTTCGAAAATCAGGGGTATGACGTGCTCGCAACGAGAGAGCCGGGAGGGATCCGGATATCCGAAAAAATACGTGATGTCATCCTCGATCCCGTCCACAGGGAAATGGATGCAAAGACAGAGGCGCTTCTTTATGCCGCTGCCAGGCGTCAGCATCTGACGGAAAAAGTGATTCCTGCCCTGAAAGAAGGTAAAATCGTCCTTTGTGACCGTTTCGTCGATTCAAGTCTCGTATATCAGGGGGTAGGACGCGGGCTCGGCATTTCCGAAGTGATGGCAATCAATGAATTCGCCATAGAAGAGTGGATGCCGGATGTCACCCTGTTTTTTGATATCACCCCGGAACGCGGGCTTGCGAGAATCGATGCCAATGATACGAGAGAGAAGAATCGGCTTGACCTCGAAGACATCGAGTTCCATCGGACAGTATATGAAGCTTATCTCGAACTCGTCGCAAGGTACCCGGACAGGGTGGAGAGGATCGATGCCGATCAGTCTCTTGAAAAAGTGACCGAAGAAGCCCGTCAGGCTCTGCGTCGACACACGAACAGACAGTGATTTATTTCTACTAAAAAATATGAGGAGGCAGAACGATGAAGTTGATTATGGCGATTGTACAGGACAAGGATACGAACCGGCTGACAGACGCCCTTGCGGAACACGATTATAAATCTACGAAACTGGCTACCCGGGGCGGATTTCTCAAAGAGGGGAATACGACACTTATGATCGGAGTGGATGACGGGCAGGTGGACCACGTGCTTGAAATCATCGAAGAGAACTGTTCAAAACGGGATCAGATGGTAGCGCCGATCTCCCCGATGGGAGGGAACGCGGACTCCTACATTCCGAAACCGGTGAAGGTGGAAGTGGGAGGAGCTAACGTATTCGTTCTTCCCGTCGAATCGTTTTTCCACTTTTAAATTGAGTGAGGGAGCGCTTTTATGAAAATAAGTCAGGATATGCGCGTTCAGATGGAAACGCAGTATAAGCAGGATGCGCGGACGGGAGCGAAAGCCCGGTCTTTCGAGTCACTGGTACGTACAGAGACAGGTCAGCTGCAGAAAGAGCAGCTGAACCGGCTGCTGGCGGGAATCTCCGCCCAGGGAGAAAGACTCGCCCGCGATCGTTCCTTCCGGGAACTTGCCAAATATAAAAAAATGATCAGGGAGTTCGTGAAAGAATCCGTACAGTACGGAATGAATCTGAAGCATTCGCACAGCTGGAGCCGGTCCGGTCAGAACCGGAAGCTGACGATTGTGGAAGAAGTGGATGAGAAGCTTGCTGAACTGACGGAAGCCGTGATGACCCGGGAAGACAGTAAAATGGATCTTTTAGGCCTGATCGGTGAAATAAAGGGTCTGTTAATCAATTTATATACGTAAGGGCGGACAGAGATGGAACGTTGGAGCCAACTGAAAGAAACGCAGCCGCTTGCGGCACAGATGCTTATAAACAGTTATGATAAAGACAGAATGGCGCATGCCTATCTTTTTTACGGCCATCGGGGGACCGGGAAGCGTGAAGCGGCCCGTCTCCTGGCAAAAACGCTTTTCTGTCCGTATACCGCAGATACAGAACCGTGTCAGGAATGCCGGGAGTGCCGGCGCATCGACTCCGGGAATCACCCCGACCTGCACTGGATCATACCGGACGGAGCCTCGATCAAAAAAGAACAGATTCTCGAACTGCAGAAAGAATTCACGTATACAGGGCTTGAATCCGATCGAAAAATCTACGTTGTGGAGTCCGCCGATTTAATGACGGTCAACGCTTCGAATCGTCTGCTGAAATTCCTGGAAGAACCGGGAAGGGATACTACGGCGATTCTCCTGACGGAAAACAGTGAAGCGATTTTGCAGACCATCCGTTCGAGGTGTCAGCAGATCGCCTTCCAGCCTCTGAATCATGAAAGAATGAGGAATTATCTGATGGAGGAGGGCATTTCGAAGTCAAACGCTTTCCTTTTGAGCGAACTGACGAATAACGCGGAAGAAGCGAAGGAAATGCTTGAGGGAGACTGGTTTGCCAATGCTCGAAAATTAGTGATACAATTGACGGAAGTACTTCAATCGAAACCGAATGAAGCACTATTGTTTGTCAATCATCAGTGGATGCCTCATTTTTCCGAAAAGGATACGCTTCAGCGCGGTCTGGACGTCCTCATGCTATGGTATAAGGACATTCTTCACGAACACCTCGCTCGTGAAGAAGCTGTCGTATTCATTCAGGAACAGGAGAAGAGAGAACAGGCGATGATGCGGTGGTCCCGTGCACAAGTCACCTCCTGTATGTCCGGAATTATGGAGGCGAAACGTCACATACACCAGAACGTTCACCCCACACTCGTGATGGAACAACTTACACTTCAATTGCAAAGGTGTTGATCCGTAATGGTCGAAGTAGTAGGTGTGCGCTTTAAGCAGGCAGGAAAAGTTTATTTTTTCGCTCCTGGTAACTTGAAGTTGACGACGAGTGATTACGTCATTGTCGAAACGGTGAGAGGCATTGAGTTTGCGAAAGTCGCCATCTCCAACCGCACGGTAGACGAAGAAGATGTAGTTCTTCCGTTAAAACAAGTCATCCGGGAAGCTGACGAGAAGGATAAGCTCACTGTCCAGGAGAATAAAGTCCAAGCACAGGAAGCCTATGATACATGTGAGAAGAAGATTAAGGAACATAAGCTGGATATGAATCTGGTGGAAGTTGAATATACATTTGATCGCAATAAAGTGATCTTTTATTTTACAGCGGATGGACGGGTGGATTTTCGAAATCTCGTCAAAGACCTCGCCTCCGTTTTCCGTACGCGCATCGAGCTGCGTCAAATCGGAGTAAGAGATGAAGCGAAAATGCTCGGAGGCATCGGCCCATGCGGTCGTATGCTGTGCTGTTCCACGTTTCTCGGGGACTTCGAGCCCGTTTCCATAAAAATGGCGAAAGACCAGAACCTCTCCCTGAATCCGGCTAAAATTTCCGGTCTCTGCGGGCGTCTGATGTGCTGTCTGAAGTACGAAAACGACGACTACGAAGAGGCGAAACGCATCTTGCCGGACCTCGGAGAACGTATTTCCACGTCTCTCGGCGACGGGAAGGTCGTAGGGCTGAATATGCTTGAGCGTGTTGTACAGATTGAGTTCAAAGATCAGGAAAATGCTTTGGAGTACTCCCTTCAGGAACTGATAGATGAAGGAGTGCTTGAAACAAATGGTGCAGAGTAGCAAGGAGAGAGGGACACTGAATAAGAAAAATGTGATTGAAAAGTTCACTCATTTGGAATCACAGATCGGGGATCTTCACCAACAGCTTGGGGACCTGAAGGAGCAGCTGGCTATGCTGATTGAAGAGAACCAGCATCTCTCTATCGAAAACCATCATCTGCGGCAGCGTCTCGATCGGGAAAATGCCGAAAGAGAAGCGGCAGAGGGAGGCGGTGTGCCTGTCCGGCCCGTAGTCGGAGAAGGCTACGACAATTTAGCCCGTCTTTACGAAGAAGGCTTTCACATATGTAATCTGCATTTCGGAAGCCCAAGAGACGAAGATTGTCTGTTCTGTCTCTCTTTCTTAAACCGCAGTTAGTTATTTCGGGACTCCCCTGGGTGCAGGGGGGTCCTCTTTTCTTTATTCATACCAGGCGGGAGGAAACGGGAACGTGGTTCACTTATACGAAGACGAAAGAATAGATTATTTGCTTGCAGAAGAAAACAGAAGAATTATACAGAGCCCGAGCGTATTCGCATTCTCTCTGGATGCCGCTTTTCTGGCGAGATTCGCCTCTCTGCCGCGGACGAGAGGGAAGATTCTTGATTTATGTACCGGAAACGGGGTACTGCCCCTCTTTTTCCTTAACCACTCCAACGTACCGATCACCGGCGTGGAAATCCAGGAGAGGCTGTATGACATGGCCGTCCGGAATGTAGAGCTGAACGGAGCGGCAGAACAGGTGTCCATGATCCACGGAGATCTGAGGGAGATGCCGGCTTATTTCAAAAATGATAAATTCGATCTTGTAACCGTGAATCCGCCGTACTTCAAGACGACGGATGGCGTGATGAGGAATGAAAATGAACATTTGAAGATCGCACGTCACGAAGTCGCCTGTACGCTTGAAGAAGTGGTGGAAGCATCCTCCCGACTGGCAAAATCCGGCGGGAAAGTAGCGATGGTCCACCGGCCCGAACGTTTCGTCGAAATCATTGAGGCGTTCCGCAAGCATAAGCTGGAACCGAAGCGGGTCCGTTTCGTTTATCCGAATGCGAAAAAAGAAGCGAATATGCTGCTGATCGAAGGGGTACGGGACGGGAAGCCGGGGCTCGGCATTCTGCCCCCTCTCTATGTATATGAGGAAGACGGTGGCTACACACAAGAAGCGGCACAGATGCTGTATGGATGAGCACATCGTTTACGTCCTCAAGTGCCGGGACGACACGTTGTATACAGGATACACGAACAACCTGCCTGCACGTCTGAAAAAACATGAAGCAGGACAGGGAGCGAAGTATACGAGAGGCAGAGCTCCTTTTGAAGTCGTCTATACGAAAATATTTTCGACGAAAAGCGAGGCCCTCCGGGAAGAATACAAAATTAAAAAACTGTCCCGCACAGCCAAGGAAAAGCTTATACAGGGAGTGGATGAAGGATGAAGACGCAAAAAAGTTTCCGGGGACATAAGGAGGAAGGTACGCTGTACATCGTCCCCACGCCGATCGGGAATCTGGAGGATATGACGTACCGGGCCGTGCATACGTTACAGTCGGTCGATAAGATTGCAGCGGAAGATACCCGCAACACGAAGAAATTGACCCGGCACTATGATATTGACACTCCACTGATCAGTTACCACGAACATAACCGGAAAAGCCGGGCGGAGGAACTGATCGCCTGGCTCGGAGACGGCCTTTCCGTAGCGCTGGTCAGTGATGCCGGAATGCCGGGGATTTCCGATCCCGGGGAGGAAATCATAAATCAGGCGGTGGCAGAAGATATTCCGGTCGTCGTACTTCCCGGTGCCAACGCGGCACTCGTCGCTCTGGTCGGTTCGGGACTGCCGGCGGAACACTTCTTTTACTACGGATTTTTACCCCGGAAAAAGAAGGACAGAGTGAAGGAACTGGAAACGTGGAAGAACTTTCCGGAAACGATGGTATTTTATGAATCTCCGCACCGTCTGAAACAGATGACGCAGGATTTATACGAGGTATTCGGTGACCGTCGCGTTTCTTTTGCCCGCGAACTGACGAAACAGTATGAAGAGTTTCTGCGGGGAGATCTTTCCGACGTCCTCACCTGGGTGGAGGAAACGGAGCTGAAAGGCGAGTTCTGTATCGTGGTCGAAGGAGGCGAAGAGGAAGAGAAATCATTCTGGTGGGATTCGCTCACTCTGGAGGAACACGTCGGATCTTACGTGGAGGAAGGACTGAGGGATAAAGAAGCCGTCAAAAAAGTAGCGGTGGAGCGCGGTCTGCCGAAACGTGAAGTATACCGGGCGTACCATGTGGAAGAGGATTAAAGAATAAAAAAGAAGCACTTTTACCTTCTCTCTCTGTTGGTAAAAGTGCTTACTTTTTTAAAAAGAGGTCGAAATATCAGAATTTGCTCTGAATTTCTTTGACCAGCTGTTCGGCGCCTTCTTTACTGAGAACCAGATTGCCGCCTGCAAGCTTAATGTTGTCATCAGCCACTTCCCCGGTGACCTGACAAGCCATGGATGGCTGATATTTCTTAAGAACGATGCGGTCGTCGTCTACGTATATTTCCAACGCATCTTTCTCATTGATGTCCAGGGTACGGCGTAATTCGATAGGAATAACGACGCGTCCCAGTTCGTCCACTTTACGGACGATTCCAGTAGATTTCATAGTGTTTCTCTCCCCTTACTTCAAAAGTTAGTCGTCTGATTTCGACGATGGTTCGGAATTATAGTACCAAAGTTTGCCAATCATGTCAATTAGCATGTTCTAAATAACGAAAAAACTTTTACATATCTGTATACGGGTGTCTATACCTGTTTCGAGAAGGGAGTCTTCCCCCTGCACAAACCCCGATTTTTTGACAGGACGGACCTATTTTCGGTATATTTTAAAGTTAGGAATGACTATTTATAAGAAGTCTCGTAATCATAAGGAGGGGCCTGTATGCCTGAGGAGAAAAATACATTTTATATTACGACACCGATTTATTACCCGAGCGGCAATCTTCATATCGGACACGCTTATACAACCGTAGCCGGGGATGCGATGGCCCGCTACAAACGACTGCGCGGATATGACGTGATGTATCTGACCGGGACGGATGAACACGGCCAGAAAATTCAGCGTAAAGCCGAAGAAAAGGGAGTAAGCCCGATTGAGTATGTGGATGAAATCGTGGGCGGTATTCAGGATCTATGGAAGAAACTTGATATCTCTTACGATGATTTCATCAGAACTACCGAGGAGCGGCATAAGCAGGTAGTAGCTAAAATTTTCGATTACCTCATGAAAAAAGGGGATATCTACCTCGGGGAGTACGAAGGATGGTACTGTACTTCCTGTGAGTCCTTCTTCACGGAACGTCAGCTTGATGAAGCGCACTGTCCGGATTGCGGCGCTCCGGTTGAGAAAGTGAAAGAAGAATCCTATTTCTTTGAGATGAGCAAGTATGCCGATCGCCTTCTCAAGTTCTATGAAGACAACCCGAAATTCATCCAGCCGGAAAGCCGGAAAAACGAAATGATCAATAACTTCATTAAACCGGGGCTTGAAGATCTCGCTATTTCCCGTACTACGTTCGACTGGGGTATCGGGGTACCGGGCAATGAGAAACACGTAATTTACGTGTGGATCGATGCGCTCAGTAACTACATTACGGCCCTTGGGTACGATACGGATGATGACGAGCAATTCCGCAAGTACTGGCCTGCCGATGTACAGCTGGTTGGTAAGGAAATCGTCCGTTTCCATACGATCTATTGGCCGATCATGCTTATGGCTCTCGATCTTCCTCTTCCAAAACAGGTGTTTGCGCACGGCTGGATTCTGATGAAGGATGGAAAGATGTCGAAATCCAAAGGAAACGTCGTGGACCCTGTCCAGCTCAGTGACAGATACGGTCTTGATGCACTCCGCTACTATCTTCTCCGCGAAGTGCCGTTCGGGTCGGACGGAGTGTTTACACCGGAAGCTTTCGTTGAGCGTACGAATTACGATCTGGCCAACGACCTCGGTAACCTGCTGAACCGTACGGTCGCCATGATCAACAAGTATTTCGACGGACGGATCCCTGCGCTTGTACCGGGAGAGACCGGCCTGGAGGAAGATCTTGAACGAATGGCCATGGAGACGAAGACGAACGTGGAGGAGAGCCTGGAACAGATGGAATTCTCCGTGGCCCTTGGTGAACTTTGGAAATTTATAAGCCGTACGAATAAATATATCGACGAAACGACTCCGTGGATTCTTGCAAAAGACGAGGATCAGAGGGAACGTCTCGGTAACGTGATGGCCCACCTGGCAGCTTCGCTGCGTCATATCGGCATTATGCTTCGTCCGTTTATGACGAACACGCCGGAGCGTATGTTTGAGCAGCTTGGCCTCACAGATCCTGCCGGGAAAGAATGGAAGACACTTGATGATTTCAATTACATCAGCGAAGGGACGGAAGTTCAAAAAGCGGAACCGATTTTCCCGAGACTGGATGTGGAGGAAGAGACTCAAATCATCAAGGATATGATGAGGAAACCTTCGGCAGGACCGGAAAAGCCCGAGGATTTGCCGGAAGTTACCATTGATGACTTTCAGCAGCTCGACTTCCGTGTAGCCGAAGTGAAAAAAGCGGTTCCTGTTAAAAAGGCGAACAAACTGCTGAAAATTCAGCTTGATCTCGGGTATGAAGAACGCCAGGTCGTATCGGGGATTGCCGAATATTACAGCCCGGAAGATCTCAAAGGTCGCAAGGTTATATGTATTCGTAACCTGAAACCTGTGAAACTTCGCGGAGAACTGTCGGAAGGTATGATTCTTGCCGGAGAAGACGAGTCCGGTAATTTGTCACTCGCTTCCGTCGATCAGACGCTGGCAAACGGAGCCAAAGTAACCTGAGAAAACGTTCGGGATAAAACAGATAACGGGAAGCGGATGTTCCCGCCGGTTTCCGGATTTTTTGAAGAACAGCACGGAGACTCCTGAGGCGTCGGCACAAGTTGAGGCCGGGCCCGTGGGAGGCGACGTGCTGTTCTTTTGTTATCTTTTTGTTTTGCCCCTGAATCTTTGTCATGAATATCCGGAAGGAGGAAACACAATATGTTGTTCGATACACACGTACACCTGAACGCCGATCAGTTTGAGGAAGACCGGGACGAAACGATACGCCGGGCCCGGGAAGCGGGTGTTGAATATATGACAGTCGTCGGATTTGACCGGAAAACGATTCCGAAAGCTCTGGAAATAGCGGAGAGCGATGAGAACATTTACGCCGCTGTCGGCTGGCACCCGGTGGATGCTGTCGATATGACGGAAGAAGATCTCGAATGGATTGAGAGTCTTGCGGACCACCCGAAAGTAGTGGCGATCGGTGAAATGGGTCTTGATTATCACTGGGATAAATCACCGGAAGACGTACAGAAAGAAGTGTTCAAAAAACAGATTGCTCTTGCGAAACGGGTGAATCTGCCGATTATCATCCATAACCGGGAGGCGACAGAAGATATCATCGAAGTTCTCGAGCAGGAAAATGCAGAGGATGTTGGCGGTATTATGCACTGTTACAACGGTCCCGTAGAATATGCGGAGCGTGCGATAGACATGAACTTTATGATCTCTCTCGGAGGCCCGGTCACGTTCAAAAACGCTACGCTCCCGAAAGAAGTGGCAAAAGCTGTAGACATGAAACATCTGCTCGTGGAAACGGATGCCCCTTTCCTTGCTCCTCATCCGAATCGCGGCAAAAGGAATGAACCTGCGTGGGTGAAGCTGGTCGCCGAACAGATTGCGGAGTTGAAAGAGTTATCTTATGAGGAAGTAGCGGAAACGACTACGGAGAATGCGAAAAAGTTTTTTGGTATTCAGTCGTAACTACTTTACTTCCAATGGAGAAAACACAACATAACAGGTTTAATAACATATCAATTTTCGTATAGATTGGTATGTTATTTTTCAATAAATCATGTCACTCTGGTTAGAAATTTCTATTATAGTTTCGGATGGGGGCAGGCTTAAATGAAGAAAACCTTCGAAGTTACATATGAAGGGCACCACATTCAGGTAGTGAATACATGGTTTAATGGGGAAAGATTATTTGTTGATGGTACATTGCAGGACGAACAGGTCGGTTTTACCCTGCGAGGGATTTTGACCGGGAGTTTAAAGCGCAGTAATGGATGTACAGAAAATATTAAAGTAAGTATCGGTGGTATGTTCACAGTACGTTGCAGGATATTCGTCGATAATGTTTTGATTTATCCTGAAAATTAACGGACATATAATACAAAACGCCTGAATAGAGTTTTTATCTCTAAACAGGCGTTTTTGTGTATTCAGTTTCTTTTTGAGGAAGGATAGTAAATCCCACTCTACTGGTTCGAGCTGCTGATTTTGCCTGTGCTTTTTCTGAGGGGTCACACGTGGTATGCTTACAGAAGCAAATGAACGGAGGGGCCTGAGGTGAAAGTTAAAGAAATAATCGTCGTCGAAGGTAAAGATGATACACAAAAAATCAAACAGGCGGTCGTGGCCGATACGATTGAAACGAATGGCTCGGCGATTGGTGATGACGTCCTGGAGAGAATCAGACATGCATATGAAAAGCGCGGGGTCATCATTTTTACGGATCCGGATTATCCGGGAAAACGGATCCGACATATCGTCTCCGAACACGTACCGGGCTGCAAGCACGCGTTTCTGCCGAAGCATACGGCTATTGCCAAACATGACAAAGGGGTAGGAGTGGAACATGCGTCGGCAGAGCATATAAGGGAAGCGTTGTCCGCCGTTTATGAAGTGACAGAAGAAGAGGATGACCATTTGGAGAAAGCCGACCTTCTGCCATACGGCCTGGTCGGAGGACCCGGTGCCAGTGCCCGGCGGGAAAAACTCGGGGAACGCCTTTACATTGGTCATACGAACGCGAAGCAGCTGGTGCGTCGTTTGAATATGTTCCGGATTACTAAAGAGGAAGTGGAACAGGTCATGAGAGAAATTATTCAGGAGGAGAAAGATGAACAATAAAGCGATAGCGACACCAGGTCGCACGAAAGACATTTTAGCCAAAGCCGGGTTTTCCTTTAAGAAGAGCCTGGGACAGAACTTTCTCGTAGATGTTAATATTTTAAAAAATATGCTCCGCCATGCCGGGATCAGTGAGAATACAGCAGCTATTGAAATCGGCCCCGGCATAGGGGCGCTGACCGAACAGCTGGCTCTCCATGCAGGTTCTGTCACGGCTTTTGAAATCGATCAGCGGCTGGTACCTATTCTCGAGGAGGAACTGTCATCTTTCGAGAACGCCACAATTATCAATGAAGATATTCTGAAAGCGGATATAGACCAGGTCGTTCGCGAGCTTGCCCGTGATCATGAAGAAGTGAGAGTGGTTGCGAACCTCCCTTATTACATCACTACTCCTATCCTAATGAGATTGCTGATGGACCGTCTTCCGTTCCAGAGCATTACGGTAATGATTCAGAAGGAAGTAGCCGAGCGGATGGCCGCCTCTCCGGGCACAAAAAGCTACGGTTCGCTGTCGATCGCTGTGCAGTATTACACGGAAGCGAGCATACCGATGATGGTGCCGAAGTCTGTATTCATGCCCCAGCCGAACGTGGATTCCGCTGTACTTCATCTGGAAAAGCGTGTGGAACCGCCTGTCGACGTGCAGGATGAAGATTTCTTCTTTGAAATAGTGAGAGCCTCTTTTAAACAGAGGAGAAAGACGCTTATCAATAACCTCGGTAGTTTCTTCAAAGGGTCAGTTGAAAAGAGTGAGATCAGGGAACGTATGGAGGGCTCGGGTATCGACCCCGGTCGCCGGGGGGAGTCGCTTTCGATGGAAGAGTTCGCGAAACTGGCGGATGTTTTCCATAAGGTAAAGTAAGCCTCCTGCTTACGCCAGCGCTTCTACCCGGAAGTTTCCGCTTTTCTTTGTCCAGCTGCAACTTCCAGAAGCTCATGTCCTAAGCAGTACACTTATTTTCGGGAGAAGTCACCCGAAAAGTAAGCCTCCTGCTTACGCCAGCGCTTCTACCCGGAAGTTTCCGCTTTTCTTTGTCCAGCTCCGCCATTCAGAAGTCCGTAAGATAAGCTGGCCCCCCTGTTTCGGGCCAGAGCACCCGAAGCCCGGAGTACCTGCTTATCTTAGAACTTCTAAGCGAATGGCTCCGCTTTTCTTTGTGATTGACATTCTTTATTGAATATTGCTATAATATATCACTTATTTGACTATTTCCAATATGTGTGATATATTTGTTTTAGTGAGGTGGAGTCTAGTGGCTAAAACATTGGGAGAAATCAAGCAAACGCTAGAAGAACAGATCGGAAACCGACTTACATTGAAAGCTAATGGAGGTCGACGCAAAACGATTGAACGTACAGGGACGCTTTCCGATACGTACCCTTCCGTTTTTATCGTGGAATTGGATCCCGAAGAGAATTCTTATGAGAGAGTCTCTTACAGTTACGCGGATGTTTTGACCGAAACCGTGGAACTCAACTTCGAAGAACAACCATCAGTTGCCGTAGCAGAGCAGTAAACATTTCGTTTGCTGCTTTTTGTTTTGTCTTTTTATGGTACAATGCGGTCATACTATACGTTTAAGTGGGTGTTGGTATGTATATAATGGAGAAAGCGCCGGCGAAAATAAATTTATCGCTCGACGTGCTACATAAAAGAAAAGACGGTTTCCACGAAGTGGAGATGGTGATGACTACGATAGACCTTGCCGACCGTATTGAACTGACCAGCCTGAAAAAGAATAAAATTGTTCTGGAAGCCGAAAGCAGATACGTCCCCAATGATGAGCGTAATCTTGCCTACCTGGCAGCGAAGAAAATGAAGAAGCATTATTCCATCACTGGCGGTGTCCATATCAAATTGACGAAACACGTTCCCGTGGCTGCAGGACTGGCAGGAGGAAGCAGTGATGCAGCTGCCGTATTAAGAGGGATGGCGCGGCTGTTTGACCTGGATACAACTCCCGGTGAACTTGCGGAAATCGGAGCAGAAATCGGATCGGACGTTTCTTTTTGCGTCCACGGGGGCACGGCCCTCGCTACCGGTCGGGGAGAAAAAATCGAGGAGCTCCCCGCACCTCCTCCGTGCTGGGTCGTACTTGCCAAACCGCCTATCGGCGTATCTACGAAAACCATTTATCAGGCCCTGGACGTAAAAGAGGCCGGGCACCCGGACACCTCTTCCATGGTGGAAGCCCTGCGGACAGGAGATTATGAAAAGATGTGCCAGAGCGTAGGTAATACGCTGGAGGGGGTCACCGTGCGACTTTATCCTGAAGTAGCCCAGCTGAAAGAACATATGCTGCAGGCCGGAGCGGATACGTCCCTGATGAGCGGGAGCGGTCCGACCGTGTTTTCCCTGGTGGAGCCGGATGTAAAAGCCAGAAGGATCTGTAACCATCTGAAAGGGTTTTGTGATGAAGTGTATATGGTGAGAGTCCTTGGAACGAAGGAAACTCTTGATTAAAACCGTATATTTTTGTTATATTTAAATAAAATATTCGGTTTTAAGAGGAGTTTCTGTATATGAAAAGAAGTAAACGTTTAGTTTCTATGACCCGTTACATTATTGAACATCCTTACACCCTGATCTCCCTCCCCTTTTTCGTGGAAAAGTTCGGTTCCGCCAAATCTTCGATCAGTGAAGATCTCGGAATCATTGATGAACGGTTCCAGGAGGAAGGGACGGGGTACCTGGCATCGGTGGCGGGGGCTTCCGGCGGGGTGAAATATATCCCGGCCTACTCGCAGAGCTATGGGACTCCGTTTGTCGAACAACTCTGTGAGAAGCTTTCGGATACAGGCCGCCTTCTTCCGGGAGGTTACCTGTTTATGAGTGATCTCCTCGGAGACCCGCGGACGGTGAATGACATTGGAAAAATGTTCGCTTCTGTGTTCGTCGACCGGGAAATAGATGCGGTAATGACTGTAGCAACGAAAGGGATCCCTCTTGCTTATGCGGTAGCCGCTCATTTAAACGTTCCGGTGGTCATCGCGAGAAGAGACCCGAAAGTTACGGAAGGGTCGACCGTAAGTATTAACTACGTGTCGGGCTCCACCAGAAAAATCCAGACAATGGTGCTGACGAAGCGTTCGCTTAGTCCCGGATCCAATGTATGTATCATCGATGATTTTATGAAAGCAGGCGGCACGATTAACGGTATGAAGAATCTGCTGAAAGAATTCGATGCGCAAGTTGCAGGTATCGGAGTGCTGGCGGAAGCGGAAGACGAAGAGGAAGAACGTGTCGTCGATGACTATGTATCACTGTTGCGCATTCTTCACGCCGATGACCGTACGAAAGAAATTGAAGTGGAAGCCGGTAATCTTCTCGGAAGGCTTTAAGAAAACTTTATTAGAAATAGAGAAAAAATTTTCTGAATAAAGCAGGAAACTTTGTGACAGAGTAGAAATAATATAACAGGCTCTATAAAACAAAGGTGGTGAATGGTTAATGGAAGTAACTGACGTGAGACTGCGTCGAGTAAACACAGAAGGAAGAATGCGAGCAATTGCTTCTATTACGTTTGATCAGGAATTCGTGGTACATGACGTTCGTGTCATCGACGGGAATAATGGACTGTTCGTGGCGATGCCGAGCAAACGTACACCGGACGGAGAATTCAGGGATATCGCTCATCCGATCAATTCCGGCACGAGAGGTAAAATACAGGAGGCTGTACTCGAAGCTTATCAAAAAGCCGAGGCACCTCAGCAAATGGAATATGAGGGAGCAGGCGCTTCTTAAAAATGTTTCAGAAGAGAATCTGACCGGGACGGGTCAGGTTCTTTTTTAGCTCTCAGCAGTTTCTTTCCCGGAAATAATCGGAGCCGCGTAACTAAAACGGGGCGGGATATTTTTTTCGACAGGAGAAGAAGAAGAGCCGACCACCTGCTATAGTATTGATATACCCATTTCTAAAAAATATAATCACTGACGGGTGTAATGTTGAAATTAATTCTGATTTAAGATAATATTCATAGTGGATAACTATGATGGGGGTTACTTCATGGCCAATCGTTTTGCAGTAGTGCTCGCAGCCGGTCAGGGTACCAGGATGAAATCAAAGCTTTACAAAGTTCTTCATCCTGTAGCCGGAAAGCCGATGGTGCAGCACGTAACAGATCAACTTAATCAATTGGAACTATCGCAGATCATTACTGTTGTCGGTTTCGGAGCGGAAACTGTGCAGGAACAGCTCGGAGACAGCAGTGAGTATGTCATTCAGAAGGAACAGCTCGGCACAGGTCATGCAGTACTCCAGGCCGGAGATCACCTCTCCGGTAAAAAAGGGACGACCGTCGTCGTCTGCGGTGACACACCGCTTCTGACGAGTGATACGCTTGAAGCTCTTCTTTCGCACCATGAACAGAAGCAGGCGAAAGCGACAGTACTTACTGCCCATGCGGAAGACCCGCACGGTTATGGTCGTGTCCTTCGCGATGAACGTGGCGACGTCAAACGTATCGTGGAGCAGAAAGACGCTTCACCGGAAGAGGCGAAGGTGCAGGAAATCAATACCGGAACGTACTGTTTTGATAATGAAATGCTTTTTGAAGCACTCTCCAGCGTTTCGAATGATAATGCCCAGGGGGAATACTACCTGCCGGATGTCATGGAGATTCTTCAAAAAGAAGGGGAATCCGTAAGTGCGTATCAGATGGAAGACCTGAGGGAAGCACTCGGGGTCAATGACCGTGTCGCTCTGTCCAGGGCAGAGGCGTTTATGAGGGAAAGAATCAATGAAAACCATATGCGCGGCGGCGTGACTATTATAGATCCTTCCAATACTTATATCAGTGCGGATGCCGTTATCGGTCAGGATGTCACAATTGAGCCCGGTACCACGATTACGGGTGATACGGTCATTGAGGATGACGTGGTCATCGGTCCGAATTCCACTGTGGAGCGCAGCTATATCGGAGAAGGGTCCGTTGTGAAACAGAGTTTTGTGTCCGACAGTAAAGTGGGCAAACGCGTAAAAATAGGGCCATTTGCGCACATTCGTCCTGAATCGGACCTCGGTGATGAAGTGAAAGTGGGTAACTTCGTTGAGGTGAAGAAAGCTTCGTTCGGTGAAGGAAGTAAAGTCTCCCACCTGAGTTATATAGGGGACGCTGACGTAGGCAGCGGGGTGAATATCGGCTGTGGAACGATCACCGTCAACTATGACGGAAAGAATAAGTTTTTGACTACAATCGAAGATGATGCGTTTATCGGCTGTAATTCGAACCTCATCGCCCCGGTTACCGTTGGGAAAGGTTCGTACGTAGCGGCCGGCTCAACCATTAATAAAGATGTTCCGAAAGAGTCGCTGTCTATTGCAAGAGCACGGCAGACGAACAAAGAAAATTACGCACAGAAACTGAAATCCAAGAAAAAAGATTAATGGAGGGTTCGTTCCATGGCGGCTAAGGATTACCGAAACTCGGAGCTGAAGGTTTTTACTTTGAATTCCAACCCGGCGCTTGCAGAAGAGATTGCCAGCAATATCGGTATTGAGCTCGGGAAATGTACAGTAACTACGTTCAGTGATGGAGAAGTTCAAATCAACATTGATGAAAGTATTCGTGGTTGTGACGTATACGTGGTGCAATCGACAAGTTCACCGGTCAACCAGCACCTGATGGAACTTCTGATTATGATTGACGCACTGAAACGGGCGTCGGCAAACTCGATCAATATCGTCATGCCTTATTACGGGTACGCGAGACAGGACAGGAAAGCCCGGTCGCGTGAACCCATCACCGCTAAACTTGTAGCAGACCTGCTTCAGACTTCGGGAGCGGACCGGGTCATTATGATGGATCTTCATGCTCCGCAAATCCAGGGTTTCTTCGACATACCGATCGACAACCTTATCGGAGTACCTATCCTTTCCGAGTATTTCGAGAATAAGAATCTCGACGACATCGTTGTCGTATCGCCTGACCACGGCGGGGTGACACGCGCCAGAAAAATGGCAGACCGTCTCGGGGCCCCGATTGCCATTATCGATAAACGCCGGCCGCTGCCAAACGTGGCAGAGGTTATGAATATTGTCGGTAACATTGAAGGTAAGACAGCAATTCTGATCGATGATATCATCGACACGGCCGGTACTATCACTTTAGCAGCGAACGCACTGGTCGAGAATGGAGCGAAAGAAGTGTACGCCTGCTGTACTCACCCTGTACTTTCAGGGCCGGCGATCGAACGCATCAATGACTCGAAAATCAAAGAACTGGTCGTCACGAACACGATTCCGCTTGGAGAAGACAAACAGAGCGAGAAAATCAACCCGCTTTCTGTTGCTCCGTTGATCAGTGAAGCGATTATCCGTGTACATGAACGGCAGTCCGTAAGTATTCTTTTTGATTAATACGTTTACCCATATGTGAATGAGGGTATATAATAACGATAAATATTTGGAGGTAGATGAAATTGGCTATTAAATTAAAAGCAACGAAAAGAAATAATCTGCAGAAATCCAGCACAAAGGAAATCCGTCAGCGCGGAGAGGTTCCTGGTGTCGTATACGGTAAAGAAAAAGACCCGGTAACTCTTTCCGTAAACAGCATCGAACTTCTTAAAACGGTTCGTGACCACGGCAGAAACGCAATCATTTCCCTCGATGTTGAAGGTGGAGATACACTGGACGTAATGCTTCACGAACACCAGCTCGACCCGCTCAAAGACGAATTGATCCACGCGGATTTCTACGCGGTCAACATGCAGCAGGAAGTAGACGTGGAAGTTTCCATCAACGTGGAAGGAGAGCCTGAAGGCGTACGTGAAGGCGGCGTACTGCAGCAGCCTCTTTACGCTGTAGCTCTTCGTGCGAAGCCCGGTGACATTCCGGAGTCGATTACTGTGGACGTATCCGAACTTCAAATCGGCGACAGCCTGATGGTGAGCGACCTGAAAGAAGGACGTAACTACGAACTTCTTGAAGATGAGAATACGACAATCGTTTCCGTTACTCCTCCGGAAGAAGTTCCGTCGGAGCCGGAAGAAGAGACAGACGAGCAGCCGGATATTCTTAAAGACCCGGATGAAGACGAAGATGAAGATAACGAGAATTCCTGATAAACGAGAGGAATGAGGAAGGGCGTAGCCGAAAAGGCGCGCCCTTTTCTTTCGTTAATCTTCCGGTTTTTGCTATGCTATAATAACGGTAATCATTCAAAAGAAAAGGAAGTTCAACTTATGAAGTGTATCGTAGGACTGGGGAATCCCGGTAAGAAATATGAAGCTACCAGACATAACGCCGGTTTTCAGGTGATTGATGAGCTTGCAAAGCGGAACAACTGGACCGTGGAAAAGAAAAAGTTCAACAGCCTGTTCACGACGGAACACGTACGCGGGGAAAAGATCATTTTACTTAAACCTCAGACATATATGAATTTGTCGGGAGGAGCAGTACGTTCGTTTATGGATTATTTCGGACTCGGAGAAGAGGATCTGCTCGTCATTTATGATGATCTCGATCTCCTGCCCGGAAAAATCCGTCTGCGCCAGAAAGGTGGTCACGGGGGTCATAACGGAATCCGTGATATCATTGACCAGCTTGGTACGAAAGAGTTCAAGCGGCTGCGTGTGGGAATTGGAAAGCCGAAGAGCGACTCGGTCATTAACCACGTGCTCGACACATTCAGCAAAGAAGAGAAAAAGTATATGGAAGACAGTATCGACCGTTCCGTAGAAGCGTGTGAGGCGTGGATGGAGAGAAGCTTCGATGAAGTTATGAATGAGTATAACAAGTAGGCGGACCAGGTGTCCGGGTCTGTTTTTTTACGATTATAAAAGATGAATTCGAGGGAGAGGAAGCTTTGAAGGTGGAGGGTTGGTTACTATGAATGGAATAAAACAATATTTACGTTCCCATGATGATATTGCTTCAGTTATCGAGGGGGTCAGTAGCGGTATAAAAGAACAGATGGTAGCCGGGGTTTCGGGGACGTCAAGAAGCATGCTGGTTTCCGTCGTGCAGGAAGCGGTGAAACGGCCGGTCCTTCTCGTCACCCATCAGCTGCATCAGGCTCAGCAGCTGTATGAAGACCTGCAGGAATGGGCAGACGACTGCCCGGTACATCTCTATCCGGTCAACGAACTGATCGCATCGGAAATCGCTATCGCCAGCCCCGAACTGAGAAGTCAGCGGATCGATGCTCTGGACGAATGGCTTCATGAAGACTCCGGTATTTTCATAGCACCTGTGGCGGCTTTAAAAAGAATAATGCCGCCTGTTTCGTATTGGAAAGAAGCTCAGCTTCATTTTGACATGGGAGAAGAAATCGATCTTGACCATACGTTGTCGAAACTTGTGAAAATCGGATATGAACGTACGGGCATGGTCTCTTCTCCGGGTGAGTTTTCGATGCGCGGGGGGATTCTTGACGTTTATCCCCTGACGGAGGAATACCCGGTCCGGATTGAGCTTTTTGATACGGAAGTGGACTCGATCCGTACCTTTGATGTCGAATCCCAACGCTCAAAAGAAAAGCTTGGGAGCACGGTGATCAGACCGGCGACGGAAATGCTTCTGAAACCGGAAGATTACGCCAGGGCTCTGAACAGACTCGAAGACGCCTATCAGGACACGGTCGGCAAGTGGTCGGACCAGGAAGCGAAACAGAGGTTGTTCGAAGAGATCTCGCATGACAAGGAACGGCTGGAACAGCAGGAACGCTTCGAGAATATGTACAAGTACATGGAATTTTTCTATGAAGAGACTTACAGCCTGCTCGATTACCTGTCGCAGGACGGGATCGTCGTGTTTGATGAAATGAGCAGAATTCAGGAAACAGCACAGCGACTGGATGAGGAGGAAGGAGAATGGCACCGGAACCTGCTTGAAAACGGGCGTACCGTGAGAGACTTGCAGGTGTCCCATGACTGGCATGATATATGGGCGAAAACGACTCATCAGCGCATTTACCTGTCCGTATTCATGAGACATATCCCCTCCACTCAGCCCGGGAATGTCGTCAACATAACAGGGCGGCAGATGCAGGAATTCCACGGCCAGATGAACTTACTGAAAAATGAGATGGATCGCTGGAAGAAGCAGGACTTCTCGGTCGTTATCGCGGCTTCGGGAGAGCAGCGGAAAGAGAAGGTCCAGGCGGTTCTCGATGATTATGAAATGGAGGCGGTAGTAGGGGAAGAGGATGTAACCCTGCCGGTGAGCACTCCGGTGATCATCGACAGCGCACTCCGGGCCGGTTTCGAATGGCCGCTCCACAAAATAGCTGTATTGACCGAAAGGGAACTGTTTAAAAAACGGGCACCTAAACGGAAAAAGAAAGAAAAGATTTCAAACGCCGAACGGATTAAGAGCTATCAGGAACTGAACGTCGGCGATTACGTCGTCCACTCCCACCACGGTATCGGTAAGTACCTCGGCATCGAAACGCTGGAGTCGAGCGGGACGCACAATGATTTCCTGATGGTGCAATACTCCGGGAATGATAAGCTGTTCGTGCCGGTGGATCAGATCGACCTGATCCAGAAATATGTCGGTTCTGAAGGAAAAGAGCCTAAAATTTATAAACTCGGCGGCTCCGAGTGGGCGAAAGTTAAGCGGCGCGTCCAGTCTTCGGTTGAAGATATAGCGGATGACCTTATTGAAATTTACGCCGAGCGTGAAGCGTCCAGGGGTCACTCCTTTGAGCAGGACGGGGAAATGCAGAAAGAGTTCGAGGAAGCTTTTCCTTACGAAGAGACTCCCGATCAGGTTCGCTGTATCGAAGAAATCAAACACGACATGGAACGGGTGCGCCCGATGGACCGCCTTCTATGCGGGGATGTCGGGTACGGGAAAACGGAAGTGGCTCTCCGTGCCGCTTTCAAAGCGATTGCGGAAGGAAAGCAGGTGGCGATACTTGTGCCGACTACGATCCTTGCCCAGCAGCACTACGAAACGCTGACGGAACGTATGCAGGATTTCGGAGTGAACATCGGTCTGATGAGCCGCTTCCGTACGAGAAAGCAGCAGAAGGATAATACGGACGGACTCCGAAAAGGGCTGGTTGATATTGTAGTGGGAACGCATCGTCTTCTGTCGAAAGATGTCGAGTTCAAAGATCTCGGTCTGCTTATCGTTGATGAAGAGCAGCGTTTTGGTGTGAAGCACAAAGAGAAGATCAAACAGCTGAAAGCGGACGTGGACGTTCTGACTCTCACGGCTACTCCCATACCGCGGACGCTGCACATGTCCATGCTCGGAGTACGGGACCTTTCCGTTATCGAAACCCCTCCGGAAAACAGGTTTCCCATTCAGACGTACGTCATCGAGTACAATCCGGTATTTATACGGGAAGCGGTGGAACGCGAGATGTCGCGGGACGGTCAGGTCTTCTTCCTGTACAACCGGGTGGACAGCATTGACCGGATGGCTTCCCACATATCCGAGCTCGTGCCGGATGCGAGAGTCGCAGTAGCTCACGGTCAGATGAATGAAACAGAGCTTGAGAATATTATGTTCGCCTTTCTGGAAGGGGAATATGACGTTCTCGTAAGTACTACAATCATTGAAACAGGCGTGGACATCCCTAACGTAAATACGCTTATCGTATATGACGCGGACAGAATGGGGCTCAGCCAGCTTTATCAGATACGCGGGCGCGTGGGCCGGTCCAACCGGGTCGCTTACGCTTATTTCACCTATCAGCAGAACAAGGTGCTGACGGAAATCGCGGAAAAACGTCTGGAAGCGATCAAAGAGTTCACGGAGCTCGGATCCGGGTTCAAGATTGCCATGCGTGATTTGTCGATCCGGGGAGCAGGGAACCTGCTCGGTGCCCAGCAGCACGGCTTCATCGATTCTGTCGGGTTCGATATGTATTCACAGATGCTGAAGGATGCGATCGAAGCGAAACGTCAGGGGAAAACGCCCGAGGCCATACAGCCGTTCCAGCCTGAACTCCAGCTGGATATCGACGCTTACCTTCCGGGTGATTACATCTCGGATGAGAAACAGAAGATCGACATGTATAAACGTTTTCAGACGATTGAATCGGAAGAGGATATCCAGGATCTTCGTGATGAGCTTATCGACCGCTTCGGAGACTATCCGGAACAGGTGGAGAAATTGTTCACAGTTTCCGTGCTGAAGCAGCAGGCGAAACAAAACCGTATTGAAGAAATCACGGAACAGAAGCACATGATCAAACTGGTGATGGAAAAAGAACAGAGCCAGGGCATCGACGGTTCCCGGCTGTTCGAAATGGCCAACCAGTACGGACGGATGGTGCAGCTTGGTACGGACGAGAACCAGCTGACGATCCGCTTCCGTCTGGACAGAAATACAAAACCGAGACGCTACGAGCTTATCGAGGAATTTCTGAGACGCCTTCCTTCTATGATGAGGGAAGATGTCGTGTAATTGCTGGAGACCCCCTGACTGCCGTTGCCTGCGCAAAAGAGGAACAGGCGGCAGGGGGATTTTGGTTTTTGCGGTGAAGAACCAGAGCGGCACTGTGATATAATGGGAGTATTATTTTATAGTTGAAAGGTTTCCATATGAAAAATAGTTGGTTGCAAGGGACGGCCTGGCTGATGCTGGCCGGTCTTACAGGAAAAATATTGAGTGCCGGTTATCGCATTCCTCTGCAGAACCTGGGGGGCGATATCGGTTTTTATGTATATCAGCAAATATATCCAATTGTCGGAATAGGAATAATTTTTGCGCTCCAGGGGGTGCCGGCGGCGGTCTCCCGTGTGGTGGCCGAGAACAGGAAGCTTACGGCAGCTTCGTTCTATTTACCGGTCTTCCTCTGCCTCTCGGTGTTTTTCTGGCTGCTTGCGGGTGCAGGCTTTGTAAGTGCCGCATCCCTCGCCGGGCTGATGGACGACTGGAATCTAATAAGTTCTCTTAAGGCATCGTTCCTCGTCTTTCTTTTCGTCCCGTTTCTCGCACTGTTGCGGGGCGCGTTTCAGGGAGAAGAGGATATGAAGACCCCTGCTGTATCCCAGATCCTGGAACAATTTTTACGGGTGGCGGGCATTCTGATTGTAAGCACCATCGTCTACGTGACCGGAAGCGTCTATTTTATCGGAACCGGGACCGCTGCGGCGGTTATAACGGGCATGGTCGCGGCGACAGGTTATCTTTTTGTGAAATGGAAGAAGAGAGAGTTACAGGAGCAGTTACCTGCTGCCGTTTCTTCTTTTCCTTACGTAAAACAGGTGCTGTTCTACAGCGTGCTGATCAGCGTGAATTACATGATGCTTCTGCTTTTGCAGCTGACCGATGCCTTTACGTTCGTCCCTCTCCTCCTCGAGGACCACGGTATTTCTGTAACGGAAGCGAGGGAATGGAAGGGGATCTACGACAGGGCTCAGCCGCTTATCCAGCTCGTTACTGTTCTTGCCTCCTCGCTTGCATTATCCATATTGCCGGCCATCGTGCGCTCGGAACAATCCGTGGAACCGGTCCGTCAGGCAATGGCGCTCACTCTGGTTATCAGCACCGCCGCGAGTGTCGGACTGCTGCTTCTGTTTCCGGAAATAAACAGGTTGTTTTTTCAGGACGAGTCCGGCACCGGGGTGCTCCGGGTACAGATGGTGATGGTGATTCTGGTGTCGCTTGCCCTGACCGCCGCTTCCGCTCTGCAGGGACTTGGCTACGCTGCATGGACGGCAGCTTTAATCGGTGGCGGCTTAATAGTGAAAGCGGGCTTGAACGTAGTATTAATTCCGGAGTTCGGAACTTATGGGGCGGCGGTCGCTTCTGTCGCAGCCGTGAGCGTTGCCGCTTCCGGTAATCTTTTTTTACTGAAAAAGAAGTTGAACAGCAGGCTGTTTACGTGGAAGTGGGGTCGTATGTTACCTGCTCTTGCCGGTATGAGCCTTTTCGTACTCGCGTTAAAGTGGCTCTACATCCCGGAGGGCAGGCTTCTGCTTCTTCCCTGGGTACTTGCAGCTTCAGGCGGCGGGGCTATCGTGTATGCTCTGCTTCTTCGGCAGTTCAGGGTCCTGCCTGCGGAGGCCCTGCCGGCACAGTTTAGAAAATGGTTCATAAAGGAGAACGGATAGTATGGGGAAAATACGGATTATCGGACTCGGAGCTGGGGATCTCTCTCAGCTCTCGGTCGGCACGTACCGGAAACTGGTATCGGAAGAGAATAGTGTGTTCACCCGAACGCTGGACCATCCGGCTGTACGTGATTTGCAGGCGGAAGGCGTCCGGTTCATAAGTTTTGATGACGTTTATGAACGTTTCGATTCCTTTGAAAACGTTTATGGAACAATTACGGAGGAGCTGATCGAAAAAGCCCGGGACCGGGACATCTACTACACGGTCCCTGGTCATCCGATGGTCGCAGAGAAGACGGTTCAACTTCTTCTGGAGAACGGGGAGCTCGAGGTGGAAGTCGAAGGAGGACAGAGTTTCCTCGATGATACCTTCCGCACTCTGAAAATAGACCCGGTGGAAGGATTCCAGTTCATAGATGCCACCGGCTTTGAAAGGGAAGGGCTGACGTACCGGCAGCATACTCTGTTCTGTCAGGTGTACGATGCAATGATTGCTTCCGAAGTGAAACTTGTTTTACTTGAAGATCTTCCGGCAGACTATCCGGTGACGATCGTAACGGCAGCCGGAAGCGACAGGGAACGTGTGGAAACTGTGGAGCTCGCCGATCTTGACCGTACCGTGGAGGTGGACAACCTCACAAGTGTCTACGTCCCGCCGGCTTCAGGGGAAATACTGAGTCATCAGTTCCAGGAGCTGCGCGCCGTTATCCGTCGCCTCCGGGGCCCCGGCGGATGCCCGTGGGACCGGAAACAGACGCACACCTCCCTGAAAAAATATCTTATTGAAGAAGCTTACGAGGTTATTGAAGCCATCGACGAAGAGGATGACGAACACCTGGCAGACGAGCTGGGGGATGTGCTGCTGCAGGTGATGCTTCACAGTCAGATCGGCGAGGATGAAGGGTACTTCACAGTTGACGACGTCATCCGGGCAGTGACGGATAAAATGATCAGACGCCATCCGCACGTATTCGGTGAAGCAGACATGAATGAAGAGGAAATCAGCCGTAACTGGGAAGCCATCAAGCAGAAGGAGTCGCAAAACGCTCGCCGTGATTCGCTTCTCGACGGGGTGATGACCCACGCTCCGGCTCTTCTTCAGGCGATCGATCTTCAGAAGAAAGCGTCCAAAGTCGGTTTCGACTGGGATGACAAATCTATGGTTCTTGATAAAATGAAAGAAGAGTGGGAGGAGTATACGTCGGCTGATTCTCAGCGTGAACGGGAGAAGGAACTGGGCGACTTCCTTTTCACCATTGCAAACCTCGCAAGACACGACCGGATTGATGCAGAACTTGCGCTCCAGGAGACGAACAGAAAATTCCGCAGACGCTTCGCTTTTCTTGAAAAAGAAGCGGAACTTGGGAATGAAAAGCTGGAAGAAATGTCTCTTGAACAGTTGGAAGATTGGTGGCAGAAAGCTAAAGAGAAGGAGAGGACTACGGAATGAGACTTGATAAATTTTTGAAAAACGCCCGTCTGATTAAACGGAGAACCCTGGCTAAAGAAGTAGCCGATCAGGGCAGAATTAAAATCAACGGTCAGCCCGGAAAGGCTGCGAGCAAACTGAAAGTCGGAGACGAACTGTATATCCAGTTCGGCCAGAAACTTCTGACTATCGAAGTGAAAGAACTGAAAGAGACTGTACGTAAAGACGAAGCTGCCGACCTCTATGAAATAAAAAACGAAGAAGCGATCAATAAGGATTGATTTCGTCCGCAGCCCTAACAGGGCAGAGGAGCTGAAGAATAACAGCTTTTTTAGCGAAAACGTGAAAAAATAGTAGGAAATTCACGGGATTTATAGGTTACATTTCAATAAAAACATGTATAATGAGTGTAAGGAGGCCTGTTAAACAATGAGTGAAAAGAAATCGGTTACACGGTTGGACTCTACATACATGGATCAGTATGAAGCACATGTAGAGCGGCAAAGAAGAAAAAAGAAGCGATTGTTCCGCCGTTTGGCTTTATTTGGTTTGCTCATGCTGATTATCACGAGCTCACTTGCTGTTTATCATGTCCAACAACGTATGGTATACGCTGAAAAAGAAGCGGAGTATGAACAATTGCAGGAAGAGATGGCCAGTCTGGAAGACAAAGAAGCGGACCTTAAGGAAGAGAAAGAACTCCTCCAGCAGGAAGAATACGTTCTCGAGATTGCCAGAAGTAATTACTTCTTCTCTAAAGAAGGAGAAATTATCTTTAAAATTCCCAATGAAGAACCTTCATATTGACACTTTTTTAAAAGCATATATATAATAAGATAGGAAATTCTTTTATCGAAATTTTAAGGAGGAGCATTTTTTTTATGGCCATTGAAGTAGGCAGCAAGTTACAGGGTAAGGTTACTGGTATCACTAATTTTGGAGCGTTCGTAGAGCTTCCGGAGGGACAGACTGGTCTCGTTCACATCAGTGAAGTCGCCGACAACTATGTGAAGGATATCAACGAACATTTAAGTCGTGGGGATGAAGTGCAGGTGAAAGTCATCAACGTAGGAGACGATGGTAAAATCGGCCTCTCCATTAAAAAGGCGAAAGAAACACCGAAGCGTACGCAACCCCAAAAGCCCCGGAAGCCGGAAGAATCTTTTGAACAAAAGATGAACCGCTTCATGAAAGATAGTGATGAGCGTTTGACGTCACTGAAAAAGCATACAGAATCGAAACGCGGAGGCCGCGGCTCTAAGAGAGGGTAGCTTGCTGTCTATAACAATCGATGAATGTTGCAGAAAAAGAGGCTCAATCTCAGATTAAATCAAAAAGAGCGGAAAACCAGGTATAGCTCCTGACTCCGCTCTTTTTTTATGCAACAAAAAAACCGTCTTCCGGTATGGAAGACGGTTTGTAGTATGACCCGTACGGGACTCGAACCCGTGTTACCGCCGTGAAAGGGCGGTGTCTTAACCGCTTGACCAACGGGCCGCAAATGGCGGCGGAGGGAATCGAACCCACGACCTCACGGGTATGAACCGTACGCTCTAGCCAGCTGAGCTACGCCGCCGTTGTTTTAAGCACAAGGATTATAATACACAATCCTGAAAAGACTGTCAACGGGTATGGGATGTTTTTTCACTGCGGATATCTTCATTTTCCCGGGAAAAGGGAAGTGACTAAATATTGAACTGGAGCGAGGGATTTTTTTCTCAGGAACTCCCCGCTTTTCTTGTGCGGAATAACGTCCAGTGATAACATAAAAGGGCGACAGATGGGGGATGAAGATATGAAGAAGGTAGATACTTTCGTACAAAGGCACGGACTTATCAAAGAAGGAGATACGATAGTCGCCGCAATCTCCGGAGGTCCGGACTCTCTTGCACTGCTGCACTACCTTTCTGAGTTGAAACAATCTCTGTCACTGACGGTAATCCCGGCTTCCATCGATCATGGTCTCAGAGGAGAGGAGTCCCGGGAAGACGTGGCTTACGTAGCGGAAATATGTGAACGTCTCCACCTTCCCGTGGAGAAGATCACCCTGGACGTCGGCAGCTACATGAAAAAGAACAGTATGGGGACCCAGGAAGCGGCCCGCATTCTTCGCTATGAAGCACTTGCGGAAGTGATGTATACATATGAAGCAGACAGTCTGGCCCTCGGCCACCACGGAGACGATCAGGTGGAGACGCTGTTCATGCAGCTGACCCGTGGCGCGAGCCCCTCCGGAGTAACAGGCATGCCGGTTACGAGAAAATTCGCCGGCGGACAGATTATTCGGCCGCTGCTGGAGATGACGAAAGAAGAACTGGAACGCTACTGCAGGGACGCAGGACTAACACCGCGATATGACCCTTCCAACGAGGAAACGGCATATACGAGAAACGCCTTTCGCCATCGGCTTATCCCTTTTTTGAAAGAACAGAACCCGAAACTTCATACCCACATTCAGGCCTACAGTGAAAGAAAGATGGAAGACGAAACGTTTCTTCTGGAAAAAGCTTCTGAAATCATGGAGGAGCTCTCCTTTTCCGAAGGCAGAGCGGAAGCTTCCATAAGTTCTCTGCAACGTTATCCGATTGCTTTACAAAGAAGAGCCTTTCATCTAATATTGAACTATCTGTACAATGGACAGACAGAAAATATCACTTATGTTCATGAAGATTTGTTTTTACGGTTAATGGATGGTGATCGGGCAAACAGTACCCTGAATTTTCCGAAAGACCTTCATATTATCAGAGAATACGACAAGATTCTGTTCACATTTGAAGACCCGGAGCCTGCCTCCTATCGGCTGGAGCTCCAGCCCGGTGAATCCGTTCTTCTTCCCGGAGGAGACGGACTGGCAGCCGACTTCGTAACCGGCGCGGAAAAGGTATCTTCGGACGAATTTCTATGTGACGAGTCTCACGTGAGTTTCCCTCTGATTGTCAGAACCCGCCGGGATGGAGATCGGATGAAGCCTGCAGGAATGAAGGGGACGAAAAAGATAAAAGACATTTTCATCGATTGCAAAGTTCCCTTGAGAGAAAGGGAAGATTGGCCGGTCGTTACAGACAGTGATGGTACTGTTCTATGGATTCCCGGAATAAAAAAAGCGGCAGTGGAACAGACTACGGGTTCCCTGATCCGAGTGACTTACAACAGAGCTGGTAGGAGGAACGAGGATGCATAACGAAATAGAACGTATTTTGATTTCCGAAGAGGAAATACAGAACAAATGCAGTGAAATAGGCGGGGAACTTTCCCGTGAATATGAAAATCGCTTCCCATTGGCGATTTGCGTACTGAAAGGAGCTATGCCTTTCATGTCCGACCTTGTGAAGCGCATGGATATCCATCTGGAAATGGACTTTATGGACGTTTCCAGTTACGCAGGTATGCGTTCCACAGGAGAAGTCAAAATCGAGAAAGACCTCGATACGCAGGTGGAAGGCCGGGACCTTCTTATCATAGAAGATATCATTGACAGTGGCCGCACCCTCAACTATCTGGTGGACCTGTTTAAATACAGGAAAGCGAACTCCATAAAAATCGTGACGCTGCTCGACAAGCCTGCGGGACGGTATGCTCAGATCAAAGCGGACACTGTCGGTTTTGAAGTCCCGGATGAGTTTGTGGTAGGGTACGGACTGGATTACAACGAAAAATACAGAAACCTGCCGTACATCGGTGTTTTGAAACCGGAAATATACAGTGGGAAAAACGACTGACTTTCAGTAGTAATTATTTGTAGGAAAAGAATTTAATGTGATACTATTTACTATAGTTTTCTCTCACAGGAGGAGGTAGGCAATGAATCGGATATTCAGAAATACAATTTTTTACTTACTTATCTTCCTCGTTGTAATTGGCATATTAAGCCTGTTCCGAGGTCAAGGTGAGCCACAGGAAACACTTTCTGTGAACCAGTTTTTAGATAGACTTGATAATGGTGAAATACAGGAATTAACCTTACAGCCTGTCAACAACGTATATGTTGCTAAAGGTCAGCTGGAAGGGGAAGGAGAAGACAACTCCTTCAGTGTACATCTCCCTGCGAACGAACAGTTCATTTCCCAGGTGACAGAAACAGCGACCGGCCAGAGCATACTGAACGTGGAAGAAGAAGAAGAGCCTAGTGCATGGGTAACGTTCCTTACAGGAATCATTCCTTTTGTTATTATCTTCATTCTGTTCTTCTTCCTGCTGAATCAGTCTCAGGGCGGCGGCGGCAAGGTTATGAACATGGGTAAAAGTAAGGCGAAAATGTACAGCGACGATAAGCAGAAAGTCCGCTTTAAAGACGTCGCAGGTGCTGATGAAGAGAAACAGGAGCTTGTGGAAGTCGTCGATTTCCTTAAAGATCCGCGTAAATTCGCCCAGGTCGGTGCCCGTATTCCAAAAGGGGTGCTCCTCATGGGGCCTCCTGGTACAGGTAAGACACTACTTGCCCGTGCCGTAGCCGGAGAAGCAGGTGTACCTTTCTTCTCCATCAGTGGTTCCGACTTCGTTGAAATGTTTGTCGGTGTCGGTGCATCACGTGTCCGTGACCTTTTTGAAAATGCGAAGAAGAATGCTCCTTGTATCATCTTTATTGATGAGATGGACGCAGTAGGACGTCAGCGTGGCGCCGGTCTTGGCGGTGGTCACGATGAGCGTGAGCAGACCTTGAACCAGCTGCTTGTGGAAATGGACGGGTTCGGAGCCAACGAAGGAATCATCATGATTGCAGCTACCAACCGTCCGGATATCCTTGACCCTGCCCTGCTTCGTCCAGGACGTTTTGACCGTCAGATCACGGTTAACCGTCCGGATGTAAAAGGTCGTGAAGCTGTACTTGCAGTACACGTTCGGGAGAAACCACTTGGTACGGATGTGGATCTGAAGACGATCGCTCTTCGTACACCAGGGTTCTCCGGTGCCGATCTTGAAAACCTCCTTAACGAGGCAGCTCTTGTAGCGGCACGAACGGATAAAGATAAAATTGAAATGGCGGATATCGATGAAGCGATCGACCGCGTAATCGCAGGTCCTGCCAAGAAGAGCCGGGTCATCTCGAAAAAAGAACGCGATATCGTTGCTCACCACGAAAGTGGTCACACTGTTATCGGTATGGTGCTGGATGATGCGGACATGGTCCACAAAGTTACAATTGTTCCGCGTGGTCAGGCCGGCGGTTATGCCGTAATGCTTCCGAGAGAGGACCGCTACTTCATGACTAAACCGGAACTCTTCGATAAAATCACCGGGCTGCTCGGTGGCCGGGTAGCAGAAGAGGTTATGTTCGGTGAAGTCAGTACCGGCGCCCATAACGACTTCCAGCGTGCTACGAGCATTGCCCGCAGCATGGTCACGGAGTACGGCATGAGTGAAAAACTCGGACCGCTCCAGTTCGGTTCCAGTCAGGGCGGCCAGGTATTCCTCGGCCGGGACATTCAGAACGAACAGAACTACAGTGATCAAATTGCTTTTGAAATTGACAGAGAAGTTCAGAACTTCATCAATTACTGTTATGATCGTGCCAAGCAGATCCTCACAGAGCATAAAGATAAGCTTGAACTGATGGCTCAGACGCTTCTCGAAGTAGAAACGCTCGATGCTACAGAAATCAAGTACCTGTTTGAGGAAGGCCGTATGCCTACGGAAGAAGAACTGGAAGAGCTGGCCCAAAAGAACAACTCTACTATTCACGAATCTTCTTCCCTGGAAGAAAGTGACGAATTGAAATCCAGTGCGCCATCTTCAGATAAGGAAAATGCCTCTTCTGAAGAGACGGAAGAAGAAACAGAAAAAACAGATGATAATGCTGATCGGACTCAGACAGACGACGAAGATAAGCGTTAATAAATGTTGGGAGTTTCGGGGGAGCTGTGCCATTGCGGTACAGCTCCCTTCTTTCGGCAACGGGTGAGAAATTATGATATTATAAATCCAGATGAAGTACGATACGAAGGTATGGGGGCTGTTTCTATGAATTTTGTACTCGACGTAGGGAACACAAACACGGTGTTAGGTGTCTTTAAGGAAGATGTATTAAAATATCATTGGCGGATCAAGACCGATCGTCACAAAACGGAAGATGAATACGGGATGCTCATCCAGTCACTGTTTGCTTATGAAGGTCTGTCGTTTTCGGATATTAAGGGTGTCACTATTTCTTCCGTGGTCCCTCCTATTATGTACTCGCTTGAACGGGTGGCAGAGAAATACTTTCACCGTAAGCCCATCGTTATCGGGACGGAAGAAGTGGAAGAAGGATTGGACATGGCTTACCCGAACCCTGCTGAAATCGGGGCGGACCGGATTGTGAACGCTGTCGGTGCCATCCATGATTATAAGACTCCGGCCATCATCATCGATTTTGGTACGGCTACCACGTACTGTTACATCGACGGAGAAAACCGGTATGCCGGAGGAGCGATTGCGCCGGGTATCAATATTTCCATGGAAGCCCTGTACGCAAAAGCGGCGAAGCTTCCTAAAATAGAAATCAAACAGCCGGGGGAAGTCGTAGGTCAATCAACGGTGGAAGCGATGCAGTCCGGTGTTTTCTACGGGTATGTAGGACAGGTGGACGAAGTCGTACGCAGGATGAAGGAAGCGAACGGGGAGGCTCCTTCCGTTATTGCTACGGGAGGGCTGGCTGATCTGATTGCGAATGAATCACGGACGGTAGAACACGTCGATCCGTTTTTGACTTTAAAAGGATTGAACGTCATTTACCAGAGAAATAAGGATAAGGATATATTTCAAGGAGGTACAACATGAAAGATCATTTAATTCGGGCAACGGCTTTTGAAGGTCAGGTACGTGCGTATGCTATACAGTCTACGGACATGGTGGAAGAGGCGAGACGCCGTCACGATGCATGGGCTACTACATCGGCAGCGCTCGGCCGTACGCTTACCATCGGTTCCATGATGGGGGCGATGATGAAAGGCGACGACAAAATGACGATTAAGGTCGAAGGTAACGGTCCGGCCGGAGCGATTATTGTGGACGCTGCATCTACAGGGAATGTGCGCGGGTACATTCAAAACCCTCACGTGGACTTCGATTCCAATGAGCATGGAAAGCTCGACGTGGCCAGAGCTGTAGGAGACAGCGGTTCGATCAGCGTAGTCAAAGATCTTGGTCTGAAGGATTACTTCACAGGTCAAGTGCCGATTATTTCCGGGGAAATAGCTGAAGACTTCACGTATTACTTCACCAATTCCGAACAGGTTCCTTCGGCTGTAGGGGCCGGTGTACTGGTGGATACCGATTATACGATCAGTGCTTCGGGAGGTTTTATCATTCAGATGATGCCCGGAGCTTCGGAGGAGACGATCAGTGAGATCGAACGGAGACTTACTGAAATGAAGTCGGTGTCCACACTGGTTAACGAAGGTAAAACCCCGGAAGAAGTTCTGAACACCATTCTCGGTACGGAAAATGTGAAGGTTCTTGATTCCCTGCCTGTGGCTTTCGAATGCCATTGTTCCAGAGAAAGAATCGAGACAGCCATCGCCAGTCTCGGAGACGAAGAAATCGACCGTATGATAGAAGAAGATGGAGGCGCGGAAGCTACTTGCCATTTCTGCAACGAAGTGTACCAGCTTGATGAGCAGGATCTGAAAAGTCTTCAGTCCACTTCTTAAAAAGATATAAGTACGACTACGGACCGGCAGAAGCCGGTCCGTTTTTTATTTCGGGAACTTCTAACCGGGTGGTTCCGCTTTTCTTGGCTAGCTGCACCACCCAGAAGTCCACGGTCCAAGCCGTAGCTTCTTTTTCAGGATAGTACGCCTGAAAAGCGAACCTCCGGCTTATGCCCGGAACTTCTAACCGGGTGGTTCCGCTTTTCTTGGCTAGCTGCAACTTCCAGAAGCTCATGTCCTAAGCAGTACACTTATTTTCGGGAGAAGTCACCCGAAAAGTAAGCCTCCTGCTTACGCCAGCGCTTCTACCCGGAAGTTTACGCTTTTCGTTGTCCAGCTGCAGCGTCCAGAAATTCATGTCACAAGCAGCACGGATCAGTGAAAGGAAAGATCGCCTCTCACGTGACCGGTCTGCTTATGCCCTCATTTCTAATCGGACGCTTCCGCTTTTCGTTGTAATTGACATTTTCCCTGTTTTTCTTTATATTAGTATCAAACCCTATTAAAATACTAGGAATTAGGAGTGGTCGAATGAGGATAGCTAATGACATTACGGAGCTCGTTGGAAAAACCCCTGTAGTTAAGCTGAACGGCAGCGCTGAAGAAGGCCATGCCGATATTTATCTTAAACTGGAATATATGAACCCCGGAAGTTCGGTCAAAGACAGGATAGCGCTCGCCATGATCGAGGCGGCCGAACAGGAAGGTAACCTGAAAGACGGGGACGTGATTGTCGAACCTACGAGTGGAAACACTGGTATTGGTATTGCGATGATCGCGGCTGCGAAAGGGTATAAGACGAAACTTGTCATGCCTGATACGATGAGCCAGGAACGGCGGAACCTCCTGAGAGCCTATGGGGCAGAACTTATACTTACCCCCGGCGCAGAAGGAATGAAGGGAGCTATAAGAAAAGCTTCTGAACTTAGTGAAAGCCACGGGTATTTTATGCCTCAGCAATTTGATAACCAGGCAAACGTGGAAGTGCACGCAAACACGACAGGACCTGAAATAGTGGAACAGATGGGTGAAGAACTGGACGCGTTCGTTGCAGGAATCGGTACAGGAGGTACTATTTCAGGTGCGGGCCGAGTGTTGAAAGAGAAATACAAAGATATCGAAATAGTAGCTGTCGAACCGGAAGACAGCCCTATCCTCTCCGGGGGAGAGCCGGGTCCTCACAAAATCCAGGGACTCGGAGCCGGTTTTATCCCGTCCATTCTCGATACGGATATATATTCCGAAGTTATCCAGGTGACGACGGATCAGTCATTTGAAGAAGCGCGAGCAGCAGCGCGTAAAGATGGTGTACTGGGGGGAATTTCCTCCGGGGCCGCTATTTATGCAGCCAAACAAGTGGCGAAACGGCTAGGAAAAGGGAAGAAAGTACTTGCAATCATTCCAAGTAACGGAGAACGTTACCTTTCGACACCGCTGTATCAGTTCGATGACGAATAATGTAACTGCATCCTTAAAAGGGTGCAGTTTTATTTTTGAAAAGAATCGGTTATTATCGGTATAGAAAACGACAAAAGTCAGGTGGGTGAAAATGAATAACATACGGATTGGACGACGAACGTATGACTTGGATGAAGAGACCCTAGTGATGGGTATTCTGAATGCCACTCCCGATTCCTTTTCGGACGGGGGCCGTTTCAATGATGTTTCCCATGCCGTAGAACATGCGGTACAAATGGTGTCAGATGGTGCTTCCATTATAGATATCGGTGGGGAGTCGACAAGACCGGGACATGAGCCTGTTTCGGAACAGGAAGAGATTGAAAGGATTGTTCCGATAATACGTGAAGTACGAAAAGAGATCACCGTCCCTATTTCTATTGATACGTACAAAGCGGAGGTGGCCAGGCAGGCGATCGAAGCAGGTGCCGATATTATCAACGATGTCTGGGGAGCGAAGCGTGATCCTCGTATTGCCGAAGTTGCTGCTGCCTGCGGGGTACCGATTATCCTTATGCACAACCGGGAGGAGCGCAACTACTCATCTCTCATTGAAGATATGAAAGCGGATCTTCTGGAGAGTGTGGAAATCGCACGGGGCAGAGGGGTACCGGAAGCGGATATTATTCTGGACCCGGGCATCGGTTTTGCGAAGACGATGCAGGATAACATGGTGGCGATGCGTCACTTAAAAGAATTCAAAGATCTGGGTTACCCGCTCCTTCTCGGAAGTTCCAGGAAACGTTTTATCGGCAGCGTGTTGAACACGGAGACCGAAGACCGTATGGAAGGTACCGGAGCGACCGTTTGTTACGGCATTATCCAGGGCGTGGGTATCGTAAGAGTGCACGACGTGAAA
The DNA here is from genome assembly GCF_900107115.1 of Salimicrobium album. Classification (GTDB taxonomy): domain Bacteria; phylum Bacillota; class Bacilli; order Bacillales; family Halobacillaceae; genus Salimicrobium; species Salimicrobium album. The sequence continues at coordinate 36,345 of NZ_FNOS01000011.1, forward strand.
GAAATCGTACGAATGACGAAAATGATGGACGCAATGATGGGAAGAGGTGAGTGGAATGGATAAAATATATTTGAACAACATGAAGTTTTACGGATACCACGGGGTTTTTCCGGAGGAGAATAAACTGGGGCAGCATTTCACGGTAGATTTGCAGTTGGAAGCTGAATTGAAAGAAGCGGCATCAACGGACGACGTTTCGAAGTCGATCGATTACGGAGCGGTACATGAAGTTACGAAAGAAATCGTGGAAGGTCCTGCGAGAAACCTTGTTGAAACTGTAGCCGAGGAAATAGCCGACAAACTGTTTGCAGAGTTCGCGATGCTTGAAGCCTGCCAGGTGAGAGTGAACAAACTGCATCCTCCGATTCCGGGACATTATGATTCGGTGTCCATTGAGATATACCGGAGTCGTGACTGATGAATACAGCTTACGTAGCCCTGGGCTCAAACATTGACCCGCGGAAAACATATTTTCAGGAAGCGATCCGCCTTCTCGGGGAGCACCCTTCTGTAAAGGTGGAGCGGTTCTCTGCACTTTACGAGACGGATCCGGTCGGGTACGTGGAACAGGAAGATTTTCTTAACATGGTAATTATGCTCAGCACTTCCCTTGAACCGCTGGAGCTTCTCGATGTTTGCCAGAATATTGAGCTGGAGCTTGGAAGAGAACGTCTTGTGAAGTGGGGCCCAAGGACGATAGACCTTGATATACTGGCTTTCAACCGGAAAGAAATCAACACCGAGCGTCTCGTTTTGCCGCACCCTCATCTGCATGAGCGGGCTTTTGCCCTCATCCCTCTGGCGGATGTCGAAAAAAAGCTCCTCATCCGCAATGACGGGAAAAGCGTAGAGGAGCTGGTGGAAGGATTATCGGAACAAGAGTGGAAGGCAGTGAGAAAGGTGGACTGCAGGCTTTAGTACAGCCCGGTGAAAAGCGCTCAAACCGTTGACACCCGGGATGGTCTTTTCTATACTATTCAATAGTATGATACTGCCAGTGTGTGATTTGCTGGCAGTATTCTATTTTGAAGCGGTGAAATCAAACATAGAACGGAGTGAGAAACATGGCTGATGAGATGAATGAATATATGCAGGTACGTCTCGACAAAATGAACAGCTATAGAGAACAGGGGATCGACCCTTTTGGAGACAAGTTCGAGCGTACGCATTTAGCTCAGGATCTGCACGAGTCATATGAAGAGGTTACGAAAGAGGAGCTTGAAGAGAAACAGGTGCCGGCTGTCGTTGCGGGGAGAATTATGACAAAACGCGGCAAGGGGAAAACGGGCTTCGCTCACATCCAGGACTTAAGTGGTCAGATTCAGCTTTATGTCCGGAAAGATGAAATCGGAGAAGAGAATTATGAGCTTTTCAAATCGGCGGACATGGGAGATATCGTCGGGGTGGAGGGTGTTATGTTCAAGACGAACGTCGGCGAACTATCCGTCAAAGCACAGAAGTTCCATATGCTGACGAAATCCTTGCGTCCCCTCCCGGAGAAGTTCCACGGTCTGAAAGATGTGGAACAGCGTTATCGTCAGCGCTACTTGGATCTTATTACGAATCCTTCGAGTAAAGAAACGTTTATTACCCGGAGTAAAATCATTCAGTCGATGCGCCGTTATCTCGATGGTCTCGGCTTCCTCGAAGTAGAGACACCTATGATGCACGGTATTCCTGGCGGAGCGGCAGCACGTCCGTTCGTAACTCACCACAATGCTCTTGATACGGAGCTATATATGAGGATCGCCATTGAACTTCACTTGAAGCGCCTTATCGTCGGCGGCCTGGAAAAAGTTTACGAAATCGGACGCGTCTTCCGTAATGAAGGAGTATCCACACGCCATAACCCCGAGTTCACAATGCTTGAGCTGTATGAAGCTTTCGGAGATTACCACGATATTATGGATCTCACGGAAGAACTGATAGCTCATATTGCAAAAGACGTTCTTAATACAAGTAAAATAGCTTACGGGGAACAGGAAATCGACCTTGAACCGAAATGGACACGACTGCATATGGCGGACGCCATCAAAGAAGAGACAGGTGTAGATTTCCGGAAAGAGATGTCGGATGATGAAGCCCGTCAGTTAGCTGAAAAACACGGAGTGGAGATCGATAAAAACATGACATTCGGACATATTATGAATGAATTCTTCGAACAGAAAGTCGAAGAGAAGCTTATTCAGCCTACTTTCATATACGGTCATCCTGTAGAAATTTCTCCACTTGCAAAACAGAACCCGGACGATAAACGCTTTACGGATCGTTTCGAACTGTTCATCGTCGGCAGGGAACACGCTAACGCATTTTCCGAGCTGAATGACCCGATAGATCAGCGGAAGAGGTTTGAAGCCCAGGTGGAGGAAAGAGAAGCCGGGAATGATGAAGCTCACCTTATGGATGAAGATTTCCTCGAATCTCTGGAATACGGGATGCCGCCGACAGGCGGTCTCGGCATAGGAGTCGATCGTCTCGTAATGCTTTTGACAAATTCTTCTTCTATTCGTGATGTTCTGTTATTCCCACAAATGAAGCAAAAGTGAAGATTATAAAAAAACCGTCCTTCAGAGGGGCGGTTTTTCTATTATTACTTAAAATACCTGCAAATGTTTTTCAGAAAAAACTTTTAATTAAACAACTATTGCACCTGATTCTGAATCGTGATAAATTATTATTTGTCGCATTAAGAAAGCCGGGAACGGCAGACGATGCGAAACAAAAAAATATATAAAGTTGTTGACGGGAAACCTTCAGCATGATATATTAATTAAGTCGCTGTTTTGAGGCGACGCTGTAATGGATCTTTGAAAACTGAACAATGTTTTATGCCATGCGTCAATTTTTTGAACGAATTATGATTGAGCTAATCAATCTCTTTTATGGAGAGTTTGATCCTGGCTCAGGACGAACGCTGGCGGCGTGCCTAATACATGCAAGTCGAGCGCGGGAAGCGAGCAGAAGCCCTTCGGGGCGGACGCTCGTGGAACGAGCGGCGGACGGGTGAGTAACACGTGGGCAACCTGCCTGTAAGACCGGAATAACCCCGGGAAACCGGGGCTAATGCCGGATAACCCAACGGTTCTCCTGAACCGATGGTAAAAGGATGGCTTCTTGCTATCGCTTACAGATGGGCCCGCGGCGCA
>NZ_FNOS01000009.1 GCF_900107115.1 Salimicrobium album
CAGGCAGTCCGGCCCGGCAAAAAAGAAAGAGCACTTTTTGACTGTCCGTCTGCCTGCGCCTTCGTTTCTGAACGGTCAGCTCCACTTTTAGCTTATCCAGTTGCACCAACCAGAAGCTTCGTCCATAAGCAGTCTCTCCCGTTTCGGAAAAACCGCCGAACCCGGGTGATTCTGCTTATGTTCCCGCTTCTCCCGGTTGGTTCCGCTTTTAGCTTTATCCAGTTCCACTGACCAGAAACTTGGGACCCAGGCAGTCCGGCCCGGCAAAAAAGAAAGAGCACTTTTTGACTGTCCGTCTGCCTGCGCCTTCGTTTCTGAACGGTCAGCTCCACTTTTAGCTGGACATGTAGAGGCCGCCGTTGATGTGGATGAACTGGCCGGTCATGTATGTCGAGTCGTCGGATGCGAGCAGGACATAGCTGCCTACGTGCTCCACCGGCTGACCCGGACGTCCCATCGGTGTATTCGTACCGAACTGTTCCACTTTATCTTCATCAAACGTGGCAGGGATCAATGGTGTCCATATCGGTCCGGGCGCTACTCCGTTCACACGTATACCTTTATTTACAAGCTGCTGGGCCATGGAACGGGTGAACGCTACGACGGCACCTTTCGAAGAAGTATAGTCCACGAGCTGAGGGTTCCCTGTATACGGGTTGATGGAAGCCGTATTGATAATAGAGCTTCCTCTCTCCAGGTGAGGGATGGCCGCTTTCGTCAGATGGAACATAGAGAAGATATTCGTCCGGAACGTCTGCTCCAGCTGTTCTGCCGAAATGTTCAGCAGGTCGTCCGTCGGATGCTGCTCAGCCGCATTGTTTACGAGTACATCCAGTTTACCGAACTCGCTGAGGGTTTTTTCGACGATATTTTTACAGTGCGTTTCATCACCGACGTCTCCCGGGAGAAGGAGTGCTTTTTGACCTTCCGCTTCGATAAGCTTTGCGGTATCTTCGGCGTCCTGGTGTTCTTCCAGATAAGAGATGGCTACATCGGCACCTTCCCTGGCATAACCGATAGCTACGGAGCGGCCGATGCCGCTGTCGGCTCCTGTAATCAGAGCGATTTTACCTTTCAGTTTATCACCGCTCCGGTAATCTTCATCCGCATGAAGCGGTTTCGGGTCCATTTTCCCTTCCACGCCGGGCTGATGCGATTGTTCCTGCTTCGGCTGTCCTTCTGTCTGTCGATCAAAACGTTCCATGTTAAGATCCTCCTTCTATATAAGTTAATGATTTATAGTAATGGTCAGTAGTTATGCTTTCTAACTTCTATCATTCCACCTGTAAAAAAAATCAAACTCCCCTTCCATAATTTGTCCGTGTGCGATAAGATGAACGGTAACTTTTATAAGAGGAGGGAAGGATATGAAACTGGAATCCGCACGACTGACTCTGCGTCCATACCGGGAGACGGATGCAGAACGGGCAGCTGAGCTGGCGAATGATAAGGAGATCGCCCGGAGAACCTTCGTGCCGCATCCATATACGGTGGAGCACGCCGAAACGTGGATCGCCACGCACGAAGAAGCGATAGAAGAAGGCACGGCGTACCCTCTTGCAATAATCGAAAAGGAAAGCGGAGAGCTTACTGGTACGATGACGCTGCGAGTGAACCGGAAACATAAAAACGGCGAGCTCGCCTATTGGGTCGGGCGGCCGTTCTGGGGGAGAGGGTATGCTTCGGAAGCGGCCCGCTGCATTGCAGACTTCGGATTCGATGAGCTTGAGCTTGAACGTATGTGGGGAAGAGCGCTGGCGGATAATATTCCTTCCCAGAAGGTGATGAAGAGCGTCGGACTATGCTATGAGGGCGCCCTGCGCCATGAGATTCTCCACGACGGAGAATTCAAGGACACATACATGTACGGGATGATCCGGGCAGATCGTTTGAGTAAATAGGAAAAGCCGGCATGAGTCCAGGACTCGTGCCGGCTTTTTTCATGTCAGAGATAATCGCTCGATAATGACGTCGGCGACCTGTTCTTCAGTATAACCGTCCGTAAGAAACCGTTCGTGGTGGTCGCGATAGACGGATTTCCTTTCCTCGAACAGCTGACGGATCTCTTCTGTCGTTTTATTACGGAGGACAGGGCGGTCTTCCATCAGTTCGTCGATCCTGCTTTTCCATATTTCCCAGGAAATATCGAGAAATACTACGTGGCATTGTTCCATACACACGTCTCTGATTTCTTCCTGCAGAAAAGCGCCCCCTCCGAGAGAAAGAATAGTGCCGGGCTGTTTTGCATAGTAAGAGATGAATTTCTTCTCTTCATCGCGGAACATCTTTTCCCCGTACGCCTTGAACATGTCGCGTATTTTCATATCGTGATACCGTTCGATTTCTTTGTCGACATCGATGAACGTACGGTTCAGTTTCTCACTGAGAAGGGAACCGACCGTCGTTTTACCGACTCCCATAAATCCGATGATGGCAATGCTTTTTTCCATAGCGAAAATCTCCCTGCCTATTGATACTTGCGCAGCTGAGCGATCGTTTTGTCCAGTTCTTCAATCGGTATCTGGCCCGGCGCTGAGGCGTGCTCTCCTACAGCGTACGTAATGACGGAACCGAAATACCACGCAAACATCCGGGTTACGGTACCGAGTCCGCCCATCGCCATCGTAATGACCGGTATGCCGAGGGAACGTTTTGCTCCTTCCGTGACGGTAAGAAGGCGGAGGACATCCTGTTTATTCTCCGGAGTGACGGCCAGTTTCGCGTAATCTGCCCCTTTCTTCTCAGCCTCCCGGAGAATGGCGTGCATCTCTTCGGAGGAGGGGGTGGAGTCGAAATCGTGAAAGGATAAAATAAGCTGCTTGTTGTTCGAAGATGCCGCTTCTTTTACACGTTCAACGTCCTCCTCGGGCTGTCTGAGTTCAAAATCGAGAAGAGAGACGTGTGAGTTGGCAGCTACACGTTCGATCAGCTCCACTTTGTGGGACTGGTCGATATCGGTCTGGTCTCCTCCTTCTTTCTGGTCGCGGATGGTGAACAGAAGCGGGATGTCCTTTTTCACTTCTCCAATCGTTTCAAGAGTCTCGAGAACGTGTTCCGTGTCTGCAAGATTCCGGAAGTGATCGGCTCTCCATTCAAAAAGGTCCGGATTCTTCGGTACTATGGAACGCACTTCTTCCGTCACATCTTCCATCGTTTGTCCTGTGACGGGAGTACAGATATTCACATCGTTCTGTTTCAGCATGTATAAACCCTCCCCGTTGGTAATATGTGTTTCATTTTACTTGAAAGGGTAAGAGAACGACAGGGAAAAGGGGGAAAATTTAAAATTCTGCGGATTGCTGCACACATTTATTCAAGAATACTTCGTCACAGAGCGGCAGAAATGTGTATAATTGGTACAGAATGAACGAACAGATGGAGTGATTAAAGTATGAATGATAAACAAAGAGTAGGAATCGTATTCGGCGGAAAGTCTGCCGAGCACGAAGTCTCCCTGCAGTCTGCGAAAAATGTCGTGGATGCGATCGACAAAGAGAAGTATGATGTAACGCTGATCGGTATCGATAAGCAGGGGAACTGGCATGTGAATGACGTAAGCAATTACCTGGAAAATGAAGACGACCCTGCCAACATCCGCCTTCACCATTCGGATGAAGCGGTGGCGATTGTGCCGGGACGGGAAGAGAGCCAGGTTCTTCAAGTGTCAAAATCAGAGGCGCTGGAGCAGCTGGACGTCGTATTCCCGATTTTACACGGGACACTCGGGGAAGACGGAAGCATTCAGGGGATGCTTAGAATCGCCAATCTCCCGTACGTCGGCCCGGACATCCTCGGCTCGGCCGTATGTATGGACAAAGATGTGGCCAAACGTCTGCTGCGCGAAGGGGGACTTGAGGTCGCGAAATCTCTCACTCTCCGTAAGAGAGACAGAGGGGAGGTCACTTTCCACAAGGCAGCCCGTACTCTTGGTACGCCGTTCTTCATCAAGCCTGCCAGTCAGGGCTCCTCGGTCGGAGTAAGTAAAGTGAAAACAGAAGAGGAGTTTGAAGAAGCTCTGTCGGAAGCCTTTCTTTACGATAAAAAAGTTTTGATTGAAGAAAATGTGGACGGCAGAGAGCTGGAATGTGCCATCCTCGGCAACGAACAGCCGAAAGCCTCCCAGATCGGAGAAATCCTCCCGGCCGGAGACTTTTATTCCTACGAGTCGAAATATATTGATGAAAGCGGGGCCGGCCTGCAGCTGCCAGCGCAGCTGACGGATAACGAAAAAGAAAGAATCCGTACCGCTGCCGTTCGCGCCTTCGAAATTTTGGAGTGTGAAGGAATGGCCCGTGTCGATTTCTTCCTTACTGGAGAAGGGAAACTTGTCATCAATGAAATAAATACCATTCCCGGATTCACGAAAATAAGTATGTATCCGAAACTTTGGGATATAAGCGGTATCCCTTATCCGAAGCTGATCGATGAGCTTCTGCAGCTCGGAATCCAAAGATACGAACGCGACAATCAGTTAAAAAATACGGTGGAATAACGGAAAGCCCGGGCAGCTTGTGATGGCCCGGGCTTTTCATTATTTATTCAGTCTTCCCACGTTTCTTCAAGGACGCGCACCCAGTTTTTCCAGGCGATTTTCTCCAGTTCATCTTCAGTGAACCCATCTTCTTCCAAAGCTTCCAGCACTTTTCTGCTTCCGGTTACATCCTGAAGGACATCCGGGATTGTAGTACCGTCGAAGTCCGAACCGAAGGCCACGTGGTCCACGCCGACGAAATCGGCGATATAACGGAAATGGGCGATAATCTCCTCCATCGATACGTCCGTGTCGAACTTACCGTCCGCCCGCAGCATGTTTACGGCGAAATTGATACCGATCACCCCGCCGGAATCAGCGATTGTCCTGATCTGTTCGTCCGTCAGGTTCCGGGCATTCGGACAGAGGGAGTGGACGTTCGAATGAGTGGCTACGACAGGCGCGACCGTTGCATGGGCGACATTCCAGAAACCTCTTTCCGTCAGATGGCTCGTATCTACCATAATACCGAGGTGGTTACAGTGATGCAGGAGTTCAAAGCCTTTCTCCGTGAGACCGTCCCCCGTGTCAGGGGAAGACGGATAACAGAAAGGGACGCCTTCTCCGAAATCATTATTTCTGCTCCATACCGGTCCGATGGAACGAAGGCCTGTTTTGTACAGGACATAGAGGGAGTCGAAGGATAAATCAATCGCTTCCGCTCCCTCTATGTGAAAAATTGCAGCCATTTTTCCCTGATCGATGGAATCTTTCAGTTCTTTTACGTTCCGGACGACCCGGAAGGTATGAGGGTTTTCTTTTTCCGTCCGAAAGAGCTGGGAAGCGAGCTTATGCGTGAAGGTAAGTGCTTCCGCCTGGGTAATCACTTCGGGGAGCGGGAATTTGTACCCGTTCTCATTCATGAAATCTTCCCGGTTCTCTTCCCTTTCCGGACTCGGAGTGTACATCGCAAAAAATCCACCAGCGAACCCTGATTTTTGGGCGCGTTCATAGTCGATATGTGTATGCTCCAGCGGATGGAAAAAAGAGGTGAGGCCATCCTGCAGGTGCAGCAGTGTGTCGTTGTGTCCGTCAAAAATCGGTATATTTTTCTTCATAAAAACTCCTCCTTCTGTGATTCATTCCCGTTAAAGAATCCGTTTAATTCATACTTTTCACCGGTGAATTATGATAAAATAAATAAAGACTCTAAAACATACGCAGTTTCATTATACTTGAAAATGTTCACGTACCTAATGATTCACGTGAAACATCGTATGTGTGATCGTAAAAAGGTGGTGTCTGATTTTGTTACATCCTTTCAACCGCTTGTTCGGCTTAGGTGATAAGCCGGAGCCCGAAAACCGGGAGCAGGAGAAAGAATCATATAATCCCGATGAAGTTCTTCAAATTCCGATTGCCAAAATCTATCCGAACCGCTTTCAGCCCCGGACGGTTTTTAGTGCGGAGAAAATAGCCGAACTGGCTCAGACGTTACATACGCATGGAATGATTCAGCCCATCGTTGTACGCGAGGCCGAAGACGGAGAATATGAACTGATTGCCGGGGAACGGAGATGGCGCGCTTCCCAGTCTTTGGGATGGGAAACGATTCCTGCGATCATTCGCGAAATGACGAATACACAGACGGCTTCTGTAGCTCTGATTGAGAACCTGCAAAGGGAAGAACTCTCGGTCATCGAAGAGGCGACGGCTTACCGGAAGCTCCTCGAAATGCACGAATTGACTCAGGAAGCACTGGCACAGCGTCTCGGGAAGAGTCAGTCTGCCATCGCCAATAAGCTTCGACTGCTGAAACTTCCGGAATTTGTACAGCAGGCCGTACTGGATAAAAATATTACGGAGCGCCACGCCCGGGCTCTCATTGCTTTAAAGGATACGGAAAAGATGGAAAAGCTGCTTCAGGAAATCATCGATGAAGGACTGAATGTGAAGCAGACGGAAGAGCGGATTGCGGAAATGAAAGATCCGAAAGAAAAGAAAAAACCTGCACCGAAGAAAAAGAAACCGAAAATCAAAGGTGTAAGTAAAGATATGAGAATCGCAATGAATACGATCCGCCAGTCTCTGGACATGGTGAAGGATACGGGTCTCGATGTAGAAACCGATGAAGAGGATTATGACGATTATTATCAGGTGACGATTAAAATTCCTAAAAATAAGCAATAACTTTCCGCAAGCTGCGCTTTCCCGTCGAAAGCTGTAGTTTTTCACAAAAGCGGTGGTATTCTTTAGAAAATGGCAGGTGTTGAAGGAATGGGAAAGATCATTTCTATCGCAAATCAAAAAGGGGGAGTCGGAAAGACGACGACCTCGGTGAACTTGAGTGCAGGTCTTGCGCATTTAGGATATAACGTTCTGCTCGTCGACATCGACCCTCAGGGAAACGCAACGAGCGGAGTAGGTGTGGAAAAAGGCGAGACGGAGGAGTGCATCTATAACGTGCTTATCGAAGAAGTAAGCATAACGAGCGTACTTAAACAGACCTCCACGGAACGTCTCGACGTCATTCCCGCCACTATTCAGCTGGCCGGTGCCGAAATCGAACTGGTCCCGGCGATTTCCCGGGAAGTCCGTCTGAAGAATGCTCTTGATGAAGTTAAAGAGAATTATGACTACGTCATCATTGACTGCCCCCCTTCACTCGGGCTGCTTACCCTCAATTCCCTCACAGCGTCCGATACGGTTATGATTCCTGTGCAGTGCGAATACTATGCCCTGGAAGGGTTGAGTCAGCTGCTTAACACCATCAGGCTGGTACAGAAGCATTTGAACAAACAGCTGCTGATCGAAGGTGTGGTACTTACGATGTTCGACGCCCGGACGAATCTGGCCTCCCAGGTGATGGAGGAAGTGAAGAAATATTTTCAGGATCGTGTGTATGAAGCAGTAGTACCGCGAAACGTCCGTCTCGGAGAAGCTCCGAGCTACGGGGAGCCGATCATCACCTATGACCCCCGTTCCCGCGGAGCCGAAGTCTATTTAGAACTCGCAAAGGAAGTGGTTGCCAATGGCGAAAGGGTTAGGTAGGGGTCTGAACGCTTTCTTTTCGGAAGAGGAAGCATCCAGAGATGAGCAGATAAAGGAAGTTTCACTGAATAAGTGTCGTCCCAATCCTTATCAGCCCCGGAAAGAATTCGAAGAAGAAGCGATTGAAGAACTGAAAACGTCCATTGAAGAACATGGCATTCTGCAGCCGATCATCGTTAGAAAAAGTATCCGCGGATACGAAATAGTAGTGGGAGAACGGAGGTTCCGCGCTGCAAAAATGGCGGGTCTCGAGAAGATCCCGGCGGTCGTAAGGGAAATGACCGACCAGCAGATGATGGAACTTGCGCTGCTGGAGAACCTGCAGCGGGAAGATCTGACCGCTCTCGAAGAAGGAGCGGCCTATCGCAACCTTATGGAAGAACTGGGCGTTACCCAGCAGGAACTTTCGGAACGTCTCGGAAAAAGCCGCTCCCATATCGCCAACCTCGTACGTCTCCTGTCACTTCCGCCCGAAATCACGCAAAAAGTGAATGAAGGACTGCTGACGATGGGCCACGCCCGGGCTCTTTTAAGCCTCGAAGATGACAGCAAACTGCTTTCTGTAGCTGTGCGGATCGAGAACGAAGGACTGAACGTCAGACAGACAGAGCAGCTGGTGTCCCGCCTGAACCAACCGGCTGTAAAGAGTAGAGCGAAAGAAACGAAAGATATTTTTATTCAGGAACGGGAAGATGTGCTGAAGCAGCGGCTCGGGACCGGGGTAAAAATCAAAAAAGGAAAGAAAAAAGGAAAAATCGAAATCGAATTCGCAAGTGACGAAGATCTGGAAAGACTTCTCCACTGGTTTGATCAATAAAGAACAGTAACTGTCGTTTCCTTTTCCGGACAGTCGGGGAGGGGGACGACATTACTTTTTACGGTTTCGTGCAGGAAGAAGGGGAAAAACATGGTACTGCTGGGGACGATAATCAACGGAATATGTATTGTGGGAGGAACGCTTGTCGGTCTTTTCTTTACGAAGATACCGGCAACTTTCAAAGAGACGGTCATGAACGGCGTCGGTCTTGCTGTCATACTGATCGGACTGCAGATGGGGTTTGAAGTGAACAGCATCGTAATAGTTCTCTTAAGTCTCCTGTCGGGAGCGATTATCGGTGAAGCCCTTCATCTGGAAGAACGGCTGGAGGCCTTCGGAAAGTGGCTGGAGCGGAAGTTCATGAAATCGGGTTCCCAGACAGGACTTGCCGAAGCTTTCATTACGGCATCCCTCATCTTCGTAATAGGGGCTTTGTCTGTAATCGGAGCGCTGGACGGGGGATTGAGGAACGATCACGAGGTGCTTATCACGAAAGGAATCATCGATGGTTTCGTAGCCGTCGTGCTGACCTCTACGTTCGGGGTGGGAGTGATCTTCTCCGTCATCCCGGTCGTCCTTTATGAAGGAAGTATCGCCTTGTTGGCTACGCAGATAAACCGGTGGGTGCCGGAGCAGATGCTTGATCTGTTTATAACGGATATGACTGCTACCGGGGGCCTTATGATCGTAGCGATCGGTCTGAGCATCCTTAATGTCACCAAAATACGTGTAGCGAACCTCTTACCTGCCCTCGTCATGGTAGGGGTCATCATTTACATCCAGCAGCTTTTCTGACGGGAGTAAGAGAAAGATGGCAGCTGCACCTTTCTTTACTTTCCTCCATAATTTTCATACATTTGTAGTAAACAGCAGGCAGAATAGAGAAAGAGGTGATGTCGTTGAACGGAGAAGGGGAAACCGTGAGAGAAACCTGGGATATATGGAAAGAGGTTCTGATGAACCCTGAACTCTGGATCAGATTAGGGGAAGCAGTTCTCCAGGTCATTTTCATCCTAATACTTGCAACGGTAGTAATTAAAGTAGGTACGAAGGTTATCGATCAGTTTTACGGCAGAAGGAAGAAAGGTCCTTTCCGCATTTCCGCGCGAAGGGAAACGACACTGACGAAGCTGTCCAAAAATACGCTGGCTTACATCGTGTATTTCACAGCCCTCGTGATGATCCTCGAGACGTTCTCCATAAACGTGGGAGCACTGATTGCCGGGGCCGGGGTTGCAGGACTCGCCATCGGTTTCGGTGCCCAGAACCTGGTCAGGGATATTATAAGCGGATTCTTCATCATCTTCGAAGACCAGTTCTCTGTCGGTGATTTCATCGGGACGGCCGGTGTGGAAGGGTTCGTAATAGAAATTGGACTCCGGACCAGTAAAGTGAAAAGCTGGGGGGGCGAAATCCACATCATTCCGAACGGTAACATTACACAGGTGACGAACTATTCCATCGATAATGCTGCTGCGATCGTCGATGTGAAGGTGGCCTATGAGAGTGATTTCGAGAAAGCGGAGCAGGTAATCAATGAGCTGCTTAAAGAAATGCCTTCCCGCTACAGCAGTATGATTTCCACGCCTGAAGTATTGGGAGTCGTGGACCTGGCGCCTTCTGAGATCACGTTACGTATCTTCGCCGAGACGCTGCCGATGGAACACTGGCCTGTCGGCAGGGCGATCAGAAAAGAAGTGAAACTGCGTCTTGATGAGGAAGGAATCGAAATTCCGTTCCCTCGTATTGTTATGTATTCACGAGAAGGTACAGGAGGGGTGCAAGGTGGAGAAAGAGTATAAGTTGAATGATATAGTGGAAATGAAAAAAGCTCATCCGTGCGGGGAGAACCGGTGGAAGATCATCAGAATGGGTGCGGACATCCGTATTAAATGTGAAGGGTGCGGGCACAGTGTAATGGTCCCCCGCCGCGAATTCAACAAAAAGATGAAAAAAGTACTGGTGAAAGCCGAAGACTGACTGTTTCACGTGGAACAATACAGGAATTTTCATAGTGGAAATCATTTATTTCAGCCGATAGTGAGGACTCTTTTTTCCTTTTCTATCGGTTGTTATTTTGGAGTGTACTATCTATAATTGGTATGACATATGCGCAAAGTCTCTAAGGAGGAAAACCTAAATGGCACTAACAGCAGGAATTGTAGGCTTACCGAACGTCGGAAAGTCTACGCTATTTAACGCAATTACACAGGCGGGAGCCGTCTCTGCGAACTATCCGTTCGCAACGATCGACCCGAACGTCGGCATCGTGGAAGTTCCGGACGCCCGTCTGCAGAAGCTTACGGAACTTGTGAATCCGAAAAAAACGACCCCCACTGCTTTTGAATTTACGGATATCGCCGGCATCGTCGAAGGTGCCAGTAAAGGGGAAGGACTTGGTAACCAGTTCCTCTCCCACATTCGTCAGGTGGATGCGATCTGTCACGTCGTCCGCGCTTTCGAGGACGATGAAGTGACCCACGTCTCCGGTCGGGTCGATCCGATCTCAGATATTGAAACTATTAATCTGGAACTGATCCTTGCCGATCTCGAAACAATCAACAAACGTCTCGACCGTGTGGAAAAAATGGCGAGACAGAAAGATAAAGAAGCGCTCGCCGAGAAAGACGTGCTCACCCGTCTGAAAGAAGCACTTGAATCCGAACAGCCGGCCCGCGCCCTGGAACTCTCGAAAGAAGAGGAGAAATACCGGAAAGGGCTGCACCTGCTTACAGCAAAACCGATTCTTTATGTGGCGAACGTCGCAGAGGATGAAATCGGTGAAGCTGAAAATGAAAACGTGAAGCGCATTCGTGAATTTGCGGAGAAAGAAGATGCAGAAGTCATCACCATCTGCGCAAAAATCGAATCGGAAATCGCCGAGCTTGAAGGGGAGGAAAGAGCAGAATTCCTCGAAGACCTGGGAATTGCAGAAGCCGGTCTCGACCAGCTCATTAAAGCTACGTACAACCTTCTTGGTCTGGCCACTTATTTTACAGCCGGCGAGGAAGAAGTCCGGGCATGGACCTTCCGCAAAGGGATGACTGCTCCGCAGGCGGCAGGAATCATCCACACCGATTTCGAAAAAGGGTTCATCAAAGCCGAAACTGTGTCATATGAGGATCTCATCGAAGGCGGTTCCATGGCGAAAGCCAAGGAAAACGGTAAAGTACGTTTAGAAGGTAAAGAGTATATCGTAAAAGACGGAGACGTCATCCACTTCCGATTCAATGTTTAAGTGATGGTTGCAAAAAATCAGGAATTATGGTATTATAACTAGCTGTGAGTAATAATATACGATTACTCCTTGCCTTTTGCAGAGCAGAAGGCCGCTAAGTCCATAAGGAGGTGAACACGGATGAGAAATTACGAAATCATGTACATCATCCGCCCGGATATTGAGGAGGATGCGAAGACTTCTGTCAAAGAACGCTTCAACAATATCCTTTCTGAGAACGGTGCGGAGATTGATGAGACAAAAGAAATGGGTAAACGTCGCCTTTTCCACGAAATCAAAGATTATCGCGACGGTATCTATGTAACAGTCAATTTCAAAGGAACAGCTGACGCTATCAATGAATTTGATCGCCAGGCTAAGTTCTCTGATGATATTATTCGTCATATCGCTGTACGCGAAGACGATCAATAAAGGGGTGGTCTGATGTTGAATCGTGTCGTTTTAGTCGGCAGGTTAACGAAGGATCCTGATTTGCGCTATACACCGAATGGTGTAGCTGTCGCTAATTTCACCATCGCTGTAAATCGTCCGTTTTCCAACAACCAGGGAAACAATGATGCGGATTTCATTAACTGCGTCGTATGGAGAAGAGCAGCGGAAAACCTGGCGAATTTTATGAGTAAAGGCAGTCAGGTCGGTGTAGACGGACGGTTGCAGACCCGGAGCTTCGATAACAAAGAAGGTCGTCGTGTGTTTGTTACGGAAGTCGTAGCCGACAGCGTCCAGTTTCTGGAATCAAAAGGCAGTTCCGGCGGCGGACAAAGTTCCCGCAGCGATCAGTCTTCAGGATACCAGGGCAATCAGAACCAACCATCACAAGGTAACTACGGACAGTCAAAAAATGATGACCCGTTCGCAGATGACGGGGAACCTATTGACATATCGGATGATGATCTACCATTCTAAGAGTACGGTACTCTTTACAAATTCTAAATGAAAAGGAGTGAACGCATATGGCACGTCGTGGACGTAGACGTAAGAAGGTTTGTTATTTCACAGCAAATGGCATAACCCATATCGATTACAAAGACACTGAGCTGCTTAAACGTTTCATCTCTGAGCGTGGGAAGATCCTTCCTCGCCGGGTAACAGGAACGTCTGCAAAATATCAGCGTAAATTGACGAAAGCTATCAAACGCTCCCGTCAAATGGCTCTGCTTCCTTATTCCACTGAATAGTAGCAGACGCAATCTCCCGACTTTTCTCGAAGAGTCGGGAGATTTTTTTATGGAATTTTGTTATTCTTGAAAGAAAGATACATAACAAAGGGGGAGAAAAGGTGCCGATTTGTGACAATTGCGGCTACAGGTGGAGCCGGAGAGATGTATGGAAAAAACTTTCTGTACAGGCGAGAGGTGCGTGTCCTTCGTGCGGAACGATGCAGTACGTGACGGCTGAATCAAGGAAACGCGGAAGTATGTATATGCTGCTTGTTTTTCTCATTCTTATCGCTCAGGCGCTGTTCGATCTTCCGCTTTCATGGTCGATTATGATGCTGTTCGCTTTATTTTTCATCCTGATGATCTTCGTAATCCCCCGTGTGTACAAGCTTACCAGTGAACAGGAAGCCTTGTATTGAAAGGAGGCATACGTCTTCTTTTTTGGATTATAAAAATCTTTAAAAATATCTTGCATTCGAGATAAATATGTTTTATAATTATCTCAGATTCGAAATATTGGAGGTACAACGATGACTAACGTAACACTGGATAAAGTCCACAGCAGTCTTGATTTTCAGATTAAACACATGATGGTATCCAAAGCGAAGGGTACTTTCCAAAACTTTGATGTCGATTTCGACGGAAGTATTGAAGATTTGGAGAATGCTTCTGTTAAAGTAGTAATTCCGGTTGAGTCCATCGACACCGGACAAAAAGACCGTGACAATCATCTAAAAAACGGAGATTTCTTTGAAGCGGAAAATTATCCGAACTTTGAATTTGTAAGTAAAAAAATCGAGAAGATCTCTGACGATGAATACAAGTTCACAGGTGACTTCACGATGAAAGGTGTCACGAATGAGGAAACATTCACTGTAGAATACAACGGTACTTCGAAAAGCCCTATGGACGGCAGCACGGTAGCCGGCTTTGACGTAGAAGGGAAAATCAACCGCGAAGCCTACGGCGTGAGTTTCAACGCTCCACTCGAGACCGGTGGAGTTATGCTCGGCCGCGATGTGAAATTTACAGGGAACTTTGAATTCATTGTAGAATAAAATAAATGAGTAAAGAAAAACCGGACTTTCAGCGATCTGAAAGTCCGGTTTTTTAATACTGAATTTTACGCTGGTCTGCAGAAACGAGGCTACGGTCAAAGTGCTGGATCAAGCCCATGAAATACTGGATGAATACGCCGCTGAAAAGCATAGTGATAATGGTGCCCACCCCTACAGCCCCGTTGAAATAAAGAGCGAAAAGAACGAGTACGACGCTGATGGCAGCGCGTGATATCGTTACGTTCCATCCGGTAAGGTTATGGATGACGAGCATCATCCGGTCAAACGGGATAGGAGCAAAATCCGCCTGCAGGTTGATGGAAATGCCGAGCGCTGATATGACCATACCGAGAAAGAATACGATACTCTGCAGCCATACGCTCTCGGGAGTGACGATCCCCTCCAGCGTAAAGACCCAGAAGTCGATTCCGGCGCCGGTAATGAGAGAAGTGATGATGGCAAGCATTTCGGGACGTCTTTTTTCGGCCACCGCGTTGAAAATAATCATCGAAATACCGACGACGATTTCCCAGCTGCCGATCGTCAGGCCGACGCTGCGGTACAAACCGACGAGCAGCGCGTCGAAGGGGGAAGTTCCGAGTCCGCCGAGAACCGTGAGAGAGATGCCGAGAGTGAGTATGAGCAGTCCGGAAAAATAGTAGCCGGCCCGCTGATAAATCCGTTTCACCGTGCATCCCTCCTTTATACGTATCATGCTACTATACATAAAATAAGGTTTTTTTTCAATAAAAATGCGTGGTGCTATAATGAGAAGAGAGGTGAGATGATGAATAAAATAATGATCGTGGAAGATGATCCAAAAATAGCCGAACATTTACACACTTATTTGAACAAGTACGGATATGAAGTCGAAGAAGCGAAGAATTGGACAGACATTACATCAGATTTTGAGAAGTATCGTCCCAATCTCGTTCTTTTGGATATCAATCTTCCGAAATATGACGGGTTTTACTGGTGCCGTCAGATCCGAAATCGGTCGCTTTGTCCAGTGGTTTTCCTTTCGGCAAGGACCGGCGGAATGGAGCAGGTGATGGCAATTGAAAACGGTGGGGACGACTATATTACGAAACCATTTGCCCCCGAAGTGGTGATTGCCAAAATAAAAGGCCAACTCCGCCGTGCTTACGGGGAATATGCAGTCTCCCGGGAGAGAGTGGTCGAGAAAAAAGGGGTAACTCTTTTTCCGGAACGGATGGAACTTCATTACGGACAATATAACGTCACTCTTACGAAACGGGAAGCCGATATACTCGAACTATTATTCGATCGAGAACCCCGCGTGGCAGGACGCGAGGATCTGTTAGAGCGGCTTTGGGAAAATCAGGCCTTCGTCGATGAGAATACACTTAACGTCAACATTACGAGAGCACGTAAGAAGTTACAACAGCTTGGAATCGAGAACGCGATCGAGACGGTGCGCGGGGCAGGATATCGTCTCATCATCACCTGGGAAGAAAGATGAAGTTATTTCTGAAAGAGCATCAGCTGCTTTTTTTCGTTCAGGTTGTTCAGTTTACCAGTATCGCTTTTCTGCTTTATATAGATGGCTATACGAATATTCCTGTACTGATGTACGTTCTCGGACTCGCATTCTTTTTCCTGTTTGTTTATCTTGTCTATCAGTATGTGACGAGGAAACGGATTTACGAACGGCTCGGGAAATCCATGGGATCTCTCGATGAAGCTATGGAACATAGTGGAGATACCCCGTTTGCGGAAGCTTTCGATGATTTATTGAAACGGCAATACCAGCTGTATCAGCAGGAGTTGATGGAAACGGCTAAACAGAAAGAGGAGCATCTCATGTTCATTGAACGCTGGGTTCATCAGATGAAAACCCCGCTCTCGGTCATTGAACTGACGTCCAAAGAAGTGGAAGAACCCGCTTCCTCGAATATACGGGAAGAAACGGATCGTATGAAAAATGGGTTAAAAAACGTGTTGTACATGACACGTATGCGTTCTGTAGAAGATGATTTTAAAGTGGAGCCTGTTTCTCTCGGCGATTCCGTTGAGGAAGTTGTCGAAGATAATAAACGTTATTTTATACGGAATCAAGTTTATCCAAAGATGGAAACGACGGATGCGTTTGTGGAAACAGATAAGAAGTGGCTCGGGTTCATACTGCATCAGTTTGTTCAGAACGCGGTAAAATATTCCACCGGAAAAGCTCAACAGGTAGTTATCAGCAACTATCAGGTTCAGGACCACTACGTTCTGGAAGTGAAAGACTTCGGCATCGGGATCCCTCCAGAGGACCAGCGGAGAATCTATAATCCTTTTTTTACAGGAGCGCATGGGCGGGCGTACCGGGAGTCTACAGGAATGGGCCTCTATATCGTGAAAGAAATAGTCGATCATCTTAATCATGTCATCGAAATGGAAAGCGTAGTCGGTGAAGGTACAACGTTCCGCATCATTTTCTCCGATACACAGTCGCTTTTTTCTGTCTGACTTTTCGCGCGATTGTCCCTTCCTTACATAAATGTAAGGAAGATGAAAGGAGATTCGATCGTTCTCTTATCATTTTCTGAAGTATACTTTAGACAGACTACCAGGAAAGGAAGAGATAGATGCTTGAAATTAATAAGGTAAGCAAAGTATACGGAGGAAAAATCGCGCATCGGGCCCTCACAGATGTTTCCCTTGAAGTGGAAGATGGAGAGTTCGTTGGAATCATGGGACCTTCCGGCAGTGGGAAAACGACGCTATTGAACCTGATTTCCACTATTGACGAGCCGACGAACGGAGAAGTGAAAATCAATGGAGAAAATCCTCACGGACTGAAAAAACAGAAACTTGCTGAATTTCGCCGCCGGTCTCTCGGATTTATATTTCAGGATTTCAATCTTCTTCCTACCCTTTCGATCGAGGAGAATATTGTTCTTCCGCTGACACTCGAGGGAGAGAAAGTAAAAGAAATGGAGAAAAAATCTCTACAGATTGCCAGAAAACTGGGGATTGAAGAAATTTTGAATAAACGCATTACTGAAGTATCAGGAGGGCAGGCCCAGCGTGCTGCTATCGCACGGGCGATGATTCACGCACCTAGTCTGTTACTCGCGGATGAACCGACGGGCAATCTCGATTCGAAGTCCTCCAAAGATGTCATGGAACTTTTGGAGGCGATGAATAAAGAAGAAAAAATGACGACCCTTCTCGTCACCCATGATCCTCAGGCGGCGAGTTACTGCGACCGTGTAGTGTTTATCCGTGATGGGAAGTTTTACTCTGAAATCCATCGGGGTGAAAAGCGTCAGCCATTTTTCCAGCAGATCATGGATACTCTGGCTTTCTTAGGAGGCGAGCACGATGACCTTTCGACAGTTCGTCATTCGTAATGTGTTCCGCAATAGCCGGCTGTACGCTGCTTATTTTCTGAGCAGTATGTTCACGGTAATGGTATTTTTCACTTTCGCCAACTTCGCTTTCCATCCTGTTTTTTATGAAGAAGGATTCAACGACAGAGCACTTCTTGGCATGGGCGTGGCCGGGGGACTTATCTATGTCTTTTCCTTCTTTTTTGTGATGTATTCGATGAGCGCTTTTCTGCAATCAAGGAAAAAGGAATTCGGGATTCTCATGATCCACGGTATGTCCACGCGGCAGATCCGTTCCATGGTATTTCTTGAAAATCTGCTGATCGGTGTCCTTGCCACAGTTTCCGGTATTGCGCTAGGCCTGCTGTTTTCGAAAGCGGTGCTTCTTATCGCGGAAAATGTGCTGATCGTGAGTGAATCCTTATCTTTTTATATGCCGTGGAACGCTATCGGAGTCACTTTCCTTTCCTTCAGTGCGCTGTTCTTGTGTATTTCTTTCTTCGTGGCATTTCTGTTGCGGACGAAAAAACTGACTGAACTGATTAAGAGTGATCGGACATCGAAAGGGGAGCCGAAAGCTTCCGGGCTTCTCGTATTTCTTTCCCTCTTTTTTTTGACCACTGGATATATTATCGCCCTTTCTGCGGAAGGGACTCAGGTAATCAGTGCTTTTATACCCGTAGCTATTCTTGTTATGGTCGGCACATACTTTCTATTCACTCAGCTGAGTGTGTTGGTGATTCATCGGTTGAAAAAGGAAAGATCCTACTACTGGAAAAAAACGAATATGATTTTCCTTTCTGACCTGGCATTCCGTATGAAAGATAACGCCCGGACGTTTTTCATCGTGGCAATCATATCAACGGTGGCCTTCAGCGCGATCGGCACGTTGTTCGGCGTCCAGTCCTATTTGACGAAGGGACTTGTTCAGGCTAACCCTTATGATTTTACTTATCATCCGTATGGAGAGGAGACCATAGAAGATGAAAAAGTGAGGTTGGTAAATCGTAAATTGGAGGAAGATGGGGTTCGTTATGAAGCGCAGGAGGTAGCTGTTTCTGACTTCGGAGGAATTGTTGAGGGAGACGAGATACCGATCCTCCCCGCTTCGCTTTACAATAGCCTGGCGTCTCTGACGAATCTTCCGGAAGTGGCTCCGGCTGAAGGAGAGGCTGTGGTCGTGAACAGCAACCTTCCTCAAGCAGAGGGTTTCAATCAGAGCCGTAACCTGGGTAAAAAAGAAATTCCTCTCTCTTCCGGAGAAAAGGTGACGCCGGAGAAAAGTGTGGTTTCCAATGTTCTCCCGGGGGTCGTCGATTTCTACGTTGTAAATGATGCGACACATGGTAATCTCCCGGAACCCGCTTCTTCAGATAAGCAATACGTATGGCAGACGAGTGGTACAGAAGAAGAACTTGTAGGGGTCGGAAGAGAGTTATCCGACGAGTTCCAGCCCGGAAGTTTCACAGCGATCGATTTCGCTATCTATGAAATAAACCGAACATACGGACCTATTCTTTTCATAGGACTGTTCATCGGAATTGTCTTCTTTTTCTCTGCCGGAAGCTTCCTGTATTTCCGCCTGTATTCCGATCTGGAAGAAGACCGGAAGAAATTCAGTTCTATCCGTAAACTCGGACTGACTGACAAGGAAATGAACCGCATAGTGACGAAGCAGACAGGTTTGTTATTTTTCACTCCTATCCTCGTGGCGATTCTGCACGGATTAGTCGCTCTTACGGCTCTTGCTAACTTTTTCGATTATAATCTGGTGGAAGAATCATTTTACGTGCTTGGTGGCTTTGCAGCAATCCAGATAGTTTACTTCCTCATAGCCCGCACATTTTACCTGCGTCAACTAGGAAAAGCGGAAGCTTCCGCTTAGAAGCTATGACGCAGGTAAGAAACCTTCTTCTTCGGAGGAACTTTATAAAAATAAGGCTTTGTTACCTTTTATTTTCGTCCCTACGGGTGGAAGCTTGCCGGCGGGCATAACTTCAACTTCCGGAAGCTCCCTATGTTCGATCCCGGTGATTTTCAGTGCATGCAATTCCCGCAGGCGTTTCCGCCCTTGGTTCCTAGAATCAACATCCGGCTTAATAGAGCCAAAAACAAAGAGAGCACCTCCGCCTAAGACGGATATGCTCTCTTTTTCTTTGTTATTATTTGACGCTTGCCCACTTGAATTCGAAGTTCGGCCCGGTAGCTGTAGGGAAGACTCCTTCGATATTCGAGCGGAGCAGTTGTGATTTCGCATCCTGGTAAAGGGGAGCGACAGCGGCATCTTCTTCGATAAGAAGACGTTCTGCTTCCATGAATGTTTCATAACGTTTTTCAGGTTTCTGTGCAAGTTCCGTATTCGCTTTGTTGATGAGGCTGTCATATTCTTCACTTGAGTAGTTCATATTGTTGTTCTGTCCATCAGTAAGGTACATGTTCAGATACGTGTTCGCATCAGCATAGTCAGGGCCCCAGGTTGCGGCTTCAATTTCGAATTCGCCTTCCTGATCACGACGTACGCGCTCTTTGAATGGTACTTCCACGACCTTGACGGAGAGACCTTCAAGATTGGTTTCGAGCTGCTCTTTGTAGTAAGCCATGGCGTTCTGGGAAGAATCTGTATCGTCACCCATCAGTTCGAGAGTCACAGAATCCTTACCGAGTGCTTCAAGAGCTTTGTCCCAGTGTTCTTTCGCTTTTTCCACATCGTGGCCGACAAGCGGTCCCTGGACTTCACGGAAATCTTTTCCGTCCGAACCGGGTACGGTTACAAAGTTCGAAGGTACATAACCATTAGCCGGTACGGAGCCGTCGTTCAAAATAACATCTGTCAGCGACTTACGGTCGATCGCCATGGACATGGCTTTACGGGCATCGGCATTGCCGAGCACTTCATGCTCCTGGTTGAATTTGAAGAAGTACAGATAAGGGTTTTCTACGACATTGAAGTGTTCGGAGGAGCGGTACTCATCCACGAATTCCGCATTCAGTTCCGCCTGGTCCAGTTCTCCCGATTGGAACAGGTTAACTGCCGTAGACGTTTCCTTAATGACTTTTACGTCAATCTCTTCCAGTTCTACAGTATCGGCATCCCAGTAGTTCTCGTTCTTCACGACTTTCCATCCTTCTCCGTGGCTCCATTCCGTCATTTTGAAAGGACCGTTGGCAAGCGTGTTGTCCGCTTCTGTGGAGAAGCTGTCACCCTGTTCTTCAACGTAACTCTTATTGAGAGGCATGAACGTGATGAAGACAGTCATGCTGTCGAAGTAAGGAACAGGCTGTTCCAGGTTCACTTCGAACGTATAATCGTCGACGGCTTTTACGCCAAGTTCTTCCGGTTTCATTTCTCCGTCAGCGATAGCGGAAGCGTTCTTCACTACGCCACCGAGGAAATAAGGTCCGTACTCAGAACCGGTATCCGGGGTGACGGCACGCTGCCAGGCGTACACGAAGTCGTTAGCCGTGACCGGATCGCCATTTTCCCATTGGGCATCTTCACGAAGATTGAACGTCCACGTCGTACCGTCTTCGGATACTTCGTGATCTTTGGCAATCCCTTCAGCCAGTTCGCCGTTTTCGTCAAGGCGGTACAGACCTTCATACGTTTCCCCCGCCCATTGGAAAGCTACGGAGTCGGTAATAAGACTTGGGTCCATACTCGGCAGTTCACTTTTAGCGGTGAAGGAAATGGACTGATCACTTCCGGAATCCGAACCTTCCGAAGAATCACCCTCCGAACCTTCGCCGGAAGATTCGCTTCCCCCGTTTCCGCCGCAGGCGGCCAGAATAAATAATAAAGTGATGGATAAAATAAGGCCTAAAAACAGTTTTCTGCTCACTCTCTTTTTCCCCCTCTTAAATATGTAAAATTTTTCAGAATAATGTTACTTTTTTGAGTATACAGTTTCCCTTTAATAATTTCAAGTGGCGAAATATCTCAATAGATTGACATTACGCCGGTCTCTGATAGGATAATGAATTATATATTTTTTAGATTCACGGGAGATTTTCCTGTTTCTAATATAATCAGCGACTCTAAAGGAGGAATTGTATTATGCATCGAGTACTCATCAGTGACCCGTTGAGCGAAGACGGGATTAAACCGCTTCTGGAAGCGGCAGACACCGAAGTCATTCAGAAACCTTCCATGGAAAAGGAAGAGCTATTGGAAGAAGTAGCCAAAGCGGATGCACTTATCGTAAGAAGCCAGACGCAGGTGACGAAGGAAGTGCTGGAGCATGGCGTGAATCTGAAGATTGTCGGTCGTGCGGGAGTCGGAGTCGATAATATCGATCTCGATGCGGCGACAGATAACGGGGTCGTTGTTGTAAACGCTCCGGACGGTAACACGATTTCCACGGCGGAACACACGATGGCTATGCTTATGTCAATGGCACGTAACATTCCGCAGGCTTATCATTCTCTTCAGCAGGGAAACTGGGACCGTAAGAAATACGTCGGTGTGGAGCTGAAGAACAAAACGCTCGGTGTCGTCGGTTTTGGTCGTATCGGCCGGGTAGTTACGCGCCGGGCCAAGGGGCACCGGATGAACGTAATCGCCTACGACCCGTTTCTGACCCGGGAAAAAGCGGAGAAAGCGGGAGTGGAGCACGGTACACTTGATGAAGTCCTCGCTCTGGCGGATTTTATAACCGTACATACGCCGCTTATCGCTGCAACGCATCATCTTATCAATAAGGATGCGTTTGCGAAAATGAAAAACGGAGCGAGAATCCTCAACTGTGCCCGTGGCGGTATCATCGAGGAGGAAGCCCTTTACGAAGCACTGCAGTCCGGTAAAATCGCCGGAGCGGCGCTCGACGTGTTCGAGGAGGAGCCGGCCATTAACAACAAACTGCTTGAACTTCCGCAGGTCGTAAGTGTTCCGCACCTTGGAGCGAGCACGGTCGAAGCCCAGGAGAACGTGGCGGTCGACGTGAGCAACGACGTAATGGAAGTGCTGCGCGGAGGAAATGCGAAACAGCCGGTGAACATTCCGTCTATACCGGAAGAAATGCAGGACAAACTCACACCTTACATTACCCTCTCGGAAAAACTGGGTGCTTTTCTCGGCAGCATCGTCCGCGGCGGGCTGAACAACATCAACGTTTATTATTCGGGTGAGCTTACGGACGTCGATCCGACACCGCTCACGAGAAAAGTAGTGAAAAGCGTGCTTCAGCTTTTTGTCGGTAATCGTGTGAATGACGTTAATTCCTACAAGATAGCCAAAGACAAAGGAATCGAAATCAACGAGCAGAAAACGACATCGACAAAAGGCTTTACGAACCTTCTGACAGTGGAACTTGAAACGGATGAAGAGACGCGAAGCATTGCAGGAACGCTGCTGAACGGACTCGGAGCCCGGGTCGTCCGTCTCGACGGCTACTCCGTGGACGTCATACCGGAGGGACACCTGATCAGTATCCATCACAAAGACCAGCCCGGGGCGATCGGCCGCGTGGGAAGCCTGCTTGCCGAGCACGACGTCAACATTGCGACGATGCAGGTGGGTCGTACCGACATCGGCGGTGCTGCTATCATGATTTTGACGATCGATAAGGAAGTGGGACCGGAATGTCAGGAACATCTGGCCCACGTGGAAGATATTAACCGCGTTCAGTATTTGAAACTGTAAAAGAATGAAGGAAACCTCCGGCTGCCCGGAGGTTTTTTTATGGGAGGCTGTTATCGTGACCTTCGGAAGCCATTTACGTGCCTGAAGGGAAGGAAAACGACGGAATCGTGCCGTTGAAAAGAGGAATGGGGGGACGACCGTCACGATTCGAAGTAAATCGTTACCTTTGGCGCCGTTTTTCCGTTCTGAAGGGAACGAAATCGTATCGCACTGCGTAAAAAAACCGCCCCGGGAGGCGGTTTCTCTGTTCAGGTAAGCGGGTGAGCGGACTTTTCCCGGCGGGTGAACGTATGGACTTCGTCGTACCCGATGGATTTCGCAAACTCCACCGCTTCATCGTAACGGTAGCCGAGATGATCCGGCTTATGAGCGTCGGAGCAGAGCGTAATGCCGACGCCGTACTCTTTGCACGTCTTAAGAAAATCGGGTTCCGGATACATTTTCCCTACCGGTTTGCGGAGCCCGGCCGTACTGATTTCAATCAGCGTCCCGGTTTTCGCGAGGGCACTCGCAGCCCGGTCGTACTGACGCTGCAGAAACTCCTGGTCGTCCGGTTCATAGCCGAACACTTTGATGACGTCGATGTGCCCGACGAAATCGAAAAGCCCGGACTCGGCGAGTGTGACGACGCGGTCGAAATACTGTTCGTACACGTCGTATACGTTACGGTTTTCGTACTCTTCCCGGTAAATGGCAAGGTCTATTCCCCACTCGTCGATCCAGTGGACGGAGCCGATCACGTAGTCGAAAGGATGTTCCTTGATGAACGTTTCCATCTCTTTTTCTTTTCCCGGCATGTAGTCCATTTCGATTCCCATCTTCACGCCGAGGTTCTCTTTTTCCGCTTCATCGAAAAGCGCCTGATAGTCGCTGAAATCGAGGGTTCTGCGGTTCTCCACCCACGGATTGGAAAGGATTGGACGTGTTTCCTGAAAAAAATAGGCGTGTTCCGAGATGCCGAGCTCTTCGATTCCCTCTTCTTTCGCCTTTCGGACGTAGTCTTTCAGATAATCGACGCTCAGTTTCCCTGTTTCCGCCATATGTACGTGGTAATCAGTACGCATATTTTTCCTCCTCCACTCTTCCCTGTAATTAAAAATCATCATAACAGTATTGGCAGGCAGAGGCAAAATCATTACTTTTCATTCGACCCGGAACCTCCTGTCTATGTTAGAATAGGGAGAGCTATTTATGGTGAAAAAAAGCGGGGTTACGAAATGAAAAATACGAAACAAATTACGGAAGGAGCGCTGTTGACAGGTATTTACCTGGTAATGCTCCTCATTCTTCTGTTTTTACCGATCCCGATTATCGGGACTTTCTTAATGTTTGCGCTCCCTGTACCGTTTGTCATTTACAGTTACCATTTCGGGTTCAAACCGGGGCTGGTGATGCTTGTCGGAGCTACCGTGCTTGCATCGATTGTGGCCACCGTGTTCTCGTTTCCGGTTACGCTGCTTTCGGGACTTGGCGGAGTGAGCCTTGGTGGGGCGATGTATAACAAAAGAAACGCTTACGAAACGTGGATATCGGGGTCGCTCGGTTTTATTGGCGGCCTCGTAGCTGTTTATGTTTTGACACAGCTGCTGTTTGGATTAAACTGGATGGAGGAAATTCAGCGGGCCATCGATCAGTCCATCAGTATGACACAGGACGTACTCACTTCCATTGGCGGAGAAGAAACCGAAGCGACCGTGCAGATACTCCGGGAACAGATGGAGAGTCTGCCGGACTACTTACCGGGTATTCTCGCCGTTACCGGAATAGCGATGGCGCTTATCAGTCAGTGGCTGAGTTACAAACTGCTCAACCGTCTTGAAAAAGCCGGTCTCTTCTTCCCGCCGGTGCGGGAGATGAGGCTGCCTGTCGCTATTTTGTGGTATTACTTCATCGCCATGATTCTCAATCTGATATTTATGGACGGGGAAGGAATATGGTACATGGCGGCCGTCAACGTATCGCTGCTGACGGGCATGCTGCTTATTCTCCAGGGTTTTTCGTTTATCTTTTTCTACAGCCGGGAGAAACAGTGGCCCAAAGCGGTGCCGATCATGGCAATCATACTGTCGGTTCTGCTGCCGCAACTCTTTCTTTATCTCGTTCGCATCTTGGGTATAATTGATATAGGATTCCCGTTAAGGGATAAAGTGGAAAAAAAGAAATAGCTCGGAGATTCTTAATAGGAGCTGAAGCGAATGGCAAATGTAAAGAAAACATCCGCGATGAGCGGACATTTATGGTTAATTTACTTCCTGTCCGTAATTCTGCTGGCTTTCATCTGGTATTATCAGTGGATGTTTGGACTCGTGATGACGCTGCTGCTTATCGGTTCGATTTTTTACAGTATCCGTACCGAACAGCAGGTGATCAATGACACAGAGGAATATATATCGACTCTTTCCTATCGGGTGAAAAAAGTGGGGGAAGAAGCCCTTCTCGAAATGCCGATCGGCATCATTCTGTATAGTGACAACTATAAAGTGGAATGGGCGAACCCCTACATGAATAAGTTTGTGGATGGAGATACCGTAGTAGGCTCCTCGCTGAACGAACTGTCGGAGAAACTGATTCCGAACATTAAAGAGAATAAAGACGAAGCGTGGATTAATCTCGGCGGTAACCAGATGCAGACTATCATGAAGCAGGAAGACCGGCTGCTGTATCTGTTCGACCGGACGAAACAGACCGAGGTGGAATCGCGCTACCGGAATGAGCAGAGCGTGCTGGCGGTTATCTTCCTTGATAACTATGAAGAGCTCACCCAGGGGATGGACGATACGTCGAAAAGCCGCATCAACTCCCAAGTGACATCGATTCTGAACAAATGGGCGGACGAGCACGGCATTTACTTGAAGCGCACGTCCCAGGAACGGTTTGTCGCCGTGATGACAAAAGAGATTCTGGCCGGACTCGAGAAGACGAAATTCGAAATTCTCGACGAGGTCCGTGAGCTGATTACGGATCAGAATATGCCGCTTACGTTAAGCTTCGGTATCGGCGTCGGCCCGATTACGCTCCCTGAGATGGGCGACCTGGCCCAGTCCAGTCTCGACCTTGCTCTCGGTCGCGGCGGTGATCAGGTGGCCATTAAAGATGAGACTGGAAAAGTACGCTTTTACGGCGGGAAGACGAATCCGATGGAAAAACGGACCCGCGTACGGGCCCGCGTTATTTCCCACGCTATGAAGGATCTCGTCCAGAGCAGTGAGAAAGTGCTTGTCATGGGCCACAAGTCACCGGACATGGATTCGGTCGGCGCGGCAATCGGTATTCTGAAAATCGCACAGGCCAACCAGAAAGAGGCATCGATCGTCGTGGATCCGGAAGATGTTGATACGGGTGTGCAGCGGATGATGGATGAAATCAAAAAAGACGAAGAACTGTGGGATTATTTCATATCTCCGGATGAGGCCCTGGAAACCGTTACGAACGAGACGCTGATTGTCGTCGTGGATACGCATAAACCGAAAATGGTAGCCGAGGAGAAACTTCTGAACAAAACAGAACACGTCGTCGTCATCGACCACCACAGAAGAGCGGAAGACTTCATTGCGGATCCGACGCTCGTCTACATGGAACCATACGCTTCGTCGACGGCGGAACTGGTCACCGAGCTTCTGGAGTACCAGCCGAAGAAACTGAAACTGTCGATGCTTGAAGCCACCTCGCTCCTCGCAGGTATCATCGTCGATACGAAGAGTTTCACCCTCCGTACAGGATCGCGGACGTTCGACGCCGCTTCCTACCTGAGAGGTAAAGGGGCGGACACTGTCCTCGTGCAGAAATTCCTGAAAGAGGATCTCGATATCTACGTCCGGCGGAGCCGTCTGATTGAGCAGGCGGAAATCTACAGGGACGGCGTCGCTATTTCGGCTGCGGAAAAAGGGGATATCTTCGGTCCGGTCGTCATCGCCCAGGCTGCCGATACGCTCCTTACGATGAGCGGTATCGAAGCCTCTTTCGTCATATCCGACCGGAAAGACGGCCAGGTCGGCATAAGCGCCCGGTCCCTCGGAGACGTAAACGTACAGGTGATCATGGAACAGATGAACGGCGGCGGGCACCTCACGAACGCCGCCACCCAGCTTGAAGACACAACGATTGAAGATGCGAAAGCATTATTGCAAGATATAATCGACGAGTATTTTGAAGGGGGAGAAGAAGAATGAAAGTAATATTCAACAAAGACGTCAAAGGCAAAGGCAAAAAAGGAGAAATCAAGAACGTCTCCGACGGCTACGCCCGCAACTATCTTCTGAAACACAACCTTGCTGTCGAGGCTACGAAAGCGAACGTGGACGCACAGAAAGCCAAGGACAAAAAAGAAGAAGAAAAAGCTCAGCAGGAAGTGGAAGAAGCGAAGCAGCTGAAAGAGGAACTTAAAAATATCGAAGTGAAGCTTGCAGCTAAATCCGGGGGCAGCGGCCGCCTCTTCGGCTCGATTCCGAGCAAACAGATTTCCGAGCAGTTGAAGAAAGACCACGACATCTCCATCGACAAACGTAAGATCGAGATGGACGACCCGATCCGTACGCTCGGATACACGGAAGTTCCGGTGAAGCTTCATCCTGAAGTGACCGGAACGATCCGGGTACACGTAGCGGAGAAATAGGAGCAATGATTAAGAGGAGGCAAAACCAGTGAATGAATTTTTTCAGGACCGTACGCCGCCTCACAATATAGAAGCGGAACAGGCGGTGCTCGGCGCCGTCTTCCTGGAGCCTTCGGCGATGACGACTGCGGCTGAACATCTGCTTCCTGAAGATTTTTATCGTGCCAGCCACCAGCGGATTTTTGAAGTGATGCTCGGGCTTTCCGATCGTGGAGAACCGATCGACCTCGTGACGGTGACGACAGCCCTGTCGAACAACCGGACACTCGAAGAGATCGGCGGGGTTTCCTATTTGAGCGACATCGCCAATTCGGTGCCGACCGCTGCAAACATCAGCTACTACACGGATATCGTCAGCGAGAAATCGACGCTCCGGCAGTTGATCCGGACAGCGACGGAAATTGTGACGAACGGCTATGCGGAAGAAGATGACATCGAGGACGTACTGAACCAGGCGGAAAAAGAAATTCTCGATGTGTCCCAGCGGAAGAACTCCCAGGCTTTCAAAAACATCAAAGACGTCCTGATCGACGTGTATGATAATATTGAACAGCTTCACCAGAGTGACGGCAACATCACCGGAATCCCGACCGGCTACAGGGATCTCGATACGATCACCTCCGGCTTCCAGCGAAACGACCTGATCATCATCGCGGCCCGTCCGTCGATGGGTAAGACGGCATTCGCCCTGAATATCGCGCAGAACGTAGCCGGTCAGACAGGAGAGAACGTTGCGATCTTCAGTCTGGAAATGGGCGCCGATCAGCTCGTCTCCCGTATGCTCTGTGCGGAAGGCAACATAGACGCCCAGCGTCTGCGTACCGGAAAAATGGAATCCGATGACTGGAACAAACTGACGATGGCGATGGGAAGTCTTTCGAACGCAGGGATTTATATAGACGACACGCCGGGCGTGCGCGTCAACGAAATCCGATCGAAGTGCCGTCGCCTTAAACAGGAGCACGGCATCGGGATGATTCTCATCGATTACCTGCAGCTCATTCAGGGGAGCGGAAACTCCCGGGAGAACCGTCAGCAGGAAGTATCGGAAATCTCCCGTTCCCTGAAAGGGCTGGCGCGTGAACTGAACGTTCCGCTCATCGCTCTTTCCCAGCTCTCCCGTGGAGTGGAATCACGTCAGGACAAACGTCCGATGATGTCCGACCTGAGGGAATCCGGGTCGATTGAGCAGGATGCCGATATCGTCGGTTTCCTGTACCGGGATGATTATTACGATCAGGAATCGGAGAACCAGAACATTATCGAAATCATTATAGCGAAACAGCGGAATGGCCCGGTCGGCAACGTCGAACTTGCCTTCGTGAAAGAATACAACAAGTTCGTCGACCTCGACCACCGCTACAGCGATTCAGATATTCCCCCTGCCTAGCGCAGAGGGGGATTTTTTCGGTCATAAAACAATAATTTAACGAATATTAATAGTTATTAACTGTTTAATGTTCGGTTTTTGTTGACGGTGCTCTGTATTATTGGTAAACTGAAAAAGAATTAACGTAGGAGGTGCCTTCATGTCATCAGTAGTAGTAGTCGGAACCCAGTGGGGGGACGAAGGAAAAGGCAAAATTACGGATTATCTATCCCAGCATGCGGAAGTCGTAGCCCGTTATCAGGGTGGGAATAACGCAGGTCACACAATCAAATTTGATAATGCTACATATAAATTGCACCTGATTCCTTCAGGGATTTTCTTTGAAGATAAACTTTGCGTGCTCGGAAACGGTATGGTCATCGATCCGAAAGCACTGAAGGAAGAACTGGCCTATTTACATGAGCGCGGTATTTCAACGGACAACTTGCGTATCAGTAACCGGGCGCACGTCATCCTTCCCTATCATCTGAAACTCGACGAGCTTCAGGAAGCGGATAAAGGTGATAACAAGATCGGTACTACGAAAAAAGGAATCGGTCCTGCCTATATGGATAAGGCAGCCCGTATGGGTATACGGATCGCGGATCTTCTGGATAAGGAAAGCTTCCGGGAGAAACTGGAACAGAACCTGGCCGAGAAAAACCGTCTGTTCGAGAAGGTATACGGAGACCGCCCGTTTGAGATCGACGATATCCTTGAAGAATACTATCAGTACGGCCAGGAGGTCGAAAAGTATGTATGCGACACCTCCGTCGTTCTGGACGATAACCTCGACGAAGGACGCCGCGTTCTGTTTGAAGGAGCGCAGGGGGTCATGCTTGATATCGATCAGGGGACGTATCCATTCGTTACATCCTCCAACCCGATTGCAGGCGGAGTAACGATCGGCGCCGGTGTCGGGCCTTCGAAGATCAAGAACGTCGTCGGTGTCTCCAAAGCCTACACGACGAGAGTCGGAGACGGACCTTTTCCGACGGAACTGACAGACGAAATCGGAGATCAGATCCGTGAAACCGGAAATGAGTACGGAACGACGACCGGACGTCCTCGCCGCGTCGGCTGGTTCGACAGTGTCGTCGTCCGTCACGCCCGCCGCGTGAGCGGTATCACCGATTTATCGTTGAATTCCCTGGACGTACTTACAGGTATCGACACGCTGAAAATCTGTACGTCCTATAAGTATAAAGGCGAGATTATCGAAGAATTCCCGGCGAGCCTTAAGAAACTGGCGGAATGTGAGCCTGTATACGAAGAGCTTCCGGGCTGGGAGGAAGACATTACGAAAGCGGAAAGTCTGGATGACCTGCCGGCGAATGCGCGTCACTATCTGGAGCGTATTGCTCAGCTTACCGGCATCCCGCTGTCCATTTTCTCCGTCGGCCCGGACCGCACGCAGACGAACGTGGTACGCAGTGTCTACCGGGAATCGTAAACGTTTTGCCAAAGACCTTTTGCATAGTCAAAGGGTCTTTCCTTTATTCAGAATAAATTCGGTTCGGGAGGAATAAAGATGAAAATATGTATTTTTGCGGGGTCCCGTAAAGGAAAGAACCCCGAGTATGAAAAAAAGGCCGGTGAACTCGGCAGGCTGCTCGCCAGACAGGGAATCACGGTCGTCTACGGAGGGTCGAGTGCGGGACTGATGGGAGCTCTCGCCAACGGCGCGCTGTCGGAGGGCGGCGAAGTGATCGGCGTTATGCCCCGCCAGCTCGACGGTATCGAAGTGTCCCACACGAAACTGACGCAGCTCATACAGGTGGACACGATGCACGAGCGGAAAGCGAAAATGGCCGAACTCGCAGACGGCTATATCGCCCTTCCCGGAGGTTTCGGTACGCTTGAGGAACTGACGGAAACGATTACGTGGGCGCAGATAGGTATCCACCACAAACCGGTCGGACTGCTGAACGCGGCAGGCTACTACACCCCTTTCATGACGATGGTGGAACACGCCGTAGAATCCGGGTTTGTGGACGTTGAACACGCGAACCGTCTGAAGCTGGAAGAAGACCCCGCCGACCTTATCAATGCTTTAGGGGAAGTAAAGAAATGATACCCGCTATTGCCGACAGCGACAAGCTATGGTAAGATAGGTTTCGTTGTCAGGCATTGGCGCCTGTCATTCCCGCGGCTCGGTAGCTCAGTCGGTAGAGCAACGGACTGAAAATCCGTGTGTCGGCGGTTCGATTCCGTCCCGAGCCACTCCAGACGAAGTACTCTGATATTGATCAGGGTACTTTTTTTATGTTTGCAGCCAGGTTATAGTGCTTCCAAAATTAAAAAATGATAAGTAAATTTTCACATTGATTGTCCGCTTAAGGCGATTAATAGTGGCATTTAGCAGTTATACTGAACTTCTGTAAACATAAAATACCTTTCCCGACAGCTCGAAACCAGCAAAATGAGTTTTGACTTGTTTGATTTTTATGTTAATATGAACACGTTCATAAAAAGAACATGTTCATATTAACAGGGGGGATGTAGACGCTTATGATTAATTCAAAACTAGAAAAAACTATTTTTTGGCCATCTTTAATACTCGTGTTAACCGTCACCATATTACTTGTAACTTTCCGTGAAACGGCAGCACCAGCTATTTCCGGAATGATGAGTGCAATAAACAACCGACTTGACTGGGCATTCGAGTTTCTAACAATCGGACTTTTTGTCATATTGATATGGCTTATGATGAGTCGCTATGGAAAAATTAAATTAGGAAATCCGGAAGATCAACCTGAGTTTTCAAGATTCAGTTGGGGCGGGATGCTTTTCTGTGCAGGAATGGGAACCAGCATTATGTTCTGGTCTATCGTTGAACCTCTATACTACTTTTCAGGACCGCCATTCGGAATCGAAGCCGAATCAAATAAAGCTGCTGAGTATGCCGTCAGCTATGGGCTTTTCCACTGGGGAATATCTGCCTGGGCTTTATATGCACTGCCAGCAGTTGTTATGGCTTACAGTTTTTATGTGAGGAAAGATCGTTCGTTAAAAATAAGTGCCGCGTGCCGGGGAGTTCTCGGGAAACATGCAGATGGTTTTATCGGAAAAGCTATCGACGTGCTTGTTATCTGGAGCATGATAGGAGGGCTTGGAACTTCTCTGGGACTTGGAGTTCCGATGGTCGCTGCTGTTATCGGCAGTCTGTTTGGTATTGAACCTTCACTGTGGTTAAATATTACTATTATTATTATTTGGACAATTATTTTCAGTTCCAGTGCATACTTTGGGTTATACAAAGGTATACGCAAACTTAGTGACTGGAACGTTTACATGGCGCTTGGACTAGCAGCTTTCGTTATCATTGTGGGACCCACGTTTTTCCTTCTGTCCTATTTTACGGACAGCCTTGGTATTATGCTTGATAAGTTCATGCGAATGAGTTTACATACGGATCCAATTAATCAAGGAGGTTTCCCTCAGGCCTGGACAGTTTTCTACTGGGCATGGTTCGCGGCAACCGCGCCGTTTATCGGTATTTTTATCGCCCGTATTTCGAAAGGAAGAAGTCTTAGGGAGCTTGTATCGAACGTGCTGCTTTGGGGAACAGTCGGAAGCTGGTTATACTTTGGGGTCTTCGGAGGATATGCCATTAATCTCCAGTTGACGGATCAGTTGGAGTTAACCTCTGTGCTGTCGGAGGAGGGAGGACCCGCTGTAATAGTGGAAGTTTTGCAGTCGCTGCCTCTTTCTGTTGTAGTGTCTACCTTCTTCGTACTCCTGGGTTTTGTTTTTTTGGCTACCTCTCTTGATTCCGCAAGTTATGTTATCGCCAGCGTAGCTACTAAAGAACTCGCAGACGGGGCAGAGCCGGCACGTTGGCACAGGTTGTTATGGGGAATTCTTCTTTCAGCGCTCGCTATCAGCCTAACTATTGTAGGAGGGCTCGATGTCGTACAGACTTCCTCGGTGCTTGTATCAGTGCCTGTCCTGCTGATGTACATTCTCATGTCTTATTCTTTGATAAAATGGTTAAAGAATAATGAACATCTACACGTATACGTGGATGATAAAAAGCGAGGCTGACATATATGCAAACGAATAGAAAACAACTGAAAAACGCAAGAATGTGGAAGTACTTCATGGAAGCGGCAGTTGAAACGATCGAAGAATCAGGGATTGAAAAAGTGACTATTCGTAAAATAGCGGATCGGGCAGGGTTCACCAGCTCCACCGCCTACAACTATTTTAAAGATCTATCCCACCTTAAGTTTTTCGCGGCGATGCGTTTTACGAAAAGTTATACAGAAGAGCTCCCCTACTATCTTGATAAGGGAGAAAACACTATAGAGAAATGGCTGTGCGCCTGGGCTTGTTTCTGTAAGCACAGTTTTGAGCAGCCTAAGATTTACGAAGTCCTGTTTATGGATAACGTTGGGGGATCTGCACAAGATCTTCTTGATCATTATTACTCGATGTTCGAGGAGGATCTGATCGGTCTGCCGGAGGATGTGCGTTCTATCGTGATGGAACATAGCTTTTTGAAAAGGAGTGTTCTGTTCATACAACAGGCTGTCGAGGAAGGACTTCTTAAGGAAGAAAAAATTGAGGTCGTATCCGATATGACACTAATGATATGGAAAGGAATTATGAGTACTTTTATCAATGAAAGACGGTCGCTTACTAAAGAAGAAGCGGTAAGTCTGACACTTTCTTATGTGAAACAGACGCTCAGTCATGCTGTGCCCGAAGAAGAGAAAAAGAGGATTAACTGGGATATAGAATTATAGGAGAGGTGCGATATACAAATGGTTTTTAATATCAAAGATTCTGAACACCGAAGTGTAAAAACTGAATTCCCGAGAAAGACAGTGAAGTGGGAGAATGTGTGGATTCCGATGAAGGATGGGGCGAAACTTGCGGCTACTATCTGGATTCCGGAGGACGCTGAAAAATCTCCGGTTCCTGCTATTCTGGAATATCTTCCTTACAGGAAAGATGATTTCACAGCTATACGTGATTCGGCAAGACACCCTTATTTTGCAGGACATGGGTACGCCAGTATTCGTGTGGACATAAGAGGTACCGGGAATTCAGATGGTATCCTGTTGGACGAATATACAGAGCAGGAACATACTGATGCATTGGAGATTTTTGACTGGATTGAAAAGCAGTCCTGGTCGACCGGGGCCGTTGGTATGATCGGTAAGTCATGGGGAGGCTTTAATGGATTGCAGGTCGCAGCGCATCAGCATCCGGCTTTAAAGACCGTTATTTCTCTCTGTTCCACAGACGACCGTTATGCTGATGATGTACACTACCGCGGAGGGAACATTCTTGCCTCTGATATGCTCTGGTGGGCGTCAACGATGTTTGCATACAACGCCCGCCCGCAGGATCCCGAAGTTGTGGGGGAAAGTTGGAGAGATAACTGGATTGACCGAATCGAAAACACCCCTCCGTTTGTAGAGGAGTGGATGAGTCATCAGACACGTGACGATTATTGGAAACACGGTTCTATTTGCGAAAATTATGCAGACGTTGATATCCCAGTACTGGCTGTAAGCGGGTGGCAGGACGGATATACCGATGCTGTCTTCCGGCTTCTCGAAAATCTTCCTGGGGAAAGTAGAGGTATAATAGGTCCATGGGCACATGAGTTTCCGGAAGTTGCTATTCCGGAACCTACCATCGGTTTCCTCCAGGAGTGTGTGCGCTGGTGGGACCAGTGGCTGAAAGGATTAGACACCGGGGTCAAGGAGGAACCTAAGCTTACTACATGGATTCAGGATAGCGTTAAACCGGCCGTAAGTTATGACGAACGTCCGGGGAAATGGGTAGCAGATAAGGGCTGGCCTTCAGAAAATATTACACTGGAAGCATGGTACGTCACCCCGGGAGCATTACTGGAACATGCTCCATCGTCCAGTGAAATTCTCGTACCTTCCGTACAGGAACATGGATTTTATGCAGGGACATATTGCCCGTTCGGTCAACCTGGGGATCTTCCGGCTGACCAGCGTCTGGAAAATGGAAAAGCTGTAGTTTTTCACTCTGAACCGATAGAAAAAGATGAAGAATATTTGGGTCACCCGTATTTTCATATGAAGTTCTCTTCTAATAAAGAAAATGCTTTCGTAGCGGTCCGCCTTTCGGATAAGGCACCGACAGGCGAATCAACCCTTATCAGCTGGGGGATGTTGAACTTAAACCATCTCAATTCGCACGAAAACCCGGAGAACCTTGTACCGGGAGAAATTTATGAGGCAACCGTCAAGCTTGATTCACTCGGTCAACAAATTCCAAAGGACCACCGTCTGGAAGTTGCAATCTCTCCAACGTACTGGCCACAGGCGTGGCCTTCTCCGGAACCGGTAGAGCTTACGTTATACACAGGCGAAAAAACATTTATTGAAATGCCTCGCCGCACTCCGTCAGAGGAAGATCAAAAAGCAGGGCATTTCAGTCGTCCAGAAACGGCGCCTGTCATGGAGCGTGAAATTTTAAGAGAAGAAGAAAGAACTCAAGAAATCGTTCACGATCCAATCGGTCAAAGCTGGACCCTGAATGACTACTCGGATGAAGGGAAACGGCGTCTTCCGGCAAATGGGCTGGAATATGGAAGTATCAACCGGAACCGTTATGTAATTGAGGAAGGAAGACCTCAGTCGGCGAAAGTTGAATGCGAATGGGAGCTGACTGTCGGACGCGGAAAATGGCAGACAAAGCTTGAGACATATAGCAGTATGACAAGCGATGAATCCAATTTCTATCTTAAAAACGAAATTGCTGCTTACGAAAACAATAAGCTTGTGGCGGAAAAAAATTGGAACAAAACAATTCCTCGCGTATACAATTGAGTATAGCTTTGCTTTTTAATTAAAAATATTCTAAAATAACTGGACCCTTGGTAAAAAAAGGGTCCAGTTATTTTAATATACACTCTGTTATACAGCGGAATTCTGCGTATATCCATTTCAAGGTGGAAGGGTCTTCAACTTCAGCAGAAATCGTGCCCTTCAGAGGGACAATTCTCTTCCGAAGGTAACGATTATCCCGTAATCCTTACCTTCGGAAGTACGCAGGAGGCGTGAAAGTAACGATTCCTCTATTATCGTGCCCTTCGTGAAGACTGCGACGTCCCGATCGGCACAAACACCGTCAACGACCATCTTTTTCACAAGTACCGTCTCCTTTTTCTTTCATCAAAAAAGGACAAGATAAAAAAAATGAGTTAGAATAGATAAGGAGCACGAAAGTTCAGAAGAAAGGGAAGTGAACGTACATGGCTCACAAAATATTAGTAGTAGATGATGAAAAACCGATTGCGGATATACTGAAATTCAACCTGGAGAAAGAAGGCTACCAGGTCGTTTGTGCCCACGACGGGGACGAGGCGATCGCGAGTGCCAAAGAGGAAGATCCCGATCTTGTTCTTCTGGACATTATGCTTCCGGAAAAAGATGGGAACGAAGTGTGCCGGGAGATCCGGAAGACGCACGCCATGCCGATTATTATGCTTACGGCGAAAGATGCCGAAATCGACAAAGTACTCGGCCTTGAAATGGGTGCGGATGATTACGTTACGAAACCGTTCAGCAACCGCGAACTCATCGCACGTGTAAAAGCGAACCTTCGCCGCCAGCAGCATGACCCGGAAGAAGGGGTGCAGCGTACCAAGGAAATCGAAATCGGCCGTCTCAGTATCCAGCCGGATGCCTACACGGTCAAAAGGGATGGGAACTATATTGAGCTGACTCACCGTGAGTTCGAACTTCTTTATTACCTGGCCCGCCATACGGGACAGGTGATGACCAGGGAACATCTGCTGGAGACGGTGTGGGGTTATGACTATTACGGAGACGTCCGGACAGTCGACGTAACTGTCAGACGCCTTCGTGAAAAAATCGAGGAGAATCCGAGCACTCCGGCCTGGATCGTTACCAGACGCGGTGTCGGTTATTATTTAAGAAATCCCGAACAGGAGTAGGCGTGTATGAGTAAGGTTGGTTTTTTTCAGTCGGTCCGGCTGAAGCTGATTATTGTATACATCCTGCTTATTCTGCTCGGTCTTCAGGTGATCGGTGCCTATTTCGTCGATCGGCTGGAAGCACAGCTGGAGAATAACTTTACGGAGTCTGTGGAAAGCCGGCTGGACGCTCTGGCTTTCAACATTCAGCAGGCCTTCGAAGAGGACAGGACTGAAGAGGATCCGTCTCTTGAGAGCGACGTCCAGAGCATTCTGAATTCGTTCAACGAAGGGTACGTACGGAATGAAATCAGACAGCTGCAGGTAATAGAGGAAGGGTCGAACGTCGTTATCGCCGCCTACGCAAGCGGAGATGCGACCCCTCAGGCGAACGTCGGGAAAAAGACTACAAATCCGGACGTTCTTTCTGCATTCCTTCTTCAGGACCAGTCGAGCCCGGAGACACGGGTCGATTCCGAGACGGGGCAGAGGCTGTGGGTCGGAACGCGTACCATTACGAATGACGTGGACGAAACGGTGGCGGCCATTTATTTTGAAGCGGACATGAGTCCGGTGTATGAAGAGCTTCAGGATATCAATACGATTTTCGCAAACGGAACAGTCATTTCCATTATCGTTACGGCGATACTCGGAATAATCGTAGCCGGTACGATTACGAAGCCGCTCATCGAGATGCGAAGACAGGCGCAGATTATGGCGACCGGGGACTTTTCCCAGAAAGTGAACGTCCACGGAAACGACGAAATCGGCCAGCTCGGCCACACGTTCAACGACCTGAACGACAAACTGAAGATCTCCCAGGCGACGACGGAAGGCGAACGGCGAAAGCTCAGTTCCGTCCTTTCCCACATGTCGGACGGGGTGATCGCCACGGACCGTTTAGGTATTATCACACTGATGAACGCTCCCGCCTCGCACCTGATCGGCCAACGCTTTGAGCAGGTGCAGGGGAAACCGCTGATCGACGTCCTCGGCCTCGAGGACCAGGTGTCGAGTGCGAAGGAGATGGAAGACCTCGATTCCGTGATCGTCGATATGAGTACGAATGATCAGCACCTGCTGCTGAAAGCCAACTTCTCCGTCGTTCAGGACGAGCATTACGAAATGAACGGGTTCATTACCGTTATCAGTGACGTAACCGAACAGCAGCGTGCCGATCAGGAACGGAGGGAATTCGTCTCCAACGTCTCCCACGAACTGCGTACGCCGCTCACGACGATGCGCAGCTATCTGGAAGCACTCAATGACGGTGCCTGGCGGGACGAGGAGATCGCTCCGAGATTCCTCGACGTGACGCAGAACGAAACCGACCGGATGATCCGGCTCGTCAACGATCTGCTGCAGCTGACGAAGATGGACCATAAGGAATCGAGTTTTTATAAAGAAAAAGTGGAGTTCGTATCTTTCCTCGAACAGATCATCGAACGTTTCGAGATGAACAAAAGGGAAGATATCCAGTTTTCAAAACAGCTGCCGTCTGACAATGTGTACGTGTGGCTGGATAAGGACAAAGTGACGCAGGTGCTCGATAACGTCATCTCCAACGCCACGAAGTACTCACCGGAAGGCGGTACGATCCACTTCGCCGTGAAGCGGGTGCGGCAGAAACTGCAGGTAAGCATTAAAGATGAAGGGCTCGGGATGCCGGCCCACACGGTAGAGAAAATATTCGACCGGTTTTATAGGGTCGACAAAGCAAGATCCCGGGAAATCGGCGGTACCGGTCTCGGTCTCGCTATTGCCCGGGAAATAATCGAAGCTCACCACGGGGAAATATGGGCGGAAAGTCAGGAAGGTAAAGGGACGACGGTATTCTTCACGCTCCCGCTCATGCGCCAGAAGCGGAGGGGAAATAAATGAGCCGAGAGGCGATTAAAACTATCATTTTAATTATTCTGGTCGCTTTCAGTCTGCTTTTGACCCTTGCACTCTGGAATTATCAGCCGAACCTTGAGACCGTGGACCAGGGAGACGGACTGATTGAGGAAACGGACATCGGAGGGACGGAGAAGAACGTAAGGAAACTCCTCACCCCTGAGCAGATCATTCAACACGACGACGGGACTCATTATGGATACAAAAACCCGGAATACATTGAAGAAGCCTACAGGCGGATGCAGTACTGGACACTTTTCAATATAAGCGTGGCCGAAGCGGAGATTCCGGAGGAAGAGGGGAGCCTTGAAATCATTTTCCCTTCCACGCTCAGTTCGGAATCGGTACGGAACATTTTCCCTATTGAAAATCAGGACGTGACTCTCCCCTCTTTATCCTTCGACCGGGCCTTCGTCCAGTGGAGAGGCGGCGAAGCGGAAATAAGGTTTCTTACGCCGGAGGGCGGACAGATGCTCCAGGCTTCAGTTCGTCCGGGGGACATGACCGCGATAATGCAGGAGATAGATGAGGCCTCTATGTGGGAAGAGCACACAATGTTCCAACAGGACGAAGACCGGCGCATTTACTTGCCGGCTGAGCGCAAAGAAGTACCGAAGGACGTCGTGGTGACGGAGACTCTTCCGTCGAAACCGCTAAAAAACGTACTGTTCGAAGATCCGAGTGTCGTCAAACAGTTCCCTCTCTCCGGAGGCGACTTACGTCACTCGGACGGGCTGAGCCGGATGGACCTGATCGCCGGGCAGAAAAAGATGCATTACCTGAACCTGGTTACGGAAAATTCGAGCCAGTCGACCTCGGCGTTCAATCCGGAGGAAGTGCTGCAGGAAAGTGTCTCCTTCGTCAACAACCATTACGGGTTCACAGACCCGTACCGCGTCCGGAATGTACGTTCCGCATACGGCGATGTCAGTTTCGATATGTACTACAACAACCGGCCGATTCTTAAAGACAGCGAGAATTTCACAGGTATGAATGTCCGGTTCGAGGAAGGTATCCTGCAGGAGTACACGCGTCCCATGGTTTCCATCAACCCTTATCAGGCGGAGGCTGATGATTCGGGTGAAAATCAGGTAAGTACGCTTGCTTCCGGTAAGACCGTGGAAACGGTCATCATCGATTCACCGAAATACGATAAAGGGGAAATCACCGATATCGAAATAGGGTATAAACTTGTGTCCCAGGGCGGAGGGTTCAGCAATTATTACGATCTGATCCCGGCCTGGTTCATCCGGGTCAACGATGAATGGAAAGAGCTCAAGGATGTGGATACGACCGTCCGGAGAGGGGGAGGAGTGTAATGCAGTGGGGACAGATTAAGACCATCTTCATTATCAGTTTTCTTCTCCTCGACCTGTTTCTTTTGCTGCAGCTGTGGGCAAACCGCGAGAACGACGTCATTCAGGAACAGGCGGACACGACGCTTGAGGAAGAACTGGAAGTGCAGAATATCGATATCTCGAACGTACCTTCCGAAGTGCCGAACGTTACTTTTCTGAACGCCGCGCCGAAAGGCTTCTCTGACCAGGAACTCGAAAGTCTCAAGGCGAAGGAGAACCAGAACGTGGAAGTGTACAACGACCGTCTCGTCATAGCGACGTTCGAGGAACCGGTGGACATAGATAAAGAGAACATTCAGGAGAGCATATCGGATATCGTCCCCATCAGCAATCTCTATTCGTACTGGGGATGGAACGAAGACGAAACGACCGCCCTGTTTTTTCAGAAGATGAACAACCGGACAATCTACTACAGTCAGGGCGCCCTTCTGATGATCCGCACCGAGGACGGGAAAATAACAGGGTATACGGCAACGCTTCTTGATCAGGTGGAAGGGGAGTCGGAGGAGATTCAGCAGGATCTGATTCCGCCGATGGACATCGTCTCCCTCCTTTACAACAACGGATATTTGCAGGAAAATGATACAATTGAAGATATGAAAGTCGGGTACTACTCCCTCGTGAACCTGAATGCGGGAGAAGAGTACGGGGAGCAGGTATTCGCCCCTACGTGGAGAGTGAGGATCGGGGAAGAATTTTATTTCGTCCACGCGACG
The DNA here is from genome assembly GCF_900107115.1 of Salimicrobium album. Taxonomy (GTDB): domain Bacteria; phylum Bacillota; class Bacilli; order Bacillales; family Halobacillaceae; genus Salimicrobium; species Salimicrobium album. The sequence continues at coordinate 40,656 of NZ_FNOS01000009.1, forward strand.
AACGGTCAGGTTCTTACCAACGACGAAGGGGATTTCATCGAATCGACGATCGAAGCTTACGATAATCAGCTGAGCTCGGGCACGCCTGAGCCGGTACAGCCATCAGAAGAGGAGACGGAGGAATAAATGAGTCTACGATTTAGTGTTCTAGCTTCAGGCAGTACGGGAAATGCGTTTTATATCGAATCGGGCGAAGAAAAGATTCTCGTGGATGCAGGTCTTTCCGGTAAGAAGATTGAAAACCTGCTTCATCAGGTACACGTCGATCCGAAAGACCTTTCCCGGATTCTTGTCACTCACGAACATAGTGATCACATCAAGGGTCTCGGGATTATGGCGCGCCGCTACAAGCTTCCCATCCACGCCAACGAGAAGACGTGGGAAGCGATGGAAGGCCAGATCGGGAAAGTGCCGCTGGATCAGAAGTTCCACTTTCCGATGGAGAGTGTGCAGACGTTCGGAGGCATCGACGTCGAGTCGTTCGCCGTCTCCCATGATGCGGCCGATCCGATGTTTTTCACCTTCCATCAGGACGGGAAGAAAGCAGCTCTCGTCACGGACCTCGGCTACGTCTCGGAAAGAATCAAGAAAACGGTTGAGAAAGCGGATGCCTATATTTTTGAAGCGAACCATGACGTACACATGCTGCGGATGGGGCGCTATCCGTGGAGTGTGAAGCGGCGCATACTCGGGGACGTCGGCCACGTCTCCAACGAAGATTCGGCGCTTGCGCTCACTGATATCATCGACAACAATACGAAGCGAATTTATCTGGCTCACTTAAGTCTTGATAACAATATGATCGACCTTGCGAACATGTCGGTATCGAACGTGTTGAAAGAAAGAGGATTTGAAGTCGGGTCACGGCTCGAAGTGCACGATACTTTTCCCGAAAAGCCGACATCCATGTATGATGTATGACGGGACAGGGTAAGAAAAAAAGTAAAAGAAAATAATAAAAGAAAGAGGGTGACGATGCATGGGCTACTATGACGAACATTCCCCGAAGAAGCGGGAAAAGAAGAGACGGTGGGCCGTTCCTACCGTGGTAGGTCTTGTGCTTGGAGCGGTGCTCGTACTGCTGGCGCTGCCGGCACTCGTACAGACGGAAATGCTCCCCTATGACATAACGATTCCGGAAGATGAGAGCGGCCTGACCGAAGGGGAACAGGGACTCACCGGAAACACGACGAAAACCGTCGACGTAGACGTTAATACACAGATCACGGAAATAGTGGACAAAGTAAGACCGGCTGTCGTGGGCGTGGTGAATATGCAGTCGCGGACGAACTTCTGGGACCAGCCCTCGGACCCTCAGCAGGCAGGGATCGGTTCCGGTGTCATCTACAAAAAACAGGACGGCACGGCTTACGTAGTGACTAACCACCACGTGGTGGAAGGAGCTTCGGAACTTGAAGTCGTACTGGCGGACGAGACGAGGGTCAAGGCTGAAATCGTCGGCAGTGACATATTTACGGACCTAGCCGTTCTGGAAATGTCGGGGGAAAACGTGGAACATACGATTGAACTCGGAAACTCCGACAATCTGAAAGCTGGGGAGCCGGCCGTTGCCATCGGAAACCCGCTCAGCCTGAACTTCTCCGGTTCCGTGACGAAAGGAATCATCAGCGGCACACAGCGGGCGATACCGCAGGATCTGAACGGAGACGGGGTGGAAGACTGGCAGGCGGAAGTCATCCAGACCGACGCCGCAATCAACCCGGGTAACAGCGGGGGCGCGCTCATCAACATCGAAGGACAGCTCGTCGGCATCAACTCGATGAAGATTGCCCGTTCCGCTGTCGAAGGTATCGGATTTGCAATACCGATCAGCGCAGCCAGACCGATTATGGAAGAGCTTGAGAAGAATGGCGAAGTGAGCCGCGCCTTCCTCGGCGTGGAAGCATACGGCCTGAACGAAGTGCCATCTTCGGAGTGGCAGAGTACGCTTGAGCTGCCGGAAGATGTAGAAGGCGGCTTGTACATCCGCAGCGTAAGTGAAGGGTCTCCGGCGATCAAAGCAGGCCTCGAAGCGATGGATGTCATTACGCAGCTCGACGGAAACAAAGTGACCGATATCATCGAACTACGGCAGTATCTTTACCGGGAAAAAGGTCCGGGCGATGAGATGGAAGTGACGTATTACAGAGACGGTGAAAAGAATACGACGACCGTCACGTTAGCTTCCCAGGAATAAACTATCGTAATTGGAAAAAAAGCGTGTGTATGTGGATAACATACATGCGTTTTTTTATAAAAAATGATATCCACAGCGTGTGTATAAATATCTGGATAACTTCCATATATAGTAGGGAACATAAGGTCTGATACGATATACAACAACATGTGAGTGTGAATTTGTGGATAAACTGTTGATAGTTCTGTATAACTTGTGCACAAAATGATGTACACATAGGCTGTGTATAACCCTGTGGACAAATGTGAGTAACTTGTACCGTTATTTTCATTTTTGCAAATCCGCTTACATTCGTTTATCTTTTTTCATTATAAAAAATGGCGGACTTTTCATGAAAAATTGCGACTTTTTCTCAACGTTTTAAAAATTTAAAAGAAACACAAGGAGGGAGCGGAACGTGCGGAAAAAGTTTCTGATCTGGACGACGGTCCTCTACATTACATACGCACTCGGCACACTGATCTACCTGTTCGTCGTACACGATTCCGGGGTGCCTGGAGCGGCGGCGGGGAGTGCGGCTGATCCTTCCACCTTCCTTAACAAAAGTGAAGAAGAGGAGATAAGGGAGTATTCCACGCGCAGACACTTGTTGTATTTGCTTACGCTGCCGGTGGAGTGGCTGATCTATACAGGGCTTCTCGTATTCGGCCTTGCCCGTACGCTGAAGAAAGCGACGCTTTATAAACTCCCGCTTTATGTGTTCTTCCTTTCCGGGCTGGTGTGGGTGCTCACTCTTCCGGTCAGTTACGTGGGAAGACGTCTCTCTCTTTCGTACGATGTCTCCGTCGAGCCGTTATCGAAATGGCTGCAGGATCATCTTATCAGCTTCTCGCTCGATACGATTATGATGATTATAGCGGCTCTCGTGCTTTACCGGCTCATACGCATATCGGCGGAGAGGTGGTGGCTGTACGCCTGGCTTCTCCTCGTACCGTTTCTCACCTTTTTCATGTATATCCAGCCGGTACTTATCGATCCTCTGTACAACGAATTCGACCGTCTCTCGGATGCTCAGCTGGAAGACAGTATTCTTTCACTCGCCGACGGGTCGGGCGTGCCGGCGGACCGCGTATACGTCGTGGATAAATCGGAGGAGACGAACGCACTGAACGCCTACGTTAACGGTATTGGAGATAATTTGCGGATTGTGCTGTGGGATACGACGCTTCGGAGTCTCAGCGAGGAGGAAGTGCTGTTCATTATGGCGCACGAAATCGGCCACTACGTGAAGAACCATTTGCTGAAGTCATTGTTCGGCGTGCTTGCCGGCAGCTTCCTCGGTCTTTACCTTCTGTACCGGCTGCTGCCCGTCATTCTTCACAGATTCGGGAGGGCGTTCAGGATAAAGGGGGTGGGAGACATCGCTTCCCTGCCGCTCGTTCTTCTGCTCGTTTCTATACTGTCCTTCGTCGCCCAGCCGGTGGAGATGGCGGTATCACGCCAGGCGGAACAGGCCGCCGATGAATATGCGCTCGAAGTGACCGGCAACCCGGACGCAGCCATTGGAGCTTTTCATGAAATGATCCGCCACGGCAAGTCCGACGTTCATCCGCCCACTCTCATTAAATATCTGCGCTACGGTCATCCGACGATGCTCGAGAGAATCAGGAAGGCAGAGGAATAGCAACCGTTTCGTTACGGACGGGAGAGGGAAAGAGGATATAAGGACAACATAAAGGGAGGATTTGGACATGAGTACTATTCAGGCCTTATTTTTAAACGGATCGCTGAAAGATTCCAACGATGACTCCAACACCCATGTTCTATTCAACGAAGTAGCTGAAATTATGGAAAAAGAAGGGGCTTCTGTCGAAGAGATTCGTCTCGCCGACTACGACATTAAGTTCGGTATGGCCCCTGATATGGGGGACGGGGACGAATGGCCGAAGATCTTTGATAAAGTGAAGAAAGCCGATATCGTCATTATGGGCACGCCGATTTGGATCGGCGAAAAAAGCAGTGTCACCACGATGGCAATGGAGCGACTTTACGCATCAAGCGGAGAGACGCAGGACAACGGTCAGTCCATCTACTACAACAAAGTCGGCGGTGCCGTCGTAACAGGGAACGAAGACGGCGCGAAGCACGCGTCCGCCTCTCTTCTCTACGGCCTCTCCCACATCGGCTTCACCATACCGCCGAACGTGGATGCCTACTGGGTCGGAGAAGCGGGCCCGGGCCCGTCCTACATGGAAACGGACAGGGACAACGAGTTCACGAAATCTCACGTGAAAATGCTTGCGTACAACACGCTTCACCTTGCCCGCATTTTGAAAAACACGCCAATCCCTCCGGAAGGGAACACGATGGAATAACAGGAAGAGACCAGCTGAAAACGCTGGTCTTTTTCATTGCAGTTACAGAGAATTTGCGGGGGGATAATGGATGGAAAAAAATAATCCCCGCCAATAAGGCGGGGTATTGTTTATACAGCGTTCGTTTCGATTTCCACGTCCATGTTACCGCGGGTCGCCTTGGAATACGGGCAGAGCTTGTGAGCTTTGGAGACAAGTTCTTCTGCCTCTTCCTGGGTGGCGCCTTTTACTTCTACGTGAATTTTCGCAGACAGACCGAGGCCATCCGATTGTTTGCCGATGCTCACTTCGGAGGAAACGCGGGAGCTGATTTCCTTTTTAGCCTGGGAAGCTGCGAGTTGCAGGGCGCTGTCGAAACAGGCTGCATAGCCGGCTGCGAACAGTTCCTCCGGATTAGTCGCTCCTTCTTTATCTTCTCCGCCCAGGGAGGAAGGCATGGCGAGATCGAGATCCAGCGTGTTACTGTCCGTTTTGACGTTGCCTTCACGTCCGCCTTCTGCTGTTGCTTTTGCTGTGTAAAGGATTTTACTCATCGTTTATCCGCTCCTTTGTGTTATTTTAATTGTGCACAATTAAATAGTACACAATTGATTAGCGGATGACAAGTTATATGCATGAGGGATCGGAAAGGCTTTGCTATAATGGCTACAGGAGGAATGAATGATGGCCGAAGATAAAATGAAACTCGAAAACCAGATATGCTTTTCTTTATATGCGACGACCCGTGAAATGACGAAATTGTATCGCCCGCTGCTTGCCGACCTGGATATAACGTATCCGCAGTACCTGGTACTGCTCGCTTTATGGGACAGCAGCCCGCTCAGCGTGAAAGAACTGGGAGGACGTCTGTACCTTGATTCCGGAACGCTGACCCCGATGCTGAAACGAATGGAAAAAGTGGGCCTCATCGAACGCTACCGTTCCAGGGAAGACGAACGTAAAGTACTGATAGGGCTGACAAAAGAAGGGCGGGACGCAGAACATAAAGCTGCGTGTATCCCCGATCTGTTACTTGAAAATATTGATATGAATGAAGATGAAATCCTTCAGCTCCAGCACACATTACAACGTATGCTGGAAGGGGCAAGAGAGAAAGGGGAAGGCCTATGAAAGTGTCGGTCATCAGTGTCGGAAAGCTGAAAGAGAAATACCTGAAGCAGGGGATCGACGAGTACACGAAGCGGCTCGGCCCGTATGCGAAAACGGAAATTATAGAAGTCGCGGACGAGAAAGCCCCGGAGAATTTAAGTGAGGCCGAAATGGAGGAAGTGAAACAGAAGGAAGGGGAAAGGATTCTTGCAAAAGTCCCAAAGGATGCCTACGTCATCACGCTTGAAATCGAAGGCAAACAGCTGACTTCGGAACAGCTCGCCTCCCGTTTCGACAACCTCATGACCTACGGCTCCAGCAAAATCGTATTCATCATCGGCGGCTCCCTCGGCATCAGCAGTCAGGTGCAGGAACGCAGCGACTACGCTCTGTCTTTCTCGAAGATGACGTTCCCTCACCAGATGATGCGTCTGATGCTGCTGGAGCAGGTATACCGGTCGTTTAAGATTTTGAAGAATGAACCATATCATAAATAAATTAGATTCTAGTGAGTTCATTTAGTCAATAAGCTTATTAAATACAACCGGGTTACAATAGAAATAACATACGTTTGGTTAGAAAAATACCAAGTGCCGGTTTTCTTAACATTCCAGTGCTTGGTATTTTTATTTGTATTTCTACAGATACCTCTATGCTGGTATTCGTTTATGCAATTTGGAAGAAGTCATAGACATTCATTCGTTGAAAATAGTAAAAGTAGCATGAGAAGGGTTATTCCCTTCTCTTTTGTTTACTATACAGAAAGGCGGTAAAACGATGAATCAAAGTAATATTTATGACTTTCTGAACGTTGACCAAGACCCAGGCCGACCATTTATAAAACTGTTTGATATAATGGCATTGTCTGGATGGATGGTGACAATGCCACAAACGGGCCATTTTGCTAAAGATAAAATATAGGGGAGAAGAGAATATGATTGATGTTCTGAAAGGTGAGAGAGTCAATTTAAGGGATATGGAAGAAAAGGATTGGGTAGATGTTCACAAATATGCTTCGCAAGACAAGGTTTGTCAATATCAGCCTTGGGGACCGAACTCAGAGCAAGAATCCGAGGATTTTGTAAAGCAGGTTATATTCGATGCAAAAAAGGAAAACAGGAGCAGATTTGTCTTTGCAATAATCGTAAAGGAAAACGGAAAGTTAATTGGCGCTGGTGAAATTAATATTCGGAACTATACCAACAGAGTTGGCGAGATAGCTTACATAATTAACCCTGAATATTGGGGATTAGGTTATGCAACAGAGGTAGCAAAATTGTTAATTCCTTTTGGTTTTAACCAATTAAATTTACATAGGATTTTTGCTACTTGTGATCCAAGAAACATTGGTTCATCAAGAGTGTTAGAAAAAGTGGGAATGACTGAAGAAGGTAGAATACGTGAGGATTTATTGATTAAAGATGGTTGGCGTGATTCTCTTATATTCAGTATTTTAGAACAAGAATGGAATAAAAATGACTGACTTATTTCAACAATCGGGCGCTAATCTTTAATAAAAAATTAATAAAAAAAAGAAACATAAAAATTCTGAATGAAGATTAAGTATGATGGCTCCATTTGTATTTATCGGGGGTAGTATTGGAAGTCAAATTGTGTTTTTCCCCGATATACCCTATCTACCTCCTATATATGGTTTTTTGACCGGCTCTTTATTAATAGTCGCCGGCAATGCAATTTACGTATTCTATAAAAAATGAAAAACAATAGGACAAAAAGGTAAAATAATAGTTAGATTTGTAGCTGTTTTTGAATGAACGCTGTTCACGAATTCTTATGAACGTTGCAACAATCGGGCGCGTCATGTATAAAAACGTTTGGTATAATGGCATTGCCTGGCTGAATAGTGACAATGCAACGATCAGGCCATTTAACAGAAGTAAAAAACAGACACAGGCAAGGTGATTACATTGGTAGAAGGATTCTTTTTCACGTTTATTATTACATTTTTAATTGTATTGGTATTGAGTTACATAGGACAGAGGCTGATTGTAAATAAAAATAAATTTGATAGTAAAACCATTACAGTCATAATTGTTCAAAGTCTAGTTATTACCCTATTGCTCGCTTTTATTTTCTAAAGCAATCGGGCGTGATTGCTGAATAAACCCATTTGCCTTAAAGCTTAGGGGTTGTCATGAAGGCAACCTCTTTTTTATTAGGATAGGAACAGATGAAACAAAAGAACTGGTTACCATCTTGATGACCACACAGAAATTCACTGTAACCCTCATGGTCTGTATGAAGTCGTGGCAGAAGAAACAGAACAAGCATTTTCTTCTCTCGAAGATTGTTATTCTTGTATTTCTACCTATAGGTTTGAAGTAAAACCTGATCGTTTATGAAAACATTTGGTATAATGTCACTGCATGGCTGAATAGTAATAATGCAACAAACGGACCATTTTGTTGAGAAAGGGGAACAAGATGAGTGTAATAAATATGATCGGCATATTTTTAGCAATAGCTCTGCTGGCATTGAGCTTGTTCAATGTTTCCTTAAGTAAAATAATTATAGTGTTATTTATTAGTTCTCTTGGATTATTTATTGTAAGAGTGACTATTGAGCATAAGGATTTTTTTAATGCCTTTATAAGTTCGTTTGGATTAATGACAATGATTTCATTTGTCGTAGTTATCGTCAATTTTTATAAAAAGCGTTCGCTTGAAAATAGCGAAAAGGAATAATGGAATTTTAGCAATAGGACCCGATTGCTGAATAAAACCATTTATTTAAAGGCTTAGAGGTTGCCATGAAGGCGATCTCTTTTTATTAGAACAGGGCAGATAAAACAAAGGAATTGGGTACCAAGCATAAGAAACGGAACAGGCATTTTCTTCTCTTGAAGATTGTTATTCTTATATTTCTGCCTTTGGCTTTGAAATAAAGGCTGATCATGTATAAAAACGTTTAATATAAGGGCATTGTCTGGATGGATGGTGACAATGCCACAAACGGGCCATATTCTTGAATAACACTTGGTAGTTGAAAGGAATGTACTTAAAGTAACGAAGCAGGTTACTTCAATAAGGAATTATAAAGGAGAGAGAAATTATGATAATCCCTAAAAACTTTAGAAATTGCTTTCCTGAAAAGAAAATTTACATATCTGCTGACCATAATTGGGCATTTGCAGCTTGGGAACTGCACAAATTAGCAGGGAAGGTTAAACCAAATGCAACATTAATTCATATAGATGCTCATTTAGATGATATTTGGGATGGTTTAGAAGTTGAAGGTTTGTTTGATATCGAAAAATATGAAGATGTTTTTGATGTCGCTGGTAAAATGAAAATAGAAAATTTTATATGGCCTGCAGTTGGAACTGGAACTATTGATAAAGTAATCTATATATCTCAATACTCTCACATTGAAGACCCATTTGATTTTAAAGATTGGAATTTATTTCACCCTGAAATGAAGCTAGTGAAAGAAATATTAGATAAAGGTAAATATAATGGTTTGAGGTACTGGAATCTTGAAGAATTTCTTATGAAGAAAGATTCTCAGGATGTAAAAGATTTAACGGAAAAAACAGACCTTATTCTCGATTTAGACTTAGATTACTTTGCAAAAGAGGATATTGATACAGCTACGGTTAGTTTAATGGATGAACAAAAAATCATCGACAATTTAATTTCTTTGAAGGACTTGTATCCTTGGAGTTTGATCACTGTTTCTTTGTCTCCTTTTTTCTGTGGTGGCGATGATAATACTATATATTTATATGAATTATTTTGTGAAGTCTTTGGTCTGAAACCAGAAGATGCATTAGAATGGTAAAAATAAAAGAGGGAATAACAACTTTTTGCTTTCATTCCGTTTTTATAAAGTAACGGGTGCTTTAGTTCAATAACGATCTTCCACAATCGGGCGCGATTATCTAATAAAATCGCGCCAATATCGCACATAAGGCCCAGATTGTTGCAAAGTAAGTAATCCTGCATAAGTGTGCACGATAAGTCGGATAATGTACTATACTTCCTGCTATTCTATTGATGAAGGGAGGTCATTGAAGTGGATTCACTTAAGAATATGAACGACGCCCTAAGATATGTTGAAGAAAATCTTATAAATGATATTGACGCTCGTGAAGTAGCAAAGCGTGCATTGTGTTCAGAGTATCATTTTAAACGAATGTTTTCTTTTCTGGCAGGTGTAACATTGTCGGAATACATTCGGCGAAGACGTCTCACGCTTGCGGCCTTTGAGCTGAACAATAGCGATTTGAAAGTTATTGATGTGGCCATGAAGTATGGATATAATTCTCCGGACTCTTTTACGAGGGCGTTTCATATCCTTCACGGAGTAACACCATCGGAGGCCAGAAATAATGGTCACACCATAAAAGCTTATCCACGAATGACCTTTCAATTATCAATTAAAGGTGGGAAAGAAATGAATTATCGAATTGAAGAAAAACGAGGATTTAACATCGTTGGGATTAAGAAAAGGGTTCCTATTATTTTTAACGGGGTTAATCCAGAAATTGAATCTATGTGGGAAAGTTTAGATGATGGGACTATAAATAAGCTCAAAAAACTTTCCAATATCGAACCTATTGGTTTGATTAGTGCATCTACCAACTTTTCTGAAACTCGGATGGAGGAAAAAGGGGGATTGGATCACTATATTGGTGTGGCTACAACAAACGAGTGTCCTGCTAGCCTGACTAAACATGAAGTTCCGTCTCTAACGTGGGCCGTGTTTGACTCTGTTGGACCATTTCCTGAAACGTTACAAGATATCTGGGGACGTATTTATTCCGAGTGGTTTCCTTCTTCAAACTTTGAGCAAATAGAAGGCCCCGAAATACTTTGGAATGAAAATAAAGATACAAGCTCGCCGAAATTTAAGAGTGAAATTTGGATACCAGTTAAGAAAAAATAATAATGGGATTTCAACTAACGGGCGCTTTCTTTGAAAAGAGCGCCCATTTTCATTGACTAAATAAGAAACAGTTTTTCGAATTAAAGAATTACGATAGAATAGGAAATAAGGACAATGAGAAAGGGGAGGCATACATGGTACCCATATCGATAGAAGCTTTTGTGAATAAGCATTGCAAAAATAATCCTGAAGAAAATCCTAATCAGTTAAGAAAGGATCTGAAACAGGCAGTTAAAGATAAGAAAAATGGAGAAACTTATTTCAACTGTGGTCAGGAAATCTGGGCGGTAGGCAGTGCGGTTGCTTACCAAAGCTGTTTTTCGTGTTTAACAGGGGAAGCAGATTCCTCAGAAGACTATGAAATCAACGGGGTGTGTTGGTCATAGATAAGATTTATTTTAGCGGATATTCATTATTTGTGAAACAAATAGGAATTTGAATGGATCAATAAAATGCTGTAGTAAGGGGGAATTCGGTTGAAAGTTCGGCTGTCGGAGTATGATAAAAATTGGGTTCGAATGTTCGATAATGAAGCCCAGTTTTTAAAAGAAATCTTCGGGGATGAAATAATCAAATTTGAGCATTTTGGAAGTACCTCTGTTCCAGGCATGAATGCAAAGCCTGTTATTGATATGATGTGTCTTGTAAAAGACATCAAGAAAATCGATTCATTCAATGAACGGATGCGCATACTTGGATATGATGTTGCTGGCGAATGGGGAATTCAGGGCAGACGATTATTTCGAAAAGGTGGGGAAAATAGAACCCATCATATTCATGTTTATCAGTATGATAACCCACAAATAAGGCGACATCTGGTGTTACGAGATTATTTAAGGACTCATCCCGACGAAATTGAAAAATATAGATCTTTTAAAGAAGAATTGGCTGAACAATATGACGATACTGCTTTCTACAGCAAGGCAAAAAAACCTTTTGTAAAGGAATTGGAACAGCGGGCGTTAAATTGGTTTGAAAACCAAGAACCATAGAAATTAAATTAGTGATTGTTCAATCATCGGGCGCGATTGCTGAATAAAACCATTCACCTTAAGGCTTAGGGGGTTGCCATGAAGGCAACCTTTTTTATTAGGATAGGAACAGATTACCAAGCAGAAACTCCCTGTAACGCTCACGGTCTGTAGGAAGTTATAGCAGATGAAACCGAACAAGCATTTTCTTCTCTTGAAGATTGTTATTCTTATATTTCTGCCTTTGGCTTTGAAATAAAGGCTGATCATGTATAAAGACGTTTGATATAATGGCATTGTCTGGATGGATGGTGACAATGCCACAAACGGGCCATATTCTGGAATAACTTTTTCAAATAAATAAATAAAAAGTTGAAGAAGAATTAGGGTACATACCCCGATTCTTCTTTTTATTTTTCATTCAAATATTCACTTGACTAATAAGCTTAAAATAGTTTACACTTTATTCAAGTAAAAACTTGAATGATGATGGGGTGGTAATATGAGTAAGAAAGATACGTGTGAAATTTTTTGTTATGACGAAGAAAAGGTTAATCGAATACAAGGGGATTTAGAAACAGTTGATATTTCTGGTGTTACCCAAATGTTAAAGGCAATTGCTGATGAAAACAGAGCAAAAATCACCTACGCTTTGTGTCAGGATGAAGAGTTATGTGTTTGTGATATAGCAAATATTTTAGGTGTTACGGTAGCAAATGCTTCTCATCATTTACGAACGCTTTATAAGCAAGGTGTTGTCAACTTAAGAAAAGAAGGAAAACTCGCTTTCTATTCGTTAGATGATGAACATATTAGGCAGATAATGATGATCGCCTTAACACATAAGAAAGAAGTGAAGGTCAATGTCTGAACAAAAGATAGAACCAATGGAAGAAGAAATGAACGTCTATCGGGTCCAGGGATTTTCATGTGCAAATTGTGCAGGTAAATTTGAAAGAAATGTTAAGGATATTCCAGGAGTAGAGGATGCAAAAGTCAATTTTGGTGCTTCCAAAATCTCTGTTTATGGTGAGACAACTGTAGAAGAATTAGAAAAAGCAGGTGCTTTTGAGAATCTTAAAGTAGCTCCAGAAAAAACCAGGCGGCAAGCTCCGATAGAGGTTAAAAAAGATAAAAATGTTTATTTTGTTGAAGGATTCTCATGCGCGAACTGTGCAGGAAAGTTTGAGAAGAATGTTAAGAATTTACCGGAAGTTCAAGATGCGAAAGTCAATTTTGGAGCATCTAAAATTTCCGTATATGGTGAAACGACTGTAGAGGAATTAGAAAAAGCAGGTGCTTTTGAGAATCTTAAAGTGGTACCTGAGAAATCCTCAGAAGAACCGGGTGAGGAAAAAAAAGAACAGGAAGACAAAGTACCATTTTATAAAAAGCACAGTACGCTGCTTTATTCGGTATTATTTATAGCTTTCGGTTTTCTTTCCATGTCCGTTAATGGGAATGATAATATTGTTACTGCACTGCTATTTATTACATCAATGATTGTTGGTGGGCTATCACTCTTTAAAACAGGATTGCAAAATTTATTTCGGTTAGAGTTTGATATGCGGACCCTTATGACAATTGCCGTTATCGGCGGCGTTATTATAGGGGAATGGGCAGAAGTTGCGATTGTTGTCATTCTCTTTGCCCTTAGTGAAGCCTTAGAACGGTTCTCGATGGATCGAGCAAGACAATCAATTAGTTCATTGATGGATATTGCCCCCAAAGATGCACTTGTGAGACGAAATGGACAGGAAATAAAGGTTCATGTCAATGATATCGAGATTGGCGATATTATGCTTGTTAAGCCAGGGCAAAAGATTGCGATGGATGGCATTATTGTTAATGGCTACTCTGCCATTAACCAAGCAGCAATAACAGGTGAGTCGGTTCCTGTTGAAAAAACTGTCGAAGATGAAGTCTTTGCAGGTACGCTTAATGAAGAAGGATTGCTTGAAGTAAAAATCACAAAATTGGTTGAAGATACAACGATTTCTAAAATTATTCATCTTGTTGAGGAAGCGCAAGGCGAGCGTGCGCCAGCCCAAGCTTTTGTTGATAAGTTTGCAAAATATTATACTCCTATCATTATGATTATTGCAGCGCTAGTTGCTGTGGCCCCCCCTCTCTTTTTTGATGGAAGTTGGGAAACATGGATTTATCAAGGTTTAGCTGTTCTTGTCGTTGGTTGCCCTTGTGCGTTGGTTATTTCTACTCCAATATCCATTGTCTCTGCAATAGGAAATGCTGCGAAAAAAGGTATCCTTGTAAAAGGTGGCGTTTACCTAGAAGAAATCGGTGGATTGAAGGCTATCGCTTTTGATAAGACAGGTACCCTCACCAAAGGTGTTCCTGTTGTAACAGATTATAGCGTAATCGAAGATCAAACAGATGAACAAGGACTGCTGTCAATCATAACTGCATTAGAATATCGTTCCGGGCACCCATTAGCGTCAGCGATTATGAATAAAGCTGACAGTGATAATATTTCTTATTCTGACATACTCGTAGAAGACTTTTCTTCAATTACGGGCAAAGGGATAATGGGTAAGATAAATGGGAAGATGTATTATATTGGAAATCCGAAATTATTTAAAGAGTTATCGGTATCTAATTTTAGTAAGGCAATAGAACAGGATGTTGCAACACTTCAGAAGCAAGGAAAAACAGTTATGGTCGCAGGGACAGAGGATAAGATTGAAGCTATTATTGCTGTTGCAGATGAAGTGCGGCAATCAAGCAAGGAAGTTATTCAAAAGTTACATCAAGCAGGAATTCAAAAAACGGTTATGCTTACAGGTGACAATCATAGCACTGCAAATGCGATAGGTGAACATGTCGGCGTAACGGATGTTCAATCAGAGTTATTACCACAGGATAAATTGGATGTAATTAAACAATTAAAATCGGAGCATAACCATGTTGCTATGGTGGGGGATGGTGTCAATGATGCTCCGGCCTTAGCAGCTTCTACAGTTGGGATAGCCATGGGTGGAGCTGGTACTGATACAGCACTTGAAACGGCAGATGTTGCTTTAATGGGTGATGATTTAAGGAAACTTCCCTTTACTGTTAAACTGAGCCGAAAAACGTTAAATATTATCAAGGGGAACATAGCTTTTGCCATTGCTATTAAATTCATTGCCTTACTTCTAGTCATTCCGGGCTGGTTAACACTTTGGATTGCTATTCTCTCGGATATGGGTGCAACTCTTTTAGTAGCGTTAAATGGTTTAAGGCTTATGCGCGTGGATGAAGATGAATAGGTTTAAGAGGTCTAAAACAGAAAAATAAATCACGCCTGCCAACAAATTTTTTAGTATATCTATATAAATTTGCATTTAAGGGCTTTTCAATTTGAAGAAAAGCCCTTATCCCTAAACATTGGAGTTGGAAAAATGATTACAACAATACTTACAGCTGCTGCGGTTTATGTAGCGACAGGAATTGATTATCTCGTTATATTAATTCTATTGTTTTCGCAAATAAAAAAAGGTCAGGCAAAACATATTTGGATAGGACAATATATAGGGACTGCAATTATTATAGGAGCAAGTCTTTTAGTTGCTCTGGGGGTTGCAAATTTAATTCCTCAACAATGGGTTATAGGACTACTTGGACTTTTACCACTTTACTTAGGTGTAAAAATATGGATTAAAGGGGAAGAGGATGAAGATGAAAGTAGCATTTTATCCTTATTTTCCTCAGGCAAATTTAATCAATTATTTTTGACGGTAACTTTCATTGTATTAGCTTCCAGTGCGGATGATTTTTCCATTTATATACCGTACTTTACGGCGTTAAATATGATTGAAATCATTGTTGCTATTATTGTTTTTTTCATTATGGTTGGAGTTTTATGCTATGTCAGCTATCGCTTAGCTTCCATAGATTTGGTGTCGGAAAAAATTGAGAAATATGAACGTTGGATAGTTCCTATCGTATTTATAGGGCTAGGAATTTATATTATGTTTGAAAATGGCACATTCAACGCTTTATTATCATTCCTCCTTTAACGGGCGCGATTGCTGAATAAAACCATTTGCCTTAAGGCTTAGGGGGTTGCCATGAAGGCAACCTTTTTTATTAGGATAGGAACAGATTACCAAGCAGAAACTCCCTGTAACGCTCACGGTCTGTAGGAAGTTATAGCAGAAGAAACCGAACAAGCATTTTCTTCTCTTGAAGATTGTTATTCTTATATTTCTGCCTTTGGCTTTGAAATAAAGGCTGATCATGTATAAAGACGTTTGATATAATGGCATTGTCTGGATGGATGGTGACAATGCCACAAACGGGCCATATTGTGGAAGAAATTTACCCCGAATGACCTTTATTTTCTAAGCAGAAAGAGGGATTCAAATGACCGTCAATCAATATAAATTACCCGTGCAAGGCATGACTTGCACGGGTTGTGAAGAACATGTAACCGAAGCGTTGGAACAAGCCGGTGCCAAAAATGTGTCAGCTAATTTTCGGCGCGGCGAGGCGATTTTTCAATTAAGCGAGGACTGGATCGACCAAGCAAAGCAAAACATTGAGGAGACTGGCTATCACCCCGATGAAGAAGAAATTCAAACTACTGGCAGCTTTGTGGCATTCGATCGAGATGGCGATTATGACCTTCTGATTGTCGGGTCAGGTGGTGCGGCCTTTTCAGCCGCAATCAAAGCGAGCGAAAACGGCGCCAAAGTGGCCATGGTGGAACGTGGCACGGTTGGGGGGACCTGCGTCAACATCGGTTGTGTCCCATCAAAAACCATGCTTCGTGCCGGTGACATCAATGGATTGGCACAGAACCATCCATTTAACGGATTACAAACAGGTGCTGGTGGTGTTAACCTTGCGAAATTGACCGAGCAAAAAGATGAATTGGTCAGTCAAATGCGTCAGGAAAAATATATCAATCTGATCGACGAATATGGATTTGATTTGATTCGTGGTGAAGCCTCGTTTGTTGATGAAAAAACGATTCAAGTGAATGGAGAGCACATCACAGCCAAAAGCTTTTTAATTGCAACGGGGGCAAATCCGGCCGTTCCAGATATTCCGGGATTGAAGGACGTCGATTATTTAACGAGCACGACAGCCCTTGAATTGAAAGAAGTACCAAAACGCCTTGCCGTGATCGGTTCCGGGTACATCGCCGCGGAATTGGGCCAAATGTTTCACAATTTCGGAACAGACGTGACGCTCATGCAGCGAAGTGAGCGTTTGTTTAAAACGTACGAGCCGGAGGTTTCCGACGCCATCGATGAAGCTTTAAGGGAGCAGGGGATCAACCTGATCACTGGGGTTACCTATCAAAAAGTCGAGCAAAACGGTGATACCAAAAGCGTGACGATTGAAGTGAATGGCGAAAAACAAGTTATTGAAGCCGATCAGATATTGGTGGCAACAGGCAGAAAGCCAAACACAGAGAGCCTAAATCTGGAAGCAGCCAGTGTGAAAACAGGCAAAAAAGGGGAAGTGCTTACCAACGAATTTTTGCAAACGACTAATGACCGCATTTATGCCGCAGGGGATGTGACACTCGGTTCACAATTCGTGTATGTTGCGGCGTATGAAGGGGGTATTGTCGCGGACAATGCACTCGGTGTGACCAAACGGAAAATCGATCTTCGATTTGTGCCCGGGGTGACTTTCACGAACCCGTCGATCGCGACGGTTGGCCTGACCGAGCAACAAGCCAAAGCAAAAGGTTACGACGTGAAAACGTCGGTTCTGCCGTTGGACGCTGTGCCGAGGGCATTGGTTAATCAGGAAACAACCGGTGTCTATAAACTTATCGTGGATGGTCAAACTCGGAAATTAATCGGTGCCCATATCGTCAGTGAAAATGCCGGGGATGTTATTTATACAGCGACGTTGGCGGTGCAATTCGGATTGACCATTGATGACCTTACGAATAGCTTTGCGCCTTATTTAACCATGGCTGAAGGTTTGAAACTCGCAGCCTTGACTTTTGATAAGGACGTTTCTAAATTATCTTGTTGTGCAGGTTAATTGAGCTTCCTCAAACGGGCGCGATTGCTGAATAAAACCATTTGCCTTAAGGCTTAGGGGGTTGCCATGAAGGCAACCTTTTTTTACATTGAATGTTCAAATAGGGTATAATCTAATTGAACAAAATATATTACCGCCAGTTAGGGTGTTTAGAGTGTTCAATCCATGTTCAATCTTGAATGTTGATGAACACTCTCCTAAAGCATTGAGACTGTAGAGGGAAACGAACTGTTTATGGCAGTATGAAAATGTAAGGTTCGGCAGTCCTTCTATGTAGGTTGCCAAAGAAGGCAAAAAGCGTAAAAAAAAGCCACTTGCTAACGATCCCTTAAATCAATAGACTTCCTGTTGTGCAACCATTTAAGGACAGGAGGTCATTAAGGAGATGTTAGAAGTGACTGACATTAAGTATATCAGGAAAGAAGTTAACGAAAAAGGGTGCAGCTACTCGGATGTGGCCAGAAGGACGAATACGGACGTCCGCACGGTAAAGAAATACGCAGACCAGGAAACATTTCGTCCTTCGGACAAAACA
>NZ_FNOS01000002.1:0-236767 GCF_900107115.1 Salimicrobium album
CAGGAGCATTGCTGGGTAGCTACGTGTGGACGGGATAAGTGCTGAAAGCATCTAAGCATGAAGCCCCCCTTGAGATGAGATTTCCCTTTGTAGAGATGCCTCTGAGACGAAGAGGTTGATAGGTCCGGTGTGGAAGCGTGGCGACACGTGCAGCAGACGGATACTAATCCATCGAGATCTTCTCTATACGTTGGTCGTATGTTTCTTATCCAGTTTTGAAGGTTCATTCCTTCCTAAGATGTGGTGGCAATAGCGAAGAGGTCACACCTGTTCCCATGCCGAACACAGAAGTTAAGTTCTTCCGCGCCGATGGTAGTCGGGGTTACCCCCCGCAAGAGTAGGGCGCTGCCACATTACTTCAGACCCTGAACATTACTTCAGACCCTGAACATTACGTTCAGGGTCTTTTCTATATGAAAAATGTTATATAGAATCTTATTCGTAAGTGATTTTAAAAATTCGGAAAGTCATGGACGGGTACATAGACGTGGCACTGGTTGCCCGGAAATTGGCAGAAAATCCAGCTTTAAAAGTGAGTGGTTGCAATGAAAATGATACGGTGGAGTTATTCGAGAAGAAAAGTGGTACGTGCTTACTTTGATAAATTTCCAGGGAGCACTTTTTATTTCAGGAGGATACGTTCTTATTTTTATCTTTACAGTTCAGACTGGAGTGAAGAGGATCCCCTGCTTGAAGAGGGAGACCAGGAAGAAATGCAGCTTCTCGTCAATGAATCCCTCGGGAGAAAAGAAGCGTATAGAAATAGAAAATCCCTCGGAAAAAAGACTTCAGGGTACTGAAGCAAAATTAATAGCGGGTGACTTTTTCACCCGCTATTGATACATAATTATTGAGCATTTTGAAATATAAGGGAGTATGAGGGACAGGAAATTTTCTACCCTTCACTCATACCTTCCCACGCTGCATTCATACCGGCTACATTTCCGGTAACGAGAGCGGAAGTAATGTTGTACCCTCCGGTATATCCGTGAATATCCAGAATCTCTCCGCAGAAATAGAGGCGGGACATTTTTTTGGATTGGAGTGTATTCGGAACGACTTCCTTGATAGAGACTCCTCCTCCGGTAACGAAGGCTTTTTCAATCGGCTGGGAATCATGGACGGAAACGTGAAAGTACTTCAGGTTTTTCAGAAAAGAGTGGAACTGCTCTTTCGACAGGTGAGCATTCGTCTCTTCCGGAGTAATCCCGTTCTCCTCCATCAGGAAGTCGATCATTCTTTCCGGAAGTACTCCTTTAACAGTGTTTTTCCACGTCTTTTTCGGATGATCTTTTGACTTCTGAAGGTATGTTTCAGTAAGTTGTTCCAGGGACTGCTCGGGTAGAGCATCAATCTCGATTGTTACCGGTCTGTGTCCCTTCATGAATTCTTTTACCGCGAACTGGGAACATCGCAGAACGGCAGGTCCCGAAATGCCGAAATGGGTGAATAACATGTCCATTTTGTGGGTGATGATCGGTTTACTTTTACGGTTGAGTACGCTGACATTTACATCCCGCAAAGAAACTCCCTGAAGTTTCTTATCTTTAATGAAGGCATCTTTCGAAAGAAGAGGGACTTCTGTCGGGTACAGGGTCGTAATGGTATGGCCGGCCGTTTTTGCCCACTTGTATCCGTCTCCCGTTGAACCTGTATGAGGAACGGCTTTACCGCCAGTGGCAATGATAAGGGATTTCGTACGAATCTTTTCCGAATCATCCAGGTGGACGGTGTGCCCGGATTCCCCGTATTGTATAGCGTCCACCTTCGTTTCTTTTCTGACTTCCACGTGGAGTCTGTCGAGATAAGCGAGCAGCGCCTTCACTACATCCTGTGCTTTGTTGCTGGCCGGAAACATACGGCCGTGGTCTTCTTCCTTCAGTCCGACTCCGAGGTTCTCAAAAAAAGAGATGATGTCGTAATTGTTGAAAACGGAAAATGGGCTGTATAAAAATTTCCCGTTCCCCGGGATATGTTTGATCACTTCTTCTTCAGGGAGGCGGTTCGTAACGTTGCATCTTCCTCCCCCGGAAATTGCCAGTTTGGTACCCAGTTTTTTACCCTTTTCTATTAAAAGGACGGAAGCGCCCTGTTCGGCTGCAGCAATGGCTGCCATCAGCCCGGAAGGACCGCCTCCGATGACGGTTACGTGATAAGTCATGGATTTCTCACCTTTCTGATGGTACGTGTTCTCATGAAATGTATGATAGAATGAGTAGGATTAATTCTACAATACTTGCAGAGGAAGATAAAGCTATGTCTAAAATTTTAAAAGGTACGATGATTTTAACCGGAGCGACTTTTCTATCGAAGTTTTTGGGAATGATTTATACTATTCCTTTCGAACAGATGGTCGGTCCGGAAGGTATTGAACTGTATTTCTACGCTTACACGCCGTACAACATACTTCTGAGCCTTTCGACACTCGGAGTGCCTATGGCTGTTTCGAAGTTCGTCTCTAAATATAACGCCCTTGAAGACTATCAGACGAGCCGGGATATGTTCCGTTCCGGGATGTATCTGATGGCGGCTACAGGAATTATCGCTTTTCTGCTGCTGTTTTTCGGTGCTGAGAAAATCGCTTCTTTCAGTCTGTCCGATGAAGACTCGGCAGCGGTGCTTCAGGATACGACTCACGTCGTACGCATGGTCAGCTTCGCCCTGCTCGTCATTCCTTCCATGAGCATAATACGAGGATTCTTTCAGGGACATGAATCGATGGCTCCTACAGCAGTATCTCAGGTGATAGAACAGATTGTGCGGATTGCCTTCCTGCTTACCGGCGTATACATAGTGTATTACGTACTGGATGCATCGCTCGCTCAGGCTATCGGCTTGAGTACGTTCGCCGCTTTCATCGGTGGTATCGCTTCGCTGGTGGTACTTCTTGTATATTGGAAGAAAAGGAAGCCATACCTGGACCGACATCTTAAACAACAGAAAACGAAGAGCGGTTTAACAACGCCGGACATGTTTAAAGAATTGCTCAGTTATGCCGGACCTTTTGTGCTGGTGGGAATAGCAACACCGCTGTACCAGCTGATTGATCAATTTACGTTCAAACAGGCGATGGCAGATGCCGGACTTGCAGACATTGCAGGAGACGCCCTGCCTGCTATCCATGTGCTCAGTCATAAGCTGGTCATCATACCGGTCACGCTTGGACTTGGCATGGCCGTGACCGTGCTTCCTGCCATTACAAGTTCTTTCACGAAACGGGAATTCAATAAACTTGACGGACAAATCAACCAGGCCCTGCAGATTATCGCTTTGCTGATCATACCGGCAGTCGTCGGTCTTTCTCTATTATCGACGGAGGCTTACGGAACTTTTTACGGTCTGGAACAGCTTGATTATTTCGGGGATCTGTTAGGATGGTATGCCCCTGTCGGGTTATTCTTTGCATTGTTTACGGTCACCTCATCTATCCTGCAGGGGATCAATCGGCAGAATTTCGCAGTTATCAGCCTCGGCGTCGGAATACTGCTGAAGCTTATGACCAACTCGTTTCTTATTCAATTGTTCGGAGCGAAAGGTTCCATCATCTCCACTGGTCTCGCTGTATTAGCTGCAGTTGTTCTTAACTTGTGGAAGATACGGCAAAGCACTGAATTTTCGTATAGAAAACTTTTCAAACGGAGCGTATTCATTGCTATATTGACCGTCATTATGGCGATTGTTGTGCTGCTTGTGAAAATCGTCGGCGGTATATGGTGGAATCCGATGGAAAATCGGATGGGAGCACTCGCAGTACTGTTTATCGGAATCGTGGCCGGAGCTCTTACCTACCTGACGCTGGCCTATAAATCCACCCTGCTTCAACACGTGCTCGGTGACCGGGTGAAGCGGATAGAACGAATATTTAACAGATCCTGAGGAGGATACGAATGAGAATAGATAAACTACTGGCAAATATGGGCTATGGAACGAGAAAAGAAGTGAAATCGTTACTTAAAGGCGGAAGTGTCCACGTAAATGAATCTCCTGTAAAAAATGGAAAAACTCATGTAGACCCTGAAGAAGATCTGGTGACGGTAGCGGGAGAGAAAGTGGAGTATCGTCAATTCATCTATTTAATGATGAATAAACCGGGTGATCTTATATCTGCGACGGAAGATCAGAATGAGTGGACGGTGATAGATATTCTGCAGCCGGAGGACAAAGTGTTTTCCCCATTTCCGGTCGGACGGCTCGATAAAGACACCGAAGGTCTGCTTCTTCTGACCAATGACGGTCAACTGTCCCACCGACTCACTTCTCCGAAAAAAGGCGTAGGGAAAACATATGTGGCAGAAGTCGCAGGAGAGGTGACCGTCGACGATGCAGAAGCATTTGAACGAGGAGTGACTCTTGATGACGGATACGTCACCAAACCTGCAAACCTTCATATTATAGAATCGGGGGATACCTCTCACGTGGAACTCGTAATTACCGAAGGGAAGTTCCATCAAGTGAAACGGATGTTTGAAGCACGCGGGAAGAAGGTAACTAAATTAAAGCGGGTTAAAATGGGAAACCTTGCGCTGGATGACGAGTTGGAGCCGGGAGAATACCGGGAACTCCGTGAAGATGAAATCGAATATCTGACCAACATTACGAGTAAATATAAGTGATAGAGTACCGCTGATATTACCTTAAAGAAAGGCACCCGTTACGATGACGGGTGCCTTATCTTTACGAAGCTTTCACTTTCTTTTCTGTCGTTTTCCATTTTCCTCTGTAAGGGCTGCACACAAGTCCATTATATTCCAGTACGTGTAAATCTCTTTGAACGGTTCGATCAGTTATTCCAAATTCTTCAGCTACCTGAGCCGTCGAGACGGTACCTTCTGTTTTTATAAACAGATAGGTCGATTTAATACGGTCAAGCATACGCGTTGATGGGCGATTCAAAAAATCACTCCTTCAGTATTGGTGTAAATGGCGCCTCGTATCAAAACCCTTTGAGGATACGTTCATTGTACAACAGTGAGAAAGTATCATCCACCTTTTCTCTTCCATTTTACAGAAAATTCATCGAATTTACAAAAAATTTACGCGATCGCCAAAAAGCAAACCGGAGCGGGACAAGATTACCGGCAGCTTGTTTAGAATAGCGGAATTCCCGGTATAAAAAAGAAGAAAGGATGAAAAAAATGAGTAATAACTACGCTGCTATGAGTGAATTTGTAAAAAGGCTGAACAGACTCATACGGATACCCAGTGTATATAGAGAAGACGAGCCCCCTTTTGGTAAAGACGTTCGAAGGGCCCTGCATGAGTTGCTGGAAATCGGGAAAGAAGATGGATTTACCATTAAAAATGTTGACGACTACGCAGGGCACGTGGAATTCGGCGAAGGGGAGAAACTGTTCGGTATACTTGCCCACCTGGACGTGGTGCCGGACGGAAGCGGATGGAGTGTTCCTCCTTTTGAATTGACGGAAAAAGACGGGAAACTTTTCGGGAGAGGTGTTCAGGATGATAAAGGACCGCTTATGGCGGCCTATATAGCTATGAAAGAGCTGAAAGAGGAAGGATTCGTTCCCCGTAAGAGAGTGCGCTTAATAGCCGGAACGGATGAGGAGAGAGAATGGAAGGGAATAGACTATTATTTCACAAAAGAAGAGATGCCGGAATTCGGTTTCACCCCTGATGCGGTCTTTCCGGTGATTCATGCGGAAAAAGGACTGTGGGATATTCATCTGGCACGGGACATTTCTGAAGACTTTGCTTCGGAGACGACGTATATAGAAACGATCTCGGGCGGCAGCCGGTTGAACATGGTTCCGGAGGCAGCAGAGGTTACTATCATACACAGGGGTGAAGAAGCACTGACGTTTCCGGAAGCGGAGAGGATATGTAGGAACGGAGAAAAACTGACAGTCGTATTTGCGGGCTCCTCAGCTCACGGAAGTACCCCGGACCGGGGAGTTAATGCCATCAAAAAGGCACTGAAATCCCTTGCCGGAGTATCTTTACCCGCTCCTCAGAAAGAAATGATAGAATGGATGAATACATATTTATCCGATTCGACGGGAAAAGAGCTGGGTATTGATTCGAAAGACGAAGTTTCCGGAGCTCTTACCCTGAATTTCGGAACGCTCCACGGGAATGAAGAGAAGTGGGAAATCGGTCTGAATATTCGTTACCCCGTTACGGAATCATACGCGGAACTCATAAATAAAATGAAAGATTCCCTACCGGGCTGGCTTGCATTCAAAGAGACGGATCACATGTCTTCCATCTATCTCCCGGAAGATCACGCCGGTATACAGACGCTGATGCAGGCGTACAGAAGTGTGAGCGGAAGAAAAGAGAAGCCGGAAGCGATCGGCGGCGCAACGTATGCCAGAGTTCTAAAGACAGGAGTAGCGTTCGGTGCCGTCTTTCCCGAAAGTCCGGACACCGCTCATCAGGCAGATGAGATGGTGCTTCAGGAAGATATGAGAAAGGCGATTGACATATATAAACAGGCTATTTTTACTTGGACGCGATAACAGGTATCTATTCTTAAGGGCAGGAGAGTGATATAATTGAAATCCACTCATTATTTTCTTGGAGTCCCGGTAAAGAATATAATAATTAAAGAACGGCTTCTGGAAAACAGAAAAAAACTACAACAACAGATGGACTACAAAGTGTGGACCGCCCCTGAAGATTTTCATCTTACCCTTCGTTTCCTCGGAGAGGTGGAGGATATAGAACACTGGAAAGAGAAGGTGGCCGGAGCCTCTGACTTTCCACCATTTAATCTGAAAATCGGGGAAGTCGGCTTCTTCGGCAACCCGCAACATCCGAGAGTCGTTTTTCAGTCCGTCTCACACTCGGAGGAACTGCAGCGACTGTTCAATTATTTTCAGGAAGGGGAGGCGGTCCGTTTCCACCCGCATATCACCCTTGCAAAAAAATGGAGAAAAGGAAAGCTCCCTGAAATAGAAAGCGGCAGCTCCCTGTCCTGGGACGTGGACACGTGCACCTTATTCAAAGTTCATCCGGGCAGAACTCCGAAATACGAACCGGTGACATCAGTTACACTTAAGGGTCAGGTGAAGAGATGGCACAATTAATTAAGCTTCAGGATTACATTTCGCGCTATGAATCGAATATTTTCCACTATACCGGTGAATTCATCCAGATGAAAAAGAAAAACTGGGAAGGGCTTAATAAAGCCTGGAAAAGTGGCGGACTTTACGAAGAGCAGGAAGAATCTGTTTCGGAGGAAAGCGGCCTGTTGAAGCGGATTTGGAACAGAGTTCGAAACAGAGAAGAGGAAGTGTGGGAGGAGCAGGAGGCTCAGCCGGAAATACCTGCCGATGAAGAAGAATTGAAAATTCAATTTCTGAACCAGCTTCTTCATTTTCAATTAAAATGGGCATCCACTACGCTGCAGGAAAAGTCATTCGTAGACTGGGGCTATGAACGGGATGACCTGTTGAAATATTATCTGCAACGCTTTCCCGACACATTTTTACTGATGTATGAACCGCTGGTGGAGATGAAACGGGCGGTTCTTGAACTGGACCAGATACTGATCGGCCCGGACCGGATCGATATTATCGTCCACCTTGATGTTGAGGAGGGGACGATTATCCATCCGGAGGAGGGGAGGAGCTGGATTCTGGAAGAAAGCGGAGTAAGAAGAAAGATTCCTAACCCCATCCTGCGGCTGCGCAGGTCGGAAACATACGTACGCAGTGTTCTGCAGACGTATGATCATACATTTCCGTACCGCAAAATAGTTCTTGCACCCGGTGCCATCTTCCAGGAGACCGTGCCCCCATATTCGACGGAATATATAGGGAAAGCGGAACATGATGACTGGATGAATAAAAAGCGTATGCTTAAGATGCCTTTGAAACACTCCCAGCTGAAGGCTGCTCAGCTGCTCATGAAGCATGCGAGGGTCACTTCTGTAAAAGCACCGGAGTGGGAGGGATCGGAATAACTTGAAAGAAATGGTCCTTTTACGTTAATCTTATTAAGTTAAATAAGAAGCGGGACCGAGAATACTCAACAGGAATTGAGGAATTGAAGGTGAACTGGTTGGAACAAATATTAGGGGACGAATGGTCGATCACTCCGGCCGGAGGATCGACAGGTGAAGCTTATTATGCAAAGAAAAAGGAAGGGAAGCGCTTATTTTTAAAGCGGAATTCTTCCCCTTTTCTTGCTGTGCTCTCGGCGGAGGGGATTGTACCGAAGCTTGTCTGGACGAAACGTCTGGAAAGTGGAGACGTTATTACAGCCCAGGACTGGATGGAGGGGCGTGAACTGGAGCCCGAGGAGATGTCTCATCCCCGGGTTGCAGAACTGCTCAGCAAAATCCACTACTCCAAAGAATTACTCGATATGCTCATGCGCCTGGGGAAAACGCCGTTATCCCCTGCAGATATTTTGACGGATATAATAAATGACCTGACTCTGACTCCCAGATTGCGGAACCAGGCTGGAGTCCAGAAGGCGATAGCTTACTTACAGGAAAACTGTTTTTCGATAGATGATGCGGACTGTGTCGTCTGTCACTGTGATACGAACCATAACAACTGGCTCCTGTCGGAGGATGAGTATTTGTATCTCATAGACTGGGATAATGCTATGGTCGCCGATCCCGCTCTCGACCTTGGTATGCTCCTTTATTTTTATGTACCGGAGGAGCATTGGGCCGAGTGGCTGACTTATTACGGAATAAAAGCTACCGATGAGTTGTACGGGAAAATGAAATGGTATGCTATTTCTCAGTTACTGGCTTTCATACAGTGGCATGATATGCGTGAAGAGGAAGATGAAGTGGCGCATCGGCTTTATCTGCTTGAGAAAGTAATATAAAAACCCCTGGTTATCCGGCAAAAACCGGTAACGCAGGGGTTTTTTTACATTTTAATTGAAAGTGCACGAAGTATTACAGTTCCGGCGCGTACTTAAGTTCGTTCTCGCGGGCCTTCGAACTGGTTTTTTCGTTCAGGACTTCCACCGGGTAAACGAACAGGCTGTAACCTACAAACAATACTCCGACAGCCGCTACAACTGCAAGATCGATAACACTACGTAGTAAATTCATTTTTTCAACTCCATTTTAAATTTATAATATGATTTCTTTTGCACATATATAATCATAGATCAGGAAGCGCTTACAACCCAACAACGAAAGTAGTCCATATATCACCTTTCATAAGCTCAAGCCGAAGTAACGGCTGTCAGGTATGCTTATGCGATTATATTAACGCATATACTCATTCATACGCTGTTATAGTCCAAAATTGATAATTAATTTTTTCCCGGAAGGAAACGTGGTACGATAATGAAAGAATAAAGGAGGAATATATGTGAGAAATCGTAATAAACCATGGGCGGATGATTTTTTAAAGGAGAACAACCACATTCTTGCCGAGGAGCCGTTTTCCAATAAGGGAAACTGGCAGCAGTCTTTTTCGAAAAATCAGCCGCTTCATCTGGAAATAGGCGCGGGGAAAGGACAGTTCATAGCAGGAATGGCAGAAAAGTTCCCCGAAGTTAATTTTCTGGGGATCGAACGGGTCAAAACGGTCATGGTCGGAGCTGTCAAAAAAGTGAAGACGGCAGAAGTGGAAAATGCCGTTTTGATTAATGAAGATGCCAAAGATCTGCGGGATATGTTCGGGACAGATGAGATCGACCATATCTACCTGAATTTTTCCGATCCGTGGCCTAAGAAAAAACATCATAAAAGAAGACTGACCCATGAAACATTTCTGGAACAGTACCGGGATGTATTGAAATCGGACGGGAGAATCACATTAAAAACGGATAACCGCAGTCTGTTCGAATATTCGCTATCGAGTTTTTCGAAATTCGGGATGACTCTGGAAGATGTGACACTTGATTTACATGAACTCGAGGACGGAAGTAACGTCATGACCGAGTACGAACAGAAATTCTCAGCCAAAGGTCAGCCGATCTACAGATGTGAGGTCATCAACAGAATCTGATAACGCTTACATGTCAGCGGGGATTATGCTACTATTGAAAGAAAAGGGGGAATGATTATGGAAAAATTGACAATCGGCGATGCTTCTCTTACATGGCTTGCGGGCGGGAACAATCATCTCGACGGCGGTGCTATGTTCGGAGTTGTTCCGAAGCCGCTCTGGAGCCGTAAATACCCGGTAAATGACAAAAACCAGATTGAACTTCGTACGGACCCGATCCTTCTTCAGGTGGACGGAAAAAATCTTATCATCGATTCCGGCATGGGAAATGGCAAACTTACGGATAAGCAGATGAGGAACTTCGGAGTTACCGAAGAGAGCCGCATAGATGAATCTCTTCGGGAAGCAGGACTCACCCGTGACGATATCCACTTCGTTCTCATGACCCACCTTCACTTTGACCACGCATGCGGACTTACGGAGAAAAAGGGTGAAGAGTATGTCTCCGTATTCCCGAAAGCCACGATTATAACGAGTGAAACGGAATGGGAAGAAATGAGAAACCCGAATATGCGCTCGAAGAATACATACTGGAGGGAAAATTGGGAAGCAATCCAGAGCCAGGTGGAAACTTTCAGGAACGAAAGGGAAGTGCTCCCCGGTCTGAAAATGATGCATACGAGCGGTCACAGTAACGGTCATGCCGTTATCAGGTTCGAACGCGGGGAAGACATTTTCATTCATATGGCCGATCTTATGCCTACTCACGCCCATCAGAACAAATTGTGGGCGCTCGCTTTTGATGATTACCCGGTTACGAGCGTTCACGAGAAAGATAAATGGATGGATGAAGGGTATCGAAAGGGCGCCTGGTACACTTTCTACCATGATGCCTACTATCGTGCGCTTAAGTTCGACGAAGAAGGGGAAGTCGTAAAGGAAGTAAAAAGGGAACGGGACTGACCGTTTCCTGAACATCCGGCATTTCATATGTATATAAAAAAATCCGAACATTCCGGGACACTTTGAAGTCTCCTCCGGAACAGTTCGGATTTCTTATTATCTGGCTGTAACTGTTAAGACGCTTCTTCCGATACGTCAACTATTGTACCTGTAGCACTGTCGATGAAAAATTCGTACTGGGACGTTTCTCCGTCCTGATTACGGGAGATTCCACCGCGATATACGTTGTAGTTGATACCGTTCTTGTTCAACTGTTCAGGTTTCATGTAAATCCAGGAACCGCTGATAGGGCCCTGCTTTTTGAATGCTTCTTTAGCTATTTTCAAAGCTTTTTCCGGGTTTACCCCTTTTTTCGAAGAAATCTGTTCTTTTACTACGTAACCGGCAAGAATTCCGGCTCCGGTGGCAAGCGTTACTTTTTTCCAATCCATGATATTCACCTCTACTAATTATGATATCTTCCATTATACTAAAGTATCCGTTGAAAAGAAAATCTAAACTTTAAGATGTGAATTGTAGCAACCTGATAGATCTTTCGTTAAAATAGAAGGAAGAAATAAAAAAGGGGTTGTACATACATGAATCAGGAGACAAAGCAGCTGTTCCGCACGTTGACAGAACTACCGGGCGCTCCGGGCAACGAGCGGAACGTACGCACGTTCATGAAAGAGCAACTGGAAAAATATTCTGATGAAATTGTACAGGATAAACTGGGTGGTGTCTTCGGAAAGAAACACGGGGAAGGCCCACGGGTCATGGTCGCCGGTCATATGGATGAGGTCGGATTTATGGTTACGCAGATTACGGAGAATGGAATGCTCCGTTTTCAGCCGCTCGGGGGCTGGTGGAGCCAGGTACTGCTGGCACAGCGCGTTCAGATTATGACGGATAAAGGAAGCGTAACCGGAGTCATCGGATCCATCCCTCCGCACAATCTTACGGAAGAGCAGCGGAATAAACCGATGGAAATTAAAAATATGCTGATAGATATCGGGGCGGACGACAGAAAAGATGCAGAAAACATAGGTATCAGACCCGGTCAGCCGATTGTGCCCGTGTGTCCTTTTACTACAATGGCCAACGAGAAGAAGATCATGGCTAAAGCCTGGGATAACCGGTACGGATGCGGGCTTTCCGTGGAACTTCTGAAAGAACTCCAGGGTGAACAGCTGCCGAACGAACTGTACTCCGGTGCCACAGTTCAGGAGGAAGTCGGACTGCGCGGCTCGCAGGTTGCTGCCAACATGATTAAACCTGACATTTTCTACGCTCTGGATGCATCTCCTGCGAATGATATGTCCGGAGAGAGCAAAGAGTTCGGTCAGTTAGGTAAAGGAGCTCTTTTGCGCATTTTTGATAAAACGATGATTACACACCGGGGCATGAGAGAATTCATTCTTGATACAGCCGAGTCGAACGATATCCCTTACCAGTATTTCGTATCTCAGGGAGGTACCGATGCCGGTCGTGTTCATATCGCCAATGAAGGCGTGCCTTCTTCGGTTATCGGAATATGTTCGAGATACATTCATACCTCTTCTTCGATCATTCACGTCGATGACTATGCCGCGGCAAAGGAACTGCTTAAAAAACTCGTAAGAACGACAGACGCCAACGCACTTGAACAGATTAGAAAGAACGTATAAAGGAGAATGTACAACGCTCAGCTGTATGTGGTTTAGGCTGGGCGTTTTTTTTGCTATAATGAGTAAATCATACTTTAAGAATAGTGCAGGTGGACGATATGAAAATTTATGTAGGTTCTTTGAATCCTTCCAAGTTGACTGCAGTAACTGATGTTTTTGAGAACGATACGGTAGTGGAAATGGACGTGGATTCAAAAGTTTCCTCGCAGCCCTTCTCGGATGAAGAAACGCTCGAAGGAGCTATTCATCGGGCCCGTGAATGCGCAATGACCGCTAAAGCGGATCTCGGTATAGGTCTTGAGGGCGGCGTGATGGAGATTGGAGACGATCTTTATCTGTGCAACTGGGGGGCTCTTGTTGATCAACAGGAGAACATTTATACGGCGGCAGGAGCCCGGATTCCCCTCCCTGATGAAATTCATGAGCAGATGAGTAAGGGACTGGAACTGGGGGAAGTTATGGAGAAGTATGCCCAGAAGAGTGACGTAAGTAAAAAAGAAGGGGCAGTCGGCATTTTTACGAATGGACAAATGAATCGTGATAAAATGTTCCGGCATATCGTGACGCTACTGAAAGGCCAGTGGGAATACGATAATCTGTAAGCCTCATTCATTCCGTGAAGTTTTGTTACGCACTTTTCATCAGGAATTTCTTCTTTCTGTGTTCAGTGCACTTTATAAACAGTTATTTCTAAAAAAGCAATCACGCCATTCATGCGTGATTGCTTTTACTCATTCGTATACGTAATTCAATACTTCAATCGCCTGATCGATATTCTCTACCGTTACAGTAGCCTGATTTGAAAGTTCTTTTAACGGATGAATCAGACTTTCATCGCGAATAAGAATCGTCGGCTTACCGGCCTGAATGGCAATACCGGCATCCATAGCGGTATTCCACTGTTTATAGTTCTCACCGAAATAGGCTATGACGGCATCAGATCTTTCCATAAGCAGCTTGGTGCGGAAATTGTTGATGGCTGAAGCTTTGTCATCCTTGGTTTCTTTATTCGGCTGCTCCCCGAGGATATCTTCTCCGACGTTGTCGGAACGACTGTGATTCTCCTGAGGGTGGACGAATTTCACTTTAAGATCCTTTTTCTCGGCTTTCTGTTTCAGTTCATCTCTCCATGCATCATGTATCTGGCCTGCCAGATATACACGTAGTTCCATGCAATCCCTCCTGAATTAATAGTTCAGAATCAAGTATACCCTCAGAAACAGGAAGTTAATCCTGCACAATAACGTTTACATGTGTATATACATTAACGTATGCTGATAGAAGTGGGAAGGAGGGTAAGAAATGAGAGCTTATTTAGAAAAAAAAGGGATTTCCCTTTCACCGAAAATTTATTTCATCGACTCATTGAGTTATATGGCCCTCGGCTTATTTTCATCTCTTATTATCGGACTTATTATCCAGACTGTCGGCGAACGGCTGCCGCTCGCCTTTCTCTCCACCCATTTAATAGAAATGGGAGATCTGCTTATGAATGTCCTCATATGGGGAGGGGCGATCGGAGTAGCGGTAGCGTACGGTCTGAATGCTCCGCCGCTCGTAATGTTTGCTGCCCTTTTCAGCGGTGCGCTCGGTGCGGAGGCCGGAGGACCTGCAGCCTCTTTCATTGCAGCCCTGATCAGTACTGAACTTGGAAAGCTGATCAGTAAAGAGACGAGTCTCGATATCATACTGACGCCGTTAGTAACGATAGTGACAGGATATACGGCCGGTTCTCTTATCGGGATCCCGATAAGTGCTTTTCTTGAGGGTTTCGGTAATATCATCAATTGGGCAACAGTCCAGGAACCTCTCCTGATGGGGATACTGGTAAGCGTTCTGATGGGTATCGCACTGACTGCGCCGATTTCAAGCCTCGCTATATCCTTAATGCTTTCTCTTGAGGGAATAGCGGCGGGGGCAGCAGCAGCCGGCTGTGCAGCGCAGATGATCTCCTTTGCCGTACTCAGCTATAAAGATAATACGCCGGGTGGGATAATCGCTCAGGCGATCGGAACGTCCATGCTTCAAATCGGTAATGTGATTAAGAAACCGGTGACTATGATTCCTCCCGTTATAGCAGGAGCAGCAGCCGGGCCGATGGCCACTGTAGTATTTACTCTCGAAAACAATGCTGCCGGTGCGGGTATGGGCACCAGCGGATTCGTCGGACAGATTATGACGGTGGAAACGATGGGCTGGAGCAGGGAAGTCGGTATTGCAATTCTCGTAACTCATTTGTCAGTTCCCATAATCGTCACTATCATTCTCGGTATATGGTTCAGAAAAAAAGGATGGATTAAACCGGGAGACCTGGCGATTGAAACCAGCTAGTGGTATGCTACAATGACTCATGGAGGGATACGTATGGAACGTTTGCAATCAGTGGAAGAATTTGAACAGTTAGCAGAAAACGAGCAGACTATTTTTATGTTTTCGGCAGCCTGGTGCCCGGACTGCAGGGTTATTGAACCCGAGTTACCGGAGCTGGAACGTGAAAATCCGGAATGGACGTTTGTGTACGTCGATCGCGATGATTTCATTGACTTGTGCGCGGATTATTCCATTTTCGGCATCCCGAGTTTCCTTGCTTTTAAAGGCGGGGAAGAAAAAGCCAGGTTTGTCAGTAAAGATCGCAAGACCCTGGAGGAAATACAGAGTTTCATCGACGAAGCGAAATGATTAAAGAGGAGTTTTACCGATGAAAATGACGAGCATACAAATGAAGAAAAAACTGGAAGAGCGCCTTGATGAGAACGGCTGGCGAACTTCTTTCAACAGGGATAAAGATACTTTTCGCGTGGAGTGGGAACACTCCGGAGAAGGCATTACAGTAACAGTGCCGAATGTCATCTCCAAATGGCAGGAAAAAGGAGAAAAATCCCTGGATGAACTCGAAGAACATATTCGCGAAGCGCTTAGGGTCATGAATGAGAATACGGAACTTTCCGGCCAGGAAAAGAACGTATATCCCGTGATCCGGGCCGCTTCTTTTCCAACAGAAACTGAAAACGGAAAGAAACTGGTTTACACCGAACACACGGCCGAAACAAGAATTTATTACGCTCTTGATCTTGGAAAATCGTATCAGCTCATCGACTACCAGAAACTGGAAGAGGAGGGCTGGAGTATCGATCGAATGAAAGAAGTCGCCTCTTTCAACGCCCGGTCCCTCGAAGTGAGTCTGCGAAAAGACACCGTATACGGAAACGACTTCTATTTTCAGTCATTGAATGATGGTTACGATGCCAGCAGAATATTGAATGAGTCCTTACTCGAAGAGATGAAAGCAGAATGCAAAGGGGAACTGGCTATAAGTATTCCCCATCAGGACGTAATCATCTTTGCCGACATACAGAATGAAGGCGGATACGATATACTGGCCCAGATGGCGATGAAGTTTTTTGCGGAAGGTCTTGTACCGGTAACTTCTCTTTCTTTCCTATACGAAAATGGGAAGTTGGAACCTATATTCATACTTGCACAGAAAAAACCGAAGGAAAAAAAAGGGGACGATGAAACGTGATGATTTATTATAACGAGAAGGGCGTCGGTGATGTACTGCTCATTCCGTTTAATGAAACTGATAGAGATAACAGAACACATGAAGCATTCGGAGATATAGTGAAGATTACGGATAAAACGGACGGTTCTGTCCTCGGTTACAATATTTTCAATGCTTCCCGTCACTTCAGCGATCTGGGCAATGGGCAGATGCGGATGGACGAAGAGAAACTCGAAGAACTTAAAAAGTTATTTTCCGACCAGAATCTTAATGATAACCTCGATCTGGACCTGGAAGAGAAATTCGTCGTCGGTTATGTGGCGGAGATTCAACCGCATGAAAATGCCGATAAACTGAGCGTCTGTCAGGTTGATCTTGGAGATCAGCAAGTGCAGATCGTCTGTGGAGCTCCTAATGTGGACGCCGGACAGAAAGTGGTAGTTGCTAAAGTCGGTGCCGTCATGCCCGGGGGTATGAAAATCAAGGATGCTAAGTTGAGAGGCACAGCTTCAAGCGGAATGATTTGCTCCAGTAAAGAGCTTCACCTCTCGGACGGTTCGGAAGGAAAAGGTATTCTTGTGCTGGATGACTCTTATGAAGTCGGAGCCCCTTTTCCTGTATAAAGTTGAATAAAAGATACCGGGATACAATGAATCAAAAATGCAAAGAGGTGCGGGCCTCTTTGCATTTTTAACTTTTTTGAAAAACACAACGGAGGAAAAAGCTGATACAATAGAAAGAAAAGTATGCAAAGAAAGAGTGAATAAATATGTGGAAACAATTCATCGATAAATGTAAACAGCTTTTTGAACCGGAAGAAGAATTACCTGAAGAAGACAGAACGGCTCCTACATATCGAAGTTCGGAAGCAAAATCAAAAATGACGTACCATTACCCGAAAACCGGCTCGTTCCGCTTTCCGATGATTCCGGATAACTCTGCTGACAACTCCCGCGTGAAGAAGGAAACAAAAGAAGCGGAAGCAGACAAAAGCCTGCAGCGAACAAGACAGCGTACCAGAAGGACGCAGTCGGAGGAAAGTACGGATAACAAAGGTTTTGAGCAGTTCAACTACCGAAGAAAGAAGGAAAATGCCGAAGAAAAAGAAAAGAGACCTTCTCCTTCTGCCAAACCCTTCACCCCTACGGCGGTTCCGTCCCCGGTCCATGGGTTTCAACGGCAAAGAAATTATGGAAAAGATGAAGAAATCACAGAAGAAAACGAGTTGATTCCCTCTGAGGAAGAGGGTATCCCGGATTATGAAACAGAGGAGGCGCCGGAGACGGTTGCGGAATCTGAATTTTTGGATATGGAAGACGAAGTGGAAGAAGAATCTGACGTTTCCGGAGATGCGGGCACGGAAGTCTTCCTTTCTATAGAAGAGGATACCGGGTCTACCGAAGAAGAGCTGCCGGTACAGGAAGAAGACGAAGTAAGAAACGGGGAGCCGGAGACTGCTGTTCCGGAAGAAGAAAAGCCTGTAGAAGAAACAGGGCAGGAGACGTTCAGGGCAGCAGAGAGTGCAGCTGAGGAGAAGGAAAACGCAGCGGAAGAAGATACTTCGGAACCTGCGACGATCATTACCAGAGAAAAGCCTGGGAACAAAGAAACGAAGAGCAGCCGATCTTCCGTCCCCTTCAATGTAATTATGACTCCGAAGGACAAAAGATCGAGAGACAAGAAACCGGGGGAACAGAATACGTCTCCGAAGACTGCAGAACCTGAGAAGACTGCAGAACTGCCGGAACAGAACGGTCTGACCGGAGAAGCTAAGAGAGAGACAGATAATAGAAGAGAATACGAGTTACCTCTCTATTTATTCAACGATAAAGTCGTCAGGGAAGAGAATGAAGATACGATTATCATCGAACAGATGGAGCAGCTTGAAAACACCCTTCAGCAGTTCCAGGTAAAAGCCAAAGTTACAGATGCGATGAAGGGACCTACGGTAACCAGGTTTGAAGTGCAACCCGAGCCGGGAGTGAAAGTTAGTAAAATCACCAATCTCTCCGACGATATTAAATTGAAGATGGCTGCCAGAGACATCAGAATGGAAGCGCCGATACCGGGGAAACAGGCCGTTGGCATTGAAGTGCCGAACCATAAATCACAGATGGTGGGTCTTCAGGAAATTTTTGAAACGGAAGAATTCACGAACTCCGATTCTCCTCTTACGGTCGGTCTCGGCCTCGATATCGCAGGCGTACCTTCCGTAACGGACCTGAAAGATATGCCGCACGGGCTGATAGCCGGAGCTACCGGTTCCGGTAAGAGTGTATGCATTAATACAATCCTGCTTAGCCTGCTTTATAAATCGCACTATGAAGACGTCAAATTCATGCTCATCGATCCGAAAATGGTGGAACTTGCTCCGTACAACGGTCTACCTCAGCTCGTCTCCCCGGTCATTACGGATGTGAAAGCAGCAACTTCTGCCCTGAAGTGGGCAGTGAAAGAGATGGAGGAACGCTACGAGAAATTTGTGGAATATGGCGTACGTGATGTTGAGAAGTACAACGACAAAGTGATCCGGGAAGGGAAAAGCGAGAAAAAGCTCCCGTATCTCGTAATCGTAATCGATGAACTTGCTGACTTGATGATGACTTCTCCGCAGGAAGTGGAGGATGCCATCTGTAAAATAGCACAGAAAGCGAGAGCTTGTGGTATTCACCTGCTTGTAGCTACTCAGAGACCCTCCGTGGACGTCATTACGGGGCTCATTAAAGCGAATATCCCGACGAGGATAGCTTTCAGTGTTTCCTCCCAGGCTGATTCCAGAACCGTGCTGGATGCCGGCGGCGCCGAGAAACTTCTCGGTAAAGGGGATATGCTGTTTATGGGTAACGGGGACCGGACTCCGCAAAGAGTTCAGGGAGCTTTCGTTTCTGATGAGGAGATAACGAGAGTCACCGGATTTATGAAAAATATCGCACCTGCCAATTATTTGTTTGAACAGGAAGAATTACTGAATCATATAAATAATGAAGAAGAGACGGACTCTCTGTTTGATGAGGCGGTCCGCTTCGTCCTATCTCAGAACGGGGCCAGTGCTTCTCTTATTCAGCGAAGGTTCCGGGTAGGATATAACCGTGCCGCCCGTCTGGTCGACCAGATGGAGGAGCACGGGATCATATCTTCACAGAAAGGCAGTAAGCCGAGAGATGTACTGCTTACCGAACAGCAGTCGGAAGAATGGAAGCAGGGGGAACTATCCTGAATCCCTTGTGAAAAGCTCGGCGTTTCATTATGATAGAAGTGAAGCAGTGACGATTTAAACGGATAAGGAGTAAAGCTATGAAGGAAATATTACAAAAACTGAATGGGGAAATATCCCGTTTGACGAACAAAACATTTAAATTCGATGAACGTATCGGTGAGGGATGGTTTTCAGCGGTTTATTTTCTTAAAACCAATGATATCGTAAAGAAACATGTAGCCGATAACACTGTAACCATGCAGTTTTTCCAAAAGAGTCATGCGGTTCTCTGCGGTACGGATGAAGCTATAGCTCTTATCCACACGTTTGCAGAAAATCCCGGATCCCTGGAGGTTTACTCACTTAAGGACGGGGATCGTGTCAGCCCTTTTGAACCTGTGTTGACAATCAGCGGTCCTTATCAGGAGTTCGGTTATCTCGAAGGAATTATCGACGGTATTCTCGCGAGAAGAACCTCGGTAGCTACTAATGTGTATAATGTAGTGAAAGCGGCGAGATCTTCCGGGAAACAAAAACCGATAATTTTTATGGGTGACCGGGATGATCATTATACACAACAGGCAGGAGACGGCTACTCGGCTTTCATAGGCGGCTCCACCGCCCAGGCCACCCACGCCATGAATGAGTGGTGGGGGAAAGCAGGTATGGGTACTATGCCCCACGCATTACTCCAGATGTTCAAAGGGGATGTAGTAGCCGCAACGAAAGCTTATCAGGAAGAGTTCCCCGAAGACGAATTGACGACCCTTGTAGATTACAACAACGACGTTATCGGGGACTCCCTGAAAGTCGCCCGGGAGTTCGGCGATGATCTGAAGGGTGTGCGTCTTGATACATCCCGAACCCTTGTCGATAAATATTTCCTGAGAAATGAGCATCTTATGGGTACTTTTGACCCGCGTGGAGTCAATCCTGAACTCGTATTTGCACTCAGGAAAGCCCTCAACAGGGAAGGGTACAATCACGTGAAAATAATAGTGAGCGGTGGATTCTCGGAAGATCGTATCCGTCATTTTGAAGAGAATAAAGTTCCGGTGGATATGTACGGAGTCGGCGGGAGTCTGCTGGATATCACTATCGGTTTTACCGGGGATAATGTTCTGTTGAACGGGGAACAGGAAGCGAAACAGGGTCGTAAGTATACCCCGAACCCGCGCCTGGAGAAAGTTGATTTTGTTCCCGGACATTAGTAATGGATAAAAAGCACGAAGGAATTCGTGCTTTTTTCATTGTGACAGAAGGACATACTTCCTGCTTTTGATTACTAAAAGAACGTGATAAAATGATATAGCACTAAGCTGGGAAATTTACATTACTGAATAATACATATAAGTTTACCTATATGGAATTTATTACGGAGGTTTTTTTATGACTACTTACCACTTTGTTGGTATTAAAGGTACGGGTATGAGTGCTCTGGCACAAATACTTCATGATTCGGGCGAAACGGTCCAGGGGTCGGATGTGGATAAATACTTTTTTACCCAGAAGGCTCTCGAAGAAAAGGGGATTAAAATACTGCCTTTTTCTGCTGATAATATTGAAGAAGAATATGTAGTAATAGCCGGCAACGCTTTCGGAGATGAGCACGAGGAAATAAAGCGGGCCAAAGAGCTTGGACTTACCTATTACCGCTACCACGACTTTTTGGGCGAGTGGCTTAAACGCTTTACGAGTATCGCCGTAACCGGGGCACATGGGAAAACTTCCACAACCGGCCTTCTTTCCCACGTACTCGATGAGAACTACCCGACCTCATTCCTTATCGGGGATGGTACCGGAAAGGGAGGGGAGAACAGCGAATACTTTGTATTTGAATCCTGTGAATACAGGCGCCATTTCCTTTCTTATTATCCGGATTATGCCATCATGACAAACGTCGATTTCGATCACCCCGATTACTTCACAAGTATCGATGACGTATATGACGCGTTTCAGCAGATGGCGATGCAGGTAAGGAAAGGGATAATTGCGTGCGGGGATGATGAACATCTGCAGCATATCAAAGCCAATGTCCCTATCGTT
The DNA here is from genome assembly GCF_900107115.1 of Salimicrobium album. GTDB lineage: Bacteria > Bacillota > Bacilli > Bacillales > Halobacillaceae > Salimicrobium > Salimicrobium album. The sequence goes on from NZ_FNOS01000002.1 coordinate 21,241, forward strand.
TATTACGGTTTTCAGGAGTCGAATGATTTCCAGGCTAAAAATGTGTACGAAACAGAAGAAGGCACTACCTTTGATGTCTTTGTAAGAGGTACCTATTACGCCACCTTTACGATTCCGCAGTTTGGATCGCATACTGTATTGAATGCACTGAGCGTCATTGCTCTCTGCGACTATGACGGCATACCGGCCGAAGAGATCAATGCACTGAAAACATTCGCCGGAGTGAAGAGAAGATTCACGGAAAAAGAATGGGGCGGGCAGATTCTTGTAGATGATTACGCTCATCATCCGATAGAAATTGCCGCCACCATCGACTCTGCACGAAAAAAATATAAGGGTCGTCCGGCGGTAGCTATCTTTCAGCCCCACACTTTTTCAAGAACGAAAGCTTTTCTTAAAGAGTTTGCCGAAAGCCTGCAGGAAGCGGACTACGTTTATCTGTGTGACATTTTCGGTTCTGCACGGGAAAGCAAAGGCAACCTGACTATCAACGATCTCCAGGAACTCATTCCGGGTGCTGAAATACTTGCTATTGAAGACACAGAAAAATTGAAAGAGCACAAAAACGGTGTTCTTCTGTTCATGGGAGCGGGAGATATTCAGAAATTCCAAGAAGAATACGAAGCAAAAGTGAAAAGCGTAGCCGAGTAACAAAAGCACATAAATAAAGACTCCCGGGGGATTTTTATAATCCCCTGATAATGTTATAGTTAGGGAGTGGCATCGGTTTAATTGCGCTTATGGAAGGGTAGTAGGTATAAGTACTATCTACATAAGAAAAGAGGGGTGGAAATTATGGATATTCTCACTTATGTTGCGATCGGAGTCGCAGTATTGGCTTTGATTGTACTCGCAGTTTACGCTGTGAAGACTATCTCCACCGTTAAGAAAACGATGAATCAGGCGAACGAGACGGTAGAAGGAGTTCAGGAACGTACGGAAGGAATCACTACCGGTGTCACTACTCTTCAGGAAAAAGGTGAATCCCTGACTGAGAAGCTGAACAACCATAAAGAACTTCTGGATGAAACGATAGCGCAGATCAAGACTCCTGCCAGTAAAAAGGACGATCTCGACAAAGCGCTCAGTGACGTCCCGACGTCCAACGTCCGTGCAGACTCACAGGAAGTCAATGAAGTTTTTGGCTGGGTTCATGCAGTGCTTGACGTATGGGGAATTACGAAGAAGTATAATATTTAAAGGAGGATGTTGACAAATGGCAAAAGAGAAACAGAACCAGAACCAGGGGAACAGCAAAGATTTTATACTGGGAACGATTATAGGAGTGCTTATAGGTGCGGCTACTGCATTGTTCGTAGCTCCTAAATCAGGCAAGGAACTTCGTGAAGATCTTAATGAAAATTCAGGAGTATGGAAAGAAAAAGCAGCTTCGACTACTCAGGATCTCAGTTCTAAAGTTAAAGAGAAAGTACAGGGGAACTCCGACGAAAAAGAAGCTGAACAGGCTGCCCAGGAGGTTGCGGAAGCAATTGAAGAAGCAGCACGCGAACTTGAGCAGGAACAGGAAAAAGGACAATCCAATTAATTTCAGGAAGGCGTGGGCTTGCTCCCTCGCCTTTTTTTCTTCTATGATAAGGGTAAAGAGAAAATTATGAATGAAAAAATGGGAGGAGATTTCAGATGGAAACAGTAACATCTATTCAGAAACTAAAAGAATTATTGAAGAACGAAGAAGAATTTATACTGCTGAAACATAGTCTTACATGTCCTATCAGCGCATCTGCAAAAGGGGAGGCAGAGAACTTTGAACGTTCTTCCGATACTCCGGTGTACTTCATACCTATTCAGGAAGCAAGGGATGTATCCCAGTTTGCAGCTGAAGAGTTGAAAATCTCCCATGAATCCCCCCAGGCTTTTTATATAAAGAAAGGATCGGTAGAATGGAACGCGACACACTTTGATATTACGAAGACGAACCTGGATAAGGCGGTCATTTCCTGAACTTAGATCTGTTAACTATGATGAATTTCTTTAATAAGGGTGACAATTCAAAATAATTCAGCTATAATTGCCCTAATTATCAATAAGAGGTAATTTTTTATGAAGGAATAAGGGGGACTAACGATGAGTAACCAACAACTCGATCAATTACGTAACGAACTGGACGATGTAAACGTAGAGCTATTGAATTTAATAAGTAAACGCGGTGATCTGGTAAAGAGTATAGGAGAAGTGAAAGAGCAGCAGGGCATGAATCGTTTTGACCCCGTGCGTGAGAGAGCAATGCTTGACAAGATAGTGGAGAACAACGAAGGTCCTTTCGAGAACTCTACCGTAACGCAGCTTTTCAAAGAGATTTTCAAAGCGAGCCTTGAGCTTCAGGAAGACGATCACCGGAAGGCTCTGCTAGTGTCGCGTAAGAACAAAGCCGAGGACACTGTTGTGAATATCAAAGGGGAAAAAGTCGGAGCCGGAGAGCTGACCCACGTATTCGGCCCGTGCTCGGTGGAGAGTTACGAACAGGTTAAGGAAGTAGCACAGGCCGTGAAGAAACAGGGCGGTAAGCTGCTCAGGGGCGGTGCATACAAACCGCGTACTTCTCCTTACGATTTCCAGGGCCTCGGTGAAGAAGGACTGCAAATTCTTAAACGTGTGGCAGATGAAGAAGGACTCGCCGTAATTTCGGAAATAGTCAATCCCGCCGATATAGAGAAAGCCGTAGACTACATTGATGTCATTCAAATCGGTGCCCGCAATATGCAGAACTTCGAACTTCTGAAAGCGGCAGGTGCCGTTAAGAAGCCGGTTCTTCTGAAACGCGGTATGTCAGCTACTATCTCTGAGTTCATCAATGCGGCTGAGTACATCATCTCCCGGGGTAATGACCAGATCATCCTGTGTGAACGCGGAATACGCACATACGAGAAAGCTACCCGTAATACGCTGGACATTTCAGCGGTTCCTATTTTGAAACAGGAAACTCACCTGCCTGTTCTTGTGGACGTAACGCACTCAACAGGCCGGAGAGATTTGTTGCTGCCGACTGCAAGAGCTGCAATCGCAATCGGAGCAGATGGTATAATGGCTGAAGTTCACCCTGACCCGGCAGTGGCGCTTTCAGATTCTGCCCAGCAGATGGATATCCCTACATTCGAATCTTTCATTAATGAAATAAATAAGCAGCAACCGGTGAAATCATAAATTTACAAAAAGTCAGGTTAACAGCCTGGCTTTTTAAATTGTACCGGTTTCGTTATAATGAATGGGAAGACATGAATTGCAGGTTTTTCTTAAATATCGTATGATTATTAAGATTAATTAATAGGGTATAGTAGTTTTAAAAGCAGTTTTAGAGGAGGAAATGAACATGAATGTAACAATATATGATGTGGCACGGGAAGCCAATGTATCCATGGCTACTGTGTCCAGGGTCGTAAATGGTAACCCTAACGTGAAACCGGCTACAAGAAAGAAGGTCCATGAAGCGATTGAACGTCTCGGTTATCGACCGAATGCCGTAGCCAGAGGGCTGGCCAGTAAGAAGACGACTACGGTAGGAGTGATCATACCGGATATTTCCAGCATCTTTTTCGCTGAACTGGCCAGAGGGATTGAAGATATTGCGACGATGTATAATTATAATATTATTTTGAGCAACTCCGACCAGAACAAAGATAAAGAACTTCATCTGATCAATACAATGCTCGGCAAGCAGGTGGATGGTCTCATCTTCATGGGAGGAGATATAACAGAGGAACATACAGAGGAGTTCCGGAGAGCTTCTGTACCGGTTACGCTGGCGGCGACGCTCGACGAAAGTGAAGAGACTCCTTCTGTAAACATCGACTACGGCGACGCAGCTTATGAAGCTACTGAACATCTGCTTTCCACCAGTAAAAGAGTAGCTTACGTTTCAGGACCGGATAATACGTCCATAAACACGAAAAAACTGGAAGGTTATAAACGCGCATTGAAAGATTATAACCAGGGCGTCGATGATGAACTCCTCGTACTGGGTGATTATTCGTATGATTCGGGTCTGGAAGCGGCTGAACAGATTATCGCTCTCGAAGAACGTCCGGGCGGAGTATTCGTAGCTTCCGATGAAATGGCTCTCGGTGTCATCCATGGTTTTCAGGACAAAGGTCTCAGCGTACCGGAAGATATCGAAGTGATCGGCTTTGATAATACCAGACTTGCAACGATGATCCGTCCTACGTTATCTACTGTTGTACAGCCGATGTATGATATTGGAGCCGTGTCGATGAGGCTTCTGACTAAATTGATGAACAAAGAACAGGCGGAGGATACGAATGTGATCCTTCCTCACAGAATCATTGAAAGAAACTCAACGAATCAAAAAAAGTGACGATATATAAAGTATAAGTCACATCGTTCGTTGAGGAGAGAGCAGTATGAACAAAAAAGATATATTGACTCCGATAGGTATTACTTTAGGTTTCATTATGATTATGGTCGGAATCACGGTCAACGGCGGGATAGGAGGGCTGAAGTCGTTCATTCAGGCTACCTCTGTGTTTATTGTTCTTGGCGGAACTCTTGCCGCCCTGTTCGTGAACTTTAACCTGGGAGAAATGAAGCTGGCTTATAAAGCCATTCGCATGTCCTTCAACAAGGATTCCATGGATTTGCCCGAACTGATAAAGCTGTTTGTTAAATTATCCGACAGAGCTCGGCGCGAGGGACTTCTGGCTTTGGAAGCGGAAGCGGAGAACATCGAAGACCCTTTCATAAGAAAAGGAATATTGATGTCTGTGGACGGAATAGAACCTGAACTGGTCAACGAAATCATGAGTGCCGAAGTGAGTGCGGTCGAGGAACGTCACCAGAGAGGGCGTGCTATCGTGGAAAAAGCGGGAGAATACGCTCCTGCCTGGGGGATGATAGGTACGTTGATCGGCCTTATCCTCATGCTGGAGAGTTTAAATGATCCCGCTACGCTCGGCCCTCAAATGGCTGTCGCCCTTTTGACGACGCTGTACGGTACAGTTCTTGCAAACCTTGTTTTTTTACCTATGGCCGGGAAACTCGAAAACAAAACCGATCAGGAAATCTTCAAAAAGCAAATAATCACCGAAGGTATTATCGGTGTCCAGTCCGGACAGAACCCGAAAATTCTGGAAGAAAAACTGAGTGCTTTTCTATCGGAGGAAGAAAAAGAAAAAATGGCTTCCAAAGAAGCACAGGAGCAGGAAATGCCGAAGGATGCGGCCAATGAAGCATAGAAAACGAAAGGCCAAAGTGGAAAAAGGGGCACCCAAGTGGATGACTACATACGCAGATATGATTACGCTTATCCTTGTATTCTTCGTATTATTGTTTTCCATGTCACAGATTAGTGAAGTGAAATTCGATTCCGTCGCAGAATCGTTCAAAAATCGTATGATATTCGACTTTATGCCTTCGCCGGTGGAAAGCAAAAACCCTACCGACCGCACCGAAGTCCGCGAAATTGGTGATGATCGCAGTGATTTCGATGAGCCGGTCGATGTGCCGGAGATAACATCGGAGCCTGACGAGGAAAAGGAAACGGAGACTGAAGAGGCACAGCAGCTGGATCAGCTTATGCAGGAAGTGGAAGAATTTCTCGAAAAAAACAAGCTTCAGGACATAATATCGGCAGAACGGTCAGAAAAAGGGGTGGTTCTTGTTCTGCAGGAACAAGTGCTGTTTGAAAGTGGGGAAGCTTCCATATTGGAGTCCGGCCGCCCCTTCCTCGGCAAGCTGCGGGACCTGCTAATACAGGTGCCTAACCATGTAAGAGTAGAAGGACACACGGATGACCGTCCTATCGCGACGGCGAAGTTCCCCTCGAATTGGGAGCTTTCCGGAGCGAGAGCCGGAAGTGTAATACGCTATTTGCAGAATAACGATCCGAGACTTGAATCCGGCCGGTTTACAGCGGTAGGGTACGGATCCACCCGTCCGGTCGTCGAGAACAATTCTAAAGAGAACTGGAGAAAGAACAGAAGAGTTGAAATCGTAATTCTGGAGTCCGAGTATGAAAACAATAAACAGGCATCCCCGTCCTCATCCTGAGGAACGGAGATGCCTGTTTTTTCATGACTCAACAGTTCAATTATAGTGAATCTGATTATTGATGAACTGCATGGCTGCTTTCAGTGTTTTAGCATTCTTTTCGGTGATTTCCGGTTTTCTCGGAATTTTTTTGTAGGAGCCGTCGGGATCGTGCCAAGTATGCGGGAGAGAGAAAGGAGCTTCCGGTTCCCATTTTTCCAGCCAAGTTGCCGGAAGTTCTCCCTCGAAAGGAGCCTGGTCCTTCATCACTTTCCACAGCTGCGCCCAGGCGCGTGGTACCACTCTCCATATATCATACCCTCCGCCCCCGAGAGCTACCCATTTCCCTCCGCAGTGTTCATGAGCGAGTTCGTGGGTAAGGGCAGGGATACGTTCGTATATCTTCATCGTTGAACAGAGGTGTGTGAGCGGGTCGTAAAAATGAGCGTCCGCACCATTCTGGGAAACGATGATATCCGGTTTGAAATATGCAGCGATCTTCCTGAAAGCGGATTCATATACGTCTAAAAAAGATTCGTCTTCTGTAAACGCGTCAATCGGTAAGTTGAATGCATAGCCGTAACCCTCTTTCAGTCCACGTTCATTGACATATCCGGTACCGGGGAAAAGATACCTTCCTGTTTCATGTATAGAAAAGGTACAGATATCCGGATCTCCGTAAAATGCCCACTGCACTCCATCTCCGTGATGTGCATCGGTATCCACATACATTACCCGCTGATTGTATTTCTTCTGTAAATATTTAATCCCTACGGCGCCATCGTTATATATGCAGAAACCGGAGGCTCTTCGTTCGAAACCATGGTGAAGGCCGCCCCCCAGGTTAAGGGAATGATCGGTACGTCCTTGCATAACTTCATCGATAGCCGAAAGCGTACTTCCCACTATCAGTGAAGAAGCCTCGTGCATCCCTTTAAACATGGGAGTGTCTTCCGTACCTATACCGAATTCGAATCCCTCTTCTTCGGAGAGGTCGCCGACGCTCGCTTTTTTCACAGCTTCAATATACTCCCGGCTGTGAAAAAGGGCAAGCTCTTCTTCCGTGGCATAGCGCGGGGAAACGATATCCTCATCCTTAAGCGCCCCGGATTCCTTCAGCAGATCGTAGGTGAGCTCTACTCTCATCTGGTTGAAAGGATGATCATCACTAAAGCGGTAAGTGGCGTAATCTTTGGAATATACGAATTTGGATGAACAGCTCATTGGGACATCCCCGGTTCCTTCGGCCAGAGTACCTCATATTCCGAATTTCTTAAGTCTTCGATCATCGGATACGGATTCATCGTCTGGACTCTGAAGACCACGACTTTGTAGTTGCTGTCGGGTTTGTATGGATAAACGAGAATGGAAGTGAGGTTCAGTTTTCTCTTTCCTACGATATTCACTACACCGGGCAGCATGCCGGGTCGGTTGGGTACCTTGACTTCGATTTGGGAACTCTGCACATTCGTCCCCGTAAGCTGGATGAGCGTATAAAGAAGATCTTTTTCTGTGATTATTCCGACCAGTTTATTATTTCTGGTGACGGGAACGCAGGCGATTTCATTATCATAGAAGATATTTGCAACCTCTTCGATAAAGCCGAGCGGATGTACGGTAATGACTTCGGTAGTCATAATGCTTCCCAGACTGTTGGAAAGTTCGCTGAGGTCGGAATCACGCTCAAATACTGAAGGACTGGCATCTCTTACGTCCCGGTCGGAAACGATACCGACGACGTACATGTCTTCATCGACGATTGGAATGTGACGGATCTGATAGGTGTTGAGGGTTTTAAGTGCATCTTCTATAGTATCTTCCGTAGTAAGCGTATGAACTTCAGTAGTCATCATTTCTTCAACGAGCATTGGTCAGGACCTCCTGTTTGAATACTGATGTTTCGTAAGGAAACGCAAATGGTCGAACTTATCCACATCGGATCCGCTGACGTTTTTTCCTATGCGGACCATTAGACAATTGGCAGGATGGGATATGATTTCGGGATCGTCTGTCGGAGCGGGCGTAAGGCCCCCGGCACCCATCATCTTTTCCATCACTTTCCGGTACTGCCATATACTGAGTCCTGTGCTTTTCAGGTCCCAGTGCCAGTAGTATTCCGTGGAAATGATAATGTAGTTTTCCATATATTCATCAAGCATGGATACTTCTATAAGCTGGGAACCGACTCTGTATCCGCGAAAACCCGGGACCACCTCAATAGCGCCGAGCTCAATGAGGTTTTCCATTTTCCCTTCGGCCCAGCGTTCCAGAGGATCCGGATGAAGATAGGTGACATAGCCGACGATTGTACCTTCAAAACGGGCCACAATAATTCTTCCCTCCGGAAGGTCAGCTATTCCTTTTATCGCTTCGAACTGTTTTTTGGGGGGACAAAAAGCAGTTAACTGTTCATGGAATGAATATTGGGAGAGCTCATCGGATGTAAGAGGACCTTCAATTATCAGGTCGTTTGTATCCGTTTTCAATTTCCTCTGAAAAAATGACTTAGTATGTTCCACATATCCACCGCCTGTAAAAATATTTCATGCTACTACCATATTACCTATAAAATAGCCGTTTGAAAAGAGTAACTCCTTTTCAAACGGCTATTCGCCTATGCCGGGCACTACAGGACTATTCGGCAGTTACGGTTTCGGATAATCCCGATTCCTGACCGTAGTAATCCACTGCTCTTACGGCGTAAACTCCGGAGGTACCGGACAGGTCCATGGAAGTGGAACCGGTGCTTCCGACTTTGGAAAAGTTTCCACCCGGTGACCCTGCGCGGTATATTCTGTAACCGACTACATCATCGCTCGAAGAACTGTTCCAGCTGATGGTAGTTCCCTGAAGCCGGAGATTTCCGGGAGAAGAAGGGGGCTGCCCGTCATTAGTTATTTGTTCTCCTACTCCTGCTGCACTTTCGGAAGGGAGGGATACATTCGACCATTCTTCCCTGTCCGGAATCAGATGCTCAAGCGTCTTTTCGTTGTCGTAGCCATTATTCTTAAGGAACTGAGTTTTCAGACTGACCCCGTCTCCCTCGCTGGTGATGAACTCATCCGGTGTATCATCCCCGGCAGCTACGAGGTCTCCTTTTATCTCTGTGAAGTCTCCTTCTGTTAAACTGTCATCTTCTTCTGTCGGGGCGTGTTCCTTAATATAAAGATCGCTCTTGGAAAGACCGACGGAGGAACACAGTTCGGAAGTTAAAAGGCCCGAAGTGGCACAGTAGGATTTCTCCACGATGCCGGAAGGCTGTTCAAAACGCTGTTCGGGGGCCATGAGATCCGGCCGGATTTCCGTTACCGCATTCACGACATCGGCCCACAAGCTGTTGTTTCGGTCACTGTAGCCATTGCTGTTCAGGCTTTCTTTCCGGTCATATCCCATCCACATACTTATGGTTACGTTAGGGTTGGTGGCTACAAACCATGCATCTTTGTAATTTTGTGAAGTTCCTGTCTTCCCGGCCCAGTCTACACCCGGGTTTGTAAGCTGACTCTTCACATCATCGGCCGTACCGTAATCGAAAACGTCACGCAGAACATCTATCGTGAGATAGGAGGCCTGTTCACTGAACACTCCTGTCGACTCTTTTTTATGCTTATAAAGTGTATCACCTTCTTTAGTAACTATTTCGTCAATCATATAAGCATCAGTATACGAGCCCATATTTCCGAATGTAGCGAAACCGTTCGTATTTTCTTCCACCGTAACTCCATTGATGGTGGACCCTAAAGAGGTCGATAAGTTTTCGGCATCTTCAGCGGTAATCGCTTCAAAGCCCATTTTTCGCAAGTAATTATCTGCAGGGTTCTGATCGACGAATTCACTGTAAGCTTTGACCGTCGGGACGTTCCAGGAATTGGCCAGCGCCTGCCGGGCGGAAACAAGTCCGTGATACCCTCCGGCATAGTTGTCTACACTTGTATTTTTATTCGGGTACTTGTACGGCACATCTGCCAGTACTGATCCCGGCTGCAGGGCTCCCAGATCAAAACCCGGCCCGTAGACGAGCAGCGGTTTCATCGTACTCCCGTTCGAACGTCTTGCCTGCGTAGCATGGTTCAGCTGCTGAACGTCAAAGTCGCGACCTGCAATGAATCCGCGGATAGCACCGGAAGAGTTTTCCTGGAGGATACTTCCGACTTCCACCGGGATTTCTTTCTCACTGATCTCCCCAGTTTCCGGATCCTCCACAGGGATAGTCCGCCACGTGTCGTAGTTATTGTAATTATTCTTCACCCGCTGCATGACATCATAGACTTCTTTGTCGATCGTAGTGTGTACTTTCAGACCGCCCGAGGACAGGCGACGGTCGGCCAGAGTAGTGTACTCTTCCATCAACTGATTATCATTTTCCAGATCTTCCATCGTAAGACCATCTTTCTTGGCCAGCTGCTCTTTCAGAATTTCTCCGGCCCTTACTTTGATTTCACGTGTCAGGAAAGGGTAGTCGGAACTTGGTAAAGGTTTCGGAGAGGCGAGATTGGATTTCAGATCATAGGCAAGTGCTTTTTCATATTCACTTTCTGTGATATGTCCTTTTTCGTGCATACGTTCAAGTACTTCTTCCATTCTGTTCAGGCCAGGCTGGAGCCCTTCCTCTTCCTTTACACCGCCGGAGTTTTTAAAAGGAGTATAACCGAAAGGGTTCTGAGGGAGCCCGGCTATGAAAGCGGCCTGCGGAATGGAGAGCTCCCCGGCGTCTACTCCGAAAATTCCACGGGCAGCACTTTGGACGCCTGCAATATTCTGGCCGTTTGCGTTCCGGCCGAAAGGGACGATATTCATATAAGCTTCAAGAATCTGATCTTTATCGAAGAATTGTTCCACACGCAGTGCGTTCATAACTTCTTTTGCTTTTCTTTCAAAAGAGACTTCATTTGTAAGAATCTGGTTTTTGACCAGCTGCTGCGTCAGGGTGCTTCCTCCGGTTTTGGTACTGGAATTGGTTACCTGCTGCACGACAGCCCGTAACAGAGCTTTTGGCACAATCCCGTTATGTTCTCTGAAATTCTCATCCTCCGTTGCAAGCACGGCTGACGTAAGGTGATCACTGACGTTATCGAGCTGCACTTCCTCCCGGTATAAATCAGATTGAACGTCCCCGAGCAGTTGATCGTTCGTAAAATAAAGCTGTGAGGTTTCTTCATAATTATACAGATTGGAGGCCAGTTCCTCTTCGCTCCGTACAGGTTCATCCTCAACGAGAGAAGCGAAATAACCGGCACCTACCCCTCCAACAAAAAATACACCTATAATTCCGACGATAATAAAAAATAGTAAAACGTTCCATAAAACATCATATGTAATTCGTGTATACTTAAAAATAGTGCCGTCTTCCCAGCGTTTTCGAATAGTATCCCTGTTCCACTTCATGATTGGTGACCTCCTAAAATGACACTGCCAATTATATCATATCCGTAATATCAGATGCATGAGAGCCGAAAGAAATAATTGCTTTCAAGAACAATATATGATAAAAATGATACATAATTAAATCTGTTAAAGCTATGAACGGTTGCAGTAGGTTCTGCGCACTTCTACACAGAGAGTCGATGGCTGGTGAGAATCGACAGAGGTTCAGAACTGAATTACGTCCGGGAGCATCTTCTGGTGTGAATCAGAGGACGGTTGCATGTATTTGCAGCCGTTATATAAATGAAGTGGCACATAAGTGCAACCAGGGTGGTACCGCGACCGTTAAGACCTCGTCCCTTTCCGTAAGGAGACAGAGGTCTTTTTTAATGCAGGAAAAAATTTATTTACAGGGGTGAAACGTATGCATATTTTAGACAATTTGTCCAAAAGAGGCCTGGTCAATCAGGTTACAGATGAAGAGGGATTGCGGAAGCACTTAAGTGAGAACCAGGTAACGCTCTACTGTGGATTCGATCCTACGGCCGACAGTCTCCATATCGGGCATCTGCTCCCGATTCTCATGCTGAAACGTTTTCAGAAAGCGGGACACCGGCCGATTGCTCTTGTCGGCGGCGGCACCGGAATGATAGGGGATCCGAGCGGACGTTCTACAGAGAGACAGCTGAACTCCGAGGAAACAGTCAAAGGTTTCAGTAAAAAAATCGAGAATCAGATGGCGGGAATCCTTAATTTTGATGAAGGGGAAAATGCTGCCGTAGCGAGAAACAATCACGAGTGGTTATCGGAAATGACAATCATAGATTTCCTTCGTGACACGGGGAAACACTTCGGGCTCAACTACATGCTGGCGAAAGATGCGGTGGAGTCCCGGATTGAAGCCGGTATCAGCTATACAGAGTTCTCCTACATGATTTTACAGTCTCTGGATTTCCAAAAGCTTTATGAAAAGGAAAATTGCACCCTTCAGCTCGGAGGAAGTGACCAGTGGGGGAATATCACTGCAGGTCTTGAACTGTTACGCCGCTCGGCAGCGGGTGAACAGGAAGTGGAAGCCTATGGCATGACGATGCCGCTCATTACGAAAGCGGACGGTTCAAAATTCGGTAAAACGGCCGGCGGCGCTATCTGGCTCGATCCCGAAAAAACGAGTCCTTACGAGTTTTACCAGTTCTGGGTTAACGTGGACGACAGAGACGTTATCAAATTCCTTCATTTCTTCACCTTCCTTGATTTCGATGAAATAGAAGAACTTGAACGGGAAGTACAGGAACGACCGGAACAACGGACAGCTCATAAACGGCTGGCCGAGGAGATGACCAGAATCGTTCACGACGAAACTGCGCTCGAACAGGCTCAGAGGATTACAGAAGCTTTGTTCAGCGGAGATATCAAATCACTGAACGCCGGAGAAATTGAACAGGGTTTCAAAGGGGTTCCAGGGTACACAGTGGAAGAAGAAGGGAAACGACTGGTGGAACTGCTCGTCGAAGCGGGTATTTCTTCCTCGAAACGCCAGGCCCGTGAAGATATTTCCAACGGGGCGATTTATATCAACGGAGAAAGAAATCAGGAAGTAGGTCATGAACTCGGAGAAGCGGACAAAATCGAAGGCAAATATACGATCATCCGCCGCGGTAAGAAAAAATACTTTTTCATCGAGTATAAATAAAAAGATGCGTACCTTATGGAAATAAAAGAAAAGCGGGTGATATGGACATTCTCTCCATATCACCCGCTTTTTGATGTGTTTTTTATTCGATATCCTCCGGAAGCATCTTGAACCCGGAGATCTCTGCATCCTCCTCCACTTCGATCATAATGTAGCGTTTGCCGTTCCGGTTAACCTGCCTTACGTGCGGAAGATCCTGAGGACTGACGGAGATGTTCGCCACTTTCGTACTTATTTTGATAGATTTTGAGTTGTACTTCGGAAGTACACTGCTCGCTTTCAGTTCATAGGACTCTTCATCCGTCACTTTGTGGAAAGCTTCTTTGACTTTTTCCTCTTCCACTTCGTGACCGTTCTTGCTCAGGAAGCTCCCTATATCCCGATAATCCAGTTTAGGGGATTCATCCTCTTCACTGCCTTCAAGCGTATAATTGATATCTTCGTAGACACTTGCAAGTGTCGAAGGACTCATCCGGTCCCCGACTACATCTTTGACGACTTCTTCAAAGACTGCTTTATCCTCTTTTGCAGTCATTGCTTTTTCTCCCTCAAGAACTTCTTCCATGAAAAAAGGATCGGGCTCATTCGGTTTTCCGGCAGAGTAGAGCACTCTGTTCACATCTCCGGTTCCATCCGTGATGACAGGGAACAGAAAGCCGCCGAGAGGTTTCTTCAGATCGATGACGGGATCGACGTCCACTTTATATTTGAACGTTTTCTCTATGTAGTCGAACTGTATTTCTTTTTCCGGTGGTTCCGTCTGGTTAATACTGCACAGCATGAACTGGCTCGAGAGCATCGTGTCCCGGTCGGCTTCTTCGGATTCAGCTGAAGGTGTCGTCGTTTTCAAATACTCTCCTTTTACGAAGGTGATGACTATGTCTTTATCGTAAGCCTGTTCTTTCATTATTTTTTCGGTCATTTCGAGCATCTGCTCCGACCATTCCTCCGTGTCGTTACTCAACAGACTCTTGTGCAGAAGAAGCTGGGTAGGTTCCTCGGTATCCCGTCTGAATTTAAGTTCGAACAGCTTCTCATCCAGCTGCCCGGAGAGAAGTTTTTTGAAATTCTGCATGAACAGCTCCTGCTGGTCCTCTTCAAGCATCTCAAACGCCTGGTGCTGAGCATGGAAAGGTTCGGAAGTTTCTTTCATAATGTACACCGTAAAAAGATCGGTGATATTCAAAAGGTCGGTATCGGTTTTCAACTGTCTGCGCAGGGCAGCTATATCTTTTTTATTCATGGATGGTCCCTCCTGTAAAGCAGTGAATTTTGCATAATGTCCATTATACCTTTCGTACGGAAATTCGGTAAGAGATTTTTTAGAGGAGCAAAAGGAAAAATAAGACCATGGGAACGAGACCCATGGTCGAAATAGCAGTAACTAATAGGAGATAGGAGCTCCCGGTCCCACCGGAATTCCGAGCAGCACCCATACCAGAAGGAGTACGAGCCATCCCAGAAGAAAAGCGACGGAGTACGGAATCATCATGGAGATAAGCGTTCCTATACCTATCTTCTTATCGTAACGTTGAGCAAAAGCGATGATGACAGGAAAATAAAGGAGTAAGGGAGTTACCATGTTAGTGACAGAGTCAGAGATTCTGTACAGTAACGTCGTAAACTCCGGTGAATAATCCAGATTCATCATAATCGGTACGAATACAGGGGCGAGAATCGTCCATTTGGCTGAGGAACTGCCGATGAAAAAGTTGACGAGCATGGTAATCCCCATAAAAGTAAGGATCAGTCCTGTTCCTGTAAAGCCGGTGTTTTTCAAAAACTCCGCTCCGTTGAAGGCGATGACCGTGCCAAGGTTCGTTTCACGGAAATAGGCGATGAACTGTCCCGCCGTGAATGCCAGAGCGATGTAGCCGCTCATGCTCGCCATCGTCTTTCCGAGTAGTGTTGTCAGGTCTTTATCATTTTGTATTTCCTTGGATACAATACCGTAGATAAGACCCGGAACAAAGAAAAGGACGAAAATGACAAAAACAAGAGCGTTAAAAAATGGGGAATCGATATAAGCACCGTCGCCCCGGAGCGGTCCGAGAGACAGGTAGACCATAATAGCAAAAGTTACGAGGAATCCGAGCCCTGCCAGGCGCATGCCGCGCTTTTCCCTGGCAGTCAGTTTTTCCAGGTTTTCTTCTTCCTCTCCTTCATATTTACCGAGACGGGGCTCGACGATTTTGTCAGTGACGAGCGTACCGATGACAGTTATCAGGAGAACGGAAGCTGCCGCAAAGAAATAGTTCATCGTTACCGTAATCGTATCTGCATAAGCAGGATCGATTGTTCGGGCAGCATCCGCTGTAAGTTCCTGCAGGATGGCATCGGTCGAAGTCAGTGCCAGATTGGCACCGAACCCTCCGGAGACTCCCGCAAACGCCGCAGCGAGACCGGCGAGCGGGTGTCTCCCAAGTCCGAGAAACAAAACAGCGCCGAGAGGAGGGAGCACTACATAACCGGCGTTCACGGCAAGGCTGGACATAACCCCGGCGAATACGAGAGCTGCTGTCAAAAGCCGGTTCGGTACCCCGAATACGATGCTTTTCAGTGATGAATGAATCAGTCCGGTCTGCTCGGCCAGTCCGATTCCGAGCATTGTGACGAGGACAGCACCGAGAGGCGGGAAGCCGATGAAGTTCTCGACCGCACTGTTGAATATGTAATCCAGTCCGCTCAGACTGAAGAGATTTTTAACTTCTACTACCTCGGACGTCGTAGGGTTCGTGACGGATACACCTGAAAAAATCCCCGATATGACTATGACGATTAATGCTAATATTGCAAACAGCAACAAAGGGGATGGAAGTTTGTTTCCTATCCATTCTATCCCGTCCAGGGCGCGGAACAGCAATTTACGTAAGGGAGAAAGCTTCTCCGAATTGTCTTTCAATATAGTTACCTCCTTTAAGCTTACCTTTTTACTAGGGATTAAATTTAACAGGGGTCCGGAAGAAAGTCAAGAAAGTGAACAATGAACGATTTCGAAATAATTTGACAGTTGTTCCCGTTTTGAGTACTCTGACGATTAAGCATCAGGTCATATATCTCAAAACTCTACTATTCCTTTCTTTCAAAAGAAAGAAAGGTGCGGAGAAACAACGGTCCGGAAAAGGTTTTGGCGAAAGAGATTGAATATCGGGAATTTTGGGAATTGTTTCAATGTCGATAAGGTTTTTGAGAAGACTGTAACTTATCGGTCTATCTCTGTACGATTGAAGAAGGTTAGAGTAAAAGGGGGATACGAATGAATATTTTAGTCTATCAGATGGATGTTATTCCGGGAGACCCGCAGGCAAACAGGGAGAAAGTGGGTAAATGGCTGGAAGAACAGGAACTTCATGATGTAGACCTGATCATGCTGCCGGAGATGTGGACGACGGCATATACACTGCCGGAACTGGATGATATAGCCGAAGATCCTGCAGACAGTGAAACAGTCCGGTTTCTTAAAGAGTCGGCTGAGCGTTATCACGTGCACATAATGGGAGGGTCCATCGCTGTTAAACGAGATGGAAAAGTATTTAACCGGGCACTGGTTATAAATAACGCAGGAGAGCTTGTCTATCATTACGACAAAATGCATCTGGTGCCTATGCTGAATGAACCTGCGTACTTAAGCGGAGGGGAAGAGTCGGTAAGAGTATTTGAACTCGACGGTGTCAAAATGGGGGTAGTCATCTGTTATGACCTGCGCTTTCCGGAAATTATCCGCAGTCTTGCCCTCCAGGGATGTAAACTTCTGTTCATCCCGGCGGAATGGCCGGACAGTCGACGGGCGCATTGGGATGTACTTAGTGCTGCCCGCGCTGTGGAGAATCAGATGTATGTGGTGACGTGCAACCGCCCGGGCGAATATGACGGTATTACCTTTGCAGGTTCTTCGGCTTTTATCGATCCGTGGGGCAACGTTCTGCAGAAAGGCAGTGTGGAGCATGAAGAAACACTGCGACAGGAATTAGAGCTTTCAAACGTTGCAGAAGTACGCGAAAACGTACCCGTCTTCGACAGCAGAGTACCTTCTCTGTACGATTAATAAAGCAGCTGGATTTTTTATGATTTGACGTTCCGGAATGGTATGGTTCTGTCTTGAATAAACATTATCCGACATGAATACAAAGTCGAACAACTGCAGAAATCGATCGAATATAAGAGAAAGAGGAAGGTGGTGACCATGGGACAGAACCAGGAAGAGCTGAAGAAGAAAAAAGTACAAAGGCGGGTGCTGTGGGGAGCGATATTTCTGATGGCGACTTCTTCGATAGGCCCCGCCTTTCTGACACAGACGACGGAATTCACTTCCCGGTTTATGGCCAGTTTCGCTTTCGCTATACTGGCCTCTATCATCATCGATATAGGTGCCCAATTGAATATCTGGAGGATTCTTGTAGTCTCAGGTAAACGGGGACAGGACGTAGCTAATATGGTCTTCCCCGGGCTCGGTTATTTAGTCGCGGCACTTATCGTACTTGGAGGCATCGCCTTCAATATCGGGAATGTGGCGGGCGCAGGCCTTGGTATCAACGTACTTTTCGGTATCTCTCCTAAAATAGGGGCGGTCATTACCGGTATAATAGCCATTGTCATATTCACTGTTAAAAATGCCGAGAAAGTTATAGACATTCTTATCCCTATTTTAGGTGTAGTGATGATAGCCATGGTCGGATACGTCATGGTCACGACGAATCCTCCTGTCGGAGAGGCAATGATTCGAAGTGTTCTTCCGGAGGACTTTGGAGCTCTCGTACTGCCGGTCATAACGCTTGTCGGAGGCACAGTGGGCGGTTATATTACATTCGCGGGGGCCCACCGGCTGATAGACCGCGGTTTTAAGGGAGAAGAAGCCTTGCCGCTGGTTATACACTGGATGAAGGAAACCCGGCAGCTTCCGTATTCCAGGTCGCGCTTGGAGATGTAGGGTATAAAATCTTCGGAGTGGTATTGTGGTCTGCCGCTATCAGTTCCGTCATCGGTTCCGCGTACACCAGCGTTTCATTTGTAAGATCTTTTCATCCTCAGCTCGAAAAATATTACAAATGGCTCATCGTCGGTTTCATCGCTTTTTCCACTATCATTTTTGCGATCGTCGGAGAGCCGGTCACGCTACTGATTATTGCGGGCTCGGTCAATGGTCTGATCTTACCATTAACTCTTGGTTCGGTTCTGCTGGCCTCAAGGAAGAAATCTGTCGTCGGGGAATATAAACACCCTGCCTGGATGCTTATATTCGGCATCGTTGCAGTGGTAGTGACCGTCGTAGCGGGAGTTCTTTCCCTGCAGGGGATCGCCGGTTTATGGCAGGGATGAAGTTGCGGTCGGATAGCAAATAAGCATACAAATGCACGGACGCACCAGTAGCCGAACATTATTGTTCCGCTGCTGGTGCGTCCGTTATTTCGGAATCGATATACCGTTTTCTGATCCGATACGATGTATTACCCGGAGTGTTTCGTTCCGTGTTTCTCGTTCCAGGCCTTGTAAGGAGATATGCCTTGAGAGTGACTTTCCCTTTCCATCGGCAATCTTCGCTGATTCATAGGTTTGGAAATTTCATCGTAGAAGTTTTCCAGCTCAAAATATTCCCGGTCATCGCGGTAGTATGTTTTATACTCATCTCTTTCAACAATGTACGTTACCTTCTCGGGGCTGCAGTAATAAATGGCGCCGAGACACATGGGGCAGGGGCTGGCAAGAATGTAGATGTGACAGTCGGTTAAATGTTCGGTCCCTAACTTTATACAGGCGTCTCTGATAGCCAGAGTTTCCGCGTGTGCTGTCGGGTCATTCGTCTGGGCCGCTTCGTTGCCGCGTTCCGCGATAATTTCCCCACCCTTTGTGATGATGCAGGAGAAAGGCCTGCCTCCCTCAGCGACATTATCTTCTGCCAGCTGAATCGTACGTTCAATAAAATTCATGCTTTATTCCTCCTCTATTTGCAAACCATTTAAAGACTCATTCCCTCAGGAGGTTTATTGAAACCGGCCTGGTGAGATTTGCTCAGTTATTAGGAAAAGAAATATTTTCAGAATCCGGGAGGGAGATTCGATGAATGAGCGGGCTGCTTTGGAAGAAGGGTTATATGTTAAAATGAAATAAAGGGACAGGGAGGGTTCTGCTTGATTTCTGTTAGGAAGAAAGAATATGTGGGGATAATGATTTCCAGAGTAATATTGAGCATTATGCTGATTTGTAGTGTGTATGCCTTTGTCGACAAGGAACCGGGTGTTGCAAAAACGCTTGCGGCAGCAGGGTTTATCGGCATTGCATTTTTATTAGTCGTATCTTTTCATAGAAGACGTTTCAATAATTGATTCTCCCGCATCCGGGCTTTAAAAGAAGATTCGGAGAAAGGGATTTAATTACTATAACAATAGCATATACGCAAAATGTGAGTTATAATTTTAATCGATAATTACTTGTTATTCGGGTGATTTTCATTTTCAATTTACCAACATACATATTCACGAAAAGAGATGTCAGATGAATGCTTTAATTTCCAGATTTTTAAAAGGCGGCTTCATTCGTAAAGTATTAGTGATGGTCTCGGGGACAGCCGGGGCCCAGGCGATTATACTATTAGCTTCTCCTGTGATCACAAGGATTTATGGGCCTGAAGCTTTTGGTGTGCTCGGGGTTTTTATGGCTGTATCCATGATTTTGATACCCGCTTCGGGGCTCGGTTATCCGATCGCCATAGTGTTACCGAAGCATGAAGAGGAAGCGGTAGGTTTAACCAAAATCTCTTTGTGGTTAAGTGTGGGCATGGCGCTGCTCTCACTGGTGATTGCCTTTCTGTTCGGAGAAGAACTGCTTGAATTATTGAATTTCACAGATATTAATAACTACTTATACTTTATCCCTCTAGTTATTCTGTTCGGCAGCCTTCTTCAGATTTCGGAGCAGTGGGCTGTAAGACTTCAGGAATTCGGGGTGATCGCAAGGACGAACATGTACCATGCTCTTATTGTGCAGGGGAGTATGGTGGGGATAGGGCTTATCTATCCATTTGCGTTCGTCCTTATTCTCATGAATGTGATCGGCCAGCTTTTGAAAGCTGTTTTTATGGGGACGGGCAGTCTGAGGAAAAGGAAATCGAAGGGTTCTATCGATGTTACTCATCCTCCGCTGAAAGAAACAGCCCGCAAATACAAAGATTTCCCCAGATACCGGGCTCCTGAGATGTTTCTGAATGCTGTGTCGCAGAACATCCCGATTATGCTGTTAAGCAGCCTTTTCGGGCCTGCAGCGGCCGGTTTCTTCACTTTGAGCAGAAGAGTTCTGGCAGCTCCGGCTACTTTGATTGGAAAAGCGGTAGGGGACGTTTTCTATCCGCGTATTACCGAAGCTTACTACAATAAAGAAAGCCTGCAGAAACTTATAAAGAAAGCCACATTAGGGCTTTCTCTTGCCGGTCTCATTCCTTATGGTACTGTAGTACTTCTCGGTCCCTGGCTGTTCGGCTTCGTCTTCGGTGATGAATGGGTGCAGGCAGGGGAGTATGCACGCTGGATGGCTCTGGCTTCTTTCTTCGGATTTATCAACAGTCCGAGCGTCAAAGCGCTGCCTGTATTGTCTGCTCAGGGCTTCCAGCTGTTGTTTACAATAGTTATGCTGACAGTGAGAATAGCTATGTTAGCAGTGGGTTCGTTCGTTTTTGAAAGCGACCTCGTAGCTATAGCTCTCTTCGGTCTCAGCGGAGCTGTCCTTAATTCGCTATTGATCATGATAACGATAAATATAAGTAAGAAGTTCGATGAAACATCATTAAATAAAACCGAAGGAGAATGAATATGCAAAAAACACATCACATACTTTGGACGGGCGGTTTCGATTCCACTTTCCGTGTACTGGATCTCGTTTTGAATAAAAAAAGAGAGGTTCAGCCTCACTACATTATCGATGAGGAACGCCCTTCCACTAATAAGGAACTGGAAACCATCCATACGATTATCGCCCACATAGGAATTATGGATATGAAGGCTGCCGAACGTATAAAGCCTCTGATTATCGTCAACAAAAAAGATATTACGTCCGACCAGGAAGATAAGGATAAGTTTGAAAGACTGATATCAACTTCCTTCTTAGGTACGCAGTACGTATGGTTACCTGCTTATCTGAAACAAAACGGCATTGCGGAAATCGAATCGGGAGCTCATAAGGATGACAATATCGAAACGTTCATTGCTGATTACGTTAAAAAAATAGAGGATAATGACGATTACTACTACATGCTAAAAAATGAATACGCAGACACCGATCTGTCCATATTCGCCCGCTTTCAATTTCCGCTGCTCGATTATTCGAAACTGGATATGGAAAGGATTGCGAAGGAAAGTGGTTTCAACCATCTTATGGAGATGACGTGGTTCTGTTATCGTCCGCAAAAAGACGGAAAACCCTGCGGTTTATGCAATCTGTGTAAGTATGCGAAAGAAGAAGGCATGGAACGAAGAGTACCGAGACCGAGAGTCGATGATTTTATAATGTTCTATTCGTTAAAGTATTTAAGAAAAGCGAAGAGAAACCTGGTGAACGGGAGCGGAAGTAAGAAATGAAGGACTTTTTGTTTTCCACAGAAGAATTCGCTGCGGCAGCTCTTAAAGAAAAAAGCGCGGATTCAGAAATATTCGCAGGGGAAACGGTTCGGCAGTTTGAAGGGGAGTGGGGGACGCTTCTTGTTACGGAGGACTGTTATACTCAATTCCAGCCTTATGAAGACGGGAAGCACCTTTTTATCGTGCTGGGCGGCCCTTTGTATACCGGACCGGGGACTGAGGATTTCCTTTCCGCCGTGCCCCGCCTTATGAGCGACTGGGAGGCCATTGATTTTTCGCAGCATTTCGACGGTCCTTTCGCATTGCTTAAAGTGGATAAGGAAGACAAGCGGATGGACTGTGTAACGGACCTGCTTTCCTTCATCCCCGTGTACAGGGCAGAACAGGAGGGACACCTGCTGTTGTCTTCGCACGTGGATCTGCTGGCGGACGCAGCGGGAGAAAGGGAGAAGCGGGATGCTGTATCCGAATTGGATTTCATCCTGCACGGAGCGGTTACGTATCCGTACACAGCGTACGAAAATATACGACAGGTTTCTCCCGGTACGATTCACACGATCGATAAAAATACGGCAGACATCAGCGGGAGAATCTGGTGGCTGCCTGAAGAGATTCTTCGTTACACTTCCATCGAGGAAGCGGCTGACGATTTAAGAAACACAGTCGAAACGTATGTTAACCGCGTAACTGAAAAAGAGTCTTCTGTCGCCCATTTTATAAGCGGGGGAGAGGACTCGAGAACGATAGCCGGGCTGATTCCCGATCACCTTCATAAAGATTCGTTCGTGTTTCTGGATGATTTAAACCTTGAAGGAAAAATAGCTAAAAAATCAGCAGCTATTTACGAATCGAATTTCCACTTCTATGCGAGGGACCCCTTACACTATTTGCATATCCTGCCAGGCAGCAGCGAACTTGTCGGATCCGGTTCGGAATACAAACATGCGCACACGTACGGGTTCCACGAAAAAGCCGGTCTGAACAAATATCCGGTCGTACTCGGCGGTCTATTTTCGGACGCTCTGTTAAAGGGGGCGCGCATCCGGAAAATACGAGGAAGCAAAAAATTCCCGTTTCTCCCTGATATAAAAGACAGCTACTATACAGTCAATAAGGAAGCTGGTGTGGATATATTCAAAGATGAGGTTATGAAAACTCTAAGACAGAGGAGAGAAGATCATTATCATACCATTAAGAAAATGAGACCTGAGTCTGCGAAAGAATGGTTTCAGATGTGGCCGGCGTCCATGAACATGAATATCCCCAACTTACATGTGAACCGCAGACTATTTTGTTCGTATGAACCATTTATGGCTAACGGCGTCGTGAAAATAAGCGCTTCCGTGCCTCAAAACTGGAAGATGAACAGAAAACTTTTCCACAGGGCATTTAAACCATACTTGAAACCGGCATGGTGGTTATGGCATTCCGATGGACGATTCCCTTATTTCTCAAGATATGCGAACATAGTGCCGCAACTGTTCGTATGGATGTATATGAATCTTGCGGTTAAAACAGGAAAAATTAAAGGGCACCAGGGGCCTTTTGCTCACTGGGATACGATTTTTTCAAGCGAAGCTTTCCGGCTGATGAAAGAAGAATATCTGAATTACGGAGGCGTTTTGCCACAGACGTTGAAATCAAACCACCTGTTCAGCAGCATTTTCGAGAGCAATCAGCTGGGGCCCCAGCAGAAAATAAATTTACTGCAGGTTCTCCATCATCATAAAACGGATGGATAAAGGAACGTATAAGTCAGGAGGGTAAGTATGCAACAGCCATTAGTAACGGTATTCATACCAATGTTCAATGCGGAAAAATATATTCAGGATACACTGGAGAGTATATTGAACCAGAGTTACAAAAACCTGGAAGTGCTCGTAGTCGATGACGGTTCCTCGGACCGTTCAGTAGAAATAGTTAAAAGCTATACCGATAATCGAATAAGGGTTGTCGTAAATGAAGAAAATAAAGGCATCCCTTATACAAGGAACGTAGGTCTTTCGCTTTCCAGTGGAAAATACATGGCGATTATGGATGCGGATGACGAATCAATCCCTGAAAGAATCAGGGAGCAGGTCAGCTACATGGAAGAAAACCCCGATATAGATGCAGTAGGCTCCTACTACCGGGCTAAGGGGAGTAATAATTCGAGGATTATGAAGGCTTATCATACGTCATGGGAAGAGATAAGAATTCAGCTGATGTTCAACAACCAGCTTGGAAATTCTACCGCTATGATCAGGATGGCTACTGTAAGGGACAACGGGTTAACGTACAATGAGAGTTACTATGTCTCCCAGGACTATGAATTCTGGTCCCAGTTGTCCAAAGTCGGCAGGATTGAAATTCTTCCAAAAGTGCTGGTGGATTACCGCACGGGTCATTCCAATGCTACAAATGCTTCCCTGTCAAATAAGATGTTCGAACGGAAAATACTGATAGACGGGATTCATAAAGATTTACTGGAGCACTACGGTTTTCATTTTTCCGATGAGGAAGTACAGGTATTCAATAATTTCTTCTTTTTGAATGTAGTTACTGTCTTCGATAAAGGGTACGTGATGAGAATCAAAGAAGTGCTGCAAAAACTTCTGGACACTAACGAAGCTTTTGATAAGGAGCTTTTAAAACGAGTTCTCAGAGTCAACGTTTTGAGGGGGCTGAGTAACAGCAGTGTCAATCTTAAGCAAAAGACGGGTCTTTTTCTTGATTTATTTCAGGAAATCACCTTCGGGGAAATGTTCCATCTGCTTTCACGACATTATCATAAGAAAGTGAAAGCGGTTCTGTGATGTAAAAGTGTCGCTGACTCAAAAGCCGTATAAATTATACGGCTTTTTTTGTTTTTTTATCTTTACGATAGTATGTATTTGAATTAATAATGAACCGTTTGTTGATATTATTAAATGATGAAGGGATTTTTTATTGTGCTTACGGTTTGTGAAGAATACTTAAGTAACAATTGAAGAAGTCTGTGTAATTATCAAATAAAAGATGACCAGAGATTTAATGACTGAAGATGGTGTGAGCATATCAGAAATTTGTATATGCATAAAAAAAGTTTACCTGCTGCTCAGCTTGAGCATATATTTATTCTTATTTTCATACAAAATAGCAGAGTCAAATAGAAAATCCCCTGAAACATTGAATAAACAACGTCAGGGGATTTTTCGTTGTACACCCGTATCTATTAACGGGAGTAGTACTCAACGATAAGAGCTTCGTTGATCTCGGATGTGAGTTCAGCGCGCTCTGGGAAGCGGGCGTAGGAACCTTCACGCTTCTCTTCGTCGAAAGTAAGATATTCCGGAACGAAGTTGTGAGATTCGATAGCATCTTCAACGATCGTCAAGTTCTGGGATTTTTCACGAAGACCGATCGCCTGACCAGGTACTACGCGGTAAGACGGGATGTCAACGCGACCGCCGTCGACTGTTACGTGACCGTGAGTTACAAGCTGACGAGCCTGTGGACGGGTACGGGCAAGACCGAGACGGTAAACGAGGTTATCAAGACGGGATTCAAGAAGGATCATGAAGTTTTCACCATGAACACCTTTCATTCTTCCTGCCTGTTCGAAAATGCGTTTAAATTGACGTTCAGTCAATCCGTACGCGAAACGGAGCTTCTGCTTCTCCTGAAGCTGAAGACCATATTCAGATTGCTTTCTGCGTTGTGTTGGACCGTGCTGGCCCGGAGCGTAAGGGCGTTTTTCAAGCTCTCTGCCTGTTCCGCTCAAAGAAATTCCATAGCGACGTGACTTTTTCCAAGTTGGACCTGTATAGCGTGCCATTGGGATTTCCTCCTTTGTCTATTTTATTTTGCATAAAATAAAAACAGTGTGTGTCCCTGCTTCACTGCGTATGATGTTTTCATGTACCATCGCCCCAGCAGCAAAGGGTTACTCGATACACCTCTTTACAAAGAGGAACAAAATACGAACAATGACGGTTCACGTAGGCTGCTGTTTATTTTACACAAAGGATATTGTACCTTGAACTGGCTGTTAAGTCAAGAGGGGTAGCGGGACAAAAATCTCCGCTGCCGGAACAGCGGAGATCTGTCTTAAATATATTGTTCGAGGATACTGACGAACTCGTTCAGATACTTTTCGTCCGTCTCATCAAAACGGTCGGTGCTCGGGCTGTCGATATCCAGCACGCCGAAAACTTCGTCATCCTTCATGATAGGAACAACGATTTCCGACTGGCTGGCCGCATCACAGGCGATGTGTCCGGGGAAAGCATTGACGTCTTCCACCCGCTGAGTTTTCTGTTCGGACACGGCGGTACCGCACACACCTTTACCGGGCGTGATGCGCAGACAGGCAGGAAGCCCCTGGAATGGACCGAGGACAAGTTCTCCGTCCTCCATCATATAGAAGCCTACCCAGTTAACGTCGTCCAGAAATTCATTCAGAAGCGCCGAAGCGTTGGACAGATTGGCGATTACGTTCGGCTCACCATCAATCAGTGCCTTCAGCTGTTTTAAAACGAGACTGTAATTCTGTTCCTTCGTACCGTTATACGTGATAGATTGAAACATAGGGAATAAGCTCCTTTCAATTTTGAAAAAAATAATTGTGCAGGGATTTTCAGTATTTCAATAGAATAATATATTGCAGGAGAGGGGACGCTAATGATGAAAAACACGCACCCTACGAAAGAAAAAGTGATTCAGGCAGCAGGAACACTTTTTTATCAGAAAGGTTATCATGCGACTTCTGTGCGCGATATTGCCAAAGAAGCCCAAGTGAATATTTCTCTGATCAGTTACTACTTCAATGGTAAACAGGGGCTTTTCGAAACGATTGTCATCGATCATCTCGAAGCGAATCTGAAATTGCTCGAAGAGTCGCTGGGTGAACATTTTCTTACAATAGTTAAGAGAATTTTACACTATAAAATGGATAACTATCAACTGTCCTGTTTTGTCCACAGAGAAATGATGCTTGATTCGACGCTGCTCCGGGAACTGCTTGTTACTTATATAGCGAAGGAAGACTCTCTGTGGGCGAGTATATTGTTTCAGGCGGATGATATTTCCGATCTCCGTTATGGCCAGGAATTACAGCTTCTGCAAATGAAAGGGATGCTTCAGGCTCCTTTCACCGTCCCCTGGTATCAGAGAGGGGAAAGAAGCAGTACGGAAGCTAAACGCTATTTTATTGATAAGTATGTTGAAAACATCCGGCAGTGGTTCAAAGGAGATCCTGTCGAATAAGTTCTTTGCCGGCATTCATCCCTTTTGCTGTATGGGCATCTGAGCCGTATACAAGAGGGATGCCGGTCTCATGAGCCTTAAGAGCTATAAAGGAAGGGGGATAAGGTTCCGTGCAGTACTCCTTCATCATCCCCGCACCATTATAGTCAAGCTCCATGGTGCTGCTTTTTATAAGCGGAAGGCTCTCTTCCGCCATAGATTCCCATCCTTCCGGCGAGGGGTACAGGTGATGAAACTTCCTGATAAGAGTCATATGGCCGACCCGACCCGGTTTACAGGAACCGAGGTCTGCTGAAGCAGAGTGACGGATCTGCCGGAAATAAGCCGAATACAGCGAATGGATTCCGCCGAAGTCGTCAACTGCCTGCCGGAAAGCTTCAGGACTGTAATCGATACAATGCCAGAACGATTCTCCCTTCAGAAAGTGGACGGACAGGATACTATCCGAGAGATGAGGCCCATATTCATCAAGGAAGTCACGTATTTCCCGCTCATATCCCTGTATGTAATCGACTTCCAGGCCGGGGTGGATAGTTATGTCTGTCTTGTACAGATCTCTCACTTTATTCACCGTTTCCAGATAGTTTTCGAAGTCTTTCATGGACATGGCGCTGTCTTTACCGGGAACCGGGTCCTCGAAATTCGCCGGGAGGGGAGCGTGTTCCGTGAAGGAAATCGTCCTGTACCCGGAACGTAAAGCTTTTTCTACATATTTTTCAAACGAGTCCCTGCTTCCGTGTGGACAGAAGGGGCTGTGTATGTGACCGTCTCTCATTCGGATACATCCTTTCCGATAAAAACTTTTGATTTTACACCGGGAATTTTTTAATTATTTTAGCCAAAAGCATTAGATTAATGGTATCATAAAAGGTAATGAATCTGTAAGTTGTCGGTACTGAACGCAGGTTCCGTCATGTAGCCAGGAGGGATTTTGTATGAAGTATATAGTAGGTGTGATCGTAGTGATCATCGCCCTTATTATTGTCGGATTTATATGGAGAAAACGTGTGTATGATCAGATCGATCAGCTGGAAGGTTGGAAGCTGGATATCAGGGACCGCAATGTTTCTGAAGAGCTGAACAAAGTGAAACGGCTCAACTTGTCGGGAGAGACAGAAGAGCGTTTTGAATCATGGCGGGAGAGATGGGAAAGTATACTGACCCGGACGCTTCCCGAAATCGAGGATGACCTCTTTAAGATGGAAGAAGCCGTGGACAAATTCCACTTTCAGAAACTGAAAAAACAGAAAACCGCGACGGAAGATAAACTGGATAAAGTAGAAAACGAAATAAAAGAAATGATGGAAGAACTGAACAGCCTTCTTACTTCCGAAGAGAGCGCCAGGCAGGAAGCGGAGGAACTGCAGCCGGAACTCGATGCTTTGAAAAAGAGACTGATCAAGGACCGTTACGGTTACGGAGAGGCAGTGCACGTTTTCGAAGGCCGCATCGATAATACTCAGGAAAAGATACATCAGTTTGAGAAACTTTCCGAGGAAGGCAATTATCTGGAAGCCGAAGAACTGATAAGATCTGTCCGGACAGATGTAGACCAGCTGAAAGAGGAGACAGCCACCTTCCCTGATGCGCTGAGAAAGTGCAAGAAAGAACTTCCGAAGCAATGTGAAGAACTACAGCAGGGAATACTTGAAATGAAGGATCAGGGGTACAGAATAGACCACTTGGGATTTGAGGAAGAATTACATAGATTCCAGGAAGACCTCCGATACTATGAAGAGAAAATGGAAGCCGGAGAGAGCATTGACTACAGTGACGTTTGTACGATGGAAGCACGTATCACTGAAATGTATAACCAGCTGGAGGAAGAGGCGCTGGCTGTCCAGACGTTCGCGGAAAGATATGAAGCCTTCTCCGAGAGGTTAAGACAGATGACGTTCGGCATGCGTGAGGTTGAGGAAGAAGCGGAAATAGTGAAGCAGGCTTACCAATTCAGTGAAGAAGATATGGAAGCTCTCCAACAGGCCAAGAGTACTTTTTACGCTATCGTGCAGGCGGATGATGAGATGAGAACTCAGATGGATGATGGGGAGACACCTTTTACGAGACTGCTTTCACAATTGAACCAGGAAGAGGATAGACTGAATCTTCTTGATAAGGAAAAGGCTCACGTAGAAACGAGACTGGAAGATCTGAGAGAGGAAGAATGGAAAGCTAATGAAAGAATTGTTCTGATTGAACAGGATCTGAAAGAAATCAACAGAAAGCTCAGACGGAGCAATCTGCCCGGACTTCCCCGGGAAGTTGTCGACATTATCGAGAAGGCCCGTCTTGCCGTAGATGAGGCTTTCGGTACTCTTGAAGAGGTGCCGCTTGAGATGGACAGGGTTCACGAAAAGATAGATGAAGCCGAAGACGCGCTGCAGGTAGCTCATGAGAGATCCCGCGAAATTATGGAGCTCTCGCGACTGACAGAACGCCTGATTCAATACGGCAACAAATATCGTACTTCCCGTCCACTTGTAGCTGCGGAGCTAACGGAAGCAGAAAAAGAGTTCCGCATGACAGAGTACTCCCGGGCTTTTGAACGGACTTCCAAAGTCCTTGAAAAGATAGAACCCGGAGTAGTGGATCGCTTCCGTGAACAGGAAGAGGTAACGGTATAACAGAAAGCATATAGAACGATCGATTTGAAAAAGAGCCTGTCGGTAATTTGCCGGCAGGCTCTTTCAATGAGTAATAGAAAAGGAAAGCACGTGTCGTTTGAAGTGGAATTACTGAACGAGTTGTGTTAATATAACTCATTGCATTTATAGAGCGAAAGAAGGGAAACTACCGTGATTTATTTAGATAATAGTGCCACTACGCGTCCTTACGAAGGGGTTCTTGATACTTTCACCAGAACGGCTGAGCGATTTTATGCAAATTCTTCTTCCATTCATGCTTTAGGGGGAGAGGCTGAAAGACTGCTTGAGTCCTCGAGAGAACGGGTCCTTTCCTGGTTGGGAGTAAAGGAAGGGTCGGTCATTTTTACATCCGGGGGCACGGAGAGTAATAACCTCGCCGTCAAAGGCACCGCCCTCATGCATATGTCCCGCGGGAAGCACCTGGTGACGACAAGGGTGGAACATCCTTCCATCCTTGAAACGTTCCAATCTCTTGAATCTTTCGGTTTTGACGTCACTTATCTTGAAGTGGATGCCTATGGACGGGTGGATCCGGAAGATGTTCAGAAAGCAGTCAGGCAAGACACGATTCTTGTTAGTGTGATGTCCGTAAATAATGAAATGGGAACCGTGCAGCCTATAGAAGAAATAGCGGCATTCTTGAGCAACTGGCCTAAAGTGTATTTTCATGTGGACCATGTGCAGGGCTTCGGAAAAGTCGATCTTCCTTTCCATGAAGCGGCAGTAGATATGTGTTCGCTCTCCGGTCACAAAATCCATGGCATGAAAGGAACCGGAGCACTTTATAAAAAAGATCATGTGCGTCTGTTTCCTCTTCAGCATGGCGGAGGTCAGGAAGACGGGGAACGTGCCGGTACGGAAAACCTGCCCGGAATCGTCGCTTTTACGAAAGCGATGCGTCTCATAAAAGAAGAACAGCAGGAAAAAGCACAGGAGCTGCAGAGACTTCGTAACTATGCGTATGAGGAGTTGGAGAAAATGGCCGGGGCTGTAGTCAACTCACCGAAACGTGGGGCTCCGCACATCCTCAATTTCTCACTTCCCGGTTATAAACCTGAAACGGTTATCCACTCTCTCGGCGAGCGGGGCATATATATTTCGACGAAGTCGGCCTGTTCTTCGAAGGAACCGGATAAGAGTTCAGTTCTTGACGCTTGCGGGGTGAGCGGGGAAGCAGCATCTTCCGCCCTGCGGATCAGTTTGTCCTACAGTACGACGGAAACAGAAGTCAGGCAATTCATTACTGCGTTGAGCGAAGTGAAAGCCTCATTAATAAAAACGATGGAGGTATAAAAATGGAATTTGATCATATATTGATCCGTTTCGGTGAAATGGCTCTGAAAGGGAAAAATCGGAAACATTTTGAGCGCCAGCTGCTCGAAAACGTTCAGTTCCGTCTGGGGGAATTCCGGCGGGCGAAGGTAAAGAAAACGAGAGGGCGTATGTACGTACTGCTGAACG
The DNA here is from genome assembly GCF_900107115.1 of Salimicrobium album. GTDB lineage: Bacteria > Bacillota > Bacilli > Bacillales > Halobacillaceae > Salimicrobium > Salimicrobium album. The sequence goes on from NZ_FNOS01000002.1 coordinate 52,194, forward strand.
GAGAAGATGCAGAAGAAGTCATGAAAGCCTGCCAGCAGGTATTCGGTATTTACAGTCTCAGTTTCGCCATTCATACGGAAAACGAGCTGGAAAAATTGAAAGAAGCTGTACTTTCCGCAGTACAGGCGGAAAACGGGGCCCGGACGTTCAAAATTTCTGCCAAGCGGGCGGATAAATCCTTCCCTCTTACTTCGGAAGATCTCAACCCGGCACTTGGGGGGCATATCCTTAAAAATACGGAAGGATTGAGTGTGGATGTCCACCATCCGGACGTCGAATTGAAAGTGGAGATCCGACACGAAGGGGCTTATGTAACTTCGAAGGATTACCCGGGTGCAGGCGGTTTTCCGGTCGGTACTACAGGAAAAGCGATGATCATGCTTTCGGGAGGCATTGATTCTCCGGTAGCCGGCTATCTTACGATGAAACGGGGAGTGGAAATAGAGGCCGTCCACTTTTATTCCCCTCCTTACACGAACGAGCGTGCCAAGCAGAAGGTTCTGGATATCGCTCAGGAGCTTTCCCGGTACGGAAAACGTATTAAAGTGCACATCGTGCCGTTTACAGCCATCCAGCAGAAAATTCATAAAGATATCCCCGACAGCTACGGGATGACTATTACGCGCAGAATGATGCTGAAGATTACGGAAAAGGTAGCCAGACAGCAGGGGGCGCTGGCGATTACCACAGGCGAAAGCCTCGGCCAGGTAGCAAGCCAGACGATGGAAAGCATGAACACGATAAACGAAGTGACTGATTATCCGGTGATCAGACCTCTCGTGACGATGGACAAGCTTGAAATCATAAATATTGCGGAGAAGATCGATACGTATGATATCTCGATCCGTCCTTATGAAGACTGCTGTACTATTTTCGTTCCGAAAGAGCCGAAAACGAAACCGAATAGGGAAAAGACAGTAGCTATCGAACAGTCGGTAGATTTTTCCGGTTATATAGAAGAAGCAGTAGGGAATATAGAGACCATTCATATTAATGGAAAATCAGAGGGTCGGAAACAGGAAAGTTTTGCCGACTTATTTTAACGAGTGTCTGCCTGTCGGTTTTTCTGTTGTGAGGTACAGCGGGTGAAAAAGCCGGCAGGTGTTTTTTGGGGAAAAAGAAAACGGTTGCAGGAGGGGAAAGTGGTGGAACTTTGGTTCGGGGGAAAAATTTATACAATGATAAACGAAGGAGACTGGGTGGAAGCTGTAGTTGTGAGTGAAGGGCGGGTGATGGACACCGGGAGCACCAGTGAACTGTATGATAAGTACGGGGGAATGTTGAATGAACAGCATAATCTGAATGGCGGCATTATGTATCCCGGTTTTACGGACAGCCATTTACATATGATGATGCACGGGGAACGGCTTCTCAGGCTGGACCTGTCATTTATGAAATCAAAGGAAGAGGTTCTCCGTGCTCTGAAACAGTATGCGGATAATACGTCTCCGGGAGAGTGGATCGTAGGAGAAGGATTCAATGAAAATCAGTGGGAGGAAAACGGACTCATCCATAAGTCTGAACTGGATGAAGTGACCGGAGAACATCCGGCCATCATTACGAGAGTCTGCCGCCATGCGCTGGTTGCGAATTCCGAAGCTGTCAGACTCGCAGGAGTAACGAAAGAGTCTCCTGACCCGCAGGGAGGGAGAATCGGGAAGGACGAGCGCGGAGTAACTGGTGTTTTTCATGACGAGGCTCAGGAACTCATTAAGCAACAGATGCCGGGCGTATCATCGGACTATCTCGAAAAGGCGCTTACGGCAGCGATAGAAGATATGTATGCCCGCGGTCTTACAGGCGGACATACAGAGGATCTGTATTATTATGGAGGTTTTCTTAAAACATACCGCGTTTTCCGCAAGGTCATACATGAAAGAGGAAAGAAGTTCCGCACTAATCTTCTCGTCCACCATAAAGCAGCAGACGAAATGGAAGAAGCGGGGCTCGCTTTCGGGGACGGGGCGCCCTTTACAGAACTTGGAGCTATGAAAATATTTTCTGACGGGGCTTTAGGGGGCCGTACCGCTCTTCTGAATGCTCCATATGAAGATGACCCGTCGAACCGGGGCGTGGCTATCCACAGCGATGAAGATCTCGATGATCTTTTCAAAAAAGCAAGAGCAAAGGCGATGCCCGTAGCTGTTCATGCTATCGGAGACGGGGCGGTAAAAGCCGTACTTGAAAGAATGGAACGGTTTCCACTGAAAAATGGGCAAAGAGACCGGATTATTCATGCGCAGATTCTGGACGGGGAGCTGATTGCCCGTCTGCAGAAATTACCTGTAGTGCTCGACATACAGCCTTCTTTTGTTGCTTCCGATTTTCCGTGGGTGATAGAGAGAATTGGCGAAAAAAGGATGGAGTATGCCTATGCCTGGAAAACCCTTTACGATAAAGGCGTCCTCCTTGCAGGAGGGTCCGATGCTCCCATCGAAGAAGTGAATCCGCTGCTTGGTATCCGGGCGGCTGTAGACAGGAGGGCGACCCTCGATTTTCAGGTATACGGGGAAGAAGAAAAACTGTCGATGTACGAAGCGATATCTCTGTATACGAAGGGAAGTGCCCATGCAGTCAGCAGAGAAGAGGAGCAGGGAATGATCCGTGCGGGGTATGTGGCTGATTTTACCGTGCTGGACCGTGATCTCTTCTCATCAGCCGGCCACGAGGTCGCCGATGCGGTCGTTATGATGACGGTAGTCGACGGAGAGATTATGTACGAAAAATAATGAAAAGAGATCGAGCAAAACAAAGAGCCGGTCAACACTGACCGGATCTTTGTATTATATCTTCGTTCCGGGCGCTTTCAGTAATGTTACAGAAAAGTACGCTGTACCCGGTGCCAGAAGGAGTTGCTTTTCAATTTGACGGTTTTCACCAGTTTATCACTCAAAGAAATATCGATATACCGGATGTTTCTGATAGAGTAGGCTTCGTTGTCCATTCCGATAATAGGGAAGTCATTCCCGTCCTGACGTACGTCAAGACGCAACTTACGCTCTTTACCGAGAATGAAGGAAGAGTCCAGAGTACGAAAGCGGTTGTTGTTAAGCGATGCCAGTTCACTCACCTGCATAGAAGGGAGGAGAGGATCCACGACAGCCCCTTTGGTTGATTTATTGTAGCCTGTACTTCCAGTCGGTGTAGAGACGATCAGTCCGTCCCCGCGGAAGTGTTCAAAGTGAAGGTCATCAATGTGTACGTCGATGTCGATCGTTTTTATTAACGAGGAACGTACGCTGCATTCGTTCAGACAGAGAAAGGTCGATTCATTATTCACTTTAGCTTCGATCAGAGGGAATCTCCTTACTTCAATTTCATCATTCATCATATAGGTGACCATCTGTTCGTAATTATCCAGGCTGAAGTCACAATAGAGTCCGGCTTCGTCCCCCTCTTTAACTCCTAGGTAAAGACAGTCCTGGCGGAAACCGGTTTTCCGGACGGATTGAAGGAAAGCCCCGTCTCCTCCTACAGAAATAATGATGTTCGCATCGTTGTAATCTTCCACAATAGTGAAATTATTATCAACAGCCAGCTGTTTCAAAGGTTGTACTTTCTCATCCTTTTCTTTGCTGGGTGTATAATAGAAATATAGATTTCTTCTTTGATTTGACATAAAACCACCTCTTTTGAATTTATCCACCCCCATTTTACCACAGTTATTTCAGTTTATACTTCTTAGAAAGGTCCGCATTTGAAAAGATAGTGCACTTTCGATATTGTATATGAAGGTAGCTAATGAAGCCTCAATTGTTTAGGAGGAACGACATATGGATCAGCAAAACGTAGAGAAACTGTTTACTCAGATAGATGAAATGGCCACTGCTATTTCGGAGGGTCTGAACATTACGTACCTGGAAGGCGTTACCGAGGCGCTCGATATTTTATATCAGGGTCAGGTCTTCGAAGATTATCCTGAGAAGCTCCAGGTGGACATTCGGAACAAGTGGCTCGGTTTCAATAAGAACAATTATGAAAACGAAGAGATCAGAAAAGCCATACAGCTGGCTACGCTCAAAGGGATGAAAGGCGTTACGCAGCAGCAGCACCTTCTTACCCCGGATGCAGTAGCCACTTTTATCGGTTTTTTGACAGGGAAACTTACAGAGTTTCATCAGGGAAGTGTCAGACTTTTTGATCCGGTCTGTGGCAGTGGCAACTTGCTGACCGCCATTTTGAACGGTACGGATAAAGATATCGTCCCATACGGCAGTGAAGTGGATGATTCTCTCATTCAACTCGCTGTCGTCCAGGCGAACCTTCAAAAGCATAATATCGAATTTTTTCATCAGGACAGTCTTCAGCCCTTTCTGCTTGAACCCGTCGATATCGTAACGGCAGACCTTCCGGTAGGATATTACCCGGACGACGCCCAGGCGGAAAAATACGAACTGAAAGCCGGGGAAGGACACTCCTACGCTCATCACCTGCTGATTGAACAGAGTCTCACGTATTTGAAAGAGGGAGGATACGGCATCTTCGTCGTACCCAACTTCCTGTTTGAAAGTGATCAGGCACAGCAGCTGCAGAGGTATCTGCGCGATCACGCACATATCATCGGAATGCTGCAGCTGCCGGAAGATCTGTTTAAGAAAGAAAAATTCGCCAGGAGTGTGTTTATCGTCCAGAAGAAACAAGAAGGCACAAAACCGCCGAAGCAGGCTCTTCTCGTTAAACTCCCATCTTTTTCGAGCCCGGAGAAAACATCGAATGTCATCTCCCAGGTAAACGACTGGTTCAGTGATTATCACAGCGGGAAATTGTAAGAAAATATAGAATATAACACGAAAACGTTCCCATTGATTGTTATACTTGAAAACAGGAATGACGGGTGGTTAAATGTATTTGTTATAAGTATAGAACCTATATTTAAGGGGATGAACAACGTTGAATAAAGTTTTAGCTATAAACGCCGGAAGTTCTTCATTGAAGTTCCAGCTTATTGAAATGCCGGAGGAGAAAGTCAATGCAAAAGGTGTCATGGAACGGATCGGATTAAATGACTCCATCTTTAATATCGAGACTGTGGACGGAGAAGATAAAAAGGTGGAGGAAATCGCCGATCACCAGCAGGCAGTGGATCTGCTTTTAAGTACATTGACCTCAAAAGGCATCATAGATTCTCTGGATGATATCGATGGAGTCGGTCACCGGGTAGTGCACGGAGGGGAGAAATTCAGCGATTCGGCTCTCGTAACGGAGGAAGTAATAGAGGCCATCGAAGAAGTGTCTGAACTTGCACCTCTTCATAACCCGGCCAACCTGACCGGAATACGGGCTTTCCGTAAAGTGATGCCGAACGTGCCTCACGTGGCAGTGTTCGACACAGCTTTCCACCAGTCGATGCCGGAAGAGTCCTACCTGTACAGCCTGCCTTATGAGTATTATGAGAATTACGGGATAAGGAAATACGGTTTCCACGGGACTTCCCATAAATATGTATCCCAGCATGCGGCGCAGATGCTCGGCCGTCCTGTTGAGCAGCTTCGACTCATCTCCTGCCACCTCGGGAACGGAGCGAGTATTGCGGCAATCGAAGGCGGGAAATCGATTGATACTTCCATGGGTTTCACTCCGCTTGCCGGTGTCACTATGGGGACGAGGTCCGGAAACATCGACCCGGCTCTCATACCTTTCATTATGGAAAAAACAGGAAAAACAGCTGATGAAGTAATGAGCGTCCTCAACAAGGAAAGCGGGATGCTGGCCCTTTCAGGTTTTTCCAGTGACCTCAGGGATATTGAACAGAAAGCGGGAGAAGGAGACGAACGGGCCCAGCTGGCTCTTCAGGTTTTCGCTGACCGTATTCACAAATATATAGGTTCCTACGCATCCCGGATGCACGGTGTGGACGGCATTATTTTTACTGCCGGTGTCGGGGAAAACAGTATTTCAATACGGGAACGTATATTGAAAGGCCTTGAATTTATGGGGGTATACTGGGATCCTTCCCTTAATAACGTCCGCGGGAAAGATGCTTTCGTAAACTATCCTCATTCTCCCGTAAAAGTTATGGTCGTTCCTACGAACGAAGAAGTCATGATAGCGAGAGATACGGTCGAAAAAGGGTTGAAAGACTGAATCACCCTTCTTTCCGTCTCCTTTCCAAAAAAATATAATTCAAAAAAGAGTGATGTCCTTCAATTTATAAAAGGACATCACTCTTTTTTTCAACGGAGAATTAACTTCATGAATCGGCCTGGGCACTGTCGCGTACTACAAGAACATCGCATTTCGCAGTTCTCGTAATGTGCTCGGACACGCTTCCGATAAAGAAACGTTCCATGGCGTTTAAGCCGGTAGCACCGCAGATGATCAGGTCGGCATTATATTTAGGAGCGATTTCTTTGGTGAGTTTCACTTTTGGAGAGCCGTATTCAATCTCGATTTCGATGCTGTCGAGTCCTGCATCCTGGGCCTGCTTTTTGTAGTCTTCCAGAATCTCATAAGCATGTTTCTCCGCTCTCATAGCCAGCGAACGGTCGTACGCTTCCACCGTGGCAAAAGCTCTGGTATCCACAATGTGAGACAGAATGATAGTGGCATTATTCCTGTTGGCGATGTCCACCGCTTTATGAAACGCTTTTTCCGCTGTCTCCGAACCGTCTACCGCTACTACAATGTTTTTGTATTCAAAAGTCATACTATCCACTCCTTTCTCCTTCTATTATACATATACCACGCGGAGCTGTATATTAGACGTGAAACCGTTTCAATTATGTGAAAAAGCGGTGAACTTTTGTGTTGCGCGCAAAAAGGGTATACTTGAAGAAGAAAAAAATTATTTTTTGAAACCTTTGCCGAAGCAATTCGTAAATAAAGGGTACAAGGTCATGAAAAGGAGAGAGCTGTGTGGGTTTTTTAAAACGATTATTTTCGAAAACGAAAAAAACACCTGAAGCGGTAGAGGAGCGGAATGCTTTGAACCTCGAGGTAGGGGACATCGTTACGTATGACCTTGCGGATTACGAAGTGGTCGGTAAACTGACATACCGTGACGGCAGTTATGAATGGTACAGTTATCAACTTCTCGAAGGCAGAAATACAAAGTGGTTATCTTCCGAGATGGACGAAGAACTCGAACTGGGAATGTTTGAGAAAGTTCATTTGCCCGTGGATACTCCCTACCCTGCTAAACTGGAATATGATGGTCTTACCTATCATAAGAAGGAAGAAGGGGTGGCGAAAGTCATCGGAGAGGGAAGAAGCAGCAACCTTCAGGGAGAATCGGTCCGTTACGGGGATTACCTTGCCGATGACGAAGAGCATATGCTCAGTCTGGAAGCCTGGGGCACGGAAGTTGAAGTAAGTGCCGGAACACCCCTGCAGGAGTATGAACTGAAGATTATAGCAGGAACAAAATAAGGAGGAGATTTATATGTTTAAATTTTTTAATCGCGTAAAGACGGTAGTAGGTTCCGAACTGAATTCCATGCTTGATAAAGCGGAAGATCCGGTGAAAATGCTCGATCAGTTTATGCGGGATATGGATAATGATATCCGGGAGGCTGAAAGTGCAGTAGCTAAGCAGATTGCCAACGAAAAGATGCTTAAGCGCAAGTACGATGATGCTCAGGCTATGGTAGACAAGCGGATGAAGCAGGCCGAAAAGGCGCTGGAGTCTGAGGATGAAGACTTGGCCCGTCGTGCCATCGAAGACAAAAACAGTCATCAGGAACAGGCGGATCAGCTGAAAGAATCATATGACCGTGCGAAGAAAGATTCTGAACAGCTTCGTACAAAACTGGATGAAATGAAGAAAGAATACCAGGAAATGAAACTTAAAAAAGACTCCCTGCAAGCAAGAGCGGAGTCGGCAAAAACCCGTACGAAGATGAACCGTACTATGTCTGATATCGGTAATGATGAATCCAAACAGGGATTCGAACGGATGGAAGAGAAAGTTATGCAGCATGAAGCGGAAGCGGAAACGAGCGAAGACCTCCGTTCCGAAAGCCGTTCTCTTGATGATGAATTCGAGGAGCTCGGAAAAGACGATAAAGTTGACGACGAGCTGGCTGCCATGAAGAAAAAAATGAATAAAGAATAATAAAGGTTTCTTACAAGCCTGGCGTTGCCGGGCTTGTAGTTTTACTTTCCAGGGGAAGGAGGAACATCCGTGAGAGACATAGGGAGCGTCGTGTTATTTTCGATTTTTGCAGCTTTTATCGCCTTTTTTATTTTTGACAGTGGGGATGGTGCCGATAACGGCATGTCCGGTACATATAATGAACAGTCCTATGAGTCATTACCCGAAGAGCCGACGCGTGGAGAAATCGAAGACAGCCTGGATGGGCAGTCCTATACTTCCGTTGAAACGATGATCGAGGAGACTTTTCCTCAGCTTGATACCGTCCAGACGGACCGGGGCCGTTCGGAAATTTACATGACGAGTGAGTATAATCTCCGGGAAGTGGAAGAGCTGATTGTGGAGGAAGTGAAGCCTGAGGATACCGGTGATAGACAGGGTGACAAACAGGCATTGATTTATCCTGATAATTTTGTCATATTGAAAGAGAGTGAAGAAGAGGCAGGTCTGATTCTCATTGAACTTGCCGAGAAAGAATTTGTACAGAATAATTATTCCCCTTCCTTTTTCGAGGGGATGCTTGCGTACGCTTTGCTGAACCAGGCCTTTGGTACGAACGACTGGAGGAGTACACAGAGAGACAGATGTGACAATGGAGGCTGCTACGGTGGGTATTCAATGTACGGCGGCAATAGCGGGTCGTTCAGAGGATCTTCTACAAGAGGTGGAGGACCGAGTGTAGGAAAATAAAAGGAGGGAAAGTATGGAACCATTACTTGCAACATTAGGATATTTCCTTATTGCGGTTGCAGTTGTTCTTGCAGGTCTTGCAATATTCGAAGTATTGACGAAGAAGTATAAAGACTGGGATGAAGTAAGTGCCGGAAACCAGGCGGTGGCAATGTCCATCTCAGGTAAGATTATCGGGATCTGTATTGTGCTTTCGTTTGCCATTTACCACAGCTTCACAGTGGTGGACACATTAATTTGGGGAGGAGTGGGCGTACTTCTGCAGATGGTAGCCTATCTTCTGTTTGAACTGCTCACCCGCAAGTTTTCTGTGGAGGACAAACTGAAGGAGAATAACACAGCCGTCGGTATTATTTCGATGGGTGTATCGATAGGTCTCGCTTTCGTCATCGGAGCTTCGATTACATAAGGTGGAAAGCACTCTCCGTGGGGAGGGTGCTTTTTTCTGACAGGGAGTAGTATGAATGAATGAAAAAGGATTAAAACAAAGCAAACTTATTTACTGGGCGTCCGGCATCGTTTCTATTTGCGGCCTTATTTTCGAAGTGTTATTCGGGGCGCTCGGTTCCTATATTCTCGGGGACGGGGTGAAACAGTACACGCTTACGATCAGCCTGTTCCTGACAGGAATGGGAGTGGGAGCAAGCATCAGTGAACGAGTGACGAAAGATCTCGTCGTCGCTTTTATATGGACGGAGTTTCTCGTGGCGGTCGTCGGAGGTTTTTCCAGCTTTCTTATGTTCGGTATGACCGCTTTTGCTCCGGCGGGGTCCGACGCGCTTTTTCTATACACTGTAACATTTACGATCGGGGCTCTTACGGGTGTGGAGCTGCCGGTTCTTATACGTAAAGCGAATGATATCGGGGTCGAACTTAATAAAAGTACCGCCCGCGTACTCTTTTCCGACTATGCCGGAGGGCTGGTGGGGGGATTACTGTTCGCTTTCTATCTGCGCCCGGAAATGGGCATGGTGAAGACTGCGTTTTTCGTCGGGGTCATTAATCTGTCGGTCGCCGTCCTCGTATTATTTTATTTCAGAGAAGAAATTAAAAAGTTCTCTTTTCATCTGGGCAGTGCAATCTTTATCGGGATTCTTCTCATTAGCGGTCTGTTCTTCGGGGAAGAGCTGGCTTTCTCCTTTGAACAGAAACTTTACAAAGATCCGATTCTTCACATGGAAAACACCTCTTATCAGAAGATGGTTCTTACAAAAGACGACGAAGATACCCGACTTTTTCTGGACGGGGCCCTGCAGTTCAGTTCCACTGATGAATACCGGTATCATGAGACGCTCGTACATCTTCCTATGGCTTATAAAGAGAACGTCCGGGATGTACTCGTGCTGGGAGGGGGAGACGGCATTGCCGTGAACGAACTGCTGAAGTACGAAGGGTTGGAATCGATCACTCTTGTGGATCTCGACCCCGCTGTCGTCGATTTCGCCAAAGAAAACCCGCACCTGCGTGAGCTGAATGATGGTGCGCTTGACGATCCTCTGGTCGATATTCAGCATAAAGACGCCTTCAAGTATCTGAAAGCGACAGACAAACGTTTTGATACGGTGCTTATCGACCTGCCGGACCCCAACAACGAAAGTCTGAATAAGCTGTATACGAAAGAATTCTATTCACTCGTGCGGAATCATCTGAGAGCCGATGGCGTGATGATGGCTCAGGCCACAAGCCCCGTCTTCGCCCCGGAGGTGTACTGGACCATCAACGAAACGGTGGAAGCGACGGATATGAATACGTACAATTTTCACGTCGACATACCGAGTTTCGGGAACTGGGGTTTCGTAATGGCTTCAAGGAAAGAAGTGGATATCGAAAATGTTTCAATAGATGTACCGACGGAATTTCTCAATGAGGAAATTGTTCCGGCGCTTACCGTGTTTGGAAAAGACGAAGACCGGGAAATCCTAGATAGTGACGGTCAGGTTAAGAACCTGGAACCTAATACATTAATCCACCCGAATCTTATTCAGAAATATGAGCAAGCGTGGAAAGATTACTAAAGGAGGATGCTGAACATGAAAGTATTTTATCATGGACACGCAGTAGTGAAAGTGGAAACGGAGAAACACACCATTTTGATTGATCCTTACATTTCCGAAAATGGCAATACCGATCTGAAAGCGGACGAAGCAAAAGCGGACGTTATTCTCCTGACTCACGGCCACAATGACCACGTCGGTGACACGTTTGAGATTGCTAAAAGAAATGATGCCCGGATAGTTGCTCCTTTCGAACTGGCCACGTATCTCGGCAATAAAGGTCTGGACGCCCATCCTATGTACATTGGTGGGGCTCACGAGTTTGATTTCGGTACAGTGAAACTTACTCAGGCTTTTCACGGTTCTTCCTACACAGAAGATGACGGCACTATCGTATATACCGGTATGCCTACCGGCATTCTGTTGACGATTGACGGAAAAACTGTATACCACATGGGAGATACGGGTCTTTTCTCCGACATGAAGATGATCGGGGAAAGAAACGATATTGACCTGGCATTCGTTCCGATCGGTGATAACTTCACCATGGGACCTGAGGATGCGCTTACGGCAGCTGAATGGATCGGAGCTAAACAGGTAGTACCGGTTCACTACAATACTTTTGATCTGATTAATCAGGACGGAGAAGCTTTTGCTTCTAAAGTTAAACCCGGAAAAGGCAAAGCTCTCAAACCGGGAGAATATATCGAACTGTAATATCACCACATCCCGGTCGCTTTTGAAGAAAGCGACCGGGATTTTTTTAAATCGGAACAGCGGTGATTTAATGGAAATACATAATAATTCATTTAATAAGGGAAGCGGGCGGGACCTGTTCGAAATTGAACTATAACTGTATCACTAGTATAATAACAATTATACTTGTAAACACTAGTACAGTTAGAGAGAAGGTGAGCGTTTGACTACAAAACACGAGCAGATTTTAAATCACATAGATTCTTTGAGTATAGGGAGTAAAATTTCCGTCCGCCGTATTGCCAAGGAAATGCAGGTGAGTGAAGGGACGGCTTATCGTGCAATCAAGGAAGCAGAGAATCAGAAACTCGTCAGTACGATTGAACGGGTCGGTACGATCAGAATAGAACAGAAGAAAAAAGAGAACATTGAACGCCTGACTTTTGCGGAGATTGTGAATATCGTAGACGGCCAGGTGATGGGCGGGAGAAAAGGCCTGTATAAAACGCTCAATAAGTTCGTCATAGGTGCTATGAAACTCGATGCTATGATGAGGTACACGGAAGCGGGTTCTCTGCTTATCGTAGGGAATCGTACGAACGCTCATGAATTAGCGGTTCAGGAAGGTGCGGCCGTTCTTGTGACGGGAGGATTTGACACTTCGGATGAAGTGAAGCAGCTGGCGGATGAAAAAGAACTACCGGTCATTTCCACCAGTTATGACACGTTTACGGTAGCCGCCATGATCAACAGAGCGATTTACGACCAGATGATCAAAAAAGAAATTGTTCTGGTAGAGGATATATATACTCCGCTGGAGGAGTCGAAATTTTTATCTTCGAACGACCGCATTTCCAAGTGGCATTCCCTGAACAGGGAGACGGGCCACAGCCGGTATCCGATAGTCGATATGCAGAACAGAGTAGTCGGTATCGTAACATCTAAAGATATTGTGGGAGAAGATGAAAATACTCTCGTGGAAAAGGTGATGACGAGGAACCCGATGACGGTCACAGTCAACACTTCTCTCGCGAATGCCGCCCATATGATGGTGTGGGAAGGAATTGAATTGATGCCAGTCGTCGATTCGCTGAGGGAAATTCAGGGTATCATCTCCAGACAGGACGTACTTAAAGCGCTTCAGAATATCCAGAGACAGCCGCAGGTGGGGGAAACGATCGATGACCTGATCACCAGTCAGCTGACGCACATTACGGACGAAGAGGGAACGTACACGCTGAAAACGAAAGTCACCCCGCAGATGACAAACCAGCTTGGTACGATGTCGTATGGTGTATTCACCGCTTTGATAACGGAGGCTTCCAGCCATCTTCTGACACGGCAGAAGAAAGGTGAGCTGGTTGTCGAAAACATTTCTGTCTACTTCATAAAGCCGGTGCAGCTCGAGAGTGAAGTGGAGATTCATCCCCGGGTGCTCGAAGCCGGGAGGAAACTCGCCAAGCTGGATGTAGAAGTCTATCATGAAGGCAGTCTTGTCGGAAAAGCGCTGCTGATGGCCCAGCTGATTGATAAATAAGCACAAAAAAAGCCGCTTTCAAAGCGGCTTTAAACTTTTTCGACCCGTTTATATTCATTTTTGTAGTGACGTGCTGCCCTCCAGCCGTGCATCAGCTGTAAAACGCCGAGGACGATAAATAGTATACCGATGAACAGCGACAGTCTCGTTTCATAATACAGGTACTGAGCCGCACCGAAACTTACGATGAAGATGCCGAGAAAGAATTTTGCGATACTGTTATAATACTGCTGAGTGACCGGGTGTTCCGTACGTGTAATCATTACTTTGTTATAAATGTATAGTACAATGGAGGTAATGACGAAAGCGATAAGCAGAAACATGAACATGAACATCATCCTTAGGTAATTTTTTTCTATCGCCTATTTTAGCTTGTTTCTTATTAAAATGCCAACATCTTTATCAGAAGGAGCCTTTTTATGCATAAACAGATTAAAGATAAAATAGAATCATACTCGAAGATTATCATACACCGCCACGTCCGTCCCGATCCCGATGCTCTCGGTTCACAGCTCGGCCTCAAAAAAATACTCCAGGATACATATCCGGAGAAAACGGTGCTGGCTGCCGGTGATGATGACGAAGCATTCCGTTTTCTGGGGACTATGGATAACGTGGACGACGATGATTACAGGGGCGCCCTGGTAATCATTAACGACACGGCAAACCTTGAAAGAGTCGACGATGAAAGGTATGAAAAAGGCGAGGCTCTCATTAAGATCGACCACCACCCGGTCGTGGACGAGTATGGAGATGTTCAGTGGGTGGAGACCCATTCCAGTTCCACGAGCGAAATGATTTACGTGCTTGCTGCTCAAAACGCTGGATGGAAATTCTCCAGGGAAGCCGCCCGGCTGCTGTATGCGGGCATAATCGGAGATACCGGAAGATTTCTTTTCCCGAGTACGACAGAACGGACGTTTGAAGCGGCTTCCGTACTGATTAAATACGACTTCGACCGTTCTGCTATGTACGACGAACTTTATAAGACTTCTTTGAAGCTTGCAAGGCTGAAAGGTTATATTCTGCAGAATGTTACTGTGTCGGAAGAAGGGCACGCAGCCATTCCGCTTTCAAAAGAAGTGCTGGAGCGTTTTGAAGTGGACCCTTCAGAAACCAGCCAGTTCGTGGGGATGCTCGGAGATATCGAGGGGATCCTTTCCTGGGTGTTCTTTGTGGAGGAAGAATCGGAAATAAGAGTCAGGTTCCGATCCAAGGGACCTGTCATCAATAAACTCGCCGGGGAGTACCGGGGAGGCGGACATCCGATGGCTGCCGGTGCCAGAGCGGAGAGCTGGGAAGAGACGAAAAGGATAGAAGAGCGGCTGCAATCAATCTGCCGGGAATACCGGAAAGAAAATGGGTGAATATACCCATTTTCTTTTTCGATACATAAAACCTTACAGCTGTCTCTTTTAAATAGTCCCGGGTTCTGTGTCTTCTTCCGGTAATACCCGATCAATCCGGATACGGAGTGTATATGACGACAGTGATCGAAATCGTTAGTATAATTCAGTTAGAAGGAGGTGGGAGTAATGGGGTTTACTCACATAGGTATAAAAAGCGGTTACAGTCTTATGAACAGTACCATTGATATACATGAACTCATAGACGAAGCTTACGGCCGGGGAATAAAAGCGCTCGGTCTGGTCGATGAAAAAAATATCAGTGCCTGGCTGTCGTTTTATAATGCCTGTATAGAAAAAAACATAACTCCTATCCTCGGCGTCGAACTCCCAGTGATACATAAAGAAGAGGAGTATCCGACTTTTTTGCTTGCCACCTCGGAACAGGGAGCAGGAAACGTAATAGAAATTACAAGCAGGTACCACCTGGACGGTCGAGTGGAACTGAACGGTATCGAAGAACTTGGGAACGATGTAATCGCGATATGGAAAACGGGAGACACCCCTGTAGCGCAACAGGTTACGGAAAACAGAAAAGAAGAAGTCATCCCCGTATATCGGGAGTTCGAATCCGTCTTTTCTTTAATGTTCGCAGGCGTCCGTGCTGCAGAACTGCGACAGGAACAGATGCTTCATGACCCTCTGAAGACGTGGGCGCAGGCAGGACTGATCAGCTGTACAGCCATCAGTGACGTACATTTTCTGAAAGAAGAGGATAGAACAGCCTATGAAGTTATGCGGGCGATGGAGGCAGGCGAAGCTTTTAAAGCAGGGACTTCTTCCCCTGGAATAACTTGTCTCGAAGATCCTTCCCGGACAGAGTCATATTTCAGTGAATGGCCCGAGGTCATCAGGAATAACGAAACAATAGTAGACAAAAGTTCTGTTTCTCTAACCCGCTCCCGTTCTCTTCTCCCTTCCTATCCCCTGGAGGGTGGGGACAGTAATGAATATTTAAGGGAATTGTGTGAGCAGGCGTTGCCGGAGAAGTACGGCGCTGATACCGGGGAAGCAAAGAAACGCCTGGAACATGAGCTTGAAGTGATAACCTCCCGTAAATTCAGCGACTACTTCCTTATTGTGTGGGACTTCGTAAAATATGCGAAGGACAAGGGGATTAAAGTCGGTCCCGGCCGTGGTTCCGCTGCCGGGTCGATCGTAGCATATCTGTTGAATATAACGACTGTGGACCCTTTGAAATACGGTCTTCTTTTTGAAAGGTTCCTCAATCCGGAACGTCAGACCATGCCCGACATCGACATTGACTTTTCCGATCACCGGCGTGATGAAGTGATTACATATGTACGGGAAAAATACGGAAAAGAAAGAGTGGCCCAAATTTGTACTTTCGGTACATTCGCAGCAAGGAGTACGATACGGGAGGTAGGAAAAGCGCTGAAAGTGGAAGAAGAGGATACTGCGTATATACTGAAGCAGTTTCCCGGAAACCGTTCGCTCAACCTGGAACAGATTGTAAAACAGTCGGAACCTCTTAAGGACTTTATAAGAAGTTCCGGTCAACTTCAGACTCTGTTCAGAATCGGCACCAGAATCGAAGGGCTGCCAAGGCACGTCTCCACTCACGCTGCCGGAGTAGTTATCAGCAACTATCCTCTCGGGAGATATACCGGAATGATGGATCATGACGGTCCGGCACTGCTTACTCAGATGGCTATGGAGGACGTGGAAGCTTCCGGTCTTCTCAAAATGGATTTTCTCGGACTCAGGAATCTTTCTTTTCTTGAAAATATGGAAAAGAACATCAGAAAATACGCCGATTCCGAATTTTCGGTCCAGAGCATTCCGGATGATGATGCAGCTACCTACAGACAGTTGGCGGAAGGAAAGACGAACGGGATTTTCCAGTTGGAGTCGAAAGGAATGAGGAAAGTACTGCAACAGTTGAAGCCTGAACGTTTTGAAGATATTGTCGCCGTCAATGCCCTGTATCGTCCCGGACCGATGGATTTCATTCCGGATTATGTGGAGCGAAAACACGGCAGGACCCCTGTCACTTATTTACACGCGGACATTGAACCGATTCTCGAGGAGACATACGGGGTGCTTTTGTACCAGGAACAAATAATGAAGGTCGCTCAGATTGTTGCCGGGTATTCTCTCGGGGAAGCGGATCTTTTCAGAAGGGCAGTGAGCAAAAAACAGGAAAGTATTCTCAAAAATGAGGAGAGCCGATTTCTGAAAGGCGCTGAACAAGCTGGTTATAAGGAAGAAGTGGCGCGGGAGCTGTTCAGATGGATTGTGAAATTCTCCAATTATGGATTCAACAAAAGCCACGCAGTAGCCTACAGCATCATTTCGTATAAACTTGCTTATATTAAAACGCATTTTCCGGAATACTTCCTTTCCGAACTGATCAACAGCGCCGTAGGAGATAAAGAGAAAATAGCGAATTACGTACGTGAAGCAAAGCAGGAAGGTATACCCGTACATCCCCCGTTCGTAAATGAGGCTTTTCCTCATACATCTGTCCGAAAAGGAAATATCATCCTCGGCTTCATGATGATAAAAGGTATCGGTTTCAAGATGGGCCGTTCCATTACGGAAGAGAGGCAGCGGGGACGCTTTACGAATTTTTTCGAGTTCACGATGAGGGGATCTTCCTACCTGGATCGGAACTCGATGGAAAACCTCATTAAGGCCGGCTGTTTTGACCGTCTTCACTCCAACCGCGCAAGTTTACTTGCGAGTATCGATCAGGCGCTGGAACAAAGTGAACTGTTCAGGGAATTTCAGGAAGATATAGGGTTCATTACGGAATGGAGCGGAGGTCTCGTCCACAAAGACCCGCTTCCAGCCCTCACACGGCTGAATTTGGAAAAAGAGGTGCTCGGAGCTGTCCTTTCTTCCCATCCTCTGGAAGGGGCGGGCAAAAGTCTGAAAAGAAACAATATAGAATTACTCAGCGCGGCCCTGATGAAAGAAAAAGGGTTCATTACCGTAGCCGCCGTCGTAGATAACGTCAGAGAGATACGGACGAAACGGGGAGAGAAAATGGCTTTTCTTTCATTGAGTGACGATAAAGAAGAGATGGACGCAGTGGTGTTTCCCGAAACGTACCGTACCTGCAGCTCCTGGCTGGACGAGGACATGATTGTAGTAATCGGCGGGAAAATACAGGAACGGCGGGGAGAGAAACAGCTTCAGGCACAAAGTATACGTCCTGTGCAGGAGACGAGTGAAATCTTCATTAAGACAGAAAAAAAGCGGTATACGGAAGTTCTCGAATTTATGAAAACCCTGGCCCGTGATCATCCGGGAGAACAGGAAATATTTTTCTATATCGAAGAAGTGAAGAAAGTCTATAAAATGCCTTCCGGCTACGGGATTGATGTGAGTGAAGAAGTACGGAAGCGTTTGGAAAAGAATATCGGAAATGAAAAATATGCTATAAGGCACAGATGGCTCTGAAATGGAGATGGATGCCTTTACACGATTTGACGATTTGTTATAATTAAGAAGTCGAAATCCGGTGGTCAGACCACTTCAAATACACCTGCTTTACCTGTAGGAAAGTAGAAAAATCCGTACCAATCCATTGAATCGAAGGAGCGTGGTCTTTTGTCAAATTTACGGGATGAAGCATTGCATATTCATAGAGTGAACCAGGGAAAACTGGAAACTACCTCGAAAGTCCCTGTCCGTAATTCCAGGGATTTAAGCTTAGCTTATTCTCCCGGGGTAGCGGAACCTTGTAAAGAAATTTACGATCACAAGGAAACAGTTTTCGATTACACAATGAAAGGGAATATGGTGGCAGTCGTCAGTGACGGTTCGGCAGTGCTCGGACTTGGCAACATCGGTGCGGAAGCCTCCCTCCCTGTTATGGAAGGGAAAGCCGCTCTTTTCAAAAGTTTTGCCGGCGTCGACGCTTTCCCCATCTGCCTGAACACAAACAACATCGATGAAATAGTTCAGACCGTTAAGCTGATGGAGCCTACGTTCGGAGGTGTGAACCTCGAGGACATAGCTGCCCCCAACTGTTTTATCATCGAAGACCGCCTGAAAAAAGAAACGGATATTCCGATTTTCCATGATGATCAGCACGGAACGGCTATCGTTACCGTGGCAGGGCTGATGAACGCCTTGAAACTTACCGGCCGCTCTTTTTCCGATATTAAAGTGGTAGCGAACGGAGCAGGGGCTGCTGGGATCGCCATCATTAAACTGCTTTACCATTTCGGAGTAAGAGATATCATCATGTGTGATTCCCGGGGTGCGATTTACGAAGGGCGCACAGAAGGAATGAACGAAGTGAAAGATGAAATAGCCAAAATCACGAATAAAGAGAAAGTTTCAGGGAAACTTGAAGACGTAATAGAAGGTGCGGACGTTTTCGTCGGAGTCTCCGTAGGAGGCAGTTTATCCAGCGAGATGGTGTCGAAAATGAAAGAGGAGTCGATTATTTTCGCCATGGCAAACCCGGAACCGGAAATTATGCCGGATGCTGCAAAAGAGGCCGGTGCCCGTGTAATCGGTACAGGCAGATCCGATTTTCCGAATCAGGTGAATAACGTCCTTGCTTTTCCTGGGATTTTCAGAGGAGCTCTTGACGTGAGGGCGACGAGGATCAATGAAAGGATGAAAATAGCTGCAGCCGAAGCTATTGCCGAACTCGTAAGTGACGGGGAACTTGGGGAAGATTATGTAATACCTGCTCCGTTCGACCCGAGAGTCGCTCCGGCTGTTGCGGCCAGTGTCGCTAAAGCTGCTATGGAATCCGGCGTTGCGAGGAAGCATGTGGACCCTGAACAGGTAAGCGAAAGAACCCGCCAGCTGACGTTAATTGATGAAGATTGAGGAGAAGGGACTGCCTTCTCCTTCGTTTTCGAACGAGCCAGTGAATTTACATAGAAAGGGGAGATGTGCACATTGTCCCCGAATGAGCCCGAAAAGACGAAAGTATATGAAGGGGTGCTCCACCGGTTGAAGGAATTCATAGAGGAAGAAGATGTCCGTCCCGGAGATAAGCTTCCTTCCGAAAGGGAACTGAGTGATCAGCTTAGTGTGGGGCGTTCCTCGATCAGGGAGGCCCTGCGTGCGCTGGAGCTGCTCGGACTTATTGAAACGAAAAGAGGGGAAGGCACGTTTCTAAAAGAATACAAGGATTATCATATGATTAATCTGCTTTCGACCTTTATACTGAACAGAAACAGGACACGGGAAGAACTGCATATTGCCAAAAACATGGTGGAGAAAGAAATCATTTTTTTGTCGATAGGCAGATTGTCCGTTCCGGAAATCGAACAGCTCGAAGCACACCTCGTTCCATTCAACGGGGAAAGTCATAACGATTTATTCAAAGCACTGTTTATGGCGCAGAATCAGGAACTGCTTCTTTCTATATGGCAGCTTCTCACTACGTATCTGGAGTCGGTTGAGAAGATCCATTATACGAAAGAATGGCACGAGGACCTTTGTGATGCACTGCGACGCGCAAACAAGGAAGATATTTTCGGATTATATGAAAACAGTATTTAATCCAGCAATTCGAATACGAAAAGAAAAAGGAGGGTGACGGAATGTTCCGAGATATGTTTGGAAAAAAGAAAAGATATAACTCCGTACCGAGTAAAAAAAGCCGGAAGAACGTACCGGAAGGTTTGATGCAGAAATGTCCGGGCTGTAAGAAGATTTTTTACAGGAAGGAACTGAACAGGAATTTATTTGTATGTCCTCACTGTGATTATCATGTAAATCTTACTGCGTATGAACGCATTGAACAACTCTCGGACGCCGGGTCGTTCGAAGAGTGGGATGAAAATCTGGAAACCACAAATATACTGGGATTCCCCGAATACGAAGAGAAGCTGGAGAAAGACAAGGACAAAACGGACCTTAAAGAGGCGATTGTGACCGGAAAACTGACGATTGGTGACGCCCCTGCAGCTGTAGCCGTGATGGATTCACGTTTCAGGATGGGAAGTATGGGGGCTGTCGTCGGGGAGAAAATTGCAAGAGCCGTGGAAAGAGCCCGGAAAGAATCTCTCCCGTTCATCATTTTCACTGCTTCCGGAGGAGCAAGAATGCAGGAGGGAGTCGTAAGTTTAATGCAGATGGGTAAAACGGCGATAGCTCTCGAACGTCACAGCCGGGCAGGCCTGCTGTTCATTTCGGTTATGACTCATCCTACTACCGGCGGGGTGACGGCAAGTTTCGCCTCCCTCGGGGACTATAACTTCGCAGAACCCCGTGCGCTGATCGGGTTTGCGGGAAGAAGAATTATAGAACAGACGATCAGGGAGAAGCTGCCCAAAGATTTTCAGACTTCCGAATTTTTACTCGAACACGGACAGTTGGATCGGATTATACATCGTCATGAATTAAAAAGTATTCTTGGAAATGTACTGGACATGCACCGGACAGGAGGGGAATCCAATGAAACACGTGCTTGATTTTGAAAGACCGGTTATCGACCTTCGTGAGAAAATTTCAGAACTGAAAAAGCTGACGGAAGAGAAAGATATAGATCTGGCGGAGGAAATCAGCACTCTTGAAGAAAGACTTGAGAAACTGGAGCATGATGTATATACCAATCTGAAGCCGTGGGACAGGGTTCAGATGGCCCGGCACCCGGAACGACCGACGACTCTCGACTACGTTAATCATCTTTTTGACGGTTTTTTGGAAATGTATGGAGATCGTCATTTCGGTGATGACCCTGCCATCATCGGTGGAATAGCCAAATTCGAAGGTGCACCGGTTACAGTGATCGGCCATCAGCGTGGTAAACATACGAAAGAGAACATATACAGAAATTTCGGCATGCCTCATCCGGAAGGGTACAGAAAGGCCTTGAGACTGATGAAGCAGGCCGAGAAATTCGGGCGTCCTGTAATAACGTTCATAGATACGAAGGGGGCCTATCCCGGGAAAGCAGCTGAAGAAAGAGGACAAAGTGAAGCGATAGCAAGGAATTTAATGGAAATGGCCGGGCTTGATGTCCCTGTCATATGCGTCGTTATCGGTGAAGGAGGAAGCGGAGGAGCGCTCGGTATCGGAATAGGGGATAAAATTCTTATGCTTGAGAACGCTACATACTCTGTTATATCACCGGAAGGAGCGGCTTCTATTCTATGGAAAGATGCTGCTTATGCCAAACAGGCAGCAGAATCAATGAAAATCACTTCGTATGATCTGGAACAGTTGAACATCATCGATGAACTGATACCGGAAATTATGGGAGGCGCCCATAAAGAAATTGAAAATCAGGCGGAAATTCTGAAACCATACCTCCGTTCTTCGCTTGAAGAACTGTCTGCTATGGATAATGAACAACGTCTGGAGAAAAGATATGAGAAGTACAAAAATATTGGCGCGTATGCAGCAATTGAGATATAATGAAGACAGTTGAATCAGGAGAGGAAAGACCGTAGTCGCACTATTTTTGTGCGACTTTTCCCGTCTTTAGGGTGTGATAACGTTATCATTTTAAGAATCGGGGCTGGCCGATTACTTTCCTCTGATATTTAAATTGTTTAGATCCTCCTGATGAAAGGGAAAAGACAGAGAGATAATTAAACGAGGTGAAAGGTTATGAAAAGAATAGGCGTCCTTACAAGTGGAGGAGATGCTCCGGGCATGAACGCTGCCATCCGGTCGGTCGTCCGGAAGGCGATTTATCATGGTATTGAAGTATACGGAATCAACTATGGGTTCCAGGGACTGATAGACGGAGATATCCGGAAAATGGAGCTCGGTTCTGTTGGGGATATCATACAGCGCGGAGGAACGATGCTTTACTCTGCACGCTGTGAAGACTTCAAAACGGAAGAAGGTCAGCTTAAAGGTATCGAAACACTTGAGCATTATGGAATAGAAGGTCTTGTCGTCATCGGCGGGGACGGCTCTTTCAGAGGAGCAGAGAAATTGACCGAGAGGGGCTATCCCTGCATCGGGGTCCCGGGCACGATAGACAATGATATTCCGGGGACGGACTTTACCATCGGTTTTGATACGGCATTGAATACCATCTCGGAGGCTATCGATAAAATAAGGGATACGGCTACTTCCCATGAAAGAACATATATTATAGAAGTAATGGGCAGAGACGCCGGAGACCTGGCTTTATGGGCAGGCCTTGCCGATGGTGCCGAAAGCGTTCTGATTCCGGAAGCGGAAGACACTATAGAAGATGTAATCGATCGTCTGAAACGCGGGAACGAACGTGGAAAACGTCACAGCATCATCATTATAGCGGAAGGGTATGGAAGCGGTGTTGATTTCGCCAGAGAAATCGAGGAAAAAGCGAAACTGGAAACGAGGGTTACGGTACTTGGGCACACGCAGCGCGGAGGCTCTCCCTCAGCATCGGACCGTGTACTTGGAAGTCGTCTTGGAGCTGCAGCAGTCGATATCCTCAGAAAAGGATCCGCAGGCAGAATGGTAGGTATTCAGAACAATAAAATTGTAGATCATGATATAGTCGAAGTCCTGAGTCAAAAGCACCACATCGATCTGGATATGTATCGATTGTCCAAAGAACTATCGATTTAACGTTACATGGTTTCATTAAGAGGAGGAATTAGCAATGCTCAGAAAAACTAAAATTGTAAGTACTATCGGACCTGCATCCGAAAAACCCGAAATCTTAAAAGAACTTATTGATGCGGGGATGGACGTGGCCCGGCTCAACTTTTCGCATGGAGACTTCGAAGAACACGGAAGCCGGATTGAAAATATAAGAAAAGCCTCGAAGGAAGCTGGGAAAACGGTAGCTATCCTTCTGGATACAAAGGGTCCGGAAATCCGCACGGGTGATATGGCGGAGAAAGAGGTTTATCTGAAAAGAGACTCTATACTTTACGTTTCCATGACTCCGGTTGCAGGAAATGAAGAAAGGATTTCCGTGACGTATCCCGGACTCATAGACGACGTTCATAAAGGTTCCAAAATCCTGCTGGATGACGGTCTTATCGAACTGCTTGTTGAGGAAATTGATAAAGAGAACAATGAAATTAAAACGACGGTCCTGAACAACGGTCCTATCAAAAGTAAAAAAGGGGTCAACGTTCCGAACGTAAGTGTCAACCTTCCCGGCATGACCGATAAAGATGCGAAAGATATTGAGTTCGGTGTGGATCAGGGAGTCGACTTTATAGCTGCCTCTTTCGTACGCCGGGCTTCCGACGTACTGGAAATCAAGGAACTGCTGGAAAGAAAGAACGCGAGTGATGTACAGATCATTCCTAAAATCGAAAACCAGGAAGGCGTGGACAACATAGAGGCCATCCTTAAAGTGAGTGATGGTCTGATGGTAGCGCGTGGAGATCTCGGGGTGGAAATACCTGCAGAAGACGTGCCGCTTGTCCAGAAACAACTTATCCGAAAATGTAACCAGGCCGGAAAACCTGTAATTACTGCTACTCAGATGCTCGATTCCATGCAGCATAACCCACGCCCGACGCGTGCGGAAGCATCAGACGTGGCGAACGCGATATTCGATGGAACCGATGCCATTATGCTTTCCGGAGAGACGGCTGCGGGAGATTACCCTGTAGCTTCTGTTCAGACGATGGCCAATATAGCCAAAAAGACGGAGACCGGACTCGATTACGCCTCTATTCTAAGTGAGCGATCGAAACACACGGCGATGACGATAACGGATGCAATCAGTCAATCTGTCACTCATACGGCTATCAATCTGGACGTAAATGCTATCATCACCCCGACGGAAAGTGGCCATACTGCTCGCATGGTATCCAAATACCGCTCCCAGTCGCCGATTCTTGCGGTAACTTCAAGTGAAAAAGTGAACCGCAAACTTTCTCTCGTCTGGGGCGTTCACGCGCTTATGGGAGAAAGAGCTGCTTCCACGGACGAAATGCTTGAAACGGCCATTGAGAAAGGAATCGATTCAGGTCTCGTAGAGCACGGAGACAGAGTCATCATTACAGCCGGAGTACCGGTAGGTGAAAGTGGTACGACCAATCTGATGAAAGTGCACGTAATCGGTAATGTACTCACGAACGGACAGGGCATCGGTCAGGTAAGTGCCTCGGGCCGGGCAGTGGTAGCTGAAAACGCAGAGGATGCCAATGCCCGTGTTGAAGAGGGGGATATCCTCGTCACGTTCGGTACGGACAAAGAGATGATGCCGGCTATCGAGAAAGCCAAAGGTCTCGTAACAGTCGAAGGGGGACTTACATCTCACGCGGCTGTAGTAGGGTTGAGTCTCGGTATCCCGGTGATCGTCGGTACTGATGAAGCGCTCGAGAAAATTGAAGATTACACAGACATCACCATTGACGGAGCTCAGGGGAAAATCTATAAAGGGCATACCGGAATACTTTAACAAAGACGGGGGAAACCCCGTCTTTTTATTAGGTCAGCGTAAGAGACACGTGATAAACTGAAGTCACAGAAAGACTTTATCTGCACTTCGGTACGGAAAGGAGTGATGACATGTTTAAATGGCTGTTTTTAATCATCCTCATTATACCGGCTCTGGAGATCGGTATTTTGATATGGAGTGGAAACATCATAGGACCTCTCTGGGTAATACTTCTTATAATTACCACCGGGGCAATCGGTGCCTGGCTGGCAAAAAGAGAAGGGATGGAAACGATCAGGGATTTCCAGGACTCCTTACAGAGGGGCAACCCGCCGAGGCATACTCTGCTTGACGGTGCCTGTATTCTCGTCGGTGGAGCTGTTTTACTGACGCCCGGCTTCATTACGGATACAATAGGTTTTCTGCTTCTTTTCCCTGTGACGAGACATCCGATCAAAAAAGTAGTTATGAAAGCCATTGAGAAGGGTATGAGTAATGGAACGATCACTATTCACAGAAGATGAGCCGCGTCTCTTTTTCTGTGAATTAATGGTGTTTTAAAAGAAATCAAACGGTTTCAATTCACATTCTTTTCGAAATAATTTATAATTGTGGTTGGGGAATTTCCCGATAAGTTATAATAAGTAATCTGAAACACGTTTTTTAGAAACGGAAAGTGATTTTAATTTTTAAAAGGGGGAAAGTTCTATGGCATCTACTAAAGGATTGGAAGGAATTACAGCTACGGAGTCATCAATCAGTTCAATCATTGATGATAAACTGACATATGCAGGTTACGACATCGATGATCTTGCTACAAACTCAAGTTTCGAAGAGGTAATCTATCTGCTTTGGAACCAGAAGCTTCCGAACAAAGCACAGCTGGAGGAACTGAAAAGTGCGCTAGCCAATGAAATGGAAGTGCCTGAAGGTATCATCGATCATCTGAAATCTTATGATTTGAAAACGGTTAATCCTATGGCTGCTCTCAGAACTTCCATCTCCATGCTCGGCGTTCTGGACAGTGAAGCCGAAGAAATGGATGAAGAGATGAACAAGCGTAAAGCAGTTCGTATCCAGGCTAAAATACCGACGATAGTTACTGCTTTTGGCCGCATCCGTAAGGGAGAAGAACCGGTGAAACCGAAAAAAGACCTCAGCTTTGCAGCTAACTTCCTATATATGTTGAATGGCAAAGAGCCTGAGGATCTGGAAGTGGAAGCGTTCAATAAAGCGCTTGTGTTGCACGCTGATCATGAACTGAATGCCTCTACGTTCACTGCACGTGTATGTGTAGCTACCATGAGTGACATTTACTCCGGTGTTACAGCTGCCATCAGTGCTTTGAAAGGACCGCTTCACGGTGGAGCGAACGAACGTGTCATGGCTATGCTCACTGAAATAGGGGAAGTGGATAACGCCATTCCGCATATTGAGAAGAAACTTGAAAATAAAGAGAAAATTATGGGGATGGGCCACCGCGTTTATAAAAACGGAGATCCGCGCGCGAAGCACCTGAAAGAAATGTCCCGCGAACTGACAGGCCTGACAGGACATTCGAAATTCTATGATATGTCCGAAAAAATCGAAGAGTATATTAAAGAAAATAAAGGACTGCCGGCAAACGTGGATTTCTATTCCGCTTCCGTCTATCACAGTCTTGGCATCGACCATGACCTGTTCACGCCTATTTTTGCCGTGAGTCGTACGTCCGGCTGGCTTGCCCATATTCTTGAACAGTACAACGACAACCGTCTGATCCGTCCTCGTGCCGAGTATGTAGGACCGAAAAACCAGACGTATAAGCCGGTGGAGGAGCGTTCCTGACCATCAGGCTTTTCCTTTTACTAAACATCACGTATGATAGGTAATGAATCATTTAACAGGAGGGAACATCATGTCAGAAGCAAAGAAAATCACTGTAGAAGAAAATGGAGAATTAAACGTACCTAACTACGCAGTTATTCCTTATATCGAAGGCGACGGAACCGGACCCGATATCTGGGCATCCGCGAGCCGTGTCATAGAAGCAGCTGTAGATAAAGCATATAACGGTGAGAAAGCAATCGAATGGAAAGAAGTGTATGCCGGTCAGAAATCATACGACAGAACCGAAGAATGGCTGCCGGAGGAAACTCTTAACACGATCCGTGATTACAAAATCGCTATTAAAGGCCCGTTGACGACTCCTATCGGTGGAGGTATCCGTTCTCTTAACGTGGCTCTGCGTCAGGAACTCGATTTGTTCACCTGCCTTCGTCCTGTCCGTTACGTTGAAGGTGTACCGTCCCCGGTGAAACGTCCGGAAGACACGGACATGGTTATTTTCCGCGAGAACACGGAAGATATTTATGCCGGAATCGAATGGCAGAAAGGTTCTGATGAAGTCAAGAAAGTCATCGATTTCTTCCAGAACGAAATGGGTGTACATAACATCCGCTTCCCGGAAACTTCCGGAATCGGTGTAAAACCTGTCTCCGAAGAAGGGACGAAACGTCTTGTACGTGCGGCTATCGACTACGCATTCAATGAAGGCCGTCGTAACGTGACCCTCGTACACAAAGGAAACATTATGAAGTTCACCGAAGGTTCCTTCAAAGCATGGGGATACGAAGTAGCCGAAGAAGAATACGGGGACAAAGTGTTCACATGGGCCGAATACGACCGTATCGTTGAAAAAGAAGGAAAAGAAGCGGCGAACAAAGCACAGGATGAAGCAGAAAAAGCAGGTAAGATGATTGTGAAAGATGCAATTGCAGACATCTTCCTTCAGCAGATTTTGACTCGCCCGAGTGAATTCGACGTCGTCGCAACTATGAACCTGAATGGCGACTATATCTCTGACGCACTTGCAGCCCAGGTAGGCGGTATCGGTATTGCGCCGGGTGCGAACATCAACTACAACACCGGACACGCTATTTTCGAAGCTACTCATGGTACTGCTCCGAAGTATGCCGGTATGGACAAAGTTAACCCGTCTTCCCTTATCCTTTCCGGGGTACTTATGCTTGAACACCTTGGATGGAGAGAAGCTGCAGAGCTCATTTCCAAATCGATGGATAAAACGATTGGAAGTAAAGTAGTGACGTATGATTTTGCCCGTATGATGGAAGGTGCGACAGAAGTTAAAACATCTCAGTTCGGTGATGAACTGATCAAGAACATGGACTGATTGAAGGAGGCGCGAAGGATGGGAATGAAGCGACCGAAGGTCTCGGTGATCGGTGCCGGTTTTACCGGTGCCACCACCGCTCTGATGACAGCCCAGAAAGAGCTGGCTGACGTTGTGCTTGTGGATGTTCCTGATCAGGAGGACCCTGCGAAAGGGAAAGCTCTTGATATGTTTGAAGCAAGCCCTGTACAGGGGTTTGATGCAAAAATCAAAGGCACTTCTGATTATGCAGACACGAAGGGTTCGGATGTAGTCGTCATTACGGCCGGTATAGCCCGAAAACCGGGAATGAGCCGTGATGATCTCGTTAATACGAACGCCGGTATTATGCAAAAAGTGACGAAAGAGGTCGTGAAGTATTCACCTGAGTGCTATATTATTGTATTGACGAACCCTGTTGATGCAATGACTTACAGTGTTTTCCGGGAGTCCGGATTTCCGAAACACCGGATACTCGGACAGTCGGGTGTCCTTGATACCGCCAGGTTCCGGAGCTTCATCGCCGAGGAATTGAACGTTTCCGTCAAGGACGTAACGGGATTCGTTCTCGGCGGTCACGGAGACGACATGGTTCCGATGATCCGTTATTCCAGTGTCGGTGGTGTTCCGCTTCATAAACTGATTTCTTCCGAGAGAATCGAAGAAATAATTGAACGGACCCGTAAAGGCGGAGGAGAGATCGTTGGTCTGCTGGGGAACGGAAGTGCTTATTATGCCCCGGCCGCCTCCATTGTACAGATGGTGGAAGCGATTATTAAAGATCAGCGGCGTCTCTTGCCTGCAATTGCCTACCTGGAAGGGGAATACGGCTATGATGGCATTTATCTCGGCGTCCCTGTCATTATAGGGGGCGACGGTGTAGAAGAGATTATTGAGCTTGATCTGACCGGTGAAGAAAAAGACCAGCTGGATAAATCGGCTGACTCTGTCAGAAAAGTACTCGATATACTGAAATAGTTAAGAGAAGGCTCGAGGAATTTCCTCGGGTCTTTTTTTAAAAAGGAGGAAAACAATGCTTGATAAAAAACGTAAACTCGGTAAAAAAATCGATGAATTAAAAGTTGGCGAGGTGTATGAAAAGGTCTGTGAAGTGAATGATAAAGACCTGCTGATTTACATGGGCTTAACCGACGACGCCAATCCCCTTTATCTTCAACATGATTATGCCTCACAGACTCCTTTTCAACGTCCTGTCGTGCCGCCTGTTATGCTCCAGGGAATGATTTCCCAAGCTGTATCCATGCACCTGCCCGGCCCCGGCAGCCACCTTACCTATCAGGAAATCACCTACCCTAAACATGTCCATCATTATGAAACAGTCACCTTCACCTATAAAATCGAAAAAATCTTGGACGAGGAGCACTTGATCTATATAAGTGTACAGGGTGAGGACAGTTCGGGTGATGTGGTAGTTCATGGAACGCTTCACGTGGTACCGCCCTATGAGCCTGGTTCTTTGAACTCTATATCCCTTGAGAACTTTTATTAATATTTTGTAAAATTTGTTCACTAATGAAGAAATGTACAGGGGATACAAGGTATGATAGAGAAAAGTCAGAAATAGGGGGCAGGGGGAATGAAGAAAAAGATTTTGATAGTGGATGATGAAGAATCGATCGTCACCCTTCTCAAATACAATATAGAACAGGCCGGATATGAAACGGAAGTGGCGTACAACGGAGCTGAAGCGTTCGAAAAAGCTGCAGCCCAGACGTTCGATCTGATTGTACTTGATCTGATGTTACCCGAAGTGGAAGGGGTTGAAGTATGCAAGCGATTGAGGCAGAGACGTATCGAAACGCCGATTCTGATGCTGACGGCAAAAGATGAAGAGTTCGATAAAGTTTTTGGTCTGGAAATCGGAGCAGACGATTATATGACGAAACCTTTCAGTCCGAGAGAAGTGACAGCAAGAATTAAAGCTATTTTAAGACGTATCGATAAAAAAGAGAGCAGTGGAAAAGAGGAGCTGCTTACAGTCAAAGATCTTGAAATTTATCCTGCTCAGTATGAGGCTGCTATAAAAGGGGAATGGCTGACCCTCACTCCGAAAGAGTTCGAACTGCTATTGTATCTGGCCAGAAATCTCGGTCGGGTCCTGTCAAGAAATCAGTTGCTTCAGTACGTGTGGAATTATGACTTTGCCGGAGATACGAGAATCGTCGATGTACATGTAAGTCACTTGCGGGAGAAAATCGAACCGGTAACAAAAAAGCCCGCCTACATCAAAACGGTGCGCGGATTGGGTTACAAAATGGAGGATCCTTCCAAATATGAATAATAATGGACGAATACTACTTGTTTATGCTCTTATCATTCTAATACTTATGCTTTCTTTCGGTCTCGTCCTTGCCCAATACGCTCAGCAGTCTATCATAGAGGTAGTCGGCGAGAACGGAATGGAACGCGCGGAGGAAGCGTCCAGAAATATATGGTTTATGACGTTCATAATGATTTCTGTGATTGCTATGGCATTGATAACTATATGCTATCAGATATTCATCAAATACGTCGATCCTATGCGTAAAGCCACAGATACTGCGGAAGAGCTCTCCCATGGAAATTACAGGGCCCGGGCGGACTCGGGGGTATTCGGAGACGCCGGAAGACTCGGAGCAGTCATAAACGAACTGGGTAGACATCTGAAAGAACTGACGAGCGTCCAGGGAATGCAGGAAACGCGCTTAAGTGCTGTCATTAATCATATGAGCAGCGGTCTCGTCCTTATCGATGAAAAAGGTTATATTCAGCTGGTCAATGAATCTTTCATCCGCACTTTTAAAGAAGACAAAGCTTATTATCTTGATTACCTCTATCATGAAGTGGTTCCCCACGAGGAAGTTCAGAGTGTAGTGGAAAACGTTTATATGTTCGAAGAGCCGGACAGTCAGATGCTTACAATACAGCGGGGACTCGAAAGAAAATTTATACAGGTGAACGGCGCGCCTATTTTCAAAGAGAATAAACGGTGGCAGGGGGTCGTACTCGTATTTCATGACATTACGGAACTGAAGAAGCTGGAACAGATGCGAAAAGATTTTGTAGCCAATGTCTCCCATGAGCTCAAAACCCCGATAACATCGATAAGAGGTTTTGCTGAGACCCTTCTGGAGGGAGCTGCGGAAGACAAAGAAAAGAATGAACAGTTTTTGGGAATTATGCTGAAAGAAAGCACGAGACTGGAAACGCTCATTCATGACCTGCTTGAATTAACGAAAATAGAACGTGAAGATTTTCAACTGTCCCTCCAGCAGGTGAACATAACCGACCTGGTGATGGAGACGAAGAAACTCGTCCAGACTCAGGCAGACAGGAAGGGTATCCGTATTTCGGAACATTTGGATACAGATGCTGTCTGTGAAGGGGACTCTACCAGGATTAGGCAGGTGCTGATCAACATATTATCGAATGCGATTACTTACACACCGGACCGCGGCGAAATTAACGTGAGACTGCACGATGAAAAAGATCGGATCACTGTTTCCGTTTCCGACTCAGGGATAGGAATTCCTCCGGAAGAAATACCGCGACTATTCGAACGTTTTTATCGGGTGGACCGGGCCAGAAGCAGGAACTCGGGCGGAACCGGCCTTGGCCTTGCTATCGTTAAGCACATTATGGAGGCGCACCGGGGAGAAGTTTACGTACAGAGTGTGCCGGGAGAGGGTTCTGAGTTTACCCTCGTTTTTCACAAGGTAACAGGAGAAAAAATCTTTCCGGCCGAAGAGTAGTCCTGAAAAATAGTACTGCGGACAGAAGCGAATTGCTTCTGTCTTTTTTATCTTGAAGTCGGGACGTGGTAAAATGAGTATAGCAAAAAAGGTAGGAGTGACGTTATGGGAAATAAACTGGTTCTGATCGATGGTAACAGTATCGCTTATCGGGCGTTTTTCGCTTTACCCCTGTTGAACAATGACAAAGGCGTGTATACGAATGCGGTTTACGGTTTTACGACTATGCTGCTCAAAATTCTTGAGGAGGAATCCCCCGATCACATGTTAGTAGCATTTGACGCCGGGAAAACGACTTTTCGCCACAAAACTTACGAAGAATACAAAGGGGGCAGGCAAAAGACGCCTCCGGAACTCTCGGAACAGTTCCCTTTACTGCAGGAGCTGCTTGATTCTTTCGGTATAAGACATTACCAGCTTCCCCAGTACGAAGCGGATGATATTATCGGTACGCTTGCAAGAGAAGCGGAGAACCGGGGGGACGAAGTGACAGTCATTTCGGGAGATAAAGATCTGCTCCAGCTCGTCTCCGGAAATGTAACTGTCCGTCTTACGAAAAAAGGGATTACAAACGTGGAGACATATACACCCGGATTCCTTAAAGAGAAAATGGAGATAGATCCTGAGCAGGTCATTCATCTGAAAGCTCTGATGGGAGACAGTTCCGACAACATTCCGGGCGTCCCGGGCGTCGGTGAAAAGACAGCCGTCAAGTTGCTGAAACAATTCGGTACGCTTGAGAATCTGTATGATAATCTCGGGGAAGTAAGCGGAAAGAAACTGAAAGAAAAACTTGAAACGAACAAAAATGAAGCTTATATGAGTAAAAAGCTTGTAACTATCGAACTGGAAGCTCCGTTGGAAATAGCCTTAACGGATACGGCTTACACGGGCTATGAACCGTCTGCTGTCCGGAAGCAGTTCCAGGACCTCGGATTTGAATCTCTTATTAATCGCATCGGAAGTGATGAGGAAGAAAGCAAAGCGGAGATGATTTCCGTAGAGGTAGAAAAAGAAAAACCGCTGACTGAAGATATTCTCCTGGATGAAACTGCGCTTATTGTCGAGATTCTTGAAGATAATTACCACACTTCACCTGTAGAAGCGATCGTTCTTTCCAATGAGAAGGGTGTCTTCGCTTTTTCACCGGAACAGCTCATGGAGTCTGACACATTCAAAACGTGGGCAGCCGACAGCTCCAGGCATAAATGGGTGTTTGACGCCAAACGTACGCTGGTTGCTTTTAAACGTTACGGTATTCCGGTAGAAGGGATTACGTTCGATGTATTGCTGGCCTCCTATCTTGTGAATCCTGCCGTAAACAACCATGATATACCAGCCATCAGTCATCGTCTCGGCGAAACAGGCATCCCGACGGACGAGGAGGTATACGGCAAAGGGGCTAAGCGGAAAAGGCCGGAAGATGATGTGCTTTATGAACACGCCGGTCGTAAGGCTCTCATGCTGTACCGGTTGAAGTCCAACCTGGAAGAGCAGCTTAAGCAGAATAAGCAGGAAGAACTGTTCCACAATTTAGAAATGCCTCTGGCTTTGATACTTGGTGAAATGGAATACACAGGGGTGCGCGTCGATGTGGACCGGTTGAAGGAAATGGGAGAAGAGCTTGAAAGAAGACTTGAAGAAATCAAAAAAAGGATTTATGAACATGCCGGAGAGGAGTTTAATATCAACTCTCCTAAACAGCTTGGCCCTGTTCTTTTCGAGAAATTAGGACTGCCGCCGCTTAAGAAAACGAAGACGGGGTATTCGACAGCTGCAGATGTACTGGAGCAATTATCTTCCCAGCATGAAATCATCGATGAGATTCTTCTGTACCGGCAGCTGGGCAAACTTCAATCCACTTACATCGAAGGTTTGTTGAAGGTGGTTCACAAGGAGACCGGCAAAGTTCATACAAGGTTCAACCAGGCACTTACCCAGACAGGGAGATTGAGTTCCGCGGATCCGAACCTGCAGAATATCCCTATCCGGCTGGAAGAAGGAAGAAAAATCCGGCAGGCGTTCATCCCTTCCAGACAGGGGTGGGTCATATTTGCCAGTGATTATTCACAAATCGAGCTGCGTGTTCTGGCACACATGTCCGGAGACGAAAAACTGATTCAATCGTTTCAAGAGGGAGAAGACGTACACACCAAAACGGCGAGTGAAGTGTTCGGCGTAGCACCGGAAGAAGTTGATTCGGATATGCGGAGAAAAGCGAAAGCCGTGAACTTTGGTATCGTTTACGGGATTAGTGACTACGGCCTTTCCCAGAGTCTCGGAGTAAGCCGGAAAGACGCTCAGATTTATATCGATGCATATTTTAAAAGTTACCCGAAAGTAAAAGAGTATATGCAGGACACAGTTCAGCAGGCCAGGGAAGAAGGGTACGTGGAGACCCTTATGAACAGACGCAGATACCTTCCCGATATGAACAGTCGCAACTTCAATCGCAGGAATGCCGCTGAAAGGACGGCTATGAACACGCCGATCCAGGGGACCGCTGCCGATATAATCAAAAAAGCGATGATCGATATGGCAGCCCGTCTCAAGGAGGAGAAACTTGAAGCTACTATGCTTATGCAGGTGCATGACGAACTGATTCTTGAGGTGCCTGAGCTGGAAGTGGAGAAGGTAACGGAAGCTGTCAGAGAAGTGATGGAAGAAACGGTGGAACTTACTGTTCCTCTCGAAGTGGACCATTCTTACGGCAAGACCTGGTTCGACGCAAAATAGGAAGTGATGAAGGAGGGGAAAAAATGCCGGAACTGCCTGAGGTTGATGCAGTGAAACAGTCTTTGCTGAAACAGGTTACGGGAAAACGGATCAGTCGGGTAGAAGTTTTCTGGCCCTCTATAGTAAAAGTACCTGAAGACAGAAAACAGTTTGAAGAGATGCTCCAGGGACAGGAACTGCAAGGAGTGGACAGAAAGGGGAAATTCCTCATTCTCCACCTGGACGACTTTTCGCTTGTTTCTCACTTGCGGATGGAGGGCAAGTATTTTGTAAGAAACGGGGAAGAACCGAAAGACAAGCATACTCACATCATTTTCACATTCGAGGACGGGTCGAGTCTTCACTATAATGATGTAAGGAAATTTGGAACGATGCATCTGTTTGATAAAGGGGAAGAATATAATAACAAACCGCTTAATACGCTGGGGCCGGATCCTATCGAAGGACGGTTCACTCCGGAATATATGTATGAACAGCTTCAAAGAACCACCAGAAGAATCAAAACAATACTTCTTGATCAGAGTGTAGTGGCGGGATTCGGGAATATCTATGTGGACGAAACACTTTTCAGATCAGGCGTTCATCCGGAACGACTTGGGAGTTCTCTTGACAGGGAAACAGTGAAAAGAATAGTGGAGGAAGGAGAGAAAGTTATCAGGGAAGCGATGGAAGCCGGCGGCTCCACTATCCGCTCCTACAGCAGAAGTGACGGGAGCCGGGGAGAGTATCAGAACAAGTTGTTCGTGTACGGAAAAGAAGGGGAACCCTGTCCCGTCTGCCGGAGACCGATTACCAAAACAAAAGTAGGCGGACGCGGAACACACGTATGCTATTATTGTCAGGAATGAAGAAATTATAAGTACGCCATGAAACAGCTGAAGAATAAAAGAAGACCTGTTTTCCGGTCCGGCACTCCCCGGGCCGGAAGCCGGTACGCAGGAGGATCTTAAATGACTGTTGTGATAGGACTTACAGGAAGTATCGCCACCGGAAAAAGCACGGTTTCGCGTATGTTTGCGGAGTGGGATATACCTGTAATTGATGCGGACAAGCTTTCCAGAGAAGTGGTGGAACCAGGCGAAGCGGCCTATGAAAAAATTGTTGATTTTTTTGGTGATAAAGTATTGTTACATACTGGTGAGATAGACAGACCGGCTCTTGGGAAGATTATTTTCGGTGATGAAGAAAAAAGAAAGCAGCTGAATGCTATTGTACATCCCGAAGTGCGCAAAAGGATGATAGAAAAAAGGGAGTATTACAAGGAACAAGGGGAAAACGCGGTTGTGCTGGACATACCTCTTCTGTATGAAAGCGGGCTGACGGACTACGTCAACAGGACGATGGTGGTGTTCGTCGATGAGGGCGTACAGCTGCAGAGACTTATGGAAAGGGATGGTTCCGCCAGGGAAGATGCGAATGAAAGGATAGCTTCCCAAATAAATATCGAAGAAAAAGCGCGTATGGCAGATGCAGTGATTAATAACAATGGAAGTGTGGAAGAGACGAAGATCCAGGTAAGAAAACAGTTGGAAGAATGGGGGGTCCTGAAAAATCCTGAAAAATAACAGGATTTTTAATTACCTACTAACAAAAACGATTACAATATGATATACTATTTTTAAATTATGATGACACAATGGAGGGGTACTTATGGGTAAAGCAAAAGTAGCAATCAACGGACTTGGAAGAATCGGGCGGATGGTCCTGAGACAGTTGATTGACGATGATACAGTGGAATTGGCAGCTGTAAATGCGAGCTATCCACCGGAAACGCTGGCTCATATGATTAAATATGACAGCGTACACGGGAAACTGAATGCTGACATCGATCACACGGAGGAGGCACTGTACATCAATAATCATAAGATAGCTCTTTGCCAGGAACGGGACCCTGCTCAATTACCGTGGGGACAAATGGGCATTGATGTCGTTATAGAAGCTACCGGTAAGTTCCGGGAAAGAGATGCTGCTGCGAAACATTTAAGTGCCGGTGCCGAAAAAGTCATTATTACGGCTCCCGGAAAACAGGCTGACGCTACTATTGTAATGGGTGTCAACAATGAAGCATACGACCACCACAATCATCACGTAATTTCCAATGCTTCCTGCACGACGAACTGTCTTGCTCCGGTAGTGAAAATTCTCGAAGATGAGTTCGGCATTGTTGACGGTCTCATGACCACCGTGCACTCGTTCACCAACGACCAGCAGAATCTGGACAACCCGCATAAAGATTTGCGGCGTGCCCGGGGATGCACCCAGTCGATCATCCCTACTTCCACCGGGGCAGCCAGAGCTATCTCGGAAGTTGTGCCCGAACTTGAAGGGAAACTTAACGGTATGGCCTTACGCGTGCCGACGCCTAACGTTTCTCTTATCGATCTCGTAGTCGATTTGAAAGAAGACGTCACTAAGGAAGATGTAAACGAAACATTCAAAAGAGCGAGTGAAGACGGAATGAAAAATATTCTTTCCTATTCCGACGAACCCCTCGTTTCAATCGACTATACCTCTTCACCTTACTCTTCCATCATCGATGGTCTGACTACACAGGTGGTAGGAGACAGAAAAGTGAAGGTGCTTGCCTGGTACGACAACGAATGGGGATACTCCGCACGCACTGTCGATTTGACGAAAATGGTAGCAGAACAACTGATGAGCGAAAAAAAACAAAAAGTATCGTGACCTCAAAGCTAACGCTTTGAGGTTTCCTTTTTTTACGGGGGGATGTTACGATTTCAAAAAGGCAGTGGACCTGCTGAGTTCACTCAGCGGGGGAGACTGTAACGGGAATGTTCAGTTCGATTGACGCATGAAAGGGAGAAGAGGTCTGTCATGAATACATTGGGAAGACACATACTTGGGGACTTATGGAACTGTGATATTTCCTGTCTCGAAGATATCGACTATGTTGAGAAATTATTTGTACGGGCAGCTTTGAAAGCCGGTGCTGAAGTAAGAGAAGTTGCGTTTCACAAATTTGCTCCACAGGGAGTGAGCGGAGTTGTGCTGATTTCTGAGTCACATCTGACTATTCACAGCTTCCCGGAACACGGGTATGCAAGTATAGATATTTATACGTGTGGCGACCATCTGCAGCCGGAGGAAGCTTTCCATACTATTGTGGAAGGATTGAAGTGCCGTAAGTATGATATAAATGAAATCCGTCGGGGTGCCGTTTTTAATGGCTGAGCGTATAGTCAGTTTCGGTACGGAAGGAATCATGTTAAAATGATATATGTATAAAAACCCAGTGATGAGGAGAAGACTAAGTGAAAAATTTTATGTCAAGATATTTTTCCGATCACGCCGAGACGAGAGATCATCATCCGGATTCATCGTTGCAGACGAAATACTATAAAGCGAACAAAGATGAAATTTTCAGTATTGTTGAAGAGATGTTCCAGCCGCCTTCAAAAATAAAAGGTTCTTCCAGAGAGCGCGGCGAACTGACGGTGGAATACAGGGATGGAAGGAAAGCTTTTGTGGTTGTAACAATTATCATGGTCCGCCCCTACAGGAGCGCTGTCGATTTTTCAGTGACTACAGAATCAGCTCTTCCTTTTGATTTCGGATACAGTCATAAACTGGTGAGTCGGTTTTACGAAAAGCTGGAAGATAAATTACCAGTGGTGGAAAAAACTTAGATACATATACTTCTGAATAGTGGAGATGATGAATGGTGATATGCCCGAACTGTGGTGACAAAAATACGAGAGTGCTGGATTCCCGTCCCATAGAAGACGGGCATGCGATCAGAAGACGCCGGGAATGTGATAATTGCGATTTCCGCTTTACTACATTTGAACGAGTGGAAGAAGTGCCACTGATAGTAGTCAAAAAAGAGGGGACGAGAGAGGAATTCAGCCGTGAGAAACTGATGAGAGGGTTGATACGGGCTTGCGAGAAGCGTCCGGTAGCTGTTGAAGACCTGGAAGCAGTGACTCATGACATTGAAAAGGAACTCCGTAATCGCGGAGTGTCTGAAGTGAACAGTAAAGAAATCGGAGAGATGGTTATGAAGAATCTTTCTGAAATTGATGAAGTAGCATATGTCCGCTTTGCCTCTGTTTATCGTCAATTCAAGGATATCAACGTTTTCATTGATGAATTGAAAGACCTGATCAAACATGAAGAGAAAGAATGAGCCGCATCAGGCTCATTCTTTTTCAGCAGGAGGCAGCTTCATATGTGTAACTTCCGGACTATCAGACCACAGGTGAAATTTCAGTTTCCTCAGGCAGAAAGAAGTGAGATCAATGAATAAAGGAATCGGAAAACTGAATCCGAAAGATTGTTATATTTCCTTAAGTGCGCCTGGTCTCGAAGACAGAACGACGGTGCTGACTCATCTGTATCAGCCCGTTATAGGGCGCGAAGCTGTAACGTTGTTTCAATTTTTGGAAGGAGAAGCCAGGCTGTATGAAGGGGAACGGACCCATCATGCGCTGATGACCTATACGGGTCTGACGCTCGACAGGATCTACGAAGCCAGAATTCAGCTTGAAGCGATCGGTCTTCTGAAATCGTTCAGGAAGGAAGAGGAAAATCGCATCAGTTATGCGTACCATCTTGTCCCTCCTTTCTCAGCTTTCCAGTTTTTTAATGACCATATGCTCTCCCTCCTGCTTCTCCACAGAATAGGCGAGGAGAAATTCAATAAGTTGAAGCAGGCTTTTTCGTTTTCTTCTGTGCAACTGGACGAGTATATGGAAGTCACCGCTTCGTTCAGTGACGTCTTTTCTCCGGCAGCCTCTCTTCCGGAGGGTATGGACACAGGGGAAGAGACTGTACAGCAGCAGGGAGTGGCTCTCAAGGAGAGTGCCGTAGACCTTGAGTGGATCCAGAAAGCCCTTCAGGAACGTATGCTTCCTGCCGGGAAAATTTTAGGGAAAGAAAACAGCCGGCTCGTACATCAGCTGGCGGTGCTCTATAATATAAGTACGACGGATATGGAGAAGGCGGTTCTGTGGTCGGTTACGGAGCAGAATGAGCTGGATACAGAAGAGTTGAAAGCCTCCTGTCATGATCTCGGCCAGCGTGACGTTCCAACAGGACCTGCTCCTGAAAAGTTTGAAGAGAAAAAGGAAGAACAGGGGAAAGAGAAGGATAGCCCCGTTTCGAAAAACGAGAAATTCATCAGTATGCTCGAAAACATTACTCCAAAAGAACTGCTCGAGGATATGTCGAATGGAAACAAAGCAACGGACCAGGACGTGAAACTGATCAGGAACGTTATGACGGAACAGGGTCTTCCAAAAGGCGTAATGAACGTACTGATCCACTACGTACTGCTCAAGACGGATATGAAACTCTCAAAACCTTATCTTGAAAAAATTGCGAGTCATTGGGCACGAAAAAACGTGAAAACGGTAGATCAGGCTATGAATATGGCCAGAGCTGAACACAAGAAATACCAGGAGTGGAGTAAGGACAAAGGGATGAAGAAAAAGCGCAGTTCCGAAGTTCTCCCTGCCTGGTACAAGCAGGAAAAAC
This sequence comes from Salimicrobium album, assembly GCF_900107115.1. Classification (GTDB taxonomy): domain Bacteria; phylum Bacillota; class Bacilli; order Bacillales; family Halobacillaceae; genus Salimicrobium; species Salimicrobium album. The sequence goes on from NZ_FNOS01000002.1 coordinate 92,035, forward strand.
ACAAGGAAGAGCCCTATCCGAGACATGAGGATAAGGAAGAGCAGGGTGCTTCCGGCGAAGAAATTGCCCAGCGTATTCAACGCATCACCGAGAAACGGAAAGGCAGGTGAACCACGTGGAACCGATTCAGGAATCTTTGAAGAAATGGATGAGAGATAACAAATCGTTCAAAAACCGCATGAATCAGGCAAGACAGCAGGTGCTCGAAGCCCCGGAGGTCAAAAAACTGATTGAAGAAACAGAGGGACTGACGAGAACAGTGGCTGAGAAAAACCTGATTAAACTTCATGAATATCAGAACCAGTCGCTGGCCTGTGAGAAGTGTCCTTCCCGCGCCGAATGCATTAACATCTTACCCGGCTACGTGCCCCGTGTGGAAGTTCACGGAGAGGAAGTGAAGATCGCTTACGACAAATGTCCGAGACAGGTGAAAAAAGAAAGAGAAGAGAGACAGCGTTCCCTCGTCAAAAGTTTGTACATGCCTAAAGAGCTGCATGAAGCGACGTTGGAAAAACTGGATTTCACCGGCAGCGAGGAGAGAAATGAAGCAGTAATGAAAACTGTGGCCTACGTGGACCAGCTCGGGGAGAAACTTCCTCAAAAAGGACTGTACTTCCACGGGTTGTTTGGTGTAGGGAAAACGTATTTTCTCGGAGTTCTGGCCAATGAACTCAGTAATCACAACATCGAGACTATGGTGATTTACATGCCGGAATTCGTGAGGGAAATGAAAGCTTCGATTAAAGATGATTCTATTGCAAGTAAAGTGGATGCTTTCAAAAAAGTACCCGTTCTAATGCTGGATGACATTGGGGCAGAATCACAATCCGCCTGGTTCCGCGATGAAATACTCGGCTCTATTCTGCAGCACAGGATGATGGAAGGACTTCCCGTCTTCTTCACTTCCAATTACTCCCTTAAAGAACTGGAACAGGTGATGGGTCATACGAACAGAGGAGAAGTGGGTGCTTTGAAAGCGACGAGGATCATTGAAAGAATCCGTCAATTGAGCGACCCGGTGGAAGTGAGCGGTCCTAACCGGAGAAATGGTTAGGAAAGCTTGATTTAACCGCGGGAGAGGGCTATAATAACGACATAATGATAAATGAAAGCTTTGAAGAGGACATGATTGGTAAAGTACCTGTGGTTCAGAGAGAGAAGTCGTGGCTGGAAGCTTCTCCCGGAAGGATTATCAATTACCACCTCGGAGCTCTGACTGTGAACTGTGAGTAGCAGTCAGCGTATATCTGCGTTAAGGATAATGAAGACGCCTCAAGAAGGCGTGAATGATGGGTGGAACCGCGAGTTGATAACTCGCCCCTTTTGCGAAAGCAATTGTGGGCGGGTTATTTTATTTAGGGGAAAATTATTATACAGAAGGAGTGGCAGTAATGGCAGAATCGATCAGTATCCAGTTTCCGGATGGCAACGAGAAAACTTTCGACCGGGGGATAACAGGTGAGGAAATAGCTCACTCTATTTCTCCCGGGTTGAAAAAACAGGCGCTTGCTGTAAAACTTGACGGCGAAATGTACGATTTACGGCGCCCGATTGACAGGGACGCCTCCATCGAAATCGTAACGTATAAAAATCCGGAAGGGGTGGAAGTGTTAAGACACTCGACCGCCCACCTTATGGCTCAGGCCGTGAAGAGGGTGTTTGACGAGGATATTAATCTCGGAGTAGGTCCCGTAATCGAAGACGGTTTCTACTATGATATGGATCTGAATACATCCGTCACTCCCGAGGACCTGCCGGTAATTGAGAAAGAAATGCAGAAGATCGTTGATGAGAATTTGGAAGTGAAGCGATTTGAACTCAGCCGGGAAGAAGCGATACAGAAGTATAAAGAACTTGGGGATGACCTTAAAGTGGAACTTATAGAAGATATTCCTGAAGGAGAAACGATCAGTTTCTATCAGCAGGGTGAGTTCGTCGATCTCTGTCGCGGTGTTCATGTTCCGCAGACAAGCAAAATAAAGATCTTTAAACTGCTCAACATCTCAGGTGCATACTGGCGGGGAGACAGTGATAATAAAATGCTGCAGCGTATTTACGGTACAGCTTTTGAGAAACAGGAAGAGCTTGACGAATATCTTCGTTTAAGAGAAGAGGCAAAAGAGAGGGACCACCGCAAGCTTGGTAAGGAACTCGGCATTTTCACGGTCAGTCAGGAAGTCGGACAGGGGCTGCCTTTATGGCTTCCAAACGGTGCTACGATCCGTCGTACAATTGAGCGTTACATCGTGGATCTGGAGGAGAGATTGGGGTACAATCACGTCTATACTCCGGTTCTTGGAAGCGTGGATCTGTACAAAAAGAGCGGACACTGGGATCACTACAAAGAGGACATGTTCCCTACGATGGAGATGGACAATGAGGACCTCGTACTGCGGCCGATGAACTGCCCGCATCATATGATGGTCTATAAGAATGAATACTACAGCTACCGGAACCTGCCTGTCCGTATCGCGGAACTGGGTACGATGCACCGGCACGAAATGTCCGGCGCCCTTGCAGGGCTGCAGCGCGTCCGGGCTATGACGCTTAATGACGCTCACATCTTCGCCCGCCCTGATCAGCTGAAAGATGAGTTTAAACGCGTGGTCAGACTAGTCAGCGAGGTGTATCACGATTTCGGCCTGAACGACTATTACTTCCGTCTCTCTTATCGTGATCCTGAGGACAAGGAGAAATATGTGGATAACGATGAGATGTGGAATAAATCCCAGGCCATGCTGAAAGAAACGATGGATGAAATGGAGCTTGATTACGTGGAAGCGGACGGGGAAGCAGCTTTTTACGGTCCAAAACTGGATGTTCAGGTGAAAACGGCTCTCGGAAAAGATGAGACGCTCTCCACAGTCCAGCTCGACTTCCACCTGCCGGAAAGGTTCGACCTCACGTATGTCGGAGAAGACGGCAAAGACCACCGCCCTGTCGTTATTCATCGCGGTGTTGTCTCCACAATGGAGAGATTCGTAGCTTTCCTCATCGAGGAGTATAAGGGAGCGTTCCCGACGTGGCTTGCCCCTGAACAGGCGCGGATTATCCCGGTTTCGGCGGACGTCCACCTGGATTACGCCAAGCAGCTCGAAGACCGTCTGCGTCAGTCGGGAGTCCGGGTGAGCGTTGATGAACGTAACGAAAAAATCGGATATAAAATCCGTGAGGCCCAGACAGGAAAGATACCGTTCCAGCTTGTCGTCGGCGATAAAGAAATAGAAGCCGATTCTGTGAACGTACGCAGGTACGGAGAACAGGATTCGGAAACGAAAGAGGTCTCCACATTTATTGAAGAAGTAAGAAACGAGATAGATCATAAATTATTGCGGAAGTAATGAGGGGGAGGGGCAGATCATTCCTGCCCCTTTAAAATAAAGGTTTGACAATGGAAGCACTCGGTGATAATATATATTAGGTAAATGAATGAACGGATCTGAGACAAGAAGAAGCACCCGCTTCTCACCTGATCGACGCTCAATGAGCAGTTGGCAGGTTCAATTTCCCTGCTTTTCATCAGGGCTACGTGTGGGTGCAGTTATGTACCCGCACTTTTTTATGGAATCAACAACTTGTCGATGACAGATCTTGTTATGATTTTCCGAATATAATTTGGAGGTGGCTAGATATTAGCAAAAACGATAAGACGTTAATTAATGAGAAGATTCGTGCCAAGGAAGTTCGTCTCATAGACGTAAATGGCGACCAGCTTGGTGTCAAATCTCGTAATGAAGCGTTGGACATTGCTGCGAATGCAGAACTTGATCTCGTTATGGTTGCACCTAACGCGAAACCGCCGGTATGCCGGATCATGGATTACGGGAAATACCACTTTGAACAGCAGAAGAAAGAAAAAGAAGCCCGTAAGAAACAGACGACTATCAAACTCAAAGAAGTACGTCTGAGCCCGGGTATCGAAGAACACGATTTCAACACGAAATTACGTAACGCACGTAAGTTCCTTTCCAAAGGGGACAAAGTGAAAGCTTCCATCCGTTTCCGCGGTCGTGCCATCACACACAAAGAGCTTGGTCAAAAAGTACTTGACCGTATGGCTGATGAGTGTAAAGATGTAGCGCAGGTAGAAACGAAGCCGAAGATGGAAGGCAGAAATATGTTTATGATGCTTGCTCCACTTAACGAGAACAAGTAACCGACATCTAGTTAAAGGAGGAAATGGATATGCCAAAAATGAGAACTCATAAAGGCTCCCAGAAACGCTTTAAGAAAACAGGTAACGGGAAGGTTAAACGCTCCCACGCGTACACAAGCCACCTGTTTGCCAATAAGTCTCAAAAACAGAAGCGTAAATTGCGTAAAGATGCACTCGTATCTAACGGAGACTATCGTCGTATCAAGAACATGCTTCCGAAAAAATAATTTAAGTATCACAATCAGGAGGGATTATTATGCCACGCGTTAAAGGTGGAACAGTGACACGTCAACGTCGTAAACGTGTCTTAAAGCTAGCTAAAGGTTATTATGGTTCGAAACACGCCCTATTTAAAACAGCAAAACAGCAGGTAATGAAGTCAGGTCAGTATGCGTATCGTGACCGTCGTCAACGTAAACGTGACTTCCGTAAACTGTGGATCGCACGTATCAACGCTGCAGCACGCATGAACGACATTTCTTACAGTCGTCTTATGCACGGTCTGAAACTCGCAGAAGTAGAAGTGAACCGCAAAATGCTTGCGGATCTTGCAGTTAATGATGAAGCAGCCTTCACTTCTCTTGTAGACCAGGCTAAAACAGCTCTTAAATAAAACGCATTTTTCGAACGAAAGAAAGCCATCTCCCTAGTTTGGGAGATGGCTTTCTGTTTAGATAAAGTTTTACAAGTGTTATTTCTTCAGGACGGGTGGACGGGTATGAAAAAAGGCAAAGTAAGAACATACTTTCCTGCAGGTTTTTCTATTGTTTTTCAAACGGTCGTTGCAACAATGTTTTCATCGGATATTTCCATTCGATGGAGGCGTGAGGATAACGGATCAGAATTTCTTTTTCCAGAAAATAAAGATCTTCCCGTTCCATCCCCGTCAGCCTGTCCGGTTCTTTTGCGGAAACTGTAATGGAAACCACTTCGAAAGACTCTTCCGTAGCCCCGACATATTTCTCACCCTCAAAGATAGCTCCTTTGTAAGTGATAAAGAAATTGCGCTTCGGATTGTCTTCGTTATCTTCGAAGTAAAAACTGCGGTTTTCCACAGCCGTATTAAATTGCCGTTTCGGATCTTTGGCCAGCTGCACCATTGTATAGACGAGAAACAGGAGTGCAGCCAATAAAAGTATTCTGAATAAAATGACCATCATAGTAATCGTCCCCTTGTAGGCTTATAGTAGAGATACGGGAGAACAGGGGCAGAAGTTTCAACTATTTCTTAAAATGATAGCGCTGTTTTCACCCGACGTAACGATAAGGAGGAGAAAAATGCACTGGGCAGAACTTTATGAATACCAGCGGCAGCTGGATAAGTACATCGAGCAGCATAAAAATGTAGAAAAAGAGTCGGTCGTCGATCATAAGACTCTGGCTTTTTACGTGGAACTTGGGGAACTGGCAAACGAGACGAGATGTTTCAAATTCTGGAGTAATAAACCTGAAAGTGATCATGAAACCATCAAGGAAGAGTACGTGGACGGGCTTCATTTTCTGCTCTCCCTTGGAATAGAGTTGAACAGTTATGTCGAGTCAGCGGAAATTTCCGATATCACCTCCCGGACGGAGGCCTTTCTAACGGTATACCAACGTTTGGGAGAATGGAAACGTAAAAAAACGAAGCAGGCTTATCAAAATCTTTTTGATGCGTACGTAACTCTTGCTGCTGCGCTGAACATTTCTGAAGAAGATATGAAGCAGGCCTATCTCGAAAAAAATGATGAAAATTACGATCGTCAGGACCGTGGGTATTGAGTTATTTTTGTGATTTTTTCGACTTCGGTTTATAATGTACAGGGAGTAATTCAAAGGAGGTAATAAGATGGCGAAGAAAGACGAAACGCTTACGATGCTTAAAGATCTTACGGATGCAAGAGGAGTCCCGGGTAATGAGAGAGAAGCCCGCGACGTGATGGAGCAGTACATAAAACCCTACGCGGACAGCGTATACACAGACAACCTAGGAAGTCTGATTGCCGAGAAACGCGGAGATAAGAAAGGCCCTAAAGTGATGGTGGCCGGCCATCTTGATGAAGTAGGGTTTATGGTAACGCGTGTGGACGAGAACGGGTTCGTCTACTTCCAGACAGTAGGAGGCTGGTGGAGTCAGGTGATGCTGGCCCAGCGTGTTACAATCATGACCGGAAAAAGTGACGTAACGGGTGTCATCGGTTCGAAACCCCCGCATATCCTTTCAGCAGAACAGCGTAAAAAACCTGTGGATATCAAGGATATGTTTATCGATATCGGTGCGGGCTCCAGGGAAGAAGCGGCTGAATTCGGAGTGAAACCTGGAGATTCCGTTGTCCCGTATTTTGAGTTCACTCAGATGAACAACGAAAAAATGCTGCTTGCCAAAGCATGGGACAACCGGATCGGCTGTGCAATTGCCATTGAAGTATTGAAGCGCCTGAAAAAAGAAAAACACCCGAATATCGTTTACGGTGTAGGGACAGTTCAGGAAGAGGTAGGCTTGAGAGGTGCGAAGACAGCTGCCAACATGATCCAGCCTGACATTGCTTTCGGTGTGGACGTCGGCATCGCCGGTGATACTCCTGGCGTTACGGACAAAGATGCCCAGGCTTCAATGGGAGAAGGACCTCAAATCATTCTTTACGACGCTTCCATGATTTCGCATAAAGGGCTGCGGGATTTTGTGACTGATACGGCAGATAAGAATAATATCCCTTATCAGTTCGATTCCATGGCTGCAGGCGGTACGGACTCAGGATCCATTCATCTGAGCCATAATGGGGTGCCGGCGCTCTCCATTACAGTACCGACCCGTTATATCCATTCCCATGCTGCAATGTTGCACCGGGATGATTTCGAAAACGCAGTAAGTATTATTGTCGAAGTGATTAAAAACCTCGATACTAAGACTGTCGAGAATATTACGTTCAACTGATTATACTGAACAGGACCGCTCCATTTCCAAGGGAGAGGTCCTGTTACTTTTGCGGTGAGAATTGAGAATGCCGGCTGGTAAACGACGACCGGTAAGAGTAAGGAAAGAGTGAGGAATAACTAATGATAACATCCGTCAAAAATCAAAAAGTGAAAGAGTGGAAGAAACTCCATAAGAAGAAATACAGAGATCAGTATGGACTTTTCCTCGTGGAAGGCTATCACCTTGTGGAAGAAGTTGTTAATAGTGACTGGGAAGTGAAGGAACTTATAGTTCAGGAAGAGACCCGCATGCCGGTCTCTTATGAAGGGAAAAAGGAACTTGTAAGTGAAGCGGTAATGAATGAGATTACGGAGACAGAGACCCCGCAGGGGATTATGGCGGTCGTGTATAAAAAAGAAGAGAGAGTGGAGACGGGATCGCGTTTTCTTCTCCTTGATACTATTCAGGACCCCGGAAATCTCGGCACTCTTATACGGACGGCAGATGCTGCGGGGTTTGATGCAGTACTCATCGGCAGGGGAAGCGCAGATCGTTTTAACGATAAAGTGGTACGTGCGACCCAGGGTTCGATGTTTCATGACATGAAAGTAATGGAAGTCTCTCTGGAAGATGAGATTCCCTTACTTAAAAGCAGAGGCGTCGCCGTTTGGGGGACTGCCCTGCACGGGGCCGGTGATTACTCGGAACTGAAGCGGCCGCAGAAAGTAGCGATTCTCCTCGGCAATGAAGGGAATGGAGTCAGGGAAGAACTCCTCGGGCTTTCTGACGACAGAGTGAAAATACCGATATACGGCGAAGCAGAATCGCTTAATGTCGCTGTGGCTGGAGGAATATTAATGTTTGCTGTGAATCAGTAGTTGCATTTACTTTACAATTTTCCTATAATTATTTATTAGTTATACAGGTAAAAGCTTTGACGGAGCAAAGTAGACAGTCGCAATATCGGTTACAGGGAGGCAGCATCTCAGACTGGAAACGCTGCTGCCGTAGCGACTGCCGAAATTTCACTCTTGAGCTGACACAGTCGTGTCCGGATGAAGGTCCGTTAACTTACGCAAAGTGGACACAACTGTGTCAACAAGGGTGGTACCGCGACCATGAACCTCGTCCCTTCTTCAGGGGGCGGGGTTTTTGTATTTATAAGGAGGTATGGACAATGAAGGAACGTTTGCAGGAACTCGAACAGGAGGCACTGCTGAAAGTAGAGCAGGCGGAAACCATTGAAGAATTGAAAAGTGTCCGTGTGGAATATTTAGGTAAAAAGGGGCCGATAACGGAAGTGCTCAGGGGTATGGGAAAATTGCCGAAAGAAGAGCGTCCGGTAATAGGTCAGTTAGCAAATGAAGTAAGAGAAAGAATTGCCGATGCCATTGAGGAAAAACAGTCCAGACTTGAAGACGAAGCCCTGGAAGAACAGCTGAAAAATGAAGACATTGACGTTACCCTCCCCGGCCGTCCGATCCAGGTAGGCGGGCCGCATCTTCTCACTTCGATTATTGAGGAGATTGAAGATCTTTTTATCGGGATGGGTTTTGAAATCAAAGAAGGTCCGGAAGTGGAAACGGACTACTACAATTTCGAAGCATTAAATCTCCCTAAGGGCCATCCTGCCCGTGATATGCAGGATACGTTCTACATCACCGAAGAGCTGCTGATGCGTACGCATACGTCTCCGGTACAGGCAAGAACGATGAATGCAAAAAACGGAAAAGAACCCGTGAAAATGATATGTCCGGGGAAAGTGTACCGGAGAGATAACGACGATGCCACGCATTCCCACCAGTTCACCCAGATTGAGGGGCTGCTTGTCGACGAAAACGTCCGGATGAGCGATCTGAAAGGGGTATTGCAGGAATTTGCGGCTAAAATGTTCGGGAAAGAACGGATGATCCGTCTGCGCCCGAGTTTCTTCCCTTTTACGGAACCTTCTGTAGAGATGGATATTTCCTGTAAAGTTTGCGGGGGAGAAGGGTGTTCCGTCTGTAAAGGTACCGGCTGGATAGAAATTCTCGGAGCAGGTATGGTGCATCCGAACGTTCTTGAAATGGCCGGATACGATTCCGAAAAATATTCCGGATTCGCTTTCGGAATGGGTCCTGAACGGATTGCAATGCTGAAGCATGGAATTGACGACATCCGTCATTTTTATACGAACGACGTACGTTTTCTGAAACAATATCATAACGCGTAAGGAGGAATTAATATGCTTATTTCATTGAACTGGCTGAAAGAGCTCGTAGATATCAGCGGCTATACGACAGAAGAATTATCGGAAATTATAACAAAAACCGGGATTGAAGTGGACGGTATCTCGGAACCGGAAGAGCTGCCGCAGGGAGTGGTCGTCGGGAATATCATCAGCTGTGAGCAGCACCCCGATGCGGACAAACTCTCTTTGTGTCAGGTGGACACGGGAGAAGAGACCCTGCAGATCGCCTGCGGTGCCCCTAACGTAAAAGCAGGACAGAAAGTGGCTGTAGCTAAGCCTGGAGCCGTGCTTCCGGGTAACTTCAAAATCAAAAAAACGAAATTGCGCGGGGAAGAATCAAATGGAATGATCTGTTCCCTTCAGGAACTCGGGGTGAACGAGGAGGATGTGCCGGAAGCTTTCAAAGACGGCATCTTCGTTTTTCCTGAGGATACAGAAACGGGAGAAGACGCAGTGAAACTTCTGAACCTGGATGATTCTGTTCTTGAACTTGACGTGACACCGAACCGTGCCGATGTCCTGAGCATGGTGGGGATGGCTTACGAAACGGCAGCTGCTCTTGCTCGGAATTACACGCTCGAGCGTCCTTCCTATGAGGAAGCGAAAGATAAAGCGGACTCAGACGTAGCGGTAAAGATTGTAGATAAAGAAGCGAACCCGTATTATGGGGCTTTCGTTGTGCAGGATGTTGAAGTGAAAGAGTCGCCGCTGTGGTTGAAGAATCGTCTCATGGCTGCCGGCACAAGACCCGTCAATAACGTAGTGGATATCACGAACTACGTTCTCCTTGAGTATGGGCAGCCCCTTCACGCTTTCGACCGTGACCGTTTCAACAGTAATGTGATTGTTACTCGCTACGCCGAGGAGGGGGAAATTTTGGAGACCCTGGACGGCAAGTTGCGGACGCTTTCCCCTCATCACCTGGTCATCACCAATGGAGAGAAAGCCCATGCCCTCGCCGGGGTTATGGGAGGTAAAGAATCCGAAGTGCACGAAGGTACTACTGATTTACTTCTCGAAGCTGCGTACTTCGACCCTCAGGTAGTGAGACGAAGTGCAAATGACCACGAGTTACGCAGTGAATCCAGCGTACGTTTTGAAAAAGGACTGGACGTTAACCGCGTTGCTCAGGCCGGGGAAAGAGCGTGTGAACTGCTGCAGAAATACGCCGGGGCGACAATATTGAAAGGCACAGCTGAAGAAGACCACTTGAATCGCAAAGAAACGGTCATCCGCATGGAGACGTCCAGGCTCAATGATCGGCTCGGTACGAAAATGGAAGTACAGGATGTGAAGAACGTTCTGCGACGCCTGCAGTTCGAGTATGAAGAAAAGAAAGGCGTTTTTGATGTGCAGGTTCCGTCCCGCCGTTTTGATATTTCGATATTTGAAGATATGCTGGAAGAGACGGCGCGCATTTATGGGTATGATCATATACCTTACACTCTTCCGGAGGGTTCCGGCCAGGCAGGTGGTCTTACAGAAGAGCAGCGACTGAAAAGAAACGTTAAAACGTTTCTTGAAGGGGCCGGGTTAAGTGAAACGATCACTTATTCACTGACAGATAAAGAATCGGCTGAAGAAATGATCAGTCCTGAGCTGAAAGATGAACAGCACGGGGCGGTACGTCTGGCCATGCCGATGAGTGAGGACCACAGTCACTTACGTCTGAGTATTCTGCCGGAGCTTTTAAGAACTCACAGTTATAATACTGCAAGACAGCAGCAGAATCTTGCGTACTATGAACTCGGGAAAGTGTTTATAAGCAGAGAAGACGAGCACGTGCAGCAGCCAAAAGAAGTTCTTCGTGCAGCGGGGGCTGTTTCCGGCGAGTGGGTTACGAATCCGTGGCAGCAGGAGAAGAAAGAGGCAGACTTTTTCGTAGTCAAAGGTATCGTGGAAGAGCTGGCCGGCCGTCTTGGTCTTTCTTTCACTTATGTGAAAGGAGACGTACAGGGCATGCATCCGGGTCGGACTGCTCTCGTGGTCTGTAACGGAAAGACGATAGGTTTCATGGGACAGGTGCACCCCCGCTACCAGAAAAAACATGACCTGAAAGAAACGTACGTTTTCGATCTGAATATGGATCTGCTGCTGAATCTGTATGAAAAAGAGGAAACGTTTGTAAAAATACCTAAATACCCTTCCGTATCCAGGGATATTGCACTTGTAGTAGGCGAAAAGACCTCGGCTGGAGAGATCGAAGAGACTATCGTCACAACCGGTGCTCCTCTCATTAAACAGGTACGGGTATTTGATGTATATCAGGGTGAACACCTCGCTCCCGGAGAAAAATCGATTGCTTTCCGACTGCTCTATCAAAATCCGGAACGAACATTAAAAGATAAAGAAGTGGAAGAAGCACACGGTGCAATATTGGAAGCCGTTGCCGCAAAACACAATGCACGTCTGAGACAGTAAAAAACAGGATAAAAATAGCTCAGAGAAGGTTCATCCTTCCTGAGCTATTTTTTTCGCTTTTGCCGTATTGGCGAAGTGCCACTTCACCACGTGTTTCAAAGTATCTTCTCCGTGAGTTTTCAAAATCGCTGCTGCTGCCCGGTCAACCTTCGAAGAGGCTCCTTTCGGGATAGTTCTGCCGAAATGATGGCTCAGCTTATTCATTTCCTTCACGAATAAGGAGCGGGCGAGTATGGAAGCGGCAGCTACCGGAATCGAATAACTTTCCGCTTTTGTCATAAAATACGTGTTGTTCTCAATTGTTTTACCTGCGGATCGCAGATGCTTTTTATAAATTTCCGGCCTGGCAAACTCGTCTATCAGAATTCCTTCAGGATGTATGGGAGAAAGGTCCTCCCCGAGTTTCGTTACGGCCTGATGGTGAAGCAGGGCTTTCATTTTGCCCTGGGACCATCCCTTTTCCCTCCATTCATTGTATCTGTCGTTGGAAAGACGCATGAGCCGATAAGATATATTCATCTCAACGATACGTTTGGCTATTACGGTTATTTTGTCATCTGTCAGATGTTTGGAATCCTTGACGCCGATTTCTTTGAGCGTGCGTATCTGCTCCTCATCAGCGTAGAGAGCGCAGACGGTGATCGGCCCGAAGTAATCTCCCGTACCGGCTTCATCGGAGCCGATATGCGGACTGTGGAACAGACCGGACGGAGGGTGATATGCGTGAGTTTCTTTCTTTGGATTCCTTTCCTCAGGCATGTGTACCCCCTTTTCCCATTGCCCCGCTTCCTGCTCCGGTGTCTTTCCCTGAAAGACCACTTTCCCCGATTGGTAAGCGGTGATGGAGGCCAGGGATGTGTGAGCCTGGAACACGGCATAGGGGGGCGTTTTCTTTAAATATCGGCTATAGTAGTTTTTCATTTCTTCTATTCTCTCAGGTGTAGTCTTCAATACATAAGTCGGCATAAATCATTGATCCTTTCCTGCTCGTTATGGACTTATTATATCAGACTGTTCGCATCTCGGGTGGGTTGCTTTATATTGCTTTCCTATTTGTTTATCTTCGTGTTAAGATACTAGTTAGGATTGACAAGCAGGAGGGAATGGACGTGTCCCAATCGGATAAAGGAAAAGTGAAAACTACCGTTGAAATTTACAACCGTTCCTATACTATAGTAGGAAATGAGGACGACCGTCACGTTCGTGAAGTAGCAGGCAGAGTGGATGGAACAATGAGAGGGATCATAAAGAATAACCCTCGGCTTGATACCGCTAAACTGGCTGTGCTTACAGCTGTCAACACGATGAGTGATTATATTAAACTGAAAAAAGATTACGATGAACTTATGAGCTATATTCAAAAGTTGGAGAAAGAGGCCGGAGACTGATATGATTATTGATTTATTGATACTTTTAATTTTATTCCTTGGTCTCGTCAAAGGGATGAAGCGGGGTTTCGTGTTACAGCTTTTTCATATCGTCGGGTTCATTGCAGCTTTTCTGACCGCTGTACTGTACTACGATGACCTTGCTTCAAAACTTACACTGTGGGTTCCTTACCCGGAATTTCAGGAGAACGGGGCCTGGGCTATATTTACAGGGGACGTCCCTATGGAAGTGGCGTTTTACAATGCAGTAGCTTTTATACTGATATTTGTGGCGGTGAACGTAGTCATACAGATTATCGCTTCAATGCTTGATTTTGTAGCGGAGCTTCCGATACTGAAATCTCTCAACCATCTGCTGGGTGGTGCGCTCGGATTTGTGGAAAACTATTTAATTCTTTTCATATTCCTGTATATAGCCGCTTTAACTCCTATCATGTTCCTGCAGAACAGCCTGGATAATTCAGTGCTGGCCCCGCTGATCGTTGAATACACACCTATTATTTCCGGGGAGATAAAGTCACTCTGGATGAAGGAGTTTGCAGGGTTTTTCAAATAAGGAATCTCAGAAGAGCCGCCGTGATTATTAACTGTCATAGCGGCTTTTTATGTATAAAGGAGGAGAGTTTGAGTGAGTCAGATAAACAAAAAAAATGTTATAAAATTACTGGAGGACATAGCGGTGTACCTGGAACTGAAGGGAGAGAACCCGTTCAGGATATCCGCTTATACAAAAGCCGCTCAGGCTCTGGAACGTGATAACCGCTCCCTTACCGAGATTGATGACTTCACTAAAATCAAGGGAATAGGAAAGGGAACTTCCACAGTAATCGAAGAATATATTGAAACCGGAAAGTCTCCTGAACTCGAGGAATTACAGGAAGAAGTCCCTGAAGGGCTGATTCCGCTTCTGGATTTGCCGGGACTTGGTGGTAAGAAACTGGCAAAGCTCTATGATCAGCTCGGAATCGTGGATAAAGCTACACTGCAGAAGGCATTGGAAGAGGGGGAGGTGGAAAAACTCGAGGGCTTCGGTCAGAAATCAGCTGAAAAAATGCTTCAGTCTCTCCGTGATTTCGGTACCCGGCCCGACAGGCTGCCTATCGCTTACATGCAGCCTTTTGCAAAAAAGGTGGAAGAATACCTGCATAAGCTGGAGACTATTGAACGGTTTTCACTTGCCGGTAGTATGCGGCGTGTGAAAGAAACGATTGGTGACCTCGATTTTATCATTTCCTCGAAAAGCCCCGGGAAGACGAGGGATGAACTGCTGAAGAATCCTGATATACGGGAAGTGATCGCTTCCGGAGAAACGAAAGTCTCTGTAGTGTTACGCGGAGACTGGGATGTGAATGTGGATTTCCGCATAGTGAAAGATAAGGAATTCGCTTCCACCCTGCATCATTTTACAGGTTCAAAAGATCATAATGTCTTAATGCGTCAAATTGCCAAATCCCAGGGAGAGAAGATAAGCGAGTATGGGGTCGAAAACAGTGATTCCGGAAAAATAAAGACTTTCAAAACCGAGAAAGCTTTTTACGAGCATTTCGGTCTTACCTACATTCCTCCGGAAGTAAGAGAGGGAAAAGAGGAAACAAAACTGTTCAGACAGCCTGTGCCGCTTCTTCAGCCTGAAGATATTAAATCTGATCTTCATATGCATACCACCTGGAGTGACGGAGCCCACTCTGTCGAAGAGATGGCCGAACGATGCAAAGAAAAAGGATATGAATATATAGTGATAACCGATCACTCAAAATATCTCAGGGTTGCGAACGGACTTAACGAATCAAGACTCCGGAAGCAGAGAGAGGAAATCGAAAGAGTGAATGATAAGATGACTGATTTTCACATTTTCTGCGGAGTGGAAATGGATATCCTGCCGGATGGAACTCTGGATTTCGATGACGACTTTCTGAAGGAAATGGATGTAGTGATAGCGTCCGTTCATTCCAGCTTTTCCCAGTCAGAAGAAGAAATAATGAAACGTATGAATGCAGCACTTGATAACCCGCACGTCGATATTATTGCTCATCCGACCGGCCGTCTGATCGGAAAAAGGCAAGGGTACGCGGTTAATATCGAAAAACTCATTAAAAAAGCTGGAGAAACAGGTACCGTTCTTGAATTGAACGCCAATCCGAACCGTCTTGATTTAATGGCTGATAACATAGAGAAGGCTCAGGAAAACGGAGTAATGATAGCCATCAATACGGATGCTCACAATTTCCCTATGCTTGAGGATATGAAGACGGGCGTCGGTACTGCACGCCGGGGGTACATGAAGAAGGAAAACGTATTAAATACAAAATCTTTGAAAGAATTTAAGAAATGGCTTAACGATACTTCAAAATAAAGGGGCACTACTGCATGAACGAACGAATTTTGGGCGTGCTTGAGTTTGGAAAAATAATCGAAAAACTGACCGGTTATGCGGAGACTTCTCTTGGAAAGGATGCGGCTCAGCGTCTGAAACCTTCCACAGAATTGCCGGAAGTGGTGAAACTCCAAAACGAAACAGATGAAGCCCAGCAGGTACTCCGGCTGAAAGGGCATATTCCGTTCGGAGGCATCAGAAACATTAAACCGCATCTTAAACGCACCTCGATCGGAGGTGTACTCTCGGCGACCGAGTGTGTGGACGTGGCGACCACTATCTATGGCGGTAAAGAATTGAAACGCTTTGTAGAAGAAATGGAAGAGCCTGACATGCCTATTCTGAGAGAACTTGTCGACATCATTCATCCATTACCGATCCTTGAGAGAACGATCAGGAACAGTATCGACGATAACGGGGTGGTCATGGACGGGGCATCTGATACCCTCCGTTCGATCCGCAGCAGAATCAATACGTTAGAAAGCAGGCTCCGGGATAAAATGGAATCTTACACGAAGCAGCAGTCCGAAAAACTGTCGGACGCTATCGTAACGATAAGAAATGAACGGTACGTATTGCCTGTAAAGCAGGAGTATCGGGGAAGTATCAAAGGGATTGTTCATGATCAGTCGTCATCGGGAGCGACACTCTTTATAGAACCCCAGCCTGTAGTCGATATCAACAACGACCTGCAGGAGGCTAGGGTGCAGGAGAAAAGGGAAGTGGACAGGATTCTCGGAGAGCTGTCCGAGGCCATTGAAGAAGATCGTCCTATCCTTGCCGAGAATGTCCGGGTACTTGCTGGACTTGATTTCATTTTTGCGAGAGCAAAACTGGGCAGAAGTATGGGAGCAGCTATGCCCGCGATGAACAATGAAGGCAGAATATTGATGAAGCAGGCAAGACATCCGCTTATCTCAGAGGAAGAGGTAGTGCCGAACGACATCGAACTTGGTACAGACTTCACTTCCATCATCATTACCGGCCCGAACACCGGAGGTAAAACGGTAACACTGAAACTGGTGGGTCTATGTACATTAATGGCACAGGCCGGACTGCAGATCCCTGCGATGGACGGCTGTGAACTTGCAGTATTCGACAACGTTTATGCGGACATCGGAGATGAGCAGTCCATTGAGCAGAGTCTCTCCACTTTCTCTTCCCACATGACTAATATCGTGGATATTCTGGATAAAGTGGATGACTCCACCCTCGTGCTTTTTGATGAGCTTGGAGCCGGTACGGACCCGCAGGAAGGTGCAGCTCTTGCTATGGCTATCCTGGATGAAGTGGTTGATAAAGACGCAAGGGTCATAGCTACGACCCACTATCCTGAGCTGAAGGCATACGGCTACAACAGGGAAAACGTCGTCAACGCTTCCGTAGAATTCAACATCGAAACGCTTGAGCCGACCTACCGGCTATTAATCGGAGTTCCGGGGAGAAGTAATGCCTTCGAAATATCGAGACGTCTCGGCTTACGGGAAGATGTAATCAGTGCCGCCAAAGAAAGAGTGGGAGTCGACTCGGAAAGTGTCGAATCCATGATAGCTTCTCTCGATGAAGCAAGGAGAGAGGCGGAAGCGGACTATGAGCGGGCTGAAGAGATAAGGCGGGAAGCGGAAGAAATTTACTCGGAGCTTAACAGCGAATGGAAACGGTTCGAGGATCAGAAGGAAAAACTGTATAAGAAAGCCGAAGAAAAAGCGAAACAGTCTGTTGATAAAGCACGGGAGGAAGCACAGGGCATCGTAGACGAACTGAAGCAGATGAAGAACTCCTCCGAACTGAAAGAACATGAGTGGATTGAAGCCAGGAAGATGTTCGATGAAGCTGAGCCGGAGCTTACGAAGAAAGAGAAACAGCCGAAGAACAAGCAGTCGAATGAAACAAAGGAACTTCAGGCAGGCGATGAAGTGAAACTTCTTACGCTGAATCAGCAGGGTGTAATTGTCGAGAAAGGAAGAAACGACGAGTATCAGGTACAGGTAGGATCCATGAAAGTAAAAGCGAAAAGGAAGGACCTCGAATTCGTCAAAACGAAAAAGCCGGAACGGGAGAAACAGATTGCACCGGTAAGAGGGAAAACTTCCCACGTGAAACCTGAGCTTGATCTTAGAGGGGAACGGTATGAAGATGCTTTGAACCGTCTTGAAAAATATCTTGATGATGCCCTTCTCGCTGGTTACCCTCAAGTTTCCATTATCCATGGAAAAGGGACAGGCGCCCTCAGACAGGGAGTCCAGTCGCTGGCAAAACGACACTCCAGAATCAGTACGGCGCGTTCCGGTGGTATGAAAGAAGGAGGAAGCGGCGTTACTGTACTTGAACTTAAATGATTATGCAGGGGGAGAGGTGAAACATGGAAGGGTTCTGGGAAATTTCGATCGTGGACACTGCAGCGAGATTCAGTGTGGTCGTGCTATGTATAGTCGTTTTCCTTACTTTATTCGAGCTGGTTACTAAGTATGATAACTGGAAAGAAATTAAAGAAGGGAATCTGGCAGTAGCTATGGCCACCGGTGGAAAAATATTCGGTATATCCAACATTTTCCGTTTTTCCATTGAACATAATGATGCTCTGTTTCTCTCCATCGGCTGGGGAGTTTTCGGATTTCTGCTTCTCCTCATCGGTTATTTCATCTTTGAGTTTTTAACTCCATCTTTTCGCATAGATAAAGAGATTGAAGAGGGGAACCGGGCCGTCGGGCTTCTTTCCCTCATTATCTCAGTCGGTTTATCTTACGTAATCGGCGCTACAATTATATAAGGGGAGACAGTCATTGCGTACATTATCCATTGTAATGATCGTAGTAGCGGTATTGTTTATTGCTGCGGGTGTCATTTACTTAATCTGAGTTCCCGGTTATTTCCGTCTTCGCCCGTCTCGAACATGGCGGGGCGGGAAAAACGGGAATTTATTACTAGGTACATATTATTGAAATATTTGAAAAATCATTCATTTTTTCCCTTCCAGCCGTTATAATGGTAGTAACTCATTTTAAGGAGGGGAAGGAATGACCCAGTCCGAAAAGATATGGCATAAGCATTACCCGAACGAAATCGAGGTTGAGAAAGAGTATGAAGAAAAGCCATTGCATGAGTTTTTGAAGCAGAGTGCCCAATCGTACGCAAAAAAGAAAGCGCTTTATTTTATGGGGAAAGAAATGACGTACGAAAAGGTTTATGAGGAAGCTTGTCATCTTGCGGGTTATCTGCAGCAGCTTGGAGTTGTGAAAGGAGACCGCGTTTCCATTATGCTGCCGAACACTCCTCAGTCTGTCATCAGTTATTACGCCGTATTAATGGCCGGAGGAATCGTCGTACAGACGAACCCGCTCTATACGGAAAGAGAACTTCAGTATCAGTTGAAGGATTCCGGCGCAAAAATGATTATATGTCTGGACATCCTCTATCCGAAAGCTGCTTCCGTCAAAAAACAGACAGATCTTGAACATATAGTAGTGACGGGGGTTCGGGACTATTTACCTTTTCCTAAAAACACGCTCTATCCTTTTGTCCAGAAGAAAGAATACAAAATGATTGTCAGTCCGGAACATAACGGTGAAACACATTTATGGAAAAACATATTCAAATCGGAAGTACCGGCCGTTACGGAGATCGATATAGATCCGAAAGAAGATCTGGCACTGCTGCAGTACACGGGAGGGACCACGGGTTATCCGAAAGGAGTAATGCTTACCCATTACAACCTTGTAGCCAATACCCAGATGTCCGTGGACTGGATGTATAAGAGCAAAAAAGGGGAAGAAGTCACCCTCGGGATGCTGCCGTTCTTTCATGTATACGGCATGACCTCGGTGATGAACCTATCCATTATGATGGGATTCAAAATTCTTCTTATTCCTAAATTCGAAGTGGAAGAAGTGCTTAAAACGATAGATAAAGAAAGACCTACGCTTTTTCCGGGAGCACCGACTATATATATCGGTCTTTTAAATCATCCGAATATAAATAAATACGATCTGTCATCCATCGATGCCTGTATCAGTGGGTCTGCGCCCCTCCCTGTAGAAGTGATGGAGCGTTTCGAAAACGTGACGGGAGGACGGCTCGTCGAAGGGTATGGTCTGACTGAAACGTCTCCGGTTACCCACTCCAATTTCCTGTGGGGAAGAAGAGTACCCGGAAGTATAGGCGTGCCATGGCCGAACACCGACTCCAAGATTATGGATCTGGCCGGAGAAGGAGAAGCTGAAGTCGGAAGCATAGGTGAAATAGCCGTTAAAGGTCCTCAAGTGATGAAAGGTTACTGGAACAAAGAAGAAGAGACGCGGGAAGTGCTGAGTCCGGACGGATGGTTCAGGACCGGGGATATCGGCTATATGGATGAAGAGGGCTATTTCTACATTGTCGACAGGAAAAAAGATATGATCATCGCCGGCGGATATAATATTTACCCGCGTGAAGTGGAAGAAATCCTTTATGAACACAGTCAGGTTCAGGAAGCCGTTGTAGCCGGAGTGCCGGATCCTTACAGAGGGGAAACGGTCAAAGCTTACGTCGTCCGAAAAGAAGGCAGCAGTCTTACGGAAGAAGAACTGAATGAATTCTGTAAACAGCATCTCGCAGTATACAAAGTTCCTAAACTTTATGAGTTCAGAGAAGAACTTCCGAAAACGGCCGTCGGTAAAATACTGAGGAGAAGCCTGGTGGAAGAAGAAAAAGAAAAGCAGAAGAAGCTCAGTTGACAGAATAAATTTTAGTGGGTAGAATGAGAGATGAATGATGGTTCATTCATTATTTCGAAGGCAGGAGAGCAGAGATGAAACAGACGAAGCCAAAATACAGACAAATCATTGATGCAGCGGTCGAAGTTATTGCCGAGAATGGATATCATTCATCTCAAGTTTCTAAAATAGCTAAACGGGCAGGAGTTGCGGACGGAACGATTTATCTCTATTTCAAGAATAAAGAAGATATCCTCGTTTCGCTCTTCCAGGAGAAAATGGGAGTCTTTATAGAAAGAATTGAAAGCGCAACTACTTCAAGACAGACGCCATCCGAGAAACTGCGTGTACTGGTGGAGACTCATTTTGAACAATTATCTGAGGATCACCATCTGGCTGTGGTGACGCAACTTGAATTGCGCCAATCCAATAAGATGCTCAGATTGAAAATCAACTCCGTACTGAAAAAATACTTAGACGTGATTGATGAAATAGTCGAGGAAGGTATCAGGGAAGAAGTTTTTCGCGATAATATTAATAGAAAACTGGTGCGGCAATTGATTTTCGGTACTATCGATGAGGTAGTGACAAACTGGGTTATGAAAGAAGAACGCTATGATATCACTAAGCAGGCGAAAGAAGTACACGAGATGATTGTGGAAGGGCTGCTTAGACGTTCATAGCAGGGGGAGTGGATAGGATGGATACGTTAACTTATGAAATCAAAGGTCAGGTGGCTGAGATCACTATAGAAAGTCCGCCTGCCAACGCTTTGTCCAGTACAATTCTGGCAGATCTCAACGAAATTCTGAATGAACTGGATGCAGAGAAGTCTCTTAAAGCTGTCATTTTAAAAGGCGAAGGAAAATTCTTTTCAGCCGGTGCTGACATAAAGGAATTTACTGAGTTTCAGGGCGGCAAAGAAAATATGTCTTTCAAAGGTCAGGCTGTTTTCGACAGAATTGAACAGTTTCACGCCCCTTTCATAGCGGCCATTCATGGAGCTGCATTGGGCGGAGGACTGGAACTTGCCCTTTCCTGTCACATGAGATTCGTTACGAAGAAAGCGAAACTCGGCCTTCCCGAACTGGGACTCGGAATCATACCGGGCTTCGGAGGGACTCAGCGTCTTCCTCGTTACGTAGGAGATGCCAAAGCTTATGAGATGATTTTGACGGCTGAGCCGGTAAGCGGTGAGGAAGCTGTCAAAATAGGGCTTGCCAACGGAGCGGTCGAGGAGGAGGAACTTCTTGATCACGTCAGGAAAGTGGCGGCATCCATAGCGGCTAAAAGCAAACCGTCTGTGGAGCACGTACTCAGACTTGTGCCGAACGTCTATGAATCCACACTGAATGCAGGATTGAAAGACGAAGCTGAACGCTTTGAAGAGGTTTTCCGCACAGATGACGCTGCAGAGGGTGTGCAGGCTTTTATCGAGAAAAGAAAACCCGAGTTCCGTGATAAATAGAAACTGGAGGGAAATGTAATGAATATTTATGTTTTGCTTAAAAGAACTTTTGATACAGAAGAAAAAATTTCTATCAGCAATGGAAAAATCGAAGACGAGGGTGCCGAATATATCATCAACCCTTATGACGAGTACGCTGTGGAAGAAGCTATCAACCTGAAAGATGCACACGGCGGGGAAGTGACCGTAGTTACAGTCGGTGATGAAGAGGCAGAGAAACAGCTTCGTACTGCTCTCGCGATGGGCGCTGACAAGAGTGTTCTCATTAATACCGAAGATGATCTCGAAGAGGGGGATCAGTATACGACGGTTAGAATTCTTGAGGCTTATTTCAAGGAAAACGAACCGGATATCATTTTGGCCGGTAACGTAGCAATCGACGAAGCGAGCGGTCAGGTCGGTCCGAGACTGGCTGAACGGCTGGATATACCATTCGTCACTACGATTACAGACATATCCATCGACGGAGAAACAGTCAATATCGAAAGGGACGTTGAAGGTGACGTGGAAAAAGTGGAAACAACACTCCCGCTTCTCGTTACATGTCAACAGGGCTTGAACGAGCCGAGATATCCTTCCCTTCCCGGGATTATGAAAGCGAAGAAGAAACCTCTCGAAGAAATTGAAATTGACGATCTTGATCTCGAAGAGGACGATGTGGAAGCAAAAACGAAAACACTCGAAATCTTCCTTCCTCCTGAAAAGCAGGCTGGAAAAATCATCGAAGGCGAACCGGATGAGCAGGTAAAAGAACTTGTAAGTCTTTTGAAGAACGAATCCAAGGTACTGTAATCGGACACAGGAAAGGAGAAGGTTAAGAAATGAGTAAAAATATATTAGTAATCGCAGAAGCGAAAGAAGGCGAACTGAGAAATGTCTCTTTTGAAGCTATAGCACTTGGCAAAACTCTCAGCGAAGGTGGAGAAGTCGTAGCCACAATCTGTGGAGAAGGCGATCTCAATTCGATGGCGGAAGAACTTATCAAATATGGAGCGGATCGTGCAGTTACCGTTGCAAACGCTGAATTGAAAACGTATACACCTGAAGGCTTCACTCAGGCGTACAAAGCGGTTATCGACCAGGAGAGTCCGGACGGGATCGTTATGGGGCATACGTCCATCGGTAAAGACGTAACTCCTAAACTGGCCAGCCAGCTTGAAACCGGTCTGATTTCCGATGTGACCGAGGTAGAAGAAGGTGATGACGGCTTTGTCTTCACACGCCCGATCTATTCCGGTAAAGCGTTCGAAAAGAAAGTGGTTACAGAAGGTATTACATTTGTGACGATACGCCCAAACAACATCGCTGCTCTTGAAAAAGATGACAGCAGAAGCGGAGATGTTTCTTCGTTGGACGTGGACGTACAAAATATCCGCACCATTATCAAAGAAGTGATCCGTAAAACTTCCGAAGGGGTGGATCTATCCGAGGCGAAAGTAATCGTAGCCGGAGGCCGCGCTGTAAAAGGTCCGGAAGGGTTTGAACCGCTTCAGGAGCTTGCCGATGAACTCGGCGGGGCTGTAGGGGCTTCCCGTGCAGCCTGTGACGCAGGTTATTGCGACTATTCACTTCAAATCGGCCAGACCGGTAAAGTTGTGACGCCTGACCTGTATATCGCCTGCGGTATCTCGGGCGCTATTCAGCACCTTGCCGGTATGTCAAACTCCAAGGTGATTGTAGCTATCAACAAAGATCCCGAGTCGAACATTTTCAGTATTGCCGATTACGGTCTTGTAGGTGACATTTTCGAAATCGTTCCTAAGCTTACGGAAGAAATCAGAAATATGAAAGTGAATGCGTAACATCTTATCCGGGGGCTCCTGTCCCCGGTTTATTTGTTTGCGGATAAGTCGTTTGCCGGCAGCGAAACCTCAGCATTTAGCCCCGCTGTGAAGAGTAGTGACATGACCGAAAAACAAAATATTAGTCACGTTCCGTACGTAATGATATACTCAGTACAAACATAAGTTGATAGGAGGATTTATTTATGGCAATTGTAAAAGCAAGTGATCAGAACTTTGAACAGGAAACAAATGACGGTCTGGTACTCGCAGACTTCTGGGCACCGTGGTGTGGCCCTTGTAAAATGATTGCACCGGTTCTTGAGGAAATTGATGAAGAGATGAGCAATGAAGTTAAAATCGTTAAGCTTGACGTTGACGAGAACCAGGAAACGGCAAGTAAATTCGGAGTAATGAGCATTCCGACTCTTCTTCTATTCAAAAATGGTGAAGTGGTCGACCAGATAGTCGGTTTCCAACCGAAAGAACAGCTTACAGAAGTTATCAGAAAACACGCGTAAATTATATAAGCCGTGCTGTGAATTGCAGCATGGCTTTTTTTGACCGGTAATCGCGAACCGTGAAAGCCGCAGTCAAAGCAGAATTGGAGTGAATGGGATGAATCATGTGATTAGTGAGAAATTAGCTGTTCTCCCTGATCAGCCCGGATGTTATTTAATGAAGGACCGGCACGGGACGATTATTTACGTCGGAAAATCAAAAGTGCTGAAAAACCGTGTGCGCTCCTATTTCACGGGAGCTCATGACGGGAAAACCCAGCGACTGGTCAGTGAGATAACAGATTTTGAATACATCGTGACTACGTCAGAAATAGAAGCACTTATTCTCGAAATGAATCTCATAAAAAAACACGATCCTAAATACAACGTGCTGCTCAAGGACGATAAAACGTACCCTTATTTAAAAATCACAGCTGAAGAACACCCGAGGCTGCTCGTTACGAGAAAACTGAAAAAAGATAAGGGGAAGTATTTCGGTCCTTACCCGAACGTGGTATCGGCAAGAGAAACGAAAAAGTTGCTGGATCGACTTTATCCGCTCAGAAAATGTAATAAAATGCCGGAACGTGTCTGTCTGTATTATCATATGCACCAGTGTCTCGGACCGTGCGAATTCCCCGTGTCCCGGGAACAGAACCGGGAAATCGTGCAGCAGATTTCCTCTTTCCTAAGCGGAGGTCACGGAGAAATCAAGAAAGATCTGCAAAACAAAATGTATGAGGCTTCGGAAAAAATGGATTTCGAACGTGCCAAAGAGCTGCGGGATCAGGTGAGCCACATAGAGTCGGTGATGGAACAGCAGAAAATGACGATGAACGACCAGGTGAACCGCGATGTGTTCGGTTATGCCTATGACAAAGGCTGGATGTGCGTGCAGGTGTTCTTCGTGCGTCAGGGAAAACTGATAGAAAGAGATGTTTCCATCTTTCCTTTTTTCGACGATCCCGAAGAGACTTTTCTCTCTTCGATTGCGAGTTTTTATCTGCACCAGAATCATCTTTATCCAAAACAGGTGCTCGTTCCCCTCGGCACGGACACAAACGTGCTCGAAGGCGCTATTGACACGGACGTAAACGTTCCGATGAGGGGCCGCAAAAAAGAACTCGTTGAGCTGGCGGAAAAGAATGCCGAAATTGCGCTGGAAGAAAAATTCGCTCTCATTGAAAGAGATGAAGAACGAACGGTGAAAGCTGTGGATACTCTCGGTGAAGTGCTGAATATAGAAGCCCCTCTACGGATCGAAGCTTTTGACAACTCCAACATACAGGGGACGGATCCTGTATCGGCAATGGTTACATTTATAGACGGAAAACCAAGTAAAAAAGATTACCGAAAGTTTAAAGTGAAAGATGTAAAAGGGCCCGATGACTACGAAACGATGCGTGAAGTGATCAGGCGCCGGTATAAACGAGTGGTAAGGGAAGAAAAACCGCTCCCTGATCTTATACTGATCGACGGAGGCAGAGGACAGATGTCGGCAGCTCAGGACATTCTTGAAAATGAGCTTGGGCTGGATATACCGATGGCCGGTCTTGCGAAAAACGACAAGCATAAAACGAGCGAACTTCTTTATGGCGATCCACCCGGCCCGGTAGACCTGGACAGGCATTCCCAGGCGTTCTATCTCGTGCAGCGTATACAGGATGAAGTGCACAGATTCGCCATTTCCTTTCACCGCCAGCTGCGTGGAAAAGGAGCACTTCAGTCCGAACTGGACGATGTCCCCGGCGTAGGAGAGAAGAGAAGGAAGTTACTGCTGAAACATTTCAAGTCGATTCCCGCTATACGGGAAGCTGATATAAATGAAATAGTGAAACTCGGCATCCCCGAGCCGGTGGCGCGTACCGTCCAGATTAAATTGAATGAAAAAAAAGAAGAACCGGCAGAAAACTGATGCCGGTTCTTCTGGAATTTTAATTAGACACTTTACAGTTTATAAGCGATCAGGGATATGGAATGTTTTTTTTCATTTATTTCATCCCTGCATTCAAATGTTTCGTTTTCCAACTTACTCAGACACTCGGCAAGGAATCCCGCCTCCAGTTTGGCGTTAATTTGAAATTCTTCCTGGTCGAGTCTTTGTTTTACCACGTCTCCGTGCAGGGAGAAGTGAATTTCATTTTTTCCGGATTTCTCTTTTTCAAGCTCTCCCCATCCAAAATCCCGGAAGAAACTGGTGACTTCCTCGTTATTTTCATAAGCGGAGTTCCGCGCTATATTTCGTCCCATTATATATAAAATTTGTTCTGTGTCTTCACCAAGCATGTCAGGCAGGGCAAAGTAGCGAAGTATGTCGAGTCCTGCTCCGGTAGTAACGAGTGAGGAAATATTGCCGGTGGTAATACGTGCCATAATGTACAGCCTCCTTTTTTTCTGTCTATTATTATCACTTGAAAATCAGGTTTGTGCAACAGCCCGGTGGAAAGATTTCCCTTGATCGGAATACTGCCTTCTTGACGGTGCTGACCTATCGCAGTACAATAAGTATGATACAAATTGTACGGTTCCGGATGATAGGAGGGAGATCCTTTCCTTACGTTTTTTTGTATTTTAAAGCGCTTTATTATCCGGGGTTGTGTACATAATTTAATTATTCATCATATTGAGGGGGGTAAATATGGCAGCAGGATCACGAGGCTATGTGAACAGAAGATTACATTCATTACTGGGGGTAGTGCCTCTTGGGATATTTCTGTTCCAGCACTTAACTACAAACTTTTTTGCAACACGGGGGCCAGAGGCATTCAATACGGCGGCTCATTTCATAGAAGGATTGCCGTATCGGTATGTACTGGAAATTTTCGTCATCTTTTTACCATTACTTTTTCACGGAATTTACGGAGTTTATATTGCATTCCAGTCCAATTTCAACGTGAACAAGCACGGATATTTCCGTAACTGGATGTTTATGCTGCAGCGGGTTACAGGCGTTCTGACGCTCATATTCGTAGCGTGGCACATCTGGGAGACGAGAGTAGCTGTAGGTTTTGGATGGGAAGAGCTGAACTATCAGTTGATGGAAGATATACTGACACAGCCATTCTTTTTCTGGTTCTACATAGTCGGTGTATTGTCAGTAACGTTCCACTTTGCTAACGGTCTATGGTCTTTCTTTGTAAGTTGGGGCATTACGGTTACACCGAAATCCCAGCGTATTATGACTTACGCTACCGTAGTTGTATTCTTAGCACTGGGTTATGTAGGCGTACGTACGCTGATTCAGTTCGCTTACGGCGTCTAGACAATAGATAAAAGCAGTGATTAAGGGAGTGAACATAAATAATGTCGAATAAAAACATAGTCATCATCGGGGGAGGCCTGGCCGGTCTGATGGCGACAATCAAAGCAGCAGAAGAAGGAGTACACGTAGATTTGTTGTCACTTGTACCCGTGAAACGTTCCCACTCCGTCTGTGCCCAGGGTGGCATCAACGGAGCAGTGGATACGAAAGGGGAAGGGGATTCTCCATGGAAACACTTCGATGACACGGTGTACGGCGGAGACTTTCTTGCTAACCAGCCGCCTGTTAAAGCGATGTGTGATGCCGCGCCCGGAATCATTCACCTGCTTGATCGTATGGGGGTAATGTTCAACCGTACACCTGAAGGGCTGTTGGATTTCCGCCGTTTCGGAGGTACACAGCATCACCGTACAGCGTATGCAGGAGCTACGACCGGTCAGCAATTGCTTTATGCACTTGATGAGCAGGTTCGCAGACATGAAGTGAACGGTCTTGTTACAAAATACGAAGGTTGGGAATTCCTCTCGGCTATCATTGACGACAAAGGAATAAGCCGTGGAGCAGTCGCTCAGGACATCCACAGCCATGAAATCAGAGACTTTCCTGCTGATGCAATGATCCTGGCAACCGGGGGACCGGGGATTATTTTCGGAAAATCCACGAACTCTATCATCAATACCGGATCTGCTGCCGGTGCTTTATACCAGCAGGGAGTTAAATACGCAAATGGTGAGTTCATCCAGATCCACCCTACTGCTATTCCGGGCGATGACAAACTTCGTCTTATGAGTGAGTCGGCACGCGGGGAAGGCGGCCGCGTATGGACATACAAAGACGGGGAACCATGGTACTTCCTCGAAGAGAAGTATCCTGCTTACGGGAACCTCGTACCACGTGATATCGCGACCCGTGAAATATTCGACGTCTGTGTAAATCAGAAACTCGGTATAAACGGAGAAAACATGGTTTATCTGGATCTTTCTCATAAAGATGCCAAAGAGCTTGATGTTAAACTTGGCGGGATTATCGAGATTTACGAAAAATTCGTCGGTGAGGATCCTCGTAAAGTACCGATGAAAATATTCCCTGCTGTACACTATTCCATGGGCGGAATGTGGGTAGACATCAACCAGATGACGAACATCCCCGGTATTTTCGCAGCCGGAGAATGTGATTTTACGCAGCACGGCGGAAACCGTCTTGGCGCCAACTCTCTGCTATCTTCCATTTATGGAGGAATGGTAGCCGGTCCGAGTGCAGTAAGATATTCCGAAGGTCTTGATGAACATGTGGAAGATATGGATAGAGAAGTGTTCGATAAACACCTTCAGACAGAGCAGGATCGTTTCGAGGAAATTATGAAAATGGATGGAGATGAGAACGCCTACCAGATTCATAAAGAACTCGGGGAATGGATGACAGACTACGTGACTGTGGTCCGGGACAACGAAAACCTTCTGAAAACGGACGAAAAGATCAAAGAACTGATGGAACGTTATAAACGTATCAATATCAACGATACGTCCCGTTGGAGTAACCAGGGAGCCATGTTCACCCGTCAGCTTGATAATATGCTGCAACTGGCAAGAGTGATCACCCTTGGAGCTTATAACCGAAACGAAAGCCGCGGTGCGCACTTCAAACCTGAATTTCCGGACCGTAACGACGAAGATTTCCTCAAGACTACAATCGCAACATATGATAAGGAAAACAACGAGCCGATCATCAGCTATGAAGAGGTGGACACGTCATTAATCGAACCGCGTAAGCGCGATTATTCCAAGAGTTAATAAGGAGGTCCTTCATCGTGAGTGAAGAGAAGAATATTACATTTGTCGTCACAAGACAGGATGAACCTGAAAGTGAACCGTACAAAGAAACATTTGTCGTCCCATACCGTCAAAATATGAACGTCATCTCAGGGTTGATGGAAATCAGAAGAAACCCTGTTAATGCAGACGGAGAAGCTACTACTCCGATATTCTGGGAAATGGGTTGTCTGGAAGAAGTATGTGGTGCCTGTTCCATGATTATCAACGGAGAGCCGAGACAGTCCTGTACGGCACTCGTAGATCAGCTGGAACAGCCTATCCATCTCGAACCTATGAATACATTCCCGGTCACCCGTGACCTTGCCGTCGATCGTAGCCGCATGTTCGACTCTCTGAAGAAAGTCAAAGCATGGGTACCTATTGACGGAACATACGATCTTGGCCCGGGACCGCGGATTGCCGAAACAAAACGTCAGTGGGCGTATGAACTTTCCAAGTGTATGAGTTGCGGTGTATGCCTGGAAGCCTGCCCGAACGTGAACAGTAAGTCCGATTTCATCGGTCCTGCTGCTCTATCTCAGGTTCGCCTGTTCAATTCCCATCCTACCGGGGAGATGCACAAGAGTGAGCGTCTCCAGTCCATTATGGATGAAGAAGGTATCATGGGCTGCGGGAACGCGCAGAACTGCGTAGAGGTTTGTCCTAAGGGAATTCCTTTGACTACGTCACTGGCTGCCCTTTATCGTGACACGGCAGTCGAATCGTTCAAAAGCTTTTTCGGAAGCGATAAATAATTTTTTACTGGAGGCTGTGTCCGAAGTGGACACAGCCTTTCTATTTTATTAAGATACTGGAAGGGAGGGGTCGGTGTGTGTAAACGGTGGATGTATTATATATTGGGTCTTGTGCTTTTGCTTGGTGTCACGTTGATGGTTTCCTCTATTTCCGGGGAATTGTATACTCTACCTGAAGAAAGGACAGGGGCGAAGCTCATTCTTTATTCGGCTGTGCCTTCGTCTTATTACTATGTCTTTTTCTTTGTAATCATTCCATCACTGTATTTCGTGACTACAGTAATGATCAGTGCATTCATTCATCGCCGTATCGCCGATACTTTTTCCATACGGCTGTTGATAGCTTTTCTTCTGACACTGGCGCTTGGTTACGTCAGCGCAGGCGGAGCAGTACAGGGACTCGCTTTCAGTACGTTGGTGAACTCCTCGGCATTTATCAGTGCCCCGGTTATATTCATACATTTTCTGTACAGGTACTTTGCAGAGATAAAAGTTTATTTTTTCACTAAAAGGATTTACCAGACAGGTTACGTGGTGCTTTCCGGATCGCTTATGATGGATGTTTACCGGTTTTTGAGCAGAGAGTCTCCTTTCTGGATAGACCAGATCCAGTATTTCGTACTTCTGACTTTTTATATATTCATCTTTATCGTAGTCTGCAGAGGAGCTTTCCGACTTCGGACTTCATCCTACCGGTCTTTCTTCAAGTACATAAGTTTCGGGGTGTCTCTTTCGTTCGCACCCTACCTGATTTTTTATCTCGTTCCTAAATTATTTACAGGTGTACCGATAATCGGAATCGAAATAGCTGTGTTTTTCCTTATAGCGCTCCCGATAACGTTTCTTTACTTATTATCGAAACAGAAGTTGATCGATATTAACTTTATTATCCGCAGGTTGAGGCATCACGCTTTTCTTTCTCTGCTGCCGAGTTTTCTTATAGCTATTATGGCAAATCTGATTGTAGACTGGACGTTTTCCCTTGAACCCTTTCTGCAGCTTTTGTTCGCAGGAGTAGTGGTGCTTACACTTATTATGACGTTTGCAGAGGTTATGGACTTCCGGATGCAGAGCGGACTGTTTTCCGACAGAGGTAATTTTCAGGAAAGTCTGCATAAGCTGATGAAGAATTTCAAAGATCAATACAGCGTAGGTGACTTGATGAATGAAGTGTGCCATGAGATTACGAAAACGCTGAAATTAACTTATACCAACGCATACTCCTATCACACGAAAGACGGCATGTTCTGTGTGAATGAGCCGATTCCTGAAAACCTGCTCCGGCATCTGAAAAACAGCATGCATAATAGAAAACTTACAGTAGGAGAAATAGTGGAGACGAGGAGAGGATTCGGTTTCGTAATAGCTGAGTCCCTTAACAAAGTAACCGTCATCTATAGTACGGGGAAACAGGATTTCACTTCTCTTAACCGGGAAGAAAGGAAATATCTTCAAATCATTTCCATGAACGCGAATATAGCCATTGAAAACATGAGTCACATCGAAGAATTGATGAAGCAGCTGCAGAAAGTGAAGAGTAAGAATACCGACCAGTACCCGGCCTGGCTGTCGAGGCTCCTTTTTCAAATAGCCGAGGATCAGCGGGAACAGCTGTCCATCGATATTCATGATACCGTGTTGCAGGAATTGCTATACCTGTATCGTCGTATGGATGAACTACATACAAACAGGGAGGAACTGCCGCTTACTTTGCGCACCGAGCTTTCCGTATATAAAGAACAATTGCTCGACAGTATACATCTGACCAGGGAGACGTGCAGTGAACTACGGCCGACCTTTTTGAAAGAAATCGGGCTCATACAGTCTCTGGACAGTCTCATTCAGCAATATCAGTTGCGTTCGAATTTCACCGTTTATTTTTGTGCAGAAGATTTTCATTCCGAACTCGATCAGGAGATGATCCTTACTACATATCGTATCGTACAGGAGCTGCTGGCGAATGCTGTGAAGCACAGTGAAGCGAAGCATGTACATCTTTATTTAGCCGGAAATGAAGAAGAGGTTACGTTGCGTTATGAAGATGATGGGGTGGGGATGGAAAATAAATACGAATGGAATGCCTTCACTCACATAGGACTATCCGGTATAGAACATCGGGTGAATGGACTCAGAGGATCTCTTCACATCAATACAGCTGAATACGAAGGTTTCAGAATGGAAGTTGGTTTTCCGCTGAAAGAGAAGGAGTGTAAAGAATGACGAACGTTTTGATCGTCGATGATCATCCTGCAGTAGGGATGGGAACGAAAGCCATGATCGAACAGAACAGTGAAATGAATGTGGACGTAGTGGAAAACCCCGGGGAAGTCGAGAATCTCGTTTTAAACAATGATTACGACGTTCTGCTGCTTGATTTATATATGCCGGGGATGAACGGTATTGAATTATCGAAACGTGTAAAACAGAAACGGCCCGATGTAACTGCCATCATCTATACAGGGTTCGACCTGAGTACACATTTTAATATGCTCGTAGAAGCGGAAGTGGAAGGGTTCGTCAGTAAAACGGCTTCGCAGGAACAACTGCTGACGGCTATAAGATGCGCTATGAGGGATGAGGTAGTGATTCCTCTTCATCTGTTCAGACAGCTGCGCCGTACGGAGGCGAGCGTGTCGCCGGTACGCATAAACAGAACGAAAGAAGAAGAAGCCCTTTTCCTTAATGAGAAGGAACAGTCGATTTTAAAAGAAGTATCCAACGGGTTCACGAATAAAACTATTGCGCAAAACCTTCACATGTCTCAGAGGAGTGTGGAATATACACTTACGGGAATTTTCAACAAGCTGGACGTGCGTTCCCGTACGGAGGCGCTTTATAAAGCTCAGGAACTCGGGCTGATCTCCAAAGCAAAATAATCCGTTCGCATTTCCCGTGGAGACTGCCGGTGTTTTTACTATTTGGGCAGGGGGGATGATACCTTTTGTCTTGATATTTTCACAGGAACCTTAGAGAATAGATAACATAGACTTTTGATTTTGTCAGGAGGAACCCACGTGTCCGATCAAATGATAGAAGATATGGAATTTTATTTGCGTTACGTAGCGGGAGGCGTAAAAGATAAGGGTAGAGAAATTCTGGAAAATTACGAAATAACTCCTCCTCAGTTCGTGGCGCTTCAGTGGGTTTCGGATGAGATGGGGATTACTATCGGAACTATATC
Organism: Salimicrobium album; assembly: GCF_900107115.1. GTDB lineage: Bacteria > Bacillota > Bacilli > Bacillales > Halobacillaceae > Salimicrobium > Salimicrobium album. Next base: position 124,949 of record NZ_FNOS01000002.1, read on the forward strand.
CAGTAAAATGCATCTGGCCCACAGTACTACAACTGATATGATCGATCGTCTGGAAAAGCTCGGGGTCGTAGAACGAAAAAAAGATGAAACCGACCGAAGAGTGGTACGTGTGTACATATTGCCGGAAGGTGAGAAAGTCATACGGGAAGTGATTGATAAACGAAGAGCCTATCTCAAAGATTTGTTTCATGAAGTGGATGAAGAAGAACTGAAGGAGTTTCGCACCCTTATGAAGCATGTATATGAAAAAATGAGTAAATTGACAAATTAAAGTGAAAAGAAGAGGGATCAGCATGGATCGACCAATTGGAGTTATCGACTCGGGAGTCGGTGGAATGACGGTAGTAAAAGAGCTTATGAGACAGTTGCCTAAGGAGTCCATCTATTACATAGGTGATACGAAACGCTGTCCATACGGCCCGCGACCGGCAGAGGAAGTCCGTACGTTCACATGGGAAATGGTGGAACATCTGAAAAGATATGAAATCAAAATGCTCGTAGTCGCCTGTAATACGGCTACTGCTTTTACGCTGGAGGAACTTCGGGAAAAGCTCTCCATTCCGGTGCTTGGTGTAATTGAGCCGGGCGCCAGAGCAGCTATTTCGACGAGTGAGAATAAAAGAATCGGAGTCATCGGAACGGAAGGAACGATCAACAGTGAATCCTACCCGCAGGCCCTGAAAGCGATCGATGCTTCCATCCGGGTGAACAGTCAGGCCTGTCCCGCCCTGGTGCCCCTGGTCGAACGCGGCGTGCTGGCAGGATATGAAGCCCATGCTATCGTCCGGACGGAACTTCAGCCTTTGAAAAACAAAAATGGTATCGACACTCTCATACTCGGCTGCACCCATTATCCTTTGATTAAAGGGGTGATCCAGCAGGAAATAGGAGGAGCCGTAAAAGTAATCAGCTCCGGAGAAGAGACGGCTCGTGAAGCCAGCCTCATTCTCTCTTATAATGATCTTTTGGTGCAGAGTGAACAGGAACCATCGTACCGGTTTTACACGACAGGGGATTTCGAAAAGTTCAAAATGATCGCAACGGAATGGTTTGAAGGACCGCTTGATACATTTGAAGTGATTGAACTTGACCCGGTTTCCGTTTATTGAACATAATAATTGGTGGGCCACTTTCAAAGTGGCTCTTTGTTTGAATGAGAAGCTGTCCCTTTTGTGTTATGATTGGCAGGAAATAACGGTAACCCGAGGAGGAATTTTTATGCGTGCAGATGAAAGGAAAGTCAAAGACTTACGAGCTATTAAAATAGAAACGGACTATATCAAACATCCGGAAGGTTCCGTACTTATTGAATTCGGTGATACGAAAGTGATCTGTAATGCAAGCATCGAAGACAGAGTACCCCCGTTCCTGAGAGGTCAGGGTAAGGGATGGATTACCGCCGAGTACGCGATGCTTCCCCGCGCTACACAAACCCGTAACATACGTGAATCTTCGAAAGGGAAGGTATCCGGCCGGACGATGGAAATCCAAAGACTGATAGGAAGATCCCTGCGTTCGGTGATTGATTTGGGAGCGATCGGGGAAAGAACGATATGGGTGGACTGTGATGTCATTCAGGCGGATGGCGGCACGAGAACCGCGTCCATTACCGGTGCATACATTGCTGTTGTACACGCGTTGGGAACGCTTCTGGAAAAAGGGAAAATCAAGGAATTGCCTGTACAGGACTATTTGGCGGCGATATCTGTAGGCGTACTGGACGGCGAAGAAATCGTAGATCTCTGTTATGAGGAAGACAGCAATGCTGAAGTTGATATGAACGTTGTTATGACAGGTGATGGAGAGTTTGTTGAAATTCAGGGGACGGGCGAGGAAGCTACGTTTTCCATGAAACAGCTGACTACGATGCTTGAGTTGGCTTCAGAAGCCGTATCGGAACTGATGCTTCGTCAGAAAGAAGCCATCGGCACGTGGGCGAGTGCTATCGAAAACTACAAAGAAAGGGAGGAGGACGGACAGTGAAAGAAGTGATTATAGCTACATCCAACCAGGGGAAAGTAAAAGAGTTTGAGCAGATGTTTTCCGAATATGAAATTTCGGTGAAATCGCTGAAGGACTTCGAAGAACAGATAGACGTGGAAGAAACCGGAAAAACATTCGAAGAGAATGCCCTTTTAAAAGCGGAAACGATTTCCGAGCGATGGAATGTACCGGTCATCGCCGATGATTCGGGTCTTCAGGTCGATATTCTGGATGGCAGACCGGGCATCTACTCTGCGAGGTACGCCGGAGAGGATAAAAATGATAAGAAGAACTCCGAAAAGCTGCTGAAAGAACTTGGAGAGACGACGGTCAAAGACAGGACGGCGCGTTTTGTCTGTGTCATTGCAGTAGCAGTACCCGGAGAAGAATCTTTCACGAAACGTGGTACGTGTGAAGGGGCTATTGCTCTTCAACCGAGAGGTGAACACGGTTTCGGCTACGATCCTATTTTCATACCGGAGGGGTACAAGAAAACGATGGCCCAGCTGACTGCCGAAGAGAAGAACAACATAAGTCACCGTCACCATGCTCTTTTGAAAATTGAAGAGTGGCTGAAGGAGAAAGGGGACTAATTCATGCCGAAAGCTTTAATAATCAGCGACAGTCACGGACTCACCGAAGAACTGCAGGAAGTGAAGGATCGCCACTCACAGGAAGTGGATGCTTTTATCCACTGTGGAGATTCCGAACTTGCGACGGATGCTTCGGAGCTTGAAGGTTTTCATTACGCAAAAGGAAATTGTGACTTCGAAGAGGATATGGAAAATGAACAGATTGTAGACGTCAAAGGAGTCCGGTTTCTCGTCGCTCACGGGCATCTGCTTCAGGTGAAACAGTCTCTGATGCCTATATATTACAGAGCCGAGGAAGCAGGGGCCGATGTTGCCTGTTTCGGACATTCTCATACGATAGGTGCGGAGAAGGTGGGAGACAAACTGATCATGAATCCGGGAAGTTCCCGGCTGCCGAGAGACCGTAGTGAACCGACGTATGCGATTATTGAGTGGGAAGACGGCTCGAAAGAAATGACGGTTACGTATTATCATATGGACGGGAATAAACTGGAAGATTTAGAAGTGCAATTTGACTTGAGTAGCAGGAATTAATTTTTTTCCTGCTACCATTGACTTTTTACTGTGAAACAAGTATACTTTTTCATGTCGTCGCAATACATATAACAATTTCATAAACGCGGGTGTAGTTTAGTGGTAAAACCTCAGCCTTCCAAGCTGATGATGGGAGTTCGATTCTCCTCACCCGCTCCATTGTCCCAGTAGCTCAGCTGGATAGAGCAACAGCCTTCTAAGCTGTGGGTCGCAGGTTCGAATCCTGCCTGGGACACTAACTAAAAAAACGCTGTATTCCTTACCATACAAGGGATGCAGCGTTTTTCGTTACTACTTAATGTATATAAGATTTCCCCTCAAAAAGGGGTAGTGGGAGAGAAATGGGAGAGGATTTTATTTATAAGTGTTTTCTTTCCCAAAAAAGACATCGAAATGTTCAGCTGCAACGGTATCTGCTTCCTGGATATGATGGCCGTAAATATCCATCGTTGTCCCGATTTTTTTATGTCGGACCCGACTGCTGATAACTTTAGGTTGGACGTTTTGCTGAATCAAATAAGTCACGGAGAAGTGACGGAGATCGTGGAAGCGAACTCCCTCGATATTATTCTTTTTTCTGAATCTAGCCCACCACTGGCTAATAGAATCAGGGCGGTAGGGTTTTCCGGTTTCATTTGAAAACAAGAAAACTCTTTGCGGATCCCACCAGGTATCTCTTATTTGTAGATAAGCCCGTTTCTTTTCGTGTTTAAGTTTTTTAATCATATCCATCAGTCCCTTAGGGATAGCAACAACACCTTCGACTCCATTCTTGATTTCTTTGATTTGGAATGTTCCACCTTTCAACTGGGAGACGGATTGTTCAAATCGAATAGCACATTCCTCCTCAAGAATATGTTTCTCTTCTAGTCCTACCAATTCGCCTTCACGACATCCGCAGACAAATGTAACCCAAAACATCACTTGTTTTTCGTATGACTCTAATTCTATTGCTTTCACAAGTGTCTCTACCACTTCTGTATTATAGTTAGTTTTGCTTTTTCGCTGTACTTTAGGAAGTTTTACGTTTTCAGCTGGGTTATCTTTGATAACGCCCAACTCCTTTGCGGTCTTCAGGAGGCTGTTGAGGGCCTTGAAATTATTCCGAATAGTAGAGGCTGATAAGGTATCTTCTCTTCCATTTTGACGTGTCTGTGGCTCTTGGAGCTCAGTGATGAAAGTAACGCAGTGGATAGGTTTGATATCTGTAATTTTCATGTGACCGAATCTCGGTAAAATTTTATCATGTATAATTCCTACGTATTCATTTTTTGTTCGCTCGCTCAAGTTTCTATTCGCATGCAACTGTAACCATTGATGGTAGAAATCACTGAGCCTGGTATGATCGGGTTTTGTGTAATCTCCAGCCAGTACCTCAGCTTCAAACGAGACCAGCTTCCTTTTGGCTTCCGTAGCATTCTTAGCTTTTACAGATATTCGCTCCATAACTGCTTTGCCTTTGTCATTGTATCCTGTAACTACATTGAGTCTGAATGAGTTTTTCCCGCGTTTTTCGATATATCCCATAGTTCATTCCTCCTTATAGTAACTTTGGATAATAAAAAAGGGTGTGACGGTACAAAATGTGAGATTATAAGTCATTTGTAATAATTGAATACCAAAATTCATTAAAATTATCTTTAATTGTACCGGTCTATCTATGAGAACCCCTTCACCCGATTATCGATCTGGATTAGCCTCTTTTCAGCTGCACTCACCGGAACATTGAATATACTGGCTACCACTTTTTTAGCTGCTGGAATATCATTAGGCAGGCGTATCTTTTTCATTAAGTAAGTAGGCATACAAAAGTGAAGGGCGAAATTTTCTGCCTGGGCCTCTTGAAGTGCTATAAAATCCATCGGTAAAAATAGTTGGTTGCCAGCGTGTCTTTGTATATGACATAGTTCGTGAGCGAAGGCGAACCATAGCTCAGCAGGTGGTAGATTAATATTCAAATACATTGTGGTCCCTTCGAAGTGAGTTCCGGTATCAGAAAAAATGAGATCTATCCCTAAGCGAGGAGCAATGATGAAGATATCTAATTGGGAGGGATGGATAATTTCGAGATTATTCAGCAGTTTATCTACTGCATCTTCTAAGTGAGTTGTAGTGTAATTCATATTATGTACCTCCATGTTAGAACGTATGTTCGTGTTAAGTGTAAAACAAAAAGCGTGCAAATGCACGCCTTTTTACAAATATTTAAAATTATAAACTTTCACAAACAAGGCCGTCACCTTCACCGTCTAATCTATGAGGGTCAGAAGCGGGACCACCAGCTGCTTCAAAGAAAGCTTGTGCTATAGCTTGGGAGCTAAAGTCTCCACAATCCCTATCTGGCCCAGATGGATCGTAAGGTAAGTTGCCAGTTCCTGAATTAGAGTTATTTGATTCAGGTTGCTCAGGTTCAGGCTCTGGTTCAGGCTCTGGTTCAGGGGCAGGTTCTGGTTCTTCTTGTTCCATTACAAAACCTTCATCGGTTACATAGTTTTCTTTGCTCCATATGCGTAGGTTTTCACTTCTAGCTTGTGATTCAGCTGCTTTCAGCTCTTCAGCATGAGTGTAGGGGGGGTCGTACACGTAAGCGTACCTTGCGTAACCTTGGCGTAGAAGCATTTTATTAAAAGATTCACCATCTACTGACACGTAAGCAAGTAAACGATCGTAGGTGCCTCTTTTAGGACCATCGAACTCTAAAGTAACTTCTTTTCCAGAAAGTATTTTTTTAGCAAATGCTGAAGCTTCTGGTCCATAATCTTGAACAGGTTTAGTTGGGTGTTTAGTTTCCGGAGTATCAACTAAAAGAAGTCTTACTGAATCTTGTTTCCCATCAATAGAGACTTCTAAAGTATCTCCATCTACTACTCTCGTGACAGTAGCTTTTTGCTTGTTGGGATCTGAACTTACTTCGGAACTTTTATCTTTGGAAGGTGAAGAAGATTCAGAAGTTTCTTTAGCGCTTTCATTTATACTATTATTTTCTTCTTGTTGTTTATCTTTACTACTTGAACTACTATCTTGAGCGGCTTTATTGGAATCTGAGGACTTTTCCTGTGAAGAATTGTTCTTTTCCTCATTTTCTTTATCCTCGTTTTCTTTCGAATCTATGGATTTTTTAGTAGAAGAGTTATTTTCGTTTTCTTTCTCTTCATTACTCGAGGTGCTTTCTTCGCCAGAGTCTTTTGAATCTGAGGGTTCTTTATTAGAAGAATTATTGTCAGAATTCTTACTTGTGTTTGTATCATCGGAACTAGATTTCTCTTCAGTTAATTGTTCATCTTGTGTCGCTGTATTTACACTTTCATCTTCAAGAGGTAATATACTAATAAATATTGAGGTTCCTATTAATAAAAAAGTTGCTACTTTTCTATTTGGTATGGGTATCAATTTGAATAAAAATAAGTGGCCTCTAAACAACGCAATAATAGCTCCAATAAATAGAACTGACAATATAAAGAATAAAAAATCGACCATTATTTTTCCTCCCTTTAATTATTAAGTATTTTTTCTTTTTCCATTTGGAATTCTTTGTCTGTAAGAACACCTTTTTCTTTGAGTTCTCCTAATTTTTCTAGCTGTGTATACTTGTTCTCGGTGTAAGTCATAGGAGTAGAAGGGAGGTGGTTGTTGGACTGAGGTTTAGGTGTTTTCCTTGATGTATCGTTAATTTTATCTTTTACAATAGAGATGAAATAATCTAATTCTCTACCGTTAGTGATTTTCTCAAAATTTTTTTCGGAAGAATTATAAACAATATATACATCACTTGTAGTAAATTTTTCAGTTCTAATATAAATTCCTTCCATTTTTTCATATTCGAATTGATCTACAGATTGTTCGGTACTACCAGCCATTATGAATAGTAAACGATTGCTAGTAGCAATTAGAATTCCTTTTCGTTTCTTAGTTTTGTTGTGTTCTGCGGGTATAGCATAAAGTACCGTTTCTTCCTTGTAGAGAAGAGAGCTTTTTGCATATTGAAAAGAGGCGGTATTTAAATCAACTGCTGTTTTTTCATTAAAAGTGGGATTAGTACCATACCAATACTCAATTTCTTTTTGTCTTATTTCTTTTTTCTCTTTTTTTATTTCTTTTTTCTCTGCTCCTTTACTTTCCGCCTCCTCTGAAGCTTTTTTCCAAGAATTTTTCACTTTGTGCAATACGCTCGACTTTTCATTTTTCTCTTCAGTGGTTTCAATAGGTTTTGACCTTGACATGGTAGTATTTGAATTTTGAGGCTCAATAGCCTCCCCTTCAATGTACTTCGGAAACGTTTCTAAGAAGTGACTCGTCTTTTTATCATTGTTGAGCTTGAAAGAAACTTCTGAATCCTCATATGAAAACGTTAGAAGTAAATAGGAGGCTTTTTTATTTGTAATTACATTTTTAATAGTTGAATTCTCATAAATATCATAAACATCGCCCTTAAATACTGTTTGCTTTGTTGTAATTAAACGTGAATCCGTTAGGGTCAAAAGTTCATTTTTTTGTGATATACATGAAGACAGAAGTTGTTCATCCTCCTCAAGTAAAATAGCTAACTGTTTTACGGAATCGGAGATCATTACGAGGTTTATTTTGCCCAAGGGTTTTAATTGCTCTTTAACATGATCAACGTTTTGCATAACTCATCACCTATCCTTTATCAAGATAACTTAACTCCTTCTTTTTTCATCTAAATCATACATATTCCACCAACTGTATATAAAATAAATACACGTCTTTCGACGTGTTACTTATTTTCCTTGTTTCTCTCTTGGGCTCGATGCAATACATACTCGAAATGCTTCTTCACATCCTCAATATCCTCACGAGAAAGTTGTTTCCATTTCTCTATGTCATAAAAGCCCAGGTCCATGTCCTGCATGTTGTTCTCTATCATAAACTGTTTGAGTTCTTCCAATGGATCAAAGTTTTCATCTTCGTTCTGGTTAGGATCATCTGAGCGACCTAGGAGGTAGTCAGCGGTGACATCATACTTGTCAGCTAATTTATTTATCATATCAATGGAAGGTTCGTTTCTTCCTTGTTCGTAATATCCATAGCCACTTTCTGAAATACCCAAGAACTCTCCTATTTGTTTTTGACTATATTTATTTTGTTTTCTTAATAACTTTAGTCGTTCGCTTACTGTAGCCATGCCATCACCCTTTTCTTAACTATATGATACAACACATAGTTGGGTATTTTAATAAAAACAATAAAATGTTGTATTATTTATTGACAACAACAAATTGTTGGGTTATTCTAGATACAACAAAACGTTGGGAGGTGGGCGAATTGAAAAGAGATAAGCTAATCCAATATAGAAAGAAAAAGAACTGGTCTCAAAAACGAGTCGTACAAGAACTTCGGGAAAAACACAGTATTAAGATAACTGATAGTTACTATGGGATGATAGAACAGGGTGTTCGTAATCCTAGCCTGAAATTAGCTGTAGCCATAGCAAAAATATTCAAGGTTAGGCCTGAGAATATTTTTTTAAGCACTAACACAACAAAAAGTTGTGAAAAAGGCCCAGAACAAGCTATCTAAGGAGGTGATCAAAATGGAACGAGTGACAATGACAGCTCAGGAGACTGCTGAATACTTGGGTGTTTGCACCGAGACCATCTACATCATGTGTCGACGTAAAGAATTACCTTATCTGAAAATCGGCCGTCGCATATTCTTCAAGAAAGACATGATTGATGAATGGATGATGAAACAAAGCACGAATCAACTGGTTGATGATCAGGTGATTTAGCTTGTTTATAGAATAACACTTAAATGCGAAAGCTCAGGTACTGAAATTGGTACAAGCCTAAGGAGGAGATAAAGATGAAAAGCAAAAGCGGAAGAAAATTAAAAGAGTTACGGACGGAGAGAGGGCAGTCTCAGGAGCAATTGTCCTTGGATACGTTCTTATCCCGTGAAAGCATCAGCAAGTTTGAGACCGGAGAGCGAAGAATTCAGCCGGAGCTCACGAACCATTACATCAAGCAGCACAACGATCCCATGCTTGCGCTTCATGCAGTGTCAGAATACATGGGGTGGCACATTGATCCTCTCGACGGACCGGCGGCAGATACACACCGCACATCGATACACATGAAACTCCAGGAAGAAATGCAAGAGGCAGCGGAAGCGCTGGAACAATGCAGTATCACGATGAATCCCGATTACATTGCGTCTTACGAACGGGAGAATATCAAGAATGCAGCGATGGAAGTTGCAGATAACATCCATGCATCTATCCTGTATCTAGCAGAGATCTGCAAGTCTTATGACATTAGCTGGAGTGAGGTCTGGGACGATCACCAGCGAAAATTGCAATCAAGGGGGTACGTCAAATCATGAATATTAACAAGCAGTTTTTACCGGAAGACCTTACAGTAGCAACAAAGGAATTCAGATGTGCCTGGGACTTACTGGAGAAGATGGGGCAGGAAATCACGCAGAACGATTACGAGGGTGCTGTTGCAGCAGCGGAAGGATTTATCCGATCGACGCAGGAACTGGAAGCTATGAAAGAACGGAAGAAGCGTCACGATCATTACGAAAATTTGTTGAGTGAACTTAATCAGAAAGGTGTAAGCGCTGAACTCATTATCCGGCGCGGGAGTGAATATTATGGCGAATCATAAAAAAGCACACATTGTTTGCTGGTTGCTCTCTTACGTTTTTCTCTATGTCGCTATGGCTTATGGCACATAAAAACAGCCACTCATTGGCGGATGAGCGACTGTAGAGGGGGTAATGATATCTAATTACAAGTACGATTATACCACTGCGGGCGCAAGCCTGCAATCCTGGGCAGGAGCCATCCTGCTTGGGACAGTAAGCTTGCATCTATCACTCAGCTGCGGAGACTCCTTAGAGATACCGCATATGTCCTCGTTTCTGCGGCTGACGGGAAGGAGTGAAATCAAATGAATCATCCAGTGGTGGAGAAGTTAGAACGTGAAGGTCTGCCAGAAGCAGAGGTCTACGGTGTAGACGGCCTGGGCAATGAAGTTTATGTCGGTGATGAAATCTACGTCATAGATGACGAGTATTTTCTTAAAGAAACGCTGACAGCTGAAAGTCAGGAGCTTTTGCAGACATTGAAGGCATCCGAAGAAGTTGCCCAATAAAAAAACTCACGCAGCAACGTGAGTCGTTAAGAAAAGATCTTTAACAACATTATATCAGAAATCACGAGGAGGTCCAATATGGGCGTTAAAGCACAAGTCATGCAAAGCACCTCAGATATGGAACATCAGGAGTGGCTGGAGTCACGAAAAAAAGGTATTGGCGGATCGGACGCTGCTTCCATTGCCGGATTTAACAAGTGGAAAAGCCCGGTAGTCGTCTACATGGAAAAGGTGGGAGAAGTGGATTCGGAATCTTCCAATGCGGAGGCGTCCTACTGGGGGAACGTGATGGAAGATACCGTTGCAAAGGAGTTTGTTCAACGGACGGGAATGAGGGTGCGCAAACGCAATGCCGTCCTTCAACATCCAGAACGCGAATGGATGCTCGCAAATGTGGATCGTCTCATCGTTGGAAAGAATGAAGGGCTCGAATGCAAGACAGCTAGTGAATACTTGAAAGACGAATGGACAGGGGAAGAAACACCGATGGCTTACTTGCTCCAATGTCAGCACTACATGGCTGTAACAGGCGCAGATGCTTGGTGGATTGCCGTACTTATCGGTGGAAATAAATTTGTTTATAAAAAAATAGAGCGCGATGAAGAGCTCATTGCAAACCTTATTGACCTGGAAAAAGAGTTCTGGGAAGAACACGTACTAAAACAGGAGCCCCCGGAAATGGATGGATCGGACGCATCTGCAGCTTTGTTAAAAAGCATGTACCCAGAGTCAGATCCGGAAAGTGAAACGGAACTCGACCAAGAGGAAGATAAACTGCTCGAAGCGCTGGAGCAAATCAAAGAAGAAGAGAAAGAGCTGAAAGAACGCAAGCAAAAATATGAGAATCAGCTCAAAGAAAAACTTAAAACGTTTGAGAAAGGCTTGTCCCCCCGTTATGTCGTGACCTACAGAAGTCAGGAGCGCCGGACGGTGGACTCAAAACGACTGAAAGCAGAAGCACCGGAACTGTTTGAAAAGTATTCCAAAGTAAGCACATCCCGACCGTTAAAAATCAAGGAGGCTAACTAATGGCTACAAATAACACAGCAAAAAACCAACTATCTCAACGGAAAAATAACGCTCCATCCAACAATGGCGGAGGCACGAACGCCAACACGATTCAGGCTTATCTCAAAAAGATGGGCCCGGAATTTGAAAGAGCGTTACCGAAGCACATGGACGCGGATCGTTTAGGCCGCATTGCACTCACAACTATCCGGCAGAATCCGAAGTTGCTCGAAGCGTCTATCCCGTCTCTTATGGGGGCAGTCATGCAGGCAGCGCAGTTAGGATTGGAGCCCGGTCTTATGGGTCACTGCTACCTCGTACCGTTCTACAACGGCAAGATGAAAGAGACGGACGTACAGTTCATCATCGGTTATAAAGGCATGATTGACCTTGCCAGACGTTCTGGCCACATCGAAAGTATTTATGCTCATGCGGTCTATGAGAATGATGAGTTTGAATACGAGCTTGGGTTACATCCAAAACTGGTGCACAAACCGGCTTTTGAAAATCGTGAAGATATGGCCTTTGTATATGCGGTCGCTCATTTCAAAGACGGGGGTTATCAGTTTGAAGTATTCAGCAAGAACGATATCGACCTGGTGAAACAACGCTCTAAAGCAGGAAGTAACGGCCCGTGGAAAACAGATTACGAAGAAATGGCGAAAAAGACGGTCATTCGCCGGATATTCAAATACCTTCCAATCAGCGTTGAAATTCAGAACCACGCTGCTCAAGATGAGACGGTCCGAAAAGATGTCACCGAAGAAGCCCATTCCATTCACAATGAGGATTACATTCAGGTAGAAGCAACTGAACCGGATGAAGAGGAAGGCTCAGAACAATCGAACAATGAGCAGGTAGATGAAAATCTCCAGAAAGAAGCAGAAGGCCTGTTTGACAAAGCATGATAGAGGTAGCTATTCCACATGCCTTTATCAGTCTCAGTAAAGATAGTCATGAGCCAGGGCGACTCTTTAAAAAGTATGTGGCGGGTTATGTCCGCCACTCCTACCCTGGCTATCAATTGAAGCGTATAGAGAAGATGACAGCAATCATTGAACGACGGCAGTAATAAAAGGGGGTGAAGGAAATGGCCAACCCACAGGTAGAAGAAGGCTATGTAAAAATCGCGAACGAATTGTTAGATGAAATCCCGAAATATAAGTTCAATGGAACGCAATTCAAGCTCATCATGATTGTTTGGAGATACACCTACGGATTTAACAGAAAGAGTCACAGTCTTTCGCTGTCCTTCATCTCCAAGCTGGCCGGAATTGATAAATCGTCAGTGAAAAAACAGTTGAACCAACTGATTGATAGCAACGTTCTGTATGTGGCAAAAGAAGCTACGTTCAATCAGCCGAGAGCAATTGGCTTTAATAAGAATTTTGAAGAGTGGTCTATTGAGAAAAATGGCTCTAAACCACCACAGGGTGAAGAAAGTACACTGGGGGTCAATAACCCTACTCCACAGGGGGCGGATTTACCCTCTCTACAGGGGGGCAATTACACCCCCAAGAAATACAATATTAAAAACAAATATAAAGACAGTAATACTACTACAAGCGCGCACAAGATTAAAAACGAATCTGATGTCGGGACGCCGGAAACCGTGACGAACGAAATAGCATCAGGAAAACTCGTTAAGGCTTATCTAGATTTTAATCAAAAAATGAATCCGAACGCTAAGGATTATGAAGCGGCGAAAGAAATCATTGGCTACGGTGTGCCAGTCGATGATGCGATTCAGTATTTGAAAGAGTGCATTGATTTGTTCAATCAAAATCGCAAGCATCGACGGCAAAAAATAAATGGGTTGAACTACTGTGTCGGTTTCATTCTCGATAAACACTATGAACAAAAGGAGGAAGCTAAAGATGCAAAGCATCCAGGAAGCACTCAAAAACCCCGAACTTCAAAAACGTATCGCTCAGGCAAAGGAGCTAGCGCAGCAGAACTCGAACGACGACGAGCCCAAGCAGAACAAGCCTTCGGATACAGCTGAATGTCCGGACTGTGATGGTACGGGGGCTATCCTTTACAAAAAAGAGGTCACACGTGCAGACGGAAATGTTGAACTCCGAGATTTCTTTAAGCCATGCAGCTGCGCAGAACAAAAGAAATTGGAACGGCGCTTTCAGAACGCTCTGATTCCGGAAGAGTTCGAGGAAGCAGGTTTTAAGCAGTACGAGCGTCAAACGGAAGTTCAGAAAACATTGTTTAATGCTACGTTGCAGTACATGGAAAACATTGACGGTATTTTGAAGGACAAGCCGAAAGTGAATAGCTTAGGTTTTATTGCTGTCTATGGAGAACGTGAAATAAGGAATATGGATCCAGCTGATAGATATAGTTTCAAGCAAGCCCACAACAACTTCGGGTTAGGTAAGACACATCTTCAAATGGCCCTGGCAAGATACATCATTGAAAAGATCCGTGTACGTGATGAGCTGTCTGATGGCACGCTATCCAAGCATGATCGAGGATGCCGAGTCCTTTGCGTATCAGACGTGGAGTTTATGGAAGACTTGATTCAAGCGAAGATGTCGAACGATGAAGGCAAGAAGCTCCAAGATTTAATTCAGGGTGCTTGTACGACGGACGTCCTTGTATGGGATGACCTCGGAAAATCGAAATGGTCTGAATCCAAAGAAGGCATGTACTACCAAATTATCAATGAGCGATGGAGACATAAACGACCAATTATCTTCAGTTCTAATGAAGCCAAAGGAACTTTGAGCGACAAGATAGGTTACGCAGCTTCAAGCCGTTTGTTTGGCATGACTGGAAAAGAAAACTTATATGAGGTAGAAGGACAAGATAATCGACTGAAGGAGGAAAAATAACATGTGTGAGAACTGCCGAGGAACGGGACGGACGTATGATTACGATAATGTAAGCACTCATATTACACCTTGCCCGAACGAGGAATGCCGGGCGGAAGCAAGAAGGCAATCCAGGAAGCATATCGACCACATCAAACAGTATTTCGGCATGGGAGTGTCGGCATGACGACGCAGTTAATCATTGTCATCGGCATATGGATTGTCTCTTTGATTATTTTAGTCGCAGTGAAGACAGGAGAGTGAGAAGCATGACCACATCAATACATGAAACGTTCAACAACATTGCCAGAGACTTTTATAACCTCCTATCGAACGTAAGAAAAGGCATGATAAACAAACTGGAAAGCTGGAGCATTGCTTCTGAAATCAACAAGAAAAAGGGACGACTTTTGCACATTGAAAATACCCTCCTGCCCGTAACGAAGAAAAGCGTTCGACGCAAGAAGCTATTACAGGAACAGAAACAATTACGGGCATCTATCCAGGACTTGCGGGCTGATTATCACCATCTGCGTAATCAAACGAAACGGAACAAGCCGATTGATGCAGATGAGATTGATACGCCGATTATGAATTTGAAGGGGTGGCATCGTGATAAAAAATGACATGAAGCGAGTGGAAGAGATTGAACGCAAGCCTATATTCACGGTTGGTAAACAAGCGATAGATGATAAGGATGTGGCTTTCCTCATTCGCACTATTAAACAACAGCAGAAGCGCATTGAGAGTTATGGCGGAGCGCTCCAAGATATAAGTGATTGCAACCACATCAGGGATATATATGAAGCTGTAAATAGAGCCGACCAAGCATTGGAGGAATTGAAATGACCACGATTCCAAAAGAAATGACGCTTGAGGAAGCAATCGAACTAGCGCAACACCTGGCCGAAGAAAACAGGCGACTCCGATCCGTGGAGCATCTGAAAACTAAAAGGGATATTCCCACGGTCATCAGCTACGAAGGTAGAAGGTACGTGTACGATTCTAATAATTAAGAGGAGAGTAGCAAATGAACACGATAAGTAAACGAAACATCATACCGAAAACAGGGAAGAATCGCATACTGCTGGAAGAATACGAGTTTGGGATGCCGGGGAGTCAACTGGAACAGATCCACCGAGCATGGGAAACCGGCAGCGACCTGGAACAGATTGCTTTTGTTCAACGACGACCTGCGATGGAGATAGTCGTTGCTCTGCTGAACTTAGCAGACCGGCAGAAGCTTAAGCGACCCGTCGCAGCATTATTAAGGAGGTAATTCTATGTATGAACGTATTACTCCCGACGATTACAAACAAGCAGCTGAGAATGGAGTTTCTAGACCTACGTTAGAACGCAGGGTGTGGAGCTACCATTGGCCAAAACAGAAAGCTATTACCGAGCGAAAGAGAACGTATGGAAAGAAGAATCTGACGAACAGAGACCTACGTAAAAAGGTAGCGATTGATGAACTACACGCTTTCGGTGTTTCCGCAACGATGGCGGAAGAACTAGAACAATTGGAATTACGGGTAGCACTGGCACGGTTTGAAGGCATAGACGTGGAAGCTGATGCACAAAAATGGTTTTAAGGAGATGGAAAACATGAAGATGGATATAGCGAAATTACAAGAGATCCAGGGCGGGCTTGATCCTCATATTATCAAGCAGCACCCGGACATAGCAGAATTGGATAATAACGACTGGAAGTTTCTTGCGCTGCAGGTGGAACTCGGGGAGCTAGCGAACGAGACGCGTTGCTTCAAAGTATGGAGCAATAAACCTCCAAGTGAAAGAGAGGTTATTCGAGAGGAATATGTAGATGGCTATCACTTTATTCTAAGCCTCGGTAATGATTTGTATATCGACGCGGAAAAAATGACTCCGATGGACATTGAGTTTGAGGATGTTACCAGAGCGTTTTTGAAAATCTACGACTTAGCCACTGGCTTACAACGCAACGTGAGGAATGACTACGGTAACAATCATAAATACCTTTGGAGAAAGTTATTCTTCTCTTACCTGGAACTCGGACGGATGCTCGGATTTACGGAAGATGAGATTGAAAAAGGCTATCTTGCAAAGAATGAAAAAAATCACAACAGACAGCTTTCAGGCTATTGAGGAGGTCAACTATGACTGAAAACTATATGGAATGTGGACGGTGCGGCAGGAAGCTGAAAGACAGCAAGAGCAAAGAGCGGGGCTACGGTCCTGTTTGCTGGGAAGTTGTTCAAAGGGAGCGAGAGGAAGAAGACCATGCCAAAACGCCGGAGTAAGTACGGAGCAAAGAAAATGAAACTGGACGGGCATACGTTCGACAGCAAACGGGAGGCTGATTATTACGCTCACCTAAAGCTCAGAAAGCGCGCAGGAGAAATCAAGGACTTCACCCTCCAGCCGAAGTTTACGCTCCAGGAGGGCTTCAAAAAGGACGGAAAAACGTTTCGTAAAATCAGTTATATTGCCGACTTCCGCATCGAGCATGTGGACGGAACCATCGAAAATGTAGACGTGAAAGGAATGGAGACGAAAGAGTTTTCCATCAAACGGAAGCTGTACGAACGATTATACGATGAAAAGCTATCTGTCATCACCTACAATCGACGGTTCGGCGGATGGATTGAATTGGATGACCTTAAAAAATTAAATAAGGGGTGAGTGGGTGAATACAGACGGGAAAGTGAAACTGCTAAAACATCAAGAACGGGCAATCTCCGAGGACATCTATAAATTAAGAAGAGATAGAAGAAAAGTGATCGAAGAACTGCAAAAGATATGTGAGCATAGCAGAGTTGAGGTATTAGAACCCGACCCATACCTGGAAGAGAACGAAACACAAATGAAGTGTCTGGACTGCTATGAATACCTCACCGGCAATGAGGAGGATGACCAATGATAGCGATACCTATCACATACATCATTATTGGTCTGGGTCTCAGCTTCCTGTCAAACGCCAGAGATGATTGGACGGCGCATATCGCATTAGCTTTCGCATGACCGGTATTCATCGCAGGAGCATTGCTTATTATCATCGGGATAGAAGGTTCAAAGTTTTGGAATAAAGCATTTGATTATATGAAGAAGAGGTGAGCGAAAATGGCGGTTAAGTCATACGCGAGAGGGCATTCTGTAATGTATGTTGATGGTCAGTGGGTCTATACAGACAACGGTGAACCGATCTCAAACAATGAAAGGGAATGTAGTTTCTGTGAATGCAAAACAACTACGGAAGGACATGACGGCTGTCTAGGTACGTTGCCTGGGGTGGTGAACGCTTGTTGCGGTCATGGTTTAACTGAAAGAGCGTACATTCAATTTGAAAACGGCATGGTTGATCGAGGTAAAAGTGCTTTGTTAACGATAAAAATTATGAAACAAACAAAAGCGCAAAACGAGGAAATTGATAAAAAGGAGTGAGCGTATGAACCAGGCAGAAATCGGAATTATGAAAGAGCGTATTCAGTATTTTAGCGACAAGAAAATCAATGATTTAACCAATAGTGAAATTGAAGAATTTCTCGCTATCCGAGAATACGTGAGGGAGAACCACATTAAACCCATCTGGGATGCGATAGGCGGAGCGATGAAAGGTTATAAAGAGAAGCTTGGCATTAATAAGTAAAGAGGAGGGATGAAATCATGAGTGATGCCGGACAATTTATCTTCGGTCGTATGAAAACGCTGGACGATGATATGACAGACATTGTGTTTGTAGATGGAGAAGCTTTTGTAATCAAGCGGGCGAACGAGGAAGATGTAAAAGAATGGAGTGGTGAGATTGAGTAACGAGTAATAAATAAAAACAGCCGAGAGCAGTGCCCTCGACCATTGTCCCTGTTCATTATTATATCATAGGGGGTCTGTTCAATGCGATTGAATAATGTTGATGCTAATATTGAAGACGGGAAACTTAACCTGGAAATGGATATGCCGGAAGGAAATTCCCCTTTCTGTGTTGTATACTGTAATGGAAAAGCAAAAATCACCACTTTGCCAGATCATGGGGAGACGAAAGTAATTACTCACCAGGGGAAGGTGAAGCGGGTGAAGTTTGATGAGGGGGAAGAGTTTTGACAAAGCAAGATTGGATCGATGTATTAAGTAATTTAGGAGAAAAGAGTACATTTGATTACATTTCATTAGGAGTGTCTATAGCTTCGCCCCTCCTTCTGCTATTTTCAGTAATAGTGAGTCTTAAAGCGGCTAAAGCTAGTAGAGACTCTGTAGAGTTGAGCAAAGAAATATTTGAGAAAACACAAAAAGCTGAAGAAATGAAATTATTGCCTTTATTTGAACTGAAGAGAAATCATGTTTTTTTAAATAAAGGTAAGCTTATAATGGAAAATCCGGACCCCGATAAAATTATGGGGATATATTTTCAGAATAAAAATTCCTCTCCAATTACTGATGTTAAGGCTGTAGCGTCAATAGAAGAGAAAGAAGAGGAAATAGAACATCTGATAAAAGCTAAGAATATTAATGAGATAAGCTATACTACCGATGGGGTAGTATTAAATGTACTTAAGGGGATCGAACTTAAAGAGTACAAAGTACAAATAGTGTACAGAATACAATCGAATAAAATGTACGAAACATCAATTGTGGTTTCTGTACAAGAAAATAATTATATATTTATCACTGAACAGCAACATACTGAACTTTAGTTTGCTTCTACTAGCCTACTGGAAGAACCAGATGCTTATTTTCGTTTTGAGAAAGGTATTATGTTAGAGGTGGACTGCATTAATTTCAATGAGAGGTGAGAGTTTTGAGTCCAATCCCTGTAGAAATAATTAAGCAACATAATGATTTTTTTGATTATGTATCTATTGAAGCAATACTAACAATAACCCTTGGAGGATTAGCTACATTAGGAGGGGCATATTTAGGTGCAAGAAAAGCTGGAGAGAGTTCACTAAAAGCTGTAGAAAAACAGATTTCACACGCAAGGGAAGAGAAAGAAAGCGAAGCTGAGTTGAAAAGAACAAAATATGAGGTTTTTTTGAAAAGTCAATTGAGAGTAATGAACCACAAATTAAAGAGCATTGATTTTCTCATGGGTTTGCATGAAAGTCATAATATCTATAATGTCGAACCACTAGAAGAAACAAAAAAAGATTTAACTAAGATAGAAGAGATACTTTCCAATATGCAAAACTGGGATCCAGATTGCGTATCTGTAGAAAATTTTAAGTTGATAGGAGAACTAAGGGATGAAATTCATGATATAGAAAGTAGTTATGAGGCTGTTCTTGCAACTGAAGAAGAAGAACATGAAGGTTCAGTGACAAAGGTGAGAGCTAAATCTCAAAAACTTGCAAAAAAGATAACACAAAAACACTTATAGTTCTACCAGGCCACTGGAGGACACGGATTGAGCGTTAACGCGCTTGGTTTGTGTCCTCTTTTTTATTGCAGAGGAGGAAATTATATTAAGAAAACATACAAAATACGATGGAAAGTCAGTCGTTTACGCAGAGATAAACGCACAGGCGTTTTACAACCGGTCAAACAAAGTGATTATGCCAAATACCTAGAGACGAGGTGCTTGCATGAACAAAAAGCAGATTGAGGACGCTCTACGCGACTATAACTGGATGCTCAATGAGATTAAAAGGCAACGTCACTTGCTCGAAGATGCCGGTACAGGGCTTACAGCCATGTACGGAGAAGAAGCGGCCATGCCGAAAGCGCAAGGAGAATCTAGCGATCCTGTGGCGAGAGAAGTCGTACGTCGGGATAAAAAGCACACGTGGATCAATCGTCTGGAGAAGAAGGTGTTATTCGTGCAGGAGCGCATGTCTATTATTGAGGATGAAAGAGAGAAGGCAGTCCTGGAGTGTTTGCTCGATGGGATGAGTATGAGGGCAATAGGAAATCATATGGGATTGTCCGAGAGGCACATCTTCCGTATTAAAAATAGCATTGTGAAGCAAATGGCAGAGATGTCATACTTGTCCGGTAAATTGCAGGTTAGATAATCCATTCTGTACAATGGAAGTATCAGGCACCCATCAGGGCGCCTAATATTTATAGAAAATTACACAGATAATTTATTAAATCATCATATTTTTGTTGACTAGGTTTTTTATGTTCTGCATTTTCATAACTAGTTCTTTGTAGTAGTCTAACATTCGCCGTTTCATTAGAGAATTCTAAGTTAGCAACTACAATTCCAGAGTTGAAATTTTTTGTTATTTTAAGAAATTCAACCATTTTACGTCGGTGTAAAACCGGTAAGTTCAACCAGTACAGATTGTTAGTAGATATACAGTTGTAACCCTTATCAGATATGGTTATTTCGGCATATTTCTTATCATTTTCGTTTTCCTGATTGTCACGGAACTTGATGCCTACTACATCTCCAATTGTACTATCGCTTAAAGTGGATGCAATGACAGACAGTACTCCATTAGATATATATGTTTTAACAGAAATATCTATATCTTCAGGAGGATTGAATTTTTTCGTAACCTTTTCTGAGAATCCGTTTATTTCAGTATCGAATTCTTTAAGTTTGCTAAATGCTTGGTCACGTTTTTCTTGTAAAAGGTTTTCCTCCATGTTGTATAAAGATGACCTGAACGTAGAAAAACTAGCATAATTTATATGGGGGTTGAAGGAGTCGATATATTTCAAAGTGTTTGTTATTCGACCTGACATAGTTCGGATTTTGTCTTCTGTATTAACAATGTTATCAACATCTTTTAATCTAATATGGAGTAAATTCCTAGAAATGTCGATTTCTACTATAGTTGGATAAACGGACTCTCTAATATCTCCATTCCTATCACTGAGTTGTACCGGCATTTTATCAAGTAATATAATCCTAATTGATTCAATGTTTTCTTTGTTCCTGGTGTTACTTTGTAACCTGTAACCACAAAGAACGAAATCTTTTGAATGACTGGTTTTTTTGACATTGTTTATAATTTGGTTTTTATCAGGCAAACCCCAGTCTTGAAATACTTGAGTTGTTTTTTCTTTATTACTCAGGTCGATGTTATGAGAATCCAAAGAGAATAAGTAAGAATTGAAAAGTGAGTCTTCTAGTAATAAGAACAAAAGTTCATCTAATTCTTCAGTATTCAATTTTTTATCTGATAAACCTTTGTTTAAAGTTTTTGCTATAACAATTGACGTATCATCATCTTCGTTTTCAAGTCTTATTTCAGTATAAATTCCTTCAAAATCAGGAAATACTTGCATAAAGGTAAGTTTGTTAACTACGTCTACCTTCTTTAAGTATGGAAAGAACAATTTTAAATTGTCATAGTAATTTTCTTTATTCTGGACCATATTTACAACTCCTTTTAAGGTGGTGAGGCTTTATTAAGTGCGAAATATACAGTAATTCTACTTTCTTTGGAAAATATTCTTTTTTTGAATTGATTGGAGGAAAGAGATTAGTTTCTCCTGGAAGCATTATTAAATTAGGTGTTAAAAAGTATTGTGTAAGCACTATTTATATTAGAAGAAACGGGACTATAGTTTTGGAAATTACATGATTACGCATAGTAAATAAAGCACCCTAAAGTTACACTTCTACAAATTATTACAAATACCTTCAATTAAATACACTTTTTTCAAAGCATCCTATATTAGGGTGTTTTTCTTATATGCAAAACAAACTTAATAAATGCTGGAGGTGGGTGAAATGTAGATGGTGGAGAAGCATAAGCAAGCCGAGAAGGATTATGTCAAAGGGTTGAAATATAAAGAGATAGCCGAAAAACATGACGTCTCGATTAATACGGTGAAGTCATGGAAACGCAGGCATGGGTGGACAAAAGAAAAGGGTGCACCCTCTGAAAAAAGTGTGCACACAAAAAAGAAAAGCGTGGGAGCTCCTAAGGGAAGCAAAAACGCGTTAGGAAACCGTGGAGGTTCAGCACCGAAAGGAAACAATAACGCTGGCTCGCACGGTTTTTTTCGTACCATCTTTCCTGACGATGATGAAACTTTGAATATTGTTGAAGCTATCAGTGAGAAGTCTCCAGTAGATATGCTCTGGGAGAATATTGTCATTAAGTACACAGCGATTGCCAGGGCTCAAAAACTCATGTATGTGACTGATCAGCATGACATGACGAAAGAGGTCAAGAAGGTAAAAGAATTTGCTGATTCCGATGAAACAGAATATGAGATGCAATTCGCCTGGGATAAACATGCTACATTCCTAACAGCACAATCCCGTGCTATGAGTGAGCTTCGATCGTTGATCAAAGATTTTATCCATTTAAGTGGTCAAGACGATCAGCGGCGCCTCCAGTTAGAAAAGATGCGTGTGGATATTGCTAAATCAGAAGCTGAGATGGAGAAAATCAATAACTCTGAAAATAGACAGGAAAAAGATGTGGCAGCTGCTTTAAGGGGGTTAGCCGATGGAATTGACGAAAAAACAGAATGAATTATATCGGTGCTTCCTGGTAGAAAAACCAAAGATATTGGTAGCAGCCGGCGCGAAACGTGCTGGAAAAACACATATCTTCATACTGTCTTTTCTCACGCATATTGCTCAGTTTGAAGGCCAGGGCTTATCCTTCATTATCGGAGGAGCCACGCAGGCTTCTATAAAGCGTAACGTTCTTGATGAGATGGAACTTTTGCTGGGGAAAGAATTAAAATTAAGTAAATCGAACGCTATCGAGGTCTTTGGAAACAAAGTATATTGCTTCGATGGAGCGAATGCTGATTCATGGAAAAAAGCACGTGGTTTTACCGCAGCTGGAGCCTTATTGAATGAAGGTACAGCTTTGCATGACTCTTTCGTGAAAGAAGTTATCTCCCGTTGCTCGTACAATGGATCTCGTATACTGATTGATACAAACCCAGAGAATCCAGTGCATAGAGTGAAAACAGATTATATTGACAAAGACGGGCAGCGTTTAGCTAATGGCCGTTTGAATATAAAAGCTTTCCATTTCTCTTTGTTTGATAATACCTTTCTTGACCCAGAGTACGTCGAAAGTATTGTAGCCTCCACGCCGAGCGGTATGTTCATGGATCGCGATATACATGGGTTGTGGGTATCGGCAGAGGGTGTCATCTACAAAGATTTCAACCAAAGTATTCATTTCATTACATCTGTAGAAGCAGAAACCGTGAACTTCACGAAGTATTATGCAGGGGTAGACTGGGGGTATGAACACCACGGCTCCATTGTTGTGATAGGAGAGGACGATAAAGAAAATGCATATCTCCTCGAAGAACACGCAAAACAACATGAAGAAATTGATTATTGGGTAGATGTGGCCAAGCGCATAAAAGAGCGCTACGGTAACATCTTTTTTTATTGTGATTCCGCGAGACCTGAACACGTCAAACGTTTCAAACGTGAGCGGTTGAAAGCTGTGAATGGCAGGAAAGAAATTGTGGCAGGTATTGAAGAAGTGGGGCGTTCCTTCAAAAGAAATGAACTATTTATAGTAGAAGATAACGTGAGCAGGTTCAAAGAAGAAATTTACATGTACGTATGGAACGAAACGACAGGCTTACCGGTGAAACAATGGGATGACGTTATGGACGCTTTGCGTTATGCCATATATACGCATAATTACAGAAAAATTATTTCAGGGAGGAGGTAGCCAATGAAGAATTACGCAGAGCTTATCCGAGATAATAATGATCAGATCAACGGCGAAACGCTCCAAAATATCATCAAGGCTCATGACCGCGAACACGAACGCATGTGGCGCTTATATGAACGATACAAAGCAACGCCTGAGGGTGTGACAATCTTTAATCGTAAGCACCCGGATTTCAGCGACTTTGAACGCCTGAGAAACAGTAATAATATGATGCGCATTGATGACAAGGTGAATAATACGCTGAACAACAGCTTTGATTCGGATATTGCAGACACGGCTCAGGGGTATTTTCTCGGTCATCCGATTATGTATGCCTATGAAGAAGATGAAAGCATCAGCGACATGATCGATACCTTCAACACACGTAATCACGTGGAAGATGCTGACAGTGAATGGGGGAAGAAAGCGATTATTTGTGGTAAGGGGGCGCGGCTCCTATACATCGACCGGGAAGGGCGAGAACGGTTGAAAAACATCGACCCCTGGCAGTGTATCTTTATTGGAGACAACATCAGTGAACCGGAATACGCTATTCGCTATTACAAAGGAATCGACCACACAAAAAAAGCAGAATTTTACAACAGTACCACGATCCATTACTTTGCAGAAGAAAACGGGGAGTACAAAGAAAAGGGATCTCAACCTCACATGTTCGATTCCCCCCCTCTTTTCGGATTAGCGAATAACAATGAACTGCAGGGTGATGCCGAGAAGGTGCTTACGCTTATCGACGCCTACGATCGTACCCTGTCCGATGCCAGTAACGAGATTGAGCAGTATCGTTTAGCTTACATGGTATTCAAGGGCATGGCTCCCGATGAAGATACCAACGAGCAAATGAGACACCAGCGCATCATTGAACTGATGGAGGAGAATGATGATGTTAGTTACCTCACAAAAGACGTGAACGATGATTTAATTGAACATCACCTTGATCGACTGGAAACAAACATCATGAAATTTGCCAAAAGTGTAGATTTCTCAGATGATGACTTCGGCAATGCGGCAAGCGGCGTAAGCTTACGCTATAAATTGCTGGCCTTGGAGAATAAATGTGTGACGAAAGAACGAAAAATGACCATGGCCCTCCGGTATCAATACAAGGTGCTGTTCAGCGCATGGGCGAAGCGGAACAACATTCAACCGGATGATTACCTCAACGTGAGAATGACTTTCCAACGCAATCTGCCGGTAAACCTGCTCGAAGAAGCGCAGATTCAGCAAGCACTCCAAGGTGTATTCAGTCGGAAGTACCGTCTGAGCTTATTCAGCAAGATGACACCGGAAGAAATCGAGGAAGAGATGCAACGACTACAGGAAGAAGAGAACGCTGAGGGATTGTCTCTTGACGACGTGAGCGACGAGGTGACTCCGCCGGATGAGGATGAAGACGAATTCTCTAGTGATGTGCCGGAGAACGAGAAAACACGCACCTGCCCTCGATGTAGTGGAAGCGGCTGTATCAAAGGGGAACGGAAAACACAGATCCTCTGTCCACGCTGTGATGGTGAGGGTGTGATTGCCTGATGAACCAGGAGCAAATAGAGGACTATTTGAACGACTTGCTAGAGGATGCAGAAAACGACCTCGATCAAGTCTTTTTGTATCGGTTGCGAGAAATGAAGCGGTGGTTATCAGCACTATTTGAGAAATACCCGGACCCTGAGACGAACGGTATAAGTAGAAGTGAAATATATAAGTATCGTCGTTTCGAGAAAGAATTGCAGATGATCAAAGAGAACATCCAAACCGATTACAAAACAGCGTATAGCCTTGTGTATGGCTTGATGGCTTCACAGTACACGCAAAATTATCTGCGCACCGGTCATTTATTCGAAATGAGCACACAACTAGACATGGGGTATGTGATTCCTAAAGCTTCTACGATCAAGGAAGCTATCACGAATCCAATCAAAGAGATTACGTTGAACAGCACACTGAACAAACATCGCAATGAAACGATCAGACGTATCCGTATTGAATTAGCGCAAGGCATCCAAGCCGGAGAAGGATATAGCACAATGGCGAAACGGTTGGAGAGTGCTTTGGGTTTCAGTCGTCGAAAAGCACGTACGGTGGCTCGAACAGAAGCGGGGCGATCACAGAGTTTAAGTAGGCTGCATACGATGGATAAAGTGAAAGAGACTATCAATGACAGGCGACTGGATAAGATGTGGTTTTCGTCTCGCGACACAAACGTACGGCACTCTCACCGTGAATTAGACTCACAGCGAGCGGGCAAGGATGGTCTGTTTGAGTATAAAGGACACAAAGCACCTGCTCCTTCCTTGTTCGGCGTGCCGTGGCTCGACATTAATTGTAGGTGTGACACTCTCTACCTTGTGGACGGTAAGAGACCGGAAATGATGAGAGGACGCGACTATACTGACGAACGATATCAACAGCGACTAGCTGAACGCATCGAGCAGCTGATGGCTGATGAAGCGCTGACCGAGAAACAAGCAGAGCGCAAAGCTAAAAAGCAGGTGTATCCGCCGCATAAAGTTACAGAGTACATGGAGTATGATATTTGGTATAAAACGTTAGGAAAGGTGTCCTAGCGTATTTTTTATGCCCTGAGCAAGGCGTTAAAAGGCTCTTTATTATGCACTTATACCAGGCTCGTACTGGACAAAGGGCAAAGGAGGATAACCAATGACATTAGAAGAAGTAAAGCAGTTTCTGGAACAGCATAAAGAAGATGAACAGGTCAAAGCGTATCTCGGAGAACTTAAACAGCCAACGAAAGAGGATGTAGAAGGGTTCCTTGACACCGAGGAAGGAAAGCAGCTCTTACAGCCGCGTTTGGATAATTACTTTACGAAAGGGTTGAACACCTGGAAAGAAAACAACCTAAATAAAATCATAGAAGATGAGGTTGCAAAAAGAAATCCAAAAGAGACCCCGGAGCAGAAGCGCATTCGTGAGCTGGAAGAACAAATTGAGCAAGGCAAGCAGGAAGCACAACGGGAGAAATTGATGAACAAAGCGGTCTCTCAAGCAAGTGAAAAAGGACTGCCGACCGATATCGTCTCTTTCTTCATTGGAGAGGATGAAGATTCCACGCTGAACAACCTTGCTACATTTGAAGAAAAGTATAATGCGGCTGTGCAATCGAAAGTAGATGAACAGTTTAAGCAGCAGGGCCGGAAAGTAGATGGTGGTAACACGGATCCGGACAGCGAAGGTGCGAAGTTTGCTCAACAGCTGAACAACCAAAAACAAACTAATGCTCCAGATCCATGGAGTCAAGGAGGAAATGAATAATGTATGTAAACAATCAACGTGCGCAACAAATTGAGTTCCTGGCAAGCTCCCATTACGTCAACTTTACGAAAGAAATTTCCGACAGCGGTGTAACAGCCGACGAGAATGGAAAGAAAATCGTTCCTGCTGGCTCTGTGTATCCGGTCAATGACGGAACGGCCGTAGGTATTGTTTTTCATGACGTGGACGTAACGCAGGGTCCTGCCGCCGGGGCAGTGATGGTAGAAGGTTATGTACTGGAAGCGCGCTTACCAGAAGCTCCTGTGCAACTGGCCAAAGACGCAATGACAGAAATCAAATTTCGATAAAATAAAAGGAGAGATTATTCATGCCAAACATTCACGAACTATTCAGTAATAAAGTTGTCCTCGATTATTTGCAAAACCGTCAGTACCCTGCACTTATGGGAGAAACGCTATTCCCAGAAGTTAAACGGGACTCTCTTGAGTTTGAATATGTCAAAGGCGGAAACAACACACCTGTTGTCGCTTCTGTTCACTCATTCGACACGGAAACAGAACTCGGAAGCCGTGAAGCAGAGAAAGCAGCTCTTGAACTAGCTCTGATTAAACGTAAAATGCGGTGGAATGAAAAAGACATCATCGCTCTCCAAAATCCACGGACGCAACAGGAGCAGCAGTACCTTACCGGGCAGGTATTTAACGACGTCGATACCCTTGTAGCTGGTGTACGTGCTCGTGTGGAAGCTATGCGTATGGAGGTGCTTGCCAACGGTACGGTAACGCTTGCTGAGAACGGATTGAGCGGCTCTGTCGACTACGGTGTGCCATCCGAGCATAAAGAAGCGCTTACCGGCACAGATCGTTGGACGGATACAGCAAACTCTACGCCACTGGAAGACCTAGAACGGTGGCAGGATGCCTTGGATGGACAGGCCACTCGTGCTCTTACGTCCAAGAAAGTGTTGAATACTCTTTTGAAGCATCCTCATATCATTGAGGCGCTTTACGGTAAAGGGTCTCAGCGTTTTGCTACACGCAACGAACTGAATGCCTTCTTGCAGCAACGAGATCTGCCACAGATCGTTACGTATGACCAGAAGTATCGCAAACAGAACCCGGACGGATCGTACACAAGCGTGCGCTACTTCCCGGAAAATAAATTCACGCTATTCGGTGATGGACAGCTGGGCGAGGCTATTTATGGCCCAACAGCAGAAGAAGTTCGCCTAGTTAATGATCCTACGGTTGATACCAACGCCGTGGGCAATGTGCTTGCTATGGTCTATGACGAGACACGTGATCCAGTCGGAACATACACGAAAGCAGTAGCTACGGCCTTGCCATCGTTCCCTGCTGCTGATCAAGTGTTCCAAGCTCAACCTATCGACTGAGGAGGGGAAGCATGAAGGTAAAAGTGAAGGATATTCCGGTACGGTATGACGGCAAACGTTATACTGCCGGAGACACGTTAGATATCAAACAGGACTATTTTGATGACAATCTCTTTGAGGAGGTCAACGATGGGAAAGCAAGGGCAAAGTCGAAAAAAGAAGACGAATAAAGAGTACGGCCGTAAAGGCAAGTACGCCAAAGGAAATAAAACGAAGTAGGTGAGTGTCATGGAAGAACAGGAGTTAGTCGGTGCAGTCATGAAACGTATGCAATCGAATACAAAAAAACACGGGGACTACATTCAAACAATGGTTCCCGATTTTCTTGAAATCGCAGAGCAGCAGACGAACAACTCCTTTCATGCAACCATGCCACGGTCGGTGATTCAATTCATTGCCGGGGCTATTGATCATAAACTAACAGTAACGCCGGGAGTGAAATCTCGCTCAATGGGTGATGTCAGTTACAGCTATCAAACAGAGTATCCGAAGTCTTTGGATAAGCTCTTGCGGCCGTACAAGCGGGTGAAACTGCATGGATGAATTCCCGCATCACATCGTTTTTCAAAAGAAAACGACGACAAGCGACGGGTTAGGTGGCGGCACGGAATCATGGACGGACTTCTTTGATACCGAAGCCCATGTCCAACCAATCAGTGGCTATTCTCGCATTGTAGCGCAGGCACAGGAAACACCGATTACGACGAGGGTGTATTTTCCTTATACGGATACAAGCCTGCCTCCTTCCCAGGTGCGCATCCAGTACGGCACAAAGATACTCGCGCCGCAATCAGACCCGATTGACCAGGGCGGTCTCCACGAAGTGATGATGGTGGAATGTTATGAGTAAAGGCATTGAGTTTAGCAACGTGGGCAAACTCATTAAAGCGATAGATAACTTTGAGGAAGATTACCTGAAAGCTGTGAAACGTGTGATAGCGACAACAGCGGTCACGATTCAAACGCAGGCGAAGGCTCTTGCTCCGGTAGATGAAGGAAACCTGCGAAAAAGCATTGAAATAGAGTTTTCCAACAATGGATTCACAGCACACATCGTCGTAGGCGCAGAATACGGCATCTACGTGGAATACGGAACTGGTATTTACAGCACCGAAGGTACGGGTCGCAAAACGCCGTGGGTATACTGGTCGAATAAACTCAATCGGTGGGTTTATACACGTGGGATTGTAGCCCAGCCTTACTGGACGCCAGCTGTCGAAAGCGGCTCTCAGTTTTTTGAAAGAGAAATGAATAAGCTAGGATGATGCTTATGCAAACAGCGATTAAAGAAGTGCACCGATCTATATTCAAGGCGCTAACGTCTTACACTCCCTTAATGGAGAAGGTGACAGGCGTGCTTGATGGAGTGAACGAAACACAAGGCTTTCCTTATATTGAAATCGGGGAACCTACGATCAATCCATGGAATACGAAAAACACGATTGGCGAAAATATTGTATTCGTGCTGCATACATGGTCCAAGTACCCTGGGTACAGCGAGACGTATGACGTAATGAACCTTATATATGCAGCAATAACAGAACAGCCGCTGACAATGCTCGGAGGTTTTTCTGTGAAAAAAATCGAGAGCGAAAGCAAAAACGCATTCAAGGACATTGACGGAAAAACAAGGCACGGTGTGATGAACTTTCGTGTATATGTAAACAACTAAGGAGGAATAAAACATGGCAACTAGCGGTAAAGATATTCACACATTCATTCAGCCCGTAGGTGCGACGAACGGTGCGCTTATCATTAAAAACGAAACGGAGAACACGCACTCTATCGAGAACGAACTGATGGATGAACAAACAAAGCTCGGTCGTATCCTGGAGTATGGGAACAACACCGAGTCTTTTGAAACGACAGCGTATGGTGAGAAGAACGATGAAGGACAAATGGCTCTTATCAACGCCATTAAGAAAAAAGAGAAGCTCGACGTATGGAGGGTGAACACTTCTGGGGAAGGTCCTTACCCTGCTACGTACGGTCGAGTGCTCGTAGAGTCGGCAGAAAAAACTGGTGCAAGTGATTCTTTTGAAGAAGTAACCGCAACTATGCAGGTAGAAGGAGAAACCGTCGATGATGAACTGACGGCATTGCCTGATGCATTCAGTACGGCTTCTACTATTACGTTCAAGCAGCCAGACACAACCGGCACAACCAGCACTAGTGGTACAACTGCATAATTAACAGGAGGGCTACGGCTCTCCTTTTTTTATTACTTTTTAAAACTCAAGGAGGACATTATACATGGCTATTTACTTAACAATCAAAGATGAAGAGATTGAAGGCAAAGGTTCTTTTAAAGCGGTCTATCATGCAGACGAACATTATTCCATTAAAGATGAAAAAGGCAACAAACAAGCGGAAGGTATTGCCGTTATTTATGAAGGGATTTTGAGAAAAGATCCTGTGGCTCTTGTGCACCTATGGGATTGCTTGCTTGCGGGTAAAAATAAACGCCCGAACAAAGCAACCATCGAGGACGCTTTAGCTGAAGCATCGAATGAGGGCGAAGATTTTGAACCTCTGTTTCAAGACGGAGTTCAAATTTTAGAGGGGTCGGGGTTTTTCAAAGAAAAAGTGACGGAGATGTGGAATCAAATGGAGCAAGCGAAAGAATTCATGAAAGACGAGGACAAGGCGATGGTGGACATGCAGTACAAGCAACTCAACGAAGCTCGCAAGGGATTGAACCGCCAGAAAAAATAATCGAAATAGCTGCACGTTATTTCGGTGTGTACGACCCAGAGAAGATCCTGTCGTGGACAAAGAGAGAGTTCGACGCTCTTATCAAAGGGTGGGAACAGGCGGATATAGACAAACGTGATTTTGAATCCTGGAGAGCAATGGCGCATCGATACGCTCAAAGTGCTAAGCATCCAAGACAAAAGAAAATATTTGATGCAGAAAGAATTCGCAATAACAACAAACACGGCTTTGCTAAAAGTGAAGAAGAAATTGAAGAAATGGCTCGTTTGAACAGATCGGCCAAAGGATTCGATCCTCGGAAACACTCCAAACTCTTTCAACAGAAAGGAGGGAGCACATGAATGAACGCTTAACGGCTATTGTCGGAGCGAAAATATCGGACTTTAAGCGTAAGATGTCGAGTGTAAAAAAGACGGCAGCAACATTCGCTAATAGTGACGCTACAAAACATGTCAAAGCGAACACACAGGCATTTACAGCAAAGATGGGGCTTGCAAATACGCAAGTCGCCGCCTTTACCCGTAACGATGCTGAAAAGCGTATTACAGGCGACACGTCTGCATTAGTACGCTCCGTAGCGCAAGCAAAAGCGGCGTTAGCGGCTTTGCCACGCAAGGTTATCATCGACATCCAAGTAAGCCGGAAACGATTCCAACGCTCAATGGATGCGATTGCAGACATTTATCGAGACATTAACACCATAGGTGCAGAAATGTTCCAGGGTGGTCTTATGATGTCACTACCTATCGCCACAACGATGATGAGCGGTTTAATCGCAGTCGTCGCAACAGCAGGCGTACAGATCGGCGTTATGGCTGGTGGATTGATGGGACTTGCAAGCTCATTAACGCTTGCCGGTGGTGGATTAGGATTAATGGCTGCTGCCGCTATACCGACAATCGACCGGGTCAAGCAGGCGAATGCAGCTATTGCCAACGGGGATAAGAAGCTGTCCGACTACTCTGCGCCAATGCAGTCAGCTATCACTGGATTAACCGGATTAAAAGATGCTTATCATGAAGTTAACAGGGCCATTCAGCCACACTTTTTACAGGCATCAGGGACAGCAATGGGAGTTTTAGCGAGTGTCCTTACCACAATCAAACCTGGTATCGAAGGAGTCGCCCGCGCTTTTCAAGGACTGATGACTGATTTAAAAAAGGTCATGAGCAACGGAAAAGACGTAAAGGAAACAATGTCATGGTTTAACGAACGCGCCGGTCAGGCAGTCTCCGCATGGGGTAAAATAGCCGGGTATGCGTTACGAGGGTTTCTGAACCTCATGAGAGCCTTTGATCCATTGGCACAAACGATGGAACAGGGATTGCTCGGCATGACGAAAAAGTTTTCTCAGTGGGCGGCGAACCTGTCCAAATCAGATAAATTTAAGACGTTTATCGACTACGTAAAAGAGAACGGCCCGAAGCTAATGTCAGTATTCGGCAGTATAACAAAAGGGATCGTTAATCTTTTTACAGCGTTTGCCCCATTGGCAGCAGAAATGATGACAGGGTTTCAAAAACTAACCGCACGATTTGAAGAATGGTCAGCATCACTCGGACAGAATAAACAGTTTCAGAACTTTATTAATTATATAAAAGAAAACGGTCCGGGCATGATTGATCTCATCGGTAACTTGTGGGACATCTTCGTGCAACTGGCCAAAGGATTAGGGAAAGTCGGAGAGGTTATGCTGCCTCTTGCCAATAAATTCACGTCCTGGTTTGCCAGTTTGTTAGAAGGTAACTCCACAGTAAGAAACATGATGGGCGCAGCAGTCGCTCTTGGCGGTGCTTTTAAGTTACTGGCTCCTATCATATCGGGTCTTTGGGCGGTATTTGGTCCGGCCATATCAAAAATGTGGCAGGCGTTTCTGCCATTTAAGAAAAACCTGATGATCGGATTTAAGATGCTTGGACCTAAAATTGCCGGTTTTGCTTCAAAAGTAGGAGCAATGGCCATGAAGGTCGGCGGTGCTTTTGTCAAAATCATCCCGAAAGTAGCAGGATTTGCCACAAAAATAGGTGGCGTAGTCATTAAAGTTATCGGCTTTCTTGCAAAATTAGGCGGTAGGGCGGCTATCTTTGCAGCACGCATGGCGGCATCATGGATTATCGCTATGGGTCCGGTCGGCTGGGTGATAGCAATCGTTGCTACACTCGCAGCAGTGGTTATTATGAACTGGGATAAAATCGTCGCGTGGACGAAAAAAGCCTGGGGCATTGTGAGTGAATGGATTTCTACAAAATGGCAACAAATTTGGAGTAAAACGAAGGAAATTGCTTCAAAAATTGTCACAGCCGTAAGAGAAAAATTTCAGCAGGTGAAACAAGGCATACAGGACAAGCTTCAACAGGCGAAGGAGACGGCCCGGAATGCGATAGAAACCATGCGTACCGCAATCTCCAACAAGGTTGAGCAGATACGAACGGCAGTTTCCAATAAATTCCAGCAGGTAAAGCAAGCGATACAGGATAAGCTAAATTCAGCAAAACAAACTGTTCAAAATATTTGGAATAATATTAAGACGTTTCTATCTAATAAAGTAGAGCAGATCCGTTCGTCTGTCTCGAATAAGTTTCAATCTTTGAAGGACGCAATCCAGAGCAAACTTCAATCTGCGAAATCGACAGCACAGAATATTTTCAACTCGATCAAGTCATTTTTATCAAACAAAGCAGAACAGATACGCTCGTCCATTTCTAATAAGTTTCAGCAAGCGAAACAAGCTATCTCCGATAAGCTGAGTCAGGCGAAATCGAAGGCTCAGAGCATTTTCAATTCCATAAAATCGTTTATCTCTAACAAAGTTGAGCAAATCCGCAACACGGTATCTCAGAAATTTCAAGCTTTGAAGCAGGCCATCTCTGACAAACTACAGCAAGCGAAGAATAAAGCAAAGAGTATTTTTGAGCGCATCCGTTCTCTCATATCGGATAAAGTTGAGCAGATCCGTTCTACCATCTCCGAAAAATTTGAACAGGCGAAACAGGCCATTTCTGACAAAATAAACCAGGCGAAAACGGCAGCAGTTAATACTGTAAATCGTTTGAAAACCAGTTTAATCAATACTTTTGAGCGCATCCGTTCGGCTATCTCTGACAAAATAAAATCGGTGAAAGAGGCCATAAAGTCAGGACTAGAAGCAGCTCTGTCCTTTGTGAAGGGGATGGGCAGCAAATTCCTTTCGGCCGGCAAAGGACTTATAACGCAGATGGCTAAAGGAATAACGGGAGCTATTGGTAAAGTGACTGGAGCAGTAAAGGGAATCGCTCAAAAAGCACGTAACTTCTTGCCGTTCTCCCCTGCTAAAGAAGGACCGTTAAGCGATATCGACAAGCTTAATTTCGGTGGTCCGATCGCGAGTTCCATTTCCAAAGACGCCCCGAAAATTCAGCGTTCTCTCGGCAGCATGCTTGCATTACCAAAAACAGGCACACCTCAACTGGCAGGTATCAGTACACCGAGAGGGTCTGTCGGCACGATGGACCATGTCGTCCGTGATGATTCCAGTCGCACAGATAGCAACGATAGATACAGCAGACAACCAATCATCATTCAGAGCGTTCTCAATGGTCGTGAGGTAGCGAGAGAAACGTATGAAGATATAGACGAAATGATTACTCGTAAGAAAGAAAGGAGGGGGTGAGATGGACGAACTCCGTATGGTATTTAACGGCATGGATATAGTGGATAAACTCGGCACAACGGAAATCGGACAACCAAAACTGGTGATAGCTGATGTTGTGGGCCGGAGTGTTACAACAGTAGAGAATGAAACGGTGGGAGTACCTGGAAAGGCAGGCTCTCACCTTTTGCGTGATGAACAACCTCACAGAGTGTTGGAAGTTCCGTTCATTCTGCGGGGAGAAACACACGAACAATTACGTGCAGACGTAGACAAACTGAGTGAGTTGCTTGTCACTCCACATGAAGTGAACATTTCTTTCAACGATGAGCCTTACACGTATTATGGCAAGCTGGAAGGAGAAGTGCCACTCACCGAGCATAGAACGACCGCAAAAGGCACACTTACGTTTATCTGTCCAGACCCCTATAAATACGGGACAGAGAAATCAGAAACGTTCAGCGACGGTCATGTGCTCACGAATGAAGGTACGGCCGAAACCTCTCCAGTATTCCGTGCCACCGCCAAACAATCCGCAACCTTCTTGGACATTGTAAAGGAGAACGGCGAATACATGCGAGTGGGCGACCCCGGAAGGTTAGATCAAATTCCTTACTCTCCATCTACCACGATACTGACGGAAAGCGGGTCATCTGTTGTAGGGTGGACCGATGCCAGTTATGTAGACAATGGGTACGTCGGCGGTCAGATGGTCGGCACAGTGGATGGATTTCACCCCCAGGCCTACGGATTAGCTCAGGAACCACACGGATGGCAAGGTCCGGCGAAAAAGCGCAGTCTACCGGAACCCGTCGGCGGCATCTTTTTTGAAGCAAACGTTGACCTAAAGAATCTCGGCAATAGCAACGAAACAGGCATGATTGAGGTTTACTTTTTAGATGCCAATAACAATACAGTGGCTAAAGTCGGCATCGAGGATGTATGGCGTGGCGCTAACCGCGTGCAGGGTAAGATGCAACTCGGACCGGATAATTCAGACAGATACGCTGACTACCACACGTTTGATACAGCGTGGAATAACTTCCAGGGGAAAATCGGCTTTTACCGGTATATGGCAGACGAGGGACATTATCTCATGCTCCCATACTTTGCTTATATCGAGGATGACGGCACATTCCGTTATGTCTCCGAGCGTCGAAGATTCATTGACTTTGCCGACAAATACACGGCAGACATCACGCAAATACAAGTTGCTATGAGAGCATGGCCAGTGATTGGTGCATCGGAAATGTATATACGGGGCATTGTCGTGAAAAAACGTAATGAACAACCGGGAGGTATACCGTACATCGTTGAGCCTGGAGATGAAATCGAAGTGGACCACCAAAAAGCGGTCATCCGCATTAACGGAGAAGAGCGTAACGACTTAAAATACGACTTTGGCAGCGACTATTTTGATCTAGACTTTGGTATTAATAAGATCTACACCTTTCCAAAAGGTGCATATGACACAGAGGTTATATGGCGCGACGCTTATAAATAAGAGAAAGGAGGTCACGCTATGTTTATTGGTCAAACGCCGGACACCAACGTACTAAATCAGCGCAAAAAACAACCGGCGCTTATCCATATACTCGACTCACAAACGGACGAAACAACTGCAGTTATCGGCAAAGATCAACCGTATTGGGAGGATAAGCATAAAATTGCGCTGAAGAAAAACGTGGAGACATTTGATTTTCACACAATTTTCAACGGTGTGAAAAATGAGCATATTAAAACAGGCGCACGTGCTACCATCCCGGATGGTAATGGGTATTACCGCGAAATGATTATTGACGAAACTATTTTGACCCGTGATGCACTGGAAGTGTACAGCACCGGTTCTCACAATGAACTAAAAAAGGCCAAGCCGATATATCCAGAAACGTACACTGGAGCGACGATCGATACTATCCTGGATGAGGTACTCCTTAACACCGGATGGCAGCGAGGTATCACGGATTACTCCGGCACGCACAAAATTAAATGGGATGATTACCGCAGTCCTTTTGATGCTCTGCAATTGCTCCCGACGATATTTGATGTGGAATTACGCTTTCGTGTGGAACAGGATAGCGGCAAACTTTATCGCTTTGTCGATGCTGTACGCAAGCGCGGCAAGGACAGCGGAAAAGAAATTGTTTCCGGCAAAGACTTACTCAACGTCAAACGCCGTGACCACATCAAAGACCAGGTAACAGCGTTACTCGGGATAGGGCCGGAAAAAGAAGATGGCACACGGTTAGTGGTCGAAGTGACCGACGGGGACGCTCTGCAATCGTGGGGGCGTAATGGCCGCCACAAGTGGCAAGTGTACGAACCGGACTCTGATAGAGAGGACATGACTCTTGATGAACTGGAACGATATACACGGACCGAGTTAGATAAACGAAAAGCCGCCGCCGTAGAGTACGAAGGCAAAGCGATAGATATAGCGCAGGCTTTCGGACGGTCGCATGAAGGTATCCATATCGGCTATACATCCCGCATCAAAGCCACAGAGTTTAACCCTCCGATTTATTTAGATTCGCGCATTATCGAAGTGGAACGGTCTATTGCGGATGATTCGCAGAAAACATTTGTACTCGGGGAGTTTATTGAACACACTGAAGAAGACATCAACAAGCTACGCAAGCAATTACTCGGCAAAATCGCCGGCAAAACGTCCATCGTTTATCAGACGACCCCTCCTGAAGACACCACCGTTACCTGGGGAGACACGTCCGAGGGAGGAGGCTTCAAGCGCTACGCCGCAGACGTAGGCATGTGGCTCCCGCAAGCCGATGTAACGAGCGAGAACACTGCCAAAGATACAGCTAATGTAGCTGGCAGGCCGTCCGAAACCATCGAGGATAAGCAAGGAGCGCAAGAGAAGGCATCGAAAGCACTAGAAGACGCAAAAGTTGATGCCCAAACGAAAGCGAATGCAGCACAAACGGCTGCGGAAGAATACGCTCTGGCAAAAGCTGACCTAGCAGAGACACAAGCGAAAGCTCATGCCGATGGAAAAATAACTGCTGAGGAACAAGCTCGTATTGCTGCAGATACAGAAAAATTGAATCAAGCAAAAACACACGCTGATCAAGCAGCATCAAATGCAGAAACAGCAGCGAAAGACTACGCGGATGCCCGCCTTACAAACTACGTAACGGCAACATTGTACGACTCGGAAATGAGCGACTTACAGGCGCAGATAGATAATCAAGTACAGTCGCACTTCTATAGTTATGAACCAACCTTAACCAACGTACCTGCAAGCGACTGGACGACGATCGCCGAGAAGGACAAGCACGTAGGCGATTTGTTTTTCGATACGGATAAAGGTCACTCCTACCGTTTTGCTAAACAAAGTGGAAACTACCGGTGGGTGCAGGTACGTGATGAAGGTATTGCGAAAGCCCTGGAAGATGCTTCTCAAGCGCAAGATACGGCAGATAATAAACGTCGGGTGTTTGTCGCGCAGCCTACGACTCCTTACGATAAAGGTGACTTGTGGAACGACAACAAAAAGATTAAGCAGTCTACCGTTACCAAAACGGATAGTGCAACGTTTAGTAAATCCGATTGGGAACTCATCGGAGACGTCACCGGAGAGAACACGGCAAAAGATACGCAATATGTGAACGGACGACCCGCAAAAACGATTGAGGACGTTACCGGAGCGCAAATAAAAGCCGATACGGCTGAACAGGCGTCAAAAAAGTATGCGGAAGGTAAGGCTAATTTAGCAGAAACGCAGGCGAAAGCATACGCGGACGGGAAGATAACCGACGAAGAACAGGCACGTATTGATGCAGATAAAAAGGCACTTAAGGAAGCAGAAAAACGAATTGACAACAGCGTCGCAAATGTCGATTCTCATGTAAAACTGAACGGAGACGGATATGTCGAGTTTTCAGAGTTCACGCTCAATAAAGACGCATCAAGCTTACAAATGAAGGTGCAGGTTACGGATTTAAGTGCCGGAAGGACATTATTCAAACACAATTCTCACTCTTATCGATGGATTGGATTAATGACAGAAGGAACAATCCGTGCGGAAACGGGAGATAATCTTGAATATTTCAATGCAAATACAAACGTCGAAGTGAACCGGGTCGTTACCTTAACCGTTACCTTCGATAAAGGGACGTATAAGTGGTACCAAGACGGCGAATTAATTTCGTCTCACGAAGTTCTAAACGATACACCTCTGTTATACTTCGGTCGAATTATGGAAAATGCTTCTTATCCGGATGGTTTCGTCGGTAAGGTTTACGAAATTAAACGCTGGGATCGTCCATTATCCAAAGACGAAATATTTTACAACAACGCCGCCGGGCTTGTGAACCACTGGAGTTTTGACGAAGGTACGGGCGACGTCGTAAAGGATAATGTTGGAGGAAATGATGGAACAATAGTTAACGGATCATGGGGCGGTAATTTTGTTAAATCAACAGAAATCGTTAAAGACTATGCAGATGCGGCAGCGAGTCAAGCGGAGAAAAACGCAAAAGATTACTCTGTGTCCGAAACGGTTTACAACAACAAAATGCAGGATGTTGCGACTGATTTAACTGCGAAAGCCGAGATTACCTACGTAGACGGTCAACTAGTATCAAAAGCGAATAAAAACGAGACGTACACGATTAGTGAAACGGACAATCTCTTGCTTAACAAAGTGTCGGTTACAAAGTTTAATACGGACATGGACGGTGTGGTGCAGAACTTAAACGCAAATAGCACGCTTTTAGCACAAAATCAGGAAGCTATTGCTCTAAAAGCGGATGACTCCAGGGTTGACTCCATTGCCGGATCAGTCTCTGACAATTCCGCGCAGTTGTCCGTACAATCCGAGGAAATATCCACCAAAGTAGAGAGTTCGACGTACTCAAAAGACCGTGTTGCTTCCGGTTTAGACAACGAGGACAGTAAAGGGACGGTCATCCCTGCCACGCAACAAGGCACATGGTATCGGATAGCGAAAAATCCAGGGAATAGAGCTTGGGCGCGTTTTATTATCCGAGACACAACGAGTGGGCAGCACGGAACGGCGCAATTCACGGCAGGTACGATGTATAACAAAGAAAGCAGTCAGGATTTTACGCTTCTTTCCTTAACAAAGTATGGCTCTTTCCCTTTTAACAAAGCACGGATAGTTACCGGGGGGACCTATGACGATCAATTCTTGGATGTTTTCTTTTGGGAGGATCGCGATTCATCTGTGCAATTTTGGATTAAGGAGAACATTCAAGAGTCTGGGTGGCAAGCTATCGACTGGGAGTCAGTAGGTGCTATCTCAACCGGACAAACCGAAACGATTTACGACTTAACTCTAGAAGATTCCATCGGACGTAGAGTAGGCTCTGCCGAGTCCTCGATCACGCAGCAAGCTGATGAAATAGATCGACGTGTACGCAAGGACGACGTTATCTCTGTCATTAACCAAACACCGGAACTCGTAAGGATTAGCGCTAACAAGCTAAATCTGGAAGGGTACGCTAAGTTTACCGACTTATCAACCGAAGGACAAACAACCATACACGGCGGAAACCTCATCACAAGCTCGATGAAATGGGATGTCGGCCGTGGGGGAACAATGATGCTCGGTGGTCTCAATAACGGAAATGGTGTGTTTATCGTACAGGATGATGAAGGGGAGAATGTCGTAGAATTAGATGCAGCTGACAAAGGGTTTCAAGAGGTGCGCATTGGTAATGTTTTATCGTCTTCCGTGGTTAAGACGAACTTTGACGACTACACCATAAAAATTGAACCCTCAAGAGGAGACTTGTGGCAAGATGCTATCAATGAGATCCCGAAGTATAACGAAGGTAACGTTACGGTTCAAATTGTAGGGAGTAGCGGGAACACTTCAGAAAACGTGCTTGTCACCGGATTTATCGGTGGCGGGAGTATCACCTTTGACATACAGACCTCGCGCCCGAAAATTGACGGAACCTTTAAAGTGACCAGGAATACTAACCGTATCTATGTGAGCGGGTTTGATGTTAACGGTACAGAGTCGCCAAGTGTCGTCACCAACGCTTCTCCCGGAAGTCAGGTAGACAATGTGACTGTTTACGGTAACGGTCAGAGTTTAGCGTTCGAAAATCAAAATGGGTCTGTCGTATTCAGTAACTTACAAGCCTATGATGTAGACCGGTGCATACGGTCATCGTATGCTTCTCACTTAACTGTCATTGCATGTAAAGGTTTTGGCAGCACCACAGGTATTGAAGCACGGTTCGGGGGCATTATCACTGGATATGGCACGGCACCGGATAGCAGCTCTTACCCTACCTTTGAAGGCCAGGGAGGAAAGATACTTTCTAACTTCTCTCATGATGCCGGAAGCGCGACAATCCCGGCTCCTCCGGAAAAAACAAAACGCTTCAAAGCAGTCAATGCTGCTGGCTGGCGACCTCAAGGTGGTTGGGTGAAAAACCAACCATTGCAAGGAGAGTGGGCTGGTTATGGATCCTACAAAGGCTTATGGATTTTTGAGGGTCTCGGAGCGGAACTACGTGGCAAAACAATTAAACGTATGCGAATCAAAGTCAAACGGGAAGCCCGTGGCGGTAAATCAGCCGACGTTACCATCCGTTTTCGCACGCATAACTATACGTCCATCCCTGGAGGCGAACCAACCTTAGGAAGTGCAGTGGAACTTGGACACTTTAAGTGGGAAGAAGATCGATGGGAAGGCATTCGTTCCAGTTTGTTCCCTGCATTTGAGAATGGGAACGCTGAAGGGATCGGCATTTACGGAGGTGGTTATGCCTACATGAGTGCTGGCGCTGTTTTGGAGGTGACGTATCAATAAAGGAGGGTGTTATGTACACATTTATTATGTATGACGGAGACAAAGTTTTAGATACGCAGGAGTTAAACGAAAGGCCAGTAGTTAGTAAGAATCACGTAGCTTCCGGTGATTTTAAAGCAAATGTTAATAAGAGCTTTATTATTATCGAGGGTGTTTTTGATGGAGTGTTCGATATCTCGAAAGACATCAGTGATGAGTGTAAATCGGAGAATGAGAGGTTGCGCGAACAGGTCGAATTTACAGGTGACACGCTGGAAGCTCTTATGATGGAAGTCGCTGTGATGAAAGGGGGGATGTAATGTACTATAACTTTTTGCTCGATCGTTGGAAACGAAAGAAGACGGATAAAAAGCGACTCCAAAGTTATGTACCTTTTTTTATCAGTCAGTCTGAATACGAAAAGATTGTAAGCACCCCGCAGGAGTAGGGTGTATTTTTAATGGTTTAAAACTGTTGTTCAGTAAGGGGGTCAATGATGCCAGAGAGGGATAAGGAAGTGGAGGACATGAAAGAATTTATGACCATCCTCATAGGCGTAAGAGAAACGTTAGCCGAACAGTCGGTAAAATTAGATAATGCTCTGGACGTGAAACACACAGCAGATGAAGCCAAAGAAACAGCGAACAGGGCAGACCGACGCTCGCAGCAAAACGCAAAAGATATTGAAGATCTGGAAGAAGATATAAAGGAAAAGGCAGATCAGACAGATGTCGAACGCATTATCAAAGAAAAAGATAACTGGCAGCGTAATCTGCCATCTTGGGTAGCGGTGATCATTTCGATCATCGTTTTTATATCGCAATATATCACTTTAGGAGGTTAGGAAATGGAAAATGAAGTAATGACGCAGGTGTTATTGTTTTCTACGGTGATTGGACCTTTTGTAGCTGGCATTATGGAAGCGGTGAAAAAGACCGTGTCTCTACCCAAAAACTTTATACCATTGATTGCTTTGGTAGTCGGGGTAGGGCTTGGAGCAGCTGCTTATCCGTTTACCGACATGGAAATGGCATTAAGGTTATGGGCCGGTGCAGGGGCAGGATTGTCAGCTACCGGTTTATTTGAAGTGATGAAGAAGCGGTATGGCAGCAAGAAAGACACCAGCAAAGATAAAGACGTTTTTAATAATCAATAAAATAAAAGGAGGAATTATGAATGGCTTATCATTTTGAATCGTTACCACAACTGGTTAATTTACGAGGAAAGCTCCCGCACGACGGATGGCAGCCTACCAATAGCAAGTATTCGAAAACCGATATCGCAGTCCACCACTCATTAACGGATCAGGGTGATGCATATAGCTTTTCCAGGTATCACGTTTATACCAATGGGTGGCCAGAGATTGCATATCATTTTGTAATTTTAAAAGACGGAACAATCCAATGGTGTCATGGTCTGCAAGTTATATCCTATCACGTGGGTAACTCAAACAGTTTTGCGGTAGGTGTCTGCCTGGTAGGTGATTTTAGAGACACTGAACCGACAAAAGAGCAGAAAAGATCTCTGCGAGAGTTACACGCTCAATTAAAACGTGACATGCCGAATTACAAACGCACTAGGGGGCATGATGAGTTTCCAGGTTATGCGTGGAAGCCATGTCCAGAGTTTGATTATGAAGCTGTCCTTAATGGCAAAGCCCCTGAATATGGTACGGCTACTGGTGGTAAAGCTACACGCACCCTCGGACGGGGTGACAAAGGTCTCGATGTGCGCCGTCTGCAGAAGAAACTGATTGAGGCAGGTTACGAGATGGACGGACATGGCGCGGATAGTAGCTACGGGCCGGCAACAGAAAAAGCTGTGAAAGCCTTCCAACGTGATCAAAAGCTGGACGTGGATGGGTTAGTCGGACCTAAGACACGCGCGAAATTAAGTGCTCTGCTCTTAAATAAAGCGGAGGCGGACAAGCCGGAAAAAACTGAAAAATCAAAGGAGGACGAAACCGTGGCATTTAATGATGTATATAAAAACAAATGGTATGCAGACGAATTAAAAGAAGCGAAAGAAGAAGGTATTGCTAAAGGTCAGCCTAACGGTGATTTTAATCCAGAGGAAGCGGTCACAAGAGCGGAAGCTGCTGTCTTTGCGCTACGTGCTTATAAAAAAGCGAAAGATTAACAAAAAGCCCCTCCTGTATGGGAGGGGATACATAATAAACTGAAACGATTAGAAGTTCTCTTTAAAAACAATGGAGTAAAATATTTTTGAGCAGGAAACGATGTGAATACAGGACGATCACAAAAAATGTTTATCTTATTAATGGTAGAGAAGTTAAAGAACGTTAAATAATAGGGATTCATATTTATAATTTTTGCAGCAGATAATCAGGGATCATACCTTCTTCTTCTTCCATCATCCTGCTAAAAGCATCTACCAAGTTCCCATCAAATTGTGTCCAGGCACATCTTTGTAACTCTTTTATTGCAGCACTTTGACTTAGCGTTTCTAATTGATAATTTCGCCTATCAATAGTCATAGTGTCATACGCATCACAAATGCCAATGATACGCCCTTGAATAGTTGCTTCGTCCCCTAACAGTCCTCGGGGGTAGCCTGTACCGTCCCATCTTTCATGGTGATCCCTAATAAACTTAGCCGCCCTAGTCAAACCAAGGTGTTTTCGAACAATCACATTACCGATGTGGGAATGACTCTGAATTATGGTGAATTCCAGATCGCTAAGTTTCCCTGGTTTCAATAAAATATTTTTCGCTATTCCCATTTTACCGATATCATGTAACAAAGATGCTATACGTAAATCTTCATCAAAGCAGTCCATTCTTTTGGCTAACATACTAGAAAGAATCATTACTCGAAGAGAATGATGTTTAAACATTTCTATAACTTCATTATCCTGTGCGATGTCATGAAAAAGTTGTTCGGGGTCTTTTCCTAAACCTTGGTTAGGTTCTTCAAACATAAACGTCGCTTCATTTTCAGGGAATTGTGATTTGTTGTTAATAGTAAAAATTGAATGTAAATTATTAAATATTTCTTCGTACGGGATTCCGTCTTCCCTTTGTTTTGCTATATATTGAGCCATTTTTAGGTCTTCTTCAGTGTAAACATATTCACCATTTCTTTTCTCAA
This sequence comes from Salimicrobium album, assembly GCF_900107115.1. GTDB lineage: Bacteria > Bacillota > Bacilli > Bacillales > Halobacillaceae > Salimicrobium > Salimicrobium album. The sequence goes on from NZ_FNOS01000002.1 coordinate 169,465, forward strand.
CGTGGTGGTTCAATCTAATCTTTAACTCCTTGAACCACTGTTCAATAATATAGCGGCTCTTTTCTAAATGTTCGGATATCTCTTGCGAGGTATATTCTTTCACCTGAAAACCCCCGAATTTTTGTAAATATTGTACCATGATTATTAATTAATGTGAAAATAAATAAACAATAATCTGATTATTATAGTATAATCAAAAAGAACATATACCGAGGAGGTGAATTCATGCAAACAGAGCGAGATTCAGGTTTCGGTTATCCCTTGTTGTATCCGGACCAAGGCGAAATCAGATTACTTTTTACGATACCAAAAGACGACGATCGCGTTATCCTCTTAGACTACCCATCAGTAACGACGTTCCGCAAAGTGCTTCGATCACAGCTACATACATTAGAGCCCCGAACGCGCGAATACGTACAAAGTAAGCTTCCTATCATTGATTCTGGAGAGGTTGATAATGCTACCCCTTTGGCGGTTAGTGTCTATCGAGAAATGAGTCATGAAGCATCATAAGTATGAACAGTCTGTCCAAATTGGATAGGCTGTTTTTTTACGTTGAAGAGATTTCCTGTTTATTTCATATATAGCCTGGTATAATAAGAACAAACGTTCGTGTGATGTAGCAGGAGGAATAATCATGAATGGAGTCCTGGAACGTGCGCTGACCGACAAACAGAAGCTCGAAATGGTTTGTATGGATAACAATGGTAGAATGACGCAGCGGATAGTTCGCATTGTCGCTGTGCATGAAGAGAAAATCTGTTATTGGCACAAGCAAGTTAGATTATTCAAGCGTGAGAATATCTTGTCGACTTATCCGCGCAAACAGCGCCAAAATTTTTTAGGGGATGATTTTGCTTCACGTAATGTACTACAAATCATGAATTGACATTTATTTCATTTAATTCATAATTACTGGTAGTTAAATTTATGGTTTTAGGAGGAGGTAAATATGTCATCATTTACAATTTACAAACTAAATACTTCGGAACAATTAGATTTGTTCTATAGTAATGGGGGTAAACTAAACTTAGAGGAAGTAATGAATGCCATGAACAAAAATATAGCTACAATCAATACTGAAGGGAAAATAAATGGAGAAGGGTTTATAAATCCTGAATTCGCCACTAGAAATGGTATAGAAGTGTTAGAAGCTTATGGTACTGACTTAGTTAACTTGGGAAATTATTTTGATACTACCTTTCACGAAGATACTGTTACCACTACTGAAGCACAGTATACGTTTTATTCAAAAGCACGTATTGTTATTACAGAGGATAGAGATTTAATTCTGAAGTTCGATAACAGTACTGAGGAAAAAGCCAGAGGAAAGGTAAAAACTCTAGTGGAAAGTTTAGGATTTGAAACAACCCTATTCAAATTAGATGATGAATTATTAAGAAAGGTTCAAAATGACAAAACCTTTGAATGGTCTGCCACCAAAATAGACAGAATTGATAAAGATGGAGATAAAACAACAAAGGTTTCTTACGAAATTGACCTTGCTAATGATGTACACCCTTCTAAAGTAGACGATGCGTACAGAGAACATGGGATGATGTCACATATCAAATTCGAATTACCTTATGACGCGGTAGGATCTCCCAATAAAATCTCAGTTAACTTATATAATAATGGCCACAGGGTGTTCTTCGAAGAAAATGAATTGGGTAATTCCAATGTGCATGACTTTGTAGTATACTTAATGACTAAGTTAAAAGAACTATAATAAGGAGGGCTAACCTTGAATTTCTCATTGCTGAAAGTTGATCAACCTAAGAAGCTGAAATCTTTGTCAAAAAACAAGATTAACTTTTTGAAAAAAGAAGAAGAGATCTCATTATTCCATTTCAATCAGTTCGAAAATGGTTTGTTTCATGTTGTTTTCAACATCAGCGATGAGTATCAGGTTAGTACTTTGAAATTGGGGACACAGTACAATTTCGTTTACTCTTCTTTAGTTAATTTCTTTTTCATCATTAATGAACAGCTTGTATTTATTGAATATGTTAATAATGAGTACCAAAAAGAAGTTTTGAAAGAAATAGAACGAAGAACAAAAGTTAATTTAAATTCCGTAGAAATTAATAATTTCTCCTTCAAAAAAATCTATGAATGTCTAGGTGGAAATGTGAAGAGAATCAATTTTTCTGATGAAGAGGAAGGTCTTTTGAGTGATGGACCTATCATCAGCAATCGTTTTTATGAGATTGAAGAAGGATACAAGATAGATGATATAACATTTCTTATTAATGATAGATTCTTAAAAGTAACAAAAAACGGAAAGATTTCAGTGGATAACAGTGACGAACAGTATCTAACTGAATTCGTGAAGAAAATAATAAATGTTTTACATTAGAATTTTTTTTCACGCAATGTTGATTGTTATAGGAGCCCTTCTAGGAGATGGTTATCAGGATAATTTATATCTGTACTGGTTGACAGTAATGATTCTTTTGATTGTTTACTCTGAATTTATTATGAACGAGAAGGATCAATTGACAACTTCGTTAAACGAAGCTAAGGAAAAAGTATCACAACTTACTATTTTAAAGTCTAGAGGAGAGAGTGGTTTAGCGGAAATTGTCTTAGCCCCAAAAGACAATTTGAAACAAGGGAGAGAAAGTAAGATAGAAATCTTTGTTGCTACCCAAGTTCCTATGAGTCCACCAGATATTAAAATTCAAACGGAAATAGAGTGGGAAGTAAAGGTTTCAAACCAGCCTCAGTCTCCAAAGCATTATGGTGGAAAATACGAATATATATTAAGAAATGCTATTGAAAAAAGTTATGATAGAAAGTTTTTTAAGTATGGTTTCTTTGTTAAAGTAGATGAGACCGGTGATCATTATTTTTCATTAGAAATAAATAACGGCTCTATAATAACAAGCACTGCTAACAGTATTAAAGTATCATAAAAGTCTACCTCCAACTGGAAGTAGACTTTTAATGTCAACTTGTTGGCGAGTTGTTGGCAGGATTGGACAACAATCATCACATACGCTTCGTTATCATCGTAAGAGAAGTACAACAAAACTTGATATATCAGCATTCCTCATTCTTTATCATACATCTTCCTATAAGGGACTCGTGTCTGGCAGACAAGAGGCCGTTGTTACAAGCTTTTATATTGAGAAAACATCATAAGTTCCACTTTTCTACCATTAAGTGTGTACAATTGAAAAGCGTGAGAGACATATTAATTAATTGTCATATAATATTTCAAAATGAGATATTGGGAGAGAAATGGGAGAGAAATTGGTTTTTTATCTCCCATTTTAATTTGTCTACATTATTTAAGAATGGGAAAAGTGTTGATTTAACAAGGAATGGTTAGTTACCATTTGTAGGTGTTTGATGACTTCCAACAGCCTTCTAAGCTGTGGGTCGCAGGTTCGAATCCTGCCTGGGACATTTTTTAAGAGCTGCATTCCTTATCTTGTGAGGAATGCAGCTTTTTATTTATTTGCAGGAAAGGCTCGTGGCAGAGTTGTCTGATTAACAAGTTGACTTTGCAATCGGGCGTTAGATAGAATAATTCTAAAGAATCAATTTATTTCGGCTTATCCGTCTGAACCGGTATAAACATTAGTTTGTTGAAATAATCGATGGCCAGAATCTTCGGAGAATAAGACCTATATAAAACTCGGATTGAGGAGTGAACAACTTGGAGGAAACATTGTTAGTAATTACAGTAACTCTGATCGGGCTTGCCATTCTTATCCCGTTAATTTTAGCTCTCTGGCTTTATATTCATGATGAAAGGCAAAACGAACATTCTGTATTGAAAAATTATCCACTATTAGGGAGGTTCCGTTACATCGTCGAGAAAACGGGACCTGAATTCCGTCAATACTTGTTTCACAATGACCGTGAAGGAAAACCGTTCAATCGTAAAGAGTTCGAATATGTCAATAAAGCAGGAAAGTACAATACCCGAATGATGGGGTACGGAGCGGAGCGGGATTTTACTGAGGACGGCTGGTATTTAGTGAACGACATGTTCCCGGTCCAGGCGGAAGAGTTACGAATCGATCAGAGTGAGCCGATTAAGACGAAACTGTACGACATCGACAAAGAACAGCTTTTTAAACGTAAAGAGCACCGGTTCGATTCAGAGCTTGACCCCGTTTACTTACATGACGATGATTGTGTAATACTCGGGAAACATACCGTCGATCATCCTTTTCGTCTGAAAGGTCTGATCGGACAATCTGCGATGAGTTTCGGATCCCTTGGCGACCATGCGATCACAGCATTATCAAAAGGGCTCGGGCGTGCGGGCGGCACATGGATGAACACCGGTGAAGGCAGTGTCTCTCCTTACCACTTAAAGGGTGACGTCGACATCATCATGCAGATCAGTCCCGGACTGTTCGGTGTCCGGACAAAAGACGGTGAGTTCTCCTGGGAGGCCTTTCGTGATCAGGCCTCCAGAGAGCAGATTAAAGCGTTCGAATTGAAACTTGCGCAGGGCGCCAAAACCCGCGGAGGCCACGTAGATGGAAAAAAGGTTACGGAGGAAATTGCCGAAATACGTAAAGTCGAACCGGGTAAAGATATAGACAGCCCGAACCGCTTCCCCGGCATCGATACACCTGCCCAGCTGCTTCACTTCCTTTCTGACCTGAGAGCTTCCGGCGGAAAACCTGTCGGAATGAAGATAGTGGCAGGTAATGAACAGCAGGTGGAGCGGCTTGTTTCGGCAATGGTGGAAGAGGATATTGTTCCCGACTTTCTTACGGTAGATGGAGGAGAAGGAGGAACGGGAGCTTCTTATTATGGCCTCGCCTATTCCGTAGGACTCCCGGCTTTTTCAGCTATACCGATGGTGGATGACATGCTGAAGAAATATGGTATACGTAGACGCACTAAGATTATCGCCTCGGGCAAATTGCTCACGCCTGATAAAATTGCAATGGCACTGGCGCTCGGAGCGGATCTGATCAATATTGCACGCGGGTTCATGATGAGTGTCGGTTGTATCATGTCGCAGGTCTGTCATAAAAACACCTGCCCGGTAGGAGTCGCAACTACCGACGCTGAATTACAGCAGGCGCTCGTCATCGAAGAAAAAAATTACCGCGTTACCAACTATCTGATTGCCTTACGCCAGGGTTTATTCGATTTAGCGGCCGTAGCCGGGCTGGATTCACCGACGAAATTCACAAGAGAACATATCGTTTATCACTCTGACTTTCGTAAAGTAATTAATGAGGAAGATGGGCCAGGCAGATAACTGGATGGTATCGTACGCGAAGAAAAGTTCGAGTGGAAAAGCAGTTTGAGGAGATCACGTATAAAACTCTTCGGTTATCAGTTCGAAGAGTTTTATTTTTGCCTTTTCAAGGGAATAATCACAGGTAATCAGGGTAATTCAAGCGGATTTCTTCTTTTGAAATACATGTTTGATATAATGAATAAAGTACATACTTAAAACGGTTAGGAAGGGTGCGTTATGGACAACAGCAAAGGAGAAGTTGTTCTTTTTCCGAAATGGAGGGAGAAGCTGCGGAAGAAAGGACTGGAAGCGGTCCGTCACCAGCAGTACGAAGAAGCTATCGAATCACTGGAACCTCTGTTCCATTACCGGGAAGCTGACGATGAAGTGATTACCGGTCTGTTAATTTCCTGGGTAGGCACGGGAGAATACGTGCAGGCGGAAGAAGTTTGCCTGAATCGTATGAAGGTCAGTGAATCCGCTTATTTTCAATATCTACATATTTATATAACGATTCTATTCCATGAGGGAAAATACAGGGAACTGATGACGCTGGTGGAAGAAGTGCTTGAACAGGAGGATCTCCCTGGTGAAGTAAGGACACAGCTGTGGCAGATGTATAACGTAAGTAAAGACATCGAAGACTCCCATCAAAAAGAAGAACAAGAGTATTTGATGGAGGAATGGCAAGAAGCTATAAACGGGCAGCAAATAGAAAAACAGTATAGTATTCTTATGAAATTGAAAAGCTTCGATCCGGCGCCCTTGATGGAGACATTCCGTGGATATTTGACGGATGAAGAAACGCATCCGGTAATAAAAACAGCCATTATACTATGGTTCCAGTCGCACGGGGTGGAAGAGAGCACATCTATACATAAATTTGGTAAAACCATATCCATCGTCCCTGTCGAAATAGGTTCCCCTTCCACACACTACATAGTAAAGCATTTAGAGTTACGTCTTACTCATATTGAGCAGGAACATCCGATAATGTACGATATCATCGTAACGATGCTTCATCGTTACATTTATATCCGGTACCCTTTCCTTCCTACGGAAAATGAAGTGACTTACATAATAGAAGCATTGAAAATGCTCGGGAATGAGTATTTGCAATTAGAAGAAACACCTATTAGAATAGGGCCGGAAACTGAATCCTATAAGAAGGATATTGAAGTCGCAAATCAACAATACAGGGCGATTACAGGAGAATAAGCATAATAACCCCTCTATTGTTGAAAGAGAACAGCATTATGTTATAATATAGTGGTTGTAAATTAGATTCGTACACATGTCTGTAACAGATCCATGTAAAAATGAAAATATGACGTTGGAGGGACTTTTTATGTCAGCAAATTGGGAAAAGAAAGAAGGAAATCAGGGGACCCTTACAGTAGAGGTATCACCTGAAGAATTCGATAAAGCGCTCGATCAGGCGTTTAACAAAGTAGTGAAAGAAGTGCAGGTACCTGGATTCCGTAAAGGAAAAGTACCGCGTAAAATCTTCGAAGGCCGTTTCGGTGTTGAATCTCTTTATCAGGATGCACTTGATATCATTCTTCCACAGGCTTATTCAGATGCTGTACAGGAAACGGGCATTGAGCCGGTAGACCAGCCTGAAGTGGATGTGGAACAGATTGAGAAAGGCGAACCGCTTATTTTCAAAGCGGATGTTACAGTTAAGCCTGAAGTAGAACTCGGCGAATACAAAGGTCTTGAAGTAGAAGAGGCAGATACTGAAGTAACCGATGAAGACGTAGAGGAAGAACTTAAGCGTCAACAGGAAAACCAGGCTGAGCTCGTAGTTAAAGAAGAAGGCGAAATCGAAGAAGGCGACACAGTTGCTATGGACTTCGAAGGTTTCGTTGACGGGGAAGCTTTTGAAGGCGGCCAGGCCGAGAACTATTCTCTTGAAATAGGCTCCGGTACGTTCATTCCCGGTTTTGAAGAACAGCTCGTCGGTAAAAAAGCTGGAGAAGAGCCTGATGTGAACATCACGTTCCCGGAAGATTACCACGCTGAAGAACTGGCCGGAAAAGAAGCGACATTCAAAGTTAAAATTCACGAAGTGAAAGCCAAGGAACTTCCTGAACTTGATGATGAATTCGCTAAAGATGTAGACGAAGACGTTGAGTCTATGGATGAACTGAAGAAAAAAACCCGCGAAAACCTGGAACAGCAGAAACAGCAGGATGCTGAGAACCAGAAACGCGAATCACTCGTCAACCAGGCGAGCGACAATGCTTCCGTGGAAATTCCACAAGCCATGGTCGACTCCGAGCTGGATCGTATGGTAAGCGAATTCGAACAGCGTCTGCAAATGCAGGGAATGACGAAGGAAATGTACTTCCAGTTCACCGGTCAGGACGACAACCAGCTTCGTGAGCAGATGAAAGAAGATGCTGAAAAGCGCGTGAAGACGAACATGACGCTTGAGGCGATTGCTCAGACTGAAAACGTCGAAGTAACCGAAGAAGACGTAAATAAGGAACTTGAAAATATGTCCGCTATGTATCAGACGGACGTTGAGAATCTGAAGCAGATGCTTGGAGGAAACACAGACATGGTCAAAGATGATCTGAAAATCCAAAAAGCGATTGAAGTACTTGAGCAGAACAGCAAAACAGTATAATGAATGATGACGGAAACAAGGCGAGGAAGATCCCCGCCTTGTTTTCTCATATTATTTGCAATTTGTCATTAATAAGTCATATCATTAAGACAGTCAATCGTATCTATACATAATAAGAATTACTCAGCGTTTGACCTGGATGTGCAGTCTCTGCATAATATTATGTGATGTTGTCAGCAGGAAGGGCAGCCTTTTACTTTTTAAATATCGATTTATTTGGTATGATAAGCGAAAGATAGTGCGGGTTAGCCTTGGCATCATTTTGGAAAGGGTGAAAGTAATGTTTAAATTTAATGAAGAAAAAGGGCAGCTCAAGTGCTCGTTTTGCGGTAAAAGCCAGGATCAGGTACGAAAGCTTGTAGCAGGTCCGGGTGTATATATTTGTGATGAGTGTATTGAACTGTGTACAGAGATAGTCGAAGAAGAACTGGGTAATGAAGAAGAAACGGAATTCAAAGAAGTTCCGAAACCTGAAGAGATCCACAATATCCTGGGCGATTACGTCATTGGTCAGGAGCAGGCGAAGAAGAACTTATCCGTTGCGGTTTATAACCACTACAAACGTGTGAATACGACAACTGCGAAGAATGATGAAGTGGAGCTTGCGAAGAGTAACATTCTTATGCTTGGGCCTACTGGTAGCGGGAAGACGTTGTTGGCTCAGACACTGGCCCGTATTCTCAATGTACCGTTTGCCATTGCCGATGCAACTTCCCTTACGGAAGCCGGGTACGTTGGCGAGGACGTAGAGAATATTATCCTTAAACTGATTCAGGCAGCAGATTATGATGTAGAGAAAGCCGAAAAAGGTATTATCTATATTGATGAGATCGATAAAGTCGCCCGTAAGTCCGAGAACCCGTCCATCACACGTGATGTTTCCGGAGAAGGTGTGCAACAGGCCCTTCTGAAAATTCTCGAAGGAACTCAGGCGAGCGTGCCTCCGCAAGGGGGACGTAAGCATCCTCATCAGGAATTTATCCAGATTGATACTACGAATATCCTGTTTATCGTTGGCGGTGCATTCGATGGTATCGATCAGATCATTAAACGTCGTCTCGGACGAAAAGTGATCGGTTTTGGGTCCGAACAGGCGCAGCCGGATTCCGAGAAACAGGAACTGCTTACGAAAGTACTTCCTGAAGACCTGCTGAGTTACGGACTTATTCCGGAATTCATAGGTCGTCTTCCGGTGATTGGAAGCCTTGAGCAGCTCGATGAAGATGCGCTTGTAGAAATCCTCACTCAGCCGAAAAACGCTCTCGTGAAACAGTATCAGAAACTCCTTCAGATCGATGATGTCGAACTTGAATTTGAAGAAGATGCTCTTCGCGAAATTTCCAGATTAGCTATCGAACGGAAAACAGGTGCGCGTGGACTGCGGTCTATCATTGAAGGGATCATGCTCGATGTAATGTTCGACCTGCCTTCAAGGGATGATATCGAGAAATGTGTCATCACGAAAGAAACGGTGAAAATGGAAGGTGGCCGTCCTCGTCTTATATTGACCGATGGTACGGTGGAAGAACCGAAAAGTCCAAAAAGCGCCTGAGCACTTCAGGCGGAATAAAGCTTAGCCGCGCTAGTTTAAGCGCGGCTTCTCTTTTCTGTTTTTTTGATTTGTATTCTTTCTTTACATAATTCTTCCGGACAAATATGGAATGAAAATAATATCAGGAGGTGTAACGAATGACTGAAAGTAAAACATACCCTCTACTTCCGCTGAGAGGATTGCTCGTCTATCCTTCAATGGTGCTTCACCTGGATGTCGGTCGTGAGAAATCAGTGAAAGCTTTAGAAGAAGCTATGATCGATGACAGTCACGTTATGTTGATTGCACAAAAAGAAACAAGCGTGGATGAGCCTGAAAGTGACGACCTTTACGAGGTAGGTACAGTAGCTTTCGTGAAACAGATGGTGAAACTGCCGAATGGTACGCACCGCGTCCTCGTCGAAGGCGTGGAGCGGGCAAAAGTAAAAGAAATAAAGGAAAAAGAAGAACATTTCGAAACGACCGTCACTGCGTTACAGGAAGTGCAGGGGGATCGGAATGAAGAAGAAGCTTTGACACGTACGCTCATGGAACAATTCGAACAGTACGTAAAAATATCGAAAAAAGTAACGAAAGAAACTTACGACACTTTGGCCGATATCGATGACCCTTCCCATCTTGCCGATATGGTAGCGTCTCACCTTCCGATTAAAATCAAGGAAAAGCAGGGAGTTCTTGAAACTTCAGAAGTAAAAGAGAGACTGAAACGTGTCATTGACATTATAGGAAACGAACGTGAAGTTCTGCAGATAGAACAGAAAATCGGACAGCGTGTAAAAAAATCGATGGAAAATACCCAAAAAGAGTATTACCTTCGGGAACAGATGAAAGCTATCCAGAACGAACTGGGCGATAAAGATGGAAAGTCCGGGGAAGTTGCGGAGCTGAAAGAAAAAATTGAAAATGCAAATATGCCTGAGCGGATTGAACTGGTAGCTCTTAAAGAGCTGGGGAGGTACGAAAAAGTTCCTCAAAGTTCAGCCGAGAGCTCCGTCATACGTAATTATATTGAGTGGCTCGTCGTACTGCCCTGGACGACCGAAACGGAAGATAATCTGGATGTGCCGCACGCGGAAGAGATTCTCGAGGAGGACCATTACGGTCTTGATAAAGTAAAAGAACGTATATTGGAGTATTTGGCCGTGCAACAGCTGACCCAATCCATTAAAGGACCGATTCTTTGTCTCGTCGGTCCCCCGGGCGTCGGGAAAACGTCTCTCGCAAAGTCCATAGCGCGGGCGATCAACCGTAAATTCGTAAGGATATCTGTCGGCGGTATAAGAGATGAGGCTGAGGTTCGTGGACACCGGCGTACTTATATTGGAGCTATGCCGGGGAGAATTATTCAGGGTATGAAACGTGCAGAGACTGTCAACCCGGTCTTCCTGCTGGATGAGATAGATAAAATGGCCAGTGATTTCCGGGGCGACCCGTCTTCTGCGATGCTTGAAGTTCTCGATCCTGAACAGAACGCAACGTTCAGTGACCACTATATTGAAGAAGATTATGATCTTTCGAACGTTCTGTTCGTAGCTACAGCCAATACAATGTCCACAATCCCCGGTCCGCTCATGGACAGGATGGAAGTGATTCAGATTGCTGGATATACCGAGGTCGAAAAACTTCACATTGCAAAAGAACATCTTTTAGGTAAACAGATTACAGAGAACGGGCTGACGAGGAATCAGCTTCAGTTCCGGGATGACGCTCTTATGAAACTTATCAGACGTTATACACGGGAAGCGGGTGTGCGCGGACTTGAACGTGAAATCGCCAACGTCTGCCGGAAAGCTGCTAAAATAATCGTTTCCGGAGAGAAGAAGCGGGTAATTGTTACGGAGAAAATGATAGAAGAACTCATCGGCCGCCCTAAATTCCGGTATGGTCAGGCAGAACTTGAAGATCAGGTAGGGGCAGCCACCGGCCTTGCCTATACAGCAGCCGGCGGTGATACGTTGTCCATTGAAGTTTCCGTCTCCCCGGGTAAAGGCAATCTCACACTTACCGGGAAATTAGGTGACGTGATGAAAGAGTCGGCCCAGGCCGCTTTCAGCTATATTCGCACCAGGGCGGATGAGCTGAATATCTCTTCCGACTTCGTAGAGAAAAATGATATCCACATTCACGTGCCGGAAGGAGCCACGCCTAAAGATGGTCCTTCAGCAGGTATCACGATGGCTACTGCTCTCGTCTCCGCACTTACAGGTCGTGCTGTGTCGAAAGAGGTGGGGATGACCGGGGAGATTACACTGAGAGGCCGCGTCCTTCCTATCGGCGGGCTGAAACAGAAAGCTCTCAGTGCTCATCGGGCCGGACTGACAAGGATAATTATCCCCTTTGAAAACAAAAAGGATTTAGACGACATCCCGGAAAGTGTCCGGAACGATTTGACATTCATTCCTGTGAAGCATCTTGATGAGGTGCTCGAGCAGGCATTGACGGGTGAGAAAAATGAGAGTAAATGAAGCGGAAATAGTTATCAGTGCTGTAAGTAAGACCCAGTATCCGAGCGATCCGATTCCGGAGATTGCGCTTGCGGGGCGTTCCAACGTAGGGAAATCATCGTTCATCAATACGATGATCCAGCGTAAAAATCTGGCCCGCACTTCAGGGAAGCCGGGGAAGACGCAGACGCTCAATTTCTACATCATCAATAAATCTTTTCACTTCGTGGATGTACCCGGGTACGGGTATGCGAAAGTCTCCAAAGCGGAAAGAACACGCTGGGGAAAGATGATGGATGAATATTTCGGGGAACGGGAACAGCTCGTTTCGGCAGTTCTTGTCGTGGACTTACGGCATGAACCGACCGATGAAGACTGTATGATGTACGATTATTTTAAATATCACGACCTTCCGGTAACGATTATCGCTACGAAAATGGATAAGGTTAAGAAAGGGAAGCGCCCGGCTCAGAAGAAGCTTATACGTGAGGTGCTGGAAGTTGATGAAAAGGATCCGCTCATCCTTTTCTCTGCGGAAACCTCCGAAGGTAAAGATGAAGCCTGGAAGTCCCTGCGCTCCCATCTGAAAATGTAGAAGACCGGTGGTCAGAGAAAAACACTGATATTACAGAACCAGGGAGGCCCGTTCGATTCGCAGAATCGTTCGGGCCTTTCTTACTTATTGGCTGGTGAAGGTGAGCTCTTTCCTTTTCAGGCGTTCCGTGATATTTTTAGTGAAAACCGTTAATGCTGGGAGAGGTGAAAATGAACAAAGTTATTGATGTACAGGCTTTGAATAAGTCATTTGGAGAACTGCAAGTACTGAAAGATATTCATTTCAACGTGAAGGAAGGGGAAGTTGTCGTAATTATCGGAGCAAGCGGTTCCGGTAAAAGTACATTACTGCGCTGTCTGAATTTTTTGGAGATGAAAGACAGTGGAGAAATTTCACTTCACGGAAAGCGTGTGGACGAACGGAAGGACAAGCTGAACGAAATCAGGCAGAACATAGGGATGGTCTTCCAGCAGTTCAATCTGTTCCCTCATAAAACGGTTCTTGAGAACGTGATGGAAGCTCCTCTTCAGGTTAGGAAAATGGAAAAAGATAAGGCAGCACATAAAGCCCGTGAGCTGCTTAATAAGGTGGGACTCAGCGACAAGGAGGATGTCTTCCCGAACCGTCTCTCCGGGGGGCAGAAGCAGCGTGTAGCTATAGCCAGGGCATTAGCTATGAACCCCTTGATTATGCTTTTCGATGAACCTACTTCTGCTCTTGACCCGGAACTGATCGGGGAAGTTCTGCAAACGATGAAGGATCTTGCCAAAGAGGGGATGACGATGGTTGCCGTAACGCATGAGATGCGTTTTGCCAGAGAAGCAGCGGACAGAGTCGTCTATATGCATGACGGTCGTATCGTGGAGGAAGGGACGCCGGAGGAGATATTCGAGCATCCGCAAAACGACAGGACGAAACAGTTTCTTCAGTCTATATACGTCTAAAAGTTCGAAGACAGAAGCCGCGATCCCGGGAAACAGGAACCGCGGCTTCTGTCTATTTCTGTTTGTAAAAGTAATATCCCCCGAGCAGCAGGAAAAGAATACTAAAGTACATTTTTATGTATGTCACTACAGGCGGCACCCAGAAAAAAAGCGACTCGATGGCTGGAACGAGGAGAATGCCGAGTCCGACAGCAAGAGGCAGCAACCCGATTTTCACTTTTCTGCTCAACATAAGTGCAATACCGATATAAACGATGTACATACTCCAATGCTCAGGCCACACAGCTATATTCGTTTCGGCGAAAAGCTGCCACAGGATAAGCAGGACCATGGCCTGGAAAAACAGCAGCGGCGTCTCCCGTACGCGTCTGGCGTGAATGAAAAGAGCGACTGTCAGGAAGGCGAACAGGGACACACCTCCAAACGGAGTGCCGATAAAAGGGATAGGAAACTGTTTAAAGAGAAAGAAAACGCCGATAGCTGTTAAAACCATTGCAATCAGAAAGTAGTATTTTTTCATAAACGAAAGAACCTCCGGGATGTAATTTTCTTGTGGAATGAACAAGCTTTTGATATATTATTAATAGCTCTTATTTAAATTAATTCTAATCTGGTAAAGAATTTTTAGAATCTTTCTTATATCGTATCATAAGACTTTCATATTCTGTCCATAAGTTATTCTAACAGAGGTAAAAATTCATGTTACAATGGTAAATATGAGTTGTGATAAGGTACGGACACATGATGGGGGTATATGTCATGCATATTTTAGCTGTAAGTATTAATTACCGAACCGCCCCTCTTGCTATCAGGGAGAAGCTCGCGTTTTCCGAAGCTGATCATGCAGAAGCGATGAAAACTTTAAATGCTCAGAAAAGCATTATGGAAAACGTGATATTGTCCACGTGCAACCGCACAGAACTGTACGTAGTGGCGGATCAGATACATACTGGCCGTTACTACATTAAAGATTTTCTGGAAAAGTGGTTCAATATTGAAAAGCAGGAGTTTTCGCCTCACTTGATTGTATATGAAGCGGACGGGGCAATCGAACATCTGATGAGAGTCTCGGCAGGACTCGATTCTATGGTTCTGGGAGAAACGCAGATTCTCGGCCAGGTGAAACAGGCGTTTCAACTTTCTCAAGGCTCAGGCACGACCGGTACAGTTTTCAATCAGCTGTTCAAGCAGGCAGTCACTGTAGCGAAGAAAGGCCATAAGGAAACAGCGATCGGAGAGAACGCCGCATCTGTAAGTTACGCTGCGGTGGAGCTTTCCAAAAAAGTGTTCGGAGAGTTGAAAGATAAACACATCGCTATCATCGGTGCCGGTAAAATGGGAGAACTGGCAGCCAAGAACCTTTTTGGTTTTGGCGTCGGTAAGGTGACAGTACTTAACCGGACATTGCAAAAAGCCGAAGCAGTAGCTTCTCAGTTCTCCGGAGAGGCTACTACTCTGGAGGACCGTGAGCGAATTCTTGAAGAGGCGGATATCGTCATCAGCTCTACGGGGTCTGATGAATACGTCATTACGAAAGATATGGTTGCACGGGCTCACAGAAAGAGAAAAGGGAATCCTTTGTTCTTCGTCGATATCGCTGTACCGAGAGATCTTGATCCAGGTATCGCCGATCTTGAAGGCATGTTTCTTTATGACATTGACGACTTGCAGGGAATCGTGGACGAAAACCTTTCGGAACGGAAGAAAGCGGCAGAAGAGATCGAGCTTATGATTGAAGCCGAAATCGTTGAATTCAATGAATGGCTGCGGACGCTTGGAGTGGTTCCGGTCATTTCTGCTCTGCGTCAGAAAGCTCTCGGCATTCAGGCGGAAACGATGGAGAGTATCGAGAGGAAGCTGCCTGAACTGAGCGCCCGCGAAAGGAAAGTACTGAACAAACACACGAAAAGCATTGTGAACCAGATTCTGAAAGAACCGATTACCCAGGCAAAAGAACTCGCCAATGAACCTGGTGCAGAAGAATCGCTGCAGCTGCTCACTCAAATCTTCGGCATTGAAGAAGAAGTGCAGGAACAGGTGAAAATTCAGGAACAAAAAAATAACCACGCTGTTAAGGTCGATGATAAAGGGATATTGACGTTCCCTGCGTTACAGAACATGACTCAGGCTTAAAAGGTGGACAACCTATGGTACTTGACCTTAAGTGGATTTACGAAATCATCATTTTATTTTATGGTCTCAGCCTTACCGGCTATTTTATAGATTTCATCCAGGGGGACCGGAGAGCGAACAAGATCGCTTTCTGGTTACTCGGGGTAGTCTGGACGCTGCAAACGGTTTTTCTTTTATCGCAAATCTTCATAAAAGACGATTTTCCCGTCACGACCGTTTATGACGGTCTTTATTTTTATGCCTGGATCCTTGTAACTTTCTCTCTGGTTCTGAACCGGCTGTTTCGGGTGGATTTCATTATTTTCTTCACGAACGTCATCGGTTTTTCGGTGATGATCATTCATCTGATGACCCGGGCCCAGAGAGATATGGGGGAAGGCGGGGTGGAACTTGTAAACGAAATGCTGGTAGTACATGTGACGCTGGCGATTATCTCTTACGGGTTTTTCACACTCTCTTTCATATTTTCAGTGCTTTACCTGTTACAATATCGCTGGCTGAAAAGTAAAAAGTGGCGGAACCGTCTCGCAAGGCTCGGGGATTTGGCTAAACTGGAACGATTATCTTACTTGTTCATCGTTCTTGCGGTACCCGTCCTGCTGATAGCGATTGTGCTCGGGGTCGTCTGGGGTTACATTTCCGAGGACGTATTCTACTGGATGGACTTTAAAACGGTAGGTTCGATCATAGTTGTATTCGTCTATATGATCTGGCTGTTTCTGAAGGTTGTGCGGGGATTTCAGGGAAGGCTCATTTCAACCTATAATATAGGTGCCTTTCTTCTCCTGCTCATCAACTTCTTTCTGTTCAGTTCATTATCAAACTTTCATTTTTAATTACTAGGAGGAACTATTGTGCGTAAAATTGTTATCGGGTCAAGAAAAAGTGACCTGGCTATAAGCCAGACAGAGTGGGTAATAGACCAGTTGAAACAGATCGATCCTTCCTATGAATTCGAAATCAAAAGAATCTCCACCCGTGGGGATGAAATATTGAACGTCACCCTTTCGAAAGTCGGCGGGAAGGGGTTATTCATTAAAGAAATCGAGGATTCCATGTACAGCAAAGAAATCGACATGGCCGTACACAGTATGAAAGATATGCCTTCGGTAGTGACAGAAGGTCTTTCTCTCTCCTCGGTTCCAATACGTGAAGATCACAGGGACGCTTTCGTGTCGAAGGACAATACGACTCTGAAAGATCTTCCGGAAGGAGCGATAGTTGGTACGAGCAGTCTTCGTCGATCTGCTCAGATAAAGGCGGTGAGACCGGATGTGGAAGTGAAGTGGATCCGTGGTAACATCGGCACCCGTCTCAGAAAGTTGAGAGAAGAAGAATTTGACGCAATTGTTCTTGCTGCTGCCGGTCTTAAACGGATGGGCTGGACAGAAGAAGTCGTCACTGAATTCCTTGACCCGGAAGTTTGTGTACCTGCAATCGGACAGGGGGCGCTTGCGATCCAGTGTCGTGATGATGACGATGAATTGAGAGAACTTCTGGCCAAATTAAATCACGAATACACGGCAGCGACCGTCAGTGCCGAACGTAAATTCCTTCATGATCTGGACGGCGGCTGTCAGGTACCGATCGGAGGGTATGCATATCGCGAAGGGGATAAGTATACACTCTCTGCGCTGGTGGGGACACCTGATGGAGAGACGATCCTTCACGAAATCGTAACCGGTACCGATCCTGTAGCTGTAGGTAAAGAGGCTGCAGATCTTCTGAGAGACCGCGGTGCTGCAAAAATTATCGAAGACGCGAAAGAGGAGTTTGAGCAGTAATGTCTTCTCTTTCGGGAAAAGAAGTCCTGATTACAAGGGCCAGGCATCAGGCCGATACGTTAAAGGAACGTCTTGAAAGCAGAGGGGCCGGTGTGACTGCTGTCCCTCTGCTTTCTTTTGCTAAAAGGGATAGTGAAGAAAATGTTCGCCTTCTCGAGAATCTGGATGCCTACGACTGGGTTCTTATCACGAGTACAAACGGTGTATGGTTTTTTAACGAGTTGATCAGGAAATATCTGGAATCAACCCCGGAAGGACTCAAATACGCGGCGGTGGGCCCAAAGACGAAATTGGCGCTCGAAGAGGAAGGAAGAACCGTTTCCTTTCTTCCTTCCTCTTATTCTGCGGAGTTTTTAGTGAAAGAATGGGTGCCGATGCTCGAAAGTGATGAGCGGGTGCTATATGTACGGGGCAACCTTTCGAGGGAAACGGTACGGGAAGGGCTCAAGGAGCATCACATTTCTTTTGATTCGATGACTGCGTATGATACGTTAATATTAGAAGAGAAAGCAGCAGAGTTACAGGACAGGCTGAGAAACGAAAGCTGGGATGCTCTTACTTTTTTCAGTCCTTCCGCTGTAGATGCATTTTGTGAGCTTTCGGGAACGCTTTGCAACAGGGCACTTGATCTTCCTTGTTTCTGCATCGGTCCTACTACAGAAAGACAGGCCGCGGACGCCGGATTTACAAATATACAAAGCCCTGCGACTTTCACAGCGGAAGCGCTTATTGAAAAGATGGAGAAATATTTTAACGAGAAAGGATGAAACGGATGGCTAATGAATTTAAAAGACATAGAAGATTGAGACAGTCGGCTTCTCTTCGGTCGATGGTGCGGGAGACCCACCTGCATCCTGAAGATTTTATATTTCCCTTATTTGTTGTTGAAGGGGCGACGGAAAATAACGATGTAGGGTCCATGCCCGGGGTTTATCAGGTCGCCTATAACAACCTGAAGAAAGAGCTCGACGAAATTATAGAGCTTGGACTTACTTCCGTCATCATTTTCGGAGTCCCGGAGGTGAAGGATCCTTACGGGAAAGAAGCCTATAACGATGATGGCATCGTCCAGAAATCGATACGCTTCATTAAAGACTATGCTCCACAGCTGACAGTAGTCGCAGACACCTGTCTTTGTCAGTATACCGATCACGGACACTGTGGAGTCGTGAACGGCGGAGTGATCGAGAATGATACCTCTCTTGAACTTCTTGCTAAAACGGCGGTGACTCAGGCTGAAGCGGGAGCAGACATTATCGCGCCTTCTAACATGATGGACGGTTTCGTGACGTATATCAGGAAAGCTCTGGATGAGTCCGGCTTCCCTCAAACACCGATTATGTCATACGCAGTTAAGTACTCTTCTGCTTTCTACGGCCCTTTCCGGGATGCTGCCCACAGCACGCCGCAGTTCGGGGACAGGGATACGTATCAGATGGACCCTGCGAACCGGCTGGAAGCAAAACGGGAAGTCAAGTCGGATCTTGAAGAAGGAGCCGATTTTCTCATTATAAAACCTGCCCTCAGCTATATGGATATACTGAGAGATACGAGAGAAGAGACGGATGTTCCACTTGTTGCATATAATGTGAGCGGAGAATATTCCATGATCAAAGCAGCTGCAAGCCAGGGATGGGTTGATGAGAAAGCTATCGTAACGGAGAAGCTCTTATCCATGAAACGGGCCGGAGCCGATCTTATCGTAACGTATCACGCCAAAGATATGGCAAGATGGCTGAAAGAATAAGTGAAGGAAGGTGTCATAATGAAAAAGTTTGATAACTCTATTTCTGAATTCAAAACAGCGAAAGAGATAATGCCGGGAGGGGTCAACTCTCCTGTACGTGCCTTTAATTCCGTGAACATGGACGCCCTGTTCATGGAAGAAGGGAAAGGGTCTAAAATTACCGATATTGATGGTAATGAATATATCGATTATGTACTCAGCTGGGGCCCTCTGATTCTCGGCCACGCCAACGAGCAGGTAGTGAACGAACTGCAGAAGATGGTTGCGAAAGGTACCAGTTTTGGTACTCCTACGGTTATGGAGAACAAGCTTGCAGAGCTGGTCATCGACCGGGTACCTTCCATTGAGATGATGCGTATGGTCAACTCCGGCACAGAAGCTACTATGAGTGCTTTGCGAGCGGCGAGAGGTTATACGGGTAGAGATAAAATACTTAAATTCGAAGGGAACTACCATGGTCACGGAGATTCCTTATTGATTAAGGCGGGTTCGGGGGTAGCGACTCTCGGCCTTCCTGATTCCCCCGGAGTTCCTAAATCCGTAGCCGAAAATACGATTACCGTTCCGTACAACGATCTTGAAAGCGTGCGTTATGCATTCGAACAGTACGGGGACGAACTTGCCGCTGTAATCGTGGAACCTGTGTCCGGCAATATGGGAGTCGTACCGCCGGAGAATGGTTTCCTCCAGGGGCTGCGTGAAATTACGGAGGAGCATGGAACAGTGCTTATCTTCGACGAAGTCATGAGCGGTTTCCGCGTAGGTTATAATAGTGCTCAGGGACACTTCGGTGTAACACCGGATATGACCTGTCTCGGAAAAGTGATCGGCGGCGGCCTGCCGGTCGGGGCTTATGGAGGTAAACGTGAAATCATGGAAACGATAGCTCCTGTCGGAAAAGTATATCAGGCAGGTACGCTCTCCGGTAACCCGCTTGCGATGACGGCCGGTTATGAGACACTTCGTCAAATGACTGAAGAGGCCTACGGAACGATCGAACAGAAAGTGGATCGTCTGGTCGAAGGTTTCCGTGAGGCGGCGGAGGAAAACGATATACCGCTTGCCATCAACCGTGCCGGTTCTATGGTTGGAGTATTTTTCAACGATAACGCTGTCACTAATTTTGAAACAGCGGGTAATTCCGATACGGAACGTTTTGCGAAGTATTACCGCGGGATGATCGAAGAAGGTATTTTCCTTCCTCCTTCCCAGTTCGAAGGCCTCTTTTTATCAGCGGCCCACACGGACGAGGACATTGAGAAGACGATCAGCGCAGTGAAAAAGGTATTCAAAACATTATAATCATTTGATCGGGGCAGTCTCTGTGGAGGTTGCCCCGTCTATTGTAACAGAGTGGATGTGAATCAGAAGTCGGCCCGGTCCATGGATATTTTCGTTGACGGCATGGAAGCTGTTCTATACAATTAAAAGAGAAAAAGGATAAAGAAATTGCCATGATGGAGAAGAGTACGTCTATACGTTTTAAGAGAGGAAAACAAACGCTGAAAGTTTTCTAAACCACTGTAGACAGAAGGTAGCTCTATTAGCAGCTTTTCTGAACTTGATTCAGTAGGAAAAGCCGGACGCGGACCGTTATATCCGAACGAAGTGTACAGAATATATCTGTAAATTAAGGTGGTACCACGGAAAAGACCCTTTCGTCCTTAGCTGGAGGAAAGGGTCTTTTGTATGGACAAGAGGAGGATGAATAATGAAAGATATTGAAATGTCGACTAAATATGACCCGACGGAAGTGGAGAAAGACCGCTATCAGTTCTGGCTCGAAGGAAAATACTTCGAAGCGGAAGGAACGGGGGAAAAGGAACCGTATACAGTCGTAATTCCACCGCCGAACGTTACCGGTAAATTACACCTTGGGCACGCCTGGGACACGACGCTGCAGGATATTATCACCCGGGTGAAAAGAATGCAGGGCTATGATGTTTTATGGCTGCCCGGAATGGACCACGCCGGAATAGCCACCCAAGCAAAAGTGGAAGCGAAACTGAAAGAACAGGGTACTTCCCGCTACGATCTCGGCCGGGAAAAGTTTCTCGAGAAGTCCTGGGAATGGAAGGGGGAGTATGCTGATTTTATCCGGTCCCAGTGGGAAAAGATGGGACTTGGTCTCGATTACTCCCGTGAGCGTTTCACCCTGGACAGCGGACTTTCGGATGCGGTGAAGGAAGTGTTTGTACGTCTCTATGAAAAGGATCTGATTTACAGGGGAGAGTATATCATCAACTGGGATCCTGCCACCCAGACGGCTTTGTCCGATATAGAGGTTGAATATAAAGAGGTGCAGGGAGCTTTCTATCACATGAGCTATCCGTTGAAGGAAGAAGAGGGATCGATTTCCATTGCTACGACACGACCGGAAACGATGCTTGGCGATACGGCTATCGCTGTACACCCTGAAGATGAGCGGTACGTGCAC
Organism: Salimicrobium album; assembly: GCF_900107115.1. Classification (GTDB taxonomy): domain Bacteria; phylum Bacillota; class Bacilli; order Bacillales; family Halobacillaceae; genus Salimicrobium; species Salimicrobium album. The sequence goes on from NZ_FNOS01000002.1 coordinate 190,918, forward strand.
CTTATCGGGAAGAAAGCGATCCTACCGATCATCGGAAGGGAACTGGAGATTGTCGCTGACGATTATGTAGACAGAGAGTTCGGTTCCGGAGCTGTTAAGATCACCCCTGCCCACGATCCGAATGATTTTGAAATCGGCAACCGTCATAACCTCGAACGCGTTCTGGTTATGAATGAAGACGGGACGATGAACGAAAATGCCGGAGTCTATGAAGGGATGGACCGGTTCGACTGCCGGAAACAGCTGGTGAAAGATCTGCAGGAGCAGGGTGTGTTGACTGAAATTGAAGAGCATATGCATTCGGTCGGTCACTCCGAGCGGAGCGGTGCTGTCGTGGAACCTTATTTATCTACACAGTGGTTCGTCGACATGGGACCGCTTGCAGAAGCCGCAGTGGCACAGCAAAAAACGGAGGATAAAGTCAACTTCGTACCGGAGCGGTTTGAAAAAACGTATCTGAACTGGATGGAGAATATCAGAGACTGGTGTATTTCCCGTCAGCTGTGGTGGGGGCACCGGATTCCCGCATGGTACCATAAAGAGACCGGGGAAATTTATGTAGGGAAAGAAGCTCCGGAGAATGAAGGAGAATGGGAGCAGGACGCGGATGTCCTTGATACATGGTTTTCTTCTGCGTTGTGGCCTTTTTCCACTATGGGCTGGCCGGATGAAGAGAGCGAGGACTTTAAGCGCTATTTCCCTACGAATGCCCTCGTAACCGGTTATGACATCATTTTCTTCTGGGTCAGCCGCATGATTTTCCAGTCGATCGAGTTCACGGGCCGCCGTCCGTTTGAAGATGTCCTTATCCACGGTCTGGTCCGTGACGGAGAAGGACGTAAAATGAGTAAATCTCTCGGAAACGGCGTGGACCCGATGGATGTTATTGATAAGTATGGAGCGGATTCACTCCGTTACCTCCTTTCCACCAGCTCTTCCCCGGGACAGGACATGCGTTTCACCTGGGAAAAAGTGGAGTCCACCTGGAACTTTGCGAATAAAATATGGAACGCTTCACGCTTTGCACTGATGAATATGGGTGATTTGCGCGTGGAGGACATCGATATTACGAAAAACAGGACAGTTGCGGACGAATGGATTTTGACCAGACTCAACGAAACCATCGAAAAGGTGACGAAAAACGTGGACGGGTACGATTTCGGTGAAGCAGGGCGTCATCTTTACAACTTTATCTGGGATGATTTCTGCGACTGGTATATCGAAATGGCCAAACTACCTCTCTACAGTGAGAATGAAGAGCGGATCCACACTACCCGTTCGGTCCTGGCCTATACACTTGACCGTATTATGCGCATGCTCCATCCATTCATGCCTTTTATTACGGAAGAGATCTGGCAGCACCTTCCTCATGAAGGACCTTCCATCACGGTGAGTGAATGGCCGCAGGCTGATGAATCATTAAATAATCGTCAGGCTGTTACAGAAATGGAGAGGCTCGTATCCATCATCCGGGCTGTGCGTAACATTCGCGCGGAAGTGGACACTCCAATGTCGAAACAGATCAAATTGCTTATTCAGGCGGAGAGCCGGGAAGTCGTCGGAGAGCTTGAAATGAACCGCGATTATCTGGAGAAATTCTGTAATCCGAGCGAGCTTACAATCGATACTGAAGTCGAAGCTCCCGGTAAGGCAATGTCTGCTGTCGTTACAGGTGCCTCTCTTTACCTTCCTCTCGAAGGCCTGATGAATATAGAGGACGAAATTGCCCGTCTCGAGAAAGAACGGAAAAAGTGGGAAGAAGAGGTGAAACGTGTGCAAGGGAAGCTGGCCAACGAGAAATTCGTTTCCAAAGCTCCTGCTCACGTAGTGGAAGCCGAGAAAGAAAAAGAAGCGGACTATCTGGATAAGCGTGCCAAAGTGGAAGCGCGTATCGAAGAACTTAAAGCTTAGAAGGGAAAAGGGCACCGCCAGGCAGGTGCCTTTTTTCATGAAAAGTTACACGGTTGCAGGTGAGGTGTAAAAATGAATAAAGAAGAAGCACTGGAATGGATCCATGGACGGAGCAAGTTCAAAATCAAGCCCGGACTGGAAAGGATGGAATGGCTGGCTGAGAAACTGGGGCACCCTGAGAAAGCCGTGCCGGTCGTCCACATAGCAGGAACAAACGGGAAAGGATCGACGACATCGTTTTTGAAATATCTATTAATGGAACAGGGGTATTCCGTAGGTACGTTCACTTCTCCCTATATCACTCATTTTAATGAAAGAATAAGTCTGAACGAAGAAGCGATCGACGATGAGGAACTGATCCGTCTTATATATAAAGTGAAACCGCTTGTGGAAGAGGCGGCCTCTTTGCCGGGAGGGGAACCTACAGAGTTCGAAGTTATAACGATTATGAGCTTTTTATACTTTCAGGAAAAAAATGTCGACATAGCTATTATTGAAACAGGGCTCGGAGGGCTTTACGATTCGACGAACATTGTAGCCCCTCTTCTGTCTGTGATTACGAATATCGGCTTGGATCATCAGGATATACTTGGGCACAGTTACGGGGAAATTGCCGCTCAGAAAGCAGGAATCGTTAAAAGTCACGTCCCTGTAATCAGCGGAGTGAGGCATCAGGAGGCGAAAAAAGTAATTAAAGAAACCTCACGGAAGCTGCATGCACCTTTATATGAACTGGAAAAGGATTTCTCTGTTGGGCAGAAAGAAGCGGAGCAGCAGTTTATATATAGATTCCGGCATGAAGATACGTATGAGCTGTCGATGCTCGGAGCGCACCAGAAAAGAAATGCAGCTCTCGCCGTTACGTCGATGGAAGTGTTGAAGGAGTTCGGATGGAAAATAAGCCGCGTTCTTTACGGGAAAGCGTTGAAAGAAATGACCTGGCCCGGAAGAATGGAAATCATCTCCCGGAACCCATTGACGCTTCTCGATGGTGCCCATAATTACGAAGGAACAGAAGCTCTGGTGGAAACGATGGAAAATCTGTACAAAGATAGTAACGTGCATGTTATATACGGAGCCGTTGAAGGGAAACCGGCTGCAGAAATGCTCGGGATGCTGAAGAAAATAGCTGCTTCCATTGCCACCGTTTCTTTCGATTTTCCGAAATCATTGAAGAAAGAAGATTATCTTAATATGAATAGCGACTTTCCCTACTTTATGAATCCGGAAGTGGCGTACCGGAGTGTACTGAATTCGGCGGATGCCGGGGATGTGATTCTCTGGACCGGCTCGCTTTATTTTATATCGGAAGTAAGGAAAATGTATACGTAAGGAAGAACCGGGGTGGGAGATGAATCTTGCCCCGGTTCATTCATATAACAGTGGACGAGTAACGGAAGGTTCCTTATACTGGGTATAGCGCTTGAAATTTTTGAAAATTCATTCAAAAATGCTCAGGATGCTGAATACAGATGGAAGAAAGGTGAATACATGACGGCTGTCTTTTTCGTTTTCGGTCTGGTTTTCGGATCATTTTTTAATGTAGTCGGATTGCGTACCCCCGCAAAGTCGCTGTTGGCGCACTCACGTTCCTACTGCCCGCATTGCTGTAAAAATCTGCATTGGTATGAATTGATACCGCTGTTGTCCTGGCTATTTTTACGGGGGAAATGCAGCGGCTGCCGGGTTCATATTTCCCTGATGTATCCTGCCATGGAGCTTTTCTCAGGTGTGTACTTCTCTTTCGCCTTCCTGTACCACGGTTTCACTCCCTCTCTTATTTATTCCCTCTTACTCGGTGCTCTCACGCACATTTTCATCGTTTCGGATTTAACCAGTATGATACTTCCCTCCTCCGTTCTGATTACATTCTTTCTCTGCTGCATGCTTTATTTCCTCATAGACCCTCCCGTCTCATACTGGTCGCAGGTAATAGGTGGAGGTGTCGGTGCAGGTGTTACGGCCGGGATCATTCTCCTCAGCAGAGGGGGGATGGGCGGAGGCGACATGAAATTATTCGGTCTGCTCGGATTCATGATGGGCGTGGAGAAACTTTTCCTTATATTCCTGTTGTCCTCTTTACTTGGAGCGCTTACAGGCGGATTGCTGATTATAACGAAAGTGATTTCCGGCAGACAGCCTGTACCGTTTGCTCCTTTTATTCTGACGGGTGCCTGTGTGACCAACTTTTACGGAACACCATTAATAGAATGGTACCTTGGACATTTCTGAGCCACATACATGGAAGTTGCTGGTCGTATTCAAATAAATCTTGATAAAAAGCTCAATGTAGATAAGTTTTGTATATCCTCTGCCTGCCGGTGAAATAATAGTCATTTCATCTGATCTTTTTTCAATTTTTCCGGAATAGGCTTCGGCTTATTTCATTTACGGTTCTTTTCCTGAAAGTGCACGCTCGGGTATAATGACGATACTTAGCCGTGCACGGATAAGAATTGTCCTAAAGGAGAACTGATTTGGAAAAAGTTATTCATACGAGAGAACAGGGGTCAAGAGAAAAGATGCTTATGTACGGAGCAGAAAGACTGACAGTAAGAGAACTGCTGGCTGTGCTGCTTTCCAAAGGAACAAAAGGGATGCCGATAGAAAGTCTTTCAAGAGAAATTCTCGTGTCTCTGCAGGGTGTGGACGGACTCCGGGAAGCGACTGTGGAAGATCTGACGGCTATCAGGGGCATTGGGGCTGCGAAAGCGATGCAGGTCATCGCAGCTATCGAGTTGGGGAAAAGAGTGTACCGTGAAAAAAGGGAGGAAGGTTATCTGATCCGGAGTCCGGAAGATGGAGCAGAATATGTAATGGAAGAAATGAAACATTTAAAACAGGAACATTTCGTAGCTTTAAAGTTAGCATAACTGGTAAAAATTAAACCTACATAAATTCCACCTTCGTGACCCACAGGTGACGGCGTTTCTGGCGCTTCCCTTTGGCTCCCGTATACCACTCTTCTTTAAAATCAAAGTAAATATCTTTCACAGCTATATTCAAAAACTCATGTTTTTCACGCGGAGTCAGCTTCTTATAGTTATCGATGATAGACTTCGCATAAATTTCTATCTGTTCCGGAGAGGCTGTTTCCACTTTCGCTTTTAACTGCGACCGTTCTTCCTCCCATTCATTGATAGCGTACTGCGTTTCTTCCATCCTGGTCTTGAATTCTTCATCACTGATCCAGTCATTCGCCCATCCTTTTTGATATTTGGCCCGTTGATTCTCCAGCTGCTTAATCTTCTTATCAATTTCTTCTCTTGGATCTTTCTCTTTCATTTCCGGTGGGACTCCATGCACATGTAACGTTTCTATGTAATTCATAAAGGCTTCCTCAAATTTCGTTTCGCTGAAGCTGACGGCTTTCCGTTTATCACGAGAGCACTTTTGGCACGTGTATCTATTGTGTTCCAGCAAAGACCCGTCTTTTCGTTCATACGTATTCCGTTCACTAGTCAAATGCGTACTGCATTGAGGACAGACCAATTTCATCTGATACGTGAAAAAGGAATTCACCTTTCGCTTTTTATGGTTCTGCCGGGACGTCAGAAGTTTTCCGAGATGCAGGAAACGTTCTTTGGAAATCAAACCTTCATGCACATCCTCAAAAAGCTCTCCCTGCCACATCATTCCACCATACAAAACAGGATTCCGTAACATCGATAATATACTGGTGCCATGCCATCGATAACCTCGGACAGGCTGATGAGGACTATCATTAAGATACGTGGCCAACCCTTGGAGCGAATACCCTTCTTCGATTTTTTGGATCATATCCAGGAGCACCTCCGAGCGTTCGGGATGCGGATATAGTTTATGATCCTTTTTGATAAATCCGAAAGGCGTTTGAGCATGATACTTCCCCTGCCTGGCTTTTTCCACAAGACCCATCCGAATACGTTCCCCCAAATTTTCTCGTTCCCACTGTGCCATAGCTGCCACAACATTAATGAACATACGCCCCATGGCGGTCGTCGTATCATATAACTCTGTCGCAGACACAAAAGCACATTCGTTTTCTTCCATATCATTCAGCAGGTTTTGCAGATCCAGTACGGATCGAGTGAACCGGTCGAGCCGATACACCAACACCGTCTTTATCTTTTGACGTTTGATGTCTTCCAACAGTCGCTGCAGTTCAGGACGGTCGGTATTCTTGGCCGACACGCCCTGATCCACGTACAGTTTATAAGAGTCCCACCCCTGCGCCATGCAGTAGGCCTCTAACTTCTGCTTCTGGGCGCTGATGGAAAACCCTTCTTTCACCTGCTCCTCTGTGCTCACTCGTATGTAAATCCCTACATTCATGATTCATCCTCCTTATAGATCGTGTGTCACTCTCATAGCTTTACCGATAATACGTGCAGGGTTATCTTCATTCACGAAGATAGGGTCATGTTTATGGTTATCCGGAAGCAGAATGATATTATCTCCCTGTTTCTTCACCCGTTTTAAAGTAGCGTCTACATCTCCGTTCAATAAGACAGCTGCAATCTCCCCGGATTCTACATCTGTCTGATGACGGATCAAGACAAGAGATTCGGTCGGTATAGTAGGGGTCATGGAATCACCTTTGCAACGAAGATAGAAGACATCACCTTGTGGTAAGTAGTCCGTCGGTTCATATCGGTATTCTTCGATATTTTCATTCGCAAGAATCGGGTCACCGCAGGCAATCGTGCCGATGATAGGGACGGCTGTCGTTCTGTTCACGCGGTATAGATTTTGCGCTTCTGCTACCAGGTTGGTTTTGTTTCCTTCTTTTTCGTTCAGAATATAACTTTTAGGCAAATCGAAGTGGTCCGCGATTTTTTGAATAGCACCCATGCGTGGGGCTGATTTTTGCAAAATCCACTTTCCTACGGTCGAAGCGGATACCCCGGCGATAACACTTAGTTCTTTTTGCGTTAATTTATACTCTCTCATCAAGGTTTGTAAATTTTCGGATATAATCTCGTTCATTTCTTTTTCCTTCATTAATTGTTCCTCCTTTTTGATAGTTATATAATAGCATTATATTCCACAATTTAATAGTATTATTCCAAAAAAAACGAAAAAAATTCTACTTTTCCCTTTACAATAGAATTTAATTCTAGTAATCTTTTAAGTACAGAAGGGAGGACAGCTTATGACAAACAAAACAGACTTCCCCCAAATCAGTTTGAAAGCAGCGCGGGCCAATGCGGGTATGAGTATTGCGGAAGCCAGTAAAGCGTTGGGTATCAGTCACACCACACTGGTGAAATGGGAACGTCGTCCGGGAGACCTGACACCGAATCAGCAAAAGAAGATCGAAGAAGTATATCAGTTCCCGACAGACTATATTTTTTTTGGAGATTGAGTAGAATTTAATTCTAGTAGGAGGGAGCGATGATGGACGATCATCCGATCAGCAAAGAAACGCAGCAGCGTATCTTCGAATTTTTTCTTCGCACTTCCGCACCACGGTTATATGAAGAAGATAGAAAACGGAAGGAGGGAGAACGTGAGTCAGAATCAACGCCATAGCATCTATCATGTTGCAGGTTGGGTGTTATCCCTCGTGTTCCTGTACTGGACATTGATTAATATTTGAAAAGAGGTGAGGAAATCATGAAAGATCTTGAACATCCGGATGTTACGGAAGTCAATCGTACCGGAGGGGTCAACAGAAACGATGACCACATTTATGGCACGGACGCTCTTGGTAACGAAGTATTCGTCGGGGATGAAATCTACTGGTTCGACGACGGTCATTATTACCTGGTGGAAGCCATTCGAGAAGACACCAAAGAAGTGATTCGTACCTTTGGCGGTCAGCTGCATATCGCAGGCCGGACTATTTGAAAGGAGGTGGCAGATGATTGGAAGAGAACAAGCTTACAAAAGGTGATGTGATTTTATATTCTTTCGGCTTCAATTATGTGGAAGCTAAAATTCAAAAAGTGTTCATAGGTCGAGGAGGTGTCTTTTACAAAGTAAGACATAAAGGTTTATCAGGAGCCGGTTTCACGGATTTCATTCCGGAACAAAGAGTCGCTGCAGTTATTAAAAGGAGGTGAAAACATATGCAATGCATCCGATGCCAGCAACATCCCTCACAGATTGAAGAATACAAAGAAGCGGCATACGACATGGAAATGAGTCCGGAATCCTACGTTCGAATGGATGAAGGAACGTATCATTCCCGGACCGATTTCTTCTGCTGCACCAGTTGTTATGTTGCGTTAGGTGCACCTGTCCTGCCCGATCTCATCGGTATGTATGAACATGCGATGGGGAAAGATGGCACGATCATTCCGTTTCCGACACAAAAATAAGCCCGCACGGCAATGCGGACTTCAAAACAAAAGTAGTTACATTTACTATACCACATCAGGAGGTACCCATCTATGGAAATTAAAGTGAAGATTGATGCAGAAGGATTGGAAGCTGCAATTCATACCCTGGCCCAAGTGCTCGGTAATTTCGATTACCCTGTAAGTCTGCCAGAGGCACAGAAGGACGAAGACCCGGTAGGCAAAGAAACATCTGAACCAAAACAGGAAGCACCCAAAGAAGAAACACCCCCTGTACAAGAAGAGAAAAAAGAAGAACCTGACCAGAAATCGAACTTTACGATAGATTCAATCACATCAAAAACTCGTGAATTCATTCAGGCTGACAATGCCAATCGGAAGAAGTTGAAGAACTTCTTGCAGGAGAAAGACGTGGACAAAGTGAGCAACCTTCCAGAGAAACATTACGATGAATACATGGCTTTCATTGAGGAGAACATGCAATGAGTGTCAATCATTCAGACCGGGGGCATGCCCTATTATCAGCTTCCGGAGCTCATCGTTGGTTAGTCTGCACCGCCTCTCCTTCTATGGAAAAAGGCATTGCCGACACGACGAGCACCTTTGCTGAAGAGGGCACCTTTGCTCATGAGCTGTCAGAACTTCACTTTGCTCACTTGTATCAAGGTATGACGAAACGGAAGTTCAATGCTGAATTGAAAAAGCGAAAAGAAAACGAATACTACTCGGAAGAATTGCATGATTATGTGAAAGAGTATGTCAGCCAGGTAGAAGAACACATTAATGAAGCGAAAGCTCGTGCCGATACGGAACCGACTTTGATGTTTGAAGAAAAGCTCGACTTAAGCACGTACGTTCCGGAGTCATTCGGAACCGGTGACGTCATCGTCTATAACGGAGGCGTGCTGGAAATCATCGACTTGAAATTCGGCAAAGGTATCGAGGTCTCTGCAATCGATAACCCGCAGCTGCGTTTATATGGGTTAGGTGCACTGGATATCTTCGACATGATCGAAGATGTGCACGAAGTAGCCATGACGATTGTCCAACCGCGACTGAACAACTTATCGACAGAACGACTGTCTGTGGCTGAACTGAAAACTTGGGGTGAAGCTTATGTACGACCACGGGCAGAAGAGGCATGGAACGAAGAAGGGACGTTCGTGCCTGGAGAACACTGCCGGTTCTGTAAAGTCAAGAACACTTGTAAGGCACGTGCCAATCATTACCTGAACATGAAGAACAAACTGAAAGACCCGAACCTCTTATCGAGTGATGAAATTGCAGACATTCTTTTTCAGGCAGATGAAATGCAGAAATGGGCGAAAGATGTGCAAGATTATGCCCTTCAGCAGGCCAAGAACGGAAAACGATTTGAAGGTTGGAAGGTCGTCGAGGGACGAAGCAAGAGAACCTATAAAGATGAAGATAAGATTATTGAACTTTTGCAGGATGAGTATGACGAAGATGATCTGATAGAGAAGAAGTTGCTCTCCATTTCAAAATTGGAGAAGAAGATTGGTAAGAAAACAGTCGAAGATCGATTAAAGGAGTATATCGCAAAACCACCTGGTAAACCGACACTGGCACCGGAAAGTGATAAACGACCGGAAATGAACAGTGCAGATAATGATTTTGACACTATCAATTAAAAGAAAAAGGGAGAGATTCAACTATGGCAATTTCAGCGAAACGTAACGGAACAAAAGTAATCACAGGTGAAGTCCGCGCTTCCTATGCAAATGTATGGGAGCCGCAATCCATCAATGGCAGCGATGAGAAATATTCCGTCAGCTTGATTATCTCGAAAGAAGACACGGAGACCATCAAAGCTATTGAACAGGCTATCGAAGAAGCGAAGGAAGACGGTAAAGCAAAATTCGGTGGAAAGATTCCGAACAGCTTGAAAACTCCTCTCCGAGACGGGGATGAAGAACGAGAAGATGATGAGGCTTATAAAAACAGTTACTTCATCAATGCAAACCGGAACGCCAGCCAGGGACAACCACAAATCGTGGATGCGTATAAGAACAAAATCACAGACACGACAGCCGTTTATTCCGGCTGCTTTATACGAGCGTCCGTTAATTTCTTCGCCTTCAATACAAACGGCAACAAAGGGATTGCTGCTGGCCTTGGTAACATTCAGAAAATCCGGGACGGTGAAATGCTGAGTGGCGGATCTACAGCAGATGAAGACTTTGACGAACTTGATACTGATGACGACGACTTGATTTAAGGCTCATAGGGGGTTCCGCGGAATCCCCTTTTGCTTTAGAAAAGGATGGATGCTATGAAGCGTTTAGCTGTAGATATTGAGACCTATTGCGAACTGGATTTAAAGAAAGTGGGCGTCTATCGATATGCCGAACATGAAAGTTTCGACATTTTGATTACCGCTTTTGCATTTGATGAAGCCCCCGTCCAGCAACTGACGAAAGAAAATCAGACCTTATTCATGGAAGCCTTACAAGATCCGCATGTTATCAAAACAGCCCACAATGCCAACTTTGAACGCGTTTGTCTTTCGCACTATCATAACGTGGCCATGCCTCCTGAACAATGGAGGTGCACGATGGTCGACAGTACACGCATAGGATTGCCTGCAGCTCTCGGACAGATCGCCCAGGTACTGAAACTGGAGGAACAAAAAGACAAAGCAGGCACCCACCTCATCAATTATTTTTCGAAACCTTGTAAACCGACGAAAACCAATGAAGGACGGACACGGAACCTGCCAGAACATGATCCGGAGAAATGGGAAGAGTTCGTCGCTTATTGTATCCAGGACGTAGAGACCGAACGGGCTATCCGAAAAAGGGTTGATGAATTTCCCGTACCTGAATCTGAACAAAAACTCTGGGCTCTGGATCAGAGAATCAATGACAGAGGGGTCCGAGTGGATGCTGATCTAATGGCAGGAGCTATCACTTGCGATAAACAAACGAAGAATGAAGTCATGCAACAGGCCCGGCATCTGACGGGACTGGATAACCCGAACAGCCCAACGCAATTGCTTGAATGGTTCCAAGAACAGGGAGTGGAAATCGAGAATCTGCAGAAAGCTTCCGTAGAAGCCCTGCTCGAGTATTATACATCCGGCCCTGTCCATGACGTATTGAAAATCAGACAGGAACTCTCAAAAAGCAGTGTGAAGAAGTATGATCGCATGAAACAGATGATGTGTTCCGACAAGCGCGTCCGAGGTATCCTCCAGTTCTACGGTGCTTCGAAAACAGGACGATGGGCGGGGCGAGGCGTGCAGGTGCACAACCTTACGAAAAACTACATGAGTCTTTCCCGCATTCGGACGGCTCGTAAGCTAGTGAAAGAACAAGACTTTGAAGGATTGGATCTCATTTACAACGAGAGCCGCCAGAACATTCTCAGCCAATTGGTCCGAACGACGTTTGTTCCAAGCGAAGGTTATAAATTTGCTATCTCCGACTTCTCCGCGATTGAAGCTCGGGTGATTGCCTGGCTTGCCGGTGAACAATGGAGACTGGATGTTTTCAACTCACACGGCAAAATCTATGAAGCTTCAGCTGCTCAGATGTTCAAAATTCCGGTCGACTCCATATCAAAAGGGAGCCCGGAACGGCAAAAAGGGAAAGTGGCAGAACTTGCTCTCGGTTATCAGGGAGGCCCCGGCGCTCTTATCAGCATGGGTGCTTTGAACATGGGAATGGAAGAATCAGACCTGCGCCCCCTCGTCGATGCCTGGCGAGAAGCTAATCCGAATATCAAAAATTTCTGGTATGCCTGTGACCAAGCAGCGCTTACAGCGGTGAAAGATAAAAAAATCATAACTACCCATGGGATAACGTTCCGACGAGAGAAAGGGTTCCTTTTCATCGATTTACCGAGTGGTCGAAGTCTTGCCTACGCCAAACCACACGTTACCGAGAATAAATTCGGCCGGGAAGCTGTGGCTCACTACGGACTGAACGAGAAGAACAAATGGGCGAAAGTTGATGCATACGGTGGAAAGTGGGTGGAGAACATTGTTCAGGCTGTGTCTCGAGACATTTTGGCAATCGCCATAGAACGGCTGAACGATATCGGATATACCACTGTTATGCACGTACATGATGAGGTCGTATTGGAAGTCCCGGAGGATGATGAGGACGCTCTTGGAAAAATAGAAAAACTGATGGGCGAGCCAGTCAGCTGGGCGGAGGGTTTGCCTCTTGCAGCAGACGGTTTTGAAGCAGAGTTCTACATGAAAGATTAAGAGGAGGCTTGCTATGGAAGACATGGAAACCTTTTTAACCGATTTGAGAAATACACTCAAAGATGCTCCGAAAGAATACGATCAGCTTCATCAAGATTTGAAACGCGTGGAGGGGGAGCTGAACGATATCCACCACTACATTGAGTTTTGTAATATCAATGCAGCCCAGGCATGGAAAGTCTATGACTCCCAGCGCACCCTGTACCGAGAACGACGAACCATCAAAGACCGCATGGAAACGTTAAAAGCAACCAAACATCTTTTCGATCGCATGAGAAAGCAGTACGGCAATGAAATGAACCAGGTGCTCGGAAATGTACGGAAGCTGAAAGAAACACAAAAGGTCCGAAGCTACCGGCCGCGGGTACGGAGTGAATATGCCGAAATCATCAATAACAGAAAGGACGACTAGCATGAACCTATCAAAACTATACAATATTCAGGGTGGTCTGGATTACCACATCGGTAAAGAAAAAGGTTTCATCGAAGGTGAAAACATGGACTGGAAAGTATTAGCGCTTCACACAGAAATCGGTGAACTGGCGAATGAATGGAGAGGCTTTAAAAAATGGAGCAATGATCAGGAGCCTCGCAGAGAAAAGATGCTTGAAGAATACGTGGACTGCCTGCATTTTGTTCTTAGCATTGGGTTAGAAAAAGGATATCGACTTAGTTATTCCAATATTGCGTCGATGAAAGCTGATTCCATAACAGAACAATTCAATGCTCTGTTCCGGAAAGTTGGCGACTTCTCTCAATTTCGAACAATAGGAAACTACAATACGATTTTTGATTTGTTTCTCAGCCTCGGAGAAATGCTCGGATTTACGGAAGATGAGATCGAGGAAGCGTACCTTGCAAAAAATAAAATTAATCATAACAGACAGCTTACAGGCTATTGAAGAGAGGGAGACCATGAAAAAACTATTCAGTTTTGTCAGAGACCTCTTGCCTTATATCGTCATCGCAATAGTGATCATCAGCTTAATTATCAATATGATCACAAATAACTTAACCGGGCAGTTGATGGATCTGAACTGGTTCACTCTTTTCATAGTCCTGCTGGTGTGGTCAGAATTAAGCGAGATAAGACGGAGGCAGGAACAGAACAGGAAATTCATGTTTGATATGGCTCGGTATCTTATCAGAGCACGAAAAAACAAGGAGGACTAATCATGAGATTAATAGACGGCCAGAAACAAGAAATAGGCAGCACAATAGATCAACTCCGCAACGCGGTTCCGATGCAATTGGAAATATATAAAGAAGTAGCCAAGCTTCATAAAGGTTATTTCGACAGTTTGGTAGAGGAAGGATTCACAGAAGAACAAGCGCTTCATATTGTTACTGTGCAGGGCATCAATGCTAATGGACAACCAACAGAATAGGAGGGGATGGGAATGACCACATCATTACAGGAAGCGTTTGGAAGCATGGCAACACAATTCATCAACGTTCTTGGGAATTTTCGAAAAAGTGTGATTAACAAATTGAAAATCATGAGAATCGCTTCTGAAATCGACGGCAAAAAGGAACGACTTACTCACATCGAAAACACACTCCTGCCTGTGACCAAAAAGAGTGTCCGACGCAAGAAATTGCTGCAGGAACAGAAGCAGCTGCAGGCATCTATCCAGGGCTTGCGAGCTGATTATCACCGGTTGCGTAATCAACAGAAACGAAATAAACCGATTGATCCAGATGAGATTGATACCGCGTTTATGAATTTGAAGGGGTGGAGGAATAATGAATAAAGTAACTTTGACAAAGCAACAAGCGGAAGCATTGCAGTCAATGTTGAGAGATGGATGTGAAAAAGAAAACGTTATTAAGTTTTTGGCGAGAGAGGATAAATTTGTTTCTGAAGTTCATGAACCGTTAAACAATATGCCGATTTTGGAAATTGCGGCTGCGATTATCAACGGTTATGACGTTGAACAAACGCCGGAAGAAAAATTGAAAGATTATTACGATGAACACAACATAGATAATTTCATCAATGACGATTTCTCCGGACCTATAAATGTTGCGAAGGGTAGGAGAGACGGAATATTAAAAACACTTGCAGTCCTTGACATCGAGATCGAAGGCATCAACAAATGAGGAATGAAAGGGTGGTGGCATCATGAGAGAAATCAAACAGATCCTCAATGACATACTGGACGAACAGGAACAAAAAGGCATCGAGACGTACGGCACAACCTTAGAAGAAGCGTCTCACAGTGACTATGACTGGAATCGTATGGCACTGGAGGAAGCTATCGACTTAGCACAATACCTGGCGAACGAAAACAGGCGGCTCCGATCCGTGGAGCATTTGAAAGTAAAGCGAGAGATTCCAACAGTTATCAGCTATGACGGAAGAAGATACGTGTTTGACCCTAATAATTGAGAGGAGTGAAGCATTATGAAAATGCCATTTGATAAAAGACCGACTTGTGCATGTGGAGTAAAAATGAAGTTCACAGAGTATCGAGGGTACTACGACTCTTTTTGGTACTGGGAATGCGAAAACTGCAATATCGAAAATGAGATGGAACGTTATGAGCCAGATACCAGCTGGAAAGGTGCTTATGCTTAGAAAGACGCATCAGACACATTTAGCGAAGGGGTGAAGAGATTGGGATACATTTTAATTTTTGGTGAAGATGAGTACGTTGAATCTTACCACTTGGGCAACAAGGAAGTCACTACGAGTCCAGTTCGTAAAGATGCCATTGAATTTGAAAACAAAGAGAACGCTGAATTTATTGCGGAACGTGTGGGTGCTCGAGTGGTTAATACGTAATCCGATGATTACATGCAACAGAAAGGGGGCGTTGAGGTGAACATGGTTAACGTGAATTGTTTGGCGAAAAAAACAGGCATTCCCTACCCTACCCTATATACGAAAATTTATTACCACCACATGACTCCAGATGAAGCTGTTGCTTCATATCGAGATTTTCACAACAGGCGGATTTACAGAGGGAAAGCCCTGGATCATGACATTTCGGAGAGAGCTTTTCGTGCTCGTGTTTACAACGGATGGAGCTATGAGATGGCTTCTACCATTCCCGTATCTGATGGCAGTAGGAGAGCTGGAGAAGCCGCAATAAATGCGAAAGATTAGGAGGATGTCACACCATGAACCTCACACAACTGGAAAAGAAACTGGACGAGCACTATCAAAAAATATCAACCTCTATTTCCGAGTATGCTAAAAGTATCGAGGCTCGGCTCACAGAGCAGGTACAGACGAACAAGCAGCTGCAGAAGAAACTGGATAAGTCGGAAGCCAAACGACAGGAGGCGGAAGTGAAAGCGAAGGACGCAGATAAATGGGAGAAGAAATATTACCGCCTGAAAGAAACGGGAGGGTCCGGCAAGACGGAACGGAAAATCAGAACCGTTACGCGCTATACCGCTTATGTAGTATTCAATGGCCGACCGATGGAAGTCGGAACCTATGACAACAAGGAAGATGCCTACGCTGCGGAAAAGAGAGCCGCCAAAGAGCTTGCTAAAAATTAACCAGGAGGGATATACATGCCGAATGTAACAGGGGATCTGACCAAAGCGAAAGAACTGCTCCGTGATACCGATAAAACGGTTCGGGAGATTGAAGAAGAGACCGGCGCCAATCCCAAAACCATCTATTATCATGCCAAACGGATCCGTGATGCAGCAAAAGAACAGAACGAAAGTAACAATGAATTGACGGAGTCTCTCCAGAAAACATTGAAGGACAGTTATGACGAACTCAAACGGTACGCTGCTGAATTGGAACAGGATGTGGCTGCTAAAGATAAAGAAATCGAGCGTTTGCATGCAGAACTGACAAAAGAAACCCATACAAAAACTGAATCGGCGCTACCGGACACGTCCGATTGGAAAGGGCAGCATGATGATGTGCTTGAAAAGTATGAGTATGCTCAGATCCAACTCACTCGAGTAGAAAAGCACGCGGAATTCGATAGAAAAGAAGCCCAGGATCGCATTGATAATTTGTTGAAGCAGCTGCGCACTGAACAGCAAAGAGCGGACTACCACGGGAAGCGTGATCACTATTTAACGGAACTCCTAAAGCTCGGATAAAGAAAAGAGGGTTGTCGGATGAAACTGGAAAAGCCGAACGAATTGAAGCACTTACACCATGACGGAGAGCTCAGTATCGCTACTGCCGATAATCGGATGGCGAAACACTGGAGAAACCGAGAGCTGACCTGGTCCGACTTCCTGGCACGCATCAGTGAAACGGTTCGAACCAAAGAGTCAGCTACGGAATACCTGAAAATGAAGAAGTCGCAACAGGATGATATCAAAGATGTGGGAGGTTTTGTCGGCGGCATGTTGAAAGAAGGCCGCCGGAAATCAGATAAAGTGTTCAACCGAACGCTCCTCACTCTTGATATCGACTACGGGGAAGAGGGGATGCCGGAGATCATCGATATGCTCTTCGGGCATGCCTACGCCCTGTACTCTACGCACAAACACAGAGAATACCGGCCTCGGTTACGCTTTATCGCTCCTTTGTCTCGTCCGGTTACAGCGGAAGAGTATGTAGCCGTCGGAAAAAAGGTAGCCGAACAGATCGGCATCGACTATTTCGATGATACAACGTATCAGGCACACCGTTTGATGTACTGGCCGAGCACCAGTGAAGATGCCGAATTCATATTCACGTATCAGGATGAACCCTGGTTGGATCCGGACGATGTACTTGGCCAATATCTGGATTGGCGAGATCCACTGGAATGGCCGTCCTCCTCGCGGCAGCAGCAGGATTATAAGAAATTAGCAGATCGGCAGGGAGATCCTTACGAAAAACCGGGGCTCGTCGGAACGTTCAACCGTACGTACTCCATCGAAGATGCCATGTCCGCTTTTTTGCCGGATGTCTATGACTATTATCAGGAGGACCGGTACACCTATAACGAAGGTAGCACGGCTGGTGGTCTTGTCCTCTACGATAATGGGAAATTCGCCTACAGTCACCATGGCACAGACCCTGTCAGCAATATGCTGGTGAACGCTTTTGATTTTGTACGCATCCACTTGTTCAGCGAACGGGACGACGATGCAAAGCCGGATGCTTCCGTTACAGAGCTTCCCTCTTATAAAGCTATGCGGGATCTCGCTCAGAACGATGAAGAAGTGAAAGCGAAGACAGCGGAAGAACGGATGGAAGCAGCGAAAGAAGAATTTGATGAACTGGAAATCGGAGACCTGGAGGATCAGGAAGAGCAGGAACCTGAAGAAAATAAAAAAGAAAAATGGACGAAAAAACTTGTTCTCAATAAACAGGGAGAAGTTGAAGCCAGTGTCCCGAACATCCTTCTTATTCTGGAGCATGACCCTTTTGTGAAAAAGCGGATCGCTACCAACGAATTCACGCAGCGTCTTACTCTATTGCGGGATGTACCGTGGCGTAAAGCAAACATGGATCACTGGACCGACGGGGATGATGCCGGTTTGCGGGACTATCTGGAACGCTTTTACGGCATCTACAATAAAGCGAAAACGGAAGATGCCGTCAAAGTCATGAGTGAAAGACACTCGTTCCACCCGGTCCGTGATTACCTTACATCCCTCGAATGGGACGGCACCGAACGACTGGATACGCTCCTGGTCGACTATCTCGGGGCGGAAGACAGTACGCTGAATCGTGCTGTGACAAGAAAGGCATTTGCGGCGGCTGTTGCTCGTATTATGGAACCCGGCATTAAATATGATTATATGCTTACCCTTTACGGGGCACAGGGTCTCGGAAAGTCGATGCTGCTTCATCGCATGGGTCAGCAATGGTTCAGCGATTCTATCACGACCGTTACCGGAAAAGAAGCTTTTGAACAGCTGCAGGGCGCCTGGATCATTGAACTCGGAGAACTGTCTGCAACCCGGAAAACGGATGTAGAATCCATCAAGCACTTCATCTCTAAACAGGAAGACCGCTATCGGGTGGCTTACGGTAAGAACATTGAAGACTTTCCCCGACAGTGTATCTTCTTCGGTACGACCAATGATGTGACGTTTTTGAAAGATAAAACAGGAAACCGGCGATTCTGGCCCGTATCTGTTAAAGCGGAGAGGCAATTGTTTTCATGGAAAGACCTTACGGATGAAGACATCCACCAGATGTGGGCGGAGGCCAAGTATCGATACGAAGAGGGAGAGCCTCTGTTTCTCCCGGAAGCGTTAGAGGCAGAAATGAAAGAAACGCAGGAAGCACACACGGAGGAATCGCCATGGTTCGGCCTGGTGCAGGAATACTTGGATACCAAATTGCCAGAGGACTGGTATGAGAGAGATCTCGGAGAACGACGGACGTTTTTGGACAGTGACTTCGGAGATGGTCCGGAGGGAACTATGATTCGGGATCGTGTATGCGCGTTGGAGATCTGGGTGGAAGGTTTAGGGAACAGCCGGAATCTGTTTCGGGCGCAGGACCGGAGAGAAATCAACGATATCCTGAGAAATATGCCTGGCTGGAAACCGAACGATAATAACAAGAAAGGGACCTTAAGGTTCGGAAAAGAGTACGGTGTCCAACGGGCGTATGTACGGAAAAACAGCAAGTGAAGGTGTGGGCGTAACCTGAATTAGGCGTGGGCGTGTCTGAATTACGCCCACACTAGTATTTTCCAATTAACCTAAAAAAAGTAAAACAGGTGTGGGCGTCGTGGGCGAAAATTTTGTTACGCCCACACCTTACGCCCACACCTCAAAGCCAGTCATATCAAGGGATTAACCCTTAGTGTGGGCAATGTGGTCGTAATTTTAAGGTAAACTATTTAAAGTATATATAGGGGTAGTATATAGGAGAAACCCCCTATTTTTTATAAAAAGTTGAGAAATCGAAAAAAACGCCCACATCGCCCACACCCATCATTTATGAGGTGAAGACAGTATGAGAGAAAAAGACGTCGAAACGTATCTAAAAACGAACATTGAAAAGAGAAACGGATGGTGTGTGAAATTTGAATCTCCGGGATTATCGGGAGTGCCGGATCGGATCTGCATGGTACCTGGAGGACGATTATTTTTCGTAGAAGTGAAACGACCGGGGCAGAAACTCCGGAAGCTGCAGCAGAAAAGAAAAGAACAATTCGAATCGTTAGGGCAGCACGTGCACACCGTTTCCAACAAAGAAGAAGTGGATGAATTCATGAGGAGGGTTATGGATGGGGATTGAGTTCCAACCTCACGATTATCAGCGGTATGCCATTAATCAGATTCTGAACAATAAGAAATATGCCCTCTTCCTCGACATGGGGCTCGGCAAAACGATTTCAACGCTTACAGCAGTTGAACAGCTTATCTATGACTATGCAGAAATCAGCAAAGTGTTAGTGATTGCTCCGTTACGAGTGGCGAGGGATACATGGAGTCAGGAAGTGAAAAAATGGGATCATACCAAACACTTGAAAATATCAAAAGTTCTCGGGAAAGAGAAGGACCGACGACAGGCGCTTTTGACCGATGCCGATATTTATATCATCAATCGGGACAATGTGGTGTGGCTGATCAACTACTACCGGGAGCGTGGGCGGAAACCACCTTTCGATATGCTGGTAGTGGACGAGTTGTCCAGCTTCAAAGATCCATCATCGAAACGATTCAAGCATCTGAAGAAAATAAGCCCTCTGTTTGACAGGTTTGTCGGTCTTACAGGCACACCGGCACCGAATAGCCTGCTGGACTTGTGGAGTCAGATATATCTCGTAGATCGGGGCGAACGTTTAGGTCAGACCCAGCAATATTATAAAATGCGATATTTTTACCCGATCCACACAGGAGCAGGATTTATTGAAAAATATACGCTGCGTCCAGAAGCGGAAAAGCATATCTATGAACAGATCGATGATATTTGTGTAAGCATGAAAAGTCGTGATTATATCGAATTGCCGGATCGAATCGATAATACGATTACGGTGAAAATGACGAAAAAAGAAAGAGCTTTTTATGAAGATCTGCAGAAAGAGAAGATATTGGAATTTGAAGAGGGCGACATCATTGCGGATAATGCAGGGGCTCTGACACAAAAGCTGCTGCAGCTGTCAAACGGAGCCAGCTACAATGAAGACAGAGGCGTGCAGCTGATCCATGATAAGAAACTGGAAGCTCTGGAAGAGATTGTGCAGGAGGCGCAAGGCCAATCCATCCTGGTGTTTTACAGTTTCCAGCATGACCGGGACCGGATCAAAAAGAAGTTCAAGGAAGCGATGACACTGGATGAACATGAAGACGTAATGAAAGATTGGAATGCGGGAGAGGTTCCTCTGCTATTAGCGCATCCGGCATCTGCAGGACATGGACTGAACTTGCAGCAGGGAGGGCACATCATTGTATGGTTCGGTCTTCCCTGGTCTCTGGAGCTTTATCAGCAGGCGAATGCCAGACTGCACCGGCAAGGGCAGGAAGAAGTCGTTTTCATTCACCACATTCTCTCCGAGAATACGATCGATCAGAAAGTGCTGCGCGTGCTTCAGGGCAAGGAAAAAGGACAGGACGCTCTGATGGATGCGGTAAAAGCACAAATCGAAGAAGCGGGGGTCGCTGAATAATATGACAGTCACGAACATCAAGAAAGCAACATTCAAACACATCGAAAGTGAACTGTATACCTATAAAGATACGCTGAAAGAAATAAGGAAGCTGCGTCAGGAGATCATTAATCCGTATGACGATGACGTGGACGAAAATGTGGGGAGTAATGGAACATCTGATCCGGGGCGGCCTACCGAAAGAGTGGCTACACGACTTCTCACGCACCGAACGTTACGGAACCTGGAGGAGATCATCGTAGCAATAGACTATGCATATGATCTAGTTAGTGAAGACCATCGTAAAGTGATCCGAACGAAATATTGGAGCGGGAAACGACTGAATTGGTATGACGTTTCCGTCCAGCTCAACATGCATCGGAACACAGCGATGAAGCTTCGCAAAGAGGTGATCCTTTTGATTGCAGATAAAATCGGGTGGAGATAGTTGCAAACATTGTGCAAATGGCCCGCAATTTCTTGATATTATGGTAGTGTGGAAAGATAATGACCGAAGACATATCTTCTAAGAGGAGAGATCCGGACGTCATGCCGGGTCTCTTTTCATTTATACCTGAGAGGACGGATCATCATGACCATCACAGGGCTGTTGATTATGGGGATAATATTCGTGTTACTGACGGGGTTGACGGAGGCATGAACATCCAGGCACAATACATCAGCGATATCGACGGGGTGCTTACGGTGGCGTTTTTTGTGCGGGAGAGATTAGTGACTATCGTCTCCGGACCAACGCCTGTAATGGAAAAAAGTTTGGTGTTACTCCGCGAGGCGATGAAGCGTTATAAGTAAACGAAACCTTCCTTTCTCCGCGTCGTACCTGTAAGATAAAGGTAACGATAAAGGAGGAGATTGAATGAATAACAAAGACATGACCGTAGAAGAAGTCATTGAACAGAGAGATCAGGAGATTGCAGACCTAAAGGCGGAGCTAGAAACAGCCGAAGGTGGAGAGAAACGGAAGTTTGAGAAACAGATTAACAAACTGGAGAAAATGAACAAGAAATCAAGAAAGTGGAGTGGTCTTGCTGATAAGGTAGAAAGCACTGGAGAAGCTATGCAACGCACTGGTAAGTCGATGACCAAAGCCGGGATGAAGACCACAGCTATTACATGGACACCTGTTATCTATGGTGGATATAAAGCTGTACAGCATAGCAAGAAAAAGAATCAGACACCAGAGCAGGAGCTTATGGATCTGGTGAAAGAATGTGAACAGGCGTATAAAGATAAGAAGATAGATGAAGCAACCATGAAGCATTACATTACAGACTATGTAGAGAATTATTATAGGGCATAACATATCAAGTCACTCACTTCGGTGGGTGGCTTTTTATATGGGACTACCGCAAAGGTGTGATGCGCATGACAGAATATAAAACAGAACATCAGAAGAAACGTTTTTATAATTCGGGTGACTGGAAACGATTGAGGCAGGAAGCTCTGAAGAAAGATAACTATGAGTGCCAGGAATGCAAGAGACTTGGGTACGTTAATCTTGATAGCGTGAAGGAAGACGGGAAACGCAAAGAGATCAAGATGAATGTGCACCATATCCAGGAGATTGAAGAACGTCCGGATCTTGCTCTCGATCTGGATAATCTGGAGACGGTGTGCTTATACCATCACAATCTGGCACACGGAAGAGTGTGGAAGGAATGGGAGAAGAATCGATGGGCCGATGATGAACTGGATATCTTATAAGAACTTCGGGGGTGACAATCCATGAGTGCTATTCATGTACAGGAAGCATGCGAAACATTAGAAGGATTACTTGAGAGAGACATAGAGAAGAAGGTGCTGACTCATGATGAGTTCCATGCATTGAACCGCTTACTGCTAGAAGCATCAGTCTGGTTAGGTTATAAGGTGAAGGAGGAAGAACAATGATAGTGACACAAACTTATAAGTGTGTATCATGTGATAGAAGTAAAGAGTATTCATTTCGGAATGTACCAGTGCCACAGACTGTCATGTGCGAAGGTGTTGATGGTGATTGTCGAGGTGTAATGACGAAAGCTGATGATGCGGAAAGTCATGAAACAGTAATTGTTTCGTCGAGTGATTATAAAAAACTATTAAAGAGAGAGGAAGAATGGGCGAAAGAAGTCCATGATGTGCAAAGCAGATTGGACTCGGCGATGAGGATTTACTTGGATGCTGCAGAAGAGAGAAAGAAGATAAGGGGAATTCACAAAAAATAATCCCCCCCTTAAATAATTTTGGTCGTTTTTGAACCGCAGGAGACCGGGGAGTGGTCTCGTCTCCCGCAAAAATATGGAAAATCCTCGTGTATAGTCTTTTTACAATAAATGGAAATCAAAGGAAAGGAGGGAGGACGGTGGCAAAACTGAAACGATCGACGATTCGGAAAAGGATTGAAAAAGATTTGCAGGAGCAGCTCGAAGGTAAGACGATCACCGGAAAGCATTACTCTGATTTAATCCAGGATTATCTTTCATTATGGGATTTGAAATGTAAACTCATTGACGATATCGAGGAAATCGGAATCAAAGTGACGGGGATGCATGGGCCGAAGTCCAATCCTTCCATTGCTGATCTCCATAAAACAAACGATCGGATGATCCGTATTCTGGATGCACTGGACTTGAAAGCAGCTGCATCAGAACCTGTACAAAAATTCAACGCAAGCGATTTGATGTAAATGATAGAGAATAAGCACGTCACGTATTATATGAACCAATATGAAGCGGGCGAAATCAAAGTCAGTTCATACGTGGTTCTTTTATTTAATTATTTAAAAGAGCATATTCTGAATCGGGATGATATCTATTTCAATACAGAGGAGCATGAGAATTATATCAAGTTCACCAAAAAGAACCTGTTTCCTCTTGAACCTTTTCAGAAGTTCATTACGGCTTTTGTTTTCCTTTATTACAAAGATGGAGATCACCCGGTATTTGAACAGTTCTTTTTATATAAAGCGAGAGGGGCAGGGAAGAACGGATTAATTTCTTCTTTATGCCTCTTTTTTATCAGTCCTCTTCACGGCATTGATAAGTATGTAATTCCGATTGTGGCGAACAGCGAGAAACAGGCGAAAACATCTTTCAATGAAATCTATGAAGCTATTGAAAGTTCTTCCCGGAGTCAAGTGTTAAAGGCGATTTTTAAAGCTCGGGGGTCCGACATCACCAATAAACAGAACGGAAGCCTGGTCGAATACGAAACGTCCAACCCTAAATCCAAAGATACAAGACGAGACGGAGCGGTCATTTACGATGAAGTTCACGAGTATGAAGATTCCGAGATTGTAGACGTGTTTTCCTCCGGTCTTGGTAAAGTAAGAAACAGTCGTGAGTTCTTCATCACTACGGATGGTTTCCGCCGCGGTGGTTTTTTAGATGACATGAAAGAAAGAGCCATTAATGTGCTACACGGGGAAGCTCCGGAAGATCCCATGTTCCCATTCATGGCCACGCTGGATAGTGATGACGAGATGGAAGATTACAGCTGCTGGCAGAAAGCGAACCCTATGTTTCATGAACCGATGAACGATTATGCACAAAACCTGTTCCGGAAAGTGAAATCACAGTACATTGCTCTCGGTAACTCGAAACCGTCGGCCCGTATTCGATTTATGACAAAACGAATGAACCGACCAGCCACGGATCTTACCACGTCCGTCGCTACAATTGAGGAGATAAAGGCGACAAACCGTCCGATGCCTGATTTGGAACAACAGCCGGCCGTCGGTGGATTAGACTATGCGTCCGTGCGAGACTTTGCCTCTGCCGGTCTCACATTCAAAGACGGAGAAGATTATATCTGGAAAACCCACTCTTTCGTTCGGAGGGAGTTTTTACAAAATGTGAATATCAAAGCTCCAATAGATGAATGGGAAAAGCAAGGGCTGTTAACCATCGTTGATGGCCCAGTCATCAGTATGGACCACGTCGTCGATTGGTTTGTAAAAATGAGAGAGACCTACGGGGTGGACAGGATTGTTGTTGATATGTTCCGTCTTGATCTGGTGAAACCTGCACTGGAAGCAGCAGGGTTTGACGTCAGGTATATACGAAATCCAAAAGCGATACACTCCCAACTGTCACAAACGGTAGAGACATTGTTTGCTGAACGCAAAATCATATTTGGAGATAACCCTCTCATGCGTTGGATGACAAACAACGTGTACGTCCATATTAAAAAAGATGGGAATAAAGAATATCTGAAGAAAGATGAAGTGCGACGGAAGACAGATGGATTCCAGGCGTTTATCTATTCTCTCTGGGAAGCGAATGAAGTATTTGAAGAAGCGCAAGACTTTTATCTGGATGAAATCGTTTTTTAAATAAAGGGGGTGGTACACATAGGTTTTTTCGATATATTCAAAAAAAACAGCGAACTCGACTGGATGTATGATTTTGATTTGATCGAAGATACATCCAACCGGGTGTATTTGAAGCGACTGGCTATTGAAACGTGCGTGAATATGATTGCCCGCACCATCAGTCAGTCAGAGTTCCGGGTCAAGAAAGGTAAGGACGTCGTCTATGATGAATTTTATTATCGGATGAATGTACGTCCGAACAAGAATCAATCCGCCAGCCAGTTCTGGCAGACCGTCGTCCATAAGCTCATCCATGATAATGAGTGTCTAATTATCAAGTCAGACAGTAATGATTTGCTGATTGCCGATGATTTTACTCGCATTGAATACGGATTGGTGGAAGACATCTTCAAAGATGTGACAATCAAAAACTACACCTTTCAGCGGTCGTTCCGAGCAAGCGACGTGTTCTATCTGCAATATAGCAACGAAGACGTATCACGAATGATCACTGGTCTGTTCTCCGACTACGGGGAACTGTTCGGGCGCATGTTCGAATTTCAAAAGTATAATAATCAGATTCGTTCGACTGTCGATTTGGAGAACGTGAACAGTAAGGATCCGGAAACGAAGCGAAAACTTCAAAAGTTCATCGATGACATGTACGACGCGTTTCGTAAAAAAGCATTTGCCATCGTTCCGCAGCAGAGAGGGTTTGTCTATGAAGAAAAATCCAATCGTGCGTCCGGTGCCAGTGTAGATGAAATCAACAAAGTAACCAATGGATTTCTGGATCACCTGGCGAAAGTGATGGGGATCCCTCCTGCTTTAATTCATGGAGACATGGCGGATGTAGAAAAGAACACACGTAACTTTATGACTTTCTGCATTGATCCTCTCCTCAAAAAAATCAAAGATGAGTTTGGCGGTAAGGTTATCGAGAAGAAGGATTATCTGAACGGAGAACGGATGGACATTCGGAGAGTGTCTTATCGTGATATTTTCGATCTGGCTAGTGCGGTGGATAAATTACGTTCGGGCGGTATTTATAATGGCAACGAATTGCGTGAAAAACTTGGTGATGAGAGGGTGGATGAACCTATTTTAGAAGAGTATGTGATTACGAAAAACTACACAGAAACAATTGAAGGGGGTGATAAAGAATGACGAGAGAACAGCTCATAAAAAATGGTATGAAATATCAATTTACGAATGAAGTGAGGGATAACAAACATATCCTTACACTTTCAGGAGTTGTGGCAAAACCGGACTGGATCGACCGGATGCTGGAAATCAAAACCATCAATGCGGAAGATATCGCGAAAGAGTTAGATGATGTGGATATGGATATTCATATTAAACTGAATTCCGGTGGCGGGGATGCATTTGAAGGCATTGAGATTTATAACTATCTTAAAAATCACCCGTCTCATGTGACTATTGAAGTTACAGCATTAGCGGCGTCTGCAGCATCCATTATTTCAATGGGAGCGGATGACATAGTCATGAACACTGGTACGTCCATGATGATTCACCAGGCATCTACAATTGCATGGGGAGATAAGACGGATCTGAATAAAGCGATTAATGCACTGGAAACAATCGACGGATCCCTGGTTGACATTTACGAAGAACAGACAGGTCTTTCCAAAGAAGAACTCGATGATCTACTTGTGAAAGAATCGTGGTTTACCGCTGACGAAGCTGTCGAAAAAGGGTTTGCTAATCGTAAATCCAGCAAAAGAGCGGAGCCATTAGAAGGAGGTGGAAATGAACCTTCTTCTACCGAGGGTGTGGATGCAAGTACCATGCAACAGATGTTTGATGATTTTAGGAAAGAAATGCTGAATGAGTTCCAGCAATCGCAACAACCGATTAATCCAGAACCGAATAATCAAGATCCGAAGCCTGCTCAACGAAACGTGAGTAGCCTTTTTTTGAATCTAAATAACAAATCAAACAAATAAAGGAGAATGACACATGACAATCAAATTTAATAATTTTGAAGATAAGAAACAAGCATTTGCCAAAGCGACACAGGAGGGAACGGAAGAAGAACAGGCGCAAGCTCTGAACGAAATGCTGGACTCTCTTGCTATTGATGCAAAAGAAGACATCCTTAATCAAGTGAACACGCAAATGGCTGACAATGTAGCACTGCAATCCCGGGGCCAAAATGTACTGACCAGTGAAGAAACGAAGTTCTTTAATGCCGTGATTGAAGAAGGTGGGTTTAAAGAGAGCGATACACTTCCGGAAACGACGCAGGAACGTGTGTTTGAAGACATCGTTAAAGATCATCCTCTACTAGAAGCTATTGGCATTCAAAACCTCGGAGCGGTAACGGAGTTCATTTATTCCAACGATCCGAGCGGTCAAGCGGTATGGGGTCCATTGTTTGACGAGATTAAAGGACAGCTGAACGCTACGTTCCGCAAAGAAAAAATTGAACAATTGAAACTCACGGCTTTTGTGCCGATCGCGAAAGACATGCTGCAACTTGGTCCGGTATGGATCGAGCGTTATGTACGTACCATCATTGCAGAAGCGATGAAAGCGGGTCTGGAGCGCGGCTATGTCGCTGGTAAGGGCATGAACAACAACGAACCGACGGGACTGTTGAAAGATGTCAACAAAGACACGGGTGCTGTTACGGATAAAACATCTGCCGGCACGCTTACGTTTGAACCTGGTCGTCCAGTCATCAATGAAATGAGGGACGTGGTGAAAAAGCTTGCCGAGAAACTGGACAAAGACGGAAATGTTGCTGAGCAACCGCGTGAAGTAGCAAACAAAATCGTCATGGTTACAAACCCTTTTGATACGTTCGACATTCAGGCAAACGCTACGATCCAAAATGCGAACGGCGTTTATGTGACGAACCTTCCGTTCAATCCAACGATGACAGAATCTGTGTTCGTTCCAAGAGGCAAAGTCCTTTTCTTTGTTCGTGATGAATACATTGCAGCTGTCGGCGGCGGTGTAGAAGTTAATCGGTACCGTGAAACACTGGCGTTGGAAGACGCAGACGTGTTTATCGCTAAGCGTTTTGCGACAGGTAAACCGAAAGATAACAACGCGGCTCAGGTATATGATCTTAATATCAGCAATGCGTCCACAACGACAACAACGACTGCCGCCGTCTAAGGAGGTAGCTAAATGATTACTACAATCACTCCGGAAATTCTGCAAGAGTTCAAAGATCGGATGCATATATCACATGACGGGGAGGATCCTAATTTAAAAAGGTTGCTCTCTTTTTCTGTGGTGGCAATTCAGGGAGATTGTGGTCCTTTTGATATAAAAGGGGAGTCTCATATTGATTTGCAGGCTAAAGAGTTAGTATTTGAGCGCACACGATATGTTTACAATGATGCGTTGGAGTATTTTAAAAATAATTTTGCGGAGGATATCACTGGGTTAGGGTTGGATATTGAATTTCAACGAATGTCTGATGAAGCTACGACCACCACGACAACAACAACGGACGGAGGGGTGTAAATGTTTCATGAAAAATACAAGCGCCCCACTACGACGTCCGGAGATTTACGCACGCCTGTTACCTTTTACGAGTATCAGCCGAATCCGGGGCCCGAACCAGGCGAACATCAGAAGGCAACGCTCTTTGACTGCTTTGCGCAGGTGGATGAAGTGTGGCTGCGGGATATGGAGCAGGCAAAAGCAAACGGTACACTCTCCGACATCACGTTAAAGATACGTGATCCGCACGGTAGTTATGTGCCGTCGAACAAACATTACGTGAGTGTGCAGTCGGTCTATTACAGCAATGCGCCGTATCGCATTAAAGAAGTCCAACCAAACCTGCAGGACCATCGCTATATCAACATCATTGCGGAGCGCACATCATGAGTGCAGAGGTCAAAGGCATGCAGAAAGTGCTCAAGGAGTTAGAGAGTCGTTTTGGCGAAAACGGAATGCAACAAGTCAGTGATGCTGCCCTGAAAGCTGCCTCTTTGGTTTTTTTAGAAAACCTTAAGTCTGAATTCAGTACGTTCTCAGATGGAGAAGGATATTCACAGGGATATTCCCTTGAAGAAATCACTGCATCCGAACCCAGAACTATTAACGGAAAAAGAGTGATTGACGTGTATTGGAAAGGACCGCATGGTCGCTACCGCATCATACACTTGAACGAATTCGGGACAATCCGAAAACGCAACCCTCCAGGCAAGGGGGCTATTGCCAGGGCAGTTAAAAACTCCGAGAAAGCATACAAACAGGCGATTAAACAAGCAATCGAGAGGGGGCTGTAATCATGATCGAGAATATATACGAGGTGTTGATCGCTGATGATTATATTCGGTCACAGGCGGAGGGTCGCATTAAGTATTATGAATTTCCCCCGACGGGAGACGTTACAGCCCCTTATATTGTGATTGATCCTCTTGCACCCGGTATGAGTGCTGATTATGGTGACAACAAACCGACATCGGAGGAGTTTCTTTATCAGATAGACGTGATGACGCTGAATCGGGATCAGACAAAAGACATTGCCAAACGGATCCGTTCTGTTTTAGAAGAAATAGGCATTATGGAAAATAACTCCGGGTTAGATGAGTGGGATGCCGAGACAGGCATTTTCCGCATTGCTCGTCGATACACCGGTAAAGTA
This sequence comes from Salimicrobium album, assembly GCF_900107115.1. Taxonomy (GTDB): domain Bacteria; phylum Bacillota; class Bacilli; order Bacillales; family Halobacillaceae; genus Salimicrobium; species Salimicrobium album. The sequence goes on from NZ_FNOS01000002.1 coordinate 220,817, forward strand.
GTAACTATAAAATGAGGAGTGATTATTGATGGCGACGAAAAACTATCGCAGCTTTACAGGTCTGAAAGAATTTTATTATGGCGTGCTGGATGAAAACACGAATGCTATCACGGAAGCGGCACCGGAACGCATTGAGTTCTTGCAGAACATTAGCATTGAAACACCGCAGGAAGTAGTGAAAGCAAACGGGGATAACAAGATTGCAGCAATGGCTGTTTCTACCGACTCCACGAGTCTTACAACAACATTCCACGATATCCCGATTGAAGATAAAGCCAAGATTTACGGCCTGGTATCTGTTAATGGTCTGCACGGCATGTCGGCTGAGCCTAAACCGCCGTATGTCGCGTGTGTCTTTGCAAAAACTGCAGAAGGTGGCGGCAAAGAGTGGATCGGGTTTACGAAAGGTATTTTCACTGCTCCGAACACGGAAGGTGCTACCAAAGAGAGTGGCTCTATCGAGTTCGGCTCCACCGAAACTACCGGACAGTTTATGTCTCGTGACGTGGAAGGTGTAGAGGAAGAAATCACGTATCTTGTCGGTTATGACAAAGCAGGCGAAACGACAAACAGAGACGCGCTATTCCAGGCTATTTTCGGTAAAGCGCACCCTGATGCCGGCACAACCACATCTACAACATCTGCATAAAAAGGGGTGGCGTAAATGAAAGTCATTTTATGCCAACCGGCGATCAAGCGTTTTGAGTGGGAACTAGAAGTATGTCTCACACGCTTGCAACAAATAGGGGTGACGGATATTGTCTTGCTTTTTACAAAGCAGGACAACCGCATCCCTTCTTTTTTTAAAGAAAATTACGGAGTAGATGTCCACTCATATAAGGATGAGCGCACCGACAAAGCTTATATACCGTCCATCAAACCTTATCTGTGGATGCGCTATCTGCAAGAAGACCCATCCAGGGAAAACGATACCTATTTTTATATAGATAGTGACGTATTAATCCGAGAAATGCCGACATCGAAGCCCACAGAAAGCACATGGGTAGCTTCTGACTGCCATCCCTACCTAAGTGTTGATTATATCGACAGCAAGGGAGAGGGACTTCTAAAGCGCATGTGTGATGTGGTGGGTGTGGATGAAGGATTAATCAGAGAAAAAGACCCTATTGGCGGGGCGCAGTGGTTATTGAAAAAGCCAACCTATGAATATTGGAAGAAAGTTTACAAGGACTCGGTGAATCTGTTCCGTTTTCTCACCAACGTAGAAGCTGAATATAAAAAGAAACATGATGCCAGTTATGTGCCAATCCAACGGTGGACAGCGGAAATGTGGGCGCAGCTATGGAACGTGCACCATTTCGGTAAAGAGGTAGAAGTGCCGAAAGAAATGGACTTCTCCTGGCCAACAAATGACATGAAACGGTATGAGGAAACAAAGATTTTCCACAATGCCGGCGTTACCAATGATAAAGAACTGTTTTTTAAAGGGAAATATACCAATCACACGCCTTTTGAAGATGATTTTAGTTACGTGCGACAGGATAAAGCATCCTACGCCTATGTAAAAGCAATACAGGAGGTGATGAGCATGGCGAAATATAAAGTAGTCGCAGGTTTCCGCGACAAGGAAACAGGAAAGGCATATGTGGAAAACGATACTTTCCCCAGACCCGCCAACAAGAAAGTGTCTGCGGAACGAATCAAAGAGCTATCATCTGAAAATAATAACGCAAAAAAAGTATTAATCAAAAAAGTGAAAGAGTAGGGTTGTTCCTGTTCTTTTTTTATTTATTAAAAGGAGGAATTTGATTATGGCTAATATGAAACGAAATATGATCCAATTGGTGAAAAATCCGGAAGAAGTTGAAAAGGGCGGAGAAGTGAAGCTGGACACTTACTGGACCCCGATGTTTTTACCTTTCTCTAAAGTCCGGGATGCTATCGGGATGCAGGCGGAACTTGATAAAGAAGGAATGGCGGAACTGGATATTATGGACCGTCTTGCCGATTTTGTCGCCAATGATATCTATGGTGCTCAGTTTACGAAAGATGATATTTACGACCGTCTCCACGCTCCCGACGGTGTAGAAGAATTGCAGAACCAAATCATGTTTGTGGCGCAAGGCGATCAATCCAGTGCAACAAAAAAGTTCCTGGAGAGCAAAAACTAACAGACGACGATTTCACGTATGAGAAGCAGCTTCAATACATGGACGATCTTGCAATGGATCTTATGAAAGAAGGCAAGGATATCAATGAAGTTTTGAAAATGCCTTTCCATTATGTAGTAGAAATCTTAAGAAAAGAACATGAACCGGAAGAAAGCAATTCCTTCTTCGACCTTTTATAAAGAAAGGCAGGTGAGAAAATGGCAGATCGCATTGAGGGTCTGAGCATCGGTTTAGATTTGGATAAAGCGGGGATAGACCGTAGCTTAACCGAGATCAAACGTAGCTTTAAAGGGCTTAATTCTACCGTAAAAACCAATGCAAATAATCTGAAATATGGAGAAAAATCCGTCTCCAATTATGAAAAAGCAGTAGCATCTCTCAACGAAGATGTGACCAAACAGCGGAAGAACGTTTCCGACCTGGCTGATAAGCACGCTAAAGCGGTAGAGGAACAGGGGCGTAACTCCAAAGCAGCGAACGATCTGGCTGGCGAATACAACAAACAGGCGGATAACTTAAACCGCATGGAGCGGCAACTCGAAAATACAACCGAAGATTTAAAGAAGATGAAAGAACAACAACGCATTGCCGCATCCGGATGGACGAAGCTGGGCGATAAAATGGAAAGCGCCGGCAGTAAACTGACGAACGTCGGCGACAAAATGAAAAACACCGGAAAAAGCATGGCTATGTTTGTTACGGCTCCTTTAATCGGATTAGGTGCGGCAGCTGTTAAAACAGGCATCGACTTTGATGACAGTATGGCAAAAGTGCAAGCGGTCTCCGGAGCAACAAGCGGAGACATGGAGCAATTGCGCAACAAGGCGAAAGAGATGGGGAAAACAACAAAATTTAGCGCAAGCGAATCAGCCGATGCCTTAAATTACATGGCATTAGCTGGCTTTGATACCAAACAGATGATGGGAGCTTTGCCGGGTGTGATGAACCTTGCAGCTGCATCGGGTGAAGATTTATCCAGTGTTTCGGATATCGTCACCGACTCCCTGTCTGCTTTTGGTTTGAAGGCGAAAGACTCTGCAAAAATGGCAGACGTGTTAGCGGCGACATCCGCCAATGCAAACACAGACGTCGCAGGTCTGGGTAATGCCTTCAAATATGTAGCTCCTGTTGCAGGGTCTTTAGGATTTACTATGCAGGACACCTCCAAAGCTATCGGACTTATGGCCAACAATGGTATCAAAGGAGAAAAAGCAGGTACAGCTCTACGTACCATGATGACAAACTTGGCTAAACCGACCAGTGCCATGAAAGATAAGATGCAGCAGCTTGGCATTTCGCTGACCAACAGCGAAGGTGAAATGAAAACATTTGATCAGATTATGCAGGAATTGCGTGGGTCGTTCTCCGGTCTATCCAAAGAACAACAGGCAAGTGCAGCGGCAACGATCTTTGGGAAGGAAGCAATGTCGGGTGCATTATCCGTCATCAATACATCCCAGGAAGATTACGACAAATTGAGCGGATCCATAAGCAAGTCAGAAGGTGCTGCTCAAAAAATGTCAGAAACGATGGAAGGACAGTTAGGCGGAACGCTCCGACGAATCAAGTCGGGACTGGAAGGATTTGCAATATCCATTTATGAAATCATGCGGCCGGCTCTTGAAAAAGGAGCGGAGAAAGTACAGCAGTTTGTAAACTGGCTTAACGATCTCAGCCCGAAATTTAAGATTGTTGCTTTGGCTGTTGCGGGTTTCGGTGCAGCTATCGGTCCTCTATTAGTAGCCGGGGGTCTGCTTGTAGGATTGCTCGGTAACATGATGACGGCACTTGCTCCTGTCGCACGAAGCATTGCAAAAGCAGGAGGGATGTTGAAATGGTTACGACTAGGATTGACAGCTCTGACCGGTCCAGTCGGAATCACCATAGGAATTATCGCATCGTTAGCTGCAGGCTTCACGCTCGCTTATAAAAAATCGGAAACCTTCCGTAACTTTATCAATCGTCTTATGTCAAAAATTAAGGAACTGGCACAGCAGGGACTAGCGAAACTGAAAGAAGCTTTAAAAGTCGTCGTTACTTTCTTCAAAGACCAGCTACAGGTGCTCCGTGAATTTTGGCGCAAGAACGAAGCGACTATTGTGGAGGCCCTTACCAATATAGGTAACATTGTCTCCAAAGTCATGAAGGCCATTTTCGCCGTTATCGATTTTGTAATGCCTGCCGTCCTCGCGCTGATCAAGTCGGTCTGGGGCAATATCAAGGGCGTTATATCAGGGGCACTAGACGTAATTATGGGGCTTGTAAAGGTTTTTGCAGGTCTTTTTACTGGCAATTTTTCCAAAATGTGGGAAGGTATCAAGCAGGTTTTCACAGGCGCACTACAAGGCATCTGGAACTTTGTTCAGTTGATGTTTTGGGGCAAACTCCTTAAAGGGGTTGTCTCGCTCGGCAAACTGCTCTTAAGCTCCTTCAAAGGCTCTTGGAAATCTATTCTTAACGCTATAACTGGATTTGTTAAAAACATTGTCAGCGGTGTCCGTAATCGCTTTTCTGCGATGGGTAGCTGGATAAGCAATACGTTCAGCAAACTCGGTCAAACGGTAGGCAATATTTGGTCATTTTTGAAAAATAGTGTCATCAACATCGTAAAAAATTTGGTCAGCGGAGCGAGAAATCGTTTCTCTAATTTTGTTTCACGGATCGGTGACATGTTCCGCGGTTTCTGGCAGACCGTAAAAAATATTTGGACTTCTTTGAAGGATGGGGTCGTCAATATTGTTCGCGGTTTGGTTCGCACGGTGCAGTACCGGATCAAAAAATTCCAGCATTTACTACGTTCGATTTTCCGTGCCATCCGTGACAAAGTCCAAAGCATCTGGACCAATTTGAAGGATAGAGTCGTCAGTACAGCCCAAAATTTAGTTGATACAGCGAAAAATAAATTTCAATCTTTTAAGGATAAAGTCGGGTCCATCTTCCGCGGTATCCGTGACAAAACGAAAGAATATGTTGGCAACATGGTACAGGCCGTCAAGGACATGCCAGGGCGCATGAAGGATGGTCTCGTCAAAATGGGTGGCAAAGTGAAATCCGGAGCCAAATCCATCGCTAACAAAATGGCAGAAGGACTCGGCAAAGGGGTCAACGGCGTTATTGACGGGGTGAACTGGGTCACAGGCAAACTCGGCATCAATGCAGATATCCCGAATTGGGACGTGCCGAAATATGCACACGGTACAGGAAAACATCCCGGCGGTGCTGCATGGGTCGGTGACGGCAAAGGCAGTAATGCCGGACGTGAGCTTATCAAGCATGGCAACGATTATGCATTAAGTCCGGACCGCCCGACATTGACCAACCTGCCAAAAGGCGCAGAGGTCTTATCTGCCAAAGAAACACGGAAAATCATCCCGGAATATGCTTTTGGTACGAATTTGTGGAGCGGAGCCAAAAACCTTGTCGGCAAAATCGGCAGCGGTATTAAAGCTGGAGCCAATGCCGTGAAGGACTGGACAGGGCAAGCATGGGATTATATGAAAAATCCTGGCAAGCTGCTGAATATCGCTCTGAACAAATTGGGTATTGAGATCCCTTCCACCGCATCAGCTATCGGTAAGATGGCCAAAGGCGGATTTAACACCGTCAAAGATAAAGCGATTGACTACATTAAAGACAAGATGAGCGGATTTGGTGGCGGCGGTACATCCGGCGGCGGTCGTATTAATGCAGGGCTTACGAAAACAAGTAGCTTTGGTATGCGATTCCACCCGATCCAAAAACGTTGGAAGCTCCACGGTGGGGATGACTACGGCGGACCAATGGGAACACCAATCCCTGCACAAACCGGCGGTCGTGTCAGCTATGCAGGATGGGGCGGTGGCTTTGGTAACTTAGTTAAAGTCGCCACAGGTGCTTTTGAGCATCTGTACGCTCACTTAAATAGTATCTCTGTACGTACCGGACAAATGATTAAACGCGGCTCTATCGTTGGCCGTTTGGGCACGACAGGTAACTCCACCGGTCCTCACCTACACTACGAGGTGCGGAAGAATGGTCGTGCGGTACGTCCGACGGCTAGTTATGCCACAGGCGGTCTGATTAAGAAGCAGGGCATGTATGAGCTTGCGGAAGAAGGACATCCGGAATATGTCATTCCGACGGACCCGAAACGCCGTACAGAAGCTATGAAGTTGCTTGCATTGGCTGGCAAAGACATTAATAGAACAGGAAGCAGAAATAAACGTCCATCCGAATTACGAAGCAGTAATGTAGGACAATCGGATAACAGATCCAATGAGATTATCGAGAAATTAAGCGAACAAGTGGAACTCTTAACGCAGCTTGTCCTCAAAGACAATAACGTCTATCTGGATGGGCGCTCAGTTGGAAGACAAATTGAACCTGCAGTTACAGAGTTTCAAAATCGCAACAGAGAAAGGAGGGACTAACATATGAGTTTACCTTCTATGACGTTTAATGGTCAGCGCAAGCCGTGGCTGATTTTAGAACGGGGGCGAACCAAATCCCCTTTTGCTCCCTTTGAACGACAAACGTTTTCCGTACCGGGAAAGAGGGGCGCTCATGTAACTGGAACAGATATTAAAATGCTCCGTATCAATCAGCCTATCGCTTTTTTATCTGATGATGGACTAACCGATGTGGAAAGATATAACGAACTGGCAGAGTGGTTGTATGCAGAAATGGTTCTGCCCTTACAGTTTGATGACGAACCTGGTCTCACTTATTTTGCCATGTTAGATGTTGCGCCGGAAAAGATTGAGAAAATAAGCCGATTGCGCAAAGGCACACTAACATTCCTCTGCCCGGACCCGTACAAATATGGGGAGGAAAAGAGAGAAACATTCACCGATGGTCACACCGTCATTAATGAAGGAAACGCAGAAACTCCTCCTGTCTTTCGTGCTACCGCCAAACAATCCGCAACGTTTATCGACATCGTAAAAGAAAACGGTGAATATATGCGGGTCGGTGATCCAGGCAGATTAGACCAAACGCCATATTCGCCATCCACAACAATACTGACGGAAAGCGGGGAGTCGTTAGTCGGGTGGACGGACGCTGGTTATGTTGATAACGGGTACGTCGGCGGGCAAATGATCGGAACCGTAGACGGCTTCCACCCGGATTCATACGGATTAGCGCAGGAACCGCACGGCTGGCAGGGTCCAGCGAAGAAACGCAGTCTCCCGGAACCCGTAGGCGACATCTTTTTTGAAGCCAATGTGCAGTTAAAAAACCTCGGCAACAGTAACGAAACAGGCATGATTGAAATTTACTTTCTCGATGCCAATAACAACACCGTGGCTAAAGTCGGGATTGAGGATGTATGGCGTGGCACAAATCGTGTACAGGGGAAAATGCAGCTCGGCCCGGATAACTCGGAACGATACGCTGATTATCATGATCTGCACAATGGGTGGAATAACTTTCAAGGTAAAATAGGTTTCTACCGCTACATGACCCCGGAAGGGCATTACATGATGCTCCCTTATTTCTCGTATAACGCAGATAACGGGGATTTTATTTACGTGTCTGATCGTCGCAGAATCATGGATTATGAGGACAAACACACCGCCGATATTACGCAAATACAAATTGCCATGAGAGCGTGGCCGGCAATTGGCGCAAGTGAAATGTATATGAAAGATATTGTGGTCAAAAAGACGAACAAACAACCGGGCGGCATCCCTTACATTGTCGAGCCGGGCGATGTCATCGAAGTAGACCACCAAAAAGCAGTCATCCGCATCAACGGCGAAGAGCGCACCGATCTTAAATATGATTTCGGTAGCGCTTATTTTGACTTAGACCCTGGGTATAACACACTCCACGTGTTTCCGGAGGGTGCGTATGACACAGAAATCACATGGCGCGATGCTTACAAATAAAGGAGTGAGACAATGGCAACGAATATGTTTAATGATATTGTCGATTTCAACGGACAGAAAATACTAGCCTTTCAACCGCAACACGAAGATGACACGCCGAACAATTTTCTTGTTACCGGCAAACGCAATCCTCTCCCCAGTGCTAACTATGTACAAAACAGTTCCGGTATATGGATCCCGCAGACCGGAGAAAATGGGGCGGCAGATACGAGGATTACGAACGAGACACTGGTGACTAAATCAAAAGACACCAACAAGACAGAAACGATAAAAGACACGATGATTGATCCAGGTGACACGCATTATTTTTGGGTTGCACGCGAAAATTACAAGAGTCTCCATTTCAGCATGCTTTTAAATGGATCGGATTTGACGAATTTCGAGGATGTAAGAGTTACTCATTCTTCTGGAAGTTCCATTTCTGCAACATCACGGGTTTTTCTAAAATCTTACCCATCCCCGGACTTGGAAAACTTATTCGATAAAGACAATTTAAGCTCCGTTAATATAGGCTTCACCACGAAAGACCCCTTCTATTTCAAAGATGGTTTTTTAGGTATAGGGTTTACAGTTCCTGCTGATGCACCGAGCGCAGTTGAGCTTAAAAACGTGTCCATTATAAAAAGTGAGACATGAAAAATGAATTAATCTTTATGCTAAGGAGGTGACACCATGCCACAAACGCAATTAGCTTCCATGTTCATCGGTCAACAGCCGAACACTGAGGTACAGCAACAGCGCAAACAACAACCGGCGCTCATCCACGTTTTAGATGGGCAGACAGATGAATTGTTGCTCGTCATCGGCAAAGATGTACCGTATTCCGAGGATATGCACACACGGGAGTTAAAGAATAACCTGGAGACGTTTGATTTTCACATCCCATCCAAAATCAACAAAAACCAATCGCAGATGACCACCAGCGGTCAGCGCACACAGTTAGCTTCTATGTTTATTGGGGGTAGCGGGGAAAATGTTTCCCGCCCTCCCGAAAAAGAGGTCAACAAACATGTCAAAGCAGGTAACAAGGCAGTCATCCCGGACGAGGATGGCTTTTTTCGTGAGTTGATTATCAATGAGACGGTACAAACGCACGAAGCGCTGGAAGTGTATTCGGTAGGCTCATTCACGGAGTTAAAAAAAGAAAAGCCTTTATACCCGCAAACGTACACCGGGGCGACATTAAACACCATGTTAGATGCTATTTTACACAGCACCGGCTGGCAACGGGGTATCACGGATTATTCCGGCACACAAAAGATTACATGGGATAGATATTACTCCCCGTTTGAGGCACTGCAGTTACTGCCGACCGCCTTTGATATTGAGTTGCGTTTTCGTATTGAGCAGGATGGTCCATATATCTACCGTTTCGTGGATGCCATACGCAAGCGAGGGCAAAACTCCGGCAAAGAGATTGTATCCGGCAAAGACTTGTTAAGCGCCGAAAGACGGGAACACACGAAAGACCAGGTAACAGCTTTGTTAGGTTTAGCACCGGAGAAAGAGGACGGCACACGGTTAGCTGTCGAAGTCACAGACGAAGATGCTCTACAAGTGTGGGGGCGCAACGGTCGTCACAAGTGGCAGGTCTACGAGCCGGAATCAGACAGGCAGGACATGACCATTGAGGAATTGGAGCGCTACACTCGCACCGAGTTAAACAAGCGCAAAGCATCTGCCATTGAATACAAAGTAACAGCACTCAACATTGCATCGGCATTTGGTCGTGCGCATGAACAGGTGTTTCTGGGAGACACAGCGAGAGTGAAGGTCACAGACTTTGACCCTCCCATCTATTTAGACTCCCGTATTATTGCGATTAAGTCTCCCATTAGCGACCGATCCAAAAAAGAATACACACTCGGAGAATTTATCGAATACAGCGAAAAAGAAATCGAGAAACTGCGCCAATCTCTGCTCGGCAAGATTGCCAACAAATCAAAAATCGTAGAGAGCAGTAATCCTCCTGCCGACACGTCTGCTACATGGATAGACGGGGATGCGATTAAACGCTATAACGACTTTACCGGCGAGTGGGAGAGTAAAGCGGATAAGACGGGCAGTCATACATCTTATGACACCAATCGTGTCAATAACGTACCGGCATCCAAAGTGACGGGCGATATACAAGATGCTCTTAATAAAGCATCGGATGCTCAATCCACCGCTGATGGTAAAATCACCTCCTTTTATCAGTCCAGCGAACCTGGCACGGCGCAAGAAGGGGATATATGGTACGACACCAACGATAACAACACACCTTACGTGTATCAGTCGGGGGCATGGCAAAACGCCAAAGACGGCGGCATTGCGGATGCTCTTAATAGTGCCGGAGATGCACAGGCGACAGCGGATAAAAAGGTTCAGACGTACTTTTCATCTACCGCACCTACTGCCGAAAGTGTGGGGGATTTGTGGTATGACAGCACCACCAATGAACTCAAACGCTGGAACGGGAGTAACTGGACCGCAAAAGTCTCTGACATTACAGGAGAACACACCTCCTATGACACCTACTATGTAGACGGAAAATCATCCAGCATGGTCAGAGAAGAAGCGAATCGGGGCGATGAAGCACGATCCCTGTTTAATCCGGACGGCACATTAAACACCTCCACGTTAGAGGGAACCATAAACGCTCTGCAGAATCAGATTGTGGCGAGTGGCAATTATGCCAATGCTCATGAGATTGTGGGCAAAGGGTTCTTGTTTGAGAACAACGACACCGAAAGTCCGGATTATGGAGCGCTTTATCTCGGACCTGGGTGGTTGATGATTGCCAACTCCAAAACAAATGGAGAGTGGGAATGGTCCACATTCGGCACAGGGTCCGGCTTCTCTGCTGATAAAATCACCGCCGGAACGATGCTCTTTAACCGTCTGATGGGTGGGGAGCTGATTGTCGGCGGTCCGTCCAATGGTAATGGGGTCTTTGTTGTGCGAGATGCCGAGGGTGAGAACGTTGCAGAACTGGACGCTTCCACCGGAGGATTTCAGGAACTCCGCATCGGGGATGTCTTATCATCCTCTGTCGTCAAAACAAACTATGACGATTACACCATCGAGATTAATCCGAGCAACGGGGATCTGTGGATGGATGGTGTTAATGCTATCCCTAAATATAATGAGGGCAACGTTACGATTAAGATTGTCGGCAGCAGCGGAAACACCTCGGAAAACGTCCTTGTGACCGGGTTTGTCGGCGGTGGCAGTATTACCTTTGATATACAGACGCCACGTCCAAAAATAGACGGCTCTTTCAAGGTTACAAGGAATATCAATCGTATTTATGTAAGCGGGTTTGATGTCAATGGCACAGAGTCTCCGTGTGTCCTTACCAATGCTTCCGCAGGCAGTCAGTTAGATGATATTGCGGCGTATTGTAACGGGCAAGACTTAGCTTTCGAAAATCAAAACGGAGCTGTCGTATTCAGTAACCTACAGGCTTATGACGTTAAGCGGTGTATACGATCGTCTTATGCTTCTCACTTAACTGTTATTGCATGTAAAGGATTCGGTGAGACGACAGGTATTGAAGCTCGTTTCGGGGGCATCATCACTGGCTATGGTACAGCGCCGGATAGCAGTTCTTACCCTACCTTTGAAGGCCAGGGAGGTAAAATACTTTCTACCTTCTCCCATGATGCCGGAAGCGCCACCATTCCACCACCGCCGGAGAAAACGAAACGCTTTAAAGCTATTGATGCCGGTGCATGGCGACCACAAGGTGGTTGGGCGAAAAATCAGCCATTACAAGGTGAGTGGTCCGGATATGGCTCTTACAAAGGACTATGGATATTCAGCGGTCTTGGTGCAGAGTTGCAAGGCAAAACGATAAAACGGATGCGGATTAAAGTGAAACGGGAAGCACGGGGCGGTTATTCGTCTGACGTGACCATCCGTTTCCGTACACACAATTACACATCCATCCCTGGAGGTGAACCGACATTAGGAAGCAACGTAGAACTCGGCAATTTCAAATGGGGCGAGGAAAGATGGGAAGGCATCCGATCCAGTCTCTTCTCGGCATTCGAGAACGGCAACGCCGAAGGTATCGGGATTTACGGCGGCGGTTACGCTTACATGAGTGCCGGAGCGGTATTGGAAGTAACGTATCAATAAAGGAGGAAATCATGTACACATTTATTATGTATGACGGCGATAAAGTATTAGACACGCAGGAATTTAATGAAAAGCCTGTCATCCGAGGTAACCAAATTGAGAGCGGTGTGTTCTCGGCAAAGGTGAAGAAAGATTTTATCATCATTGAGGGCAGATTTGACGGGGTGCTGGACACCTCCAAAGACATAAGCCATCTTTGCAAGCCGGCGGAGGAACAGGAAAAAGAGAGGGTAAATCGCCGAATTGATGAAGCGGAAACTACTATCTTTAATGTGTTGATGGAGGTAAGCATGATGAAAGGAAGTGGTAAAGATGGGTTATTATAATTTCGTTTTGAGTATGTGGCAACGTGGCAGAGTGACAAAAGAACAGGTAAAAACTTTAGTACCACACATGCTTACGCAGGAAGAATATGACGACATCATCAGTCATCCTCAAAATCATTAAAGGAGGTGATCCCGTGGGTAAACAAGGCCAATCCCGTAAAAAGAAAACGAACAAAGAATATGGCCGTCGTGGTAAGTATGCCAAAGGCAAGAAGAAGAAGAAATAAAAAATACAAACAGACTCCCTGCAAAAGCGGGGAGTTTATTTTACATTTATGTCGGAACCAGTAGGGGGTCAATGATGCCGGAAAACAAGGAGATGGAGGACGTGAAAGAATTCATGGGGGTGCTGATGGATGTGAAAGTTTCAATGGCAGAACTTAATGGCAAAGTCGATAAAATTATCAGCATCGAAGAAAAAGTGAATAACACTTACGATATCGCCAAAGGGACAGAACGTGTCGCCAAAGACAACAAAGCGATATTAGCTAAAAAAGCAGATGACGATGACTTGCAACGTCTCCAGAAAGATTTAAAACAAAAAGCGGATAAATCGGATGTTGAACGCATTGTAAAAGAAAAAGATAACTGGCAGAAAAACTTGCCAGCTTGGGCGGCGGTGATACTTTCACTCGTCGCTCTTTTAGTACCGTATTTATTAACGTAAAGGAGAGAAAAAATAATGGAAAATGAAATGATGACACAAGTTTTATTGTTTGCAACGGTAATTGGTCCATTTGTCGCAGGTGTGGTGGAGGTGGTCAAAAAGACCGTGTCTCTGCCTAAAAACTTTGTGCCACTGATCGCTTTAGTGGTCGGGGTAGGATTAGGTGCAGCTGCCGCTCCGTTTACAGACATGGAGTTAATGTTGAGGCTGTGGGCCGGTGCTGGAGCAGGTCTGATGGCGACGGGTCTGTTTGAAAACCTCAAACAGCGTCCTGGTAAAACAAAAGCTAAAAACAAAGATAATGATCTGTTTAACAATCAATAAAACAAAAGGAGGAATTACGAATGGCATACGATGTAGCTTTTGACTATGGGCATGACGAGGATACATGGGAAGACACGGGTGGTAAAGGCGTTCGCAGAAACGGTAAAAAGTACGAAGAATTTCACTTCAATCGCGACGTGGGCGAACAGGCTCGAAAAATTGTCGAGCGTCATGGCTTGCGCGTGTACGTGACCCAACCGGCAAGCGGCGAAAGGGTAACGCTCAATCAGCGGACGTATCGAGCAAACAGAAGAAACGTGAAGGCGTTTGTATCATTTCATGCTAATGCTGGTACGCCGGCAGCTGATGGGGCATGTGTGTTTGCTTGGAAAACATCCTCGAACGCCAATCGCTTAGCGGATAACATTGTAGCGCAGTTTAAAAACGCAGGTATCGACTTGCATGGATCAGGCAGACACTATTCCCGAAGAGGTCACTGGACGAACTTCCATGTACTTCGCGAGACAAACATGCCGGCAGTGCTTATAGAGCATGGGTTTATGACTAACAAACAGGATTTCAAAGAAATCTTTGGAGAAGACTCGAGGGAATACCGGAAAAAATGTGCCATTGCCGATGCAAAAGGAGTGCTCGACTACTTCGGGATTTCTTACGACGGTAAAGACAATGATAGTGCAGGTCCTCGCCCCGTCCTCGGACAAGGGGATAAAGGAAACGATGTTAAGCTGTATCAGAAGAAACTCCTGGAGGCCGGCTATACAATGGACGGTCACGGTGCAGATGGATCGTTTGGTCCTTCGACAGTGGAGACTACAGAAAAATTCCAGAAGAAACATGGACTTACTGTTGATGGACTGGCCGGACCGAAAACGCAGGCAAAATTGAAGCAGGTGCTCGAAAGTAAGAAAGCTCCAGAAAAAGAAGATAACAAATACCAAACACAGGAGGAATCGGACATGCCTTTTAAAGACGTTGATGAAAATAAGTGGTATGCAGACGAACTGGAAGAAGCGGAAAAAGCGGGCATTGCCAGAGGGCTGCCGAATGATACGTTCAACCCGGACGAACCTGTGACAAGAGCAGAAGCGGCTGTCTTTGCTCTACGTGCTTATAAAAATGCGAAGAAGTAAACAGAACCCCTCCTTTACGGGAGGGGAATACATAATTAAAAAATAAACATTTGAAAAGCGTAGGGTGTGATGGATATGTTTTTATTTTCATTAAATTTCCATTATAATAACATATATCAACAGTATGAAAAGCAGGTGATCAGATGGAAAAATTAGTAGATTATAAAGATATTAAGGATAGCCACAGATCTTATTTGCTGTTTGGTAATGGACTGGCTATGTCTTTTTCTAGTGAGTTTGGGTATAAATCTCTATATGATTTATGTAGCTTAGAAGAGAGCAGCAGTGGACCTATGTTTTCTGCAGAAGCCCTTCAGGTTTTTAAAGATTTTGATAGTACAAATTTCGAATGGATACTTTATGCACTTGATCTTACTAAGAAAATTAATGAAACTTTATATGTCGATAATGATAAAACTGGAGAGGTATATGAAAATATTAAGCACTCTCTTATCAAAGCCGTCCATCGAGTACATATTGGGTTTGACGAAATAAGGCGTTATCAGTTAGAGAGACTAGGTAAAATTTTCGCAAGTTTTAATAAAGGTATATTCACAACAAACTACGACCTTATAACTTATTGGGCTCTTATGGAAAACAAGAATAAATTAGCGGACTTATTTTTTCAACATTCTACTTTTAATATAAAAGCGACAACACCCTATAATGGTAAGAAACCCGTTCATTTTCTTCATGGAGCTCTACATCTTTATAAGGAAAACGGAGCAACGAAAAAAGTTTTTAGAGAGTCTGGTAGTTTACTAGAACGCATTGATGAAACTATGTCGAACCATAAAACCCCTTTATTCGTATCTGAAGGCACATCAGACCAAAAATTAAGAACAATAACCTCAAATGAATACTTGCATCATTGTTATAAAAAACTTTTTCAATTAAGTGGAGGTATTACGATTTTTGGGCATAGTCTCGCTAAAGAAGACAATCACATCGTGGAAGCTATTCGACAATCGAATGTAGAAAGGATAGCTTATGGTGTTCACACAAGCCGTAGAGATCAAAAAGATATTGATAGGGAAATAGCTAAAATAAATAGTAAGTTCAAATCAAAGACTGTAACTTTCTTTCAAAGTAATAGCTTTTTCGACAGTGTTTGATATTAGCACCCCGTCCAACTGGATAGGGTGCTATTGTTATTTTTCTATAAGAATTTTCTAAAACCTAGATGTTTGTAAAATAGAACAATTAATGAACGTTCCAAGTGTCGATATCTCCCATAAAAAGTCCACATATTGCTTCGCTCCTTTTCCATAATTATAGCATATGAAGTCATATGATTTTTACCATACTCATACAATCGACTGCTTTAAAGTTAGCATAACTGGTAAAAATTAAACCTACATAAATTCCACCTTCGTGACCCACAGGTGACGGCGTTTCTGGCGCTTCCCTTTGGCT
>NZ_FNOS01000002.1:236777-512639 GCF_900107115.1 Salimicrobium album
TCTCCCATAAAAAGTCCACATATTGCTTCGCTCCTTTTCCATAATTATAGCATATGAAGTCATATGATTTTTACCATACTCATACAATCGACTGCCCTTTTTCTCGATGTCAAAAACCGCGTCCTGGCCAGGCGAACGGTATTCGTCGGGAGCCTCAACAGCTCCATAGTTCACCCGCGGGAGGTATTCAAAGAAGCGGTGAAGAGATCGGCTGCTTCTATTGTATGCGTACACAACCACCCCTCCGGCGATCCTGCACCTTCAAGAGAAGATATACAGGTAACCAAACGGATAGCTGAGTGCGGTAAAATCATCGGAATAGAAATGCTTGATCACTTAATAATAGGAGATGGCACGTTTATTTCTTTAAAAGAAAAAGGCTATCTATGACCGCCAACCTCTATCTATTTTATTCGATTTCTCTTATAATTAAATAAGCGTGAAACGAGAAGCGCCATAATGTAAGGTTCCCTTACATCTGGCGCTTGTTCTTATCCATGGTGTTACAGAAAGGAAGATAGTATTGGGTTTTTTTGGACTTTCCAAAGATATAGGTATTGATCTCGGCACGGCTAATACTCTCGTTTTTATGAAAGACAAAGGAGTAGTGATGCGTGAACCTTCCGTAGTAGCTAGAAATATAAGGACCGGCACTATAGAAGCGGTCGGGCAGGAAGCGTACGTCATGATAGGCCGGACCCCTGAAAATATAAAAGTTATACGACCGATGAGGGACGGGGTGATCGCAGATTACGAAACGACCACAGAGATGGTGAAGTATTATATGCAGAAGTCTTTGAAAAACGGTTCGTCGTTTGCGGGCAAGCCCAATGTAATAATATGTGTTCCTTATGGAATCACTTCGGTGGAAGAACGTGCTGTCATCGATGCGACAAAGCAGGCGGGCGCAAAAGAGGCTTTTACAATCGAAGAACCTTTTGCGGCAGCCATCGGTGCAGGCCTGCCGGTGTGGGATCCTACCGGCAGTATGATCGTCGACATAGGCGGAGGAACGACGGAGGTTGCGGTTATTTCTCTGGGTGGTATAGTAACCAGCCAGTCCATAAGAATCGCCGGGGATGAAATGGATGCAGCAATCACAAATTACATCCGCAAAACTCATAACCTGATGGTGGGAGAGCGAACGGCCGAGGAAATTAAATTCACTATCGGTGCAGCTATGAACCTTGGAGAGACAGAAGGGATGGAGATCAGAGGCAGAGATCTGCTGACCGGCTTCCCGAGAACCATTTCCGTGTATCCGGAAGAAATTTCGGAGGCGCTCTCCGGAACGATTTCTTCCATCGGTGAAGCCGTGCGGGCTACGCTCGAGAAAACTCCCCCGGAACTGGCTGCCGACATAATGGAACGGGGAATCGTCCTTACCGGAGGCGGTGCCCTGCTCAAAGGGTTTGACAGAGTGCTCAGCGAAGAAACGGGATTGCCCGTCTTCATAGCTGATGAGCCTCTGGATTGTGTAGCTATAGGCACCGGACATTCCCTGGACTATATGAAACATTTCAAATCCCGTCCGAACGTCGCAGACCAAAGTCTAAGAGATTAGGAATGAGAGCCCATGCCTTCATTTTTTAGAAGAAAAATACTTATACTGGTACTTGTAGCATTTATTATTTTTGTAACACTGATCGGCTTTTCTATAAGGGAAAGGGAAAATATTTCGGCCCCCGAGAGGTTTATACTCGATACCACAGGAGTGCTGCAGTCCATAATCCACACACCGGTGGAGTGGGTGGATAACTCCATTGAAACGTTCCAGGATGTGCTCCGGGTATACGAACAGAACGAAGTGCTGAAAGAAAGACTTGCAGAGTACGAAGGACTGATTGTAGAGAATCAGGAATTGGAAGAAGAAATCGAAGAGCTTCGGGGAACAATGGAACGGGCGGAAGGTCTTGAGAAATATTCACCGGTTCAGGCAAGCGTCATCGCGAGAAGTCCGGAAAGATGGTTTGAGCAGGTTACGATCAATCGTGGTTCCAAGCATGGAGTCGAGAAAGATATGGCCGTAATCACGAAGGAAGGTCTTATCGGAAAAGTACAATCTACAGCTGCTTTTCACTCAACCGTGAAATTGTTGAGCGGGTTCGATACGTCGAACAAAATCTCTTCCTGGGTAGTGAAGAAAAATGGAGATAATGTGTTCGGTCTTGTAGAGGGTTATGATGAAGAGTCAGGACGACTCCTGCTCGGTGGCATAAACCTTGACGTGAAACTGAAAAAAGGGGAGAAAGTCATCTCCACCGGCCTTGGCGGTGTCTTCCCGAGCAGACTTCAAATCGGCACGGTGGATGAAGTGAAGAATGATGAATATGGATTGACGAAAACCGCTTATATTGAGCCTGCAGCTGATCTTTATGAGATCAACCAGGTAATTATTGCCAGACGTTCCGATCAGAACGATAAAGAGAGTCAGGAAGAAAACTCATGAAAACTGTTAAACTTTCAATCCTTATTCTGCTGTTTATCGTTCTGGAAGGAACGGTCGTCAATCTTTTTTCCGGCTCCCTTATAAGAGGCGAGACTGTTATGACCCCGCAGTGGACTCTTGTCTTCCTTCTTCTTATGAGTCTTTTCTACGATTCCAATGATACGTACCGGACGCTCTGGTACGCCCTGGGGGCGGGGTTGTTTATGGATGTAGCCTATACCGGTATAATCGGAGTACATATGCTCGTCTACGCAGTAGTGGTTTATACCGTACACGGGCTGAATAAACTTTTCCACACCAATTTCCCGGTCGTAACGCTGCTTGTTCTTGCGGGTGTTTCGTTCGCAGATACTCTTTTGTACGTGTTCTACTCTGCACTTGAGGTCGCGGAGGGGAATTTTCTGCAGTTTATACTTCAACGACTCGGCCCCGCGCTACTCGTTAATCTGATAGTCTTCCTGCTTCTTTACCTGATTCTCAAGAACGTGCTCGTGAAATGGCGGAAGTATTCTTAATGGATAAGGGTGAGGATCGGGGCCACGGATTTTCAATGTTCCGGATGTAATTTCTTTCGTTTTTCATTGCTTTTATACTTCCGGTTTAGTAAAATTTACTGCGGGCTTTACAGAGAGCCTGTAATAGCAGTAGCCGTCGTTCAGATGATTGATTGACATGGGGTTTCCGGTTGTGATAACATTAGTTTGTTAATCTTGTAGCACTTCACTGCTACAACCGCTCAGGACAGGTCATAAACCATGAATGTGGTACCTGGATGGCGAGTCTTAGTTTAATGAGGAGGTGCACGTATGTACGCAATTATTGAAACTGGTGGAAAACAGGTCAAAGTAGAAGAAGGCCAGGAAGTCTACGTTGAGAAACTGGACGCTGCCGATGGTGAGTCCGTAACTTTCGACAAAGTATTGTTCGTCGGTGGAGACAACTCCAAAGTAGGCGCTCCATTTGTAGATGGTGCTTCCGTAACGGCTAAAGTAGCCAAGCATGGTCGTCAGAAAAAGATTACCGTGTTCAAATACAAGCCGAAGAAGAACTACAAGCGTAAACAGGGTCATCGTCAGCCTTATACAAAAGTCGTTATCGACAAAATCGACGCGTAAGGGTTGAAGATATGATTACAGCAAAAATTCTTTCCGCGGATCAGCGTATTCTTGGATTTGAAATTTCCGGTCATGCAGAGAGCGGTCCTTATGGACATGATCTTGTATGTGCTGCAGTATCGGCTGTTTCTTTCGGTGCAGCCAATGCATTGATGGAAGTGGCAGGCTGCGAACCGGAAATAGTCCAGGGCGGTGAAGGTGGCTACCTTAAAGTCATTCTTACCGGGAAAGATAAAGAAGAGGAAAAAGCGTTGACCCTCCTGGAGGGGCTGCTTATTTCCCTGAGAACTATCGAACAGGATTATTCTCAATATATTACAATCATAAACTGAAGGAGGTGGAATTCATGCTACGTCTAGATCTGCAATTTTTCTCCCAGAAAAAAGGTCAGGGAAGCTCTAAAAACGGACGCGACTCCGAGAGTAAGCGTCTTGGAGCTAAGCGTGCTGACGGCCAGTCAGTAACGAGCGGTTCCATTCTTTACCGTCAACGCGGCACTAAAATTTACCCGGGTACAAACGTGGGTATCGGTGGCGATGACACACTTTTCGCTAAAGCAGACGGGGTTGTAAAATTCGAACGTTACGGTCGCGATCGTAAAAAAGTCAGCGTATACCCTGCAGCACAAGAAGCGTAAATTGCTATATGAAGATGAAGCCACGCCGTGCTTTTTGCATGGACGTGGTTTTTTCTTTATCAGTAATGAACAGCGACCGGTATCTGTACCCCATAGAATCATAGAATCATAAGGTTGATTCTGCTATAATTCTTAATAATATTTAAATGTGCAGATGAAGAAAGCCGTTTTCTTCACTGTCACGGTAATGGGTGAATCAAGTTCAATTTCCGAACGAAACATGCTCAAGAACTGCTTCGAGAAGTGTTTGGGGGGGCCGGTTGAACAGGCCCCGTTCTCGTATCGGAAGCTGAGGTTGATTTATCGACCCGGACAGGGAGAAAGGTGCTTCCATACTGCGAAGGTATTGTGGATAAGCGTTTGTTTTGATAAGAAAGTATCCTTAAGGGGATAGGCGAAAGACTGAATTGAAGAGGTGAAAAATATATGTTTGTCGATCAGGTGAAAATATATGTAAAAGCGGGAGATGGGGGCAACGGCCTTGTCGCCTACCGCAGAGAAAAATATGTTCCGAGAGGCGGTCCTGCAGGCGGAGACGGCGGCCGGGGCGGAGACGTGGTTTTCGAAGTGGATGAGGGTTTAAACACGCTCATGGACTTTCGTTATCAGCGTCACTTCAAGGCTCGACGCGGCGAAAACGGTATGAATCAGAAGAAACACGGGAAAAATGCTGATGATCTTGTAGTTCCGGTACCTCCGGGCACTACCGTCCGAAATGCGGCTACCGGCGAACTGATAGCAGATTTACTCGAGCACAAGCAGCGGGCAGTGATTGCTGCAGCAGGACGTGGCGGCCGTGGAAATGCCAAATTTGCGACTGCCAGAAACCGTGCGCCGGAAATCTCCGAGAATGGTACGCTCGGAGTGGAACTCGATGTCCAGTTAGAGCTGAAACTGCTGGCGGATGTCGGGCTGGTAGGTTTTCCAAGCGTAGGAAAATCAACGTTCCTTTCCACTGTTACTGCCGCGAAGCCGAAAGTGGCTGACTATCACTTCACTACCCTGAATCCTAATCTTGGTGTAGTGGAAACGAAGGATGGACGCAGTTTCGTTATGGCCGATCTTCCGGGGCTTATCGAAGGGGCGCACGAAGGTGTAGGACTGGGACATCAGTTCCTCAGGCACATTGAGCGGACCAGAGTAATACTGCACGTTATAGATATGTCGGGGATGGAAGCGCGTGATCCTTATGAAGATTATGTAGCTATCAATCACGAACTCGCCTCCTATGATGAAAGTCTTAAAGACAGGCCTCAGATAGTGATTGCCAATAAAATGGACTTGCCCGGTTCGGAAGAAAATCTGGAAAAATTCCGTGCCGAAACCGAAAAGGAAGACTTGCGGATCTATCCTCTTTCTGCGATTACCAGAAGCGGATTGGATGAAATCCTT
The DNA here is from genome assembly GCF_900107115.1 of Salimicrobium album. Classification (GTDB taxonomy): domain Bacteria; phylum Bacillota; class Bacilli; order Bacillales; family Halobacillaceae; genus Salimicrobium; species Salimicrobium album. The sequence continues at coordinate 242,371 of NZ_FNOS01000002.1, forward strand.
TACGCAGTGGCGGATGAACTCGACCGGATTCCTAAAGAAGTGAAAGAGGAAGTTACTACGGAAAACAGAGTTCTGTATAAATACGAAAAAGAAGCACCTGCCTTTCATATTATGAGAGATGATGATGGGGCTTACGTACTTTACGGAGAGAAGATAGAGTCGCTTTTCCGCCGGACGAACTTCGATCACGATCAGGCTGTCAACCGGTTCGCACAGCAGATGCGCAGCATGGGTGTGGATGAGGCCCTCCGGAAGAAAGGGGCCGAACACGGTGATACGATTCGCCTGCTTGAATTTGAATTTGAATTTGTAGACGGTTAACGGGGGTGAAGTCATGGCAGATTACAGCGAGAAATTTTATCTGGTACGAAGTGATATACTTCCGGAAGCGATGAAAAAAACACTTGATGTGAAAGCCATGCTCGAGCGCGGAAAAGCCGAGTCCATATACGAAGCTGTCCGCGGTGTCGGTTTATCACGAAGCGCTTATTATAAATACAAAGATGCTGTTTACCCATTCCAGACGATGGTAAAAGAACAGATCGTTACACTGTTTTTTCACCTGGAAGATCAGAAGGGGAGTCTTTCGAACCTGCTTGCAGTAGCTGCCGGGTTCGGATGCAACGTACTCACGATACACCAGACGATTCCTATCCAGGGAAAAGCGAATGTTACCCTGTCGCTTAATACGGCAGGAATGACGGAGGAGATGAACAGTCTGATGCAGGATATGCAGGGACTTTCCTTCGTCGATAATGTGGAAGTTTTAAGTTCCGGTGCTTAACAATGGAGGGGTGATAGAATGGAGACGCAAAAGATAGGGTATCTGGGACCAAAGGGTACTTTTACGAAAATGGCGGTGGATTCTTTGTTCGACGGCGGGGAGTTTGTAAGCTTTGATACCATCCCTGCCTGTCTCGATGCAGTGGAAGCAGGAGAAATCGATACGGGGGTCGTCCCGCTCGAAAATGCGATCGAAGGATCCGTTCATCTTACAATCGATTATTTGATTCATCAGGTGAACCAGGCGATCATAGCAGAGCTTACTGTTCCTATACGCCAGCACCTGCTGACGCATCCGGATTATGACGATCATGACATAACCGAAATTCATTCTCACAGTCATGCGATTGCCCAGTGCCATCAGTATTTACACAAACATTATCCGGAAGCGGCAATCCATTATACTGCTTCTACGGGGCGGGCAGCCGAAATCGTCAGGGAAAAAGGTGTGCACGCAGCGGCTATCGGTAACCATCTGGCTGCCGAAATGAACGGGCTGAACATCCTGGAAGGTAACATTCATGATTATGACAACAATCACACCAGGTTCGCCGTAGTGCAAAAAGAGCCGAAAACGTTGAAAGTGAAAGATCAGCCTGTGAAAAAACACAAAACTACCGTAATGGTTACTCTCCCTCAGGACTACGTTGGAGCACTTCATCAGGTTCTCGCTGCTTTTGCCTGGAGAAAGATGAACCTGTCGAAGATCGAGTCACGCCCTATGAAGACGGGTCTCGGCAATTATTTCTTCCTTGTGGACGTGGACCAGCCGTATGATCAGGTACTCTTCCCGGGAGTACAGCAGGAACTGGAAGCACTTGGCTGCAGACTTAAAGTCCTCGGCACGTATCCAAGTTATGAAATTGAAACTTTTTCTCCCGTAATGAAGTAAAACGTGCCTTCCGAGGCACGTTTTTTAATGAAGAAGTGTACAGTTTTGACAGTGGAATGAATTTTGATATAGTTATTAAAGGAAAAAACTTGATTTGGAGAGGAGAATGCACCATGGCCGGTCATTCAAAATGGAGTAACATTAAACATCGTAAAGGTGCACAGGATGCGAAACGGGGAAAACTTTTCCAGAAGCTGGCTCGCCAAATCTTCGTTGCTGCAAAACAGGGAGATCCGGATCCGGAGATGAACCCGGATTTGCGGTTAGCTATAGAAAAAGCCAGATCGAATAATATGCCGAAGGACAATATCGACAGAGCCGTGAAAAAGGCTAAAGGCGATGTCGGCGGAAATGAATATGAAGACGTCGTGTATGAAGGATATGGTCCCGGCGGGGTCGCCGTCATGGTCAACGTACTGACAGACAACAAAAACAGAACGGCTCCCGAAGTTCGGCACGCCTTCAGTAAACATGGAGGGAATTTGGGGGAAAACGGGTGTGTTTCCTTCATGTTCGACAGAAAAGGATTCATCACCATCGACCGCTCCGCCACGGAAGTGGAAGAGGATGATATTATGCTTGAAGCGATCGAAGCTGGTGCAGATGAGCTTGAGACTACGGATGACTTTTTTGAAATATACACGGAACCCGAAAATTTTCAAAATGTAAAACACGCGCTGGAAGCTTATCCTGTGCAGACAGCTGAAGTGACTATGATTCCTCAGACTTACACCCCTCTGGAGGAGGAAGAGACTGTGGAACAAATGCTTAAGCTCATTGATATGCTCGAAGATAATGACGACGTTCAGGATATTTGGCATAACCTTGACGCCGATCAGGAAGTACTGGAGAAGCTGACCTGAATTCGTCGTTGGAAAGAGTGGTTTTCTTTACATTTAAAGGAAACCACTCTTTTTATATAGAAATATCATAGAGGCAACGCCATCACTTTTCCTGATACGAACGTGTGTATGTATGTTATAATATCAGGGACAACGCAGGAATGGAGCGAAATGAATGATTGCATACGTTAAGGGTACATTGACAGCGGTAGAAGAAGAAACCATTAATGTGGAAGTACAAGGTCTTGGCTATGAAGTTTATTGTGCCAACCCTTTTTATTTTGAAACGAAACTCGGGGAAGAAGTGAAAATATATACATACCATCATGTGCGGGAAGACGCTCAAATTCTTTTCGGCTTCCCGAAAAAAGAGGATAAACGTCTGTTTGCCAGGCTGCTCAGCGTTTCGGGAATCGGTCCCAAGGGGGCGCTGGCCATTCTTGGCGGAGTAAGCGTATCGGATTTCATCAGTGCCATTGAACGGGAAGATGATAAATATCTGACTAAATTTCCGGGGGTCGGGAAGAAAACCGCCAGACAGATGATTCTGGATCTGAAAGGGAAACTGGTCGACTGGCTGCCCGAGGAAGAAAATGAAGCGACTATCTTCTATACCAAAGCAAGAGCCGATCAGTCGCTTATTGCGGAAGCACTGGAGGCACTGGAAGCTCTGGGTTATTCGGATAAGGAACTAAGGTCGATAAAACCCGAGCTTCAGACTATGGAGGCGGACCGGGTGGATGATTACGTAAGACAGGGACTGCAGTTACTACTGAAGACATAGAAAGGAGCAACATCCTATGGAAGATCGAATCATTTCCGGGGAACAGCAGGGGAGAGAAGATGAAATCGAACAAAGTTTAAGACCTGAACTTCTCTCCCAATATATCGGTCAGGAAAAAACGAAACACAATCTCAGTATATTTATAGAGGCTGCGAAAATGAGGGAAGAACCTTTGGATCATACGTTGCTTTATGGGCCGCCGGGCCTTGGTAAAACAACGCTTGCCTCCATAATCGCCAACGAAATGGAAGTACAGTTTCGGACAACTTCCGGTCCGGCTGTAGAAAGAGCCGGAGATCTTGCGGCCATCCTTTCTTCGCTTGAGGCGGGGGATGTGCTTTTTATCGACGAAATTCATCGCCTTCCGCGTTCCGTGGAAGAGGTTCTGTACCCGGCAATGGAAGACTTCTGTCTTGATATTGTGGTCGGCAACGGTCCGAGCGCGAGATCCGTCCGTCTCGATCTGCCTCCGTTCACTCTCGTGGGAGCCACCACCAGGGCAGGGCTGCTGTCGGCTCCGCTCCGTGACCGGTTCGGGGTGCACGGCCGACTTGAATTCTATTCGAACGAAGCTCTTTCCGACATCATCAGAAGAACGGCAGAAATTTTCAATGTATCGATAGATGAAGAAGCCTCGGACGAAATAGCCAGCCGCTCCCGGGGCACACCGAGGATTGCCAACCGTCTGCTGAAACGCGTACGGGATATAGCCCAGGTAAAAGGAGAACGGGAAATTTCTCTTGCCACTGCCCGTGAAGCGCTCGGTATGCTGCAGGTGGATGAAGACGGGCTGGATCATATCGATCACAAGCTTCTTCTTGCGCTGATGGATTCTTTCCGCGGGGGGCCTGTCGGTGTTGATACGATGGCGGCCACCATCGGGGAAGAATCTCAGACTATCGAAGATGTGTATGAACCTTTCCTGTTGCAGAAAGGGTACATACAGAGAACGCCGAGGGGCCGGACGGCTACTCCTAAAACTTACACGCACTTTGACCGGGAGATGCCCGGGGGATCATGAATGAGCTCAGTAAAATCTTCATCATTATCGGCATCGTTTTTCTTTTGTTTGGAATCATCGGAGCCTTTATCGGTAAACTTCCGGGAGATCTGATTTTTAAGAAGGGAAATACGACTTTTTATTTTCCGATAATGACGTCAATCGTCGTAAGTATTATTTTGTCTTTAATTTTTTATATAGTCAGCAGATTGAAGTGAGGTTGAAGGATAATGACAACAGATATCAATGAATACGATTTTGAACTGCCGGAAGAACTCATCGCCCAGACACCACTGAAGGATCGGGATTCTTCCCGTCTTATGGTTCTTAACACGGAAGCAGAAGAAATAGAGCACCGTGTATTCTCGGATGTGAAAGATTATCTCCATCCCGGAGACTGTCTCGTTTTGAATGATACAAAAGTACTTCCTGCGCGGTTGTACGGCGTGAAAGAAGATACGGGAGGAAAAGTGGAAGTACTTCTTCTTCACCAGCGCGAAGGCGACGAATGGGAAGTACTGATGAAGCCTGCCAAAAAAGTGAAGGAAGGTACGGAACTCACCTTTGGCGACGGACGACTGAAAGCCGTTTGTACAAAAGAGTTGGAGCACGGCGGGAGAATCGTCGAGTTCTCATACGAAGGCATCTTCCTTGAAGTGCTGGATTCTCTCGGAGAAATGCCGCTTCCTCCGTACATCACCGAGCAACTGGAAGACCGTGACCGTTACCAGACGGTTTACGCAAAAGAAGAGGGATCGGCTGCCGCGCCCACGGCCGGCCTTCATTTTACGGAAAAGCTGCTCCGGGAATTGGAGGAGTCGGGGGTTGAACTTGTATATCTTACTTTGCATGTAGGTCTCGGAACGTTCAGACCGGTGAGTGTGGAAAACGTCGAAGAACATGACATGCATGCAGAGTTTTATACCCTGGGGGAAGAGTCAGCCGGGACGCTTAATCGTATAAAGGAAAACGGCGGGCGCATCATTTCGGTAGGTACGACGTCGACCCGGACGCTTGAGACGATTTACCGGGAACATCAGCGATTTGTGGCGGAGAGCGGGTGGACGGATATTTTCATCTATCCTCCGCATCAGGTGGAATCAATCGATGGACTCGTGACGAATTTCCACCTTCCGAAGTCGACACTGATCATGCTTGTGAGTGCTATTGCCGGCAGGGATTTCATACTGGAAGCCTACCGCCGGGCGGTGACGGAGAAGTACCGTTTCTTCAGTTTCGGGGATGCAATGCTAATTTTAAAGTAGGAGTGGAAGATACAGATGGCAGTAACATATGAACATATAAAAACATGTAAGCAGACAGGTGCACGGTTAGGGAAGGTCCATACTCCTCACGGAACGTTCGAAACCCCTGCCTTCATGCCTGTAGGTACGTTAGCGACAGTTAAGACGATGAGTCCGGAAGAGCTTGAGTCCATGGGGGCGGGAATGATTCTTTCGAACACTTATCATCTCTGGCTGCGTCCGGGAGCGGATATCGTCGAAGAAGCCGGAGGCCTTCATAAATTTATGAACTGGAAAGGTTCTATCCTTACAGATTCGGGAGGTTTCCAGGTGTTCAGTCTCAGTGATCTGAGAAAAATCGAAGAGGAAGGCGTTCATTTCCGTAACCATATAAGCGGGGAGAAGCTATTCCTTTCTCCGGAGAAAGCGATGCACATACAGAATCAGCTCGGCGCGGATATTATGATGGCATTTGATGAATGCCCGCCTTACCCTGCAGAACACAAGTATATGAAGGATTCCGTGGAGAGGACGAGCCGCTGGGCGGAGCGCTGCTTGTCGGCTCATAAACGTCCTCACGATCAGGGCCTGTTCGGTATCGTTCAAGGCGGGGAATACGAAGATCTGCGGAAACAGAGTGCGCGTGATCTTACATCGCTGGACTTCCCGGGGTATGCGATCGGTGGTCTGTCGGTCGGGGAACCGAAAGATGTAATGAACAGGATGCTTGAATCGACGACACCTTTGTTGCCTTCAGATAAGCCGAGATATCTCATGGGCGTAGGGTCCCCTGATTCCCTGGTGGATGGAGCAATACGGGGGATCGACATGTTCGACTGTGTGCTTCCGACACGCATAGCCCGTAACGGTACCTGTATGACGTCTAACGGACGTCTGGTCGTCCGTAATGCTAAATTTGCCCGTGATTTCGGTCCGATCGACGAAAATTGCGATTGTCATACGTGTCGTAACTATTCGAGAGCTTATATCCGTCACCTCGTAAAATCCAATGAAACGTTCGGAATCAGACTTACTACTTATCATAACCTGTATTTTCTGTTAAAATTGATGAGGCAAGTGCGAGAAGCCATTAAAGAAGACAGACTCGGAGATTTCCGTGAAGAATTCTTTGAACAATATGGTTTCAACAGGCCAGATGCGAAAAACTTTTAGGGGGGAAGACAGAGATGGAAACATTGATAGGGCTACTGCCTATTATTTTAATGTTTGTTATCTTTTACTTTTTGCTGATTCGTCCTCAACAGAAAAAGCAAAAAAAAGTGCAGCAGATGCAATCCGAACTGCAAAAAGGTGATGAAATTATTACAATCGGCGGCATTCATGGTACGATCCACGCGCTTGACGAAGGCACTGTCGTCGTTACGGTTAACGATGGCTCTTCGTTGAAGATGGATCGTTCATCAGTCAGAGAAAGAAAGAACGACTAAGACCTAGGGAAACGAAAGACGGCTCTTATTTCAAGCCGTCTTTTATCAATACCTGAGGAAAAAGAGTGATTCCTGCATTGAGCCGGGAATCACTCTTTGTTTTTTGCAGGGGTTTTTTGGATTCTTTCGACTCAAACTGACCTGTAAAAATCTGACCATTCGGTACAGTTTTTCACTGAATAGCCTGTTCATCTTCTCAAAGAAATGATTTTCCGCTACAATAGATTATATGCTTGTACATATAGGCCGGCGCCTCCGCGTTTCAGGGAGGGTGTGTGCTTACCTGCCCTCTTTTGAAGCACGGGCAGGCAATGGTGAAACAGTGATTATATATTGATGAAAAAGGTATGCAATACAAGCAGGGGCTGCTTTTGTGACTCAAAGGAAGTCCCGTATGATTGACGTCAAGAGGAAAGAGTCCCTGAAAAGAGGGACAATAAGGGGGAGCGAAGGAAATGAAAAAACGAGGTCGCATTGTCGCCTTTTTTCTTATAGTAGCTTTACTTGGAACGATGATAGGTACGACTGTTACGGGTGTCGCCAAAGACATAAAGCTCGGACTCGACCTTCAGGGAGGATTCGAGATTCTCTATGAGGTGGATCCGATTGATGAGGAACAGGAAGTCAACCGTCAAGTACTTGAAGCGACTGTGCAGTCACTGACAGAAAGGGTGGACTCCCTTGGTATCAGTGAAGCAAATATCAACATCGAAGAGCCCAACAGGATAAGGGTGCAGCTTGCGGGTGTCGATAATCAGCAGGAAGCGAGAGAATTACTGTCGACGACCGCCGAACTGTCTTTTCGTGACGTAGAGGGCAATGAATACCTTGATGGCAGTGATATTGTCGAGGGCAGTGCCCAGCAGTCATTTGATGCGAACACGAACCAGCCTGTGGTTACTGTGAAAATGGAAAGTGCCCAGGAATTTTACGAAGTTTCGGATACTATTACGAGTAAGGAACAGGATCCGGAGACTCCGTATGACGACCGTATGATGGTCATCTGGCTCGACTATAACGAATCCGAGACGACGTTCCCGGAAGAGTACGGCAAAGAAGATCCGGCATATATTTCCGCTCTCGGATTTAATAATGATGAGCCGATCAGAAGCACGGACGTCCAGATTGACGGGAACTTTACGGTGGAATCAGCCAAACAGCTGGCCGACATGCTGAACGCCGGATCGCTTCCGGTGAACCTCGAAGAAATGTACTCGACGTCCGTAGGAGCACAGTTCGGGGAGCAGGCGATGAATAAAACCGTTATTGCCGGAGCGATAGGTATTGCGCTAATCTTCCTTTACATGATTGCCTACTACCGTTTTCCGGGGATTATTGCAGCAGTCACACTTTCCGTATATATATACCTTATTCTTGTAGTGTTCGAACTCATGAACGGGGTGCTGACACTGCCCGGGATAGCCGCTCTTATTTTGGGAGTAGGTATGGCTGTAGATGCGAACATCATAACGTATGAACGTATCAAAGAAGAACTGAAATCCGGTAAATCGGTAATGTCCGCTTTCAAATCGGGGAATAAGCGATCTCTTGCGACTATCCTTGATGCGAACATAACAACACTGATAGCTGCAGGCGTACTGTTTATATTCGGGACGAGTTCCGTGAAAGGGTTCGCTACGATGCTGATAGTGAGCATACTGGTAAGCTTCATCACCGCCGTTTTCGGTACCCGCCTTTTCATGGGTCTGTGGATTCACAGCCGTCTGCTGAATAAACGTCCCGGCTGGTTCGGGGTGAAGCCTTCACAAATCCAGGATATTAATGATACGACCCCGGTGAATACAACTGTAAAAGGTAAAACTTTCGATTTTGCAGGGTTACGGAAGCGATTCTTTGCAATTTCGATTATACTGATCGCCTCCGGCGGTATCGCGCTTATGATATTCAAACTTAACTTAGGGATTGACTTCACAAGCGGATCCAGAGTGTCTATTCTTTCCGATGGCAATATCAAAGCTCCCCAGGTGGAAGAGACGCTCGAGGAAGAATTCGGCGTCACGCCGAAACAGATAGTGATTTCAGGGGACAACGACGAGATTGCTGTGGCCCGGTTCGAAACGGTTCTTCCAAAAGATAAGATAGGAGAAATTCAGGACCATTTTGAAGAAAAATACGGTAACACGCCTAACGTAAGTACTGTATCTCCGATAGTGGGTCAGGAACTTGCCAAGAACGCAGCTCTGGCTGTGCTCTATGCCTCTATAGGAATCGTTATTTATGTTACGATCCGATTCGAGTTCTTTTTTGCACTCACGGCAATTCTGGCCCTGCTGCACGATGCTTTCTTTATCATAGCTCTATTCAGCATAACCAGGCTTGAATTCGATATAACGATAATTGCCGCCATTCTGGCAATCGTCGGGTATTCCGTCAATGATACGATCGTAACTTTCGACAGGATACGCGAAAACTTGAAACTTAAGCGGAAAGTGAAGACCTTCGGTGAACTGGCGAAAGTGGTAAACGAAAGTCTGATGCAGACGCTTGCAAGAAGTTTCAATACTGTAATCACTGTGGTGTTCGCAGCATTGATGATCTTCCTGTTCGGAGCTTCTTCTATAACGAATTTCGGATTTGCTCTTGTAGTAGGACTCGTAGCCGGTACGTACTCTTCCCTCTTTATTGCTGCGCAGCTCTGGCTGGTAATGAGAGGACGTACGATCGAGAAGAAACCGATCGAGTACTCCGAGAAGAAGAAAACGAATGGACCGCAGGTATAATAACGAAAAGTTTTCGGCACAATTGAATAGCAGATAACAAAAACCGGACCCTTGTGTTCGGTTTTTGTATTTCTTACGAGTAAGGGGAGATGGATTAGACACCTCTTCCCGGAGCAAGCCTGTTTTCCTTCCCTTCAGATGCGAAGGTAAGGATAACGTTCTTTTCGTGACGTTGAGAGGTATGAAGGAGCGGTGAATGTCACGATTCCGGCATAAACGTTACCTTCGTTCCGTTTCACAGCTTACGAAAGGAAGGAAAGCCGACAGATGACACTTACTCTTTCTATTCGCTGGAAAAAGGAGGGCCGGGCTTACCTGTTTTTTGATTGAATCACTTTCCGTGGGGGTATACTACAGAGGAAAGGAGGTGGCTGTCGTGAAGGGACAGACTTACATTATACTGGCCATTATATTTGCTCTTTTAGTAGCTATATTTGCAGTCATTAACGTGGACCCTGTGCAAGTGGATTATTTATTCGGCTCCGGAGAGGCTCCCCTCATACTTGTGATCCTCATCTCCGTACTGATGGGTGGAATTATAACTGCTTCCGTGGGCTCACTCCGGTATTTCCGGCTGAAACAGAATTACCGTTCTCTGGAGAAAAAAATGCAAAATGACACGGAGAATGCACCGGAAGAGCCAACCGCTAATGAAAAAGATGAGGATAAAGACTTGGACGATAACCCGGATAAACATAAGGACAGGTAATATGGTTGTTCACACCCCCGGCCTTTAGTATAATTAACGGGTCAGGGGTGTCGTTATGTTAAAAAGTAAAATGAAATGGGATTTTACATACAGTTCGGATTCTGCCAATAGGCAGGAATTGATAAATGAATTATTGGAGCAGCGCGGCTTGCATACGGAAGAGGAAAGAAGCAGGTTTTTGCACCCGGCGCTTGCTGATTTACATGATCCTTTTCTCATAAACGGAATGCGGAAAGCTGTGAACCGGGTCAAAGAGGCTATCCATTACGAAGAGCCCATTCTGATTTTCGGGGATTATGACGCGGACGGTGTCAGTTCGACAGCGTTAATGATGGAGTGTCTGCGATCGCTCGGAGCGGAATGCGACTTTTATATTCCTAACAGGTTTACGGAAGGATACGGTCCAAACGAAAATGCATTCAGATGGGCCTCCGCACAGGGATACACGCTTATAATTACAGTGGACAATGGTATAGCCGCTGTGGAAGAAGCGAAAGTTGCAAAAGAATTGGGGATCGATCTCATTATTACGGATCACCACGAAGTTCAGAACGAACTGCCTGAGGCATTTGCGATTCTGCATCCGAAAACTTCTCTCCAGTATCCTTTTCAGGAACTGGCAGGAGTCGGGGTGGCGTTCAAATTCGCCCACGCTCTTCTGGAAGAGAAGCCGGTTCACCTGCTCGATCTTGTAGCTATAGGAACGGTCGCCGACCTGGTGCCACTTGAAGATGAGAACAGGATACTTGTTTCCTTCGGACTTGAGGCTATTACAAAGACGAGGCGTCCGGGGCTTCGTCAACTGAAAAATTTGAATAGCATAGACGGAGACGTAGACGAAGAAGCGGTCGGATTTATGATAGGTCCAAGAATGAACGCAGTCGGTCGCCTGCAGGATGCTTCTCCTGCCGTGGATCTTTTACTTACCAGGGATGAAGAAGAGGCACAGGAACTGGCCGGGTTCGTTCAGGAACTGAATAAAGAGCGTCAGAAAATTGTTCAGGAAATAGCTGACGAAGCCGAGGCACTGCTCGGGGAAGATGTGAAAGATGAAGTGATTGTGGTGGCCAGGGAAGGCTGGAATGCCGGAGTGCTCGGTATCGTCGCTTCCAAGCTTGTGAGGAAATTCGACAGGCCTGCGATTGTTCTTACCATTGATAAGGAGAAAGGTCAGGCAAAAGGATCCGCCAGAAGTATAGATGCCTATGATATGTTTGAAAATTGCATGGAGCACAGGGAACTGTTTCTTCACTTCGGTGGGCATTCCCAGGCTGCAGGCATGACACTGGCGGAGGACAATATAATTTCGCTACGAGAAGAGTTGTCCCGACTGGCGAGAGAAAAACTTGCGCCGGAGGACTACGGTCAGTCACTACCTGTCACGATGAGTCTCGATCTCAGTGAAGTGTCATTACAGCAGATAGAATTCGTCAATCAGTTACGGCCATTCGGAATGGCTAATCCTAAACCGTACTTCCACGTCAGAAGCAGGGCGAAGGAATTGAGGCTGATAGGCAGCAAAAAGAATCATATGAAAGTAACGCTGGAGCAGAACGGTTCCCGTCTAGATGCTATCGCGTTCGGACAGGGAGAAGCGTATCACTCAATCGCTCCTCAGTCCCCGATAGATATGGTGGGGCAGCTGAGTATCAACGAATGGAACGGAACGAGGAAACCACAGCTGATGGTGGAAGACATTGCAGTGAAAGAGTGGCAGCTGTTCGACTGGAGAGGAACGAAACATTTGCAGAAGTCTTTACCGTCCTTCCAGAGAGACGAAGCCGCCTGTGTCACTTTCGGGTTGCAGACGGAAGGGCCGGGAGAGTTACCGGTGATCGGGTTCAACGACAGCAGGGTCAAGGATTACAGTATATTGATTTTAATCGATCTCCCCGAACGGCTTGAAGATCTGAATGCGCTCCTCGGGGAGGTATCACCTGAGCGTATTTACGCCGTCTACTCTTTGAGAGACGATGCATTTATGCAGACGCTGCCGTCCCGGGAGCATTTCAAGTACTTTTATGGAATGCTGAAAAAGAAAAAAACGTTTGACCTTGAAAAAGATTCGGCTCTTCTCGCAAGGCACAAGGGATGGAAAGTCGATTCGATAAAATTCATTTGTAACGTGTTTTTTGATTTGGGTTTTGTTACAATAAAAGATGGTCAATTGTTTATGAACACACAACCCGAACAGAAAAGCTTGACAGAATCCCGGACGTTCCAGGCGAGACAGGAGCAGATGGAAGTTGAAAAAGTACTATACTATTCGACATATAAAGAATTGAAAGATTGGATGGAAACCCGGCTGCAAATTACAGGGGCGGAAGTCAAGGAGGAAATAAGATATGGATTATAAAGAACATATAGCAATTGTTGAAAACTGGCCGAAAGAGGGAGTTCAGTTTAAAGACATCACTCCCCTCATGGATAACGGTCCTGCTTTTAAAGCAGCTGTGGATGACATCGTGACTTATGCCAAAAAGCGCGACATCGACATCGTAGTAGGTCCTGAAGCCCGTGGCTTTATAGTAGGGTGCCCTGTGTCCTACGCTCTTGAAATAGGTTTTGCCCCGATTCGTAAGAAAGGAAAACTTCCCCGGGAAACGATTGAAGTGGATTACGGTCTGGAATACGGCCAGGACATCCTGGCTATACACAAAGATGCAATAAAACCCGGCCAGCGCGTACTTATCATCGACGACCTGCTCGCTACCGGAGGTACAATTGAAGCAACTATAGATCTGGTGGAGCAGCTGGGCGGAGAAGTGGCAGGGTGTGCCTTTCTCATCGAGCTTCAATACCTGAACGGCAGAGACAAGCTCGAAGGATACGATGTACTGACACTAATGCAATACGAGTAGAAGAGTGCGCCCTCTGTAAGGGCGCTCTTTTGCTATCATTTCCCTTGGAAAGGCGGAGGTTATGTTCAGCATTTCAGTAAAAGATAATTCAACATATAGAAATCAGGGTGATTGTTATGGCGAATGATAATGTGTTGACTGCGGAAGAAGTGATTGATGGGGCAAGACATTATCTGAATGAAGACGAGTTACAATTTATTCGGAAAGCCCATGAATATGCTGCCTGGGCACATCGTGATCAGTATAGAAAGTCAGGGGAGCCTTATATCATACACCCGGTCCAGGTAGCCGGGATCCTCGTCAATCTGGAACTCGATGCTGAAACGATAGCCAGCGGCTTTCTTCATGATACGGTGGAGGATACAGGCGTAACGGTGGAAGATCTGAAGGTGACTTTCAATGAGGAAGTCGCTATGCTCGTGGACGGAGTGACTAAATTAGGAAAAATCAAATATAAGTCTAAAGAAGAACAGCAGGCGGAGAATCACAGGAAGATGTTCGTCGCAATGGCGAAGGATCTTCGTGTCATTCTGATTAAACTTGCTGACAGACTTCATAACATGAGGACTCTCAAGCACCTGCCGGCCGAGAAACAGCGGAGAATTTCCAACGAAACTCTGGAGATTTTTGCACCTCTCGCTCACCGTCTCGGTATTTCAACTATCAAGTGGGAACTTGAAGATACAGCACTGCGATATCTGAATCCCCAGCAGTATTACCGTATCGTGCACCTTATGAAGCAGAAGAGAAACGAGCGGGAGCACTACGTGGATGAAGTCATCAATCAGATAAGGGGCGAGCTCGATAATGTGGACATAGAGGCTGATCTGGATGGCCGCCCGAAGCATCTGTACAGTATTTACAAAAAAATGGTTCTGCAAAGCAAGCAGTTTAACGAAATATACGATCTGCTTGCCGTGCGCATTCTGGTAAACAGCATTAAAGACTGTTATGCAGTATTGGGCATTATACACACATGCTGGAAGCCGATGCCGGGACGCTTCAAGGATTATATCGCCATGCCGAAGCCAAACCTGTATCAGTCTCTGCATACGACAGTCATCGGTCCGAAAGGTGATCCTCTCGAAGTGCAGATCAGAACACATGATATGCACGAAATCGCCGAATACGGCATTGCTGCCCACTGGGCTTATAAAGAAGGGAAACAGTCCGGCAGCACCCAGTCTTTTGAAGAAAAACTGTCCTGGTTCCGTGAAATTATGGAATGGCAGAGCGAGACCCACGATGCGGAAGAATTTATGGAATCCTTAAAAATGGATCTGTTTTCCGATATGGTTTACGTCTTCACTCCGAGAGGCGATGTTATCGAACTGCCGTACGGTTCGAACCCTCTTGATTTTGCATACCGGATCCACACGGAAATCGGTAACCAGACTATAGGTGCCAAGGTGAACAGCAAAATGGAGCCTCTTGATTACGTGTTGAAAACCGGAGATATCGTAGAAGTGATGACTTCGAAACATTCCTACGGTCCTTCTGAAGACTGGGTGAATATTGCCCAGACTTCCCAGGCAAAAAATAAAATCAAACAATTTTTCAAGAAGCAGCGCAAGGAAGAGAATATTTCCAAAGGCCGGGACGCAGTGGCACGGGAAATAAAGAATCTTCAACTGTCTCCGAAAGAGGTACTGACACAGGATAATATTCAGCGGGTGCTCGATAAATTCAATTTCACCTCGCTTGATGATATGTATGCAGCGGTAGGATACCAGGGAATCACTGCAATTCAGGTAGCAAACCGTCTTACGGAGAGAATCCGGCGTGAGAAAGAAAAGCAGGAGGCTCTGGAAGATACGGTAGCCAATGTAAACAAAAAAGACTTAAAAAAACAGCCCAACGTGAAAAAAGATGCGGGGGTCGTAGTGGAAGGGGTCGACAATCTGCTCGTCCGCTTAGCCAAGTGCTGCAGTCCGGTTCCGGGTGACGAAATCATCGGATATATAACGAAAGGCCGCGGTGTTTCCGTGCATCGGACCGACTGCCCGAACGTCAAGACCGAAGAAGCTAAAGACCGTCTCCTGCCTGTTAAGTGGGAAGAAGAGGAAGATAACGGCAAACAGTATCACGTGGATCTCGAGATCTGGGGGTATGATCGGAGAGGTCTTGTCAATGAAGTGTTACAGGCTGTCAACGAAACGAAAACGAATATTACGGCGGTTTCGGGAAGGTCCGACCGCAATAAGATGGCTACAATCAATATTACAATACTGATTCAGAATACTTCCCATCTCAGGAAGATAGTGGAGAGAATCAAACAGATCCAGGAAGTATATACGGTGCGGAGAGTAATGCAATAGAGGTGAAATCAAATGAAAGCAGTAGTACAGCGGACGACTGAAGCGAAAGTTACGGCAGAAGGGAAAGAACCGGGAAGAGTGGATAAAGGTCTCGTGGTTCTTCTTGGCGTTTCCCGGGAAGATACGGAAGAAGACGCTCTGTATCTGGCGAAAAAAATACCTCATCTGCGGATTTTTGAAGATGAAAATGAAAAGATGAATTATTCTGCGGTGGACGTGGAGGGGGAGATACTTTCGATATCTCAATTCACTTTATTCGGTGATACGAGAAAAGGCCGCAGGCCCAATTTCATGCAGGCTGCCAAGCCTGATATGGCCAATGACCTGTATGAAAAATTTAACGCCTACGTCCGCAGGGAAGGAATCCCTGTGGTGACCGGGAGTTTCGGAGAAATGATGCAGGTGGATCTTGTGAACGACGGTCCCGTCACATTGATTCTGGACAGCAAAGAGCGGTGAGTCTTGACAGAATGACAGGACGTCTATATGATAGAAAGCAATTCAGTTAAAGATAAAACCATCGAGGGAAAAAGTAACCGGTACCCACATAGTTCAGAGAAGAAGTGTCACGGCTGAGAACACTTCCCTATGATGCATCGGTGAAAGACGTTTCTTAGGTGCCGTGCCGAACGTTATTGGTAGGTGCGGACGTAAAGCCTGCGTTAAAGGTCCAAAGTGGAAGAATTATCTTCAATTAGGGTGGCACCACGGGCAGTCCCGTCCCTTTTTCTGCAGCATTGCAGAAAAAGGGACGGGGCTTTTTTTAGTGGCTCTGTCGCCCTGATCGGTAAGAGTAAATGAATATTCATAATATGAATCAGGAGGAATGGCTATGGCAATGAATGCGCCGAGAGGGACTCAGGATATACTGCCGGGAACTGTAGAGGATTGGCAATATATAGAAAACACTCTTAAAGATTTGTCGCATCGCTTTAATTACAAGGAAATTCGCACGCCGATATTCGAACATACGGAACTTTTTCAGCGCGGGGTGGGTGATTCCACCGATATCGTGCAAAAAGAGATGTACACGTTTGAAGACAGGGGTGGCCGGAGTATAACGTTAAGACCCGAAGGCACGGCTTCGGTTGTACGTTCATTCGTACAGAACAAACTTCATGGTCTTGCGAACCAGCCTACCAAACTTTTCTACATCGGTCCTATGTTCCGCTATGAACGTCCTCAGCAGGGAAGAACCCGCCAGTTCGTGCAATTCGGAATAGAGGCCCTTGGCAGTGAAGATCCTGCTGTAGACGCCGAAGTTTTATCTTTCGCGATGAAAGCATATCAGGAACTCGGTCTCTCTTCGTTAAAACTGATCGTAAACAGTCTTGGGGATCAGGAAAGCAGGGAAGCGCACAGGGAAGCACTTGTGAACCACTTCTCTCCTCACAAAGAGGAACTTTGCAGTGACTGTCAGATCCGTCTTGAAGAAAACCCGCTGCGGGTACTTGACTGCAAAAAAGACAGAGATCATCCGGCGATGAAGACTGCTCCGTCTATTCTGGACTTTCTGAATGAGTACTCGAGAACGTATTTTGAGAAAGTGAAGTTTTATCTTGACGCAATGGATATCGATTATGAAGTCGACCCGAATCTGGTACGGGGGCTTGATTACTACAATCATACAGCCTTTGAAATCATGAGTGAGGCTGAAGGGTTCGGCGCCATCACAACACTGAGCGGTGGCGGCCGATATAATGGGCTCGTAGAGGATATCGGCGGTCCTGAGACACCGGGTATAGGTTTCGCTCTTAGTATCGAACGTCTTCTGATGGCTCTGGAAGCGGAAGGAGTGGAACTGCCGAAACAGGAAGAACTTGATTGCTATATCGTTGCAATCGGTGAAAAGCCGGAGCTTGAAGCGGTAAAACTGGTGGATAAATTACGTTCGGAAGGACTTCGCGTTGATAAAGACTATCTCCATAAGAAAATGAAAGCACAGTTTAAGGCTGCGGATCGACTGAAAGCTAAAAAAGTGCTGATTCTTGGAGATAGAGAAGTGGAAAATAACTTGGTGAACGTTAAAGATATGGCAACGGGAGAACAGAAAGAAGTCTCTCTTGAAAATGTTATGGCTGAGCTGAAGAAAATGAAGGAGGAATAGAGAATGGAGCGTACGTCTTGCGGATCGTTACGGCAAGAACACAAAGGAGAGAACGTATTACTGAAAGGATGGGTGCAGAAGCGGAGGGATCTTGGAGGTCTTATTTTCATCGATCTCCGGGACCGTTCCGGTATCGTGCAGGTGGTGTTTAATCCGGAAACGTCCAAAGAGGCACTGGCGGTAGCGGAATCGGTGCGCAGCGAGTACGTCCTCGAAGTGGAAGGGAAAGTGGTGCAGCGGGATGAGAGCACCGTCAACGAACAGGTAGCTACCGGGAGTATCGAGGTGGTAGCGACAGATGTTCAGGTTTTAAACAAAGCGAAAACTCCTCCTTTCATGATCGAGAACGATACGGACGTTGCAGAAGATGTAAGATTGAAACATCGCTACATCGATCTGAGGAGAAGTGAGATGCAGGAGACATTTCTCATCCGTCATAAAACGACACAGGTCATCCGCGACTATCTCAACAGCGATAATTTTCTGGAGATGGAGACACCTATTCTGACTAAAAGTACACCGGAAGGGGCAAGGGATTACCTTGTGCCGAGCCGTGTCCATGGCGGCGGATTTTACGCTCTGCCCCAGTCCCCTCAGCTGTTCAAGCAATTACTGATGATGAGCGGATTTGAAAAATATTATCAGATCGCCCGGTGTTTCCGGGACGAAGATCTCCGGGCGGACCGTCAGCCTGAATTCACCCAGGTGGACATCGAAGCTTCTTTCGTAACAAAAGAAGACATTATGCGCATGACAGAGGGTATGATGAAAGCGGTCATGAAAGAAGTGAAAGGGATAGAGATCGATACTCCTTTCCCGAGACTATCCTATATGGAAGCTATGGAAAGATACGGGTCCGATAAACCGGATACTCGATACGGACTTGAGCTCGTTAACGTTTCTTCGGTTGTTTCCGAGAGCGG
Organism: Salimicrobium album; assembly: GCF_900107115.1. Taxonomy (GTDB): domain Bacteria; phylum Bacillota; class Bacilli; order Bacillales; family Halobacillaceae; genus Salimicrobium; species Salimicrobium album. The sequence continues at coordinate 261,023 of NZ_FNOS01000002.1, forward strand.
TTTTCAGGTTTTTGAAAAAGCCGTCTTTTCGGGTGGTCAGGTGAGTGCCATTAATGTGGAAGGGCAGGCTGATCAGTTCTCCCGGAAAGATATAGACCAGCTCACCGAAGAGGTGAAGGTTTACGGAGCGAAAGGGCTTGCCTGGATGAAAATCAAGGACGGGGAAATCACCGGTCCCATAGCTAAATTTTTCGGCGAGCCGGAAGCCTCTTCTCTTAAAGAAGCTTTAAACGCCAAAGATGATGACCTGCTGCTGTTCGTAGCAGATAAATCGGGAGTGGTTCAGGAAAGCCTTGGAGCACTTAGGCAGAAGCTGGCCAGCCGTCTCGGCCTTATCGATCGTTCCAGTTTCAACTTTCTCTGGGTGGTGGACTGGCCGCTGTTTGAATACAATGAAGAAGATGGAAGGTACTACGCTGCCCACCATCCGTTCACTATGCCGGCGGCTGAAGATGAACAGCATCTTCTCGACCGCCCGGAGAGTGTACAGGCTGAAGCTTACGATATTGTACTGAATGGATATGAGCTTGGAGGAGGATCGCTTCGTATTCATAAGCGCGAACTTCAGGAAAAAATGTTTGAAGCTCTCGGTTTCTCAAGGGAAGAAGCCGAAGAGCAATTCGGATTCCTGATGGAGGCACTGGATTCCGGAGCACCTCCTCATGGCGGAATCGCTTTCGGACTGGACCGGCTGATCATGATTCTCGCCCATCGTCAAAACCTTCGTGACACGATTCTGTTTCCTAAAACGGCTTCCGCTTCCGATCTTTTAACGGACGCGCCGTCTGAAGTTGCCGGGAAACAGTTGGAGGAACTGCACTTGAAATTGAATAAAAAGAAATAAGATTCCTTGATAACCTTATACATCTATGCTATGATTTGAATACAAAGTAAAAGAAATCAATCCTGATGTGTTCGTTGTAAAACTGTACGTTTTGACCGAACATTTATGAGAAGGGAGTCCGAAGTTTCTGCATGGAATGAATGCCTCGTTGTATATTTATACTTAGAGGACTCAAGAAATGCAGAACAGGACACCCACCTGCCAGTAGCGGGTTCAAAACTCATGACACGACGGCACGATCGGGATTGATTTTTTTAATGTAAGTAAACCCGACTTTTTAAGTCGGGTTTTTAGTTTGCAGCTCAACACTTACAGCTGTCCTATTTTTTCTTTTGCTGATTTATATTTTCGTAAACTTTCTGCAGTGCCTGCTCATATTTACCGCTCGATTTCGGCTCGTAGTAGCGCCTGTCCTTAATTTCATCCGGGAGGTACTGCTGATTGACCCATCCCGCCGGTGCATTGTGAGGGTACTTGTAATCGACTCCGTGTCCGAGGGATTCCGCTCCTTTATAGTGAGAATCTTTTAAGTGATCAGGCACTTCCCCGCTTTTTCCTTTTTTAATATCTGATATAGCTGCATCGAGTGCTTTGTATGCGCTGTTTGATTTCGGTGAGAGTGATAAGTCCGTCACGGCTACCGCCAAGGGAATTCTCGCTTCGGGAAAGCCGAGGCGTTCCGCTGCCTGTACCGCATATAAAGCTTTCGGTCCGGCTTGAGGATTGGCGACTCCTATGTCTTCGTAGGCGATGACAACAAGTCTTCTGGCGATACTCTCGAGATCTCCGGCTTCTATCAGTCTTCCGAGGTAGTGAAGAGCAGCGTTGACGTCACTCCCGCGAATCGATTTCTGAAAAGCGGATAATACGTCGTAGTGAGCGTCCCCGTCTTTATCGTGAGAAAAACTTTTCTTCTGCATCGATTCCTCCGCAGCACTCAAGTCGATTGATATAACTCCATTTTCATCTTCCTTCGTTGAATAAGCGGCAAGTTCAAGACCGTTCAAAGCCCCTCTCAAGTCTCCATTTGAAGCCAGCGCAAAGTGATTGAGAGCTTCTTCGGAAATATCAAGAGAAAGATCGGCCAGTCCTTCTTCGGCGTCTACAGCACGTCCGATCGTTTCCTTCACTTCTTCGAGGGACAGTTTCTCAAGTTCAAAGAGATGGACCCGGCTTCTAATTGCAGGGTTTATGGAGTGGTAGGGATTGCTTGTGGTACAGCCTATCAATGTGATAGTATTCTTTTCTATATGAGGGAGAAGGAAGTCCTGTTTGGCTTTATCGAGCCGGTGAACTTCGTCCAGAATAAGCACCATCCCTCCGTGCATTTTCGCCTCTTCTACAGCTACTTCCATGTCCTTCTTCTTATCCGTCACCGCATTCAATATTTTATAGGGAAGAGACAAGCTCTTGGCAAGAGCTGTAGCGAGAGAAGTTTTTCCGGTGCCGGGCGGACCGTACAGAATCATTGACAGAAGTCTTCCGGAATCGATCATTCGCCGTAACGTTTTCCCTTCGCTCACGAGATGTGATTGGCCGATAATGTCTTCTATGTGTGCAGGTCTCATTCGAAATGCCAGTGGTTGTTGACTCATTATGTCCTCCTTGGTGTAGGTAATATACGATAATCGTAGAGTTTGTACAGAAAAAATGCAAGCACTCCACCCTTCATGGTATAATGGCGTGTGGTAAAATAGGGAGAAGGATTAATTATGCGGAAAACTATGGACAATAAAAAGTTACGATGGTCTTTTTTCACCATCGGTCTCATTATTCTGGCGTTCGGAATTTCTCTTACAATCCAGGGCCGGGCTCTTGGTATCGGCCCGTGGGACGTGTTCCATTACGGATTGTACGAGCAGCTCGGACTTACGATAGGATCGTGGTCGATAATCGCGGGGATAACTATCGTAGTCGCCACCTCCATTTTTTACAGGCAGTTGCCGAAACTCGGGACTATTTTAAATATGATTCTGATTGGCGTATTCATAGATATATTTAACTGGATGCTTGTAGAACCCGAGACACTTGCAATGCAGATCACCGTTTTCGCGCTCGGAACGCTGATTATGGCGTTCGGGATAGGAATCTATGTAGCTCCTGATCTAGGTGCGGGTCCGAGGGACAGCTTTATGCTGATGCTTTCCGATGTGCTTGGCTGGAAGATCTCCACCTCCAGAAACGTGATGGAAGTATCCGTGGCGGTCCTCGGATGGCTGCTGCAGGGACCGGTAGGTGTAGGGACAGTATTTATAGCACTTATGCTCGGTACAATGGTAGGATACAGCCTGCCTATGGCGAAACGTTTGTTGAAGTTTTTTATGAAGAAGGGTGAGAAGAATGAAAATATCGACCAAAGGACGTTACGGTCTTACGATAATGATTGAACTGGCCAGAAAATACGGGGAAGGTCCCGTGTCTCTCAAGCAGATTGCGAGAGACAACGACTTATCCGAACATTACCTTGAACAACTTATCGCTCCTCTCAGAAACGCCAGCCTCGTGAAAAGCGTGCGCGGTGCTTATGGGGGCTATATGCTTAAGGATCGTCCCGACGAAATTACGGCAGGAGATGTGATCAGAGTTCTGGAAGGACCGATCACCCCTGTTGAAGGAATCGAAGAAGAGGAACCGGCAAAACAGGCGCTGTGGCTGCGGATCAGGGATGCGGTCAGGGAAGTGCTTGACACGACTACTCTGGAAGATTTGAAGAATCATACCGGAGAACAGACACAGGATGAGTTTATGTTCTACATTTAAGACCAGGAGGAAATCAGTTATGGAAGCAATTTATCTTGATCATGCTGCCACGACGCCAGTACACGACGAAGTGATTGAAGCTATGGTACCTGTTTACCGGGAAGTATACGGAAACCCCTCCAGCATCCACCAGTATGGAAGAAAAGCACGGCAGGTGCTGGACGAAGCGAGACGGAAGGTGGCTGCCTCTATCGGAGCCGGGGAAAAAGAAATCATTTTCACAAGCGGTGGAACGGAAGCTGATAACCTTGCGATTTTCGGTGTGACCGAAGAATTGGGTGAAGGTCACGTCGTTACCACCTCCATCGAACATCACGCTGTGCTCCACGCCGTGGCTGCTTTGGAAAAACAGGGGTTTGACGTGACGTACGTCGCTCCGGAACCGGACGGAGCGGTAACGGCCGAAGCTGTTAAAGAAGCACTCCGCGAGGATACAGTGCTTGTTTCTGTTATGATGGTGAATAATGAAACAGGGGTGCGGCAGCCCGTGGAAGAGATCGGAGAAGCTTTGAAAAATCATCCGGCCTATTTTCATTCGGACGCAGTTCAGGCTCTTGGAATCGAGAACATTGATGTAAGGGAGACGGCTGTGGACCTGCTTGCATTTTCCGGCCATAAGATTAATGGACCGAAGGGCATCGGCTTTCTTTTCGCCCGGGAAGGTGTACCTCTCACTCCGATGACTTACGGAGGGGAACAGGAACGGAAACGTCGGGCCGGTACGGAAAACGTTCAGGCTGTGAAAGGTCTTGAAAAAGCGATGGAAATGATGGAAGAGAATCGGGAAGAGCATGTAGCGCAGTACGAAAACTACAAAAAATCGTTCCTGTCGGTCCTTGAAGAGGAAGAAGTGTCGTTCGAGGTGAACGGACAGAATACGACAGCTGCCATCGTCAATATCAGTTTTCATAATATGGACGTAGAGACGATGCTTACGAATTTTGATCTGGAAAAAGTAGCCGCTTCAAGCGGAAGCGCATGTACTGCCGGTTCTTTTGAACCTTCCCACGTTTTGAGCGCTATGTTTCCTGATGATCCGGAACGTATGAGAAATTCCATACGCTTCAGTTTCGGAGCAGCGAACAACGAGACGAACGTAAAAGAAGCTGCTCGACGGGTGGCTTCCATTTACAGAAGATTAAACAAATAGGAGGGATCCTTAATGAAAGAACCGAAAGACACACGGGTTGTTGTCGGAATGAGTGGCGGGGTCGATTCATCCGTGGCTGCTCTTCTTTTGAAAGAGCAGGGGTATGACGTTGTGGGCATTTTTATGAAAAACTGGGACGACACGGACGAAAACGGCGTGTGTACCGCTACGGAAGACTATGAAGACGTCATCCGTGTCTGTAACCAGCTTGATATCCCTTATTATGCAGTGAATTTTGAGAAACAGTACTGGGATAAAGTATTCACGTATTTTCTTGATGAATACAAAGCCGGACGGACACCGAACCCGGATGTAATGTGTAACAAAGAAATTAAATTCAAAGCTTTTCTCGACCATGCTCTCTCTCTTGGAGCCGATTATCTGGCTACCGGTCACTATGCACGTGTCCGGGAGCGGGACGGACGAGTGGAAATGCTGCGGGGCGTGGATGAGAACAAAGACCAGACGTATTTCCTGAACCAGCTGGACCAGGAAGCTCTGACTAAAGTTATGTTCCCGCTCGGAGATATACCGAAGCCGGAGGTGCGGGAAATCGCCCTCGAAAACGGACTCGCAACGGCCAAAAAGAAAGACTCGACGGGCATCTGTTTCATTGGAGAACGGAATTTCAAGGAATTTCTGAGCGAGTATCTGCCTGCCCAACCCGGTAAAATGGAGACGTTGGAAGGGGAAACTAAGGGTGAGCACGACGGTCTTATGTATTATACGCTCGGACAGCGTCAGGGTCTCGGCATCGGCGGTGCGGGTGATCCGTGGTTCGTCGTCGGCAAAAACGTAAGCGAAAATATTCTCTACGTCGGTCAGGGCTTTGACCACGAAGCGCTTTATTCCGATTCTTTAATTGCTGTGGATATGAACTGGACGGACAATCGCGTGCCCGAAGATTCATTCGAATGTACAGCCAAGTTCCGATATCGTCAGAAAGACTCCAAAGTCACCGTCCATCCTTTGACGGACAACCGGATCAAAGTTGTGTTCCATGAACGGGAACGCGCTATCACACCGGGCCAGGCAGTTGTTCTGTACGATAACGAAGTGTGTCTCGGAGGAGCCACAATCGATGAAGTCGAAAAGAACGAGGAACCGATGCAACACGTCGGTTAATAGAGGGAAGCCATGTAGTTATACGGCATGGCTTTTTTCCTACATAAAAGAAAGGAGTATCGGCATGGATAAACTGCAACAGGGCATCGACCGGATGCAGGAACAGAAATTTGAGGAAGCTGCGAAATTGTTTACGGATGTTATTGAGGAGAATCCCGGGGAGCCGCTCGGCTATATAAACTTCGGAAATCTGCTTTTGCATATGCAGGAATACGAAAGGGCAGAAAGTTTTTTTGAACGTGCGATTTCGCTGGATGATACTGCAGCCACCGCTTATTACGGTCTCGGTAATGTGTATTATGAACAGGATAGTTTTACGAAAGCCCAGAATCAATTCCTGCAGGCGATCGAAAAAGGGCTGGATGAAGCGGACGTTTATTTTCTGCTCGGAATGAGTCTCGTTCAGCAGGATTATCACAAGCTGGCTCTTCCCTATCTGTCCCGGGCAGCCGAAATAGATCCGAACGATGTGGACATTCAGTTTCAGTTCGGCCTCTGTCTTGCACAGAATGAACAATTCGATGAAGCGGAACGGGTATTAAAGGCGCTTCTTGATATAGTTCCGGAACATGCGGATGCTTTCTACAACCTCGGCGTGATCTGCATTTATAAAGAAGAAGCCGAAGCAGCCCTCGATTATTTCAATAAAGCACTGAAGGTGCAGAGTGATCACATGCTCGCTGCCCATGCAAAAGGGGAAGTCGAAAAAGCACTGAATGGGAAATAAGGAGCCGGGTGATGGATAATCAGCAATCGATCGAACAGGAAAAGAGACCGTATGTAAAAGCGGAACTGAAGCGGATGATTTTTCATAAAGAAGAAGAGGCATTTTCGATAGCTTCCGTGAAAGTACTGGAAACGACCGAAAATCTAAAAACGGAAGAACTGATTGTCAAAGGGCATTTCACTCCTCTTGAAGAAGGGGAAACCTATATATTCTACGGGTACTTCGAACATCATAAAAAATTCGGGGAACAATATGTAGTGGAGGAGTATCGCAGACTTCTCCCGGAGACGAAGGATGGACTGATCGCCTACCTTTCCAGCGAACTGTTTGACGGTGTCGGGAAGAAGACGGCCGAGAGAATTGTAGAGACTCTCGGGGAAAATGCAGTACCGAGAATTCTCTCCGACAAACAGGTCCTCGATCAGGTGCCGAAGATGTCGGCGAAGATAAAAGATAAGCTTTATTATTCTCTCACGGAGCATCAGGGGTTCGAACGGGTAATGGTAGAGCTTACGAAGCACGGTCTCGGCCTCAAAACGATACAGAAGATTTATGGTGCGTTCGGGGATAAAACGCTTGATATTCTGGAAGAGGACCCTTACCAGTTCGTCTTCACCGTCGAAGGCTTCGGTTTCCACAGAGCAGATGAGCTGGCAAGATACAGGAACCTGACCCATGATCATCCTACCCGTATCAGGGCCGGATGCCTGTATACTCTTCACCAGAACCTTCAGGCCGGTCACATTTATTTGCCGCTTGAAACGTGTCTTCTCGAGATGGAGCAGCTGCTCCACCATCCCGGGGAGTCGCCGCTTACGTATGAACAGCTTTCCGGGGAGGTGATTCACCTCGGGGAAGAGAAATATGTATATATTGAAGAGGATCGTATTTACCTCCCGACCCTTTATTTTGCAGAAAATGGTTTCGTCACACAGGTGGAGCGCATTCTCTCCGGAGAGATGGAGGTCGACTTCACCCAGGCCGAATTGTTGAAAGTTATCGGTTCCATTGAAGAGGAAGAGACGATGAGTTACGGAAAAGAACAGTTCGAAGCTATTGAGACAGCGCTAAAAAAGAAAATGATGGTAATCACCGGTGGTCCGGGGACGGGAAAAACGACCGTAATCAAAGGCCTGTTACATGCGTACTCCAAACTTGAAGACTGCTCTCTCGACCCGAAAGACTATACGAAAGATGTGCCTTTCCCTTTTGTGCTCGCAGCTCCTACCGGCCGGGCGGCTAAAAGAATGAATGAGTCTACAGGTCTTCCTGCGAGTACTATTCACCGGCTTCTCGGCTGGGACGGCCATCAGACGTTCGAAAAAGACAGTACTAATCAGATCGAAGGAAAGATTTTGATCATTGATGAATTCTCTATGGTGGATATGTGGCTGTCCAATCAGTTATTCCGTGCGATTCCTTCCGACATGCAGGTAGTGGTCGTTGGGGATGAGGACCAATTGCCTTCGGTCGGGCCGGGGCAGGTGCTCGCCGACCTGATAGCTTCCGATGTCATTCCGCTGATACAGCTGATTGAAGTGTATCGGCAGAAAGAAGGTTCGAAGATTATCCACCTTGCTCACGCAATAAAAAATGATACGTGTACCCTTGATATGCTGAAGAAAGAGCAGGATTTTAATTTTATCCACGCTCCCGACAGCCGCCTGAACGAAGTAGTGACCAACATCGTGGCGAAAGCGCATGAGAAATCTATCGATATGAAAGATATCCAGGTTCTTGCTCCCATGTACCGATCGGAAACGGGTATTCATGAGATCAACCGTTCTTTGCAGAACAGAGTGAATCCCGGAAGTAAAAACAAACGAGAAATAGAGTGGAAAGGAAACATTTTCCGAAAAGGGGATAAAGTCATCCAGCTTGTAAACCAGCCGGAAGAGGGAGTTTTCAATGGAGATATAGGGGAAGTGGCCGCCATTTTCCGTGCGGAGGAAAACATCGATCACGTTGAACAGGTGGTAGTAGAGTTCGATACGAAAGAAGTGACGTATTCCAAAAAAGAACTCTCCAACATTATGCTTGCCTACTGCACTTCTATCCATAAGTCTCAGGGCAGTGAATTCTCGATAGTGGTTCTTCCGGTCACCTATCAGTACAACCGTATGCTGAAGAAGAATCTTCTTTATACGGCGGTGACCCGTGCTAAGCAGTCGCTGATTCTTTGTGGTGACCCGCAGGCGTTCATCAAGGGCATACGGACAAAGGATACCAATCAGAGATATACGTATCTTCAGGAGAAATTGAAAAAAGAGACGGATTTTACTTACGATGAAGATGAAGAGGATGAGGCTCTTTCTCCATATGATTTCATGTAAAGAGCCGGTTTCTTTTAGAACCGTTGACACGGGAATATCCGTTGCTTATAATTTAATTTAGATATTAAGACTAATGCGAAGATGGGAAGAAGTACGTATATCGGTCATCCAGAGAGGTGCCCCCAGAGGCTGGAAGGGGTGTTATGTAACTGAATGCGGAAAGCTCTCCCGGAGTGCGGGTTAATCCCCGACGGCTTTATGGACGCCGTTACAGGTCCACTAAGTGATGGTTTATCCATAACCAGGGTGGTACCGCGGTCATAGCCGTCCCTCAGAATATTTCTGAGGGATTTTTTTATTAGAGAGATCAGGAAGGTGAATATTACCTTCTGACGTTGAGTTTATTAAAAGGAAAAAAGGAGTGGCACACGTATGAAAAATTTATCATCAGTAGAAGTCAGGCAAATGTTCATCGATTTTTTTAAAGAGAAAGGGCATGGGGTAGAACCGAGCGCCTCCCTTATTCCTCACGAAGATCCGACGCTTCTCTGGATCAACAGCGGAGTAGCTACATTGAAGAAATATTTCGATGGACGTGTCGTGCCCGAAAATCCGAGAATAGTGAACGTGCAGAAGTCGATCAGAACCAATGACATTGAAAACGTTGGCTTCACCGCGAGACACCACACATTTTTTGAAATGCTGGGTAATTTTTCCATCGGCGATTATTTCAAAAAAGAAGCGATTGAATGGGGATGGGAATTTCTTACCAGTGACAAGTGGATAGGATTCGATGAAAACAAACTTTCTGTAACTGTTCACCCTCAGGATGACGAAGCGTACAACATCTGGAAAGATAAAATCGGATTGCCTGAAGAAAGAATCATCAGAATCGAAGAAAACTTCTGGGACATCGGAGAAGGACCGAGTGGCCCGAACACAGAGATCTTCTATGATCGCGGGGAAAGCTTCGGGAATAACCCGGAAGACCCGGAACTTTATCCGGGAGGAGAGAATGAACGGTACCTTGAAATATGGAACCTCGTGTTTTCCCAGTTCAATCACAACCCGGATAATACGTACACTCCACTGCCGAAGAAGAATATTGATACCGGCATGGGACTCGAACGGATCGTTTCGGTCGTCCAGGGCACGCGGACGAACTTCGAGACGGATCTCTTCCTTCCGCTGATCAAGCATACTGAAGAGATCTCAGGTCGTTCCTATGATGAAAATGAAACGACGGATGCGGCTTTTAAAGTAATCGCCGACCATATTCGTACGGTAGCTTTTTCTATCGGAGACGGTGCTCTTCCTTCCAATGAAGGCCGGGGGTACGTATTAAGGAGACTGCTGCGGCGCGCTGTCCGATTTGCAAAACAGCTGGGCATCGATGAGCCGTTTCTTTATAAACTCGTTCCTGCAGTTGCCGGCATCATGGAAGATTTCTATCCGGAAGTGAAGAACAAAGAGAACTTTATCCAGACGGTCATTAAATCGGAAGAACAGCGGTTCCACGAAACTTTAAATGAAGGTCTCGATATCCTTTCTTCGATCATGAAGAGGGAAACGGAAAAGGGGAGTCAGGTATTCCCTGGCGAGGATGTATTTCTGCTTTATGACACATATGGATTTCCTAAAGAGCTGACGGTGGAATACGTTGAAGCGGAAGGCTTCACCGCAGATGAAGAAGGTTTCCGGAAAGAGATGGAAAACCAGAGGGAGCGCGCCAGAAGCGCCCGTCAGAAAACGGATTCCATGCAGATCCAGAACAGTGTCCTCGGTGATATCCACACGGAGAGTAAGTTTGTGGGGTATGATCTGCTCGAAACGGAAAGTGTAGTGACGACCATAGTGAAAGAAGGAGCCATCGCGGAAAAAGCGGAAAAGGGAGAAACGGTGTACCTGATGCTTGATCGTACTCCCTTCTATGCGGAAAGCGGAGGCCAGATCGCTGACAGAGGTTTCCTATCGACTGAGGAGGCCACTCTTGAAGTGACGGACGTACAAAATGCGCCGAATAATCAGAATCTGCATGAAGTTACAGTGAAAGAGGGGTCGATCGGTCAGGGAGAAGAAGTCCGGGCCACAGTGGACAGGAGCTCGAGGTCTTTCATTGTCAAAAACCATACGGCTACCCACCTTCTGCATCAGGCTCTCAAAGATATATTGGGTGAGCACGTGAATCAGGCCGGATCTCTCGTTGAGAGCGAGCGGCTGCGATTCGACTTTTCCCATTTCGGAGCTGTTACTGAGGATGAGTTAAAAGAAATAGAAAATGCAGTAAATGAGAAAATATGGCAGGCTCTTCCGGTTTCGGTCGATTACAAGACTCTCGAAGAAGCAAAACGTGAAGGCGCTATGGCGCTTTTTGGTGAGAAATATGGAGAGGAAGTACGAGTCATCAGTATCAGCGACTACAGCCTTGAGCTTTGTGGCGGCTGTCACGTAGCAAATACTTCTGAAATCGGTGTGTTTAAGATCCAGTCCGAAACGGGAATCGGAGCAGGTACAAGACGTATTGAAGCTCTGACATCAAAAGCTGCGTATGAATTGACGAATGAACGGGAGGCCGTATTGCGTGAGTCAGGAGAACTTCTTAAAGCACGTATGGAGCAGGTGCCGGAAAGAATTCAGACCCTCCATCAGGAAATCAGGGAGATGAAGAAAGAAAACGAATCGTTGACTTCCAGATTATCGAACCTCGAAGCTTCCTCCATTCTCGATGAATTTAAAGAAGTGAACGGAGTGAATGTTCTTGCCAAACAGGTGGAGGCCAAAGACATGAACGCTTTACGCGCAATGATGGACGACTTGAAACAGAAGGTTTCATCAGGGATAATATTGCTTGCCACCCCTTCGGGTAATAAAGTTCAGCTCACAGCCGGAGTTTCCAAAGATCTGGTGGAAAAAGGTTACCATGCAGGAAATCTCGTCAAAGGTGCCGCTTCCCGCTGTGGCGGAGGCGGAGGTGGACGCCCGGATATGGCGCAGGCAGGCGGGAAGGATACTTCCAGAATCTCGGAAGCTCTCGACTATGCCTATGATTACGTATCCGGGACTGTCTGATTTTTATTCTTCGTTAAATAGTATATAATGGAGAGTAACTAAACGTGCGAGGTGATGAAGATGAGTTCAATGGATAAGACTATGAAGTTCAATTCCCCGGAAGATCCTGAAAACAGGGAGATAGAATCGATTTTAATGAACGTTTACGATGCGCTTCAGGAAAAAGGGTATAACCCGATTAATCAGATTGTCGGTTATCTTCTTTCAGGTGATCCGGCTTATATCCCTCGTCACCGGGAAGCGCGCAATCTGATCAGAAACGTGGAGCGGGATGAATTGATCGAAGAGCTGGTGAAATCGTACCTGAATAAACAAAAAGAGGGTAAGGAATGAAGAAACTGGGACTGGACGTCGGGGAAAAAACGATAGGTGTAGCTGTCTCCGATGCTCTGGGGATGACAGCGCAGGGAATCAAAACGATTCACTGGGATGAAGATGATTATTCGACGGCGAGGCAAGCTCTGACGCCGATCATCGAACGGGAAATGATTACCGAAGCAGTAGTCGGATATCCTAAAAACATGAACGGGTCTATCGGACCGAGGGCTGAGCAGAGCGAGCGGTTCGCGAATTGGCTTGAAAAGAACTTCGAAATTCCTGTACACCTGTGGGATGAGAGATTGACTACGATGGCAGCTGAACGCGTGCTGTTAGAAGCCGATGTAAGTCGGAAAAAGCGTAAGAAAGTAGTGGACAAAATGGCAGCTGTAATGATCCTTCAGGGATATCTGGATGCCCCAAAATAAGGAGGATGAATATCATGGCACTGGAAAAAGAAGAAAAAATTGTAATACCTGATGAAAACGGAGAGGAGCACCTTTTTGAAGTATTGTTCACGTTCGATGTCGACAAAACGGAACAATCGTATATCGCAGTTGTGCCCGCCGAGCAGAAAGATAATGAAGAGGTGGAAGTTTTCGCCTTCCGTTATGAAGAAAAAGAAGACGATGATGAGAATCTTTCCCTCTATCAGATTGAATCCGACGAGGAATGGGAAATGGTCGAAGAAATGCTGAACACCCTTTCTGACGAAGATTTGACTTAAGTTAACTCCCGGTTTGAAACCGGGAGTTTTTCCTTTAAATACAACTGTTCTGCATTAAATGGAATACATAGCATTCATGAGGGGCAAGTGGAACCGCTTGTTGAAAAAGTGAAGAATTTCGACACAATCCTCTGAATTATAGTATAATAAACCCGGTGAAGGAGGATGTGACGTGTCGGATTCCAAGTTCAATGAAGAATACGAAAAGAATAAGAAAAACCGCACCGAAGAAGCCGGTAAAGTCCGGAAAATTGTAGCATCTGTGCTGATTGTTATAACAATCGTGCTTATCGTTGGTGTGGTAGGCGGGTATTTCTACGTCTCGAGTGCTTTAAAACCTGTGGACGAAAATGATGAAGAACCCGTGAACGTAGAGATTCCCAGTGGCTCCACCAATTCTGAGATAGCTGCGATTCTTGAGGACAAAGGAGTTATATCGAATTCAACCATCTTCAGATTTTATACGAAGTTCAAAAATGAGACGGGCTTCCAGGCCGGGTCCTATGAATTTACGCCCGCGATGAAGACGGATAGTATTATAGATTCACTTCAGTCCGGAAAAGTCGTTAAGGAACCCAAAAAACGGGTCACTATTCCGGAAGGGCAGACAGTGGAACAGATAGCGGAGATCTACGCCGGTGAATTTTCATTTTCCAAAAAGGAATTTATGGACAAGATGAAGGATACCGACTACATCTCGAGCTTGAGAGAGAAGTATCCGGAACTGTTGAGCGAAGCTATTATGCAGGAAGAGATACGTTATCCGCTCGAAGGATATCTGTTCGCAGCCACCTATTCCTTTTACAAAAAGGAGGTGGGCATCGAAAAGATCATAGAGAAAATGGTGTCGAAAACATCTTCGGTCGTTATTCCTTACAAAGAACAAGTGAAGGAACAGGGCCTCAACATTCATGAAGCGGTAACGATGGCCTCGCTGCTTGAAAATGAAGCAAGAACAGCTGAAAGCCGCAGGGAAATCTCCGGAGTGTTCTATAATCGTCTGGAAGAAGATATGCGCCTTCAGACGGACCCTACTGTTGCTTATGCACACGGGGAGCACCTGGAACGTACGAAATATGATGATCTGGAGATCGAGTCTCCCTTTAACACCTATCATATAAGCGGGCTTCCTATCGGACCGATTTCCAATTTCAATGAGAACTCCATGGAAGCTGTGGCAAGTCCTATTAATTCTGAATACTTGTACTTCCTTGCGGATGGAGAAGGTAATATCCACTATTCGAAAACGCTGAAGGAACACAATAAGAAAAAGGAAAAATATATCTCCGGTAATTGAATAGGGAAAGCGGGAATAACCCTCGCTTTCCTTAATTTTTTTATGTTAGAATAATTAAGTTGTGAACGGAATCTTATAAAGGAAGATGTCTATGAATAATGATAACGAATATATCAGGGGCCTCCTTCCTGATTCGGAAGGGCATATACGTGAAATGGAAGAATATGCAGCAGAAAATCACGTACCTATAATGGAGAAAGACTCCATCCATTTTCTCAGGCAGATGATACGTCTTCAAAAACCCTCAGTCATTCTGGAAATCGGGACTGCAATCGGTTATTCTGCTATTCAGATGGCCGAAGCATTTCCGGGGGTGCGTGTCGTATCAGTAGAAAGAGATGCCGGACGGTATGAAGAGGCGATGGAAAACAGGAAAAAATCCCCCTGTGGAGCTGACCTCATTCTTTACCATGGAGACGCTCTTGAAATGAAAGATGTTGTACAGAAGGAAGGGCCGTTTGATCTTTTATTCATCGATGCAGCGAAAGGGCAGTACAAACGGTTTTTTGAGCTATACACGCCTCTTTTGAGGGAGGAAGGGGTAATCGTCACCGACAACGTGTTATTCAAGGGGCTGGTGGCCGACCCGGATAATGCTGACAAAAGATTCGGAAAGATTGCCGGGAAAATCCGCAGCTTCAACGACTGGCTTATGCAGCTTGAAGATTACGAAACGTCCATCGTCCCTTCAGGAGACGGTGTGGCGATTACCACCCGAAAGCACAGAAGATCAATGAGGGGAGAAAATTTTTCAGATGAAAGATAAACCGATTGTAATAGGAGTAGCCGGTGGTTCCGGTTCCGGAAAAACGAGCGTGACAAAGTCGATCATTCAGCAGTTTACGGAACAGTCCATCTTGATGATAGAACAGGATTATTACTATAAGGACCAGTCCCATCTCCCTTTTGAAGAGAGATTGAATACGAACTATGACCACCCTCTTGCTTTTGACAACGATCTTTTAATCGAGCATATCAATAAACTGATCAAGCGGGAACAGATTGAGAAACCGGTCTACGATTATAAAATGCACACGCGCTCCGAAGAAACGGTGCAGGTGGAAGCGAGAGACGTAATTATTCTCGAAGGTATTCTGATTCTCGAGGATGAAAAACTTCGTGATCTTATGGATATCAAGGTCTTCGTAGATACTGACGCGGACGTCCGCATTATACGAAGAATGCTCCGTGACATCAATGAGCGGGGGAGGACGCTTGACTCTGTCATAGAGCAGTATACAAACGTCGTGCGTCCCATGCACCTGCAATTTGTGGAGCCGACGAAACGCTATGCGGACATCATTATACCGGAAGGCGGACAGAATCATGTCGCTATTGATATTATGGCTACGAAGATCCATACTATTCTGAGAGAGCGGGGCCTCATCCCGGACAGCCTTTGATACGGGAAATTATTTGACTGTTTTTCATAATTTGGTAAAGTATAGAGAGATTGTTATGAATAGTGGAGCAGTTCATTAAGGAGTGTAAAAAATGGCAGAAGAAAAAAGCTTTTATATGACAGAAGAAGGTAAAAAGAATTTAGAAAGTGAACTTCATGAATTGAAGACAGAGAAACGTAAGGAAGTAGTGGAACGTATAAAAACAGCGAGAGATTTCGGAGATCTTTCCGAGAACTCTGAATATGATGCTGCTAAAGATGAACAGGCTTTCGTGGAAAGCCGCATTCAGCAGATAGAAAATATGATCAGAAACGCAGTTATCATTGAAAATACGTCCGATAATCCGGATGTCGTGACTCTCGGTAAAAGCGTCACATTTCAGGAACTTCCTGAAGGAGACCAAGAGAAGTATACAATAGTCGGTAGTGCCGAAGCCGATCCTTTCGAAGGTAAAATCTCCAACGAATCCCCGATGGCGCAAAGTCTGCTTGGCAAAGAAATAGGGGATAAAGTCACGGTACAGACTCCGGCAGGCGATTTGAAAGTTAAAATTATATCGGTCTCATAAGCAGGAATACATTTCCTGCTTTTTTGCTATATTCATCTTTTTTCAATACGTAGTATAATACATATGTGAAGGAGGATTTCTTACATGAGTGAATCGAAAAACAATTCCAGACAGGAACGGATGAAAGAAAAAAGAAAAAAGAAAACGGTAGTTTCGGCAGCGATTGTATTAGTGGCCGTGCTCCTGTTGTTCTGGGTGGCAGGCAGTCTGACTGGAGGAAATGAGCAGCAGGCGGGTGATCAGTCTGCTTCCGGAACGGAAGAAACGCAGTCCGGGAACGAGAGTTCGGGCAGTGAAAATGAGTCTGAAGGCGAGAGTTCACAAAATGAGTCTTCCACCGACAAAGATTCTTCCGGAGAGAATGAATCTTCCTCAGATAAAGACTCTTCCTCAGATAAAGACTCTTCCGAAGACGAGGAAAGTTCTTCAGACGAGGAAAGTTCTTCAGACGAAGAAAAGACTTCCGGTGATGAATCGGATAAAGATGCATCCTCTGAGGAAGAGCAGAAGGAAAACAGTGAGGAAGACGGACAGTTCGATGTTGTAGAAACGGAACAGGATACTTCAGGGTCTCACAGAGTCACTTACGATCGCGGCTCACAGGACTGGAATGAGATTTTGCAGGCAGCCGCTAATGCTACCGGTTTGAACCAGAGCGATATGATTGCCTGGAGAGTCGAAAACGGCGGTGGTCCTCAACTGGTGAATACCGTTGTTTCGGACAGTCAGCAGAATAGTGTTTACCGTGTGCTCATCGAATGGCAGGAGGGGCAAGGGTACAAGCCTATTGAAAAAGAAGTTTTAGAGAATAACCCATACGATTGATGGAATAAAGGAGCTTTTGGATGAGTGTAGGTATAATTGGAGCGATGGATCAGGAAATAAAGCATTTGAAAGAAGCGATGGAAGTAGAAGAGGAACGTACAGTAGCAGGACAGGTTTTTACGAAGGGACGATTAAATGGAAAAAGCGTAGTACTGTTATTATCAGGTATAGGGAAAGTGAACGCCGCCATGTCCACCACCATTCTGCATGAAGAGTTTGACATAGACTACTGCATCAATACAGGTTCTGCAGGCGGATTTGATTATGAACTGGAAACAGGAGATATAGTCATTTCAGAGACCGTTCTGCATCACGACGTGGATGCTACGGCATTCGATTACGTTCACGGTCAGGTCCCCGGGATGCCGGCTGTATACCCTGCCGATAAGCAACTTGCTTTTGATGCCCTGCGTCAGCTTAAAGAAATGGGGCTGAACGGAAAGCTGGGGGTCATTGCTTCCGGAGATACGTTTATGCAGGAAGAAGTGAGAATCAACGAAGTGAGGGGTCGTTTCCCCGATCTTATTGCTGTCGAGATGGAAGCTGCTGCAGTGGCGCAGGTATGTTACAGATACAGTACTCCATTCGTCGTCATTCGCGCTTTGTCCGACGTGGCAGGAAAAGAATCGTCTGTATCCTTTCAGAAATTTCTCGATCAGGCTGCGAAAAATTCCACTGATTTAATCAAAGCCCTCATATAGTCAGAACAAAACCCGGAGAAGGGAGGATGCGTGTTGCATCTTCTCTGCTCCGGGTTTTGTATGGATTAAATAAATTCCTGTCCTTAGGAAAAAACAGACGGATTACTCTTCAAAAGTTTCTTTGTAGTCATCCTGGACCGCTTCCTCAGAAAGAGGGATACCGCTTTTATAGGCGGCACGACCGATCATATGAGCGGAGACGGGAGCCGTAATGAGAACGAACAGAATACCGAGCAGAAGTTTTCCGCTGACGATGCCATGTTCGTTAAGCATGAAAAGAAAAGCCCCCAGCATAAGGCCGGCCACACCGAGAGTTGAACTCTTGGTGGCAGCGTGCAGACGTAAATATACGTTTTTGAATCTTACTACTCCCAAAGCACCGGAAAACACGAAAAATGTACCGGAAAGCAGGAAAAAAATGATCAGAATGTCTATCAGTAAATTAATTATCGTCCCGTTCAATAATAACACCCTTTTCTATGAATTTCGCCAGGGCGATCGTCCCTATGAAAAGAAGTATCCCGATTAACAGGACAACGTCATTCAGTTTTGTCGTAACGAGAAGGATGGTGACCAGCCCGGCCAGTGCCATCAGAGTAATGCCCATTACGTCGAGGGCGACGGCCCGGTCAGGATTGGTAGGACCTTTGATTACCCGGTAAAGCAACAAGAAAATAGATATCCCGACGCCGATGATAGCCACCTGGGTCGAGATTTCCATGATGGTCCGGGTCACACTCAATGCAGTTTCCATCAGCGGGTCACCTCCATTATCGCTTTTTCAAAAGTGTCTTTGATATCCGATATTGAGGATTCAATATCAGGGATATCCATGGCGTGTATATATAACACGTCGTGATTATCACTTACTGCAAGCGACAGAGTTCCCGGGGTAAGAGAAATAAGATTAGCCAGAAGCGTTACCTCCCAATCGCTCTTAACCTCAAGAGGAAGGGCGAAAATACCCGGGCGGTTATCCAGTTCCTTTTTGTAGACGAATTCCACGATATCGATAGAGGACATAATGAGTTCCCTGATGAACAGCAGAATAAGCAGGCTCACTTTCCACACTCTGTTAAGGTAGAAAGGTCTTTTAACGAATCGCCTCATGATGAAGAGAAGGAAGATCCCTAAAATGTACCCGACCGCAAAGGTTGAGAAATTATATGTTTCACTCAGAAACATCCACATAACAGCGATAATAATATTTAAAACTATTTGAAATGGCATAGACGTTTACTCCTTAAGAACAGATTCAATGTATAATTCAGGGTCCATTACATACTCGGCGATGGAGGATACGGCAGGGTAAAACATTTCTGCGCCGACACCGAGAAGGATGGAAAGGCTGAGCAGGATGCCGACCGGCCACGTCATGGCGGCCAGAGAAGGTTTCTGTTTCGGTAAATCCATTATATCAGCTTCTCCCCAGAATCCTCCAATGAATATTCGGATCATGGAAAACAGAATTCCAAGACTGGATATGAGCGCTACGATTACGATGAGGATCTCTTCCTGATTCAAACCTCCCTGGAGCAGCAGCAGCTTTCCTATGAAACCGCTGAAGGGCGGAATTCCGGCCAGAACCAGAGTAGAAAGAAAGAACATCCAGCCGAGCACCGGATAGTGGTGGATCAGCCCTCCCATTTTTTTCAGATCGGAAGTGCCGGCAGCATAAGTGACAGCACCGATAAGAAGGAATAAAACGGCTTTGATGATCATGTCGTGTACCAGATAGTAAATGGAACCTGCAATGGACGTCTCCGTGAAAATACCGATTCCCATAAGCATAAAACCGACAGCCGGAATAACGTTATAAGCTATGATCAGTTTTACATTGTTCGTTGATAAAGCGCCTATCACCCCGAATATCATTGTAAACATCGCCAGGTAAATGAAGAGGGTATGCGTTAAATCGACTTCGTAGTTGAAGATGAGCGTAAACGTACGAAGGATGGAGTATACCCCTACTTTGGTCAAAAGCGCTCCAAACAAAGCGGATACGACAGCATTAGGCACGGTATAGGAAGAAGGGAGCCAGTAATAGAGAGGGAAAACAGCTGCTTTTGTAGCAAAAACGAAAAACAGCAATATACCTATTACGGTAAGCACACCCTGCTGTTCGACCTCGCCCACTCTTTCGGCCGCCTGGGCCATGTTCACTGTACCGATAACGGAATAAAGGAACGATATAGTGGTTACAAAAAGCATGGAGGAGAAAAGGTTAATTAAAATATACTTCAGCGATTCCCTCAGCTGTGCTTTTCCGTTCCCGAGAACGATGAGCCCGTAGGAAGCCATGAGCAGTACTTCAAAGAACACGAACAGGTTGAAAAGGTCCCCGGTAAGGAAAGCACCGTTCACCCCTGCAATCAGCAGGAAGAAAAAGCTGTAAAAATAAAATTCCTCCTGGATCCTGGAAAGTGATTTAGGTGCATAGATGACAGCCGCCGTTGCTACCACTGCTGTAGTCATAGTCAGTAGAGCAGACAGAGGGTCAGCTACTATCACAATACCGAAAGGCGCTTCCCACCCTCCGACTTCAAGCACATAAGTACCCGATTCCTGGACACTCATAAAGATGAAAATAGTGAGCGCCAGATGGATAACAGTGGCTATGATTGAAAAAATTCTTGATGCTATCAGATTTTTATGAAAGAAAGCTACCAGTACCCCTGCCAGAAACGGCAGCAGTATAGGCAGTATAGCTAAATTACTCATAGTCGTTACCTCTCAGTTTTTCCATATTGTCCGTGTGGTTTATTTTGGATGCCCGATAAGCTAATACCAGCAGGAGGCTGGTGACACCGAAACTGATAACGATAGAAGTAAGAATCAGTGCCTGTGGAAGAGGGTCGGTGTAATTTTCCACTCCGTCGGTCAGAATAGGTGCAGCCCCATCTTTCAATTTACCCATGGTAAGGATGGTGAGGTGAGCCCCGTGTGAAATGAGTGCTGTTCCTATAACGATTCTCAGCAGTTGTTTTTGGAGGAGGTTGTACACGCCGGTCATAAACAGAAGACCGGCGAGGACGGACATCACTATTTCCATTCTTATTCCTCCTTCTTATTCTTGATTTTAATCAGGCTGTAAATAGCCATGGCTGCAAGGCCGAGGACGGTAATTTCGAAAATAGTATCCAGTCCACGCATGTCCACCAGGATGACGTTCACTATATTATCTCCGCCTCCGAGTTTATAGGAATTTTCAACGAAGTAACTGGAAATCGAATCAAACCATTTACTGCTGTGGGAAGAAATGGCCACAGTGGTTACGAGAAGTCCGAATCCTATGGAAATGATCCAGTTGGATATTTTGGCAGGTTTGGATTCCCCCCTGCTGTTCAGGGAAGGAAGATGGTAGAACACCAGCAGGAACAGGGCTACTGTAACTGTTTCAATAATCAATTGTGTAAGAGCAAGGTCAGGGGCCCGGTAAATAATGAACAGCATGGAAAGCCCGTAACCGACCACACCGAGTATCAAAATGGCCGCAATTCGATTGTTCGTAAATATTGTTCCTAAAGCAGCAATTGCCATAGTGACTGCTACGATAAGTTCAATTGTGGTAACTGATGCAAGTTGTGACGTATCTATCGCAAACCCGTCTGTAAGGAAGAAAAACGCGAAACTCACTAATATAATAGCTCCGAGTATAAGTTTCATATAAAGGGCAAGCGATCCGTTCATGTAGCCTCTCGTCAATTTCGACGAGAAGGATACGGACTTATCGACTGTGAAATCGTATGCCTTATTCAGACTCAGTACGCCCGGAACATAGCTATAGACGGAACTCCACCGCGGGATGGTCAACGCCAGTATCGTTCCGAAAGCTACCACCGTCAAAGACATGATTAACGGAAGGTTGAAGCCGTGCCAGAAGTATATATCCTTGGAAGCATCGGCCCCGTAAACGGCCGTAGCCGCATGACTGATGAAAGGTTCATTGATGAAAGACGGGAATAGTCCGATAATCACTACGAGCAGCACCAGAATAGCAGGAGAAATAAGCATCCCTACAGGTGCTTCATGCGGTTTTTTCGGCAGTTTTCCAAGGTTCGCCCGTCCCCGGAACGTTCCGAAGAAAAAGTACATGGAATATACGAATGTAAAAATACTTCCAAAAACCGCCAGATAAGGAACGAGGCTTGCGACTATCGACGCAAAGTCTCCCTGCCCGCTCAGATCCAGCGATGATAAAAAGAACATTTCTTTACTGTAGAATCCGTTTAGAAACGGAAGCGGGAAGCCTGCCATCGAAAATACGCCGAACATAGCCAGAGTCGCGGTCATCGGTAAGTAATTCATCAGACCGCCCAGCTTGCGGATATCCCGTGTTCCGGTTTCATGATCGACAATCCCCGCCACCATAAACAGACTTCCTTTAAAAGTAGCATGGTTTAAAATGTGGAACATGGCTGCAAATACAGCGACCTTCGTACCAAATCCTAACATAGCCATAATCATACCAAGCTGACTGATGGTAGAGAAAGCCAGAATCCCTTTCAAATCTGTCTGTCTTACAGCCATATAGGAACCCCAGCACAAAGTGAGGATTCCGAAGCTGGAGACGATGATGAAAAACCATTCGGAAGAAGACAGCATAGGTGAAAAGCGGGCTACGAGAAACAGTCCTGCTTTTACCATGGTAGCCGAATGCAGATATGCACTGACCGGCGTCGGAGCTTCCATAGCGTCCGGTAACCAGATGTGAAAAGGAAACTGTGCCGATTTCGTAAATGCTCCCAATAATAGAAGTATAAGGATTAACGGGAAAAACTCACTATTTAAAATAGCTTCACTGTCAGCCAGCATCTGCTGGATACTCGTAGTTCCGGTTATGGAGTGCATAAAAACAAGTGCACCCAGAAGGCTGAGTCCGCCGAATACCGTAATAAGCATCGACTTCAGCGCGCCGTATCTGGATGCATGTTTATGATTCCAGAACCCGATGAGAAGAAATGAAGACAGGGAAGTGAATTCCCAGAAGCTGTACAGTGCATATACGTTATCGGACAGCACCAACCCAAGCATGGATCCCATGAAGATCAGAAAGTAAACGTAGAAGTTCCCGAGATTTTCTGTCGTATGTAGGTAGTAAATGGAGTACAGAGCTACCAGTGTACCTATGCCTGAAATAAGTAGAACAAACAGAAGGCTTAAGCCATCCAGATGAAAAACCAGATTCATATTTAGGGAGGGGACCCAGTTGTAGGTTTTAGTTACAGCACTGAAGCCTCCTGCAAAGAAACTGGCAAAATAAATGAATATTATAAGCGGTACAATTGTAACCACTATGCCTGTATGAAACTTTTCTTTCCATTTACTCAGGAAAGGGATAAAAATAGCAATGATAAACGGTAATAATACGGGTAGTATCATCTAAAGGTGCCTCCCTCAATCTCTCGTCCTTTTAGAATGTCTTCTCAATTGTAATCAAAAACACAGTTATTATTCAACTAATCTTTCTTCCTGTACTGCAGATAAATGCACTTTTCTGTTTAAATATTAAATAGGAAGAGACAGATGATTCCGGCCTGATAAAATTTCTTCCGAGTTCTGTAAAGATGCAGTTTCCTTAAGGGTGAGAGCGTGTAATTATACATGGAAGAGTTGCAAACCTTAATGAATGACGGAGGAAATCAGCTGCTGATTCAACAGGGAGGTTACTATCGGGTTACATGTGAGGTACAATGGGGTAGTTATCTGAAGTGTAATTTAATAAAATAGGTTAATATATGATAGTTATCGTCAGATACGGTGGCGAATGATCTGACAGTATGACCGTCCGGGTAAGTGGAACAGTTATTCATGAAAAGAATGACTTTGAACCCCGGAAGAATTTTGTATATGATTGAAAGGGTATATATACGGAACGGGGAGTGAGAAGCAGGTGTTTAATATATTTATTCCTGACAGGCATGCGAACAACATTTTGGAGATAACTCCGGAAGATCTTGAAAAACAAAACGTGAAAGGTATCATTACGGATCTGGACAATACGCTCGTCGCCTGGGATGAGCCGAACGCTCCGGAGGAAATAATAGAGTGGTTCAAAAGGATGGGAGACGCTGGAATTGAGATAGTAATTACCTCCAATAACAATGAAAACCGCGTCAAACTTTTCTCTGAACCTCTGGATAAGTCCTTTATCCATAGTGCCAGAAAACCACTGGCGCGGGCTTTTCAGAAAGCGAGAAAAGATATGGGACTCAAGAAAGAAGAAATCATCGTAGTAGGAGATCAGCTCCTGACAGACGTACTGGGCGGGAACCTGGCCGGGTATTACACAGTACTCGTTACCCCTATCGTAGACAGAGACGGGTTCTGGACGAAGATAAACAGAAGAATAGAAAAAGTCATTATGAAGAATCTCAAGCATAAAGGGAAAATATAACATGGGAGGTCCAAATATGGACAAATTGATATGCGCAGGGTGCGGCGCGGAAATCCAGACGGAGGATGAATCGGCAGCGGGTTACGCTCCGAAGTCAGCACTTGAAAGAGAAACGGTGATCTGCAAGCGGTGTTTTCGTCTGAAACACTACAACGAAGTACAGGATGTTGATTACGACGATGACGACTTCCTGGAAATGCTGCAGCAAATTAACGATACAGACAGCCTGGTTGTACAGCTTATAGATATATTCGATTTTAATGGGAGTCTGATTCCCGGTTTGAATCGTCTGACGGGGAACAACCCTGTTATACTTGCGGCGAATAAAATGGATTTACTTCCGAAATCGGTGAATCTCAATAAAGTTGAGAAATGGCTGAGACGGGAAGCGAAGGAAGCAGGACTGCTCGTGGAAGACGTGCATCTTATCTCCGCTTCCACGAACCAGGGGATCGACGAACTTGCCAAAGCGATTGAACAGAAACGAAGTCGTAAGGATGTATTTGTCGTGGGCACGACGAACGTCGGGAAGTCCACGCTTATCAATGAGCTCATCAACCGGTCGACAGGAATCAAGGATGCCATTACTACATCTTACTTTCCGGGAACTACACTGGGATTCATCGACATCCCGCTGGATGATTACAGCTCTCTATATGACACACCTGGTGTAATTCAACGTCATCAGCTGGCACATTACGTTTCGGATGAGGATCTCAAACTCATCACTCCCCAAAAAGAAATTAAAGCGAAAATCTATCAGCTGAACGAGGAACAGACTCTCTTTTTCGGTGGCCTGGCACGTATGGATTTCGTTAAAGGGGAGCACTCTTCCTTTGTATGCTATCTTTCTAACCGTATACCGATTCATCGTACGAAAATGGAAAAAGCCGGACATATCACCGAAAACAGGATCGGGGAAATGCTCGTGCCTCCGGATGAGAACTCATTATCAAAACTGCCTCAGTGGAAGCGGCAGACTTTCAGAATTCCTGAAGGAAAACACGATGTAGTCATATCCGGGCTCGGCTGGATCATGATTCCCGAGGGAGAAGTCACTGTCCACATCCATGCACCTGAGGGAGTGAAAATTTCCCTCCGCGAATCACTAATTTAAAAAGAGGGAGGTCTTACATGTTACAATTAGGATTGATCGGATCACCGCTCGGACACTCTTTATCTCCGTGGCTTCACAGCAATTTCCTGGAGCAGACAGAACTGAAGGGTGAATATCAGTTAATGGAGATTAAGCCGGAGAATTTCCCCGAAGAAATCAGCACGTTGAAAGACAGGGAAATGAACGGCTTTAATGTAACAGTTCCTTTCAAAAGGGAAATCATTCCGTTTCTGGACAGCATTGATGACCGGGCTTCTCGTTTGGGAGCCGTCAATACAGTGGTGGTGCAAAATGGAAAATGGAGGGGTTACAACACTGACGGCGACGGCTATCTCGAATCAGTCCGTGCTGTATACCCTGACATTATTTCCTCTGCCGAAAGGGTGCTCATCATTGGAAGTGGAGGTGCCGCCCGGGGAATCGCTTTTTCTTTAAGTGGTTTATCGCTTAAAATCGATGTTACGAATCGCACTCCCTCCAGGGCCGAAGAGCTGCTTTCGGATCTCCCGGAAGCTGTTCGGGGCCGTTTTTTAACACTGAACGAAGCTGCTCTTGCTCTGGATGAATACGATTGGGTGATCCAGACCACTTCAGTGGGAATGGCACCGAAGGCGGAAGAAATTCCGATTGACGTAAAGAAAGTGAAAGAGAATGCTTTGTTCAGTGATATAGTGTACAGGCCGCTTGAGACCCGATTTTTGCTGGAAGCAAAAAGAAAAGGAGCGAGAGTTCATTACGGGCATCTGATGCTTCTTTATCAGGCTGCTTACTCATTTGCCCTTTGGACGAACGAAGAAGTGCTGCCCGCTTCTTTAATAACAGAAATGGAATCGAAACTGGAAGGATGATATCATGCTCACAAGTAAACAAAAGAAACACTTAAGGAAATTATCCCATAATATACAGCCTATATTCCAAATTGGAAAAGGCGGTCTGAACAGTAACCTGGTCGTTCAGATAGATGAAGCACTGGAGAAAAGAGAACTGATTAAAGTCAGTATACTTCAGAACTCGATGGAAGAACCATCTGTTGCTGCAGAAGAAATAGCGCAGGATACAGATGCTGAAATTGTACAAGTGATCGGGGGAACGATCATACTCTACAGAGAATCGGAAGAAAATAAAGAAATCGAGCTTCCTTAGAAGGAGCGTACTTAAATGGAGAAAATAGGTTTGTTTGGAGGTACGTTCGATCCTCTTCACATCGGCCACATGATTCTTGCAGAGGCTGTTCGGGAAGCTTGGAAGCTGGAGGAGATATGGTTTATCCCCTCTCACCTCCCTCCCCACAAAGAGAAAGCTTCCGTCAGCGGCAGGGATCGTATGGAGATGGTCAGGGAGAGCATCAGCCAAAATGACAAGTTCAAAGTCTGTGATCTGGAACTCCTGAGGGGGGATAAATCCTACACTTTGAAAACGGTACGTGAGTTGAAAGAACGGTATCCGGATAAAAAGTTTTTTTTCATCATAGGCGGAGACATGGTCGAGTCTCTCGGGAGCTGGTACCATATTGAAGAACTTATGGAGGAGGTTTCGTTTGTCGGAGTGAACCGTCCCGGTTACTCATTCGGAACTGATTATCCTGTATCGAAGGTGGAAATTCCTCCTCTGTCTATATCTTCCAGTGAAATAAGGGAAAGGATGGAGAGAAATTTGACCATCCGCTATATGGTACCTGAGCCGGTTTACTTTTATATCAAAAGGAAGGGTCTGTATGAACACGAATAGAGAAGTGCTGAAAGAGTTTGTCCGCCCCCATTTAACAGAAGAACGGTTCCGACACACCATACGGGTGACGGATACTGCGCATCAGCTGAGTGGCAGGTTCGGCGGAGACAGTGATAAAATTGAGGAAGCGGGTATGCTTCACGATTATGCCAAGTTCAGGCCGAAAGAGGAAATGGCCCGCTGGATTTCCGGAAGTGTGGGGCTGCCTAAAGATCTTCTGGATTATTCTCCGGTTCTCTGGCACGGACCGGTAGCTGTGAAAATGCTTGAGAAGGAATGGGGCCCTTTGCAGCCGGAGGTACGTACGGCCATCGCTTCTCATACGACAGGGAAAGCTCATATGTCCCTGTATGATAAAATTATTTTCCTGGCCGACTATATAGAACCTGCACGTGCTTTTCCGGGAGTGGAGGATGTAAGGGAGATCGCCGAGGAGAGCCTGGACCGGGCCTGTCTCGCTGCCCTTACGAATACGATCGGTTTTCTGATGAAGAAGAAGCAGACCGTCTACCCGGATACGTTTCATGCTTATAACGAACTACAACGAAAACAGGAGGAACATTATGGATAGTAAAGAACTTGTGAAAATAGCGGCTCAGGCCTGCGACGATAAAAGGGCCAACGATATAGTTGCTCTGAATATGGAAGGGATTTCTCTGATCACTGATTATTTCCTGATCTGCGACGGTTCCAATGAAAGACAGGTGCAGGCTATTGCCAAGGAAGTGAAAGATCAGGCGGATAAAAATGGGATTGAAGTAAAGCGCGTAGAAGGGGAAAAGACAGGAAGATGGATTCTTGTAGACCTTGAAGATGTTGTATGCCACATCTTCCACAAAGACGAACGCGACCATTACAATCTCGAAAAACTATGGGGAGATGCCGAAACAATGTCACTTGAAGGAATAGCGAGTTCATGAGTTATGGGCAGTTAGCCGTCGTTTACGACCGGCTGATGGAGGATGCTCCATATGATGAGTGGAAAGCATTTTTTCTGAACATTTTATCAAAAGAAGAGGTCCGCGCTGAATATGTACTTGAACTCGGATGCGGTACTGGTGAAATCACTCATCGGCTGGAAGAGGAAGGTTTTAAGATGACTGGCGTCGACATGTCGGAAGAGATGCTTGCGATAGCTTCTTCTAAACGCAACTCCTCCATCCGTTGGGTGCAGCAGGATATTGCAAACCTTGAAGGGCTGCGGGGATACGGGGCCGTCATTAGCTTCTGTGATGTAGTCAATTACATCACAGAAGAGAGAGGGATCGAATCGATGTTTCTAAATGCTTATGAGGCACTCGAAGAAGGAGGAGTGTTCATCTTCGATATCCACTCGCCTTCTCATGCGCATAAACATATGTCGGGTCAGACCTTTGCAGAAGTTTATGATGACCTCAGTTATATATGGTTTTGTGATGAAGAGAACGACGTGATGACCCATGACCTTACATTTTTCATAGAACATGAGGGGGTCTACCGTCGTTTTGATGAAGTGCATCATCAGCGCATATACCAACCGGACTATATTCGTAAAGCGCTATCGGATGCCGGCTTTGAAATTCCGGGTGTTTACAGCGACTTTTCCCTGGATGAAGCAGAAGACGGTGATCGAATATTTTTTGTATGTAAAAAGGTGTGATAACTTCACATCTTTTTTTCATAGGCGTGTAAAATTTGAAGGGAGGTAAAAGAGGAATATGAGAATAAATGTCGAATATTTACTTACTGACACCATCCCCCTCAGATAACACATCATAATCAATTACCCCTGTTTATCCTCTTCCTTTTCGTTTCCGAAGTCCACTTTCTCCTCCCGTATATGGAGGATCGAATATGACTTTCATAAAAAGATATTGGCCGGCGGGTATCGTACTTATTATCGTTATCAGCCTATTGTTCAATTTTACGACCGGCAGCAGAGAGGAAGTACTAGAGCAGAAAGAAAACCCTTTAATTACAGAGGCGGAGCCGGCGGGCGATGATGAAACAGAAGCTGCGGAAGGTGATCTGATCGTCGATGTTAAAGGGGAAGTCAACGCCCCGGGCATCTATGAAGGGAGGCCCGGTATGAGGGTGTATGACGCTGTGGAGATGGCCGGAGGATTTACCGATCAGGCGGACGAGGCGAGCGTAAATCTCGCTCAGAAACTTGAGGACGAAATGGTTATTCTTGTAACAGTTGTTACCGGGACGGAGGGCGGCGCTGGCTTGGCCGTTTCGGAGCAAGGCGACAAAGTGAAAATTAATTACGCCACAGTGGATGAAATAACGACCATCAATGGTATAGGACCTTCTAAGGCAGAAGCGATTGTAGCCTACAGAGAAGAAAATGGAATGTTCAGGAAGACTGAAGAACTTTTGGAAGTCAGGGGGATAGGTGAGAAAACTCTTGAAAATATGGAGGAATATATTTTGATCCCCTGAAAAGATTTGACGGATCAGGTGGAAGTATTTAAACTTTTTTCAAAAAGGATGTGAGAGCAATGGCTAGAATTGCATGGGACCAATATTTCATGGCCCAGGCTCATTTACTCAAGTCGAGAAGTACGTGTGAACGCCTTTCCGTCGGTGCAGTGATAGTAAGAGAAAAGAGAATGATCGCCGGAGGTTATAACGGAAGTGTCACCGGAGGTGTTCATTGTACAGATGAAGGGTGCTACGTTGTGGACGGTCACTGCATCAGAACGATCCATGCAGAAATGAACGCACTGCTTCAGTGTTCCAAATTCGGAGTAGCCACAGAAGGTGCAGAGATATATGTAAGTCATTTCCCATGTGTGCATTGTACAAAAGCTATCATCCAGGCGGGCATCAGAGCGGTGTATTATGGGGGGGATTATAAAAACCACCCTTATGCCGTAGAACTGCTTCAGCACGCAGGCGTACATACAGAAGAAGTACCGTCGACAGTAGCCATAAGAGATTCTGAGGAAGAGACCCGGCTTATGGATGAAATGCTGGAACGGCTGAAGGAAAAAGATGATCCAGAGTACGAAGAGTTCCGCAGGAAAGTTGATAACCTTACGAATGAACGGATAAGTTCCAATCTGTGAAGGGGAAATGGCATTTTCCCCTTCTCTGTTTTTTGCTCGGTGCCTCGTTGATCCAGTTTTCAACATCGTGGGTGATCCTCCCATTTTTTCTGGTATGGATGCTCTTCTTTATACGGTCCGGAATTTTGTTCCCGGTGATGCTCGCAGCTTTCTTTTCCGGTGTACTCGTATACAGTTTATCTGCCGAGCCGATTGAAGATACAGGAAGTCCCTACACGGGAAAAATCCTTTCTCCTCCCAAATATAACGGGAGTGCAGAATCTTTTTCACTGAAGACAGACGAAGGGGTGATTCTGGACATTACTCACTTTGTCGGAGAGGGTAGCTCCTTTTTCTTTGATGAATTCAAAGCAGGTGCTGAATGCAGGGTGCAGGGAGAAATCGAATCGTTCCCTGCAGCGTCCAATCCCGGTGAATTCGATTACTCCGGTTTTATGCAAAAGCGCGGCTACGGGGGGCAGGTAGAGGTCGAACATACTGCTGAAATTACGTGTGACGGATCGAGTCTGCTCGGTGAGTTTTATGAACGAAGAGAAATGGTTATGGACGAGCTGGCAGGGAAGACTTCAACCATCCTGTGGCCCTGGATGAAAGCTCTCGTTTTCGGGGAACAGACAGAAATCAGGGAAGAGACTCTCCAGGCGTTCCGTGAATGGGGTGCTTCTCATATCCTTGCTATATCCGGTTTACACGTGGGGTTATTGTGTGGCCTGATATACGTTCTTTTCTACCGAAGCGGGGTTATGACGTTATCACAGGTGAAAATACTGATTCTGTCGGTGCTCCCGATTTTTGCTTTCGTGGCAGGCTCACAGCCTTCCGTACTCCGTGCTTCCCTGATGGCATGTTTTATGGCGATAATGTGGTATTTGAAATTGAAGCCTTCCATGACTGATATATTGTCGGCAGCCGCTTTTATACTCCTTTTCATCAATCCTTCACTGCTTTACAACGCAGGGTTTCAGTTTTCGTTCGCTGTAACATTCAGTCTGCTTCTCTCCGCCGATTTTCTTGGACGGGACACGCGGGCGTGGGTTCTTTCCTTACGGGTCGCGCTGATATCCCAGTTAGCGCTCCTGCCTCTCCAGCTTTACTACTTTTATGAATTTTCCCCTTTATCTTCCCTGATCAATTTACTGCTCGTTCCTTATTTCACCCTCTTTTTTATTCCTTCCATTTTCCTTTTGTTTCTGGCATTCTTCAGCCTTCCGGAATTCGTATATGAAGCGTTCACGGAAATACTGGGCGGAATACACGTCATATTTATTGATACAGTTCTTTACCTGGGAGAAGGAATGAACGTACAGTGGGTGACAGGGGAGTTCCCTCTCTCCTGGTTTCTTCCGTACTATTTATGCTTTTATGTAATGATGGATCATATTGTGAAAGGAGAAAACCGGGCAGCGTTCTGTTACGGGGCACTACTGTCTCTGGTTCTTATTGTTCACAGTTCTCTCCCTTACATTAATGAGGAAGGGAAAGTGACTTTTCTGGATGTCGGTCAGGGGGACAGTGCAGTTATTGAACTTCCTCACAGAAGAGGTGTAATTATAGTGGATGCGGCGGGTCCCCCTCACTTCCAGGAGAATCGGGATAAAATAGCGGAAAATATTCTTGTGCCTTTTCTCAACTCCCGTGGGATAAGGAAAGTGGATGCAGTGTTCATCACTCATAATGATAGTGATCACAACGGCAGTTTCGCCGGTTTGCTTGAAGATATCGATGTCGGCCGTCTTTTCGTCTCCCCTTATGATGAGGGGGACTACAAATTCAAAAAGACGGAACTCTCCGCCGGAGATACTTACGGAATAGAGGGGTACGAATTCCGTGTACTGTCCCCAGGAAAGGATCACCTGGATAAAAATGATAATTCACTGGTTCTTCATACTGCCCTCGGCGGAAAAGGATGGCTATTTACGGGAGACATTTCGGCAGGGGTGGAGAAAACGGTGCAGGAGGCTCATGGACCGCTTCCAGTCGCGATTCTGAAAGTGGCTCACCACGGCAGTAAAACTTCTACCTCGGAACTATTCCTCGATACTTTTGAACCCGGTATCGGAATTATCTCGGCCGGGCGTAACAACAGATATGGTCATCCTCATCCCGAAGTGCTTCGTACACTGGAAAAGGCGGAAGTCGAAGTGTGGAGAACGGACAGGCATGGTGCTGTAACTGTCACTTTTACGGATAGCAACATTGCGACGGTTACGGGCTTTCTTTCTCCATAAAAAAAAGACTGCCGAAGCAGTCTTTGCACGACTATGATCCTAATACGGAAAAAGCCGTTCCGATAAAGAAAATGATAAAGAAGAAAACGAATGAAAAAACAAATCCGAGTCCCGAATCGATGACGTCATTTGTTTTTGTTTGAATTTCTTTTTCAAATTGGTTCATGACTCACCCTCCTATATCTTCATTAAGTATAAAAGAATTATAGAAAAAAATCCAGATGAAAATATATTATCATTGTAAGGGACTACCATTGTATATGTAAACTTCTTTGTATAAAATGGTCCCGCCGCCTTCCGGAGGGTTTTTGACAGGAGAAGGATTCCTTTTTAAAATGATAGTGATGAAACTGACAGGAAGTCAGTACGTTTAAATGTGAGCGAGGTTATACAATGGGGAAAATCTACGTGTTATACGGAGAAGAAAGATACCTGATCGAGCAGGAAAAAGAAAAGATTGTAAGAGCAGAAACGACAAAAGAGGAAAGAGAATTCAATTACAGTACGTTTAATCTTGAAGATACTCCTGTAGAAGAGGTAGTGGCGGACGCTGAAACTCTGCCTTTTCTCGGAGATCGTAAACTTATCGTCGCAGAAAACCCCGTATTTTTACTTGCCAAGCCTCCAAAGTCGGAAGTGGAGCATGATATAAACCGGTTGCTGACGTACATAAACGATCCTGCACCTTACACAACTCTCGTGCTTATTGCTCCCTATGAAAAAGTGGACGAACGGAAAAAAGTGATGAAAGAACTGAAGAAAAAAGCGGAAGTGAAATCCTTTTCGGCCATCAAGGAATGGAATATGGAAGAGTGGGTGGACAAATTAGCTGTGGAACTGAATCTTGACCTGGCGTCCGGGGTGAAAGAACTGGTTATACAATCTGCCGGCACCAACCTTATGGTTATGAGAAGTGAGCTTGAAAAACTCGGCCTTTATGCAGACAATAACTACATTTCCACGGATATTGCCGAGGAGCTTCTATCATCTTCTCTTGACACTTCCGGCCTGAAGCTCGTGGATGCTGTTATTAATAAAGATTTAGGCAAAGCCGTATCCATTTATAAAGAACTGCTGAGGATGAATGAAGAACCCATTGCTCTCGTCGCTCTGCTGGCCTCCCAGTTCAGAATGATCGCCCAGGTGAAGATTCTGAAGCAGAAAGGGTACACGGAAAACCATATGAAAAGTTACATTAAAGCTCACCCCTACGTTTTGAAGCTGGCAGGTCAGAGGGAAAAGAACTTCACTCAGGAAAAACTGGACCACATTCTTCTTACCCTCGCAAGGACAGATGAGTATATGAAAACCGGGCAGATGGAGAAGGAACTGGCGTTTGAGATGATGCTTTACGATATTATAGCCGAACATAACAAAGGCGCACTTACTCCGTAACGAGGAGGTGCGCCTTTGTTATGTTCATTTATTCACGGGATGAAAAAACGACCCGCTCACGGATCGTTTGTTGGTCATAAAAGAAAACCTATTACGCGTTCTGAACAAGCTTCGTCAAGCGGGATTTTTTACGGTTACCGTTATTTTCATGAATTGCTCCACGTTTAACGGCTTTATCAATCTTCTTAATTGCCCCGTCAAGAGCTTCTTCTGCGTTTTGGTCATTGCTTTGCGCCAGTTTTTCTACGCGTTTAATCGCAGTACGCATATCTGATTTGAAAGCTGCGTTCAGTTGACGAGCTTCTTCGTTAACGATTACGCGTTTTTTGGATTGTTTAAGGTTAGCCATTCTTTCACCTCCTAGGTAAAAACAGTAGCATAATTGCATTCGAACAAGGGATATTGTATCAAAGCAGAGCTGTTATTTCAATGATATTCGTTCCTCAATCTTTAAAAATGACGGTAAAGGGAGGGGCGCGCGGGAAGGGTGAGCTCCGCTTTGTATCGACACCCCGCAGGGAACGCAGCTGAAAAGGTTGATACAGATGAAGGGATGTAATTGAATAATTCCTGTTCAGTTGCTATAATCAACCTAGTTGTATGCGCGATTTTACTAGGAGTGATATATGTGACAACGCAAATTAAAAAGGGGAATGTGCGTAATTTTTCAATTATCGCCCACATTGACCACGGAAAGTCTACGCTCGCCGACCGTATATTGGAAAAAACGAAGGCGTTGACCCAGAGAGAAATGAAAGAGCAGTTTCTTGACGGAATGGATCTTGAACGTGAGAGAGGTATAACCATCAAGCTGAACGCAGTTCAGTTGAATTACACCTCTGCAGCGGAGGAAGATTATTTATTTCACCTTATAGATACACCGGGTCACGTGGATTTTACATACGAGGTGTCCCGGAGCCTGGCTGCCTGTGAAGGAGCGATTTTAGTCGTTGATGCTGTACAGGGAATTGAAGCCCAGACGCTCGCAAACGTGTACCTCGCTCTTGAGAACGAACTGGAGATTATTCCTGTCATCAACAAGATTGACCTTCCAGGCGCTGATCCGGACAGAATAAAACAGGAAATCGAAGACGTTATCGGTATCGATGCTTCGGAAGCCATTCTCGCTTCCGCCAAAGATGGAGTTGGCATCGATGAAATACTAGAACGGATAGTAACAGATATCCCGGCTCCCGCCGGAGCAAAAGAGAACCCTTCAAAAGGGCTGATCTTCGACTCTCTGTATGACTCTTACAAAGGAGTCATTGCTTATACATGTATACGGGAAGGTTCCATCCGCGTAGGTGACAAAATCCGGATGATGGCAAAAGGGAAGGAATTTGAAGTAACGGAAATCGGTGTCTTCCGCCCTGAGCCTACGCCGGTCAAAGAATTGATAGTGGGTGATGTCGGTTACCTTACAGCTTCCATCAAAAATATCGGTGATTCCCAGGTCGGGGACACCATCACCCTTGTCAAAAATCCTGCTGCTGAACCATTGCCGGGATATAAACGTATGAACCCTATGGTCTATTGCGGAATGTTTCCGGTTGATTCCAACAACTATAACGACCTGAGAGATGCTTTGGAGCGACTTCAACTAAATGATTCCTCCCTACAGTTCGAAGCCGAAACGTCGCAGGCTCTCGGTTTCGGTTTCCGTACAGGGTTTCTCGGTATGTTGCATATGGAAATCATTCAGGAACGGATTGAACGGGAATTCAGTATCGACCTGATAACTACGGCTCCAAGCGTTATTTACAACGTTATCCTGACGGATGGCACAGAAAAACAGGTAGATAATCCTTCCATGATGCCTGACAACCAGAAACTTGAAGAAGTTCAGGAACCTTATGTGAAGGCGACCGTAATGGTGCCGAATGAGTATGTCGGCCCTGTTATGGAACTTTGCCAGAGAAAACGCGGTAATTTTGTGGACATGAAATACCTTGATGACAATCGCGTGAACATCATCTATGATATCCCATTATCCGAAATCGTTTATGACTTTTTCGATACGCTGAAATCACAGACTCGAGGATATGCTTCTTTCGATTATGAGTTCATAGGTAACCGTACGTCCGATCTCGTGAAAATGGAAATTCTTCTGAACGGTGATACGATTGACGCTCTTTCGTTCATTGTCCATAAAGATTTCGCTTTCGAGCGCGGCAAGCAGATTACGGAGAAGCTGAAAGATCTCATACCGAGACAGCAGTTTGAAGTTCCTGTTCAGGCAGCTATCGGTAATAAGATCGTTGCCAGGTCCACTATCAAAGCCATGAAGAAAAACGTACTTTCCAAGTGTTACGGCGGGGATGTTTCCAGAAAACGTAAGCTCCTTGAGAAACAGAAGGAAGGTAAAAAACGTATGAAGATGGTAGGGTCTGTAGAAGTCCCTCAGGAAGCTTTTATGTCCGTGCTTGAAATTAATGATGATTGATTAACGGAAAACCGCAGGGAAATGCTTGCGGTTTTCTTTAGTGGGGAGGAATAAATATGAAAATTTCTTCAGCTTACATCCACATTCCGTTTTGTCAGCAGATTTGTCACTATTGTGATTTTGTTAAATTCTTTTACGACGAGAAAGCTGCAGATCAGTATTTGGAAGCGCTGGAAATCGAAATGGACGGGTATGTCCCGGATGCGAAACAAGTGATGAAGACGATTTATGTAGGAGGCGGTACACCTACGGTTCTGACAGCCGTCCAGCTGGAAAAATTGCTTAAAATGATCGATGGCCATTTTGATATAGATAAATGTGAAGAATATACTTTTGAAGCGAACCCGGGTGATCTTGATCAGGAGAAAGCCGATCTGCTTGCGAAATACGGAGTAAACCGGATCTCTCTCGGAGTTCAGACTTTTGATAATACACTTCTGGAGGAACTGGGCAGGGTCCATAAAGAAGAAGATGTATATCTTAATATTGAAAGGTTGCGTAAGGCAGGGATAGACAATATCAGCATCGATCTGATGTATGGTCTTCCGAACCAGTCCGTCGAGCTCTTTGAGGAATCTGTGGACAAGGCACTTGAACTGAACCTGCCTCACTATTCCTCTTATTCGTTACAAATAGAACCGAAAACGGTGTTCCATCAGCGTTACAAAAAAGGTGAACTTTCAAAACCCCCGGAAGAAGATGAAGTGGAAATGTACCATCTCCTGCAGAGAAGACTCCGGGAAGAAGGCATTTACCATTACGAAATAAGCAATTTTTCCCGTCCGGGTTATGAGAGCGAGCACAACCTGACTTATTGGGACAACGCTTGTTATTATGGGATCGGTGCAGGCGCACACGGATACCTGCCTGGAAAACGGACCATAAACATCAGGCCGCTCCCTGCCTATTTGAAGAAAGTATTTGAAGACGGAAAGCCGGTACTGCATGAAGAACCGGTAGGATTGAAAGAAATGATGGAAGAAGAAATGTTTCTCGGGCTGAGGAAGATGGAAGGTGTTTCCCGGGCACGGTTTGAAGAGAAGTACGACAGGGACCCTGACGAAGTTTTCGGAGGAGCCGTAGATACATTGATCGGACGGGGCCTTTTAGAAGAGGACAGCGGATATATAAAGCTGACGGAACAGGGGAAACTGTTCGGCAATGACGTCTTTGCATCTTTTTTAATCGACTGAGAATTTTTCCGGTTTATTCGTTGACATCTTTCTGACCTTTTGATAACTTAATTATAGATTTAGCACTCGGAACCAATGAGTGCTAACAGAGGTGATCATCGATGCTAACAAATCGTCAGTTGCAAATACTAAAAGTAATCGTTGATGATTTTATTCTTACTGCCCAACCGGTGGGTTCACGGTACATTTCCAAGAAAGAAACCGTGGACTACAGTCCGGCGACTATTCGTAATGAGATGGCGGATCTCGAGGAAATGGGTTTTCTGGAAAAGCTTCACTCCTCTTCAGGAAGAGCTCCATCTGAGAAAGGGTATCGATTTTATGTGGATCATCTGCTTTCTCCCTCCACACTGAGTTCCAGGGAGAAAAACCTCATTCGGGAATCTTTCGGGAAGAAAACGCTGGAGTTTGAACAGGTGGTGGAAAAGTCTGCAGGAATACTTTCTGACCTTACCAATTACACCTCTATCATTCTCGGGCCGGAAGTTTTCGAAACCAGACTTAAACAAATCCAGATTACTCCCCTGTCTCATGAAAAAGCTGTAGCAGTGCTCGTTACCAACACGGGTCATGTGGAACACCGCGTGTTTTCAACACCGGTGGAGATTAAAGCGACTGATCTTGAGAAAATGGTCAATATCCTTAACGAGCGTTTGAAAGGCGTGGCTTTGATTGAAGTGCCCGAGAGATTGAACAGAGAAATTTTTTCTCTTTTGAAAGAGCATGCCGAACACTTCAATGATGCTTTCATGTACCTTCGTGCAGCTTTGGCCAATG
This sequence comes from Salimicrobium album, assembly GCF_900107115.1. Classification (GTDB taxonomy): domain Bacteria; phylum Bacillota; class Bacilli; order Bacillales; family Halobacillaceae; genus Salimicrobium; species Salimicrobium album. The sequence goes on from NZ_FNOS01000002.1 coordinate 299,141, forward strand.
ATAACTCCGCCAAGCTCTACGTAGGGGGAAAGACCAATATTCTGATGCAGCCCGAATTCAAGGACATAGACAGGATAAGGTCTATTATGTCCATGATTGAAGAGGAAAAGGATATTGCCAGCCTTTTGAAAACGAGCGATAAGGGTATTCAGACAATGATCGGTCATGAAAATCCTTTCATTGCCCTTCAGCACTGCAGTATCATTACCGCTAATTACTACCTCGGGAATCAGCAGGTGGGGACACTGGCTCTGCTCGGGCCGACCCGTATGGAATACAACCGCGTAGTAACGTTAGTGGAAGAACTGTCCAGACACATGACGGAAACCTTCAGGGAATGGTATTAAACGAAGGTTCCGCTTGTTGCTGTCACTTTCTTTTGTGATGGTGTTTATATGTGTTATATTCAGTAACGGTGAGAATAACCCTGGGAGGTGGCCTTCATGGCAGAAGAAGAAAAAGACACTAATACTGTTATGAACGAATCGGATGGGACAGAAGAAAACCCTGAAGATATAGTGTCCGAATACACAGAAGAGCAGACAGAACTGGAGAAAGTCGAGCAGGAAAGAGACGAAATCCAGGAAAGAATGCTTCGTGTACAGGCGGATTTCGACAACTTCCGTCGGCGTACACAGAAAGAAAAAGAGATGGATCGTAAATACAGATCCCAGTCTCTCACAGAAGAATTGATCCCTGTCCTGGATAACTTTGAGCGTGCTTTACAGACAGAAGTTAAAGAAGAATCCGCTCAAGGGTTTGTCGACGGGATGAAAATGGTATATAACCAATTGTGGAGCGCTCTTGAAAAAGAGGGTGTGGAAGTAATAAGTGCCCAGGGAGAAACGTTCGACCCTCATGTGCATCAGGCAATGATGCAGGTGGAGGAAGAGGGTTATGAATCAAACGTGGTCGTCGATGTACTTCAGACCGGTTACAAACTGAATGACCGCGTGATTCGCCCTGCTATGGTAAAAGTAAACCAATAAAAGTTTAATGTATTGAAGGAGGAAGTCACTATGAGTAAGATTATCGGAATTGATTTAGGTACCACAAACTCTTGTGTAGCAGTGATGGAAGGCGGGGAATCGAAAGTAATCCCTAACCCGGAAGGGAACCGTACTGCTCCATCTGTAGTAGCGTTCAAAAATGGCGAACGTCAGGTAGGGGAAGTGGCGAAGCGTCAGGCTATCACTAACCCGAACACTGTCCAGTCCATTAAACGTCACATGGGCACGGATTACAAAGTGGAAATCGAAGGAAAAGAATATACACCACAGGAAATTTCAGCAATCATCCTTCAGTATCTGAAAGAATATGCGGAAGACTATCTCGGTGAAAAAGTGGAGAAGGCAGTTATTACAGTACCTGCTTACTTCAACGATTCCGAACGTCAGGCTACAAAAGATGCCGGTAAGATTGCAGGCCTTGAAGTAGAACGTATCATTAACGAGCCTACAGCTGCGGCGCTTGCATACGGTATTGACAAAGAAGACCAGGATCAGACAATCCTTGTATATGACCTTGGTGGCGGTACGTTTGACGTGTCCATTCTGGACATTGGTGACGGTACGTTCGAAGTTGTGTCCACAGCAGGGGATAACCGTCTCGGTGGTGACGATTTCGACGAACTTCTTATGGACCACATGGTCAAAGAATTCAAAAAAGAAAACGGAATCGATCTTTCCAAAGATAAAATGGCTAAACAGCGCCTGAAAGATGCCGCTGAAAAAGCTAAGAAAGATCTGTCCGGAGTAGCACAGACGCAAGTATCCCTTCCGTTTATCACAGCGGGCGAAGCAGGTCCTCTTCACCTGGAGATGACAATTACCCGTGCGAAATTCGAAGAGCTTACTTCCGAGCTCGTGGAGCGTACGATGAAACCTACACGTCAGGCTCTTAAAGATGCGAACATGAGTGCATCCGACATTGACCGTATTCTTCTCGTAGGTGGCTCCACTCGTATTCCTGCTGTTCAGGAAGGTATTCAAAAAGTAGTAGGAAAAGAACCTTCCAAAGGCGTAAACCCGGATGAAGTAGTGGCTCTCGGTGCCGCTATTCAGGGTGGAGTGCTTCAGGGAGACGTCAAGGACGTTGTTCTTCTGGACGTAACACCGCTCTCTCTCGGTATCGAAACGATGGGTGGCGTAACGACGAAACTTATCGAAAGAAACACTACGATTCCTACAAGTCATTCCCAGACTTTCTCTACAGCAGCGGACAATCAGACAGCTGTCGATATTCACGTCCTGCAAGGGGAACGTGAAATGGCTCAGGATAACAATACGCTAGGTCGTTTCCAGCTGACTGATATCCCGCCGGCACCGCGCGGTGTACCACAAATCGAAGTTTCTTTCGATATTGATGCAAACGGTATTGTAAACGTTCGTGCCAAAGATCTCGGAACGAACAAAGAGCAATCCATTACCATCAAGTCCTCTTCCGGTCTCTCCGACGAAGAAGTGGAGCGTATGGTTAACGAAGCCGAAGAAAACGCTGAGGCTGACAAGCAGAAGCGCGAAGAAATCGAACTTCGTAACGAAGCTGATCAGCTGATCTTCACTACAGACAAGACGATCAAAGATCTTGGCGAACAGGTAAGTGAAGAAGAGAAACAAAAAGCTGAAGATGCTAAAGCTGAGCTGCAGACAGCACTTGAAGGCGAAGATCTGGAAGACATCAAAGCTAAGCGCGACAACCTTCAGGAGCAGGTTCAGGCGCTGTCCGTGAAAATGTACGAGCAGGCCGCCCAGCAACAACAGCAGGCTGAAGGCGAAGAAGGTCAGGACGATGTCGTAGATGCTGATTATGAAGAAGTGAACGAAGACGATAATAAAGACGAAAATAAATAAGAAAGATCAAAAAAGTCAAAGTCAGGATTTTCTTGGCTTTGACTTTTTTCAACAGAATGAACATGTCAGTGCAGGGTAAACTGGAAGAGGTAATCCGCCTGTAAGGCGGATTTTCTTTCGGACGCCGGTTGAAGGAAGGGACATATCGTTCTATAATTATGCTTGTAACAGAGTTCGGGAGAGTGATGGAATTTGAGTAAACGAGATTATTATGAGGTCCTTGGGATTTCCCAGGATGCTTCAAAACAGGATATTAAAAAAGCTTATCGCAAACTCGCCAGAAAATACCACCCTGATGTAAGCGAAGAAGAAGGGGCTCAGGAGAAGTTTAAAGAAGTAAAAGAAGCTTATGAAACACTGAGCGATGATCAGAAAAGATCTCAGTATGATCAGTTTGGCCATGAAGGTCCTGGCATGGGTCAGGGAGGATTCGGCGGAGCTGAAGACTTCGGAGGTTTCAGTGACATTTTCGATATGTTCTTCGGCGGTGGGGGACGCAGACGCGACCCGAACGCCCCGAGAAGAGGTAATGACCTGCAGTATACGATGACTCTTGAATTCGAAGAAGCGATCTTCGGCAAGAGTACGGATGTAGAGATTCCACGGGAAGAAGAATGTGACACTTGTGACGGTTCAGGCGCCAAGCCTGGCACTTCTCCGGAAACGTGCCCTCATTGTCAGGGGGCAGGGCAGATTAACCAGGAACAGAATACGCCGTTCGGCAGAGTCGTTAATCGCCGCGTTTGTCATCACTGCCAGGGATCCGGAAAAATCGTTAAAGAAAAATGTGCGACCTGTGGCGGAAACGGCCGGGTAACCAAAACAGATTCCATCCATCTGGACATTCCTGCAGGTGTGGATGAAGGCCAGCAGGTACGGATTCCAGGAAAAGGAGAAGCAGGTGTCAACGGCGGTCCTGCCGGGGATCTGTATGTAGTTATCCAGGTCAAACGTCACGAATTCTATGAACGTGACGGCGATCACATTTTCTGTGAAGTGCCACTCACATTTGCTCAGGCCGGGCTCGGTGACGAAATCGAAGTGCCGACCCTGCACGGAAAAGTTATGCTGAAGATTCCTGCAGGAACGCAGACAGGCAAAACCTTCCGCTTGAAAGGGAAAGGTTCCCCTAACGTTCATGGCCGCGGCCACGGTGACCAGCATGTTAAAATAAGAGTGGTTACTCCTAAAAACCTGACGGACAGACAGAAAGAACTGCTCCGTGAATTCAACGAAATCAGCGGGAATGAGACAGCCGAAGAACAGCATGGAAACTTTTTCGAAAGAATGAAACGTGCTTTTAAAGGTGAATAATTTTGTGTAAATATAATGCTCGATGTAAGATAGGAAGGAGGAGCTCCTCCTTCCATTTACATGGAGTATTTTGTTTTATGGCGTGTTCAAAGGGAAGTGTCGATAAAGACCGCTTTCAAATACGGTCCGTGATAAAACACTCTCTGTTATATTTTTGGAAGATAAATGAGGAAAGAGCAGGTGGAGGAAATGAATTGGTCCGAAATTAGTATACATACAACAAATGAAGCGGTAGAACCGGTTTCAAACCTCCTGCAGGAATCCGGGGCAGGCGGAGTAGTGATCGAGGACCCGTCGGATCTTGAAAAATATGCCGCAAGATTCGGGGAAATCTATGATCTGGATCCTTCAAATTATCCGAAAGATGGTGTTATCGTTAAAGCATATTTGCCCGAGAGTTCTTCATCGCCGGAGGTTATAAAAGAGATTGAGGCCTCAGTGGCGTCTCTTACCGATTATGGCATTGACATTGGATATAATGAAATTACTGTAGCGGTAATAAAGGAAGAGGACTGGGCAAACTCCTGGAAAAAATACTATAAACCGGTAAAAATATCCGAAAAAATCACAATTGCACCGACCTGGGAAGATTATGAAGCGGACACAACGGAAGAACTTGTAATTGAGATGGATCCCGGCATGGCATTCGGAACCGGAACACACCCCACTACGGCTCTCAGTATGCAGGCGCTGGAGAAATATATTAGAGATGGGGACGTGGTACTTGATGTCGGCGCAGGGTCCGGTATCCTCAGTGTAGGAGCCGTGCTTCTGGGAGCCGATCACGTACATGCGTTTGATCTGGATGAGATAGCGGTCCAGAGTACCAGAAACAATGCACAGTTGAACGGTGTAGAGGACAGGGTGAAAGCGAAAGAAAACAACCTTCTGGAAGGCGTCACACAGGAGGCGGATGTCATCGTCGCCAATATACTTGCGGAGATCATCGTCAAGTTTCCAAATGACGCCTTCTCGTTGCTGAAGCCGGGCGGTTATTTTATAACATCCGGAATTATAAAAGGAAAAAAAGACCTCGTACGTAACAGCCTGGAGGAAGCCGGATTCGAAATCGTGGAAACGACTAACATGAAAGACTGGGTTTCCTATACGGCAAGACGTCCGCTGCAGGAGGACGGATGATGCAAAGGTACTTTGCAGGACGTGACAACTGGTATGAAGACAGAGTGAAGATCACCGGTCCGGATGTGCATCATATACGGAAAGTTATGAGAATGGCCCCTGGAGATACAGTGACAGTAGTTCACCCTGATAAGAAAGCCTTTGAGGCGGAAATAACAGAGATAGATGAGGAAGTATACTGCGTACTGAAGTATCCGCTCGAAACCGATCCGGAACTTCCCCAGAAAGTGACTATCGTGCAGGCAATCGGAAAATCCGACAAGGTGGAGTGGGTCGTGCAAAAAGGCACGGAACTGGGGATGACGGAAATGATTCCTTTTCAGGCTGGGCGGTCCGTGGCAAAATGGGATGAAAAAAGGCAGCAGAAAAAAGTGGAAAGATGGAATAAAATTGCCAAGGAAGCTGCTGAACAATCGGAAAGATTGATGATCCCCGAAGTTAAATCGGTGGCATCCTTAAAGCAGGTCATCGAGTGGACGGAGGGGTTCGGGCATCTGTTGTTCGCTTATGAAAACGAAGCCCGGGAAGAGACGGAATCACGGTTGTCCAAGTACATCAGAAAAGTGGACCCCGGTGAGAGCGTCTGTCTGGTTATAGGCCCGGAAGGCGGATTCACTCCGGAAGAAGTTTCCGTGCTTAACGGGGCATTTTTTCAACCGGTGCGGCTCGGCCGTCGCATTTTAAGAATGGAAACAGCTGCTTTATATTTCCTCTCTGCCCTGTCGTATGAATGGGAAGAATAAGAAAACGCTTTTCTTTTGATTTGAAAACAGTTACTATGGAATTAGATGTACGAACAAGCTGAAAAGGAGATGTATTATGAGCACACTGGCAAAGATGATTGACCATACACAGCTTAAACCCGAAACAACGAAGGAAAAAATCGAACAGATATGCGAAGAAGCAAAAGAGTATGATTTCGCTTCTGTCTGTGTAAATCCATACTGGGTTTCTTACTGCAACGAACAGTTGAAAGATACAGATGTAATGGTTTGTACGGTTATCGGCTTCCCGCTTGGCGCATCTACAACAGAAGTTAAAGTATATGAAACAAAAACGGCGATTGAACATGGTGCCGAAGAGGTGGACATGGTCATCAATGTAGGGGAACTGAAAAGCGGCAACACGGAAGCGGTACAAAAAGATATCGAGGCTGTCGTGGAAGCCGCAGCCGGTAAAGCCACTGTAAAAGTGATTATTGAAACCGCTCTTCTTGAAAATGAAGAAAAAGTCACAGCTTGCGAACTTGCTAAACAGGCCGGTGCTGATTACGTGAAGACCTCTACCGGTTTTTCGGGTGGAGGAGCCACACTGGAAGACGTTTCTCTTATGAGGGAGACAGTCGGCGACGACATGGGAGTCAAAGCATCAGGCGGCGTAAAAGATTACGAAGATGCAAAACAGATGATTGATGCCGGAGCTACGAGAATTGGAGCGAGTTCCGGAATTGCGATCATTCAGGGGAAAGAAGGCACATCTGATTATTAAGAGCAGAGTGCTTGTTGACCTGATGAATTTGGTGTAATATAATTGACAAAGATATGGGGTCTGTCCATATCTTGAACTAGTTTTGTTTGTTTCGGAGGGAGGGAAGTAATATGTCTAAGACCACTCGCGTACGCAAAAACGAATCTTTAGAGGATGCTCTTCGTCGTTTCAAGAAAGACGTATCTAAAAGCGGTACTCTGGCTGAGGCTCGTAAGCGTGAATATTACGATAAGCCAAGCGTTCGTCGTAAGAAAAAATCCGAGGCAGCAAGAAAGCGCAAGTAAGTGTTCTGTGAAGAGGGTGTAGAGATAAAATGACTATTTCTGAACGTCTTACAGAGGACATGAAAGTCGCTATGAAAGCCAGGGATAAAAAAAGACTTGGCGTTATCCGTATGGTGCGATCGTCCATGCAGAACGAAGCGATAAAACTCGGTAAGAATGATCTGACGGAAGAAGAGGAACTGACGGTTTTATCGCGTGAGGTAAAACAAAGGAAAGATTCCCTCCAAGAATTTAAACAAGCTGGTCGGGATGACCTTGTAAGTGACCTTCGGGAAGAAATCAACATTCTAAACGACTATCTGCCGAAGCAGTTGACGGAAGAAGAGTTGGAGGCTGTAGTCTCCGAAACCATTAATGAAGTCGATGCTTCCGGTAAAAGCGACATGGGTAAAGTAATGTCTGCCGTTATGCCTAAAGTAAAAGGAAAAGCGGACGGCACCCAGGTCAATAAAGAAGTTATGAAGCAATTATCATAAACAAAGAAAAGGCCTCTCAGAAACGAGAGGTCTTTTTTCATAAATTCCCTGAAACGTTTTCACAGCTACATACGTATAAGATATAAGTGAGACGAAAGGGGGGATGACGGTGAGCGTGATCAGGAAATGGAAAAGCTTCATATTGCTCTTTCCATTTCTGCTTATGTTATTAGCTCCTGTCTCCGTGGAAGCGGCGGGCGAGGTGTATGTAGTTCCTGTTGAAGAAACGGTGGAGAAAGGTATGGCCTCGTTTATCGACAGAGCAATAACTGAAGCGGAAGATGCGGGGGCGAAGCAACTTATATTCGAAATCGATACCCCGGGCGGACGCGTGGATGCAGCGAACGAGATAGGGGAGTATTTAACCGATACTGACGTCCCGACCGCTGCCTACGTCACTAGTCGTGCGTACTCTGCCGGCTCTTATATAGCTTTGAATATGGATGAGATCTATATGAAATCCCAGTCGACCATGGGGGCCTCCGGAGTCATTAATTCGGACGGAACAGCAGCCGATAAAAAAGCCCAGTCAGCCTGGATATCAGCTATGACTGCGGCAGCAGAGAATACCGGTAGGGACCCTTTGTATGCAAAAGCCATGGCGGATAAAAGTATAGACTTACCCGAGTATGGAGCTCCGAAGGGAGAGTTTCTTACATTGACCCCTGCACAGGCAGTAGAGGTGGGGTATTCTTCAGAAACGCTTTCCAGTATGGACGCTGTCGTTAAGAAACTCGGGTTTGAGCCTTCCGATACCGTGAGGGTTGAGCCTACATTTTCCGAAAATCTTGCCAGATTCCTGACAAACCCTGCGGTCGTACCTATATTGTTATCGCTTGCAAGCTTAGGGCTTATAGCGGAAATATATACTCCGGGCTTTGGTATTCCCGGTTCTATAGGTATTATGTCGCTTGTCCTTTTCTTTTATGGGCACGTAATCGCCGGACTTGCAGGACTTGAAGCGATCATTCTGCTTGTAGCGGGAATAGCGCTTATTATCGCAGAGATCTTCCTGCCGGGAGGAATTGCCGGGATTGGAGGAGCGGTCGCTATTGTGGCTTCGCTTCTCATGTCCGGCCAGGACCTCGGACACATGGCTTTCAGCATCGGAATAGCCGTTCTCGTTACTATCGTAGCGTCAGTTCTGCTCTTTAAATTTGTCGGTTTCCAGAACAACTTCTTTAAAAAAATTGTTCTGAGCGATTCCACAAATACTTCGGAAGGCTACGTTTCGTCCCGAAGCAGACTGGAACTGATAGGCGAGACAGGCGAAAGTCTGACCCCTCTCCGTCCTTCCGGGTCTGGAGTTTTCGGAGACGAAAGGCTGGATGTAGTGAGTGAAGGGTCATTTATTCAGGCAGGTACAGGAATCAAAATCGTGAAAGTGGAAGGGTCAAGAATTGTAGTACGGGAAATTGGAGATAATAAGGAGGAAAAATCATGACGTTACAGGAATTAATGCCATTAATCATCGTTGGAATCATTATTATTGCTTTAGCTGTACTGTTCACTTTCATCCCCGTGATGCTGTGGATCAGCGCACTGGCTGCAGGGGTCAAGATCAGTATATTCAGTCTTGTGGGTATGAGATTAAGACGGGTAACTCCCGCCAGAGTCATCAACCCTCTGATCAAAGCTCATAAAGCCGGTCTTGATATTAATACGAACCAGCTCGAGAGCCACTACCTGGCCGGGGGTAATGTGGACAGGGTGGTCAATGCGCTTATTGCCGCGCACCGTGCAAACATAGAACTGACTTTCGAGCGATGTGCAGCGATCGACCTGGCCGGCCGGGATGTACTGGAAGCTGTTCAGATGAGTGTTAACCCTAAAGTGATAGAGACTCCTTTCATCGCCGGTGTGGCTATGGACGGTATTGAAGTGAAAGCGAAAGCCCGTATCACGGTCAGGGCTAATATCGACCGGCTCGTAGGGGGTGCCGGGGAGGACACGATTATCGCACGTGTCGGAGAAGGTATCGTTTCTACTATCGGTTCCAGTGAGAACCACAATAAAGTGCTTGAGAATCCGGATTCGATTTCCAAAAACGTTCTCGGAAAAGGGCTTGATGCAGGTACGGCTTTCGAGATTCTCTCGATTGATATTGCCGATATAGACATCGGTAAGAACATCGGAGCCATTCTGCAGACGGACCAGGCAGAAGCTGATAAAAATATCGCTCAGGCGAAAGCGGAAGAACGAAGAGCGATGGCTATCGCCCAGGAGCAGGAAATGCGCGCCCGTGTTCAGGAAATGCAGGCGAAAGTGGTCGAAGCGGAAGCGGAAGTACCACAGGCTCTTGCAGAGGCGTTGCGTTCCGGAAAAATGGGAGTTATGGATTATATGAACTACCAGAACATTGATGCGGATACCGACATGAGAAAAACGTTAGGTACTACCGGAGAAACGGATGACGAGGACAACGGCAAGTAATTGGACCTCATTTTCAAGCTTTTGAAGAAAGAGGTGATGATCAGTGGGAGATTTAATATCAGTGATCTTTTCAAACATTTTCATAGTGGGAGCTGTACTTTACGGGATTTTTTCTCTCTTCCAGCGTTCTCAGGAAAACCGGGAAGATAACAGCCCTTCCTCCGTACCGGAACGGCAGAACAGTCCCGCCCCTTCTCTCAACGAGAAGTATGAAGAGATGAAGGAACACGCGGATCAGGATTTTGAAGAAGAGAATGTACACGTTGAAAAAGCATCCGAGAGAAAACATGACGGAATATTGCAGCACGGAGATCTCGTTGTAGACAAAAAAGAAGACGAGACTCAGGAAGTCCATCCGTTCCTCAGGGAAAATTGGACGAAAAGACGAATTCAGGACGGTGTCATAATGAGTGAGATCCTGGGTCCGCCAAGAGCAAAACGTCCCCATCGGCCTTTAAGAAGATGGTGAAGCATGAGACCCGGTCTGCTGAATGCAGGCCGGGTTTTGCTCGTGGTTTAGAAGGAGCTGTGAAAAGGTATGTGAAAACTATAAACATACATAGCCTCCTCCTTATTACGAAGAGCACAGGGACTGGAGGAAAAGTTTTGCACCGCTATACAGACAGTGGTAAAGTAAAATTAATTCTAAAATATAAATTAAATCAAAATTTTATGCAACGAAATATATTAATCAAGGAGATTGAATATGCAGGAAGACTTACAAACGATAGATGTGCATCTGGACAGTCCCGAAGAAGCGCTCACGCTGTTCGGGACGGAAGACAGAAACCTTAAACAGATGGAAGAACAGTTAAGTGTAACTATTGTTTCCAGAGGAGAAAAAGTGAACGTTTCCGGTGTTCCGGAACACGTAGCCATCGTAGAAGATGTTATCGGTTCCCTGCTGGCGCTCATACGCAAAGGCCTCAGCGTTACGGAGAGAGACATTGTATATGCTATTGAGCTTGCTAAAAAAGGTAAAATTAATCAGTTCGAAGCATTGTATGAAGATGAGATAACGAGAAACGCCAAAGGAAAACCGATTCGTGTGAAAACACTGGGGCAAAGAGATTATATCAGTGCCATTAAAAGGAACGATCTGACTTTCGGTATAGGCCCTGCCGGGACGGGAAAGACATATCTTGCTGTAGTTATGGCTGTCAACGCGCTGAAGAATGGAGACGTCAAGAGAATTGTACTCACCCGGCCTGCTGTCGAAGCCGGAGAAAGTCTCGGTTTCCTGCCCGGAGATCTGAAAGAGAAGGTCGATCCGTACCTTCGTCCCCTTTACGACTCCTTACATGACTTGTTCGGTGTTGAGCACACGGCAAGACTGATTGAAAGGGGAACGATTGAAATTGCACCGCTTGCTTATATGAGAGGACGGACGCTTGATGACGCTTTCGCTCTTCTTGACGAAGCACAGAACACTACGCCGGAGCAGATGAAGATGTTTTTGACAAGGCTCGGTTTCGGATCGAAAATGATTATTACGGGGGACATAACCCAGGTGGACCTTCCGAAAGGGATGAATTCCGGTCTTATCGAAGCGAAACAGAAGCTGTCGAAGGTGAAAGGAAGCTCTTTCATCCATCTTGATGAAACGGACGTTGTTAGACATCCGCTGGTGCAGCGGATTATTGAAGCGTATGAAGATAAAGAATAGAGGGGGCTGTCAAGATGTTGAAAATCGATTTTCATGATGAAACGAATTCCATCGATGAAGCATTTGTGGATCTGATTGAACGGGTGTTATCTTTTGCTGCCGAGAAAGAGGGGGTAGCAGGGGATAATGAACTTTCCATTACCTTTGTCAACAATTCGCAGATTCAGGAACTGAACAGAAATTACCGGCAGATAGATCAGCCGACAGATGTTCTCTCGTTTCCTATGCTTGAAGAAGGGGAAGATGAGCTTGAGGCCATCGATGAAGATATGCCGCGAATGCTCGGGGATATCGTTATCTCCGTTGATAAAGCAAATGAGCAGGCGGAAGATTACGACCATTCTTTAGAGAGGGAGTTTTCTTTTCTTGCCCTTCACAGCCTCCTGCATCTGCTCGGGTATGATCATGAAAAGGAAGAGGACGAAAAGAAAATGTTCAAACGTCAAGAGGACATATTGAATGAATTCGGACTTGAAAGGAAGTAAAGGAAATAAGCGGATAGGTTTCCGCTTCGCCCTGTCGGGTATCCTTGCCGTGGTAAAGGCAGAGAGGAATTTGAGAATCCACTGTTTTGCCTCTGTAGCCGTACTTTTAACAGGAATCTTCCTTTCCATTTCACCCATTGAATGGGCAGTATTGTTTTTGACGATGGGGCTCGTCCTGTCCCTGGAGGTCGTCAATTCTGTGATAGAACGGGTGATGGATTTCATTCATCCGTCCTATCATCAGGAAGTGAAAGTGATTAAAGATGCTTCAGCCGGAGCAGTTCTTATTGCGGCAATTTTTGCAGTAATGATTGCTCTGGTAATTTTCGTGCCAAATTTATAAGTATGGAGGATGACATATGTCAGATACGTTTAAGTCCGGCTTCACAGCCATTGTGGGCAGGCCCAATGTGGGGAAATCCACATTCATGAACCGGGTGATCGGTGAAAAGATTGCTATTATGAGTGATAAGGCGCAGACGACAAGAAACAGAATACAGGGTGTATATACCGATGAAGACAGCCAAATAGTGTTCATTGACACCCCGGGCATCCATAAACCGAAACATAAGCTCGGGAACTATATGGTCAATACTGCTGAGCAGACGTTGAACGAAGTGGATATTATTCTGTTTATGATAAACGCCGAGGAAGGTTATGGGCGTGGCGACCAGTTCATCGTGGACCGTCTGAAGAACGTGGACCGCCCCGTCTATCTGATCATCAACAAGATCGACCGCGTGCATCCTGATAAGCTGATTACGCTTATTGAGCAGTACAGAGAGCTGATGGAGTTCACAGAAATCGTTCCCATCTCTGCTCTGGAAGGAAACAATGTCGACCATCTTCTCACGGTTATCAAAGGCCATCTTGAGGAAGGGCCGCAATACTATCCGGAAGATCAGATTACAGACCATCCCGAGCGATTTGTTATAAGTGAATTCATAAGGGAGAAAGTTCTGCACCTGACAAGAGAAGAAATCCCCCACTCCATCGCGGTAAAAATAGAGGGAATAGATGAAGAGGAGAATGGTTCTCTTCACATTCAGGCAATTATAGTTGTAGAAAGAAAGTCACAGAAGGGTATAATCATCGGAAAGCAGGGAAGCATGCTGAAAGAAGTAGGGACAAGAGCCCGGAAAGACATAGAAGCGCTCCTCGGCAGCAAAGTTTTTCTTGAGCTTTGGGTAAAAGTTCAGAAAGACTGGAGAAACCGGTCGATTGATCTGAATGACTTCGGATACAGAGAAGATGACTATTAATAGAGACACTCCTCGCCCCGCCTATTTTAAGTGAAATATTTACTCCGTGGGAGACAGGTTTGAAATGACGGGGAAAGAATCATGAGTGGGAGGACAGGTGAAAGAGTTTGTTGGAAAAAATCGAGGGTCTGGTTATCAGGACAAGAGATTACGGAGAAACTCATAAAATTGTCACGCTTTGGACACGGGAAAAAGGAAAGATTACTGTAATGGCCCGGGGAGCGAAAAAACCGAGCAGCAGAATGAGTTCGGTGACCCAGCCCTTTATTTACGGCAACTACCTTATATATATAGGGAGCGGCATGGGATCGATGTCCCAGGGAGAAACTGTCGATTCTTTTCGATCAGTGAGGGAAGATATATTAAAGGCGGGATACGCTTCTTTTGCCTGTGAACTCGCTGATAAACTGGTGGAAGAAAAAGAGCCGGACCCATTCCTTTTCGAACAACTTCTTACAACACTTACCTACATCGATGAAGGTCGGGATCCGGAAATTGTCACGATGATGTTCGAATTGAAAATTTACAGGAAAGCGGGATTTGCTCCGGTTCTCTCCAGGTGCATTAATTGTGGAAATTCGGAAGGTCCTTTTTCTTTTTCTGTCGCGGAGGGAGGATATCTCTGCAACAGATGTAAACACGTGGATCCTGATCGTTATGACTTGTCGGAGAGGTTCAGCAGTCTGCTGCCTCTGCTCGCAGAAATGGACCTGAAGAGACTCGGAAACATATCGATGAAGAAAGAAAATAAAGAAAAGCTTCGTCAGCTTTTGGACAGGTACTACGAACAATACGGAGGGTACTTTCTGAAGTCCCGGAAGTTTTTGAAGCAAATGGATAAGTTTTATTGACAAGTGGAGCTCAGATTATGTATGCTTTCATATATCATATACATTGTGAAGAAGGGAAGTAGTACTCGGAAGCGGAGATGCCCAGCGAGGCTGTAACAGGTGTAAGGCAGCCCATTTCCCTCCGAAGAAGGCAGTCCGGAGCAATGATCGGAAAGTGGCTGATACGTCAGGACGTATCGGCAAATAGGGTGGAACCGCGGAAATCCCGCCCCTATGTCTTTACGGCATAGGGGCGGGATTTTTCGTGCAGGATGGTGAGTAATAAGAATTTCTTTAATATACAGGAGGTAGTGGAATGGATATCCAAACGATGATATTAACTTTGCAGAAACACTGGTCAGACCAGGGATGCATTTTAATGCAGGCCTATGATACGGAGAAAGGGGCCGGGACGATGTCCCCTATGACGCTGTTAAGGAGTCTGGGACCGGAACCGTGGAATGTAGCTTATGTGGAACCTTCACGTCGTCCGGCTGACGGAAGGTATGGAGAGAATCCGAACAGACTTTACCAGCACCATCAGTTCCAGGTCATAATGAAACCGTCTCCGGACAACATACAGGAGATATATCTGGAGTCCCTGGAAGCTCTCGGAATCGACCCGTTGCAGCACGATATCCGTTTTGTGGAGGATAACTGGGAAAACCCGACCCTCGGTGCTGCCGGCCTTGGCTGGGAAGTGTGGCTTGACGGCATGGAGATCACTCAGTTCACTTATTTCCAGCAGATAGGCGGTCTGGAAGCGAAACCGGTTTCTGCGGAAATTACGTACGGTATTGAACGGCTGGCTTCCTATATTCAGGATAAGGAAAATGTATTCGAGCTGGAATGGACGAACGGGGTGACCGTAGGCGATATTTTTTCTCAGCCCGAGTATGAACATTCCGTCTATACTTTCGAAGAATCGGATGAAGAAATGCTGTTTGAACTGTTTACAACGTATGAAAAAGAAGCGGAGAAGCTTATGGAAAGAAATCTCGTTTTCCCTGCCTATGACTACGTTTTGAAATGTTCCCATACGTTCAACCTCCTGGATGCAAAAGGCGTCATATCCGTCACTGAACGGACCGGTTATATCGGAAGAGTGCGTAACCTGGCGAGAAAGATAGCGAAGGCGTATGTAGAGAAACGGGAAGAACTAGGTTTTCCAATGTTAAAGGAGGAATCGACTCATGAGTAATGAGGCACTATTCGAAATAGGTCTTGAGGAGCTGCCTGCCCGATTCATCAGCAGTGCCGAAAATCAACTGAGAGAAAAAACAAAAGAGTGGCTGGAGGCGAACAGACTGCCATTCACCGGGATAACTGTATATTCCACTCCGAGAAGACTGGCCGTATATATAGAAGGGCTGCCTGAAAAGCAGCCGGATACCGAGGAAAAGGCGAAAGGTCCTGCTGAAAAAATTGCGGTAAATGAAAATGGAGAGTGGTCGAAGGCAGCTATCGGTTTTTCCAAAGGTCAGGGAAAAACCCCGGAGGATATCTACTTTGAAGAGGTTAACGGTACGTCTTATGCGCACATAGATAAATATATTAAAGGCGAAGAGACGGAAACTATTCTGCAGGACTATAAGAACGTGATCCTGTCCCTCGCTTTTCCGAAAAATATGCGCTGGGGAAATCATTCCCTTAAATTCATAAGACCGATCCGCTGGCTCGTCGCTTTGTTCGAGTCAACAATCATTCCTTTGGAAATCGAAGGGGTTTCCGCAGGAAAAACTACGCGCGGTCACCGGTTTTTAGGAAAAACCGTTACAATAGAACGCCCTTCCCGGTACGTAAGCGCTCTTTACGAACAATTTGTGGCAGTGGACCGTAACGAACGGAAAGCGGATATTCAGCGTCAACTGGAGCAGCTGCAACAGGAAAAAAACTGGAACATTCACGAAGACGAAGAACTGTTATGGGAAGTCACGGACCTCGTAGAGTACCCAACGGTGTTCAGCGGGAGTTTTGACCAGTCCTTTCTTAAGGTACCGGATGAAGTACTGATCACTTCTATGAAAGAACATCAGCGTTACTTTCCCGTGCACCGGGAAGAGGATCTTCTCCCTTACTTTGTAGGTGTGAGAAACGGCAATGGAGAGCACATCGATAATGTAGCGAAGGGGAATGAAAAGGTGTTACGGGCAAGACTGTCGGATGCCGAGTTCTTTTACGAAGAAGACCTGAAGGTATCGATTGAACAAAGGCTTGAAAAGCTTGGTAAAATCGTTTATCAGGAAGAACTGGGAACTCTCGCTGAAAAAGTGAGCAGAAATGAAGATATAGCTCTTATCATAAGCGACAAACTCGCTATCTCAGATAGTGACAGGGCAAATGTGCAAAGGGCAGCCCGTATATCCAAATTCGATCTCGTTACGCAAATGGTCGACGAGTTCACTGATTTACAGGGAATCATGGGTGAAAAATATGCGCGCATTTTCGGGGAAAATGATGATGTGGCTGTAGCTATCCGTGAACAGTATCTTCCGAAACAGGCGGGAGGCGCCGTGCCTGAAACAGTTACAGGTGCCGTGTTAAGCCTGGCTGATAAACTGGATACAATCGTCGGGGCGATAGCTGTAGGAAACCTTCCGAGCGGTTCCCAGGACCCTTATGGTCTAAGGAGGCAGGCGCTCGGGGTTCTTAAAATCATCGAGGAACGCGGGTTTGATATCAATATAACGGAACTTCTGGACAGAACGGTGTCCTATTACGGGGAGAAGGCGGTTGGAACAGCAGCAGAAACGGAACTTCGAGCCAACGTCCATGAGTTTTTCAATGCAAGAACTGCCTACCTGCTGAAAAAAGAAGATGTAGAAAGCGATGTCGTGGAAGCGGTGCTAGCGGAAGGGAGCGGTAATTACCCCCTCACGAAAGAAAAAGCCCATCTGCTTTCCGGAAAAAGGCATGAAGATGGATTCCGCGCTGTTCAGGAAGCGTTCGGAAGAACATTGAATATGGCCGACAAAGCGGAAGGTGCCGAAGTGGATAAAGCTTTATTTGAAAAAGAAGAAGAACTGAGGCTATATGAAAAACATGAAGAAGTGAAAGAAGCATTCTTTAAACAACTGGAGGAAAGAGAAATAAATGCTTCTCTTCGCACTCTGAGCGAACTGGCGGAGCCGATTCACTCATTCTTCGACAATATTATGGTCATGGCGGAAGATGAAAGAGTGAGAATGAACCGTCTGGCACTTTTAAAGAACGTGGCGGACACTCTATACGTTTTTGCAGACTTCAATGCTATCCAGTGGAAACAGCAGAATTGACGCCTCCCTTCTTTTCCTTTCTTTTTAAAAATGTATATAATATTAAATAATAGTATGGCATAGTTAGGACGAGGGTGGTGAAATCATGGATCTGTCCAACCGACAAGAAAGAATTATTGAAATCGTAAAAGAACAGGGCCCTATTACCGGTGAAAACATAGCTGATCAGCTTAGTCTCACGAGAGCCACGTTGCGGCCTGATCTTGCGATACTGACAATGGCCGGCTACCTTGATGCCCGGCCGAGAGTAGGCTATTTCTTTACGGGTAAAACCGGATCGGAACTGCTTACGGAGAAACTGAAAAAATTCAAAGTGGGAGATTTTCAATCGATCCCGATTGTTGTAGATGAGAATGTATCGGTTTACGATGCTATTGTTAATATGTTTCTGGAGGATGTAGGTACTATTTTCGTCACGAATGAAAATGCTAAACTGACAGGCATCCTCTCGAGGAAAGATTTACTGCGGGCAAGCATAGGGAATCAGGATCTCACTTCGGTACCCGTACACATCATAATGACCCGAATGCCGAATATTGCTTACTGTTCAGCAGAAGATTTACTGCTCGATACCGCCCAGACATTAATTGAAAGACAGATAGATGGAGTGCCGGTCGTGGAGGAAAAGGAAGACGGCCTTGAAGTGGTAGGCCGTTTGACGAAGACGAATGTAGCGAAAGCGCTGGTCGAACTCGGGAGAGACGAGCACCTGTAAATCATTTTGGGAGGGGACAGCATGGTCAAACCATTTGTATATATTATGTCAGACTCCGTCGGGGAAACGGCGGAACTCGTAGTGAAAGCGGCTTTGAGCCAGTTTAATGATGGACCCTTTGACGTACAGAGAATACCATATATCGAAGATGAATCGATCATCGATGAAACGCTGATTCAGGCAAAGGAACATGAAGCGTTAATCGGGTTCACCCTGGTATCGCCGGAACTCAGAAAGTATCTGCTTAAACGGGCCGAAGAAGAAGAGTTGGAATGTGTAGACATAATGGGGCCTATGATAGACTCTATGGAGAGACACTTCGGTAGAGAACCTAGGCTTGAAGCAGGACTCGTCCACAAACTTGACGAAGATTATTTCAAGCGGGTGGAAGCGATCGAATTTGCAGTCCGCTACGATGACGGCAGGGATCCGCGAGGGATAAAGAAAGCCGACATTGTACTTATCGGGGTCTCCAGGACTTCCAAAACCCCTCTTTCCCAATATTTGGCGCATAAACGGCTTAAAGTTGCCAACGTTCCAATCGTTCCGGAAGTCAAACCACCGAAGGAACTTTTCGAAGTTGATCCAAGAAGATGTATAGGCCTGAAGATAACGCCCGAAAAATTGAATGATATAAGAAAAGAACGCTTAAAAGCGTTAGGTCTGGGCGATGAGGCGAGTTATGCCAATCTTGAAAGGATCAAACAGGAAATTTCCTATTTTGAAGGAATTGTCGAAGATATCGGCTGTGAAGTAATAGATGTCTCCCACAAGGCTGTGGAAGAGACGGCTAATAAAATTATTCACACTTTACGTACCAATGGAGAAAAATAGAAAAGTCGCGCTGTGACAGCGCGACTTTTTCAAGCGTGAAAGCCAAATAGTGGCATCCGGCCAGAAAGTTGTTTTATAATAGAATGTCGTAGCCCAATATGGAGCTTTCAGAATAATAAAACATTCATCAGAAAGAAGGATTTCAGAGTGCTCTGTAGAAACTAAAATTATGACGAAATTTACACTGACTATATGGGTAGACGCTGACAGCTGCCCCGTAAAAGAAGAGATTCGATCAATTTCGTACAGACAGACCATACCTGTCCGGTTTGTAGCGAGCTACGACCACTATTCCCCCGATCTCGGGGAGGAGTGGACTTTTGTAGAAAAAGGGCAGGATGCGGTGGATCTGTTTATTCTTAATCATGTAAAACCTGGTGATGTAGTGGTGACCCAGGATTTATCACTGGCATCACTGCTTCTTGAGAGAGGGGTTTACGTTCTGACCCCCAGAGGTAAACTGATTAAAAGCTTCGAGGTGGAATCGATTATGCATTCCAAGTATATAAGAATGAAGGAAAAAAGACGCGGAAACTATGGGAAGGGGCCTGCCGCTCTGACCAGGCATGACCGCATGCTGTTCAAAGAAAGATTGTCGGATATCCTGCATGAGCGTGGCATGTAATCAAATTATAGAGTGCTGGTGATAGAAATGGCCGGACGTATTCCGGAAGAAACTGTAGAAGAAGTTCGGAAAACCGCGGATATTACAGATGTAATCGGGGAACATGTACAACTGAAGAAACAGGGGAGGAACTATTTCGGACTATGTCCGTTTCACGGAGAGAGCACGCCTTCTTTCTCTGTCTCCCCGGAAAAACAGATTTTTCACTGTTTCGGTTGTGGAAAGGGAGGAAACGTATTTTCCTTCCTGATGGAAAAAGAGAACTGGACGTTTATCCAGGCTGTCGAACATCTGGCAGCCAGGAATAATATTGCCCTTCCCGAAAAGAGTCAGACGGTGACCGAAAGGGAAGATGACGGGGCCCAGCGGATACTGGAAGCCCATCAGTGGCTGGCCAAACTTTACCATCATTTTCTGGTGAACACTACGGAAGGTAAGGAAGCACTTCAATATCTGACGGAAAGAGGTTATTCAAGGGAGACCATTGATACTTTCAATCTGGGATACGCTCCTGACAAGCCGGATGTAGTAGCCACTTTTCTGGAGAAGAAGGGTTATCACCCTCAGGAAATGGTGAAAGCCGGTCTGCTTTCGGAAACAGACAGTGGAGGGTACCTCGACCGTTTTCGCGGAAGAATCATTTTCCCGCTGCGGAATCATCTGGGAAAAACGGTAGCTTTTGCCGGCCGGACCCTCGGGGAAGGCCAGCCTAAATATTTAAACAGCCCCGAGACTTCTGTGTTTCATAAAGGGAAACTGTTGTATAATTTTGATTTGGCGCGCGGTTATATCCGGAAACAGAACAGGATCGTTCTTTTTGAAGGATATGCCGATGTGATTGCTGCTTATCAGGCGGATATCGGCGCCTCCATTGCTACCATGGGAACGTCGCTCACCCCGGGGCAGGCGGAGCTTATGAAGCGGTATTCGGAGAAGGTTATTATATGTTATGACGGGGACAAACCTGGAATCGAAGCGTCTGTGAAGACAGCCAAAGAACTCCAGAATGCCGGCATTCATGTATTCATAGCCAGAGTGCCTGACCAGAAAGACCCTGATGAATTTATAAAAACAGAAGGCGGAGACAGGTTCAAACGGGAAGTAATCGATACGAGCGAACCGTTTGTAGGGTATCTCATGAGATACTATAAAAATCAGTTCAATCTTCAGGTTGAAGGTGATCGTTTCGAGTACCTCGAGACTGTCCTGCGGGAAGTCGCCAAGTTAGAAAGAGGGGTGGAGAGGGAATACTACCTACAGGAACTCAGTAAGGAGTTCTCTTTATCCATGGAGAGCCTCAAAGAGGAAATGGAGAAATGGAAACCTGAAGCAAATACGGGGACACACCGTCATCAAAGCTGGCGGACAGCAAACGATAAAGAATCACGTGCTTCTTCCGGTAATAAGCCCCGCCGTGCTTTTCACAACGCGGAGCGGAGACTGCTGGCTTATATGATGAAAGACACTTATATTGCTGAAGTGGTGAAACAGGAGATTTCTGCCTCTTTTAATATTGAAGATCACCAGATTATAGCAATGCAGCTATATGCTTATTATGAAGAAAATGAATTAATGAATACCAGTGAATTTCTGGAAAGCTTCAGTGAAGACCGTCTCAGGAATCTCGTTACGGATATAGCTTCCATACCTCTCACGCCTGAAGTACCTGAAAAAGAGATAGAGGATTATCTGTATCAGGTGAAAAGGGAGAAATGGAAAAAAGAAAATACGAATCATCTGCACAAAGAAATGAAAGAAGTGGAGAAACAGGACCCGATACGCGCTGCTGAGATAGCTATGCAACTGTTGCAGGAAAACAGAGGCTGGAAGAGCAGAAAGTAGGCTGTTTACAAGTTTGAAGGAGGGGAGCTCATGGCTGAAAATAACCAAAAGTCAGCTAACGCTAACGCTAACGAAAATGAACTGACGCTGGACCAGGCTAAAGAACAGGTGATGGAGCTTGGAAAGAAACGTGGAGTTCTTGCTTATGAAGAAGTGGCAGAGAAATTATCCCATTTTGAATTGGATTCCGACCAGATGGATGAATTTTATGAGAAGCTGAACGAGCAGGGTGTAGAAGTGATAGGGGATTCCGAGAAAGACCCTAATATGCAGCAGTTGAACAAAGAAGAAGAGTTTGATCTGAACGATTTGAGTGTACCGCCAGGGGTGAAAATAAACGATCCCGTGCGTATGTATCTCAAAGAAATAGGGCGCGTGAACCTGCTGTCTGCGAATGACGAAATCAGTCTTGCCCACCGTATCGAAGAAGGAGACGAGTTCGCTAAGAGAGAGCTGGCGGAGGCGAACCTTCGTCTCGTCGTAAGTATCGCCAAACGTTATGTAGGTCGGGGTATGCTGTTCCTGGATCTGATTCAGGAAGGGAATATGGGTCTGATTAAAGCGGTAGAGAAGTTCGACTATCGAAAAGGTTTCAAGTTCAGTACGTATGCAACCTGGTGGATCCGCCAGGCGATTACGAGAGCTATCGCGGACCAGGCCCGGACAATACGTATCCCGGTCCACATGGTAGAGACTATCAACAAACTTATTCGTGTCCAGAGGCAGCTGCTTCAGGATTTCGGCAGAGAGCCGACACCTGAGGAGATTGCTGAGGAAATGGAGCTTACTCCTGATAAAGTAAGAGAAATACTGAAAATAGCCCAGGAGCCTGTTTCCCTTGAAACGCCTATAGGCGAGGAAGATGATTCCCATCTGGGAGATTTTATTGAAGACCAGGAGGCTACATCTCCTTCCGATCATGCAGCATACGAACTCTTGAAAGAACAGCTTGAAGATGTGCTGGATACGCTTACAGACCGGGAAGAGAATGTGCTTCGTCTACGTTTTGGCCTCGATGACGGCAGGACGCGGACACTTGAAGAAGTAGGAAAAGTTTTCGGGGTTACTCGCGAGAGAATACGGCAAATCGAAGCTAAAGCTCTGCGCAAGCTTAGACATCCGAGCCGCAGTAAACGTCTGAAGGATTTTATGGAGTAAAGGGAATAAAGTATGGGGTCCGGGGAGCTTAATGTCTCCGGGCATCCATTAATCCCCTGGAGGTAGACGGACATTGTCAAAAAACCGTAAGGACGTTATCGTAGATGAAATCAGATACTGGAAAAAGAATAAGCTGTTACCTGATAAATACTGTGATTTTCTGTTAGCTTTATACACAGAAGGTGAGAGCGGAGATGATAAAGAGAAAAAAGTCTTACGTACAAGCCCGTGGCTTGCTACATATTACTCTGTTAATTTCCTGTTGATTCCATTGTCGTTTACAGTTATATATTTTACTGAAAACGGTATCATTTTGCAATCCTTACTTTTGACCGGTTTTGCAGGTTCCTCTTTTTTACTGCAGAGCTTGATAAAAAAAGAAAAGGCGCCGGTTGAGCTTCCGATGATCATTACACTTATTATCGTTCTCCTGCTGACCACTTCTTCCGCTGCTTATTATTTCCCCATGTTATACGCCGAGGGGATTGCTCTTTTGAATGCAGTCGGATGGATGACGATCGGTATGCGGAGGAGCCTGTTCTATGTCAAGGTTTCAGGCATCGCTCTGTTGGCAGGCACGTTGATCAGCATGCTGATCAGATAATTTTTAGTACTTATAAACCTCTTTAAAAATTTAATTTTTAATTTATCATCTTTTCTAAATGGAGGATATCGAGTAGAATATATATAGCTCGGTTTAAAATACCTACAGTATAATGAATACATAAGGAGGAAGTTTTGTATGATAAAGAAACGATTAGTCCCTTTTGCACTTATCGCCGTATTGGGTATCCTGACGATGATAATTGTCGGCAGTGTAGGGATGAACCAGCAACAGGCAATTGAAAACGAAGACAAAGGCGGTGGAGAAGAACAGACGGCCAGCGCCAATCCTGAAGAAATGTTCCAGAATTCCTGCGCAAGCTGTCACGGCAGTGATTTGAGCGGTGGAGTAGGTCCAAACCTTCAGGGCGTGGGTGATCGTCTCTCCGTTGAGGAAATCGTCAGTACTATAGAGAACGGAAAAGGCCAGATGCCGGCAGGACTTTACACCGGAGAAGAAGCTAAAGCAGTAGCTGAATGGCTGGCGGAACAATAAATACGTAAGTGAAAAGCTTTCTGGATGCCAGGAAGCTTTTCTTATTGAAGGAGGAGTAAATGGTGAGGTTATCTGAACGTCTGTCTCTCATCGCGGGGTATCTTCCGGAGGAGACATATTTTGCAGACATAGGGTCCGATCATGCTTATTTGCCCGTATATTTCTGTTTGAATCATCCGGAAGCGAAGGCTTTGGCCGGTGAGGTGAACGAGGGGCCATTGAACAGTGCTGAAAAAGTGATAAAAGAATACGACGTGCATAACAGAGTGGAAGCGAGAAAAGGGGATGGTCTGGATGTTCTGGAGGGCCGTAACGTTTCCGAGGTGGTTATTGCAGGTATGGGCGGGCCGCTGATCGCCTCTATTTTGGAAAGAGGGAAGGACAGACTCCGAGATGTAAGGCGCTTACTGCTCCAACCTAATATCCATTCCGGAATAGTGCGCAGATGGCTTGAGGAAAACGGGTTCGCCCTGGTCGATGAAAAAATCATCGAAGAAAATAATCATATATATGAAATATTGATTGCAGACCGCGGTGCACCGTCTTCGTTGTATACAAAGGACTGTAAAGAAACAGAGTTATGGCTCGGTCCTATTTTAATGAAAGAAAAAACGGAAGCGTTCAGAAAAAAATGGGAACGGCAATTGAAGAAAAATATGGAAATTCTTCATCAGCTGGAACGGGCTGCAGATGAACAGGAATCGAAAAAGAAAGAAATTATAAAAGAAATCGATATACTGAAGGAGGTCCTCTATCATGAAAACGATTAAGGCAAAAGAAATTATGCGGGTAATGGACGACTGGGCACCGGAGACGTGGGCATTTGACTGGGATAATATCGGTCTTCAGGTAGGCGGCAAAAATAAACAGGTGTCTAAAGTTATGGTTACTTTGGATGTACTTGAACCTGTAGTTGATGAGGCAATCAGTGAAGGTGCGGACTTAATTATTGCTCATCATCCCCTCCTTTTTCAAAAACCGGATACGATTGATACAGAGAAGGCTAAAGGTCGAATACTCCAGAAACTGCTCGCTCACGACATCACCGTCTATGCATCGCACACCAACCTTGATATCGCTGAAGGCGGTGTAAATGACGTGTTGAGTGACAGCATAGGATTACAGAGAACGAAACCGTTTGTATCTTTATTTCAGGAAAAGGTGTACAAGGTAGCTATACATGTTCCTCATGACCATGCAGAAGATATCAGAAACGCTATGGCTGAAGCCGGAGGCGGACACCTTGGTGAATACAGTCACTGCACTTTTCAGATTGAGGGTGAGGGGACATTTAAGCCTTTGGAAGGAGCAGACCCTTATATAGGTGCACCGGGAGAAATGGAAAGAGTCGATGAGTTAAAAATAGAAACTATAGTGAAAGAAAACGATTTGAATAGTGTTATTCAGGCAATTGCGAAAGCTCATCCGTATGAAGAACCTGCGTATGATGTCTACGAAGTGAAAATCAATGGGGAGAACAGAGGCCTTGGCCGAATAGGAACACTAGCCTCGCCGACAAATCTTGAAAGTTTTACGGAAAAAGTGAAAAAAGCTTATCAGGTACCCTCAGTACGGGTTACCGGAGATTTGAATAAACCGGTGAAGAAAGTGGCAGTCGTCGGAGGGAGCGGCGAAGATTTTTTCAAAGCAGCAATCTCAAAAGGCGCTGACGTGCTGATCACAGGTGACGTGACCTTCCATAAAGCCCAGGATGCCTGGGCGGAAGGACTGGCCATCATTGATCCGGGCCACCACGTGGAAAAACTGGTATGTCCGGAGATTAAAAGAAGAGTCGAAGAAGCATTCGATGTAGAAGTGATCATATCGGAGACACATACTGAACCTTTTCGATTCATTTAGAAGAGAAATGCAGTAAGACCGGCAGTTTTACCTTCGCCGGTCTTTTTTGAATTTTTATTTAACATACAAAAAATACAGAATGCCTGTTGCGGCATTCTGTATTTAAAAGTACTATACGGTGATAACGCTTTTCAGTTTTGCTTTGATGCTTTCGGTTTGTTCTGTTTCCGTTTAACCGGAGGTAGTATTTTTTTCTGTTCTACTTTGGATTCGCGGATCCAAGTGTCTTCGTCTTCCTCGTCGAAGTTTTCAATAAAACGGATTACCTCTTTGGTGATTGGAGTAGGGGTGGATGCACCGGCGGTTACAGCTACGGTTTCCACTCCATCAAGCCAGTCGAGGTCGATGTCTGTTACGTCTTTAATGCGATAGGCCTGTGTACCGGCTTTTTCAATAGATACCTGGGCAAGTCTGTTGGAGTTGTTACTTTTAGGGTCTCCCACAACCAGGGTGAGATCGGCTTCCCCTGCCTGCTCGGAAACGGCTTCCTGGCGGACCTGGGTGGCCATACAGATTTCCTGGTGTTTTTCGGTGTGAGGATACTTCTCCTTCACCCTTTCCATAACATCATAGACATCCCACTGGCTCATCGTGGTCTGATTGGTGATAAGCAGTTTTTCACTGTCCACTTCCAGGTTCTCCACTTCATCTTCCGTCTGAACGAGATGAACTTTTCCGGGGGCGACTCCAAGTGCACCTTCGGGTTCCGGGTGCCCTCTTTTACCCACATAAACGATTTCGTATCCTTCTGCCACTTTATCCCTGATAAGGTTGTGCGTATTCGTAACGTCAGGACATGTAGCATCCAGTGTCATCAGCCCTTTTTCTTTAGCCCGTTCTTTAACTTCGGGGGAAACTCCGTGGGCCGTAAATACGACTGTTCCATCATTGATGGATTCCAGTATTTCCAGACGATTCTCACCGTCGAGAGTTATAATCCCTTCGCTTTCGAATGCGTCCGTCACGTGGGAGTTGTGGACGATCATCCCTAAAATATATATCGGCCGTGGAAGATTCGGGTCTTTCGCTGCGTTCTGCGCAATAACCATCGCATCCACGACACCATAGCAGTAGCCACGAGGGGCAATTTTAATGACTTCCATGTGTTTTGTCCTCCTCCGTCTTCAAACTCTAATCTCATTATAAAGGTAAACGTTACTGATGTAAAAATTATTAGTGTGCAATATGAACCAGCCTCTATTATAATAGGGAAAGGATAAATTCTAAAGGAGTTTGATTATGAGTATACATTCGTTCGACCAGTACGACATTACATCCACCGTTTCTAATATCGTGAGCGCCTTGAAATTCAAAGAACCTACTGAAATTCAGCATAAAGTATTACCTCCATTTTTGAGAGGAGAAAGTGTAATTGCACGGTCTCACACCGGTTCTGGTAAGACGCATGCCTACCTTCTGCCGATTTTCAACCGTCTGGAGGCGGACAGAAAAGTGCAGGCGGTCGTCACCGCCCCGACGCGGGAACTGGCCATGCAGATTCATGAAGAAGTCAAAAAGTCTCTACAGGCTTCCGGATTCAGCGAAGAAGTGAAAGCGAAACTTGTCGTAGGGGGAAGCGACAAGTACAGAATGATGGAACAGTTGAAGAAGACTCCTCCGCAAATAATTGTGGGCACTCCCGGGAGAATTCTTGATATGACTAAAGAGGGCGCACTTGATTTGTCTGATGCAAAAACATTTATACTGGATGAAGCTGATCTGATGGTGGATCTCGGGTTCATTGAGGATGTGGATCAGATTCTGATCCGGATGAAAGAGGACCTGCAGGTAGGAGTGTTTTCCGCCACCATCCCGGAAAGATTGCAGCCTTTTCTTAAAAAATACCTCCAGTCCCCTGTATATATAGAAACGGACATGAAGCAGCTGGCGCCGGAATCCATGGAACACAGGCTGGTAGAACTGAAGCATAAGGAACCGGCTGATGTAATTATCGAAATTTCGAAAGCGATACAGCCGTATTTGGCTATTATTTTCACAAATGGGAAAGACGAAGCCGACAAACTCGCTGCGGAATTGACTTCAAAGGGAATAAAGCCGGGTCTTATCCACGGAGGTCTCAGTCCAAGAGAAAGAAAACGTGTACTTAAAGATCTCAAGGAACTGCGGTTCCAATACATTGTAGCTACCGATCTTGCTTCAAGAGGTATAGATATTCAGGGGGTCAGCCACGTAATCAACGCTCAGATGCCTAAAGAAACGGAATTTTATCTTCACCGGGTAGGACGGACAGCGAGAGCAGGATTAGAAGGTACCGCCATTAATCTGTACAAAGACACGGACCTTCCCCTCATTGAAAAGCTGCAAGGAAAGGGGCTCACATTCAACTTCTATGAAGTGAAAAAAGGTGAATGGAGAGAAGCGAAGGACTACCGGCGCAGAGAAAATAGAGAAAAACAGGAAAACGAAATGGAAAAGAAAGCGAAACAGCTCGTACGTAAACCGAAAAAAGTAAAACCGGGCTACAAGAAGAAAATGAAATACAAAGCTGATAAAAACTATAAACAAATGAAAAGGGAAAGTTATCGTAAAGGGAAGAAATAACAGGAGGATTGCTGAAGTATGACTAAAATTGGTTCACACGTTTCGATGAAAGGTAAAAAAATGCTTCAGGGGGCCAGCGAAGAAGCTGTCTCCTATGGCGCCAATACATTTATGATCTATACAGGTGCCCCTCAGAACACGAAGAGGAGACCGATCGAAGAACTCAACATCGAGAACGGGCAAAAGCATATGAAGGAGCATGGAATCGAAGAATTTGTAGTGCATGCTCCTTATATAATCAACGTCGGTAATACTGTGAAGCCGGAAACGTTCGAGCTGGGCGTGGATTTTCTCAGAAATGAAATTTCAAGAACAGAAGCTCTCGGAGCAAAACAGATTGTTCTTCATCCGGGCTCTCACGTAGCTCAGGGGGCGGATCTCGGCATCGCCAAAATTATCGAAGGGCTGAATGAGGTGTTATATAAAGACCAGCACGTACAGATAGCACTGGAGACGATGGCCGGAAAAGGTTCTGAAATAGGCAGGAACTTCGAAGAGCTGGCTGCGATAATGGAAGGGGTGGAGCATGATGAACACCTTTCCGTATGCCTTGATACGTGTCACATTCACGATGCAGGCTACGACATTGTAAATGATTTCGATGGTGTGCTGGAAACGTTCGACCGTATTGTGGGACTCGACCGGCTGAAGGTTATTCACGTAAACGACAGTAAGAATGAGAGAGGGGCCGCCAAAGACCGGCACGAAAATATAGGTTTCGGTTATATCGGCTTTGAAGCTCTCCATCACGTCGTTCACCACCCTAAACTCAAAGATCTTCCCAAAATACTGGAGACCCCTTACGTAGGAGAAGATAAGAAAAATAAAAAACCCCCTTATCAGCACGAAATTGAAATGCTGGAGGCCGGGATTTTCGACCGGGATCTGAAAGAAAAAATTATGAATCAGTAAGTTCGCGACTGCTGCCGACCTCTATGAAACATTGGAGGGAAGCGGCAGTTTTTTTATCTTTTATCATAGAAAAAGCCCCGACGAATATTTCTTCGTCAGGGCTGATGCCAGGAAAAGAGAATCAGTTAATAATTCCTTCTTCTCTTTGTTTTTCGTAATGTTCTTCGGCAAGTTTATCCACTTCTTTTTTCAGTTCCTCTACCATAATGTCTTCAGGAACTTTACGTATGATTTCGCCGTGTCTGAATAACAGACCTTCGCCGCGGGCACCTGCAATTCCTATGTCGGCCTCACGGGCTTCGCCCGGACCGTTCACCGCACAGCCAAGTACTGCAACTTTGATGGGAGCTTTAATCGTCTGGATATACTCTTCAACTTCGTTGGCAATGCTGATCAGGTCAATTTCGATTCTCCCGCATGTAGGACAGGAGATGAGTGTGGCTGCGTTGGATGCCAGGCCATAGGTTTTAAGAAGCTCTCTCGCTACTTTCACTTCTTCCACAGGATCGGCACTCAGGCTGATACGCACGGTACTTCCGATGCCTTTGCTCAATATAGCGCCGAGACCGGCAGCACTTTTTACCGTTCCTGCGAACAGAGTACCTGATTCGGTTATACCTAAGTGAAGAGGGTATGAGATCTGTTCAGCAGCTTTTTCATAAGCTTCAATCGCCAATTTAACGTCGGAAGCTTTAAGAGAGACGATAATATCATGGAAATCCAGTTCTTCCAGAATCTGAATATGGTGAAGCGCACTTTCTACCATACCCTGAGCGGTCGGATAGCCATATTTTTCGAGGATGTGTCTTTCGAGTGACCCGGCGTTTACCCCAATACGGATCGGTACACCGTTCGCTTTTGCCGCTTTGACAACTTCTTCGACTTTTTCACGTTTGCCGATGTTCCCGGGGTTGATACGGATTTTGTCCGCTCCGCCTTCAATAGCTTTCAGTGCCTTCCGGTAGTCAAAGTGAATATCTACGACAAGCGGTATATTGATTCTCTTTTTAATCTCGGGAATAGCGTCTGCTGCCCGGTCGTCGGGACAGGCTACGCGTACAATCTGACAGCCTGCTTCTTCCAGACGAAGAATTTCTGCCACAGTCGCTTCTACATCATGAGTTTTTGTGGTAGTCATGGACTGTACAACGACCTGGTCGGAACCTCCGATAGTGAGATTTCCTACTTTTACAGGTCTGGTGTCTTTTCTGTGAGTTATTGCCATTATGAATCGCTCCTTTTACATTAAAAGGTCTCTTGTCTCATTATAAAGGCCAATATTTTAAATGAGAAGTTTCCCTTTTTCCTTTATACTGAATAATAACATCATATCATGTTTAAAACTATCTACAAAGCAAGAGAAGTTATTGAAACGAAATACGTATATTTTTCGTACATATGGTAAAGGTGAGGTGAGTACTTTGTTGACATATGACTGGATTGCTTTCTTTATAACCTTCTTCAGTACAATGTTCCTTCTGGGGGAACTGCTCGTCCGTATGAAAGGCGTTTTTGCGCTGCTCGGTATCGGGTTTATTACTGTGTATTTCTCTTCGTATCTCGAACCTGATATGTTCTTCCTGATGGGGGCGATGTATCTGCTGGGGCTGGCACTTCTCATTGTGGACGGAAAATTTGTGAACGACGGTACACTCGGTACGATCGGGGCGGTAATCATGGTACTATCCGTAAGTCTCAGTGCACCGAGCTGGGGAGCGGGATTATACAGTGCGAGCGGGGTAGTTCTTGGTGGATTATCTTCATTGGTATTCCTTAAAGTATTCCCTAAACGTCAGATGTGGAGCAAGGTTGCTTTGAATGATCAGTTATCCTCGGAGCTCGGGTATAACAGTATGAATGAGACATATAGAGCTCTTATCGGTGAAAATGCGACAGCCGTAACCGATATGCGCCCTACCGGAACGATAGAAGTAAAGGGGAAAGAATATAGTGCCACTACGAATGGTAAGTGGCTGGAAAAAGGAGAACAGTTGACCGTCGAGGATGCCGATGGTACAAGGATTCTCGTTACGAAGACAGAAACCTGAACAAATGGTTTCTGTCTTTGTTTGTAAAGATAATGTTAAGATTCGAAAATAACCTTTACAATAGCTCTTTCAATCATTAATAATGAGGACGGTAACAGAGAGAATGATTGATAACCAGCTGCCTGGGCAGTGAAAGGGTGAGGGGATTGGATATTAGTTATCAGGAAATTATATTTCAGTTTTTCGGTGGACTCGGAATATTTTTATTCGGTTTAAAGTATATGGCGGACGGTTTGCAGAGGACAGCCGGAGATCGCCTGAGAGATATTCTGGATAAATTTACGAAGAACCCTTTTATGGGAGTCATCGCCGGTGCAGTAGCAACGGGTTTTCTTCAAAGTAGTTCAACCACGACCGTGTTGACTGTCGGGCTTGTGAACGCAGGGTTCATGACCTTCAGACAGGCGATCGGGGTCATAATGGGAGCGAACATAGGTACTACACTTACAGCATTCATTATCGGTATTGATATTAAGGCATACGGGCTGCCTATTTTGGCAATCGGGGCCTTTATGATTTTCTTCTTTAAAAACCACAAAGTTTCCAACTGGGGCCAGACCATTTTCGGTTTCGGTGCACTCTTCTTCGGACTCGAGACGATGGGGAAAGGTGTAGAACCTCTTGAAAATGTTCAGACATTCACAGACCTCACAGTCAGCATGAGTAACAACCCGATTCTGGGTGTAGTCGTGGGAGTTCTGTTCACGGTTCTTGTCCAAAGTTCAAGTGCCACCATAGGTATTCTTCAGAGTCTGATGGGGGAAGGACTGGTATCCATTGATGCCGCCCTACCGGTGCTTTTCGGTGATAATATCGGTACTACCGTAACGGCGGCTCTTGCTGCAATCGGGGCAAGTGTCGGAGCCAAACGGGCAGCTTTCGCTCACGTTATCTTCAACGTGCTTGGAGCCGTAATCTTTCTTATGCTCCTCGTACCCTTCGAAGCTTATGTCAGATGGATAAGCAGTTATCTGGACCTGGGCCCCGAGATGACGATAGCTTTTGCTCACGGGTCGTTCAACATCGCGAACACGATTGTACAATTTCCATTCATCGCAATACTTGCATGGATAGTAATGAAACTGGTGCCGGGTGAGGATACGGTAATCGAGTACAAACCTCAGCACCTGGATCCGATCTTCATAGAACAGTCCCCGTCTCTTGCCCTGGACCAGGCGAAAGCAGAGATTATACGTATGGGAGACTATGCCTACAAAGGTCTCAGTGAAACGAACCTGTATCTCACAAGTAACCTGAGAAAACACTCCGAGCTTGCGACACAGGTGGAAGAAGCACTGAACAACCTCGACAGAAAAATCACAGATTACCTGGTCGACCTGTCGCAGACCTCACTTTCCGACGACGACAGTCATAAGCACGGGGCACTTCTGGACTCGGTGCGCGATTTCGAAAGGATAGGAGATCATTTTGAAAACCTTATAGAACTGATCGATTATAAAAATACGCACAAAGTGAACTTGACTGAACAGGCTCATGACGATCTGAATGAAATGTTCAGTCTGACTCTGGAAACGGTGAATCAGGCCACCAGATCTCTGGAATTCATGGATGAAGATGAAGCCCGGGAAGTAGTGCGGAAAGAAAATGAGCTTGACCGAATGGAACGTACTTACCGTAAGAAGCACATTATCAGATTGAACGAAGGAATCTGTTCAGGCCAGGCAGGTATCGTATTTGTGGATATGCTCAGTAACCTTGAGCGTATCGGTGATCATGCTGTAAACGTGGCGGAAGAAGTGCTTGGGGAGAAAGAAAACCTGTAGAAAAAGCAGGAGGAGGGAGGGGAAAACCTTCCTTCTCCATTAAATTTTCATGAACGTGTTGACAATAATAAATGACGCATGCTATATTAAATAGCGTCGTTAAAATACTTCATATGGCGGTGTAGCTCAGCTGGCTAGAGCGTACGGTTCATACCCGTGAGGTCGTGGGTTCGATTCCCTCCACCGCCATTACATATCTATGGCGGTTGTGGCGAAGTGGTTAACGCACCGGATTGTGGTTCCGGCATACGTGGGTTCGATCCCCATCAACCGCCCCATACGGACCCTTAGCTCAGCTGGTTAGAGCTATCGGCTCATAACCGATCGGTCGCAGGTTCGAGTCCTGCAGGGTCCATTATTACGGGGGAGTACCCAAGTACGGCTGAAGGGAGCGGCCTCGAAAGCCGCCAGGCGGTATTTATGCCGCGCGGGGGTTCGAATCCCTCCTCCTCCGCCACTTCCTTTACTTAGGCTCGGTAGCTCAGTCGGTAGAGCAACGGACTGAAAATCCGTGTGTCGGCGGTTCGATTCCGTCCCGAGCCATTTAAAAATGAACAGGCATCATCCGGAATCATCAAATTCATATGAATTTGATGATTTTTTGTTTAAACGGAAAGTAACTGAGGTAAACAATGGATGGATGCGGAAGGTAGTCGATCAAAACGTTTGCATCGATACTGACCGTTTGGTAAGTTAATAGTAAGGGTTTCAATCCCTTACATATTAAATACAAGGAGGATTTTATTTATGGCTAAATTTGAACTTCCAGAACTTCCATATGCTTATGATGCACTGGAACCGACAATCGACAAGGAAACGATGAACATCCATCATACCAAACACCACAACAAGTACGTATCAACATTGAATGATGCGTTGGAAGGTCACAGTGACCTGCAGGACAAATCCCTCGAAGAACTTCTTCAGAACAACCTGGAAATTGTTCCTGACGAGATTAAAACACCGGTACGCAGAAACGGCGGCGGTCACGCTAACCATGACCTTTTCTGGACTATCATGTCTCCGAACGGTGGCGGTGAGCCAAGTGGTAAACTTGCGGACGATATTAAACAGACGTTCGGAAGCTTTGAAGATTTCAAAGAGAAATTCGAAGCTACCGCTAAAGGCCGTTTTGGTTCCGGATGGGCCTGGCTCGTAGTTAATAACGGAAAACTTGAAGTTATTGATACACTGAACCAGGATTCTCCTCTTATGGAAGGTAAGACACCGGTACTCGGTCTGGACGTATGGGAGCACGCGTACTATCTCAACTACCAGAACCGTCGTCCTGACTATGTTGCAGCGTTCTGGAACGTTGTCAACTGGGACGAAGTAGAAAAACGCTATAACGAAGCTAAGTAATTCTTTACGCCCCTGCCGTTCATACGGCGGGGGTTTTGCTTAGGTTGCGGACCTTAGTTCCGCTCCCTGCGTATAGGCAGCTTCTGACGGAAAACATTCAAATAAAAGAAAAGTGTATTGTGAAAATGCTTGAAAGGGAAGCGACAATCTGCTATTATAATGAAGTCTGATTACAACTTTGAAATCATTAACATTAAAGAAATATTGGAGGGACAGAATATGCGCGTAAATATTACACTAGCCTGTACTGAAACAGGAGACCGTAACTATATCACTACTAAAAACAAACGCACAAATCCTGAGCGTCTGGAATTGATGAAGTACAGCCCGCGTCAGGGGAAACACACTTTGCACCGTGAAACAAAATAAAGACCTCATTAGATCGCGACATTTACTGTTGCGATCTTTTTTTACATACGGAAGTACAGGCATTTCACTGCTTCAGGGGAGAGGGTGAGTCCATGAAGAAATTGATGCGTACTGAAATTATGCGTTACTTAAAGAACCTTTCGAGAGAACAGAGGCATCGAATTGAGGAGGAACAGTTTGTAAACGTAACGGGTACTTCCCAATGGGAAAGAGCCCGTGTAATAGCTATAACAGTTTCCAAATACCCGGAATGGAGTACGAGAAACTTTATCGAAAAAGGGTGGGAGGAAGGTAAGAAGGTCGCGGTTCCCAAAGTCTCCCCAACTTTAAAAAGCATGGAGTTCTATCTCGTTCATACATATGAACAAATGAAAGAAGGATACAGCGGTATTTTGGAACCTGATCCTGAATTCTGTTCAATAATTCACAAAAAAGACATTGATTTACTTTTTGTGCCGGGCTTATTATTTAATTACGACGGGTATCGTATAGGGTTCGGCGGGGGCTTCTATGACCGTTACCTGGAAACATTTTCAGGAAAGACGTTATCTGTAACTTCCGAAAATCAATTGCAGGACTTCATACCCGTCGAAGATCACGATATACCCGTTCAGTTGATTGTAACAGAGAGCCGTCTTATCAATACTTCCGGGGAGGAATGAACTTATGATGAATATGCGAAATAGAGTAGTTATCATTGGGAACGGAGCGGTGGGTTCCAGTTACGCCTATGGACTCCTGAACCAGGGAGTGGCTGATGAGCTGGTGATCATCGATCTGGATAAAGATAAAGCGGAAGGAGATGTCATGGATTTGAATCATGGACTTGCTTTCGCACCATCTTCTATGCAGATAAGAACGGGGGACTACCGGGACTGTGAGGGAGCGGATATAGTTGTAATTACTGCGGGAGCCAATCAGAAGCCCGGAGAAACCAGACTGGACCTTGCCATGAAGAATACGGAAGTGTTCAAATCCATCGTTGATCAGGTGATGTCCCATTCATTTGATGGTATATTTATAGTAGCAACCAATCCTGTGGACGTTTTAAGTTATATGACCTGGAAGTTCTCCGGGTTATCCTCCGAGCGGGTTATAGGGTCCGGCACGATTCTGGATACCGCCAGATTGAGGTATCAGCTGGGAGATTATTTCCGTATCGATGCAAGAAATGTACACGCCTACATCATCGGTGAGCATGGTGATTCGGAATTGCCTGTCTGGAGTCATGCGAACGTGGGCGGTATTCCCGTGGATCAGTACATATCCATGCATACGGAGAGATATGATGAAAAGGATCTGGAACCTATTTTCCATAAAGTACGCGATGCGGCTTATCATATTATAGAAAGAAAAGGTGCTACTCATTATGGAATAGCAATGGGGCTGGTACGCCTGACCAAAGCGGTTCTCCGCAACGAAGATGCCCTGTTCACTGTATCGGTACTTCTTGAAGGGCAGTATGATGAGGAAGATGTGTACGTGGGCGTACCGGCGATCATTAACAGAAACGGCGTTAGGGAAATAGTGGAATTGAATTTACGACAGGACGAGAAGGATTTATTCAAGAAATCCGTCTCTGTAGTGAAGGATGCTGTGGAGCGCGTAAAACATTATTAAGTTGTGACGAAGGGGGAGATTACATGGAGATGGAACAGCGGTATTTTTTTTGGAAGTTGGCGTATGATCTCGTCTCCCGCTTCGATTTTGAGATTATACATCTCCACCTGCAGCGTGAAGAGGTGTGGCTTGAGAAGTCGTCCGGAGGTCAGTCACACGTAATCCGTCTGCTGAACAAGGAATTTCACTGGTCTAATCACGTGAAGGCGGACATTGAGCATGTGAACAGACAGCTGGAGAAAAACAAAAGATATTTTTCGGGACGGATAAAAAACATCGATTTATTATATGTGGCTGAACACCCGACAGTAGACGAGTTCGATTCTCCGTCGGTAAAACTGGCACATAATTCGAACGTTATTTTTCTGAGTGATGATAATAAAGAGAGGGGACTGGAACAATTAGCTGCCACGAACAAGCTGGATCACCCGCCAGAAATCAACTATAAACTTCCGGATGCCCCTCTTGAATATGAAT
Organism: Salimicrobium album; assembly: GCF_900107115.1. GTDB lineage: Bacteria > Bacillota > Bacilli > Bacillales > Halobacillaceae > Salimicrobium > Salimicrobium album. The sequence goes on from NZ_FNOS01000002.1 coordinate 335,913, forward strand.
CTACCATTGAATATATGAAACATCAGCTTTATTCTATCAGGCAGAAGCAGCAGCAGAAAATGAGAGAAGTTTTCGAGTATGGAAAGCCCAGGATCACTTACCTCCTGTTGATAATAAACTTAATCATTTTTTATTATTTGGAAAGTGTCGGGAGTACTACTTCCATCAGCACTCTCATTGAATACGGAGCTAAGTATAATCCCGGAATCATCGAAGGGGAATGGTGGCGTCTTATATCTTCCATGTTTCTCCACATTGGTGTCCTGCATCTGCTGATGAACATGCTGGCTCTTTTTTATTTAGGTACAGCAGTCGAACAGATATATGGATCTTTCAGATTTACGATGATTTATTTTCTTGCAGGAATACTCGGTAGTGCAGCGAGTTTTTACTTCAATACTTCGGTGGCTGCAGGAGCTTCGGGAGCGATTTTCGGATTGTTCGGAGCGCTTTTATATTTTGCATGGCGGTATCCCTCTCTGTTTTTCCGCACGATGGGATGGAACCTTATTATACTGGTTGCGATTAATATCGTATTCGGTATAACGGTGCCCCAGGTGGATAACAGCGGTCACATGGGAGGACTTATCGGCGGTTTTCTGGCTGCGCAGCTGGTGGATCTGCCAAAACTTTCTCATCGGGTTTATCGGACAGTGTCTGTCGCCTTGTACGCTTTGGGGTTAGCTGTATTATTAGCATCAGGAAGCGGAGGTGATTTAAAACTTACGGCCGCAGATATACAGTATTTGCAGGAATTGCAGGAAGAAGAAAGATATGAAGATATGCTGGATATTACGGAAAGCCTGGAGAAGACGGAAGGCGAGTGGGAAGATGAATACTTATTTTTCCGATCATATGCTTACTTACAAACAGGAAAAGAAAATCTGGCATTCGACGACCTGAGAAAAGCCGTGGACATTGCTCCGGAGTTTGCTGAAGCTCATTTTAACCTGAGTATCCTTTATGAGCGCCGGGGTAATGAAAAGAAAGCGGAGTACCACCAGGAAAAGGCTGAGGAACTTAATGCAGAATTACGGAACAAAGATCCCGAACGGCCTGCTTCTTCGTAGCATGAAAGAAGCGCCGTTCTTTTTTGTGTTTGGAGAAATTTATAAATAATGCCCGTTCCAGCAGAGTTCCATCGTTTCTTTTGTCAGGCAGGATTGATATAATGAAGGCGGTGATAAAGATGAAAACAATTTACGATATCCAACAGTTTCTGAAGAAATTCGGAACCATTATTTATGTCGGAGACCGGGAAGCGGGCCTCGAACTAATGGAAGATGAAATTCAGGAACTGTATAAATCTCAATGCATGACCCAGGAAGACTACCGTATGGCTATACTATTGCTGCGTTCGGAGATAGCCCGGGAGAAGGACAGGAAAAGAAAAGAGGTCTAATACTGCTATGGAAAAAGATAAATATATTGGTGTTGATATCGGTGGTACTACTGTAAAAATGGCTGTTCTTGATAGAGATGGGGAAATGATACATAAGTGGGAGATACCCACCGTTACTGAGGAAAGCGGGAACAGTATCATTTCTGATGTCGCTTTGTCTCTGGAGCATACACTGGATGAGCTGAAAATTGATAAACGTACACTTCATGGTATAGGAGTAGGAGCACCGGGGTTCATAGAGCAGGAAGAAGGTTACGTTTATGAAGCTATAAATATAGGCTGGAAAGACTTCGGAATGGGAGAAGCCTTAAAACAGGCTGCCGGCCTGCAGGTATGGGCTGATAATGATGCTAATATCGCAGCACTCGGGGAAAACTGGCTCGGAGCGGGGCATAATTGCGCCAGTATGGTGGCAGTCACTCTTGGAACCGGTGTAGGTGGCGGTATTATCGTCAATCATAAGGTGATCAACGGTACGAACGGAACCGGTGGAGAGATTGGTCACATCACAGTAAAACCGGGGTCTCCGCATTATTGTAATTGCGGCAGATACGGGTGCCTCGAAACAGAAGCGTCTGCGACGGCGATAGCTCGTAAAGCGAAAGAAAGACAGTTGAAGAATGAAAACGGGTTTTTATCATCCATTAAAAATCCGGAAGCAAAAGACGTATTCGAGGGGCTGAAACAAGACGACGAAGACTGCCGGCTTATAGTGAAAGACGTCACGGATCAGCTGGGTCTGGCTCTGGCCAACCTCGCAGTTTCCATCAATCCGGAAAAGATAGTGATAGGCGGAGGTGTATCGAAAGCCGGCGAACAGCTTATAGAACCTTTGAAGACGGCTTTCCGTAAGTATGCTCTTCCACGTGTCAGGGAAGTCTGTGACATCAGTATCGCCGAGCTTGGTAATGATGCAGGTGTTATAGGAGGCGCCTTCCTGGTTAAGACAAAGACGGAGAACAAACAGACCGGGGCTCAGGAAAGATAATCGCTCCCTTGCGATCGACTTCGTTATTTTCATTTACTTGAAACTTATGAAAGCAGTCGAACGTTATAATAAAGAAAGGTGTTATCTTCTGCGAGGCAGGAGATGGTATGTAAAGTGTTTTGTTGTGAAGCGGAACGAGGAGGAAATTTAATGAAAGAATTAATAAGGAGAACTCCCTTATTTGTTCTTGCAGCCATTTTGTTCGGTTTAAAAACTTATTTGGTCTACAGATTCATGTTCGGCATTTCTATCGATAGTGCGTTGCAGGAACTTATATTAATTCTGAACCCGCTTGTCAGTGCCTATGTGATTTTTGTTATAAGCATTTGGCTGAAAACGAATAAACAAGGAAGATACCTGAAATATTCATCGCTATTAGCAACTCTTGTACTATATGTGAATTTGCTGTTTTATCGTAATTTCACGGATTTCATTACACTTCCCGTCCTTTTTCAGGGAAACAATGCGGCAGATCTGACTTCAAGTATTTTTACTCTGATCCACTTCACGGATCTGCTGCTGTTTCTGGATGTGATTTTGATCTGGATTCTCAGTAGAAATCCCGGATGGCCCGCCATTTCTGAAAAACCGCAGAAAGTAGCGGCTACGGCAGTTATGTTTCTGCTGCTTGCGATGAACGTCACTTTAGCTGAAGTGGAGAGGCCCATGCTTTTTACAAGAACGTTTGACAGGGAGTATCTGGTGAAGAATATCGGACTGTTCAACTATCACATATATGACTTGACGATGCAGACGAGAACACAGGCCCAGAGAGTGTTTGCAGACGGAAGTGAAATAGAAAAAATCCGTAATTATATAGCCGATCAAAAGGGAGAAGAATCGTCGAAGACAGAACTTTTCGGCATAGCCGAAGACAAAAACGTAGTTTTGGTAAGTGTGGAGTCGATGCAGAACTTTGTTTTGGATAAAGAAGTGAATGGGGAGGAGATAACCCCTTTTATGAACGATCTGAAAGAAAATAAAGATACTTTATGGTTCAAGAACTTCTATCATCAGACAGCACAGGGGAAAACGTCGGACTCCGAGTTCCTCGTAGAAAACTCTTTGTACCCTCTCGACCGGGGGGCTGTTTATTTTACACATGCCCAGAACGATTACAATGCGTTGCCCGAATTGTTGAATGAAAAGGGGTATACTACTTCCGTGTTCCACGCTAACAATGAAAGTTTCTGGAACCGGGACGTCATGTACGATAATATCGGGTATGATCATTTTTATTCGAAAGAAGATTTTGAAATCAAGGAAGAGAATTCTTTCGGTTGGGGTCTGGAAGACAAAGCATTTTTCGAACAGTCCATTCCATATTTGAAAGAACAGGAGCAGCCGTTTTACAGCAAGTTTATAACACTTACCCATCACTTTCCTTTTGACCTCCCGGAAGATAAAGCATCGATCGATAAACTGGATACAAATTCCACTACACTGAATCAATACGTACAGACAGCGAGGTACACGGACGAGTCGCTGAAGGAATTTATGAACCGGATGAAAGAAAAAGGTATGTATGAAGATACGATGTTTATATTCATGGGAGATCACTATGGAATAAGTGAATTCCATAAAGGTGCCATGAGTGATTATCTCGGCCGGGATATTAACGGATACGAACATATCCAGCTTCAACGTGTCCCTTTAATGATTCATATACCTGGTTCGGGGGAAGGGAAAATCTATGAAAAAATCGCCGGACAAATAGATATGAAGCCCACGATACTGCACTTATTGGGAATCGAGGAGAAAAGAGATATTAATTTCGGTGAGAATATGCTGGCAGAACATAGGAAGGATTTTATAGCTATGCGCGATGGCAGCTTTATAACGAAAGATTATATTTATTCGAAATCTGTCTGTTATGATAAGGAAACCGGTGAGCCTGTCGAATTGCCTCCGGAAGAGGAATCGCCTTGTGAACCTTTTAAAGAAAAAGTATCGAAAGAACTCGAGTATTCGGACAACATCATTTATGGAGATTTATTCAGGTTTTATGATTTCAAAGATTAGCCATGGGACCGTCCTTTTTAGCACAGGACGGTCTTTCCTTTATCGGGAGAACGCATAGGGGGTAAATAAATGTGATCGAATTCAGAAATGTGAGCCACGGGCCGCTCAGAGATATTTCTTTTACGCTTCAAAAACAGGAGCGGGCTATTCTTTTCGGACCTTCAGGAACCGGAAAAAGTACGCTTCTTTTTCTTTTTAATCGGCTGAAAGATCCGGAGGAGGGGGAAATTTTTTACAACGGAAAACCTTTGACAGATGTACCAATTATCGAACTGCGTCAAAAATTCGGTCTGCTTCTTCAATCTCCGAATCTATTTCCGGGCACTGTCCTCGATAATTTGAAATATGGCCCTTCTCTCACTAATTCGTGGCGACCGGGCAGAGAGAAGGAGCTGCTTGAGTATGTCCAGCTGTCTCCGGAGATGAAAGACCGTGACGTCGATCATCTGTCGGGAGGTCAGCAGCAGCGGGTGTCTCTGGCGAGGACTCTTGCAAATGAACCGGAGGTGCTTTTACTGGATGAGCCGACAAGCGCTCTTGATGATAAAACTGGAGAAGATATCGAAACGGTGCTGAAGGAGCTTATTGAACAGCAGGGGCTTACGATGGTAATGGTGACCCACCAGATGGCCCAGGCGAGAAGATTGGGGACAAATGGCTTGTTCATGAATGAAGGAACTATTGAGGAACATGGAAAAATACCGGAAATGCTTGAGCAGCCGCAAAGTAGAGCATTGAAGGAATATTTACAGGGATAGGGGGGGAATCATGTCACCTGAAATTTCGAGTCAGTCTTTATGGTTTTTGATTATTTTTGTAGTTATACCGCTATCCGTATCTTATTTCTATCAACTGGGGTTAAGCCGTAATGTCATAGTCGCTTCTCTCAGAGGTACTGTGCAGCTTTTTGCGATCGGTTATATCCTTACTTACTTATTCGATTTAAATGCATATATAGGTATTCCTTTAATGGTAACGGTCATGCTGGTAGTTGCAAGCTTCCATGCAAGAAAGAAAGGGAAAGAATTGCCGCACGTTCTTCCTGTGATTTTTGGCGGGCTCGTGCTCGTGGAAGTCAGCGTACTGGCCATGTGGCTTCTTTTCGGCATGGTGGAATTCATCCCCTCCGAAGTTATACCGATGAGCGGGATGGTTATCGGGAACAGTATGGTAGCGATGGGACTTGCGCTCGAAAGGATGAAAAGTGAGTTCTCCGAGAATCGGGGGAGGCTTTTTGCTGCTCTTTCGTTAGGGGCGGAACCGAAACAGGCGTCCACGCTGATTGTTCGGAGAACTTTGAATGCAGCACTCATTCCGAACGTGGACAGAATCAAGACCATTGGACTCGTCCAGCTTCCGGGAATGATGACGGGACTGATTCTCGGAGGAGTGGAGCCGATTATGGCTATCAAATACCAGTTGGTAATTTCCCTCAGTATATTTTCATCCGTATCTTTAAGTGCGATGTTCGTCACGCTTATTATGTACAGACACTTTTTTACGGAAAACAAGCAATTGCTTGAATCGGAAGAAGCGATGCTCGCTTATGCTTCCAATCAGGAAAAATAAAAAAGACGCTGAGAATCTCAGCGTCTTTTTAGCCGAATAAATTAGCATAGATGGTCATTACAGAAAACCATCCGAATACTGCTGCAGAAATTAAAGAAAAAGCTACGGCAAGAAAGTTTTTAGTTTTAATTTCCCGGAAAATTGCCATGACACAAAGAATAGTCACGAGCAAAAACAGGATAGCTGTTACCATGTCCGCACCTCCCAGTTGATTCTATCTGTACTGTTGTACGAGATGTTATACTTATGTAAGATATTCATTCTTCACTTATTTTATAGGATTTTTTCTATTTTGTCGAGGAATAAAAATGTAAAGCTGATAATGGAGGGACATTATGTTACGGATTGCAAGAATACCACTCGGACCTCTGGGTACGAATGGCTATGTACTTTATGAAAATGGCAGGGCTCTCGTTATTGATCCGGGTGGTGATTTTGATAAGTTGAGAAAACTTATGGACGAAAAAGAATTGAAGGTGGAAGCGATAATTTTGACTCACGCTCATTTTGATCATATAGGGGCACTTGAAGAAACGAGGACGCACTATGACGCTCCCGTTTTTCTCCATCTGGACGAAGCCGGGTGGCTGAGTGACCCTGCAAAAAACGGTTCGGAATGGTTTGGGATGGATCCTGTCATTGCTGCGGACCCTGATTTTATATTGGAGGAAGGAAAGCAGAAGATCGGAGCGTTTTCCTTTGAAGTCCGACACGTCCCGGGTCATTCTCCCGGAAGCGTAGCTTTAGTGTTCCGGAATGAAAGGTTCACTATCGCCGGAGATACATTGTTTCAGGGAGGGATAGGTCGGACTGATTTGCCCGGTGGAGATCATGAACAGCTGCTGGATGCGATATTAAGTGAACTGTTCACCCTTCGTGACGATATGAGAATCTATCCCGGGCACGGAGATCCCACGACCGTTGGAGATGAAAGAAAATCGAATCCTTTTCTTACCTAAAAAAACGTTCCATTAGTGCACAGCACTGATGGAACGTTTTTTTTAGTGACCAAAACCTGGTTGTAAAATAAACGAGGTATAATAAGTAAAACCAATCATAAAGACTGTCAAATAAGAGAAAAATATGTAGATATACATACGTTCAGACAGCTTGAGAAAGCCAATCGCAAGGAAAAAGGCAGTTTGAGCCAGGGATATCAATGTAGCTTCCATCATGTCACCAGCGTAAAACATGACAGCAAATATACCTGTCCAAAAGGCCAGCGTACGAAACATACGATCCATACTTCTTCCCCTCCTTCATATTAAACTATCATTCACATTATATACGAGAATAATCAGGATGTAAATGAAACGTAAGAGGGAATCTAATCCAATTTGTAAGTTTGTTTGTAATTTTTGTGTAAATCTTTGTAGATTACCGTGTATGTGCACAAGATTCGGACTTCTTCATCGTTGCAGGTGACAGATGCCTCTCCATCCGTCAGGGGACGGCGGATAGTTAGTGGAAAGCTTGTGGAAGAGATAATGAACGGGGTCCATTTATCATAAACGGACTGGTAGTATCGCTGGGTCTGATAGCTTTTTTTAATTGCCTGATTCAGTTCCATGTTTTGATAATAGGTATGGATCATATAACCGAATACCAGCAAAAACATAAATAGTAAAGCCGAAACCCAGGGGTAGTAGAATCCCTTTTCATTTACCGGGAACGTATAGCGATTTTTCAAACCGTTCTCCACCTTCGTATTCAATTTTTACATGCAATACGTCCGACTTAAAAAAGAAAGTCATATCCCTTATGTCGAATAGTAACGTTTCATGTCCCTTACCGCTCACTCTTCTTCTTACTAAGTTACGATATTGTTCTATAGAGACGATACTTCCCTCTATATTAGTGTAATGGAGATTATTCTTTTGAACATTCACTGAAGAGGCCGTGTTCAGTTCTTCCTGCAGCAGCTGAATATATTGGTGTGTTTGCCAGTCCCCGTTCCACTCCAAAGGTCTCAAATAATTCATCAGGGGGACTAACACGACGAGTGCTGTCAAAAGGATCGAAAGGGATAACAGCACTTCCATTAACGTGAAACCTTTCGTATCTTTAATCATACAGACAAAGCTCCTGTTGCTGTCCGTTCTCCCAACGTGCGCAGTATCTATGGGATTCTTTCAGTACAGTGACCGGATACTTATATTCGATTTCGCCCGCGTGTGAATCCAGTATAGTGTAATTGTGCAACAGCATCAGAATTTCACGCTCGTCTTTCAAATGATTCAATGATGTATGGACGGTAATAAAAGAAGGGAAAATCAGAGCGGTAAAAACAGTGATAAGAGCAAGTGTTCCGACAGCTTCCAGTAATACAAATCCTTTATTGTTCATCAATAACGACCCCGTTTCTGCTGAAAGGAAAGGTGACTTTATACTGTTTATCTCCGGTATGGAACCACATTGTACCCGGAGTGCTGATTGTACCGTTCACGTGAAAAGTCGTATAGGATTTCAAAGTTGCAAGCTGTATCTCCCATTCGGGAGGGAACTCTTCCTGTATTATAGGGGAAGAGCCCCAGCTTTCATAAATGCGATAAACGTTGTTGACTTTATCAATATAGAGCGTATGTTCTATTCCCTTCTGAACACTCATCTGCTGAGCAAAATGTATGTCGTCGGCAAATTGTTGAATGGTCTGCTTCTCTGTGAGATGAGAATGACTTAAGTGCTGGCCGGGAGCTAAAATAGCAAGCGAAACGGTAATGAAACAAAGAACCACTATCACTTCTACCATCGTGAAACCTTTATGGTTGTAAAACACTCGAAGTTATTTCTCCGGTTGAACTGTCGTAATTAGGGGTCTCTCCGTTAGGACATGTGCTTTGTTTCAGGTATCCTTCGTCTTCCAGAGTTTCCAGACTTAAAGGGAAAGCTCCGGTTTTCATAAAATAAGATTCTATCTGTGCCTCTGCTGTCAGAGTGAAAGCTTCACACCCTTTTGTTCTGATAGTGTTGTTATTTTCGGTGATGTTCGGAAGTGCCACGATAAGCAACACAGTGATTATAAGTAAGACTACAAGCATTTCTATTAATGTAAAACCGGCATTATTTTTCATTATGGTACACCTCATTTTTAATATGTTTCTATCCAGCTGTATAAAGGAAGCATTATAGACAGATAGATGGAAATAATTACTACTGCAGTTATAATCAGAAATATCGGCTGTATAAGCTGAATCGTCTTCTCAGTTTTCATCTGCAGCTGCTCCAGAAACATCCCCGCAAGCAGCGATAGTTCATCAGCCAGTGCCTGGTTGTCATTAGCTTCGTGGAAGATTGACACCATTTCTTTACGCATTAATACTGTTTCGTTAGCTGCCATGCCCAGAGTGTTCCCTTCGGATAAAGATTCGAGAATAGTCCGGGCGCTGAAGGAGAGTTCCTGCTGGTTTCTCTGGGAAATAAGAATATCAAGCACCTGATTAAGGGAGAAACCCGCTTTAAGCATGGAGCTCGCATGGATCGCAAACTGATAGCTGACAATGTAAGTTTTTATACTTAGAATAAACGGGATTCTTCTGTAAACATTCATTTTTGTCTCGAATTTCAGTCTAGGAGCAGCCAGTTTGTATACGAAAAAAGTGGTGCCGGCAATAACCGAAAGAAGAACAAAGAAAGATATGGAATAATCTATGGTCTGAAAGATGTAAAGGGACCACGGTTTATTCTCTTCATGTTCATAAAGGTTTTGAAAACTCGGAATTACGGACTTTTTCATGAAATAAAAGGTCAACAACAGAAACAACATTAAAATGACAGGATACCTCAACGTGTGCGCAAGTTTCTTTTTAGTTTCATAAGTTATGGTTAATAATTGAAAACACTGATGGAATAAAGAGGGGAAATCTTTTCTCATCTTTCCGAAGTAAAGGAAAGATATGACGAGGGAAGAAAAGCGGGCTTCGGCAAACGCCTTCTCCATAGGTTCGCCTTTTTCGAAATGATATAAAAGCTGCGAAGTCAAAGGCTTCAGGTCCTGGTCCCAGCCTGTAATGTTTAACGCCCGGGGCAGGGAATATCCTTTGTTCAGCAATGGGTACATTCTTTTGAAGAAATGAATCTGCAGTGGGACAGCGAGAGTTTTCCGATTAAATAAATCCATAGGCCCATGCTTTCTTTTTCAGGTGAGGGAAGGTATGAGAAGTAACAGGGGGGGAACCTTTCAAGGCGGTGGAAAGAGCAGCATCTTCCAGTATTTCCAGAATGGCCACTCTGCGCTTAATAGCGGAAGAAAGAAGCAGTTTCTGACTGGCGACTGCCCTTAAAGTCTGCTCCAAATCAACTTTCGGTATATTCATTTCCTGGAGCCTTCTGATTGTACCCAGAGCGTTTTTGGCATGAAGGGTACTGAAAACCAGATGACCGCTGAGAGCTGCCCGTACTGCAAAATGTGCCGTGGCTTCATCCCGGAGTTCTCCCACGATGATGATATCCGGATCATGTCGTAAAGCGGCTTTCAGTCCTTCGTTGTAATCGAAAGCATTTTTTTCATTCACCTGTACCTGAATGACACCGGGTACACTTCTTTCCACCGGATCCTCCAGGGTAATAAGCTGGAGGTGCCCTTTTTGTGCAAGTATTTCCATTAGGGCATATAGAGTCGTTGATTTGCCACATCCGGTCGGACCCGTAAAAAGAACAAGACCTGAGGTGTAACCGATCCATTTCATAACCCTCTTCATTTGTTCAGGAAAGAGGAAAAGCTCACCGATAGAAAGATTTTCGGTTACGGAAAACAGCCGGATGGCAAGACTTTCCGTAGAAGAAAGGGGTAATGTCGACAACCTGAGGTCTGTAGAAAGACCGCGGGAAAGGTAAGAGAGTTTGCCGTTTTGAGGGAGCTTCATTTCTCCTATATCCATTTCCGAGGAGAATTTCAGAAATGTGAGAAGTTTGTTGTAAAGGGGGAGAGGGAGGGAGCGGGAAAAAACCCGGAGTCCCTGTACGCGGAAATAAACGTGGACGTTTTCATCCTCCGGAATAAAATGAATATCCGAAGCTTTCCGGTCCAGGGCTTCATCAATAATTCTTCTGCTTAATTCTTTGGCGTTCAACTCATTAATCACCTCTTCTTATGTTTATAGTAATATATATTCGACCCCGAAGGAGATATTCCTCTTTTTTGTCTGGCCCGCGCTTCTTTATTTTAGAAAATTTTCAATTAAGTGAAATATTATATCCTGGTATGATACAATGAAAATGCTTCATTATTCATAAAAGTTAAATTACATAATCAGCGCGGATGACCGTGGAGGGAGAGACTGCAAGTACGGATCATTAGTAACTGCGGCGCCGAAGGAGCAAGCTACGAGCGAATCTCTCAGGCACAAAAGACTTTCACGGGACGCAACTCTGGAGAGCGTCTGCATATGCAGACCACCTACGAAGCAAGCCCTCGGGCGTTAAACTTTCCGGTAACAGGACAGAGACTTTTTCTTAAAAGGGGAAAGTCTCTTTTTTTATGCCGGTGAAAAGGAGGAAACCTGATGGATCAACAGAAAAAGACTCCACTATATGAAGAGTTTGTCAGATTGGGAGCGAAGACGATTAACTTTGGCGGCTGGCAGATGCCGGTACAGTTTACGGGCATCAAGAAAGAACATGCAGCCGTAAGGGAAGCTGCAGGGTTGTTCGATGTTTCCCACATGGGAGAAATATCCGTCAAAGGAGAAAAGGCAACAGCTTTCTTGAACAGCGTTCTTACTAATGATGTGGAAAAACTGAGCGAGGGAAGAGCTCAATACACGATGATGTGTTATGAAAATGGTGGCACTGTCGATGACCTGATCGTTTATTATCTCAATAAAAATGAATATTTACTTGTAGTTAATGCTGCTAACAAAGATAAAGATCTGGAATGGCTGCTTGCCCATCAGACGGGTGGAGTCGAGATTGATGATGTTTCCGCCTTCTATGCACAACTTGCCATTCAGGGTCCGAAGGCTGAAGAGATTCTCCAATCTCTTACGGATACTCAGCTTCAGGACATTAAGTTTTTCCGCTTTCATGCCGGGACGAGTTTTGCCGGGGTAGACGGAAAGGCGCTCGTTTCCCGTACCGGTTATACCGGAGAGGACGGATTTGAAATTTATCTTCCCGCATCATCCGCTGTAGATTTATGGAAGGCGTGTCTCGAAGCGGGGGAAGAGTACGGGATTCAGCCGGTCGGTTTAGGTGCAAGAGACACGTTGCGCTTTGAAGCCGGTCTGCCGCTGTATTCCCAGGAGCTATCCGAAAATATCACCCCGGTAGAAGCTGGGCTTGGCTTCGCGTTAAAAATAGACAAAGAGGCGAATTATCCAGGTAAGGCCGTCCTGAAAAAACAGAAACAGTCCGGAGTCGGGAGGAAGTTGGCCGGAATCGAAATGCTGGATAAAGGAATTCCGAGAACCGGATATGAGGTTTACGATGAAGATGGCGAAAATATCGGTTTTGTTACGAGCGGTACTCAATCACCGACTCTCGGAAAAAACCTGGGTCTTGCCATTGTGAAAAAAGAATATACGGACTTGGATCAGATAGTATACGTAGAAGTAAGAAAGAAAATGTTAAAAGCCAAAATAATAAATACTCCATTTTATAAAAGGTAGGAGGCACGACGGATGGAATTCAGATATTTACCTATGACCGACGAAGATAAGTCTGAGATGCTGGAAACGATCGGAGTGGGGTCGACCGATGATTTGTTTTCGGATATCCCCGAAAAGATCAGATTAAAAGAGGAAATGAAGCTGAAACCTCCTGAAAATGAATATGCTCTGATGAAGGAACTGAGGGAGCTTTCCGAGAAGAACGCGAACATGCGTCAGTATACCTCGTTTCTTGGAGCGGGCGTATATGATCACTACATACCTGCAGTAGTTGATCATATCATTTCAAGATCGGAATTCTATACAGCATACACCCCTTACCAGCCTGAAATTTCTCAAGGGGAGCTGCAGGCTATTTTCGAATTTCAGACGATGATTGCCGAGCTTACAGGCATGGACGTCGCCAACTCTTCCATGTACGACGGCGGCACGGCGCTTGCAGAAGCTGTAACCCTTGCTGCGGCACAGTCGAAAGAAAAAAAAATATTACTTTCGGATACGGTACACCCTGATTCACTGGAAGTAATAAAGACGTACGCCAAAGCACACGACCTGGAACTGGTGTTTCTTAAGGAAGAGAACGGGACGATGGCCTTAGACGAGCTCGAAACTCATCTGTCGGAAGATGTTGCGGCAGTTGTAGCCCAGTACCCGAATTTCCTCGGGAAAGTCGAACCGCTCGGAAAAATAAAGAAAGCCATGAAAGAAAAAGCTGAAAAGGCGATGTTCATCGTCTCTGCCAATCCGCTTGCTCTCGGATACCTGACTCCACCCGGGGACTTCGGGGCGGATATCGTAGTCGGTGATACACAGGTGTTTGGTATTCCGGCCCAGTACGGGGGGCCACACTGCGGGTACTTTGCCGTTACGAAGAAACTGATGAGGAAGGTTCCCGGAAGGCTCATCGGGGAAACGGTGGATGAAGAAGGGGAAAGAGGCTTCGTTCTGACGCTTCAGGCCAGGGAACAGCATATCCGCAGAGAAAAAGCGACATCGAATATCTGTTCCAACCAGGCACTGAATGCTCTTGCTTCAAGTGTTGCACTTACATCACTCGGCAAGGAAGGTCTGGTTAAAATGGCGAAAATGAATATTCAGAAAGCAATGTATCTGCGAAAGTGTGTAATAGAAAAAGGAATGAGTCTGCTCGTGGATGGTCCGTTCTTTAATGAATTGGCTATCAGACTTCCTGTTCCGGTCAAAAAAGCCAACGAGTATTTGTTCGACCACGGAATCATAGGTGGTTTTGATCTTGGAAAGATAGACGGTAAATATGAGAACTGCATGCTGGTGGCAGTAACTGAACTCCGTTCAAAAGATGAAATTGAAGAATTTGCACAGTTGTTGGGGGGATTAGATGAATAACGAGGCGTATCCACTTATATTTGAAAGAAGTACCGCTGGAAGATCCGGTTTCAGTCTGCCCGAAAATGATGTGGAGGACATGGAGATTGAAAGCATGTTTGAAGATGAATACATCCGAAAAGAGAAGGCAGAACTTCCGGAAGTGAGTGAGCTTCAGCTGATCAGGCATTATACAGGTCTTTCCACGAGGAACCACGGTGTGGACACAGGTTTCTACCCTCTCGGTTCCTGTACGATGAAATACAATCCAAAGCTGAATGAGGACGTAGCGCGACTTCCGGGCTTCAGTCACATTCATCCTTACCAGGAGGAGAGCACGGTGCAGGGGGCTCTCACATGGATGTATGATCTGCAGGAGTCTCTCTGTGAAATCACGGGTATGGACACCGTGACACTTCAGCCGGCAGCCGGTGCTCAGGGCGAATGGACAGGACTTATGATGATCCGGGCCTTCCATGAAAATAATGGGGACTACGGACGGACCAAAGTTATTGTGCCTGATTCTGCCCATGGAACGAATCCTGCTTCCGCAACGGTAGCCGGGTTTGAAGCGGTAACAGTGAAGACGAATGAACGCGGGCTGGTGGACATTGAAGATCTTAAGCGACTGGTCGATCATCAGACCGCTGCCCTTATGCTTACGAACCCTAATACTCTCGGTTTGTTTGAGGAAGAAATTCTTGTAATGGCAAAAATCGTTCATGAAGCCGGCGGCAAACTGTATTATGACGGAGCGAACCTGAACGCGATCTTAGGGTACACAAGGCCCGGAGATATGGGTTTTGATGTTGTCCACCTAAACCTTCATAAGACATTTACAGGCCCGCACGGAGGAGGAGGACCGGGGTCCGGGCCGGTCGGGGTGACCGCCGAGTTTGACCCGTATCTGCCTAAACCGGTACTCGTGAAAAACAATGACAGTATTACGTTCGAGTACGAGAGACCTTCCTCCATAGGACGAGTGAAGCCTTATTACGGTAATTTCGGCATAAATCTGCGTGCCTACACCTACATCAGGACTATGGGGGCAGAGGGGCTCAGGAGAGTCAGTGAGTACGCTGTCCTTAATGCCAACTACATGATGCGGAAGCTTGAAAAATCATTTGACCTTCCGTACAAACAGCATTGTAAGCATGAGTTTGTAATTTCCGGAAAACTTCAGAAGAAGCAGGGAGTACGGACGCTGGATATGGCGAAGAGACTGCTTGATTTCGGTTATCATCCGCCGACGATCTATTTCCCGATAAATGTCGAGGAAGCGATGATGATCGAGCCTACGGAAACAGAAGCCAAAGAAACGCTGGATGGTTTCATTGAGACGATGGAGCAGATTGCGCTGGAAGCGAAAAACGAGCCAGAGAAAGTGCAGGAAGCCCCTCATTCAACAGTAGTGGGACGAATGGATGAAACGACTGCTGCGAGAAAACCGGTCCTGAAATACGACTTCAACAGATAACGGCTGCGGGAGCATATGTAATAATAATAACCCCCGGACAATAGAGAGTCCGGGGGTTATTACTGTTATTTTTTTGCCTTGATTTTACCGTTCCACTTTTTGAATCCACCCTCGAGCTGATTCAGATCTTTGTAGCCTTTTTTGTGGAGAAGCATGGCTGCACGTGTCGATCTTGCTCCGCTCTGACAATAAAGGTAGACGGGTTTATCCTGACGTATTTCCGCTGTACGGTTACGCATCTGCGAAAGAGGAATGTTGCGTGCTCCGAGGATATGTCCGCTATCGAACTCTTTCGGTTCCCTTACATCAATCAGTTGTGCTTTCCGGTATCCCTGTTTAAACTCATCTTCTGACAGCGTAGTTAGAATTTTCTTGGATTTCATATATCGATACACAGAAAAGGCAATGAAAATAATGACAATGCCCAGTAGAATCCACCAGCTCATAAAGTCTTCCCCCTAATTAAGAATATTTCCTTATTAATTATAATCAGTTCCCCTTACAATTTCAAAGGTTTCCTTCCTGGAAAAGCCATCCAAAAAAAGCAAGGCACAAATTCTTTTGAAAGCAATGATTTTGACGGATTTTCCTGTATTATACGCCGTCACGTTTCTTTATATATACGTTTGCTAAGTTGACAAATTAAAAATAAGTTGTTCAAAAACACAATATATTGTGTTTTTTTAAAAATGAAGCACAATATATTGATTAACTTTTTGTGGATGTGGTATGTTACTAATTAGAAGATATGTTCCGGAAAGGGAGAGGATTACCATGACAACGAGTGCATCTGAAAAAGTTCACACAAAAATTAATGTACAACAGTTGAACGAGGATATCAAATTGTTTCCTCAGGTTTTTGAGGTGAGTGATGACATGACCACCACCCATAATGGTGTCTCCAGGCTTGTAATGCTGGACAGGTATGCATTTAAGGATACAGAGAGACTGACGTTAAAAGAAGGGGACTTTGTCGTACTGACCGTCAAGGCTGATCCCAAATTCCCTGCACGAGGATACGGTTTCATCGTCTCTATCGACTGGGAAACGAGAGAGGCTATGGTGAAAGTGGAAGATGAGTTTTCTCACGTGCTGGATGAAGAAGAAGCTGACGGAATCGTGAAACGCGGTCTCGATACTATCGATAAACCTCTGGAAGTTTATTATGAACAGATAGCCAAAAGAAATGCTGCGGGTCTTTCCCGGGTCGAGACTACTAAAGAAAGACAGGAACAGAGTTTCAGCGAATTCTATGAAGAACTCTCACAGATGAACTTCGTTCCTGCAGGCCGGGTGCTTTACGGGGCAGGTTCCGAAAAGGAAGTAACGTATTTTAATTGTTACGTTATGCCGTTCATCCAGGATTCCAGGGAAGGCATTTCAGATCATCGTAAACAGGTGATGGAAATTATGTCCCGGGGTGGAGGAGTCGGTACAAACGGATCGACATTAAGACCGAGAAACACGTTGGCAAGAGGAGTGAACGGAAAGTCCTCAGGCTCCGTCTCCTGGCTCGATGACATAGCGAAACTGACTCATCTGGTGGAACAGGGCGGTTCCCGCAGAGGGGCTCAGATGATCATGCTTGCCGACTGGCATCCGGATATTCTGGAGTTCATAATTTCCAAGATGCAGAACCCGAGAATTCTCCGCTATTTAATTGAAAATACAACAGACGAACAGATTAAGCAGCTGGCGCAGGATAAGCTCAAATTCCAGCCTCTTACCGAAAAAGAACGGGACCTTTATCAGAGTGTCGTTAATTTTAAGGGGATAGAAGGTCAGGGAGGATTTACAAACCAGTCTATCAGGGAAGCCGAAGAAAAACTCAGGGATGGCGGTACGTATTCCGTGCATCATTCAGACTTTTTGAGCGGGGCCAACATTTCTGTATGTATCACAGATGAATTTATGGAAGCCGTTGAAAATGAAGCGTTCTACTCTCTTCGCTTTCCGGATGTGGAGTCGTACTCCGAAGAAGAAATGAAGTATTACAATGAAAACTGGCAAAACTCCGGGGATGTAAGAGAATGGGAAGAAAAAGGACTGGGCGTACGTACTTACAGAAAAGTTGCGGCCCGGGAACTATGGGATCTGATTAATATCTGCGCAACTTATTCAGCAGAACCGGGGATCTTTTTCATCGACAATGCGAATGAAAAAACAAACGCTACGTCGTATGGACAGAAAGTTGTTGCGACCAATCCTTGCGGGGAACAGCCACTGGCTCCCTGGAGCGTGTGTAACCTTGCAGCTGTGAACCTTGCAGAGATGGCTGATAAGGAAAACAAAACGGTTGATTACGAAAAATTGAAACATACGGTAAGCGTCGGAGTACGCATGCAGGATAACGTTATTGATTCCACTCCTTACTTCCTGGAGGAAAACAAAAAACAGGCTCTGGGAGAACGCCGGGTAGGTCTTGGTGTAATGGGTCTTCATGATCTGCTTATTTATTGTGAGACAGAGTATGGTTCGGAAGAAGGCAATAAACTGATCGATGAAATTTTCGAAACGATTGCCGTAACCGCCTATGAGGCTTCGATTGAACTTGCCGGCGAGAAAGGCAGTTTCCCATTCATAGAAGGGGGATCTCCGGAAGATACGAAAGAAAAGAGAAGTCAATTCGTCAACACGGGATACATGAAAGGAATGCCGGAACACGTAAGAGAAGGAGTGATGAGAAATGGAATCCGGAACTCTCATCTGTTGACAGTTGCTCCTACCGGTTCGACAGGTACTATGGCGGGAGTGAGTACCGGTCTGGAACCATATTTCTCCTTCTCCTATTACAGAAGCGGCCGTCTCGGGAAATTTATCGAAGTGAAGGCGGATATCGTTCAGGAATATCTGGATCGAACGCCTGGAGCTGATGAAAACAATCTGCCTCACTGGTTCGTAACGGCCATGTCCATGACTCCGGAAGCTCACGCTGATGCCCAGTGTGTAATTCAGAGATGGGTGGACAGTTCTATTTCGAAAACGGTGAACGCTCCTAAAGGTTACACAGTGGAACAGGTGCAGTCCGTTTACGAAAGATTATACGATGGCGGTGCAAAAGGCGGTACCGTTTATGTAGACGGCAGTCGTGATTCCCAGGTATTAACCCTGAAAGCCGAACAAAGTGAATTCGACGGGGAACAGGAATCTTTTGAGTTCGAAGATGAAAAAAGAAAAGTAGTTCTCATGGATACTGTACAGGAGTTGCAGTCCACTAACGTTTCTATCGGATCAGAAATCGGAGATACATGTCCTGTATGCAGACAGGGGACGATTGAAGACATCGGCGGCTGTAATACTTGTACGAATTGTAATGCTCAGTTGAAATGCGGTCTCTAAAAGTGTCAAAGTGAAGATATTTTAAGGCGTATATGTATGAAAAGGACCCGGACTCTTTCAGAACAGTCCGGGTCTTCGATATATGCGGAATGATTTTCCACCAGTGGTCATAAACCTTCGTGACCACCCTGACGTAAAATGGAACGGATGTTTTCACGTGAAGCCGAGTTGTTAATCCCTTTGAATTAGTGTATGATTTTTAGTGAATGACCTGAGTGATAACGGAGGTAAATTATGCCCACACCGAGTATGGAAGATTACATTGAGCAGATTTATTTGTTAATTGAGAATAAGGGATATGCCAGAGTTTCCGATATTGCGGAAAATCTTAAGGTTCATCCTTCCTCTGTAACCAAAATGGTACAAAAACTCGGGAAAGATGAATACTTGATCTACGAAAAATACAGAGGTTTAATGCTTACTTCAAAAGGTAAGAAAATCGGGAAGCGTTTAGTATACCGGCATGAGTTACTGGAGAACTTTCTTGAATTAATCGGGGTGGAGAAGGATAAAATATACGAAGAAGTGGAAGGGATCGAACACCACTTGAGCTGGGATTCCATCGATCGTATCGGTGATCTGGTTCAGTATTTTGAAGAAGATTCCTCGCGACGCGAAGCCTTAATCCACATTCATAATAAAAGCGAAGAAGATGCTTAAAACGCATCTTCTTTTTTGATCACCTGAATAATCGGTGTTTATGAACATATGCAAATACGGCGGGGATCAGAAGGTCGCTCTGTCTTTGTCTTTGTTCTTTCCTTTACTCCCGTTGATCACTTTCAGGTGAGGAGCGTTGGATCTGCGTTTTCTCGTTTGTTTCCCTGAGGGCCTGGAAGATTTGACCGGTTCGCTTGAGCTGGTGCCGTACTTCTGTTTTGACTGTTTGACGGCCTGCTTATATTTCTTCATTTCATCTGTGTTGCCCCTTACACCTCCGGGTCTGCGTCGAATGAAAAAGAAATAAATCACTCCATAGATGATGGCTGCGACAACAACCATAGTAAGAATGGAAGCCAGAAAGCTGCCCGTGTTGGTCAGAAGCTGATTGACGATGTAGAACACTGCAAATCCAATAAATACATACATTACCCATTTAAACCATCCGCGTGCCATGAGGAGGCCTCCTTTCATAGCTCTTATACTACTGTTATACCACTTTTCGGGGTGTTTCTATCATGAAATCGCAAAATTTTTTAATTCTTATTTCACGTATCGCCCGGCAAATCACTTAAACAGATGAAAACCCGCGAAAATCTTTTTAGATCAATAGTCGCATACGGAGGGATGACGCTAGAGTAGTGATGGGACGTACAATTATGATACACTATTAATGGCTATTAGTAAGAATATTCAAAGGAGGGTGAACACATATGTCGCGATTAGTACAAATAAGGGAGTCCATGAAGAAACAGAATATAGACGGGCTACTGGTCATGAGTGATAAAAACAGGAGGTACATAACTGGTTTCACCGGAACTTCTGGAGCTGTAGTCATTACGGACACGACTGCGAAACTGATTACCGATTTCAGATATGTAGATCAGGCGAATGATCAGGTGAGTGAATTTGAAGTGGTAGAACACAAGGGCCCCATGTCCGACGAAGTGGCTGCACAGTTTTCCGAAGCAGGCAGTAAAAAAATCGGATTCGAAAAGGACCACATTACCTATGGTATATATGAAACTTTTTATGAGAAAGTAAAAGGGGAACTGGTTCCTGTATCAGGTATCGTCGAAGCTTTGCGTTTAATAAAAACGGACGAAGAACTTAGCGTGTTGAAGAAAGCAGCTGAAATTGCGGATGATGCTTTCGCTCACATTCTGGACTTCATCAAACCTGGTGTAAAAGAGATAGACGTATCGAATGAACTTGAATTTTACATGAGGAAACAAGGGGCCACGTCCTCGAGTTTCGACATTATAGTCGCTTCCGGGTATCGTTCTGCACTGCCGCATGGGGTCGCTTCCGAGAAGGAAATCGAGTCCGGGGAACTCGTCACTCTCGATTTTGGAGCCCTCTACAAAGGGTACTGTTCCGACATTACGAGAACGGTGGCCGTAGGTGAGATTAATGAAAAACAAAAAGAGATATACTCAGTTGTGCTCGAGGCTCAGAAAAAAGGAATGAACGGTCTGAAGGCCGGACTGACAGGCAAAGAAGCTGATGCACTTACGAGAGATGTCATCGACGATAAAGGGTATGGCAGTTACTTCGGACATTCCACCGGTCACGGTATAGGACTCGACGTACATGAAGGACCCGCACTGTCGCATCGGTCCGACGTGGAATTGAAACCCGGCATGGTCGTTACGGTGGAACCGGGTATATATGTGAAAGGCGTAGGCGGCTGCAGAATCGAGGACGATACGGTCATAACGGAAAAGGGGAACGAGCCCCTGAATTTTGCGCCTAAAGAACTGATTGTTTTATAAGTAGGGAGGAAAATAATGATTTCAGTAAACGATTTTAAGACAGGACTAACTATTGAAGTGGATGGGGAAATTTGGAGTGTCATGGATTTTCAACACGTTAAACCGGGTAAGGGAGCGGCTTTTGTCCGTACCAAACTCAGGAATCTCAGGAATGGAAATATCCAGGAAAAGACGTTCCGTGGTGGCGAAAAAGTGAACCGTGCTCACATTGAAACGAAAAAAATGCAGTATTTGTATGGGTCGGGCGATATGCATACGTTTATGGATACGCACACCTACGACCAGCTGGCACTGCCGGAGCAGCAGATTGGCGATAAACTATACTACATCAAAGAAAATATGGAAGTGTCTATTCAGACATATGGAGCTGAAACGATCGGAATTGAACTTCCGAAAAACGTCCAGTTGCAAGTAACCGAAACGGAACCCGGTGTGAAAGGTGATACAGCGAGCGGAGGTACGAAACCTGCCACTCTTGAAACGGGTCTTACTGTTCAGGTACCGTTCTTCGTGAACGAGGGCGATATGCTCCTCATCAGCACTGATGAAGGGAAATATGTATCCAGAGCCTAGTCAACTGTCCTTCCGGAGTTTTCGGACTCCGGAAAGACAGTTTTAACAAAAAAATTTCAAAGATTACTTTTTGTAATCGCTTTCCGAGTAGTTGCAGGCCGGAAATATCTATCGTAAAATGAGGAAGTAGTCACATTATACAGATTTTACATAAAAGGAGTGCCAGTAAATGCTAAAGGTGCAGGAAATCAGGGAAATTATTAAGCTAATTGATGAATCAAGTGTTCAGGAATTCGAATACGAATCCGGAGACAGCAAAGTCACTTTGAAAAAACACGGAGGCTCAGTTCCTGTGGCTGAGGCACAACCTGTAGTTCAGGCACCATCACCGGTGCAAGAGGCTGCGCCGGTCAGGCAGGAAAACACTTCCGTTGAGGAACAGCCTTCCAATGAGAAAAATAAAGCAGAAGAGAAAGTTCAGGAATCGAAGACAGAAGCTTCTGCCGATTATGATTATGAAGTAACCTCTCCAATGGTAGGGACTATTTATCACGCTCCGGCGCCGGAAGATGATCCTTACGTACAGGTAGGAGACAGAGTAAGTAATGATTCTGTAGTTTGTATCGTAGAAGCAATGAAACTATTTAATGAAATTGAAGCGGAAGTTTCTGGGGAGATTGTTGAAATCCTGGTAAGCGACGGGGATCTTGTAGAATATAACCAGCCACTTTTCCGCGTAAAACGCTAAAGAGAGGTGGGAGCATTTGATTAAAAAAGTATTAATAGCCAACAGGGGAGAAATTGCGGTCCGCATCATCCGTGCGTGTAAAGAAATGGACATTGAGACTGTTGCTGTCTATTCCGAACCGGATAAGGAGGCTCTGCATGTCCAAATTGCAGATGAAGCCTACTGCGTAGGTCCCAAACTCAGTAAGGACAGCTACTTGAACTATACGAACATACTTAGTGCAGCTACGATGAGCGGCTCCGATGCCATTCATCCGGGTTACGGATTTTTATCGGAGAATGCTGAGTTCGCTGAGATGTGTGAAGAATGCAATGTGACTTTTATCGGTCCTTCAGCATATGCCATTCAGAACATGGGTACGAAGGACGTAGCGAGACAGACGATGGAAGATGCCGGAGTCCCGGTGGTGCCAGGTTCGAAAGGGATAATCAAGGATACCGATGAAGGTAAACAGGTTGCTGAAGAAATCGGCTACCCCGTAATCATTAAAGCCACTGCCGGCGGCGGAGGTAAAGGGATACGGGTAGCCCGTGACGAAAAAGAACTGATTGAAGGTATTAAGATGACGCAGCAGGAAGCGGAAACTTCTTTCGGTAACCCGGGTGTGTATCTTGAAAAATTCATAGAGGATTTCCGTCACGTAGAGATTCAGGTTCTCGCCGATAATCATGGCAATGCCATTCACTTGGGAGAAAGGGACTGCTCTGTACAGAGACGTCTTCAGAAGCTGATCGAAGAAACCCCTTCTCCCGCAGTCACGGAAGACATCCGTAAGGAAATGGGTGATGCTGCTGTGCAGGCAGCGCTCGCGGTTAATTATTCCGGAGCAGGAACGATAGAGTTCATTTTCGATCATAACGAAAAGAAATTCTATTTTATGGAGATGAACACACGTATTCAGGTGGAACACCCTGTGACGGAGATGGTTACAGGAGTCGACCTGATTAAAGAGCAGATTAAAGTTGCTAACAATGAAGTGCTTTCCTTTCGTCAGGAAGATATTAAATTTGAGGGCTGGGCGATTGAATGCAGGATCAACGCGGAAGACCCTTTTAAGAATTTCATGCCTTCAGCCGGCTACATTGACATGTACCTTCCACCGGGAGGTTTCGGAGTCAGGGTGGATTCGGCAGCCTACACAGGCTATATGATTCCTCCGTACTACGATTCCATGGTAGCTAAACTGATCACATACGGACAAGACAGAGACGAAGCTATCGCAAAAATGAGACGTGCCCTCAGTGAATTTGTGGTGGAAGGGGTGCACACTACTATCCCGTTCCATCAGCGAATGATGAACCATGAAGTGTTTAAGGGAGGCGACTTCAACACGAAGTTCCTCGAAACATACGCTGTCATGGATGAGAAAGAGGAGAATTTATAATGGATGAACATCCGGTGAATGTAACCGAAAGCTCGAACCTCGGTTCTATAGTAATAGCCCCTGAAGTAATCGAAGTAATTTCAGGTATTGCAGTGTCCGAGGTGAGCGGTGTAGCTGAAATGAGAGGTAACTTTGCAGCTGGGGTGGCTGAAAGACTCGGTAAGAAATCGCGCGGAAAAGGTGTGAAAGTAGATCTTCTCGAAGAAGGTGTTGTAATCGAGACTTACGTAGTGATGGATTACGGAATTTCCATCCCCGAAGCTGCGAAAAAAATTCAGGAAAACACTCGCCAGGCTCTTGAAAACATGACCTCTCTTTCCGTAAAAGAAGTGAACGTTCATGTCGTCGGTGTCCACATGGATATAAAAGAAACAGAAACGAACGAATAAAAGGATCGGAGCAACTGCTCCGATCTTTTTTTGATGATAAAAGTGGAGAACGAAAAAGGCGCTGCCCCTCTTACGTAATTTACTTACGGATCTTGTTCGCATTTCGGGTTTGTAAATGATATGATTTTAATCGGACAGAGTTCGAAAGGGGAAAGAAAATGAAAAGAAGGTTAGCCAGAGAAAAAGCGTTTCAGACGCTTTTTCAAATGCTCACAACACATTTGACACAGCAGGAAGCAGTGGATTACGTAATGGAAGGCGAAAGAGACGAGTTTCTGATGGAGCTCGTTGCCGGAGTGACCCGGCATCAGCAGGAACTTGATGAAATTATTTCGGATCATCTGGAGCACTGGTCACTCGAACGTCTTCCTAAGGTGGAAAGAACAGTGCTTCGCATAGCGATATTCGAGTTGAAATTCTACGGCGACACTCCAACTCAGGTTGCAATCAATGAAGCCGTCGAACTCGCGAAAACATTCGGGGAAGAGACCTCCGGAAGGTTTGTAAACGGAGTATTATCTAAAATTCAATAACAGGAAACGGGGGAGTAAGGAAATGGCAGCAGAAATCATATATGGCAGCGAACTTGCCCAGGAGATAAGAAGTGAACTGAAAAGTGAAGTGGAGACTCTTAACGGACAGGGCATCCATCCGAAACTTTCGGTTATTATAATCGGGGACGATCCCGCTTCCAAATCCTACGTAAGGGGAAAACAGAAAGCCTCCAATAAAATCGGTATGGATGCTGACCTGTGGGAATATGACAGTACAATCACAGAAACAGAGTTGCTGAACAAAATTGAAGAGCTGAATAACGAGAAAAGCGTGCACGGTATTCTTGTTCAACTTCCCCTTCCCGATCATATTGAAGATCAGAAAGTGATTGAAGCTATCTCGCCGGAAAAAGACGTGGATGGCTTTCATCCGATCAGTATCGGTAAGATGATGACGAATCAGGAGACGTTTCTTCCATGCACTCCTCATGGAATTATAGTAATGATGGAACGGGCCGGGATTGAACTGGAAGGGAAACATGCAGTCATCCTCGGCAGAAGTAACCTTGTAGGAAAACCGGTAGGACAGCTCCTGCTTAATAAGAATGCGACGGTGACCTACTGCCACTCAAAAACCGAGGACGCGCAAAACATAACGAAACAGGCCGATATTCTTATTGTGGCGATAGGTAAACCGTCCGTAATTTCAGCAGAAGATATTAAACCCGGAGCAGTCGTCATCGATGTAGGCGTGAACCGAGTAGATGGAAAACTTACCGGGGACGTGGATTTTGAATCCGTTAAGGAAAAAGCTTCCTATCTCACTCCAGTCCCTAAAGGAGTAGGTCCAATGACTATTACGATGCTTCTCCATAACACGATTGAAGCAGCGAAAAGAATACATCAATAACCGGGGGAGGGGTATCCAGTGGAAGATCGTTACTTGACGGTCACGGCCCTGACAAGGTATATCAAGCAGAAGATATCGAGGGACTCCCATCTTAAAGAAGTGTGGTTAAGAGGGGAAATCTCCAATTTCAAACATCACAGTCGCGGCCACATGTATTTCTCAATGAAAGATGACAGCGCACGGATTCAGACGGTTATGTTTGCAGGCAATAACCGTAATCTTAATTTTGCACCGGAAAACGGCATGAGCGTCCTCATAAGAGGGGAAATTAATGTTTATGAGCCCATGGGTCAATATCAGTTATATGCAAAAGAAATGATACCGGATGGTATTGGAGACTTACATATTGCTTTTGAACAGCTTAAAGACAGACTCATGAAAGAAGGAATATTTTCCGACGAAAACAAGCAGTCAGCTCCGCTCATCCCCGCTCACATCGGTGTTATTACTTCTCCGACAGGGGCGGCCATCCGAGATATTATCACAACCATAGAGAGAAGATTCCCCGTAGTGAAAATATCCGTACTCCCGGTTCCTGTTCAAGGGAAAAGAGCAGCTTCTTCTGTCTCACGCGCTATCGCCTACGCTAATCAGAACCTTGAATGCGACCTGCTTATCGTAGGCCGAGGGGGAGGGTCGATAGAAGATCTTTGGGGATTCAATGAAGAGGAAGTTGCGAGAGCTGTTTATCATTCCCATATACCGATAATATCTGCAGTCGGCCATGAAACGGACACTACCATTATTGATTTTGCCGCGGACTACCGTGCCCCTACCCCGACAGGAGCGGCAGAAATAGCGGTGCCGGACTGGAGAGAATTGAACAGTCAAATTATTAATTATACCCGCAGACTTCAGCAGGCTCTCGATGTGAAAGTGGAGCATGCGAAAGAGCGGCTGCAATCACTGAAAAAATCATATGCCTTCAAATATCCGAAACAGCTTACTCAGCAGAAAGAGCAGGATCTCGACAGAATAATGGACCGGTTCCATGCCGCTGCAAAACGACTGCAAAGGGAAAAGACCGATTCGGCTAAACGGCTGGAAAACAGACTGCATCAGATCAGCCCGGACAAACGCCTGGAACGAGAACAGGCGAATGTCCGTCAGCTGGATAACCGTCTGAACAAACAGATGCAGAGAATTGTGGAAGAGAAGAAGTACCGCTGGCAGTCGCTCGTGCAGCAGCTCTCACTCGTAAACCCTCTGGAAATTATGAAAAGGGGTTATGCCCTGCCGTATAACGAACAGAATGAACTGATTAAATCCGTCAAAAATGTAAGTGAAGATGAAACGATCCACCTGCAGATAAATGACGGAACGATTTACGGTAAAATCATTGGATGGGAGGAGAAGAAAGATGAGTGACAATAAAGAACAGACATTTGAAGAAAACATGAAGCAGCTGGAAGAAATAGTGGAAAAACTTGAATCCGGCGATGTTCCTCTGGAAAAAGCTATTCAGTATTACCATGAGGGGATGAAACTTTCTAAAACATGTAATGATAAATTGAGCAGTGTAGAAGGGCAGATGAAACAGATTCTGAATGAGCAGGGAGAATTTGAGTCATTTGATATACAGGAGGACGAATAGTGGATCAGTACCTTAAAGAACAGAAGGCCTGGATCGATGAGAAAATATATAAGAAAATAAATGAGTTCACATCCGAGGGAAGACTTCGTGATTCTATCATCTACTCGATGAAAGCGGGTGGGAAAAGATTACGTCCCATGCTGATGAAAGCGACGTTCGAATCTTTCTCGGACTCGGATCCATTGTATGTTTCTCCCGCTATAGCCCTTGAAATGCTTCATACCTATACACTCATACACGACGATCTTCCGGCAATGGATGATGATGATATGAGAAGAGGCCGATGGACTAATCATATAGAATTCGACGAAGCTACTGCCATCTTAGCAGGGGACTCTCTCCTGACGATGAGCTTTGAGCTGATAAGTTCTGACCCCTCCCTCTCCTCAGAACAGAAAGTTTTTATTGTACACCAACTCTCCCGTGCTGCCGGTCCGAAAGGTATGGTCGCCGGGCAGATGTGGGATATGCAATATGAAGACCTGGAAACAGACGTGGATACGCTGAAAAGGATTCATTCAAATAAAACAGGAAAGCTGATCGCTTTTTCTATTATTACCGGCGGTTATCTTGCCGGTCTTGAGGAAGGGAAGTTGCAGAAGCTGAAGGAAATCGGAGAAGCTGTCGGACTTATTTTCCAAATCCAGGATGACATACTGGATGTGACAGGAGATACTGCCAAATTGGGGAAAGCAACAGGAAGCGATGAATCAAATTTGAAAAGTACGTATCCTAAACTTCTGGGTCTTGAAGGGGCGAAACAGGAAAAGCAGAAATATGAACGAAGAGTGGAAGAACTCCTTGGTGATCTGGAAGCCGATGAAACTCCGTTAGCGGACCTGATCGGTTACATGAGTCAAAGAGAATATTAGTCGGTTTTACTTTGAGACGGCATATATTGTGTGATATATTTAAGGTAAGTTAGGAATGGTGCAGTATTCTAGTCAGTCCTCCGTCCCTGAAGGCGGGCCTAAAAATCCGCCAAAGGGCATATCGATGAAGTTCCTTGTGCCGGCTTGAGGCGCCCAGCCTTGGGTCGGTGCTGGGAGTTAAGGTTGTGGGGCGATCCACAAAGGCATGTGGGCGTTGACCCCGCTTCCGCGGAGGCCCATCTTTGTAAGGAAAGCTGAGCCAGCTTTCTTTATGAAATGGGGTATGAACCTGTTTCATATGGAGTAATATCTGTATGTACAGCGTAGCCTGCCTTGAGTGGCTTCGAGGGGATTACAGTATTTCAGGAACCATGTCTAAATGGCCAATGAAACATGATTTCGTTCTTTGCTGTATGAAATCGAAGCTGCAAAAGAGGCTAAGGAACGGTCAAAGACTGCCGGAGAAACTCCCTAGACTGTTCGTAAGGACGGAAAACAGTTATTATAGTGTGGACTGAGTGGTAATCCAGTCCGAGTAACGGAGACGTGCTCGACCAGGCTTTAAAGGGGAACCGCCAGAGTGGTGACACTCGGTAGCCTGGTGGGAAAACCTACTGGACCTAAGCCGCAATTTTTACCTGTTTTTCGACCATTCCTTCCTACATAACTTTGAAACGATAATTGGAGCAAACTATGAATTCAAAACTAAAACGTTCTTTATCATTCAGTTTCACCATTGCCGTTATCACTTTTGTGTTAGCGGCTATTTTTTCCATCATTTCTTCATCGCTGCTCAATGGTGTCCCCTGGATCGCAGGTATGGTAGTCGTATTTGTCATCGTTTTGACCGGAGTGTTTTTTGATATGCTGGGGATTGCAGCTACAGCAGGCAGAGAAGCTCCTTTTCATTCCATGGCTTCGGAGAAAGTATTCGGGGCCAAACACGCAGTGGCGATAGTCAGAAATGCCGATCGTTTCGCAACTTTTTGCAATGATGTAATAGGCGACATCGCCGGCATTATCAGTGGTACGGCTTCTGCACTTGTCGTACTTCAACTGGCCGTTGCTTTTGGAAATGGAGAAGGTTCTACCTTGCAACTGGTGCTTTCTGTTATAATGACAAGTACGATCGCGGCATTTACGGTTGGCGGGAAAGCCGTGGGTAAATATTTAGCGATTAATCATTCAACTGCTATAATCTTTTTTACCGCAAAGCTTATAGCAAGGTTTGAGAAATATTCTAAGTGGAAAATAGTCACAAAATAAATTATTACTGTCTTATAGTGAAGGGGGTCCTTTTATGGATCTGAACAATATTAAAGACCCGTCGGTCGTCAAAAATTTGACCGATGAGGAAATGAGAAACTTAGCTCAGGATGTACGAAACTTTTTAATAAATAATTTATCGGAAACAGGAGGTCATCTGGGGGCGAACCTCGGGGTGGTCGAATTGACGCTGGCACTCCATCGCACGTTCGACAGCCCCAATGACCGCTTTCTTTTTGACGTGGGGCATCAGTCTTACGTGCACAAAATCCTTACAGGTCGCGGAGGTCAGTTTGACACGCTGCGCAAGTATCAGGGTTTGTGCGGATTCCCGAAACGTAATGAAAGTGAACACGACGTCTGGGAAACAGGGCACAGCTCCACATCTTTATCGGCAGCTATGGGGATGGCTATTGCAAGAGACCTGAAAAATGAAAGTCATTCCGTAGTTCCTATCATAGGGGATGGAGCCCTGACCGGAGGAATGGCTCTGGAAGCGCTTAATCACATTGGCCATGAGAAGAAGAATGTAACCGTTATTCTTAATGATAATGAGATGTCGATTGCCAAAAACGTGGGAGCTTTGCATAGCGCTCTTGCAAGAATGAGAAGTGCAGGTAAATACAACAGAGTTAAAGACGATTTCGAATGGCTTCTGAAAAAAATCCCGGCAATCGGCGGGAGAGTAGCATCGACTGCAGAACGGCTGAAAGATTCAATGAAATACTTCGTCGTTCCAGGGATGTTTTTTGAAGAACTTGGTTTCACCTATTACGGTCCGGTAGACGGTCATGACTTCGAAGACCTGCAGGGGAATCTTGATTACGCCCGGAAGACCGAGGGGCCGGTCATCGTCCACGTAATGACCCAAAAAGGGAAAGGGTATCAGCCTGCGGAATCGGATGTGAAAGATAAATGGCACGGCGTCGGACCTTATAAAATCGATTCCGGAGAAAAAATCAAACCTGCAGACGCTCCCCCAGCCTGGAGTGAAGTGATCAGTGAGGCTCTCAGGGCGGAAGCACGGGAAGATGAGCGTATTGTAGCCGTTACCCCGGCCATGATTCTGGGTTCGAAATTAGAGAAATTCGGAGAAGAATTCCCGGATCGTCTGTATGATGTCGGGATCGCCGAGCAGCATGCGACGACAATGTCAGCAGGACTTGCTACGCAGGGTATGAGACCTTTCCTCGCTATTTATTCAACCTTTTTACAGCGCGGATATGATCAGGTTATCCATGACGTGGCCAGACAAAACCTTAATGTTATCTTCGGGATTGATCGTGCGGGTCTCGTAGGCGCAGACGGAGAAACGCATCAAGGTGTATTTGATATCGCTTTTCTCAGAACTGTCCCTAATATGTCTATCATGATGCCGAAAGATGAGAATGAAGCAAAACATATGGTTCACACGGCTGTGAAGTATGAAGATGGACCGATTGCTCTTCGCTATCCCAGAGGAAACGCGCTCGGCGTCGAAGTGGCGGATAAACCCGAAACGATTGATATCGGTTCATGGGAAACATTAAAACCTGGTGAAGATGCGGTGATTCTGACTTTCGGCACGACCATTCCGCTTGCGATAGAGGCGGCTGAAACGCTTCAGGAACAGGGTGTGGACGTAGAAGTTGTGAATGCAAGGTTTATGAAACCGATGGATGAAAAAATGCTTCATGAAATATTTGAACGTAATATACCGGTACTCACTCTTGAAGAAGCTGTGGTACAGGGAAGTTTCGGATCTGCAGTTCTCGAATTCCAGAGTGATCACAGTTACTATAACAGACCTCTGAAACGTATTGGATTACCTGACAGGTTCGTTGAACATGGAGATGTTAAGGACTTATGGAAGGAAGTCGGATTAACCAGAGAAAATGTAGTGGATAAAGTTTTGAAGTTGTTACCGCAAAGCGAGAAAAGGGCGTAGTTTATGGGAAAGAAAGTTAGACTGGACACATTGCTTGTGGAAAGAGGATTCGTGGAAACGCGGGAGAAAGCAAAGAGAACCATCATGGCGGGTCTGGTTTTTTCTGAACAGCAGAGGCTTGAAAAACCAGGGGTCAAGGTGGCAGAGGATATTGAACTGAGAGTGAAGGGGAAAGCTATCCCTTACGTAAGCAGGGGAGGACTGAAGCTTGAGAAAGCTATCTCCTGCTTTTCTCTTGACTTGAAAGACAAAGTGATGGTGGATATCGGCTCTTCGACTGGAGGCTTTACGGACTGCGGTCTTCAGAATGGAGTGAAGCTGAGCTACGCCATAGATGTCGGGAATAACCAGCTGGACTGGCGGCTCCGGAATCATGAGCAGGTAGTAGTGATGGAAAGAACTAACTTCCGGTACGTCACGAGAGATGATCTGTCTTTCGGGATGCCTGAGATTGCCACTATTGATGTTTCATTCATATCTTTGAAGCTTATTCTCCCGGTGCTGGCAGATTTGATAAAACCCGGCGGAGATGTAGCAGCCCTTATTAAACCCCAGTTTGAAGCTGGCAGAGAACAAGTGGGTAAAAAAGGTATTGTAAGAGACTCTCAAATACATGAAGAAGTGATCACCAGACTCATTACCTATGCCCGTCAACTTGGTTTTGAAACGAAAGGTCTCACTTTTTCGCCGATTACAGGCGGGGACGGGAATATAGAATTTCTCGTACATTGGCAATTCAACCCCGGGGAAGAGGAGCGTCCGTGGGAGATAGAAAAGGTAAGAGAACTTGTGGCGGACGCACATTCTCAGTTGACGAAAGTGTGAGCCGATTCGAAAGGGGACGGGTTATTTTATATGACTTTAAGCAAAGGGCAAAGGCACATAAAAATCCGCGAAATGATTACGAGTGAAAATATTGAAACACAGGATGATCTTGTATTCAGACTGAAATCACTGGGATATAACGTCACCCAGGCTACTGTTTCGAGGGATATTAAAGAATTGCATCTGGTAAAAGTACCGGTAGCCGACGGGCGTTACAAATACAGTCTTCCGGCTGACCAGAAATTCAACCCTCTGGAAAAACTGAAGAGGATGATGATGGACTCATTTGTCAGTATCGACCGTTCGGGACACTTTATCGTATTGAAGACTTTACCCGGAAATGCTCACGCGGTAGGAGCTCTCATTGATAACCTGGACTGGGAAGAGATCATGGGGACGATCTGCGGGGACGATACGTGTCTGATCATATGCAGGGCAGAGTCCCAGACTGAACAGGTGAGTGAGCAGCTGCTGAATATGTTGTAAGCGAAGGGGTTTCTATCATGTTAACTGAATTGACTATCAGAGATTTTGCAATTATCGATTACGTCTCTTTGACATTGAAAGATGGATTGACTGTGTTAACCGGAGAAACGGGTGCCGGTAAATCGATTATTATTGATTCCATTCAATTACTGACGGGAGCAAGAGGCTCTGTAGAATTTGTAAAGCATGGAGCCAAACGTGCAGAGATAGAAGGTTTATTCAACGTAGATGGAAACCACTCTGTCTATGCTAAAGGCGAGGAGTACGGAGTGGAAATAGATGAGGATGGTATGGTGGTGCTGCAACGCTCCATCACCCATCAGGGGAAAAGCATCTGCCGGGTGAACGGAAAGCTGGTGACTCTCGGTGTTTTAAGGGAGTTCGGTAAATCCTTAATAGACATACACAGTCAGCACGAAACGCAATCGCTGATGGACCCGGAACGCCATATTGATCTGCTGGATACCTATGCGGCGGAAAAGCTGCAACATCCTAAACAGGAATATCGGAAACAGTACGAAAAGTACAGGTCTCTCCAAAAAAGATATCAGGAATTAAGTGACAACGAGCAGGAAATGGCACAGCGGCTCGATTTGCTGGAGTTCCAATGGAATGAACTGGAAGAAGCGCACCTTTCCCCAAAAGAAGACGAAGAACTGATGGAAGAAAGGAATAAGTTATCAAATTTCGAAAAAATTTATTCCGGTCTCAACGATACGTACGAAGCTTTATACGGTGAACAAAAAGGGATGGACTGGGTTTCTCATGCTATGATGAGCCTGGAGGCGACCAGTGACTATGACGAAAACTACCAAAAAATGTCTGATGAGCTTTCCAATGCCTATTACGTAGTGGAGGAATTGACTTTCCGGTTGAGCACGGAAATGGAAGCCCTCGAATTCGATCCCGAGAGGTTAAATGAAATCGAAGAGAGACTCGACGAAATTAACCGGCTCAAAAGAAAGTATGGGCAGTCCGTCGAAGAAATGCTTGAACACAAGAGTAAAGTGGAGGAAGAAATTGATGAAATTAACAATAAAGATTCGTTTCTTTCAAAGCTTGAATCGGAAATAAATGATGTGTCGGAAGACCTCCTTCTGGAAGCTCAGCACATCCATGATATACGGAGCGAGGCTGCTAAAGAGCTCGTAGAAGCGGTGCATGAAGAACTGAAAGACCTCTATCTCGAAAAATCCGTCTTCGATGTAAAAGTCGAGAAAAGAAAAGGCGGAAAGGAAAGTCCCATGATGAATGGACGTCAGGTGTCTTTGAATTCGAACGGGGTTGATGAAGTAAGGTTCATGATTACGACGAATCCGGGTGAGCCGTTGAAACCACTTCATAAGATAGCCTCCGGTGGAGAAATGTCCAGAATCATGCTGGCCTTAAAGCAGATCTTTTCAAGGCATCAGGGTATTACCAGTGTAATCTTTGATGAAGTCGATACGGGTGTAAGCGGACGTGTAGCACAGGCGATAGCCGAGAAGATATTTAAGATTTCCGTTAATTCTCAGGTGCTATGCATTTCCCACCTGCCTCAAGTTGCTGCTATGGCGGATACGCATGTGCAAATTCAAAAAAATATCACCGACAACACCACAAAAACGAACGCCAAAGAACTCGATCACCACGAAAAAGTCGAAGAAGTTGCACGGATGATCAGCGGAGCGGAACTTACCGAGACCACACTGCAGAACGGCCGTGAATTACTTAATCTCGCTGAGTCGTTCAAAGCAAAAGTGTAAAAGCGCCCATATGGGCGCTTTTTATTATGAATTTACGACGGATATAACCTTTTATATGCAAAAAGTGTATTTATTTATTTCAGAACGTTCAGGTGGATTACAAAAACCATTCGAAATGTGGAAAGGTATGTGTTAAAATTTTTAATTATCTAATTCTTTACCACATTAAAAGGGAGCTGTACATATGAAAGTAGTGAAATTCGGAGGAAGTTCTGTGGCCAGTGGGGCACAATTAAAAAAAGTGACGGAAATTCTGGAGAGTGATCCTGAACGGACGGTCGTCGTCGTTTCGGCCCCGGGTAAGCGGACGGCAGATGATGAGAAGGTCACTGATCTGCTCATTCAGCTGGGGGAATCCGTAGACGACAATCATATGAACGGGGATATTTACGAGAAGGTGAGAAACCGTTTTAAGGAGATTATAGATGACCTGGATCTTTCGGACAGAACTCTTTCGGAAATTACGAATAAAATTGATGAAGGGATAGCGATGATCAGAGGAGGAGCCGCAAACGGTATAGATGCATTGAAAGCATGCGGGGAAGACGGGACGGCCCTGATTTTAAGTGCGTTTTTATCCGAAAGGAAGCATAACGCTTCGTATGTCCATCCGAAAGAAGCGGGAATCTTTCTGAAAGATGAACCGGGGGGTGCTCTTGTACTTGAAGAAAGTTTCGCCCATCTTTATGAATTGCGTAAGAAAGAGGGGATTCTCGTAATACCGGGATTTTTCGGTTATACGAAAGAAGGGAAGCTTATCACATTCTCACGCGGCGGCTCGGATATCACCGGTTCTATTGTAGCTGCGGGTGTCAAAGCCGATCTTTATGAAAATTTCACGGACGTTGATTCGGTTTACTGTGTTAACCCGGCTCTTGTTAAGAACCCGAAAGAGATGAAGAATCTGACTTACAGAGAAATGCGCGAGCTTTCCTATGCAGGGTTTTCTGTATTCCACGATGAAGCACTGATTCCAGCTTTCAAGGAGAAAATACCCGTGTGTATAAAAAATACTAACAATCCGGAAGCACCGGGGACTATGATTGTTGCGGAAAGAGAAGATACATGCGGGGATGTAGTCGGCATAGCAAGCGATGACGGATTCGTGACGATATATGTAAGTAAGTATCTGATGAACCGCGAAATCGGGTTTGGGCGTCGTCTTTTGCATATACTTGAAGATGAAGAAGTCTCTTTTGAACACGCTCCTTCCGGTATAGATGACATGTCCATTATTCTCAGGGAAGATGTTCTTCCTCCTCACAAAGAAGAAACCGTAGTAAAAAGGATCAGGGAAGAATTGCAGGTGGATACGGTGGAAATCGAACGTAACATGGCGATGATTATGATCGTCGGGGAAGGGATGAATCAGAGAGTGGGAGTTGCCAGCAAAGCTACCAGGGCGTTTGAAAAGGCTGGTGTAAACCTTGAGATGATCAACCAGGGCTCCTCCGAAGTTTCGATGATGTTCGGTATTCATGAAGATGGGATGGAGAAATCTGTACAGGAACTGTATAAAATGTATTTTTCGTGATAATAAAGTTATTGTTTTTAAACGAGCAGATTTACTGCTCGTTTATTTTTTGCTGAAGCACACTGTAGGAAGTGATAAAATAATCCTTTTCCGCTATACGAAGAAGTTCCGTAAAGAGACGGGCTGTCATCGTTGCGTCGTTTAAAGCATGGTGTCGTTCCAAATTGTGAATGTTGAAATGGTTGAGTAACGGATCCAGCCGGTGGCTTACACCTGGAAGGGTATATTTCGCCATCATTTGCGAATCGATACATGCAGGAGAGTATTCCGGTAATTTCCAGCGCTTCACCATAGCTCTCAGGAACCGTACGTCGAAATGGGCCGGATGAGCCACAAGCGTACTGTTTTCAGAGAAGGAGAGAAATTTTTGGAAGCCTGTAATAAAAGATTCGGCACCCTCAAGGTCTTCTCTCGATAAATTGGTAAGAGAGAGGATATGGTTCGGAACGGGTCTGATCGGTCTGATCAGCTGATGCATTTCCCCGGACTTCTGTCCTTCCCCATCTATTCTCACAGCCCCGATAGAAAGTACTTCATGCCCTATTTCCGGGAGGAATCCAGTCGTTTCAAGGTCGAACACCGTATACTCCCTTTCTTTTAGGAAATCCGAACTATTACTTTCCCCTCTGTTCTCCATATAGGTACACAGGTTGTTATATTCCTCGGTTTCAAAGTAAGGTTTCATTTTGAAATAATATATAGGTTTTTCTATAAAAATGTATTTTAAAATTTGAAGGTCTACCGGCAGCATTACATCACCCGATTCCGATTATAGCTTAACTCAAGCACCTGCTGAAGACGCTTCGCTACATTCAATGCTTCTTTCAAAGAACGCCTTTCCTGTTTTTGGAACTTCACAAGAGAGACATAGTTACTGAGGGGAGAACCGTTTTTGAGTTGCTCAAGATTTAACGTCAGTCGGAACAGCATAAGTCTGTGAAGGGACAGCTTCGCATTTTCCACATCCCGTGGATGAAAGTGATTTTCTTCGGCCAATAAAGTCAGACGCTGCACTGTATTATTCACTTCCACCCCGTATTTCATACTGTAAATACGAACAGCATTAACGATCTGCATAGTGGCTGATTTCTTTAAATCAAGTAAACGTTTCTTCCCGAAGCCGTTTATACGTCCGAACGGCTGTACCGGAACGCGGAATCTCAAAGTATCTTTCATAAGCAGCTGGTGGAGTCCGAGAGAATTTTTCACTTTATTGGATACGTATTTTTTCAACTCATAGGCAAGCGTGTAGTCACCGAACACAGGGCGGAAATCCATGAAAATCGTAAAATCCCTTATTTCTTCGGCATCCAGTTTTTTTATCCATTCATCCACGCTTGTTCTCCACTCCTGTTCGTTTTTTCTCCATTTTCTTTCTTTAGCCATAATCCCGCCGCTGCAGTAGGGAAAACCGCACTCATCCAGCATGTCATTGATTCTCTTCGTGAAGCGGGAAAAGTAGGCTTCAATCTTCTCTTTGTTTCTGGAGGATTCATAATCGGCGAGAATGATGCCATTATCCTGATCGGTGGAAAACGTCTGTTCTTTCCGCCCGCCGCTTCCCATAATTAAAAAACAGTAGTTGATAGGAGGCGCACCGTAGCCGAGACTAACCATTTCATCTTCTGCAAGCTGGATGATCTGCTTGTGGATGCGATCGTTATAGTTGGTTATTAACTCAGCGATGTGATAAGCAAGCATCTGATCATCGATAAGACTTCGTACAAACTCCTGAAATCTTTTGTTGTACACGGGAGAAAGTTTCACTAATTCTTCCAGTGTTTTGGCATTTGAAATTCTGTACGTCAGGTCGAAGTAGACAGACTGATTAATCTGAATGAACGAAGATTGCCTTAAAATTCCGGCTACCTGATCTTTGTGCATAACAGGAATAACGGTGGCAGGGTGGTGTTTTAAAAAGCTTAGTGCATCAAAAATGAAATCCTGCTCACCTACACTGAAGTTTTCATCCTTCATATACTTACTGACGGAAGAGTAAGACTCGCCATTCATAAAAGCTTCCACGATTTCGTGGTAACTGATCATACCTTTGAAATTTTGTCTGTTTTCCGATACGAGAAGACCTTCCACCTCTTCCTCGCGCAGCACCTGGGCGGCTTCGGCTATAGTGCAGGACGGCTGGATGAATACCGGTTTCTCCATGTATTTCTTGATGCGTTCTTTGAAAAGACCGTTTTCATTTTCTTCTTCTTCGTCAGAACTTTTATACTTGACTTCATCGTAAAGACTTTTCGTCAAACCGCTTAGCCTATCGAGAATAACATTCGAAAATGTCGGATTGTCTTTCATTATTTTCAGGAAGGAAGCACGTTTAAGCTTTAAAGTCTGGACGGGTTCAAGGCATCTGACCGAGAAACGCATTTTTTCACTTGTCAATAGAACCATGAGGCCGATGAGATCACCGGGGTAAAAATAACGGATCGAATGCTGTGTCCCGTCTGCACGATGCATAATGCTGTCGGCCAGGCCTTCGATCAGTATGTGTACGTCCGTTTCGCTCTGATCTTCGTGGATGACGAATTCATTTTTTGAGTACTCTTCTCGGGTTGACTCTCTGAAGAGCTCCGAAAACTCTTCTTCGTCCAGCAGTTCGAACGGATATTGATGTCTCCAAACGTCTATATTCACTTCCATAGATAACTCCCTTTCTGAAGAAAAATTAAAGATACTGCACGGGAACAAAAAAGTAGAGCTTTTCAAGCTCTACCTGTTTTCAAAACGGCCTTTCGTTTTGTTTCTTTTTCTGTCGCGATGCAGAATGAATCCTCCGATGAAAAAGAGGCCGCCGATTACAAATATAACTCCTGCCACACCCTGGAGGAACAGGTGGAGAAAGATTGGTTGTAGCTCGCCGAATAAGGAATCCCTGATAAGTTTAATTCCATAGACTGCAAGAACCCCGGGTGCCACTAATATAAGCAGTGCAACTAAACGCATATGCTGTACTCCTTTTTTCTTAACATTATTCTCAGTATAGCAAAAATTATGTAACTAGGGAAAAGTTTCACTATTGCTAAAGTGTGCATAATCATTTATGATTTAAGTGTGCAAAAAGTTGCAGGGTGTGATGAAAATGAAACGTGTAATTATAGTAGGTGCCGGAACCGGGGGAAGTGCTCTATTGAATCTGCTGAAAGAAACGGATCAGATAGAGATTGTAGCGATTACCGATATAAATCCCGGGGCTGTAGGTCTGCAAAAAGCTGCGGAATTCGGCATTCCGTTCGGGGAGAACTGGGAACACTGGATGGACGAATCGGTTGATATAATTTTCGAGGCGACCGGGGAAGAAGAAGTCTTCAAAGAGCTGCAAAGAAGGACTTCTAAAGATATAGTTGTCGTTCCCGGAGCGATTGCTTACGTTATATCCGCGCTGCTTGAAGAGAAGAATTCACTTATCTCCGAAAAAAGTGAACAGGCGCATAATCAGGATTTGATTCTGAACAGTATCCACGATGGAATGATCGTCATAGATTCTCACAACAAAGTGGTTTTTATCAATCAGAGTTCCGAAAGAATACTACATACCACCAAAGAGCAGGTGGTTGGTCGTCCTGTAACAGATGTGATACCGCTTACAAAACTTCCCGAGTTACTTACGACGAAAGAGAAACAGATAAATAAAGAAGTATCCCTACCGAATGGTAAAAAACTTCTATCCACAAGAATTCCGATGGTTGATGCTTCGGGCAACATCATAGGGGCATACGCTATATTCAAAGACATCACAGAAGCGGTGGCACTCGCCGAAGAACTGACGGACATTAAAGAAGTAACGACCATGCTGGAAGCTATCATCAATTCATCGGAAGAAGCCATCTCCGTAGTAGATGAAAAAGGAAATGGCCTGATGATCAATCCTGCATACACTAAAATCACCGGTCTCACAGAACCGCAGGTGATAGGCAAACCGGCAACTGCCGACATCTCAGAAGGTGAAAGTATGCATATGCAGGTGTTGCGTACCGGAGAACCCGTAAGAGGAGTACAGATGAAAGTCGGTCCTAAAAAGAGGGATGTCCTTGTAAACGTAGCTCCGATAATCGTGGAAGATGTAATTAAAGGCAGTGTGGGAGTTCTGCATGACGTTTCGGAACTTTATCAGTTGAATGAAGAGTTGTCCAAAGCGAAACAGCTCATCAGAAGTTTAAAAGCTTCCTATACCTTCAAAGATTTGTTGGGTAAATCGGAAGCGCTTCAATTAGTCATCGACCAGGCCAAAATAGCTGCCAATACTTCCGTGACCGTTCTTCTGCGTGGGGAGTCCGGAACGGGGAAGGAACTTCTGGCTCATGCCATACATCATGAAAGTGAACGTTCCGAACGTAAATTCATTAGAATCAACTGCGCCACTATGGCACATGATTATATAGAGGAAGAGTTATTCGGGGTGGCAGGCTCCCCCGGCAGAGAAGGTTACTTCGAAGAAGCTCATAAAGGCACTCTGTTTTTGGATGAAATTGGGGAACTGCCCGTTAAAATACAGGCTAAACTGTTGAGGGTACTGCAGGAAAAAGAAGTGAAAAGACTCGGGAGCAGCCGCGCCAGCAAAATTGATGTAAGGATCATAGCAGCTACGAACATGAACCTGGAAAAAGCTATCGGTAACGAGTTCTTCAGGGAAGACCTCTATTACCGTCTGAACAAACTGCCGATACATATCCCCCCTCTCCGGGAAAGGAAAGAAGATCTCGTCGAACTCATCCCTTTTCTTCTGGAAAAGTTGAATGATGCCTACGGACGCAAAGTGGAGGAAGTCGACAGGGGAGCCTTCGAAAGGCTGATGAATTATGAGTGGCCGGGAAATATAAGGGAACTCGAAAACATTCTTGGAAGAGCATTCATAAATATGGAACACTCCGGTACGGTGATAAGAACTCACCATATCCCCGCTTTGAGCAGTGATATTACTGCCGAATTCAATAAAAGAGCAGAATGGGAGGACTTCCAGCTTCAGGAAGTGGTCGAACAGTATGAAAAACAGGTGCTCGTACAGGCGTATCGCACTCATAATTTCAATAAGACAAGAACGGCCAAAGCATTAGGGGTGTCTCTCCGGAATCTCTACTACAAGCTTGATAAATACGGGTTAAGCAAGAACGATAATAAAGAGTAGGAGGTGGGGCAATGAAACGACTGGATCAGCTGCTGCATAAATCGAATGTCAACAGGCGCACGGTAGCCGTAGCTCAGGCGGATGAACCAGGGATTTTAAAAACAGTGGCTCGTGCAGTGGAAGAGGAGTTGTGTAATTTCCGCCTGTTCGGAGACAAGGAGAAAATTGAGAGCATCGCTTCGGAAAACGGTATCTCTCTTAAACAGGGAGTAACTATAGAGAATGTTTCTTCCCGCAGCGCTTCAGAGATGGCTGTAAAAGCGGTGAGCGAAAATGCGGCAGATGTTCTTATGAAGGGCCACGTAGACACGGGCACACTTATGAAACAGGCCCTCCACAGGGACTATGGGCTGAAAGGGAACAAAATACTTTCTCACGTTGCGCTTTTCGATTTCCCGGAATACGAAAAAGTCCTGTTCCTTACCGATTCCGCAATGAATATCAGTCCGGATCTCCACGAGAAGAAACAGATAATCGAAAATGCCGCACACATTGCCCGCAGGACGGGTATTGATGAACCTCTCATAGCTCCGCTGGCTGCTATTGAAACGGTGAATACATCGATGGAAGCTACTACCGACGCAGCACTGCTCAGTCAAATGAATGCTCGGGGACAAATAGCTGGATGTATCGTCGACGGCCCGCTGGCTTTCGACAACGCGATCAACGAAGAGGCTGCCAGGAAGAAAGGTATTACTTCCAGGGTAGCGGGTCATGCTGATATATTAGTAGCACCTGATATTGAGGTGGCTAATGTATTATATAAATCTTTTGTATTTTTTGGACAGGCAAGGGTAGCGGGGATTATTGCAGGAGCTCGGGCGCCGATAGTTTTGAC
Source organism: Salimicrobium album (assembly GCF_900107115.1). Lineage (GTDB taxonomy): Bacteria > Bacillota > Bacilli > Bacillales > Halobacillaceae > Salimicrobium > Salimicrobium album. The sequence continues at coordinate 377,756 of NZ_FNOS01000002.1, forward strand.
TTCGAGATCCGACAGTACCGAGAATAAGCTGTTTTCACTGGCACTTGCCATAAATGAGGAGGAATAATAATGGAAATCTTTAACTACATGGAAACGTACGATTATGAGCAACTTGTATTCTGTCACGATAAGACTTCGGGTCTGAAAGCGATCATTGCTATTCACGACACTACTCTTGGCCCTGCACTGGGTGGAACAAGGATGTGGACGTATAAAACCGAGGAAGAAGCAGTGGAAGATGCCTTAAGACTTGCTAAAGGAATGACTTACAAAAACGCAGCAGCAGGACTGAATCTCGGAGGAGGTAAAACAGTAATTATCGGGGATCCTAAAACCGAGAAAAACGAAGAAATGTTCCGGGCGTTCGGCCGTTATATCCAGGGGCTTGGCGGACGTTATATTACTGCGGAAGATGTAGGTACGACCGTGCAGGATATGGATCTTATTTATCAGGAAACTAATTTTGTGACCGGAATTTCTTCCACCTCCGGAGCTTCCGGTAACCCTTCCCCGATTACTGCCTATGGAGTCTACAGAGGAATGAAAGCGGCTGCCAAAGAAGGCTTCGGTACTGATGATCTTAATGGCCGAACAGTAGCTGTTCAGGGAGTGGGTAACGTAGCATACAATCTCTGCCGTTATCTGCACGAGGAAGGCGCGAACCTGATTGTTACCGATATTAATAAAGAAGCAGTAGCAAGAGCCCGCGACGAATTTGGGGCGCGCGTCGTCGAACCTGATGAAATCTATGACGTGGATTGCGATATTTACGCCCCTTGTGCCCTTGGAGCTACCTTGAACGATGACACGATTCCAAGAATCAAAGCGAAAGTGATCGCGGGTGCTGCCAACAACCAGCTCAAAGATTCAAGTCATGGAGAAACGCTGCATAAAAAAGGTGTTATCTACACTCCGGACTATGTATTGAATGCCGGCGGAGTCATTAACGTGGCTGATGAACTGAACGGCTACAATAAAGACCGGGCTATGAAGAAAGTGGAAACTATTTATGATAACGTCAGTCAGGTATTCGAAATATCGAGAAGAGATAACATACCGACGAACGAAGCTGCGGACCGGCTTGCCGAAGAGCGGATCGAAAGAATGAGACATTCCAGAAGTCAGTTCCTTCACAGCGAAAAACATATACTGAAAAACCGTATCTAAGAGGAGAGCGCTTATGGAGTTTCATACACTGGTAATAAACCCGGGGTCCACCTCGACAAAAGCTGCTCTTTTCAAAAACAGTACCCCGGAATGGGAAGAGACCATCCGGCACGGGCAGGATGAACTGAAACAGTTTAGACGCCTGATGGATCAGTATCCGTTCAGAAAGCAGCTGATCCTTGGACTATTAGAAGAAAAAGGGTTCCGGGCAGATAAGTTAGATGCAGTATGTGGCCGGGGCGGGCTGTTAAAGCCCATTCCCGGCGGCACTTATGAAGTTAATGATTCTATGCGAGATGATTTGAGAAAGGGATACAACGGGGAGCACGCCTCCAATCTGGGCGGTCTCATAGCTCATGATATTGCAGTGGAGGTGGAAGCGAAAGCATTTATCGTTGATCCGGTAGTAGTTGATGAACTGGATGAAAAAGCCCGTCTTTCGGGAGTTCCCGAGTTACCGAGGAAGAGCATTTTCCACGCTTTGAATCAGAAAGCCGTAGCCAGACGCGCCTGCAGGGAATTAAATCTGACATATGAAGAAGCCAACCTTATAGTCGCCCACATGGGGGGCGGGATAACGGTAGGGGCTCACCGCGGCGGTAAAGTGGTGGATGTCAATAACGGTCTTCACGGGGAAGGACCATATTCTCCTGAAAGAGCCGGGACAGTACCGGCAGGGGACCTGGTTCAGTTGAGTCTCTCCGGCGATTATTTTCTCGATGAGGTCATGAGGAAACTTATCGGCAAAGGAGGACTCACGGCTTATCTTGGTACGAGTGATGCAGTGGAAATAGAGGACAGGATAGGAAAAGGCGACAGGGAGGCCAGACTTGTTTACGAAGGTATGGCCTATCAGGTAGCTAAAGAAATTGGAAGTCTCAGCGTACTTTTCGGCGGGACGATTGATGCAGTAATACTTACGGGAGGGCTCGCTTACGGTAAAGAATTTACCGGCTGGATCGAGGAGAAAGTTTCCTGGATCGGCAAAGTGATGGTTTTTCCCGGTGAAGATGAGATGTCGGCGTTAAACGAAGGCGCTCTTCGCGTACTTAAAGGGGAAGAAGAAGCAAAAGTGTATTCTTGAAGATAGGGGATGATTAATAGTGGCGAATGAATATGATCTGGTAGTTTTAGGAGGAGGGACCGGCGGTTATGTCGCGGCCATAAGAGCTTCTCAGCTTGGGAAGAAAGTGGCTATCGTTGAAAAAGGGGCTCTCGGAGGTACGTGTCTGCATAGGGGCTGCATACCCTCCAAAGCACTGTTAAAAAGTGCGGAAGTTTTTTCGCAGACCAAGAACTCGATGGAGTATGGAGTGGCCTCTGAAGGGGTGAAGCTTGACTTCGGGAAAGTACAGGAAAGAAAGCAGTCGGTGGTTACCAAATTGTACAACGGAGTTCAATCCCTCATGAAGAAAGGCAAGATCGATGTATATGAAGGACATGGGCGAATACTCGGCCCATCAATCTTCTCGCCTTCAGCCGGAACGATTTCCGTAGAAATGACGAGCGGCGAAGAGAATGTAATGCTGCTTCCTAAAAACGTGCTTGTGGCCACCGGTTCGGCCCCGAGAACTCTTCCGGGACTCGAGGTGGACGGCGAGCAGATTATGACCTCGGATGAGGCGTTGGAAATGAAGGAACTGCCGGCGTCAATCATTATCGTCGGAGGCGGGGTCATCGGGATCGAATGGGCTTCGATGCTGGCTGATTTTGAAGTGGATGTAACAGTGGTTGAATTCGCCGATAGAATCCTTCCTCAGGAGGACAAAGACGTCTCGAAAGAAATGGAGCGCCTTCTAAAGCAAAAAGGAATTACTATCCACACGGGCACGAAGCTTCAGTCCGAAACGCTGAATACCGGTGAAACACTGACAGTTTCAGCTTTGAAGAAGGAAGAGGAGCTGGAACTTCAAGCCGAAAAAATTCTCGTTTCTATTGGACGTAATGCGAACGTCAAAGATATCGGACTCGAAAATACTGATATTGAAATTAAAAATGATGTTATAGACACAAATGACATGTATCAGACGAAGGAAAGCCATATTTATGCTATCGGAGACGTGATAGGCGGACTGCAGCTCGCTCACGTAGCTTCACACGAAGGGATGACAGCCGTGGAACATATGAACGACGGAACGCCGGACCCCGTGGATGATAAACTGATTCCTTCCTGCATATACTCCAGTCCCGAATCAGCCAGAGTAGGCTGGACGGAAGAGGAAGCCGTAGAAGCGGGATTCGACATTAAAACGGGTAAATTCCCTTTCCAGGGGGTAGGAAAAGCTCTTGTAGAAGGGGAAAGCGATGGGTTCGTAAAGATTATAGCGGATAAAAACACAAACGATATTCTCGGTGTCCATATGATTGGCCCGGACGTTACGAATCTCATCTCCGAAGCCGGACTTGCGAAAGTACTCGATGCCACTCCGTGGGAAGTCGCTTCGAGCATACATCCTCATCCTACACTCTCGGAGGCAATGGGAGAGGCTGCTATGGCGGTAGACGGTAAACAAATTCACGGCTGACAAAGGAGGAAGAAACAGGATGAGTAAGAATAGACACAAAAAGTTGGGACTCAGCGATGAACAGGTTTTGGATATGTACCGCACTATGTTACTGGCAAGGAAAATAGATGAAAGAATGTGGCTGTTGAACCGCTCCGGTAAAATACCTTTCGTCATTTCCTGTCAGGGTCAGGAAGCCGCTCAGGTGGGCGCTTCGTACGCGCTTAATCTGGAAGAGGACTATGCCCTACCTTACTATCGTGATATGGGTGTCGTTCTTTCTTTCGGAATGACACCGAGAGAACTTATGCTGTCCGCATTCGCCAAAGCGGAAGACCCGAACAGCGGCGGACGCCAGATGCCCGGGCATTTCGGCCAGAAGAAAAACAGAATAGTAACCGGCTCTTCTCCTGTCACGACACAGGTACCTCACGCAGTCGGTATCGGGTTGGCAGCTAAAATGGAAAATAAAGATATCGTAAGTCTCGTTACATTCGGCGAAGGGTCTTCCAACCAGGGAGATTTTCACGAAGGGGCGAACTTTGCAGGTGTCCATAAACTTCCGGTGATTTTTATGGTGGAAAACAATAAATATGCAATTTCAGTTCCTGTAGAGAAGCAGATTGCCTGCGAAAAAGTCTCAGACCGCGCTATCGGTTACGGCATGCCGGGGGAAACTGTGGACGGAAATGATCCTCTTGCAGTATTCGAAGCTGTTAAAAAAGCGGCAGACAGAGGGCGGAATGGTGAGGGACCATCTCTCATCGAAGCGGTTTCCTATCGGCTCACCCCCCATTCCAGTGACGATGACGACCGTACGTATCGCGAGAAGGATGAAGTGGATGAGGCGAAAAAGAAAGATTCACTTATTACATTCGGTAATTATCTGCGCGAAACGGGAATCCTTACAACCGAGAGGGAAAAGGATCTGGAACAGGAATTGAAAGACATAATCAATGATGCTACTGACTATGCCGAAGAAGCTCCGTACGCTTCTCCTGAATCGTTGATGGATTTTGTATATGAAGAGTGAGGAGGATGGGAAATGCCAGTGATTTCTTATATTCAGTCTGTAACCCAGGCTTTAAAAGAAGAAATGAGAAGAGACGATAAGGTGTTTGTATTAGGGGAAGACGTCGGCGTCCGCGGAGGAGTTTTCCGTGCGACCGACGGCTTGTATGAAGAGTTCGGCGAACAGCGGGTCATTGATACTCCGCTTGCTGAATCAGCTATCGCCGGAGTGGGGATAGGAGCAGCGATGTATGGTATGCGCCCGGTGGCCGAAATGCAGTTCGCCGATTTCATTATGCCTGCAGTGAACCAGATTGTATCGGAAGCAGCCAAAATTCGTTACCGTTCGAACAACGACTGGAACGTACCGATGACTATCAGAGCCCCTTACGGTGGCGGCGTACACGGAGCGCTGTACCATTCCCAGTCCGTGGAGGCACTGTTTGCAGGAACACCCGGACTGAAGATTGTTATGCCTTCTACTCCTTATGACGTTAAAGGGCTGCTGAAAGCCTCTATAAGGAGTAACGATCCCGTGCTTTTCTTTGAACATAAGCGCGCTTATCGTCTGATAAAGGGCGAGGTACCCGAAGAGGATTATACACTCCCTATCGGTGAGGCGGATGTGAAAAGGGAAGGTTCGGACATTACCGTGATTACGTATGGTCTGTGCGTACACTTCGCCCTCCAGGCCGCGGAAAAACTGGAAAAAGAAGGAGTCGACGTGCACATTCTTGATTTGCGTACCGTCTACCCGCTGGATAAAGAAAGTATCATCGAGGCAGCGAAAAAGACAGGGAAAGTTCTTTTGATCAGTGAAGATAACAAAGAGGGTGGAATCATCTCCGAAGTTTCCGCTATCATCAGCGAAAACTGTCTGTTTGATCTGGACAGTCCCGTTGAACGTCTGGCCGGTCCCGATGTTCCTGCTATGCCTTATGCACCTACCATGGAAAAAGCATTTATGATGAATCCGGACAAAGTAGAAAAAGCTATGCGAAACCTCGCAGAGTTTTAGGGAGGAATATTCATATGGCAATTGAAAAGATAAACATGCCCCAGCTTGGGGAAAGCGTAACGGAAGGTACAATCAGTACGTGGCTTGTAAAGCCCGGGGATACAGTGGAGAAATACGATCCGATTGCAGAAGTTATGACGGACAAGGTCAACGCGGAAGTCCCTTCTTCTTTTACAGGTACCATTACGGAATTACAGGCTGATGAGGGAGAGACTATAGAAGTCGGAGAGCTCATTTGTTATATAGAAACAGAAGATGCATCCGGGAACGGCTCTGAAGCTGATTCCGGGACGGATGAATCGGACAAACAGGAAGAAACAGCTTCCGGGAAAGCGGAAGCAGAGTCTAATAAAGAAACAGCTGCGGCTAAACCGAGGTACTCACCGGCGGTGCTTACTCTTGCATCCCAATATGGTATCGACCTTGAAGACGTGCCGGGAAGCGGTAAAGACGGCCGTATTACAAGAAAAGACGTAGAGAAATACCAGACTGAAGGCGAAGCTTCCAAGGCACAAAAAGAAACGAAACAGCCGGCCGGGGAGGCGAAAGCAACGGAAAGCCGTAAGAAAAAAGCCCCAGTGACCGAAGTCTCTTCCGATGCGGGCGATAAAGAAATTCCTGTTACAGGGGTCCGCAAAGCTATCGCGTCCAATATGGTCACTTCCACTACTGAAATACCACATGCCTGGATGATGGTCGAAGTGGACGTGACGAATCTCGTGAAACTCAGGGAGAAGAACAAAGAGGCCTTCAAAAAACAGGAAGGATACAGCCTTACTTATTTCTCCTTCTTCGTAAAGGCGGTTGCTCAGGCACTCAAGGAATATCCCGAACTGAACAGCCAGTGGGCCGGAGATAAAATTATCCAGAAAAAAGATATCAACCTGAACATTGCGGTTGCTAAGGAAAATGAGCTGTTCGTACCTGTCATCAAACATGCGGACGAACTGAGTGTGAAAGGTATCGCAAGAAACATTACCGACCTTGCAGCAAAAGCAAGAAAAGGTAAGCTGACTACAGAAGATATGCAGGGCGGCACATTCACCGTCAATAACACCGGTTCTTTCGGTTCCGTACAGTCCATGGGGGTAATTAATCATCCTCAGGCAGCCATTCTTCAGGTGGAATCGATTGTTAAAAAACCTGTGTACATGGATGGAATGTTCGGACCGAGAGATATGGTGAACATCTGTTTATCTCTGGATCACCGCGTTCTGGACGGACTGATTGCGGGGAACTTCCTGCAAAAAGTAAAAGAGATACTTGAAAATATGGATGAAAATGATTCAGTTTATTAACCGTAGCAATGTTATGTAAACTATCTCTTAATTGAAAGTTACTGCTCTGGTTGGTAGAATGTGTTTAACACTACGTAAAGGAGCGATTGATATGGATTTCAATTTATATATGGATGATGTAGTAACAAAAGCAAGAAACGAAATTGTAGAATCCGGATACGAAGAACTTACGACCCCGGAAGAAGTGGACGAAGCTCTGAAAAAGAACGGAACGACGCTTGTTATGGTTAATTCGGTCTGCGGCTGTGCCGGAGGTATTGCAAGACCTGCTGCGAGAAATGCGATTCATTATGATAAACGACCGGACCAGCTTGTGACGGTTTTCGCAGGACAGGACAGAGAAGCTACAGAGAAAGCCAGAGAATACTTTGAAGGGTACCCGCCTTCCTCGCCGTCTTTTGCCCTTTTAAAAGATGGAAAAATCCAGACCATGGTGGAGCGTCATGACATCGAAGGGTTTGAACCGATGGAGGTTATCAACAAACTTCAGAAAGATTTCGATACTTACTGTGAAGAAATGTAATCGGAAAGAAAAAGAGTCTTTGGCTGCAAAGACTCTTTTTCTATGAAAGGGTTTAACAATATGAGGATAGGATCCAGAACTATTAAAACTGCTCTTGGTACACCTTTGGCCATATGGATGGCGCAGTTGCTGGAGCTGGATAATTTCGCTTCGGCAGGTATCGTGACGATTTTATGTATTCAGGTTACGAGGAAAAGATCTCTTCTATCTGCATGGCACAGGTTTGCTGCCTGTATGCTTGCGATTCTTTACTCATTTATATTTTTCGAAGGGCTGATGGGCTTCACTCCACTTGCTATCGGAGTTATGCTCCTCGTGTTTATACCTACTACGGTTCGGCTGAAGATAACACCCGGGATTATTACGAGTTCTGTAATCGTTCTCCATTTGTATACGTTCGGGAAAATCGATTTCTCAATCGTGTGGAATGAATTTTTACTGATTGTAATCGGTATAGGAATAGCTTTAATACTTAATATATATATGCCGAACCTTGAACGCAGCCTTGAGGAATATCAGATGGATGTGGAAGACTGTTTCTCTTCGATACTGAAGGAAATTTCCCTTTATCTGAAGGAGGAGAAATATGCCTGGGCGGGAGAAGAACTGACCAGAACTGCCGAATTGCTGGAGGAAGCGAAGGCGCTGGCCTACAAACAGGTGGAGAATCGTCTGCTTAAACCGCACCACCCTTATTATCATTATTTCCATATGAGGACGAAACAGTTTGAACTGCTGGAGCAGATGCTCCCGCTTGTAACGAGAATTTCCCAGTACGATGAATATGCAAGTAAAATCGGGGATCTTTTTGAAGATTTATCGGGAGCAGTCCATCCCGGGAATACGGCTGTCCTGTACTTGAGAAAGCTGGAGGAATTACGTAACTACTTTAAAGAGGAGCCGCTGCCCGAGTCACGCGAAGAATTCGAAAGCAGGGCGAGTCTCTATCAACTGTTGAACGAACTCGAGGATTACCTGATCATTAAACGTTCCTTCAAGAGAAGCGACATTTAAAAAAGCAGTCGTTTCGGACGACTGCTTTCTCTGCTGATTATAAAAAATAACTGGCTCCCATTAATAGGGAAGACAACAGCATGGAAAAAATCATAAGATATATAACGACTTTCATACGCTTCTCCCGTTTCGACGGTTTTCTGTGCTCGGCCAAGTGCGGTACCTCCTTCACTTACATATGCTAATCGTATTTTACACAAGATTTTGAAAGAAGACAAGGGAGTGGAAAACCCGGGTAATAAAACTTGTACAAAGTAAGCGCTTTATTGTTATTATGTTAATATAGTAAGTTATTAAGGAGGAATATTATGAGTGGGTCCTATGAGAATCAAAAGAATAAATGGAAGCAGAATGTCGATAAAACTCTGCAGAAGTTTCCCGAAAGAAAAGAACCTTTTGAAACCAGTTCGGGCATTCCTGTACATAGACTGTATGAACCCGAAAAACCCGAAGACGGCTATCTGGAGAAACTGGGCTTTCCGGGTGCCTATCCCTATACGAGAGGGATACAGCCGACGATGTACCGCAGCAGGCACTGGACCATGCGTCAATACGCCGGATTCGGTTCTGCGAAGGAAACAAATGAACGTTTCAGATATCTTCTTGATCAGGGGCAGACCGGACTCTCCGTCGCTTTCGACCTGCCTACCCAGATAGGTTATGATTCGGACGATCCCATGGCAGAAGGCGAGGTCGGGAAGGTGGGGGTCGCCATAGATTCCCTCGAGGATATGGAACAGTTATTCGCCGAAATACCGCTGAACAAAGTGAGTACTTCTATGACTATTAACGCTCCCGCCTCCATCCTCCTGGCGATGTATATTGCAGTAGGCGAGAAACAGGGAGTTGCCAAGGAAAAACTTACAGGAACTATTCAGAATGATATACTTAAAGAATACATAGCAAGAGGGACATATATTTATCCTCCCGAATCATCCATGCGAATTATAACGGATATATTTTCCTATTGTCAGGAGAACCTGCCTAAATTCAACACGATCAGTATATCGGGCTACCATATAAGAGAAGCCGGAGCTACAGCAGTACAGGAAGTGGCATTTACACTTGCTAACGGAATGGCTTACGTAGATGCCGCACTTGCAGCGGGGCTGGAAATAGATCAGTTTGCTCCAAGGCTCGCATTTTTCTTTAATGCCCATAACCAGTTTTTCGAAGAGGCTGCAAAATACAGAGCTGCCAGAAGAATGTGGGCGAAAATCATGAAAGAAAAATATAACGCCCAGGATCCGAAAAGCTGGAAGATGCGTTTCCATACGCAGACCGGAGGAAGCACGCTGACGGCCCAGCAGCCGGATAACAACATAGTAAGAGTTACTGTACAGGCTCTTGCTGCCATAATGGGAGGAACACAGAGTCTGCACACGAACTCGAAAGATGAGGCTCTCGCACTTCCTACCGAGGATTCTGCGAGAATCGCTCTCCGGACCCAGCAGATTCTGGCTCATGAAAGCGGCGTTACCGAAACGGTGGACCCACTCGCAGGTTCGTATTTTGTGGAGTCCCTTACTGATGAGATAGAAAAGAAAGCGAACGAGTATATTAAACGGATTGATGAATTCGGAGGAGCCGTAAAGGCGGTGGAAGCCGGTTATATGCAAAGAGAAATCCATCAGACCGCTTATGAAACACAGAAAGATATCGAAAAAGGCGAAGATGTCATCGTAGGGGTGAATGAGTTTACGATTGATGAAGAAGTGGAGCCGGAGCTTCTGCGTGTAGATGAGAAGCTCGAGAAAAATCAGGTGGAAGCAACACAGCGGATCAGAGAGAACCGGGACGCTGACGCTGTTACTGACTCTCTTAAGAAATTGAGAGAAGCGGCTGTAAATAATGAGAATTTGATGCCTTTTATAGTGGAGGCCGTGAAAGTGTATGCGACCGTCGGAGAAATAGCTAACGTACTGAGAGATGAATTTGGGGAATATACAGCAATGTAGGAAGGATGAACTGAGATGGAACCTATCAGAGTATTGATTGCCAAGCCCGGTCTTGACGGCCACGATCGTGGAGCACTTATTATTGCACAGGGACTTAGAGATGCAGGCATGGAGGTGATTTACACCGGATTACGCCAGTCGCCGGAACAGATAGCACAGGCTGCCATCCAGGAGGACGTTAACGTTATTGGTCTTTCCTCTCTTTCCGGAGCACATAAAACCCTGTTTCCGAAAGTAGTGGAAGCGTTGAGAGCGAATAATGCGGAAGATATACCTGTGATTGGCGGAGGAGTTATTCCGACAGAAGATATCCCTTACCTGGAAGAAAAAGGAGTAAGGAAGATATTCACCAGCGGTACAGCTATGTCTGATACTGCTACTTTCATTAAACAGCTGGTACAGGGGAAAGAGACGCCGCCTCCAAACAAAATATCGCATATCGGAATAGCGGTTCAGCATCTGGAGCAGGCAATCCCATTCTATCAGCACAGCCTCGGGCTTCCCCTTGAATCGGTGGAAACGGTGGAGGAGGAAAAAGTGAAAGTAGCGTTTTTCCCGATCGGCGATACAAGGATTGAACTGCTGGAGCCGATGGATGAGGATTCTCCGATCCAGAAATTTATAGATAAAAAAGGAGAAGGAATCCACCATATCGCTCTTGACGTTGACGATATCGAGAAAAGAATCAGTTTATTTAAGGAACAGGGAATAAGTATGCTGAATGAAACTCCGAAACAGGGTGCGCACGACAGTCGTATCGCCTTCCTTCATCCAAAAGCAGGGCAGGGTGTACTATATGAACTTTGCGAAGAAAAACAGGAGGGTTAGTTGTTATGGATATGTTCGATAAAATCAATGAACTTTATGATAAAAGGCGGGAGACGGAACTCGGAGGCGGAGATGAAAAAATAGCCAAGCAGCATGATAAGGGCAAGAAAACAGCGCGCGAGCGTATCGACTACCTTGTGGATGAAGGGTCGTTCATGGAACTCAACCCTTTCATACAGCACCGTCATCACGATGCAGGAGTGAAAGATGCGCCCGGAGAAGGTGTAGTTACCGGGTATGGCACAATCAATGGCCGGGGCATATATCTGTTCGCTCAGGATTTCACTGTTTACGGAGGAGCACTCGGTGAAATGCACGGGAAAAAGATCGCGTCAGTAATGGACCTGGCTGCTAAAAACGGAGTTCCGTTCATCGGTCTTAACGATTCCGGGGGAGCCAGAATACAGGAGGGTGTTTCATCGCTGGATGGGTACGGTCATGTATTTTACCGGAACTCCATCTATTCGGGAGTCATTCCTCAGATTTCTGTCATTCTCGGGCCATGTGCCGGCGGAGCTGTATATTCTCCGGCAATTACGGACTTTGTCGTTATGGTCGAAGAGAGTTCCCAGATGTTTATAACGGGGCCGAAAGTTATCGAAACCGTCACTGGCGAAAAGATTTCTCCGGAAGATCTGGGAGGTGCCCGGGTACATAACTCTACCAGCGGAAACGCCCATGTGCAGGCTTCCACCGAAGAAGAAGCTCTTGATGCTGTAAGAAATCTGCTTCTATATCTTCCGGACAACTATAAAGAGAAGCCGCCTTTTATTGAAAATGAAAAAGAGGAAAAAGAAGATTTCCTTCCGGACATTACAGATTTTGTGCCTTTCAATTCCTCCCGTCCTTATGACGTGAGAAAATTGATTGACCATATCGTTGACGAAGAATCATTTTTCGAAATCCATGCCAGTTTCGCGAAAAACGTAGTAGTCGGTTTCGCAAGAATCGATGGACAGACTGCAGGTATTATTGCAAACCAGCCGAAGTACATGGCCGGCGGGCTGGATATCGATTCCAGTGATAAGGCAGCAAGGTTTATCCGGATGTGTGACTCCTTTAATATCCCTCTCGTTACTTTCGAGGACGTTACCGGATTTTTCCCGGGTATCAAACAGGAGCATGGAGGGATAATCCGTCACGGGGCTAAAATATTATATGCCTATTCGGAAGCGACGGTGCCGAAACTGACGGTAATTACAAGAAAAGCTTACGGCGGGGCGTATGTAGCACTTAACAGTAAATCCATCGGTGCCGACATCGTTTTTGCCTGGCCTAATGCCGAGATAGCAGTAATGGGGCCGGAGGGCGCTGCGAATATTATATACGCTAAAGAAATCAACCAGAGTGATAATCCGGAGCAGACCCGTCAGGAGAAAATTGATGAGTATAGGGAACGGTTCGCCAACCCTTATGTCGCTGCCGGCCTCGGTATGGTAGATGACGTAATAGATCCGAGAGAAACGCGTATAAAGCTGAAACAGTCACTCAGAATGCTTCGTAACAAAGAAGAAAAACGACCGGATAAGAAACACGGGAACATACCTCTGTGAAGTTAGGGATGTTTATCGTATAGACAGAATCACTGCAGGAAAGCAAGGAGGAAAATAAATTGAGTTCAGTGAATAGAGAACGTCTTCTGGAAGAGTTTATGGAACTTGTGCAAATCGATTCCGAGACTAAGAATGAAGAAGAAATATCCAGAGTACTGACAACGAAACTTCAGGAAATAGGGTTTAACGTGGAGGAAGATGATTCGAAGGCAGCGACGGGACACGGAGCAGGCAATCTTATTGCTACTCTTGAAGGAAATGATCCTTCGAAAGATCCGGTCTATTTCACCGTACACATGGACACGGTACTGCCCGGAAAGAACATTCAGCCGAGGGTAGAGGACGGCTACATCGTTTCGGGGGAGGAGACCATTCTTGGGGCCGATGATAAGGCAGGAGTGGCAGCGATATTTGAAGCAGCCCGCGTTTTCAAAGCATCCGGTGTTCCGCATGGCACGATCCAATTCGTTATCACTGCCGGAGAAGAAAGCGGACTCGTCGGTGCGAGACATCTCGATCACTCCAAACTGAAGGCTGCATACGGTTATGCTGTGGACAGCGACGGTACAGTAGGAGATATCATCGTTGCAGCTCCGACTCAGGCCAAGATTTCGGCTACCGTAAAAGGGAAAAAGGCTCATGCCGGCGTAGCACCCGAGGAGGGTGTCTCCGCAATTACGATTGCATCAAAAGCTATAGCGAATATGCCCCTTGGAAGAATCGATGAGGAGACGACGGCCAATATCGGCAGTTTCGAAGGCGGACAGCAGACGAATGTGGTGTGTGACCACGTGGCAGTCCTGGCTGAAGCACGGTCATTGAATCCTGACAAAATGCAGGAGCAGGTAAAACGGATGACGGAGGCTTTCGATCAGGCTGCCGCTGAGCTGGGCGGAGAAGCAGTCTGCGAAGTACAAGTCATGTATCCGGGATACAAACAGAAACAAGGGGATCAGGTAGTGGAGGTCGCCAGAAGTGCAGCTGAAAAAATCGGGCGCGAAAGCCGGCTGCTTAAAAGCGGAGGCGGCAGTGATGCTAACGTAATCTCAAGTTACGGTATTCCTACAGTAAACCTGGCAGTAGGCTATGAAAATATTCATACGACGAATGAAAGAATTGCTGTGGAAGATCTCGTTAAGGTATCGGAATTTGTCCTAGCAATTATGGAAGAGATATGAGCCGTGCATAAAGCACGGCTCTTCTTTTTTGAAATGATCATTGATATAATATAGGGAAACAAGCGTTCGAAAGGTGATTCCGAATGGATAACAAAAACCGGCAACCGAGAGTTATTCTACACATTGATATGAACAGCTTCTATGCTTCGGTAGAGATGGCGGATTACCCGGAACTTCAGGGAAAGCCTTTAGCTATCGCCGGAAACCCCGAAGAAAGAAAAGGGGTGATCGTCACAAGCAGTTATGAAGCCAGGAAATATGGCGTGAAGACAACGATGCTCGTAGGAGAAGCAAGAAAACTGTGTCCTTCTCTTCTCATTCGCAGGCCGAATTTTGACCGCTACAGAGAAGTGTCGAAACAGTTATTTGCCATATTGAGAGAAGTTACGGAACTGGTGCAGCCTGTATCAATTGATGAAGGGTATATGGATATATCGGACCTGGCTGACCGCCATCCTCCGGAACTTGCGGAAGAACTTCAGAAGAGAATATTCGCAGATCTTAAGGTACCCTGCAGTATCGGGATCGCCCCCAATAAGTTTCTCGCCAAGATGGCTTCCGACATGAAAAAACCGATGGGGTGTACAATTCTGAGAAAACGGGATATCCCGAAGAAACTCTGGCCTCTGCCCGTACGTGACATGCATGGAGTAGGGGAGAAAACGGCAGAAAAACTGAAAAAGATCGACGTACGCACGATCGGTGACCTGGCCAACCGGAAAGAATACGAACTGAAAAATCTTCTTGGTGTTAACGGAAGCAAGCTTCATCAGCGGGCTAACGGGTTTGACGAAAGGGAAGTGGATCCTGAAGCGATTCATTCATTTAAAAGTATAGGTGCTTCGACGACACTTGCAGAGGACACGGCGGAGGAAACGGAGGTTTACCGTACGTTCAGGGAACTCGCCGAAAAAGTGGAAGGAAGGATGAAGAGAAAAGAAGTGGTAGGACAGCAGCTGCAGATAATGATCCGTTATAACAACAGGAAGACAGTAACGAGGACGAGGCTCCTTCATAACAATACGAACAGCCGGGAAATCATATCCCGGGAAGCTGTCGATTTATTTGAGGAACACTGGACTCAGCAGCCGATACGCCTTCTTGGAATTACCATGTCCGAGCTGGTTGAAACGAATGAAGCGGTCGAACAGCTCAACCTGTTCACTTATGAACGGGTGGCGGAGAAGGAACCTTTATATAAAACGATTGAAGAACTTAAAGAAAAATACGGGAGCGACGTTTTCAAAAGTTCAAAAATGCCGCTCCCCCCCATCCGAACAAGTTTTCAAAAGGACTTTCTGGATGGTGATTAAAGAATACGTTTTATAATTTTAAGGCTGTTTTTATCCCGCTTGTACCTGAATGACGGGTCGAACTTCGTGTTCTGTTTCGTAATCGACTTCTTGTGAGTGAATGTTTCAAAGCTGAATTTGCCGTGATAGCTGCCCATCCCGCTGGTACCGACACCGCCGAACGGGAGATGAGGATTAATGATATGATAAAGCGTATCATTGATGCAGCCTCCTCCGAAAGAAAGAGAGGTTGTGACAAATTCCTGGGACTTTTCGTCCTCGCCGAAATAATACAAAGCAAGCGGATCCGGTTTTTCGCTGATCGTTTCCACTGCTTCCTTCAACTCCCTGTATCCAAGAACCGGCAGTATGGGACCGAAAATCTCTTCCTGCATAACCGGATCCTTCTCTGTTACTTCTGTCAGGACGGCAGGGGCGATTTTATTATTTTTCTCGTCAGTTTCGCCACCTAATGCAATGTTCCCGTCGGGCAGATAGCTCTTAATACGGTCGAAGTGATCCTTGCTTACGATTTTAACGAAATCATCGTTTTTTAAAGGTTCTTTACCATAGAGAAGTTGAACGGCCGCTTTATATTCCCTGATGAAGGCTTCTTTTATGTCCTCGTGAACATATACGTGATCCGGGGCGATACAAGTCTGGCCGGCGTTGATCAGTTTCCCCCAGGCGATTCTCCTTGCTGCTACCGGAACGTTCGCATCTTTGTGGACGATTGCCGGACTTTTGCCACCAAGCTCAAGCGTTACCGGAATAAGCTGTTCGGATGCTTTCTGCATAACAATTTTACCCACACGTTCGCTTCCGGTAAAAAAGATGTAATCGAACGGCTCGGATAATAGCTGCTGGGTGATCTCCTTACCGCCTTCGACCACCTTAAGCACGTGTTCAGGGAAGAATTCCTCGATCATACGTCTGATTACCCAGGAAACCGTGGGTGTCATTTCCGATGGTTTGAGAACGGCCGTATTTCCGGCGGCTATTGCACCGATAGCTGGAGCTATAGCAAGCTGGAGCGGGTAGTTCCATGGTGCTATAATCAGGACGCTGCCGTAGGGCTCTTTTCTGATATAGTTTTGTGTGCCTGTATGAGACAGGGGAGCCTTCACTTTTTCCGGAGTCATGTGTTTTTTTAAATGAGACAGCTGTTCCTGTATTTCTGCATTAAGAAAAGCTATTTCCGTAGTGTAAGCTTCGAATTCCGATTTATTGAGATCGTACTGCAAAGCTTTCAATAGAGGTGCTTCAAAAGTTTGAAGCATTCTTTTCATTTTCAGCAGCTGCTGTTTTCTGAAATCATAGCTTTGGGTGTATCCGTTTTTGAACCACTGTTTCTGACGGGTGACGATTTCCATAAGGTTTCCTCCTTAGTAAATACGGTTCCGTTTCTTTTCCCTGAATAAGCAGCAGTTACACTATTGTCTTTCTTTTCTTACCACACTCGTGTGGAAGTGATCATGGACGATGAATGTATCCGGGAACACTTCGCGGGCTTCCGTAAGTAACCTGACTATATCCTCTCTCTGGTAACGGGAGGAGAGATGGTTGATATATAGCGTATCCACCCCTGACTGAGCAGCTGTTTCAGCTGCCTGGACGACAGTAGAGTGATAATAATCATAAGCCATCCGGCTTTCTTTTCCTTCGAATGTCCCTTCATGAATAAGAACATCCGCTCCTTTGATCCATTCCATGTGACGCTCTCTGAATCGCGTGTCGCCAAGGATGGCGACGGACCTTCCAGGCTTTGGGGCACTGAGTACGTCTGATCTCTGAACGACTGTGCCGTTTTCCAGTATAGTCGTTTCCTGATTTTTGATGGTCTGGTAAACCGGACCCGGCCGAATCCCCATCGCTTCAAGTTTTTCTTTCTGTAATGCTCCCGGTTTCGGTTTTTCTTTTATGAAAAATCCATACGAGGGTAAGCCGTGCTCAAGCAGATGGGCACTGATTTCAAACTGCTCATTTTCTTCTCTGAAACCCTCTTCTATCGTCCGGAAATGCAGGTCGTAAGTCAGGTGGGTTCCGCTGATGCGCAGAGCGGATTCGACGAATTCCTGTAATCCTTCCGGGCCGTAGACGGTAAGAGGTTCTGTGCCTCCCTGGAAAGATCTGCTGCTGAGAAATCCGGGCAGCCCGTAAATATGATCTCCATGCAGGTGTGTAATAAAAACTTTTTCGATTCTCCGTGCTTTTACAGGCGAGTCCAATATTTGATGCTGAGTCCCTTCGCCGCAGTCGAACATCCAGCTTTTCCCCGTCTCTTCGATCAGACGGAGCACCAGGGAGGAGACATTTCTTTCTTTGGAGGGGACGCCGCTCCCGGTACCGAGAAAATATAGTTCCATCCTATCAACTCTCCTCTACAGCTTTTCTTATGCTCCATGCGATATCAGGGACGTCGGTGAAGATACCGGAACATTTCAGATGATAACATTTCCTTAAATGAGCGGGTCTGTTCACCGTGTATACTCTGAGTGGTATCTGGTTTTTTATGCAACGGGAAGCCAGTTTTCTGTTCAGTATCGTATGTTTTACGTGTAACCCGTCTGCCGGGATAGAGGAGAGATATGAAAGCATCTTCCTCATTTTCGTTGATGTAAGAAAAGCTGTGTCGATTGAAGAGTTGAGCTCTTTGACATTCTTCAGAGTGTCTTCGTTGAAGCTTGAAAGAGTGGTTCTCTCCATTACGTTATATTTCTGCAAAAGATCATAGACGATTTTTTCTATATGTTTGTAAGAGATTTTATCCGTTTTTAATTCTAGGTGAAGAAATAATGGACGTGGTGCGACCCACTGAAGAAGTTCTTCAAGAGAGGGGATGTGCGTCCCTTCGTATTCTTTGGAGAACCAGCTTCCGGCATCAAGTGAACGCAGTTCCTGGAAGGTATAGTCCTGGACGAAACCTGAACCGTCCGTAGTGCGCTTTACGTTCTCATCATGAATTAACACAGGAATCTGATCCCTGGTCAACTGCACATCCGTCTCCACTCCCTCAGCCTGCATATGCAGTGCGAGTCTGAAAGCGGGCATCGTGTTCTCGGGAGCATACCTGCTGGCTCCCCGATGCGCGAAAATCTGTGTCTGCATAACGTCCACTCCTATTCCAGTAATCTCAATACTAGAATCTTACCACGTTCCTATTTTACATAAAAGAAAAAGCTGCCTCTTCCATATAAGAGGCAGCTTATCTGCAGTACTATTGATAAAAGAAACCGGCTCCCGGACCGATCGGCCATCCGAACGCCATCCATACGAAAAGCATGATAATCCAGATGATGAAAAAACCGATAGAATAAGGAAGCATAGTGGCGATCAACGTACCGATTCCTACATTTTTGTCGTATTTTTGGGCAAAAGCGATAACAATGGCAAAATACGGCATCAGCGGTGAAATGATATTAGTTGTCGAATCCGCTATACGGTAGGCAAGAGTAGTCAATTCCGGTGAATAACCGAGCTGCATCATCAACGGCACGAATACCGGTGCCATAATCGCCCATTTGGCGGAAGAGCTACCGATGAACAGGTTGATGACAGCCGCAACGATGATGAAGGCGACGATCAGTCCTAAACCTGTGAAACCGATGGAATCAAGGAAGTCAGCTCCTGTTACAGCGAGCACTTTACCCATGTTTGTATGGTTAAAGTAAGCTACGAACTGTCCTGCCGTAAATGCAAGGACGATGTACATTCCCATCGTAGCCATCGTTTCCGAAAGCTGATTGGCCACATCTTTATCGTTTTTAATTGCGCCCGTCATTTTTCCGTAAACAAATCCCGGAATAAAAAACAAGATGAGAATGACAGGAACGAGACTTTGGAAAAATGGAGAAGCAAGAAATTCGTCAGGGTTACGCAGCGGTCCCCAGCTCGGGAGAATGAGCAGAGATAAGAGCCCGACCGTAATAATTAGAGCAGCGAGTGCTCCCCACAATCCTTTTTTCTCATTGTTCGTCAAATAGTTTATTTCATCATCCGAAGACCCGGAAAAAGACCCAAGGCGCGGCTCGACCAGTTTATCGGTAATGAGAGTACCTACTATGGTAAGCACAAATACAGAAGCGATCATAAAGTAGTAGTTCATCGTATATAAAATGGATTCTGCATAAGCCGGATCGATCGTCTGGGCCGCCTGAATCGTCAGGTCGGCGAGTAACGGGTCGAGGGAAGTCAGAAACAGATTGGCACTGTAACCGGCAGACACACCTGCGAATGCAGCAGCGAGACCGGCTAACGGATGTCTGCCGAGCCCTGCGAATAGAACGGCTCCGAGTGGCGTCAAAACAACGTAACCGGCGTCGGAGGCCATACTGGACATAATTCCGGCGAAAACGAGAGCCGCCGTAAGAAGGGACTGCGGAACCGAAGTCACGAGACCCCGCAGCATAGCACTTATAAGTCCGGAGCGTTCCGCGACACCAATACCGAGCATTGTTACCAGGACGGTTCCGAGCGGAGCGAAACCGACGAAGTTTTCTACCATTGATTCGAACATGTACTGGACACCCGAAGCGGAGAGAAGGTTGACCACTTCCAGATTTTCTCCGGTGGCCGGGTCCTGTACCTGTACGTTTATAGCAGATAATATTGCTGAAAGCACCACTACAAGCAAAGCGAATATTGCAAACAATGTAATGGGATGCGGCAATTTGTTCCCTATTTTTTCAATCCAGTCAAGAGTTTTCATCAAAAACCCTTTTTTAGAAGTTCTTTCCATAGCTGACTTCCTTTCTTTACTGTAATGCTGTATATACTTGAGAAAGTATAGTAAACGAGTGGTCCGAAAGAAAGTCTTTTGCTAAAAGTCTAACTAGGAAGATTATTATCAAAACAAAGAAAATTGAAAAATAATTTGTAAGACGTGCTATAATAATGAATAACCATTCATTACGTATCGGAGGTTACATATTGAAAACTATAAAAGACAGTCTATATACGATTACCGTACCTACCCCCTACGCTGTAGGAGACGTACATTTATACGTCCTGAAAGGGGAGCCCATTACCCTGATCGATGCCGGCGTCCGTTCCGATGAAGCGTGGGAAGCTTTCAAAAACCAGCTTGCCGTCTATAATCTGCGACCTGAAGATATCCGTCAGGTAGTTCTCACTCACCACCATCCCGATCATGTCGGGCTCGTGGAGTATCTTCCTAACGTGAAACAATGTCTTGCGCATCGGGCGGCATTCCCCTGGATAGACAGGGACGACCGGTTCTCTTCCAGGTACGTATCTTTTTTCGAAGAATTCTATCGGAAGAACGGAGTACCGGAATCACTGATTGATAAGCTCGGGGAAGCTCCTGAAAAGCTGAAGGAGTTTCCGGTGTTCACCCTTACCGGTACTTTGAAAGAAGGCGAGACGATTCCCGGCCATTCTGACTGGGAAGTGATAGAGACCCCAGGCCACGCCCAAAGTCACATTTCTTTATTCAGCAAGGAGGACGGGGTAATGATAGGTGGAGACCATCTCCTGTATCACATTTCGCCGAACCCTATCATTGAGCCTCCTTTCCACGGGAACGAAAGGGCCAGACCTCTGATTCAGTACCGGGACTCTCTTAAGAAGTTATTCCGTTACAATGTAAAGGAAGTAATGCCCGGCCATGGACCCCGTTTTAACAATGTTGAAGAAATCATAGGGAAAAGACTTTCCCAGCAGGAGGAACGCGCAGACAAAGTCTACTCCATTATAGAGGAACAACCTTCGCATTCTTTTGATATAAGCCGGAAGCTGTTTCCGCGACAATACAAAAAGCAGTACCCGCTGACTATGTCGGAAACTGTCGGACAGTTGGATTTTCTCGAAGAACGTGGGAAAATCTACAGGGAAAGTTCAAAAGGAGTGGATTTTTATTTCATCAGTGAAAAGTCTTAACAACAGAAAAGTATTAGTAACCGGAGCTTCCAGAGGGATCGGCATGTTTACTGCACTGCATCTTGCTGAGGAGGGGGCGATTCCCATCCTTGCGGCCAGGGACGGTCGGAGACTCGAATTGATCTCCCGATTTATAGAAGAGTCTTATGGAATAAAACCTTACATTCACACGGGGGACCTGGGCCGGGAAGCTGACAGAAAGGAACTCATCGAATATGTTAAAGAAAACCACAAAGATTTATCCGGTCTCATAAACAATGCGGGTTTCGGAAGTTTTGAACAGCTTCAGTCCGAGCCCTGGTCGAAAAGCGATATGATGATCCAGCTGAATGTAACTGCTCTGATTCATATAACTAAAGAACTTTTACCCTTACTCGAAAGTAACGCCGGTCATATTGTTAATGTCGCTTCGCAGTCCGGAAAGATAGCTACGCCGAAA
This sequence comes from Salimicrobium album, assembly GCF_900107115.1. GTDB lineage: Bacteria > Bacillota > Bacilli > Bacillales > Halobacillaceae > Salimicrobium > Salimicrobium album. The sequence goes on from NZ_FNOS01000002.1 coordinate 399,437, forward strand.
GCCGCAGTTTATACAGCGACGAAGCATGCAGTTGTGGGTTTCACTAATTCTCTGCGTATGGAAGTCGATGGCATTAGTGTAACCGGAGTGAATCCGGGACCAGTGGACACCAGCTTTTTCGACCGGGCCGATCCGACCGGAGATTATCGCATTTCTGTCGGGAAAATTATGCTCAACCCTAACAGAATCGCCGCTAAAATGGTGCATACTTTCATCTCTTACAGGAGAGAGATTAACGCCCCGGGATGGATGGAAGGAGCAAGTAAACTTTATCAGCTTATGCCTTCTACTATAGAAAAAGTGTTCTCCGCCCAGTTCCATAAAAAGTGATGATAATGTTCTCCTGATGCCCCGGGGTAGTGCACACCTGAAGTTGAAAAACATTACAAAACGCGGGCAGCATATTATAATTGAAGGGAAAGGGGAGGATGTTATGCATATTCAATTCACGGATGAAGCCGGGAAGCTTCTTGATGGATTAATAGAAGATTCGGGAAGATCAGTCCTCAGACTCGAGTATGATACGGACGATTGCGGATGTGGGGTAAATGGAGTGCCGCTGATGAGACTGGATGATAAAACTGACCCTGCGGATATGCACGTGGAAAGCGACAGATACACTGTCGTTATGAACAGAGAACAGTCTTTGTTTTTCCGGAAGAATATGACTGTGGAAGTATTCAAGGGAGCATTTCGTCTTAAAAGTGATGAAGGAATACTGAATCCTGTCATTTCTGTAAAACAGGTAAAAGAAAAAGCGGAAGTTCTCTAATAAATCAGCTTCGGGGTATCAGAGCCGGCTCGCGGCCGGAATGTGAGAATAAGAAAGCTGCCGCAGTGCGGCAGCTCTTTTTAGTATCTGTGATTTTTATATTGGAGCGGTTTACTGATCGACTGCATCTGTTGGTACAGATATTCCTGCAGCGGATCCGCCTTTTCATACGACTGTATATTTTCTTCCACCTGAGCGGGAGTGCTCGCTCCGAAGATACAGCTGGCTACTGTTCTGTTATTCAGTATATACTGAAAGCTTTTAGCATTTTCCTCAGTACCGGCCAGTTGACTCCATTGTTCCGTGAACTGTTTCAGCTCTTCATAGCTGTACTCGAGAAAGCCTTCTTTCCCTTTACTTTGCACAACTTCTCCGGCGCTGCCGGAAAGCATTCCTTTTGCCAGAGGACCGCGCGCCAGCACGGAAACGTTATACTCATCTAACAGTGGAAATAATTCTTCAGGTCTGCGGTCCAGAAGACTGTACTGCATCATAACGGACACGATGGAGGAACGCTCCAAATACTGCTTGATTACATTCGGACGGATAGAGGATATGCCGTATTCCCGGATAAGTCCTTCCTGTTTTAAATCTTCAAATGTATCGATGATTTCATCTGCGGAATCGTCGATCGTTCCACCATGGAGCTGATACAAATCGATGTATTCGAGGTTCATACGGTGAAGACTGTCTTTCAGCCCTTCTTTAATGTGCTGTGGGGAAGGATTCCATTCCCACGTACCTTTTTCCTTGTCGAAATCGTTGCCGACTTTCGATCCGATTACGACCTGATCTCTTTTACCCTGAACGGCCTTACCTACCATCTTTTCGTTTTCCCCGAAGGAGTATAAGTCTGCCGTGTCGAGATAATTCACTCCGTTATCAAGAGCTGCAGTGATAATGTCTTTCGCTTTATTCTCTTCGGTACCGATGGACATACATCCGAGTCCCAATTCTGAAATATGAAGATCGGACGAACCGATTTGTCTTTTCTGCATGAATTTCATCCTTTCCTGTATAGTAGATTTCCCCTAAACTTATAATAGCTGAAAACTTAGAGGTGATAAATGATGAAGGAAGATTTCAAAGAGAATACGATCTCCACAGAAGAAATATACAAAGGAAAAATAATTGATGTAAAGGTGGACACGGTACAATTACCCGACGGTAACCAATCAAAACGTGAGATTGTCAATCATCCGGGGGCGGTGGCAGTTCTGGCGGTTACCGGAGAGGGGAAAATAGTCATGGTTAAACAGTACAGGAAACCGCTTGAGAAATTCCTGCTTGAGATTCCTGCGGGCAAGCTTGAAAAAGGGGAAGATCCCGAACATACGGCAATCCGTGAACTGGAGGAGGAAACGGGGTATTCCAGCGGGAATCTGAAATTGATCAATTCCTTCTATACATCCCCGGGTTTCGCGGACGAACTGGTTTATCTTTATCTGGCCGAGGATCCCTGGAAATTGTCCGATAATGTAGAGGGAGATGACGATGAATTCGTAACCGTGGAAGAGTTGACTCTTGAGGAGGCATTCCGGCAGGAAGAAGAGAAAATCATCCACGATGCCAAAACCTCTTATGCTTTACTCTATGCCAAGCTCTTTCTGTTTCCTGAAGGGGACTGAATCTTTCAGAGTAAAGATGAAGATGGGTCGTATGACGGTTCACGTCCTCTGTGATCTTTTGCCCCGGCCTTACGTGCTCAGTGAGAATGCGTGATAATCAGTATCTGTTATATTAAAATGATTATCAATAACAGATAAGAATTATTTTAATTTGACACTGAGAACGACTTTGCTATAATTAAATTGAAATAGGAAAGAGGGGCGGTTGTATGGAACATCGATTAGAAAGAATCAAAAAACAATTACACTCCCAAAGTTATAAATTGACGCCTCAACGTGAAGCTACCGTCCGTGTTCTGCTGGAGAACGAAGCGGATCATCTGAGTGCTGAGGATGTTTATCTGCTCGTGAAAGAGAAAGCCCCCGAAATAGGGCTGGCCACCGTATACCGGACTCTGGAGTTACTTTCGGAATTGAAAGTGGTTGATAAAATCAACTTTGGTGATGGAGTTTCGAGATATGATTTAAGAAAAGAAGGAGCGGAACATTTCCACCACCACCTTGTCTGTACCGAGTGCGGTTCTGTCGAGGAAATCGAAGAGGACTTACTTGAAGAAGTCGAGAAAGTCGTGGAGAGTGACTGGAAGTTCCAGGTGAAGGATCATCGCCTCACTTTTCATGGTATATGTAAAGTTTGTCAGGAAATCACTGTTACTAACAGCGTGTCCAATTGAGGGCATTGCACTATAAATCGGAAGAGGAGTTTCAGCCATGTGGGACGATTTTAACGATTTTCTCCATTACTTAACAGTTGAAAGGGGGCTGTCTGACAACACAGTGCAGTCCTACAAAAGAGATTTGAAACAGTACCTCTCCTATTTGAAGGAAAGAGAGGCGGTCACTGATTTCAATCAGGTTACGAGGCATCATATCATGCAGTACCTTTATACGCTGAATGATAAAGGGAGAAGTCCCTCCACCATTGCCAGACTTCTCTCTTCCATACGTCTGTACCATCAGTTTCTTGTCCGTGAAAAGAAAGTGGATAAAGATCCAAGTTTACATATAGAAACACCGAAGAAAGAAAGAAAACTTCCCAAAATACTTTCCAATCAAGATGTAGAAAAATTATTGAACCTGACGGTGACTAATTCTCTCGATGCCAGAAATAAAGCTATGCTCGAAATGCTTTATGCTACAGGGTTGCGGGTCTCGGAGCTTGTTTCCCTGAAGGTCTCCGATCTTCATTTGACCATGGGATTCGTCCGCTGTCTCGGGAAAGGTGAAAAAGAGAGGATTGTCCCGCTTGGGGATATGGCCCGGGAAGCTGTGGAAGAATACTTACAGGGACCACGTCAGGCGCTCGTTAAAAAGAAGAAAACGGAAGAATTGTTTGTTAACCACCACGGAAACGCACTTTCCCGGCAGGGCTTCTGGAAAATATTGAAAGCGGTTGCTAAGGACGTAGGGGTGAACAATGAGATTACTCCTCACACATTACGGCATTCGTTCGCTACTCATCTGCTGGAGAATGGTGCGGATCTTCGTGCGGTTCAGGAGATGCTTGGGCATGCAGACATTTCCACGACGCAAATATATACTCACGTTACGAAAACGAGACTACAGGACGTGTACCGTACTTTCCATCCCAGGGCTTAACTGATACAATTAACTTACAGGTTCTGTTGTCTGACATCTTACAACATATTTATGCTTATTCTCCGGAAAAGACGGGAAACAAAATTAGCAGGAGGTATCAATTATGAATAAATTCAAAAGAGTGTTTTTAATAGTAATGGATTCAGTAGGTATTGGAGAGGCGCCGGATGCTCCTCAGTTCAATGATGAAGGTGCAGATACGCTCGGTCATATAGCCGAAAAAATGAACGGACTGAAAATGCCTAATATCGGTCAGCTCGGATTAAGTAACATCAGAGAAATACCGGGTATAGATAAAGCTGATCAGCCTAAAGCTCATTATACGACGATGATGGAAGCTTCCAATGGAAAAGATACGATGACAGGCCACTGGGAGATAATGGGGCTCTATATTGATAAACCTTTCCGTACTTTCCCTGAGGGCTTCCCGGATGAACTTCTGGATCAGATTAAAGAGAAAACGGGTCGTGGAATTGTAGGGAATAAACCTGCTTCCGGAACGGAAATAATTAAAGAGCTGGGAGAGCACCATATGGAAACCGGTGATTTGATTGTGTACACGTCTGCGGATTCCGTTATCCAGATAGCTGCCCATGAAGATGTCATTCCTCCGGAAGAACTTTATGAAATCTGTGAATTCACAAGGGAAATCACACGTGATGAAAAGTACATGGTAGGAAGAGTGATTGCCCGTCCGTTCGTAGGGAAACCCGGGGAATTTGAAAGGACGTCAAATCGTCACGATTACGCATTGAAACCCTTCGGACGCACAGTGATGAACCACTTGAAGGATGAAGATTATGACGTCGTGGCTCTGGGTAAAATTTCGGATATCTACGACGGAGAAGGTGTCACAGAAGCGATCCGGACCGACGACAATGATGATGGAATGGACAAGTTCATAAAATCTATGGATGAAGATTTTGAAGGTCTTAATTTCCTTAACCTCGTGGACTTCGATGCAAAATTCGGTCACCGCAGAGATCCTGTCGGTTACGGCAAAGCGCTTGAAGCGTTCGATGAGCGCCTGCCGACAGTACTTGAAAAAATGAACGATGACGATCTTCTTATAATTACAGCGGATCACGGAAATGACCCTGTCCATCACGGCACTGACCATACGAGAGAATTGGTTCCTCTTATCGTTTATCACAATAATGTGAAAAACGGTCAGGAGATGGATCAGCGCCAGACTTTTGCTGATATCGGAGCAACGGTAGCTGAGAACTTCTCTGTGAAAATGCCGGAGTACGGAAAAAGTTTCCTGAAAAACATTCTTTAAAATATGGAGGTAATTTAATGAATACTGAAGCAGTTAAAGAAGCGGCAGCTTTTATTGAAGGGAAGTTGGATAAGACACCGGCGGTCGGTCTGATTCTCGGTTCCGGCCTCGGAGTGCTTGCCGATGAAATCACGAATCCTGTTACTATTCCTTATAAAGACGTACCACATTTCCCGGAATCGACCGTCTCCGGTCATAAAGGCCAATTGGTTATCGGTGAACTTGAAGGTAAACAGGTGATCGCCATGCAGGGACGTTTCCACTATTATGAAGGTTATACGATGAAAGAAGTGACGTTCCCTGTAAGGGTCATGAAATCACTCGGTATTTCGGATCTGTTCGTTACGAACGCCGCCGGTGGTATCAACGAAAGTTATGAACCGGGGCAGCTCATGATCATAAAAGATCACATCAACCAGATGGGGGACAACCCGCTAATAGGTCCGAACGATGATTCGATGGGGGTCAGATTTCCGGACATGTCGGAAGCCTATAACAGAACCCTTATTAAGACGGCACAAAATAAGGCGGACGCCCTTGGACTGAAAGTGGAGCAGGGGGTATATGTCGGCAATACCGGTCCCGTGTACGAAACGGCTGCCGAAATCCGTATGCTCAGAACGCTCGGTGGGGATGCGGTTGGCATGTCGACTGTGCCGGAAGTTATAGCAGCGAACCACGCAGGTCTCAGAGTTCTCGGTATTTCGTGTATATCAAATATGGCTGCAGGCATTCTGGATCAGCCCCTGACTCACGATGAAGTGATAGAGACGACTGCAAGAGTGAGGGAAGACTTTCTCAGTTTCGTTAAGGCGGTCGTGAAAGCTGTATAATAATTTCCTTTCGGAAGCAAAAAGTAAAAATATAATTTCTCGGCTACACGTGCGGAGAAGTGACCCACAGGAAGGTGACTCTAAATGAGAATGTATGACATTATCGTGAAAAAAAGAGAAGGTAATATTCTGAATGAAGAGGAAATCAGATTTTTCATAAACGGGTACACGAACGGAGAAATCCCTGATTACCAGGCTTCGGCTCTGGCTATGGCGATTTATTTTCAGGGAATGAACGGAAAAGAAACGGCGGCATTGACCCAGGCAATGGTAGATTCAGGCGAAAAAATAGACCTGAGCGACATTGAAGGTCACATTGTCGATAAACACTCCACAGGCGGAGTGGGAGATAAAGTCACTTTTATTATAGGCCCGCTGGTCGCTTCCCTCGGAATTCCTGTAGCAAAAATGTCCGGTCGTGGTCTCGGTCATACCGGAGGAACAATTGACAAGTTAGAAGCGATAGAGGGATTCACTACTGAAATAACCAAAGAGGAATTTGTCAGAAATGTAAACACCCATAAGCTGGCGGTGGCCGGCCAGACGGGGAATCTGGCTCCGGCGGACAAGAAATTGTACGCCCTGAGGGATGTGACCGGTACGGTGAACGCCCTTTCCCTGATTGCAAGTTCCATCATGAGTAAAAAGCTGGCTTCGGGCGCGGACAGTATTGTACTTGATGTGAAAACGGGTTCCGGTGCATTTATGAAAACACTGGAAGACTCTGAAGCGCTTGCCAGAGAAATGGTCACCATCGGTAATGAACTCGGTAAAAATACAGTAGCTGTTATCAGTGACATGAACCAGCCACTGGGTTTTGAGGTCGGAAACGCAAATGAGATAAAAGAAGCGGCTGAAATTCTTAAGGGGAGCGATGTGAAGGACCTTCGTGAACTTTCGCTTGAGATTGCTTCCCAGATGAGTGTCCTGGCAGGGGCTTTCGATAAACCGGAAGCTGCAAGAGAGGCGCTTGAGGAAAACATATCAAACGGAAAAGCGCACGCAAAACTGAAAGAATTCATCGAAGCCCAGCACGGGGCTGGGGAAATGATTGATGATTTGAGTAAGTTACCACAGGCTGAATATCATGTGGAGATACCGGCTGAAACTGGCGGGTATGTAAATGAGATTGATGCGGAATCCATCGGAGTAGCAGCGATGTATCTCGGCGCAGGCCGTCAGACGAAAGACGATAAGATCGATCACAGTGTCGGCATCACCCTCAAGAAGAAAATCGGCGATAAAGTGGAAGAAGGAGAGCCTCTCGTTGTTCTCCACAGTAATATGAAAGAACCGGAAGATTCAGTGGAGAAAGTGAAGAAAGCTTACACCATTACTTCCGACAAAAAAGAAGCTCCAACCCTTCTTCATAATATCATCAAGTAGTACGGTTATGTGGGTGAATGCTGCCCGGAAAGGCTGTCGAAAACTATTTCGGCAGCCTTTCCTTATCATTATCCGCTTTTTATGACCCAATATAATCAGCGGTGAAGGCGACGATTTTTATCAGATTTTGTAAACTCCTGGCCTCCGGTACCGGACTTAATATGTTGTAGGTGTAAAAAGATTATGATAAATTTAAAATATTATTTGTATTGAAATAACTTGGTTGCAGCATTCCTTATATTTTTTGAAGGTGCAGCTCTGTCTGAGAAATTGCAGGTGTACTTAACGGAAGGACGGGTGTAATTGGAACATTCCACAAATACGGCAGGAATACTTGAAATAGGAGGGGTGGATGTTTCCACGTTGAAAAAGGAATACGGGACCCCTCTTTATGTTTATGACGTAGGAAGGATAAGACAGAATGCAAGAGCTTTTGTAGAAACGTTTGAACAGGAAGGTATCCCGGCCCAGGTAGCTTATGCCAGCAAAGCATTCTCATCCGTCGCCATGATCCAGGTGGCGGATGAAGAAAAGCTGAGTCTGGATGTAGTTTCCGAGGGGGAGCTTTATACTGCTCTCGAAGCAGGTTTTCCGGTGAAAAAAATACACATGCACGGGAATAATAAAAGCAGAGCAGAATTAAAAATGGCCGTGGACGCTAAAATTGGGTGTATTGTAGTAGATAACTTCTATGAGATAGCTTTGCTTGAAGAAATTCTTGAGGAAGAAAATACAACGATGGACGTACTCCTCAGAGTGACACCAGGTATAGAAGCGCACACGCACGATTACATTTTAACAGGACAGGAAGATTCTAAATTCGGTTTTGATTTAACGAGTGGTCAGGCGGACCGGGCCTTCACCTCTCTCCTGGAATCAACCGGAATGAATGTCATCGGCCTGCATTGCCACATCGGTTCCCAAATTTTTGAAACGAGCGGTTTTTTGATGGCCACAAGGAAACTGTTTGATATAATGAAGAAGTGGAAAGAAGAATATAGCTTCGAAGCGAAAGTGCTTAATCTGGGGGGAGGATTCGGAATCCGCTATACGGAGGAGGATGATCCGCTTAGCCTCAATGAGTATGCCCGGGCTCTTATGAGCGAAGTGAAGTTTCAATCGGAGAAACAGAATTATCCTATGCCTGAGATTTGGATAGAACCTGGAAGAGCGATAGTGGGAGATGCCGGAATAACACTTTACGAAGCAGGTTCAGTAAAAGAAATCGAAGGTGTGCGTACCTATCTGTCGGTGGATGGAGGTATGACCGATAATATACGCCCCGCTCTTTATGATGCCAGGTACGACATTAAAGCAGCAGAACGGATGAATGAGGAAGAGAGGCGTACGTATGCCATAGCGGGTAAGTGCTGTGAGTCCGGGGACATGCTGATATGGGATGCGACACTTCCTGATATTACGCCCGGTGACACGTTGGCAGTATTCAGTACCGGGGCTTACGGCTATTCTATGTCGAATAACTACAATCGATTTCCGAAAGCGGCTGTCGTATTCGTAGAGAACGGCTCTCATCAGCTGGTGATCAGACGGGAGTCCTTCGATGAGGTTACGAGATTTGATCTGAATTTTAAAACAGGAGGAGATACTGATGAAAAACGGTTATATTGAATTTGAAAATGGCGAACGCATGGTTCTGGAACTTTATGAAGAAGATGCTCCCGGTACAGTGGAGAATTTCAAAAGCCTTGCAAACAGTAAGTTCTACGACGGTCTGACTTTCCACAGGGTCATTCCTGACTTCGTAGTCCAGGGAGGGTGCCCGAGAGGAGACGGAACTGGCGGACCTGGTTACACTATCAAATGTGAAACAGACGACAACCCTCACCGGCACCAGAGAGGCACGCTATCCATGGCTCACGCAGGAAAGGATACAGGAGGCAGTCAGTTTTTCGTCTGTCATAGTCCTCAGCCTCATCTCGACGGAAAACACACGGTTTTCGGTCAGGTAGTTGAAGGAGTGGAGCTCGTCGATCGCATTAATAAGGGTGACGTAATGAAAGAGGTCAGAGTTTCCGAATGACTGCCGTTAAAGCTATAACCGCTTGAATAATTTTTGAGAATGGAGTATGCTATTATCTGGGTCATTCCGGGAGGAATTCAATGCGTAAACGCAATATAAGGTTACTAATAATATTATTGATATTTTGTCTGGTTTACGGACTGTACTACTGGTTTGGGGTAGTCGTTCAGTAGACCGGCTTTACATCAATTTCTAAGATGATTGAGGGGTCACTATGTTAATCAGGTTTAAAAAATCTTTTGAGAAAATTGCTATGGGACTGCTGTCCTTTATGCCGGAAGCAAAAGATGTTAAGAAGCTGCAGGACATTATTAAGGAATATGAGAATAATCAGGACTGGCATTTATATTTGTGGAAAGAGGGCGAAGACATTATAGGTGCCGCAGGTGTTCGTGTGAACGAGCGCGAAGCGATTATTCAGCATGTCTCCGTTAACCCGTCACATCGCAATAGTGGCATCGGGCGAAAAATGGTTGGAAAAGTAAGAGATAAATATCAGGGTTCCTACTCTGTCTGTGCCACTGAAGAGACAGAAGCGTTTATAGAAAAATGTAATAAAGCAAAGTAAAAGAGCGCGAACTCCGCGCTCTTTTTTTGTGGCGTGGAAAATGAGTTGTGGTCCTTACGAAAATATTTGCAGCCTCATGTTATAATAAACTAGAACTTTACAGAGAAAAGGCTGATGTCCGTGAAAAGCGAGTATCATATAAAAGTAGAAGGTTTTGAAGGACCGATGGATCTGCTCCTTCATCTCATCCAGAGACTTGAAATAGACATCCACGATATTCCAGTAGCTGAAATTACTGATCAGTATATGGAATACATTCACACTATGAATGAGCTGGAGCTTGATATAGCAAGCGAGTATCTCGTGATGGCTGCTACGCTTCTTGCAATGAAAAGCAGCACACTGCTGCCGGAAGAACCGGTCGATCCGGAAGAGTTTGAAAGCGAAGAGGATCCGAGAGAAGAGCTTATGGAAAGACTTAAAGAATACAGGAAGTTTAAGTATGCGGCGGGTCAGCTGAAAGACAGGGAAGCAGAGGATAATGAAGTCTATTCCAGACCTCCGGTGAGTATAGAGGAGGGGGCCGGCGATGACCAGCAGGCTACCGTCTTTGATATGATTGGAGCTTTGCAGCGCATGTTTAATAAAACTGCATCTCCGTCTCCAAAAATGGAGACAGGGGTAAAAAGAGATGAGATGCCCATTCAACTAACGATGGATCATATACTGCAAAAAATACAGAAATTCCCTTCCGGTATAACATTTGAAAAACTTTTCTCCGCCCGTACCAAAACTGAAATGGTGACTACATTTCTCGCCCTGTTGGAACTGGTGAAAGATAAACAGGTTTCATGCAGGCAAGATAAACATTTTGAAGATTTATATATTTTTAAACAGGGGGATAATCATGGGAGAGAGTAAGCTTGCAATTCTCGAGGGGCTGCTGTTTGCTGCCGGAGAAGAAGGGATGCATAAGAAACAGCTTTCAGAAATACTCGAGATCAGGGAAAATGACGTGGAAGAATTACTTAAAGACTGGAAGAAAGAGCTGCAGAGCCCCGGGAGAGGTATCCGTCTGATGGAATCGAGAGGAACGTACAGCCTGACGACGAAACCGGAGTACGCGGCAGTCTATAAGAGATGGGGATACAAAAAAAATCATACACGTCTATCCCAGGCTTCGCTGGAAGCTCTGGCTATTATAGCTTACAGGCAGCCGATTACCCGAGTCGAAGTGGATTACATCCGCGGAGTGAAGAGTGATCAGGCACTGCAGACACTTGCCGAAAGGCAGCTTGTGGAAGAAGCAGGTAGAAAGGAAACGGTAGGCAGACCTATTCTTTATAGAACGACCGAACATTTTCTCACTTACTTCGGTTTACAGTCACTGGAAGATCTTCCTGAATTGAGGGAAGCATTCCAGGAGGATTATTCAGCGGCAGAGAATTTCTTCGATTCCCTGGAAGAAGGGTGAATAGCCGGTGTATCCCGGTTCATAGAGATTATCATGTACAGAAACAACTACAGATTCGACAAATACATAACTTACCACATAAAGGTTTTCACTGTTTGGTCACAATAGATAAAGAAAAATTCTCAATGTTGGACTGCACTTAAAGATTGTTGGTATAATGGCTACGGAAGTAACATCAGGAATATAAATTGAACGTTTTCGATAAATGACCGCGTTGTGTTCGCAGCGTGGTCTCTTAAGTGGAGAAAAGAGGGAGTAGGTAAAATGGAAAGATTGCAGAAAGTAATGGCCCAGGCCGGCGTCGCATCGAGAAGAAAATCTGAAGAACTTATCAAAGCAGGGCGAGTGAAGGTAAATAATGAAACAATTAAGGAACTGGGAACCAAAGTGTCCTCTCAGGATGAAGTGGAAGTTGACGGAGTACCCCTTCAAAGGGAAGCCCCCGTTTATTTTTTATTATACAAACCGAGAGGAGTCATCTCGAGTGCCAAAGACGACCGTGGCCGGAAAGTCGTGACCGACTACATTCCGGATATCGAACAACGACTGTTTCCGGTAGGGCGGCTGGATTACGATACGTCAGGGCTGATACTTCTTACGAATGACGGGGAATTCGCAAATAAACTGATGCACCCGAAACATAAAATAGATAAAGTATATATCATCAAGTCCCGTGGCATACCGACCCGTGAACAGATGAAACAGCTGAAGCAGGGAATGGAAATCGAAGGCGAATTTTTTAAAGCGGAAGATGTGAGAATTACTTCGACCGATGGGAAAAAGAACACTGCCATCATTCAAATGACTCTTCATCAGGGAAAAAACAGACAGGTAAGAAAAATGTTTGATGCACTCGGAGTACCTGTGGATAAACTAAAAAGAGAACAATACGGATTCCTGAATCTTCACGGACTGAATGCCGGAGACTTTCGCCCACTCAAACCTCACGAAGTCAAGCAGCTACGTCAGCTTGCCGAGGAAAATGTTAAATAATGTTCAACAAATTTTAAAAACACTCATGTTATAATGTCGGGGGGTGAGTGGTATGAGTGGAAAAACAATCAAGAAAAAGAAAAAGCGACTTATTTTCCGTTCAACTCTACTGGTAATTATGCTAAGTCTCGTAGTCTTTGCCGTAGCGTCCGCATTTCAGGAAGACGGCGTCTCTGTAGAGGAAGGCGAAACAGCTCCGAATTTCGCCCTTAAAAAATTCGGGACTGACGAGACAGTAGAGCTTAAGGATTACCGCGGGAAAGGCGTTATGATTAACTTCTGGGCTACATATTGCGAACCATGTAAAGACGAAATGCCTTACATGGAAAAACTGTATCCGAAATACAAGAAAAAAGGCGTAGAGATTCTCGCGATTAATTTGGATACTACCGATATAGTAGTCGAGCAGTTTATGAGAGAATACCAGTTAACGTTTCCTATACTACAGGATAAGGATGGGCAGGTGATGAATCTGTATAACATCGGCCCAATCCCTTCGACACTATTCATCGGTCCAGATGGAAAAATAGAGGAAACGGTCATCGGGCCGCTGACCTTGGATAAACTGGAAGGTCACCTTCAGGATATAACTCCTTCTTCTTAAATATGAATAAAAATGTGGGGTATTTATATGAGTAAAATTACATGCGAATGCGGGCATGTGAACCCGGAAGGAACGGTGCTTTGTGAAGCCTGCGGGAAACCGTTCGAAGCAAACCAGCACTTGAACAATAATAAACCCGAGCAGTTGCTGAATATGAGATACGATGGCAGTGCGAGAAGGTCACAAACGTATCAGAGGACATTTATAGATAAAACATGGAACTTCTTTTCTTCTGTAAAAATAGGGGTATCCATTATTATAGTAATCGTGATAGCTTCCGCGTTGGGAACAATTTTTCCGCAGGAGATGTATTTACCTCCGGGATCGGACCCCTCTACCCACTACAAAGATCAGTACGGTATACTCGGACAGATATATTATCAGCTCGGGTTTCATAATCTTTACAGCTCATGGTGGTACCTGCTTCTCCTGGCTATGCTCGGGATTTCCATCGTAATTGCAAGTATCGACCGTTTCGTACCCCTGTATAAAACGCTTAGGAAACAGAAGCCGAAACGTCATCCGAACTTTATGAAAAAGCAGCGTATCTTCGGTGAGACCGATTCGGGCAACATCGATTACAAAAAACTGAAAGCCAATCTGAAATCCAAAAGATATAATTTGTACGAAGAAGACGGAAACATACTGGCTGAAAAAAATCGTTTTTCCAGATGGGGCCCGTATGTTAACCATATAGGTCTGATTATCGTTCTTCTGGGTGCTATGCTGAGATTTGTTCCTGCTATGTATATGGACGAGTTTCTCTGGGTGCGAGAAGGAGAGACAAAACAGATTGTAGGTACCGATGGAATCTACTATATGAAAAACAAAGATTTCATTTTGGAAACTTACGACATGGAAGATGAAGGAAATTCCCAGTTCCGTGAATCGCTGCAGAAGCAGAGCGCTCCGGTTCCTGAAAACTATCAGACGAACGCTGTAATATATAAACGGACGGATTTGCCTGTCGTTCCGGGTAAAGAACCCGAACTTAAAAAAGTGAAAGAAGCGGAGGCGAGAGTGAACCATCCGATTCCGCTCGAAAACGGTATTTCTCTTTATCAGGCCAGTTATCAACTGAACGAATTCTCTTCCATGACCTTCAAACTTCATGATAAAGGTGATGAGGAGTCAAACTACGGAGAGTTTACGGTAGACTTGATTGAACCTAAAGATGAGTACGAACTTGAAAACGGTACTACCGTCAAACTTGAAAGATACTTCCCGGAATTTGAACTTGAAGATGGAGAACCGAAGCAGGTTTCGAAATTCCCGAGAAATCCGGCGTTCATCTTTGAAGTGGATGCTCCTGGAGAGGAACCGGAAGTAAGTTTTGCCGGTATCGGTGTGAACATAGATGCTTCCGGAAACAATGATTATAAACTCGGACTTACCAACTTTGAAACGAGGGACGTAACGGGGCTGACGGTCAAAAAAGACTATACGCTGCCGATCATTGCCGTCGGAGCGGCTATCTTCATGATAGGCGTCATCCAGGGAATGTACTGGAACCATCGTCGGATCTGGATTCAGCCGAAAGGTGCCGGAGTCTGGGTAGCCGGTCACACCAATAAAAACTGGTTCGCTCTTAAAAAAGATATCGACAGAACCCTTGAAGGAACGGGTATAGATTTCCCGGTAGATCAACAGGAAGAGAAAGATGCGGAAGAAAGGAGGAAGGATGATGGAATTATCAGCGATTAGCAGTAATTTACTTTATGCCTCATTCTTCATTTATTTGATAGCCACTTTCATTTTCGGTGCTACAGTGAAAATGACGAATGAAAAAACGAACAAAAAACTTGGGAATGCGGGGATCGGACTGACGATCGTTGGATTTATTACCCAAATAGGTTATTTCATAACCCGCTGGATCGCAGCCGGTCACGCGCCGGTCAGTAACCTTTTCGAATTCATGACGTTTTTCGGCATGATGCTTGTGTTCGGCTTCATAGTTCTGTTTCTTATTTACAGAATTACGCTGCTCGGACTTTTCGCTTTGCCGGTGGCTCTTCTGGTCATTGCATATGCCAGCATGTTCCCGACTGAAATCAGTCCTCTCGTCCCTTCGCTCAAATCTCACTGGCTATATATCCACGTGACGACTGCAGCTCTCGGGCAGGCAATCCTTGCCATCAGTTTTGCTGCCGGCCTGATTTATCTCATTCGCCAGGTCAATCAGGAAAAAGCTACGAAACGGACAAGGTGGCTGGAGTTCGTCCTGTTCGCACTTATGAGTGCACTCGGGTACATAGTGGTGGCTTCCGGTTTTGGTGCTGCAGACTATAAAACGGTATTCGAAGCACCTGTCAATGAACAGATGACAGAAATTACTTATGAAATGCCCGCGATAGCCGGGCCGAACGATGGAGAGCTGGTTACAGAAGGTGCTTTCGGACCGTTGTTCGAGACTCCCGGCTGGATGCAGGGAGTGAATGCTCCGGTTAAATTCAACACGATTATCTGGTCACTCATGGCAGGACTTGTGATTTACGGTCTCTTAAGGTTAATATTGAGAAAAAGGATTGCTAAATCCATTCAGCCTTTACTGAAAAGTGCGAGTCCAAGGCTGGTTGATGAAGTTTCCTACCGGTCTGTCGCCATAGGTTTTCCTGTATTTACCCTGGGAGCAATCATATTCGCTTCTATTTGGGCTCAGGAAGCCTGGGACAGATTCTGGGGATGGGACCCGAAAGAAGTGTGGGCCCTGATAACCTGGCTTTTCTATGCAGCTTTTCTGCATTTGAGGCTTACGCGGGGCTGGGAAGGAGAACGTTCTGCATGGCTCGCCGTAATAGGTTTCGCCATCATTATGTTCAACTTGCTGGCGGTCAACCTGATAATTTCCGGCCTACATTCTTACGCATAACGTTTAGACAGGGGACAA
Organism: Salimicrobium album; assembly: GCF_900107115.1. GTDB lineage: Bacteria > Bacillota > Bacilli > Bacillales > Halobacillaceae > Salimicrobium > Salimicrobium album. The sequence continues at coordinate 415,444 of NZ_FNOS01000002.1, forward strand.
ACTCCTGTCTTTTCTTTTAAAATTCTTTTTATTATGATTGGATATGGGGACGAGTATACGGATTTTTAAGAAAATGCTGCATTCATTCGGCAGAAGCCCGGGTGCTCTGTAGCGATTCTAATTCAATTTCAGGAGGGATTTCGATGGATCAGGGAGCCAGAATTTTAGTGGTAGATGATGAAGAACGGATTAGAAGACTTGTGAAAATGTATCTTGAAAGAGAAGATTACACTATTGAAGAAGCCGAGGACGGGGAACGCGCTCTTCAAAAAGCTTTGGAGAATAATTACGACGTGATTTTACTGGATCTGATGCTTCCGGGTATGGACGGTATCGAGGTCTGTAAAGCCCTGCGTGAGAAGAAAGCGACACCGGTTATCATGCTCACGGCCAAAGGAGAGGAAGCGAATCGCGTGGAAGGTTTTGAAACGGGAGCGGACGACTACATAGTAAAACCCTTCAGCCCGCGCGAAGTCGTGTTGAGAGTTAAAGCTCTGCTGCGCAGAGCATCAAGTACGAAGTTTCTGAATACGGATACCGAGGCGAGAGATATTATCGTCTTTCCTCACCTCACCATTGACAATGATGCTCATAAAGTGACGGCGCAAGGAAAAGAAGTTCCGCTTACGCCTAAAGAATATGAGCTGCTGCTGTATATGGCTGAACGTCCTAATAAAGTTTTCGACCGGGAACAGTTGTTGAAGGAAGTGTGGAAATATGAATTTTTCGGGGATCTGAGAACTGTGGACACCCACGTAAAAAGACTCAGGGAGAAACTGAGTAAAGTATCGGCAGAATCGGCCGGTATGATTGCCACGGTATGGGGTGTAGGATACAAGTTCGTGGTAAATAACGATTGATGTTCTGGCGCAGTGTAGTAGTAAAACTGTGGTTCACCATTTTGCTCCTTGTCTGTTTCGTTCTTATAATTCTGACTGTACTGCTGCTTCAATTTTTCGAAAACTTTCATGTGAATAAAGCTGAAGAAGAAATGCTCCGTACCGCTACGGTAGTGTCGACGCTTATAGACAGTGAGCAACGCCAGGACATTCTCCGAAGTACTATAGACACCGTGAAATCAGCTTCGAGCCACGTTCTTGTCGTTCGTGGAAACGGGCAGTCCTGGAAAGCGGAAAGCAATAGCGGTGAATTCAAAGAACTTCAGAAACAGTGGTTTGAAAAGGATGAAGAGCTGGCGCGGGTAATGACCGGGGGAACGGAAGTGAAAAAAGTAGCTTCGGCTGACGGGAGGAAGTTTTTGGCCGTCGGTTCTCCCCTGTCGGGAGACAACGGCGCTGTATTCGTCTACAAACCCCTGGATTCTGTGGAAGAAACGACTCAGCAGACGACTAAAACTGTCTTTCTCGGTGCCGGTATAGCTATAGTATTGACTACGATTTTCGCTTTTTTCTTATCGACACGGATTACAGCACCTCTTATGAAAATGCGTAAAGGGGCGTTTGAGCTGTCGGAAGGCGAGTTTCATACTAAGATACCCATTATTACTCATGACGAAATAGGAGAACTGGCAATTGCATTCAACCGGATGGGCCGTCAGCTTAAGCAGAATATTGATGCGCTGAATCAGGAGAAAGAGCAGCTATCGGGCGTTTTGAAATCCATGGCCGACGGAGTAATCACCTTAAATCATAAAAGAAAAATACTGGTAACCAACCCTCCTGCGAAACAGCTGTTACAGTCGTGGAGATATGAAGAGGAGCTGGAGGAGGAAGAACTGCCTTCGCCCCTGCATGAACTGTTCGAATCTGTCATCACCGAAGAGAGGGAAGGCATGACGGAAGTCACTGTCCAGGGGAGAAACTGGGTGATTATCATGACTCCTCTTTATAGCAACACTACCATCAGAGGAGTAGTGGCTGTACTCAGGGATATGACGGAAGAACGAAGGCTCGATAAACTGCGCAAGGATTTCCTTGCAAACGTTTCTCATGAACTCCGCACTCCTATTTCCATGATGCGTGGATACAGCGAAGCGATCGTCGATGAAGTAGCAACTACGAAAGAAGAGAAAAATGAGCTGGCTCAGATTATTCTGGAAGAATCCGAGCGGATGGGTCGTCTTGTAAACGAACTGCTTGACCTTGCCAGAATGGAATCCGGGAACATTCAGTTGCATAAAGAGCCAGTGGACGTAAATCTTTTTCTTGATCGTATAGTGAATAAATTCCAGGGAGTGGCAGAGGAAACCGGTGTAAAACTCCTTCATGAAAGATCCGGCCTTCCGGCAGGTACAGTGTCCATAGATTCTGACCGTATAGAGCAGGTGGTAACGAACCTTCTGGATAACGCTATCCGTCATACACCGGAGAACGGTTCTGTACATGTTCACCTTCACGGAGGGGAGGACCATTTTGAAATAAAAGTGGAAGATACAGGCGCAGGTATTCCGGAGGAGGATCTTCCGTTCATCTTTGAACGCTTCTATAAAGGAGATAAGTCCAGGAAACGGGCTCCTTCCGAAGAGAAGCAGGGAACGGGACTGGGTCTTGCTATTGCGAAGAATATCGTAGAGGCCCATAAAGGGAAAATCTCTGTCCAGAGTAAAGAAGGGGAAGGAACTACGTTCTATATATATTTACCTGTAGAGAACTTGCCAAAATAGAACGATTCATGTAATGTTATAATTAATTGAATAAATTTCACAGGTTTTAGGGAATCCGGTGCGAATCCGGAGCTGTCCTCGCAACTGTAAATGTAACGAAACGATAAGATCCACTGTGATGAAAGTTCGTCACGGGAAGGTATCGGAGTAGGATGACATAAGCCAGTAAACCTGTCTGTGAAGGATTCATTGCTTCGAGGATTGAGCGTTTGAGATGACCTGGACTATCAATGTATGTCGATATCTCAAGCCCGTCCTTTATGGACGGGCTTTTTTATGGCAGGTTGTTCCAATGCTTTTTCTTCTAAAACTTGAAGAAAGGGTGAAGTCGCATGGAAAAATTGAGGAATTATGCAGGAGTAGTAGCTTTGACACTCGTATTGCTTACAGGATGTCAGGCGGAAAGTGAAACATCGGAAAGTCAAGAGGAGGGCAGCCAGTCTTCCCAGGAAATTGAAGCTACCGTGGAGCTGACAAAAAACCAGGGTGAAGAACAGGTGAAAGAAAAAGATATAACAGTTGAAGAAGGTACGGTACTGATGGATGCTATGGAAGAAAATTTTGAGGTGAAAGAAAAAGACGGATTCATTAATGGCATTGAAGGCATATCCGCTGAAGAAGGAGAGAAAAAGGCCTGGGTCTATGACGTGAACGGCGAAGAAGCAAAAGTCGGAGCTGCTGAGTATGAAATCGAGGACGGGGACGAAATACATTTTGATTTCCAGTCCTGGGAATGATCATAAATGCAGTGGAATACTTATAAATTAACTTTGATAACCATGCTTGCAGCAGTGGCCGTGGTGGGAAGGATAGCTTTTGCCGCTATTCCGAATGCCCAGCCGGTAACAGCTATAATTATTCTGACCGGCTTCTGGCTTGGGCCGCTGGCGGCAGTGATCACTGCTTTTCTGACCACTTTTTTGACGAATATGGTGCTTGGTATGGGGATATGGACAGTGTGGCAGGTGACAGCCTGGGGATTTATAGGTATAGGAGCCGGGCTGCTCGGTAAATTCTTACCGAGACTCCCTGTATTAGGATTAAGTATTTACGGCTTATTGTCAGGGCTGTTTTTTGGACTGGTGATGGCATTTACAATGCGCGCGATCTCCCAGACGTTCTGGGGTTACTATCTTGCCGGAATTCCTTTTGACCTGATGCATGCTGCCTCGAATTTCGTGTTTATTCTGGTTTTCTATTCCGTATTCGAAAAGTTATTTGTCAAATATGAGCGGCGTGCGCAGCTCGCCTGCTGAAAATAATACATGGTATAATAAAAGAAGGTGCCGGGAGCACCTTCTTTTGTTTATTAGTCTTCCTCTGGTATACTTCCATTAAAATTGGAGTTTGCAAGTTTGATGGACCCGGTCGGGCATCCCTCGTAAGCATCTTCGGCATCAAGTTCCAATTCCTCCGCAATAGGTGTGTTTCCCTGATTATCGTCCGGCAGGAAATAGGCAAGCCCTTCATCGTCATAATTGTAGAGTTCCGGGGCAGCCATTCCGCACGCACCGCAGGCGATACATGTATCTTTATCCACGATTGAATAAAGCTTCATAAGTAATACCTTCTTTCTATAGTATCTCTCCTTCAAGTCTACGTTCTATCCGTATCGAATTCAACTATATCATTCGAAAGGAATTCCTTATGTTTACATATATACTGTTAGATTGTCTTAGTAAAATGAATGCTGAACGCACCGTTTCGGGCGTCTACCATCTGTTGCGGGGGAAGAAATCTTCCCAGACATTTCAGGACGCAAAAGTATATCGTATAGAAGGATACTATGGAATCTATCCCGATCTGCAAAGAGAGACTCTGGATCATGCACTCCACGAGTTGTGCAAAGAAGGTAAAACAGTCTGGCACGACCATGGAAGGATGAGTGTCACTGCTTACGGTCAAGGATCAATGGAAGAAACGCACATGCCTCTGTACTTTTCCGGACTGGAGTATTCCGAAGCGGTGGAAGAGTTCAAGAACAGGCTGATGCTATGGATTCAAATCATCAGCAATGCTGTGTACAGACACGCCGGTTACTTGCCGATTGTAGATAAAGGCCCGGTACAGACCTGGGCAAGAAAATTTTACAGTGAGCGAAAAGCGGTACTGGACGAGGAAGCGCCGATTCTATACAAAGAATTGCGTGCGCTGCTCACCCCATTTTCCGATACGGAGAAAGAGATGTTCGTAAGACGACTTACAGGTGGGGACAGGAGCGGCTGGACATATAGCCAGTTAGCGGAAGAAAGTGGCGAACCTGCATGGGACATTCCTCTTTACTTAACGAATATGTATTATTACATGTTTTCGGAGGTTTCTTCGGATTCTTCCAGCTACCTGTATAAATTGACAGAAGATCTCGTGAAAAAAGAGGCGTTCACTTCCTCCTCGGGAAAGTCCATTGCGTTGTATAACAAATTCGGATCGATAGAAAAAGTTGCGAAGATAAGACAATTGCAACCGAGTACAATCGAGGACCACCTCGTTGAAGCGGTGCTTGTTGATCCGGCCCGTAACATCGACGCTTTTATAAGCCGGGAAGGGGCCCGGGATATTTCGGCCGCAGTCCGAAAGACGAGTACCAAACGTCTGAAGGTAATCCGGGAACAACTGAACGGAGACTATTCATATTTTCAGATAAGAATAGTACTCGCTAAGCTCCAGAAAGGACAGGGATAATGGAACCGATCAATGTTAAAAAAGTGCTGGAAGACCAATTTAAATTCAGTGAGTTTCGACCGGGACAGGAAAATGTTATCGAGAATGCACTGCGTGGTGTGGACACCCTGGCCATTTTACCTACCGGCAGTGGAAAGTCTTTGTGCTATCAGCTACCGTCCCTTATCCTTCCGGGACTGACGATCGTCGTTTCCCCGCTGATATCGCTCATGATCGATCAGGTTAAACAGGTGAAAGCGAAAGGGATGAAACGGGTGGCTGCCCTGCACAGTTTCCTTTCCCCCCAACAGAAGAGAAAGATAAGCGGTAATTTACGGAAACTGGATCTTATTTACATTTCTCCGGAGATGCTTCAGATGCCGAAAATGAAATCACTTCTGAAGCGGGAGACCATTTCCCTGTTCGTGGTGGATGAAGCTCACTGCATCTCTCAATGGGGACATGAATTCCGGACGGATTACTTGAAACTTCATCAGGTGATCAGTGATCTGGGGGAACCTCCCGTGCTGGCTTTGAGCGCAACGGCGACGCCTGAAGTGCAGGAGGACATTCTGTTTCAGCTTGGCCGGACGGGGGCTTGTAAACTTATATACCCGATGGATAAGCCGAATATCCAGCTGGGTGTAGCGGAAATTGAAAATGAACAGGAAAAAAGGAGATTTCTCATCGATTTTTTGAGTCGTCAAAAAGCTCCCGCGATGATTTATTTTTCAAGCAGGCAGATGGCCGAAAAAGTTTCGCTGGAATTGAAAGCTAACAGTCTCGGGCGTATCGCCTATTATCATGGCGGGATGGACCCCGTGGACAGGCAGCTCGTCCAGCAGCAGTTCATGAATAACGAACTGGACATCGTCTGCTGCACGAGCGCTTTCGGAATGGGAATTGATAAATCTGACATACGCATCGTTATCCATTATCATTTACCTCCAAGGATAGAATCGTTTATACAGGAAATCGGAAGAGCAGGGAGAGACGGAGGAGAATGTACGAGTTTGCTGCTGTATGCACCGGGAGATGAGAGACTGCCGCAAATGTTCATACAGTCCGAGCTTCCTTCCCATGAACAGATAGATGCTTTTCTGCGGTTCTGCTACGCGAATGAAAAGACTCCTTCCTATGAGGATTGTATGCATCTTGAATTATCGGAGTCCCAGTACAATTTTCTTATTGCAAATGCCGGCGACAAAGACTTTTCTCTGCAGGCGACTGCAAGGGAAACTGCTGATAAGCTGAAAGAACGGCAGCTTCTCAGGACCGAACAGAAACAGAATCACCTCATTCATATGATGGAGGTAATAAACACGCCCGGCTGCCGAAGAAAAGACCTGTACAGGCATTTTCAGGAAGGCTTCCAGACTCCGCACCAAAAATGCTGCGACCACTGTCACCCGGAAATCTTTCAGGTGACCTACGAAAGCGTAAAAGAACGGCAGGGTCTTCCTCTCTGGGAAGAACGCCTCTACAACATATTCCATGCCAGGAGTTCATATGGACAATAATAAGATAATCAGACAGATGTCTTCAAAAGAATTGATGAAACATGTGCTCATCACTCAAGGATTGCTGATGGTCATCGCTTTAGCGGTCAGTTCTGTTTTTCTGGATTTCCGGGAACACTGGACTGCTCAGTGGGGATTCAACATTAAGGACTGGGTAGTATATGCGATTGTACCTGCGATTTTGATAGTAGGGTTCGATGGGATAACGATGAAGACCGTACCGGAGCAACACTATGATGACGGCGGGATCAACAGGAAATTATTCGAAGGACTTCCGGTACCGGCGATACTCCTCCTGACTGCAGTTATTGCGTTCAGTGAAGAAATGCTGTTTCGGGGAGTACTCCAGCCGCTGACCGGTTTCGTACCGGCGAGTCTCCTTTTTGCGTTTGTCCATTTCCGTTATTTGAGCAAGCCGCTGCTTTTTACGGGTGTGCTAACAATCAGTTTCCTGTTCGGTTTTATTTATGAACAGACTCAAACGTTGACGTATGTCGTTTCAGCTCACTTTATCGTGGATTTTACTCTGGCACTCCTATTGAAGAGTAAAAGCGGCTAATGATTCAGTTTCTCCTGTACCGGGTCCGTTCGTCGGTTATCTGCTACATACATGTACTCCGGCAAAAAAGCGGCAAGTGGATTCAATTTTTCTTTTTTCTGTTTTCTGATATGATGAACTAGTATTCAAGATGAGAAGAGTCATTGGAAGTAGAGGTGAGTTAATTGAACAAAATCTGGACCGTCTTCCTGTTGGTAATAGCAATTATCCGGTACATGGGTAGAAAAGCAGTGAGACCGGTAAGGAAAGTGCACATGTTGACTGTCAGCGATATGGAAGGAATGCTGCGGCTGTTGTTTATTTCGGATGTACACAACAATCGCATTGCCGAGCGTATAGCTGAGGAAAACGTCGATTTAATTGTGATTGGCGGTGATTTTGTTGACAGACGCGTCTCTGACAAATCTATGGAATATAATCTCAACTTACTGACGAAAATCGGAAAACCAATCTATTTTATTCCTGGCAATAACGATAGAGAAAAAGAAACTACTTTCGAACTGCTTCAGAAGTTTAACGTGCGGGTGCTCTCCAACGAAACGCTCGAAGAAAACGACTACAGCATTACAGGTATCGATCCTTATTCCGTGGAGGAGGTTGAAAAACCTGTGAAATCAGACGTCCGTCCTTCTATACTTGTCATGCATGACCCTTTTCAAATGCAGCAGATAGCTTCCTTCGCCGAAGATTTCGATTTAATACTTTCGGGTCATACCCATGGCGGACAGATCAGATTCATGGGGTACGGCCCCTATGAACGGGGTGGCTGGAAGCTTTTTGAGAATACCAGGGTCTTTGTAAGCGAAGGATACGGAACTTCTTTATTACCTCTGCGGCTGGAAACCAATTCCGAATACCACTTATTTGAACTGCAGAAACTGGATTAGATGGTGGTACGATTTATTATATAAAGGGGGAGGGGGAAAATTATGCGGATTGAGCGTTTATCAACTCATAAATTCAAAATGTTCCTGACGACAGATGATCTTACGGAAAGAGGTCTTGAGACGAAAGAAATCTGGAAAGACCTTCCGAAGGTCCATCAGATTTTCAGCGATATGATACTCGATGCCCAGGAAGAACTGGAAGAGGAATTGATCGGAGTGTTGACGGTTCAGATATATATGCTCCAGGCTCAGGGCTTACTGGTAATCGTTACAAAATCGGAAGATGCTGCAGGAGACGATGATTTTCTTGAAATGAAGGTCACACTGGATGAGTATAAGGAACTTTTATATCACTTTGAAGATGTGGAAGATGTTATACAGGCTACTGAACCGTTGCGGCGTATGGGATTAACGGGAGGCACCCTGTTTAAGGAAAGGGATGGCTATTATCTGCTGATGGAAGAACATGAAGTGGAGAACGTGAACAAGGAAGATCTCGTAGCGGTACTCTCTGAATTCGGCAGCGCCACTGCAATGACGTCTGTCTGGCTGGAAGAATACGGATCGAAGATTACGGACGGTACCGCTGTGGATAAATTTTCTGCATTCTTCTGAGTGCAGAATTTTTTCTAAATTATGAAAACGCTTACCCTGGATGGGAGTTCTTTCGACGGGGAAGAAAAGGTTCCTTTTCAATCCCGGGGAATGAGTGTATACTATTCACTGATGACGTGATGATTTTCATATAGGGGGTTTAGTGATGGCAGCCGATAAACCGGAAGATAAAAATATGAATGTGTTGACTTCCACGAGAACTATAATTCAGAATGCCCTTGATAAACTCGGGTATCCGGAAGAAGTGTATGAATTACTGAAAGAACCTGTTCGCATGATGACAGTCCGCATACCTGTCCGGATGGATGACGGTTCAATTAAGATATTCACAGGGTACCGATCGCAACACAACGATGCCATCGGTCCTACGAAGGGCGGAGTGCGCTTTCATCCGGATGTCAATGAAACGGAGGTCAAAGCCCTCTCTATCTGGATGAGTCTTAAAGCAGGTATCGTTGATCTTCCTTATGGGGGAGGTAAAGGCGGTATTATTTGTGATCCGAGAGAAATGTCCTTCCGCGAACTTGAAGGGGTAAGTCGTGGATATGTCCGTGCCATAAGTCAAATCGTAGGTCCGACGAAAGATATACCGGCTCCTGACGTATTCACAAACTCCCAGATTATGGCCTGGATGATGGATGAGTACAGCCGGATTGATGAATTCAACAATCCCGGTTTCATTACGGGCAAGCCGATAGTACTGGGCGGTTCACACGGCAGGGAGACAGCTACGGCCAAAGGTGTAACGATATGCATCGACGAAGCTGCGAAGAAAAAAGGGATAGATATCGAAGGAGCACGCGTTGTGGTTCAGGGTTTCGGGAACGCCGGCAGTTTTCTGGCCAAATTCATGTATGATAAAGGCGCAAAAATTGTAGGTATTTCTGATGCTCTCGGTGGTCTTTATGATCCGGAAGGACTTGATATCGATTATCTTCTTGACCGCAGGGACAGTTTCGGTACAGTAACGAACCTGTTTGACGATACTATCACTAATAAAGAACTACTTGAGCTCGAATGTGATGTGCTGGTACCTGCAGCTGTGCAAAACCAGATCACCGAAGAAAATGCCCACAACATTAAAGCAAGCATAGTGGTAGAAGCAGCTAACGGGCCGACTACTCTCGGAGGTACGAAAATCCTCTCGGACAGAGGGATTCTGCTGGTCCCTGACGTGCTGGCTTCAGCAGGTGGTGTGACTGTATCGTATTTTGAATGGGTACAGAACAATCAGGGATATTACTGGACAGAAGAGGAAGTGGAAGAGAAATTACACAAAGTCATAATTAAAGGTTTTGACAACATCTACAATACGGCAGAAACCAGAAGAGTGGACATGCGCCTTGCTGCCTACATGGTCGGGGTACGCAAGATGGCAGAAGCCGCCCGGTTCCGTGGATGGGTTTAAGTTGATATTGGAACGGAAATCTCCTATCATTATTTTGATAGGAGATTTTTTAGGTGATTTTATAATCCGGAGCTTGTTCATTTATGCAGACAGGTACCGGGTGCAACCAGCTAAGTTATAACAGACAGGGAGTGACGATTTTGCAACGGGAACGAGTGATAATTATCGGAGGAGGCCCTTGCGGCATGAGCACTGCAATAGAGATGCAGAAAAAAGGGATCGAACCTCTCATTTTAGAAAAAGGGAACATAGTGCATTCCATTTACCATTACCCGACTCACCAGACGTTTTTCAGTTCGAGTGAAAAACTGGAGATCGGGGATGTACCCTTCATATCCGAAAGACAGAAACCTGTCAGAAACGAAGCGCTGACTTATTATCGGGGCGTGTCGAAGAGAAAAAACCTCAGAATAAACACGTTTGAGAAAGTGGTACACGTAGAGAAAACGGAAGATGGTTTCGTTCTGGAGACTCACAGAGAGATGACGGATCAAAAGAAAAAATATCAGGCTGATTACCTTGTGGTGGCTACCGGGTATTATGACCAGCCTAATTATATGAAAGTGCCGGGTGAGGATAAAGATAAAGTCAGTCATTATTTTAAAGAAGCCCACCCATTTTTCGATAAAGAAGTGGCTGTTATCGGGGGAAAGAACTCGGCAGCGGATGCAGCTTTGGAACTTGTCAAGGCAGGAGCCAGAGTAACAGTGCTTTATCGGGGAGGTGACTATTCCCCAAGTATTAAACCATGGATCCTTCCGCAATTCTCTGCCCTTGTGGATAAGGGGGTTGTGAATATGGAATTTGGTGCAGAGATTGTAGAAATAACAGATGACGAAATCGTTTATGAGGTGAACGGGGAAAGGAAGTCCAGGGCCAACGACTTTACTTTCGCCATGACCGGTTATAAGCCTGATCACCCGTTTATCAAAAGTATAGGTGTTGAAATCAATGAAGAGACGGGGCGGCCGGTATTTAACGAAGAGACTATGGAAACGAACGTATCCGGCGTGTACGTAGCCGGGGTCATCGCTGCAGGTTATAACAATAACGAGATCTTTATCGAGAATGGAAGATGGCACGGAGGAAAGATCGCTGCAGATATATGTACGGAAAAAGAACCTCTCACCTGATCCGTAAAGAAACCGGAACAGGTCGGATAACAGCACGATGCGGAGACTTCTGTTTTTATCCCGCCATAAACAGCACCCCTCGGAAAGCGGAGATCCCGGTTACCGAGGGGGTTTTTTAGTGTTTCTCCAAGGTTTTCTTCAAAGAGTATCATGCCGGGATTTACTGGAACATGGAAATGATTTCTGCCCGGTTATTCGTCATTTCAAGGGCCAGCATTAATTTTATTCTTGCTTTAGGTCCATTCAATCCATTTGCGAAAATCAAACCGATATCTTCAAGGTGTTTCCCGCCGCCTTCGTAAGCGTAAGTGGGCTGAACGAATCCCTGGTAACAACGGGAGACAACCAGTACGGGCACCCCTGCTTCCACTGCTGCCGTCAGTGAACCGATCATGGAAGGAGGGACATTCCCCTGCCCTAAAGCTTCAATTACGAGACCGTCCACGTTAGAGTCCAGCAGGGAATCGATAATGGAGCCGTCCATCCCGGCGTATACTTTCAGCAGAACGACGTCTTTAGACAGCTGTTGTACAGGATAAGCTTCTCTGTAAGTGATTTTATGGTGAAAGAAAACTTCCTGTTTAGTTGTAATACCTATCGGGCCGTACTGGGGACTCTGAAACGTAGCAACGTTACTTGTGGAAGTTTTGGTTACACTTTTAGCAGTATGTATCTCGTCGTTCATAACGACGAGCGTTCCTTTTTCGTATGCCTCATCGCTGCTTGCTACCCGGACGGCAGTGATCAGGTTGTACAGTCCGTCCGCACCTATCTCATTGGCGCTTCGCATAGCTCCCGTAACAATGACGGGCTTTCTCGTCTGCAGAAACAAGTCAAGGAAATATGCAGTTTCTTCAAGCGTATCCGTCCCGTGGGTAACGACTATTCCATCGAACTTTTTCTCGATGAACCGTTCATGAATCAGCTGTCCAAGCTGAAGCATGTGGCGGGGCCTCATGTGAGGGGAAGGAACGTGAAACGCAGCTTCATCGGTGATGTTGGCGATGTGTTTCAAGTGTTTCGTCGCTTCGGATAACGGGTGTTCCGAAGTAGTATTCACTTCACCGGTACTGGTGTTTTCCTCCATCGAAATGGTACCGCCTGTATGGATAATCAGTATGTTTTTCATCTGTGTACCTCCATCTCCCATAGTCTCTACCTTTTCCTGTTATCTCATGATAATATGAAATGGAAGGAATGGAAAGCGGGGCATTGAATTTGGCATTACTGATTACTGCAGTCGCGCCGATAATAGCGCTTATGACATATATATATTTAAATAAAAAAATGGAACTGGAGCCGCTCTCTCTTATTATCCGCGTGTTTATCGTCGGGTGTCTGTTAGTTTTCCCTATCATGTTTATTCAGTACGGAATCGAACAGGAACAGCATTTGACGGGAACGGTATGGAAACCTTTCCTGTCGGCAGGATTTCTTGAAGAATTTTTTAAATGGTTCTTTTTTTTATTTATAGTTTTCAAACACGAAAATTTCGATCACCACTATGATGGAATCATTTACGGCGTATCTTTGAGTCTCGGGTTCGCCACTGTGGAAAACATAATTTATATCTTTTCAAACGGTATAGAAATAGCATTTCTGCGTGCGGTCTTCCCGGTGTCCTCCCACGCCCTGTTCGGTTTGATCATGGGCTATTACATGGGGAAAGCGAAATTCCGTACCGACAGAAAAAAATGGTGTATAGCTTTCGCTCTCGTTATCCCGGCTCTTCTCCACGGGTCCTACGGCTACATGGTGAGTTTACCCGCATGGCTGTACAGCCTTCTCCCCTTCATGGTGATCCTGTGGGTAGTGGGCTTTCAGCTGATCAGGCTTGCAAATACTCATCATCTCCAGGGAAAGTAGCCTTTTTGTACTAGAAAAATAATTTTTTATCATTTTTAACTTCTATTCATGCTACTTATTTGCGATAATATTAGTACTAAGGGCTCAGAAAGGGTGGAGATAAATGATTGAAGTTGGCACAGAACTGGTTTTGACTGCAGAAGAAAATGAGGAGTTTTACTGTAAAGTGCAGGAAGTGGAGAAAGAAAAGCTCTATGTCGACTACCCTGTCCACAGCGAAACGAGAAAAATCTCTTTTTTTCTGGAGGGGACCGAATTTAAAGGCAGCTATGTAGGTAAGGACGCTGCAGTCTATCAGTTCGAGACACAGGTGGTTTCCAGAAAGAAGCTGACTATTCCTGTTCTGGAGATTACCTTCCCGGGACAGGAGTTCCTCAAAAGGATTCAGCGGCGAAGATACGTAAGGACGAAAACTTCCGTAGACGTTGCCATCAATACGAAAGACCGTAACTACCATACGGTAACCGCTGATCTTAGTGGAGGAGGTGCAGCTTTCGTACAGCCTGTCGACGCTCAATTCAACAAAGGGCAGCACATATATGTCACGATGGTTTTACCGATGAATTCGGGCGGGTACAATTATGTAGAGACGGAAGCTGTCATTATACGTCAGGCGGAACCGAGAGGGTCGACTCCGGGAATTATTTCAGTCAAGTTTGAAGGACTTGCCGAAAAAGACAGACAGACAATTATAAAATATGGGTTTGAACAGCAAAGATACATGAAAAACATGGAGTACAAGTGAATAGATGATAGTTCTGTGTTATTCTGACACAGTACTATATAAGCGAACGGAGGAAGGATTTATGTGTGACACAGTTTCAATAGCTATCGATGGCCCGGCAGCCGCCGGAAAAAGTACAGTGGCCAGGAAAGTGGCTCACGCTCTTACCTACATATACGTCGATACCGGCGCCATGTACAGAGCGCTGACGCTTAAAACGATAAAGGAGGGGGCGGACCTTTCTTCCGAGGAAGAAGTGCTGGAAGTGCTGATGAAATGCGACATTCAATTTGAGCAGACGGATGAAGGTCAGCTTGTATTTATAAACGGAGAAGAAATTACGAAAGAAATACGTACGGATGAGGTTACAAGACACGTCTCGGCCGTTTCCAGTTATCCGGAAGTGAGGATCGAAATGGTCAACAGACAGCAGAAGATGATTGCCGGCCAGAATGTAGTGATGGACGGAAGGGATATAGGGACGAAGGTTATCCCTGAGGCGGACCTGAAGATTTTTATGGTTGCCTCGGTGGAAGAAAGAGCAAGACGAAGGCATGAAGAAAACACCCGTTCCGGATACGAGAGCGATCTTGAGGTGCTGATGGAGGAGATCAAGCGGAGAGACGATATCGATTCCACCAGGACTGCTTCTCCCCTCGTTAAAGCGAAAGACGCTGTGGAAGTGGATACTACATCATTATCCATTGATAATGTGGTCGAGCAAATATTGGACCTTGTCAACGAGAGGGTGAACTCCCGATGAAACTTTACAAACTGGCCAGAAGCCTGGTCTCCGTCATTCTTTACCCTTTATACAGGATTAAAGTCGTGGGAAAAGGGAACATTCCGAATGAGGGTCCTGTAATTATATGTTCCAATCACATTTCCAATTTCGATCCTCCGGTAGTGGGAATCACTTCTCCCCGTACTATCCATTTCATGGCCAAGGAGGAATTGTTCGAAAAGAAGGTGCTCGGTTCTCTATTGAATAATATTCACGCTTTCCCTATAAAAAGAGGAATGAGAGACAGAAACGCTCTGCGGAACGGTCTTAATATTTTAAGCCAGGGAGAGGTTCTCGGTCTGTTTCCGGAAGGATCAAGACAGCGGACAGGGGAAATCGGGGAGGGTCTGACCGGTCTCGGATTCTTTGCGCTGCGTTCGGAAGCGGTAGTGGTCCCCTGCGCCATCATAGGTCCTTACAAACCGGGAAGAAGACTGAAAGTAGCCTACGGGGAGCCGATTGATCTGACGTCTTTCCGGGAAAACAAGTCAAGTGCAAAAGAAGTGACGGATTATATCATGGAAAGAATCAGACAATTGTATAAATTTCATCAACAATAAGCGTCTATCGCTTGACAAAAGCGTGCAAATATTAGAAGTTAGACAAAAGGATATTTTTAATAATGACAAAGTTGTGTCGGAATTTGAAGGAGGTAGACTCAGTATGGATGAAATGAATCAAGAAATTTCTGGAATGAAAGAATTTAACGAAGGTGATCTTGTAACGGGGAAAGTCGTCAAAGTAGAGGACAAACAGGTCCTCGTAGACGTAGGAAATAAAGTTGAAGGGATCGTTCCTATAAGTGAACTGTCCAGCCTGCACATTGAAACAGCTTCAGATGCCGTAAAAGAAGGCGACGACATCACACTGAAAGTCAAAAAAGTGGAAGATGACGAAATCGTCCTTTCCAAGCGTGCAGTAGATGCAGATAAAGCCTGGGAGGATCTGGAGACCAAATATGAAAACGAAGAGATCTTCAACGCGGAAGTCCAGGACGTAGTAAAAGGCGGCCTTGTCGTTGATATCGGCCTGCGAGGGTTTATCCCTGCTTCACTCGTAGAAACGTACTACGTGGAAGATTTCGAAGACTATAAAGGTAAAGAACTTAGCCTGAAAGTAGTTGAGCTGGACCGTGAACAGAACAGGGTCATCCTTTCCCACCGTGCGGTAGTCGAGGGTGAAGAGAAAGAACAGAAACAGAATGTTCTACAGTCCCTTGAATCCGGACAGGTCGTTGAAGGTACAGTGCAGCGTCTTACCGATTTTGGAGCTTTCGTAAACCTGGGTGGCATCGACGGACTTGTGCACATCTCCCAGCTTTCCCACGAACACGTAAGCAAAGCTTCCGACGTGGTCGAAGAAGGACAGAAGATCAGTGTCAAAGTTCTTTCGGTAGATCGCGATAACGAAAGGATTTCCCTCTCGCTGAAAAAAACGCAGCCGGGACCTTGGGAAAATATCGGAGACAAAGTGAGCCAGGGTGATGTACTGGAAGGTACAGTACAGCGTCTCGTTAACTTTGGAGCTTTCGTGGAAGTTCTGCCGGGCGTAGAAGGACTTGTACACATTTCCCAAATTTCCACCCGTCATATCGCCAACCCTCAGGAAGTTCTGGAAGAAGGGGAGACGGTAAACGTTAAAGTTCTTGACGTGGACGAGAATCAGAAGCGCCTTTCATTGAGTATCAAAGAACTTGATGAAGACAACCAGAGAAAAGAAGTTGAATCCTATCAAAAAGAGGAAGATTCCGGTGGGTTCTCATTAAGCGACATGATTGGTGATCAACTGGATAAATATAAAAAATAATCAGCGGAAAAAAAGCAGGAAAGAGAAGCGTGCGTCTATTAACGCACTGTTTTTCCTGCCTTTTTCCTTTGTGTGCAGCCGGAGGTGGAAGGATGAGATCAGAGCGCAAGTTGGATCACATCCGCCATGCTCTTAACCATTCCGAAGGGCCGGTACATTATTTTGATGAAGTGGATATTGTACATCGGAGCCTGGCCAAACTGGATTGGGAGCAACTGGATATTTCTGTTCAACTGGGGGAACTTAATGTAAGTTCCCCTCTTTTTGTGAATGCGATGACAGGTGGCGGTGGTGAAAAGACGAAAGAAATAAACAGAAAGCTGGCTGAAATTGCCGGAGAAAAAAATATTGCCATGGCAGTCGGTTCTCAGATGGCCGCTATTAAAGACAAGGAAGAACGTAAAACATATGAAGTGGTCCGCGAAGTGAATCCAGATGGCATCATTTTTGCAAACGTAGGAAGCGAAGCTACGTGGGAAGAAGCGGAAGTCGCCATAGAGATGTTACGTGCAGATGCCCTCCAGATTCATCTGAATACTGTACAGGAAGTCGTCATGCCGGAAGGGGACAGGGATTTCTCATTCCGCATAGAAAATATTAGAAGAGTGATTTCGGAGTCTCCCGTCCCGGTCATAGTGAAAGAAGTAGGCTTCGGGATGTCCGGAGAGACGGTGAAAGAACTGCAGGCACTCGGATGCCGCTACGTCGATGTAGGGGGCAAGGGAGGTACCAATTTCTCTAAAGTGGAGAATGAACGAAGGGATAATAGTATGGACAGCTTTCATTCCTGGGGCATCCCGACACCTGTTTCCATATTACACAGTTTGGAGGCGGAACATATTATTGCTTCCGGAGGTATACGTTCCGGCGTGGACGGAGCGAAAGCTCTGGTACTCGGAGCAAAGGCGTTCGGTATGGCGGGTCCTCTTTTGAAAACATTAATGGAAGATGGTGAACCGGCACTGCGTGGGAAAATAGACCTGATCCACCACGAGCTGAAATCGGTGATGATGATTCTCGGATGCGAAACAGTCGAACAGCTGAAAGGAAAGCCTTACATCCTGCATGGGGAAACAAAAAATTGGATCAGTCAAAAAGGAGTCTGAATACAGGCTTTTTTTTGTGGGGAACATACATATAGAAGTGTCTGTAATATGATTAAAATGGTCCGGCTGCGCCATTCCATATTATTCGGTATATTTCTGATGCGCCGTTATTAATACAGATTGTCATATTCCCGACCTTCTGCTAAAATGATAAGGTTAAGATGTAGTAAAGTAATTTATAGAGGAAGAAAGAAAGGATGTACCTTTCATGAGGAAATCAACAGTAGCTATAGTAGGAAGACCAAACGTAGGAAAATCTACCATATTTAACAGACTGGTCGGGGAACGGATCTCTATTGTAGAAGATACCCCCGGAGTTACAAGAGACAGAATATACGCTGACGCAGAGTGGCTGAACCATACTTTTCACGTCATAGATACGGGTGGTATAGAACTCGGGGACGAACCACTTCTGGTTCAGATGAGAGCACAGGCCGAAATCGCGATAGAAGAATCGGACGTAATCATATTCATGGTCAACGGCCGGGACGGGATTACTGCAGCGGATGAAGAAGTGAGTAAGCTTCTGTTCAAGTCGAATAAACCCGTGGTACTTGCCGTGAATAAAGTGGATAACCCTGAGATGAGGCAAACCATATACGAATTTTATTCTCTCGGTTTCGGTGATCCTTATCCGATTTCGGGTTCCCATGGTCTTGGCCTCGGGGATCTTCTGGACGAAACAATTACGCACTTCCCCGACTTGCCGGAAGAGGTGGAAGATGACGAAACTATACGTTTCAGTGTAATCGGACGTCCTAACGTGGGCAAATCTTCTCTGATTAACAGCCTTCTCGGTCAGGAAAGGGTCATAGTGAGCGACATCGCCGGAACTACGAGAGATGCAGTAGATACATCTTTTACGAGAGATGACCAGGATTTCGTTATCATCGATACCGCTGGCATGAGGAAACGCGGAAAAGTGTACGAATCCACGGAAAAATACAGTGTTATGCGAGCCCTTAAAGCAATTGAAAGATCGGATGTAGTTCTGGCTCTGATTGACGCGGATACGGGTATTCAGGAGCAGGACAAAAAAATAGCCGGGTACGCGCATGAGGCAGGTAAATCAGTAGTGATTGTCGTGAATAAGTGGGATACTATAGATAAGGACGAGACCTCGATCAAGGAATTCGAAGATGAGGTCCGTTCGGCTTTCAGATACCTTGATTATGCTCCGGTAGTTTTCTTATCCGCAAAAACTAAAAAGAGAATTCATACGCTGTTACCTGCCGTCGTGCAGGCCAGTGAGAATCACGCCAAGAGAGTGTCGACCAATCTGTTGAATGAAGTTATTGTGGACGCGCTTGCAATGAACCCTTCTCCATCGATCAAGGGACAGACGCTGAAGATTTTCTATTCCACCCAGGTAGCAGTGAAACCTCCGACATTCGTAGTCTTCGTAAATGACCCGAACCTGATGCATTTTACGTATGAACGTTTTCTGGAAAACAGAATCAGAGAAGCATTCGGATTTGTAGGGACACCGATACACATCATTGCTAGAAAGAGAACTTAAAAACTTACGGGAGGGATATAAATGGCCAATATTTCAGTGCTTGGTGCCGGGAGCTGGGGGACAGCTCTTGCCCTCGTTTTAGCTGACAATGATCATCAGGTCCATTTGTGGGCCCACAGAGTCGAGCATGCGGAAGAAATGAGGAAGACGAGAGAGAATAAGAGATATCTGGAAAATGCTTCCCTGCCTGATAACATTCAGATATTCGATGATCTTACAGAAAGCGTGGAAGGTTCTGATTATATACTTCTGGCTGTACCGACTAAAGCAGTGAGAGAGGTTTGTCGTTCTCTCATAACGGCTCTTGACTCACCAGCAACCGTTATTCACGCTTCCAAAGGAATCGAACCGAAAACATACAAGCGTGTCTCGGAAGTCATTACAGAAGAAATCCCGGAAGAGAAACGCCGGGCTGTGATCGTGTTATCCGGTCCTTCGCATGCGGAGGAGGTAGCGTTAAGGCAGCCGACAACCGTTACTGTCTCTTCTGAAAACCTTGAAATCGCGGAAGAAGTGCAAAGTCTTTTTATCAACAGCCAATTTCGCGTATATACCTCTCCCGATTTGGTCGGAGTGGAACTCGGTGGTTCTTTGAAAAACATTATTGCGCTTGGTGCCGGTATTTCCGATGGTCTCGGGTATGGGGATAATGCGAAGGCGGCTCTTATAACAAGAGGACTTGCCGAAGTGGCGAGACTCGGGACTTCCATGGGAGCCAATCCTCTTACCTTCTCCGGACTTGCGGGAATCGGTGACTTGATTGTCACCTGTACG
The DNA here is from genome assembly GCF_900107115.1 of Salimicrobium album. Lineage (GTDB taxonomy): Bacteria > Bacillota > Bacilli > Bacillales > Halobacillaceae > Salimicrobium > Salimicrobium album. The sequence goes on from NZ_FNOS01000002.1 coordinate 435,429, forward strand.
AGTTCTCACAGCAGAAACTGGAGAGCCGGTTTCAAGCTCGGTAAGGGAGAGAATCTTCAAACCGTTCTGGCTGACATGGGTATGGTAGTTGAAGGCGTGCGGACCACCGAAGCTGCCTTCCAGATGGCTGAAGAGCAGAATATCAATATGCCCATCACTTCGGGAATCTACTATATTCTTTTCAAGGATGCCAACCCGAGGGAGGTAGTGGAACAGCTCATGACCAGGGTCAGACGTCATGAAATGGAAGATCTTGTAGATGTGCTTGATCAGAAGATGAAGAAGTAAGAGACGTTCTTTCATTTAAATAACGGTCACCCTGAATAGAAAAACCGGATTCCCGCATTGCCAGGCGGACCGGTTTTTTACTTTGACCCTTTTAGAAGCTTATGCTAAGATTTTTCTGAAAAGCCAGGTAGGAGTTGGACAATATGTCACTATCATTGATAAAAATGTGGATTTCTTTTGCAGGTATAATACTGATGTTTTTGGCTGTAGGGCTGATTTTACTGAGCAGACATAAGTTGAAAGGCGTTTTCTCCGTAATAACAGCTGTTATAGCTTATTTGTGTATGATTGTAGGAGGAATTATCATTATGTACATAGTACTGAGCGGGCCTACCCCGTAAAGGAGAGAAACAGATGAACACAGTTAAATACCCGATCATGCTTCTGGTATTGGTATTGTTAAGTGGTTGTATGTTCCCTCAATCCGAGGAAGCAGCTAACAGTCTTCCGAACGATGCCCAGCTGGCCCAGGTACAGAATGCTGTCGATAAGTTCAAGCAGCAGCAGAGTGGACGCCTGCCGATTAAAACGAAACCGGAGGAAACTCCTGTCTTTCAGAAATACCAGATAGACTTCACCCGTCTGAAAGAGGCCGGTTTACTGATGGAGATACCCGGAACAGCTTTTGAGAACGGCGGCTATTATCAGTACATCATTATTAAACCGGAGACCGAAGCTAAAGTGAAAGTCGTAGATCTCAGAATAACCGAAAAGATTCGGGAAATAGAAACGAAACTTCATTTTTATGAAGAAAAAAACCAGTTCACCCCCTACAAAGAAAGGATTGCGCCGGGTGTCTACAGCCTGGATCACGAAAAGTTGAATCTGGATGGACCTCCGACTGTAAAAAGTCCATACTCCGGTGAACTGTTGCCGCTGTATGTGAACGGGAGCGGTGATGTATTAATCGATTACCGGAAGGATTTGAACAGCTTTCTTAAGGAATATGACCATTCCTATGACACAGGTGAGGATATAAGATACCTGTTAACGCAGCATTCAGCTGTAGCTCCGGTTTACAGCCCTCCTTACACAATCGAGAACGGGGAGCCGGTGTTTATGCAGCAGGCCCCCTGAACAGAAGAAAAGCTTGCGGAAAGCTGACTCAGCCTGTCCGCAGGCTTCTTTGATGACTGATGAACCGGATGCTTAAGTTTGAATCAGCGAAATACAAGCATAGCAATTTCAATAAATTGTATTTAAAAGTAAAAATATGTAAATTAACACGTGCAAATACGCCTTATTATTAAAAAAACCCTGTAATATCAACGTTTATCGTACGTTTAGCTATTGAAAAACGGAAAGAAGTCGTTTAGTATTGAGCATGTCACCCCGTATTTACGGGGACTGATGAAGGAGTTAACCTTCTTTGAGAGGAGGTGAATATCATGAACAAAACAGATCTAATCAATGCAGTTTCTGAGCAGGCGGATCTTTCTAAGAAAGACGCTACAAAAGCAGTAGACTCTGTATTCGAATCTATCATGGATTCACTTAAAGATGGTGAAAAGGTTCAACTGATTGGATTCGGGAACTTTGAAGTACGCGAACGTTCCGCCCGTAAAGGACGTAACCCGCAAACTGGAGAGGAAATTGAAATTCCAGCAAGTAAAGTTCCTGCATTCAAACCAGGTAAAGCCCTTAAAGATGCTGTAAAATAAGCTACATAGGGCGTGAAGAAGGGTGCCATAAGAGCACCCTTTTTCTATTAAAAATATTTTTTTTGACATGGTAGTTTATATAAGCGATAGTTAAATAAAGAAAGGTGAGGAGGACAGATGATGAAAGATTCAAATGAGTTTTTTGTAATAAAGGCATTGGAAGACGGGGTCAACGTGATCGGACTCACGAGAGGCAGTGATACGAGATTCCATCATTCAGAGAAGCTGGATAAAGGAGAAGTCATGATCGCCCAGTTCACCGACCATACGTCAGCAGTTAAGGTGCGCGGAAAAGCCGTGATTCAGACGAGCCACGGGGAAATAACAAATGAAAGCGAAATGAGTTTATAACTTACCCTGCGGGGAATGGTACTGATGGCTGCATGTACAGAAAGAAAGGGATTTCTGATGGAAATGAATGACTTGAACAGTCGCATCACCTACTATAAAGAGCAAATTTCATCCTACGCTTATCATCCTTACCTTAGTAAGCACATTGGTGAACCTGCTATAGATGAAAGAAAAATGAAAACTTACATACACTTGTTTGATCATTTACCTGAGCGGAAAGATATGCACGATAACTATCTGTTATCTGTGATGTTCGTACAGATGGCTCTGGATACTCACGATTTCGTTACGGTGGATAACAGTAACAAAGAAGTGGATGAAGTACGCAAAAGGCAATTAACCGTACTTGCCGGTGATTTTTACAGCGGTTTATATTATCATCTGCTCTCACTTATAAATGACCTTGATTTCATTCAGGTTCTCGCCAAAACGATAAGGGAAGTGAACGAGCAGAAAGTCCGTTTATACTACGGAAAGCACGATTCTCTGACTTCGTATGTTCAGACATATAAAAACGTGGAAACTCTGCTTGCCTACAATGTATGGTGTCATTTCATGCCTCCCGGCGACTGTGGCGCTGTAGTGGAAAGTATGTACGTTAAAGGTCTCAACAATTGGGGTTTCGAAAAGAACCAGGCTTTTTCTAAACCTGAACAGTCGAAGAACTATGCGTATGAAATTGCTGACAACATAGAGAAGTATAAGAAAGAAGCCTACGCTTCATTTAAAAATCTGGGTCCTGGAAGCAGTGTTCCGGAAAAATTGTACAGGAAACTCGACGAAGATTTAGCACAAGAATTTAACTGAGGGATGAGATTCTAATGGAGGAAAGAAAAGAAGAACGGGTACACCGCGTGTTTGAAAACATATCCACCCGTTACGATAAAATGAATTCAATTATATCTTTTCAGCAGCACAAGCTGTGGAGAAGGGATGTAATGAAACGGATGGACGTTGCAAAAGGCTCACATGCACTGGACGTCTGCTGCGGTACCGGGGACTGGACGATGGCGATGGGTAACGCGGTAGGAAACAGCGGTCATGTCATCGGCGTGGACTTCAGCTACAATATGTTAGCCGAAGCAGTGAAAAAGAAAATCGAGCAGCCGCACTTTATTAATATAGAATATCAGCACGGAAATGCGATGGCTCTTCCTTTTGAAGATAATACGTTTGATTATGTTACTGTAGGATTTGGCCTCCGTAATGTTCCTGATTATTTTCAGGCACTGTGCGAAATGTACCGGGTGCTGAAGCCCGGCGGGACGGTCGTCTGTCTGGAGACGAGCCAGCCGGAAAATCCGGTTTTCAAGAAGGTGTATTATACTTATTTTGAGAAAGTGATGCCGCTTCTCGGAAAGTGGTTTGCGGAGAGTTTCAAAGAATATCAGTGGCTGAACGAATCTGCCAAAAGTTTTCCCGGAAAAATCGAGCTTAAGCGTCTTTTCGAAGATGCCGGCTTTTCCGACGTTGAGATGAAATCCTATTCAGCAGGTGTAGCGGCCATGCACATGGGAAGAAAGTAATTTATACACCAAGGATGAAAGTATATGAAATTAACTAAACTTTATTCATTTTTAAATAAAGACCTTGATGCAGTCGAAATGGAAGTGCTGCATTCGGTTTCTACCGAGGAAAAAGTGCTGCAAAAAGCTTCCAATCAGCTTCTTGAAGCAGGAGGGAAACGTATCCGTCCTGTTTTTGTGCTGCTCGCAGGGAAATTCGGGAAGTATGATTTTGATAAAATGAAAAATTGTGCCAAGGCCCTTGAACTTATTCATACCGGCTCTCTCGTCCACGATGATGTGATCGACGATGCCAAGCTGCGACGCGGTGACCTTACTGTAAAAGAACAGTACGACAACCACGTGGCCATGTACACGGGTGATTATATGTTTGCGCTTGCGCTCGAAGCCATGGGCAGCATAGACAATATGAGAGCTCATCAGGTTCTGTCAAAAACGATGATGGAACTTTGTGTAGGGGAAATTGAGCAGATTAAAGATAAAGGGGAAGTGGATCAGAACCTCCGTACTTACTTGCGCAGAATCAAGAGGAAAACCGCTATTTTAATTGCGGAAAGCTGTCGTCTTGGAGCCATAGCAGGAGAAGCTTCCCTGAAAAAAGAGAGAGCTCTGTATAAGTACGGATATAATGTGGGTATGAGTTATCAGATTATAGATGACATTCTCGATTTCACTTCATCCGAGGAAGAACTGGGAAAACCGGCGGGAAGTGATCTGATGCAGGGGAATATAACGCTCCCTGTCCTTTACGCCATACAGGAAGATGAAGAATTCAGGGAAGACCTGAGGAAAGCTTTCTCTCATACTTCAACTCTTACAAAAGAGGAAGCGGAACCGTTCATCAGAAAAGTGAAAGAAGGAGATTACATCGACAGGTCGTTAGAGCTCAGTGAACGTTATCTGAAGGAAGCGTTCCAGTCCCTTCAGCAGCTGCCGACAGGGAGACCCAAGCAGGCATTAAAAGCCATCGCCAAATATATCGGTAAAAGGAATTCCTGAAATTGCTTATGTGGATCAAACTTGTTACAATGTAAAAGGCGTATAAGCGCTTACATATTTTACAGTGAGGTGGTTCACAATGGAAAGAACGTTCATTATGGTTAAACCCGACGGAGTACAGCGTAACCTTGTGGGAGAAATCGTTTCCCGATTTGAAAAGAAAGGTCTCAAGCTCGTATATGCGGAAATGACGCAGGTTACGGAACAACTTGCATCAGAGCATTACGCAGAACATAAAGATAAGCCGTTTTTTAAAGATCTCGTAGGTTTCATTACATCCAATCCTTCTTTTGCCATGGTTTGGGAAGGTGAAAATGCGATTGCGATCGGTCGTAAAATGATGGGTGCGACAAACCCGAAAGACTCGGAGCCCGGCACTATCAGAGGCGATTTCGGCCTGACAGTTGGAAAAAACGTGATTCACGGGTCCGACAGCCAGGAAAGTGCGGAAAGGGAGATCGCTCTATTCGCAGGCGGAAAGCCATTCGTGGACTACGAAAAAGACGGAGACAAATGGATTTTCTGAAGACCTTCACCGCTTTCATATTGAAAGCGGTTTAGTTTTACTTTTGTGCTTCTACGCTTTACAGTAGAAAAATATTTATCTATTATAAGTGGAGAAGGTACTATTTCCGCAGCCGGGGATCACCATGTTCGTTACTAATATTCAATCGAAGGATAATCTTTAATAGTATTACAATTTAGAATTTTAAATCACACAACCCGGAAAGTATGTGGTATAGTAGTACGTAAAATTCAAGAAAGGTCGGGGTGAATATGCGCTATTTGACTGCTGGAGAATCTCATGGAAAACAACTGACAACAATTATTGAAGGGATTCCTTCCCATCTTCCCATTACTCAGGAACAGATCAATGGTTCTTTGAGAAGAAGGCAGGGAGGTCACGGACGCGGAAAACGAATGCAGATCGAAAAAGATACAGCTGATATCACTTCCGGTGTCCGTCATGGGTACACGCTTGGTTCACCGATTTCTCTGGTCATACATAACGACGATTTCAAACATTGGACGGATATTATGGGAGAAGACCCTTTTCCTGAAGGTGAAAAGATTAGACGCACAGTAACGAGACCCAGGCCGGGACATGCCGATCTTAACGGCGGGATGAAGTATGGCCACAGAGACCTCAGAAACGTACTGGAAAGGTCTTCAGCCAGAGAAACCGCTGCCAGAGTTGCTGCAGGTGCCGTTGCTAAAGTACTCCTTGAAGAACTCGGAATCAAGGTAGCCGGCTACGTGAGGGAGATTGCAGGGATCGTCAGTCCTTTTGATGAGACTATGCCGATCGATGAGAGAATGAAGAAAGCTGAGGAATCCCCTGTCAACACCCTCGATGACGGCGCAACCGAAGAAATGAAAAAGGCGATCGACGATGCGAAAAAAGAAGGCGATTCGATCGGCGGCGTAGCTGAAGTTTACGTGGAAGGTGTACCTGCCGGTCTTGGCTCTTACGTCCAGTACGATAAGAAGCTGGACGCGAAAATAGGCTTCAGTGTAATGAGTATCAACGCTTTCAAAGGTGTCGAATTCGGAATCGGTTTTGAAGCTGCACGGAAAAACGGAAGTGAGGTTCACGATGAAATAGACTGGGAAGAGGACCGGGGCTATTTCAGAAAGACGAACAGACTCGGAGGATTCGAAGGCGGTATGACTACCGGAATGCCGATTGTCGTTAAAGGGGTGATGAAGCCGATCCCTACGCTCTACAAACCGCTTCAAAGTGTGGACATCGAGTCGAAAGAACCTTTCTCTGCAAGTATCGAACGTTCTGATTCCTGTGCGGTACCGGCTGCATCTGTAGTGATGGAGCACGTAGTGGCTTTCGAGGTGGCAAAAGCGATTACGGAAGAATTCCCTTCCGATTATTTCCCGCGTCTGAAAGAGGCTCTGGATAACTATCGTGAGGAAGTGAGGAATTTCTGACATGGAACGGTTACAGGTGAATATCCCCGGGACTACAGCGTATGACGTGATGATAGCAGACGGTCTGCGACGCGAACTGAATGAATATATTGCTGACAGCTACAGCAGCATTCTTATCATTGCGGACAGGCATGTGGCGGGTCTATATATGGATGATATAACAAATGTCCTGAAGACAAGAGGAAATATTTTTTGTAAAGTTATCCCGCCGGGGGAAGGTACGAAAAGCATGGAATGGTACGATCGTCTTCTTGACTATTGTATCTCGTGCAATCTGGATAGAAAATCGCTGATCATAGCCCTTGGCGGAGGAATGACCGGAGATCTGGCCGGGTTCGTTGCTGCCACTTACCTTCGTGGTATCTCCTATATACAAATGCCTACGAGTATTCTCGCCCACGACAGCAGCGTCGGCGGGAAAGTGGCAATCAACCATAAAGCGGGAAAAAATCTGATTGGTGCTTTCCATCATCCGGATAAAGTTCTTTTCGATACGGAAATGATTGATTCTTTACCTTTGAAAGAGAAACGCTCGGGATATGGCGAAGTAGTGAAACATGCACTGCTCAGTGATAAATGCTGGTTCGATGAAATTATGGAGAGGGAACTGAAAGAACTTGAAAATCATAAGGCAGCCCGAGATCTTATTCGTGGAGTCCGGCTGAAAGCCTCCATCGTCGAGCAGGATGAAAAAGAGGCCGGTGTTAGAAAGTACCTGAATCTCGGCCATACACTGGCTCACGCCATCGAGACAGAATTGGATTATGGATCCGTTACACACGGGGAAGCGGTGGTTATCGGAATTATATTTGCTCTTTCCCTCAGCGGTATGGAAGAAGAACGCAATAGTCTTCTCGTCTGGGCTGATAATAACGGTTACCCACTGGAAGTAGTCGGCGAACTGGATGAAAGGAAACTCCTGGAACATATGAAGCGCGATAAAAAAGCCGAGAGAGGGAAAATCAACTATGTGCTTTTACAGGCAGTCGGCAGTCCTTACGTTTCGCATGTAGAAGAAGATGAGCTTCTCCATGCGTTGAAGCAGTTCAAAAATGAGGTGATCGAATGATTCGTGGAATCCGTGGAGCGACCACAGTTGAAACAGACGACGCTACTGAAATCGTGAGCAGGTCGTATGAATTAATGAAAGAGATCGTAGAGGAAAACAGAATTTCGGCAGAGGACGTAACCCAGGTACTTTTCAGCGCCACGGCCGATCTGAACGCTGCCTTTCCTGCAAAATCGTTACGGAACCTGGACGGCTGGAAATACGTGCCGGTCATGTGCATGCGTGAAATCGATGTACCTGAAGGTTTAAGCAGGTGTATAAGGGTGATGGTAACGGTCAATACGACTGCGGAACAGAAAGAAATTAACCATATTTATCATCACGAAGCGATTAAGCTTCGTCCTGATTTAAAAGAGGAAGGCGGTGCCAAATGAAGACGAAACCGATATTAAATGAAATGACTCCGTATAAACCGGGGAAACAGATTGATGAAGTGAAGAGGGAATACGGACTTGAAAAGATAGTGAAACTGGCTTCCAATGAGAATCCGTTCGGGTTCTCAGGAAAGGTGAAGGAAGAACTCCCGCGGATGCTCGAAAGTTTAGAGTACTATCCGGATGGTCATGCCAGAGAAATCAGGGGAGCGGTCTCGGATTTTTATCAAATCGGGGAAGACCAGCTTATTTTCGGGAACGGGTCGGATGAGATCGTTCAGATTCTATGTCGTGCTTTCCTGGAACCGTTGACGAACACGGTGATGGCCGTACCTACGTTCCCTCAATACAAACACAACGCTCTTCTTGAAGGAGCGGAGGTGCGCGAAGTGGTTCTTACGGAAGATGGACATCATGACACCGAAACTATGCTGAATAAAGTGGATGATCACACAAGGATTCTCTGGCTGTGTTCCCCCAACAACCCGACAGGGGTACTGCTCGGGGAGGAAAAACTGAAAGAGATTATAGATCGTACCCCCTCCCACGTATTGATCGTTATAGATGAAGCTTATTATGAATACGCAGATAAAGAAAAACGGGCATCCTCACTGGAACTCGTTAATAATCACAAGAATGTAATGGTATTGCGGACGTTTTCCAAAGCTTACGGGCTGGCCGGCCTGCGGATAGGGTACGGCGTAGGCGATCCGGAAACGATTTCCGCGATGGAACCGGCACGTGAGCCGTTCAATACTTCGGTCGTAGCCCAGAAAGCGGCTGTGCTGGCGCTTGAAGATCAGGAGTTTTTAGAAGATACGGTGACGCGGACCAGGGAAAACAAGAAAGCGTTTATGGATTTCTGTGACTCTATCGATCTTCGCTACGATGACTCGGAAGCTAACTTTGTACTGCTGCATTTACCGATCAGTGGAGATGAAATGTTTGAATACCTGCTGACGAAAGGGTTCATCGTACGTTCCGGAGAAGCTCTCGGTATCCCGGAATCCATTCGTCTCACCATTGGAAGTAAAGAGGATATGAAAAAAATCCAGGGGTACATTGAAGAGAAGGTGAAGCAGGAGGAAGAGATATGAATAAAACTGTAGTAGTCGCCGGTCTCGGTCTGATCGGTGGCTCTCTGGCCATGAATATTAAAAAGGAAGGCCACTTCATATTAGGGCATGATGAAGATGTCCAGAGCCTTGAACTGGCTTATCGCCAGGGCGTCATTGATGAGAAGGCGGAGGACCTCTATGAAGCGCTGTCCCGGGCAGATGCTCTGTTTCTCGCGCTGCCTATCACTACTACCGTTCAGGTGATCCGGAAGTTGAACAACGTGACTCTTACCAAAGATCTGCTGGTTACCGATGTCTCTTCAGTGAAGAATGAAGTGATGAAGGAAGCTTCTCTTCTCACAAACGACCGGATAACATTTATCGGTGGTCATCCGATGTCCGGATCACACAAAAACGGATTTACAGCAGCCAAACCTCATTTATTCGAAAATGCTATTTACGTCCTCTCTCCGGTCAACGACCGGGGTGAGAAAACAAAAGAGCTGCGGGAGCTGCTGGAGGCGACGAAAGCCCGCTTCGTAACTCTCTCGCCTCAGGAACATGATGAGATGACCGCCGTAATTTCACATTTTCCGCACCTGATTGCCTCCTCCCTCGTCCAGCAGGCAAAAAAATGGCAGCATACACACCCGGAATTGAAAAACCTTGCTGCCGGAGGCTTTCGTGATATTACAAGAATTGCTTCGAGTAATCCTCCACTGTGGCAGGATATTTTTTTTCAAAATAAACAGCAACTCGTGCCAATGCTTGAAGACTGGATCCAGGAAATGACCAGATTGAAAGAATACTTGCAGAACGACTCACAGGAGGAGACGTTACGTTATTTGACGGAAGCTAAAACATTCAGGGATGGTCTGCCTGTCAAAGAGAAGGGAGCCATCCCCGGTTTCTATGACATCTTCGTGGATATCTATGATCAGCCGGGAACCATCCATAAAGTGATCGAAGTTCTTGCCGAAGCGGGTATAAGTATTAAGAACATAGAAATACTCGAAATACGTGAAGGCATAACGGGAGTACTCCGCATCAGCTTTCCGACCGGAAAAGAACAGGAGGAGAGCGCTCTCCTTCTGAGAAGGAAGAATTATGAGGTAGTGACCGAACAGTAAATATGCAGTATGAAGGGGGAAGATGTATATGAAAAGAAATCCGGCATCAGCGGGTTTATCGGGAGAGATTGCAGTACCCGGAGACAAATCGATCTCACATCGTGCTGTTATATTCGCATCTCTGGCGGAGGGGACTTCCAGAATCAGCGGCTTCCTGGACGCGGAAGATTGTTTAAGGACGGTAGAGGTGTTCAGGGCAATGGGGTTGCAGATCGACCGGGACGGACGGGATCTGACTGTACATGGCAAGGGAGCGGATAGACTGAAGGAGCCGGATGCCCCGCTATATTTCGGAAACTCCGGAACGACTGCCAGACTGATGAGCGGAGTGTTGGCCGGGCTTCCGTTATTTACGACAGCGTACGGGGACGAATCTCTCAGCGCGCGCCCTATGGACCGGGTCGTGAAGCCGCTCCGTCAGATGGGCGCTGTCATCGAGGGTAGAGAACAAGGAAAGAAACTTCCTCTTGCTTTCAGCGGAACCGGCCTGAGCGGAATAACTTATGAAATGCCTGTCAAGAGTGCCCAGGTTAAATCTGCCATTCTTCTTGCCGGACTTTTTGCCGAAGGGGTTACAACAGTGATCGAAGCTGCGAAGACGAGGAACCATACGGAAACGATGCTCCCTGAATTCGGAGTGGAAGTTACCAATGACTTCGGCGCTATATCCGTCCGGGGCGGCCAGAAAATGAAAGCTTCGAACGTAGATATCCCGGGAGATATTTCTTCAGCCGCCTTTTTTATAGTTGCTGCTGCTGTCGTTCCCGGAAGTGATGTAACTATTCGAAGAGTGGGTGTCAATGAAACGCGTAACGGCATTATTCAGGCTCTAAAAAAGATGGGCGCCGATATAAATGTGGAAATCACCGACCGGATCGGGAAGGAACCTGTAGCAGATGTTACTGTGAAAAGCAGTGAACTCGAGGGTATTACGGTGGAAGGAGAATTGATCGCCAATCTTATCGATGAAGTCCCTGTTCTTGCCCTGGCCGCAACTCAAGCTGCGGGAACGACGGTCATCAAAGATGCCGGGGAACTGAAAGTGAAGGAGACGGACCGCATACAGGCTGTGTGCGACAACCTTTCTTTAATGGGGGCGGATATTACGCCTACAGAAGATGGAATGATCATTAAAGGCGGAACTGCTCTCCGGGGTGCGGAAGTATCTTCAAAAGGGGACCATCGCATAGGTATGATGGAAGCCGTAGCTTCACTTCTAGCCGAAGGGGAGACCACTATTCACCGCCCGGAAGCCATAAACATTTCCTATCCTGACTTCTTTTCGGACCTCGAGCACTTGCTATATAATCGTTAGGAAAAATATCTTCACCGGACGAAAGGTCCCGGGTGAAGATATTTTAATGGGTCAGGAATTTCCTTACTTGAATACAAAGCGACATTCGTATATCATTGCTCTGTTAAGGGAGAATGAAACCCGCGGTGCAGAAAGGGTGTAATTAATGGAAGAGATTCAGAAAGCAGTCCATCAGATGGAGGAAAATAAAACGCAGGATGCGCTAGAAACACTGCAGAATTATTTGCCGGAAGCTGATGAAGAAGAGAAATTCACAATAGCTGAACTCTATATACAGTGGGGGATGCTTGAAGAGGCGAAGATGATTTTGAAAGAATTTCTTCAGCAGTATCCGAAGGAACAGGAAATCATCGTTATGCTGGCGGAGATCCACATCGACCTTGAGGAAGACATGGAAGCGGTCGACCTTTTGAATAAAATAGAACCCGAGGACGAAATGTATCTCCAGGCTCTCATGCAGGTCGCTGATCTGTATCAGTCTCAGGGCCTGTTTGAGGTGGCGGAAAGTAAACTTCTGACAGCGAAACATTATGATCCGAACGAACCGGTGATCGACTTCGCTTTAGGGGAACTTGCTTTTTCGAACGGTGAATATAACAAAAGTATCCCCTATTATGAAAATGCGATGGAACACTCCCGGGTCATCGGAGATATCGAAGTAGCAACCCGGCTCGGAGAAGCCTATGCGGCTACAGGCGGGTTCGAAGTAGCCCTCGAGTACTTTCAGGAAGTGGAAGAGGAAAACCCGGATGTGCAGTTCCGGTACGGATTCATAGCCAACAAGGCAGGGAGAAGCGACATAACCATTCAGGTATGGGAAGATCTTCTTAAAAAAGATCCATATTATCAATCCGTTTATCCGCTTCTGGCCAGAGTCTATGAAGAGGAAGGGATGGCTGCCGAAGCACTGGAGAAAGCACGGGAAGGTCTTACGAAAGATGAGTATAATAAAGATCTATACTACATGACCGGTTTTCTGTCCTACAAACAGGGAGATAAAGAAGCTGCTTATCGGGCGATGAGAGAAGCGGTTGCCATAGATCCCGGTTATAAAGAGGCGGTGCTGTTCCTTCTTGAACGGTATAAAGAAGAAGAAGATTATGAAAGCGTCATACTCCTTCTTGAAGATATTCAAAAGACGGGAGAAGTGGACCCGCTCTACGACTGGAAACTCGCCCAGGCAAGCAGGGAAGAGGAAAACTTCGAGAAGTCTTCCGGTTATTATGCCAATGCTTATTTATCTTTTAAAGAAGATGTGGAATTCCTTGAGGACTACGGCTATTTTCTTGTTGAAAACGGACAGAAAGAAGAAGCTGTGTCTGTATTTAAAGAGTTTCTGGTTCTTGAGCCTTCGAACACCGAAATTGAAGAATTCATCGAAAGGCTGGAAGCTTAATTCCGGGAACCCGGAAAAAAATAGAATTACTTTTCAAACTGTGAATCAGAAAGTATACTGATAAATACAGTGTTTAAAAAACAGGGGACTTAATCCACGCCCCTGTTTTTACTTCTGTCCGGCCAGGACGTGGGCAATGTTATTCGGAGGGGGGTGTAATGATGAAATGGGCAAAAAAAGATCTTGAACAATTCGTAAAAGAAAAAGAATATATCGACACCCTTTTTATTCCATTGATACCAATTCATACCTCTATTGACGAAAAGATGACCGGTTCCGGTTTTCAGGCGGAACTGACGAATCTCTTCTCAAGAATCATTGAAGAGCAGTTCAGGGGAAGGATTGTGCTGGCTCCGGATTATTATTATATAGCCGGGAACGCGGAAGCCGAGGTGGAACGAGTGAACAACTGGATAGACTCCTTCACCGAAAAACCTTTCTCTTACGTATTCTTGTTCAGTTTTGACAGAAACTGGAGAAAATCGGAAAGTGACCTTCGTGGTGAACTGCTCTGGTTCCCCGGCCTGCGGAACGGAGATTTACAGTCCACGGAGACCCAGTCGTTCGTTAAAGAACAGGCGAAAGAAATCGTGGAGATTATTAAAGAAAGCTGGCAGACATAATTCCTACGCGACAGTTGATAATTTATTGACCGAACAGGCTTTTTACGCTATCATGGTAGTGTCTTAGTAAAGTATTTTTAATATCCATGAAACATCGGGTCAGTATAGAGGGGGGAAAAGAATGAGTGAACCAAAAAAAGTATCCCGTCGTCAATTTCTTAACTACACACTAACAGGGCTCGGCGGTTTTATGGCCGCAGGAATGATGGCTCCCATGGTCAGATTTGCCATTGATCCTGTTTTCAAGCCCGCTGCGGCAGGCGATTTCCATTCTGTTGCCGACGTTAAAGAAGTGACGAACGAACCACAGCGTTTTGAGTGGGAAGTGGAGCAGGTGGATGCCTGGTATGAATCCACTATCCAGAAAACAGCATGGGTGTATCGCAAAGAAGATGACGAAATCATCGCACTATCACCTATCTGTACACACCTGGGCTGTACGGTGGACTGGGCCTCGAATGAGGAATATCCAAAACAGTTCTTTTGTCCATGTCACGGCGGACGCTATACGAAAGATGGAGTTAACGTTCCGGGCACGCCTCCGACCGCACCGCTACCGGTTTTTGAAACGAAGGTCGAAGAAGGCATGTTGTACTTAGGTGAAGAAATTGCTAGATAAAGGGGGCGTAGTTCATGCTGCAAAAATTATATGATTGGGTCGATGAGCGTGTAGACGTCAACCCGATATGGCGAGATATCGCGGATCACGAAGTACCTGAACACGTGAACCCGGCGTACCACTTCTCGGCGTTTGTTTATTGTTTCGGTGGTCTTACGTTTTTCGTTACCGTAATTCAGATTTTATCAGGTATGTTTTTGACGATGTATTATGTACCTGACATTGAAAATGCTTGGAATTCAGTTTACTATCTGCAAATGGAAGTTGCTCATGGACAAATCGTCCGGGGGATGCACCACTGGGGAGCCAGTGTTGTGACGGTCATGTTATTTTTACATACACTCAGGGTTTTCTTCCAGGGAGCTTACAAGAAACCGCGTGAACTCAACTGGATTGTCGGAGTTCTGTTGTTCTTCGTAATCCTGGGTCTGGGCTTTACCGGATACCTTCTTCCATGGGATAACAAAGCTTATTTTGCTACTCAGGTAGGTCTTGAAATTGCAGCAGCTACACCTGTCATAGGTGATATGCTGAGAACGTTACTCGCAGGTGATCAGTCTATCGTAGGAGCTCAGACACTTACAAGATTCTTTGCGATTCATGTGTTCTTCCTTCCAGCTGTACTATTCGGACTTCTTGGAGCACACTTTATTCTGATAAGAAGACAAGGTATTTCAGGACCGCTATAAATCTTTAGCGAAACAAAGGAGGGAAAGACATGCATAGAGGAAAAGGAATGAAATTTGTGGGAGATTCCCGTATCAAGGCGAACAAGGAGAGGAACGTCCCGAAGGATTATTCGGAATATCCCGGACGGACGGAAGCCTTCTGGCCTAACTTCCTGCTTAGAGAGTGGTTGACGGGCTCCGTGTTTCTTATAGGGTTTCTTATTTTGGTGGCTGCCCACCCTTCACCTCTCGAGCAGCAGGCCGACCCGACGAACGCAGGGTACATCCCGTTGCCCGACTGGTATTTTCTCTTTATTTACCAGTTGCTTAAATATCAGTTCGCAGGCGGTGAGTACATCGTAATCGGTGCTATCGTCATACCCGGTCTGGCTTTTACAGCTCTACTTCTCGCACCGTTTCTCGATCGTGCGCCGGGACGTAATGTCAATAAGCGTCCGATTGCTGTTGGGTTGATGCTGATCGGAGTAGCTACGACCATCTGGCTTACATACGAGTCGGTCTCAGGAGTTGACTACCAGGCACGCGGCGAGAAATATGCCGTGGACGTAGAAGCTCAGGAGTCGGAGGTGGAAATCGACACCGAAGCTGCAGGTTATGCCGCATATGAAGCCAACTGTATGCAGTGTCACGGCGAACAGCTTCAGGGTTCGGGCAATAACCCTTCGCTCTTGGAAACAGAGAAATCTGTAGAGGAAATCAAAGACATCGCTGTTAATGGTATAGGCAGTATGCCTGCTGATATGTTCAGCGGCTCTGATGAAGAACGTCAGCAACTGGCCGAATTCATTAAAGAAACTGCGAAAGCTAACAGTGGAGGCGGCTCTGGCGAGTAACTCCATTGGAACAGAGACATCTTTACAAGTCGTGCTTATTAAGCACGACTTGTTTTTTTAAAGGAATGTCGCAGAAAATTCCGAAATGATGATAGTTTCTTTGAATGGGAGGCTGAACAGGGTGATAAGATACATAATGCATTCAAGAGCGTTTTTGACCGTGTTGCTGCTTGTGAACCTTTTCGGAACGCTGTATGGATATATTTGGTACATACCTCAATTAGTCGATACCGCTCCGGTTTTTCTTATTTTTGTCCCCGATAGTCCGACGGCCAGTCTGTTTTTCACTATAGCTGTTGCGGGCTGGATTTTCGGCAAACACTTTAAATTAATTGAAGCTCTTGCTCTGGTGACACTCGTGAAATACGGGGTATGGGCAGTAGCTATGAATCTGCTGTCACTGACAGTCGAGGGGACGCTTCCCTGGACGAGTTATATGTTGATCGTCTCACACGGTGCCATGGCCCTGCAGGCACTGCTTTATCTCGGCAGATACCAATTCAGTTACATTCACCTCTCTATTGCAGCTGTATGGACGCTTCACAATGACGTGATCGATTACGTGTTCGGACAGATGCCGGTATACCCTTCTATCAATCAGTATATGGACAAAATAGGTTACGGCACATTCTGGCTCAGTATAGGATGCATAGGAGTGGCATGGTTGGTTGTCAAATCCGGAACCGGGAAGAAGCTCAGGGAGAATACTCCCGCATCGCCGCTAAGAGATGTAAAGTGACATTCAGCGGGATTTTTGACTGATGCAAAGTTATGGACACGTTTGAAGAATAAAGGTAAAATTATAAGTGGAAAGTTATAGACGGAAGAGCAAGAGGAACGGTTATATCTTCCGCTATTCAACCTCCGGAAATTTGTGAAGACCTTTAGTTACTATGACAGGGGGAAAAGAAAAAAGATGGAATTTCTTATTTACATTGCAATAATTTTGATTCTGCCTTTATGGGCGCAGTCAAAAGTGAAGAGTACGTATAAAAAATACTCTAAAGTCGCTACATCCTCAGGGATGTCCGGGGCTCAGGTAGCACGAAAAATTCTGGATGATAACGGTTTATACGACGTCGGTGTGGAAGAAGTCAAAGGTACACTTACAGACCACTATGATCCGCGGAAGAAAGTGGTCCGTCTGTCTTCCCATAACTATCACTATGCTTCCCAGGCAGGGGCGGCCGTCGCTGCGCACGAAGTAGGACATGCCATCCAGGATGATCAGGAGTATGCGTTCCTAAAGTTCCGGAGCGCTCTGGTACCGGTAGCCGGGTTCGGTTCAAACATATCCATATTTCTTATTATGGGTGGACTGCTGCTCGGCATGCAGCAGCTATTCCTGTTCGGGATCATCTTTTTCGCAGCAGCCGTGCTGTTCCAGCTCGTAACGCTTCCGGTGGAGTTCGATGCGTCCAACCGGGCGATGACACAGATGATCTCCACGGGGGTCATTAAGAATGATGAAGAAAGAAGTACGAAAAAAGTTCTCAATGCAGCTGCGATGACTTACGTGGCGGGTGCTCTTGTCGCTCTGGCGGAACTTCTCCGGTTCATATTCATGTTTATCGGTATGAATCAAGATTAAATGAAAGAAGCACTAAAAAAAGTAGCGGAGGCTTTAAGGCCCGCTACTTTTCTTTTTGTATTATGGATCGATAGGGTTCTTGTTTTCATCGAGTGTGAAGCCTTCCCCGATTACATCGTGGACGTGGCTGACGGCGACGAAAGCATGAGGATCGATGGTTTCTATAATCTGTTTCATCCGTACAATTTCCAATCGGCCTATAATACAGTACAACACATCCCTTTTTTCACCGGTGAACGTACCCCTTCCTTCAAGGGTAGTAACACCGCGGTCCATTTCAACGAGTATTTTACTGGCAATCTGTTCACTGTGGTTGGAAATGATTGTCACGCCCCTTGCAGCATAAGCCCCTTCCTGAATAAAGTCGATCACCCGGGCGCTTATGAACACGGCTACTAATGTGTACATCCCGCGAACCGGGTTCAGGTACGTAACGATAGAAGTAAAAATAACGACGGTGTCAAATAAGAACATAGCTCTGCCCATACTCCAACCGAGATGTTTATTGATGAGCCGGGCGATGATATCAACGCCTCCTGTCGTTCCTCCGTAGCGGAAAATGATGCCGAGACCAACTCCGATGAACACTCCGGCGAATAGCGAGGCCAGTGTAAGATCAGCGGAGAGATCGATTACAATCATGTAGGACTGTGCCACCCAAATGAACACGGAAACGGAGACTATGCCGAGAAGGGTGTAATAGAAAGTCTGCTTTCCGAGAGAGGTCCATCCTATAAGCAGAATGGGAATGTTAAGGACGATGTTCATAACCCCGGGGTCAAGATCGAAGAGGTATAATAAGAGCAGTGTAATCCCGGTGAAGCCACCCTCGCCCAGCTCGTTCTGGATGTTGAAATGTACAAGTCCGAAAGAGAAGATGGCAGATCCGAGTATGATGAATATAATATTTTTCCATTTTAATCCAATTTTTTTCAAGAAATCACCTCTGTAATATTTTTCTTTTCCTGTTTAATTATAAGGAAAGAGTATAGGACTTACAATAACAGTGGGAAAGATTTGTCAAACAGAGGAGTTTTAGCTACCATTTAAGAAGATGCTTCGAAAGGAGTTCTGAGCTTTGAGTATATCGACTGAAGAAATGCAGGAACGGGTGGACCGCTATATATCGCAATACAAAGAGGGGTATTTTTCCCCGTTGAGCATGCTTGCAAGACTCTCCGAAGAGGTAGGGGAGCTTGCCAGGGAAATCAACCACGTATACGGAGAGAAACCGAAGAAAGATTCGGAAGCGGAAAAGGCTCTGGAAGAAGAACTGGGGGACGTGATGTTTGTTCTTACAAGCTTTGCTAATTCCCTGGGTATAGATATATCGGAAGCTTTTGATATGTCTATGAGCAAAATCGAAACGAGAGATAAAGACAGATGGACAAAGAAGGAGGAAGACTGATGATAAATGTAATAGTAGCCGGACCAAGAGGAAAGATGGGAAGTGCCGCCCTTGATATGATCGAAGGTGAAGATAATTTACAGCTTGTCGGATGCATCGATCGAAAAAACGACCAGTCCCGTGTCAAAGATATTGAGGGACTTCCCCCGTTTGAAGCGAAAATTTATGAAGATGCCGAACAATGCCTGAAGGAAACGGATGCAGACGTGCTCATAGATTTGACGACTCCCGAATTCGGATATAAGCATACGAAAGCATCCCTTGAGCATGGAGTGCGTCCTGTAGTCGGTACGACCGGATTCACAGAGGAGCAGCTTCAGGAAGTCACAAAACTGAGTGAAGAGAAAAAACTTGGCGCCGTCATCGCTCCCAACTTTGCTACCGGTGCTGTACTTATGATGCAGTTTGCTAAATGGGCAGCAAAACATTTCCCGGATGTGGAAATCATTGAAAAGCATCATGATCAGAAACTCGATGCTCCCTCGGGTACGGCTGTCAAAACGGCCCAGCTGATAAAAGAAGAGAGAGAAAGGAAAAGCCAGGGGCACCCGGAAGAAAAAGAGACGATTGAAGGGGCCCGCGGCGCAGATGTAGACGGAATGAAAATTCACAGTATGAGACTTCCGGGTCTCGTAGCCCATCAGGAAGTAGTGTTCGGTGGAGACGGGCAGACGCTTACCATCCAGCACGACTCCATGAATCGCGCATCCTTTATGTCCGGCGTGAAACTTTCGTGTGAAAAAGTGATGGAACTGGACACACTCGTTTACGGCCTCGAGCATCTGCTGGAATGAACAGAACTGAAAAATAAAAGGCCCGTCGTCAAATACATCATTACAGGGGAGGAACCACATGCACATTGCACTTGTAGCTCATGATAAAAAGAAGGATGACCTGGTAAATTTTGTGCAGGCGTATCTGCCTGTGCTGGAGAACCACAACCTTTACGCCACAGGGACGACCGGAGCAAGAATTGAAGAGGCTACGGGTCTTGATCTGGTTAAGTTCCAGTCCGGACCGCTCGGAGGTGATCAGCAGATCGGTGCAAAAATTGCAGAGGAAGTGATGGACGTTGTAATTTTCTTCCGGGACCCACTGACTGCCCAGCCCCATGAGCCGGACATCAGTG
Organism: Salimicrobium album; assembly: GCF_900107115.1. Lineage (GTDB taxonomy): Bacteria > Bacillota > Bacilli > Bacillales > Halobacillaceae > Salimicrobium > Salimicrobium album. Next base: position 455,432 of record NZ_FNOS01000002.1, read on the forward strand.
CGCTTTTGCGTCTGTGTGATGTTCACCAGATCCCTCTCTCCACTAACATGGCAGGAGCCGAAATGCTCGTTCATGGTATAAGCAGAGGCGACCTTGATTACCGGCAAATAAAGAAAGAGTCTAAATGAAATTGAAGGTGACGTAAATGTCCAAAATAGGTATTACGTGTTACCCGACCGTGGGCGGGTCCGGGGTATTGGCGACGGAACTCGGGAAGTTCCTTGCTGAAAAGGGGCACGAAGTCCATTTTATAACGACGCAGATCCCTTTCCGGTTGAACAAAATATATCCGAACATCTATTTCCATGAAGTGGAAGTGAACAACTATCCGGTCTTCCAGCATCCCCCTTACGATCTCGCTCTTGCCAACAAAATGGCGGAGGTAGCGAAACGGGAGGAACTCGATCTGCTGCACGTCCATTATGCTATGCCTCATGCAGTATGTGCTATTCTGGCTAAGCAGATGTGCAGCGAACTGGATCTTAAAGTTATTACTACGCTTCACGGAACAGATATCACCGTACTCGGCATTGACGATAACCTGAAACAGTTGATCAAATTCGGGATCGAGAAGTCGGATGCGGTAACAGCCGTTTCCAACAGTCTTGTGGATCAGACGAGAAGAATGCTGGATACGGAAAAAGACATGCACGTCGTCCATAATTTCGTGGACGAGCGGGAATACCAACACGTAGACTCGCGCAACCTGAAACAGCAGTTTAACATTGGGGAAGACGAAAAGGTCGTTATCCACGTCTCTAATTTCCGTAAGGTGAAACGGGTGGAAGACGTAGTCCGCTCTTTTCATCTGATACAGCAGGAAGTGACTGCAAAACTTGTTCTGGTCGGAGACGGTCCCGAATTCAACAAGGTGTATAACCTGGTGGAGCAGCTCGGCATAGAAGAGAAAGTACTGTTTGTGGGTAAACAGGAACGTGTACAGGAGCTTTTATCGATTGCGGATGTAAAGCTTTTGTTAAGCGAGAAGGAGAGCTTCGGTCTCGTATTGCTTGAAGCTATGGCATGCGGAGTTCCCTGCATAGGAACGAACATAGGAGGAATTCCCGAAGTCATAGACGATGGCGTGGATGGCTATATCGTAGAGGTTCAGGACATAGAACAGGTGAAGGAAAAAGCGCTTCGGATACTGAAAGATGCTCAGCTCAGTCGCTCGTTTTCCGAAAACGCCGTCCGGGCGGTAAGTGAGAAGTTTTCGGCAGAGAAAATCGTTAAACAGTACGAAAAACTGTATGAGCAGGTGTTGCACAGTGAACTTTAAACAGCACGCGTTGTTTGGTCCGGCCATAGAAGTGATTTCCGCCATTGAAGATCATGGGGGGGAAGCTTTTATGGTGGGAGGCTGCGTAAGAGACTTCCTTCTGGGACAGGAAGTAAAAGATGTAGACATAGCAACCTCCCTTCGCCCCAAAGAGATCATAAACATATTCGATAAAGTCATCCCTGTCGGAATAGAGCATGGCACCGTAATTGTAAGACAAAGGTCCCTTTCATTCGAAGTGACGACTTACAGAATGGAAGAGGACTACGAAGATTACAGACACCCGAGTCAGGTGTATTTCGTTTCATCGATAGAACAGGATCTGTCACGCAGGGATTTCACTATGAATGCGATGGCTATGACTTCCGGAGGCCGGCTGATCGATCCTTTCTCCGGGGAGAAAGCGATCAGTGAAAAGCAGATCGAGACGGTGGGAAGCCCCTCGAATCGTTTTGAAGAAGACCCGTTACGAATGATGAGGGCTCTCCGGTTTTCCTCCCAACTCGGGTTTACAGTCAGTCCTTCCGTGCTGGAAGTGATAAAAGAAAAAAGCTCTTTGCTGCAGCACCTGTCCGTGGAAAGATTAGCTGCGGAGTTCGAAAAGACGGTTGCAGGCCCGTGGTATCGTAAAGGGTTGAATTATCTCGCCGGGACGGGGGTGTTTGCACACCTTCCGGTATTCTGTGCCCACACGGATGCGGCCGGGCGGTTCCCCTTGGTAAGATTGCGGGATTGGAGCGAAATGCTCAGTTTTTACCATCAGCAGATCCCCGGGGTACCAGCAGAAGATTGGGGCAGGAAGTGGAAACTTTCAAACCGTACGAAGAAGAAGGCCCAGAATATTTCCGGAGCGGTTCAGATGTATAAAGAGCGGGGGCTTGGGAATTATCTGCTTTACACTCTTGGGGAAGCCGACTTGGGCAGCTGGGTAAACGTAATGAGAAGTCTGGGATATGAATTGGAGACGGACCCGGTCGAACGATACCGGTCGCTTCCGATCCATTCCCGGTCGGAGCTCCATCTTGATACGGAAGAACTGCTGCAGCTGTTCCCGGAACGAAAGAAAGGAAAGTGGATCGGCGAATATTTAAATGCTCTGGTGCAGAGTGTGGTGGAAGGAAATTGTGTAAACGAGAAGGATGAGTTGATAAAATGGATAATAGAACTGGATCGACAAAGACAAGGCTGATAAGCCTGTTGAAGGAAAGTGGAGGGTATTTATCAGGTCAGAAGCTGGCCGGGGAGCTCAACGTCTCGAGAACAGCTATATGGAAGAATATCAAAGAACTGGAAAAAGAGGGGTTTACTTTCGAGGCTGTTAAGAAAAAGGGATACAGGCTGAAAGACGAAGCAGACGACATGCCTCCTTCCTTCGTTCAATCTGCTCTTACTACTGAAGAAATCGGCCATCCCCTGTTTCACTTTAAAGAAGTCACCTCCACTCAGGAAAAGATACATACTTTAGCGAAAGAAGGGAAACCTCATGGCACTGTCGTATTAGCGGATGAACAGACAGCCGGGAAAGGGAGACGCAAAAGGGCATGGGATTCTCCGAAGGGAAGCGGAGTCTGGATGAGTCTGCTGCTGAGACCTTCATTTTCCCCGCAGCGAGCTCCCCAGGTTACGATCGTGGCTGCTTCGGCCCTGGTGAAAGCGCTACGGAATTTTGGTATCAGTGCTACGATCAAATGGCCGAATGATGTTATGATAGGAGACAGAAAAGTAAGTGGTATTCTGACTGAAATGAGAGCTGAACAGGATTTCGTCGAATATATCGTTCTCGGTCTCGGGGTGAATATCAACCAGAGGGAGGAAGACCTTCCGGAAAATCTCCGGGAGAAAGCTACTTCTATTCAAAGAGAAACCGGTAAAAAGACTTCGATAGGCGAAGTGGCTGTTGCTGTGCTTCATGAATTTGAACAGGAATATGAGCGGTTTATAGAAGAGGGGTTCACCTGTTTTGAAAATGACTTCTCAACTATCGGTTATAAAGTGGGAGAGTGGGTGCAGGTGTCTACGTGGAAAGAGCCGTGGCTTGCGAGAATTGATAAGATAGAAGCTGACGGAGCGCTGTCGGTAACAGATGAATCAGGAAAAAGAGAGCGTCTTTATTCAGCTGAAATATTGTGGAATAAACACTATTAAGTTTTTCCGGAAAGAAGTGGTAAACGTGAGTACCTATGCGATTATTGACCTGGAGACCACCGGCAATTCTTCGGGTCGCGGAGATAAAATCATAGAAATAGGAATAGTAGTAATGGAGAGCGATAAGGTAACAGAGGAATTTTCGACTTTTATATACCCTGAAGCTGAAATTCCACCGTTTATCAGTAATCTGACCGGAATTACGGATGATCATGTTATGGATGCCCCGCTCTTCTCGGAAATCGTTCCCGATTTGAAGAGACTTCTTCGTCAGGACTACGTAATAGCACATAATATTGATTTCGATCTCACTTTCATAAACGATGCTCTGGCTCAGCTCGGAGAAGATCAGATTTCCGCGAAGGTAATCGACACGGTGGAGCTTTCGAGAGTATTAATGCCCAAAGCTTCCGGTCATAAACTGTCGGAACTTTCGGAGTCCCTTGAATTGTCGCATGATCAACCCCACCGCGCCATTTCGGATGCACGTGTGACCGCGGAACTGTGGAAAGTACTTCAAGCTAAAATGAAAAGTCTGCCGGAAAAGACGCTTCTGTACCTGCTGAAGCTTTCAGCGGCTTTCAAAAGTGATGTAACTCTCATACTCGAAGATCTTCTGACTGCAAGAAGGTATGAGGGGAGCGGTCCTGCCGATGATAAATATGAACTGTGGGAAGGCGTTCCTGTACTTAAACTGTCCTCCCAGGAGAAGGATTACCGAGGGAAACGTCTTGCTCCCGCATGGGAAGAGTGGCTACAGTTTCTTTTTGAAGAGCCGGAGGGCCTTGACAGTATTATAAAGTCATACCGTTCCCGGAAAGAACAGAAGAAAATGGCCGAATCGATCCATCAGTCTTTGCATGAGAAGGAATCCGCTTTTATAGAAGCCGGTGCCGGTATAGGAAAATCGATGGCCTATGTAACAGCCGCTGTACATACAGCTGTCGAAAAAAAGGAACCGGTACTGATTTCCACCCATACAAATACGCTCCAGTCCCAGCTTGCTCAAAAAGAATTACCGCTCCTTTCAAGGATCAGTCCGGTCCCTTTCACCTTTGCCACCCTGAAAGGGAGCGAGCATTATTTAAGCCTCGCCCATTTCCGGTATGAACTTGAATATGGGACGCTCCATAACTATGACGATGTACTGACGAAAGCGATGCTGCTCGTATGGGTGCTCGAAACCGAAACAGGTGATATCGAGGAAATTCAGATGCCTTCCAACGGTTATAAATTCTGGCGCAAAGTGTCGGCAGATCAGAAAGGAAAAGAAATTGCGCTGTCCATGGGAAACTATTCCTATTATCACAAAGCTTATGAGAAAGCCGCATACGCCGATATTATCGTAACGACGCATGCTCTGTTCTGTTATGATCTCCTGAAAGAAGAGGAATTTATTCCTTCGTGCCGATATGCTATTATTGATGAAGCGCATCATTTAAACAGCGTGGCAGCTAAATACTTCGGCTCACGTCTGTACTATCCGTCCGTGCAGCAGCTGTTCTCCCAGTGGAAAGAAATTTTCGAACCGTCCTACTATCAGAATGTGACGATGAACAAAGAAAAAAAGCAGGAACTTTTAAAATATTGCACTGTTCATATTGATAATGCCAAATCTGAGTGGGCAGAGCTGTCTTCGTATTTTTCTTCTTATGCCGTGAAGAACCGTCCTGCGGTTTCATCGGATACCGGCAAAGTGATTTTCGACTTTTACAATCTCGGATCCGGAAAGTTTTTGAGAATCATCTCTGATATGTGTGAGCGTTTATTGAAAGAATTGAATCAGCTGATCCGGGGGACAGAAACACTGATGAATGAGCTGCTTATGCAATTACAGACCCATGAGAACCCGGATCTTGTCATTCTTATTACCCGTCTTGATTATCAGATCGGATACTATAAGGAACTGACTGAAGAGATCGATTCTATCTTCCTTAAAAACACGGAGAATCCGGTATGGGCGGAATTCGATCTTAAACATCCCCAGGGGACGCTGACGCTGGAAAGTGAAAGCCATATGCATACGCACGTTTTGTCGGAACGGCTGCACACCAAAAAGGACAGTATCATATTCACAAGTGCTACTCTCGCGGCCCGGGGATCGTTTCAATTTGTGAAAAAACAGCTTGGTATGGAGTCGGTGGAAAAGGAAGAAATCATCCCTTCTCCCTACGATTACGAACACCAGATGAAGGTGGTCGTCCCTACTGATATACCTTCCATTAAGAAGAAGGGAAACGGGTTCCTTTATGCCATCAGTGAAATGATTTTTTCCCTGGCTTTGAAAACGAACGGCAGAATGCTCGTTTTATTCACTTCCTACTCTATGTTAAAAAGCGTTTATTATCTGCTCAGGGAATTTCAGGAATCCTCCCGTTATCAGCTGATCGCCCAGGGGATTACGAGTGGCAGCAGAGACCGGCTTAAAAAGGATTTTCAGGCGCTTGATTCCTCTATACTTCTTGGAACGAACACTTTTTGGGAAGGAGTGGACATTCCCGGAGAAGATCTTAGTTGTCTCGTGATGGTGAGACTGCCTTTCGATCCTCCTGCTCACCCCGGTCAGCAGAAGGAAGAGATGCTCTGGAGCCGTGAAGGGGAGAACCCGTTTATGGATCTGACCCTTCCGAAAGCGGTTATCCGGTTCAAACAGGGAGTGGGACGTCTTATCCGCAGTGAAAACGACAGAGGCCTGCTGGTCATTCTCGATAAGCGGATACTTGAAGCGAACTACGGGCGTTATTTCATAGAAGCGTTGCCTGTTACAAGAGTGCATGAAGTCGAATCCAGAGAGCTGTTGGAGAAGTTCGACGATTATCTTCCGACACCCGGCGCCGAACCGGGGGAATAAGATATTGGACAGCAGACGCGGGTCCACAGCGGGGGAGGGGGAAGGACATCATGAATAAACAGACCCTCGTAGCAAGAATCGAAACGGTTTATAATGAGGACCTGTATAAAGTTATCGATTATCTGAATAAGAAATTTAAGAAAAATAATATTATAATCGGTCTTTCTCTGAAAGAGTCCGGAACAGCGGTGATAAAATTTTATGAAGGGTAAACATCTGTGGTGGATTGCCGGAGTTCTTGCAGCAATACTCCTCGGTTTGATGATACTGTATATCAGTGTCTATAACATACTTGAAGAGAGACGTACCGAGGGAGCGGACACTGCACTGAAAACCGTGCAGGAGAAGGCAGGGGATGTAAAAGTCATGGCAAATTATACTTTCAACAGCTCTGCGCCGTTTGAGATACTCTTTACTACGAGCAACGATAAAGATATGATCTATTATGTAAACAAAAAAAGCGGCACCATAGCTGACCGGATAGATCGGGAAGATTTTGTACCGAGAGAAGAAATTGTGAACAGGTGGGAGGACAGTTGCCGTAACTGTACATTTACTCATATCCAGCCTGCTTACAAAGACGGTACCCCCTCCTGGGAGGTCACTTTTACCGATCAGGAAGGAAGATATGGTCTTGCTTATTTCAATGGAGAGACCGGGGAAGAGTTTCAGAGATTCGCTTTTAAAAAAAATGAGTAGAAAAGGGGTATGATTATGGAATTAGCAAACAGAGTACAGACGTTGACACCTTCCAGCACACTGGCTATTACGGCTAAAGCGAAAGCTTTGAAACAGGAAGGACACGACGTGATAGGTCTCGGGGCGGGAGAACCTGATTTCAATACGCCGGAGTATATACTTAAGGCGGCCAAACAGGCCATGGATGAAGGGCTGACGAAGTACACCCCCTCCGGAGGGATTCCGGAACTCAGAAAAGCGGTAGCCGACAAATTGAAAAAAGATCAGGAACTCGAGTACAATGAAAACCAGATAATTGTAACGACGGGGGCAAAACACGCTCTTTTCACTTTATTTCAGGTACTTCTTAATCCTGGAGATGAAGTAGTCATCCCGGCACCATACTGGGTCAGCTATCCGGAACAGGTGAAGCTTGCGGGTGGAAAACCGGTGTTCGTGAAAGCAGGTGAGGAGAACGAATTTAAAATCACTCCCGACCAGCTCAGAGATGCCGTCACTTCCAGAACTAAAGCTGTTATCATCAATTCCCCGAGCAACCCTACAGGTATGATGTACACAAGGGAAGAACTGGAAAAACTCGGAGAAGTAGTGCGGGAAAAAGATCTTCTCGTCGTCTCCGATGAAATTTATGAGAAACTGGTATATACCGAGGACCCTCACGTTTCCATGGCGCAGTTGTCGGATGACTTGTATGGACGTACGATAGTGATCAATGGGGTATCCAAATCCCACTCCATGACCGGATGGAGAATCGGTTACGCAGCAGGACCCGGGGAGATCATTAAAGCTATGACAAGTCTGGCTTCACATTCAACCTCGAACCCAACATCCATAGCCCAGCATGCTGCTCTGGCAGCCTATTCCGGCGGTGAAGACGAGGTAATGAAAATGAGAGACGCTTTCAGGGAACGTCTGGACGTTTTTTATGAAAGACTCGTAAACCTTCCCGGCATCAGTTGCGAAAAACCGAAGGGAGCCTTCTACTTATTTCCGAACGTCAAAGAAGCTGCTTCCAATTGCGGCTTCCGGGACGTAGATGCATTCGTGGAAGCGCTCCTTGAGGAAGAGAAGGTGGCTCTCGTACCCGGGTCGGGTTTCGGTTCCGAAAATAACGTACGACTGTCGTATGCGACTTCCATGGATAACCTGAATAAAGCGGCAGACAGAATAGAAAAATTTCTAAAGACACATCATAAGTAGGGAAGGGACATTCAGTTATGGCTAAAACTACAATTCAAAACGTATCCAGACATTTAAACGAGGAAGTTACTATTGGTGCCTGGATCCATAATAAGCGTTCAAGCGGTAAAATAGCGTTTCTGCAACTCCGTGACGGCACAGGATTCATTCAGGGAGTAGTAGGAAAGAATGATCTAGGGGAAGATAAGTTCAATAAAGCAAAAACTCTGTCACAGGAAACGTCGTTATACGTTACGGGCACGGTAGTGGAAGACAAGCGGTCTCCGCTTGGATTTGAACTGCAGATAAGCGATTTCTCCATCATTCAGGAAGCGGAGGACTATCCCATCACGCCGAAAGAACACGGTACGGAATTCCTGATGGACCATCGTCACCTGTGGCTTCGCTCCAAAAAACAGCATGCCGTGATGAAGGTGAGAAATGAAATCATCCGGGCAACTTATGAGTTTTTCAATGATAACGGTTATGTCAAAATCGATCCACCGATCTTGACGGGTTCTTCTGCAGAGGGGACGACAGAACTGTTCCATACGAAATATTTTGATGAGGAAGCTTATCTATCTCAGAGTGGCCAGCTTTACCTGGAAGCGGCTGCCATGGCTTTCAATAAGGTATTCAGTTTTGGACCTACATTCCGTGCGGAGAAGTCGAAAACACGCCGGCATTTGATAGAGTTCTGGATGATTGAACCCGAGATGGCGTTCATGGATCACGAGGACAGCCTGGAAGTACAGGAGGAATATGTCTCGTACATCGCACAATCCGTACTGCGGAATTGTAAAATGGAGCTTGAGGTTCTGGAAAGGGACCTGACTTCCCTCCAGAAGATCGAGGCGCCTTTTCCGCGGATTACTTATGATGATGCTATCCAACTGCTGAAGGATAAAGGATTCACGGACATTGATTGGGGCGATGACTTCGGTGCTCCGCATGAAACAGCGATTGCGGACAGTTATGAGAAACCGGTCTTCATTACCCACTTTCCGACTGAGATCAAAGCTTTCTATATGAAACCGGATCCGGAACGTGCGGACGTGGCCTTATGTGCAGATCTTATTGCTCCGGAAGGATACGGTGAAATCATCGGCGGTTCCCAGCGCATTGACGATCTGGAGCTGATGAAACAGCGTTATGAAGAACACAATCTTACCGGCGATGCTTATCAGTGGTACCTGCAGCTTCGTCAGTACGGTAGCGTACCGCATTCCGGTTTTGGACTGGGACTGGAAAGAACGGTCGCCTGGATAGCCGGAGTCGAACATGTGAGGGAAACGATACCGTTCCCTCGTCTGTTGAACCGTTTATATCCATAATTGTGCAGTGGCTGTCAGGCATCGGGAATTACCGGTGCCTGATATTTCACTTGAATGAGAAGGGTGTCTCCGACAGCAGGAGAAACGAAAGATGGAGGTTTAGTACTTTTAAAGAGAGGGATCATCATGACCAAGAACCAACCTTACGAATATATACTGCAGACTCAGCTGACCCTCCCGCAACAATTGGTTACCGGGTATAAAGCCTTGGGGATGAATGAAACAGAACTGGCAATCGTACTTCAGCTATTCCGTTTCAAGCAGGAAGGAGTGAATTTTCCTACTCCGGAGGAAATAGCCGAATATTTGACTGTGTCTGAAGAGGAATGTTCCAATCTGCTTCGCTCCTTGATACAAAAAGGAATAGTCGAAATACTACATGAAAAAGGACCTGAAGGAATCATTCAGGAAACATACTCCCTTGAACCTCTTTTCGTATTACTATTCCAGAAACAGCAGGCGAAGAAAGAATCTTCGTCAGATATGAAAGAGTCGCTGTTTCCACTATTTGAGAAGGAATTCGGAAGGCCTTTATCCCCGTTCGAAATAGAAACGATTAATATCTGGCTTGATGAGGAGAACTATAAAGAAAATCTGATAAAAGCTGCGTTACGGGAAGCTGTTCTGATGGGAAAAATGAATTTCAAGTACATTGACCGTATTCTGTCGGAATGGGATCGGAAGGGTATCCGGACGATAAAACAGGCCCAGAATCACGGGAAACAGTTTAGAAACGGTCAGAAACCGAACTTTTCGCCATCAAATTCAAAACGGGACAAGTCCCTGTACTACAATTGGCTGGAAGAAGAGTAAAGGAGAAGAAATGCTTACTTTAAAACAGATACGATATTGCCTGGATATACTGGAGGAAATGTACCCGGATGCAGACTGCGAGTTGTCCCATTCGAACGCCTTTGAACTGCTGGTGGCCGTGATTTTATCGGCTCAGGCTACTGATAATCTTGTGAACAAAGTGACACCGGATCTTTTCAGGAAATACAAAAGTCCGGAGGATATAGCTGCTGTTGAGACAGAAGAGTTGGAAAAAGATATTAAATCGATCGGTCTCTACAGAAGCAAGGCGAAAAATCTTAAGAAGATGGCGGCGACGCTTCTGGAACGTTTCGATGGAGAAGTACCGGAAAGTAAAGAGTCGCTGGAGTCCCTGGCAGGGGTAGGCAGGAAAACTGCAAATGTGGTAGCTTCGGTCGCTTTTGGGGAACCTGCGATCGCAGTGGATACTCATGTGGAGCGAGTCTCGAAACGATTAGGCATCTGCCGCTGGAAAGATTCAGTGTTACAGGTGGAGAAGACTCTGATGAAAAAGGTGCCGAAAGAAGAGTGGAGTGCTACACATCATCGACTCATTTTTTTCGGAAGGTACCACTGCCGAGCAAAAAATCCCCGGTGTGAGGAGTGTCCGCTTCTTTCGCTGTGCCGGGAAGGGCAAAAAAGAATGAAACAGAAAAAATGAGTACCGGTGCTTGTGAAAAGCGCCGGTACTCATTTTTGTTTTCAGTAAATGACCTGGCTGAAAAGCATATACAAACAAATTTTATATGGTGTAAAAATTGACGCATGGAGGTATTGTCACGTCGTGCGACGGGATGTATATTCAGTGGGTTTTTAATCAGTGGAGTCATTGTCTTCGCGACGGTCGCTGTTTTTCTGAGTTGAACTTTCTTCTGTTTCAGAGGGGGTGGTCGTCTGGTTATCCGAATTACTGTCGGACTCTGATGGATTGGAATTTTCATCCGGGGATTCAGAGTTCTCTTGAGAGGTATCCGGAGTTTCACTGTCGGCATTCGAGGAACGTTCATTTGAATCACCTGTGCCCGATGCCGGGTCGGAGCTTTCTTCCTGGGCGTCTGAACCGCTATTCTGTTCCGGAGATGATTCGGTATTTCTCTCGGATGAGCTGTTGTAGGAGCCGGAAGATCCATTACTTTCTTCATTATCTGAACCAGTAGCCGGTGTCTCCGTCTCGCTGCTCTGTTCCGAAGAATTGGAGCTGCTTCCGTTACCAGCGTCTGCACCGGAACCTTCGCCTGAAGAGCCGGAGTTTTGATTACTTTCCTGACCGGAATCGCTGCTTTCTCCTTCTGAAGAACCGCCGGAATTGTTACTTGAGGAAGGGGCGGGATCCTGTTCCGAGTTGCCTGAGTCTTCCTGGGAAGCGGGAGCACTGTCTGAACTTCCGTTACCAGCGTCTGCACCGGAGCCTTCGCCTGAAGAATCGGAGTTTTGATTACTTTCCTGACCGGAATCGCTGTTTCCTTCTTCGGAGGAACCGTTGTACTGTTCATCAGAACTGTTATCGGATGGTGAATCTGTTCCGGAATTTCCTTCTTCCGGAGAGTCTGAATTACCGCTTTCGTTTTGAGAAGAGCTGTTGTTACCTTCGGAAGAGCTGTTATTCTGGCTGTCTGATCCGTTTCCTTCACTTTCCGAATTGTTATTTTGAGCCCCGGAACTGCTGTCTTCTTCCGGGGCTTCGTTATTTTGGCCGTCTGACTCATTATTCTGATTTCCGGAACCATTATTTTGACTGTCCGATTCGCTATTTCCGGAGTCGTTATTCTGGCTGTCCGACTCATTATTCGGACTATCGGCATCGTTGTTCTGGCTGTCCGATCCGCCGTTTTCGGAGCCGTTGTTTTCATTGTCGGTCCCTTCATTTCCGGAACCGGAATCTTCGTTCTCTTCTCCGGCATCGCTCTCGTTTCCGGAGTCTTCATTCGTATTATTGTCTTCGTTATTTCCGGTGCTGCCTGAATCTTCGTTTTCTTCCTCACTGCTGTTTTCTTCATCTTCGCTGTTTTCTTCCTCACTGCTGTTTTCTTCATCTTCGCTGCTTTGTTCGTCTTCAGTAGATTCTTCAGCAGGTTCACTTTCCTGTTCCGGAACCTGTACGGAAGTGTTCTTTGAATCACTGTCGGAAGAAGAACCGTCCCCGAGGACCGTTACAGAGATGTCGTAGGTCTTACCCGGCTCCGGGGAGCTTATTTCATAGCTTGTATCCCCGGTCGAGGTTGAGTTGCCCCCGGTCGCCGTAATATAGAAATCGGCGCTTTCCGGATAAGACCACGTTACATCGATACTGTCCGAATCCTTGTCATAAGAAGCAGACAGACCGCTGACCGGGTCCATCTGCTGATACTGGGCTGATACATCTGAGGGCTGATTGTCTACATGGAACAGTTCCGTCACGATTTCGGAGGAGGGAGTGTAGGAACTCGGCAGTTTTGCCGGCCTGGAACCTTCTTCCACTCCTACTTCCACGACACTGTCCGGCTGCTTGAAGTCTTCCGTGTCTTTATCTTCGGACAGTTCTCCCATAAGATGGCGGAACATCTGTTTCGGAACATCTTTACCACTTTCATTTTCTATAGAGCTTCTGTCCTGATTCCCGGTCCAGACGGAAATAGAGTAGTCTGTCGTATAGCCGTTGAACCAGGCGTCCACTTCTTTGTTCGTAGTACCCGTTTTACCGGCCATAGGGAGGCCCGGAACTTTAGCAGCTGTACCGGTTCCACTTTCCACGGCAGTTTTCAGCATGGAGGTGACCATGTACGCTGTATAATCTTTCATGGCGGAGACCGGTTCAGGTGTAAGATCTACGGTACCGTTATCAGGTGTTTCCACTTTCCTTACAGTATACGGCTCATTATAGACTCCTTCATTACCGAAGGCGGCATAAGCCCCGGACATCTGAATAGGCGTTACTTCCTGGGTCCCGAGAGCATCACCAAGCTCCATAGGGCCCTCACCGAAGGAGATACCGAGCTTATTGGCAAAATCACTGGCACGGCTCGGTCCTACAGCATCTAGTGCTTTTACCGCAGGGATGTTGATAGACTGGGCGAGCGCTTCACGTATAGACATCCAGCCGCGGTATTCATCATCGAAGTTGGAAGGGGAGTACCCGTTGAAATCCGTCTCCTCATCTTTCAGCTGATGATACGTCGACCATTTTTCATGTTCTATGACCGGACCATACGCCGCGATCGGTTTCATCGTCGAACCTGCCTGTCTCGGGTCGTCGGTGGCAAAATTCAGGCCGCCGGATACGTAGTTTCTTCCGCCACCTATGGCACGGATCGCACCGGTTTGGGTGTCAACGACAGATACGGCACTTTGAAGGGAATCGGTCGGCCAGCTTACAGGCCCTTCCCCGTTCATCGCTTTCTGGGTCAGCTGCTGAGCTTCAGGATCCAGGGTAGTGTAAATTTTAAGTCCGTCTTTGAAAATGTTCACATCTTCCATTTTGCTTTCGACTTCTTTCTGGACCTGGTCGACAAAAGCCTGATATTTCTTCGTTTTTTCTGTCTGTTCGGCAAGCATCGAAGAAATATCGGTCTGGCGCGCCTTTTCTGCTTCCTCTTCGGAAATCTTGCCGTGACTTACCATTAAGTGAAGGACAGTACTCATTCTGTCTTTGGCAAGTTCAGGATTCTCATAAGGGTCGTAGCCGCTTGGACGCTGAGGAAGACCGGCAAGTAATGCAGACTCTGCCAGAGTCAGTTCGCTCAGGTCCGACTTATTGAAATAAGTTTTGGCAGCCTCGGCAACGCCGTAGGCACCCTGCCCGAAATATATCTTATTGACATACATTTCGAAAATTCTTTCCTTTTCGTATTCACGGTCGAGTTTCAGTGCCAGATATTGTTCCTGTACTTTCCTCTCCAGCGTTTTATCGGAGGTGAGGAGGGACTGTTTAATTACCTGCTGGGTGATGGTACTCGCCCCTTCCGATCCGAAACCCTCTGTGATGTTTGCCCATATAGCGGCGAGTATACGGCGAAGGTCGATACCGCTGTGCTCGAAAAAGCGGACGTCTTCCGTCGCAAGCACGGAATTTACGTATGTTTCCGGAAGATCTTCATAATTGACTCTCGTCCGTCGTTCTTCCCCTCCTATATTGAGAACGAAGTCGTCGTCCATGTCGTAAACCTTTGAAGAAAAAGGGGCCTGAAGTTCGGATGCCTTAAGCTCCGGAGCGTTCGAAGCATAGTAGGCGAACAGGGCAGTTACTCCGAGTCCTATGATCACTCCTGCAATTAATATAATAGCGATAATCTTTTTGATTTTGGACGAACCCGCGAACTTACTCTTCTTATTCTTCGCTTTTCGTCTGTTCAACTGCTGGCGTCGTTCTTTTCGTGAGTTGTAGTTATTAGCCATTCAATTTTCCTCCAATTTCTCCAAAACCATGTCTACAGCTTTCAAATAGTCCAGTCTTGCCTGAAAGTGAAAAGGTATCATATACGCTTTATCCTTGACCGTCTGATAAGGGATCGATTTTCGTCCTCCGCGTTCCTGGTTATTCCAGTATTCAATGATATATTCACTTTCCATAAGATAGGTTTCCTCCAGTGGTGCAAAACGGATAATGATAAAGGACAGACCGCGCTGGTAGATCACCTGTTCCATGTGAGCAATCTGATGGGCGTGGATGTTACTCAAAGGGAAAGATGTCTTGTTTCTCGTTTCTTTCGCCTCGAAATCCACGTGATATCCTTTATAAACCCCGTTGTAATCCGTAGTCGATGCCTGTTTAAAATAAGCTTCTTTGATCACAGCGGCGCTCCTCTTCGGGTAATCGACGTTAACGATCTGCACGGGTGTAGGTTTTTTATGGATGCTTGCTATATTCCTGGAAAGGTAGTATATATTGGCTGCGTTCAAGTCCTCTTCAAGCGTCATGCCCCTGTTGCTGTATTTATCAGCTGAGGAGGCAGGAGCGGTGTTGGCACGGGATACCCTCTTTTTACTTCCGTTCGGATATCGCATCATCATATCCTCCTCCTGGAATTCTCACTTTATTATACGTGCTTCATCCCCAAACGACAAATATAAATCCTTCCATGAATACGGATACAGCAGTATTTTTTTCAAGGAAATACATTTTATTGCTGTAAGAACAGGAAAAGGGAGGGAGAGGGGTGTGAACAGGTCCGAAAGAACAGTTCCAAAGCACTGGGAAATGTGAGGGAGGGGCCGAGAGGTGATAAAGTTACATCTTTGTGAACAAAAAGCAGGCCCTGTACGGGAGAAGGATTTACCAGTTACACAAATCATGCTACTCTTGATGGGGAAAAGGAGGGTATGGATGAGTCTGCAAAAAAGAACCCGTACGCTTAAAGAATCTCTGGACGAGCTGCACGAGCGATACACTTCACACACCGGCCCGGTGGACCGGACGGATCACGAATTTTTTGAAAAGGTGAAAAATGAAACAGCACCTTATTTCGAGCTGGTCCAGGACTGGTACGAAGAAGTGGAACCGTTTGTAAAGGAAAGAGACGTAACCGTACACCCGAATCAGATCAAATCGACGCATGAAAACATAGAAATGCTTATTCTTCATTCTTATTATCTTGACGTGGATAAGAACAGGTACAAAGATCTTCATCAGTCTTCCCACTACGTATTGGACATGGTGCTGGACAATCTCTGAAGGTCGAATGCAAACGCTTTACAAAAGGACGGGTGTTTTATATAATGAATATCCCTAACAGAGGAGGGGATATGATGGTAACGAGAGACGAATTAATCCAGAAAGCGATAGATATACGGAAGAGAGCGTACGTACCCTATTCCGAATTTCCGGTGGGAGCCGCAGTGCTTACGAAAAGCGGTGAGGTATACGAAGGAGTGAATATTGAAAATGCCGCTTATCCGACGAGCTGCTGTGCTGAACGGGTGGCTATTTTCAAAGCTGTAGCAGACGGCCACTATGATTTCGAGACGCTGGCAGTCACTGCAGACACAGATCGCCCGGTACCTCCGTGCGGCTCCTGCAGACAGGTGATGAGTGAGTTCTTCGATTCCGACACAGTGATACACACGACTAATGTGAAGGGGCAGATCAAATCGATGACGATGGAAGAACTTCTGCCTTTTTCTTTCACTCCGGAAGATCTTAACAAATGAACAGTTTTCACTCCGGCCCACTAAAGCTATAATAGTTTTAGTGGGTTTTCATTGAAAAACAACCGCAAACAGATTTACAGGTGATGAATCAGGAAGGAAGAGGGAGGTGGAGCCGAATTGGACAGACGCCTGGTCGTAACAGGTTATAAGTCTCACGAAATGGGAATCTTCCAGGGGGAGGACAGACGGGTGCTGTTTATAAAAGAGGCTATCCGGAAAAGACTCGTCGCTTTTCTCGAGGACGGAGGAGAGTGGGTCCTCGTCTCCTGTCAGCCGGGTGTAGAATTCTGGACGGCCCAGGTCGTGCTGGCGTTGAAAGAAGACTATGATGTGTCCCTGGCGGTTCTTCCTCCTTTTGAAGGTGTGGAAGAGCGCTGGCCCGAAGATATCCAGATGGCTTTTCAGGAAATAAAAGAAGATGCGGATTTTTATAAGCCGGTCTACAAAGGCGGCTATCAGGGTGCTTTTCAGTTTAAAGCGAAAGATCGTTTTCTGATCGAGCATTCTGACAGGGCGCTTGTTCTTTATGATGAAGAGACTCCCGGGACTCCCAAATTCTTTCTGGAAATGGCTCGTTTTGCCGAAGGGTATGAAATAGAGCGGATCACCCCGGAGGATCTTCAGGATACCGTAGAAGAACTGGAATGGACGAGCCCAGAACTGTTTGAAGGAGGAAATCCCGATTGACAGACGCACCCAGTTTTGAAAGAATATAAGTACTCGCAGGATAAGAGGTGAATGGAATGACGGAAGATCGGTTTCATTTGACAGGAAAAGAAATACTTGAAAAAGATTTCAAAACGTCGATGAGAGGTTATAATCAGGAAGAAGTGGATGAATACCTCGACCTGGTTATCCAGGATTATGAACAGTACGAGCAAATGATCAAGGATTTAAAAGAAGAAAATGACCGCCTTAAGAAGAATCGGTCCCTTTCGAAGGATCCGGTCCAGCCCGAGAAAAGGGAAACGAGATCGATGAAGTCCGGCAACCAGGTGAACTACGATATTTTGAAACGTCTGTCCAACCTGGAGAAGGAAGTATTCGGTTCTCGTGAATATCAGGATGATCAGGAATAAATTGTTCGATGACAATTGTCCGGGAATCTGATAAAATGAACTTTCGCAACATGGGAGATGCTGAGGTAATCGCTGCCGATGGCAGAGGAAAGTCCATGCTCGCACAAGCTGAGATTGCTTGTAGTGTTCGTGCCAGACGAAATCATAAGTCTGGGTAGTGCCAAGCACTAACGGCAGAGAAAAGACCTGTGTCCCGGATGGGATATGGTCTGACTATCTTGAAAGTGCCACAGTGACGGAGCCGAAGTAGAAATACTTCGGGTGGAACGAGGTAAACCCCTCGAGCGAGCAACCCAAACTTAGGTAGGGGCACTCTTTCGAAGGAATGAAACGGAGAAAGAGGCCGGCATCGCCGGCAGATAGATGATTACCACCGGAGTACGAGGTTTGACCACCGCCGGCAGTACAAAGGTACAGAACATGGCTTACCAGGCATCTCCCGGTCATACATAAGATATGTCACCTCCTTTATGGTAGGATTACCGTAATGGAGGTTTTTTCTTTAAGACAGCAATTCAGCCACCGGGTGAAGGTCGCATGGAAACTATTTATTTTTAATATAAGGATGTGATATTGATGGATAAAATTACGCTTATAGCTACAGCCGCGATGGGACTTGAAGGGATCGTCGGGCAGGAACTGAGGGATCTCGGGTATGAAAACGTGAAGGTGGAGAACAGCCGCGCTGTCTTTGAAGCCCGCCCTTCCGATATACCGAGAGTGAACTTATGGCTCCGTTCCGCCGACCGGGTGAAGCTTCTCGTCGGTAAGTTCAACGCCTACAGTTTCGACGAACTGTTCGAAAATACGAAAGCTCTTCCATGGGAACAGTTCATCTCGGAAGATGGAGAGTTTCCGGTCATTGGAAAATCCAAAAAATCGAAATTATACAGCGTCCCTGACTGTCAGGCTATCGTGAAAAAGGCGATTGTAGAACGTATGAAGCAGAAGTACGGTATCGCGGACAGGCTGGAGGAGACGGGGGCATTTTATCGTGTGGAAGTGGATATCAATAAAGACGAGGCGTGGCTCACACTGGACACCTCGGGTTCCGGTCTCCATAAGCGGGGCTATCGTGTAGGTCAGGGAGAGGCCCCTTTAAAAGAAACGCTGGCTGCCGCGCTCATACAGGTGACGAACTGGAGGGGGGATGCCCCTTTCGTCGATCTCTTCTGCGGCTCCGGTACGATACCGATAGAAGCGGCACTTATCGGGCAGAACATCGCTCCCGGGTTCAACCGGGAATTCGCTTCCGAAAACTGGTCGTTCGTCAGTGACAAGTACTGGGATGCGGCTTTTGAAGAGGCTGAAGACAAAGCGCAGTATGATCAGCCCGTCAATATACAGGGGATGGATATCGATCCGAAGATGATAGAAATATCAAAAGCCAACGCTATGGAAGCGGGGCTCGGAGAACTGATCCCTTTTAAACAGATGCAGGCAAGGGACTTCAAACCCGAAGAGAAAGGCGGTTATCTCATTTCAAACCCGCCGTATGGCGAAAGGATAGGGGACAGGAAAGAGGTTGAGAAAACGTATCGCCAGCTCGGCGGGACTATGAAAGACTTCCCGACGTGGAGTGTTTATATACTTACCGCCCATTCTCAGTTCGAAAAGGTATACGGTACGGAAGCTACGAAGAAGAGAAAATTGTTCAACGGCTTTATAGAAACGAATTACTACCAGTTCTTCGGAAAAAAATAATTGTAAAACCCGCTTTCTGAGTGCACAGAAAGCGGGTTTTTTTAAACTTCTCTTTTAATGATTCTTATTAATACTTAGTAGCAACTCCGAAAGAAAAAATAAAAATAGATCTGTAAAATCTGTGTTGTTACTCATATAAATGAGTTTGAAGCGCTTCTTTAGCCAGTCGGTCTGCCGTTTTATTTTCTTTTTCCGGAATCCACTTCATAAATACAAAAGAGAACTGTTCGGCCAGCCTTAGCAATTGTTCATGGTAGGGTTGAAAATCTTTGTTTTTACATCGGCCGGTCTCGAATGTTTCGACAACTATTTTAGAATCCGTTCTCAAAGAAATGATTTCTCCCGGATAAAGGTCCTTGCAAATCCCGAGTGCGAAACAGGCACTTGCAAATTCCGCTTCATGATTTGAAAGTGTACCGAGGTACGAA
This sequence comes from Salimicrobium album, assembly GCF_900107115.1. Classification (GTDB taxonomy): domain Bacteria; phylum Bacillota; class Bacilli; order Bacillales; family Halobacillaceae; genus Salimicrobium; species Salimicrobium album. Next base: position 475,066 of record NZ_FNOS01000002.1, read on the forward strand.
GTACGGTACACTTTATCCTGGTTGTTTTTTATATAAACCCCGGAGTAACTGACACCGGGGTTTCCTTTTGTCGCAGCGTCTGTGTAAATTTCTATCACAATCGTCACTCCTTGAATGAAAAGGATTTTGCTGCATATAGAAAAGGCGTATCCAGCAGTGACACGATGAACTTGATGAAATAAGTGGTCCAGAAAATCTCAAGCCAGACGTCAAATGGATACAGACCGTAAAAGGCTATACCGCAGAATACGGCAGTGTCGAGCAGCTGGCTGATCATCGTCGAACCGTTGTTCCGGATCCAAAGCTGACGATCTTTCGGGAAGAATCTTTTTAACAGAGCATACAGCCAGACGTCGAAATACTGGCTCACGATGTAGGCAAGGAGACTGCCGATGGCAATCTGCGGAACGATGCCGAACAGTGTTTCAAGACCGGACTGGGCAATGTCACTTTCAGCCGGTATGAACCGGAGCGAAAACTGCATCATGATAGTCATGGTGATTAGTGCGGAGAATCCGAGCCACACTGCTTTTTTTGCAGATTCTTTTCCGTATTTTTCATTCAGAATGTCTGTCGCGAGAAAAGCTGTCCCATAAATAATATTACCGAGGGTGGCAGTCAATCCGAACAATTCAACTGTCTTCACTACCTGAATATTTGCAACAACAGTAGCCATACCGATCCATACGAACAGGCCGTATTTACCGAAAATCCGGTAGATCACCAGAAGCATACTGAAATTGACCAGGGCGAAGATAATCCATAATAGTTCATTCGTCATAATACTTTTCCTCCTTAGTTTTGGTAACGCGGGAGTTTGCGAACCGCGAAAGCCTGACAAAGTAACATTATACGCAGAACGGAGTAAGGTTGCAATATATTAATAAAAGGGGAACCCTCTGAAATCAGATAAAAAAAGCCGTCTCGAACTGTCTTGTATAAACGAAGACAGACCGGGACGACTTACCAGACTCAAAAAGACAGTATAAATCCAAACAAAAAAGCAACAGCTCAATGCTGTTGCTTTTGGGACATTTAATTTATTGTTTAACAACGTTAGCCGCTTGTGGGCCACGGTCGCCTTCTACGATTTCGAAAGTGACTTCTTGACCTTCTTCAAGAGACTTGAAACCTTCTTCTTGGATAGCGGAGAAGTGTACGAATACGTCGTTACCTTCCTCTACCTGAATGAAGCCATAACCTTTTTCTGCGTTAAACCATTTTACTGTACCGTTTTGCATAATTAAATCCTCCTAGATCTTGCACGTAACACGTGATATTACAAATATGATGCGGAACATAACAAAACGTCCTAACAAAAGTGCGGAATACAAAAGCATAAGCACTTCTCATTAGGAGTTACCTTTGTTTTATGATTCCAAACATCTTATTTGCTTACTTAATAATATATCGTAATTATCAATATTAGTCAAGGAAGTGTTCGAAAAAATTTCAAATTCTTATTAAGAAATATTATAATAGATTATATTCCGGGAGGTGACAACGATGAACATCAATATTGGACTCACAGGATGGAGCGATCATCCATCTTTGTATGAAGAGTCTGTACGGTCCCATGAAAAACTGCAGGCGTATGCGTCTCATTTTCCTGTGGTGGAAGTGGACACAGCTTTCTATGCTATTCAAAAACAGACCTACTACGAAAAATGGGTGAAGGATACTCCGCGGAATTTCTCTTTTGTAATCAAAGCTTTCAGGGGGCTGACAGGACACGACCGGGAAAAAAGGTCGAAACAGGAACTTCACGAGCTGATGGAGGCTTATAAGGAATCGATCGAACCGGTCGTGAAAGCAGGAAAACTGAATGCTTTATTATTCCAGTTCCCGCCCTGGTTCGATGTGAAGAAGGAAAACATTCAGAAAATGAGGCAGATCAGGGAGTGGCTCAAGGACTATCCCGTAGCCATCGAATTCCGGAATCAGAGTTGGTACAGGGAAGCATACCGGGAGAGGACGCTTTCGTTTCTGGAAGAAGAAGGATTTATCCATACGGTATGCGATGAGCCTCAGGCGGGGGAAGGATCGGTTCCGGCTGTCGTTCGGGCGACGAATAAGGATAAGACTTTAATAAGGCTGCACGGGCGCAACGTACACGGATGGGAAAAAAACGGACACAAAGACTGGAGAGCCGTCCGCTTTCTTTATAATTATAATGAGGAAGAACTGAAAAACTGGGTCCCTTCCATCGAGAAACTTCTAAAGGAGTCGAACTCCATCACTATGCTCTTCAATAACAACTCAGGGCACGATGCCGCTGCAAATGCTAAGGAAATGATGGGGCATTTGGGAGTATCGTACGAAGGACTGAACCCGCGTCAGCTCGGTCTATTCTGAGTATCGGCGGGGGAGTCGACTCCCGGGCGGACGTCATCCGGGAGAATGATTCTAAAACCTTTCGCAAATAGTGAAAAGCCTGTATCCTTGAAGGAGGCGGGGGCGGAGAATAATGATTTCAATGTACTGCTCTATTTATGAAGGAGGCGATGAAGAATGAATGAACAGGCATACCTGGATCTCTGCAGACATATATTACATAACGGTAAGGATAAAGGAGACAGGACAGGAACGGGTACACGTTCTGTATTCGGATATCAGATGAGATTCGATCTGAAGGAAGGTTTTCCACTTCTTACCACTAAAAAGGTTCCGTTTCGGCTGATCTGGAGCGAATTGCTGTGGTTTATAAAGGGGGACACCAACATAAGGTTCCTTCTCGAAAATAACAATAACATCTGGAATGAATGGGCGTTTGAAAATTGGGTGTCCAGCAGTAAGTACGACGGTCCGGACATGAGCGATTTCGGCCGGAGGCGGCTTTCCGACGAAAGTTTTGCCGAAGACTTCGAAAAAGAAATGGACAGATTCAAGCAGAGAATTCTTGAAGACGATGATTTCGCCCGGGAATTCGGGGACCTTGGTAATGTGTACGGAAAACAGTGGAGGGCCTGGAGGACATCGGACGGCAATGTGATCGACCAGCTGAAAGAAGTGATCCATTCCATTAAAACGAATCCTGATTCCAGGAGACATATCGTAACAGCCTGGGACCCTGAAGATGTGCCGGGAAACATGGCTCTGCCTCCCTGTCACACGATGTTCCAGTTTTACGTGCAGAATGGGGAGTTGTCCTGTCAGTTGTATCAGAGGAGCGGGGATACGTTCCTTGGCGTACCTTTCAACATTGCAAGTTACGCTCTTCTGACGCATCTGATTGCGAACGAATGCGGGCTGGAGCTTGGGGAATTCGTGCATACTCTCGGGGATGCACACCTATACCATAATCACTTTGAACAAATAGAGAAGCAGCTGTCCAGAGATCCCGGGCCGCTCCCTGAGCTGAATATTTACGCCCCTGAAAAGTCTATATTTGATTTGTCCATCGAGGACGTGGGGATTGAAGGTTACCATCCTCACCCGGGCATCAAAGCACCTGTAGCAGTATAGGAGGGAAAACATGATTTCGTTTATTTTTGCAATGGATAACAACAGACTTATAGGGAAAGATAATGATCTTCCCTGGCATATTCCTAATGACTTCAAGTTCTTTAAGACGAAAACGATGCATTCTACCATTATCATGGGCAGGAAGACGTTCGAATCTCTCGACGGCCCTCTCCCGAAACGGGAACATATCATCATTACAAAAGATGAAAACTACGAAGCAGGCGACTGCACCGTAGTCCATTCCGTGGACGAAATACGGGCTATTACTTCCGGAGATCCAGAAAAAGAATGGTTCGTGATCGGCGGGACGGTGCTGTTCGAATCGATGCTTGAGGATGTCGACCGGATGTATGTCACGCATATCGATCATTCTTTCCAAGGGGACACCTATTTTCCGGAGATTGACTGGTCGAGGTGGGAACTTACGGACAAAGAAAAAGGAATGCGGGATGAGAAGAATCCGTACGACTATTTTTTCTGTATTTATGACAGGAAATAATAAATCAGTAGAGACATAAAGCGATTTCCGTGATATGATGAACGAAACGAACTTATGTTCATCAGGGTTCCCGGTCAGGTTTAAAATCACACGGCTGGAACCAATATGTATATTAAAGAGGTGAAGCCACGTGGCATCTATAGGGGTACCAGGTTTAATTTTAATTTTGGTTATAGCGTTGGTTATTTTCGGACCTTCGAAACTGCCGGAGATCGGTAAAGCTTTCGGAACGACGCTGAAAGAGTTCAAGAACGCCACCGGTGATATTATGTCCGACGATTCGAAGAAATCCTCGGACAAAGAGAACAAGTAAGGAGATGCGTAGATGTAAGGGATATCCTTACATCTACTTTTTTGTTTCATTTCGACAGGGAGGGTGAACATTGGCCGATCAGGAGATGAATTATGTAGAACATTTAGGCGAGTTACGAAAAAGAATTATCCTGACGCTGGTGACGTTTATAGCATTTTTCGTCGTGGGCTTTCTTTATCATCGACCTATACAGGCTTATTTTTTAAATGACGTATCATTCGAGCTTCATATGACGAGCCCGGGTGAAATCATATGGATCGTATTTACAATTGCATCCATTATTGCGATCGCAGCTACGCTGCCGATGTTTTCGTTTCAGCTGTGGCTGTTTATCAGGCCGGCACTTACAAAAGTGGAGAAACGTGTATCACTCATGTACATACCCTTTATCTTTATTCTGTTTATTGCAGGGCTGGTATTCGGGTATTTTATATTCATCAAATTTATCATGCCGTTTCTTCTCGATCTGAATGACGGCATGTTCACGGAAATTTATACAGTGGAAAGGTACTTTAAGTTTCTTTTCCGGGTCACTGTACCGTTCGCCGTGTTTTTTGAAATCCCCCTTATTCTGATGTTTCTGACGAGTCTCGGCATAGTGAACCCCCAGTTTCTCATCAAAATCAGGAAGTATGCTTATCTCATACTTGTCATCATGGGCACGATTCTGTCTCCGCCTGACTTTATCCTGCAACTGGTGGTGGCTGTACCGCTGATTCTGCTGTATGAAATCAGTATCATCCTTTCCCGGATCGTTTTCCGGAAGCGGATGAAACGACAGCGGGAATACCTGGATGAAGATTAGACGCTGACCCCCGGTCGGCGTTCTTTTTTGTAACGGAGGGAAAAGCATGATAAAACAGTAATACGATAGTGTGGGGAGGAATTGTATATGAAGCGTTCATTTTATCATTATATGATGAGGTTCCGGGGTGATTTAAATGAGGGACCCGAAAAGAAGCTGGCTGACTGGATGTTTCATGAGCACAGCTTTCCGAAACAGTCCGCTACCTATGATGAACTCAGTGCATATTTGGAGTATCACAGCCCTTTTCCGGGGGCGCTCGCTGCTTTTGACCATTTGTACGATTCTTATCTGGAAGAAGAAAGGTAGGAGAACAAATGAAAATCATCCATACTGCCGACTGGCATTTAGGAAAAATCATTTACAAACAGCATCTGACCGAAGACCAGAACGAAGTTATTCAACAGTTTCTGAAAATATGTGAAGAAGAACAGCCGGATGCCGTCATTATTGCAGGAGATCTGTACGACCGGGCCATCCCGCCTAAAGAAGCGGTGAAAGTGCTGAACGATACGCTGCTTCACCTGCGGAAGCTGAATATACCGGTTCTTATGATTTCCGGTAACCATGACAGCAGTGAACGCCTTGCGTTCGGGACGTCCCTGTTTGAACTCGGAGGAGTCCACTTGCATACGGAACTGAAAGAAAACCGGGAGCCTGTCGTACTTCTCGATGAAGAGGGTCCCGTATATTTCCACCTGATCCCGTACATAGAACCTGCGGAAGCGCAGGCAGTTTTCAGGGAGAAGGAGATTAAGACTCACCAGGAGGCTTATGAGGCGATCGTCGAAGACATCCGGGAGAGATTCGACATGAACGAGCGCCACGTGCTCGTAGGCCACGCTTTCATACAGGGCGGCATGGAGAGCGATTCCGAAGAGAGACTGACGATGATGGGCGGGACTCCATATGTGGAGGCGGAACTGTTTCACGATTTCTCCTATGTGGCTCTCGGCCACCTCCACCAGCCTCAGCGCGTAGGTTCTCCGCACATCCGTTACAGCGGTTCTCCGTTCAAATACTCCTTCTCGGAAGTGACGCACAATAAATCACTCACTGTAGCAGATATCACACCGGGGGAGACGAGCACCCGGCAGATTCCTCTTGCCCCTGAGAAGGACCTCGAAACAGTGGAAGGCTATTTCAGCGATCTGATGAAAGGGGATGCGACTGTGAACCGCGATAATTACCTGAATATACGACTGCTTGATGACGGAGAAATACTTGACCCCGTCGGTCAGTTGAAAACGGTCTATCCAAACGTCCTTCATCTGGAACGAAAAGGAATCACCGGATCTTTCCGGGAAGAAGATATAGAAAGAGTGAGAGAGAAGCGGAACAAAGCTCCGATAGAGGTGATGAGCGAGTATTTTGAACTGGTGAAAGACGAAGAGCTCAGCGGTGAGAAACAGGAAATTCTTCAGCAGATCATCGAAGATATCAGACAGTCGGAAAGGAAGGTATAAGCATGGAAATCATGGAGTTGACCCTGCAGGCCTTCGGACCGTATAAAAACAGGCAGACTATTTCTTTTGAGAGACTGAAACAGTATCCCATATTTCTTATCACCGGTCCGACAGGTGCAGGAAAGACGACAATATTCGACGCCATCTGTTTTGCTCTGTACGGAAAGGCCAGCGGCAGCGACCGCGACCAGGAAACCTTACGAAGCCAGCTGTCCCGGCCCGAAGAAAAGACATTTGTCTCTTTTACATTCCGTATAAACAACAAGACGTATGCGCTTGAAAGATCCCCGAAACAGGTAGTGGCGAAACAAAGGGGAGAAGGAACGAAAGAAGAGCCGGCCAGAGCTGAACTGTATTTCGATCCGGAAGGAGAGCGTCAGCTTCTGGCTTCGAAAGTGAGGGAGGTGGATCAGCTTGTCGAGGATATGCTCGGATTGAATTACGAGCAGTTCCGCAAGATGATGATGATTCCTCAGGGAGAGTTCCGCAAACTTATCTCCGAAAACAGCCGGGAACGGGAAGAAGTGCTGCGTAAAATTTTCGACACCAGCCTGTATATGGACGTCACGGAAAGACTTAAACAGAAGAGAGCGGGCCTGGAGGGGGAAATTAAGAAGTCGAGGGAAAAAGCGAAAGACATCGTGTCACACCTTTATTTCGATGAAGAAAAAGATCTGCCCGAAAATCCTGCTGATGCCATGTACTATATCCGGCAAGATATTGACGGGAAGAATGAGCTGATTGCCCGGATCGGGGAACGTAAAGCAGCCCGGGAAAAAGTGAAAAACGATATAGAAGAGAAGCTTAAGAAAATCGAACAGCACAATGACCTGCTGAAAGATCGGGAAGATTACGCGAAGAGACAGGAAGAGATACAGTCTCATAAGCAGGAAATCGAGAAGAAAAAGACCATGGCCGCGAAGGGAGAAGAAGCAGATAAGCTCGAAATTTACGACAAACAGGTGAGAGTAGCCGAACATGACCTCAAGGACCTGGAGCGCCAGAGGAATGAGACGAAAGCAGATTATGAGAAAGTGGTGCAGCAGCAGGAAAGAAAGCAGCAGGAGCGGAAAGATTTTGAGGGGAAAGAAGAAGAACGTCTGCAGCTGAAACGGAAATTGGACCGTCTCGAGGAAGACAGGGAACGGTTTCCTGAAATAAAAGACAAAGAAAAAAATGCAGACGCGAAAAAGCGAAAGAAAGAAGAGCTGAGGAAAGAACTTCAACAACAAAAGGAAGATGGCACACGCTGCAGGCAGAAGGAGAAAGCCCTTTCGGACAGTCTGGTGCAATTTCAGGGTATAGATCAGAAGTACTTCGACTGGAAAGGGAAGACCGACCGGCAGGAATACGAAAAAGAAAAACTGAACCGGATGTATGGCCTCGCGGCAAAATGGGCGGAAGAGCAGAAGGAACGGGAAAGACATGAAGCCTTTTTCCGGGAGAAAAGAGAGGAAAGGATCAATAAAGAAAAAGAATGGACACGTTTGACTTCCTCGCAGAAAGAACACCAGGCTTATCTTCTGATGCTTGAACTCGCCCCCGGCGACTCCTGTCCGGTGTGCGGCTCCGATCATCACCCGTCGCCTGCGCGTCCGGAAGAGGCTGTGGATAAAGAGGAGATAGAAGCAGCGGAAGAAGCCGTGAAGCAGTTGAAAAAACAGGAAGAGCAGCTGCAGGAGAAGGTGTTCCGGGTAAAAGCGGATGAAGAATCGAAGAAGCAGGAACTGGAAGCGAACGGTTATGAAGTGGAAGCAACACCGGCGGATGATGTCGCCGGAAACCTGGAAGAACAGATCAAAGAAGTGAACCGCAGCCTGCACACGTTGCAGACAGAAACAGAGAAGCTTGATGCGGAAAGAAAAGAAAGGGATGAGACGGAACGCACGCACAGAGAAGTCCAGAGATCGCTGGAAGAGAAAAGGGAGCGATACGAAACTCTGAAAGCTCAGTATGATGCCGTACAAAAAGAGATTTACGAGGTGGAAGCAGAACTGAAAGAATTTTATCGTTCCCTGTCTCAGTTCGGAAATGTCGAGGAACTGACGACTGATACGCTGGAGCGGATATATGAAGACATCAGCGCCCGGCACGAGAAAATGACGGAAGAGAAGCAGCGGATCGATGATGAACTGTCCCGTCTTGCCGAAAAACGCAGCGGCCTTGAGGGGACATTGAAACAGCATAGAGAGACGTATGAGAAAGCGGAAAAAACAGTAAGAGCCAACGAAGAAGAGTTTAGACAAATGTTTGAAAAGACTTCCTTTTCAAGTCTGGAAGACTACAAAGAGAGTAAAATAACTCCCGGTGAAGTGGAAGCTGCAAAAAAAGAAATCCAGGACTATGAAAACAGAAAAAAATTCATCGAAAGCCGTCTGAAAGAACTCGACGAAAAAATCGGTGAAGAAACAGCGTATATCCCCACCGACTCCCTCGCACAGGAAATACAGGAGATTACGGAGGAAATGAACAACATTCAGGAAAGACTCACTCAGAAGGGTTATGAAAGAAAGCACAATGAGAAATCCCTGCGGGAACTTAATGACCTCCTGAAGGAGCAGGGGACGAACGAGCAGTTGTTCTATGAGGTGGGAGACCTTGCCCGTGTTACGAACGGAGACAATTCGCTCCGGCTTTCTCTCGAGAGATATGTACTCGCTTCGTATCTCGATGAAATCCTGCTTCAGGCGAATCAGCGGCTCCAGGTGATGACCGACTACCGCTATCAGTTGAAACGGAGCGAAGAAATCGCCAAAAGGGGAGCTCAAAGCGGACTGGACCTTGAAGTGATGGATCAGTACACGGGACTCGAAAGATCGGTACGTACCCTGTCCGGAGGCGAAGGGTTCAAAGCCGCTTTAAGTCTTGCTCTCGGTATGGCGGATGTCGTCCAGTCCCATGCCGGAGGTGTACAGTTGAATACGCTGTTCATCGACGAAGGTTTCGGGACTCTCGATGATATTTCCCTGCAGCAGGCGATCGAATGTCTAAAATCACTGCAGGACGGGAATCGTCTGTTAGGAATCATTTCACACGTCCCGCAGCTGAAAGAGGAAATACCCGTACAGATGCAGGTCAATGCTACGGGCAGCGGGTCCAGTGTCACGATCAAATATAGCTGAGGAGGAATTCATATGGCTACTCCCTTTTCAATGGGATGGGTGCTTATTACCGAAGGAAAAGAAAAAAGACTAAATCCGGATGATAATCTGTTTGAAGTGACGTTCGACGGGTATCAGCTGTTTCCGATGCATGAACATCTGGAAGTGAGACGTCATCTGAAATCGGACCAGATCGGAACGGCCAATATTGAGCAGCTGACGTTGAAAGACGGCAGGACTATCTGTCATTACCGGCTGGTCTCCCTGTATTCGGTCAACTGAACAGACAGATGTGCCTGATTTTTAATAAGTGGACAGGGGGGAGCAACAGTGATCGATTTGAATAACGACTGGAATCCGCTTCTGCAGCCGGAACAGGAGAAGCCTTACTACCGGCAGCTGCGGTCTTTTCTGAAAGAAGAATACGGAAAGAAAGAAATATATCCTCCGATGCACGATATATTCAACGCGCTGCAGACTACCGGGTATGAAGATACAAAAGTGGTCATTCTTGGCCAGGATCCCTATCATGGCCCGGGGCAGGCGCACGGCTACAGTTTCTCGGTGAGACCCGGTGTCACCATCCCGCCGTCACTCCGGAATATATTCAAAGAGCTTCAGGAAGATATAGGGGTACCGGCGCCTTTCGGAGGAACCCTTCTTCCATGGGCGGAAGAGGGAGTATTACTGATGAATAACGTTCTCACCGTCCGCCGCGGGGAGGCTCATTCCCATCAGGGGAAAGGGTGGGAGCAGTTCACGGATAAAGTGATTGAAGTTTTAAATGAGCGGGAGACACCGGTCGTGTTTTTCCTGTGGGGGAGAGCCGCCCGTCAGAAAGCGGACGGAGTGGACAGGGAGAAGCATTTCGTAATCGAAAGTTCTCATCCGAGTCCCTTCGCCGCGCACAAAGGTTTTTTCGGAAGCAGACCGTTCAGCCGGGCTAATGCGTTCCTCGAGGAAAAGGGGCGTTCTCCCGTGAACTGGAAACTTTCCTGAAATAACCGGCCATCATTGCAGTAAGCACGAAAATTGATATTTTTCGTTAATTCAGAAACAATATAATTGGAACGAATTAGTATGGAGGGGTTCATTTGGCACAGCAACTGAAGACAGCAACATTCGCAGGCGGATGCTTCTGGTGTATGGTAGAGCCTTTTGACGAAAGGCCCGGTATCCATTCCATCACCTCAGGCTACACGGGAGGGGACGTGGAAAACCCGACCTACATGCAGGTAGTGACGACGGACACAGGACATAGGGAAGCCGTAGAAATCGTTTATGACCCTGAGATTTTCCCGTATCGCCGACTGCTTGATATTTTCTGGACACAGATCGATTCTACCGACGATAAAGGTCAATTCGCCGATCGCGGGTTTTCCTATACGACAGCGATCTACTATCACGATGAAGAACAGAAGCAGCTCGCTGAAGAAAGTAAGAGAGAGCTCGAAGCTTCCGGAAAATTCCGCAATCCTATCGTAACTCCCATACTGCCGGCCAGTAAGTTTTACGAAGCTGAAAAGGAACACCAGGACTACTACAAGAAAAACAGGTTCCACTATAAAATGTACAAAAAAGGTTCAGGGAGGGCGAAATTTATCAAAGATCATTGGAAACTTGACAAGAACAAAGAGGATCTGAAAAACAGCCTGACGGATATCCAGTACAAAGTGACCCAGGAAAATGCAACGGAACGGCCGTTCCAGAATGAATATCACGATCACGAAGAAGACGGCATATACGTAGATGTCGTATCCGGAGAACCGTTGTTTTCTTCCACAGATAAATACGATGCCGGATGCGGATGGCCCAGTTTTACCAAACCTATGGAAAAACAGCAGGTCGAAGAAGAAGTCGATCAGACCCACGGTATGATCCGTACGGAAGTGCGCAGCTCCGGAGCGGACTCCCATCTCGGTCACGTATTCGAGGACGGTCCTAAGGATCAGGGCGGTCTAAGGTACTGCATCAATTCCGCGGCACTTACGTTCATTCCTAAAAGCGAAATGAAAGAGCAGGGGTACGGGGACTATCTTTATTTATTCAGATAACGGGTATTCATTCCCTGAAGAAAAAGCTGAGCTTTTTCTTCTACATAATGGACAATAATAGTACGGACCACGTATCATGTAAGAAAAAAGAGGAGGAATCCGGATGATCCATAAAACGTGGGAAAACAATGCGACGGTGAAACGTATCAAATGCGTACACAACAATGCCGAGAAATTCGTAGTGGATAATGTGCTCACTCCAGGGAAAATCTACGATGTAAAGAACGAGAGTGAGGAATTTTACTTCATTATCGACGATTCAGAAAGAATGGGCGGGTTTTACAAGCATTATTTCGAAGAAGAGTAAGAGAGCGGATTACGTTGAACTTTTACGATGACGCTTTGCCGAAGATGTCTTTATGCTGAAGAGCAGCATAGGGCATCTTTTTTATAAGTATTTTTTGAGAAATCAGCTTCACGACGCCCCATTTCACTTATCTGAAGGAAGTAAGGAGCACCATTATTAGCATTACGAATAACTTTTATTCTCAAGGGGCGAAACTCTTGAACATGGAGATTCCTTACTACGTATTTGGAAAATGGTATAACGGTTCGAGCACCACAAAGCAGGTGCTAGTGTTGTATATATTAGCGGCTGTGGTTCGTAATTTTTATGCAACAAATGCTAAGGAGTAAGCCGCTTTATCCAGAACGGTAGCCGCTGATTTATAATTATGTAACTTCTTACGTGAAGCGTCTGAGTATGAAGGGGACTGTGGGTAAAATCGGAGTAAGAATGACGAGCTGGATTGCAGTAAATATATAGAAGGGGAGAAGGTAATCCGGTTTTGGATGGTCTTTCTTAGCTTTCAAGAGATTTACTGTACTTCATAGCTAATATGTAAAAAAATTGTTATAATTTGTTACAATAGTATTGTATGATTCTTTTGGATTATTTGTGACTCTCTTTTGGAGTGATTACCTTATTAATCGAATTGAATATTAAGTATACAGAGTGTTCCCCTTCATAAAATATTTAATTGTACATAATTTGAGGTGAAAAAATGAAGTCGAATTTTGAAGATGATATCAATGTCGAAGCTGAGGTTTCGAAATTCATAGATAAGTACCTGTACCCTTACATTGGAGAGGATTTTGTGAGGGTGCATGACTTTGAAAGGCAAATGAAAGGAATTGATGTGTCACTGCAGAATGATAAAAAAACTATGCTCATTGATGACAAATGTGCTTTTTATTATGCTAATAAAAATCTACGAACGTTCACATTTGAACTGTCATCTTTAGTCCGGGGGAGTGCTCGATTAGGATGGCTTTTAAATAAAGACTTATCTACTACACACTATAATATTATGTGGTTGTCTACTAAGAATAAAAGTATAGATAATAAAAAGATTCGATTTGAGGATATCTTGGAAGTAGAAGCTATGATTATTCCTAAAGATAGGTTATGGGAATATCTGGATGCACTTGGATATAATCAGCAAGTTCTTTATGATTTAAATCGTGAATTTAGAGATTCGGGAGCAGTAAGAAAAAGAATGACCCCCCATATGGAAATGATTATGTCTAAAAACAAAGCCGAAAGACCTATAAACATCAAAATAGATAAGTCGGAGTTAACAAAGTTATCTGATTTACATGTCAAAGTGTCAGAAAAAGAAATACTAAATCTTCATACTAATTCCATAATGGAAACTATCGATGAAAGAATGGTAGAACCGTCTGGTTATAAAGCTGAACGTAAAGTTTGGAACGCTATACAAAATTACGCAAGAAACCGTGATTGTCATACTTTTATGCATTTTCCTTTACATAAAAAAGGATTTAAAGGATTTAAGGAAATCGATATATTAACTGTTGATAGAGAGCACGGATTATCCGTAATTGAAGTGAAAGGAATCAGTATAGAACAGATTGAAACGATTCATGGGGGGGAGTGGCACTTCAATGCTGGATTTTATACTGATAAAGCCAACCCCTTTAAACAGGCTGTCACACAATTGGACTTTCTGAGTAACGAATTAGAAGATGAGCAACTTTTATTCCGTAGGTTTTCAAAAAGAGCAGTAATTGCCTTACCTTATATCACTCGAAAAGAATGGAAAAATAGAGGGTTCCATAAAAAAATCAATATTCCCCCGGTACTTTTCAAAGATGATTTAGAGAACAGTAAAGGGATTGAACGAATTCATGAATACTTTGTCTTTAAAGCTGATCAGCCATTGAGTGATAAACAATGGAGGAGGATGAAACAGTACTTCGACTTAGAATCGAACTTTTCAATAGCTATTCCAGAACGTTATTCCTTACTATATGTATTCCCTGATAAGCTAAGTTTCGAAGATAGAAAAGAAGAGATTTGTGAAGAACTGAGCCATGGTGTGAAAGTATTTGTTTTAACTTATTTCGAATTAGATCAAGAATGGGAATTGAGTTTATGTGAATTTATAAACTCATATCAATTGCAGTGCTTTACGAGTGAAGGGGAATGTCCTTTAGATTATGTGTTGGAAATAGAAGATGGTGAATCAGCACTTCCACCTTTCATATCTGAGCACTTTAGGATGTTTAACCTTGGACAGTTTGACATTGTTCATGCACCACATAATGAAAAATTGATGGTAACAGCTGGCGCAGGTACAGGAAAAACGCATGTCATGATTGATCGGATTATGTTTTTGTTAACCAAGGGTGTTTCTTTAGAAGATATTATTATGATCACCTTCACGAATGAATCGACTAAGGAAATGAAAAAGAGATTACAAAGCAAGCTTACTACTTTATCTAAAATCACCGGGAGAGTTAAGTTTGGATTATATGCTGAAGCAATAAAAGATGTAGAAATCAAGACTATACATTCTTTTTCGAAGGATATACTAACTACCTTGGCTCACGAAATCGGATATGGAAAAAATGTGAAAGTAAGAAGTTTTGTCCATGAGAAGAAAAGAGTTATCCGTGAACTGATTAATCAACATTATAGGTTAAATCCCAACGCTTCTTATATGAGTAAATTAGAGCACTATAAACTTGAGACGATTCTATTAAAGTTTTGGGATGAGGTAGAAAAGAAAGGTTTATCAAAAAAAGAAATGCAGTGTTTGTCGTGGGGAAATGCTATTGATGAAAGTTACGATTCAATGAACAGTCTGTTTGAATATGTAATAGGGCACTGTGAAAATCGCTTAGATGAAGTGAAGAAAGTTGAAAATGCTGTATCAACTAATGATTTGATTCGAAAATTGAAAGAGTTCAGTAATGATGGGATTAAAATGAAGCAACTAACACACGATAAGTATCTTTTCATGGATGAATTTCAGGACAGCGATAATGTTCAAATTGACCTTGTAGCAAGTCTGTCTAAGTTTCTGGATTATAAAATCTTTGTAGTAGGAGATATCAAACAATCTATTTATCGCTTCCGGGGCGCGGATTACAAGTCGTTTGACTTGTTAGATAAGAAAGTAAAAGGTACAGGAGAACAAGAGTCTGCTTTTCTTCATAGAAAACTAAACCAAAACTATCGTACTGCTTCTACTATTTTAGAACGTTTACATCAACTTTTTGTCGTATGGGGGGAGAAAGGATGGCTGACTTATTCCGACGAACTCGAAGGAATGAATAAGCGTCAAAAAACTAACAGTGAATTTAAGTTCTATAGCGCTAATCATGAACAGGCTAAAAGAGGTACGGTTGAAGCTGTTCGTTACTCAATGAGATTAGTAAAGAATCTTCCTGAAAAAAAGAATAAAAAAATTTCTATAATCGTTCGTACTAACAAGCAGGCTAAACAAGTGAAGCAATGGTTTGATTCTACTGGAATAAGCACGTCTCAAAACCTGGATGGAACTTTCTATACAAGTCAAGCAGTGAAAGATTTTAAAAGCTTATTAGATGGATTGATGTTTCCTGGAGATGCTAAGCATGTATTGAACACTTTACAATCTCCTTATTTCAGATACGCTATTCCTTACAAGCTTTTGTTACAATTTAATGGAAGGGATGAAGAAATCCTTGCATTTATCCACAGTAAAATCGGTGACGATTTCAACAAATACTTCAATCAACTGAAGACGCTACCTGTAATGGCCGTGATTCAAAAAATAATTTCAGAAAAATCATTGTTCCGTTATTTGAGAGAATATTATAATGATAAGTTTAGTAGTCAAAAAGAATTAGATGAATTTCTAATGAAATATAAAAAGAACCTATTCCACTTGATGAATATTATACAACTTCAGTTCGATATGATGAATGCTACACTATACAATATCTATGAATGGATTACTCTGCAAATGCGTACGAACAGGACTGAAAACGAGCCAATGGTTAAGACCTCGGAACAGACGGTTGACATTACCACAGTTCACCGTTCTAAAGGCCTTGAATACCATACAGTGATTATTCCAAAAACAAACAATTCTTTTGACTTTAAAATGACTGCCTTCCATATAGAAGAAAATGAAGATAACCATGATTTAAATCGTAAAGCAGCTTGGTTTATAAAAGATTTAAAAACACAAAACAGCTATTATGACGAACTTTCGAAAGAGGACAGAGAGGAAGCTTATAAAGAAGAAACAAGGCTTTTGTACGTGGCTATGACTAGAGTTAAAGAAAGGTTAGTCGTATTCACCCCTCATCGTTCTGCAAAAAATACATGGGCAGAAATTATCGAAGAAACGGGAGTTGAGGTGATACCTTATGACAGTTGAAGTAGAAACTTATTACAACCCTAAGCAATGGGGGAGTCATGAAAGTTATAATCGTATCAAAGATGCCGTTCATATATGTGCAACAAAAAATATGGCTGAAGGTATTAAGACTCGTTATCAGTGTAAACAATCAGATGAGTTCAGTCATATTTTCACAATCCATCAAGTAATGAGTGGTTTTTTTCAAAAGTGGCATCAACCAGAGAATATCATGGAACAATATCTAATTCTATGCAGATTGATTACTGAAACTCCAGGAGACGTTAATATAAAAAGTTCATTTAGGAATAACGCTCAAGAAGTACTAGATACTATACGTTTTTTAGTTTTCAGTGGTGTTGAGCCAAGCAGTTTAAAAGGAGTAGAGAAAAGTAAGAATCATAACCTGGAAAACAAAGAAAAATTTTTTGTGAATTTATGGGGGGAAATGGAAAAAGAAACCCCCATCTATTGTAAAATGAGAGAATCGCTTACCAAGAAGTATAGGACAGAAAAGATAAATGAAATTTTAAATAAAATTAATGACAAAGAAATCCCTTTAGTTAATAAATCACAAAAAACAATAGTATTACATGGTTTTTATTTCATCACTCCAGAGCAGCAGAGATTTTTGAAACTTCTAGAGAGAGCAGGGTATGAGCTGATTTTCTTTCAATTCTATGATGATCGCTTTCCTAATACTTTCGATTTTTCAAAGTCGTTTATTTCTAGAAGATTTGGTTGGACAGACCATTGGAATATTCAGAAGCGACCAGACAACCCCAACACAGTAGGGGCGAATTTTTTGCAATCATTTGAAGAAGGAAAACATCTAGAAAGGTCAGAAACGAAAAAAGTTGTTGCTTATGATTCATTCTTTGATTTTTTACATAGTGTAATCATGAGCCATTACCCCATCGGTCAAGAAGCTAGTGATACAAAAGAAGATGTCCAATTGGTTGCCACAAATGCTGATATATTGAATGAGCTTCTCATTCAATATTATCCAGAGAGGTTTGCAGATAAGCGGAATTTTCTGAGTTACCCCGTAGGGCAGTTCATTTTGAAAATTCATGAAATGCGTAAAGGTGATAAATTGATATTGAATAAAGAGATATTGATGGCATGCTTCACCTCAGGATGGTTGAGTGATAAGGAGAAGGGCTTGAACGCGCAGCAGTTCACATATGAGCTCAATCAATTATTACCTTTTTTCGCTCGGTGTCACGAAATTGATGAATGGTTAGAGTGTATAGATAATCTTGAACAGCAGTACAATTCGATTTTGCCGTTATTTCATAACGAGGGCGATAATAGAGTGCATGGGAGTACCATTGATCCTTTTTCGAAAATAGGTTATTTATCCTTGAACATAGACGATGTGAAACAACTGCATATTTTTATTCTTTTGTTGAAGGAAATGGCTGAGAATCTATTTGATATGTCTCAAGATGGTTCTTATATCAATGAACATTTCAAGCGTCTCTCAAATTTAATGCATGAATATAATCCTGCGAAGAATAAAGTGCAGCTTCAGAGAACGGAAAAAGAGCTAGTGGAAAAAATCAATCACAAGTTATCGATTATAGATGATTCTCAGAGATTTCTATATGAAGACATAGGAGAAGCTATCCGGTTTTATTTAAGTGGTAAGTTATCAGACGATGAAGAGACCTTTATCAAGCCTTTTATTGAGGTTGACGGAGAAGCTTTCAAGGATTCTGACCGTAGTTTCTATTTAACTGGTTTGGATGAACAAGGCCTTCCCTTAGGGAAATTTGCCACTCCTTGGCCTCTGCAGGAGATTACTTATTCGAATTTGAGTGAGTGGCATCGAGAGTTAGAAATGAATGAGCTCCGAAATAAATCAGTCAAGGATATTTCTAGATATCTTATGTTCATTTCGCTTGAATTTACTTTCAATGAGAAGTCGGAATTATCATGGATGCGTAACTTTTTGGATAGGGAAAATCTTCAACCGACCGTTTATGTCCAATACTTGAATATGGATATCCATGAAAATTCTTCTACATTAGAAGAAAGGGAAGAGGGACCTTACAATATATATGATTTCCAAACATATAAGCTTGAAGACGATAATTTTCATGAGGCAATGGAAGGATTGAAGTATGAAGATATACTTGCGGAGTATCAATTGTGTCCAAGGAGATTTTACTACGGTTATGTATTAGATAAATATCCTACTTTTTCAGATGAATTCATACATCGATTTCTATTTAGTGAAATCATTAATACAGTTAAGCAATGTACAAAGAAAAACAAAGAAGAAGTAATCACATATGTAGAGGGGTTGTTTCCTCAGTGGACACGATTCCAGATAGAGAGTATGGCACAGAGAAGTATAAGGTATACCCCCTCCAAAAAGAATTATCAATTTCCTGGACTTAAAAAAAAGAAGAAGGAAGATATATATAGATCTGTCAAGGTGAACAAAAAGAAAATCATAGGAGAAATTGAACGTCCTGAAGAGGAGATGGCCATTATGATGGAAGCAAAACCTGGATTTGAGTGCCGTTTTTGTCCATTCCTCGATCTTTGTCCAGATGGTACTTATGCAGTTGATTAGAAATAGAGGAGAGAAGGGTATATGGTTAGCACTAGAAAATTCTATAGGAGAACCATCCATTGTGTGTGCAAACATGAATAAAAAAATACTTTCATCTATTATGGTGACGATAAGACTCCAGATAATACCATCTAGATAAAAATTAGAGATAACGGTTATTTAAAATGATGCGTTTGAGAAAGTATATGAAAAAATATAATGAGATAAGTTCCAGCTATTTACATGTTTAAATCAGCTGAAGAAGAGTGGACTGCTAGTTCTAAAGCTCTTCGATTAAAAAGGTTAGGAGAGCCTTAAAACCTTTATATACAGTTGAAAAAGACGGATTTGTTATATTTACTGTTCATAGAATTATTATTAGTTTATTTGCTCAAGTATATAGTCGTTATTTAACCAAAAACACCTTTTCACTTCTTCTCTCCCAGAAGGGAGTGGAAGGGTGTCCTTTTTATCTCTGCCATGAGGACGTACATGAGCAACCTTATAATTGCTATCACTTTTGGCTGGAAGATTGCCGGTATCATCGGTACGTATCATTTCTACCGTATCCTCCCATACTTTACGTACGTGTTCTTCCAAGTCGTAGTCAGGGATGGTCCAGAATTTCGCATCTTCTAGGAAAAATTCTCCATCCTCTTTCTCCTGAAATATGATGAAGAGGAATTTCTTTTCGAGGAACATATTCCTTAAGTCAGATTCGGCCCATTTCTGTTCTACTAGATCAAGATAGTCGAATTTCGGAAAGGACATTGATTCACGTACTCTGCCGTTTTTCTGTACTCTGATTGTTTTCACTTTTATATCAGCTTTCTGTATTTCTTCGGCTTTCGCTAAATCATTGAGGTTTTCGTTGAAGATTCTTCCTGCAATCAATGCTTTGATGTTCTTCGGTTTTCTCTCATCGTCGATACCCAGATTTTCCAAGAGCTCTCTTTCAGTCTTTCCAAAATATTTCTCGAATCTATCGATTATATGGTCCTCAAGGGAAAGGTCAGAAGTCTCTTCATAGATGGAGGGGTCGAACGTGCTTTTTTTCTTAAGGATATAATCGTTGAGGATAAAGGTCATGTAGGACCCCTTTAATGAAAAAGCGCGTTGCTTCGCGGGTTTTTCGGAAAAGGGCTGGGACCTCATGCTTTTTTCACTGGTGGAACCCTTCGTGCAGGCACTTAAATAGTTCGTATCCCTTTCGGATAGTTCATGGGCTTTTCCTTCGACTACCTTCGATTTGATTCTCTCCCAGTCTTCGCGTATTATTTTGATATCTTTCTTCGGGAACTGGAACAGTTGCACATTTTTGATTTGATAATCGAGCTGCTCCAATTCTTTCTCATAGAAATAATGTACGAGGAGGAGGAGTGAATTCTTTCTCCAGAACGCACTTTTTTCGAAAGTCTCTTCTACGATGGAATGGTAATTGATTATATTGAGGACTAAACGTTCTTTCGCAGAATAACCGCCGTTCTTCTTCCTGTAATAGGGGGTCACTTTGAGTTCGACACCGGCCTCTTCGAAATCGGGTGCTGCATCAGAATTCGGGGCATAGCCGAAATGGTACTTCTCCACCAACTGGCCTAAGTTACCTTTGTTCTTTTTAAGGACCTCATATGTACCTTTCTCTTCAGAAATGAAATGGGGACTTTCAACGATGATATCACGGAATGCTTTGTCGGATATCCTTTTTCCGAAGTCTTCGATGGACGTAGGACTGGATTCATTATACTCTGGCATGATAAAATACTCCTTTAGAGCAGTGGATTTGATCTTTACAAGTACTTCCATTATAATATATAATGTTAGAAATTAAACCGAAAGGATGTTCGGTATATGAAAGTGGTAGAATTGTTCGCGGGAGTTGGTGGTTTCAGGCTCGGCCTCGAAAGAGCCGACGATAGATTCGACACAGTATGGGCGAACCAATGGGAACCCTCTACAAAATCGCAGCACGCATTCGATTGTTACACGAAGAATTTTGATTCAGGTGAGCATGTGAATAGAGATATTGCAGAAAGTTGGAACGAGGTACCAGAACATGACCTTCTCGTAGGTGGATTCCCTTGCCAAGATTATTCCGTCGCCAGGACGTTATCAGGTGAAAGCGGGATACAAGGGAAAAAAGGCGTTCTGTTCTGGCAGATTATGAAAATAGTGGAGTCGAGAAGACCGAAATATCTTCTGCTTGAAAACGTCGATCGCTTGTTGAAATCGCCTGCCAATCAGCGCGGAAGAGATTTCTCGGTAATGTTGGCCAGTCTCCGGGACGAAGGGTACTTTGTCGAATGGCGTATGATAAATGCCGCTGATTATGGATTCGCTCAACGTAGAAGAAGGGTCTTCATTTTTGCATTCCATGAATCCACACAGCTAGCTGAAGAATTGAAAAGTGATAAGCCGAAAAATATAGTTCATAATAAAGGTTTTTTCTCTCGTAGATTTCCTGTACAGGAAGAACACAATGCCAAGCATCCTGACCAGCAAGGCACCCTTCCGAAGGATCTTGTGGAAATATCCGACCATTACTCGTTCGCTTACAAAAACAGCGGCATAATGATAGGGGACGAAGTCTATAGCGCAGAACTACTTCCAGAATTCGATGGGACCCCCGTCACTTTAGGCGAAATTCTCGAAGAGGCTGATAGGATTCAAGGAGAAGTGGACGAGCGTTATTATCTCAGGACGGATAACGAAAACAAGAAAGGTCGCTCCGATTATGAAGAGATGGCATATCAGAAAGGCCCTAAAAAAGAGAAACGTATCTCCAACACCGGACATGAATATTATTACACGGAGGGTGGCATGGCATTTCCTGAAAGATTGGATGTCCCTAGCCGTACGATGTTGACGAGTGAAGGTACGAAGAACAGAAGCTCCCACGTGGTAGAGGATTTGAATACCGGCAAGATACGTTTCATTACGCCTCTGGAAGCGGAACTTCTGAACGGCTTCCCTGCTAAATGGACAGCGACAGGGACCATGCCGGAACGCACCAGATATTTCTGTATGGGGAATGCTCTAGTCGTGGGGTTGATTGAGAAAATGGGGAAAGAGATTATGAATCTACACGAGAAGGAACAGGAACTCAACCACCAGAAACAGATGGAACTCTTCTGAAAAATGAATAATGAAAATCAACGCAGGGGTTATAAATACCTCTGCGTACTTTTTTGTTCAGGTGTGAAGTTTCCAAGAAACGGTTAATAGATGGATAAACCGATCAACGATGGGAGAGATGTACCGTGGCAGATATCATGAGCAAAGAAGACAGGAAAAAGACGATGAGCCGTATAACAAGAAAGTCGAAGTTGGAAGACCAGGTTTCAAAAGCTCTGTGGGCGAGAGGATACCGGTTCCGGAAGAATGTAAAGAATCTGCGAGGGACGCCTGATATAGCAATCAAGAAGTACAAAGTCGTCATTTTCATCGATTCCTGTTACTGGCACGCTTGTCCTCTCCACGGGAGTGTACCTAAGACGAATACAGAGTTCTGGAAGAATAAATTTGAAAAGAACAAAGCCAGGGATAAAAGAGATAGAGAGTATTATGAGGAAAAAGGGTGGAATATTATGAGGATTTGGAGCCACGATTTGAAAAAGAATGTTTTTGAAGATACTATCGATAGCATTGTCCGATTTATCGAAGAATCCAAGTATGAAGTCGAAAGTCCATAATAAAATATACGATTTTTTGTGCTAGCTATAGTGAAAATTGTAAAAATGTACAATAAAAGTTAGAAAGTTGTTATAATTGAATAAAGGAATCAAGGAGAAGTCGAGCATGATTTCAAAATTCGAGGTTGACTTGAAAGTTGAGAAAGAGGTAGTGAAATTTGTCGATAAATATTCATGCGCGAGAATTAATCATGATTTCGAAAGAACTTTGGATAGAACTAGACAACACTAAGGTATAGACATCATCACAGAAGATAAATGATTTCAGATAGAAATGTGTTTGCCTTTGTATACAGTCGTTGAGTTTATGATTTTATGAAGGACTCTTCTACTGATAATTATTCGGAAAAAAAGAAATTCATATGGAAGCCCATGCATATATAAGGAAATATGAAAAAAACTTAGATAAACTTATGGAACTTATGGATGAAAATTTATCAGAACATTCCGTACATTTGCGTCGTCTTCGTACTAGGTTTATGTGAAGAAGAATTGGTGATGAGTGGAGACAGGAAACAGTGGGGTCATAATAGTAGCCCGTTTTCCTTTTCAAAGAAGGGTGGATGATATGTAAAAGGGGGGCAGTTTACTTTCTCGAAACTAAGAGTGCCAAAGAGCTTGAATTCGACTACGTTTTCATTCAGGGTTTTAGTGTTGAATTTACTCTCATATCGAAGAGACGAATCCCCCGAGGAAGCAAAAAAAACAACCTGCTACGTCTTTTTAAGAGGTTTGAAAGATATAATACAGAGTGAGAAAAGATTTTGTGTGGGGGTTTAACAAGGATAAAAAGAAGTGAAGCTGCATCATTGCTATAGCAAATTAACAGAGAAAGAAATTTCCTTATTTGCTAGAGATTTTGTCCAGAAAGATGATGATGCTCAAGGTGTTAAGAAAACTTATCTTAAGTAGAAAAGCATACAGTTATCTGCGGTGAAAAAGAATAAAGCGGAAGTTGGTGGTCATATGATTATAACAAGGAGATATCTTCGTTATCCGATGGTTGGAACTTATGTAAATATAGAGATACTAGGTGAGAAGTACTTTTACGCAAAAGCCACATTTCGATATATACCATATCAAACTGAAGGGACACATATGGACGAAGTGATACGTTCTTTGATTACAAGTATTTATCTTGATAATTTGAGTGTCGACTGAAATAGTTCCCTGAAAACATATCAATATCCTATTTAGTTGTATGAAATATTAAAACATAGTTGTGAAACTTTTTGTTGTATCATCCGTTCGAGAGTCGATTGCTAGAGATATACGGAGGAATATAGTAGACTTCTGGAGCGAGTCGGAGAGTCAAGAATTTTACGAGACACTATCTAACAGGATGGTTTTTAATATGGTTGAGGGCTTCCTAAGCGTGACGGCGTCTCGTTTCAAATTGCGAGAGATGGTAACTTTTTGCCCTAATGACATTGATGATTTTGATGTCTACATCCAAGTGTTCTTTGTTATTGTATTTATATCATAGATTGTGTAAACAAGTGGGGAAGGATAACTGGTAAGTAAGAGGAGAAGGGGGGATAACCCCTAGCAAATACTCCCTACATGCAATTAGGAAGCAGTCATAGACGTTCATTCTAAAATGAAAAGAGAAGGGGAAGGCCCTTCTCTCGTCTACTTCTTTTATCCTCCGAGGCTGGCAGAGAGTGTTCTTCTCCGTCTCCTATAGAGGTTTATTCCCCCACCGTCCCATCACCATCTCTATCATCCATGTATGGATACAACCAGTGATCACTGGTGATTGGCATGGAAAAACCAGCATCTTTAGCCTCTTGGATGGTTACTTGGCCATTGTCATTCGCATCCACGCTCGAAACATCCCCTTCTTCGGCATTGCTTGGGGCATTAGAAGAAGGAGGGGAATTGGAAGCATCATCCTCCGTCAGCCCGAGAGACGCATTCACTTCATCCGGATTCAAGTTATCAAAAGTGTCCACAATCTCGTTTTTTTGAATCGTATAGGTGTACTGATACGTTGAAGGGATCTGAGTCTCCGTATCTTGATACGTAATGATGGCTTTAAAATCCGTCGCCCCTCCGGCTTTTCGGATGGCATCTTCCAGATACGCTTGGTCTCCGTGACGGTTCAGCGTACTTTCCTGAGGTGTAATGTTATACGCATTGGAGACGCCTCCGAGGGAGTCCGCAATGATATGCCCTTCATCAAGGGTGTCGCTCTCCACGCCGGGGACCTTCGCTTCATCCCAGAAGTATCTGCCGTTCGATAGTACGGATTCCGAGGTGTCGTCCTGAGGAATGATTTCCTCAGCTACGACTTTAACGAGCTGCCCATGTTCATTCGTTAAATTAAGATACTATTCCATTGGGTAATCAGTCTATTATGAAGGCTACTTACCCCCTTTTTTTACATAATTAATTGAATAAATAATGGTTGAATATAGGGTTTAATAAGTATAAAATGTAACAATATACAGGAACGTTTGTTTGTCTTTTGAGGACGTAGCTTCGGTGCGAGGGCAGCACTCCGCAGAAACGATAGTTTGAGGATCTTAAAGAAACGAAAATAACGGTAATCCTTATATAAGGAGAAGCACTATCGTAAATTATAATTGGTTGGAGATGTTTTCATGAAGGTAGAACAAATATTGATTGGGAATAGAAAAGTATATCTGCTAATTGATTCAAATGGATTACCCGTTGAACCCGTTGCAAAGTACATGAAATATCACTATAACCAGGAGAGTAGTAGCAATACTCTACAGACTTACTGTACAGCTTTGAAATATTACTTTACATATTTAGAACAAATAGGAATTGATTATCAGCAAGTTAACTTTCAAATATTATCTGACTTCGTTGCTTGGCTCAGAAATCCTTATGAAAGTAATAAAGTACTACCTCAGAAAAAAGAGAAGGCTAAACGTAGTGAAAGAACAGTTAACACTTATCTTTCAGTAGTGTCATCGTTTTATGATTTTCTATACAGAAATGAATTAATTGAATCAGGAATCGTAGATAAGTTGATGAAGAAGATGTTTCTAGGTGCAGGTGGAAGTGGATATAAGGATTTTTTATATCACGTAAATAAAGACAAACCACGTTTTAAAAATGTACTCAAATTAAACGAACCTAGAGCAAGAGTAAAGGTATTTACAAAGGAGCAAGTTAATGAAATCTATAAATCTACCACTAATCTTAGGGATAGATTTATAGTAAGATTACTTTTTGAAAGTGGCTTCCGTATAGGTGAAGTTCTCTCCTTATTTCTTGAAGATTTTCAATTTGACGCTGTACAAAGAAAGCACAAAATCCAACTAAAAAACAAAGGAGAGTTACCAAACGGGGGGAAGTTAAAAACAGGAGAACGAAAGATTGATATTTCCCAGGGACTAATGGACTTGTATGATGATTATTTGTATGAAGTACTTGATGAATATAATCCTGACCATAACTTTGTATTTGTAAAGGTCCGTGGTAAGAACGCTGGAGAACCTCTAACCTATTCTGATGTTTATGCCACTTTTAAAGAGATTGAAAGGAAAACGGGCATATATATTACTCCACATCTATTCCGACATACACACGGAACTATATTTTATCTTCAAACAAAGAACATAAAGGCAGTACAAGAACGTCTAGGTCATGCACAAATCCAAACAACCATTGACTTATATGTTCATCCTTCAGAAGATGATATTCGTAAGGATTGGGAGAAAGCCTCTCATGCCTTTGAAATTGGGCGAGGCATAGAGAACAAAGAGAATGCTTTTTAATCAGGTATTCCTGGCAGAGTAGTTCCCTTTTTTAGAGCTATATTAGTATGTTAGGAGAGAAAACATTGGATAAAATCATACCAAGTAATTCAATACCCAATAAAAGTGAATATTGGGACTTAATCGCTTCCACCCTATCCTCTTACGAGGTTAAAGAGATATCCGACAATGGAAAAGTAGCGAGAAGAGTTGTAAATGATGATTACTTTTTAGTCAATGATGTTTGGAATATACATGAGATTGCCAAGGTCCCTAATTTTAAAGATACGAATACAAAGAGAATAGCACATAACCTTTACTTTGAATGCGATAGTTCCACCATCAATATGGAACTGAAATTTGTTTTTTTTAGTCAACTTTTTTCAGACCGTTGGGCATTACGGTCTTTATTTAAAGGTCTAAATCATAGCGTAAAATTACTGGGTGAATATTTAGAAGAAAGGCATCCAAATCTCACTTCCCTTCTTGATTTAGACATTGAAAAAGAGGAAAAGCTATGGATATTTTGGCTGAATCGAAAAGGAATAAAGACAAGGTATATTACGACTCTAAGGGGGGAAGAAATCAATGCCAAGACGTTACCAGCCAAATCTATCCGAATGATATATAATCCACTCTTACGACTAACGGATACTCGTGATGAATGGGAGAAGGATCGATGGGATATACGGGAGCTGAATAAAAGATACGATTTTGGATTCAATGTTTCATCAACTTCTTATTACATTGATTTTTTAGGAATTGAGAACAACAGTTTTCGCAAAGTATTTAAAGAATATATAAAAGGCCGTCTAATCAGTGGCAAAAATTTCGTTTGGGGTACATCGTTACAGTATAAAGTGTTCGTTGGTAATTTTTTGAACTCAATTTCAAAACAAAATCCTAAATGGAATGATTTGAGAGAACTTGAAAGAAAACATTTGGAAAAGTACCTAGAAGAGTTAAATGAACATACAACGAAACTTACCAATCCTAAAAGCTATATTAATAAGGCATTAAAGCTTATTCGTAACTTTATTAGAGACCTTCAAACTTTCGAGAAGTTCGAAGATTTCGCACCTAAAAAAACCGTGCATCGCCTAATTTATTCTGAAGACATTCCTACTGTCCCTAAAAAATCAGATGATGATATTAATTACATACCTGACTATGTATTGGAACAACTGTTTGATAATCTAAATGATCTTCATCCAGATGTACAGCCAATTGTATGGATTGCTTTCAAAACTGGACTTCGCATAAGTGATACATTGGGATTGACGCAGGATTCTTTAGGTAGAATAAATGGAAAACCAAACCTTACCACAGATATAGAAAAAACCTATGTAATAGGTCATAAAATACCCATTGATGACCATCTAGCAGATATAATTGCAGCTTTAATTGAGCGTTCTAAGCAATACAGCAACGATGATAACAACCCAGAAAGATACCTTTTTGTTCGCTACCGAGGTTCCCGTAAGGGAAGACCATTGAGTTCGAATTTTTGTCGAGCAGAACTAAACCATTTAGCAAGAAAAGTGAATATAACAGATGAAGCAGGCGAATTGTTTAAATTCAATAATCACATGTTCCGACATACTTATGGAATAAAATTGTTAAACGGTGGAGCTGATATTTTAACGGTGCAGGAGTTATTAGCCCACGCATCACCCGAAATGACCTTGCAATATGCTCGTCTGTTAGATGATACGAAACGTAAAGAATTCGAAAAGGTGTTGAAACAAGGTGTATTTACTTTTAACGTAAACGGGGAAATTCATCAGATTTCAGAAAAGGAAGATATTCCTGAAGGCATCCTTGATATGCTGTGGAAAGACGAGAAGTTAAACGCCTTAGATAACCCTTATGGGACATGTCGGGCGAGGGTCAATGGGAATTGTCCACTAGCAGCAGAACCCCCTTGTCTTACAGCCAACGATGGCAAACCTTGTTTTGATTTAGCTGTTGGAATGGATAGTTTCGACGTGAAAAAATATGAGTTACTCATTGAGTCTGTAACCAAGAATATTCAAACCGCAAAAGAGTATGGCCGGGAAGAGATGGTAAAAGCAAATAAAAAGAACTTGGAGAGATATCAAAATATTTACGAGATCATCAAGGGTGGAAATGTGATTTTTGGCCGCTTTGATCGTATGAAGAGAAAATATGAAAGTAAGAAAAAGAATGGTGTTAAAAATGAGTAATTTTGACCGTGAGGAGCAAATAAGGCAGTTGCATCAACAACGAAAGCAGAAAACCAAAGATAAAGTTGAGGAAGCTATAAAACGCCTTACAAAGAGTTCTAAAGTAATTAATTTTAATAGCGTGGCAAAAGAAGCAGGAGTAGCTAAAGCTACTCTTTACAACCACATAGAGCTTAAAGAACGTATTGCTTTCCTTAGAGAACAACAAGAAGAAGCCTTTGTGGAGTCTAGTACCAAGCGTGATGAAAATAATCAGAAAGCTGTAATTGCTTCCCTTAAAAGAAGAGTTGAAAAGTTGGAGAAAAAGAATAAAGAACTGGAAGAAGAAAATAAACAGTTAAGGGAAAAAGAAAAAGAAAAACTTTCAGCATACTTTACGAAGATATAAATCCTTCTGCAACTAAGGGCAGTTATCTTGAGACCGAGTCTTCAAGTAAAGGGCAGGATTGTAGAAGGCTTAGTTTCGAGATACCACAATCAATCGTTAATAAATAAGGAGAGTGAATTTTTCGGCAAAAAATAATCTGTTGAGTTTAAGATTGGAAAAATAAAATCGATTCACACTTGACCCTGTATTATAGTACAGGGTTTATATTATATGTAGAGGTGATTGCTTTGGAATTTAAAATCAGCCAGCTAGCCGAAGCTTGTAATGTGAATAAAGAAACTATCCGTTACTACGAACGCAAATCATTAATACCTAAACCATATCGGAACAATTCAGGTTATCGCATATATGGAGGGGCCACAGTGAAGCGCATTAATTTTATCAAGAAAATGCAAGATCTGGGTTTTTCACTAAGTGAAATCCACAAGCTACTAGGAGTGGTGGATAAAGATTCTGATCGTTGTCAGGATATGTATCAATTCGTTTCAGAAAAACAGCAGGATGTTGAAAAGAAAATTAGAGAATTGCAACATATACAAAAAGTGTTGAATGAATTGAAGATCTGTTGTCCGGATGAAAAAGACCTGTATGCCTGCCCGATTATAGAAAAGGTGATTGAAGGTGGAGAGCAAAAGGGGGCACTGTATGAGGGGGAATAAATGGTTTATCGGAAGTTTGACTGGATTTTTCGTAACCCTTCTTTGTTGTGCGACGCCTTTGTTAGTAATTTCATTAGGTTTACTTGGTCTAGGAGCGTGGGTAGGTTACTTGGATTACGTTTTAATTCCACTATTGATTGTATTTTTGATCCTTGCGGTAGGGTCTTATAAAAGAAGTAAACCAACATCAACTAATAAGGACTGTTGCTCTTAAAAATGAAGGAGGAGATGAATATGAAAAAAATTCAAATGGAAATCAGAGGAATGACATGTGCAAGCTGTGAAGATCATGTAAGGCAGACACTTCAAAAAAATGGCGCTGAAAATATTCATGTCGACTATCAAGAAGGGAAGGCTGACTTTCAATTACCAGACGGGTACAAGGAAGAAAATATAAAGGAAAAACTACACCAGACGCCGTATCAACCAGGGGAAATGATTCGTATTTCCTCCGATAGTGAAAAAGGTGTTTCAGGTGAAGGGTACGATTACGATTTTTTAATTATCGGTTCCGGAGGGGCAGCTTTTTCTGCGGCCATTCAAGCTTCTGAGAATGGATTACGGGTAGCCATGGTAGAAAAAGGGGAGGTTGGAGGCACCTGTGTCAATATCGGATGTGTTCCTTCTAAAACCCTTATTCAAGCTGGACACATTCAATTCCAAACCGAACAACAGCCATTCCAAGGTTTGACGACTTCGGCCCAACAACCAGATATGATCGGGCTGCAAAACCAAAAAGAGAAGTTGGTTAACCAATTGCGTAAAGAGAAGTACGAAGACCTTATTCAGGAATACGGGTTCGATCTCATTAAAGGAGAGGCTTACTTTCGTGATTCACACACCATATCCGTAGAGGGAAAACATCTAACGGCTGAGTCCTTTTTAATTGCTACTGGGGCTTCTCCTTTCATTCCGGAGATTCCTGGATTGAAAGAGACTTCCTTTTTAACAAGCACATCTGCTTTAGAGTTGAAAGAAGTTCCTAAGCATCTGGTTATTATAGGGTCGGGATACATCGCCCTGGAATTAGGGCAAATGTATCGCCACTTAGGCGCGGAAGTCACCCTCATGCAACGTAGTGCAACATTCTTGAAACATTATGATCCCGAAATCTCTGAGACCGTTGAAAATATGTTAAAAGAAGAAGGCATCACATTATTGAAAGGTGTTAGCTATCATAAAGTCGAGGACAAAAACGGTCAAAAGTTCGTTCATCTTGAAGTGGAAGGGAAGCCTGAAACCATTCAAGGCGATCAGCTTCTCGTTGCTGCAGGAAGGAAGCCCAATACAGAAAAACTCCAAGGAGAGAACATTGATTTAGAATTGGGGGAATATGGAGAAGTCTTAATTAATGACTATCTGGAGACCAATATCTCTCATATCTATGCAGCTGGTGATGTAACACTTAGCCCTCAATTCGTTTATGTGGCAGCTCACCAAGGAGGTATTGTTGGACAAAACGTATCCAAGCAAACGAAAAAGACACAAAATCTGGAACATGTTCCTGCAGTGACGTTTACGACTCCTTCGATTGCTTCTATTGGGCGGACAGAACACCAGGCCAAACAAGCAAGCTATGATGTGAAAACGTCCGTGCTTCCCTTAGAGTCAGTTCCAAGAGCACTAGTGAACCATCAAACCCAGGGTATTTTCAAATTAATTATGGATGCAAAAACCAACCAGATTATTGGTGCTCATGTGGTAGCTGAAAATGCAGGGGATGTCATTTATGCAGCTACGTTAGCTGTGAAATTTAAATTAACAGCCGACGACCTTCAAGAGACCATGGCTCCTTACCTTACAATGGCAGAAGGGTTGAAGTTAGCCAGTCTTACGTTCGATAAAGATGTCTCCAAACTGTCTTGTTGTGCAGGCTAGCAAAAAGTTCTCCGTAAGTTACGATGAACTTTTTTAAAACCATGGATAAGGTACAGGGTTTGTCATTTCACAAAGTAGGCAAACGTAAATAAGAAAGATTTTAGGAGGTAGATAAATATGACCAATAAATACGATCTTATTGTGATAGGTTCAGGTTCTGGAGGGTCAATCACAGCAGCAAAATGCCTGAAAGAAGGCTGGCGTGTGGCCATGATAGATGATCGCCCGTATGGAGGTACTTGTGCCCTGCGAGGGTGCGATCCGAAAAAAGTGCTTCATGGAGCTGCAGAACTATATGACTGGCATAAACGAATGAAAGGAAGCGGCATTCACGGGGATGTAACCATCGATTGGCCGGAACTTATGGCATTCAAAAAGACATTCACGGATGACGTGCCGGATAAAAAAGAAAAGGCATTAAACAAAAAAGGGATGGACACTTACCATGGAAAAGCTTCTTTTATCAACGACCGACAGTTAAGGGTCGAAGATGAAGTTCTTGAAGGGAAATATATATTGATAGCTACCGGTGCCACACCGACGCCATTATCGATTCCGGGAGAAGCATACATGACGCATAGTGACGAGTTCCTCGAGCTGGATCGACTTCCGGAGACAATCGTTTTTGTTGGAGGCGGGTATATTTCTTTTGAATTTGCCCATATTGCGGCACGGGCAGGGGCAAAGGTTCATATTATTCACCGCGGGGAACGTCCACTGAAACATTTTGACAGCGACCTTGTCGCTTCCTTGTTACAAAAGAGCGAAGACCTTGGCATCGAAGTTCATGAAGAGTATTCGGTGGAAGCTATTGAGAAAGAAAACGATTCTCTTGTGGTCAGAACCCGTACCAAAGGAAAAGAAATCTCCTTTTCTGCAGATATGGTCGTGCACGGTGCAGGCCGGGTCCCTGCGCTCGACTTGGACTTGGAACAGGGGAATGTTGATGCAACGAAGGATGGGATTTCTGTGAATAGTTATTTGCAAAGCGTGACGAACCCACGTGTCTATGCTGCAGGGGATGCTGCTTCAACTAGTGGACTGCCTCTCACCCCGGTAGCGAGCATGGAATCTCACATTACAGCTTCCAATATCCTGAAAGGAAACCATAAGGAAGTAGAGTATCCGCCTATGCCCTCTGTTGTCTTCACTGTACCAAAGCTAGCTTCGGTAGGGATGACAGAAACAGAAGCGCATGCCTCGGGGAGGGATATTGACGTGAAACACCAGACGGTAGATGGGTGGTTTACGTATAAGCGTACGAACGAAACGCATACCGGGTTTAAAATCCTGGTAGATAACGATAAAGATCAGGTTGTTGGAGCTCATCTAATTAGTGAAGAAGCAGACGAACTGATTAATCACTTTGCAACGGCGATCCGGTTCGGGATACCTCCCAAAGAAATGAAACAAATGATGTATGCCTATCCAACAGCAGCTTCTGATATAGCTCACATGCTATGATTGCATAGCATTTCCTATTTCAAAAGGATCGACGGTAATATTTTTAATAGAACTAAAGCTAGAATATCTTGAAATCGAGTTTTCAATAATCGGGGGCGTTTCTTGAAGATAAGATCAAAATAAGGCCACACATTTTAGATATGTCTAATATGTGTGGTTCTTTTAATACCAAGCGTAAAAGCCTCTAACCTAAATATAACATTGGTGAATGCCCAGTACTCCCGGTCGCCGTAGCCGATATCTACGACAACGCTGGAAGCGCGATGCCCACTTTGATCTCCGCCGTCCACGTCGATACGTTCATAGCCGGAAAACAGATCTTCATCGGTTTCGTTGGAAGATGGTTGGGTCTTGGGCTCTAGTTTTTCGGATTCAATCGTCATTTCTTTTTCTGTCGTTTCTTGAGAAGGGGCTGGGTCTTCCATTTCCTTGTTTTCTTCTTGTGTTTCCGGTTCTTCCTCTGTTGTGGTCTCGTCGGCCGCGACTTTTTCGGTTTCTTCAGGTTTCTCAGGGGCAGAGGTCGCTTCGTCCTCCGCACACCCTAACGTAAAGAGCATGGTTAAAAGCAAAAGAATGTACATAATCATATTTTTCATGGGAAGGCTCCTCTCGGGATGATAGATGAATCACGGGGACCTCGGGACCGCCCCCGGGGGTTGTTGTAGTTGTAGTATACCATCTTCGTTTCGGTTGGGGGGGAGAATTGGAAAAAATCCCCTTCAATACTTTGTTTTAATTTTTAATAGGGTTATACTTAAGTAATATTTTAACTATATCAGAAATCTTACTGACTATTGAAAGTGTTGAATCGATAGGGGGAGTGAAACATAGTTGCATTACTAAGAAGTAAAAGATTTTAATACATGATTAATAAATTTAAAGGAGAAGTGGAAATGTACTTAGGATTTAACCTTGAGGCCGACGTCGATTTTACTGAATGGTATGACAAAGGAAGAGTATTATACAAGCAAAATTCTTCTGAAGTCGAGAAGAACTTAAGAAAGTATCTTTATGAAGGAACAGAGATATACAATGGAAGCTTGATGGCAAACGAATGGTTTCCGAAGATTAAAGTAGATGTATTTCTTTCACATTCTCATATAGATAAGGAAAAAGCTATTGGCCTTGCTGGATGGTTGGAAGAAAATTTTAATTTAACTGTATTTATTGATTCTTGTATATGGGGACATGCCAATGATCTTTTGAAGATGATAGATGATAAGCATTGCCTTAATGATGATGAAACTATGTATGATTACAACAAGAGAAACTATTCTACTAGTCATGTGCATATGATGCTATCAATGGCTTTAACGAAAATGATGGACAAAGCTGAACTTGTAATATTTATGAATACTGAAAATTCAGTGCAACCAGTTAACGACACTATTTCTCAGGCAACTAAATCTCCTTGGGTATATTCAGAACTTGTTTTAACTAATTTAATTAGAAAAAAAAACCCTGGACGAAAAGTTCAAAAATCTATGGAAAAACATACTTTGGAAGAGGCGAAAAGATTGGATGTTGCTTATCCTGTCGATGAACTCTTAAATAGACTTATTCCTTTAAAATATAAAAACTTAGTGGTTTGGAGAAACCAATTTTCTAAAAATTCAGACGTTGATGTGCACCCTTTAGATTATTTATATTCACAATTTGAAAAATCCAATTAAAAAATAAATGTGTAAGGAGTGATAGTTTGGCCTATAAAACGTTCATCTCTTATAAATACTCCGAGGCTAAAGATTTAAGAGATGAAATCGAAATGTCTCTAGGCGAAGATGCTAGATATTATCAAGGTGAAACAAGTGACTCACCATATCTAGGAGACAGGACTACAGAATACATTAGGGGCAAATTAAAAGACATGATTTATCATACATCAGTGACTATCGTAATTATTTCTCCAAACATGAAACAAAGTAATTGGATAGATTGGGAAATAGAGTATTCATTAAAGCAAATAAAAAGAGATAATAGAAGGTCAGGAACGAATGGCATAGTAGGTGTGGTGAAAAAAGTGAATGGAGATTATTCTTGGTTACGACCTACTACAGTCAATTCAGATGGACACACAGCAATTTTGACAGAAGATGACTATCTATATGAGATTATTAAGAAAAATAGAAGTAATCAGTTTCCTATAAAATATACTTGCGATGTATGTAAAAATATTGATGTGCTTGAAGGCTCTTTCATTTCTTTAATTAACGAAGAAAATTTTCTTGAAAATCCTAATAAATATATCAATAATGCCTATAATAAAAGCAAAAATATTGATGATTATGAAATAACAAGAAAAATTTAAGTTAAGGGGGAGTTAATATTAGTACTTCCGTTCGTGAATTTAAACGAGACTTTTTAAAATCTTTGAAAGAGGATAACGCTGCAATCTTTGCTGGAGCAGGATTATCTAGAACCCAAGGTTTTGTTAATTGGAAAGAACTACTGAGGGAGTTAGCTGAATACATCGGTTTGGACGTTGATAAAGAATCGGATTTGGCTGAAATAGCTCAGTTTTATGTTAATTCTAAACGTCAAAATAGACACTCCTTAAACCAAAAATTGTTAGAAGAATTCACAAAAGATGCAGTTACTTCTGAAAATTTAAGAATTTTAGCCTCTTTACCAATTTTCAATTATTGGACAACCAATTACGATAAATTACTCGAAAAAGCTCTAGAAGAACAAAACAGGAAACCAGATGTTAAAACCGCTCAGCAAGATCTAGCCCAAAATGTTCCTCAAAGAGATGCGATAGTTTATAAAATGCATGGCGATATAAACCGTCCTGAAGAAACGGTGTTAATTAAAGATGACTACGAAGCATATAATGAACATCGGAAATTATTTACTACTAATCTTCAAGGTGATTTGATTTCGAAGACATTTTTATTTATCGGTTTTAGTTTCGAAGATCCAAACCTTAATTTTATCTTAAGCAGTATTAGATTGTTGCTAGGAGAAAACAGCAGAGATCATTATTGTTTTTTCAGGAGACTGCAAGAGAAAGATTTCGATTATAAAGAAGATTATATTTATGAAAAAACAAAACAAGATTTAAAGATTGAAGATCTGCAAAGGTATTCGATTAATGCTGTGCTAGTAGATGAATATGAAGAGATTACTGGAATACTGAAAGATATTGAAAGGAAATATAAGTTAAATAACATATTAATATCTGGAAGTGCAGCCACTTACGAGCCTTTTGACGAAAAAGAAGGTCAATCTTTCATACATGAACTTTCTAAAAGTATAGTTGACGAGGGATGGAAAACAATTAATGGATTTGGTTTAGGAGTTGGAGACTTTGTCATAAATGGAGCTTTGCAAAGCATTAAAGATTCAAAATACAAAAAGGTCACAGATTATTTAGAACTGAAACCTTTTCCACAATTCGGAGATAATTTAAAAGAACAATGGTCTTCTTATCGAGAAGACATTATAAGCTCATCTGGAATAGCCATTTTTGTGTTTGGTAATAAAAACAAAAATGGAGAGATAGTGGAAGCAGATGGGGTTTTAGAAGAATTTGAAATTGCTAAAAAGCAGAACAAGTATATTATACCTGTTGGAATTACTGGCCACGCTTCTAAAACCATTTACGAAGAAATTAGAAATGACTCTACAAATTATGATTATTTACAAGGCCATTTAGAAACATTGGCAGAAGAAAAGGAACCAGAAAAGTTAATCAAGCATATAATAATGTTAATTAAATCTATACAAAAATATTGATTACAAAGATAATGGAGGAGATTATTTGGTTAAAAGAGTTTTTTTTAGCTTTCATTATAGTAAAGATAATTCGAGAGCTGGAGTAGTAAGGAATTCAAATATTACTAAAGATATGAAAGATTATTTTGATGCTGCAGAGTGGGAAAAGGTGAAAAAACAAACTCCCCTTGCTATTAAACGATGGATTAATTCTCAATTAACGAATACTTCAGCGACAATCATTTTAATAGGAGCGGAAACTTCAAAAAGAGATTGGGTGAAGTATGAAATAGAAGAAAGTTTAAATCGCAACAAAGGTATACTAGGTATTAATATACACAATATAAAAAATTTAGACGGCTATACTAGCATCAAAGGCGCCAATCCACTTAATAAATTTAATGTTAGAACCAATAGTCGAATTGAAAAAGCATCAAATGTATTTCCTGTTTATGATTGGAAAATCCACGATGGCTATCAGAACCTAGGGAGGTGGATAGATGAAGCATGCGCTATAAGTTATAAATATTTATAATAAAAAAATATTTGAAACAAATTAGGAGCATTATTATGAACGAGGAAAAAATTAGGCACCTAGAAATGATTCAGCCAATTATATCGCGTATGGCAGCTAATTCTTTTTATTTGAAAGGTTGGGCAGTAACGTTAGTTACTGCATTACTAACGTATAAAAGTACTCAAACAATTGGTGGTTCCGATTTAATAATCTTTATTCTTCCTATAGTTGTTTATGGCAGTATGAAAATGTAAGGTTCGGCAGTCCTTCTATGTAGGTTGCCAAAGAAGGCAAAAAGCGTAAAAAAAAGCCACTTGCTAACGATCCCTTAAATCAATAGACTTCCTGTTGTGCAACCATTTAAGGACAGGAGGTCATTAAGGAGATGTTAGAAGTGACT
>NZ_FNOS01000006.1 GCF_900107115.1 Salimicrobium album
GGCCCGTTGGTCAAGTGGTTAAGACACCGCCCTTTCACGGCGGTAACACGGGTTCGAATCCCGTACGGGTCACCACTATTTCACTGGAGGATTAGCTCAGCTGGGAGAGCACTTGCCTTACAAGCAAGGGGTCGCAGGTTCGAGCCCTGCATCCTCCACCATAGTCGGCCGGCCTAGCTCAATTGGTAGAGCAACTGATTTGTAATCAGTAGGTTGGGGGTTCAAGTCCTCTGGCCGGCACCAGCAGAGTCCTTTATTACGGAGGGATAGCGAAGTTGGCCAAACGCGGCGGACTGTAAATCCGCTCCCATCGGGTTCGCAGGTTCGAGTCCTGCTCCCTCCACTTTTTTATGTTTCCATTTGTGAAGCTTTATGATTACAGAATTGTTGGGCTATGGCCAAGCGGTAAGGCAACGGTTTTTGGTACCGTCATGCGCTGGTTCGAATCCAGCTAGCCCAGCCTTTTTTTATTTTTTCATTAACGAATTTTCTATTGTTACGAGCCATTAGCTCAGCTGGTAGAGCATCTGACTTTTAATCAGAGGGTCGGAGGTTCGAGCCCTCCATGGCTCACTGCTTCATTGCGGGAGTAGTTCAGCGGTAGAACACCACCTTGCCAAGGTGGGGGTCGCGGGTTCGAATCCCGTCTTCCGCTCTTTACTTAATTTATTTGTGCGGTCGCGATAGCGGCAAAATGCCATGCCGGGGTGGCGGAATTGGCAGACGCGCTAGATTTAGGATCTAGTGTCTTACGACGTGGGGGTTCAAGTCCCTCCACCCGCATTTTGCTGCGGAAGTAGTTCAGCGGTAGAACACCACCTTGCCAAGGTGGGGGTCGCGGGTTCGAATCCCGTCTCCCGCTCCATCGGGGCCTTAGCTCAGCTGGGAGAGCGCCTGCTTTGCACGCAGGAGGTCAGCGGTTCGATCCCGCTAGGCTCCATTACATTTTCACTTTTTATAAAAGAATAGATAAATAAAAGGAGTTTCTCGCGGAGAAACTCCTTTTTTGTATGAGCTATATGAACATTCTATCGGCTACTCCGTCGAGCCATTCGCCGAGATCTTCCAGTCGGAAAGGTTTCAACAGATAATCTTCGGCTTCCTCTCTCAGTGCTTCTTCCACTCTTTCCGTTTCCTCTTCTCCGGTCATAATCATAACCGCTACATTCCGGAAATCGTATTTCGTTTTGAGAAAAGGCAGTGTATCGATACCGATAGAACTTGCCAGCAGCAGTACATAATCCTCTTCCGGATGATACCAGTCTTCCTCGAGAAATTGTTGTCGGGTATGGAAAGTGATGACCCGTACCGGTTTATCGCTGATAAAAGAGCGAGTGGAGAAAAAGTCTTCCAGCAGCTGTCGCACGCTCGGATCATTTTCGACGATGAGTAGTGTGATCGTCTCTGCATCAAAGGCAGAAACCGGCATGTGAGTATGGGAAACAGTACGGTTTCTGCCGGTCCTTTTGGCATAATACAAAGCTTTATCTGCCCGTTCGAGGATGCTTTCTCCTCCGGGGGCATCCGAAAACTGCGCGATTCCTGCCGAAAAATGGACGTGAAACTGTTCGTCCCCTGAAGTGAATGTAATGGAGGAAAAGCGATTTCTCCATTCTTCCACTCTTGCATCCGCCTCCTGCGCAGAAGCACCCGGGAAGATCACAACAAATTCTTCCCCTCCATAACGGCTGATCGTCTCTCCTGATGTTTTCATCTGCTCAAATACTTTCACAAACGTCTCCAGAACCTGATCCCCCGTGTGGTGGCCGTATGTGTCATTGACTTTTTTAAAATGATCGAGATCCACCATGGCCGCAGAAAAGGTGTACCCGTTTTCCTTATGGAAGAGAGCCGACTGCTCCTTCAATTTTTTCTCTAAAAACTTTCGATTGAAAGCGCCGGTCAGTTCGTCCTGCAGAATATGGGCAAGAATCTGTTCCCGCGAGGCAAGACGATTTTTCAGAAATGGAAGCAATACATCGGTTCTGACCGGCTTTCCGATGAAATCAGTCGCCCCCAGATTAAAGGAGAGAGCCCTGTGTTCATTTGAATTGTGCGCACTGACCATGATGACAGGGGTGAATTCATTACGGGCCTTCTCAACGATTTGAGTCAGCAGAGCCACCCCGTCTGTATCCGGCAGTATGTAATCAATCAGCACAAGGTCAGGGTGAAAATCATAAAATAATTCGAGACCTTTTTTTCCGGTAAGCGATGCAAGAACCTGGTATCCATGCTGCTCCAGGAAATCTTTCATAAAAGTGATGAACTCTATATCATCGTCAATGATAAGCAGCAGCGGTAACTTCGTGTCGGGAAACCGGTCCCCCGTTGTACGGAGTGGTGAAGTGAGCAGAGGGAATTCCGTCTGTATCTGTCGCAGCAACGGTCTCCATTCTGATTTTTCCTATCTCTTCGTGCCGGTTCGGTCAAGGAAGAGAAGAAACTTCTCCGTAAGCTGTTCCGCCTCCGTAAATTCCATGACTTGAAGCTGCTCTCTCGTCTGCTTCAGAAAGTCGGCCAGGTCGTATTCCACGACAAAGGGGCGGGCCTGCCAGTCTGTTATCTTATTTTCAATCCCTTCCCATAGTAACTGTGAGGCTGTTTTCATAGGGCACGACCTTTCCTGCAAGTAGCTGTTCGTTCTATTGGTTATACCTACCATTATAATAGACGGAACGTTATTTTGAAACCGGAAGGAAACGCATGTTTATGCACAAAAATGTGCAGTTGAGTCATTGTGTGAATTTTAGCTACAATAGAAAGCAGCCCGATGAAGGAGGAATTGTACTATGAACAGGAAGTTGTCGATCATTGGTGTACCTATGGATCTCGGTCAAAATCGCCGGGGTGTGGACATGGGCCCGAGTGCCATCCGCTATGCGGGAGTAATTGAAAGACTGGAACAGTTGAAATATGATATAGAAGACCTCGGAGACCTGGTCATTTCCAAACCTTCCGAAGAAACGGAGGAAACAAGTGAGAAAGAGAATCTCCGTAATCTTAAAGAGGTCAGAGAGGGCAACGTCGCGCTCGCGCAAAAGGTGGATGACGTCGTTCAGGAAGGACGGTTCCCTCTTGTGCTCGGAGGCGACCACAGCATTGCCATGGGGACACTTGCCGGTATCTCAAAACATTACGGGAACCTCGGCGTGATCTGGTATGATGCCCATACGGATTTGAACAGCGGAGAAACTTCTCCTTCCGGTAATATTCACGGGATGCCGCTGGCTGCAAGTATAGGGATAGGCAATGAAAGTCTTACAGATATCCACGGGTATCAGCCTAAACTGAAACCTGAAAACATCGTTGTTATCGGTGCACGTTCCGTGGACGAAGGGGAACGGGA
Organism: Salimicrobium album; assembly: GCF_900107115.1. Taxonomy (GTDB): domain Bacteria; phylum Bacillota; class Bacilli; order Bacillales; family Halobacillaceae; genus Salimicrobium; species Salimicrobium album. Next base: position 3,350 of record NZ_FNOS01000006.1, read on the forward strand.
ATTGATCAGGGAGAAAGGCATTAAAGTGTTCAGCATGCATGAAGTGGACCGTCTCGGTATGTCGCAGGTGATGCAGGATGCTCTTGATTATCTGGAAAGCCGCAAAGTGGACGGCGTACACTTGAGCCTCGACCTCGACAGCCTGGATCCGGAAGAAGCACCTGGAGTAGGAACACCGGTCATGGGCGGCTTCAGTTACCGGGAAAGTCATCTGGCGATGGAGATGCTGCATGACTCGGAAAGAATCACTTCGGCAGAATTCGTGGAAGTGAACCCGATCCTCGATGAAAAAAATAAAACGGCTTCCATGGCGGTGGGGCTTATGGGTTCCCTGCTCGGTGAGAAGCTGACATAAAGTTTCTGATACAACAACCTGCATCCCCAGGATGCAGGCTGTTATAATGAATAAGCGGCACCTGCCCCCGTTTAAAAAATAATATGATGAAACCTTCCGGACGAGTTATTCGTACATATAAGAACCGCAGTGAAAGCGGAGGTATAGTGAGATGGAAACTTTCATAGCAGAAAGAATCAAAGAAGTGAAAAAAGGTAACGTACAGGCGTTTGAGGACGTTGTCTCGTTTTATCAAAACAAAGTGTATTTCGTATGCTTCCGTATGATCGGCAACAGCCAGGAAGCGGAGGATTTGGCTCAGGAAGCGTTTATACGGGCCTACACCAACATCGAAAGCTTTGATGAAAAACGAAAGTTCTCTACGTGGCTGTACCGGATTGCGACGAATTTGACGATTGACCGGATCAGAAAGAAAAAACCCGATTATCACCTCGACGCTGATATAAAAGGGACAGACGGTCTGAGTATGCATGACCAGTTGGCGACGGATGAGGCTTTGCCGGAGGAACAGGTGGAGAACCTTGAGCTGCGGGGATATATACAGAGAGAAATAACCGCTCTCCCTCCGATATACCGAAGTGTTATTGTTTTACGGTTTCTCGAAGAATTATCCCTTCAGGAAATAGCTGAAGTACTTGATATGCCGGTTGGAACGGTGAAAACGAGAATTCACCGCGGCAGAGAAATTTTACGTAAAAAGCTTCGGAATGTGTAAGGGGTGAAAATAGATGAAGTGTGATAACGACATGATATACTTGATGCATAAATATCTGGATGAGTCGCTGACAGAAGAGGAGCAGAGGATCCTCGGGAACCATCTGCAGCGATGTGAGGAATGTCAGGAACATTTTCATGAACTGAAAAGAGCGGATACGCTGGCTTCAGATAAGACGGGAGTCACTGCCTCTTCATCCTTCACGAACAGGGTGATGAGTGAGCTGCCGCGTAACCGGAAGCGTACTACGTGGATCCAGTGGTTCCGCCACCATCCTCTCGTTTCGGCAGCAGCCGTCTTTATGCTGCTTATGGCCAGCGGAATCTTTTCTGCCTGGAACCAGGAAGATCAGGTTACGGTTTCCAAGCAGGAAGGTGTGGTCATCGAAGAAGGAACGGTAGTCGTTCCGGAAGATATTACGGTGGAAGGCGATCTGGTGGTACGGAACGGAGATCTGAAGGTCCAGGGACGTGTCGACGGAGATGTAACACTGATAAACGGCCAGCTGATAGAAGGAGACACTTCCAGGGAAGCCACGGAAGGCGAAGAACTCCAGGCTTACGTGAGTGGAGAGCTGAATTACGTGAACCAGGTATTCGAATGGATGTGGTACCACGTAAGAAACTTTGCAGAAGAAGTTTTTTCCATGGGAGAGGAATCACCGGAATAACACCCCGGTGATTCTTTTCTTTTGAAATGGCAAATATGATATAATTAAAAAAGTTTCTGAGATCGATATTCATACAGAAGGAAGTGTCGGCATGTTTGGTGAGGCTCATACGTTATTCGATTATATCGTAATCGCCATCGACATAGCCCTGGTCTGGTTCATCATATATAAGCTGATTATGCTTATTCAAGGAACGAAAGCTGTTCAACTGTTAAAAGGTGTGTTTCTCATCCTTGGAATTTGGCTGCTCAGTAACCTGTTTGGACTTACGACATTACGGGAGCTTATGTCGCAGGCGATCGCCTGGGGTTTTCTTGCTATTATCATATTGTTCCAACCTGAACTCAGGCGGGCGCTGGAACAGTTGGGACGAGGAAGTTTCTTCAGCAGAAGCTCGGCGGAGGAGGAAAACACAGAACGTTCCGTCGAAGCAATACTTAAGTCATGCAACTATATGGCAAAACGTCGTATCGGGGCACTGATTACCATTGAAAGAGAAACAGGTATGGGAGATTACGTGGAAACCGGTATCCCGGTGCACGGAGAACTGACGAACGAACTGCTTACAAATATCTTCATACCGAACACTCCGCTTCATGACGGGGCGGTCATACTGAAAAGCAATAAAATTGTGGCGGCCGCCTGTTATTTGCCGCTATCGGAAAGCCCCTTTATCTCCAAGGAACTTGGTACCAGACACCGTGCGGCGATGGGGATCAGCGAGGTGACCGATGCCCTGACCATTATTGTGTCCGAAGAAACCGGGAATATGTCCTGTACGGTCAACGGAGAACTGCAGCGGAATCTGGATGAGGAATCTCTTAGAAAAGTACTGCACTCCGCTCTTGATGTGACCTCGAAGACCCCTGCAAATAAATCGTGGAACTGGAGGGGGAAGAAGAATGGATAAATGGTTACGCAGCACGTGGTTTATAAGAATTCTTTCCCTGTTCCTCGCCATCCTCATGTGGGCTTCCGTGAGTGAAGAGAGCACGGAGGGGACAGACCCGAATTTTCTGAACGGAAGTTCTACGGATAAAGAAATGGCGGAAAACGTGCCGGTGGATATTAAGCTTGAGGACGAGGAACTTGTAGTGACCGGCGTACCGCAGGTCGCCGACGTTATGCTTGAAGGTCCTACGAGTCAGGTCGCTCCGGCTGCCCGTCAGCAGAATTTTTCCCTTTACGTGGAATTGAACGGTCTCGGCGCAGGCGTTCATGAGGTGCGTATCCAGCACTCCGGAATTTCGAATCAGGTGCAGGTAAACGTGGAACCCAAAACCGTCGAAGTGACGATAGAACGCCGGATGAGCGAGACACATAATATAAGTGCGGATTTTATAAATGAAAGCCAGATGGGAAGTGAATTCGAAGTAGGGGAAGCTGATATCAACCCTTCCACTGTGGAAGTGACGGGAGCGGCTTCTGTCCTCTCGGAGGTGGCGGTCGTGAAATCGATCGTTAACCTGGCAGGTGTGGACACTTCGATAGAGAAGAGAGAGACACCCGTTAAAGTATATGATGAGGAAGGGAACGAACTGAATGTGATTGTGGAACCGGCTTCGGTGACTGTCGACGTTCCTGTATCCCGCAGTAAAAAAGAAGTACCTGTAGCCTTTCGGGCTGAAGGAGAGGTGAAAGACGGTGTGAAGGTGGATAAAATCACCTCATCTGTCGAGAAGGCGACTATTTACGGGCCGAAAGAGGTTCTTGATGATATCAATCAGGTAAGTGGAAGTATTGTTGATACGGAGGGTCTCGATGAAACCACCAGTAAGGATGTGGAATTGGAAGTTCCAAACGGCGTGGTCTCCATCGAACCCGAGACAGTGGAAGTAAAAATCGAAATTACAAACGAGTAGGAAGCGAGGGACAGAGTCATGGGCAAATATTTTGGCACAGACGGGGTGCGAGGAGTCGCAAACAAGGAATTGACCCCGGAATTTGCATTCAAATTGGGAAGGTTTGGCGGTTATGCGCTTACGAAAGGGCAGGAGAAACCGAAAGTACTGATCGGGAGAGATACCCGGATATCCGGAGAGATGTTCGAAGGAGCTCTTGCCGCCGGTCTGCTCTCCATCGGAGCGGAAGTTATGCGTCTCGGAGTCATCTCCACACCTGGGGTCGCTTATTTGACGAAAGCTATGCAGGCGGAAGCGGGTATCATGATTTCGGCTTCCCATAATCCGGTGGAAGATAATGGCATCAAGTTTTTCGGTTCGGACGGCTTTAAACTTTCGGATAAACAGGAAGAAGAGATTGAAGCATTGATTGATGCGGAGGAAGATGAACTGCCACGTCCATCCGGCAGCGACCTCGGTCAGATCAATGACTATTTCGAAGGGGTCCAGAAGTATATGCAGCATATGAAGAAGACGGTGGATCACGACTTTGACGGCATGCACATCGCTATCGACTGTGCGAACGGGGCCACGTCCTCCATCGCTTCCCATCTGTTTGCGGACCTGGAAGCGGAGATCTCCTCTATAGGTTCCACCCCGGACGGGCTGAACATCAACGAAGGCTGCGGGTCTACCAGTCCGGAAGCACTTCAGGAACTGGTGAAGGAGAAGAAAGCAGATATCGGACTCGCCTTTGACGGAGACGGAGATCGTCTGATTGCGGTAGATGAAAAAGGGCAGCTCGTGGATGGCGACCGGATCATGTATATTTGTGCGAAATTCATGAATGAACAGATGATGCTCAACAAATCCACCGTCGTTTCGACCGTAATGAGCAATCTCGGGTTCTACAAGGCACTCGAAAAAGTAGGGATCAAGAGTGACAAGACGGCCGTCGGCGACCGTTACGTTATGGAAGAGATGCGCAAAGGCGACTATAATTTAGGCGGGGAGCAGTCCGGCCATATTATTTTCCTCGACCATAATACTACAGGGGACGGCATCCTTTCCGCTCTGCAGCTGGTAAACGTGGTCCGGGACACCGGCAAGCCGCTTTCGGTCCTGGCCCAGGAAATGAAGAAATTCCCCCAGGTCCTTAAGAACGTTAGAGTGTCAGATAAAAAAGCGGTCTTTACAAACGACCGGATCCAGGAAAAAATTGCGGAAGTGGAAAATGAGATGGGCGACAGTGGACGTGTTCTCGTCCGTCCTTCCGGCACCGAGCCGCTCGTCCGTATTATGGCTGAGGCTCCTGCGGAAGAGGAATGTGAAGCCTACGTGAAGAGAGTAGTCGAAGTAGTCGAAGAAGAGCTCGGAATGTAAGGGTAGTATTTAGAGAAGCAGCGTGGACGGAAACAACGTCCGCGCTCCTTTTTTTAGGCTGGAACGCCGGGTTGTATTACTTTCGCACTGCTTTTGCTCGCCTGAGGGGAAGTATAACTGTTTCATCTTTATATCCGGCGTCAAGAGTGACGGTCCGGGGTAACGATTGCGGGAGAGTCGTTACCTCCGGAGCCCTCATCCGTTTCTCACCGGCACGTAACGCCCTAGTCGTAACTTCTGCGCTTTTACGTAAAAAAGATTGACGTTTCATTTTATCCTCGAGTAGAATAAGAGTGTTGCACTTATATGTTTAATTGAGGAAAAAATGGTTAAATGAACAAGGTGCCTATTCATTATAGAAGAGAAAGGAGCAGTGAGGGGTAATTAATGTAAAGCGCCAGGACTGCAGATCAGGACGTTTTTATCTGCAGTTGACGAGGTGGAGGTTCATCGAGATCATTCGGCGGATACCTCCCGGTTGCCGACATTTCAACCGACTGTTTCTGTGCTAAACCGTAGAGGCGACTCTTCGTCCAACGCGCAGGGACAAAATGTTCAAAAATAACAGGGAAAGGGGCAGTCTCGCCCCTGGTGGTGGTGACTGCTCCTTATTAGAGGAGGACATCACAATGTGTGGTATTGTAGGATATATTGGTAAGGATGACACGAAGGACATTTTGCTCGAAGGTCTTCAGAAATTGGAATATCGCGGGTATGACTCGGCAGGTATCGCCACGTTATCGGGTGAAGAGCTGCACGTTTTTAAAGTAAAGGGCAGAATTGCCGCTTTGCGTGAAGAAGTGGACCCGAACGTGAAAGCGACTCTCGGTATAGGCCACACACGCTGGGCGACGCACGGAGCGCCGAGCAAAGAGAATGCCCACCCTCACCAGAGCGACTCCGGACGCTTCACTATCGTTCATAATGGTGTGATTGAGAACTATAACCAGATCCGTAAAGAGTACCTCGGAGACGTTGAGCTGAAGAGTGAAACGGATACAGAAATCATCGTACAGCTGATTGAACTGCTTCATCGTAAGACTGACAATACGAAAGAAGCGTTCCGTCAGGCGGTTGAACTTCTGAGCGGTTCCTACGCCCTGGCTCTTATCGACAGCCGGGACGAAGATACGATTTACGTCGCAAAAAACAAGAGCCCGCTTCTCGTAGGCCTGGGCGACGGTTTCAACATGGTCGTCAGTGACTCCATGGCCGGTCTTCAGGCTACAAACGAATTCATGGAACTTATGGATAAGGAAATTGTGATCGTGAAACGGGAAGACGTGACTGTTGAGAAACTTGACGGCACAGAGGTCGAAAGAGAATCCTTCACCGCAGAAATCGATTCGATGGATATCGAAAAAGGAACGTACCCTCACTTTATGCTGAAAGAAGTCGACGAACAGCCGTTTGTCATCCGTAAAATCATTCAGGAGTATCAGGATGAAGACGACCGCATCAAGCTTGATCCGGAAGTGCGCGAAGCAATGAAAGAATGCGACCGTATTTATATAATTGCTGCAGGAACGAGCTATCACGCCGGCCTTGTAGGCAAGCAGTTCCTGGAGAAGATATCCGGCATTCCGACGGAGGTCCACGTAGCGAGTGAATTCTCCTACAACATGCCGCTTCTGTCCGAGAAACCGCTTTTCGTCTTCATCTCCCAGAGCGGAGAGACGGCGGACAGTCGTTCTGTGCTCGTTCAGACGAAGAAACTAGGTCATCCGGCACTGACGCTTACGAACGTTCCGGGCTCCACCCTTTCCCGTGAAGCGGATTACACGCTTCATCTGCATGCGGGGCCTGAGATCGCTGTAGCGTCCACGAAAGCATATACGGCTCAAATAGCCGTCCTTGCCATCCTTGCGGTTGACACTGCCCGTGCCAAAGGTATCGAGCTTGAATTCGATCCTATGCAGGAGCTCGGCATTGCAGCGAACGCTATGGAAGCATTGACAGACCAGAAAGAAGAACTTGAGAATCTGACTCGGGAATACCTCTCCACAACACGCAACTGCTTCTTCATCGGACGCAGTATCGATCATTACGTCGGTGTGGAAGGTGCTCTTAAGCTGAAAGAGATCTCCTACATTCAGGCGGAAGGCTTCGCCGGGGGAGAACTGAAGCACGGAACGATTGCTTTGATCGAAGAAGGGACTCCGGTGATCGCCCTTGCGACTCAGGAAAGCGTCAGTCCGTCGATCCGCGGCAACGTGCAGGAAGTAGAGGCCCGTGGTGCGAATACTCTCACTATCAGTATGAAAGGTATTGAGGAAGAGGACGACGAATTCGCTATTCCGAAGGTGCACGATCTGCTGACGCCACTCGCATCCGTTATTCCGCTGCAGCTGATTGCTTATTATGCAGCTCTTCACCGTGATTGTGACGTGGACAAACCGAGAAACCTTGCGAAGAGTGTAACAGTAGAATAATAGACGAAACCCCCGCTATTTTCCTCGGAAAATAGCGGGGGTTTTATTTAGGCAGTCAGCGATCCATAAAGACTTTTCCTCGTAAAAAAGAAGGTGCGCACGCGTCGATGACGAATTATAAAGAAAAGCAGGAAAAAGGGGGAAGTTATTATGAGGGAAGTAGTTATCGTGGAAGCTCTGCGGACAGCTGTCGGAAAAAGGAAAGGGAGTCTCGGCAATATTCGGGCGGACGAACTGGCGGCCAGGACACTTGAAGGGCTGATGGAGCGGTCCGGAGTACTGCCGGAGGAAGTGGACGACGTCATACTGGGAGCCGTCACACAGACCGGAGAACAGGCGGGGAATGTGGCGAGAAATGCGAGTCTGATGGCAGGGTTTCCCGTTACCGTACCCGGAGTCACCATCGACCGCCAGTGCGGATCCAGTCAGCAGGCGGTTCATTTCGCCTCGCAGGCTATTATGAGCGGGGATATGGATGTCGTCATCGCCGGAGGCGTAGAAAGTATGACCCGGGAACCGATGTTTTCCAATTACCGGGATGTCGCTCCCAGTCCCATGCTGACGGATAGATATGAAATAGTGAATCAGGGAATCTCGGCAGAAAAAATTGCTGCGAAATGGAGTTTTTCAAGAAACGACCTGGATTCCTTCGCTGCCGCGAGTCACGAACGGGCGCTTCTGGCCCAGGAGAACGGGAGATTCGATAAAGAGATCCTTCCTCTGGAGCTGGAAGATGGAGCTGTATTCAACAGAGATGAAGGGCCGCGGGAAGGTTCCACCACGGAAGTGCTGAACGGGCTTTCTCCCGTTTTTACCGAAGACGGGGTAATAACAGCGGGGAATGCCAGTCAGATGAGCGACGGAGCCTCCGCTGTACTTCTTATGTCCCGGGAGAAGGCGGAAGAGCTTGGGTTGAAACCGAGAGCAAGGATTATAGCAAGAAGCGTTGCAGGATCCGACCCGACACTGATGCTTACAGGCCCTATCCCGGCTACGGAGAAAGTACTGAAAAAGGCAGGGATGACGATTGGAGATATGGATACGTATGAAGTGAATGAAGCTTTCGCTTCCGTGCCGCTGGCCTGGCTGGAGGATACGAAAGCCGATCCCGGAAGGCTGAACGAAGACGGAGGGGCTATCGCTCTCGGGCATCCGCTCGGGGCTACGGGTACGAAACTTATGACGACGCTGCTGCACCGCCTGGAACGGACGGGAGGCAGATACGGATTACTTGCTATATGTGAAGGCGGGGGAACAGCGAACGCCACTATTATCGAACGCCTATAACGTTTTCTATTGCATAAACACTTAAAATGACTTACAATCACTTATAAATACTTAAAGGTGATGCTATGTATCAGGAAGAACGGCTGGAAGGAATTATAGTAATGATCCGTGAACAGGGGAGAGTCCGCCTGGAAGAAATATGTTCTTCTTTCCAGGTGTCCCGGGATACTGCCCGAAGAGATCTTGTAAAACTGGCGGAGCGCGGAGAGGTCACCCGAATGCACGGGGGAGCCATCCTCCCGAAATCCGGGAAGGAACGCATGGATTATACAGCCAGACTTCAGAAGTTCAGTGCAGAAAAGAAAAAAATCGCCCGGGCTGCCGCCTCCCTCATCCGGGAAGGGGACTCGATCATTTTTGATACGTCTACGACTGTGCAGGCCATTTCCGCCTTCATTGACGTCCTCCGGTTCGCAGCTGTCACCAACTCCATTTATGCAGCGGAGCTTCTGGCCGAAACGAACGCCGATATCAATCTTCTGGGCGGTCAGTTGAATAAAGAACAGCGGTTTCTTTACGGTCCTTCGGTACTTGTAAAACTGGAGGAATTTTATGCGGATAAGCTGTTTGTCGGGACGTTCGGGATTTCTGAAGAAGGTCTGTCCAGTTATCATGAGGAAGATGGTTACGTGAAGAAAATGATGATGAAACGAGCGGAGGAAGTGATTGTAGTAGCTGATCATTCCAAACTGGAAAAACGGGGGTTTTACACGTTCTCATCCCTCGAAGGAGTGGATAAGGTTCTTACAGACAGGGAGCCTTCTTCTTTCATGAAGGACGTGTTTGATGAATATAACGTGGAGTGGATAGTCGCCACGTGAGCGGGTCCGGCCGGCGTAACCTTTTCTGGGGCGTAACGGCCGGTCTTTTTTTGTATAGATGAAAGTGAATGTGTTATTGTGTAGCAAAGTCAAGGGAGGTTTCAATAATGAATGAACAGGAATGGATTCTTTCTCAAAATAAGGATAAGCGTGTCATAGAACCCTTGAGAGCCGTATATTATGAACGTGCTCAAATAGTGGAAGCAGTGCAGGGCAGGAGTATGTACTATCTGTTTTTCTACAAAGAACAGTATGTAACAGCCGTTCAGGCAAAAAAGATAAAATACAATTCGTTCATCGGTCGTGCTTTCCGTTACGGACTGGTATGCGAAGCTCCGCACCCGCTGATCGATCATTTGAACATCAGTGGCCGTTTTCCGGCCTCCACGTATAATTCACTGCTCCAGCACCTCTCCGGTAAGTATACGAATCAGGAGCAGGCGTATATCCTTACTTTTCTGGAATCCTTCCTTCCGAAAAAGAAACTTCTCCAGGAAATCAAAACTCTTTTTTATGAAGTCCGCCGTCAGGGAAAAATGTTCCATTCCTATCGGATTATACGGCTGCTGATGGATTTCGCTCCCCGCCACCGCTTCGTAAAAGAACTCTCCCATGATCTTCAGTTTCAGAAATTCGAAGAAATCTACGATCTCCCCGCGGAACAGCTGTGGGAAAAAGATCCTTTGTATGCTGAAAAATACCTCTTCCATAATCGTGATGAATCTTTACTGTCCATGTTGTCAAGTGAAACCCCACTCGAAATTACAGCTTTTCGCCTTCTCCTGAGGCAGGAAAACCCCATCGTACCGGGCGAATATGAATTCAAGTTGGAATCTGCTTTCTCTCCGGGAGAGCGGCTCCGTATACTCGAGCATGCTCTGGAACTTTCGCCGGAGGACGGGGAAGTGAAACAGCTGCTTTTTTCAGGGTACTTAGCGGCCCAAAGGCTGAATGATGCGTTTCTGCTGACGGGGAGACAGGAGATGGCTTTAGGCATTCGGGAACGCGGGATGGTGGAAGACGTACTCCTTTCAGAAAAAACGGGTCTGACCTCCCTTTCGGCGTGGGGGAGCTTTCTCCAGGAAATTTTGAAACATGATACGAAAGAGGAAATTCCCCTGCTCAAAGCTCTTATCCGCAACACTCTTCCTCATTACTCGCCCGGGGAAATCAGAGACATACTCGACAGTAGGGCGGAGGCCGAAGCGGAGGAACTGAAAGAGAAGTTATCCTTTATGGAAATGTGGGAGGAAGACCTCGACCGTATGGAAGAACTAGGAGCTTTGTATTACGAATTCGACTGGAAGGAAAAAGCGCTGGAATGCTTTCAGTACGCTTCCGAAATGTCTCCGGAAAAAATCGGGCCGGTCCAGTGGCTGGCTAAAATTTATAAAGAACTGGGAAAAGAGAAAGAGGCGGCCTCCTACCGGGAATTGGAGAAGCAGATTCGGAAACTTTCCTTGTGAGAAGAAAAAAAATGGTGTATAATAAACATATATTTTGAAAATTCAGTTATTTCAAGTTTCCAAAAGGAGAGGAGTTAAAACAATGGCGAATGACACACGTCCCCCGGCATCTTCCTCCACTGGTCTTGAAGAGAACATCGGCGGTCTCCTGACGTATCTACTCGGGTTCATTACTGGAATCATTTTTCTGCTTATCGAGAAAGAAAGTTCCTTTATCCGCTTCCATGCCATGCAGTCGACTATCGTTTTCGGGGGTATTTTCATCCTCGGACTTGTCGTCGGAATGATCCCTCTCATCGGCTGGCTTATCAGTCTTCTGATTTCACCCGTTTCTCTGGTTTTGTGGGTTTTCCTGATGTACAAAGCCTATAACAAAGAACGTTATCATCTCCCGGTAGTCGGGGATATGGCGGAAGGTCAGGTTAAAAAGATAAAGTAATCATTTCGGACTAATACAAAAACGCGTTTTCCAAAGTGTGCCTTTCGGAAAACGCGTTTGTTTTTTTGCCTGCATTTCAAAACATGATATAAGAAGCTGCAAAGTACAGAATAACAGTTACGGCAGAAGGTATGGCGTAGGCCCCGACACGCTTAACGGCTGTACGTTGCAGCGCGAAGATGGTAAGGGCGATCATTACAAGACCAAGCAGGGCAACAGTAATGTTAGAAGGATCGGCAACGTTCAGAATAGCTTCTTTTCTGTAGAAAATGTCGGTGATGACAAGCAGCTGAAGATTGAAAAGGTTACTGCCAAGAATCGACCCTATGGCGAGCGAGTAGTTCATAATTCGGAAAGCAGCCAGCACAGTCACCAGTTCAGGAAGTGACGTGGAAGCGGCGATCAGAAAGCTCCCGACGAAACTTGCGTTCATTCCGGTTTCCTTGGCAATCAGATCCCCATAGACAGCGAGAGCACTACCTGCCACAAAAACGACCAGAGCCGCTATGATGAAGCGGGTCACTCCCTGCTTCAAGGTAATGGGAGAGGTCGGCTCGTCCGCCTCTTCTTCCGGGTTCCCCGATGTCTTCATTACAACAATGTAGATGGCGACGAGCAGATACATTTCGATACCCACGTTGAACAGTTCCGGTGCATCCCGCCACAGAAGTGCGGCAGAAATGAGAGCCGTCATCACAAGACCCGTATACGCGACGGGGAGATGGGTGCTCTGCTCTACGGTATTGAAAACCTTCCGTTTCCGATAAATAAAATCGAAAATCATGAGGATGAGGACGTTGAACACGTTACTCCCGAGCATATTTCCGACGGCTATGTCGGCATTATCGATGTATACGGCAGTCAGACTGGTGGTCAGTTCAGGCAGAGAAGTGGCCCCGCCTATAAGCAGGGTACCCACCATAGCCCCGCTCCACGTGGATTTCTGGGAGATGACGTCTCCGTATTTGTTTAATTGAATCGCTGCAAAAATGACGACTATCGCAGCCGCAGTGAATATGACGAAATTCATGTTGACCCTCCTGCATTGTAGAAATAACTATTCCTAACTATAGCGAAGGGGAAAAGGAGCGTCAATTTATTAGGGAGCGGAAAAGAGCCGATTTCGTGAAAAATAAAACGAGGGTTACGGGGGAGAGGCTCTTCCCGGGGATTCAAATTTCCAGAAACGGGTATATTATAAAGAAAGAGCCTGCAGGAGGTGGTGACATGGAGTACGAGTTCATGACGACGGAATGTGCCCTTCCCTGTTTAGTGGTGTCGGATGAGGATAACGGCAGGTATATGATTCAGAATTTCGATCGAAGCGGTGAAGTTTTCAATTCAAAAGAAGAGCTTGTGAAATGGATGGAGACTTTTTGGAGCCCTGATTTGATGCTTGAACCAGAAAGATATGACGAGGTCTTACAGGAAATCAAAGAAAGCGTACTCCCTGTCTGATGAACGGGGGGTACGCTTTTTTCTGCTTGTATGTCTAATCTGCCTCGATCCGGAAATTTTACCCGGAAGTTTCCGCTTTTCATTGTGTCCAGCTGCACCACCCAGAAGTCCACGGTCCAAGCCGTAGTTTCTTTTTCAGGAAAGGACACCTGAAAAGCGAACCTCCTGCTTACGCCACCGCTTCTAACCGGAAGTTTCCGCTTTTCATGATCCAGCTGCAGCGTCCAGAAATTCATGCCATAAGCAGCACGGATCAGTGAAAGGAAAAGTCACCTTTCACGTGACCGGTCTGCTTATGCCCTCATTTCTAATCGGACGCTTACGCTTTTCATGATCCAGCTCCGCCATTCAGAAGTCCGTAAGATAAGCTGGCCCTCCTGTTTCGGGATAGAGCACCCGAAGCCCGGAGTACCTGCTTATCTTAGAACTTCTAAGCGAACGGCTCCGCTTTTCTTTTAATAATGCCGGGATTTGTACAGAGATATCGCTTCACTTCGGGTTTTTACTTTAAGTTTTTTGTACAGGGAGCTTATATAGTTTCGTACGGTTCCTTCCGACAAATAAAGGGTTTCGGCGATTTCTTTATTTTTCATTCCTTCGGCTACACACGCAAGAACCTCATCTTCAGCTTCGGAGAGAGAGGAGAAAATATTATTGTGTTTAATGATCAGGGAACGGCGGAGGCCCGCTGCGGATTCGGCAGGGAAAATGAGCTTTCCTTTAGCACAGCCTTTTACGGTCAAAATGATGTTCTCGGCTTCCTTGTTTTTCAATAAAAAACCGTTCGCACCCTTTTTGAAAGCTTCAATAGCTAAATGATCGTCGTGGTAGGAGGAGAGGATGACGAAACTTGAACCGATTCCCTCCGCTATAGCCTTTTGCATAACTTTCAAGCCATTCATACCGGGCATATCCCAGTCGATAAGGGCAACATCGGGAGCATATTGTTTCAATTGTTCCAGTGCTTCCGCTCCATCTTTCGCCACGGCCGTAACCTCCATATCTTTATCCGTAGACAAAATCGTGTGGAAACCATCGCGAATGACAGCATGATCGTCAGCAACCAGTATGCGAATCGGTTTCATACATACCTCTCCCTTTACTTTCTTTTTAGGTTTCAAGTGGAGCATGATAAAGTTCATTATGTCCTTGGCGGGACTTCACGGAAGAAAGGAAAGTATTTTCATTTAATTGTCACAATTTTTGTAATACCTAGTCATATTCTACCCTAAATAGGTTATATTTACTAGAAAAAACCATTATAATAAATACACTGAACGGAAGACTTGTGGGAGAGTCGTTTCTTCGTTCAGAAACGCTTCAGCTATTTTAACGGGAGAGTGGGAGTTTGACCTTTCTCAATATTCATCAGGGAAGGGTCTTTTTTTGGATTTTTTTACCACGCCCTGATGTTTGACACCGTTTGCAAGTGGATATAAAGTAAATGTATAAGTTAAAAAGTGTGACAGAAGTGGAGACCACACGACAATCGTTAAGTATACCTTAGATTGTCGTGTGTTTTTTTAACAACCGGAAAGGGGAAATCGTTTATGAAAAAAGTGATTAACAACCCTGAGGATGTAGTCAGGGAAATGCTTGAGGGGATGACGCTGGCTTACCCGGAACAGGTAAGAAACCTGGAGGATACGACGGTGCTCGTAAGAAAGGATGCACCGGTCGCAGGTAAGGTTGCAATTGTAAGCGGAGGGGGCAGTGGCCACGAGCCTGCGCACGCCGGTTATATTGGGCGCGGTATGCTTGATGCGGCAGTGGCAGGGGAAATGTTTACTTCTCCGACGCCGGATCAGGTGATAGAAGCAATACGTGCCGTAGATAGCGGGCAGGGCGTTTTTCTGGTCATCAAAAACTACACCGGTGACGTTATGAACTTTGAAATGGCAAGAGAGATGGCAGAAGCGGAAGGTATTTCTGTTGAGCAGGTAGTCGTCAATGATGACGTCGCTGTGGAGGACAGTTCTTTCACTACCGGTCGCCGGGGGATTGCAGGGACAGTTTTTGTCCATAAAATAGCCGGAGCTAAAGCAGCAGCCGGAGGATCTCTTAAAGAGGTGAAAGAAGCAGCTGAAAAAGTGGTAGCTAACACGAGATCCATGGGAGTCGCTCTGTCTCCGTGTACCATCCCTGGGGCAGGGAAACCTAATTTTCAACTGGAAGATGACGAGATGGAAGTAGGAATCGGTATACACGGCGAACCGGGGACGAAGCGGGAAAAGATTGCTCCTGCTGATGACATTGCCGAAGAACTGCTTCAAAAAGTTCTGGAAGACAGCGTTGATTTCGATAAATCGGAAGTAGCGGTCATGGTTAACGGTCTCGGAGCGACTCCAGAATCCGAACTGTTCATAGTAAACCGCTACATACACAGTAAGCTGCGCGAGAAAAGCATAAACGTCACCCATACATTTGTCGGGGAATATATGACTTCCCTTGAAATGGCCGGTTTTTCCATAACACTGATGAAAGTCGATGAAGAAATAAAACAGTTGCTTGATGCAGAGGCAGTAGCCCCTGCGTTTCACAGATAGGAGGTTTTGAAATGATGGTAATGACAGCGGAACAGGCAGTAACGTGGGTGGAGAAAACGAACGCCCTTATACAATCGAATAAAGAGTATCTTACGGAACTGGACCAGGCTATCGGAGACGGTGATCACGGTCTGAACATGTCCCGGGGTTTCCAGGAAGCGGAAGCCAAAGTCAGCAGTTCAGAGTATGAAACGGTCGGAGGGGTGTTCAAGGATACCGCCACTGTCCTTATGTCAAAAATCGGGGGCGCATCCGGTCCCTTATACGGAACTGCTTTTCTGAAAATGTCCATGTTTCTGAGAGATAAGCCGTCCGTAACTCAGGCTGATTTTGCAGAGGCCGTGGAAGAAGCTCTGAATGGAATGAAACAGCGCGGGAAAGCGGAGCAGGGAGAAAAAACTATGATCGACGTATGGCATCCTGTTGCAGATTTCCTGAAGAACGGACAAAACGTCAACGCCGGGAAATTAGTGGAAGTAGCGGAACAGGCGATGGAAGGTACGAAGGATACGGTAGCCACAAAAGGAAGAGCCGCTTACCTGCAGGATCGTTCCAAAGGTCACATCGATCCCGGTTCCACTTCTTCCTTCTATTTATTCCAGGCACTGGCAGATGTTTGGGAGGAAGGAGAATAAACGATGGCGAATACAGGAATTGTACTGATTTCTCACAGTCCCAAAGTAGCCGAAGGTACCCGGGATATAATTGCGGAGGCAGTTAAGAATGTGAAGGTTGTGCCTGCCGGAGGCACCGAGGAAGGTGGTATCGGCACCAGCGCCCCTAAGATCCAGCAGGCTGTGGAAGAAGCGGATGATGGAAACGGCGTTCTGCTTTTGTATGACATCGGAAGTGCCGGTATGAATGCTGAAATGGCCGTAGAATTGACGGAGACAGAGAGATGCCACGTAGCGGAAGACATCCCCCTTGTGGAAGGCGGATATGTGGCGGCTGTTGAAGCAGGAATGGGTAAATCTGCAGAGGAGATAATAGCTTCCTTGCGGAAAAGCTTTCGCCTGGAATAAACAAAATCAAAACAGGCTCCATCCATTGATAATTTTTGGATGGAGCCTGTTTTTTTAATATGGAAAGCGGTGTCCGACGCAGTAAACTTATTTTCGGTGAAGAGCCTCCAGCTTAGCCCAGAACTTCTAAACGGGCGGTTCCGCTTTTCTTGATCCAGCTGCAGCGTCCAGAAATTCATGTCACAAGCAGCTCGGATCAGTGAAAGGAAAAGCCACCTTTCACGTGACCGGTCTGCTTATGCCCTCATTTCTGAACGGACGCTTTCGCTTTTCTTTGTGTCCAGCTCCGCCATTCAGAAGTCCGTAAGATAAGCCGGCCCTCCTGTTTCGGGCCAGAGCACCCGAAGCCCGGAGTACCTGCTTATCTTAGAACTTCTAAGCGAATGGCTCCGCTTTTCTTTTAGGCATGTTGCTGCAGGAATTGATACATTTCCTGTCCTTCGGCGTTCAGACGGGTGCCCGTGCCGTGACAGGCAGTGCAGTCGATTTCGTAGCTTGTTTCATTAAAAGCCTGGGCCCATACTTCCTCCGCCTGCTTATCCGTTACTTCGAAATAGTGGGCAGCAAGCATACTTGCCTTTCCGTCATCGTATTCGGTATATTTCCCGGAGCCTTCGCAGACCGGGCAAGTGTAGTATAGAGTGTGCAATTGTTGAGATGTCATAAAATCTCTCCTTTTTCGTCTCGAATTTAAGTTATAAATAAGATTTTACGAAATATTCTGATAAAATACAACTCAAATACGTACATTTTATTTTGAAAAAAAAGAAAAAAACTACATTTCTTCCTTAATTCCTTTCCGAACGAGCCACCAGTTAGCCGGATAGCTGGTGATAAACCCGAGAATCATGGCTATCTGCATCATGAACCAGTAGGTGGCTTCTGTAGGAACAGGGGGTTCCGTGAAAAGAAGATAGTGTACGATGGCCATCCATCCGAACATTCCGATCTCAAAGGTGATCAGAGATAGAGAGTCTGCTTTGACCGAGGCTTTCAGTGAGTCCATCGTCGTATTATTTTCACTCATAGGATGAATAGCTAAATACTGAAAAACAATTCCGAATCCATAAGCTAAAATAAATTCCACAGCGTAGTGAGCGAATAGGGTAGAGCCTGCAATCGCCGCTCCTGTGACGGCTACAATCGGAACTCCGACCGCATCCCCGAGAGTGCACCCGGCCGAGCAGTGACTGGTGGAGAGGAAAACTTTAGCTGCTTTTCCCCGTTCGTCTTTCCTTTCGTTATCTTTCGCTTTCAGACGGCCCCAGCGGTAATACGTCCATAAAGCGAATGGACCGAAGAACCATCCGTTGATAGGCCATACCACGTTCATAATTTTCATCATCTGCGGATGTCTGTATACATCGACAACAATGATCAATGAAGATAGCAACCCGATACCGAGGGCGATCCATGAGATTATTGTAAGCATAAATATTCCTCCTTGCTTTTTTTGGATACCCGTAGGCCGTATAATTTAAACGGTAGTAATATAACGTTATATTTTAAGGGAAAAGTGAGCAATTCATTTGAATGATATACCTATACGGGGTATTATATTAAGTGAAGGAGGGAGTTGTTATGGAAGAATTACCTGTACAGAGCGGTAAAGAACCTGTAACTCCACGTACGGAAGATGAAAAAGCGAAAGTATTGAATAGATTGAAACGGATCGAAGGGCAGGTACGCGGTATTCAGAAGATGGTAGAAGACGACAGATACTGTGTAGATATTCTTGTGCAGATATCTGCTATCGACAGCGCCCTGAACAAAGTCGGGCATTCTCTCATGGAACGCCATACGCATCACTGTGTAGCAGACGCCATTAAGAAAGGTGAGGGAGAAGAAGCCATAGACGAACTTATGAAAGTGATGAAACAGTTCGGGAAATAAGGAGGTGGAATGATGAGTGAAGAAAAACATGTAAATCTCGGAGTCACCGGGATGACGTGCGCTGCCTGTTCGACAAGAATTGAAAAGTCACTGAACAAAATGGAGGGTGTAAACGCCCAGGTGAACCTTCCTATGGAAAAGGCGAGTATTGACTACGATGCCTCAAATGTAAATATGGAGGATATTGAAGCACGTATTGAGAAACTTGGCTATGGAGTCGAAAAAGATACGGTAGAACTGGACATTAGCGGAATGACATGTGCCGCCTGTTCCAATCGTATCGAAAAAGTACTGAATAAGGCGGATGGTGTGGAAAATGCAACGGTCAACCTGGCTAATGAGACAGGGACGATCGAATATCGTCCGGGAGCTTTGTCCGTAGATGACATGATAGCTAAAATCAAAAAACTGGGTTATGATGCAGCCCTGCGTGCTTCCGAAGAAGAGAAACAGTCCAATAAAGAAAAAGAAATAACGAAGCAGAAGCAGAAGCTTATCGTTTCAGGTCTTCTCTCGGCTCCGTTACTTTTGACTATGTTTGCTCATCTATTCGGTATGCAGCTTCCGGCTCTGCTGATGAACCCATGGTTCCAGATGGCGCTTGCTACTCCGGTACAGTTCGTTATCGGGTGGACATTTTACCGGGGAGCTTATAACAACTTGCGCAATAAGTCAGCGAACATGGACGTTCTCGTAGCCCTCGGTACGAGCGCCGCTTATTTCTACAGTGTAGTGGAAGGCATACGTACCATCGGTAACCCGGGGTATGACCCTCATCTGTATTTCGAAACGAGTGCCGTGTTGATTACGCTTATTTTACTCGGTAAATATTTTGAAGCAATTGCCAAAGGAAGAACGACTCAGGCAATTTCCGGACTGCTGGAGCTGCAGGCAAAAGAAGCATCGGTCGTAAGAGACGGAGAAACGGTGCAGGTTCCGGTGAACCAGGTGCAGGTGGACGACATCGTGCTCGTTCGTCCAGGAGAAAAAATACCCGTCGACGGTATCGTGGTCGAAGGGACGACTTCTGTAGACGAGTCCATGCTGACCGGAGAAGCGCTCCCGGTCGGTAAATCGGCAGGCGAAACGTTGACCGGTTCCACCATCAACAAAAATGGAACGGTCAAAATGAAGGCGAAAAAGGTCGGAGAAGACACGGCACTCGCCGGAATTATCCGGGTCGTCGAACAGGCACAGGGGTCCAAAGCTCCGATACAGCGGATGGCTGACGTGATTTCCGGTTATTTCGTCCCTATCGTTGTAGGGATTGCGGTCGTCGCTTTCGGGGTCTGGTTCGGTATCGTAGCCCCGGGAGACCTGCCGCTTGCGCTTGAAGCATCTATTGCAGTGCTCGTTATCGCCTGTCCCTGTGCACTCGGACTTGCCACTCCTACCTCCATCATGGTAGGCACGGGTAAAGGGGCCGAGATGGGGATATTATACAAAGGCGGTGAGCATCTCGAATCGACACACAAACTGGACACGATCGTCTTTGATAAAACGGGTACGATTACGAAAGGCGAACCGGAAGTTACGGACATTGAGCTGGATGAAGAAGCGATTGAGTATCTGATCAGTGCAGAATCCTATTCCGAGCATCCGCTTGCTGAAGCGATTACTGCTTATCGGAAAGATATCGACAGGAAACCTGTAGAGAATTTCGAAGCGATCCCCGGGGCAGGTGTCCGGGCGACCGTTGCCGGAAAGACAGTACGCGTGGGAACGAAGAAGTGGATGGAAGAAGGTGCTGCAGATTATGAAGAACAGGCAGCCCGTTGGGAAGAAGAAGCAAAAACGGTTATGTTCGTAGAACTGGACGGCGATGTTCGAGGTATCATTGCAGTGGCCGACCAGGTGAAGCCGGAAGCGAAAAGCGCTCTGAAGAAACTGCACGATAAAAACATTCATCTTGTCATGCTGACGGGGGACAATGAAAAAACGGCTCAGGCCATCGCCCGTCAGGTAGGTATAGATACAGTTATCGCTGAAGTCGTTCCGGAAGAGAAAGCGTTTCACGTGGAACAATTGCAAAAAGAAGGAAGACATGTTGCAATGGTAGGAGACGGCATTAACGATGCTCCGGCACTTGCAGCAGCGGATATAGGAATAGCTATCGGCACCGGTACGGACGTTGCCATCGAAACGGCGGATCTGACTATCCTCGGAGGCGACCTGGAACTGCTTTCCAAAGCCGTCGATTTGAGTAACCTGACTATGCAGAATATTAGACAGAACCTGTTCTGGGCACTGTTTTACAACTCGGCAGGTATTCCGATTGCGGCTCTCGGCCTTCTGGCACCGTGGTTGGCAGGTGCGGCTATGGCCTTCAGTTCTGTCAGCGTCGTTTCCAACTCGCTGAGACTGAGAAGAAAAAAAGTCGCTTAATCATTTAAGGCTTTCACTACTATCAAGGAGGTATAATAATGGAAAAAACATTGAATGTTGAAGGTATGACGTGTGGACATTGTGAATCTGCAGTTAAAGGGGCACTTGCTGAACTGGACGGTGTAAAGGAAGTTCAGGTATCCCTCGACACCGGAAAAGTGGACGTAACGTATGAAGAAGGAAAAGTTACGGATGAGCAGATGAAAGATGCTGTGGAAGAACAGGGTTATGACGTAAAATAATAGACAGAGCACCCCCGGGCGACTTCAAATCGCCCGGGGTTTTATATGAAAAGAAAAAAATCATTTACTTATATAATTATATGCTTATATAATAGAGTGGGGGTGGAGCTATGGTAAAAACACGATTGGAAATAGAAGAGGCGGTACCCGCTTTAAAACTCCTTGGGGATAAAGCTCGTCTTACCATTCTAGGCATGCTGAAAAATGGGGAGTGCTGTGTCTGTGAGTTCACGGAAGTGCTGGGAATGAGTCAGCCCTCTGTAAGTCAGCATCTGCGCAAACTGCGTGATGCAAAGCTCGTGAAGGAAGACCGTAGGGGACACTGGGTGTTCTATTCTCTAAATGAGAATTATGAAGCGTATGACCTCGTCCTGGGTGTCATTGGTTACGTCTCGGATCAATCGGAAAAGATTGCAGAACTTGAGAGGCAGGGAAAAAGAATTGAATGTAAATAGAGAAAGGATGACGATGTTTTGGCAATACTTGCAACAGCGATATTTCTTGCAACGCTGGTTCTCGTAATCTGGCAGCCGAAAAATCTCGGTATCGGATGGTCCGCCTGTGCCGGGGCAATAGTAGCCCTGATACTGGGAGTCGTAGATTTCGGTGATGTGCTGGACGTAACGGGAATCGTCTGGAATGCAACGCTTGCATTCGTAGCAGTTATACTTATATCTTTAATTTTGGATGAAATCGGTTTTTTCGAATGGGCAGCTTTACATATGGCCCGGATTGCCAAAGGGAACGGAAAGTTGATGTTTGTTTACGTAACGTTGCTCGGGGCAGTGGTAGCAGCTCTTTTTGCTAACGACGGGGCCGCGCTAATCCTTACCCCGATTGTACTGGCGATGGTGCGGAATCTGAATTTCAAAGAAGCGATGATTCTTCCCTTTATCATGGCCAGCGGCTTCATTGCCGATACGACTTCTCTTCCATTTATCGTAAGTAATCTGGTGAACATCGTATCTGCGGACTTTTTCGACATAGGGTTCGTCGAGTATGCGTCACGGATGGTTATACCGAATCTGTTCTCGCTGATTGCGAGTATAATCGTACTGTACGTGTTTTTCCGCAAAGATATGCCGGAGCATTATGATTTGAGTCAGCTGAAAGTTCCGAAAGAAGCGATTAGGGACCATGAGATGTTCCGTATGTCCTGGGGTGTCCTCGGTCTCCTGCTCATCGGGTATTTCATTAGTGAACCGTTCGGCATTCCGGTTTCCATCATTGCCGGCCTCATCGCTGTCTTTTTCCTGCTGATGGCCCGAAGAAGCAGTGCTGTCGAGACGATGAATGTGGTCAAAGGAGCGCCGTGGGCTATCGTGTTTTTCTCTCTCGGCATGTATATCGTCGTATACGGACTCCGTAATGCAGGACTGACGGACATACTGGCCGGTGTTATCCAGACTGCGGCGAACCAGGGTATGTTCTCTGCTACGGTGTCGATGGGCTTCATTGCGGCGATTCTTTCCTCGGTGATGAACAATATGCCGACCGTTATGATCGATGCTTTGGCCATAGCGGAGACGAATACTTCGGGGGCAATTCGGGAATCTCTTATATACGCGAACGTTATCGGTTCCGACCTCGGTCCGAAAATTACTCCTATCGGGTCGCTGGCTACGCTTCTGTGGCTGCACGTACTGTCGATGAAGGGGTTCCGTATTTCCTGGGGATACTATTTCAAAGTAGGAATTGTTCTTACTGTACCTACCCTGTTCATTACGCTGGTCGGATTGTATCTATGGCTTACATTTATACTTTAGAAAGGAGAATGCGTTATGAGTAAACCGATAATCTACTTTTTATGTACGGGGAATTCCTGCCGCAGTCAGATGGCGGAGGGTTTCGGTGAAAAGTATCTGGGTGACAGGTATGAAGTGAAATCAGCAGGAATCGAAGCGCACGGGCTGAACCCGAAAGCTGTGGAGGCGATGGAGGAAAAAGGGATAGATATCAGCGGACAGTCGTCGGAAGTTATCGATGACGTCGTGTTGAACCGCGCCGCTTACGCAATTACGCTGTGCGGGGATGCGAACGACAAGTGCCCGATGACCCCTATTCAAGTTGTGCGCTACCATTGGGGATTCGATGATCCGGCACGTGCAGAAGGAACGGAAGAAGAGAAGTGGGAAGTCTTCCGCCGGGTACGTGACGAAATCGAAGAAAGAATAAAACGATTCGCCGACGAAGAAGCATAAAGAAAAGCGAAGCCATTCGCTTATAAGTTCTAAGATAAGCAGGTATTCCAGACTTCGGGTGCTCTGGCCCGAAACAGGAGGGCCGGCTTACCTTACGGACTTCTGGAAGTTGCAGCTGGATCAAGAAAAGCGTAAGCGTCCGATTAGAAACAAGGGCATAAGCAGACCGGTCACGTGAAAGGCGGTTTTTCCTTCCACTGATCCGTGCTGCTTATGACATGAATTTCTGGACGCTGAAGCTGGATCACGAAAAGCGGAACCCGCGTCTATGACCATGATTTAATGAATAACAGAGGCACCAGAACCGAAAAACTATCGTTCGGTTCTGGTGCCTCTGTTTGGTTTTATTGGGAACTTATTCTTTTTCAAAAGGCGGGTGCTGCTTGAATTTCTTATAAAAGTTCATAGTGGAAGCATATACGTAGAAGCGTCGTTTGGGGTTTTTTTCCACACTGAAGTTAAACATAGGGTTTATGGCTTTATTTTCCTTGAACATTCTCTTTATCGTCTTCTTGAGTTCGCTGTCTGCGATGTATTTCAACAAAAGCTTCTTGGGAACGACCGTATAAAGCTTTTCATTTTCCGCTTTCACAGGAGTGATCTCCCGTTTCTGCAGATGCTCTTCTACGTAATATTCTACAGGGTTGTGTCCTCCAACTGTCATATAATAGTTACTTCGTCCCAAACGGGGGTTCAGTTCGAAAAACTTATATTTTCCGTCTCTTTGGTCATACTTAATATCAAAGTTCGCAATTCCTGTGAAACCGGTATGTTCCACGATTTTCTTTGCATGTTCGACTACTTCGTCGTTACTGAACGTTCTTATAGCCAAAGGGTTCCCTCTGCCACCGGGTGTGTGGTCTTCCAGCAGCACCTGGCCATACGACGCCAACTTCGTTTCGCCATCCTGACCCACATACAAAGTCAATATCCTCATTGCTGAATCATCACCCGGTACATATTCCTGCAGGATGACACTTTTATGAAGACCGGCTTTTTTAAGTCTGGCAGTGACATCCTCAAGTTCCTCCTGGTTCTCGCATATGAATACTTTCTTCTTACCTTCGAAATCGGTGGATTCATACAGGGCCCGGTCGGTAGGCTTTATAACCACGGGGAAGGAAAAGTTCACATCGTCGCCCGGAGAGGCATCATCATTCAAATAGGTGTATTTCGGGTAAGGGACTCCTACTTTTTCACAAATATCGTAGAAACTTGTCTTATGGATTATTTTTTGAAGCGTCTGATTGTCCACATACGGAATAACCCAGTCATCGCCAAGTTTTCCATGGAAATCAACGATGGATTCAATATGCCAGTCGTTGCTTCCAATAAGTATTTTCGGCTGATCAGGGTACATGCTGCCGATTTCTTTCAATTTGGCGAGCAAAACATCTTCCTCTCCCATCGACTTTTCTGTCATAGGGACAATAATGGACGACTTGTCTATCGGTCCTGCAGTCTGTTTGGAAAGACTGATCGACTTTACATTATAGGCTTCGTGAAAGGAGCGGACGATACTGTACGTGCCGATATTCGCTCCAAGAACTACGGGGATAAATGGTTGTTGTTTGAGCATAATGGACTCCTTTTTCATTATTTTATAGATAAAAAGCCCGAACTGAAATAATAGTCCGGAAGCTCCTGTATAAACGGTTGGTAAGCCAAGAATTATTGTAACATCGTTTTCATTTACATTCTAGACAACTTTGCCCCTTTATGAAAACACTGGGTGCAGGAATTCAGGGGTAAGCAGGGTGCGCCTTTTCAATCTCTGATCAGCGGCAGGGTGCAGCAGCGGAAGGAACCGCCTGATTTAATGATTTCCGAAAAATCATGTTCGATAACGTGGAATCCGAGTGAACGTAATTCGTTGTTCATTCTTTCCTGGAAAGGGAGGCTGACTACGGTGCGGTTTCCGAGAGACAGGATGTTAGGTCCCATGTAAAACCGTTCGTTCTCTGTGACCGGTATCGTAACCGGATACCGGGTTTTAATTTTCCGGAGTCCCCCTTCTGAGAAAGCGGGAGGATAAACGATGGCAGTTTCCTGATCCAGGATGGAAAGGACACAGTCGAGGTGAAGTATGTCTTCTTCCAGCGGCAGGGGTTCGACCGAATAGCCGGGGAACCTCTTCTTCAAATCTTTCACTGCGTCGCTGGATGTACGTTTGGCACGTCCCACCCATATAACGTCCCCGTCTGTGAGAACGTCGCCTCCTTCAATGTGACCGTCCGGGGAACGTTCATAAGGGATGGAGTACATATCAAGCCATTCTTTCAGTCTTTCGGATTCGCCCTGACGTACGGGTTCTTCCATAGAAGCGAGGACCAGCCTTTCTCCGACAGCAAAAGCAACATCTCTTGTGAAAACCTGTTCGGGGAGATCCGGGAAAGCCGGTAACTCAAGGACTTCAACTCCGTTTTTTCGCAGTATATCCAGGAAACCGGCATGTTCACCGGCGGCACGTTCCCGGTTTATGTTCGAATTTTTATAGTGTTTTTGTGTTTCATTGATCGGTTCCGTTATTTTCATATAATCGGGCGGGGTGACAATCACTTTTTTTAAAGAGCCGTATTCGTTGGTACAGCTTACACGGGAGTGGGGTGCAGTTTCTTCCATAAGCTCTTCTCCTCCTGAGTTAAGGTACCTCTGTTTTCCCCCTCGGGCTTCCTGTCAAACGTTCAGACCTTTTTGACTGCGTAAGGCCGGGCTAACGTAAAGAAAGTAACGAGGCCGAGTGAGGAAGTCGAAAACAGAATGAGCCCCATAGGCACGGCTGTCGATTCATCCAGTCCGGCGAGCGGTGAAGCGGCAGCCCCGAACAGGAGAGGAAGCATGCCGAGTACGGCACTTGCACTCCCGGCCCGGTGCCCCTGTTTCTCCATAGCCAGGGTAAAAGTACTGGTAAGTACCATCCCCATGCAAGTCATATAAATGAAGATGGATATGACGAGAGTGGGCAGAGGTCCTTTCGTGATCGTCATGATCAGGAGAAAAAACGTCGCAGCCACAGCAGTAATGACGGCGGTCTGGAGCAGTTTCCGCTCGTGGATGATCCCTCCGAGACGTCCGATCAGAAAGCTCCCTGTAATAATGGCAAGCCCGTTAATTCCGAACAGGATACTGAACACTTGGGGACTCACTCCGTAGATCCCCTGATAAACGAACGGTGTACCCGATACGTAGGCGAAGCTTCCTCCGTGAACGAAGCCGATTGTGAGAGCGTAGCCGATGAAGGAGCGATCCACGAGCAGCCGCCCGATCGTTTTTACGGAAGCACCGACGGAACTCGGGGTCCTTCTTTCTTTCGGGAGCGTCTCCGGCAGTTTCCACGTCACGGTAAATACGATAATCAGGCCGAGTAAGGAGAGAAAGTAAAAAATCGTGTGCCATGAAGAAAAAGGGAACCATAAAATCGCTCCGCCGGCCATCGGTGCAATCATCGGTGCTGTAGCATTGATGACCATCAGAAGAGCGAAAAATTTCGTCAGCTCCCTCCCGTCGAACACGTCACGGACGACAGCACGGGAAAGGACGACTCCTGCGGAGGCCGTGAATCCCTGGAGAAATCTTGCGATGATGAGAATATAAATATTCGGAGCAAGCGCACAGAGCAGGGATGCGATAGCGAACAGAAACAGGAAAACTGTGAGCGGTCTTTTTCTGCCCGAAGCATCACTGATGGGGCCGACAACGATTTGACCTATCGCAAGTCCGATGAGGCAGGCGGTTAAGCTCAGCTGGACCATGGAAGCGGTCGTCGCGAGGTCCCGGGCGATTCCCGGGAAACTCGGTAAATACATATCTATATTGAGCGGCCCCATAATCCCCAGCATTCCAAGCAGAAGGGCCAGGCCGAAACGTTCCTTTCCGGTCGGATTATGTAACATGGATTGAACACCTCTTTTGTCGTTATATCCCTCCATTTTATACCTCTGTGTCACAATATGCTAACCCTTACCCATAAAAAAATGAATGTTTTTCTACCGAGGAGGGTATGGGGGAGTAGGAAGATTTATAGGAGGGGTCATTTATGACATATAAGACAGTTATACTCGGCACAGGACCTGCAGGACTTACAGCAGCGATTTACCTGGCCCGCGCGAATATGGAACCGCTGGTCATCGAAGGACCGGAACCGGGAGGGCAGCTTACCCTGACTACGGAAGTGGAGAACTACCCCGGTTTTGCGGACGGTATTATGGGTCCGCAGCTGATGGATGATATGAAGAAACAGGCCGAACGTTTCGGAGCCGAATTCAAAAGAGGATGGGTGGAAGAGGTGGATACTTCCGACCGCCCTTTCAAACTGAAAATCAACGGTATGGAGGATATTGAAACGAGAAGCCTGCTTATCTCTACCGGGGCCTCCGCCAAAATGCTCGGAATTCCCGGGGAGAAAGAGAACATAGGGAAAGGCGTAAGCACCTGCGCTACGTGTGACGGCTTCTTTTTCCGCGATAAGAAACTGGTTGTAGTCGGGGGCGGAGATTCCGCGATGGAAGAAGCGAACTTTTTGACGAAGTTTGCAAGGGAAGTGCAGATCGTCCACCGGCGCAACGAACTGAGAGCTTCCAAAATCATGCAGGACCGTGCCAAAGCCAACGAAAAAATAACGTGGGCACTTAATAAGTCACCGGTGGAAATGCAGTCGGACGGTCTGAAGATAAGTGGACTCAAAGTGCAGGATAACGATACAGGAGAAGAAGAAGTCATTGAAACGGACGGAGTATTCGTAGCTATCGGCCACAATCCGAATACGGAGTTCGTGAGAGGAAAACTGGACATGGATGAAAAAGGGTATCTGCTCGTGGATCCCGGAACGACCAATACGAACGTAGATGGTATATTCGCCTGCGGTGATGTGCAGGATGCGAAGTATCGTCAGGCGGTTACAGCTGCCGGTACAGGTTGCATGGCAGCGATGGACGCCGAACGTTTTCTGGAAGGCGAAGCAGTTATCGACTGGAGTCAGACTTTATCGTAAAATAAAAAACAGAGCACTGAACCGGTCCGGAGGCGGTACATCTTAAATGATGGAACGTTCCCGGGCCGGTTTTTTATAGGTCCATGAAGAAGAACTGCTTTTCTTTAAATTCCCTGCTGTATCGCGTATAATTAATTGTGAAATGATTCACGTTGGAAAGGCGGTAACGGGAATGAAAGAATGGAATCTGCTGTTGAAAAAAGAGTGGAAAAAAGTTTCGGTGATTGTTCTCGCTGCCCTACTGCTGGCTGTAAGTATTATCGGGCAGGGGTATCTGTTCGTTACAATCGTGGACCGCGTTTTTGTAGAAGGGGGAGGTCTGTCGGCTGTGCTCGTACCGCTGACACTCCTGCTCGGAGTATTGTGGATCCGTACGGGTGTCAGTACTGCGATAGCCCGCACCGGGGTCCGGCTGGCCTCGAGAGCCAAACGTATGATGAGAGAACGGCTGCTTCACAAAATATCGGGAGCATCCGTCGGGGAATCCGGACAGGTGGAAGCCGGGCGGCGGGTGAGCGTTTTCATGGATGCAGTGGAAGAGACGGACAGTTATTTCAGCGGCTACGTGCCTCAGGTGATCCAGTCACTGATCGTACCTCTTTTCCTTTTTGTCACGATTGCAGTTATCCATTTGAACTCCGCTTTTATCATCCTGGCCACTTCGCCGTTCATTCCGCTTTTTTATATAATCATCGGGATGAAAACAAAAGAGAAGTCAGAGGAGAAAGTGGAGGAAATGAATGAACTGTCCGGAAAATTCCTCGATATTTTGCAGGGCCTGACCACGCTGAAACTGTTCCGTAAAGCGAAAGCACAGAAAGAGACGATTGAAACCAGCAGTCTGAGGTTCCGGGATGCGACGATGGAAGTGCTGAAAACGGCGTTCGTGTCTTCCCTCATGTTGGAACTCATTTCTATGCTGAGCATCGGCCTCATTGCTCTTGAAATTGCTCTGCAGCTGATCATATTTGAAAACATGAATTTTTTCACAGCTTTCTTCATTCTTATTCTCGCGCCCGAGTTCTACAACTATCTGAAGCAGCTCGGTTTCGCTTTTCATACAGGTCGAACAAGCATGGGTGCAGCGTCAAAGGTTTTTGAGGAGATCAACAAACCGGAAGACGGGATGCAGTGGGGGGAGAAAGAGCTTTCTTTATCCTGCCCGCCTCATATCGTGCTTCGTGACGCAACGCATCGTTATGGAGAAGACGGGTTTTACACCGGACCTGTCAGCGTAGACCTTACGCCGGGGAAAAACCTTGCGATTGCCGGACGGACCGGTTCCGGAAAATCGACGCTCCTACACCTGATTAGCGGACTGATGCCGGTGAAGGAAGGAACGATCGAGGTGGAAGAGGAGGACCTGCACGAGTATCGTGAGGATGAATGGATGAATCACGTCAGCTATATTTCCCAGGATCCCTACATCTTCTCGGGAACATTGAAAGAAAATATTATTATCGGAGCCGGTGGACGGTCTTCTCCGGAAGAAGTGGAGACCGCCTTGAGAAAAGCAGGTCTTTACGAGTTGACGCAGCGATTGGAAGACGGGATGAATACCCCGTTAGGAGAAGGGGGGAGAGGTCTTTCCGGAGGAGAAAAACAGCGGCTGGCGCTCGCCCGGGCATTCCTGAAAGATCCGTACATCGTTCTTCTCGATGAACCTACAACCGGGCTGGACCTGGAGACGGAACGTATTCTGAGCGAATCACTGACGGAACTGTCGCAGCACGCAACGATGATTACGGTGGCCCACCGCCTGCATACTATACGGGAAGCGGATGAAATTCTGTTTCTGGAAGACGGCCGTGTGGCAGGTCAGGGCACACATGAAGAACTTTTCGGCACAGTGGATGAATACCGCCGGATGACGACGGCGAGCCAGGGAGTGGAAGTGCAATGAAGGAACTGCGAACTGTATTGGCTCTTGTAGCAAGAGAAAAGAAGGATATATGGTTTTCCATCGTATTCGGGGTGCTGGCCGGCCTGACGACAGTGGGGCTGTTCGGTGCCAGCGGATACCTCATTTCCAAAGCTGCTCTCGCTCCGCCTTTATATACGCTCATTATTGTTATCGCCATGGTGAAACTGTTCGGTTTTACAAGAGCGCTCGGGCGATACGTGGAACGGCTGTTTTCGCACCGGGCCACCTTCACGATTTTAAGTCATATCCGGACCCGATTTTTTGAAATGCTTGAACCCGAAGTGCCCCACATCTTCCGGAAATACCGGAGCGGGGATCTTCTCGCACGGGTCATCGGGGACGTGGAGAGCCTGCAGAACTTCTTCCTGCGGGTTTATTATCCCCCGATTGTGCTTGTCATCGTGTTTTTGAGCACTATGATTTTCACTACTTTTTTCTCATGGATGCTCGCTCTCCTATTCTTTCTCGGCCTGGTCATCGTAGGAGTGGTGATTCCGTTCATAGCTACACTGAAACAGCGGAAGAGCCAGTATTCCGTAAGAGAAGGTCGTGGCATTCTCTCCACGAAGCTTGCAGAGTGGCTGTACGGCTTCCGTGATTTGAAGATATATCAGAAACAGGAGGAAACAGAGGCCGATCTCAGGAAATCGATGGAGACATACGAAGCTGCTCATGAACGGCAGCAGCTGCAGATGGCTGGCGGAGAAGGATGGAATCTGCTGGCTTCTCTGACAGCGACGTGGGCTGTTGTTCTCGTTTCCGTCTGGCAGATCGGAGCCGGGGAGCTGGACGGGATTTTCCTTGCCATGTTCATCATGATTTCTCTCATGGTATTTGAAGATGCCGGTCCTATGGCGAACGTGCCCAGGCATCTGGAAGATAACAGAAACGCAGCGGAGCGCCTGTTCTCCCTTCCCGGACAGACCGGCAGGCACTCGGGAGATGTCTCCCTCGAACCATTCGGACCGCTTTCTTTTTCCATGGAGAATGTAACTTACTCTTTTCCGGAAAGTCTGACTCCTGTACTTCAGGATGCGACCATCTCTTTTCCTGCCGGCTCCAAAACGGCCATCGTCGGGGCCAGCGGGTCAGGGAAGTCGACGATCCAGCAGCTCCTTCTTTCTATGGACGTGCCCGAAGCCGGACGGATTAAAGTACAGGATAAAGACATGCAGAGGGTGAGTCAGGAAAGTGTGTGGAAAGAAGTGAACACCATTTTACAGGAAAGTCATTTCTTTTATGGAACGGTCAGAGATAATCTTCTTCTTGCCGATGAAGACGCCGATGACCGTAGAATGAAGGAAGTGCTTGAGCGTGTGAAACTGCCGCATCTGTCCCCTGAACATCCGGTAGAGGAAAAAGGAGGGAACCTGTCGGGCGGAGAGAAACAGCGGCTTGCGCTGGCCAGGATTTACCTGAAACCGGCCCGTACGTGGATTCTTGACGAACCGTTTTCCTCTGTGGACGTCCTTACCGAAAGAGAACTGATGCAGGACTTTTGGGAAACAGCGGTTCATGATACGGTTATTCTTATCAGCCATAATCTTAAAGGGCTTGAGCAGATGGATAACATCGTCGTCGTTGAACAGGGCCAGGTGATAGAAAAAGGAAGTTATGAGGAACTTATGGAATGGAAAGGGTACTTCTACAGAATGAAGCAGCTCGAAAATACGCTTATCGGCTGACATGGAACAAAACGCCTTTCCTCCGGAGAGGCGTTTTTTTTACGTGACCGGCATGGGGAGATAGGAGCATCTGTCAGGAAAGCCCTTACAAAGGAATCCATTTTTTAGTAGTATGAGGAGAGGAGGGATTACTATGAATGAACAGCCAGTCAATTTAGGACACGACACGTATTTGATTGACGGATACGATATGGGCTTTGAAGGCAGAACCGGTACTTACGTTCTTAACAACAAATATGTGACTCTGGTTGAAACCGGTCCGGCTCCTTCGGTCGAAAAAATCAGAGAGGGCCTCGATTCGCTCGGTATTTCTCTTGAGGATGTCAAATATGTTATTGTGACCCACGTTCATCTGGATCACGCCGGGGGAGCGGGACTGCTGCTTGACTCCTGTCCCAATGCAGAACTTATCGTCCATCCGAAAGGAAAGCGCCACCTCGTGGATCCGTCCCGGCTTATTAAGGGAGCGAGAGCCGTCTACGGTGAGGACTTCGACCGATTGTTCGCACCGATTCATCCCGTTCCGGAGGAGAAAGTGATTGAAAAAGGAGAAGAAGACGTGCTCATGATAGATGATGAGAGGGAACTGAAATTTTTTGACACACCAGGACATGCCAAACATCACCTCGGTATCTATGACCCCGTGACCGACGGTATTTTCACCGGAGATACGGCCGGGATCAGATATCATCAGGTAGAAGGCATGACTTTTTATCTGCCCTCCACGTCTCCGAACCAGTTCAATCCGGAAGAGATGACGGCACAGATTCAGCGTTTTCGTCACATGAAACCATCACGTCTCTATTTCGGTCACTACGGGATGACGGAGGAGCCGGAGGAAGCACTGAGTCAGGTGAAAGACTGGCTTTCCGTATTTGTGGAAACTCTTAGACAGGAGGACTCTGCGGAAGCGATGGAGAGCCGCCTATTTGAAAAAGTATCCGGATACCTGAGAGAGAATGGGGTGCCGGATGATCACGACGTATACGAGATCCTCCGCCTGGATATGAAAGTATGTGCCATGGGGTTATATGATTATAAGCAGAAAGAAAGTTAGGAAAATATATAAGAAAGAGCGGTTCCACGAGGGAGGCCGCTCTTTCCTATGTTCTGACTTTATATAGATGCCGCGAATCTTTGATGAGTTCCGGATGAAGGGCTCTTGCGAAGAGGGGAAAGTTTTTTAATTTTATCCCTGCTCCGTAGTAATACGCCTGCCACACCAGTTTGGTGCAGTACTGTTTACCACCAGTATTTTTCAGATCGGTGAAGAACCGGTAGGGTGCCCGGGGGTTCGATTCAAAAATGCGCTTGGCGAAAGCGGCCGCCCGTGCCCCGGCTTCTTCATCCCTGGCGCGGTACAGGTAGAGTCGTGCGAACTTGCGGAAAAAACGGTCTGCATCGTCTTTTTTAAGCCCTTTCGGAATGGAGTGGATTACGCTATCGTCTTCTGTGACGATTCCGACGTGACCGATATAGAAAGAATCTTTCTCTCCGATAGGTGAAAACAGAAGATCTCCCGGTTTCAGTTCGGGGCGTGGGGTCGGGGCTGCAGCTTTTCGCGGTTTAAGAAAGAGAAGTACGCTTAAGAAAGTTATGAGGGCGGCTGTGATTTTTTTCATGAGAACCTGGCTCCTTTTGAAACGTTTTGTTTCGTCTATCGTATAGGAGAAGGAAAGAAAAGACAATCAGAAAGGAAGGATTACATATGCAACAGCCGGCAGGCTTCTGGGTCCGTTTGGGAGCGAATATTCTTGACTCGCTCATCATCGGAGTAATTCTGGCGCTTCTTGCGTTCATCGTTTACGGGGACATCACCAGGCTGAATGAAAGATCTCCGCTCGATGCGCTATCATTTCTTTACTCTTTGTTGCTCCCGGTTTTCTGGCGGGGGTATGTCATAGGGAAGAAGCTGATGGGTGTCCGTATCGTAAAAGTGAGCGGGGAGGACGTAACCATCGGAAACATGTTGCTTCGTATCGTAGTGGGGGGAATTGTCTACATTCTCACCCTTGGTATCGGCGTGATCGTCAGTGCCTTTATGGTAGGATTGCGCGAGGATAAACGAGCGATACACGATCTGATAGCCGGTACACAAGTCATCCACGACGGAGAGGGTTAACTTCCTCCCTGTCGTGGTATTTTATTAGTAATACATGCTCGTTAAAGGGAGGTTAACATTATGAAAGTGCCCGTAGTGACAGGTATAACGGCATTCGTTTTCTTTCTGGTTCTGTTCATTATCATTGACAGCCCGCTTCCCTTCGTAGGGGCGCTTTTCGTCGCCGTTTTCATTTTTGAAATCGCTTTCTATCATCATTTTGCTCAGAAACGTGATCGGCTCCGACATCCCTCTGATTGAGGTTGCCTCCTTCTTTCTGTACAATGTCGTTATGTGTAAATTTAAAAAGAAGGTGTGACGTTATGACAGAGCGCTATATTGTGATCGGTGCAGGCATCCTTGGTGCTTCCGCTGCTTATCACTTACGGAAAGCCGGAAAAGAGGTGACGGTGATCGATCGTAACGATGACGGGCAGGCTACTGCGGTGGCAGCCGGGATCATCTGTCCCTGGCTTTCCTTAAGAAGGAATAAACGCTGGTATCGTTTAGCCTCGGGAGGAGCCCGTTACTATCCGGAACTAGTCCGTGAACTTGAGGATATGGGAGAGACGAATACAGGCTACAAGCAGGTCGGTGCCATAAAAATGCACCAGAAAGAAGAGAAGGCCCGGGATATGTACGAACGGGCATTAGCCAAAAAGGAATATACCCCGGAAATGGGGGAAGTCACATATCTTGACCACGGGAAACCGAAAGAATATTTCCCGCCTCTGGACGAAGCTTACGCCGGTGTCCATGTGAGCGGGGCGGCTCGGGTGAACGGACGGGAAGTCCGGGATGCGTTAATTCGTGCCGGGAAGAAACTCGGCGTTACGTTTGTAGAGGGATCGGCAGAACTTCTGCATAAAGAAAACCGGGTCTGTGGTGCTGTGGTGGACGGCACTCATTACGAAGCGGACCAGGTGATTGCGGCTAACGGCGCGTGGGCGAAGGAACTGCTTTCCCCGCTCGGACTTCACGTGGAAGCCGGACCACAGAAAGCTCTTATCGCTCACCTTGATATGCCGGGAGCAGATACGGGAAACTGGCCGGTATTGCTTCCGCCGGGCAATAAATACATGCTCACCTTTGAAGACGGGAGAATCGTCAGCGGAGCCACCCAGTCCTCGGACGAAGGGTTCGATCACGGTGTCCGTGCTTCTTTGCTTCAGGAAATCATCAGTAAAATGATCGAGGTGGCGCCGGGTCTTGAAAACATGGAATTCCACGCCGCAAAAATCGGCTTCCGACCTTATACTCCCGGGTCGATGCCCGTATATGGGAAAGCGCCGGGTGTGGAAGGTCTGTATATCGCTAACGGTCTCGGTGCCTCGGGTCTCACGGCAGGCCCGTACATCGGGGCGGAGCTTGCCCGTCTTGTCATCGGTAAGGAAACGGAGCTGGATCCGTCGGATTACACAGTTGAACAGATTATGGAATAGAAAAAGCGCGATTTCCCCAATTGAGGAAATCGCGCTTTTGTTCGAGGAGACGCGTTTTATTTTTGCAGCGTGCGTACGAACTCTTTCGCTACTGCTACTGTAGACTGAGGGTTCTGACCGGTGATCAGATTTCCGTCTGTTTCTACATGCTCGGACCAGTTCGGTGCGGAAAGGAAATGTGCACCACGTTCCCGCAGTTTGCTTTCAAGAAGGAAAGGCATGTGCTGATCAAGCGTAGTGTCCGCTTCTTCCGCGTCCGTGAACGCATTGACGCTTTTGCCCTGTACGATATACTGTCCGTCCGAAAGTTTTACGTTCACGAGAGCAGCAGGCCCGTGGCATACGGCAGCCAGCGGTTTCTTGGATTCGTACGTTTCTCTCAGCATACTCTGAAGTTTTTCGTTATCCGGGAAGTCGAACATAGTGCCGTGACCGCCTGGTAGGAAAACCGCATCGAAGTCTTCTGCGTTCAGACTGCTGATAGGCGTTGTGTTTTCGAGCATCGGTTTAGCATCCAGATTTTCCTGAGGCTCGTCGTCGCTTACACTGTTCGGGTCTACCGGAGACTGACCGCCGCTTGGGCTGGCTACCGTTACATCGAAGCCGTGCTGTTTGAATTCATTATAAGCTTCGGCGAATTCTGAAAGCCAGATTCCTGTCGGTGTGTCTTCATTGATTTTATCATGGTTCGTTACAATCATTAGTACTTTCTTACTCATATCTGTAAACACTCCTTGTTTTCTGGTTTGTTGCTCACAATCTGTGTATACCCAAGTTACCGTAAATGTTAAACAACCCTGAATGAACGGGCGGTTCCGCTTTTCTTTTGTCCAGCTGCAGTGTCCAGAAATTCATGTCACAAGCAGTTTGGATCAGTGAAAGGAAAAGTACCTTTCACATGACAAACCTGCTTATGCCAGCATTTCTAACCGGACGCTTCCGCTTTTCTATGTGCATGTGGCTTGCATAGTCAGGGAAAGGCTGATTAAATTAATTTGTGTGTAACACTTGAAGAAGGGGACGGTTTTCATGAAGATAAACGACTGGTCACAAGTTCAGAAAACGGAGGGTCCGCTGACGCTCGTAATTGCCGATTTCGACGGAATGCATCTCGGTCATTACAATTTATTGCGCCAGGCCCGTAAGCGGGGGCATCAGATAGCGGTACTTGATACTTCCGTAAAAAAAGAACGGCTGCTTACCCCTTTTCATCATAAAAAAGAACTGCTGGAGTCTTTCGGCATAGACTTTTATTATAAAAAGTCGGATGAAGAAAATATCAGGCAGGGTGTGGAAACACTTGCGCCCTCGCATGTTATAATAGAAGAAGAAAATTCAGCTGTCCGTGATGCTGAAGTCTTTTCCATTCAACATGTATCGGCTCCGGAGATCAGGACGCTGATTGAAGAAGGAAAAGTGGAAGCCGCCACAGCCAAGTTAGGTCGCCCCTATGCCATGAAGGCGACGGTCACAAGAGGACAGGCTCTTGGTCGTGAGCTCGGTTTCCCTACAATAAATCTCGGCGGGGCGGACGAATACGTGAACCCCGCACCGGGCGTTTACATCGGTTCTCTTCTCATACACGAAGAGACACCGAGGAGTTATTATGTACTGATCAGTGCCGGATACCGTCCGACGGTGAAAGGTACGACCTATAAAGTGGAAGCATATATTCTGGACTTTCAGGAAGATATTTACGACAGAGACATCACGCTTTCTTTCTTAAGGCACATGCGGGGAGAAGTCGATTTTGACGGTCTCGATGCGCTGGTGGAACAGATGAAACAGGACGAAATCGACGCACGTGAAGTTTTGGGATTACAACAAAGAAAAGGAGACTGACTCCCATGGGGTAGTACTTGTAGAAATATGCGACAGCAACTTACTGAGCACGATAGACGCAGAAGGAATTCTGGAAGAGGAGTATCCGGCAGTGGACGTGCTGATCAGCGACTGCCTGTCCTATTGCGGCCTCTGTGCCATTAAACCTTACGCTCTTGTGAACAACAAACGGGTCTTCGGCCATTCGGCAGAACAGGCGATGGACAAGATCCGTAAACAGATAGATGAAGAACTTGTAGCTTTCACAGAATAGAAATGGACGTGGACCAGATGGAGTCACTGAAACTCAGCCTGCGCCTTCCGAAAAAAGAGGCGCTCTTTCAACTGAATAGAAAAGGGATCACCAGCACGATCGGCTATCTGTTCGTGCTGCTTCTCGTACTTTTTCTCCCTAACATCTACAGTGCTATCACGACGTTCGAAAGAGAACTGACGGAAGTGGCGAGAGGTCTCTATATGGCGCAGGCTCTCGTTTTTTACCCGCTACTGATCATTTTTCTAATTGTAGCCGGTGTAACCATCATCGCCGGGGGAGGACTTCTCCTTTCCAAAATACTGAAAAGAAAGCTGCGGTATCAGCAGGTTTGGAAGATGACAGCGTATGCCCTGACACTTCCGCTTGTTTTTTCTACGTTATCGACTTATATTGGGCTCCCGGACTACGTAACAGTGCTTGTATTCATCATTCCGATCAGCTATTTGCTTTATAAAATGATAACGGTGTATCCGAAGCGTCCCTGACGCTTCTTTTTTTGTTGTGTGAATCCTTTTGCGTGACCTTGAGCCGGCATTTTCCCTTCCGGAGGTCATGATTCCCGCCTAATCGTTACTTTCGGAGGAGAGCAGGGAGGGCGAAAGGCACGATTCCTTGATAATCGTGCCTTTCAGGAAGAAAAACCGGAGTTAAAGGT
Source organism: Salimicrobium album (assembly GCF_900107115.1). Lineage (GTDB taxonomy): Bacteria > Bacillota > Bacilli > Bacillales > Halobacillaceae > Salimicrobium > Salimicrobium album. The sequence continues at coordinate 41,401 of NZ_FNOS01000006.1, forward strand.
CACTAAACAGCTCCCGTCACCTAATTTTTACTTGGGTTCAGAGCGAGGATAAGGTAAGATAATGGAACATTACAAAGAGGAGGGATAGCGATGAAGAGTGCACTGGTATTCCAGTCTGATTTCGGCATAAGTGACGGTGCTGTCAGTGCTATGTACGGAGTGGCCCATTCCGTTGATGAACAGCTGCAGCTATTTACGCTGACGCACGAGATTCCGGCTTTTCACATATGGGAGGCATCGTACCGGCTGTGGCAGACAGCAGGATACTGGAAAAAGGGGACCGTGTTCGTATCCGTCGTTGATCCGGGCGTCGGTTCTAAGCGTAAAAGCGTTGTAGCAAAAACTGCAGACGGCCATTACATAGTAACTCCGGACAATGGGACACTCACCCATATTCATGAGGCGGAAACGATCGTGGAGCTGCGGGAGATTGATGAGCAGACAAATCGTCTGCCGAATTCCGGGGAGAGCTACACGTTTCACGGAAGAGACATTTACGCCTACACAGGTGCGCGGCTTTCCTCAGGTACGATTACTTACGAAGATGTGGGTCCGTTGTTACCTGCAGATTCCTTTATTTCTCTCCCTCTTCATTATCCGGAGGCCGACGGAGAAAAGATTGAAGGTACGGTGGATATTCTTGATATCCAGTTTGGGAATCTGTGGACGAATGTGCCGCGGGAAGCGTTTCATCAACTGGGTATTACTCACGGGGATTCCGTGGAAGTTACGATCGAACACGGGCGACGGCAGCATTTTCACCAGCTGATGACGTTCGGTCATTCATTTGCGGATACGCATAAAGGAGAGCCTCTCGTATACATCAATTCCCTTGACCGTCTTGCTGTAGCGATCAATCAGGGTTCTTTCGCAAAAGCCTACGATGTGGGCACGGGGCCGGACTGGCATATTCTTTTCAGGAAGTTGTAGGTTGAAAGGTGTAGTAAAATGGGTATAGTGAAACAAAGAGAGAGGGGAGATTTTACATGAATTACGTACAGCTACATAACGATGTGTCGATGCCGCAGCTTGGATTCGGACTCTGGCAGGTAGAAACGAAAGATGCGGAACCGGCAGTAACGAAAGCACTTCAGACCGGCTACCGCTCCATTGACACGGCAGCCATTTACGGGAACGAAGGTCAGGTAGGAGAAGCGATTGCCAAAAGCGATATCCCGAGAGAAGAATTGTTCATTACGACCAAAGTCTGGAACAGTAATCACGGGTACGAAAAAACGCTTGAGGCTTTTGAAGAGAGTCTTATTAAACTGGGCACCGACTACGTGGATCTTTATCTCATTCACTGGCCGACTCCGGAGTATGACGACTACGTGGAAACCTATAAAGCGATGGAGAAGCTTCAGAAGGAAGGGAAGGCCCGGGCGATAGGTGTGTGCAACTTTGATATAAGTCATATGCAGCGTCTTCTTGATGAATGTGACGTGAAACCTGCGGTGAACCAGGTGGAATGCCATCCTTACCTTGCACAAAAAGATATTAAAGACTTCTGTGAGGAACACGGTATTCAAATGGAAGCATGGAGTCCTATTATGCAGGGCGGAGAAGTGCTTGAGAATCATTATGTGCAGGAGATAGCTAAAAATCATGATAAAACAGGAGCTCAGGTTATTCTGCGCTGGCATTTGCAGAACAACCGGGTAGTTATCCCGAAATCGGTGACCCCTTCCCGTATCGAAGAGAACTTTGATGTCTTCGATTTCGAACTGACGCAGGACGAGATGGAGAAACTGGACAGTCTGGACAGCGGTACGAGACTCGGACCGCGTCCTGCCGATATGAATGTAAAATAATGTACGAGGTGGACAACGCGGGCGAGACGGCCCGCGTTTTTTATGGAAAAAATTATATGACGAAATAACGCGGTCCGAAAATCTGATATACTTGAATAAGCAGAACCGGAATGGAGTCCGGGTGACGGAAGGAAGGTGTTTTCATGATTTTACATAAGAATGAATTCAATGATCACGATATGGGGAAGCTTGTGAAAGGGGCTATCGTTCCGAGGCCGATCGCCTGGGTTTCCTCCATGGATGGAAACGGAAGAAAAAACCTTGCCCCCTTCAGCTTTTTTACGGTAGCTTCGATGGACCCGCTGACGCTTGCCATCTCCGTCGGCGAACGGGAAAGGGAGAAAGATACGGCCTTCAATATAAAAGAAACGGAAGAGTTTGTAGTGAACATCGTGTCCGAATCGCTGGCGAACGCCATGCACGAAACGAGCAGGTATTACAGCGCGGAAGAAGATGAATTCGAAGTGGCGGGTATTACGGAAGCGGAAAGTGTTTACGTCCGTCCGCCGCGCGTCATGGCTTCTCCGGTGAGTTTCGAGTGCAGGCTGACGCAGGTAATGGAAATAGGTACATCGAATCTGATTCTGGGAGAAGTCATCGGCTATCATTTACGAGATGATATTTATATGGAGAAGGATAAAGTGGATCCTCATAAGCTTCAGGCTGTCGGCCGCATGGCTGGGGATTACACTTTCGTACGGGACTTTTTTCCGTTGCCAACCGATCAGCTTCCGGAATAAAATATATAGAAAGAACAGGACAGGAGGAGAACCATTATGGATTATTATTCACTCGATGAGCTGGAAGTAATGCAGCAGAATGATTTCATCAGGGCTGCTGTGGACCGTGTGGGTGTCGGGGTCGTCATTGCTGACCCGCAACAGGTGGACACACCGGTCGTTTACGTAAATAAAGGTTTTGAGGAACTCACGGGTTATGAGGCGAAGGACGTGCTTGGACGGAACTGCCGCTTTCTTCAGGGAGAGGATACAGAATCAGAAAACCTGGACAAAATCCGGGATGCACTGAAAAGCAAAGAGAATATGAAAGTGGAGCTTCGCAACTACCGCAAAGACGGATCCGAATTCTGGAATGAACTGCAGATATACACCGTGTTCATCGAAAAATTGAACCAGGATTTCTTCGTCGGAGTACAGCAGGATGTGACGAAAAGAGTGGAAGCGGAGCGTCTCGTCGGACATTATTCCACGGAAGTGAAGCGGCTTTCCACACCGATCGTACCGGTGGAAGATGGAGTGTCTATTTTGCCGCTGATCGGAAATGTGGACGACGAACGTCTCCAGCAGATGCTTGATGCTGTCAGTAACCACGTTCAGGAAGAGAAGGAAGACTACCTGATTCTTGATTTATCCGGAGTTTCCTTCTTCAACGAAGAAATACATATAGGAATCTATCAGCTGAACCAGCTCCTCAATCTGATGGGGACCACTCTCATACTGAGCGGTGTCACCCCGAAATTCGCTATGGGGAGCACACCTTACGCCAATTTCAGCGAGCTTTCCCTGAGAAGTTATACTTCCGTCAGGCAGGCACTTGAAAGAATCAGAAACGACATTCAGATATAACTGATTGTTTGATCGGCAGAGAGTTACCAGCTTCTCTGCCGGTCTTTTTTCATATTCGGAATTATGCGAATAAAAAGCTGCCTGTTACAACTCCAATCAGCACTACCCCCCAGGCTGGTACTTTGAAGAAGTGAAGAAGGGAAAAGAGTGCCAGCGCCAGAGCGAAAGAAGTGTTCGAATGAATGGCACTTGTCACGACGGGATCGTAAAAGGCGGCCAGCAGAATACCGACGACGCTTGCGTTCACTCCCATCAGCACACCCTGAAATCCCGGACGGCTCCGCAGCTCGCTGAGAAAAGGCAAAGCGGCGATCAGAAACAGGAAAGAGGGGAGAAACATGGCGATTGTCGCGACTGCCGCCCCGCTCACACCTTCAATCATGGTTCCGATATAACTTGAGAAAGTGAACAGCGGGCCTGGAACAGCCTGAGCTGCCCCGTAACCGGCGAGAAACTGATCCACATTCAGCCACCCTGACGGCACGATTTCCCGTTCAAGCATAGGGAGGACGACATGGCCGCCTCCGAATACGAGAGAACCGACGCGGAAGAAGGTATCGAATAGTTGTATAAGAATGTGCTCTGTCTGCCGTGCAAGGACGGGCAGTACCAGAAGGAGGGAGACAAGCAGAGCAAGAGCGCCTGCACCCGCTTTTTTCGAAAAAGTGACGGGGAAGGGGGCGGCGTTTGTATCTGCTATTTTTTTGAACAGAAATCTTCCGGCTATCCCTGCCACCCCTATGATCCCGAGCTGCATCCACGCGAACGGGAAAAGAAGCATAAAACAGGCCGCTATTATTGCAATCGTCTGCCTTTTCGAATCCGGCGTCAGTTTTTTTCCGAGCCCGATCAGAGCGTGCAGCACGACGGCGACAGCCACCACTTTTAAACTATGGATGAACGGAGCATCCGCCAGTTGGAAATTCTGATACAAAAGCGCAAATAGCACCAGAATAATCACGGATGGCAGTGTGAACCCGAGCCAGCTGATAATACCGCCGGCGAGTCCCCCTCGCAGCATGCCGATGGATATTCCTACCTGACTGGAAGCAGGGCCGGGGAGAAACTGACAGAGGGCGATGATGTCGGCATACGTCTTATCGTCAAGCCATTTTCTCCGGTCGATGTACTCTTCTTTAAAGTACGCGAGATGAGCGACAGGGCCGCCGAACGAAGTAAGCCCGAGACGAATGGATGATTTCATTATCTCAAAGAGATGTCTGTTATTGTTCTTCATATTGAAAAAAGCTCCTCTCGAGACCGCTTTTATTAGAAAAAAGAAAGTACGGGATTTTCTCCTTCCCAGGAGGTCAATCTACAATATACGTTGTTGGGTGGACACCGTCAACATTGTAAAACGGTAACATTTTGTTTAAAATTGAAAATAATTATCAATAAGAATCGGAGGCGTTGAGATATGAAAGATGTGATTGTAATCGGCGGAGGAACAAGCGGACTTTATGCCGCTTACTACAGCTGTATGAGAAATATGGACACGCTGGTGCTCGAGTACCAAGAGGAAACGGGAGGAAAAGCGAAAGTATTCTATCCGGAGAAAGAGCTGTATGACGTTCCCGGCTTCAACGGAATCACGGGGGAGGACTTTGTTTTTGAAACGCAGAAACAGGCGGAACTGCTGGCTCCGGAAATAGAGACGGATGTCATCGTCGAAAATCTGGAAGAAAAAGAAGACAGTGTCGTCGTAAAGACGAATAAAGGCGATTACGAAGCTCTCAGCGTCATCCTCGCTTCCGGACTCGGAGCGTATGACACGGTACCGCTGCCTCTTCAGAAAAGGGAAGAATTCGAGCCTTACTCCATCCACTATACGCTTGAAAATCGGAAACGCTTCAAAAACAAGCGGATTGCCGTATATTCCAACTTCCGTATCGGAATCGACTGGGCCCTGACAATGGAAAAAGAGGGAGCGGCCGCTGTCAGCTTGATCAACCGGGATGAAACATTCCGGGCGGTTTATGAGCACGATGAAGAACAGCTCGCTGCATCTTCCGTGAATGTATTCCGTAATACGGAAATCGACGATCTCGAAGGAGAATCGGGAGCTCTCATGCGTATTCATCTTTCCAATGGGGAAAGTATCGAAGCGGACCACCTTCTTGTATATGAAGGGGTAAGCATAGGTAAAAGTGTATACAAAGACTGGGGACTCGAAGTGGAAAAAGGAAGAGTGACTGTGGATACAGAAATGAAAACGAGCGGAGCCCGGGTATTTGCGTGCGGAGATGCTGCCTATTACCCTGGGAAAACGATGCTTCTCGCTTCGGGGATGTCCGAAGCCATGACAGCTGTGAACAGTGTGAAACAGCTGCTGAATCCGAAAGCTCCCCCTCAAGTTTACAGTACGGTCGTTTATAAACACCATAAGCCCGGGGAGGATATGGACGAATGACATCGATCTGTCTCGTACGACACGGAGAAACAATGTGGAACAGGGAAAAGAAACTTCAGGGAGGTACGGATATCCCGCTGAACTATACGGGGGTAGAGCAGGCGAAACTGTGCCGGGACTACCTGAGAGACGATGAATGGGACGTATTGGTGACAAGCCCGCTGGAAAGAGCGAAGCACACCGCTGAAATAATCGGGGAGGGGCATAATCTTCCCCTTACAGTCATGGAAGAATTACGGGAGCGCCACTTCGGGGAAGCCGAAGGAATGCGTGAAGAGGAAAGGCTGGCCGCATATCCGGACAAACAGTACCCCGGTCAGGAAGACAAGGAGGTTTTCATAAATCGGGTGATGACGGGTGTGCATCGCCTGACTGAAGAATTTCCGGATCGCCGCGTGCTGCTTGTTGCCCACGGCGCGGTTATTAACGCTATACTGACGGAAATCTCCGGTGGGAAAATCGGAGCCGATCGCTTTAAGCTTCTGAACGGATGCCTCACGAATATCGAATTTATGGAAGGGGTCTGGAAAGTCCACGATTACAATCAGGTCACTCATCTTTCCTGAATGTCTCTTCGTAAAAATTTCCGGGGAAATAAATTATTCCTTAAAGGCTTGAGGATGGGAAAATATAGGAAAAGGATACTGGCGTATGGCCAGTATCCTTTTTTTGGGGGGGCGGACTCAACTTATTGAACCGCCGCATACGATGTCATACTTACGATGCGGGGAGGTCGGACACCTTCTTCTGCTCCACGGCAGCTCCTCCCGACAGACTTTATTTAAACGAATACGTAATATAGCTGTGATATCTCTCCCGCGAAGCTGCGATCACACTGGGAAACCCTTCGTGGTGCAAGGCTGCCGGGTGTGCCTGGGCTTCAAAACAAACGCCTGCGTATTTTTGGGAGGGTCCGTTGTTTAATGCAAGCCCGGCATCAAGGCCATTGGCAGTGTACAACACCATGCCGGGTTGATTTGTGCGGATCTCCATATTTCGTCCGGAGCTCTGTTCCGATACTTTTATCGTTTTCTCTTTCCCAAGAACAAAATAATGATCGTAACCGTTACCGACAGTTTTTTGCTGGGCTGTGTCCGGTTTTAGCCCCTCTCCAATCGATCGGCCGTTTCTGAAATCAAAAGGTGTTCCAGTCGTCTCCATTAATCTGCCGGTCGGTATAAGTTCCTCGTCGAGTTCGGCGAAATGATCGCTTTCAAATTCGACATGGTGATTGTGCACCGTTTCTCTTCTGTTTCCGCTTAAATTGAAATACGTATGGTTTGTCATAGCGACCGGAGTGTCCTGGTCAGAACTCGCCCCGTAGCTGAGCGTCAGTTCATTAGCATTGTTCAGAGTATACGTAATCGATACATCCAGATTACCCGGGTAGCCTTCTTCCATATGTGTGCTTGTTCGATTTAAAATAAGCTTGGCTTCATTTTTCGACTGAAACGTTTCTGCATCCCAAACCATCTGATGAAAGCCGTTAGAGCCACCATGCAGATGATGGTTACCTTCATTATTCGTCAATACATAGGAATTATCGTTGAGCTGGAAGCTGCTGTTTTTGATTCTCCCGGCCACACGTCCGATCTGGGCTCCTAAATAATTAGCATTATCAGCATAGTCTGCATAATTTTTATACCCGAGGACAACATTTTCGGTTCTTCCGTGCCGGTCCGGAACCATGAGTTTTGTAATAATTCCGCCATAGTTCAGTATAGAAACCGACATACCATGATCATTTTCGAGGGTATACTCCTTCCAATCGCCGTATATATCATCCTTTGCGATATACAGTTTTCTTCACCTGCCCGTCTGTTTTACAGTGTGTTAATAAAACGCTTGAATGTTGATTCATCCTTGAACACACCGGCATCTTCCAGTACTTTTGAAAATTTAATCCCAAGTTCTTTCTGCAAGACGTTTTCCGCTTTAGTAGTGTCATTAAGTGTACCGTATTTTTGTTTAATGGTTTGCGCCCACGCTTCGTGATAGTCTGCCACATTGCCTGGTTCTCCCAGGAGGAATGATTTGATTTCAGTGAATTCCTCTTTCAACCTTGCCGGGAGGACGGCGAGACCCATTACCTCAATCAGCCCAATGTTCTCTTTTTTAATATGGTGGACGTCAGCATGAGGATGGAAGATACCCGATGGATGCTCTTCAGATGTTCGATTGTTGCGCAAAACCAGATCAAGCTCATAAACGCCGTTCCGCATTCGTGCTATTGGTGTGATAGTGTTGTGTGGAGTGTTGCCGGAAAAAGCTTTAATCGCTGCCGACTCATCCGAGTAATCTTTCCACGTTTGTAGAATATGGTCGGCCGCACCAAGCAACTGTTCTTTTTCCATACTTTTTAACCGTATGACTGATAAAGGCCAATGCAGCACGTGGGCAGAAACTTCGGCAAAATCGGTAAGCGAAAAAGAAAATGCTTCTTTTGCGTCGGTCATAGCGAACCTGTATCTGCCACCCTGAAAATGATCATGCGTTAAAATAGACCCGCCGACAATCGGAAGATCGGCATTCGATCCGATAAAATAATGCGGGAATTTTTCGATGAATGCGAGCAGTTGTGCGAATGTCTTCTTATTAATTTTCATGTCCCGGTGTTCTTCGGCGAGCACTATACTATGTTCGTTGTAATAAACGTATGGCGAGTATTGGAGATACCAGTTTTCCCCGAGCAGTGGAACCTCGATAACCCGATGATTGGCACGGGCCGGATAACCGGTTCGACCGACGTATCCTTCATTTTCAACACAAAGAACGCATTTCGGATAGTCAACTTGCTGTTTGTTTTCGCGTTCCCGTCTGATCTGCTCCGGATCTTTTTCAGGCTTCGACAAATTAATGGTAATATCGAGCTCTCCATACTCCGTGGTGGCCGTGAAATGGATGTTTTTGTTGATACGCTTCATCTGAATATAATTACTGTTTTTGCTGAGCTCATAAAAGTAATCCGTGGCCCTGGCCGGGTTTTGTGCGTATTTTTCCTGAAAAATAGCATTAATGGTTGATGGGCGGGCAACGAGACAATTCATGATATTTGCTGCCAGGATTTCTTTCTCGTCAAAAACGTCATCGATGACGTGGTTCCGGACGGCGTAAGCTACCAGTTGATCAAGTATATCCGGGATGCTGTCGTCATTGTGCAAGGAGGGGGCTGCAGCTGTCTCTCCTTTCAGATTAAGCAAATACATGATTTGGTTACGTGCATAGATCCGGTCTGCTTGTTCAATTAACCCGACTTCCGTCGCTTTATGAATCAGTTTCTCAAGATGCTGGTAAACCATGTTTATCTGCTCCTCTCAGGTTTGATAGCCGCCTGGATTATTTACGTGCCACTGCCAGGCGTCCTCCATGATTTTTGTGATTGCTGTCCGTTCAGGATTCCAATGGAGTATATTTCTGGCTTTCTCCGAGCTTGCGATTAATACGCTTGGGTCGCCGGCTCGCCGTTCCCCAATCTCAGCTTCGATTTCTCTTCCTGTTACCTTCCGTGCTGCATCGACCATTTCTTTTACCGAGAACCCGCGACTGCTGCCAAGGTTAAAAATGTCGCTGGCGCCGTCGTTTCTTAAATGGCTCATCGCAAGAATATGTGCCTGGATCAAATCCTCGACATGGACATAGTCCCTGATGCAAGTACCGTCTTCTGTATTGTAGTCATCCCCGAAAATAGTAATGTTCTGGCGTTGGCCGAGAGCGGCCTGCAAAATAATTGGCACAAGATGTGTTTCAGGACGATGATCCTCACCGATTTCACCTGACTCTCTTGCCCCTGCCACATTAAAATATCGCAGGGATACATATTTTATACCATGAGCCTGTTCGGTCCACTTCATGAGTTTTTCCATGGTCAGTTTTGTTTCGCCATATGTGCTTGCCGGGTTTGTCTGCATGGTTTCGGTAATCGGAATGGACTCCGGTTCGCCATACGTTGCTGCAGATGATGAGAACACGATATTTCTTACATGGTTTTCAACCATCACTGTCAATAAAACCTGTGTGCCGTATACGTTGTTATCGAAATATTGAAGCGGTTTTTCCATGGACTCGCCTACAAGGGAATTAGCAGCAAAATGCATGACACCATCGATCGTTTCCTTTTCGAATACGCCGCGAAGGAAGTCGATTTCACGGATGTCCCCTTCATAATAAGTTACCTTAGGATGGATCGCTTCTTCATGTCCTGTGGTCAGATTATCGACTACCACCACATCTTCACCTTTGTCCACGAGCTGGTAAACCGCATGGGAGCCGATGTATCCGGCTCCGCCTAATACAAGTATACTCATTTCAGCGCACCCCTTTCGTTATCTCTTTAGCACCGTCGCCAATTGCTGCGGTGTAAAAGGTCGGTTCATAACCAATTGTTTTCGAATAGATTTCATTTACATTTGTTTTGAAAGAATCGATGCTGCTTTGTTCCACGATGGCGATTGCACATCCGCCAAATCCTGCACCGGTCATGCGTGCGCCGGTCACGCCATCCTGGTCCCAGGCCGCTTCCACGATGGTGTCCAGTTCAATTCCGGTAACTTCATAATCATTTTTCAGCGATTCGTGGGAAGCGTTCATCAATCGGCCAAATCCGTTAAGATCGCCGTCCTGAAGTTTTTTTAATGCCTCAAGGGTACGTACGTTTTCTGAAACGGCGTGTTTTGCCCGTTTCCGGTCGTCCTCATTATTGATGAGGTGTTTGTGCTGAGTAAATTCTTCATTCGATAAATCACCAAGACTTTCGATGGACAGTTCGCTTTTTAAATCGGCCAGTGCCTGATCACACTGCTGACGGCGTTCGTTATATTTCGAGTCCGCCAGCATACGCTGCTTGTTGGTATTCATAATGATAATCGAATGGTGGTGCAGTTCAATCGGTGCATAGTGGTAATCGAGCGTTTGACAGTCTAATAGAATAGCGTGATTTTTTTTGCCCATACCAACTGCAAACTGATCCATGATGCCGCTGTTTACACCAATGTATTCATTTTCAACCTGCTGACCGAGCCGGATCATGTCGATACGGTCAATGGCTAACTCATATAAATATTCCAGCAGTACACCGGTCACCATCTCTATCGACGCGGAAGACGACAGGCCTGCACCGTTTGGAATGTCCCCGTAATACAAAATGTCAGCACCGTGATCGATATTATGCCCCTGTGCGGTTATGTATTTGATCATCCCTTTCGGATAATTCGCCCAGTCGTGCGCCGAATTATAACTCAGATCCGCCAGATCACATTCGATAATATCTGTTTCCGGAAAATTCATTGAATAGAAACGAAGTACAGTATCATTTCGTTTTGTTCCCAGCGCATATGTTCCGAAAGAAACCGATGCAGGGAAAACGTGACCTCCATTATAGTCGGTATGCTCACCGATTAAATTAATTCGCCCCGGTGCAAAGAATGTACGGGGTGTTTCATCGCTGTTAAATATCTCCTGAAATTTCTGGATGAGATTAGTCATGGGACCCCTCCTGTTTATTAAACGCTTACAATTCCTAATTTCAATTTACTATAGTGTTTCGACTTACACAATAAAAAAATCAATTTATTTTAGTAAAAAAATAATAAAAATTTACTTAGCGATTATTATGTAATCGAGAAGGTTTGTTTTTCAATGGCTTTAAAATAGCTATTTACATAAATTTTATGAAAGCGTATACTAAACTTAAATTAAAAAAACTTAGGAGGTTTCGAAAATGGTCAGTAAAAAAATAGGTAAAAAAATGATATTTTTCCTCGGTGCTTTAGGAGGGCTTCTGTACGGTTATGATATGGGTGTTATCTCCGGCGCTCTTTTATACATAAAAGACGATATCCCGCTGACGAGTTTTACGGAAGGACTTGTGGTCAGTTCCATGTTGATAGGTGCGATATTCGGCTCCGGATCCAGCGGACCTTTATCGGATAAATTCGGGCGGCGCAGGCTGGTGTTCATGATCTCCATTATCTTTATAATCGGTGCCCTTACGCTGGCGTTTGCTCCGAATATGGTGACACTCGTTGTCGGCCGATTGATTATCGGACTTGCCGTTGGCGGTTCTACCGCAATTGTTCCCGTCTATTTGTCCGAGATGGCCCCGACAGAATCACGCGGGTCGCTCAGTTCTTTGAACCAGCTGATGATTACGATAGGTATTCTTTCTTCCTATCTGGTAAACTATGCTTTTGCAGATATCGAAGGATGGCGCTGGATGGTCGGGCTTGCTGTCGTACCGTCCGTTGTATTGATGGTCGGCGTTATCTTTATGCCGGAGAGTCCAAGATGGCTGCTTGAAAACCGTGGTAAGGAAGCGGCACGCAGTGTTATGAAACTGACGCGGAAACCGGATGAGATAGAGAAAGAAATCGATGAAATGATTGAAATCAACCGTATTTCTGACAGCACATGGAATGTGTTGAAGTCATCATGGCTGCGTCCGACACTGCTCATTGGATGTACATTCGCATTGTTGCAGCAGATCATCGGTATTAATGCTATCATTTACTATGCACCGACCATTTTCAATGAAGCGGGGCTTGGGGATGTAACATCCATCCTGGGAACAGTCGGTATCGGGACGGTGAACGTGGTTGTTACCATATTTGCCATCATGATCATCGATAAAATCGACCGGAAAAAGCTGTTGATCACCGGTAATATCGGGATGGTCAGCTCATTAATTATAATGGCCGGTCTTATTTGGACAATTGGACTAGGCTCAGATGTTACTGCCTGGATCATTGTCGCTTGTCTGACATTGTTTATTGTGTTCTTTGCTTTTACGTGGGGACCTGTACTATGGGTTATGCTTCCGGAACTGTTCCCGATGCGTGCACGTGGCGCCGCTACAGGTATTGCCGCTTTGGCGTTATCAATCGGAAGTCTGCTAGTTGCACAATTCTTCCCGCTGCTGACTGAGATTATGGCGATTGAGCAGGTATTCCTGATTTTCGCAGCGATCGGCATCGGCGCACTGTTCTTTGTTGTGAAATACCTTCCGGAAACCCGCGGTCGCAGCCTGGAAGAAATTGAAGCTGATTTGCGGGCACGTACCTCCGCTTCAGAGACGAATAATGCAGGCAGTATGCATAACTAAGCGATTGGAGTGGAAGAAATGGCAACGATAAAAGATATAGCAACTAATGTGAATGTCTCGATTGCCACCGTCTCACGTGTGCTGAATAATGACCCGACACTATCGGTAAGTCCTGAAACAAAACAGCGTATTTTCGATGCCGCTGAACTGCTTGATTATAAAAAACACATTCACAAAAAAACAAAGCAGCACATGCGAATAGCCATCGTTCAGTGGTACACCGAAACAGAAGAGCTGAATGACCTTTATTACTACTCAATCAGGCTGGGTGTGGAAAAGAAGCTGGAAGGTGAGGGGTATGATTATATCAGGCTGTTTCAAAATACGGACAATAACCTCAACGTTAAAGTGAATGGGATTATTGCTATTGGTAAGTTTTCACACGAGCAAATGAAACAGCTGGAAGAATGGTGCCCCAACATTTGTTTTGTCGATAATATCCGTGCACTGAATTCATGTGATTCTGTTATTGCTGACTTTCAGCAGTCCACCCAGAGTGTTTTGTCTCACTTTATAGAAGAGGGGCATTCAAAAATAGGGATTCTGGCTGGTGAAGAAAAGCCCCCCGGGGCCTCCGAAGTGCTGATGGACCCAAGATATGAGAATTTTCGTGACTACATGAAAACACAGGGGCTATTTAATAAAAATTACTGCTTTAAAGGTGCTTTCGCGGTGGATGCCGGGTACGAGATGATGAATCAGGCCGTAAGCACGCTGCAGGATGATCTGCCGACTGCATTTTTTTGTGCAAATGACTCCATTGCTATCGGAGCATTACGCGCATTACGTGATCATTCCATTTCGGTACCGGAGCGGGTCAGTTTAATCGGATTCAATGATTCCAGTGTGGCAAAGTATATATCGCCGTCTTTAAGCACTGTCAAAGTCTATACGGAAATGATGGGGGAGACCGCAGTGAGTTTGCTGAAGGAACGGATTTTTCAACAGCGCCCGGTTGCCAAAAAAGTAACGTTGGGGACGGAACTGATTATCAGGGAAAGCTGTCAAAAAACAGAGCCGCAGGGAGAATTAACATGAGAATCAGCACTGTAAACAAAAAAGGGAATGGAAACATAAATGAGGATGCTTATGTCGTGAATGAAAAGGCGGGGGTATTCGCTGCAATTGATGGGGCGACAGGACTTGAAGGTGTCCCCGGTAACATTGCCTCCCATGCCGTCCGGGATACGCTGGCTTCAGCTGCAGAAGAGGAGCTGTTTGACGAACTCGTCGAAGCTGCTAATCTGCAGGTTGCAGAAGAAACGTTGAACTGGTTAGGTTCAGATGATCCAGCAGAAATTAACGATGTGCCGAAGGGAAAGCGGAGCACCTGTGCCCTTGCGGCCATCTCAATAGACAGGGAACGATTGTCTCTGGAATACGCCCATGCGGCCGACTGTATGATTTTTTTACAGTATGCAAACGGAGATATACGAACAGTCACATATGACCTGCTCAGTCATTTTGACCAGAAGGCAATCAATGAAATTGTGAAACTGCGAAGCGGACAGACGAAGAAAACACCTATCAGTGAAGCCCGGAAGGAAGTCCGTTCAACTTTAATTGAAAACCGTGCCCTGTTAAACACGGATGCGGGATACAGTGTGATTGACGGAAGTAAAGAAGCGATGAAGCACCTGGAAAGTGGCAGGTTATCCTTGAAAAAGGTCACCGCGATTCTTTTGTTAAGTGACGGATTGATGATGCCCACGGGGCTTGAGGAAGCCGATGGCTGGGAGCAGTCGGCCAACATTGCTTTTCAGTATGGAGTGGACAGGTTAGTGAGTGCAGTGGAGGAAAGGGAGAACGATGATCCCGAGTGTATAACATACCCGCGTCTGAAAATGAAAGATGACAAGACAGCCGTTCTGATAGAAATCGGCTCGTAACTTTAATATTTGATTGCCGGGACTGGAACTGGTAAAACGTTTCGCTCCTGTTTTTAAGGTACTTTTCCGGACAATGAGCACAGATGTAAAGCACTGAAATAACGTTGGATTTTATGAAGCCGTCATATGCAGAACTGGGATAGAGAGAAGGAGGAGGTCGGTCGTCTCCTTCTTTCTATCCGTTAAGCTCTGCCGCGGCTTCTTTTTTTATCCATACTTTTTCTGGTGCTGCTTTTTCATAGCCAGATATTCTTCGTCTTCCCGGACTTTGATCCATTTCTGTTCGAAAATCCGGGCGGACTCGGCTTTTTCTTCATCTATATCGCGTTCTTTGACGTTTCCGTCTTCGTCGTACTTTTTCCCGCCTTTGTAATTAGCGTACCTTCTGGAACGGGTGTAGCCCATCTGCAGAAATTTCCGGGCCATGTCCATACCGACAAACTCGTTGTTCTTCTTGTAATCAAGGTACATATTGTATATAGCTTCCGAGGATTCCCGGGCAATCTCGGGAGTCTTGAAGCGCCAGTGTGCGAGAATCTCACTTTTATAGGGTTCCACGAGCAGGACACCCTGCTCGCCTCGTCCCACCCGGTATTTCTCGGGATTCTTGCGGAAGTCGGTGGTGTCGAAATCGAGATCATAATCAAAGCTCATGTTCGATCACCCCGAACATGTTCAGATCCAGCTCGTTGGAAAGCGATTTGACGAGGGCACCTCCGGCCGTGCTGTTTCCTTTGGCATCAATCGCCGGACCGATGATCCCTATTCCCATACGTCCGGGGACGGCACCGATAATAGCTCCGGAGACCCCGCTTTTTAGAGGGAAGCCCGCTTCCACGGCGAACTGACCGGACGAGTTATACATCCCGGACGTAAGCATAATAGATTTGACCGTTCTTAAGTGTTCCGGTGATATGAGGCGGATGTTCGTTTCCGGATCCCGGCCTTCGTTGGCCATAAAATGACCGACCCGGGCGAAATCCTCGGTACACATCATGACAGCGTTGGTACGGAAATAGAGATCGAGTGCTTCTTCCGGAGGCATAATCATTGCTCCCGTACTTTGCATGAAATAAGCGAGGGCACGGTTGCGGGCTCCGTTTGATTTCTCCGCTTCATATATTTCTTCGCTCATCACTAAATCAGGGTTTCCGGTGATCTGTCTGATGAATGTCATAAATCTTTCGAAACGCTCTTCGACGGAACCCCCTTTAACAAGGGCGGCAGTGGCGATAGCGCCGGCGTTGATCATCGGATTGAACGGTTTTTCCGTCTGATGCCTTTCCAGCTGACCGATCGAGTTGAAGAAATCTCCCATCGGCTCCATACCGACCATGTCGAAGACACGCTTCTTCCCGAAGTCGTTCAGCGCGAGCATCAGCGTAACGATTTTAGCTGTGCTCTGCATCGGAACATACAAGTCGGTCTTCCCGGCATGAAAATACTCCTCACCGGTCCAGACCGTAACTCCCAGTACGTCTTTTTTCGTATCGTCATACATAGGGATGACCGGTCTTACTTCCCCGTCTGATGCGTAGGGGAGACTGTCTTCGACTATCTGTTCCAGAAGCTGGTTGGATAATTGAGCCATAAGTGAATTCTCCTTTATTGAATGACTTAAGAGTATGATAAATATGCACGAATCATTCATTTTTAAAAGTGTACCCTCATTTTTTCCGTTCTATGCCTGCTTTTCTAAATAAAAAAAAGGTAAAATACTATGTATGAAACTGCGATTCATGTTATTATGAGAAAGTATAGAATATACGTAAATTCTGCGATAGGAAGAGTACGTTCTTTTGCCCATCCCAAGAGAATCACCGGCTGGTGGAAGGTGACAGATGGAGAAGAAGGGAAAATCATCCTGGAGAAGCGTCGTTGAAATGAGTAGATGCCGCCGGTTACGTGACCGTTACCCACGATGGTTCAAAGTGCCGCATACGTGCGGAATTCGGGTGGTACCGCGGAAATAACTCCGTCCCTTTTATATAAGGGGCGGTTTTTTTATACCTGTGTTTCTGGTGGGCCCGGTTCGTCCGGGATGGTTTTAATGGAAAGAGAGACTGGGGAACAGGGTTCCTTACTCAAACAAATCACGTGAGGTGAAGAGGAAATGCGTAAAGTCAATACGAAAGAAGTGGCAATCGAACGCGAAAATCGCGTCAAGGATTACTGGCAGGAGAAAAACGTGTTCGACCGTTCCATGGAAGAGCGGGAAGGAAACGAAACGTTCGTCTTCTATGAAGGTCCGCCGACAGCAAACGGTCTTCCCCATGCCGGGCACGTGCTTGGCCGGGTAATCAAGGACTTCGTCGGTCGTTATAAGACGATGAACGGCTACCAGGTTATCCGTAAAGGCGGCTGGGATACACACGGTCTCCCGGTGGAAATCGAAGTGGAAAAACAGCTCGGTATTTCCGGTAAGCAGGAAATCGAAGAATACGGAGTGGAGAAGTTCATCGAACAGTGTAAGAAGAGCGTGTTCGAATATGAAAAACAGTGGCGGGAGTTTACGGAAGCGATCGGGTACTGGCTTGATATGGACGATCCGTACGTCACACTTGAAGATAATTATATCGAGAGTGAGTGGTATATCCTGGCCGACCTGCACAAACGAGGTCTCCTCTCCAAAGGTCACCGGGTTACACCGTATTGCCCGAGCTGCCAGACGACTCTCAGTTCCCATGAAGTCGCCCAGGGCTATGAAGATGTAAAAGATCTGTCGGCCACGGCGAAATTCAAAGTGAAGGATGCGGAGAATGAATACTTCCTCGGCTGGACGACGACGCCATGGACACTGCCGGCGAACGTGGCGCTTGCCGTTCACCCGGAACTCGACTACGTCAAAGCGAAACAGCACGATGAAGTATTTATCGTAGCCCGCGATCTTGCGGACGCAGTGATGGGAGAAGAATATGAAATCATTTCCGAACATAAAGGGAGCGAACTCGTAGGAATCGATTACATCGCGCCGTTCCCGTTTGTAAAACCGGAGCGGGGTCACACCGTCGTTTCCGCTGGATTTGTAAACGCAGAAAGCGGTACAGGGGTCGTACACATTGCCCCTGCCTACGGGGAGGATGACTACAACCTCGTCCTTGAAAATAATCTCTCTTTCTTTAACGTCGTGGACGGAGCGGGACGCTATACTTCCGACATCCCTCCGTTCGAGGGACGATTCGTCAAAGACTGTGACGTGGACATTGTGAAATATCTGTCGGAAGAAGGGCTTCTGTATGATAAAGAAAAATATGAGCACAGCTACCCGCACTGCTGGCGCTGTGACACGCCGCTCCTTTATTATGCGATCGAAAGCTGGTTCATCAAAACGACGGAGATGAAAGATAAGTTCATCGAAAATAACCAGACAGTGGAGTGGCACCCGGATCATATCAAAGATGGTCGTTTCGGAAACTTCCTTGAAAATATGGTGGACTGGAACATTGGTCGTAACCGTTTCTGGGGTACGCCTCTGAACGTTTGGATCTGTAATGAATGCGGTCATCAGCACGCTCCGGAGAGTAAATCGGATCTTCTTTCCAAAGCGAAAGGAGAAGTGACGGATGTCGAGCTGCATAAACCTTATGTCGATCGTATCCAGCTCTCCTGTGAGGAATGCGGCGGCACGATGGACCGCGTCCCGGAAGTGATCGACGTGTGGTTTGACAGCGGATCGATGCCGTTTTCCCAGTACCACTACCCGTTTGAGAATGAAGAAACGTTCAATAAGCAGTTCCCGGCGGACGTTATTTGTGAAGGAGTGGACCAGACCCGCGGCTGGTTCTACAGTCTGATGGCCGTATCCACGATGTTTACAGGGAAAGCTCCGTACAAGCGGGTTCTTTCCACCGGTCACATTCTTGATGAACATGGCAGGAAGATGTCCAAGAGTAAAGGGAATGCGCTCCATCCGATGGACCTCGTAAATAAATTCGGAGCGGATGCTTTCCGCTGGGCTCTGCTTGCCGACAGTGCTCCGTGGAACAATAAACGTTTCTCCGAGCGCGTCGTCTCCGAAGCGAAATCGAAAGTTGTCGATACGTTAGTAAATACGCACGGTTTCTTTACACTGTACGCGGATATCGATAACTACGAGTATGACCCGGAGGATACAGGAGAGAAGACGCTCCTGGACCGCTGGATTATTTCCCGCGCGAACACTGTGGCGGCCCGCGTGAGAACCGGACTTGACGAGTATGACTTTACAAAAGCTGCGAAGGAAATCGAGAAGTTAGTCGATGAAGTAAGTAACTGGTATATCCGTCGTTCCCGTAACAGATTCTGGGAAAGCGGAATGAGTGAGTCGAAAAAAGCTGCCTACTCCACGCTTCGCGAAGTGCTCGTAGGCCTGAGTCGTCTGCTTGCTCCATACACTCCGTTCGTAGCGGACGACATTCATATGAACCTGACGGGCGAAAGTGTCCATCTCGCTGCTTTCCCTGAGCGTGAAGAACATCGCGTCGATGAGAAGCTGGAGAGAGACATGGATGCTGTCCTTCAGGTAGTGGAACTTGCCCGCGGCGTACGTAATACGGAAGCGATCAAGACGAAACAGCCGCTGGCCGAACTGACGGTCATCCCGGTCAATCAGGATCGCGGCGCCGCTCTTAAAGAGTATCGCCCTATTATCGCAGAGGAAATCAACGTGAAAGAGGTCGTAGTAAAAGAATCCTCCGAAGATCTTATCCGGTATGAAGTTAAACTTAACTTCCGTGAAGCCGGACCTAAGTTAGGGAAAAACGTCAATACAGTGAAGAAATACCTGGAGTCGCTCTCTGATGAAGAGGCAGCTGATATCGTGACGAATCAGAAAGCGGTAGTTCCTGCAGAGGACGGGGACATCGAAGTGCCGATGGACCTTCTGATCGCTGAAAGAGTAGCCGACAGTGGACTGTCGATGGGATCGAACCAGGAATTCCACGTAGTGCTTGATACGACTATTACGGAAGAACTCCGCCTTGAAGGTCTTTCCCGCGAAGTGATCCGCGTTATCCAGGACGTACGGAAGCAGAAAGACCTGCCGATCGATCTTCGTGTAAACATAGCTATTGCAGGAGACGAAGATGTGAGGAAGGCGATACAGGAAAACGAGCAGGTCATCCGTGACAACGTACTGGTTAATGAGCTCGACCTGCAGGAAACAGAGGACATGGAAGAATTCGAAGTAAGCAGTCATAAGCTGAAGCTTCAGATTCAGACGTGAGATAAACACCTCCCGTTTCCAGTCTGGACTGATGCTCCGGGTAAGCGACCCTTATCCGGAACACTTCTGTCCGGCGAATGTGAAAATAAATAAAAAAGCGTACCTCGTGGAAAAGTATTCCACCAGGTACGCTTTTTTTGTTCAGTATTTTTCAGTTATATCCTCAGCAGTACTTATCGTAAGCTTCTGTCAGGTTCTCCACGATTTCTTCCACTTCATAATCTTCAATGTGCTCGCGTGGAATGAAATGCATAACCTGGCCGTCTTTTAAAATCGCCATGGAAGGAGAGGAAGGTTCGTATCCTTCCAGATAGTCGCGCATCCGGGCCGTCGATTCACGATCCTGACCGGCGAACACGGTGACGAGGTGCTCCGGCCGATTGTCGTTTTCGAGAGATTTGATAGCTGCAGGACGGGCCAGTCCGGCGGCACACCCGCAAACCGAGTTGATGACGACGAGAGATGTGCCCTTCACAGAGCTGATGAACTCGTCCACTTCATCCGGAGATACAAGTTCCGTAAAACCGGCTTCCGTCAATTCGTCTCTCATCGGCTGGGAAATTTCTTTCATATAAGCTTCATATGCGTTCATAGTAAACGCCTCCTTATTTATTTTCTTTCGTTTTCGTAGCCTGGGTCATCTGATACCAGACGGATCCTTCCGCTGCGTGACCGCCTTCGATCCGTTCGATGGCCATTCGGATCTGCAGGCGCACTTCAAATTCCGGATCGTCTTTTGCTTCCTGAAGAGCAGGAAGCGCCGTTTCGTCCCCTACTTCATAAAGGTACATAGCTGCTCTCCAGCGGACGATTTTACTCGGGTCCTTCAGGGATTTTATCATATGAGGAATGGCATCGGTGGATCCGATGTCGGAGATGCAGTCCCCGGCGGTTCTTCGGACGGTGACGGTCTTGTCAAAGAGCGCTTCATAGAGATAAGGGAGTACTTCCTCATCTTCGATCATCCCGAGATAAGCAGTCGCAAGCCTTCTTATCGAAGCTTTTTCATCATGCAGGGCTTTATGGAGTACGGGTAAATCTTCAAGCGTCGGGTGCATCTGATCGAGCGCCTGATAACGTATCCTCCAGTCGGAATCATCCAGTGTGGAAAGCGTAACCGGACTCTCCTGCTTTTCGGTTTCATTCCGGAAAGCGAGTTCCACCAGGCGGGCAAGACGTTCTTCGTCATAACTCGCGGAAATCTCCTCCTGCACCTGCCGGCCTACTTCTTCTGCATCTCCGTAGCGGGAGGCGTCCTCCTCCCACTTCCTTTCCATAATCATGTTTTCGGAAGCTTCGGACGCTTTCATGGCTGCGTTTGTGAACCTCTCGGGGAGGGCCACTCTCGTTTCCGTTTCCCCGTCCTGCAGCTTGATCTGCATCGGGATATTGCGGAATTTCTGAATGAATACCTGAACTTCCCCGAAACTCTCCTCAGGCTCTTCGCGGGAAGCTTCGCCCTGAAGTCCTTCATCCGAACCGAGAGCGTCCCGTACTTCCGGGAGGATGTCTTCCCATGATACTTTCGGATGACGTTCAAGAGCAAGGAAGTCCAGCACGTGGTAAATCCCTTTCACTCCGTTTATGTCAAAGAGCTGACGGGCCCATGAAGGGAAAGAAGATATATCTCCGTCTTTTGTATAGTTGTATGTCTCGCTCTGAGGCAGACTTTCATCTAAATTGATTTTCATCGAATTGGGACTGGGAGTCGGTTCGATAGATACGATCCTCATGCATAGCACCTCCGTTATTTGTATCATATCAAAGTTTCAGAGTGACTTCTATCATTCAAGTTTTCGACGAAAAAATGAAACATTTTTCCAAGTCCTTCGTATACAGGGGATGGGAAGGGGAGATTTAGTATGGAGAGCATAATGAAGCTTGAAAAAGTGAACAAGACAATCGGTTCTCATCACGTCATCAAGGACCTGAGTTTTGAAATTTTTCCCGGGGAAGTGTTCGGATTTCTCGGACCGAACGGAGCGGGAAAAACCACGACGATCCGTATGATGGTAGGCCTCATGAGTATGAGCAGCGGCGATATCGTCATTGCCGGCAACAGTATACATAAACAGAGAAGTAAGGCAATGGAACAGGTCGGGGCGATCGTTGAGAACCCCGAAATGTACCCATTCATGAGCGGTTGGAAAAACCTTGTACACTTTGCCCGGATGGGGAAGGATGTAACAGAAGAAAGAATCATGGAAGTCGTTCAGCTCGTCGGTCTGGAGAAACGGATCAATGATAAAGTGCAGAAATACTCTCTCGGAATGCGTCAGAGGCTCGGTATCGCCCAGGCTCTGCTGCACCGTCCTTCCGTCTTGATTCTTGATGAACCGACGAACGGGCTCGATCCTTCGGGAATGAAAGAAATACGGGCGTATGTAGAGCGCCTCGCCAAAGTGGAAAACGTGGCTGTAATTGTGTCGAGTCACATCCTCTCCGAAATGGAACTGATGTGTGACAGGTTCGGAGTCATCCATAACGGCGAACTGGTCGATATCCAGTCCGTGAAGGACGCCGTCGCAGACGCGGAAATGGAAGTCAGTATCGAAGCAACTCCGCTTGATGTGGTGGAGCGCATCCTCAAAGAAGAGACGAAAAATGTGATTACGAAAAAACAGCGTTGCCATATTGTCCTTGAGAAAGACCGGATTCCGGACATTACGACGAAGCTGGTTGAGAATAACGTCAGCATTTATAGTATATATACCGAGAGGAAAACACTTGAAGACGAATTCCTGAAGGTGATTGGAGATGGTGTCATTGATTAGCCTGATTCGGAACGAATGGATGAAACTGTTCGCTCAGCGCTCTACGTGGATAGGAATTATTTTGTTCGTCTGTCTCATCACCGGGTTTGCGTTATTTATGACGACCGGTCCTTCTTCCTCCGAACAGTACGGAAGTGACTGGAAGCAGGAATTGCAGCAGGAAAATAAAGAGATGAAGAAACAGATAGAGGAAACACCGTCCACAGCCGGGTTCAGACAGGATCAGATAAAGAAGAATGAATACCGGATTGAAAACAATATCGCTCCGAATGAGTTCACCGGGTGGAAATTCGTACAGGAAAACCGGATGTTCGTTTCGCTGATCAGTCTATTTACAATTATTATAGCTGCAGGCAGTATCGCTAATGAGTTCCGTTGGGGATCGATTAAGCTGCTGCTCATCCGGCCGGTGTCACGCACGAAAATTCTATTCTCCAAGTTCATCACTCTGCTTCTGTTCGCTTTGCTTCTTCTCGTCGGTCTGTTTGTATTATCGATGGGACTCGGAGCTTTATTATTCGGCCTCGGTTCATGGACGGACCCATACGTATTTATGGAGGGCGGTGAAGTGAAAGACACTTCTATCATGGCTTTCTCTCTTATGCAGTATGGCTTCTCCTCAGTAAATCTGCTTATGATGGTAACATTCGCTTTTATGATTTCGGCCGTCTTCCGGAACAGCGCGCTTGCTATAGGAGCGGCTGTATTCCTGATGCTGAGCGGGAACTCGATCGTCGCTTTCTTTTCCGACAAAGTATGGGCGAAATATATCCTGTTCGCCAATACGGATCTGAACCAGTTTGTCACGGGCACACCATTAATCGAAGATTTGACTATGACTTTTTCTGTTTCGGTACTGATTGTATATTTCCTCGTTTTTCTTGGGGCCGCCTGGCTCGTATTTACAAAACGGGATGTTACGAGTACTTAAATTTTAAATCGCTTCTTTCATATGGAAGCATTAAAAAACTCCGACCATTGAATGAGAATGGTCGGAGTTTTTCAGTATTAATTATTTTTCTTCTTTTACTTCATCCGGTACCTGAAGGCCGAGACCTTCGGCGACACGGGTTCCGTAATCAGGGTCGGCTCTGTAGAAATGAGCGATCTGACGAAGCTGGATTTCCTCTGAAGTCACCGGTTCCATATGACCTACTACGGCATCAATGAGACGATCCTGCTCATCTTTACTCATCAGACGATACAGATCTCCTGCCTGCGTATAGTGATCGTGGTCCGGGTAAGGTACGCTATCGGCATAGCCTTCCACTTCGAACGGATTGATCTTCGACGTATCATCTTCTTTCGGAAGATGATCGTAGCTGTTCGGTTCGTAGTTGTAATTGCTTCCTCCGTTGCCGTCTACACGCATGTAACCATCGCGCTGATAGTTATACTGTTCGTTTTTCGGACGGTTTACGGGAATCTGTTCATGGTTTACACCGAGACGGTAGCGCTGAGTATCGGAATAAGAGAACAGACGGCCCTGAAGCATTTTGTCCGGAGAAGCTTCGATGCCGGGTACGAAGTGAGCCGGGGAAAGTGCAACCTGCTCCACTTCGGCGAAATAGTTTCTCGGATTCCGGTTGAGCGTCATTTTACCGACTTCGATACGTGGATAGTCTTTCAGAGACCATATTTTCGTAACGTCAAACGGATCCCATTTGTATGATTTCGCATCCTCAAACGGCATAATCTGTACGTATAGCGTCCAGGAAGGAAAATCACCTTTATCAATAGCGTTGAAAAGATCTTCCGTGTGATAGTCAGGATTCGTTCCGGCAATTTCATCCGCAACGGAAGCGTCCAGACCTTTCACACCCTGGTCACTGACGAAGTGATATTTAACCCAGAATGGTTCTCCTTCGGCATTCACCCACTTGTAAGTATGACTCCCGTACCCATTCATGTGACGGAAAGTAGCGGGGATACCGCGGTCTCCGTGAAGGTATGTCACCTGGTGAAGAGACTCGGGGGAGTGAGACCAGAAGTCCCATACCATGTTTTTGTCTTTCAAGTTTGTCTGAGGGTTTCTTTTTTGCGTATGAATGAAGTCAGGGAACTTGATAGCATCGCGAATAAAGAAGATAGGGGTATTATTACCTACAAGATCGTAGTTTCCCTCTTCTGTGTAAAATTTAATGGCGAAACCGCGCGGATCACGGACGGTATCGGCTGAACCGGATTCCCCTGCGACAGTGGAGAAACGGATGAACATATCCGTCGCTTTTCCTTTTTCACTGAGAAAGTCCGCTTTTGTGTAATTGGAAATTTCATCATTTGTTACTTCGAATGTACCGTAGGCTCCGGCACCTTTGGCATGTACGACTCGCTCAGGAATTCTTTCGCGGTCGAAGTGGGCCAGTTTTTCCAGCAGGTGTACATCCTGAATCAATCCAGGACCGCGACGACCGGCTGTGAGTGAGTTCTGATTGTCTCCAACGGGTGCGCCGCTCGAGGTAGTAAGACGATTGTTCTTATCTGTCATAATCCAAAACCTCCTGTATAATTTCTACAATATCCATTATAACAAATGCCCGTTTAAAATCAATGTTTTTTTATAATGATTTTAAATAGATGGCGATTCATGCTTTCGCAGATGCTTCGAGGAGAAGGTCGTGGAAAGAGGATTACGTGTGTTAATAAAAGGAAATAACAGGTGAGTATTTTCTTAAAAAATATAGTATTTTTCTCTTTACAATAAAGGGACTATCTATTATATTTGGGGAACCACAGGAAATCGGTTTCCACTCTTGTCTGTGGTGGAAGCGGAACCTGTAATAAACTGAATAAAGGAGGGAAAAAATATGACACTACTGTACACGAAAGCCCGTGAACTTTTTGAGGAAGATTTCAAAAAGAATCCAGTCGCTAAAGAAAATGCAAAACCAACTTCGGGTGTGAAGCAGACACGGAGCGGTAAATTGTTCCGGAAGCCTAACAAGCGCAAGTAATGGTGATGCAGTGGTGGAGTTAACTCTATGAGAAAAAATAAGCAGTTCTGTTTAGGACTCTTAATAAACGAAAGTCATTAGGTCAGCGTCTTTGAGTGAGCAAAAAATGCTCAGGACGCTGATTTTTTTACATATAAAATGCTCCGCCTGTCTTTACTGTAATAGTTTACGTACGGCTTCTTCAGGATATAGATAGAAGAAATAACAGATAGGAGTGGAGAAATTGCTATTTGCTGATAATGCGTTTAAAGGGAAACATATAGTAGTCACCG
Organism: Salimicrobium album; assembly: GCF_900107115.1. Classification (GTDB taxonomy): domain Bacteria; phylum Bacillota; class Bacilli; order Bacillales; family Halobacillaceae; genus Salimicrobium; species Salimicrobium album. The sequence goes on from NZ_FNOS01000006.1 coordinate 67,396, forward strand.
GAGCGTCCAGAGGAATCGGCAGGGAAACGGCCATTCAGCTGACCAGGGCCGGAGCGTCGGTTACGCTTACAGGCAGAAACCGGGAAAGATTAGAGGAAGTACAGAAAGAATGTGAAAATGGAACAGGGGAAACGCAGATTGTGGTGGCAGACCTTAATCAGGCAGCAGATCGGCAGGAGCTGGTTGAGAAGTCTCTCGAGTTTCTTCCGGTATATGGACTGGTGAATTCAGCCGGCGTCCTCAGCACTTATTACCTTGAGGATATTCCGGAAGAAGAGCTGAGGAAAGCGATGGAAGTGAATTTCTTCTCGCTGACTCTACTCACTCAGGAATTTTACACGGAAATGAAAAAGAGGGAAGAAGGAGCCATCGTCAATCTCTCCTCCCTTTCCGGTCTGAGAGGGACACACGGGAACGTGGCGTACTGTGCTTCCAAATTTGCCGTGACGGGATTCACCCAGTCGCTTGCCCATGAAGCGATCCGCTCCAATATCCGCGTGAACGCCGTAGCACCCGGTTTCGTCGATACAGAAATGGGGCGGAAGGCCGTCGCTGCAAAAGCTGAGAGGGAAGGACGGAGTTTTGAAGAACAGTGGGAACTGGCCCAGTCCGGGAATCCGTCCGGCAGAATTACGACTGCCGGAGAAGTGGCCGGTACGATTCTGTTTCTCCTCTCCGAAGCTTCCGAAAATATTATCGGGGAATCAGTGAAAATATCCGGAGGAAGTGTCATGAGATAGTTTGTATTTCCGTATCAAGGGAATTATATTTTTAAGAAAATACGAGCTCATTAAAAGGAGGAACGTTTGTGGGACGTCTTTTAAAACGAATAATCAAATATGGACCGATGCTCTATCCGCTAATCCGCAAGTTTATGAGAAGAAAGCGCTGAAGCGTTCCGGTCATTATAAAATAAGCGTGGATCCGGCGCTTATTTTATTTTATACTGCGGGCTTTTCAGTATAGGCAGATAACTTTTGTTATACTTACAGGTAGAAAAAAAGGGGGGAGAGTCATGGAAGAATGGGATAAATCGAGAGTAGTCCGCTTTTTCGGGGGCCGGGGACTTCTTTACATACTTGGAGTACTTCTGCTCATCGGGGTGAACATCGCCGTGTATTCGAATATATCTTTTATATTCGATCCGCTGTTCGTTTTTATAGAGACGGTAGCACTACCGATCATTCTGGCCGCCGTCGTATACTATCTGCTCCGCCCTGTCATCACTCTGCTCGAAAAAACCGGTATCCCCCGTATCTGGGGCATACTGATTACCACCATAATCGTTGCGGGTCTCATCACCCTGCTCGTCTTCCTCGTCATTCCGTTTTTTGAGCAACAGTTCATGAAAATGGTGGAGGAGCTGCCTGATTACGTTATGCAGGTGGCGGAAGGTCTGGACGAATGGCTCAAAAATTCTATATTCGCCTCCTACTATAATGATCTGTTCGGTGATTTCTCACAGACGCTGAATAACCTGCCGGAAAACTTGAGTACGTATATCGGGGACGCGCTTTCCGGGATTACGAGCATTATATCGGCGGTCACTACTATAGTCATCGCTATCATTACACTGCCTTTCATTCTGTTTTACCTGCTCAAGGATGACCATAAGCTTCCGGGTGCGATGCTGCGCATTCTTCCGCCACGTACACGGCCGGAAATGAAAGAGATGTTCCGGGACATCGATCGGCAGCTGGCTGCCTATATCCAGGGGCAGATTATCGTCAGCTTCTGTATCGGTCTCATGCTGTACGTCGGATTTCTGATCATTGGCATCGATTACCCGGTAGTTCTTGCGGGTATCGCCAGCGTGACGAGTGTCGTTCCCTATCTCGGCCCTACGATCGCGATCACTCCCGCACTCATTATTGCGCTCGTGACTTCCCCGTTCATGCTTATAAAGCTTGTGCTCGTATGGACCGTGGTGCAGCTTTTGGAAGGCAAGTTCATTTCTCCGCAGATCATGGGAAAACGGCTCCACGTCCACCCTGTCACCATCATTTTTGTTTTGCTCACTGCCGGCCATCTGTTCGGTATTATCGGAATTATACTGGCCATTCCGGGATATGCCATTCTGAAGGTTATCGTTTCCCACCTGTTCCACTGGTTTCAGAGACGTTATAACAAATTTGCTGTCGGAAACGATAAATACGACCTTTAGTTTCAAAAAAATCGTCTTTTTTCCGAAAAAAAGATTTAACAGCAGAAGAAGAGGGAAAGAAAATAAAGGTGAATTTGAAACGTTCAGGTCTGCTTTTCGTATACACAGTAGAGAGGTCACGGTCATACTTTTTTTGGATGAGGTGAGGCAACGGTGAAAAAACTGGATGAATTGATTCACGATTTGCGTAACATAGGTGTGGAAGTGGAAAAAGTATACAAGCTCTCAGAGGGGAAATAAAGACGCTCATCACGAGCGTCTTTATTTGGATAGGTTTCGGTTTATGAATACACGAAAAAGGAGAGGAGACAGATATAGTGCTTACGAAATGGGTATTTACAGAAAGACAGGCTAGTCTCATCGAAAAAGCGGAACGAATTAAAGAAACGGCTTATGCACATGCCGAAGAAGCGGACGAAAATGCTTCCTTTCCGGACGAGGTCATGGACAAAATCAAAGAGGAACAGTACCCTTCTCTGCCTCTGATACAGAACCTGGGAGGAGAAAACATAACTTTGTACGAATTTCTGCTGATGCAGGAGAAGATCGCCGAAGGGGACGGTTCTGTCGCTCTTTCCATCGGCTGGCACATGGGAGTCATGATGGAACTGCGTGATGAAAGACCGTGGCAGGAAGAAAGGCTGGACCGGTTAATGAAAGAAGTGGCCGGGGAACAGAAAGTACTCAACCGTATCGCCTCCGAACCGGCTACCGGAAGCCCGACGCGTGGCGGCATGCCGGAGACTACGGCCAGAAGGGAAGAGAACAGTTATATACTGACCGGAAGGAAAACGTTCGCTTCTCTTGCCGATCATCTTGATTATTATCTTGTTTCTTCTTATGTGGAAGACATCGATACGATAGGCTGGTTCCTTATCCCGAAACAGACAGCGGGCGTGTCCGTCGAGAAAACATGGGACACACTCGGTATGAGAGGTACGGAGAGCGACGATCTGCTGATGAAAGATGTGATGCTTCCGGTGGACGCTCTGGTGGAAACGAAGTCCTCGAAGCCTCCCGTACCGAAAGGATGGCTGCTTCACATACCGGCCTGTTATCTCGGAATCGCTGTAGGAGCCCGGAACGAAGCTGTGGAATTTGCGAAAAATTTTCAGCCGAACAGTCTCGATACCCCAATCAGCGAAGTGCCTCATATTCAGGACAAAATCGGTACGATGGAGTGGAAACTTCTGCAGGCTCACAGTTTTCTCTATGATACAGCAAGAAAATGGGATGAATATCCGGAGCGGAGAAACGAATGGGCGGAGGAATTAGGGGCCGTGAAGCTGGCGGTCACCAATGCCGCCCAGGAAGTGGTGGATCTCGCTATGAGAATCACCGGAGGCCGCGGCCTCTCCAGGCGTCAGCCGTTCGAAAAATATTACAGAGATGTAAGGGCAGGTCTTCATAATCCGCCGATGGACGATGCTGTCATCAGCATGCTCGCCAGAAATGTATAGCTGTTCATAAAATAAAAGAGGGCCTGCGGAGGCCCTCTTTTATTCGCGCTTACTCTCTTTCGACGTTTTTCTCCCGTGTATCGTACGTACGGCGCCACGGAGAATCTTTCGTTACGTATATGACCCACCATATAAGGAGAGGCTGGAAAAGCGGGCGCAGCCAGAGAGCAGTGAGACTGGTGTTTTCCGTCCACGGGGCTGGCACCTGCTGGATGGCTGCGTAAATGTTAGCCGGCAGAACTACGACGAGGAATACGGCTGTTGCGAGTCCCGCCGCTTTTCTCGTATGAGGGAAAATAAGCAGAAGGGAGAGCAGCCATTCCGTAATTCCTGTAATATAAACGAGCTCGTAGCGGAAAGGGAGAAACTCGGGGATCATCGCCGCAAATCCGCTGTCATAAATAAAGTGAAGAATTCCTGCGGAGAATAGCGCACCTGCAAATAAGTAAAGGCCGATCGTTTTAATCATCGAAGACAATCCTTTCGTGTTGGATTTATATTACTGTTATTCATTCAGTTCGGTTATAATAAGTATAGGTCTATTACATTTTTTTAAGGAGAAGATTAACGATGAAACTAATGAAATACTGGCTGCTTACGGGCGTTGCGCTGGTGATGTTCCTTTCTGCCGCCGTTTCTGTACAGGCTTCGAATTCCAACAGTATTAATGAGAAACTCGGTCTGCCTATTGTAGTGTACGGAGATGCCTTATCTGAAAGCCAGAGGTCGGACGTCAGTGACCTGCTGGAGACTTCGAAACATGAGCAGCTGGACGAATTTACAGTGACAGGCCAGGATATAGCTGAATATATCGGCGGCAATCCCAACTCCAACATGTACTCCTCGGTAAAAATCATTCACCAGGACAGAGGCGGGCTGAATGTTGATATTGTGAGTCCCGACAACATTACAGAAGTTACCCGGGAGATGTATGAAAACGCCCTGCTGACGGCGGGAGTGGAAAACGCTGAGGTGCTTGTAGCTTCATCAGTCGCTGTGAGTGGCCATTCGGCACTGACAGGCATTTACAAAGCGTACGATGCGAAAGGTGCTTCTCTCGATAAAGACCGGATGCAGGTGGCAAGCGAAGAACTGGATGTAGCCACTTCCATCGGGGAGAAAGAAGGAATAAGTAAGGATGAAATCAGCAGTCTGCTTACGGAAATCAAAAAAGCTATTGCCGAGCAGAACCCTGCCACCCGGGAAGAGGTGGAGCAGATTGTAGAAACGCAGCTTGACTCGCTGCAGATCGAGCTCAGCCCGGAGGACAGAAAAAGGTTGACCGATTTGTTTGACCAGATGCGAAATCTGAATATAAATTTCGATGAAATGCAGAGTCAGCTCGATGACTTGGCCAGTGGGTTCCAGGATCTTATCAATGACGAAGGGTTCTGGAATAACATTAAGACAGCCGTTCAGGACTTCCTCCGTTCCCTGCGCAACTTCATAGATTCAGTTCTGAATTGACAGAGTAAAGAGAAGCGCTCCACAGGCGCTTCCCTTTTTTAGTTTTTCACTATTTTTGCATCTTCTACAATTTGTTCATAAGGCACGTCCTGTACCCCGTCATAATATTTCTTAATCGTGCCTTTTTCATCTACAAGAAAGAACTGGGTGCCGTGTGTCACCTGGTCCTGACCTTCCGGCTTATCTACGATAATATGGAAACTATCTTTGGCGAAAGATTCAATGGTCTGCTGATCGTAACCGGTGACGAAGGTCCAGTTAGAGAAATCCACTCCCTGCTCTTTACCGAAGGACTTCAACTTTTTCGGATCATCGACGGTCGGGTCGATACTGAAGGAGACGAATTCCACGTCCACCCCTTCTTCTTCCATCTTCTTCTGAAGCTGCGCCATATTTCTCGTCATAGGCGGACAGACAGTGTTACAGGAGGTGAATACGAAATCGGCAATCCATACTTTCCCTTCCATACTTTCCATACTGAAGGACTCCTTGGCCTGGGTAGTGGCTTCAAAACTCCCGGTTTCCCAGTCCACCGGGTCCTCAAGTTCTTTTTGGTCGCATGCTGCAAGAAACAAAGTGAATAATATAAGAATCCATAGTTTTTTCAACGAGGGTGAAGCTCCTTTCCGTATGTATCTTTTATTAGTGTAACTACTCGCGTGGCGATGTACAATGAACAAATTGAGAACTTTCACTTTTTCTCCATATGCTCTCCTCATCGGGCTTAGCCCGGAACTTCTAACCGAATGGTTCCGCTTTTCTTTTGTCCAGCTGCAACTTCCAGAAGCTCGTGACCTAAGCAGTACCCTTATTTTCGGGATAGGGCACCCGAAAAGTAAGCCTCCTGCTTACGCCAGCGCTTCTAAACGGAAGTTTCCGCTTTTCATGATCCAGCTGCAGCGTCCAGAAATTCATGTCACAAGCAGCTCGGACCAGTGAAAGGAAAGGTCGTCTTTCACGTGACCGGTCTGCTTGTGCCTTCATTTCTAATCGGACGCTTCCGCTTTTCTTTGTCCAGCTGCAACTTCCAGAAGCTTGTGACCTAAGCAGTACCCTTATTTTCGGGGTAAGGCACCCGAAAAGTAAGCCTCCTGCTTACGCCAGCGCTTCTAAACGGAAGTTTCCGCTTTTCTTTACAACTGTTCGATGTGCAGATATACTGTTACGAAACGATAAGCGGAGGGGTTTATTCATGAGAGATTCATCATTTTTCACTAAAGTTGTTCATCATAAAGCTGACCAGACGGCTGCGGTCCACAGTAAGGCGACGCCTATTTATCAGACTTCGGCCTTTACGTTCAAGGACCTGGATGATCTGGAGAAGTATTATGAAGGAGAGACATCCTACCTTTATTCCAGGGAAAGAAACCCGAATCCGGAAGAGCTGGCCGAGGGTGTTGCTGCTCTTGAAGAAGGAAGCGCGGGAGTTGCAGCAGCTTCGGGCATGGCAGCGATATTTGCGGGAATTCTTTCCGTCGTAAAGCCCGGCGATCATATCGTAGCTGCTGAGGATGTGTATGGCGGGACGCACAACCTTCTCTCTCATGAATTGCCTTCTCTCGGCATTGAAGTAACGCTCACATCTTTCCGTGACCAGAAAAGCATAAAAGGGGAAATACGCCCGAACACGAAATTGCTTTATTCAGAATCAGTGACGAACCCGTTCCTCCGGGTGGAGGATATGACAGTTCTTCAGGAAATCGCCGGTAAAAATGATTTGAAAATTATGATAGATAATACGTTTGCCACACCTTATCTGCTGAGGCCTTTACAGCAGGGCGCCGACCTCGTCGTCCACAGCGCCACGAAGTATCTCGGCGGTCACAGTGATGCGACAGCAGGAGTGCTTACAGGAGAAAGAGAGCTCGTAGAGAAAGCACGCCGAAAAATTGTCTCCCTCGGCTCTAACCTGAGTCCGTTTGAAGCATGGCTGACGTATCGCGGTACGAAAACGTTAGGAATCCGTATGGAAAAACAGTCCCGGAACGCCCAGGCTCTTGCAGATGCCATGCAGAGAAATGCAGATGTGGGGAAAGTTTATTACCCGAAAAACGTATCGGCAGAAGGTAACGGCGCCATCGTTACGATAGCACTGAATAAATCTATAGATATGAACACCTTCTACCGGACGCTCGGCTGGATCAAGATTGTGCCGAGTCTTGCCGGAGTTGAAACGACCGTTTCTGTTCCTTCACGTACGTCTCATCGTGCCCTTTCCGATAAAGATAAAGAAAGATTCGGAATCGACGACCACATTGTCCGGGTCTCTGTCGGAATCGAAAGTTCGGACGATATCTCCGCTCAGTTGGAACAGGCAATCGAAGCCTCTAAATAAGAATTTTCTAAAAATTATTGACTTTTTCGGATGCTTCCGTATATAATGCAAAGCATACCATTTAATTGAATAGCGACTCTTATCAAGAGCGGCTGAGGGACTAGGCCCTGCGAAGCCCGGCAACCTTCAAACATCGGTTTGAAAAGGTGCCAATTCCTACAGATCTTAGAGGTCTGAGAGATAAGGGGAGGATGTAAGTATATTTAACGTAAACCTCTTCTTATCGAAGGGGTTTTTTGTTTATATCTCTTCACTCAGACCCTCTGCCATACATTATACAGGAGGGATTTTTTATGACTGAACAATTTGGAAATTACGATCTGGACACGCTTGCCCTGCACGGGGGACAGGAAGTGGATCCGGCAACGGGTTCGAGAGCCGTACCGATCTATCAGACGACGTCCTACGTATTCGATGATACCGAGCACGCCAGGAACCTGTTTGGCCTGGAGGAGCCCGGAAATATTTATTCAAGAATCGGCAACCCGACCGTAGATGTTTTTGAGAAAAGAATTGCCCTTCTTGAAGGCGGTACGGCTGCTGTGGCTACTGCCTCCGGAATGTCCGCCATTGCATACTCAATACTGAACGTTGCCGGAGCAGGAGACGAAATCGTGGCGGCAGGTAACCTGTACGGAGGAACGTATAACTTATTTGCAAAAACGTTACCTCGTTACGGTATTGACGTGAAATTCGTCGATCCGGAAGATCCCGTGAACTTCAAAAAGGCGATTACGGATAAAACGAAGGCGGTATTTGCGGAGACGATCGGTAACCCGAGCCTGCACGTGCTTGATATTGAGCAAGTGTCTGAAATTGCCCACGAAGAGGGTGTACCGCTAATTATTGACAATACGTTCGCGAGTCCGGTCCAGTGCAAGCCGCTGCAGTGGGGTGCGGATATCGTCGTTCACTCGGCAACCAAATGGATCGGCGGTCACGGTACAGCTATTGCCGGAGTAGTCGTGGACGGGGGTACCTTCGACTGGGCGAACGGAAAGTTTCCGGGCTTTACAGAGCCGGACGACAGCTACAACGGTCTCGTTTATTCGAGAGACCTCGGGGAGGTGGCATTTGCCACTAAATTCCGGGTGCAGCTCCTTAGGGATATGGGGGCGTGCCTCAGTCCTCAAAATGCTTTCCTTCTGATTCAGGGGCTGGAGACACTGTCTTTACGCATTGAACGTCATGCTGAAAATTCCCTGAAAGTGGCTAAGCATCTGCAGGCGCACCCGGACGTGGAATGGGTCTCCTACCCGGGTCTTGAGGGTCACCCGGCACATGAACTTGCCGATAAGTATTTGCAAGTCGGCTACGGAGCTATCGTTAACTTCGGTATCAAAGGAGGAAGAGAGGCCGGAAGAAAGCTGATCGATAACGTCTCTCTCTGGTCTCATGTTGCGAACGTAGGGGATGCGAAGTCTCTGATCATACACCCAGCGTCTACTACGCATCAGCAGCTGTCCGCAGAAGAACTGGCGGCAAGCGGAGTGACAGAAGAACTGATTCGTTTGTCCGTAGGAATCGAATCGGTCAAGGATATCATCAATGACCTGGATGAATCGATTGAGAAGGCGACGGACAGGGCGGCTGCAGGCAAGTCATAGGCCTGCATACTGCGCCTAGGCTCGAAAAAAAGTATATTTCTGCCGGATTAAGAAGAAAAGCACCGGTTTTGCATCTGGACATTTAGGGGAAAGGATAGGTAAGAGTCCAGTTTACAAAATGGGGTGAAGTCATGTTTTATTCGCTGACGTTTCAAAAAATCGTTCTATTCGCATCAATAGGTCTTATTATAGGTGGATTAATCGGTTTTGCAGGAGTACTGGGATTTGATCTGGATGGATCCATTTTCATCATTTCCGTACTGCTCAGTATGCTTCTTGTATTTGCTGCAGCAATGTTTGCGGAACTGTATCACATCCGGGAAGCGATCAACCGCTCCCGCAACCGCTAGGCGAGCCCGTTCAAACGGCTCGCTTTTTCTTTGGTATATTTATTTCACAAAAGAAACCAGGGGCTGAGTACGAGCAGCAGGAGATAAAATATTAAAATTACAGAAAAAACGATATAGCTTATTTTTGTGAGCTTTTTAAAAATGATGAAGAAAGTCGCCAGCACGGTTAAAATAATGCCCAGTGAATAAAGCAGTGCCATATGGATGTCCCCTTTCCTGTATGAATATACGTAGGTATTTCTATTGTTGCAAAGGAAAGGTTTGTATCTGCCCGCTTTAGGGAAACGGGAAGGAACCGGATACAGTCAGGAGCGTGGGCCATGATCGAATTGTTGTTTGGAGCTGTCTCCCTGGTGTGGCTGATGGAGTTCCTCGTTTACTCCTCGCCCGCGTCCCGGCAATCGGAGAAAGTATCTTTCTGGTATATCTTTTCAGCCATGCTCGTAGCAGTGGCAGTGATTCTTGGAGTGGATATGTGGAAAGTGGACGTCCCGGCAGTGAAATGGACGGGTCTCTTTTTTTACGGAGCCGGCGTAACGCTGCGTCTTTCGGGTATTATGCATTTGAAAGAACAGTTTACAAGGAACGTAAGCGTAAGAGAAGGTGATTATCTGGTCAGCAGCGGCCCGTATCGCATATTGCGTCATCCGCTATACACCGGACTGTTAAGCATTGTCATCGGTTTTGCGCTCAGTAACGGCAGTCTATTCGGACTTCTCGTGGGAAGCGTTCTTATAGCCGCAAGTCTTATATACAGAATTAAACTGGAAGAGGCGATGCTTACGAGACAGTACGGAGATGAGTACGCGCAGTGGTGCAGGATAAGATATCGGCTGATCCCTTTTCTTTATTAATATGGAGGTGCTAAGTATGGCGAATCAGAAAGCGGTAGTAGTAGGAGCAGGTCTAGGCGGTATGTCGGCAGCTATACGATTGAAGGCGGACGGTTATGATGTAACGGTTCTCGAGAAAAACGAAAATATCGGTGGAAAACTGAACCAGAGATCCGGGAAAGGATTCACTTTTGACACGGGTCCTTCCATCCTCACCATGCCCTGGGTCCTCGAGCAGCTGTTCGAAAGCGTGCATCGTGATATACACGATTACATAACTATCAAAAGGGTCGAACCTCAGTGGCGGACTTTTTTTGAAGATGGCAAACAGCTTGACGTAACGGGTGATTTGCCTACGATGCTTCAGGAGATGTCCAAAGTGACGGATCGCCCGAACAGTTCACTGACAAGCTTCTTATCGTACAGTCAGGATATGTATGACCTGTGCCTGAAGAGTTTCTATAAATACAGTATCTCGGGTCTCAGTGATCTCAGGAAACATCACTCCTTCAAAGAACTCATGCAGATGGACCCCATGAAGACGGTGGCTAAAGCGAACCAGGAGCATCTGGACAACAAGCATCTGGAGCAGTTATTCAATTTCCTCGTGATGTATGTCGGTTCCAATCCCTACTCCGCACCCGCAATTTTGAACCAGCTGGCGTATGTGCAGCTGGGGCTCGGCATCCATTATGTCGAAGGAGGCATGTATCAGATTGCGGAAGCAATGGGAAAAGTGATGGAAGAACTGAAAATAGACGTTCATCTTGAGACACCTGTCTCTCATATAGTGACAAAAGGAGAAGAAGTGACCGGTGTGGCTACTGCCAGCGGTACGATGGAAGCGGATGTCGTCGTCTCCAACCTGGAGGCGATTCCTACGTACCGTTACCTGGACGGCACGAAGAAAGGGAAGAAAGAAGCGAAACAGCTCGAGAAAAAATATGAACCGACAGTTTCAGGACTTGTATTATTACTGGGGACGAACAAAAAGTTCGAACAGCTCGAACACCACAATTTCTTCTTCTCCGACGACCCCGAGAAGGAATTCAAGGAAATTTTCGATAAAGGGAAGCCGGCCGAAGACCCGACTGTCTATATAGGTGTGTCGTCCAGATCGGATGAAACCCAGGCCCCGGATGGGAAAGATAATCTGTTCGTCCTTACTCACGTTCCACCTCTCGAAAATAAGAAAAGAAAAGGCTGGGACTGGGAAGCATACAGAAAGACGGTCATTGAGAAACTTGAACGTATGGGGCTCGAAGGCCTGGAAGACTCCATCGATTTTGAATACCAGTTCGCACCGGAAGATCTCGAATCCCTGTACGGGGCAAACGGCGGTTCGATTTATGGTGTCGTAGCGGACAAGAAGTCGAACGGCGGCTTTAAAGTACCGGCTCAGAGCGCTCTTTACGATAACCTCTACTTTGCCGGAGGTTCCACGCACCCGGGAGGCGGAGTGCCGATGGTAACGCTGTCCGGCCAGTTGACGGCGGATTTAATCAAAAGCAAACAACAATAGTTAGGAGTTCAAGTTTATGGCAGTCCTCATATTTTTAGGGTTTTTTGTTTCTGCAATCGCCACTTTTTTCATAGCTTCCAATCTTGCAGTGTTCGGCGATGCAGTAAAGGAGAAAACAAAAGCGACCTCTACTTTTGTGGGAGCTGTAATCGGCATAGCTATTTCTCTTCCGGAACTCACCTCGAGTGTGACGGCAGTTTTTATCGATACGCCGGGTCTTGCAGTCGGTAACCTGATAGGTAGTAATCTCTTTAACCTTCTGGGTCTGGCAGTGTTCGATATCATTTACCGGAAACATGAAATTATGACCCGGACTACGGTGGAAAGTAAACTGTACGCCTATCTCGTCATTTTTCTGACGATGATCGTTATAGTTGCCGTGGCTTTTCCGTTGCCCACCCCCTTTCTTCACGTAAGTTATTCTTCGGTCGCTCTCGTATTATTTTATGCAGTCGGAGCCCGATTCATTAATAAGCGTACGGAATACAAAGGACGTAAAGTGAAGAACGAAAAGAAGCAGGAAAGATACCGGGAATATACAAAAAAGCAGGTGCTTACCCGTTTTATAAGTCTCAGCGTCGCCATTATGATTATGGGTAGTATTTTAACGATTACGGCTGAGGAGATAGCACAAATTACCGGACTCGGCTCTTCGTTCATCGGTGCATTCCTCGTCGCGATCAGTACTTCTTTGCCGGATGCGTCGAGTGTCGGTACCGCTTTAAAGATGCGCAACTATAATCTTGCCATCAGTTCTCTGATCGGCAGTAACGCGTTTAATATTCTTATTCTGGCTATTACCGATGTAATGTATTTCCGGGGAAATCTTTTCAGTGAATCGAGCCGGGTCAACGTAATTATCGCTGTAGCATCGATTGTATTTGTACTTCTATTCCTGATTAGTATTTCCAGGAAAAAACCGAAGTACCAGTTTACGTACATGATCCCTTCTTTTTTGATCATAATTCTTTACTTCGCCGTAACACTCTTTTCGTTCCAGATGAAATAGAGAAGTATGAATCAGCATAAAAAAACCGAACCTTTAATCAGGGGTTCGGTTTTTTGTATTGATATGGCGGGCTGTAAGCATTTCCGGTTTTCCTTCCCATCGGAGAACAAATTACGCTCCGAAAGTAACGGAAACCTGGTTTTCCTGCCCGAGGAGGGAAGGGAGGGGCAGTGAAAGTCACGATTTCAGAGTAATCCTTCCTTTCGTAAAGCCTCTACTCGTGTGAAGGGAAGGATTCCTGTATAAGGACGCCATTTTCTCCAAAATAAAGGACGGATCCCGGACTGCCTGTCGGAAACACTACAGCCTGAAATCCATCCTCTATAATCTATTTCTTCCTGCCGAACGGGAACCACCAGTTCCAATGTCCGAACAGTTTCATAAGGCTCGGTACAAGCAGCAGGCGGATAATCGTAGCGTCGATGAAGATAGCTATGGCTATCCCGATTCCTATCTGCTTGACGGGAACTACACCCGTGAATGCAAAAGCTCCTGTAATCACAATCATGATCAGGGCAGCGGACGTTATGATTTTACTCGTGTTCGCCACGCCTTCCACGGTCGAGTAGTGATTGTCTTTCGTTTCCAGATAAAATTCTCTCATTCTGGAGATGAGGAATACTTCATAGTCCATACTTAGACCGAATACAAGGCTAAAGACGATGACCGGTAGAATCAGAGCAATGTCCGATTCGTTCAAACCGAAATGACCTCCCTGGAAGAGCCACACGAGAATCCCGAACGTGGAAGCAAGTCCCAGGATATTCATGAGAATCGCCTTGATCGGAATTAAAATAGACCGGAAGGCAAACATCAGTATAAAGAAAGTGGAAACGATAATAATAGTCAGTACGAGCGGCAGTTTATCGAATATTTCATCGTAAATTTCCTGGTTGAAAGCGGGAGTTCCACCGATACGTGCATCTTTTTCATCTTTCCACTCTCTGACAAGGCTTTGGGCTTCTTCTGAATTGTCGGCTACGGAAAGATTCACCGGAAGGAGAAGCTTGTCACCGGCGATGAATTGTTCAATAGCCGGTTCAAGAGCACTTTTCGTCTGCGGGTTCTGCAGGGCCGCATATAACTCCTCCGACGATCCGACGTCGGCCGCCGAATACAGAGAGTCTACGCTGTCCACGATACCGGGATCCGAATAAGTATCGATCTTCTCATTCATCTCTTCGAGTCCGTCTTTACTGAGCCAGTCTCTGTCTTCGTTGACGACTACCTGAATCGTACTGTCGGAGTCGCTGAGGAAAGTATCTTCGATCGTTTCGTAAGCACTTCTCGAATCGTAGCTTTCAGGCAGCGCGTCAATCGTCGGGATAGAAACGCTCATGTTTGAGATCGGAATAACGCCGATAAGCAGCACGATGAGAGATAAAAGTGCAGTCATTACCGGACGTTTCATAATACGTTTAGCGAATGCTCTCCAGCGCGGCACAGTGTCTTTCTCCGCAGGCAGGACACGCAACTTGTTGATTCTCGGTCCAAGCAGTCTCAGGAGCCCGGGAAGAAGTGTGAGTGACGTGAATACGGCGAGAGTGATGACTATAGTTCCTCCGAGTGCTATATTCAGAAAGATATCTACATTAATGATACTCATGGCACCGAGTCCGATAAATACACAGACTGCAGAGAAGATGATGGAGCGGCCGGCTGTACGGATCGTCGTCACGATCGCATCATCGATGGGCTGCCGGGCCAGTTCTTCCCTGTAACGGTTAATGAACAGAAGGGCAAAGTCGATACTTAGCGCAAGGCCGATCATAGGAGCGATGTTCAGTATGAACACGGACAAAGAAATGTTTTCCCCGGCAAGCGCCAGAAGTCCAAATCCGGAAACGACTGTCACTCCTCCGATAATCAGCGGAAGCACTGAAGCGGTCAACGTTCCGAAAGCTACGAGAAGAATCAGTAAAGCGAAAGGCAGGCCGATCAGTTCGGCGTTTTTTAAATCCGTCTGGCTGGCTTTATTGATGTCTTCCGATATGACCGGTTCACCGGTCAGCGTCACTCCGGATGTATCTTCCGTAATAGAGCGGATTTCGGAAATTTCTTCGGTGAGTTCCGTGCTTTCTTCATTAAAATTGATGGCTGCGTAAGCAGTGTCTTCCTTATACATATCCTCCACATCGAGGGGCGACTGGATGGAGGAGGCTATATCCAGCTCCTTTATGCTGGTAAGCGTATCTTCTATTTTTCCATCGTCCGCCTGTTCAAATAACACGAGGATAGTTGATTCGGGACGATCAAAATCATCTGTAAGTATTTCCTGAACTTCTTCATATTCTCCGTCTGTGCGGAAACCGTCTCCTTCAAGAAGCGACGGGAGGTCCAGGGCGAAATATCCAAGTACAGCGAAAGCTATCAGCCACAGGGACAGCAATAAGGCCCGAAGCTTCACGATACCATGTGCTAATTTTTTCATAAAAGTTGCTCCTTTTTTCTTAGACTCCTTTCCTTATTGTACTCATCCGAAGGGGAGAAATAAAACATAAAGAGTTATCAGCAGAAGAAATCGGGTAAAGACGGGAGAAGAGGTGATAGTTATGGATTTACCTGAAGAAGTGATAGAGAGGGCAAAACGGAATATCGAGCCTTTTGATACGGAAGGATTCGTGCTTGGCAAAGGCCCGGTCCCGGCAGAAATCATGATGGTGGGGGAAGCTCCGGGAGAAAACGAAGTGTATGATGGGGAGCCTTTTACCGGGAGAGCCGGGAAAGAACTGGATAAACAGTTATCCTACCTCGGATGGACGAGGGATGATGTCTACATTACAAGTGCAGTAAGAAGCAGACCCTACAAGTGGGAAAAACGGTCGAACTCCGAAGAAAAACGGAAAGCGAACCGGAAACCGAACAAAAAAGAAGTGAAAGCTCATGCGGAACTTCTTGATGTACAGATAGATACAGCCGATCCGAAAGTGATCCTTCTGCTTGGAGGAGTCGCTTATCAGAGACTTGTGGACGAAAAAGGGAAAATTTCCGAAGTGATTGGAGAAAGACTGGAGACACCGATTTTGAAGTACGACCGGGAACAGGATACGTATGTTCCTTCTGACGAGAAGTATATCGTCGTTCCTTTATATCATCCGGCGGCCGTGTTTTATAACCCGGGTATACGGGACTCCATTTATGATTCCCTGGATCGTTTGAGAAGCTATTTGTAACTCTAAACTCCCCCGGGTTTTATGAAGTAAAATCGCCGGGGGAGTTATTACATATAATAGATTATTAACCTAGGTTTCGTTCTTAAGAAAGACAGCTCTTTTAAATTAAAATTTCACATTAGTGGACCGTCTTTTTCTCTGCACGATCAATACTGTTCAAACGGTTTAGTAGACCGACTCCAAAATCACCATCCACGGTTTGTGAGGTGTTTTCATTAAAGATGCTACTTGAACTTTCATAAGCGGAAGCACCATGTTCGTAAAAGTCGAGACCAGCGATTTCTTCACGTTGCGATACACGGATGCCAATAGTCTGTTTGATTATAAAGACTCCGATAGACGTTGCAGCCATCGTCCAGACAGCTACAGCTACTATCCCTGCGGTCTGGATAAATAACAATTCGCCTCCTCCTCCGTAGAAAAGGCCTCCATTTGTAGCAAACAACCCAACTGCAAGCGTCCCCCATGCTCCACATATTCCGTGCACTGCGATTGCTCCGACAGGGTCGTCGATTTTAAATACACGATCAAACAATTGCACTGTTTCTATCAGGATGGTGCCGGCGATGAATCCAGTGACAATCGCTCCTGTCGCTGAAAGGTCAGCAGCTCCTGCAGTGATACCTACCAGACCAGCCAGTGCGCCGTTCAAAGTAAGTGAAGCATCGATTTTTTTGAATTTAATCTGAGAATACATTGCTGAAGCGATAACCCCGGCAGAGGCAGACAAAAGAGTGGCCGCTATGACCGATGGTACAAGGGAAGGATCAGCTGCTAATGTACTTCCTCCGTTGAAACCGAACCAGCCAAACCAAAGTATGAAAACACCCAGCGCTCCAAGCGGGATATTGTGCCCCTGAATAACATTGATGCGATTTCCGGAATATTTACCGAGTCGTGGGCCGAGAAACATAACAGTCGCCAGTGCCCCTATGGCACCTGTCATGTGAACAACGGTAGAACCGGCGAAGTCTACAAAACCAAGTTCTGAAAGCCATCCGCCACCCCACACCCAATGTCCAACAATTGGGTAGATAAGTCCAGTCATCAGCAGGGTGAGTAACAGGTAGGCACTGAGCTTCATACGCTCGGCCACAGCTCCGGATATGATAGTGGCACAAGTTGCAGCGAACACTGCCTGGAATATGAAGAACCCGACCTGATCTTCGTGGCCGCTAAGAAGGAAGCCATCCAGTCCTATAAGTCCTCCTCCAGAGTTTCCGAACATAATCCCATATCCCACAAGAAAGTAAAGAATAGAAGCGATTGATATCGTCATAAAGTTCTTCATTAGAATGTTGAGAGCATTTTTAGAACGAGTGAATCCTGATTCTACCATAGCAAAACCGGCGTGCATGAAAAACACAAGAAATGCTGCCATCATGACCCAGACCATATCTATGGAAGCGACAACAGTTTCTGGAGAGATGGTCTGAGCACTGGAAATCACCGGGAATTCTAATGTCAATAACAATAATAAAGGAATAATTTTTTTCATAAGTCTAGTCACCTTTCCTTGATATAGTTTTCAGATCAGGGCAGCTTTGCCTTTTTCGGCAGTTCTGATACGATATACTTCCTCGATCGCAGAAACAAAAATCTTACCGTCTCCTGTTTCGTTTGTCGTGCAGGTATCCATGATTATTTTCACGATGGAATCGACTTCGTGCCCAGCGACTACCATCTCCACCTTCACTTTCGGATACAATTTAATTTCATATCTTGTTCCCCGAAAGATTCCTTCTTTCCCTTTTTGTTGACCACAACCTGCGACTTCCGAAACTGTCAAACCTTTTACACCTGCCTGGTCCAACTGATGCCGCAAGGGCTGAAATGCTTCGGGTCGAATAATCGCTTCGATCTTTTTCATTGGAAAATCCTCCTTTGATGTTAACTTACTTAACATACTTAGTAAGTTTTAAAATACTATACACAAAAAATTCAGAAAAATCAACTTAACTATGTAAGGAAAGCTGACATGAATTTAAAAAAAGAATGTTTGTAAGGGCTCTCATTGTTGCAGGGGTAAGGTTTATAAAATTTAATATTTTTTCAAAAAAATAAGAGACAGGCATAGAAGCCTATCTCTATAAATCATCAAATCCATTATCTTCTGAAACTTTTGTGTACTGCCTTGATTTCTGTTCGAAGAAATCCGATTTCCCTTCATCGACGTTTTGGTAAGCACGTATCCAGCGCATCGGGTTTTTCCGGTGTTCCGGAAACGGCCGGTCGGCTCCCATCTGCTGGGCCCTCGTGTTGGCTGTAAAGCGGATGTAGCTGTCAAGATCCATCATCGGAATACCCGGAAAGTCCTCGCCTATAATATGGTGAGCCCATTCAATTTCAAGTTCAGCCGCCTGCCGGAAGGTTTCTGTCGTGAATTGACGAAATTCCTCGTTATTCAGCTGCGTCTGTTCTTTGAGGGTTTCGTTGAAGATACGTGAGAAAAGGTGGACGTGGATCTGTTCATCCCTGTTGATGTAGTTGATCATCGTAGAAGTGGAAACCATCTTCTGGTTGCGGGCCAGATTATAGAAAAAGGCAAACCCGGCATAGAAGAACAGTCCCTCCAAAACAACGTCATAGACGCAGGATTTCAGAAAATTCTCCGGTGAAGGGTCATCGATAAAATCCTGATACCCGTCCGTGATGAACTGGTTCCGTTTCTGCAAAATCGGATCGTGTTTCCAGTAATCGAAAATCTCCTCCTGTTCCGCTGAAGGAACGAGAGTGGAGAGGATATAAGAGTAAGACTGGTTGTGTACGACTTCTTGAAAAGAAAGTACCTGCATCAGTGCCGCAAGACTCGAGTCCGTAAGGTAGTCCGCGATTTTCCCCGAGTAGTCCGTCTGGATAGAGTCGAGAAAAGCGAGAAGGCCGATAATTTTTTTGAAAGACTGCTGTTCGCGGTCGGAAAGTTCCGGCCACTGCTTCAAATCATTACTCATATTGATTTCGTCCGGAATCCAGAAATTTTGGAGCATATTTTTATACATAGGATAAGCCCAGGCAAATCTGGTATCGTCCCAATTAAGAACGTTAGATGTTTTTCCGTTTATAATACCGGTGGAACGGTTCGGGGCCTCGTAATCGACGAGTTTCCTTTTTTCTATAGTCATAAGTATAGACTCCTTTCAAAGTTCAAAATAATAAAGCTAAGCGGAAGGCTAAGGGAATGGGGGGATCCCCCTGAGCCTCCCGCTTAGCCCGGAACCCCGGAACAGGTGGTTCCGCTTTTATTTTATCCAGCTGCAACTTCCAGAAGCTCCCGCCATAAGCCGTAATCTTATTTTCGGGGAAGGTCGCCCAAAAAGTAAGCTTCCGGCTTACGTCAGCGCTTCTACCGGGAAGTTTCCGCTTTTATGGTATCCAGCTACACCACCCAGGAGTCCGCTGTCTAAGCAGTAGCTTCTTTTTCAGGGAAACCCCCTGAAAAATGAATCTCCCACTTAGCCCGGAACTCCTGAACGGGTGGTTCCGCTTTTGTTTTTCCAGCTTCAACTTCCAGAAGCTCCCGCCATAAGCCGTAATCTTATTTTCGGGGAAGGCCACACCCGAAAAGTAAGCTTCCGACTTATGTCAGCGCTTCTACCCGGAAGTTTCCGCTTTTGTTTTATCCAGCTACGCCATTCAAAAGCCCATAAGATAAGTGGTCCCTCCTCGTTCGGAACAGTTCATCCGAACCCCGGAGTGCCCGCTTATCTTAGAGCTTCTAAGCGAATGGCTCCGCTTTTGTTTATGAAGAGCAGCTTTCGCATTCGTCATAGGTGCTGCCGGAGGTGGAGCGTGTGTAATACGTCGTTTTCAATCCTTGAGCCCAGGCGTCAAGGTGAAGGTTCAGTAAATCTTTGGCGTGGATGTCATTTTGTACGTACAGGTTAAATGATATGGACTGATCGATATACCTCTGTCTCCGGGCATTCTGAGCAATGCTCGTATGCTGGTCGATATCGTGGGCTGATTTATAGTACCAGTAGTTTTCCGGGTTCAGATCCGGTGCTGTAACAGGGATCTTAAAGTCTTTTTTCTCCTCCGAATAGAATTTTTTGAATATCGGATCGATACTGGCAGAGCTTCCTGCGATGAGAGAAGTACTCGAATTCGGAGCAACTGCCATAAGATAGCCGTTTCTCAGTCCGTTCCTGTTCACCCTGGAAGCAAGTGTTTCCCACTCGTCTGAGGTGAGCCCGCGTTTTTCGAAAAAGGCACCTGTTTCCCAGTCGGACCCTTCGAACAGAGGATAACTTCCTTTTTCCCCGGCGAGCTCAGCACTCGCCCCGATAGTCAGATAGGCGATTTTTTCGTAAAGGTCATCGGCGTACTGGACGGCTTCCCCCGACTCCCAGGCGATTTTATTCTGTGCCAATAGATGAGCCCATCCGAACGTACCAAGGCCGATGCCGCGGTAGCGCTTGTTTGTCCGTTCCGCTTCGAGCACGGGGATGTGATTCTCTTCGATAACGTTATCGAGCATCCGCACCTGGATCGGAACGAGTCTTTCAAGAGCATTCGCCGGTACGGCTTTGCCGAGGTTGATGCTCGAAAGGTTGCAGACGACAAAGTCTCCAGGGTTGTGCACGGTAATGATTTGTCCGTTTTCCGTGTACTGGGCAGTCTGAGTCGTGGCACTCTGGTTCTGGGTTATTTCCGTACACAGGTTACTGCAGTAAATCATGCCTGCGTGGTTATTCGGGTTCTTCCTGTTCACTTCATCCCGGTAAAACATATACGGCGTGCCGGTTTCGAGCTGTCCGATCATGACGCGCTTCATAATGTCAATGGCCGGCACCTTCTCTTTGGACAATTCCGGCTCACGCACGCAGGCTTCGTACCGGTCGCGGAACGTCCCTTCCCCTTTTTGTTCATCGAAAGAGTCTTCCAGAGAGAAGCCCATCTTCGTTCTCACTTCGTGAGGGTCGAACAAATACCAGTCCTGTCTGTCCCGGACGGCTTCCATGAAAAGATCAGGCACGGAAATTCCGGTGAACAGATCGTGGGTTCTCTGACGTTCGTCTCCATTATTCAGGCGACTGTCGAGAAACGAGAAGATATCTTTATGCCAGACGTCCAAATAGACGGCGACGGCCCCCTGTCTCTGGCCAAGCTGGTCAACACTTACCGCCGTATTGTTCAGCTGCTTCATCCACGGGAGGATACCGGAGGAGACCCCTTTAAAACCTCGTATATCACTGCCCCGTGAACGTATTTTACCGAGATAGACGCCAATGCCTCCGCCATGCTTACTTAAATTCGCGATGGACGTGTTGCTGTCGTAAATCGACTGCAGACTGTCGTCTACCGTTTCGATAAAGCAGGAACTGAGCTGGCCGTGAGATTTCCCTGCGTTTGCCAGAGTTGGGGTGGCGACAGTCATATAAAGATTACTGAGCGCCCAGTAGGCCTCTTTGATGTAATGGAGGCGTGAGGAGGAATTCTCCCCGGCCATAAGATTCATCGCAATGATCAGCCATCTTTCCTGAGGGAGTTCCATCGTCTGTCCATCTTTCATTTTTGCAAGGTAGCGGTCATCCAGAGTCTTCAGACCGATGTAAGTAAATTGAAGGTCTTTATTGCGGTCGAGAAGAGATTCAAGCTCCTCCGCTTCTTCTTTGGTATAATGGGTAAGCAGGGAATGATCGTAAATTCCTTCCTGGACGAGCGCTTCCATCAGCCCGTAAAGGTCGGTATACGGACTCTCCGTCCGCCGGTTTTTCTTCGCTTCGGTGTACATCGTCTCCAGATGTGCCCGGGCGGCGACATAGGTCCATTCCGGTTCGGTTTCGTCCATCTCCGCGAGTGTTTCCAGAACGACGGAAGTGCCGTCTGTGATTTTCGGGTAGACTTTTGAAAAATCGAGATGAGGGAACGTGCTCTGAAGCTGTTCGAGCCAATATTTCCAGTCCGCTGTTACGGTTGCTGACATAAGTAAGTCCTCCTTCAAGTACCTTTATAAAAAATAAAAAATCCGCCCCCGGGACAGGAGCGGATGAAACCATGATACGGGTATATGTACGCATCATCGTTTCATCTTCTCCAACCCCGAAAAAGGTGAAACTTTCCGATGAAAAACAGACAGGTTTCCTGGCTCGTACCCGATCTTACTCCAGCCCTTCCCGTAGTAATCTACAGTGGAGATGCTGTTTCGCGGATACTTACAGTTGCGGGGGCAGCTCCGGTTTCTTACCGGATTCCCTATTAAGCTCTGTGAGCATCTGTTTTTCAATCTATATATTGTGTTTTTTAAAATATAATTACTATATATTGATTCTATCATACATAAGATTAAATGAAATAACAAGGAGGAAAAAATAATGATCGATAAAAGATGGCATGAGAAAGCGGAAGAGAAGTGGGATAATTTTTCCGGAAACTGGGGTCAGAGAAGTGAAAAAATGTGGAAAGAAGGAAGCAGAAAAACGGTTCTTCCATTTATGCAGTCCTTCGTATCTGAAGGATCTACGGTTCTTGATATCGGATGCGGCGATGGAGAGGGGAGCGAGATGCTGAGACACTCGGGGTATGAGGTGACCGGTGTCGATATTTCGTCGAAAATGATTGAAATGGCAAAAGAGCGTTGGAGCGGTATCCACTTCCAGCAGGCCGACCTTGCCAAACTCCCTTTTGAAGATGGGGCATTCGACAGCGTAATGGCCATTAACTGCCTGGAATGGGTCGCGTCACCGCTGCACGGATTAAAGGAAATCCAGCGTGTCGTAAAGCCTGGAGGGGTAATGGTTGCCGGTATTCTTGGTCCTGCTGCCGGCCCTAGAAGTAACAGTTATCCGAGACTTGAAGGGGAAGACGTTGTGTGCAATACGATGATGCCCTGGGAATTCGAACGTTTGGCCGGCACTCACGGGTGGACGGTTGAGGGGATGTCTTCCGTACCTAAAGAAGGAGCTCCGGAGAATCTCTCCACGCCGATGCTGGAACAGGCAGTATCCTTCATGACGCTTTTCGCTTTGAAAAAGACGAGCGGGGCCGTTTCTGAACAAGGATGACCGCTGTTACTACAAGAATGAAACCGGTCAGTTGCCACAAGGTCAGAATTTCGCGGAATACGAAAAAACTGAGGAGCGTGGCCGCCACCGGTTCGATGGTGGCTATAATCGAAGCCCGGCTCGACTCGATTTTCTCGAGCCCTTTTGTGTACAGCAGGAAGGCAAGAGTGGTGGAGAAAAGGCCGATACCGCCGATATTCAACCAGACAGCCGGGAGAGTGAAAGTGCTTTTGATATCGCCAAGTCCGGCAAATGGGAGAATGGCTATGCTTGCGAATACGAAGGTATACACCGTCACTGTTACGGAAGAATACTTCCGCAGGGCGTAAGTTGCAAAAATGCTGTAGAGCGCATAAAAGAATCCGGACCCGAGCCCTGCCAGGACTCCGTACAGAGAGAGATCGAAGCCGGAGAACGGGATTAGTCCGACGACGAGTGAGCAGCCGATGAGCGTGATGGCGAGTGCGAGAATTTTGTTCCCGGTAAACAGTTCTCCGAACAGGAACCGGGAAAATATCGTAACGAAGGCGGGGGCGGTGTACAACAGGGTAACAGCGACAGCTATGGAAGTTTCCTCCATAGCTATAAATAGACAAAGATTGAAGAACACGATACTGATAATACCTGTACCGATAAAATAGTGGCTGTCTTTCCAGTTAATCCGCAGGTCTTTCTTCCCGTTAAAATATGTATAAATGAGCAGCAGCAGAGCGGCACTGCTTACCCGGACGGCCACCACCTGGACAGGCGTGAAGCCGTAGTCGTACAGAAATGTGACGAACAGACCGATAATCCCCCACAGAGCAGCCCCGGCTGCGATGGAGATCATAGACATGTTTCTGCTCATGGTAACCGCCTCCCGCGCTAATAAATAATAGTTCTTTCCATCTTACCAGTTCGTTACAGTTATGAGAATAAGGATTCGGAAAACCGCCGGTCACTTAAAAGAACCTCTGATGAATTGCTCATCGGAGGTTCTTGAAACAGAGGACGGTATTTTATTTGTCTTCTCCGCACGTAAAGCAGTACAGCTGTTTATCTTCCGTAACGATGCCGTCCAGGAATCCGTCCTTACAATAAACTTCTTTTCCGCAGGAAGCGCAGTAGCCGACGAATTCTTCCACAATACCCCTCCTTTTTGGATAAGAGTTACTCAGTTACGACTTCCACTTCCCAGTTTTCGTTAACATAAAGGCCGACGACTTCGGCTCCGAGGTCCCACGTTTCAATCAGTTCCACGGCGCGTTTTATTTCTTTTTCCTTCTGAGAGCGGTCCGCCGGATTCCCGGCGCAGTCGTGATGCCCCGCGATTGTGATTGTTCCTGATCCATGTTTCTCTGTAGAAACGAGAACTTTTTTCTTAATCTCTTCAAGCTGACCGGCACTGCCTTCGAGCAGGACCTTGTTGGGACCGGCTTCCGTAATCATATCGATGTATTCCACCCCGTATGTATCTTTCATCCAGTTGATGACCGGAAGCTGGACTCTGCCGTCCATACAGTTAATTGAAGTAGCAAATGACATTGATAATTCCTCCTTGTTTATAACGTTTACCCGATTGCCATTTAATTATAGCGAATTTTTTGACGAAAAAAAACTCCCGCGAATTTCCAAAGTTTAGAAAGAAAGGAGAAAGGTAATAGTGGGTAAAGAATTCAAAGCAGTCGAAAGGGGAATGTAATATGAACCAGGAAGAATTGAAACAGCATATCAGTAGTATTATGAAGGATAATAATGTAGGTACGCTGGCCACTGTTAAAAATAATAAGCCTCATACCCGTTATATGACGTTTCAGCACGACGAGAATCTGACGTTATTCACTCCGACGGACAGAGAGACGTACAAAGCGGAAGAAATCGACGAGAACCCGTTCGTCCACATCCTTCTCGGATATGAAGGGGAAGGCTACGGAGACGGATTCCTTGAAATCCAGGGTCAGGCCAACATTCGTGATGACCAGGACATCAAGGACCGCGTGTGGAACGACCATATGAAACATTGGCTCGGCGGAAAAGAAGATCCCGACTACATCGTACTTGAGATTTTTCCTGAAACGATCCGCCTCATGAATGAAAGTGATGAAACTCCACAACAGCTGGATATGTAAAGAAAATGCGTGCGGCGACTTTGTCGTCGCGCTTTTTTGATTTTTATTGCACCAGTTTTTCGTAGGCCAGCCGTTTGCTGCCTTCTGTTAAATAAATGACTCCGCAGTAGGTATAGCCGTGGCTCAGAAGCAGTTGCTGCATCGGTACGTTCTGTTCGTGCGTATCCACTTTCACGCTCGGAATAGAACTGTTACGGGCCATCTTTTCTGTCTCTTTTAACAGAAGGGAGGCAAGGCCCTGTTTTTTCATGTCGCCCTTCACTGCAAGCCGGTGTATGACGAGATAATCTTCCCGGCTCATCCATTCCCCCTCGTAAATGGTACGGTAAGTCATTTCCTCACGGGGGGAGATGACCGTACTCGCTATAATCTTTCCGGATTCAGTGAGTACGTAACTTTCCCCGCGCCTGATGTCTTCCGATATAGTTGTTTCATCGGGATAACCGTTCGTCCACTGGCTGATGTTCCGTTCCCGGAACTGCTGCTGGGCTTCCTGTATAATAGGCATGATTTCCGCCACATCTTCTGCGGCAGCTTTTCTGAATTCCATAGTCATCTCTCCTGTCATTCTTCAATATGGTCGATCATCTGTTCAAGCGTCTGCATAACGTGATCGTCTTTGAACGTATAGTAAATACTTGTCCCTTCCCGGCGATGTGTCACCAGCCGGTAGAGCTTGAGGGTGCGCAGCTGATGAGAAACTGTAGACTGTTTCAGGTCGAGCCCGGAAGCTATGTCGGAGACCGAGGCTTCTTTCTGACAGAGATAATGCAGGATCCGGATCCTCGTCGGATCGGACAGTACTTTAAAAGTGTCGGCCGTTTTCTGTATCGTCTCTTGTGTGACAGATTCACTCATACTCATCCTCCTCAGCCATACTGCATAGTTCATCTTCGTATTCTATTTCAATGGTAATGTGATCCAGCCGGATATCTTCAAGGATGGAAGTGATCGCTTTTTTCGCCCTGCACACTTCCTCCTTCGTCGCTTCCGCAGCTACTACAGCGTGAGTGGAAAAGGCATGGTTTTCCCCGTCCAAAGACCACAGATGGGTATGATGGGCGGATTTGACTTCGGGAACGTTGCGGATCTCTCTAGTTATCCTGTCAAAGTCCACTGATTCCGGTACTGCTTCAAGGAAAAGTCGCATCGTTTTGATAAGATTGATTACGATGTTGTAAAGGATGAACAGCGTAATACCGATGGAAGCAAGCGGGTCCAGGATAGGCAGGTCGAAGAAAGTCATTACAATTCCGACGACCAGCACGGCTGCCCAGCCGAGAACATCTTCGAGCATGTGCCATGACATCACTTTCTGGTTCATGGAATCTCCGCCGCGGAGCCGGAAGACAGCTGCACCGTTAACGATGATACCGAGGACGGCGAGACCTATCATTCCGAGGGTATTCGGTGTCTCCGGATTCCACAGCCTCGGTACGGCTTCCGTCAGGATGAAAATAGAGCCCGTGGTCAGTACGACACTGTTAATCAGGGCCGCCAGCAGGGAAAAGCGTTTATAACCGAAAGAATAGTTGTTTGACTGGTCCTTATTCGAGTATCTCTGAAGAAACCAGGCGAGACCAAGCGAAAGAGAGTCCCCCAGGTCGTGCAGAGCATCCGAGATGATAGCGATACTGTTTGTGAGAAGACCACCGATCAGTTCTATGATCGTAAAGAAAAAGTTAAGGAAAAAAGCGACCTTAATATTTCCGGTGGTCTCATGATGATGATGGTGGTGTGACATTGAGGTGCCTCCTTATATGACTATATGTTCATATAGTAACATACATTACGGATCATACAAACGTTCCAGCTGCTCATCCCAGGGGGGATGTTTGAGAGTATCTATAAAAGTGAATAAACAGACTGAATATGTTTACGGAGGAGATAACAATTATGAAGACATACACTAATCAATATATAAATGGAGAATGGGTCAAAGGTTCGAGCGACAAAACTATTGAAAATAAAAACCCTTACAATGATGAAGTAATTGCAACTATTCCGTCCGCAAGTGCCGGAGATCTGGATAAAGCCTACAAAGCTGCAGCACAGGCCCAACAGCAGTGGAAAGAGAAAACTCCTGCAGAGAAGCGGGATATTTTTTTGAAGTGGATCGATCTGGTCAAAGAAAGAAAAGAAGAAATCGTGGAGTGGCTGATCACGGAAGCCGGAAGCACGCGGGTGAAAGCGGAAGTCGAATACAGCGCGGCTCTCGATATCATTACGGAATCAGCTTCTTTTCCGACACGCATGAAAGGGGAGATCATCCCTTCCAACACTCCCGGAAAAGAAAACAGGGTGTATCGTGATCCGAAAGGCGTAATCGGTGTAATAGGGCCATGGAACTTCCCGTTCCACTTAACAGCCCGTTCACTTGCCCCCGCGCTCGCCAGCGGGAACGGCGTAGTCATTAAACCGGCCTCCCACACTCCGATCACTTCCGGTCTTCTGCTTGCTGAGCTTTCGGAAGAAGCAGGTTTCCCTAAGGGACTTGTCAACGTAGTAGTCGGAAGAGGTTCTGAAATCGGTGATGAATTCATCACTCATCCGATTCCTGAAATGTTCTCTTTCACCGGTTCCACGGAAGTAGGAAGTCACATCGGGGAACTGGCCGGGAAAAACATCAAGGATACAGCTCTTGAACTCGGTGGTAACAACGCTATGATCGTGCTGGAGGATGCGGACGTGGACAGAGCTGTCGAAGCCGCCGTGTTCGGCAAATATTTACACCAGGGCCAGATCTGCATGTCCCTGAATCGTCTCGTTGTGCATGAAGATGTACACGATGAATTTGTTCAGAAATTCAAGGAAAAAGTGGAAAGTCTCCCGTACGGTGATCCTCAGGACGAGAAGACGATGGTAGGACCTCTGATCGCCAAAGACGAGGTGGATCGTATTCTTGAAGGCATCGATCAGTCGGTACAGGAAGGCGGAAAACTGCTGACCGGAGGTAAAGCGGAAGGAAATGTACTGCTTCCGACCATACTGACTGATATGGATAACGAAAAAGCACTGGCGAAAGAAGAAGTGTTCGGTCCTGTAGCGTCGGTTATTAAAGTCTCCGGTGAAAAAGAAGCGATAGAAGTCGCGAACGGTACTCCTTACGGGCTGTCCGGTTCAGTATTCACAAAAGATGTGAACCGGGGCGTGGAAGTAGCCAAACAGGTGAAAACAGGTATGATCCACATCAACGACCAGTCTGTAAACGACGAAGCACACGTAGCATTCGGCGGTGAGAAACAGTCCGGTATTGGCCGTTTCGGTGGAGAATGGGCCCTGGATAAGTTCACGACAGTGAAATGGATCGGTGTCATGAACGGGTACCGCGAATTTCCGTTTTAAAGAGTCATACTGTTTTTAAAAACCATCCGGAAGTCCGCGGTTCCAGACGGTGAGTCCTCTCTCCTCGGGCCGTGCTTCCCATTGCGGATGGTTTCACTTTTATACTTAGGGGGTTACGTTGTGAAATTAGTTATAATTGGCGGGGATGCTGCCGGGATGAGTGCAGCGATGCAGGTAGTGCGTAAAACGGAAAACCCCGAGGTGGTAGTGCTCGAAAAAGGGGAGGTCTACTCTTACGGTCAGTGCGGTCTTCCCTACGTCATCAGCGGGACCGTACCTTCGACGGACGACCTGATCGCCAGGGACGTGGAAACGTTCAGAGATAAATACGGTATCGATGCAAGAGTGAATCATGAGGTCACTTCTGTGGATTGCAGTAAACGCAAAGTGTATGGTATCAATCAGGACGGTGAAAAGTTCGAAGAAAGTTATGATGAACTTCTCGTGGCTTCGGGGGTCAGTCCCATGCTCCCTCCGTGGAAAGGAAAAGATCTCCAAGGAGTGCACGCCCTGAAGACGATACCGGATGCGAAAGAGATTATGGCGGATCTTTCCGAAGATGTGGAGAAAGTGACGGTAATAGGCAGTGGTTATATAGGTCTTGAAGTAGCCGAGAACTTCAGAGAAATCGGCAAAGATGTCCACATCATTACCCGGAGTGATTATCCGGGTTCCATGGTCGATGGTGATATGGGCAAACTGATACAAGAAGAAGCCGAAAAGCAGGGTGTGAGAATAACCCGGAACAGCTCGGTGGAAAGACTTGAAGGGGAAGAGTATGTGCAGAAAGTCGTGACGGAACAGGGAGAATTTGAAACCGACCTCGTTGTTGTGGCTACGGGCGTCACACCTAACACAAGCTTTATGAAAGGGACGGGTATTTACACTGCGAAGAACGAAGCTATCGAAGTGAACCGTTTCATGGAAACGAATCTTCCGCACGTTTACGCAGCGGGAGACTGCGCTGTGCAGTACCACCGACTGAAGAAAAGAAATGACTTTATCCCCCTCGGCACTCATGCCAATAAACAGGGGCGTATTGCCGGACTGGTGTTGAGCGGCCACCGTAAATCATTTAAAGGGATCGTGGGGACGTCCATTCTGAAGTTCTTCGATCTTACGATAGGCAAGACCGGCCTTTCGGAAAAGGAAGCGGAGGAAGAAAATATACCGGTGGAAAAAGTGTACGTTGAAGCAACAAACGCTGCCGGATATTATTCCGATGAAGAACCGATGTCGATAAAGATGCTCACAGAACCGGAGACCGGAAAGCTTCTGGGAGTACAGATCATAGGACCTTACGGCGTGGATAAACGGATTGATGTTATGGCTACCGCTCTTTATAATGAAATGACTGCAGAAGACCTGCTCGATCTCGACCTTGCTTACGCACCTCCTTACAATAGTGTATGGGATGCTTTGCAGCAGGCGGCAAGACGCGTGAAATAAAATCGGAAGGAGGAAGACAGCAATGGCTGAAAAAGGCTGTGTGAAATGCGGGAGTACGAAAGCCGGGATGAAGGAAGTGACTATGAACGGTCCGGGTGTTTCAAAGATGTTCGATACGGAAAGTAACGATTTTATCGTAGTTTCCTGCGAAAACTGCGGGTACTCGGAATTTTTCAATAGAGACGTCTCGGAGGATTATAACGTGTTCGACCTTTTTTTCGGGAAGTGAGAATGGAAGTTAATTCCTGAAAACAGTTGTCCAATTCCTGTCGCTCGAGTATGATAGAAGAAACACTATACAGCGGAGGTATGGCTATTGATCAACATGAATGATTTCCAATCCATGATGCAGATGCAGGCGACGAAGAACGTTCAGGGAAACAGAGGGGTGGAAAGTCCGGGAGCCGGTCTGCAGCAGATGTTGTTTCAAAATATATTGAAGGCTTCTATGGACACGCTGCTGTCTTCAGCGGAGGAGAAAGAAGCACAGACCCCGGTTCAGATTTTTATCGGTGTCCAGGCACCTCCTATTACGGAAATCTCCGGTGAAGAGGAAAGCGAAAAGAGCGACGTGGACGGTCTGATCCGTGAAGCTTCCGAACGTTTCGGGGTGCGGGAAGATCTCATACGTTCCGTAATACAGGCCGAATCGAATTTCAACCCGGAAGCTGTAAGTCATGCAGGAGCACAGGGGCTTATGCAGCTGATGCCCGGCACGGCTGATGCTCTCGGGGTCAGGGATCCGATGAACCCGGAAGAAAACGTTATGGGAGGCACTAAATACTTACGTGATATGCTTACCCGCTACGATGGAAATGAGCAGCTGGCTCTTGCAGCCTATAACGCCGGCCCCGGCAACGTGGATAAATATGGCGGAATCCCTCCCTTTCAGGAAACGAAAAATTACGTAAATAAGGTTCTGAATATCGTGTAATCAGCGAAAATACTGGATGCAAAGAAACCCGAATAAAAGTTATTCGGGTTTCTTTGTGTCCTGAGGTCAAGCGACGGACGTCCGGAGTGCTTCAAGCCGGAACTTTGCCTCACAACACTTTTTCAGGCTTTCTTTATGTCCGCTCTGTAAGGGGAGAGGTCCCGTCCCATCTCGAGATAAC
Source organism: Salimicrobium album (assembly GCF_900107115.1). Lineage (GTDB taxonomy): Bacteria > Bacillota > Bacilli > Bacillales > Halobacillaceae > Salimicrobium > Salimicrobium album. The sequence continues at coordinate 98,337 of NZ_FNOS01000006.1, forward strand.
GGAGAAAAATCTGCGACATTTCAATGAGCCTGTTTTTTACTTCTTCATTCTCCAGCTGTTTATCTTCCGTGAAATGTCCGGGGTGGGCATAGACATAGTTTGGCGTGATAAGGCACCGGAAATAGTCCAGAACCGGTTTGAGCTGGTTCTCAATGACGAGGTGGTGCTGCAGTGTGCCGCCAACGGCAATGATGGAAACAGGTTTGTAACGCATGGCGAGCGGGGAAATAGCATCAAACACGTTCTTCAGTGCTCCCGGTATTCCTCCCTGAAACACAGGGGTGGCTATGACATAGCCATCGGCCCGTTCGATGGAAGAGATCAGTTCCTTCATATCATCGTTGTACTCCTCGGGGGGACGGCCATCGACGAACTGAAGGTTATAGTGTTTCAGATTTATATTATTTATCGTTATGCCCGGTACGTTTTCTTTTAAATAGGTTTCCACAGGGGACAGCATCCGCTCCGTTTTCGTACCGGTAAGCGTACCGTTCAGTAATACAATATTCACGTTCGTTCCTCCTTCGCGAGAGACACACTTCTACTTAATATAGTAAAGCATACAACTTTCATAGGCAATTAAGAAAAATGGTGGTGAGGTTTATGAAGATGTGGAGAAGGATCAGGTTTCTTTTCAATTTCCGGAAGTCGATTCCGTTTTTGCTTTCCTTTTTCCGCTCCGGGGAAGTAAGGGGAGCGAAGAAAGCAGGGGCTTTACTGTTCGCGATGTTATATTTTCTGTTTCCCTGGGATGTGATCCCCGACTTCCTGATATTTTTCGGGGTGATCGATGACGTGACGGTACTGACGTTCATCCTGCAGCGGATCGTACAGATGGCTCCCGCTTCCCTGAAAGAAGAGTATAAGTTATGAGTGGATGTTTAACCTCTCCGTTTATAAGGTATACAACAGAAGGGAAGAGAAATTATCAAATTCAAGGAGTGATTCATTTATGAGCGATGTAATGTTCACAGCTCACGCAACGGTAAAAGGCGGCCGGAACGGTCACGTAAAATCCGATGACGGTCTGATCGATCTTAATCTGGCACAGCCGGGAGAAAGTAATGAAACAGGATCCAACCCGGAACAGCTCTTTGCAGCGGGTTATTCTGCATGCTTTGACGGTGCGCTGAATTTGGTAGCGGACAAGAAGAAAAAAGATATCGATTCCGAAATCACAGGTGACGTCAGCCTGATGAAAGATTCTTCGGATGGAGGACTTAAAATCGGGGTCGTCCTTAACGTTACAGTGAAAGGTGTATCCCAGGAGGAAGCGGAAGAGCTTGTTAATGAAGCTCACAAAGTCTGCCCTTACTCCAAAGCGACAAGCGGTAACATTAACGTGGAATTGAACGTAAAAGCTGAATAGTATGCTGTAAAGGTCCGGGCGTTTTCTGCGTCCGGACTTTTTTATGTGCAAAAAATAAGGTATGATAAAGGGCGAATGTATGTTTTGGGGAAAGAGGTTTTTTAATATGATGGCACCAGGCCACCAGGTCGTAGGGTTCACGTTCGGCGTAGCAGCCGTAACTATGCTGCCCGCCCTTCCGTTCCTTCCCGAGCGACCTCTGGAAGTAATAGCGTTTTTTCTGTTTGTGCTGTTCGGGGCTCTCGTACCCGATATCGATACTCCCCGTTCAAAACTCGGGCGGAAGTTCTGGAGAATTCTTATCACCATTTTCACGATTACCCTTATCGTCTACCTGTTCGCTCCTTCCTTTTTTGATACATATAGAGAACCGCTGAAGACGTTCGTGATGCTGCTGCTTCCTGTGCTTCTCATGATACGTGGACACCGGAAGATGACTCACTCTCTATTCTTCCTTCTGTTTCTCGTTGTGTACAGCTATTTCGTCCAGTGGCTGCTCGGTCTGCCATGGTATTATTTCGGTGGTCTGATCACGGGGAGTGCTTCCCATTTGTTCGCCGACTATATTACGAAGCGGGGCATCCCTCTTTTCTACCCTTTCAGTAAAACTCACTATTCTTTTTTCATTACGTTCAGAACGGGATCTATCGTCGAAAAAATTCTTACCTTTCTTCTCGTAATTGTAAATGTATGGTACTTACTGTTGGCTTTGTAGAATAGTTTGGTACAATGAAACAGGCAACTATAAATGAATATGAAGGAGTATTGGCGTATGTGGGAATGGAAAAATATATACAGAGGCCTCATGATGGGAGCGAGCGACGTTGTTCCCGGGGTGAGCGGAGGCACGATAGCCGTAGTTTTGGGGATATATGACCGTCTGATCGAAGCGGTGAACGGTTTTTTCAGTAAAGAATGGAAACGTCACCTGAAATTTCTTCTGCCCCTGGGGCTTGGAATCATAACTTCCATCCTCATGCTTGCGAATCTGATCGAATGGCTGTTCGAGCACTATCCGGCTCAGACGAAGTTTTTCTTTCTGGGTCTGATTATCGGAGTTCTTCCGTTTCTCAGCCATAAAGCGGATGTGAAACATAAGTTCAAAACGAAGCACTATATCCTGATGCTTATAGGGGTCGTGCTCGTCAGTTCGCTCGCCTTCTTTCAGCCTGAAGAGTCTGGAGCGATGAGTAATCTGTCGTCAGGTGCTTATATTCTTCTGTTCTTCTCGGGGATGATTGCGAGCAGTGCGATGATTCTGCCGGGGATCAGCGGCTCTTTCCTTCTCCTGATCATCGGAGTATACTCCACGGTTATCGAAGGGATTTCAAACTTCCAGCTGGACGTTATGGCCGTCGTCGGAGCGGGTATCGTGGTCGGTATCATTGTCATGAGTAAAATCGTGAAGTTCTTCCTCGATCACTATCCTTCCGGAACGTACGGGGTGATTATCGGGCTTGTGCTCGGATCGGTGACGGTCATCTTTCCGGGAGTGCCCGCCGGTGCTGTTCCGGTGCTTATCAGTATCCTTGCGTTCTTGGGCGGTTTGCTTGCCGCGTGGGGACTTGGTCGTGTAGAGTATAAATAACAGAGAGAGGAAAGGGGATAATTATGAAAGAACTTAATACTACAGAACAGTTTCAGGCTGCAATCGAATCGGAAGAGCCCGTTATTTTGAAATTCGAGGCGGACTGGTGCCCGGACTGCAAACGGATGGATATGTTTATCGGGGATATCCTGGAAGAATACAACACGTACGAATGGTTCGTAGTCGATCGTGATCAGGTGCCGGACATTGCCGAGAAGTATGAAGTAATGGGGATTCCGAGCATCCTCATTTTCCAGAAAGGCAAAAAAATCGGTCACTTGCACAGCGCCAATGCAAAGACTCCGGAGGAAGTGGAAAGTTTTCTCCAGGAAACTCTTTAATAATAGAGAAAGGACCCGCGGTGGAAACACCCGGGTCTTTTTTTGGCCTGAATCGGGATAATGCCGGTAACAAAAAGCTGCAGGAAAAATTCCTGCAGCTACAGCATGATGTGATCGAGATAGGTGGTAATGGAAGTCTGCTCCGTAACGAAGAGCTGACCGTTCGATAAATGGAATGATTCCGAACCGTCATCGGGGAAGCCGAACATTTTCCTGAACACTTCCGCACTCTTCTTACGGTCAAGTCCGGTCCCGTATTCGACCGTCGTATCAGCCAGAGGGTTGATGTAGACGGAATCCTGAGGGAAATTATCCCCTTTCCATTCGATCAGAAACGGCAGCGGTACGGACGGGTGGGCAGGAAAAAGCATGCGCCACTCAAGCAGTGTCCCGTCTTCCTGCTCCCGGGAACCGGGGAAAGGACCTTCGTAGTCGATTCCCTGACGATTGTACATCTCCAGAAAATCATCCATAGCGTCGGTGGAGAGAGCAATCTGGATAGTGCCTCCGGTAGGCTCCTGAAGCATCTGACGTATGAGAGGGTTTTCGGACTTTCCGGCTTTCTGAGTATCGTTAACTCCGAGCCACTCGATATAGAAACGATTATCGAAAAAGCAGAGGTCGTTATGCGTCCCCCAGCCCGGATGTGACCCTCCCTCTTTTCCCTGGAGGCCGTAGCGGGAAGTGAAGGAAAGCCTCTCTTTTTCGGTATCGGGTGTAGTAATGACGATATGGTCGATTGCAAGCATGGTACTATCCCTCCTGTGTCAGGTTAAAAGCATCTGCAAGCAGTTTGTAAGAGTGAAGTCTCTCTTCGAACGGGTGGACGATGGTGTTCACCATTATTTCATCTACTCCGTAGGCATCGGCAAGAGATTCCAGTTCCTGTTTCACTGTTTCTTTATCTCCTACTACCATCCGTTTCCGGTTTTCCCTGATTCTTTCCTGCTGGAAGAAAGAGTAGGAGTAGTTGAACGCTTCTTCCGGTGTCGGGAAGTGATGACGTACGCCTCCCTGTTCAATCAGCAAAAGAGCCAGATCAAGGCTGGAAGCAAGATATTCGGCCCTCTCCTGTGTATCCGCACAAACAGCGAATACGGAGACGTTCCCTTTAGGTTCCGTCTGCTGGATGGAGGAGGTGAAATGGTTGTTATACCTGTCCATCGCGCCCATGCCTCCGTGCCCGTTGATGAAATGGGCGAAAGAGTAGGAAGTACCGAGGTCCGCTGCCAGGCGGGCACTCGTTCCACTGGATCCGAGCATCCAGAGTTCGGGGGACGTATCTCCTTTTGGAGTAGCGTAAATATTCATTCCTGCAGGGTCTTCCCCGTGCAGGTAACTCATGAGCTGCTCCACCTGTTTGGGGTAATCCTCGACCCTTGGGAGTTTACCGCGGTTCAGTGCCAGGTTGACGTTCGGCATGCCGCCCGGCGCACGTCCGACACCAAGGTCGATACGGCCGGGATGAAGCGTCTCAAGGACGCGGAAACTTTCCGCTACCTTATAGGCGCTGTAGTGAGGGAGGAGAACTCCTCCCGTCCCGACGCGGATACGTTTCGTATGTGCGGCGAGATGGGTCGCCAGAATCTCAGGGGCGGAGCCCGCCAGACTGTTCGTACTATGGTGTTCAGAGACCCAGAGGCGGTGATAGCCGAGCCGATCGACGTGAGCAGCGAGTTCCGTCGTCTGCCTCATAGCTTCCTGCGGATCCGAGTCTGATAATATCGGTGACTGATCCAATACACTCAGTTTCATAAGTATCGTTCCTTTCATTTGTGTAAAAAGTAATAAAAAGCTGACTTTCCCTGTAGGAAAAGCGTTACTTTAATCGTGGCACCGGGAACCGGGAAATGCAAACAAAAGACCCTCCCCGGACGGGAAGGGAGAGTGGATTATGAGAATATAAGCGATACGGGCGGGCCGGGTATTATCTGTTTATAAGACCGAGCAGCCCGTAAGTGAACATCGTTTCCGGGTCTCCGGAAAAGAGACGCTTCATGTCCAGATGTTCGGTGTCGAGAGGGGAGACGAACGGAGTGCCGGCGGTGAGCGTCCCTTTGTTCTTTACCGCCAGCCACTCATCCGGCTGCATCCCTTCCATTATTTCTGTCTTTTCCCCTTCGCTTAACCCGGTCGCCACCGGTCTTTTCTCTAAGATCCCCTCTTCATTCATTATCCAGACAAACGGAGGGGTCTCTGTAACGAGAGTCTTTTCGAAAACAGCGGTCGTCTCCGGAGACGTGGCCGTAATGATGTCCAAATTGGTGTGATATCCGGCAAGGAGTTCTTCGGTGTCTGTCGTGATAGCCGCTTCGAATCCGTAACTGCTTTCCTTATCCAGACCGGACTCTTCGGGGAATTCGTGGAGGAGTGAGACGTTTCCTTCTGCGATCCTGTCACCCTCCGGAGTTTTCGCCAGCACGGACATTCCCTCCGACACTTCTGTTCTATCGGATTCGGAGAGTTTCCCCTGAATAAGCAGTTCGCTGGACTGGATAGTAAGTACAGGGTTGTTGAGAGTTTCGGCTACGTCGGAGACCGTCCCTTCAAACGTACTGGTGACGGCTATAGTCTCGCCTCCCTGCTCCAGCTGATTCAGCCGGTCTTCGAACATAGCCAGCTCGGCCTCTTTCCGGGCAAGCTCCATTTCTTTTTCCGCTGTCTGTTCTTCTTTTTCGAATTCGGTTTCTACGTAAGTGGAAGGAGCGGGATAATCGTAACTCTCATCTTCTATGTCGGTGTCCGGCTCCTCGATACTGTAGAACCTGACGTCTCTAAGGTAGTCTTCGATGGCCCTGATTTCCTCTTCCAGAAGCGTAATCTCCGACTCCAGTTCTTTCCGTTCCGCTTCGTAATTTTTCACTTCATACTCGTACAGTTCTTCCCCTTTTTCCACTTTGTCTCCTTTTTGGACAAGAAAGCCGCTGAAACTCCCCTTCTCTTTATCGAAGTACACTTCCTCCCGGTCAGCGGAAGCGAACACTCCTTTTGTTTCCACGTATTCAGAAACGTCTGTAGTGAAACTGCGCGACCATTCTTTTACATAGGATTTTTCGGCTACTTTGTCCTGGTGGTCGAAAAAGACAAGCAGGATGTTCGCTGCGATGAGCAGGATTACTGCTGTTCCGACTATACGTCTCTGGATTTTCTTCTTTCTCTTCATATGTACACCTCTTTCTTTTCTCTTTTATCTCAGCAGGTAAACAAGTTCCAGGTCGTAAAAACTCAAGGCTGCCGCTCCACTCCACAATAGAAGGTGCCACAGTATGAGGCCTGTCCAGATCCATGCCGGGCGGGTAGCGGAAATCTTTTTCAGGGAGGAAGCCTGGAACCAGATGATGAACAGCTGGAAGAGAGAAGCGGCTCCGGCGAAGCTGATGATCCACGTCTGTTCTGTAAAATAAGAAGCGATTATCCCGAAGGACAGAGGGGAGAGGGGCCAGTCCAGTCCCGCATATGTAAGTAAAGGTATCCAGGTAATACGCTCCACAAGCATGATAAGCAGAACATTCATCTGTACGATCAGGATTTTTTTATAGGAAGTACTGTTGAACAGCCAGAAAATCAGAGTGGAAAAGAAAAGGATAAAAGTGAAAAACAGCAGGGAGTAGCCGATTCTTCCGATCATGAACCAGGCTTTCCGCCATTCATATTCAAAAAGGCTCAAGCCGGTCATGTTCGCCGAGACAGGAGCTGTTCCGAGTCCGATCCAGGCTGTCCAGACGAACGTAAGGATGGTAGCAGCAAGCAGGAAGATAAGGGTGAGCCACACCTTCCGCGTTTTCTTCGCTTCATTCAGTTTCCACAGTTCATCATCATGCCTGAAAAACATTTTCCATAAATTCACAGAATATACCATTGAGTCCATCCTTTTCGTCTAAGTGTAGTATGAAACCATTTTAACTGAATTTACTATAACTTACCAGTTGCCTTACAACTGTCTTGGCCCCATCTATTGTTTAAAGAAGGGCAGGAAAGGAAATGCTATCCATAGCGTACCTTTAAGGAGGAACATGACATGGCTAGTTTTGACAGAGGCTTACTGGTCTATCAGGCGAACGCCGGTCAGGCCGAAATCGAACATAATTTATCCCAGGTGCTGCCGGTGCTTGCAGAGGCGGTGAAAGAACTGAGCACTGTACAGACGGAGAGTATTGAAGATCTGCACGAGACGGCGAAACGGTACAAAGATGAGATCGACGTATTTTTCATCCTGGGCGGGGACGGTACGGTCCATGAATGTGTGAATATCTTTGCAGAAGAAGAAAACCCTCCCAGGTTCGGCGTGCTGCCGGCAGGGACGTGCAACGATTTTGCGAGGATGCTCGGAATTCCGATGGATTTGAACCAGGCCGCCCGGGCCATTGTAAACGGGGAAACGAAAGCGGTCGACATTGGCAAAGCGGACGGTCGCTATTTTGCAAATTTCTGGGGAATAGGTCTGGTTACGAGAACGTCGTATAATATTGATGAGGAACAGAAGGACAGTCTCGGAGTACTGAGCTACTTCATAAGTGCTTTCAAAACGATGAGCGGGGCGGAGACGTTCGAGTATCAGCTGGAAATCGACGGCCGGAAGACGGAAGGCGAAGCCGTGATGCTTATGGTAATGAACGGTGCTTTTATTGGCACCCGCCAGGTTCCGGATCCCGAAGTGAAACTCGATGACGGTTATTTCAACGTAATGGTCATCAAAGATTCGAACTTCCGGCTGTTCCGGGAACTGATGACGATGAATCGTCCATGGACGAAGGAAGAGAACTTCCGGGAGCTGGAGTACAAAAAAGCTTCTCACATAAAAGTTACGACGGATCCGGTGGAAGAGGTGGACCGGGACGGGGAGATCGAAGGAGAGACTCCTTCGGAAATTACCCTCCTCCCGAAACACCTGTCTTTCCTTACCGGCGAGAGCGGGACTCACGTAGCTTTTGAGGAGTGAGGCTTGAAAGCGACGGCGATTCCGAGTGGATAGGTCACATTTTCGCGCGGCGGTTCTATCAGCACTCCTTCCTGATAGTAAAAGGAAGTCCGTTCGTATGCTGTGAACAAATCTCTGAACTCTTCCGATGTAAGCTGATGGACATGGAAAGGGGAACGGGTCGGCTTCCCTCTTCCCTGACCGAAGGGAGTGGAGACGAGAAGCGTTCCTCCCGGTTTCAGAAGACGATAGTAGTTACGGAGGAGCTTCTCCTCTTCCGCGATATGTTCAAGTGTTTCAAAGCTGACGATACAGTCGAAAGTACCGAGTTCATCCGGCAGAGTCTCCCCGGTCGCGTTATAGACGTGAAAGGAAGAATTCGGATGGTAATATCTCCCCCTGGCATAGCGGATAATTTCTTCATTTATATCCACTCCGATAACTTCCCTCACTTTTCGCTTTCTTCCTTTAGCAATCATGTGTGTGCCGTATCCGGCCCCGCAGGAAAGGTCCAATACCCTTCCATACATATAGCGGAGAGCAAACTGATAACGTGCCATATGTTCGAGAAGCATATTGTTTTCGGGTTTCGTGAATTCCGGTATGACCCTTTCTCCCGTATCTTTAAGCATGCCCTTCCACCGCCTCCCCCCGTAATGAGTATATATTCATTATGACACATACGCACTCAAGGCAACAGGTTTGACAATAGTAAATGAGGATATCTATACTTGCTAGTAACGATAATAACAGGAGAGGACGAAAGGCCATGGATGAACAGGAACTTTACAGAAAGAAAAAAGAGGACCCTTCTCTTAAATTGTTCGTAGTGCTGGCGAAGGCGGAGAGAGCGGTCGCCGATCTAGCTAAAGATGACATTCAGAAACATGGCTTGAACCCTACGGAATTCGGAGTGATGGAACTGCTTTTTCACCAGGGCGAGCAGCCGCTTCAGAAAATCGGAGAAAAGATTCTTCTCGCAAGCGGCAGTATTACGTATGTAGTGGACAAACTCGAAAAGAAAGGCTATCTTGAACGTGTGCCCTGCCCTACGGACCGCCGCATAACTTATGCTGCGATTACCGGAAAAGGAAAAGAGCTGCTGAACCGCATTTTCCCCGATCACTGGAAGCGCCTTGAAACAGTTATGGGAGGGCTTACGACTGAAGAGAAGGAACAGATAATTCCTCTCATAAAAAAATTGGGGATGCACGCCGATGAATTGAAAAAGTAGGAGGGAAGTTCTCCTGCTTTTTTTGTTTGGGTTTCTGTAACGTCGGGAAAGGGTAAGGACAGGCATAGATATATGGCGGGGAGGTGTACTTGGATGAAAGTGCTCATTATTGGTGCTGCAGGGAAAGTAGGCCGGCTGGTAGTGGATAAATTGAGCCGGACGGCTTATACACCTGTAGCTATGGTCAGGAGTAAAAAGCAGAAGGAGACGTTTGAGAATCAGGGTGTAACCGCCGTGATGGGAGATTTGGAAAAAGATTTCGAGTCTGCCTATGCGGACGTCGATGCTGTGATATTCGCAGCGGGGTCCGGACAGGATACCGGGGCCGAGATGACGATTATAATCGATCAGGAAGGTGCGATTAAAGCGGTGGATCGGGCTGTACATTTCGGAGTGCAGCGGTTTGTCATGCTCAGTTCCATGGCAGCCGATCGTCCGGAAGCGGGAAGCCGCGAAATTAAGCACTACCTGTTTGCCAAGCATAGAGCTGATGAATACCTGAAAAATTCAGGCATACCGTACACCATTGTCCGGCCGGGACCTCTTACCAGCGAGGCAGGGACAGGGAAAGTATTCCTTAACGAACACGTGAACGGAGGGAATTCCATTTCCAGGGATGATGTAGCCTCCGTGCTCGTTGAAGCTTTGATGCAGCCGAAAGCGGAAAATAGAAGTTTTGATGTAGTGGAAGGCGACACATTCGTGGAAGATTTGTTTCGTCACTGATATAGAAAAAATAGGACGACCTGGAGGGTTAAATAATGAGTGAGGGAAGTATTGTGCTGTATACGAGCAAACCGTGCGGCCAGTGTGACAAAGTGAGGGACATGCTTGATTCCTGGGAGGTGACCTACGAAGAAAGAATGCTCTCTGAGGACCCCGGGTATTTGAAAACACTGCAGGAAGCAGGGGTCTACGGTACGCCGGTTACGTTTATAGGAGACGACCGGGTGCTCGGTGTACAGGAAAACAAACTGAAGAAAAAAGTGGGCGCATAGGAAAGGGACGGACGAAGCTCTGTCTCTTTTTTTATGCGACAGAAAGGTTTGTTTTATCATTGAAAAGGAATATAATGGTGGTCTGAAGGAAAACGGAAAACTTGTCGCGGACAGACAGGAAAAGAGGAGGAGTCTATGAGTAATAAACCGCCGATACATACGAAATTTTATTACGGCTGGGTGATCGTCTTCGTGGCCGCATTAAGCGTGTTCTTTTCCGGGCCGGGACAGACCTATTCAAATTCCATTTTTATAGACTATTATATTGAAGACTTCGGTTTCAGCCGCTCCACAGTGTCCGGACTGTATTCGGCCGCTACGCTGGTGGCAGGTATCACTTTGTTTACGGTAGGGAGAATGGTCGATCGTTTCGGTCAGCGGGTAATGATGATCGGGGTGGGTTCCGGATTAGCGCTGGCTCTGTTCTGGAACTCGGCCATCACCGGCCCGGTCATGATGTTCGTCGGCTTCTTTCTGATCCGGTTACTCGGGCAGGGGTCGATGACACTGGTGCCGAATACCCTGGTTCCCCAGTGGTTCATCAAAAAGAGAGGGCGGGCCCTCAGCGTAATGGCTGTCGGTACGTTCGCAAGTTCCGCCCTGTTTCCGCCTTTGAACGCATGGCTCATCGAATCGTTCGGGTGGCGAAGTGCGTGGGTGATCCTCGGTATCTCCATCCTGGTGCTGTTCATTCCGGTGACTGTATGGCTGGTGCGCAATCAGCCGAAAGATGTCGGAGCCCTTCCGGACGGGACGCCACATAAAAAACCGGGGGAAGAGGAGATCAGCGGTGAAATCAGCGAAGTGAGCTGGACGTTGAAGCAGGCGATGCAGACGAGGACGTTCTGGTTTATTCTCTTCTGTGTTATGGTACCGGCTCTTGTGAACACGGCCGTCACCTTCCACGTCGTATCAATCATGGATATGAAGGGTCTCGGGGTCGGCATAGCGGCTACCATACTTACCGTGATGGCGATCGTAGGTTTTCCCACGACCTTTCTTACCGGTTACCTGGCAGATCGTTTTTCCATCCATTACATACTGGCCATCACTTTTTTCGGGCACATCCTTTCGCTCGTCCTCCTGTTTTTCACAAGCTCCACCCTTCTCGCCTTTTCTTTTGCGGTGGTGTGGGGAGCGGTGAACGGATTTGAAAGGATAGCCCTTAATATCGTCTGGCCCAATTATTTCGGCCGGACGCACCTCGGAAGTATCAAAGGTCTGGCGCAGACGGTCATGGTCATAGGGTCGGCTCTCGGCCCGCTTCCTTTCGGTATCTTTTACGATCTGTTCGGGGGTTATCAGGAGGCCATACTCGCTATCCTCATCTTCCCGGTAACGGCAGTGATTCTCGCTCTGTTGTCTCCGAAACCGGATCCTTTCGAATATGGAGTGACCGGCGAGGAATGAACGCAAACTAAAAAAAGCGGACGGTCCGGGAAACATACCCGGCCGTCCGCTTTTTTTTTTATGCTGGAGCTGCCTAGTCTTTATAAAAAGCCACGACGAGCCCGCCTTCTCCTGAATACGTGGAGATCAGAGGACCCATTTCGGTGATCATCGATGATTTGAACGGATAGGCGGACTGGATTTTTTCCAGCAGGGCTTTTGCATTCTCTTCATCATTACAGTGGGAAATGGCGATCGTTTTGTTTTCAAAGTCCCCCGTATACTCCCCGATCTGTTCCACAAGGCGACGTACCGCTTTTTTGCTTCCGCGCACCTTTTCCGTAACGTCGATGTCACCCACTTCTTCGGTCGCTTTCATGAGAAGTTTGATATTGAGGGTTTTGGCGATGGCCCCTTTCACACGGTCCAGTCGTCCGCCTTTGATGACGTTCTCGAGCGTCTTCAGAACGAAGAGGGTCGTCGCTTTCTCCAGACGCTCTTCCATATGGGTGACAAGATCCGGAAAAGACATCCCTTCATTAATCCTTTTCACGGCATCGTCTGCCAGAAGAGCCACACCGCAGGAAGCGGTCTTCGTGTTGATGACGGCGATCGTACGGTCCGGTTCCTCCTCCAGAAGCATTTTTTTGCCCATTTCCGCATGCTCGTACGTACTGCTCAGCCCCTGCGTCAGGGCCAGGTTCAGAATCGGCACGTCAGATGGAACGGCTTTGAACGCTTCGTAGAAATCGTTGGGGCTCGGAGACGAAGAGCGCGGGAGTTCATCGGCAGCCTTCAGTTTCTTGTAAAATTCGGGTAGATCAAGGTCGACGCCGGTCTTGTATTCCTCTTCGCCGAAATGGAGATTGAGCGGAACTACTTTGATATCATGTTTTTCAATGAAAGAGGAAGGAACGTCGGCTCCCCCGTCGATAACGATTTGAACTGTCAAAACGGTTCACCTGCTCTCTCTTAAAGTTGATAATATAATGATTGTAACAGAAACTTACCCCCGTTTCCTCGCCGAATACGTCAGGGTCGGTTTTCTTTTTACGCTCGTGCTCAACAGAAAAATCATCAGTCCGAAGATGACGACGGCCCCGCCGAGGAGCTGCGTCCAGCTCAGATTTTCTCCGAAGAGAAAGTAAGCGAGTATGGAAGCTCCGACAGGCTCGAGCAGGACGGCCATAGATATTTTGGACGTGCTCACCCATTTTAATGACCAGTTCAGCAAAGAGTGGCCGAGGAAGGTAGGGATGAGTGCAAGAGACAGGAAGACAAGCCACTGATTCCCGTCATAACCCACCAGGGAAGCGGGGGAGGGAAGGTTGTAAATAAGTAAGGCCACGGCCGCCATCCCGTAGACGAGCCACGTGTACGAAGTGAGAGTCAGACGCTTTCTTACGCTCTGTCCGATCAGGAAGTACCCGGTTACCATCATTCCTCCGAGAAGTGCAAGCACATCCCCGTACAAAGCCCCTCCTCCTGTCTGGAAATCTCCCCAGCCGATCACGACGCTCCCGGTGATGGCGATCATCATACTTAAGACGGCCCCTGCCGAAAAACGTTCCCGGAAAAAGAAATATGTTCCGAGGAAAGCGAAAATCGGCTGAAGGGAAACCAGAACGACAGAGCTTGCGACAGATGTATATTTTAACGATTCGAACCATAAAATGAAATGAGCTGCCAGAAAAATACCGGCCAGCATTGAAGATAACGCATCTTTCCTTGTAATGGACGATAAGTGATGCCGATGTTTCAAAAGCACCCATGGTGTCATGATCGCAACGGCCAGGCCGAGCCGGTAAAAGGCTATGACAGCAGCGGGTACATCTCCTGCGAGCCTGACGAATATAGCCGAAGCGGAAATGGAAAGGACCGCTACGGCAAGGACGGCATATATAGCTGTAGGAGGTCTTTCCAACGCGATTCCTCCTTTATTTATGAAAGGTATTATCATTCTACCACATAATATGATTGAAAAATAAGGAGGAAGGGTGTAGAATGATAATAGTCAATTAACAAGTGAATCCGTTTGACCACAAAAGCCCCTCCAGAATAAACAAGTGGCAGAAGGCTTTTTTTATTGCGATAAAGGATTTTTACACAAAAGGAGTATGCAAAGAACGTGACTAAATTTAATTCATTAGGTTTATCAGATCCGATTTTGAAAGCTTTAGATCATATGGGATTTGAAGAAACGACACCCATTCAGGAACAAACGATCCCTCTTGGAATGGAGGGTCATGATGTTATCGGCCAGGCTCAGACAGGTACTGGTAAAACAGCAGCTTTCGGAATCCCTATGATCGAAAAAGTAGACAAGCAGGTGCGCGGCGTACAGGGTCTTGTAATTGCCCCGACACGCGAACTTGCCATTCAAGTAGCGGAAGAGTTGAACCGTCTAGGTAAAAACGCAGGTGTACGCTCACTGCCAGTGTATGGCGGTTCGAACATGGAACGTCAGATCCGTGCACTTAAAAACAACGAAATCGTTGTTGCTACGCCGGGACGTCTCCTCGATCATATCCGGAGGAAAACCATTAAGCTTGAACAGGTACACACTTCTGTACTTGATGAAGCAGACGAAATGCTTAACATGGGCTTCATCGAAGATATCCGTGACATTCTGAAAGCTCTCCCGACGGAGCGTCAGACGCTTCTCTTCTCCGCTACTATGCCGAAAGAGATCCGTGATATTGCAACAACGCTCATGAACACGCCGAAAGAAGTTAAGACCAAGTCAAAAGAAATGACTGTATCAAATATTGATCAGTATTATGTGGAAATTGCCGAGAAGCATAAATTCGACGCATTGACGCGCCTTCTCGATATTCATGCACCGGACCTTGCGATCGTTTTCGGTCGTACGAAACGCCGTGTGGATGAAGTGGCAGATGCCCTTCAGGTTCGCGGATTCCGCGCAGAAGGTATCCACGGAGACCTTACTCAGGGTAAACGTATGTCCGTATTGAAGAAATTCAAAGAGGGCCGGATTGAAATCCTCGTCGCTACCGATGTGGCAGCACGTGGTCTCGATATCTCGGACGTGACACACGTCTATAACTTTGATATTCCACAGGACCCTGAAAGTTACGTGCACCGTATCGGCCGTACCGGTCGTGCCGGACGTAAAGGGGAATCCATTTCGTTTGTCACGCCGCGTGAGAAAGACCAGCTACATCTGATTGAGAAACTGACGAAGAAGAAAGTCGATAAACTTCGCGTTCCTTCTTACAAAGAAGCTCAAAAAGGTCAGCAGGATATCGCGGTTACGAAACTTACCGAAAAAATGGATGCCGATGACATTAACGACTACAAACAGTCGGCCAGTGATCTTATGGATCAGTACGAGGCGCAGGATCTCGTAGCGGCAGCTCTGAAAATGCTGACGGTGGAAAGACAGGAAACACCGGTACGCCTTTCCTCAGTACAGCCGATCAGCACGAGAAACGCTAAAGGTGCCAAAGGCGGAAGATCTAATCGTGGAGGAGGCGGCCAGGGCCGTAACTCCCAGCGTGGCAATTCGAACAAACGCCCTTACAACAAGGGTGGAAACAAAGGAAGAAGCAAAAACTTCAATCAGAACAACAAAGGTAAATGATAAATAGAGGATACGTGGTTCGGCTGTGCGCCGGGATTCGCGTATCTTCTTTTTTTATGCTGTCATTTTCCGCACATGAAAAAGACTGCCGGAGAATGGTTCTCCGGCAGTCTGTACATGAAGATATCAGCGTTTTTTATGTTTGAATTTATGTCTCGAGCTGAGTATAGAAATGATGAGAGAAGCTCCCAGTACAATAGAAAGAAAGAACAGTCCCCACAGAAACCATGAAAGCAGCTGGTACCCTTCATCCGGACGGAATACGGAAAGAAGCAGGGAAAGAGCAATAATGAATGAGGCGAGAAGCAGCGTGACTGCAATCCGGTTTACCATCATGTGGAAATGGGCGACTATATTCTCCCACCCCTTCGGTTCCACCCCGACGTTCATTCCTTTCCGCATCATCCGCTTGATCATGAGCGGTGTTTCCGTTCCGATGTCTTTCCAGAGTTTTGCATACCTCCACATATCCCGGCTTACATAATCCGGACGATACCTTTCTTTCATCCATCGCTTCCCCTGCTTTTCGATGGTGTTGTGCAGTTCGAATCCGGGATCGATTGCCCGGGCGGTACCCTCCGCCATGATGAGCGTCTTGAAAAGCAGAGCGGAGGTGGGTGGAAGTCTCAGGTGATAGCGGCGGAGAAGGGTGAAAATTTTGCCGAGCACCTCTCCGAGCGAAATATCTTCAAGTACGCGTCCGGAAGTCCGGTACAGCAATCGCTTAATGTCGGAGATGAGAGCATCTATGTCCGTGCCCTGGACGGGTTCGATTGTAATATCGAGAAGAGCGTCGGTGAGAAGTTCAGCATCGTTCGACGAGAAAGCAAGGGCGATATTCATCAGCTTCTGCCGGGTTTGCTGATCAATGGAACCTACCATGCCGAAATCAAGAACGATCAGTTCGTGGTTTTCGTTCAGAAGGAAATTTCCCTGATGGACATCCGCATGGAAAAATCCGTCCTCAAAAATCATTTTGAACAGCACCTCGGCGGAAAGTTCGGCGATTTCTTTTCTCGTTTTCTGAAACCCGGGATCCTCTTCATGTTTTTCACGGAACTCCCCGAACCGCAGACCCTCCATGTATTCCATCGTCAATACGCGGGAAGTGGTCCGTTCGGGGTCGGTGAACGGGATGATGACGTCCGGCCAGTCCTCGAAGTTACGGGAGATCTGACTGATATTTTCGGCTTCCCTCAGAAAATCGAGCTCTGCCCGCATCGTGCCTGCGAATTCGTAGTACAGATCCTCAATCTGTCTCGTTTCTTCGATTCCAGGAAAATGCACGAGCCGGTGGCTGAGCCTCGACAATATTTTGAGGTCCAGCTCCACCTGCTCGGTGATCCCCGGCCGCCTCACCTTCACGACTGTTTCCGTCCCTTCGATCGTTACGGCTTTGTGTACCTGACCTATAGAGGCGGAGGCCAGTGGTTTCTCTTCTATGTGTCTGAAATGCCGGGAAATCTCCTCCAGTTCTTCTTCAAGAACGCCCCGGACGCTGTCGAATGGCAGAGGAGAGACACCGGTCTGAAGCTTTTCAAGTTCGGCAGTTATTTTTTCGGGTAACAGGTCGTGACGGGTGGAGAGAATCTGGCCGAATTTGATGAACGTCGTACCGAGCTCTTCAAAAGCCTGCCGCAGGTGGACGCCTGTCGTGGCCCGGTTTCTTGCTTTTCTGAGACCGGCTCCTTCAAGAACCTGGCTCAGTCCGTGCCTCGAAAATACTTTCAGAACTTCACGATACCGCCTGGATGCTGACAGTTTCATAGGCGCCTCCTTTCCAATTTATCTTCAAAAGAAAAGAAAAAGTGCTTTTCCACGTTTTTTTATCGGAAAAAGAATCCGGGTTTGATGTTTTTCAGCAAAGGAGGAGCCAGTGCCAGCCCTCCTATGAAGCCGAATAAGTGGCCGAGAACGTTGATGTTCGGCTGCAAAAACGTCATAATTAGTCCGAGAACGATGATTACGCCGATTATCTGGGAACTGGCCTGATCCAGAAGGTCTTTCCGGGCAAACAGCATGTAAGCATAGATCCCGAACAGCCCGAAGATGGCTCCGGAGGCCCCGAGATGGGAATAAAACGCCCCGGGGTCTGCGGCATACGTTCCTATATTTCCGGCAATACCTGCCAGCAGGTAGGCGATGATGAATTTCACTTTTCCGAGCATACGCTCAAGCGCCGGCCCGAACAGTACGAGAGTGAAAGAGTTGAAAAGCGTATGGGAAAGTCCGGCGTGAAGGAAAATCGGAGTAAGAAGTCTCCAGTACTCCCCCTGACTGACCAGGAAGTTGTTTCCAACCCCGAGTTGCTTCCATTCTACCGCAAAAGGGAAAGAGAACACATCCATTATCAGCCACAGAAGGATGTGCAGGCCGGTGAGAAATGCGATAACCGGATAAAGCTTGAGGAAATCATTGAAACTTTCGGTACGTAAAAACATGGGCGGTCTCCTTTGTGTACAACATGTACTTTTTAAGTGCTGCCTGCTTTAGGGGAAAGCACGTTTCCCTCATCCCGGACGAGGGGAAATTACTATAAGTAAAGGACAGGATGAACAATGATTACAGGCATCGGAATAGACGTTGTGGAAATTGATCGTATTACAAAAAGTATAAAGCGAAACCCCCGGATTATTCAACGAATATTGACTGACCAGGAGCAGAGGAGATACTACTCCCTCTCCGAAAAAAGGAAAAAGGAATTTATGGCGGGACGGTTCGCTGTCAAAGAAGCTGTCGGTAAAGCGCTCGGAACCGGGGTGGGACGTATAGGTTTCCGGCAGATTGAGACGGATGCGGACGGCTACGGTAAACCCGTTCTTACCGTGAAAGGTCGGGAGGATGTAAAATTTTTCGTCTCCATTTCTCACAGTGAGCACTATGCAGTGGCGAACGTGGTAGTGGAGAGAATATAACTTTCGTTAGCTTGTCCGAATAAAACGATCCGGGAGGGATGAATGTGCAGATAGTGCGTGCAGAGGAAATGTATGAGTGGGATAGACGGGCAATGGATGAGTACGGAAGGGAAGGCTATATTCTGATGGAAAATGCGGGGCGTGCCCTCGCCGGAAGAATCCGGGAGAAATTTCCGAAGGACGAGAAATTCCTCGTGCTGATCGGGGGAGGCAACAACGGAGGGGACGGCTACGTTATCGCCAGAATTCTGAAAGATCAGGGATTTGACGTTACAGCCGTCCAGGTAGTGCCTGATGAGAAGATCGAAGGAGACGCCCTTTATCACAAAAATGTGTATACGAAGAGCGGGTATGATCTTGCTGAACTCACGGAACAGGAATGGAACCGAGGCACAGTAGTTATTGATGCCATGCTCGGAATAGGGGTGAAAGGTCCTCTGCGGCCTCCTTTCGATGATCTCGTCCGCGACGTGAACCTGTACGGGATGCACAGGGTCAGTATAGATATCCCATCCGGCTTGCCTGCGGATGAAGGGGAAGAGGAATTCGAAGCGGTGAAAGCGGACACGACGTTCATCGTCCAGGCACCGAAGCTTTCTCTTTTCACCGAACATACCTCGGGTTACTACGGGGAGGCGGAAGTGGTGGATATCGGTCTCCCGCCTCTGTCAGTCACGGACCCGGCACGGGAATGGCGGGCGGAAGAAGATGTGAAAGAAGGCTACCCTCGACTCCCTGCCTCTGCCCATAAAGGTTCCCGGGGGAAAGGACTTTTGATCGGAGGAGCACAGATGATGCCTGGTGCCCTCGTAATGGCAGCGAAAGCTTCCATAAGATCCGGTGCCGGTCTGACGACGGCGGCGACTGTGCCTGGCAACATCCCGTCTGCGGCAGGTTCCCTCCCTGAAGTGATGTTTATGGGTACGGAAGAGGTAGATGGAGTTATATCCGGGATAGATACTGACTCGCTCACGGGGAAAGATGCAGTCGCTGCAGGTATCGGCATGGGACGAAAAGAACCGGGCCGTGCTGTTATGGAAACACTTCTTAAAGAGACGAAGGTGCCCCTTCTGATCGATGCGGACGGTCTGTACCACCTCCGCTTCCTGCTGGACGTGCTGAAAGAAAGGGAGGAAGTGACCGTAGTTACTCCGCATGTGAAAGAAATGGCCGACCTTACCGGTGAAAGTACGGGAGAAGTGAAACGGAATCCTTTTTCGATAAGCAGTAAATTCGCGCGTGACTACGGAGTGTATGTCGTTCTGAAAGGGCCGCATACGATCATAACGGCTCCGGATGGGCGGCAGATTGTGGAATCCTCCGGAAATGAAGGTCTGGCAAAAGGAGGGAGTGGCGATGTGCTCACCGGTATCCTGCTGACGATGCTGATGCAGCATGAACATCCTCTGGAAGCTCTTGCGAACGGCTGTTTTCTCCATGGGAAATCGGCCGAACTGCTGACAGCGGGGGAGAGAACGGTGTATGATCTGCTCCCGACGGACGTTGTGGAAGGGTTGTCCTCCGTTTTTCGTACGTATATTAAGGAATAGGGGAAAAGCGCTGATTTACCGGGTGAGACGGTAAAGGCGCATAAACGACGAAAGAAACCAATAAAGTGGGAGATGGAAGAGATGGAAGAGAAGTTTTACCGGGATTCTTTCGCGGAAGTCGATTTGGATGCCATACATTATAACGTCCGGCAAATGAGAGGGCGTCTACCTGAAAAGACGGGTGTTTATGCAGTTGTGAAAGCGAACGGATATGGGCACGGGGACATCCAGGTCGCCCGGACCGCTATCGAAGCGGGGGCTGAACGTCTTGCCGTGGCACTGCTGGATGAAGCGTTCCGGTTAAGAAAAGTCGGCATAACCGTGCCGATCCTGGTCATGGGGTATACGCGCCCGGAAGATGCTTTGCTTGCTGCCAGGGAGAACATCACCGTGACCGTGTACCAGAAAGAGTGGATTGAACGGGTCAAAGACACGGGAGAGACTCCTTTGCACGTCCATCTTAAACTCGATACGGGCATGGGAAGGATCGGAGTCCGGTCGGAGACGGAGATGGAGAGTGTGCTTTCCGCCCTTCGCAGTACAGAAAACGTGCAGCTTACCGGCGTATTCACTCATTTTGCCACCGCGGATGAAGGAGATCTGTCTCATTACAGGGAACAGAATGAACGCCTTGCCCGTCTTCTTGAATATTTCGGTGAGTCCTGGAGCGGGGAAGTGGACGTACATACGGGGAACAGTGCAGCCGGCATGAGATTTCCTGGACATATGTTTCAATATGTGAGGTTCGGAATCGGCATGTATGGTCTTTACCCCTCCGGAGAGGTGAAAGAGGAGAGGCCGATAGATCTGCAACCTGCCTTCTCCCTTCACAGTACACTCATCCACGTTAAAAAACTCGAGGAAGGGGAACCAATCAGTTACGGCGCCACCTACCGGACTGACCAGGGTGAGTGGATCGGAACGGTCCCCTTTGGGTATGCGGACGGCTGGATCCGCAAACTGCAGGGGATGGAAGTGCTCGTGAACGGAAAGAGATGCGAAATCGTGGGACGTATCTGTATGGATCAGTTCATGGTGCGTCTGGATGAATATTATCCGACGGGAACGGAAGTGGTCCTCATCGGCAGGCAGGAAGATGAGGAAATAGAGATGGACGAGGTCGCCGATTATGTGGACACGATCAATTACGAAATTCCGTGCCTCATCACCGGTCGCGTTCCGAGGATTTTCAAAAGAAATAATGAGGTGATTTCCACGTCTCACAGACTCCAGCATCCTCTCGTCTGATCTTCAAATAGCTCTTTGCATTCACCCCTCTGCAATGGTACTATTATAATTAGCAGATGACTGGATTTTTTAGAGAGAATCGTGGAGGTGTATCGTTTGTCAGAGAGCATGGAGGAAATTGTTCTTAGAGTTCCGGAGACCCTTCTGAACGAAGTGGACAGTTACACAATAGAAGAAGAGTGCGATCGAAATGATTTTCTTTGTCAGGCAATAAGGATGTATTTGCGTGAGAAAAAAGAACGGCAGATTCGGGAATCTATGTGTCAGGGGTATATGGAAATGGCTAAAATCAATCTAACTATCGCTTCAGAAGCTTTCCAGGCTGAAGAGGAGGCGGAGCACACCCTCGAGCAATTAGTGAGCGGGGTGTGAATCCTTTGATGGTCAAACGAGGAGACGTTTATTTCGCTGATTTGTCACCGGTAGTAGGTTCTGAACAAGGGGGAGTTCGCCCCGTGCTTGTCCTGCAGAACGACATCGGGAACCGTTTCAGCCCCACTGTAATCGTAGCGGCGATTACAGCGCAAATACAAAAAGCTAAACTGCCTACTCACGTAGAGATCAATGCAGAAAAGTATCAATTTGAACGGAATTCTGTTATATTACTGGAACAAATCAGAACGATCGATAAACAGCGTTTGACAGACAAGATTACACATCTGGATGAATCGATGATGCTTCGTGTGAACAAAGCCTTACAGATCAGTTTGGGGCTTATCGATTTTTAGGAGACTGCTTGCTGGCAGTCTCCTTGTTTATTAAGGAAATTTTTAACACAATATTCAAAATAATACATTTCGGGCATCAATAATACTTAATGTATTCCGTTTAGTACACCTGACAAAGTATTTTTGTTAAAATAAAGGCAGTAATAAATTCAAACGAAGCTTTCCATAGCGTGGAGGTAATGATAGATGGAGAAGATTTTAAAAGACGTAGTATTGGATAACAGTGATGAAATAGTACGGATGTGGATTGAACAGGTAAAGAAGAATCAGGGCGGTGCCTTTTACCAGTCGCTTTCCGATGAAGCACTCGAAAATACGAACCGGGAGTTTGCGAACGCGATTTTCGAAGGCATCCAAAAAGGAAAGATAGCTAAAACACCGCTCGATGAGTTTGCGGAGAAACTGATTAACCTCGGCTGGCCGCTTACGTATCTAACAGACGGGATGCAGGTCTTCCGCAGGAGCGTTGTTAAGTTCATTATCCACAAATGGGAGGATCTTGATTTCTCGGAAGCCGACAACTACTTCGAGCTGGGCGACGACTACTTCCCATGGGTGCTTGAGAAAGTGGATGAATGGGTGGACCCGCTGGTGAATGAACTGGTGTCCGAATACTCGGGCAGCTGGGAGAACATCGTCTCCCTTCAACGGATGGCTCTCCAGGAACTCTCTGCTCCGCTTATCCCGGTAATGGACAACATTACGATCATGCCTCTGATCGGTACTATAGATACCGAGAGGGCGAAAATGGTTATGGAAAGCCTGCTTGACGGAGTGATTAAACACAACGCCGAAGTCGTACTGATTGATATTACGGGTGTGCCGGTGGTCGACACGATGGTGGCTCACCATATCATTCAGGCGGCAGAAGCAGTGCGTTTGATCGGCTCCCGCTGTATTCTTGTCGGAATCCGTCCGGAGATTGCCCAGACGATCGTTAACCTGGGCATCGACTTAGGGAAATTCCCGACGAAGAGTTCCTTGAGGAAAGGCTTCCAGACGGCGCTTGAGCTTACAAACAGGGAAATAGTCGAAGATACGAACCGTGAAGAAGAAATAGAAAATCTTATAGAGTCCCTGGATAGGAGTGAAGAAGAATGAGAATTCCAATTCTGAAACTGCACAATTACCTGCTGATATCCATACAGACAGAACTCGATGACAAAACGGCTATCCAGTTCCAGGAAGACCTGCTTGAAAAGATTCATTCAAGTGGAGCCACGGGGGTAGTCATTGATCTGACTTCTGTCGATATCGTCGACTCCTTCATCGCCAAAGTGCTCGGCGATGTCGTAACGATGTCCGACCTCATGGGGGCAAAAGTCGTACTCACCGGTATACAACCAGCTGTCGCAGTGACCCTGATCGATCTTGGCATTCATCTGCAAGACGTACCGACTGCGCTGGATCTTGAACAAGGGTTGATAAAGTT
The DNA here is from genome assembly GCF_900107115.1 of Salimicrobium album. Taxonomy (GTDB): domain Bacteria; phylum Bacillota; class Bacilli; order Bacillales; family Halobacillaceae; genus Salimicrobium; species Salimicrobium album. Next base: position 121,651 of record NZ_FNOS01000006.1, read on the forward strand.
GCGTCAAGAATTGGAGGAGTAAGGTATGAGCGATCAGTCCTGTGTATATATAAAAAAGGAATGGGATATCGTGGCGGCAAGACAGATGGGCCGGGATATCGCTACACAAGTAGGTTTCAAAACGGTGGATCAGGCCAGAATCGCAACAGCCATCTCAGAGCTTGCCCGTAACATATACCTGTATGCCGGCGCCGGTAAGATTTGTTTTGAAGCTATTGAAACCGTTCAAAAGAAAGGGATAACTATAAAAGCTACCGATGAAGGGCCCGGAATCAGTGATCTGGCCCAGGTGATGGAAGATGGGTACTCCACCTCCGGAGGTCTTGGTGCAGGTCTGCCCGGGGTGAAGAGGCTGATGGATGAATTCGATATCATTTCGAAGTCCGGCGAAGGAACCACAATCGAGTCTACGAAATGGCTCCGATAACAAGGGAGGGTGAACAATGAACACGTTAAAGCTGGACCTCGAGAACTACCGGGATCTGCTCGATGAGTACATCCGTACGAAAGATGAGCGTGCTCTTTATCAGGCGGAGCAGTTCAGTAAGCAGTCGATGCAGCAGAACATTTCTCCGGAAGAGATAATAAACGTGCATCTGCGTTCGTTGCAGGAACTATACCCTGAACTGCCTGATTATATTCTTGATTCCTTCGATTTTTTAATGGAAACGATGATGTCCTATGGTCTGGCTTATCAGGAATTTCAGGCTCTGCGTGAAAAACAGCTGGAGCTCAAGTCTGAAATAGCCGTCGCTGCCAATATGCAGAAAACCTTATTATCTACTGTGAAACCCGAAATGGAAGGGGTGGACATCGGAGCGTTAAGTGTCCCCGCCAGACAGATGAACGGAGATTACCACCATTTCGTTGTGGATGATGAAGGTTCGCTGGGTGTTGCAGTAGCCGACGTAATAGGAAAAGGGGTACCTGCGGCTTTATGCATGTCCATGATCAAATACGCGATGGACAGCTTTCCGGAGTTGCGTATGGATCCGAAGTATATACTCGGCAGCCTGAACAGGGTCGTTGAAAGAAACGTGGATTCCAATATGTTCATTACGATGATGTACTGTATGTATAACACGGAATCCAGCACCCTCACGTACGCCTCCGCAGGGCACGAACCGGGTTTTTATTACCATAAAGAAAAAGACGAATTCGAGGAGATCTCCGCTCCCGGACTTGTGCTGGGTGTATCGGCTGATGCCATGTATGAACAATACGAAAGAAAGATGGACAAAGGCGATATGCTTGTGTTGTTGACGGACGGGGTCACGGAATGCCGCAAGGGGGATGACTTCATTGAACAGGAAGAAATCCTTGAAGTCATCCGTGAGTATAAACACCTTTCGTCTCAGGAAATTGTAGAAAGTGTTTATAAATATTTCGAGCGGCTGCAGGATTTTCAACTGCGGGACGATTTCACACTGATTGTCCTGAAAAGGGATGTTTAGCCGGTCGTGAGTGTGGGAATGAAGATGATTAGTTACTTTGAGGAAATACAGGGAGGAGTGTCTTAAGTGAATTTGAGCATAGATGTTACAAAGCCCGAAGAGAAGCATTCGGTTATGACTCTGGACGGGGAAGTGGACGCCTTTACGGCTCCGAAACTGAAACAGGAGCTGCTTCCGCTGACGGAAACGGAAGGTGCCCTGGTAGAGGTGGATCTTGGTGCGGTCAACTATATGGATTCTACCGGCCTCGGCATTTTCATCAGCGCCCTTAAGTCCACGAAAGAACACGGGTCCGATATGAAACTGGTTCATATGCACGAACGGGTTTATCGGCTGTTCAAGATAACCGGTCTTACGGAAATAATGGATATCAACACATCAGTCAGAGGTGGAATGTAATGGTTAATGCTTTTGATTTCATTGAAGTGAAAGTTCCTGCAAAACCGGAATACATCGGAGTAGTCCGTCTTAGTATCTCCGGTATTGCAAGCCGCATGGGATTCAATTACGAAGATATCGAAGATCTGAAAGTCGCAGTATCAGAAGCGATCACAAACGGTGTGGAACATGCGTATAAAAGTGATGAAGATGGTGAGTTGACTATAGGTTGCGGGGTTTATGAAGATCGTCTGGAAATCATGGTGGCCGACCATGGAGGAAGCTTTAATCTGGAAGCCGTCAAAGAAGAAATAGGACCATACCAGCAGGAAGATAACGTGGAAGAACTCCGCGAAGGCGGATTCGGTCTGTTTCTTATTGATGCCTTGATGGATAAAGTGGAAATCAAGAGTGAGCATGGAGTGATCGTACTTATGACGAAGTATCTCCATGAAAACGAGGTGGGCCGTGATGGCGACCAAGTCTCAACATCACAATGATGAAGTATACGAGTGGATAGCGTATCTTCAGGAACACCCGCGTGATGAGGAAATACAGGAGAAAATCGTACTCACCTATAATGATCTTGTGGAATCTATCGCACGGAAGTACAGCAAAAACAGTACTATCCACGAAGACCTTGTACAGGTAGGAATGCTCGGACTGCTGGCCGCTATCAGAAGATATGACCCGTCGTTCGGGAAATCGTTTGAATCGTTCGCCATTCCCACGATCATCGGAGAGATAAAACGTTTTATCCGGGATAAGACGTGGAGTGTACATGTACCGAGACGTATTAAGGAGCTCGGGCCGAAGATCAAAAAAGCATCGGAAGAACTGACGAGTGATCTGCAGCGTTCCCCTTCCGTACTGGAAATTTCCGAATATCTCGAAGTTTCCGAGGAAGATGTGCTGGAAACGATGGAGATGGGCAAAAGCTACAAAGCTCTATCTGTCGATCGTAAAATAGAAGCGGATTCTGACGGAAGTACGGTGACAATCCTTGATCTCATCGGTGATCAGGAAGATGGATATGAAAATATCGATCAGCGCATGCTGTTGGAGAAAGTACTCCCTATTCTCAGTGAAAGGGAGCAGGAGATTCTTCAGTGCACGTATTTCAAGAATATGAGCCAGAAGGATACCGGAGAACAGCTCGGCATTTCACAGATGCACGTTTCCCGTCTGCAGCGCCGCGCCCTGCGTAAACTGAGAGAAGCTCTTCAGTCCGAATCATCCGAGGCGTTCCGCTGATGTCGGATACAGCTTTGAATGTGGCAACGTATCAAAAACCGAAGCAGGGGAATTACTACTGTGGAGACAGTTTCATCTATAATGAAACGGAAAATAATTTTATTTGTGCACTGGCAGACGGGCTGGGCAGCGGAGAACTGGCCAAAGATGCTTCCAAAGCTGTTATGCAGGTGATAGAAGAGAATCCGGACGATACGATCCGATCACTCATCGAGAAATGTAACCGTGTTCTTGACGGAAAAAGAGGCGTAGTGCTCGGCATCCTTCGTATTGATAAGAAAGAAGGAACGTATGCCTATTCTTCCATCGGGAATATAGGTATTGTCGTTGTCGACGGCTCCGGCAAAAAAAGCAGGAATATCCCGCTCCCCGGTTTTCTCGCCGGCTACCCCAGAGAGTTGAGGGTGAAACGCGGAGATCTCGAGAAGGGAATGCGGTTCCTTGTATTTTCGGATGGCGTGGATGAGAGGAAATTATCCAAGCTCTTTTACCAGGCTCGCACCGTGCAGGATCTTATCGAGCAGTACGATATCGAGTTCGGGGAATCGCGTTCGGACGACACGACCCTCATCGCAATGGAATATAGCTGAGTTCCTCATTTCCGAAGGCGGGAATGGGGAATTTTGTATTTCACGTAACGTCGTGATTCCCGGTTTCTGCCGGTAGATTTCTGTTAAAATGAAAAGAAGAACGTTTAGGGAGGAAGAATGAGTGGCAGAACAGACATTGATTCAGAAGGTAGCAGGACAGACATCCATCAAAGAATCTTCCGTCAAGGAAGTGCTGGCTTTACTCGAGGAAGACTTCACGGTACCGTTTATCGCCCGGTACCGGAAAGACATGACGGGCGGTCTGGATGAAGTCCAGATCAAAGATATTGAAGACAACTATACTTATGAACAGAACGTACGTAAAAGAAGAGAAGAAGTAACGCGCCTGATCGATGAGCAGGGCAAGCTGACGCCGGAACTTGAGAAGGAACTTCAGGAAGCTTCGAAACTGCAGCGGATCGAAGACCTTTACCGTCCATATAAGCAAAAGCGCAGAACGAGAGCAACAGTAGCGAAAGAAAAAGGGCTGGAGCCGCTCGCTGAACTGGTATGGAACAAATCTGATTTATCCATCGAAGAAGAGGCCCGGAAGTATTATTCCGAAGAGAACGATTTACATACGCTTGAAGAGGTACAGCAGGGAATACAGGATATCGTGGCAGAGTGGGTGGCGGATGAGCCGGAATACCGTGATCATATACGGAATAAAACGTATGACGGCTCTCTTACTTCCGAAGCTAAAAAGAAAGAGAAGGATGAAAAAGGGATTTACGAAATGTATTACGAATTCCAGGAGTCCCTTAAAGCGGTAGCCTCCCACCGCGTGCTCGCCCTGAACCGTGGAGAGAAGGAAGATGTACTGAAAGTGGCGGTGCTGCCGCCGGAGGAGAGAATACTCGACTATCTCCACCGGAAAACAGGAAGCGCCGGGGAGAAGACGGGCATTCTTCACGCAGCTGTCGAGGACGGGTACAAGCGGCTGATCAAACCTTCCGTGGAGAGGGAAATACGGAATGAACTGACGGAAAAAGCGGAAGAACAGGCGATTGACGTGTTTTCGAAAAATTTGAGGAGTCTTTTGCTGCAGCCTCCTCTCCAGGGAAAAACAGTTCTCGGCATCGATCCGGCTTACAGAACCGGGTGTAAACTGGCCGTCGTGGATGAGACCGGTAAAGTTCTTGATATTGCAGTCATTTTTCCGACTCCTCCCCGTAAGGATTATCAGGGGGCGGAGAAGAAAGTACAGGAATTGATGAAAAAGCACGATATTGAACTTTTCGCCATCGGTAACGGAACAGCTTCCCGGGAAACGGAACAGTTTTTCGCAGGACTGATTCAGAAACATAGCTGGGACGCTCCTTACATGATTGTGAATGAAGCCGGGGCCAGTGTGTATTCGGCATCGAAACTTGCCCGCGAAGAATTTCCGGATTTTCAGGTGGAAGAAAGAAGTGCCGTCTCGATTGCCAGACGGGTGCAGGACCCGCTCGCCGAACTGGTGAAGATCGACCCGAAATCGATCGGGGTCGGACAATATCAGCATGACGTCAGCCAGAAGCGACTGAACGAATCGCTCACTTTCGTCGTGGAAACGGCAGTGAACCAGGTAGGAGTGAATGCCAACACCGCCTCTTCCTCTCTCTTGCAGTACGTATCCGGACTGAATAAAACAGTCGCCGGAAATATTGTAAAAAAACGCGAAGAGCTCGGGAAATTCGCTACCAGGAAAGACTTGAAAAACGTACCGAGGCTGGGAGCGAAAACGTATGAACAAAGTATCGGATTTTTAAGACTGCCGGAAGGGGAGGATCCTCTGGACCGGACGCCGATCCACCCGGAAAGTTATCCGGCGGTCCGTAAGCTGTTGGCAGAGCTTGACCTGAAAAAAAGAAGACGCCGGGTCTGACGTACTCGCCGGGAAGCTCGCGGATATAGATCTGAAACATACGGCGGAGCAGCTTGATGTCGGAGAGTGGACCCTTTCAGATATAATTGAATCGTTGAAGAAACCGTCGCGGGACCTTCGGGACGATCTTCAGAAGCCTCTGCTGAAAACGGACGTGTTGACGATGGAGGATCTGGAAGCCGGTATGGAACTTGAAGGAACGGTGCGGAACGTCGTGGACTTCGGAGCTTTCGTCGACGTCGGCGTGAAACAGGACGGACTCGTCCATATATCCAAACTGGCGCAACGTTTCGTCCAGCACCCGATGGACGTAGTTTCGGTCGGAGACGTAGTGACGGTCTGGGTCGAGGAAGTCGATCTGAAAAAACAGCGCGTAGCTCTGACTATGGTGAAAAAATCCTGAGTTTGGGGTGCGGCTAAGTACGGGCAGGCCTTCCGCGGGAGGTCTGCCATCATTTGTGAAAAGAGGAGGGATGGATGTATGGAGGATGAGCAGCTGCTGGAGTGGACGAAAGAAATATCGCGGAGAGACTTTGCGCGCGAGTTCCGTGATGACATAAGATTCAATCCCCGTCTCCGTACTACAGGCGGAAGATATATCCCGAAGGAAAGACGTATTGAAATCAATCGTTTGTACCTGGAAGAATGCGGTCCGGAAGAACTGGAGGGGATCATAAAACACGAGTTGTGTCATTATCACCTCCATATAGAAGGAAAAGGATATCATCACCGGGATGCAGACTTCCGTCGTTTAATGGAAGAAACGGGTTCACCAAGACATTGCACTCCGCTCCCTTCCTCGAAAAAACAGGACTTCCACCATTACAGATGTCGGAGATGCGGTGTTACGTACAGACGGAAGCGCCGGGTGAATACGAATAAATACAGATGTGGCAGATGCAAAGGTATTTTAGAAAAGGTGGATGATGGATATTGACGAATTTGAAGCCGCGTGTTAAGTTAGTATAGCCGTTGAAAGCGGAACGGTGAAAAAACATATTTTCATGCAAATATGATTGACATAACCTTTCATATCATGTAAGATGTTTTACGTCGCTGGTTATTGCGACATCATATTCCACCGTAGCTCAGTGGTAGAGCAATCGGCTGTTAACCGATTTGTCGTAGGTTCGAATCCTACCGGTGGAGCCATATACGGAGAAGTACTCAAGTTGGCTGAAGAGGCGCCCCTGCTAAGGGTGTAGGTCGCGTAAGCGGCGCGAGGGTTCGAATCCCTCCTTCTCCGCCATTATATGGCCCGTTGGTCAAGTGGTTAAGACACCGCCCTTTCACGGCGGTAACACGGGTTCGAATCCCGTACGGGTCATTAGTCCGGTCCGGTAGTTCAGTTGGTTAGAATGCCTGCCTGTCACGCAGGAGGTCGCGGGTTCGAGTCCCGTCCGGACCGCCACTATTTAAATGATTGGGCTATAGCCAAGCGGTAAGGCAACGGTTTTTGGTACCGTCATGCGCTGGTTCGAATCCAGCTAGCCCAGCCATTTTTCTTTTTTGATTTTTCTCTTGACTTTCAAGTATGGAAATTATAAAATAGTTTTTGCGCTTGAAAAACGGATATAATTGAAAGTTTTTAACAGGGAGCCATTAGCTCAGCTGGTAGAGCATCTGACTTTTAATCAGAGGGTCGGAGGTTCGAGCCCTCCATGGCTCACTTCCCTGCGGGTGTGGCGGAATTGGCAGACGCGCTAGATTTAGGATCTAGTGTCTTACGACGTGGGGGTTCAAGTCCCTCCACCCGCACCATTTCATTTCTTTATATGCGGTCGTGGCGGAATCGGCAGACGCGCTAGGTTGAGGGCCTAGTGGGAGTTAATCCCGTGGAGGTTCAAGTCCTCTCGACCGCATTCATCAGTATATAGGCGCCCGTAGCTCAATTGGATAGAGCGTCTGACTACGGATCAGAAGGTTAGGGGTTCAAGTCCTCTCGGGCGCACTGTTTTCTTCTTACGGGAAGTAGCTCAGCTTGGTAGAGCACTTGGTTTGGGACCAAGGGGTCGCAGGTTCGAATCCTGTCTTCCCGACCATCGTTACTTCCAATAACTTAATGCGGGTGTAGTTTAGTGGTAAAACCTCAGCCTTCCAAGCTGATGACGGGGGTTCGATTCCCCTCACCCGCTCCATTTTAACTAATGGGCCTGTAGCTCAGTTGGTCAGAGCGCACGCCTGATAAGCGTGAGGTCGGTGGTTCAAGTCCACTCAGGCCCACCATGAATTAGATCTTTGAAAACTGAACAATGTTTTATGCCATGCGTCAATTTTTTGAACGAATTATGATTGAGCTAATCAATCTCTTTTATGGAGAGTTTGATCCTGGCTCAGGACGAACGCTGGCGGCGTGCCTAATACATGCAAGTCGAGCGCGGGAAGCGAGCAGAAGCCCTTCGGGGTGGACGCTCGTGGAACGAGCGGCGGACGGGTGAGTAACACGTGGGCAACCTGCCTGTAAGACCGGAATAACCCCGGGAAACCGGGGCTAATGCCGGATAACCCAACGGTTCTCCTGAACCGATGGTAAAAGGATGGCTTCTTGCTATCGCTTACAGATGGGCCCGCGGCGCATTAGCTGG
>NZ_FNOS01000010.1 GCF_900107115.1 Salimicrobium album
TGCGCCGCGGGCCCATCTGTAAGCGATAGCAAGAAGCCATCCTTTTACCATCGGTTCAGGAGAACCGTTGGGTTATCCGGCATTAGCCCCGGTTTCCCGGGGTTATTCCGGTCTTACAGGCAGGTTGCCCACGTGTTACTCACCCGTCCGCCGCTCGTTCCACGAGCGTCCGCCCCGAAGGGCTTCAGCTCGCTTCCCGCGCTCGACTTGCATGTATTAGGCACGCCGCCAGCGTTCGTCCTGAGCCAGGATCAAACTCTCCATAAAAGAGATTGATTAGCTCAATCATAATTCGTTCAAAAAATTGACGCATGGCATAAAACATTGTTCAGTTTTCAAAGATCCATTACAGCGTCGCCTCAAAACAGCGACTTAATTAATATATCATGCTGAAGGTTTCCCGTCAACAACTTTATATATTTTTTTGTTTCGCATCGTCTGCCGTTCCCGGCTTTCTTAATGCGACAGGTAATAATATAACACCTTGTTTCTAACATTACAAGAGTTATGCTGAAAAAAATAAAAAAAACCGCAGAAATCGCAGTTTTTTAAAAGGACCTGGCTGTTTCTCTTCTATAGATACAGCCCGGGAGGAGATTTTTTGAAGCAGCACGGACTTCACAGTTCAAAGAACATTGATTTCTCTCTCCCGTGCCTCCCTGAGTAAATAGAAATATTTAGCTTTCGCCACGGTGATCTGACGATATTCTTCCTCACTCGCATGAAAGTTGTGCTCCATCAGACGGGCAAGTTCGCTCCATTCCCTGTGAGCGTGTCCGATACTCTCAATTAACCGTTTTTCTTCCCGCTTTCTCTTTCTTTTCCTATTAAACATAAGGCACCCCTCACTCTCAGAGCTCCCGTCTTCCTTCCATCGCTTTGGAAAGAGTAACTTCGTCCGCGTATTCGAGGTCCCCGCCGACAGGCAGCCCATGGGCTATGCGGGTCGTCCGGATTCCGGCCGGCTTCACGAGACGTGAAATATACATAGCCGTAGCCTCCCCTTCCACGTTCGGGTTGGTGGCAATGATAAGTTCTTCCACACCTTCATCTTTCAGACGCTTAATTAAGCTTTCCACATTGATGTCTTCAGGCCCTATCCCGTCCATCGGGGAGATGGCACCATGGAGCACGTGGTACTTTCCACTGAACTCTTTCATCTTTTCCATAGCAATGACGTCTTTCGGGTCCTGAACTACGCAGATAAGCGCACTGTCTCTCGACTCGTCCTGACAGATGGCACAGGGATCCTGATCCGTAATGTGACCACAATTGGTGCAGTGGGTCAGTTCCCTTTTCGCATTCACAAGTGCTTTACCAAACTCCAGGACGTCGTCCTCTTCCATCTCTAAAACATAAAAAGCCAGGCGGACCGCTGTTTTAGGACCGATCCCTGGCAATTTAGTAAAGCTGTCGATCAGCTTTGAAATCGGTTCTGGATAATACACTAAAACATTCCTCCACCAGGCATGCCTTTCGTAAACTCACCCATCGTATCATTCGTCTTATCGTCCACCTGTTTCAATACGTCGTTCGTAGCTGCGATGATCAGATCCTGAAGCATTTCCACGTCATCCGGATCGACTGCTTCTTCATCTATTTCCACGTTGGTGATTTCCTTTTTCCCGTTCGCTTCCACTTTAATCATTCCGCCGCCCGCTGTAGCTTCGAACGTCATTTCATAAAGTTCTTCCTGTGCTTTCATCATTTTCTTCTGCATTTTCTGCATCTGTTTCATCATATTATTCATGTTTCCGCCACCACGCATATGAATTCCTCCTAAAGTTTAATCGTGAATTTCAATTATATCATCACCGGCTAATTTTTTCGCTTCTGAGATGAAATCGTCTTCTGTATGTGCATTTTTCTCTTCTTCCGGAGCTTCGTCTCTCTGTTTCTGTACGTACTCCTCACGCAGCTGCTGCCACTTCGGTTCCGGCACGGGGATAATCATCAGCGGTTTCCCGGTGAATTCCTCAAGCAGAGGCTCGATGGTCGCTCTATGATCGAGCGCTAAGGAACAATGGATATCGTAACGAAAGGCGAGAACGAGTGAGCTTCCGGAAGCGGCCCTCGGTTTACTGTTCAACAGTGTCGCATGAGCGGGGGCATTTCTCTTCTTCAATGCTTCCATGAACTCGCCCCACACTTCTTTCACACCGGTAATCGCTTCTTTGGAAGCTTCCTGAAGCGTACGGTTTATCTTCTCGTAAGGAACCTGATAATTGTTTTTGGCTCCCCTGGCGGGCGTCCGCTTTTCCGGGGCAGGTGCCTGCTGAGAGGCTGCGACAGCAGGTGGGTTTTCTTCCATCTTCATGAGTTTCTTTTCCAGCGTATCGATTTTGCGGGACAGTTTATCCACTTTCTCCGCATCTCCCTCTGCGGGAGTTCCCGGTTTCTGGTCTGCAATATTTAAAAGAGCGATTTCTATGAACACCTTAGGACTCGTCGTCCACTTCATTTCCTGCTGACACTGATTCAAAGAGCGGATTGAGCCCTGAATCCATTCCGGCTGAAGCTCCCCGGAGAAATCCCGGAAGCCTTCATCCGGTACTGCTCTCTCCAGATGCTGTTCAAGTCCCGGCGCACTCTTGTACATAAGCAGATCCCGGAGATAGTAGATCAGGTCGAAAACGAAACGCCCCGGATCTTTCCCTTCCTGAATAAGAGCATCCACCGTTTCGAGTGCTTCCTTTACTTCCCCTGCATGTACGTAACGCAAAAGAGCAGCCAGTTGCTGCTGGGAGATGGAGCCGGTAACGGCCAGTACATCTTCCGTACCTACGGCATCCTCACTGTAGGAAATCGCCTGGTCCAGCAGACTGAGAGCATCCCGCATTCCGCCCTCTGCACTCAAAGCTACGATCTCGAGAGCTTCCCTGTCCACTGCAAGATCCTCTTCTTCCGTAATGGAAGCCATCCGTTCTACCATAGCTGTCTGCGATATACGTTTGAAATCGAAACGCTGACAGCGGGAGATGATCGTCAGGGGTATTTTGTGAGGTTCCGTCGTCGCCAGAATGAAAACTACGTGTGAAGGAGGTTCTTCAAGCGTCTTCAACAGGGCGTTGAAAGCCCCGATGGAAAGCATGTGCACCTCATCGATAATGTAGACTTTGTAGGAGACGGAAGTAGGCGCGTATTTGACTTTATCCCTGATATCACGGATCTGCTCCACTCCGTTGTTTGAAGCTGCGTCTATTTCGATAACGTCCGATATGGAACCGTCCTGGATACCGAGACATGCGCTGCAGGCGTTACAGGGTTCTTTTGTCGGTCCCTGTTCACAGTTGACCGTTTTTGCGAAAATTTTCGCAGCACTCGTCTTTCCGGTACCGCGCGGGCCGGAGAACAGATACGCATGTGAAAATTTCTGCTGGGCGATTGCGTTTTGCAAAGTACGTGTAATGTGTGTCTGTCCTACCACATCCCTGAACAGGGTAGGGCGCCACACCCGGTATAGGGCCTGATAGCTCATAGTCGATGTTCCCCTTTGTTAGTCTTACTTCTTATTATAGCGAAAACGGACCCTCCCTGTGAAGTTCCACCTCTGTCTCTCTGCAAAAACTTTACCACCCCGGAGAGAAAAAAAGCCGCTATGGCTCTTCGCCATAACGACTTTCTGTTTTATGTAATGCCGTGCACCTGCTGTCGATGACAGAACCCCAAGCGTTACTCACAATCACAGCTCGATCCAGGCACTCCCGCGGCACACGAGAGGCACAGCTTACTGCTGCTTCCTTCCGGACCTGACAGGGTTCACTGCTTCTCGTTGCGCAGGACCTGGATGTCAACACTGCTTTTGTGAGGCAGACCTTGAAACTTTGTCACCTCGAGCAGGAATTCAGCCTCGCTCTAGCGGCTTGCGAGTGCAGGGCACCGCTACCTCCCCGCTTAGCACGACAATCGTAATTATATAACCTCACTTCCGAAATTGCAACAGATAGCTATTTGTCTTTTCTTTTTTTCCTTATCCTTCTGAAAAAAGAGGAGAGCATCTCTCCGCACTCCTCTCCCATCACCCCGGCGCGGATGGCTGTACGGTGGTTAAAACGGTCGTCATCCAGAAGGTTCATAAGCGTCCCGGCGCATCCTGCTTTCCTGTCGTAAGCTCCGTATACGAGTACAGGAATGCGGGACTGAAGAATCGCTCCGGCGCACATCGGACATGGTTCAAGTGTTACGTACAGCGTGCATTCCTCGAGTCTCCAGCTTCCTATAACATCATTGGCACGATCGATCGTAATACACTCGGCGTGAGAGGACGTTTTTTGTGTCGTTTCTCTCAAGTTATGTCCCCGGGCTATCACTTCACCTTCGTGGACGAGGACAGCTCCTATCGGAACCTCTCCGAGTGCCTCTGCTTTCTCCGCTTCCTCGATGGCTTTCTTCATATAATACCGGTCGCTTTCCATACGTCCACGTCCTTAATCGAAAGTTACGAAATAGTTCTTTTCTTCTGCTTCATGATAAGCTGTCTCAAGACCCGCCTCATCGATTCTCTCCTTCGTTACGAAACGATATGGAACGGAAACGGTCCATTCCTCCGCGAAAGGAAAAGGGGTAAGAAGAACAGTAGCTTCGTTCTTCCATTCCGGATAAATCCCGCCCGGAGCGATGTCGAACTTCTGCGGGAAACCGTCTCTGAACCAGGGCACTTCATTTTCTTTTGAGGCCCCCGGCTCATTCATACATATGTACAGAGAGAGATTATCACAAAACTGAAGCCTTTCAAAATGAAGGTGACGTAGTTCCGCCGGCACTTCCACTTTCATTTTGCTGAGCAGTTTTTCCTGCACGTCCTTCTGCTCTTCATAAAATTCGGCAGTACGGGAATCGTCCCGGTCATTTTCGAAGAAGGACTGATAATGCATACTCGTCAGCACTCCGGCGTATGGGGATTGCTCCGCTGTCTTCTCGATGCCGCTGCGATAGGCCGCCAGTTTCTCTTCCAGAGGATAATCAACAAAGGTAAAAGGCCGCCCCTTTTCCCCGTTCCATAGCGGCTTCTCATCGAGAGGGAGCCACGCCCTGTCATGGACCTCTACTGCCCAGTCCGCTTCCGATCTGATTCTCGAAGTCAGCAGGAAATCATTTTTCCACTGACGTGCCATCTCTCCTGAGATAAGCGCATGATCATGCTGACGAATCATAACAAACCCTTCCTTATATTCCCGGACAATCATTTTCACCCCTCCACTTCCTCGCTTTTTCGTACTACTAATCATAGCAATTTTTTGAAAATATTAAAAGCACAGGCTTTCGGACCTTTTTCCAAAAGAAAAACCCCGCTTATGAAAGCGGGGCCTCTGTCCTTTATTTACTTAGGATGCGGGTCATTTCTTTATTGAATGCCGGGATATCATCAGGCTGACGGCTCGTCACCAGCTGATCCTGGCATACGACTACTTCCTTGTCCTGAACGGTCGCACCAGCGTACTCCATATCCACCTGAATGGATTTGAAGCCTGTCGCGTGACGTCCTTCCAGACTTTTCGCAGTGATCAGAAGCTGTGGGCCGTGGCATATTGCGAAGACCGGCTTCTCATTATCCATGAAGTACTTGACGAACTTCACGAAATTATCATCCGCACGGAGCTGATCCGGAGAGAAACCTCCCGGAATGAGCAGCGCATCGAAATCGCCAGGGTTTACGTTATCAATAGATTTATCTATTGCAACTTTCGCCTCTCCCTGTTTTCCTGTCACTTCTTTTCCGGCTTCCCATTCTATATTCGTCACTTCATGGCCTTCTTTTTTCAAAGCGTTGACCGGCTGAGTGAATTCTACATCTTCAAACATATCGGTGATTACACATGCTATTTTACTCATTGTGTTTTCATCTCCTTTGTAAGATTGTTTCCACTGTAAATGTTTCCCGGTACATAATATATTAAACCTGATCCCGCTTTCGCTCTTTCACGGAAAACGTCTGAAAGGCCGGGTTTTCCTGGTTTTTATAGATTTCCTTTCCGGCTATAGCATTTAAAACGTGTATATTTCTGTGCACAGCGAGGCCAAGGTTGGTCGCTCCGGTTCCATGGGAGTGGGTAAGGCCGGTAGCTGTGAAGAACTGGTGAGACCGTTCTTTATTGAAGACGAGTTTATAGTCTCTCGTTACTTTGTACTGCATATCGCCTTCCCACTCGATTTTATTTTTGAAATTCTGTATGAACCACTCGGGAAAATGCGGTTCATATCCGGTCGCAAGTACGACTTTTTTCGTCGAATGCACGTATTGTTCTTCTTCCTGCCACTGATAACAGTCGAGGTGATACCTTCCGTTGTCGTAAGTGATATTGTTCACTTCCGTCATCGGCTGAATGAAGATACCGCTCTCCCCTCCTCCTGCTGTCCGGTGATACAGTTTCGTATACAGACGGATAAGGGTGTCGGGATCGATGCCCTTACGCAGAGGTTTAAGGGTGTCGAGGGCTTCCAGACGTTTCTCTTCGCTTAAACCATGGAAGTAATCGATGTATTCGGGAGTGAACATCTCCTGGGCAAATTTTGCCTGATCCAGCTGGAACAGACCTCCGGACCTTGTGAGAAGCGTTATACGCATATCCTGTCGCTCCTGTTCCTCCAGCAGGTCGAGAAAGATTTCGAGAGCACTCTGCCCCGAACCGACCACCGTCACGTCCTGGGAGCGGAGGAGCTGATCTTTTTCAAACAGATAGCGGCTGGAATGAAGAACGTCTTCCCGCGAGAGTTCTTCCGTCCCTTTGAATAAGAGCGGCTTCGTGCCCGTCCCCATCAACACGTGTTTCGTATCATATTTTTTGAGCTCACCCGTCATTTTATCCTCTACCTCGACGGTGTAATACTCTTCCTCCTCATGATCCAGAACGTCCACCACCACATGACCAAAATACAGGTTGTCGAGGCGACCGGCCGCCCATTGCAAATAATCGTTGTATTCCTGGCGGGGGATTTTGAAATTCTGATACAGGTAAAAAGGAAATAATCTATTGTTTTCATACAGGTAGTTCATGAACGTATAAGGGCTTTTAGGATCAGCGAATGTAGCCAGATCCGCCATGAACGGCACCTGTAAATCCATCTTTTCCACGAGCATGCCGGGGTGCCATTCGAACTTCGGAGTATCATCAAAAAAGATCCCCTCCACTTCATTCGTCTGATCTATGAGCCCGGCCATCCCGAGATTATAAGGTCCTATTCCAATACCGATTACGTCGTACATACTATTTCCCCCTTTTTCTTCTAAGAGGCTATTCCCAACTTTCCTCCTTCTTAATCTCCGGGGTTTTTTCGGGTACGTTCATCTATTGTGTGTGTTTCACGTGGAACTTCTGCCGGAAAGCAAAACAAAAAGCACGTCGCTTTCCGCGGGCACAGCCTCAGCTGGCGTAATCATGAAATTCTTTTGATTACGAGGCCGTGCCGGTTCTGCGGAAATTGACGTACTTTTCGTATAGTATTCATGGATTCAGTTGTCCGATTTCTGTATCTTTATCGTTCATTTTGTCCCGGGTGCCGGAAATAATTATTCTTCAAGTGTGGACGTGTCTCCTGTCGGAAGTCCAAGTTCCCAGGACTTCAGCAGACGACGCATAATCTTACCACTTCTCGTTTTAGGAATAGAGTCTTTCACTTCCATTTCACGTGGTGCTGCGTGAGCACTCAGACCTTTTTTCACGAACTGACGGATTTCCTCCAGCAATTCCTCTGATTCTTCGTAGCCATCGTTAAGCATAATGAAAGCTTTGATAATTTCTCCGCGCTCAGGGTCCGGTTTACCGATAACCCCTGCTTCCGCTACGGCTTCATGTTCAATCAGCTTACTTTCCACTTCAAACGGTCCTACCCGTTCTCCGGAAGTGTTGATGACATCATCGAGACGTCCCTGGAACCAGAAGTATCCGTCTTCATCCTGATAGGCACTGTCACCGGAGACGTACCAGCCGTTGACGAAGTAGCTTTCAAATTTGCCGGGGTTGTTCCAGATGGCGCGCATCTGGGCAGGCCACCCTTCTTTGATCGCCAGGTTCCCCATCTGGTTCGGTGGAAGTTCGTTCCCTTCGTTATCTACGATAGAAGCTTCTATTCCCGGAATCGGTTTACCCATGGAACCGGGACGGATTTCCATAGCAGGGAAGTTACAGATCAGCTGGGCTCCCGTCTCCGTCATCCACCATGTATCGTGGATACGAAGGTCGAACGCCTTCAGCCCCCACGTAACGACTTCCGGGTTAAGCGGTTCCCCTACACTCAGTACATGACGGAGGGACGACATATCATGTTTTTTCGCAACCTCCGCTCCCGCACTCATAAGCTTACGGAAAGCGGTAGGGGCCGAGTACCAGACGCTGATCTCTTTCTCTGCAATGAGAGAATACCAGTCATCGGCACTGAAGCGGCCACCTTTGACCACGTTCGTCACTCCGTTCAGCCACGGGGCGAAAATACCGTAGCTCGTACCTGTAACCCAGCCCGGATCGGCAGTGCACCAGTAAATATCGCTTTCTTTCAGATCGAGCACCCACTTACCCGTCTGATAATGCTGGATCATGGCATTGTGTACGTGGTAGACGCCTTTCGGTTTACCCGTTGATCCCGAAGTGTAGTGAAGAAGCATTCCGTCTTCGAGGTCCACCCATTCTATATCGAAATCCTGAGAAGCGTCTTTCATCTCCTCCTCAAAACTGATATAGTCTTCGGACCCTTCTCCTCCTACGAGCACGACCTGCTTCAGATCCGGAAGTTCTTTTTCCGGTACGCGTTCGAGAAGCTCAGGAGTCGTTATGAGCATTTTAGCCCCGCTGTCTTCCAGGCGATCACGGACAGCCTGTTCCATAAACGCTTCAAACAGGGGCCCCGCGATAGCTCCGGTTTTCAATATACCGAGAAAAGCAGCGTAAAATTCCGGGCTTCGCGGAAGGAACATAAAAACCCGGTCCCCTTTTTCAATATTATGCTTCTTAAGTACGTTTGCGAATTTATCACTTTCCCGCTTCAAATCACTGAATGTGAGTGTTTCTTCCCGACCGGGAGCCGAATAGACGAGAGCGGGCTGATCTTTTTTGTCAGGGTTCTCCGCATGCTTATCTATCGCTTCATAGGCCATGTTTACTTTCCCTGTTTCATTCCAGGTGAAATTCTTTCTGGCATCTTCCCAGTCAAACGTTTTGTACATTTCTTCGTAGTTTTCGAGATTGTAATTACCCGTTTGTGCCGGAATTGATTTCATATCCATAATTGTCTCACACTCCTTGGCAAAATTACTCCCCCCATTTCACAAATCAGGGAAGCTATGTACATGTATTTCGGAAAATTCCGTTAATTGCATTGTATGCGATTTCAAAAAATATTTAAAGTAAAACACATAATTTCCCTTTTGACCGCCGCAGTCGGGGGACGTTTGCTTCCCGCCTTTTGTCTTTATATAATATACAGTAGAAAGGTGAGAGACTATGACTAAAGAAAATAAAATGTTTTGGATTCTCGGTGTTATAGGAACAGTCAATATTATCGTTTCCCTTATACTGCTTCTGGCTATCAACAACACAATGATTTCCCTAATGCTCTTCTCCTCGGGTGTGTTTCTTATCATCGGAGGAATTGCGGATCGGAAGGAGAAAAACCGGCGCCGTCAGCGCGGCTTGTAACCGGGTTTTCTTCCACCTTTTACTCTCGTAGTAAAATAAATCCCCGTGAGAACGATTGCACCTCCGATAACCTGATCAACCGTAATTTTTTCCTGCAGAAACAGAAGGGAAAGGATCGCAGTGGCGAACGGCAGCAGATTGATGAATATCGTTGCCTTCGCCGGTCCTATTTCCGCAACGGCCATATTCCATGACAGCAGCGCAAGAAAAGACGGGAACAGGCCGGTATAAAGGATACTTGCGATTATCGGCATGGACCAGTCGGTTATGAACCGGCCCTGGGACCATTCAAACAGAAAGGCCGCTATCATCACCATGATATTCCCGATCAGCAGGATACCGAACAGACTCCCGAACAAAGGCAGTCTGTAGCCGTAGACGTTAACGAGCGTAGAATAAATAGCCCAGCTGATGACCGCCCCTATCATAATCAGATCCCCGCTGTTGAACTCGAGACTTAATAGCCTCGCAAAAGATCCCTTACTTATAATATAAGCGACTCCGGCCAGGGAAATCCCTACACCGACCAGCTGACTCAGTCCATATTTCTCCTTCAGGAACACGGCCCCGATAAAAATAGTCACTGCCGGGGTAAGCGATTCCATAATAGAGGCGTTTATAGTGGTAGTGTAATGCAGCGCCAAATACGAAAAAGCCGGAAACATTACAATTCCCGTAGCTGCCATACCGACCAGAGGGCGCCATCCCTCTATTAGCTGTCTCTTCACCAGCCTAATCTTCTTCCAGTAAAACGTCGCGACAAGAAGCAACCCGATGAGCGTTCTCAGCCACGTCAGGGTCAAAGGAGGGACGGCATCAGCCGCCACTTTCCCTACGATATAGTTCCCTGCAAACAAAAACATAGTTACCATTACAAGAGCATACGCTCTCATCCCGACTCCCCCTTTCCTGAATGACGAATGTACTCGGGTATCTCTTTTTCTAAAAGCCAGGGACTTTTCTTCTTCCTCATTTCCCCTCAGTAAAAAAGAGCCTCTCGTCTATAAAGAGGTTCTTCTCACCATTCCAGGATATATCCTTTCACCCCTATCGGCTTTTGATCGGGTTCCTGCTGAACCGCTTTGAAATAAGGATCTTCATGATCAAGATAGTATTCGATAGACTCCGGATCCAGATATAGCTTATATTCAAGATTGGTGACTTTATGAAGTTTGACGTTCGATACTGTCTCCTGGTTCTTTTCTTCGTCAATCAGGAAAATATCGATTGTATCAAATCCGTACGTAATTAAACGATCTTTCAATTCCATAACTCGCCTCCTTCCTATCTCAGTGTGTACTATACTTCTTACCCTATCTTTTCCATATAAAAACAAGGGCTGGCTGATCCCCCCGGAGAAATTAAAAAAATCGTTTCCATGCCTGAATACCGAAGTAGAACGCCTGGAGGAAAAAGCCTGTACCCCAGACGACCGCCGGTATTTTCGTAGCACGTGCGAGGTTCGTCGCATCCCCGGCCCCGGAAGGAGAGGTGAGGCTAAGCCACATGATATTAAAAGCGCTGATGACCGACTGCACCAGTATAAGTGCGGCAATAAACGTCAAAGCATAAACGATGAGCGTCTGGTGACCGGAACGCAGCAGCCAGACGAAGAGAGCTGCAAACGTGATAATCCAGAATACTCCGTACGGATTGCGTACCCAGAATAACAGGTTCACAGAGAGTAATCCGAGTAACAGAATAACGATCAGCGTGTATTTTCCTCTGGAGAGAAGGTAGAAAAGAAGAAATGCGAATGTTGACGCGAAAATATAGCCCGACAGGCTGGTGAGCACGTGGCTGAACCATGAGGTGTGCCCGGTCATGGTTACACCGGACGTGTTGGGAAAGAGGGATATATTCCTCACTTCCCCGCCGCTCAAAAGAGCCATAAGGGAATGGCCGGTTTCGTGTACCATCGTATTCAGCATAGCAAAGTATTTTCCTATGATAGGCATCTGGGTCAGTAAAAGAGCAACTATAAGACTTATAATAATTTGTGTTTTCATCGGTACCTCTCCATTCCTCATCTGCTCTCTTCTTTACGTTTTCACGGACGGAAACGTTTCATGCATAGTGACCCCCGACCTTTTTACTTCTCTCGATCGTGATTCCGCCCGGCTCATAGCTGCTGGCCCGCAGCAGAGAGGTGGAGCCGTGCCGGGCCCGTATGTCATCCATAGTGACAGCCAGGTCACGTTCCTTTTCTTTTTGATCGAAAAAGGTCATCTGCAAACTCTCATCATTCTCCAGGTTAGTGAGAGAGACGTAAACCCGGCGAATGGCGAGGCCGGAGTCGTAATTTTTCCGGAATAAAGAAAGGATCGCTTTATACATATCCATCGTCAGGTTCGTCGGGGTATGGAGAGTGAGCGAACGGGAGAACCCTCCGCCTGTCCCTTTCGTGTACCCGATACCTATGTGAACGGTCCGGCCGACATGATGGAATTCTCTCGCCCTGCGGCACACTTCCTCACATAAATCCAGGAGACAGGGATATATATCCTTTTCCCCATAATCCTCAAGTAACGTTATACCATGGCCATAACTCTTCTGTACGGAGCCTGTGAAGTTTCCGAATACCGAACTTAAGTCCACGCCTCTTGCATGCCAGTAGAGCTGTTCTCCCATTACACCGAAACGTTTTTTAAGAAAGCGCAGCGGATGGGTAGCCAGATCTCCGAGCTTTATAATTCCCATATTGTTCAAACGCCGCATCATACGCTTCCCTATCCCCCATATATCTTCCACCGGCACCGGCCACAGAAGCCTTTCCACATCTTCATAACGGCAGACGGCGATTCCGCTTACGCTCTTTTTCGCGTGTATGTCCAGCACGACTTTAGCCAGAAACTTATTATCTCCTATACCGACAGCACACTCAATTCCGAACTGTTCGGCAATTCTTTTCCGGAAAAGTTCAGCGATTTCACGTGGAGGACCATAGAGCTTCTCCAGCCCGTCCACCGTCACCCAGAGCTCATCGACGGAATAAACGTGGATGGCTTCCCGCGGCGCATACTGATGAACGAGCCTCGTAATCTCTACGGAAACATCCAGATAATCCTGCATGCATGCTTTGGCGATAATGATTTCCGGGTCATCGGGAAGCTCGAAAAAGCGGGAGACGTTCCCTGTTCCGTGCCGCTCCTTAAGAGCAGGAGAAGCTGCAAGCACGATACTACCGCTGCGCTCCGGGTCGCCGACTACAGCGAGAAGCGCCTTTGCCGGATCCAGTCCTCTTTTCATACATTCGACACTGGCATAAAAAGACCTCATATCGAGACATAGCACGTCGTGCCTGGGATAGGTGTACTCCGTCATCGTCATCGCCATCACCTCATTTCCCGGGAAATATAATATCAGTACCGCTTCACTTTTAACGGGAACACTTGTTCTTATATTACCCCTGAACTGTTTTTTTGTAAACAGTACTTTTTGATCCTCCCCCCTGCAAGTCCACGATTTTGGTTACGGGAGGCGGGGGCTGCCACGTTGATAAAAAACGCCTCATGAGTCAGAGACCTTCTGCTGACTCACGAGGCGCTTATATCTGTCAGGAAGTGTTTTCATCCTTAAGAAACCGGATGATTTCGCTCATCACCTCTTCACTTTTCTCCCCTTTGAATATCTCCTGAGCGTGGGCTCCGCCCGAAATTTCCATCTTTTTCATCAATTCTTCCGTACTTTCTTCAAGTTCTCTGTAACCTTCGTCTTCACTGTAAACGGTCAATACCGGGGTATTGCTGATTTTCATAGGGTCGCCTCCTGGAGAGAGAAGAACCACTTTTTGAAAATCGAAGTCCCCTTCCGTTACAGCTTCAATAGCGGAAGAACCTCCGGCGCTTGCCCCCATCACAGCTACCTTTTCGGCTCCCTGCTCTTCTTTAAGCATAGCAGCCGCCTTTTTGAGCGTCCGCGGTGACGTGTCTTCCGTCGCAAAAGCGGTGATACCGTTATCTGCCAATTTTCTGCCCTGGTCATCCCAGCTTTCCGCATTGTAAACGGCACCGTGAGAGAGGACGACGCCAAGGTCTCCATCCCCTTTCCACAATTCGCCTTCTATATTAATTTCCTCAGATGTGTTTTTATCTTCCGTATCCGTACTCTGACTGCCCGAGTCTCCTCCCTGACAGCCTGCAAGAGAGAATAGTACTACAGTAAAAAGAAGTACCGTATACATCCATCTCATTTTCGATCCCTCCCGTATTTCATAATTTCCGGGCCCGGATCTGTTCAGGCCTCCATTTGTCCTATACCCTTCAACCGTATTTTTCAAAATGATAAATACGTAGTATTGGGTAAGAAGAGGTGCATGTGTGCCAAAAAATTGCTCATAAGTCAACAGAGAGATGAAAGGAACAACAAAAAAATGCAGAAATTCAGGGAAACGGAAAGGATAACCATTTCTCCTGTAGTTATTTTTTACTACATATGTTTATAATGATACCTGCAGCGTTACAAATATCCATCCAGGGAGGTACATAGTATGAAAAAGTTTTTCAAGTTCGGTTGTTTAGGGCTCATAGGAATCATAATTCTCGTTGTATTATTCGCCGCTTTGGGCGGGGATGATTCATCACAGGAGAACAATAACGAAGAATCAACCAGCTCCAGTGAAAGTTCCGGGGACAGTTCTTCCGACGGAGAAAAAGAGACTTACGCTATGGGTGAGGAAGTGGCTGTAGGTGATGTCACCTATGTAGTAGAAGGAAGAGAAACGGCCCAAAGTGTAGGTCCTGAATTTATGAAAGAAACTACGGAAGAGATGTTTTTGACTCTTGAAGTAACGTTTACCAATAACGGTAATGAAGCCGCAATGGTCGATTCCGACTACTTTGAATTAGTTCAGGGGGACACGACGTTCAGCCCTGACAGTGAAGCTACGATGGCTGCTAATTCCGGAGAAGATAACAGCAGTTTCTTTCTGGAAGAAGTGAACCCCGGTTCCTCTATTTCAGGAACACTCGTCTTCGATGTGGTATCTGATGTAGCAGAAGCTCAAGACCTTCAATTGAAAGCTCAAGAAGGTATATTTGGTTCCGTATCAAAACTGATCGAGCTTCAATAAACAGTAACCACGTGTTTAAAAAAATCGAACGGAAGGCGCTTTACTCGCCTTCCGTTCGATTTTTCTATGTATCCCACTTACTGGAGGTACCGTTTCAGTTCCTTATAAAACTGTTCCCGCGTACCTGCGTGGAGAATAACGACAGTATTTCCATCGTTGTCTTCTTCGATTGTATACGCCAATTCGTATCCTATTTTGTTATGGCGAATATCATACCCATAGACCCCTGCGAGATCCCCTGTTTTCGGATCGCCCGCCTGGTAGGGGTCTAAGCATATGGTCTCAATCGCATCCTCGTATTTACATTTAAGTTGTTTGTTTTTGATTTTCTTGAAGAATTTTTTAGCCGGGTTCTGGACTTTCAATTTCGCTTTTTCCATGACTATTCGTCCTCGTTGAACAAGTCAGAAACAGAATCTACGTCCTCGGCGTTCTCGTGAGCGTCCTTGAGCCACGCTTCGACTGCAGGGCGTATATTGTTCTTCCGTCGGTTGAATTCCTGGAGCAGTTCGTCCCCTCCGTATCCTTCATCGATCAGATCTTTCAAAATAAACTCCGAGAAGTCGTCGTTGGTTTCTCGTACAGGGGTAATCACGATTTTATTCCCCTCCAACTCGATATTGGCTTCGGTATCCATTTCGAGATAATCGTAATATTCCTTCGGGACGGTGATTTGGCGTTTGTTGGATATAGCTATACGGCGCGACTTTTTCCTAGGTCCTTGAGCCATATCTCCACTCCTCCTTACAGTTTCTTCTATAGCCATCAGTATTCCCCCCCTCCTTTCATGTATTCACGTTTTCCTAGAAACCAAAAAATTATTTCTTTGTTTCTAGGATTCCTTGTTTTAATTATAATACTCCAGGATAGTATACGCAAGGTTCCTTCAGCTAGGAACGACGGATACAGGGGTCTATAGAAAATTTAATCAGGGCATAAAAAAATCGGTTCCTTTCATTAAGATAATAATACCAAGGTTAATGAACATAAAATAATGAACAGGGTTTTTGTACACAAAATACATAAAAAAAGATCCTTTTCTTATGCAATGACTATGTGTACAGAAAAGGACGAGTTTTGGAACAAAGACAATAATTGTTATCTACGATTGAATATATTTGTGGCTCCATTAGTGACACGGCCCAGTCCTTGCGTTAATAATTTCTGAACTCCACTTAAATAATAAAGTTGTACTTCATATGCCTCGTTTCCTTCAACATCTTTTGTTATCGATGGTTTTTGAGAAAAATTGAAAATATTCTCCCGATAAGTATAACTTTCCATCTTAAATATCCTCCCTGCCCTCGGTAGGACAAGGGAAAATAAAATAAGTACTTATATATAACTCCCCCTTGTCTACTCTTTGGCTACTTGCGAGCGATAATGATGTTTTGCTATTAGTAAAAGAACACAGCATATAATGGAACTTTAAAGTCAACTCATTATCATAATAAAGATAATAAAGAAAAAGACATTAAGAAGTAGAAGAAGCCATTTTCTCCCTCCTTCAATCCGTATAGCATTAAGAATTCCAATAATTGAGCTGAAAAACAATATCATCGTCCAGATAACAGTACTCCATCCACTAAGATAAGGATGAAGTAAAAAAGTACTTAAATAAGTAACCAAAAAGATCCCACTACAACTCAATGCTACATAATAACTATTGAAGAGTCCCCCTACCCACACTTTAGCTACCTGTAAATAAAATTCCTTCTCATCTTCTTCTAATATATAACGTTGTGTTGAAAATGCCTTCATCAATTTCCTTGTAGATTTACTATGGCCTGGTTCTGATCCCAAAGTAAGATCTTCATTTAGTTGTTGAGATTTAATTAAGCTTCGTTGAGCCAACTTCATTCCATCCTCAATCTCTTTGTCGATGTTTCTTTTCTTCCAGTCTTTCTCAGGAAGAGATAATAATCCCCATAACAATATCCTTAAAAACTCCATCATAAATCTGGTATAAATCCTCTTAAACACCTTATCCACGCTCCTTCAAATAAAAAACATAGCAATAATAAGCACCAAACAGGTAATTTACTGGTTCTTCCCTAAGATATAAATAAGTACACTTTAATTTAAAACATAATTTTAAATGAGTAAAGTATAGGAGTATTATTCAGATTTAGAAGTAAAAAAAGCTATCATACCCTTTGTGATAAAGGGAAGACAGCTTTTTTTAAACCACTATTATGGCAACTTGCTTTTAACTATACCAAAAACTACTTGACTTACTCGTCTATAAAGTGCAGTCAGTACTGCTGCAGCTACGCCAACAGAAGAAGTCGCATAAGCAAGTATTAAGATTAAAATTAGTATTTGTCCATCTCTACGTAGTTGGTCTTCGTCCCAATCTACATCATTTAAGGTTAATTTTTCTTTCACATAGACACTAGAGGCAGATTTTCTTAAGACTTCCACGGTGAGGTAATCCATTATAAAATATGGAAACTCAGAAGATAATTTTGGATCTAATTTACTGACTCTGATCTGTGAAATACTTGGAATTCCCTCCACTTTATTGTCAAGTTCTGCGCGTGCTTCTGCAACTTCCCTATATCCAGGAAGAAATCCATCTTGCATCATCTTATTTATAAACTGGTTTATAGCTCCATCAATCACATCACCACTGATAGCTTTGTCGACTCCTAAGTCCCAATCACCTTTACTAGCATCTCCAAAAATAATTTGTCCTGTTAGCTCGCCTTCTATTCGCCCAAGCTTAATATCATAAGCCTTAGAATAGCTTATAGTATCTACAGATTCTGAGCTATAAATCTCTTGAATTTCAGCAAATGGTGAGCTAACACTATGCACACTAGGATCATTGTTGGTAACTTCACTACTTACTGAAGAAGCTCCATTATCACGTCCGGATTTAATGTTATTATCAATTTGAATTTGACCGTCTCCAGATCCAATTGTAATTGTTGAAATTTGATTAAAAGCCCAATTACCAGGAAGAGGATAACCTAGATTCCCACTAAATCCTGTAGACATACCACTTACGAAGCTACTCACCGCATGACCAGCCTCAGATACTTGGATACAGACATTTCTAGCTCCATAAACACCTACTTTGTAGTCATATCCCAAAACATTTAGACTTTGCTTAATTGATCGAAAATAAGGAATAATATTTCCTGAGATCTGATACCCTAACGCATCAAAATCCACAGCAAAATAAATGATGGTTCCATCCTTAAAACCATAGTCTTGAGCTGCCTTAAAAGCTGAAATTGCGTCTTCCTTACCCTGCTCTTCATTAAAGTGAGAAGCATCTCTTCCTACAGTTTGGTATATTGGATAAACTGTGAGCCCAGCATTAAAAATGTTTTCCAATTCCCCTGGTTGAATTTTTTTATTTAAACCGCCAGGTACATTTGTTAGATATCGCCCTACAGTTTCATAACCATGCTGTCGCAAAGTTTCGGCTCGAGCAGGAGTTATTTCCGTAATACAATCACAAGCACTCCCGTCACGGCTCGGATCTCCGGTACTTACTAATAAAGAAGCCCATGTTTGGAAGTCAGCTTGTCCATTAACAGTTAATTTAGTGAAAGATTGAAAGTCCTTAACCTTACTACTCAAAATTGCATCAAATTGGCCGTCAAATGAAACATCATATCCATTAAACCTCATAGCCGCCTGAAACAATCTAACAAAATTGTCGGTACCATCCGTATCACCCACTTGCAGCGTAGGTAACAAGCTCTGAGTGCTAGGACCAAAGTGACCATTAGCAATTGAATCACTCAAACCTTCTTCATATTGAATAGCGTAGATTAGAGCCTCTTGCGTGTTTCTGGAGTATAGTCCATCACAAGGCATATAAAAAAAGTTTTTCCTATGGATGTAAGTTTTGTTTATCCATTGCTGGACGGTACGAATAGATTCTTCTCCTCCATACAATAAAGAATAAGCATCCATGGATAGTAAAGCTTTAAAAAATTTCCCATCCACACTTCCACTCGGATTATCTTCTCCCATGTCTCTTTGTAAAACGGTCACTGCTCTTTCAGTTCCGGAACCATAAGTTCCTGTAACTCCCCCAGGACCGTACCCCTTACAATACAATGCTCCCTGAATAATTTTCACAATATTTTTATTGGTATTCGAATTTTTAGATATAGGAGTGATACCTCTAACTCTCGCTAACGTTCCAGCTCCAAAGTTATCAGCTGTATTAGTAATTCCCAGTTCAATTTGAAGCGCTCGTGTTAAAGCATGAATTGTATTCCATCCAGTGTTACCATTTTCATCGATGGTATTGTAACCCGGATGATTTCCGTAAGTTTCATTTACCCACTCTTGTGTTAAAAGCACCATTTCATCCACAAAAATACACCCCTTCATAAAATTTCAGAACTTGTAATTAAAGCTCCGTTACTTTCAATATTACAAAACATCCCATAATTCAGATCCTCACAAAAGTAACAAAAAACTGCACTATAAAAGTTGAATATATTTTTTTCTACGGGTGAAGTTACTTTTTCCGTAGATACACCCATTTCTTTTAATTTCTCTTCTACCTCTTTGTCAGTGTGTGGGTGAGTAGCTTCCAGCTATAAAAGATTCATAGTCATCCGGCCTACATCCTCATCCACATAAAGCCCTGTGGCTTCTTGAAACTTTTCAACATTAGATTCAGTTGTTGGCCCAAAGCTTCCATCGACTGAGCTTTGTTAAATATAAAAACACAACAAATCGTTGTTTCTGAACCATGTCGATCACCTTGGAACTGCGTTTGAATTAATGGATTGGTTATCAATGTTCATGTAAAATCTCTCCTTTTTTGTTGGTCTATCTATAAAAGAAGAAGAAACCGTAGTTTTTCAACCATTCTCCGTATTTTTTTCAAAGTTCTGTTTAAAAGTCCAAAAAGATATAACGTCCATGTCGTGAGCCACCTTCACAAGACGCATATGGATATCTTGTTTTACATCCTCTCTATCCTGAAAACCCGTGCCTTTGGCGCCTGTTTCAATCCTCGCGTTCATTCTTTCTACGACTTCCATGATAATTTTATTCTTATTCATCGCCTATCCCTCCCTTCTCGTAATTGACTCAACGCTTTCGCTTTCAATTTGGAAACATTCTGAGGAGAACAGGAAAGGACTTCTGCAATTTCTCTGATAGATAACTGAACATAAACCCATAAATGAAGAATGATTTGTTTTTGCTTACTAAATGATTGGTAGATCTGAATCATTTTTTTCGTGGGTAGAATATCTTCGATAGAGATTGCCGTCTCCTCGACAAGGGGCGGTTGAGGATGAGGATACAGATCCTTTAAGGATGTTTCCCCTTCACTTCCGTTTTGGACAGATGTGTCCAACGTTAGTTCCGCATACGGGGTGACAAGAATGCATGCTCCGGCCATATGGAAAGACGCCCATCAAGGCGAAGGGGTAGTGAACGCTATTATCGATTCAGGGTGTGATATCACGCACCCTGATCTCAGGGAAAATATTATCGATGTACGTAATTTCACTGATACAGGTACCAAGTCCGATGTTCAAGATAGTGGTATCCATGGAACGCACGTGTCCGGTATTGTGGCTGCCAAAGACGACAGGAAGGGCATGGTAGGAATAGCTCCTAAATCAAAATTACTCATCTTAAAGGTCCTAGGGGAAGACCCTAACTCCGGAAATTATCAATCGTTAGTAGAGGCTATTGATTATGCGATTAGATGGCGAGGGCCTAATAACGAAAAAGTCGCGACGTTGAACCTTTCCTTAGGAGGTTCGAAAAATGACGTCACCCTTCATCGTGCTATCCGAAAGGCTTATCAGAACGGTATTGTAAGTGTAGCTGCCTCGGGCAATGACGGGGACGGGCGAAGGAGTACCAGCGAAATCTTTTATCCCGGCTTTTACAAAGAGGTCCTACAAGTAGGAGCGATGACTCGGAACGATCAAGTGGCCCATTATTCCAACACGAATAAAAACATCGATTACGTGGCCCCGGGTACTAATATTTTTTCCACGATTCCTAACGGGGAATACGCACAATTAACAGGTACGTCCATGGCCGTGCCGCAAATAACTGGTGCTATTAGTTTGGTGCACCGTTTGTTAAAAGAAAAGGATCAAAAGATTTCCATTCCTAACGTCTTAACAACACTAAACAAATGTACCGTTCTCACAAAACAAGGGGATCGCATTGTTTCCTTTGTCTAAGTTTCCTCTGGCATCATAGGTTGACTCCCCCCCTGTCCTCTACTATCGTACGAGATACGCTGGTATAGCATAGAACAATAAAAGCCCGGCCCCCTTATGTCATAAAGGGCGCCGGGCTTTGATATAGGAAGTGTTCAACGTCCACCCGTTAATGAATGACCATTGTTTTAAAGCATTGAATATATAAGAGATAGCAACGAGGATGGAACACGATTGGAGAATGAACGTTTATAGGAGACAGAGGAGAACTTTTTCCGTCAGTCTCCAAGGATAAATGAGGTATACGAGAGAAGGGCGTTTTCCCTTCTCTTTTTATTTTTATCGTTAACAAAGAATAAACGTCTATGACTTTCTCCACATTACATAAAGGCAGTCTTTACTATGGTTTAATAAATCCCTAGTTTCCTTATCTTCTAGTTACCACTTCCATGTTTATCTACGAAAGATAACACAGTAACTCAATGGCACAATAATCCAGTAGCACAAATATATAGTACTTTGAGATAGATCTGAATTTTGAATTTTTGACACCGATAGGCCGATGTGTACTTTTAATCGTTATTTTGCACATATGTCGGGCGCTGTTTTGCACCTTAAGCACATAGTATAAAAACTGATTGACCTTCCATAAACAGTAATTGCGTCTTCTAAAGCAACAAAAAAGGGATGCGGTCATTCAATTATGACTGCATCCCTTTTCATATGAAACTATTTAAAAACGCCCCCGGCAGGATTCGAACCTGCGACACATGGTTTAGGAAACCAATGCTCTATCCCCTGAGCTACGGGGGCACAAACGTTATTATACTACCATTTCCCTTTTATGCAAAGATAAAATTCTTCCTCCTCGTGCCTTCCCTGACCGGTGTGTGATAGAATATACTTTGTCTGTTCGAACGGATGTACAAAAAGGAGGAAGACAGTAATGGCTCAACTGCCTTTTATAGCTGTGGAAGGTCCGATCGGTGTAGGAAAGACCTCCCTGTCCAAGAAAATAGCTGCGCATTTCGAATTTCAATTATTGGAAGAAATCGTAGAAGAAAATCCTTTCCTCGGTAAATTCTACGACAATATCGAAGAATGGAGCTTTCAGACAGAGATGTTTTTCCTCTGTAACCGGCACAAACAGCTTGAAGATATAGAACATAAATTTTTGAGGGAAAGCAAGCCCGTCGTCGCGGATTATCATATCTTCAAAAATATGATTTTTGCAAAGCGTACACTCAAAGAAGAACATTTCCGCAAATATTCCCGCATCTTTGATATACTGACCGGAGATATGCCGCGTCCTAACATGGTCATTTATGTACATGCGGGGCTCGACACATTATTCGAGCGTATACGGAGACGGAATCGGGACGTGGAAGCGAATATACAGCCTGAGTATCTGCAGCAGCTGTCCGATGATTATGAGACATTCATGGATCAGTTCGAAGAAACCCACCCCGATATTCCGGTCATACGCCTGGACGGGGACCGTCTGGATTTCATCAAACATCAGCGTGACCTTGACTATATACTTGAAAAAGTCGGGAGCTACCTGAACAAAGGAGAAGTGATCAAATGAACGCACGTGAAAAATACGGGATCCCGCACGACAGTGTGATTACCGTAGCCGGTACGGTAGGTGTCGGGAAGTCGACGCTCACGACATCTCTGGCTCAGGCCCTGAACTTCCGTACGTCGTTTGAAAAAGTGGAAAAGAACCCTTATCTGAACAGTTTCTATAAAGACTTCGAACGGTGGAGTTTCCATCTGCAGATCTACTTTCTCGCAGAGCGGTTCAAAGAACAGAAAAAAATCTTCGAATATGGTGGCGGCTTCGTCCAGGACCGCTCCATTTATGAGGATACCGGTATTTTCGCGAGAATGCATTACGACCAGGGCACCATGTCCCCTACCGATTACGAGACGTACACCAACCTGTTTGATGCGATGGTCATGACCCCCTATTTCCCGCACCCGGATCTGCTTATCTATTTGGAAGGGTCATTCGATGACGTCATCGAACGCATCAGAGACCGTGGTCGGCCGATGGAACAGGAGACACCGACTGCTTACTGGGAAGAAATGTACAACCGTTATGAAGACTGGATCGACAATTTCAATGCCTGTCCGGTATTACGTCTGAATATAGCCGACTATGACCTTCTGAATGATGAAAAAAGCGTTGAACCGATTCTCGAAAAAATCGGTCACTTTATTCAGCAGGCCCGTAAATGGAGATCGAGCCATCTCCCGGTCGAGTGAAAATAAAAGAAAACCCCCCCGTCTGCAACAGTTCCGTACTGCAGACGGGGGATGTTTCATTATTCGCTGATACCGGCCGATACTTCCTCGGCCATTTTTTCAAATGATCTTAAGCCGCCTCCGGACAGATACCAGACTGCCGGATCCAAATAGACTTTTTTAGCATCTGTCTGGTTGACCAGATCGTTATCATACAATTCCTTCGCCTGCCCTTCACCGCTGACTACCTTATCGCGGTCGATAATGAAGAGATAGTCAGGATCCTGTTCCGCAATATACTCAAACGTTACACTCATACCATGAGTGGAGGCTTCGATCTCTTTATCAGCCGCCGGTACTCCGAATACATCGTGGACGAGCCCAAAACGTGACCCGGGTCCGTAGGCACTGACTTTTCCACCGGTCGCAAGCGTTACGAGACCAGTCTTATCCTCCGGCATATCTTCTTTAATCTGCTCAATATCTTTTTTCAGTGCCGAAACCTTCTGGTCAGCTTCTTCCGTTTTACCGAAAATTCTGGCAAGGGTTTGAGTATTCTTCTCGAATGATTCCATATAATTTTCGTTATCCATACCTACATAAACAGTAGGAGCAATATCACTGAGATCTTCGTATGCCTCGGACTGACGACCTGAGATAACAATCAGTCCGGGGTCCATACTATTGATTTTTTCGAAATCAGGTTCTTTCAGACTTCCAACGTTTTCATAATCATCTTCTTCATATTTCGACAGATAATCGGGAAGGGTACTCGATTTCGCTACACCGTCTGCTTCTATACCGAGGGCATCGAGCGTATCAAGCGCTCCGAAATCAAATACGACTACGTTCTCCGGATTCTTCTCCACTTCCGTCGTTCCGAGTTCGTGCTCCACCATAACGGTTTCTTTACTCTTCTCCTTGTCTTCCCCGTCACCGGAAGAGGCACCGGCTTCTTCTTCCGAACTTCCGCAGGCCGCGAGCACCATCATTACGAGCACACTGAGAGTCATCAACAATTTCTTCATATTCATTCTCCTTTATTCTTTTTTATTATTCAGGTAAAAAACACACAAATGCGGTTGCCGTCTATGTTGCACACGTTGAATTCCATATCGTAAACTTCACGGAGCACGTTATTCGTAATCATCTCTTCCGGATGCCCCTCGTACACACACTTTCCGTCTTTCAGCGCTACGATGTGATTGGAATAACAGGAGGCGAAGTTGATATCGTGAATAACGATTACAACCGTCTTCCCGAGATCATCCACCATGCGCCGGAGTGCTTTCATAATCTGTTTAGAATGTTTCATATCCAGGTTATTGAGCGGTTCATCAAGAAGGATGTAATCGGTATCCTGGGCGATGACCATCGCTATGTAAGCCCGCTGTTTCTGTCCTCCGCTCAGTTCATCGAGAAAGCGGTCTTCGAAATCTTCGAGCTGCATGTATTCAATCGCTTCATTAATCAGTTTCTCATCTTCTTTTTTCAGCTTTCCCTGCGAGTAGGGGAAACGTCCGAAGCTTACCAGTTCCCGGACAGTGATCCGCACTTTGATATTATTCGACTGTTTCAGAACGGAGAGCCGCTTGGCCAATTCTTTGTTGTCGTAGGAAGTGATTTCCTCGCCGTCGAGGAGTACAGAACCTTCGTCTTTCGGAATGAGCCGGCTCACCATCGACAGAAGCGTACTTTTTCCAGCTCCGTTCGCCCCGATAAAAGAGGTGATCGTACCTTTCTTTATATGGACGGATACGTCATCGACCACTTTCACTTCTTTATAAGCCTTGGATACATTCGTTACGTCTACCATACGTCATTCTCCTTTACTAACAGATAGATGAAATAAATACCGCCGACGAAGTTCACAATGACACTGATGGTCGTGGAAAAAGTGAAGACGTGTTCCACGAACCACTGCCCGAGCAGCAGACTGAAGATACTTACGAATATCGCTCCCGGGATAAGATACTTATGACGATACGTCCGGAACACTTCGTGGGAGACATTGGCCACAATCAGCCCGAGAAAAGTAATCGGACCAACAAGTGCCGTTGCGACGGAAACGTATACGGCTATTACACCGAGCAGGCGTTTCACCACCGCGTCATAATTGACGCCGAGATTCACCGCCTCTTCCTCACCGAGAGAGATTACATCCAGATACTTCGTATACCTGAACAGATACAGCGTAGCTGCGAGAAGCAGAATTCCTCCCACAAGCAATAGCTCTGTATTGGCATTGTTGAAACTTGCGAACATCTTATCCTGCACGACGAGGAATTCGTTCGGATCGATCAGTACCTGGAGGAACTCCGAAATACTGCTGAAAAATGTTCCGAGAATAATGCCGACGAGCAACAGGAAGTAAATATTCTTCCCTTCTCTTTTGAATATGAACAGAAACAGAAGAAGGGCAAACACGACCATAAGTCCGACAGACAGAAGGAAATGAAAGTGATTGTTCATCATCACAAGCGTTCCGCCTCCGAGCAGGAAGACGATTGCCGTCTGCAGTAGAACGTAAAGAGAATCGAATCCAATCAGGCTCGGTGTGAGAATCCGGTTATTCGTAATGGTCTGAAAGATGACCGTGGATGCTGCAATGGCCGCTCCGGTCATCGTAATCGCGGCCACTTTCTCAAGGCGCCTCGGGAGGACGTAATCCCACTGCCCTCCGACATCCCAGAAAACAAACAGCAGAATGCTTGCAACCGACAGAGACAGTAATATGATCAGTTTTTTGTTATAGCCCATACGACCGTCTCCTTAACAGTAAATAAAGGAAAATACCACTGCCGAGAACTCCGACAGTCAGACCGATGGATATTTCATAAGGGTAGATGATAACCCGCCCGAGGATGTCACATACGAGTACGAACAGTGCCCCGAGCACCGCCGTCTGCCATATACTGCTCCTTAAGTGATCCCCCTGGTAAATCGTCACGATATTCGGAACAATCAGCCCGAGGAACGGCAGCATCCCGGCTGTAAGTACGACGGAGGCTGTAATCAGTGCTACAAGCCCGAGCCCCAGATAAAGAACTTTCTGATAGCTGAGCCCTAAGTTGGAAGCAAAGTCTTCCCCCATCCCGGCGATAGTGAAGTGATGTGCAAATATGTAAGCGAGAATCACTACCGGAAGGCTTAAGTAAAGAAGTTCGTAACGGCCCTCGATCAGCATGGAGAAATCCCCGTGAAGCCACGTCCCTATGCTTTGGACGAGATCAAAACGATAGGCGAGAAACGTCGTAACGGAACCGATGATATTCCCGAACATCAGTCCGACCAGAGGGATGAAGACCGCGTCTCTGTATCTAATCTTATCGAGGATTTTCATGAAAACGAACGTACCGGCCAAAGCGAAAAGAAAAGCCAGCAGCATTTTCTCCATCATCGATGCCGAAGGGAACAACAGCATACCGACGAGAATCCCCAGTCTTGCCGAATCCATCGTACCGGCTGTCGTCGGGGAGACGAATTTATTCTGGCTGAGCTGCTGCATAATCAGTCCGGCGATACTCATACTCATCCCGGCGATAAGAAGGCTGACAAGCCTCGGAATTCGGCTGACGAACAGGACTTCCTGCTGTTCGTCGCTTAAGGAAAAAAAATCCGTGATCGATAAATCAGACACCCCGGTAAAAAGGGAAAGAATCGAGAAAAATATTAAAAGAAAACCCGTAATCCACCATTTCATATCCAATTCTTCCTAACCAACCTGCTTCTATTTACAAAAAAACCCTTGTCTAGACAAATATAAGTACAAAAAAAGAAGCAGTTGTAAAAATGATAATCATTCTCAATGACAAGTAAATGATATCAATTCTCAATGAGAGTGTCAACTGCTTCCGAGATTATTTCGAATTTTTTCAAGAAAAAGCTGTCCGCTGCGCTTTTCTTCCTCTGTCATTCCCGCACAGGCTTCGTCGATTGTATCCAGAGCCGTCCGATTCAGCTTCTCTTCTTCCTGTCTCGCCCATTCCGTCGGGTAAATGTAATTCCTCCGCTTATCTTCCGGGTTTACGTAACGGTAAATGTACCCGGCCTTCTCCATCCTTCCAAGCAGTCTCGATGTCCCGGCTTCGTCTCTTTCAATGGAGACGGCAAGCATCCGCTGCGTCTGTCCTTCTTTCCCGTACAGACGGCTCATTATCTGCCACTGTTCATACGTCAACGTGTGCCCGATTTTTTTGAAATTCTCATTCAGTCTTGCGTTCATTACCCGGGAGGCCTGAAAAAGCTGATACCCCGGCGATTCGTCCATTACATATTTCCGATTCATGATCCGCACTCCCTCCGTTAAGTAATAGTCGTCCGTTGTGATAGAATGATAATAAAGACAGTATTTCTCTTACAGCAAAGGATGATAGGAACATGAAAATGAGAAAACGCAACAATGTTCAGATATACGGAAACGGCACGACCCCGATCATTTTTGCCCACGGTTTCGGGTGTGACCAGCATATATGGGAATACGTCATCCCCGGTTTCTTCGACATGTATCAGGTTATTCTTTTTGATTACGCGGGTTCCGGCAACTCCAGTGCGGGCTCCTACTCCGAAGAGCGCTACAGTTCCGTCGACGGCTATGCAGAAGACGTCATCGGCATTATGGAAGAGATGGCTCTCACGGATGCAATCTTCGTCGGACACTCTTTCAGCGGCATGGTCGGCCTGAAGATCGCGCTTGAACGCCCCGAACTTCTGCGCTCGAACATCATGCTCGGTGCTTCTCCCCGTTTTCTTAATGAAGACGGCTATAAGGGGGGTCTTGAAGAAGAAGATCTGGAGAAGCTTCTCCAAATGATGGACAGCGATTACCGGAAATGGTCGAAATACATGGCCGAGCTTTTTCTTGAGGAGATAGACGCACCGAAAATGAAAGAAGAACTGGAGGAGATGCTGGCCGATCAGTCTCCGGAGGTCACCCGTTCTTTTGCCGAAGTGGCGTTTACGCTGGATATGCGGGAGAAACTGAAAGAAAACACCGTACCTTCCCTGCTCCTTCAGTCAAAAAAGGACTCCCTCGTCCCGCCTGCGGCCGGTGAATATTTACGGGAACACCTTCCTTACAGTGAATCCGTCATGCTGGATGCAAAGGGGCATGCTCCTCACCTCAGTCATCCGCAGGAAGTGACCTCTTTGATCTTGGACTACATCGAACAGAAGCTGTGGAAAAGCAGCTGATTAATAATTTACGGAGAAGGCAGGCCCAGTACTGTGAGAAGGGTCTGTCTTTTGTTTATACATACGTATTCGGGGAAAACCGGAAAATTCCTGTCAAAAAAATCGTTACTGTATACAGTAACGATTACTTCCGGACTTCTCCGAATATATATGCGCGTTTATTTTAAAATATGGCGGAGGAGGAGGGATTCGAACCCCCGCGGGCCGTAAAGCCCCTGGCGGTTTTCAAGACCGCTCCCTTCAGCCGGACTTGGGTACTCCTCCGTGTGACCGACAATTAGTAATATACCACGCCTCCCGGCAGGCGTCAATAAAATTTCGGCAATTCGCCGCCGAAAATAAAAAACCGCCTTCTCCCCCTGAACACGAGCCCGTGCTTCAGAAAGGAAAAAGGCGGCCGTATGCACACAACCCGTTACTTGATGACTTCTTTGCCGCCCATATAAGGACGAAGAACTTCAGGAATGACGACCGTGCCATCCTCCTGCTGATAATTTTCGAGGATAGCTGCTACCGTACGGCCGATAGCGAGCCCCGAACCGTTCAATGTATGCACGAATTCAGGTTTGCCGTTCTTCTCCCGGCGGAAACGTATGCCGGCGCGGCGGGCCTGGAACGCTTCAAAGTTGGAACAGGAACTGATTTCCCGGTACGTTTCATAGCTCGGAATCCAGACTTCGATGTCGTATTTCTTAGCAGCCGTGAACCCGAGATCTCCCGTACACATGCTCATTACCCGGTACGGCAGTTCAAGCATCTGCAGAATCTTTTCCGCATGTCCCGTCAGTTCCTCCAGCCGCTCATAGGATTCCTCC
The DNA here is from genome assembly GCF_900107115.1 of Salimicrobium album. Lineage (GTDB taxonomy): Bacteria > Bacillota > Bacilli > Bacillales > Halobacillaceae > Salimicrobium > Salimicrobium album. The sequence continues at coordinate 29,126 of NZ_FNOS01000010.1, forward strand.
GGTTTCGACAGCTGTACGAGTTCCACTTTGTTGAACTGATGCTGGCGGACAAGTCCCCGCGTGTCCCTTCCGGCAGAACCGGCTTCGGAACGGAAGTTCGTACTGAAGGCGACCAGTTTTTTCGGAAGCTCGTCAATCGGCAGAATCTCGTCACGATGATAGTTCGTAACCGGAACTTCGGCGGTAGGGATCAGGAAGTAGTCCCAGCCCTCAAGTTTAAACGCGTCTTCTTCGAATTTCGGAAGCTGGCCTGTACCCGTCATCGAATCACGGTTTACGATTTGAGGAGGAAGCATTTCCTCATATCCGTGCGTATCCGCGTGATGATCCATCATGAAGTTCAGCAGGGCCCGCTCCAGTCTTGCTCCTGCCCCTTTATAGAAAACGAAGCGGCTCCCCGTCACTTTGGCGGCGCGTTCGAAATCCAGAATACCGAGGTTTCCTGCCAGGTCCCAGTGTGCTTTCGGTTCGAAACCGAAAGATGTAATGTCCCCCCAGGAACGGGTCAGAACGTTATCGTCCTCATCACTTCCGACCGGCGTACTTTCGTGCGGAATGTTCGGAATGGACAGAAGGATCGTCTGCAGCCTCTCTTCCGTTTCCTTAAGCTCCCCGTCGAGCGTTTTGATGCGTTCCCCGACTTCCTGCATTTCTTTTATTTTTTCGTCGGCATCCTGTTTTTCTTTTTTCAGCTGGGAAATTTCTTTGGATACCTCGTTCCGCTTCGCTTTCAACTCTTCACTTTCCCTGATCAGTTCTCTTCGTCTCGTATCCAGTTCCTCAAAGGAATCGAGTTCCGAGAGGTCTTCCCCCCGCTCCCGCAGTTTCTCTTTCACTTCCCCGAAATTCTGTCTTACATATTTTAAATCGAGCATATGTCATCCTCCTCTGTTTAATGTATAACATCAGTCATTAAAAAAAGACTCCCATCCCTTTATAAAAAAGGGACGAGAGTCTGAATTCCCGCGATACCACCCCGATTGAAGAGCAGCTGCTCTTCCGGCTCGACCTCCGTAACGGGGAGGGTCCGTCCTGGCTCATCACCAGACGCTCCGGGATGGATTCTCATCAGTTTTCTGTCAGTTTTCACCGGTCCCTGACTCTCTTTGAAGAAAAGCTGATGATACTTGTTCCGTTCAACGCGTTTTTTCTATTTACTTACTATACAGATTAGCTCATTCCCGCTCAGGATGCAAGCGTGCGCTTAGAATTTTCCACCATACTCACGAAATGGGCAGTAAGACGGTGGTCTTTCGTAAGTTCCGGATGGAAAGAACAGGCGAGAAGGTGGTCTTCCTGCGCTACGACGATGTGACCGTCGTAAGTGGCCAGAACTTCGGTATTCTCCCCGACCCGTTCAATGTAGGGTGCCCGTATGAAAACGGCATTATATCCGTCCGCCACGCCTTTGATGTCAAGATCGGTTTCAAAACTGTCCCGCTGCCTTCCGAAAGCGTTCCGACGGACACTCATATCCATAAGTCCGAGATGAGCGTCATAAGAGCCGTCGATTTCCCCGGCAAGTAAAATCAGACCGGCACAGGTGCCGAAAACGGGCTTTCCTGCATTTGCAAAAGCGCGGATCGGCTCAAGAAACCCGTATTGATCGATGAGGCGGCGCATCGTCGTACTCTCACCGCCCGGGATGATAAGGCCATCGATCGTCTCAAGCTGTTCTTTACGTTTTATGATTACCGCTGTCGCTCCGGAAGCCTCCACGGAGCGGATGTGCTCCCGGAAGGCTCCCTGCAGAGCAAGTACACCGATAGTAGTCATGAGGCATTTCTCCTTTACTTATTCACTGCGCTCCTGCATGCGGTCGGTCGTTTCGTTCATCTCTTCGCCTTTCATCGCGGTACCGAGACCTTTGGAAATCTCAGCAATCAGCTTGTAGTCGTCGTAGTGAGTCGTCGCTTCCACGATGGCCCGTGCAAACTCTTTAGGACGGTCGGATTTGAAAATACCGGATCCGACGAATACGCCGTCCGCGCCAAGCTGCATCATAAGCGCTGCGTCTGCAGGAGTGGCGATACCGCCCGCTGCGAAGTTTACGACCGGAAGGCGGCCTTCTTCCCGGATCTCAAGCAGAAGATCGTAAGGTGCACCGTTCTCTTTTGCATAAACCATCACTTCGTCTTCGTCCATCGACTGAAGACGGCGGATCTGTCCCTGGACTTCACGCATATGACGGACCGCTTCCACAATATTACCGGTACCCGGCTCCCCTTTCGTACGAAGCATGGAAGCACCTTCCGCAATACGGCGGGTCGCTTCTCCGATATTACGGCAGCCGCATACGAATGGAACCGTATAGCCGTCTTTTTTAATGTGGAATACTTCATCCGCAGGAGTAAGTACTTCACTTTCATCGATATAATCGACGCCCATCGATTCGAGGACACGCGCCTCGGCGATGTGACCGATTCTCGCTTTTGCCATTACAGGAATCGAAACAGCGTTCATCACTTCCTCAACGATCGTAGGGTCCGCCATTCTCGCAACCCCTCCGGCCGCTCTGATGTCGGACGGTACGCGTTCAAGTGCCATAACCGCAACAGCTCCGGCCTCTTCGGCTATTTTCGCCTGTTCCGCATTTACGACGTCCATGATGACGCCGCCTTTCTGCATTTCTGCCATACCTCTTTTTACAACATTCGTTCCTGTTCGAGCCATGTTGATTCCTCCCTGTTCTGTATCTATATCCATCGATTACTACAATTTTCTTTACTATTTTAACGCATTTTTCCCGTCAATCCTACCATTATCAACCATCGTTATCGGAAAATTAATCAAAACCAGCTTTTGACCGTATCGACGGCTCCTGTGAACATGTCACTGAAGAAGTTCCCGACATTTCCGAGAGTGAGCATGAACCAGTTCGACTTCTCCACTCCGGTCGTAGTCACAAGCGGCACGGAGGGGGCGCCTCCTTCGACAAGGTTGGCTTTCTTTCCTTCCCCTTCATACACCAGTTTCGCTTCCCCGACTTTCTGACCGGACTCGACGGGTGCCGTAAGTTCCTCTTCCTTCAGGGAGTATTCAAGAGAATAGGAGTCCTCCTCTCCCTGTTTGACCATCGCAGAAAGAGCTTTGCCCGTTTCGACGGAAACATTGTCCTCTTTTCCTTTTGATACCGGAACAGAACTTTCACCTTTCTTCTGGTGTCCGGCTGCAAACAGTTCCTTCGTCTCAAACTGATCGAAACCGTAATCGAATAACTTGGCCGTTTCCCGGAAACGGGCTTCCCGGCTGTCCGTTTTCATAACGACGGAAATAAGCCGCTGGTCTCCCTGTTTAGCTGTACCGGTAAAGGTGTTGCCGGCTTTCTCCGTATATCCCGTTTTCAGACCGTCGACCCCTTCATAGCCGAAATTGGAAAGGTACCCCGGCATGTCGGGGATCATCCAGTTCCAGTTCTGAATCGTCTGACCGTCGAACTCGGCTGTACGTGTGCCGGAGATGTCCAGTGCCTGCGGATAATCGTTCACCAGATGATACGCAAGGGTAGCGGTCGCTTTCGCCGACATGAGATTATTATCATCGGCACCCGTCCCCTCCGGCACGTGATCACCCAGGTCACTGTTGGCAAGGCCGGTGCTGTTGACGAATTTATAGTCTTCCATCCCCAGTTGCTCCGCCTTTTCGTTCATCATCTTGACGAATTCCCCTTCGGAACCTGCAATCAGTTCTGCGAGAGCAATGGAGGCTGCGTTATCGGAGTTGATCGCCATCGCTTCATAAAGCGAACGGACAGTGTAGTCCTTATTCTGGGTCATCCCCACTCCGGAAAAGGAGGGATCTGCCGAAATACTGTAAGGATAGTCGGAGATCTGGGTGGTGGTGTCCCAGCTGATACTTCCGTCCTCAATCGCCTCCATCACAAGATACTCCGTCATCATTTTCGTCATACTTGCCGGCGGCAGAGCCTGCTCCGCTTCTTTCTGAAAAAGTATATCTCCCGTATCAGCATCCACAAGAATCGCTGATTCCGCTTCTGTCTCCACTTCCCGTGCCAGAATGTCCGCGGGAGCTAGAAGAGTTGATGTTATAACGAGTAACGTTAATATAAGTGCTGTTTTCCATCTTTGCATTACTATTTTCGACCTCCGCTGTATATAAATTTACGCTTTACAATTTTACCACACCCCCCTGTAAAAAAATAGACGCGGGTGTACCTTCTGACTGTAAAAATATGAAAAATTAATAAATTTACGCAAAAATAAGGAGAGGCTCTCCGAAAAATCGAAGAGCCTCTCCCGTGATGGTCTGGACCGGCCTCCGCCGGCGGTTATACCGAGTAGTTCGGTGCTTCTTTCGTAATCTGAACGTCGTGAGGATGGCTTTCGCGCAGGCCTGCCCCCGTAATTCTCGTAAAGTACGCATCGTTTCGCAGTTCCTGGATCGTCTTCGTGCCGCAGTATCCCATACCGGAACGAAGACCGCCGAGAAGCTGATGGACGGTGTCGGCAAGCGGGCCTTTAAAAGGAATACGTCCTTCGATGCCTTCGGGTACGAGCTTCTTCGCTTCGCTTCCGCTCTGGAAATAGCGGTCTTTCGATCCTGCTTCCATTGCTCCGACCGATCCCATGCCGCGATATACTTTAAACTGACGGCCCTGGAAAATTTCCGTATCTCCCGGGCTCTCTTTCACCCCGGCCAGCAGACTGCCGAGCATAACGGCGGAGCCGCCGGCAGCGAGAGCTTTCACGATTTCCCCGGAGTATTTGATTCCTCCGTCAGCGATGATGGACACCCCGTGTTTTTCCGCTTCTTCGGCACAGTCGTAGATAGCGGTTATTTGAGGTACACCCACGCCGGAGACGACCCGTGTCGTACAGATAGAGCCGGGACCGATCCCCACTTTCACGACATCCACGCCCGCTTCGATCAGATCGCGGGTCGCTTCTTTTGTAGCCACGTTTCCGGCGATGATATCAACCGATGGATAAGCTGCACGGATTCTCTTCACCTGCTCCATCACGCCTTCCGAGTGTCCGTGAGCGGTGTCGACGACGAGAGCGTCCACGCCTGCTTCCACCAGTTTTCCGATGCGCGTCATCGCATCAGCCGTTACGCCTACGGCAGCTGCTGCAAGAAGGCGGCCCTGTCCGTCTTTTGCGGCATTCGGGAATTCAATCACTTTTTCTATATCTTTAATAGTGATCAGACCTTTAAGCGTGTTGTTCTCGTCGACAAGAGGGAGCTTCTCTATCTTATGTTTCTGCAGTGTATGCCCCGCTTCTTCGATTGTAGTTCCTACCGGAGCCGTAATCAGATCTTCGCTGGTCATCACTTCGGAAATCCGTAGGGAGTAGTCTTCCACAAAACGCATATCCCGGTTCGTAATGATGCCGACCAGTTTTCTTGAAGTGTCGTTGTCCACGATAGGGACGCCCGATATTCTATATTTGCCCATCAGATGTTCGGCATCGTACACCTGATTTTCCGGAGTAAGGAAGAAAGGGTTGGTGATGACCCCGCGCTCCGAGCGTTTGACCATATCCACCTGTTCCGCCTGTTCTTCAATGGACATATTTTTGTGAACGACTCCGAGGCCCCCCTGGCGGGCCATCGCGATAGCCATCGAAGCTTCGGTCACCGTGTCCATGCCGGCACTTACTACAGGAATGTTCAGCTTCAGCCTGGAAGTCAGATCAACGCTTAAGGATACGTCCCTCGGCAATACTTCCGACTTTCTCGGCATCAGCAATACATCATCGAATGTGAGTGATTCTTTTTGAAATTTATCTGTGCGCACGTCTCTCTCTCCTTTTCCCTCCCGAAGGAAGCTATCTTATATATTGTTATTTACAATAAGACATCCGCCGTCGTTTTTCAACCTGAAAAGTTATAAAGACGTCAATAAACTTCCTCCACGTGCAGTCCTTCGTCTTTTAAAGACAGCAAAACCTGGCTGCGCTGCAGCTGCACCATGGGATGAGCCGGAGTTGAAGGATCGACGAACACTATGGTGGCCAGTTCTTCGTTGGAAAGTTTCACCGTCGTTCCTACGGATATACTGGCCAGATCTTCGACGAGCATTTTGATCACTCTCATATCGTATTTGCCGAACTGCTCTTTCTGGATTTCTTCGATCACTTTGAAAGGAGACTGTTTTTTACGGTAGGGACGCTCCGATGTCATCGCATGGTACACGTCACTTACGGCGATGATCTGACTGTAGAAGTGGATTTTTTTCTGTGAAACCGCGAGAGGGTACCCCGACCCGTCCAGCCGCTCGTGATGCTGAAGTACGGCGTATTTCACTTTCTTGCTCAAAACGGTCAGATCCTCGACCATCCGGTAGGAATGCACCGGGTGCTGGCGGACTTCAGCCATTTCCCCGGCGCTCAGAGAGCCCTTTTTCTTCAGTATTTCCGGGGAAATAAGCGCCATACCGCCATCACTCAACAGACCGCCGAGAGCAACCTGGATCCATTCCCCCTTCTCAAGACCGAGTCTCTGCCCGAGGTAACCTGCAATCAGGCCCATCGCTACACTGTGGTGGTGGATATAGTCGTTTTCACTGGAATAGTGGTGAAGTCTCAGGATTTCCTGACGGGCTTCGGATGCTTTGAACAGCAAAGGGAGGAACCACTCCCTTATTTCCGGAAGATCGATGCCCGAGCGGTTCCCCCATTTCGTGAACATACGTCTGTGATGATGGACCGCGCTCAAGTATTCTTCCCTGAACTCCTCGTTCACCGTCGCCTCCATATCTTCCGGTTCATAATGTTCGGATGCTTCCTCAAACGTCTCCCCGCTCGAAAGCCTGGAGGAAATCTCCACTTCCCGGATACGGAAAGCACGAAGAACGTTGATATGTATCGGATGAAGCACCGTATTCTCCGGTATGAGCGGACGCGAAGTTTTCCCTTCCACTTCTTTGATCAAAATACATCCCGGTATCAGTTCATTTACGCTTACCTGCATCTTTTTCCCGCCTTCCTAAGCATTCGGCCCACTTTAAAGAAAGGTCCTTTACTTATACTATCGACTTCTTCTCCTGCTATTTCAGTCACAAAAGAAAAACCCCCGTCCGTTTATAACGGCGGGGGGATAAAACTATTACTCCAGGCTCTCCGTCGAATCTTCAGAGAGGCCTTCTGTCTCTTCCTCTTTCTCTTCTTTCATCGCTTCAAGACGGGCTACGGTCGACACCTCTTCGCCGTCCTGCAGACGAATGAGACGCACGCCCTGTGTATTACGCCCGGTACGTGACACACTGCCGGCTGCCATACGGATAAGGACGCCGCTGGCTGTCATAATCATAAGGTCCTCTTCTCCCGTGACCGCTTTCGTGGAAACGACTTTTCCGTTCCGTTCGGTGAGGTTACAGGTAAGGATCCCTTTTCCGCCCCGGTTCGTTATCCGGTATTCGGAAGCAGGTGTCCGTTTACCGAACCCTTTATCCGTAACGGTAAGGATTTCACGGTCGTCTTCCACAAGCTCCATCGATACGACCCGGTCGTCATTGCGCAGGGAAATACCTTTGACCCCGGCTGCTGTACGGCCCATAGAACGTATCTGTGTCTCAGGGAACCGGATAAGGTACCCGTTTTGGGTGGCGATCATGATGTCTTTTTCTCCGTCCGTCATGCGTACGGAAATGAGTTCATCATTTTCACGCAGGCTGAGAGCGATCAGGCCGCCTTTTCGTATATTGGCGAATTTCGAAAGGCTGGTCCGTTTCGTAACTCCGTGCCTCGTAGTAAAGACGAAGTACCAGTCCTCCTCGAATTTATCCACGGCAATGACGTCGTTGATCCACTCATCATTTTCGATATTGAGAAGGTTGATGATCGGAAGACCTTTCGCCGTTCTGCTGAATTCGGGAATCTCATACCCTTTAAGCTTGTACACTTTTCCTTTATTGGAGAAAAAGAGCACTGTACTGTGGGTGGAGGTCGAAAGCAGATGTTCCACGAAGTCTTCGTCATTCGTACCCATACCCTGCACGCCACGGCCACCGCGACGCTGAGCCCGGTATGTGTCGGCCGGAAGCCGCTTCACGTACCCTTGATTAGTAAGAGTGACGACAATCGTCTCCTCCGGAATAAGGTCTTCATCTTCAATCATTTCCATACCGCCCATGATAATTTCGGTACGGCGTTCATCACTGAAGCGCTCTTTCAGTTCAAGAAGCTCTTCTCTGATGATTTCGAGTACGCGTTCTTCGTCGGCCAGAATCGCTTTTAATTCCTCGATTTTCTTAACGAGATCATCGTACTCGGAATCGATCTTCTCGCGTTCAAGCCCTGTCAGACGCTGCAGACGCATATCAAGAATAGCCTGGGCCTGCTTCTCGGAAAGCTCGAAGCGGGTCATCAGTTCTTCGCGGGCAACCTCTGTCGTCTGTGACTGTCTTATAAGCGTAATGACTTCATCCAGGTGATCGAGCGCCACTTTAAGACCTTCGAGAATGTGGGCTCTCGCTTCAGCTTTCTTCAGTTCATAAGCCGTCCGTCTGCGAATGACCACTTTCTGGTGTTCCAGATAGTGTTCCAGTGACTGTTTCAGGTTCAGAACCTGGGGTCTTCCGTCGACAAGCGCCAGCATATTGATGCCGAAGGACGTCTGGAGAGCTGTCATTTTGTAAAGGTTATTCAGCAGGACGTTGGCATTCACGTCTTTTCTGAGTTCGATGACGATCCGCATGCCGTCCCGGTCCGATTCGTCACGCAAGTCCGTAATACCGTCTATCTTCTTATCACGGGCAAGTTCGGCAATCTTTTCAACAAGCCGGGCTTTGTTCACCTGATAAGGAAGTTCGGTAACGATAATGTGATGCTTGCCGTTGGGTTTTTCTTCAATATCGACCTTCGACCGTATTAAAATCGAACCTTTTCCTGTTTCGTAGGCTTTACGTATTCCGCTCAGTCCGAGAATTTGACCCGATGTCGGAAAGTCCGGACCGAAAATATAGTTTTCCATCAGTTCCTGAACAGTTATGTCACGGTCCCGGCTCAGAGCCAGCACACCGTCGATAACTTCTCCGAGATGGTGAGGAGGAACGTTTGTGGCCATACCTACGGCAATACCTGCTCCCCCGTTCACGAGAAAGTTCGGAAAACGGGCGGGCAGAACGGCCGGTTCTTTTTCCGTGCCGTCGTAGTTTTCCTGATAATCAATCGTATCTTTCTGTATATCGCGCAGCATTTCCATCGAAATCTTGGACATACGTGCCTCGGTGTAACGCATGGCGGCTGCAGAATCCCCGTCGACGGATCCGAAGTTTCCGTGTCCGTCCACGAGCTCGTAACGGAAGCTGAAATCCTGAGCCATACGTACCATCGCTTCATATACGGCAGAATCCCCGTGCGGGTGATACTTACCGATGACGTCCCCGACGATACGGGCGGATTTCTTGTACGCTTTGTCTGCAGTAATGCCGAGATCGTTCATGGCATAAAGAATACGTCTGTGTACCGGTTTCATACCGTCCCGTACGTCCGGGAGGGCACGCGCCACGATGACACTCATTGCATAATCCAAAAATGAGGTCCGCATCTCGTTACTTATATTTATTTCATGCACGCGCGAACTGTCTGGCTGATCCACCATTTTGTAAACCTCCTAGAGAAACGAACTCTTATCTTTCCTTCGTCTTATACGTCCAGATTCTGAACGTAATGAGCATTTTCCTGTATAAAATTCCTTCTCGGTTCGACCGCATCCCCCATCAGCATGCTGAATGTTTCGTCCGCTCCGATGGCATCCTCGAGAGTGACCTGGAGCATCGTACGGCCTTCAGGATTCATCGTAGTCTCCCACAGCTGCTCCGGATTCATTTCACCGAGACCTTTATAACGCTGGATCACCGGTTTCGGAGTAGCCGGGATTTCGGAAAGTTTCTCCTCCAGTTCCTGGTCGGAGAACGTGTAATACACCTTTTTGTTCTGTTTGATCTGATAGAGCGGCGGCTGGGCGATATAGACGTACCCATGTTCAAGCAGCGGTCTCATGTATCGGTAAAAGAACGTAAGGAGAAGGGTCCGGATATGCGCACCATCCACGTCTGCGTCCGTCATGATGACGACTTTGTGATAGCGGGCCTTCGATACGTCGAACTCTTCGCCCACTCCGCTTCCGAGTGCCGTAATCATGGTACGCACTTCGTTGTTGGAGAGGATTTTATCAAGACGTGCTTTCTCGACGTTCAGAATTTTACCGCGCAGCGGAAGGATAGCCTGAAAGTGACGGTCCCGTCCCTGTTTGGCCGATCCTCCGGCCGAGTCCCCCTCCACGATATAAAGTTCGGACTCGGAAGGGTCTTTCGAAGCACAGTCGGAAAGTTTCCCGGGAAGATTGGAGATCTCAAGAGCGCTCTTTCTTCTCGTCAGCTCTCTCGCCTTCTTGGCTGCCATTCTTGCCCGTGAAGCCATCAGGCCTTTTTCGACGATGATTTTAGCAACGTTCGGGTTTTCCAGCAGGAATTTACTGAAGTTTTCGGAAAACAGCGCATCCGTAACCGTACGGGCTTCACTGTTTCCAAGCTTCGTCTTCGTCTGACCTTCGAACTGAGGATTGGGATGTTTGATCGAGATGATGACGGTCAGTCCTTCTCTTACATCATCCCCGGTCAGATTCGGGTCGTTTTCCCGGAACATGCTGTTTTTCCGGGCGTAGTCGTTGATGACCCGGGTCAGCCCCGTTTTGAATCCGGATTCGTGCGTTCCGCCTTCATAAGTGTGAATATTGTTGGCGTAGGAATAAATATTACTGGCGAAGCCGTCGTTGTACTGAAGCGCCAGTTCGATGGAAATTCCGTCCTGCTCCGCTTCGGCATAAATCGGTTCATGAAGAACTTCCCGGCTGCTGTTCAAGTGTTCCACGTACGAAATGATACCGCCTTCGTAGTAAAACTCCTTCTTCCCGTTGCCGTGCTCTTCACGCTTGTCTTCCACCGTAATAGTCAGACCGCGGTTCAGAAACGCAAGTTCTCTGAGACGCGTCGTGAGCGTTTCGAAATCATATTCCTGACCTTCTTTGAAGATCTCAGGGTCCGGTTTGAAATGAATCTGTGTTCCGGTCTTATCCGTCGTATCGATTTCTTCGACGTCTTTTTGCGGGACGCCGTGGCGGAAATCCTGATGATACAGTTTACCGTCCCGGTGCACGTGTACTTCGAGATAATCGGAAAGAGCGTTCACTACAGAAGCTCCGACGCCGTGCAGACCGCCCGAGACTTTGTAACCGCCGCCGCCGAACTTACCGCCGGCGTGAAGAACGGTCATGATCACCTCAACGGCCGGACGTCCGGTCTTTTCCTGGATACCGACGGGAATACCGCGCCCGTTATCCATAACCGTAATACTGTTATCTTCTTCGATAACCACCTGGATATGGTCACAGTGGCCGGCCATCGCTTCATCAATACTGTTATCGACTATTTCCCACACCAGGTGATGGAGACCCTTTTCGTTCGTCGAGCCTATATACATACCCGGACGTTTACGTACCGCTTCCAGACCTTCGAGCACCTGAATCTGATTCTCATCATACGCCTGTTCTTTACCTCTTTGAATCTCTTCACTCATAGTTTCACCCACAGTCCTTGTTTCTTTTGATTATTTATCAAGCGCTTCTTCCATCTCTTCCGAATAGTCATCCAGTTTATCCAGGGTGTTCTGCATTTTTCCACGCTTTTTCAGGGTGGCTACAGAAAGGGGACTGAAATAGAGCACCTCTTCCGTAACAACCATCGCTTTCGGCTCATACCCCTCCGTCTCCACCACCTGCTTTTCTTTTCTTCTGTTGAAGACCATCTCTTCCGTAATGGTGGAAGAACTGAGCAGTTCGCAGTCAATGATGGCTACGACCTCTTCGGATTTCACTATGTTGCCTTCACCTATATGAATGAACAATAGGACACCTCATTTCTTTCTTATTCCTTCTTCGATATAAAAAAGTTCCGCTTCCTGCAGTGCTTCGTGTTCGATACCGTCGATACTCGTCGTCGAGACGAACGTCTGGACTTTTCCACGAATCGTATGGAGCAGATGAGACTGCCGGTAGTCATCCAGTTCACTGAGGACATCATCAAGCAGCAGAACCGGGTACTCTCCGGTTTCTTTATTGATCAGTTCTATTTCGGCCAGTTTCAGGGAAAGGGCAGTCGTCCTCTGCTGTCCCTGGGAGCCGTATGTCTGGACGTCTCTGCCGTTCACATAAAAGACGAGATCGTCCCTGTGAGGTCCGGCGAGGGTCGTCCCTCTTTCAATCTCTTTCGTTTCGATCCCGTGGAATTTTGCTATATAACTTTCTTTGATAGCGTCAAGATCCATATCCTCCGACACATCAAGACTCGGTCTGTAGAAAATCTCAAGTTTCTCCAGTTCCCGGCTGATGCCCCGGTGGATCGGAGCTGCCCATTCTCTCAAAAGATTCAGAAACTGGAAGCGCCGCTCCACGATAATCGCTGCATGTTCGATAAGCTGTTCGGTAAGTACGTGCAGCATGGTCGCATCTTCATTGCGACGGCGCTGCAGGTCTTTCAGAAGATGGTTCCGCTGTCTCAGAACTTTCTGATACTGACCCAGGTGATAAATATACCTCGGCTGGATCTGTCCGATTTCCATGTCTATGAAACGGCGGCGCACCTGCGGATTCCCCTTTACGAGGTTCAGGTCTTCAGGTGCGAACATGACGACATTAAGGGCACCGATGTAATCACTGAGCCGCCTCTGCTCGATATGATTCAGTTTCGCTTTCTTCCCTTTTTTGGAGAGGACGATTTCCATCGGAAAACGGCTGTTCCGTTTTATAATCGTACCTTTTATTTTAGCATACTCCGCGTCCCACTGTATGAGTTCTTTATCCCTCGGAGTACGATGTGATTTCGTGAAAGCGAGTAAATAAATCGATTCCATCAAATTCGTCTTCCCCTGAGCATTTTCTCCGATGATGACGTTGATCGTGTCGTCGAACTCGAGAGCAAGTCTGTCGTAATTTCTGTAAGTAGTCAGGGCTATGTCTTTAATATGCATCAGATCGCTTCTCCATCTACTGTTCGGAGACGACTTCGTATGCTCCGAACTCCTCAATTTCAACGACGTCACCAATCCGGAGCTTCCGGCCCCGTCTGGATTCGGGTTCACCGTTTACCAGTACTTCAAATTCGGAAAGAAGCATTTTCACCATCCCGCCCGATTCTGCAACGTTCGCCAATTTGAGGAATTGCCCAAGCTGGATCTGCTCGGTCGTTATTTCAATTTTTTCGCTCATCTCCGTCACCTTTATTCTCTAAGTAGTATCTATTTATCTATTTTACTAAAGATAAGGGGTTATGAAAAGGAAAGGGCCTTACTTTATCGGGGAGGAGAGAAAAGTTTCCGGAGCGGTCAAGAAACCCGTCACAACCGGTTAAAGTCCCTTTCAGATCAAAACCTAAAAAAGAGTTATCCACAGTGGATAACTCTTTCTCACGTTACACGTAATTAATACGTACGGACCGGCAGGATGAGCTGAAGTATGGAAGCGTCGTCAACGGGAGTGATCAGGAACGGCCGCATCGCTCCTGTAAAAGATATTTTCACCTGAGTTGCATCGATCGCCCTAAGGGCATCCATCATGTATTTGGCGCTGAACGATATTTTCAGTTCTTCGCCGTCTATTGTGTCAGCCGTCACTTCTTCCGTTACGTTACCGACTTCCGGAGAATTTCCGTGAATTTCAATCTGGTTGTTTTCTTTCGTAAGCAGACGTACGACGTTGTTTCTGTTTTCTTTAGCCAGCAAAGAAGCACGATCCACGGATTGAAGCAGTTCTTTGGAATCGATAAGTACCGTCGTTTTGCTTTCGTTCGGAATAAGACGGGATGTCTCCGGATAGTTACCTTCGAGAAGACGTGACAGGAAATATAAATGTTTTGTCCGGAAGAGGATCTGGTTATCCGTAATGCTGATCTGTACCGAGTCTCCCGTATCATCGAGAATTTTGTTCAGTTCACTGAGACTCTTCCCGGGGATGACGACGGAAGGAAGGTTCAACGTTTCTTCCGTTTCCAGGCTGATTTTTCTTGAAGCGAGACGGTGGCTGTCGGTTGCTACGAACTGAAGATTCTCTTCTTCCGTACTCACGTGCACTCCTGTCAGAATCGGTCGGGTCTCGGAAGTGGAAACGGCGAATCCGGTCTGTTTGATTAATCTTTTCAGAAGATCCGTAGGCATATCGAAACTGTTTTCCGTACGCAGTTGCGGAAGAGACGGGTATTCTTCGGCGTCCTGGCCATTCAGGTGAAATTCTGCACTTCCGGAACGGATCGTTACGTTTTTCGTATGATCGCTTTCTATTTCCACGGTATTATCCGGAACTTTACGTACGATATCAGGAAAGTACTTTGCCTGTAGAACGATGCTTCCCGGTTCAATGTTTTCGATATGGACCGTTCCGTCTTCCTCGGCGGGTATGAAAGATTCGATGGAGATGTCGGAGTCACTCCCCGTAAGTTTTACTCCTTCTGTCGTAGCTTCCAGTTTCATTCCTGTAAGAATCGGAATTGCCGTACGGGAAGATATGGCTTTCATTACATCCTGGACACTTTCCATCAGTTGATCACGCTGAATAGCGAATTTCATTCATGAGTCCTCCTAAAGTGAATATATTAATTATTATTATTAAAAAAATAGTAGTAATAGTAATAGGGCGTGTGGATTTGTGGATAACTGTAATTATCTCATGACACATATAATTATCCACATGTGTATAACCTGTGTGCGAATGTGTACCTGTTATTCACACTATACCCAGGCTCTACGTTTTCAACTGTTCTGTAATCTCATCGAGTTCCCTGTGAAGCTGCTGATCATTACTCAGCATATTCGTAATCTTTTCATGGGCATGAATGACTGTCGTATGATCGCGTCCCCCGAATTCTTCCCCGATTTTAGGAAGGGAGGCATCAGTGAGCTCCCTCGATAAATACATGGCAACCTGACGGGGGAACGCTACGGATTTCGTCCGTTTTTTCGCAGGAAAATCTTCCATGCGGATGTTGAATTTCTCAGCAACGACTTCCTGTATATCACCGATCGTAATGACTTTCGGTTTCTTGTTCGGAATAATGTCCTTCAGAGCTTCTGCCGCCAGGGAAGCGTTGATATCCCGATTGATCAGGGAGGAATAGGCCACCACTCTGATCAGTGCTCCTTCGAGTTCACGGATGTTGGTATCGATCTGGTTGGCGATATAAAGCATGACCTCATTCGGGATCTCGAGTCCTTCCGCTTTAGCTTTTTTTCTGAGGATCGCAATTCTCGTCTCAAGATCCGGCGGTGTGATATCCGTAATCAGTCCCCACTCAAAGCGGGAGCGGAGCCTGTCTTCGAGCGTCGGTATCTCTTTCGGGGGACGGTCACTTGAAATGACGATCTGTTTGCTTTCTTCATGAAGAGTATTGAATGTATGGAAGAACTCTTCCTGGGTCTGTTCTTTCCCCGCAAGGAACTGGATGTCGTCTATAAGAAGAACGTCCACGCTCCGGTATTTGTTTCGGAAATTCACGGCTTTGTTATCACGGATCGAGTTAATGAATTCATTCGTGAATTTTTCGGATGTAATATATACGACTTTCGCATTCGGGTTGTGATCCAGTACGTAATGCCCGATCGCGTGCATCAGGTGGGTTTTGCCAAGCCCGACGCCCCCGTAGATGAACAGGGGGTTATAAGCCCTTGCCGGAGCTTCTGCAACGGCCAGAGAGGCTGCGTGAGCGAACCGGTTCCCGCTTCCGATGACGAACGTGTCGAACGTATATTTGGAATTCAGCATGCTCGTCGGAGATTCTTCCCCGTCTTTAAGATCCGGAGGTTTGGAGGAGAGTTTTACGTCTTCGAGAGACTCCTCTTTCGTTTCCGGGATGATGAATTTCGTTTTCAGTTCCGATCCCGTCACTTCGATCAATGTTTCTTTTATTAATTTCTGATACTGGTTCTCGAGCCAGTCCCTCGCGAATTCATTCGGAGCTATGATGGTGAGCGTATCTTCGTCGAGAGAGTGAGCTTTCGTCGCTTTCAGCCAGGTCTCAAAGCTCGGTTTGCTGATTTTCTCTTTCATCTGCTCCAGAGTGGCATTCCATAACTCATGGATATTTTCCAACCCTTTCACCCCTTTCCTGTTCCAATAAAGAAAAGCTTTTTGTTCGTTTTACATAACAAAAAGCTATAATTTTTCGCTTTAACATAAAAAATGTCTTTTAAACTGTTGTGGATGTACGATAGGGTATGAATAAAGGACTCAGTCGTTTTTTACCCATTATCCACACCTTTGTGTATAAGTATGTCTACACCCCTGTGAAAAACTATCCACACATTACCCACAAGCTGTGGATAATATAAAATCGGGCAGGAATTAATTTCACTGTTAAACACAAATATAATATCAAATAAATCGCAGTCTTGCAATGAATCACAGGAACTTATCCACAATTTCTACAGCTTGAGGAAAAAACATATCCACACCACCATATTTTGTGGTTAACCTGTAGATTAGTGCTGTGGATAGAAACGAGAACTGAAAATGTTGTGCACACTGGAGGTGGACAGCTTATTTTTTTGGTTGTTGTAGTACAGATGCTGTTGTAAGACACCTCTGAAAAAAGAACTCCCCTTAAATTAGTAATTGACATCATTTTTTAAATATGATTATAATGATTAGGACTGCCTATGACATGAGAAACAACATGTAAATCCCATCAGGAGGTGTGTATATAATGAAACGTACATTTCAACCAAATAATCGTAAGCGCAAAAAAGTACACGGATTCCGTACACGTATGAGCACGAAGAACGGCAGAAAAGTTCTTGCTCGTCGTCGTCGTAAAGGAAGAAAAACGTTATCCGCATAAGACCACTGAAGTAATCAGTGGTTTTTTTTCTAGGTTCTGCCATTCGTGTCGGAGTGATGATCGCCACCTGGTGTTCTCCGGCCTTTGGGACAGAACTTTTTTAATGCAGATAAGAGGTTGTGAGAACTGTGCAGAAAGCATACAGAATCAAAAAAAACAAAGAATTTCAGACGGTCTTCAAAAAAGGGAAATCTTTTGCCAACAGGCAGCTGGTTCTTTATTATTATAAAAAAGATCAGCCTCATTTCCGGATTGGACTATCCGTGAGTAAGCGGATAGGCAATGCTGTAATGAGAAATAAAGTGAAGAGGTACCTGCGTCAGGCTTTTCAGGAGATGGAAGAGGACCTTCATCAGGAATATGACTACGTAGTGATTGCCAGAAAACCGGTGAACACGATGGAGTACCACGAACTGAAGCAAAGTCTTCAGCACGTCTGCAGGCGTTCCGGTGTTTTGAAAAAGAAATTGAAATAAAATGTTCATGGAATGATTCCTTAATAAGTGCTAGTATGAAAAAGGAAATATGAAGTTTCAGTAAGGAGGAAGGAACGTTGCGTAAAAAGCTGAGCATATTGCTCGCAATGGCGGGAGTACTGCTATTCCTTTCCGGGTGTACGCAGATTAATCAGGATGTTTCTGCGGATAGTACCGGATTCTGGAATGAATTCGTAGTCTGGCCGTTATCACAGACGTTGTTGTTTTTCGCTGATTTCTTAAGCGGAAGTTATGGATTGGCAATCATTACGGTGACGATCATCATTCGTCTGGTCTTGTTGCCGTTGAACGTTAAACAGTTGAAAAGTTCGAAATCGATGCAGGATATTCAGCCTCAACTGCAGGAATTAAGACAGAAATACAGTTCGAAAGATGCTCAGACGCAGCAGAAGCTGCAGCAGGAAACGATGAATCTTTTCCAGCAGAACGGTGTCAACCCGCTGGCCGGATGTCTGCCTATCATCGTTCAGATGCCGATACTGATCGGTTTCTATCACGCAATTATGAGAACACCCGAAATACAGACACATAACTTCATGTGGCTCGAACTCGGTTCTCCGGATCCGTTTCTCGCTATATTGACAGCTGCCACTACGTTCCTTCAGCAGAAGCTGATGATGGCAGGCATGTCGGGAGCAGCAGGTGCGAACCCTCAGATGCAGATGATGCTTTACATCATGCCGCTGATGATCGGTACATTCGCATTCTTCTTCCCGTCCGCCCTTGCTCTCTACTGGATCGTGGGTAACGTGTTCATGATTTTACAGACGATATTTATACGTAAACCGATGATGAACAAATCGACAGGAGGCGCAAATCAGTGAAGCAAATGACTGCTACAGGCTCATCAGTGAAAGAAGCGGTCGACTCTGCCCTGGCCGAACTTCGGACAACAGAGGACCGGGTTGATGTGGAGATACTGGATGAAGGCAGAAAAGGTTTTCTTGGATTCGGAGCAAAACCGTCCATTGTCAAAGTGACGAAGAAAAAAGATCTGGAAGAAGAAACAGTCGCCTACATTCAGAACGTAGCAGCTCAGATGGGACTTACTGTGAGCGTCGATACGAAAAGAAAGAACCGGGAAATCTATGCCGATATTTCCGGGGAAGACATAGCCAGACTGATCGGAAAACGCGGGCAGACACTGAATGCCCTGCAGTACCTGACTCAGATGGCTGTAAACAATTCGGCTGAACAGCTCATGAGTGTCACCCTCGATGCAGAAGGTTACCGGGAACGTCGTCGCGAGACGCTGAAGCAGCTGGCTGAGCGTAAGGCAGAACAGGCGCTCGTGAGACAGCAGCAGGTGAAACTAGAACCTATGCCTTCCTACGAACGGAAAATCATTCATGCGGCTCTCCAGAGAAACAGACGGGTAGAGACGGATTCGGCCGGAAAAGATCCGAACCGCTCCGTCGTTATCCGCCCTGTGCAATAGAATAGCTGCAACCCTTTTCCCGCCAGGCTTCCCTGGCGGGTTTTTGTATGCGGAAAAAAGGTTTTTTGCCTTCCGGCTTTTTCGTGACTTTCGGAGCTTGGCACTTCGGGTGAAGGTAACGATTACGCAGGAAACGTGACGTCTGTGCATCATTGTACAGCCGGAAGGTAACGATAAAGTGGGAAACGTGACGTTTAAAGACTGGAAAACCCCCTGAAGGTCACGATAATCCGGGTCCTCCTGAAGCCCCGGGAGATTCTTTTAAGCTGTGAAGCAGGAACTTGATATTTATCCCCAAATCATGCTAATCTTAACTGTTAGTTATTAACGATAAACTTATCCACATGTGGATATTTCAATAAAGAAGGAGGTGCGATGTATGGATACCGATACGATTGCGGCTATTTCTACCCCGACAGGAGAAGGAGCGATTGCGATTGTCCGCCTGAGCGGGGATGATGCAGTTTCCAGAGCGAATGAACTGTTCCAGGGGAAAGATTTGACGACTGTCGATTCTCATACGATGCACTATGGAAAATTACTGGACCCGGAAACGGGTGAAATAGCGGAAGAAGTGATGGCGTCGGTCATGCGTGCACCGAAAACCTTCACCCGGGAAGATATCGTTGAGATCAACTGTCACGGCGGGCTCGTGTCCGTGAACCGTGTCCTTGAAATCGTTCTGGCTCAGGGAGCGAGACTTGCCGAGCCCGGAGAATTCACGAAACGTGCTTTTCTGAACGGACGAATCGACTTGTCGCAGGCGGAAGCAGTCATGGACCTTATCCGTGCCAAAACGGACAGAGCGATGAACGTGGCGTTGAAGCAGATGGACGGCCGGTTGTCCGGTCTGATCCAGAATCTGCGACAGAAACTTCTGGAAACACTTGCCCAGGTGGAAGTGAATATCGACTATCCGGAGTATGATGACGTCGAGGAAATGACGAACGACATCATGCAGGAGAAAACGGCGGAAGTCCGTGATGAGATCGAAAATCTTCTGCAGACGGCAAAGCAGGGGAAGATTCTGCGCGAAGGCCTGGCTACGGCTATCATCGGCCGTCCGAACGTCGGGAAGTCATCACTGATGAACACGCTCGTCCATGAAAACAAAGCGATTGTCACCGAAGTTCCGGGGACGACGCGGGACGTGATCGAGGAATATGTAAACGTGAGAGGAGTGCCGCTCAGACTGGTGGATACAGCCGGCATCCGGGAAACCGAGGACATCGTCGAACGGATCGGAGTAGAGCGCTCGCGTCAGGTGCTGACGGAAGCGGATCTCATTCTACTTGTGTTAAACTATGGAGACGAGCTTACGGAAGAAGACGTGAAGCTTTTTGAAGCGGCTCGCGATATGAACATGATTGTATTGCTGAACAAGACGGATCTTGAACAGAATATAGATATAGAACGTGTGAAAGAATTAGCCGGGGACAACCCGGTCATTTCCACTTCCCTCATTCAGGAAGAGGGGATCGATCAGCTTGAGAACGCGATCTCTTCCACATTCTTTGAAGGAGAAATCGACAGCGGAGATATGACGTACGTATCGAACGTACGGCACGTTCAGCTTTTGAAGCAGTCCAAACAGGCACTGGAAGATGCGCGCGAAGGTATGGAAATGGGAGTGCCGATCGACGTCGTTCAGATCGATGTGACGAGAACGTGGGAACTGCTTGGTGAAATTGTCGGTGACACTGTCGGAGAAAGTCTTATTGATGAATTATTCTCGCAGTTCTGCTTAGGGAAATAAAATTTTAAAGGAGAGATCTCGAATGACTTATGATGCAGGTCATTACGACGTTATTGTTATAGGAGCCGGTCATGCCGGAGTCGAAGCGGCTGCAGCTTCCGCGCGGCGCGGCGCGAAGACGCTCATGCTCAGTCTGAATCTGGATATGATTGCGTTCATGCCGTGTAATCCTTCGATCGGCGGTCCCGCCAAAGGAATCGTGGTACGTGAAGTGGATGCTCTCGGAGGGCTGATGGGTCGTGTCATCGATAAGACCCATATCCAGATGCGTCTGTTGAATACAAGAAAAGGACCGGCCGTACGCGCTTTGCGTGCCCAGGCGGACAAACCTCTTTATCTGAAAGAGATGAAACGTCTGCTTGAAAACCAGGACAATCTTACCCTCCGTCAGGGAATGGTGGAGAAGATTCTTGTGGAGGACGACCAGGTCAAAGGAGTCGTAACGGAAACGAAAGCGGCATACTATGCTCCGAGCGTCATCGTGACAACCGGTACGTTTATGAGAGGACGCGTCATCATCGGTGATCTGTCTTATGAAAGCGGACCGAACAACCAGCGTCCGACCGTCACGCTTTCCGAGCAGCTCGAAGAACTGGGTATCGAAATGGTACGGTTCAAGACCGGAACGCCGATGCGCGTAAACAGCCATACGATCGATTACTCGAAAACGGAGATTCAGCCCGGGGAAACGGAACCGCGCTCGTTCTCCTATGAAACGACCGAATTCATTACCGACCAGATTCCGTGCTGGCTGACGTATACGAATGAAACGACTCACGAAGTCATAAACGAAAACCTCGGTCTGTCCCCGATGTATTCGGGAATGATCAAAGGTACAGGGCCTCGTTACTGCCCATCCATTGAAGATAAAGTCGTGCGCTTCAACGACAAGCCACGTCACCAGATCTTCCTGGAACCGGAAGGCCGGGACACGGAAGAGGTGTACGTCCAGGGGCTGTCCACTTCTCTTCCGGAATACGTGCAGAAGCAGATGATGGAAACAGTACCGGGACTCGAAAACGCAGAAATTATGCGGGCCGGCTATGCGATCGAGTACGATTCTGTCGTGCCGACACAGCTGTGGCCGAGCCTTGAAACGAAACAGATTGACGGGCTGTTTACAGCCGGTCAGATCAACGGGACTTCCGGGTATGAAGAAGCGGCCGGTCAGGGACTGATGGCAGGGATCAACGCTGCTGCCAAAACGCTTAATCTGGAACCGTTGATTCTCGATCGTTCCGAAGGATATATCGGAGTTATGATCGATGATCTGGTCACGAAAGGTACAAGAGAACCGTACCGTCTCCTTACTTCCCGTGCCGAGTTCCGTCTCATGCTTCGTCACGATAACGCGGATCTCCGCCTTACGGAAAAAGGATACGAGCTCGGCCTCATTCCGGAAGAGCGCTATAATCGTTTCACAGAGAAACGCCGCAAGATTGAAGAAGAGAAGAAACGTCTCGAAAATGAAATCGTCAAGGCTACGGAAGACGTGCAGGACATCGTGAAGGAATCGGGTACGACGCCTCTGAAAGAAGCTGTACGGGCGAGTGACCTTCTGCGCCGGCCTGAAATCGACTACAGCTATATCGAACGTCTCACTCCTTCCGACATTGCTCTGACAGCGGATGAAAAAGAACAGGTAGAGATTCAGATCAAATATTCCGGTTATATTAAAAAATCTCTGGAACAGATCGAGAAGATGAGAAATATGGAATCCAAAAAAATACCGGACGACATCGACTACGATGCTATTCAGGGTCTCGCTTCCGAAGCGGCAGACCGTTTGAAAGCCGTACAGCCGCTCTCTGTCGGCCAGGCCTCGAGGGTTTCCGGTGTGAATCCGGCTGATATATCGATTCTGCTTGTCTACATCGAACAGGGAAATGTAGCCCGGGTTTCCGGCTGAGGAAGGACGTAAGATATGGATATTTCTACTTTTCAAAACAAATTGAAAGAACAGGGAATCGAGCTTACGGAGAAACAGCTCGATCAGTTCGAAAAATATTGGGAAATGCTTGTCGAGTGGAATGAAAAAATGAACCTGACCGCTATTACTGAAAAAGGGGAAGTGTATGAGAAACATTTCTATGATTCTCTGACGGCTGCCTTTTACCATGACTTCTCCGGCCCGCTCCGCATCTGTGATGTCGGGGCGGGGGCAGGTTTTCCAAGTCTTCCGCTGAAAATCGTGTTTCCGGAACTGAAGGTTACGATCGTCGATTCCTTGAAAAAGAGAATCGGTTTCCTAAACCATTTAGCTACGGAGCTTGAGTTGAACGATGTGGCTTTCTATCACGACCGCGCCGAGAATTTCGGCAAGAACGGTAAATTCCGGGAAAAGTATGATCTCGTCCTCGGACGTGCTGTCGCCCGGATGTCTGTGCTGAGTGAACTGTGCCTGCCGCTTGTGAAAAAAGGCGGGTTCCTCATCGCCATGAAAGGGCCGAACGCCCAGGAAGAGATGGACACAGCAGAATCCGCCATTTCTATCCTAGGCGGAGAGACGAAGGATGTGCACAGCTTCACGCTTCCGGAAGACGGAGCGGAGAGAAGTATTATACGCATTGAAAAGCGCCGGAAAACCCCCGGTAAATACCCGAGAAAAGCAGGAACTCCGAATAAAGTTCCTCTTTCCTGAAAAACAGACGAAAAATCCCCCTTCCTGTTGGAAGAGGGATTTTTTTCGTTATGGTTTCAGAACGACTTTAATGTTGCCGTCTTCTTTTTTATCGAAAATATCGTACCCTTTGGCCGCATCCTCAAGAGGAAGGCTGTGGGTGATGATATCGGTCGGATCCAGTTCATTGTTCTCGACCATGTCATACAGCTTCGGCATCAGGTGGATGACAGGCGCCTGACCCATTGTCAGGGAAACGTTCCGGCTGAAGCAATCACCAAGCGGGAAGGCGTTGGCGTCTGTACCGTATACGCCGGTAAGCTGGACGACTCCGAACTTCCGTACAGCCTGGGAAGCTGTGATAATCGGGTGGATCGTTCCGAACTGGTTATCTTCATCGGAACCGAATTTCTCCCCTTTCGGTACCGTTCCGTCCATGCCGACACAGTCGATGACGACGTCAGCTCCGCCTTTGGTGTTTTCATGAAGGAGGGAGCCGATGTCCGGATTATTGGAGAAGTTATAAGTTTCCACGTTATTCGTCTTCTCGGCATGACTGAGGCGATGATCGACCTGATCGACGGCGATGACGCGTGCTGCCCCTTTCATGCGGGCGAACTTCTGAGCCATGAGGCCGATCGGTCCGCTTCCGAGAATGATGACGGTATCTCCTTTTTTCACCCCGCTGTTTTCCACACTCCAGTAAGCTGTCGGCATTACATCGGAGAGGAAGAGGACGCTTTCATCTTCCAGTTCGCTGTTCTCCGGAACTTTAAAGGAAGTGAAATCAGCATACGGAACGCGAAGGTACTCCGCCTGGCCGCCGGGGAAGTTCCCGAACATTTCCGTAAATCCGAAAAGACCGCCCGGTTCGCCGTGCGGGTTGGATTCGTCACACTGGCTCTCCATCTGGTTCTTACAGAAGAAACATTCCCCGCATCCGATGTTGAACGGAATCACGACTCTGTCGCCTTTTTTCAGGTTTTTCACTTCAGGGTCGACTTCTTCTACGATACCCATCGGCTCGTGTCCGACCACGTAGTCCTGTTCGGGCTTAAGTCCGCCTTTATAAAGGTGTAAGTCGGAGCCGCACACTCCGCTCGCTGTTATTTTCACGATCATGTCGCTCGGTTCTTGTATGGAAGGAGCCTGTACATCTTTTACCTGCATATTTTCTTTACCCTGGAACGTTACTGCTCTCATGTTGGTATCTCACTCCTTTTCTGGTATTGGAGACAATATATCCCTGAAATTCCAAAGTTAAACATGAAGAAATAGGGAAACTTTTCAATATTAAAGCGCCTGGCACGTGGGGCAGTAGTACAATCGGCGGTTGCCGGCTTCTATTTTCTCTATTTTCGTCCGGCATATGTGGCAGGGCTGAAACGAGCGCCGGAAAACCCAGTGCCGGTACTGGGTTCTTGTTTTTCCTTCTGCTTTCATCCGTTCTGCAATATCTGGATCGACGGTGATTCCTTTGTAGCGGTAGGATTGTTCCATAAGGGTAATCGTAGCCTCTGCCGCTTTCGCTATCTGCTGTGGCGTGGAGTCTGTGGGTCTCAGGGAAGGGTGGATACCTGCGAGAAAAAGGATTTCGCTCCGTAAGTAGTTTCCGATACCGGCTACGAAAGACTGGTCCAGAAGCAGGGTGGTCCATCTCCGTCTGAAGAAACGTTTGCTCGTGTACCGTTCTCTCAGCTGTTCTTTCGTCACAGTCTCGGATAAAATATCCGGTCCGACTTTTCTTATGAAAGGATGATCAGGTACTTCCTCGTCTCTCAGCACTTCGATGTCCGAAGCACTGTATAAAAGAGCGGACTTTTTTTCGTTATGAATCGCCAGTCGGAGCTGCCGGTTCGTCTTCGGGTAGTTGTAGGCATTCCTGATCATCCATTTCCCATACAGCTGGTTGTGGGAATAGATGGTGTACCCATTGTCAAAGCGGGTAAGCATCGCTTTTCCTTTCGTATCTACACCGGTTACGGTCGCCCCGGTTAAAATATCCTCGTATCCTTCAAGTGTTTCAAAAGCGAAAGATATATCAAGGACTTCCCTGTCTTTCAGGGCTTTCTCCACCGCATCAGCGGCTTTCCGTATTTCTGGTCCTTCCGGCATAGCGGATCTCCTCTCAATAAAAAATCTTTTAATAAAAAGGACGTAAGCAGTCGGATCAAAGGTTCTTCCTGCTTACGCCCCGGCTTCTCCCGGTTGGTTCCACTTTTAGCTTTATCCAGTTCCGCTGACCAGAAACTTGGGACCCAGGCAGTCCGGCCCGGCAAAAAAGAAAGAGCACTTTTTGACTGTCCGTCTGCCTGCGCCTTCGTTTCTGAACGGTCAGCTCCACTTTTAGCTTATCCAGTTGCACCAACCAGAAGCTTCGTCCATAAGCAGTCTCTCCCGTTTCGGAAAAACCGCCGAACCCGGGTGATTCTGCTTATGTTCCCGCTTCTCCCGGTTGGTTCCGCTTTTAGCTTTATCCAGTTCCACTGACCAGAAACTTGGGACCCAGGCAGTCCGGCCCGGCAAAAAAGAAAGAGCACTTTTTGACTGTCCGTCTGCCT